>CBDIIB010000004.1:0-1360735 GCA_965279525.1 Tagaea sp. | reverse complement strand
TGCACGTGAAGCTGCCCATCTTCGTCGCGCGCCAGTGGATTCGCCACCGCACGGCCAACGTGAACGAATATTCGGCGCGCTATTCGATCCTCGACCGCGAGTTCTACGTCCCGGCGGCCGACCAGCTTGCCGCGCAGTCGACGTCCAACCGCCAGGGCCGCGGCGACCTGCTCGAAGGCAGCAATGCCGAGCGGGCACTTTCGGCGATCGAGAAGCTGTCGTCGGATGCGTATGCCGCCTACACCGACCTGCTCAACGAGGGCGAGGGGGCGGATGCCACCCGTCCGGGCCTCGCGCGCGAGCTCGCGCGCATGGTTCTGCCGACCAACTGGTATACGCAGTGGTACTGGAAGATCGACCTCAACAACCTCTTCCACTTCCTCAGCCTGCGCGCCGACGCCCACGCGCAGTACGAGATCCGCGTCTATGCCGACGCGATCCGCGACGTGGTCAAGCGCTGGTGTCCGATCGCGCACGAGGCGTTCGAGGACTACCGCATGTCGGGCGTGTCGGTCTCCGGCCCCGGTCTTGGCGTGATCAAGCGCCTGCTCGCCGGCGAGAACGTGACCCAGGAAAAATCCGGCCTCTCGAAGCGCGAGTGGACGGAGCTTATGGAAACGCTGGGACGCTGAATTATTGCGGCAGCGCCGGCTGGCTGGGCTGGCGGCGCGGGGGCAGCGGCGGGGCGAGGGGCTGGGGCGGCTGCATCGCGGGATTGGCGACCTGCTGGGCGGGTGCTGCCGGCGGCGGCGCCACGGCGGCAGGTGCTGCCGCGACCGGCGGCGGTGCCGGCTGGGCCGGTGTCATCATGGATTGCCCGGCGGGTGCCGCCGGTGCGGCGGCCGGTGCGGCCGGCTGCGGCGTGCCGCGCGGCTGGCGTTGCGGGCGCGGGGCGGCGGTCGCGGCCGGCATCGCCTGGCCGGCCGAATTGATCGTCATCGGCACGCAGTAGAGGCGCTGTGCGCGCGCCCAGTTGCAGAAGCGGTTGACCTCTTCGGCGTTCGGGAAATCGCCCGCCAGCACGCGCACCCAAGGCTGGCCGTTGATCGTGGCGGCGACGTAATAAGGCTTGAGCGTCTGGAGGGCGGGCTGGGCGCGCACGAGCTGCTGCCAGCCAGCCTGCGCGCTTTCGGCCGTGCGGTACGAGGCGAGGTGCCCGGCAAGCGCGCCGTTGGCGGCACGCACCGCCGGTGCGGCGGCCGGGGCCGGCGCCTGCATGGGCGCCATCTGCGGGGGCGGGGCGGCCGGCTGGGACAGCGAGGGCGGTGCGGGCGGCGGCGGAAGCACCGTCACCGCCGGGCGCGACCCGGTCAGGTCCGCGCAGGCCGTCAGCGCACCGAGAGCAGCGAATGCGAAAGCGAACTTCGTGGACGGGCGCAGCGCCATGGGCAAGGGGATCCCGACTCGACTCGTTGAACGTGGAGTCTACCCAAGCCGGAGGCGTTCGTCGAACTACTGGATGACGATGCGCGGGCCCGCCGTCGCCCCGCTGGCGAGACCTTTTTCGACCTTCGCCCAAATCTTTGCGGCGATGGCGCGGTAGGCCTTGGCGTGCTCGCCGTCGGGCTGGCTCATCACGATGGGCGTGCCGGCGTCGGAGGTCTCGCGGATGGCGATGTGCAGCGGAACTTCGCCCAGGAACTCCACACCCAGCTTCTCGGCCTCGCGCCGGGCGCCGCCATGGCCGAAGATTTCCTCGCGGTGGCCGCAGTTCGAGCAGATGTGGAAGCTCATGTTCTCGATGATGCCGAGAACCGGCACGTCGACCTTGCGGAACATGTTGAGACCCTTGCGCGCGTCGAGCAACGCGATGTCCTGCGGCGTCGAGACGATGACGGCACCGGCGAGCGGCACACGTTGCGACATCGTGAGCTGCGCGTCGCCTGTGCCCGGCGGCATGTCGACCACCAGGATGTCGAGCTCGCCCCACGCCACGTCGCGCAGCATCTGCTCGAGTGCGCCCATCACCATGGGCCCGCGCCAGATCATCGGCGTGTCCTCGGGCACCAGGAAGCCCATCGACATGCATTTCACGCCGAAATTCGACATGGGCGTGAGAGTCTTGCCGTCGGGCGAATTCGGGCGGCCGGAGATGCCCATCATGCGCGGCTGCGAGGGGCCGTAGATGTCGGCATCCATCATGCCGACCTTCAGACCCTGCACGGCGAGCGCGAGGGCGAGGTTCGTCGCGGTCGTCGACTTGCCCACGCCGCCCTTGCCCGAGGCGACCGCCACGATCGCCTTCACGCCGGGGACGAGCATCTTGCCGCCGGCCGCGTTGGGGCCGCCGGCGGGACCGGTCCCGGCCTGGCGCGGCGGGGCAGCTTTCGGGTCGGCCTTCTGCGCGGTCAGCACGGCGGTGACGCTGAGGATTCCGGGCAGCGCTTCGACGGCCTTTTCGGCGGCCTTGCGCAGCGGCTCCATGTGGGGTCCGCGCTTGGCGTCGATTTCGAGCGAGAACATCACGTGCCCGTCCTTGACGACGAGGCCCTGGACCATGCCGAGCGCGACGATGTCGAGCCGCCGGTCGGGGTCGGGAATCTTCTTCAAAGCGTCGAGAATCTGGGCTTCGGTCGGGGTCGGAGCGGCGTTCACGAGATTTCCTGTCTTGATTCGGGGTAATTACACCCCAAATGTCGGGGGCATGGGAAGCTTTGCAGGCTTGGCCCCGTCGGGGCCGCCGCTTATATAGGCGTGCGGCCCCGATAGGCCAAACACAGAGAATGTCGGTTCGGACGAGAGGAACGTAAAAGCGATGCCGTGGAATCAAGGTGGCGGTGGCGGTCCCTGGGGCGGTGGCGGCGGTGGCGGCGGCCAGAAGCCCAATCCGTGGGGCGGCCGGCCTGGCGGCGGCGGTCCGTTCGGCGGCAAGGGTCCCGATTTCGAAGAGATCATCCGGCAGGGCCAGGACCGGCTTCGCCAGATCCTGCCCGGCGGCGTGGGTGCGGGACGCGGCATCGTGCTGGGCCTGCTCGCGCTCATCGCGTTGTGGCTCGCGACCGGCTTCTACACCGTGCGTCCCGACCAGCAGGGCGTGATCCTGCGTTTCGGCGAATGGGTGCGCTCGGCGCAGCCCGGTCTCAACTATCACATCCCGTGGCCGATCGAATCCGTGATGACGCCGTCGGTCACGGCGGTCAACACGCTCAATGTGGGATTCCGCGACGCGCCCGACGGGCGCGGCCGCGAACGGCCGGTCCCTGAGGAAGCGCTGCTGCTGACGGGCGACGCCAACATCATCGACGTGCGCTACACCGTTTTCTGGCGCATCCGCGACGCAGGATTGTTCCTGTTCAACATCGCCTCGCAGGAAGCGACCGTGAAGGCGGTGGCCGAAAGCGCCATGCGCGAGGCCGCAAGCCAGATGACGGCCCAGGACATGCTCACCGAAGGCCGCGCCAAGCTCGAGGAACGCGGCAGCCAGCTCATGCAGGCGATGCTCGACAGCTACCAGTCGGGCGTCCAGGTCAGCCGCATCGAACTTCGCGCCGTCGATCCGCCGGCCCAGGTGGTCGATGCGTTCCGCGACGTGCAGCGCGCGCGCGCCGACCGCGAGCGTGCCCAGAACGAGGCGGAATCCTACCGCAACGACATCGTGCCGCGCGCACGCGGCGAGCAGCAGCGCCTGCTGCAGGAGGCCGAAGGCTACCGCCAGCAGGTCGTCAACCGCGCGCAGGGCGACGTGGCGGGCTATCTCGCCCTCCTCGAAGCCTATCGCATCGCACCGGAAGTCACGCGCCAGCGCCTCTATCTCGAGACGATGGAAGCCATGCTGCGCGGGAACCAGAAGGTGATCCTCGACCAGTCGGCGACCGGCGCCCAGCAGGGCATCGTGCCGTTCCTGGGGCTCAACGACCTGACCCGCCGCCCGGCACCCGCCGCCGGCGGGGCCGCACCGGCGCAAGGAGCCACGCGATGAACCGCTTCCTCATCATCTCCGGCGCCGTCGTCGTCGCACTCGCGGTCCTCAGCACGTCGCTGTTCTTCACGGTGGGCCAGTCCCAGCAGGCGATGGTCCTGCAGTTCGGCGCGCCCGTGCGCGTCGTGCAGGAGCCGGGCCTCAAGCTGAAGGTCCCGTTCCTGCAGAACGTGCTGCTGTTCGAGAAGCGCCTGCTCGACTTCGACGCCGAGCCGACCGAAGTGGTCCTCGGCGACCGCACGCGCATCGTGATGGACAGCTTCGCGCGCTACCGGATCACCGATCCGCTGCTGTTCTTCCAGTCGGTGCGCACCGAGCTTGGCATGCGCCAGCGCCTTTCCTCGATCGTCCAGTCGGCCACGCGCGACGCGTTCGGCCAGGTGACGTTCGAGCAGGTGCTGTCGCCCCGGCGAGGCGAGCTGATGCGCGACGTTACCACCCGCGTGGTGGGTGCCGGCCGCGCGTTCGGCATCGAGGTGGTCGACGTGCGGATCATGCGCGCCGACCTGCACCCCGACAACGCGCCGGCCATCTTCGCGCGCATGCAGACCGAGCGCGTGCGCGAGGCGACCCAGCTGCGCGCCGAGGGTGCCGAAGCCGCCCAGCGCATCCGGGGCGAGGCCGACCGCGAGCGCACCGTGCTGCTCGCCGACGCCAACCGGCGTGCGGCCGAGCTGCGCGCGCAGGGCGACAACGAGGCCGCTCAGATCGCGGCCAACGCCTATGGCGCCAACTCGGAGTTCTACGCGTTCTGGCGTTCGCTCGAGGCCTACCGGAAGACGTTCGCGGACTCGAACTCGACCATCGTGCTGACGCCCGACAGCGAGTTCTTCCGCTATTTCCGGGAAATGCGCCCCAATGCGCTGCCCGGCCGTCCGGCGGCACGCTGATACCGGAGCCCGGTCCGGTCGGGACGGCGTCACGCGCCGTTACCCGATCGGCCGGGTCCTCCATATTTTTCACGCGGCCGCGTCGCCATTTCGCCGCAATCCAACCTAAATGTACCCCTGTCCCGATCGGTCCGGGCGGGCGCATACTCGTAAAGCCGCCGTCCCGGTCTGATCCAACGGAACTCTGATTAAACGGAACAAGGAGTCACTGCCGTGATCGCCCGTGTTTTCGCCACCGTCGCCCTGTCGACGCTTCTCGCGGTTCCGGTCCTGGTACCGGCCTTCGCGCAGAACCCGGCCAGCCCGCCGCGCGCCGTCGCCACGACGCTCGCTCCCAGCACCTTCGCCGACCTTGCCGAGCGCCTGCTGCCGTCGGTCGTCAACATCCAGGTCGTGACCTCGCAGGCCGCCGCCGCACCGGGCACGCCGCCCGGCCAGCGCGGGCCGCAAGGGCAGCAGCCCCAGCAGCGCCGTCCGGACGTGCCGCAGTTCCCGCCCGGCTCGCCGTTCGAGGAGTTCTTCAAGGACTTCTTCGACCGCCAGGGCCGCGGTCCCGACCAGCCCCAGCAGCGCCGCGGGCAGTCGCTCGGCTCGGGCTTCGTCATCGATCCGTCGGGCTATGTCGTGACCAACAACCACGTCATCGACGGGGCCGAGGAAATCCGCGTCATCTTCCACGACAACCAGAGCCTCGTCGCCAAGCTGGTCGGCAAGGACCAGCGCACCGACCTTGCCCTGCTGAAGGTCGAACCGAAATCGCCGCTGCCGGCGGTCAAGTTCGGCGACAGCGACAAGGCGCGCGTGGGCGACTGGGTCGTGGCGATCGGCAATCCGTTCGGCCTCGGCGGTTCGGTCACGCAAGGCATCGTCTCGGCCCGCCAGCGCGACATCAATGCCGGCCCCTACGACGACTTCATCCAGACCGACGCGTCGATCAACCGCGGCAACTCGGGCGGCCCGCTGTTCAACCTTTCGGGCGACGTGGTCGGCGTGAACACGGCGATCTATTCGCCCACGGGCGGCTCGGTCGGGATCGGCTTCGCGATCCCGGCGGCGATCGTCAAGAACGTGGTCGAGCAGCTTCGCAAGGACGGCCGCGTGCGCCGCGGCTGGCTGGGCGTCAACATCCAGTCGGTGACCGACGAGATCGCCGAGGGCGTGGGCCTCGACAAGCCGCGTGGTGCCCTCGTCGCGCGCGTGCCGGACAACGGCCCGGCCGCCAAGGCGCAGATCAAGTCGGGCGACGTCATCGTCAAGTTCGACGGCAAGGACGTGACCGACATGCGCCGCCTGCCGCGCCTCGTCGCCGAAACGCCGGTCGACAAGGCGGTGAAGGTCGAAGTGTGGCGCAACCGCGGGCCGGTCACGCTCGAGGTGAAGCTCGGCGAACTGGAAGAGGAGCAGCAGGCGAGTGCCGGCGGCCCGGCCACGCCGCGGCCCGGCCAGGCGCCGGCCCAGCCGCAGGGCCAGGCCGAGGTCCTGGGCATGACGCTTGCCCCGATCACGCCGGAGCTGCGCCAGCGCTTCCAGTTGCCCGAGAAGCAGAAGGGTGTCGTCGTCACCGACATCGTCGAAGGGTCGGTGGCGCAGGAGCGCGGCATCCGTCCCGGCGACGTGATCGTCGAAGTGGCGCAGACCGAGATGACCCAGCCGGCCCAGGTGCAGGAAAAGGTGCGCGAGCAGCGCACCGCCGGCCGCCGGTCGGTGCTGATCATGGTCGAACGCGGCGGCGAGCAGCGCTTCGTCGGCCTGCCGGTCGCCCCGCCGGGGTGATCTGTACACACGTCGTCATGCCCGGCCTTGAGCCGGGCATCCACGCCTTTTGTAGCTTTACGACCGCCGAAGTCGTGGATGCCCGGGTCAAGCCCGGGCATGACGGTTAGCGCTTGCGCGGGGTCTCGCCCCAGCGCCGGACGAGATCCGTTTCGATCCCGAACAGATCCAGCGCCCGGCCGACCGTGTGGCCGACCAGTTCGTCGATGGTGGTCGGGCGCGCATAGAAAGCCGGGACCGGCGGCAGGATGACGGCACCGATCTCGGCGGCCTGCGTCAGTGCCCTCAGATGCCCCACATGCAAGGGGGCCTCGCGCGCCAGCAGCACGACGCGGCGCTTTTCCTTCAACTGCACGTCGGCGGCGCGCGTCAGCAGGCCCGTCGTGTTGCCGTAGGCGATTTCGGAGACCGAGCGCATCGAGCACGGGGCGACGATCATGCCCAGCGTGCGGAACGAGCCCGACGAGATCGCGGCCCCCAGATCGTCGGACGAATGCACCACGTCGGCAAGTGCGAGCACCTTCTTGACCGTCCAGTCGGTCTCGTAGGCGAGCGTCATCGCGGCGGTCTTGGTCAGCACCAGATGCGTCTCGATGCCGGCCTTCTTCGCCGCCTGCAGCGTGCGCACGCCATAGATGGCGCCCGAGGCACCCGAAATCCCGACGATGAGGCGTTGCGTTGCGGCCATGACGGGCGAGCCTAGCCCACGAACCGGTCGCGCGAATAGCCCTGCAGGTAGAGCAGGCCCGTGAGGTCGCAATGCTCGATGCGCAAGGTAGCCTCGCGCGCCACCGCCGGCTTGGCGCGGAAGGCCACGCCGAAGCCCGCGGCCCCCAGCATCGCAAGATCGTTGGCCCCGTCGCCGACGGCGAGCGTGGCTTCCAAGGGCAGGTCGCGTTCGGCGGCGAGCTTCTCGAGCGTGGCGAGCTTCGCCTCGCGGCCCAGCACCGGCTCGGCGAC
This sequence comes from Tagaea sp., assembly GCA_965279525.1. Lineage (GTDB taxonomy): Bacteria > Pseudomonadota > Alphaproteobacteria > CACIAM-22H2 > CACIAM-22H2 > Tagaea. The sequence continues at coordinate 1,353,193 of CBDIIB010000004.1, read as the reverse complement.
CGTGCCGGCCAGATGTTCGCCGGCGGTCTCCAGCACGTTCGAATAGTCGCGGTCGAAGTCCAGCGCGTCGCGCACGCGGTTCGTGAAGAACGTGAAACCGCCCGAGACGATCGCGGTCAAAGCACCGTTCGCCTTCATTGTCGCCGCGAGCGTGGCCCCGCCGGGGACCGCCTTGATGCCGGCGGCCGCGCGTTCGAGGATCGACACGTGCTGGCCCTTCAGCAGGCCCACGCGCTCGGCCAATGCCGCGCGGAAATCGAGTTCGCCGTTCATCGCGCGGCGCGTGATCGTCGACACGCGCTCGCCGATGCCCAGCAGATGCGCGATGTCGTCGAGCATCTCGTTCTCGATCAGCGTGGATTCCATGTCGGCGACGAGCAGGCGCTTCTGGCGGCCTTCGGCGGGCACCAGATTGACGTCGACGGGCAGGGGCCCGAGTGCCGCACGCGCCAGCTCCGCGATGCGCGCCGGATCGCCGGCAAGCGGGAAAAGTTCGGCAGCGATGCCGGGGGCGAGCCACGCGGGCGCTTTCGCCTCGCCGAATTCGGGCGCAAGGCTCGCGCGCAATGCTACGAGCTTGCTATCGTCGAGGATCGGGGCGGCGGGATCCGCCGTCAGCACGAGGACATGGGTCATGGGACGGCGAATATGGTGACCAAGCCTCGCGAAGGCAAGCCGCGCGCGGTGATCGTCGCGGGGCCGACGGCGTCGGGGAAGTCCGCCGCCGCGATGGCGATCGCGCGCGAATTCGACGGCGTGGTCATCAACGCGGATTCAATGCAGGTCTACGCGGAGCTGCGCGTGCTGTCCGCGCGCCCATCGGCGAACGACGAGGCGGCCGTGCCACACCGTCTCTACGGCATCTGGAAGGCGGCCGAGCATGGCACGGTCGGCCGCTGGCGCACGGCGGCGCTTGGCGAGATCGACGCGGCGAACAAGGCGGGCAAGCTTGCCGTGCTGTGCGGCGGGACAGGCATGTACCTGAAGCTGCTCGTCGAGGGGCTGTCGGCCGTGCCGCCGATCCCGGCCGAGGTGCGCGAAGCCTCGCGCGCGTTGCTGGCGAAGATCGGACACCAGGAATTCTTCGCGGATCTCGCGCGCCGCGATCCGGCGTCGGGTGCCAAACTTCGCCCGGCCGACACGCAGCGCGTGTTGCGCGCGTGGGAAGTGGTCATCGCGACCGGCATTCCGCTGGGCGTGCATCAGGCGGCCGATCCGCCACGCGCGGCCGACTGGCCCACATTGGTGTTCCTTCCCCCGCGCGCCGCACAGGTCGCGGCCGTCGACGCGCGCGCGGAGCGCATGGTGGCGGAAGGCGCGCTCGACGAGGTGCGCGGCCTGCTCGCGCAGGGCCTGTCGGACGAGTTGCCGGCGATGCGCGCCTTGGGCGTGCGCGAACTCGCCGGCCATCTGCGCGGCGAATACGATTTATCGAGTGCAATCAAGACATTGCAGTTCTCGACAAGGCGTTTCGCCAAGCGCCAGACGACCTGGTTCCGCGGCCAGCTGAAAGTGGCCAGAATTGTCTCTGCGCAATATTCGGAAAGTCTGATGCCAGAGATTCGCACGTTTATTAAAGAAATCCGTTGACGCACTGCGGCACCGCTTTTATGTTCCGCGCCCCAACATAAATCCGTTCCCGAAAGGACAGGACAATGTCGACCGCGCCCGCCCCGACCACGACCCAGGACACGACCCAGATGACGGGTTCGGAGATCGTCCTCAAGGCGCTGGTCGACCAGGGCGTCGAGGTCCTGTTCGGCTATCCGGGCGGTGCGGTCCTGCCGATCTACGACGCGCTCTTCCAGCAGAACGCGCTGCGCCACATCCTGGTGCGCGCCGAAGCCGGCGCCGTGCACGCGGCCGAAGGCTATGCGCGCTCGACCGGCAAGGTCGGCGTCGTGCTGGTCACGTCGGGCCCCGGTGCCACGAACGCGGTCACCGGCCTTGTCGACGCGCTGATGGATTCGATCCCGCTCGTGTGCCTGACGGGCCAGGTGCCCACGCACCTGATCGGCAACGATGCGTTCCAGGAGGCCGACACGACCGGCATCACGCGCCCGGCGACGAAGCACAACTATCTCGTGAAGGACATCCGCAATCTCGCGAAGGTCATGCACGAGGCCTTCCACGTCGCGCGCAGCGGCCGACCCGGCCCGGTCGTGATCGACCTGCCCAAGGACATCCTGATGGGCAAGGGCACCTATTCGCCGGCCCCGGAAGTCGCCCACCCCAGCTACAAGCCGAAGACCGAGCCCGACGCGCGCGCGATCTCGCAGGCGGTCGATCTGATGATCAACGCCAAGAAGCCGATCCTCTATTCCGGCGGCGGCATCATCAATTCCGGCCCCGAAGCCGCGAAGGCACTGATCGAACTCGCCCACCTGACCGGCTTTCCGGTGACGAGCACGCTGATGGGGCTGGGCGCCATGCCGGCATCCGATCCCTTGTTCCTGGGCATGCTCGGCATGCACGGCACCTACGAAGCGAACCTCACGATGCATGGCTGCGACGTGATGGTGAACCTGGGTGCGCGCTTCGACGACCGCGTCACCGGCCGCCTCAACGCCTTCTCGCCGGGCTCCAAGAAGATCCACGCCGACATCGACCCCTCGTCGATCAACAAGAACGTGCGCGTCGACGTGCCGGTCGTGGGCGATGCCGGCAACATCATCCGTGCGATGATCGCCGAGTGGAAGAAGCGCGTCGCCGCCGGTGCGGCCCCGCAGAAGAAGGCGCTGGCCGACTGGTGGGTGCAGATCGAGGAATGGCGCAAGCGCGACTGCCTCGCCTACCGCAAGTCGACCGCCGACAACATCAAGCCGCAATACGCGCTCGAGCGCCTGCAGGCGATCACGTCGGGCCGCGACGACGTGTTCATCACGACCGAAGTGGGCCAGCACCAGATGTGGGCCGCCCAGTTCATGAAGTTCCAGAAGCCCAACCGCTGGATGACGTCGGGCGGGCTCGGCACGATGGGTTACGGCCTGCCGGCGGCGATGGGCGTGCAGATCGCGCACCCGGAATCGCTGGTCATCGACGTGGCCGGCGAAGCCTCGATCCTGATGAACATCCAGGAGTTGAGCACGATCGTTCAGTACCGGCTGCCGGTGAAGACCTTCATCCTCAACAACCAGTACATGGGCATGGTGCGCCAGTGGCAGGAACTGCTGCACGGCTCGCGCTATTCGGAAAGCTACATGGACTCGCTGCCCGACTTCGTGAAGCTGGCCGAGGCGTTCGGCTGCGTGGGCCTGCGCGCCTCGAAGCTTTCGGAAGTCGACGACGTGATCAAGGAGATGATCAAGGTGAAGCGTCCCGTCGTGGTCGACATGTGCGTCGACCAGAAGGAGAACTGCTTCCCGATGATCCCGTCCGGGGCCGCGCACAACGAGATGATCCTCGGGCCGACCGACAAGTCGGCCGGCACGACCGGCGGCAAGAGCGGCCCGATTTCGGAAGAGGGGATGGTCCTCGTCTAGGCGGGTTTTGCCCGCCGCCGACGAACCACCCCGATCCATCCTTCCGAACGGAAAGCTCATCCCCGTGAACGCACCCGCACCCACCGAACGCCACACCATCGCCGTGCTCGTGGACAACGAACCGGGCATTCTTGCCCGCGTCGTCGGCCTGTTCTCCGGCCGCGGCTACAACATCGAGAGCCTGACCGTCGCCGAGACGGACGCGTCGGCGCACCTGTCGCGCATCACCGTCGTCACGTCAGGCACGGCCATGGTCATCGAGCAGATCAAGGCGCAGCTCGACCGGCTGGTACCCGTCCACCGCGTTTCGGACCTGACGCAGGAAGGCCCGCACGTGGCGCGCGAACTGGCGCTGGTGAAGGTGATTTCCAAGGGCAACGACCGGATCGAGGCCCTGCGCATCGCCGACATCTTCCGCGCCAAGACGATCGATTCCACCGTGGGTTCGTTCGTGTTCGAGATCACCGGCTCGGGCGAGAAGATCGACGCCTTCGTCAACCTGATGACCCCGCTGGGCCTTGCGGAAGTGAGCCGCACGGGCATCGTCGCCATTGCGCGCGGCGAGCGGCGCATGTGATAACCCCGCCCGCTGGCGGACCCTGAAACACCCGACCGATATCCGGAATTTAGAGGAGAAGACCGATGCGCGTGTATTACGACCGCGATGCGGACGTTAACCTGATCAAGGGCAAGAAAGTGGCCGTCGTCGGCTACGGCAGCCAGGGCCACGCGCACGCGCTCAACATGCGCGATAGCGGCGTCAAGGACGTGGTCATCGCCCTTCGCGCCGGTTCGCCGTCGATCAAGAAGGCCGAGGGTGCGAACTTCAAGGTCATGACCCCGGCCGAGGCCGCCAAGTGGGCCGACGTGATGATGATCGTCACGCCGGACGAGCTGCAGGCCAAGCTGTGGAACGACGACCTCAAGGCCAACATGAAGCAGGGGGCCGCCATCGCATTCGCGCACGGCCTCAACGTCCACTTCGCGCTCATCGAGCCGCGCCCCGACCTCGACGTGTTCATGATCGCACCCAAGGGCCCCGGCCACACGGTGCGCTCGGAATACCAGAAGGGCGGCGGCGTGCCGTGCCTGGTCGCCGTCAACCAGAACGCCTCGGGCAACGCGCTCGAGATCGCGCTCTCGTACGCGTCGGCCATCGGCGGCGGGCGTGCGGGCGTCATCGAGACGACGTTCAAGGAAGAATGCGAGACCGACCTGTTCGGCGAGCAGGCCGTGCTGTGCGGCGGCCTGTGCGCGCTGATCGTGGCGGGCTACGAGACGCTGACGGAAGCCGGCTACGCGCCCGAGATGGCGTATTTCGAGTGCCTGCACGAGGTGAAGCTGATCGTCGACCTCATCTACGAGGGCGGCATGGCCAACATGCGCTACTCGATCTCGAACACGGCCGAGTACGGCGACTACACGCGCGGTCCGCGCATCATCACCGACGAGACGAAGAAGGAGATGAAGCGGATCCTCGACGACATCCAGTCCGGCCGCTTCGCGCGCGACTGGGTGCTCGAGAACGCCGCCGGCCAGGCGAGCTTCAAGGCGATGCGCCGTCGCAACGCCGCGCACGACATCGAGAAGGTCGGCGAGAAGCTGCGCGCCATGATGCCGTGGATCGCCAAGAACAAGCTGGTCGACAAGGCGAAGAATTAACCGTCCGCCTTCGTCCTTGCGAAACGCGAAACCCCGCCGGGCGACCGGCGGGGTTTTTCGTTCGTGCGGATCAGTCGGGGATCACCCGTGTTTGTCGGGCACAAGCTCTTCTGGCTGCATCGACCATGCCGCCGGCTCGTCGTTCTTGTCGGCTTCGGCCGTCGCCGCCGTCGCCTGCACCTTGTCGGGCGCGTGATGGGCGGGCGCGTAGATGGCATAGACCTGCATCGGCGTCGTGCCGGTATTGGTGATGTTGTGCCAGGTCCCCGCCGGAACAAGCACGCACCAGCCGTCGGAAACTTCCTTTTCGAAAGTCAGTTTGTCCTTCGCGGCGCCCATCTGCACCCGGCCGCTGCCGGCGTCGAGACGCAGGAACTGATCGGTCTCCGGATGCGCTTCAAGGCCGATATCCTTGCCCGCGGGGATCGACATCAGCGTCACCTGCAGGTAGCGCCCGCTCCAGGCGACCGAACGGTAGTTCGTGTTTTCCTTCGTCGCGTGCTCGATGTCGAACGCTTGCGGCTTCGGCCCGATGTCTTTGATCCGGTCGGCAATGCTGCCCATGATTGGTCTCCTCGATTTCGCGGGCAATTGACCGCCTTGCAGCGCAACCGAAAATCGTTGCGCATTGTGCCGGCAATATCGCGCCATCGTTCGAGCGCTTGAAGGTTCGGAAAACACCCAGCCAGTTCCGGGCCGGGGGCCCATGCCGAAGCGCGAAACCCCACCCGGCGACCGGCGGGGTTTTTCGTCGGCGTTGTCCGTCATGCCCGGCCGCGTGCCGGGCATCCACGATTTCGGGGCCGTCAAAGTCGTGGACCCCCGGGACAAGCCCGGGGGTGACGGGAAGGGGCTCCGAAACGCCGCCCACACAGAACGCTTGATTTTATCCTATCACCTCAATATAATCCTACCAACGTGATCGGGGCGGCGAGGTTCGGTTGCACAAAGGCGTGTTGCAGTAACATGTGAATAACTTCAAAGGGTTAAATAGGTTACGGTAACAGGTTGTCGCCTATTTCCCGAAACCGGAGGTGCGGCGCCAAGCAACTAGAATCAAAGGAGTTTCCGGTGTCCCTGTGCAGATTTCTCGGGCTTCTGGTAACGTGTCCGTCCGGCCATCTGTGCAACCGGTTATCCACAGGCTGGCGGCAAGGAAAAAGACCATGACTGTCCGGCACCACCCTCGCCCTTTCTGCTCGCCGACTCGTGTCGCGCCCGCGCGTTTGGCCGCGCGCGCCGCGCGCGGGAATCGTTGCCGTGCAGATGTGTCGACAAGGGGAGGGGATTGGGCTTAATTCCGCCGCAAGAATCGGTCATTCGACGGGACCCGTCCCGCCACCCTGACCCGCCCTCCTGAAAGGTACGCATAGTTCGATGTTCTCACGACTTCTCGGAATGCTCTCCGCCGACATGGCGATCGATCTCGGCACGGCCAACACGCTGGTCTACGTGAAGGGCCGCGGCATCGTGCTCAACGAGCCGTCGGTCGTCGCGATCGCGGAAATCAAGGGCAAGAAACAGGTCCTCGCCGTGGGCGACGAAGCCAAGCTGATGCTCGGCCGCACGCCCGGCAACATCACCGCCATCCGCCCCTTGCGCGACGGCGTGATCGCCGACTTCGAAGTCGCCGAGGAGATGATCAAGCACTTCATCCGCAAGGTCCATAACCGTCGCTCGTTCGCCTCGCCGCAGGTCATCGTGTGCGTGCCGTCGGGTTCGACGGCCGTCGAACGCCGCGCGATCCAGGAGTCGGCCGAGAGTGCGGGTGCGCGTCGCGTGTTCCTGATCGAGGAACCGATGGCCGCCGCGATCGGTGCGGGCCTGCCCGTCACCGAGCCGACCGGCTCGATGGTCGTCGACATCGGCGGCGGCACCACCGAAGTCGCCGTGCTGTCGCTGGGCGGCATCGTCTATTCGAAATCGGTGCGCGTCGGCGGCGACAAGATGGACGAGGCGATCATCGCCTATATCCGCCGCAACCATAACCTTCTCGTCGGCGAGTCCTCGTCCGAGCGCATCAAGAAGGAAATCGGCTCGGCCTGCCCGCCCGACGAGGGCGAGGGCCGCATGATGGAGATCAAAGGCCGCGACCTGATGAACGGCGTGCCCAAGGAACTCGTCATCTCCGAGCGCCAGATCGCCGAGAGCCTCGCCGAACCCGTCAGCGCCATCATTGAGGCGGTGAAGGTGGCGCTCGAACACACGGCCCCCGAACTCGCTGCCGACATCGTCGACAAGGGCATCGTGCTGACCGGCGGCGGCGCATTGCTGGGCAATCTCGACTACGTGCTGCGCCATGCGACCGGCCTGCCGGTTTCGGTGGCCGACGATCCGCTCTCGTGCGTGGCGCTCGGCACCGGGCGCTGCCTCGAGGAAATGAAGACGCTGCGCAACGTCCTGATCACGATGTATTGAGGCCATCCGCACCGCCATGAAGCGCCAGGGCCCCTCGCTGAAGATCGCGGCACCGATGAAGGTGCTGGCCCAGCGTGCGGCGTTCCTGGGGCTGCTGGGCGGCGCCGTGGGCCTCATGGTGCTGGGCAAGGCGGAAGCGCCGTTCATCGAGCGCGCGCGCATGTCGGTGGCCGACGCGGTGGTGCCGGTACTCGACGGCATCGCGCGCCCCGTGCAGACGGCCGCCCAGATCGCCGACAATTTCCACGCCCTCCTCGACGTGCACGGCGAGAACATCCGCCTGCGCGAGCAGAACGCGATGCTGCTGCACTGGCAGCAGGTCGCCCGCAACCTCGAAGCCGAGAACCGCTCGCTGCGCGAGACGACGCACACGAGCACCGAGGCCAGCTTCACCTACGTGACCGCGCGCGTCGTGGCCGATGCCGGTGGCTCGTTCGTGCGCTCGGTGCTGATCGCCGCGGGCGGGCGCGACGGGATCGCCAAGGGCCACACGGCCATGTCGCCCGCGGGCCTCGCCGGCCGCGTGGGCGAGGTGGGCGAGCGTGCCGCGCGCGTCCTGCTCCTGACCGACCTCAACAGCCACGTGCCGGTGATGATCGAGGGTACCCGCGACCGCGCGATCCTCGACGGCGACAACACCGACCTGCCGCGTCTCGTGTTCCTGTCGTCGGGTGCGCGCCCGCAATTGGGCGACCGCATCGTCACGTCGGGCCATGGCGGCGTGTTCCCGCCGGGCCTACCGGTGGGCGTGGTCGTGCAGAACGGCGAGCAAGGCGTGCGCGTCAAGCCGTTCGTCGATTTCCACCGGCTCGATTACCTGCGCGTCGTCGATTACGGCACGGGCGGCACGCTGCCGCTCGCCGCCCCGGCGGCGCAGTCGCGGCGCCTGCGTTAGGTGGGCGCCATGGTGGTCGCAGCGCTCGCCCAGCTCGACCGTGCCCTCAAACGCGGTCTGCCGCTGGGCCTCACCTTCATCTTCGTCGTGCTGTCGGTCGTGCCGATGCCGGTGCCCGAGTATTCGGTGCTGGCGCCGTCGGTGGCGCTGATGTCGGTCTATTACTGGACCGTCCACCGTCCCGACCTGTTCCCGGCATGGGGTGCTTTCGCGGTCGGCCTGTTCGACGACGTGCTCTCGGGCTCGCCGCTGGGCGTCAACGCGTTCGTGCTGCTGCTGGCGCATTTCAGCATCGTGGCGCAGCACAAGGTCTTCCGCGGCAAGGCGTTCTGGCTCGTGTGGGCCGCCTTCGGGTTCGTGGCGCTGGGCGCCCAGCTCCTCACCCTGCTCATCGGGCTGCTGCTCAAGGGCGCGTCCCCCGATCCGCTCGTCACACTCGCGCAGCTGGCACTTACCGTGTCGCTCTATCCCGTCGCCACGGCCGTGCTCGGGCGCGTGCAGCGCATCTTCCTGGCGGGCGGCTGACATGCAGATGATCCGCGACACCGGCCGCCAGCGCAGCTTCAGCCGCCGCCTCGTCCTGCTCGCGGCGGGCAAGCTGGCGCTGTTCGGCGTGCTGGGCGGGCGCATGTACTATCTGCAGGTCGTCGAGGCGGACAAGTACCGCACGATGGCCGACGACAACCGCATCAACCTTCGCCTGCTCGCACCCCCGCGCGGCCGCATCATCGACCGCTACGGCGCGGTGCTTGCCGACAACCAGCTCAACTACCGCGTCGTGCTGGTGGCCGAGCAGACCGGGTCGATCCCCGCCACGCTCGACACGCTTTCCGAGATCGTGCCGATCACCGACGTGGAGCGCCGGCGCGTGCTGCGCGAGGTGGCGCGCAAGCGCAAGTTCCTGCCCACGACCGTCAAGGAGAACCTCTCCTGGGAGGACGTGAGCCGCATCGCCGTCAACGCGCCGGACCTGCCGGGCATCACGATCGACGTCGGCTCGACGCGGCTCTATCCGCACGGCGAGAAGATGGCGCACACGATCGGCTACGTCGCACCGCCGGCCGAGTCGGACCTCACCGGCGATCCGCTGCTCGAACTCCCCGATTTCCGCGTGGGCCGCAACGGCGTGGAGCGCGTCTACGACCTCGCCATGCGCGGGCGGGCGGGCAATACCCAGATCGAGGTCAACGCGCTGGGCCGGCCGATCCGCGAGCTGTCGCGCAACGAGGGCGAGGCGGGCCAGGACCTGGCGCTGACCATCGACGCCGACCTCCAGAACTTCGCCGCCGAGCGGCTGGCGAAGGAGGAGAGTGCGGCCGCGGTCCTGATGGACGTCAACGACGGCGGCGTGCTCGTGCTCGCCTCCCATCCCAGCTACGACCCGCACGAGTTCGCGCGTGGCATCTCGGGTGCTTCGTGGCGCGCGTTGCTCAACAACCATCGTGCCCCGCTCACCAACAAGGCGGTCTCCGGCCAGTACGCGCCGGGTTCGACCTACAAGATGGTCGTGGCGCTGGCGGCACTCGAGCTTGGCGTGCAGCCGGAAATGCGCGTCTTTTGCCCCGGGCACATGGATCTGGGCGACAACCGCTTCCATTGCTGGAAGAAGGGCGGGCATGGCGGCATCGACATGGTCGACGCGCTCGTGCAGTCCTGCGACGTCTATTTCTACGAGCTGAGCAAGCGTCTTGGCCCCGACCGCGTCGCCGACATGGCGCGCAAGCTTGGCCTCGGCCAGACGCTGTCGCTCGACCTGCCGGGCGAGCGCGGCGGGCTCATCCCCACGCGCGCGTGGAAGATGGCGCGCACCGGCAAGGGCTGGGCGCAGGGCGATTCGCTGGTCGCGGCGATCGGGCAGGGCTATGTGCTGGCCACCCCGCTGCAGCTCGCCACGATGACCGCACGCATCGTCAATGGCGGCTATGCCGTCGTGCCGCACCTCACGCGCGATTTCGTCCAGGGACGGCGGATCGGCGAGCGGTCGGCCGCCATGTTCGCCTCGACCGGCATCCCGCAGGCGCATCTGGCGCTGATGCTGCGCGGCATGCGCGGCGTGGTCAACGACCCGCGCGGCACCGCGTTCCGCGCGCGCGTCATGGAGGCGGGCCTGGGCTATGGCGGCAAGAGCGGCACCTCGCAGGTCCGCCGCATCACCGAGGAAGAGCGCCGCGTGGGCCTGCGCAAGATCGAGCAGGTGCCGTGGCGCGAGCGTGACCATGCGCTGTTCGTCGGTTACGGGCCGGTCGATTCGCCCCGCTACGCGTGCGCCGTCATCGTCGAGCATGGCGGCGGCGGGTCGAGCGTGGCCGCCCCGATCGTGCGCGACCTGCTGCTCGGCGCCATGAAACGCGAGCCGCCCAAGGCCCCCGGCGGCCCCGCCCGCGTGGCCCAGGGGCCGCCCGGATAGGCCGCCGGCCTGTGGATCGAATCGCTATCGACAAGCCCCGACCGCTTTGCTATATGGCGCGTCCGTCGCGAAAACGGCGGGCGCTTAGCTCAGTTGGTAGAGCAGCTGACTCTTAATCAGCGGGTCGTAGGTTCGAGCCCTACAGCGCCCACCACTTCCCCGGGGACGCGATCCCGATACAGGCCAAGGTCGTATCGGCGCTCCGGTTCGTCCCCGATCCCAGCTTGCCGTGGGAGCTTCGGGAACGCCGAATTACACATCAGCCTTTGACGCCCGAGAGCGCGAAGCTCTCGATGATCTGGCGCTGTGCGATCAGGTAGACGATCAGGATCGGCACGACCGAAAGGCTGGTCGCCGCGAGCTGCAGGTGCCACAGCGGTGCGCCGTAAGGATCGGTGAAATTCGACAGTGCCAGCGGCAGCGTGAACTTGTCGAGCGACGACACGAAGATCAGCGGTTCGAGAAACTGGTTCCACGAGTGAAGGAACGTGATGATCGCGACGGCCGCGAGCGCCGGACGCGACATCGGCACCGCGATGCGCCACCAGATACCGAAGGTCGACAGCCCGTCCATCCGGCCGGCCTCCTCGACCTCCTTGGGAAGGGCAAGGAAGTACTGCCGCATCAGGAACGTCGCGACAATGCCGTGCGGCCCGAAAACGGGCAGGAGGATCAGCGGCAGATGGGAGTCGACAAGGCCGAAGTTCTTCATGAGGAAGAAGTTGGGGATGATCGTCACCTCTTCGGGCACCATGAGGGCGGAGACGAGGAACAGGCCGACCAGCGAAGAGCCGGCGAAGCGAAGGCGCGCAAGTGCGTAGCCGGCCAGCGACGCGACGACAAGGGTGATCGCCGTCACCGAGACGGAGATGTAGAGCGAATTGAAATACTGCTGTGCGAACGGCTGGTACGTGAAGACCTCGACGAAGTTGAGCCATCGCCATTCGCGCGGCACGATGCTCGGCGAGCCGAATATCTCGGCCGAGCTCTTGAAGCCGGAAGAGACCATCCACAGAAGCGGAAAGACGAACGGAATGGCCGCAACGGACAGCCCCAGCGTCCAGCAGGTACGACTGACGATCCGCAACTGTCTGGGTCCGAGCCGGTCGATCACGTGTCTCTCCGGCGGATCGTCAGCTGGACGACCGTGAGCGCCATGACGATCACGAACATGATCATCGCGAGCGCCGAGGCGTAGCCGACATTGAAGAACTTGAATCCCTGCTCGTAGATGTAGAAGGCGAGGACGAGGGTGCCGTTCTCCGGGCCGCCGCCGGTCATCAGGTAGATATGGTCGAATACCTTGAACGATCCGATGGTGGTGATGACCATGATCACCAGCGTCGCCGGGCCCAGCAGCGGCCAGGTGATCCAGCGGAAGACCTGCCAGTTCGTGGCGCCTTCCAGCCGCGCCGCCTCTTCGTAGTCGCGCGGGATCGCCTGCAATGCGGCGATATAGAGGATCATGTTGAGACCGACCATCTTGATGACGCGCGTGAAGATCACCGCGACCATCGCCCAGTTCGGATCGCGCAGCCAGTTCGGCCCCACGATTCCGGCCGTGGCTAGGATCTGGTTGACGAATCCGCTTTCGCCCTGGAGCAGGAACTTCCATACGATCGCCCACGCCGCCGCCGAAGTCACGACAGGCGCGAAGAAGACGGCACGGAAGAAGATCACGCCCGGAAAGCGCCGGCAAAGCGCAAGTGCCAGCGTGAGTGCGAGCATCATGTTGAACGGCACGAGCCCGATCGCGAAGATCGTGGAATTTCCGACGACGTGCCAGAAGTCAGGGTTGTCGAATAGCGCGTCGCGGTAGTTCGCGAGTCCGACAAATTTCATCTGCTGCGTCAGCAGATTCCACTCGGTCAGCGAGTACCAGACGACCGCGATGAGCGGGCCTGCGAAAAAGATGAGAAAACCGGCGACAGTCGGGCTGACGAAAAGCCATGCCTCCATGGCTTCGCGTGTCTTGAGCGTCAGCCATGGCGCACGTCGGGCGCGCGCCATGGCTGCGTGTGCAGGTTCCCTTGTCACGGACGTCGGTTTCAGAGTAGCGACCGGATCGCCGTGCAGACGGCCTTCAGGGAGTTCTCCACATTCGCGTCGGCGCGCCAGAGCGCGTCGACGCGCGGTTTCATCGCCGCGACGATCTGCGGGCTCTTCTCGTGGCTGGGCAGCACCTTGCCCTTGGCGATCGCTTCCGCGACGAACTTCATCTGGGCCGGCGGGATAAGGTTGTTGGAGTCGAGGAAACCGGCGCTGGCCAGCACGCTGTTTCGCGCCGGCGGGAAGAACTGGGCGGCGGTCGCGACGTTCGCCTTGTCCGTCATGTGGGCGACGAACTCCGCCGCCAGCTTCTTCTGCTTGCCTGCGGCGAAGACGACGATGCCGGCTTGGCCGATCACCGGCGATTCGCCAGAGGGGCCGGCCGGAAGCGGTGCAATGCCCCATTTGAAGCCGGCTTTCGGCATGAGCGAGGCACGCGAGATCTGGTTGATCGTCATTGCCGCGTTACCCGAAAAGTAGTCGCCGGACTCGCCGGGCGGCACGATCGACTTGTCCTTGAAGACCATGTCGTGGAGCTGCCGGACCGCGGCGACGGCCTGCGGCGTGTCGAGTCCGCACTGCCTGCCTGCCCAAACGTCGCCGCCATAGGCGCGGATCGGCGGCATCAGCGCGTGCATGATGCGTGAATCGTAGCCCTGCCCGTCCTTGAACTCGAACCCGAACTTGCCGTTCGCGGCGGCGAGCTTCTTCGCCGTGTCCTGGAATCTGGCCATGTCCCACTGGCCCTTCGCCACGAGGGCGATCGGGTCTTCGAGGCCGGCCTTGTCGAACATGTCCTTGTTGAAGAAGATCACGAACGGCGATGTCGAGAACGGCACGCCGAAGACCTTGGCGCCCGCGGTCCAGAGCCCGAGGGCTGGCTTCGAGAAGTCGGCGAAATCGTAATCCTTCGCCGAGTTCAGCGTCGGCGCGAGATCTTCCAGAACGCCCGCACTCGCGAAAGTCGGCGCGGCATCTTCCATCAGCCACCCGGCGTCGGGCGGATTGCCGCCCGCGATCTGGATCGTCAGTTTCTGGGTATAGCTGTCCGGCGGGATCGTTTCGAATTTCACCGTCACGTCGGGGCGTGCGGCCTTGAAGCTGTTTGCGAAGCCGTTGAGCATCCGCAGGTGGGCCTCGTTTCCGGTCCATATCGTGAAACGGAGCTCAGCGGCTGTTGCGGGCGACGCGAGCATGGCCGCGACGGATGTCGCGATCAGGAACTGTTTCAGGGCTTTCATCGGTTGCCTCCCATTCTTTTGTCGTTGAAGTCCGTCTCGTGCGGGTTCGCGCATCACGCCACTTCTCCCGGAAGCGCTCCCGGCGCATCGCCGATCGTCCAGCCACCGTCGACCGGAATGTCGACGCCGGTGATATAGGCCGCCGCGCCCGAGCACAGGAATACGACAGCGCCCGCGATGTCCTCCGGTCGTCCCTGCCGCCCGGCCGGAATCTTGGCCACGACCGCCTTCCGGAAGTCGGGATCGGCGTATCTAGCTGTGTTCTTGTCGATTTCGACGGCGCCAGGCGACACGACGTTCATCGTGACGCCCTTCGCCGCGACGTCGCGGGCAATCGAGCGGACTGCGGCAAGCTGTGCCGCCTTCATTGCGGCATAGGCGAGGGTCTCGGCGCGTGGTCGCCCCGCCATGACGCTTCCGATCGCGACGACTCGTCCCCATCCCCGGTCCGCCATGAGCGGTACAAGTCGCTGCGACAGCGCCAGAAGCGACATCAAGTTTGCGGCGACATGGTCGGCGAGATGCGCCTCGGAAATGCCGATCCATGGGATTCGCCGCTCAATGGCCGCGTTGGCGACGAGGATGTCGATCGGACCGCCGTGGGCAAGGACATCGTCCGCAAGTGCTCCGGCGGCACCGGCGTGCCTGAAATCCGCCTCGAACACGGGCGCGCCGCCAGCCGATCGCGCTGTCTGCGACGCGCCGTCGGCATCCGCGAAATGGTGCAGCACAAGCTTCGCGCCTGCTTCGGCAAGCCCGATGGCGATCGCGCGGCCGATGCCGGAACTGGCGCCCGTGACGAGCGCGCGCTTGCCCGCGAGGGTGAAGCGATCGTAGGTCACTTTCCTACCGCCTCCCGCTTGGGCTTTCCCGCCACTTCGAGCGATGCGATGTCTGCAGCTGCATAGTGCCGGGCGATGCATTTCTCAGCGAGCGGCGCATCGCCGGCAAAGATCGCTTCGTAGAGCACCTTGTGGCGGTCGATCGTCGCTCGCCAGTCGGCAACAGACCTGTTCGCCCGGCGGGCGAACAGATCAGATACCTCGCGCTGGACGGAGCGCATGCCCTCCATCTGCACGCGGATCATCGAATTGCCGGTGGTCATGGCAAGACCCAGATGGAACAGGATGTCGGCTTCGGTAAACGCGTTCGGATCACCGAGTGCCGCGTACATCTCGTCGAGCGCCAGTTTCATGGCTGCGAGCCCCGCCTTCTCGCGTCGCTGTGCCGCAAGGCGCGCGATGCCGGATTCGATCGCCCGGCGCATCTCGTTGGCTTCGCGCAGGCGCGTCAGGCTCGAGCGCACGGCGTATCCGTAGATCCGCTCGAGCTGCTCGCCGTTCAGGCCCTTCGCACGGGCAACCTTGCCCTGCTGCGTGAAGATGAGCCCGGCGGATGTCAGATTCCGGAGCGCTTCGCGCGCGATGGGCTTGGAAACGCCGAATTCCTTCGCGATCTCGCCTTCCGACGGCAGCGGTTCGCCGGGTGAGATGCGGCCGTCAAGAAGTGCCGCCGCGATCGCGTCGGAAACGGTGTCGGCGAGCCGGGTTGGGCTTGCGACCCGCTGTGTTCCGAAGACGGGCTTCCGGCTGAGCTGCGCGGACATCGATTCTCCCGGCGTTTGTCGAGCGAATGACTCCCTATCACGACATCCGGAAACATAGCAACTAAGTTTAGTAGTTGTCAGGATGCCGCATCTCCGGCTAATCCTGCACCCTGCCATGCGGAGAGATTGGGAGGCGGGACGTGGACGAGAATGCAGCTAGCGGTGCCGGCATCCGCATCACGGACGTCATCGCGCACCCATTGTCGCAGACATTGCCGCGACCGACCGTCACGTCTTGGGGAAAGTACACGGACGTCTCGATCTGCCTCGTCGAGGTGCGCACGAATGCCGGGATCACGGGCGTCGGCGAGGCACTCGCGCGATTCGCCCCGAAGGCCTATGCCGAACTGATTGAAACGGCGCTGAAGCCGCGCCTCGTTGGACGGAACCCGACAGATATTTCGGCACTTTGGCGCGACATGCGCCGCGCCCTTTCGGGCCGTTCGGGCGGGATGCTGTTCGAAGCGATATCGGGGGTCGATATCGCGCTTTGGGACATCCTCGGGAAAGTCGCGAACCTGCCGATCCATCGCCTGCTCGGCGGAATGGGGCGCAGCGAGGTGCCGGTCTACGCGGCTTCGGTCAACTGGGGCGACGATGCCGCGATGGAAAGCGAGCTCGACCGCTACCTTGCGGCCGGTTTTCCCCGGATCAAGGTGAAGATGGCGAGCCCGGTCAGGGATGCGTGCCGCCGCATCGAGCGGCTGCGCAAGCGTGCCGGCGACGGTATCGACCTCTGTGTCGATGCGAACTGGGCATACTCGCTCGAGGACGCCGTCGAAGTCGGCCGCGCGCTGACCGCGAACCGCTATTTCTGGTTCGAGGAGCCGCTCCGGCCGGAGGACGAGGACGGCTACGTCGAGTTGCACCGGCGATGCGAAACGCCGCTGGCGGCGGGCGAAAGCAACTACACGCTCGATCAGGCGATGCGCCTGGTCGCAAGCCGCACCATCTCCTATCTGCAGCCCGACGTGGCGCGTTCGGGCGGCATCACGGAAACCCGGCGGATGGCGGAGTTCGCCGCCGCGCACGATGTCGGATATGCGCCGCATATCGGCATGTCCGGCATCATCTGCGAGACGGCGAGCGTCCACCTCGCCGCCGCGATGCCGAACATCAAGGCCATGGAATGCGAGAGCGACGCCAGCCCGTTCAAGACGTGGATCACGGGGGCCGCTCCGGGTATCGAGCGGCAGAAGAACGGGATGCTTCCCGTGCCGACCGGGCCCGGTCTCGGGATCGAGGTCGACTGGGATGCCGTGCGGCGCCTGCGCGTTCAATGACGGGAGGAGTAGCGTGACCGTAAAGAATGCGACAATCGAAATGGCTGAAGCACTGCGCCTGGCAATGCTTCGGTCCGATCCCGAGTTGAGCCGCTTTGATCCGCTCCCCCGGATCATCTCGCACGACGATTTTTCGCGCGGGCATTGCGGATGGTCGCAGCTGGTCGGCAACTACGAGGACGACCTCGACGCGATGCTGCCCGGCTACGCGCAGCACACCAGTGCCATGCTGTCGACGCTCGGCCATTGGGACGCCGGCTCGCACGGCGGCATGGATTCGTCATATGCGCTGAAGATCGCGACCCGGCCCCGTGCAGGAGCCCAGAACGTCGCCATCAAGCGCCACACCTTTCGCAAGCGCGGCCCGATCCGCTTCGAGGCCTATTTCACGTTCAAGCCGGAGGCCAACACGCTGAAGCTCGGCGAAACGGATGTCCGCTCGGTCGGCTTCCTCTTCGATCTCCAAGGCGGCGACCGCGATGGCGATAGCGATCGCGTCATGCCGCATCTGCGCTTCCTCAATGCCGAGAATGGCAAGCATTTGCAGAAGTGGCAGTACAAGACCGAGACGACGCCCTTCAAGTCGCTCGGCAACACGAACAAGACCTTCACGCACTATCATCTGGCACCGGCCGGCTGGATAGATCTGCCGGATGGTGGACAGCGGCTCTGCTACAACGAGATTCCGACGAAGGTGAACTGGACTTATTTCCGCTTCGACTTCGATCTCGAATCGATGCGGGCGACGGGTCTCCAGTGCAACGACCGCGTCTTCGACATGACAGGTTTCGACTCGATCCGGATTCCGGCGATGAAAAACCTCTGGTGCATGCTCAATTTCTGCATGTTCGCGGAAACCGACACCGACAAGCGGGCTTTCCTCTACGTCGATTCCGTCTGTATTTCGGGAGACTTCTGATGCTGCCCGAGAACATCACCGCGATCGTGGCCCGGAACGAAACATGGTCGGGCAAGGCCGCCAGCGAGCCTTACGAGGCGGGCTGGGCGCGCGAGGCCGTCATCTTCGTCCGCGCGCTCAAGGAACCGAAAGGCGCCCAGCCCGACTGCCGCGTTGAAATCTCTCCCGACGGAATGCGATGGGTACCCGAAGGGACGTCGGCGCCGATGCCGGCAGGCAAGGACGAGGTCGTGGCGCTTCGCGTAGCGCATTTCGGCAACTGGCTGCGCGTTGCCGCCGACTTCAAGGCCGGGGCGGAGGCCACAGTGCTCGTGACAATCCATTTGAAGGCGTGACGCACATCCGGATGCCGCCCATCGGCGGGTCGCAGGATCGAGCCCTACTGATCCGAACATTCCTTCTCCTTGCGGTTGGTGGCCGGGTCGGGTGACGCTCCGTCATGGACGATATGTCGGCACTCCTGCGTCACGGCCTGTGGGCGATCCTTCCGACATTCGACGCGGCGGCAGGTCTTGGTGCTTCCCTCGCAGCGTTGAAAATGCCCGCCGGACGAATGATCGTCGCTGATGGCGGATCATCGGACGCGTCTGTCGCGATCGCCCGGGACGCCGGTGCGGTCGTGGTGATGTCACCCCGCGGACGGGGGGCGCAACTCGTCGCCGGTGCCGAGGAAGCGCTCGCCCAGGGTGCTGCATGGCTGCTTTTCGTTCATTCCGACACGCGGCTTGAAGCAGGTTGGATGTGCGCCGCACGCGCGTTCGTCGAAGGGACGCCCGCGCACGGCCACGCCGCATATTTCAGGCTTGCCTTCGACGATCCCGACAGGCGGGCCGCGCGCGTGGCGCGGCTCGCGAACTGGCGTGCGCGGCATTTCGGGCTTCCCTATGGCGACCAGGGTCTACTCGTTCCGGCGGCGCTCTATCGCTCGACGGGCGGCTTCCGGCCTGTTCTGCTGATGGAGGATGTCGATCTCGTCCGGCGGATCGGGCGTGCGCGTCTGGTCGGATTGGACGCCGTCGCGACGACATCCGCCGACCGATACCGTCGTGATGGCTGGTGGCTTCGACCGGCACGAAACCTCGCGTGCCTGGCCCTCTGGTTCGCGGGCATGTCGCCCGACAGGCTTGCCGGCCTCTATCGGGGACGCCGATGAGACCGACAGTCGTTGTGTTCGCGCGCCTGCCTGTCCTCGGCCGGGTCAAAACGCGTCTGGCTTCCGGCATCGGCGATGCGGCAGCGCTCGCTTTCCACCGGGCCACCCTGGCTCGGACTTGCCGGATCGTCGCGCACGGACCCTGGCGCATTGAAATCTGCGTGACGCCAGACCGAGCGGCACGCAATCGGCGGATATGGATGCTGCCCGCCGGCGCCGGTCTCGTACCGCAGGGGCGTGGCGATCTCGGCATGCGGATGGGCAGGGCACTTGGCCGCCATCGAGGGCCAGTGCTTCTCGTCGGATGCGACATCCCGGAAATGATGCAGTTTCAGCTGCATGCGGCATTTGCCCTGCTTGGTACGCATGCCGCGGTTTTCGGCCCGGCAACCGATGGCGGCTTCTGGGCGGTCGGCTTCCGCAGCGGCCGCCTTGTCGGTCGTGCGTTCGCCGGCGTCAGATGGTCGGGCCCGCATGCGCTCGGCGACTGTCTAGCAAATCTCCGTTTCCGGACCGTCGCACTGGGACCGGTTCTGAACGACATCGACGACCGGGCGGACTATATTTCATGGCAGCGACGTGCCGGCCGAAACCAATGTGCCCGACGGCCCGAACCAGGAGCGTAAGGGCAGGACCATGGAAGCCGAGGCCATTTTGCAGCAGACCGGGAAGTTCATCGACCCGCAGGTCACTCTGACGGGCCAGAAGCGGGCGGCGGTCCGGCTCTTGGCGCTGCGCACGCTCTGGCTCAATACCGGCACGCTGTGCAATATCGCCTGCACGAACTGCTATATCGAATCCTCGCCGCGCAACGACCGGCTTGCCTATCTGGGTCGGGACGAAGCCGCGCGATTCGTCGCCGAAGCGCAGGCGCTGTCGCCGGCCCTGGTTGAGATCGGCTTCACGGGCGGCGAGCCGTTCATGAACCCTGATATCGTCGGCATGCTAGCGGATGCGCTGGCCACGGGGATGCGCGTGCTGGTCCTCACCAACGCGATGAAGCCGATGCTGAACCGGCGCGCCGACATCGCGGCTTTGATCGCCGCCTATCCGGACCGGCTCACACTGCGGGTCTCGCTCGACCATTTTTCACGCGGACCGCACGAGGCGGTCCGGGGCGCCGATACGTGGGCTCCGGCGGTCGAAGGCCTGAAGTGGCTCGCCGGTACCGGCGCAAGCATCGCCGTCGCCGCGCGTCTCGTCGGGCCGGACAACGAGGCTGCGCTGCGTCGCGGGTTTGCGGCACTTTTTGCGGACGATGGCATCCCCGTCGACGCATCCGACCCACATGCTTTGGTTATCTTCCCGGAGATGGACGCGACCGCCGACGTTCCCGAGATCAGCGAGGCTTGCTGGGGAATTCTCGACAAATCGCCGAACGATGTGATGTGCGCGTCCTCGCGCATGGTCGTGCATCGCAAGGGGGCGGAGCACGCGAGCGTGATCGCCTGCACGCTGTTGCCGTATGAGGCGGCGTTTGATCTCGGCCCGACCCTCGCGGGCGCTGCAGGCCCGGTGCCACTCAACCACCGCCATTGTGCGAAGTTCTGCGTGCTTGGAGGCGCGGCCTGCAGCTAAGCAGGTCGCGAGAGATTCTATGCCGGTCGAAGTTGATCTGGTCACGAATTCTTCCGCCACGACCGAGACCCGGCCTGTCGTCGGGATCGTCGACGCGCACCATCATTTGTGGGATCTGGCCAAACTCCCCTATCCGTGGCTGCGACCGGAAGCGCCACCGCGACCGTTCGGGGACCATGCGCCGATCAAGCGCGACTATCTGCCGGACGACTACCGCCGTGACACGCTCGGTATCGGCATAGCGGCGAGCGTGCATGTGGAGGCCGCACCCGGGGCGATCGACCCTGCAGCCGAAACGGCTTGGCTCGAGGACTTACGCGTCTCGCATGGCGTTCCGAACGCGAGCATCGCCCATATCGATCCAGCATCATCGTCGATCACGCGCGACCTAGGCGCGATTCTTGCCTACCCCGGCGCCAGGGGCGTGCGCACGGGCATCGCCTGGAGAGCGGATTCGCCGTGGAAATTCGCACGGGGCCCGGAGATATCCAAGGCATCCGGCTTTCGCGAAGGCATCGCCGAAATCGCGCGCCGCGGCTGCATCCTGGAGGTGATCCTTCTGCCCGAACAGCTTCCGGAAATGGCCGAACTCGCCGCGAAGTTTCCGCAGCTGACGATCATCATAAATCATCTTGCCACGCTCCAGCCGGAGATACCCGGTGTGATGGACGTTTGGCGCAGCGGAATAA
This sequence comes from Tagaea sp., assembly GCA_965279525.1. Taxonomy (GTDB): domain Bacteria; phylum Pseudomonadota; class Alphaproteobacteria; order CACIAM-22H2; family CACIAM-22H2; genus Tagaea. Next base: position 1,331,811 of record CBDIIB010000004.1, on the reverse strand, counting down.
GGCTGAATGCCGGCTTTCAGAATGTCTTCGTGAAAATATCGGGTCTATGGACGATCGCCCGAGACTGGAACTTCGAACGGCTGCGCGATCCGGTCCGCTTCGCAGTCGAGGCGTTTGGCCCGGAGCGTTGCATGTGGGGCAGCAATCTTCCGATCGAGGGTCTGATGTGCACCGCGATGCGGCAGATCGACATCCTATCCCGAATCCTCGCTGACATCCCGCCGGGCGGGCGCGCCGCCGTCTTCGGCGGGACGGCGGCGCGTGTCTACCGACTTACCGGTGTCAGAAGTGAGCGCCATTGACGGGAATGACCGCGCCACTGACGAACGCAGCATTCTCCGATAGCAGCCACACGATCATTTCCGCGACATCTGTGCCCACGCCGACCCGGCCAACCGGGATGCTCGGCCCCAGCCGGGCATTTCGTCCCTCGTTGTCGAAGTCATCGTTGAAATGCGTGTCGATCACGCCCGGCATGACGCCGTTGACCCGGATGCCCTTCGGCCCGGACTGCTTTGCAAGGCCGAATGTGAAGGTGCGCCGAGCGCCGTTCGTCGTCGCATAGTGGATGCGCGGCCCGATGCCGCCGCTGTCGGCCGACATCGACGAGACATTTACGATCGAGCCACCCTTGCCGCCACGCTTGGTCGACATCCGCTTGACGGCCTCGCGCGCGCAGATGAAGTAGGCGACGACGTTCACATCCCACAGCTGCCGCATGGCGACCGGATCGAAGTCTTCGATGTCGCTTTCGCCGCCAAGGTAGCCCGCGTTGTTGACCAGTCCGCCGAGCGGGGCCAGCTCCCGGTCGCAGCGCTCGAACATTGCAACGAGCTGACTTTCGTCGGCGACGTCCGCCTTCACCGAAATCGCTTCGACGCCATATGCACGTACCGCCCGAAGCGTTGCTTCGGCTTCGTCTGCGTGGCTGCGATAATTCACGCAGACTTGCCAGCCGTCGCGGGCGGCGAGGATTGCTGTGGCGGCGCCGATGCCGCGGCTGGCGCCGGTAACGATCACGGATCTCTGCATTGGCGGGTTTCCTTCCTTCAGGCGCTTTCGCGCACGACAAGTTCATAACCGATGTCGAGAACCGCTTGGCGTGGCCTGCGACCTGTCAGGCTGAGCTGGAACAGGCGCGCGGCTTGGCGGCCGATCTCGTAGCGGGGCACGCGTACGGTCGTGAGGGCAGGGACAAGCTCCCTCGCGATGTCCAGATCGTCGTACCCCGCGATCGCAATGTCGTCCGGCAAGCGCAATCCGCGTCGCAGGCATTCCTGGATGGCGCCAGCGGCGATGACGTCCGTCGCACAGAACATCGCTCGCGGACGGTCCGGCAACGCAAGCAGTCGCCCGAGTGCTTCCCGCCCGCCGCCCATGGAGATCGGCACCTCGACCTTGAAAGCCGGTGGTGCACGCATGCCGGCCCTTCGCAGCGCAAGCTCGTACCCGGCGCGCCTGTCGCGCATCCGGTCGTTGTCGATCGGGGAGCCACCCGCGAATCCGACACTCCGTCCATAGCGTCCGATCAGATGCGCCACGACCGAAGCAGCCGCATCGATGTTGGAGACGCCGACGACAAGGTCGATGGGATTTGACGGGATGTTCCCGCCTTCGACAACGGGAACTCCCGCCGCGGCGAGCAATCGCAACGTCGCGGATGTGTGACTGGTGCCTGTCAGATAGAGCGCATCGACTCGCCGAGACAGGAAGCTCCGGACCAGCGCTTCTTCGGCGGTTGCCGAAAAACCTGACGCACCGACCATCAACTGACGGCCATCGCGTTCCAGTTCCTCGGACATGCCTTGGATCACATCGGCTATCAACGAGTTCGACAGGGTCGGCACGATCGCACCAACGACACCTGAGCGGCGCGAGACCAGGGCGCGCGCGACGAGGTCAGGCGAATATTTTGTCGCGTCCAGAGCGGCGGTGACACGCGCCTGTGTCGCGGGGGCAACCTTGTGCGCCTCGCGCAGGACGCGCACGACCGTCATCTTCGAGACACCGGCATGCCGCGCGACGTCTTCCAGGCGCGATCGTGCCTGCTGGCGCGAGCGACGGATGTTCTTGGATCGCAGGACAGCTTCCCCCAATATTCTTGTTGCTCATGCAAATGTATGCGTTAACATCGGTCAAATTCAAGATGCAACGCGGACGGCCATCGGACCGTCCCGCATCGGGGGAAAGCCTTGCCAGCCGGCGGTCGACCGACATTCATGGGATATCTGCGTTCCGATGGTCGTGCGGGAACTCGCAATCGCGTTCTTGTCGTTTCCATCCTCGGCCTCGTGACCCGCGTGGCCGAGCGGATTGCCAGCGCCGTTCCAGGCACGCTACTCGTCGCGACCCCTTATGGTCGCGGCCACTATGGCGCCGACAGGACACTCCATCGCGCTCAACTTGTCGGATTGTGTCGCAATCCGAACATCGCTGCCGTGCTGGTGGTCGGAGCGGACCGGATATCGGTCGATCAGGTCGTGGCCGCCGTCGCGTCAACCGGCAAGCCGGTGCGTTTCGTGGCACTCGACGACACGCATGAGGATGCTGTCGAAGCAAGTGCGCAGGGCATCCGGATTGCTGCCGAACTTGTCCACGCGGCCTCCCGCCTTGTCCGGACACCACAGGCTGCTTCGTCACTCTTCCTCGGCGTGGAATGCGGTCATTCCGACGCTACATCGGGCCTGGTCGCCAATCCCGTGGCGGGAAACTGTGTCGATCGGGTCGTGGATGCGGGCGGAACGGCGGTCGTGGGCGAGACGGTCGAATGGCTCGGCGCCGAGCATATCGTGTCGCGCCGCGCGGTCGACGCGACGACAGCGGCGGCCATCGTTGCCGTCGTCCTGCGGCGCGAAGCTGAAGTGGCGGCGGGCGGACATGATCTGACCGGGAACAATCCCGGTGCCGAGAACATTCGCGGTGGTCTGTCGTCGATCGAGGAAAAGTCGCTTGGCGCCATCGCCAAGACCGGCACCCGGCCGATACGCGGTGTCCTCGCCGTTGCCGAGGAGCCATCCGAGTCGGGGCTTTATCTGATGGACGGACCCAGCTTCTCGCCTGAATCGCTGACCGGCTTCGCGGCTTCCGGTGCCAACTTGATGCTTTTCACGACTGGTGCCGGCAACAGCTTCTGCAACTCGATCGCGCCGACGATCAAGATCACCGGACGGCCCGATACGGCCGGGCGCTTGGTCGACCAGATCGATTTTGACGCCAGCCCGGTATTCGAAGGGCGTGAAGATATCGCTTCGGCAGGTGCGCGCCTGTTCGACCTCGTACTTGCAATCGCGTCGGGCGCCTCGACATGGGGCGAAGTTCACGGTGAAGGCGCTGAGGCGTTCTATCGCGCTGGCGGATCGATGTAGGGAGGGAAAAATGGCGGCAGTGGGATTCATCGGATTGGGGATAATGGGCGGCCCGATGGCTGCGAACGTTCTCAAAAAGGGCAACACGCTGACAGTCTTCGACGTCGATGCCGGCGCTGTTGCTCGATTGGTGGCCCAGGGTGCAAAGGCGGCATCTTCGCCCGCAGCCGTCGCCGCAGCGAGCGACGTCGTCATCACGATGCTGCCAGATGCCCCGGACGTCGAGCGTGTCGCGCTTGGCCCCGGCGGCGTGATCGAAGGCCTGAGAGCCGGCAGCACGATGATCGACATGAGCACCAGCGCCCCCGGCACGACGCGCAAGATCGGAGCCGCACTTGCCGCGAAGGGCTGCCACATGGTCGACAGTCCTGTCGGAAAGACGGCGGAGCACGCCGTTTCCGGAACATTGACGCTGATGGTCGGCGGCGATCCTGCGGCTGTGGCGCGGGTTCGCCCGATCCTCGACTGCATGGGAACCGATTTCTTCACGTGTGGCGGCCTTGGAAATGGCCATGCGATGAAGGCGACAAACAACCTTCTCGCGACGACCCTCGTCGCGGCCAATGCCGAGGTCCTTGCTGCCGGTATCAAGGCGGGCCTCACGCTCGAGACGATGACCGCCGTGATGCAGAAGACGATGGCCTGGAACAGCCAGCTTGCGGTTGCCTTCCCCATCCGGCCACTGAAAGGCGATTTTGCACCGGGCTTCATGCTGCGCCTTGCCCACAAGGATTGCCGGATCGCGCTCCAGATGATCGATGCGATGGGGCTCGATGCGCCCATCGGCAAGGCGACGCTCGCGGCCTGCCAGGACGGCATCGACCGGGGCATGGGCGCGAACGATGTCGGTGTCCTGCTGAAGATGCGCGAGGACAAGGCAGGCATCCAGGTCCGGACGGCAAAATGACGGTTTCGGGCTGGGATGCGATCGTGATCGACCCGCGCGACGACGTGGCCGTGCTGTTACGTGATGTCGTTGCAGGTACCTCAGTACGTATCCGTGTCGACGGTATTCTTGAAACCGTTATGGCGACGGACATGGTCGCCCTTGGCCACAAGATCGCACGCCGTCCCATTTCGGCGGGCGCGCATGTCCACAAGTATGGCGAGTCGATCGCATCGGCTTCGGTCGATATCGCTGCGGGCCAGCACGTCCATGTTCACAACATCGCGAGCAATCGCGCCCGCAAGCGAGAGGGAAGCGCACGATGACCAGTCCCGCCGGCCGTCGCCGGATCGGTCGAACCGCGATCGAGGTTTCACAACTCGGGTTCGGGGCCGCACCATTCGGCAACCTGCTTGCCGATGTTCCGGACTCGGCGACGCGCGCGGCCGTGGATGCGGCACGTGCCGCCGGGATCACGTATTTCGATACGGCACCGTTCTACGGACATGGCCTGTCGGAACATCGCCTTGGTGAAGCGCTGCGGAGCCATCCACGCGATGGCTTCGTCCTGTCGACGAAAGTGGGGCGACGCCTGAGGCCGCGGACGGATCTCGGGCGCTCGCCCGGGCCATTCACGAAGACGCTGCCCTTCGATATCGAGTACGACTACTCGTACGACGGCGCGATGCGTTCGATCGAGGACAGTTACCAGCGGCTCGGCATGGCGCGCATCGATATCGTGCTGATCCATGACGTTACTGCCAAATGGCGCGGCGACCGGTTCGAAGAATCCTATCGCCAGTCGATCGATGGCGCATTTCGCGCCCTGTCCGATTTGCGCGCGGCCGGTACGATCGGCGCGATCGGCGTGGGCATCAACGATGTCGACACGCTCATCCGGTACGCGAACGACGGAGACTTCGACTGTTTCATGCTTGCCGGCCGCTACACGCTGCTGGATACCACGGCATTGCCAAAGCTTTTGCCGATCTGCACGTCGAAGCAGATATCGATCCTTCTGGCTGCTCCGTATAATTCTGGAATTCTCGCGACCGGCGCGGTTCCAGGCGCCAAATACTGGTATGCGGATGCACCTCCCGAAATTCTCGATCGGGTCCGCCGGATCGAAGTGCACTGCGCCCGGCACGGCATCTCGCTTCAGGCGGCCGCGACGCAGTTCCCGCTTGCCCACCCGGCGGTCGCGAGCGTCGCTGCCGGCTACCGGTCACCGGAAGAAGTCGGAATTGCCTTGGCCGCATGTTCGGCACGGATTCCGCCTGCGTTCTGGCAAGATCTGTCGGCAGACGGTCTCGTCGATCCTCTGGCACCATTGCCGTCAAGTACATAAGCGGATCCATCCGCAAAGAGAAACCCAAGGGGAGATCAAGATGACTAGGAAAATCGCACGTAGAGAGTTCGTTGGTGGCAGCGTCCTTGCCGCCGGACTGCTCGCCGCGCCGGCGGTCCGGTCGCAATCGCAGGTCACGATAAGCTTCCGCTTCAACGATCCCGAAGCGCCACAGATGCGTGCTGCCCTTGACGTATTCGAGCGTTCGAATCCGGCAATCAAAGTGAACATGCAGCGCATCAGCTGGGCCGACATGCAGCAGCAGTATCTGCGCGAGGCGGCGACAGGCACCGCGCCCGACGTCGCCCATATCTCCTTCGTCCAGCCCCGCTCGTTCGGCGGCGGTGGCGCGTTGCGGCCGCTGGACGACCTGATCGGGCGCGACGGTGCCTCTCTTGGCCTCAAGGGATGGAACGACTTCTTCGCACGCGATCTCGCCGAAGGCCCGGACGGCAAGACCTACGCGATCCCGTGGACGACTGACACGTTCACGATGATGTACAACACCGAGATGCTCGCGCAGTCGGGCGTGCGTGAGTTCCCCACGACGTGGGAGGGGCTGCGCGACGCGAGCCGTGCAGTTCACCGGACGACCGGCAAGGCCGGCTGGGGCTTCCCGGCGGGCAGCTGTGCCACCCCGACGATCTGGTTTTTCATGAACTACTTCTTCTGGTCCAATGGCCCGGGCTGGATGGACAAGGGCGCGGACGGCAAGTACGTCGTCGGCGTTTCGCCGCAGCAGGCGCAGGATGCTCTCGACTACTACAATTCCTTCCTCGTCGAGGGCCACAATCCACGCAGCAGCATGTCGGTCTGCCTGTGGGGCGCACCCGAGCTTGTCGAGGGCATGCTCGGCGGCAACATCGCGATCTGCGGCATTCCCGATACGGTCGCGATGGAGATCTTGTCGAAATGGGAGCAGCGCAACCCGGGCAAGAAGGCGCCCTTCGCGACCGCGCCGTTCCCAGGCGGACGCAACGGGTCGGTCACCAATTTCGGCGGGCGCATGCTCGGTATCAGCCCGAATTGCAAGAATGTCGAGCAGGCATGGAGCCTGATCAAGTTCCTTGTGACGCCCGAGCCGACCTTCACGCGCCACTATACGAACTACACGCCGGCGCAGCGGGCCGCACTCAACAGCCGCAGCTGGGCGCCGGAGCTCGCCGGATACCCCAAGCAGCTTGCGAACTCCCGTAGCTGGGGACCGTATGCGACAGGTCCCGTGCCGATCCCGTTCATGTGGAACGCGGTGGGCCGCGCGGCCGGATCCGTTTTCATCGGCGAGAAGACGAGCGCAGTGGCCGGCCGCGAACTCCATGACACGATCGCGCGCGAGCTGGCTCGACTCCAGCGCTGAGACTTCGGGAGGCTAGGGGCGTGTTGCGCCGTCGATGCACGACATCAGACGCGCAACATGCGCCGGCTCGGCGGCAGCGATGTCGTTCGTCTCGCCCGGGTCTCCGGCAAGATCGTAGAGTTGCACCAATGTCGATCCCGGATCGAACCGGGTCTGCATCATTTGCTTGCGCGAATGGTGGCTGTCGTAGCCGACGACGAGCTTGAAACGCCCGTCGCTCGCCATGCGCCAGCCACCTAGGCCCGAAAGTGCGATCCGAGGCGTCGGATTGCCAGGATCGAGCGGCGTTCCGTCGGCGCCGGTTGAGGGGGGGACGCCTGCAAACGCCCGGATCGACGCCGTCAGGTCAATCAGCGAAACGCCTCGATCATCCCAGGTGCCGCCAGAATAGCCGGGCCCAGCCACGACGAGTGGTACATTCACTGATGGTTGCCATGGGACATGCTTTTCCCAGAGCCCGTGCTCGCCCAGCATCTCGCCGTGATCGCTCGTGTAAATTATGATGGTGTCGTCGAGCAGGCCGCGAGACTCGAGGAACTCGACGTAGGTCCCGACCCACCGGTCGATGTTCTCGATCATTGCCGCGTAGTTCCGTCGTATCTCTTGATGATGCGACGGGGCGAGGCCGCTGCTCTGTTCGGGAACAGGGAATTCGACACTGCGCCAACGCTCCTTCATCTCCGCCGTCACATCCATCGGCTCGTGTGGGCCGCAGAAATTGACTTGCAGGAACCACGGCCGGTCGGACGGCGCCTGCCGGATGAGCTCGATGCCGTTCCGTCCGATCCAGTTGTCGCAGTAGGCGTCGTCGGGAAGTGCGGTCGGGTCCGTATCCAGATAGTGCACCGAATGACCTGAGATGGTTCCGCCCGTGGCCTTCCCTCGGCGCGCGTAGTCGTCGGCATGGACCTCGGCGAGCCCCCTGCCTGAGAGGTAGTGTGTATAGGGCTCGGCGCGCCCGTCCCGGAAGGCGACGACCGCGTCGTGCTTGCCGCCGTTATCGCAGCCGGCCGAAAAGCCCATTGCCGCCAACTTGGAGTGCGCTCCGCTACCGTGCCGCCCGTCTGGCCCCCAGCTGCCTGACATCTTGAGCAGATCCAGTTTCCCGCAGGTTGTCACGTGATAGCCCGCTTGGAGGATGTCTGCGTAGAACGTCCGAGTACCGTCCGGGAGATCTTCGCTGTTGTGCTTCACCGGGCAGCGATCGAAGGAGAGCCCGGTCGCAAATGCCGCGCGCGAAGGCGCGCACAGCGGCGAGGGGCAGACCGCCTGCGCGAACAAGACGCCGCGCCGGGCGAGCGCGTCAATGTTCGGCGTGCGGACCGGCAGCTTGCCGTACAGGCCTAGCCAGTCGCCCCGGTGCTGGTCAGGCATCAGCAACAGGATGTTCGGACGGCGTTTCATCGGCAAATTCCCCACATCCCCGGATTTCGTGCGGGGACGGTCATAATTCTTGTGTATGAAACTGTATGCGCTAACATAAGGGAAATATCAAGAAACTGAAACCCGGCGGGAGGACGACATGGCAACCAGGATCGCGAGGCGCAAGTTCGTAGCGGGTGCCGCACTGACGCTAGGCGTGCTTGGAGCGCCAGCCGTCCGATCGCAAGCGCCGGTATCGATCAGTTTCCGTTTCAATGACCCTGAAGCGCCGCAGATGCGCGCGGCGCTTGACGAGTTCGAACGGCAGAATCCCGCAATCAAGGTGACGCTGCAGCGCATCAGTTGGGCAGACATGCAGGCGCAGTATCTGCGCGAAGCCGCGACCGGCGGCGGCCCCGACGTCCTCCAGATCGCGCTCGTTCAACCCCGGCCGTTCGGTGCGGGCGGCGCGCTTTACCCGCTCAACGATCTGATCAAGCGCGATGGTGCCACGCTCGGCGCAAAGGGCTGGGACGATTTCTTCGCACGCGATCTCGCCGAAGGCGCCGACGGGAAGATTTACGGCGTGCCGTTCACATCCGATACGTTCTCGATGATGTACAACACCGAACTGTTCGCGCAGGCTGGCATCGCCGAGTTTCCGACGACATGGGCGGGCTTGCGCGACGCGAGCCGGACGATTTTCCAGAAGACCGGCAAGGCGGGCTGGGGATTCCCTGCGGGCAGTTGCGCTACGCCGTCGATCTGGTTCTTCACGAATTTCTATCTGTGGTCGGATGGTCCCGGTTGGATCGACAGGGCTGCCGATGGCCGGTACGTCATGGGGGTCACGCCTGAGAAGGCGCAGGAAGCCCTCGACTATTTCAAAAGCTACCTCGACGAAGGCCACAACCCACGCAGCAACCTGTCGATCTGCCTGTGGGGTGCCCCCGAAATTGCGGAGGGGTTAATCAACGGCAACATTGCGATCTCAAGCGCTCCGGATGCCGTTTCATCCGAGATTCTTGCGACGTGGGACCAGCGCAATCCAGGCAAGAAGTCACCCTTTGCGACCGCTCCGCATCCCGGTGGCCGGAACGGGTCGGTCACACATGCCGGTGGCCGGATGCTCGGCATCAACCCGAACTGCAAGAACATCGAGCAGGCGTGGAAGTTGGTCCGCTTCCTTGTGACGCCAGATCCGACATTCACCAAGCATATCTCGAACTATACGCCGTCGCAGCGGTCGGCCGTATCGCAGCGCAACTGGCGGCCAGAACTTCTGGGCTATCCCAAGCAGCTCGCGACCGCGCGGAGCTGGGGAGCTTACGCGACGGGCCCGGTACCGATCCCGTTCATGTGGAATGCGGTTGGCCGGGCCGCCGGCTCGGTTTTCATCGGCGAAAAGTCGAGCGCGGTCGCGGCGCGCGAGCTGCACGAGCTGATTTCGCGCGAGCTGGCGAAGAACCAGCGCTGACGCGGCGCGGAGGCGGAAGGACGATCAACGATGATTACTGTTCCACGGGCGTTCATCGCTTTTGCGCTCGTCCCGGCGTTCTTCTTCCTGGCGGCATTCTACGTCTATCCGACGGTCTTCAATCTCGAGACTAGCTTTACTGATCTCGGCATCTTCACGCTGCGCCGCGGCGGCAGCTGGATCGGGACGGAGAATTATGTCGAGTTGCTGACCAGCCCCGACTTCCGGCGGGTGCTGTTCAACACTGTCGTATGGCTGACCCTTACTGGCGTGACCGTGCGTATCCTGCTGGGCCTCGCGCTCGCATTCCTGCTCAATAGCCGGACACTTCAGCGCCTGCGCCTTACGACGCCCGCACGCCTGCTGCTGATCGTGCCGTGGGCCACGCCGCCGGTCGTGGCGATCATCGTCTGGCGCTGGATGCTCGATCCGCGCGTCGGCTCGATCAACCACGCGCTGATGTGGCTTGGCGTCGTCGACCAACCGATTCCGTTCCTGTCCGATGCGCATTGGGTCTGGCCGGCGATCATCACGATCATCACGTGGAATACGCTCCCACTCGTCACGCTGACCTTCCTCGCCAGCCTGCAGTCGCTGTCGAGTGAGCTGATCGAAGCGGCCGAGATCGATGGCGCGAGCCGCATCCAGGTCCTCCGCTACATCTACCTGCCGCACCTCAAGCCGGCGATCATCGTGATGGTGCTGATGTCGACTTTCTGGACATTCAATAATTTCATCTATGTCTGGCTGACCACCGGCGCGGGGCCAGGTCTCTACACCAACGTCATGGCGACGGAGGTCTATATCAAGGGGTTCATTGACGGGCGATTGGGCTACAGCGCTGCTGCCGGCGTCGTGATGGCAACCATCATGACGATCTTCGGGCTCATCTACCTGCGCGTAATCGCGTCGCGCGAACTCGTCGAGGACGCAAACCGATGATCCAGCGGCGCCGGATCCTCGCTGAGATCGGGATCGTCGGGCTGACGGTCGCCGCGCTTTCGTTTCTTGTCTATCCCACGCTCTGGGTGTTTGTCGCGTCGCTGAAGACGCCGGAGACGATGTTCTCGGCCGCCCGCTGGGATTGGACGCTACAAAATTACATCCGGCTTTTCGGCGCCGGGTTCGGGCGCAACATTGCAAACAGCGTCACCCTGTGCGTCTCGGCGGTTCTGCTGTCTACGATCGTGTCGGTCAACGCGGCTTACGTGTTCTCGCGGTTGCGCTTCCGCGGGCGCGATGTCCTGTTCGGCGGCATCCTGCTCGGGCAGACCTTCCCGTGGATCATCCTCGTGACACCCGTTTTCATCCTGTTCGCGCGTACAGGCATGCTGAACAACTGGATCAGCATGATTTTCGTCTACGTCGCGGTGTCGGTGCCATTCTCGGTCTATCTACTGGTTGGCTACCTACGCTCGGTGCCGCGCAGCCTCGATGAAGCCGCGATCATGGATGGTGCGAGCTATTTCCAAGTCGTCTGGCGAATAATCTTCCCGATCATGTTTCCCGGCATCGTCGCGACCGCGACCTATGCCTTCCTGCTCTGCTGGTCGGAGTATCTCTTCTCCGTCGCGATCTTGACACAAGAGGACATGAAGACTGTGCCGCTCGCCCTTTACATCTATTTCGGCGAGAACGTCACGGATTGGGGGAACGTCATGGCGGGGTCGGCACTCACGACCTTGCCGACGCTGCTCCTGTTTCTTCCGCTTCAGAAATATATGGTAGCCGGCCTAGCGGCCGGGTCGGTCAAGCAATAGGACGGGAGAGGCGATGTCGGAGTTCCGCACTTATCCGGAAGGTTCGCCGTTCCCGGGGCGCATCGGCAAGACGGCGCGCGAGTCGCAAGGCGCCTGGCCCGTGGGAAAAAGTACTCGCCCTGGCGCGCCGAACGTGATCGTGGTGCTGCTGGACGATGTCGGGTTCGCCCAGTTCGGATGCTTCGGCTCCGATATCCGTACGAAGACATTCGATCGTCTGGCCGCCGGCGGCCTGCGGTATCGGGATTTCCACACCACGGCGATCTGCTCGCCGACGCGAGCCTGTCTGCTGACCGGCCGCAACCACCACTCCAATGGCGTTGGCATCATCCAGGAGATGGCGACGGGATTCCCTGGCTACAACGGCCTCGTGCCGAAGGAGAACGGCTTTCTTTCCGAAATTCTTCTCGCCGAAGGCTATGCGACGTTCGCCATCGGGAAATGGCACCTGACCACGCCGGGCGACTATGCGTCGGGCGCTTCGAAAGCACGCTGGCCGCTGTCGCGCGGATTCGAGCGTTTCTACGGATTTCTCGGCGGAAAAACGAACCAATGGGTTCCCACGCTCGTTCACGACAATCACTACATCGATCCGCCGGCGCGACCGGAGGACGGTTACCACCTGAATGCGGATCTCGCGGATCGGGCAATCGAGTACATCACCGACCTCCGCACGGTCAGCCCGAGCAAACCGTTCTTCATGTACTACTGTCCGGGAGCAGGGCATGCACCACACCATGTCGAGCCCGAATGGATCGAAAAATACTCGGGCCAATTCGACATTGGCTGGGACCGCTGGCGCGAGCGCGTCTTCGAGCGCCAGGTCACGGGCGGAATCGTCCCGCCGGATACGATCCTTTCGCCGCGGCCGGAGTGGGTGCCGGGATGGGACACCCTGTCGATCGACGCGCGGCGACTCTATGCGCGCCAGCATGAAGTTTATGCCGGATTCATCGAGCAGACGGACCATCATATCGGCCGCGTCGTGGATTTCCTGGAGAGGTTGGGCGAACTCGACAATACCCTGATCTTGATCGGTTCCGACAATGGCGCGAGTGCGGAGGGCGGTGTCCACGGCTCGTTCAACGAGCTGCAGTTCCCGAACCGCGTCGAGGCGACTGTGGCGCAGAACCTCGAGCACCTGCCCGAGTGGGGCGGGGTCCGGTCCTATCCGAACTACGCGTGGGGTTGGGCATGGGCCGGGAACACGCCGCTGCGTCGGTGGAAGCGCTATCTGCATCAGGGCGGGATGAGCGATCCTCTCGTCGCGCATTGGCCCAAGGGTATTACGGGTCGCGGCGAGGTCCGGGGTCAGTATGTCCATGTGGTTGACATGACACCGACGATTCTCGAAGCGCTCGGCGTGGTGCCACCGGAGACACTTGGTGGCGTGCCCCAGAGGCCGCTTGAAGGCGTCAGCTTCGCACATACGTTCCGAGAATCTGCGGCACCCACGCGCAAGAAGGTCCAATACTACGAGATGATCGGTTCGCGCGCGATCTGGGCGGACGGCTGGAAGGCGGTCGTCGAACAGCCCCAGAATCAAGAATTGACCGAGGAAATTCTCGCGAAGCAGAAGTGGGAGCTTTATCACGTCGAGAAAGATTTTTCGGAATCCAACGATCTCGCCGACGTGCATCCCGAGAAGCTCAAGGCGCTCGTCGCGATCTGGTGGCAGGAGGCGGAAAAATACAACGTTCTACCGCTCGACTCGCGCATGCAGGCACGTATGGGCGAGCGCAAGCCGGGGACCGCACGTGCCGACGGACCGGTGGTCTACTATTCCGGAGCAGCACCGCAGTTCGAGTACACGGCCGTCGACCTGAAGGACCGTTCTCACCTGATCCGAGCCGAGGTCGAAATTCCAACCGGCGGCGCCGAGGGCGTTCTCCTGGCGCACGGCAGCTGGTTCGCCGGCTATTCGCTCTATGTCAAGGGTGGCCGCCTTCACTACGTGCACAACTATCTCGGTCTTGCGGAGTACCGGATCTCGTCGTCCGAACCCGTACTGCCGGGTAAGCATATTCTTTCGTTCCGCTTCGAGCGGACGGCGGACCATGCCGGACGCGGGATACTGCTGATCGACGATCGTATCGTCGGCGTCGGCGATGTCCCTAATACTGTTCCCGCCGTCATCGAGACATCCGGCGAAGGCCTTTGCTGCGGATACGACAGTGGCCTGCCTGTCACAGCCGACTATGCGGCTCCGTTCCGGTTCACGGGTACGATCGTGCGGGTTGTCGTGACAGTCGAAGCAAAGGGCGGCCCGGACGATTCCGGTGCGAAGCTGAGGTCCGCTTTCACCGATCAATGACGCCGCGCGTCAAAGCAGAGAGAAACATGCCAGGCGAAGATACTCGTTTCGAAGGCAAGATCGGCCGTACGCGCGAGGAATCGTCACCTTGGTGGCCGCCCCGACAGCAGGCACGGCCCGATGCACCCAACATCGTCATCGTCTACATGGACGACATGGGCTGGTCCGATCCGGGATGCTACGGGTCCGAGATCGATACGCCGCATATCGACGCGCTTGCGCGGCGGGGCCTCCTGTTCACGCACTATACGACCCACCCGATCTGTTCAGCCGCGCGTGCAGCCCTGTTGACGGGCTGCAATGCGCATACGGTCGGCAGCGGCTGGCTCGCGAACAACCATCCCGGATACCCCGGCTATTCAGGCGAGATCCCGATCGAAGCCGCCACGGTTGCCGAAACGCTCCGTGCGTCGGGATACGAGACGATCATGTGCGGGAAATGGCACAACACCCCGGCCGGCGACACGGTTCCCGGTGGATCGAAGCACAATTGGCCGTCTCAGCGGGGCTTCGACACGTTTTACGGATTCATGGACGGAGAGACGCATCACTTCTTTCCGTCTCGCCTGATGCTTAACAATCAGACCCTGCCGATCGACGAGTATCCGCGCGACTATTACTCCGGCGACGACTGGATGGATCAGGGGATCAGGTTCGTCAAAGAGTTGCGGGAGAGCGACCCGGCGAAGCCGTTCCTTCTCTATGTCGCCAACAATGCCATGCACGGGCCGATCCAGGCCAAGTTGTCGGATATGAGCCGGTATGCCGGCCGCTATTCGGGCGGCTGGACCAAGGCGCGCCTTGATCGCTATCGTCGGCAGATCGAACTTGGACTCATTCCCGAGAGCACGCGCCTGCCGCCGTCGGACCCGCGCGTGCCCGACTGGAGCAAGACAGATCCGGCCGATCGACCGCTTTTCGAGCGCCACATGGAGGCCTATGCGGCAATGCTCGACAACGCCGATCAGAATGTCGGCAAACTCGTCGCATTCCTGACCCGGATCGGCGAACTCGACAACACGATCATCCTGTTCTCGTCGGACAATGGCGGTACGGATGCCGGCGGCTCGGTCGGCATGATAAACAACAACCGCCGCTACTCTGGCCTTCCGCTCCAACCACTTGACCGCGAGAGGGCAATGGTGGATCGGCTTGGCGGTCCGCAAAGCGTGTCGCTCTATCCGACGGCGTGGGGTGAAGTTTCGAATACGCCGTTTCCCAGCTTCAAGACATATACCGGTGCGGGTGGCCGGCGTGTCAGCATGATCGTGTCGTGGCCTGCGAAGATACTAGATGCGGGCGCAATACGCCGCCAGTTCATGCACGTGACCGACATCATGCCGACCTTGCTGGATGTGGCAGGTGTCGCGCCGTTGGACAGCAATCAGGGAAAGCCGACGCGTACATCCGACGGGAAGAGTTATGCGCAGGTCTGGCTTGCCGACGCGCCCGCGCCGCGCGACGAGCAATACTACGAGTGCTGGTCGAACCGCGCCTATTTCCGCAAGGGCTGGCTCGCGCGATCCCTCCAGGTACGCGACACGCCAATCGACATGGACAACTGGACTCTTCACGATCTTCAAAAGGATTTTTCGGAGAGCACAGACCTCGCTGCCGAAAATTCCGGCCTGCTCAAGGAGCTTGTCGACGCCTTCGATGCGGCCGCGTGGAAGAACCTCGTCTATCCGCTCGACAATCGAGGCCGGCCGGGAAAGTTCGGCGACGTACCTGCCTGGCGGCGCGAGCGCGCGAGCCAGCCGCGCCGGTTCCATCCCGGCGCACAGTCTGTGCACCGGATCGACGTCGTGCCGATGGTTGCAAACCGTTCGTTCGAGATCACGGTGGATTTTGAGCAACGCCAAGGTGACCAGGGCGTGCTCTGGGCACTCGGTGACGTCATCGGTGGGATCGTCGCCTACGTCGAAGCCGACCGCCTGAACATCCACTACAACGGCTTCGGTGAACCTTCGAATCTGCCGGGCGTAACCCTTGACCCCGGGGAGAGGATCGCAAAGTTTGAATATCGTGCGCTCGGCAAAAGAAGAGGCGAGGGACGGCTGTTGATCGACGGAACCCAGCGCGTCGACTGGACCGAACTCTCGCCGACCCTGATGGTCGGCCTGTTCGAAGGGCTCGACGTCGGTATCGACCGGCGGGCACCGGTCTATTGGGATCTCTACGAGCGGCATGGCACGTTCCGCTATACCGGGCGGATTTCCGAAGTACGGATCGTCCCGGGCAATCCGGCACCGGCCTAAGCAACAGTCAGGAGTTGCGCCGCAGTTCCCGAATTACGAATTCGGCGCAGCGCTCGCCGATCATGAATGATGGTGCGTTCGTGTTCGACGAGACCATTGTCGGCATGATCGAAGCATCAGCCACACGCAACGATCGAACCCCGTGAACGCGCAGTTCCGGATCGACGACGGCCATGCGGTCATTCCCCATACGGCAGGTTCCGATCGGGTGGTATGAAGTTGCACCCTGCCTTGCGATGTGTTCGAGCAGCTCCTCGTCCGACTGTCTGTCCAGACCAGGGCGCACCTCTCGTACGATCAGTGCTTTCAGTGCCGGCTGCTCGGCGACCCGTCGCGCCAGTCGCAGGGCGGCGATGCTTGTTTGTCGATCGCGCTCGTCCGACAAATAGTTCGCGACGATGGCCGGTGCGTCCGCTGGATCCGACGAACGGATATGTACCGAGCCACGCGACTCCGGCCGCAGCATGAATGTTCCGATGCCAAAGCCTGAGAACGGATCGACACGGAACTCGGTCGGATGCCGGGGATCGTCGGCGCTGACGTTGTGCATCTGGATCTTGACGTCCGGCCGGTCGAGGGACGGATCAGACTTGGCGAGGGCGTGAACCATTGCCGTACACGCGCTCATGGGGCCTTGTCGCAGCAGAAGGTATCGAAGTCCCATCAAAATCTTGCGGAGCGGATTATTGAGTCTGTCATTGAGCGTGATCGGCTCTCGACACTCGTATGAGATCCGTGTGTGAAGGTGATCGCGCAAATTCTCACCGACACCGGGCAGATCGACAATCGGAGCAATGCCGTGACGGGAGAGGATCGCGGGATTCCCTATTCCCGATAGCTCGAGGATCTGCGGACTCTGGATAGCGCCGGCACTGATAATCACCTCCCGCCTTGCGCGGGCAAACCGGATACCGCTTCCGGAATCATACTCGACGCCGGTCGCGCGGCCCTCTTCGATCCGGACTTTCCGTGCACGGGCGTTCGTCCTGATCTCGAGTGAAGGCCGCTCCCGCGCCGGGTAAATATAGGCCTCCCGCGCGCCGTGGCGCATGCCGCGTCTGGTGTTGCTCTGAAGATGGCCAACGCCTTCATATCGGGCACCGTTATAGTCGGCGTTCGAAGGAATGCCCGCCTCGATGCAGGCGGCGAGAAAGGCATTGTCGAGCTTGTCGCCTGGAAACCGGTCGATATGGATCGGTCCTTGCGCGCCGCGGAACTCCGGATCGCCATCGGCATATCGCTCGATCTTCTTCAAATACGGCAGGATATCCGCATAACTCCATCCGCCGTTGCCGAGTGCTGCCCAGTTGTCGTACTCCGCCGGCTCACCGCGGACCCACAGCATGCCATTGACCGTCGAAGATCCGCCGAGTATCCGGCCGCGCGGCCAATACATCGCTCTGTTGCCCATCCGCGCCTCGGGCTCCGTGCGAAAGCGCCACATGCCGCGCTGGGTAAGCAGGATGTAGCCTGCGCCAAGTGGCACCCGGAACCATATCCACGGATCGTCTTCGCCCGCTTCAAGGAGAAGAACACTGTTTGCACCAGACTCTGACAGCCGGCTTGCGACAGCGGAGCCAGCTGATCCGGCGCCGATAACGACGAAGTCGTGTTCCGTTTCGAGACTGGCCACTATTGCTTCTCCTTGAAAGCGTCAAGGAACAGGATTGCGCCCGGCTTTCCAGACTGATAATGTACTCGGTAACATAAGATAAAATACGAGGAAACTGCCGCAGAAAACGCGATCGCAAGGATGACCTGCACTCACTTGTTCGGCGCGGATTCGCTTCCATGCTGGGACCAGAGATTGCACGAGAGCATCCGCGGTCTTTGACAGGGAGGAATCGGCCATGGGTATCACGCGACGTGACTTCATGGGTGCAGCGACTGGTTCGGCGCTTCTCGCAATCGGGTCCAATCCCGGGCAGGCGCAATCCTCGACGGTCGGCTCCGATGTACTTCTTCCCGGACAGCCCTACCGCGGCACGACCCTCAACTTCATCAGTCTGAACTATCTGTTCAGCACGGGCTTGCGGACTGTCCTGCCGGCGTTCCAAGAACAGACCGGCATCAAGGTCAATTTCGAGCTACTCGGCACGCTCGACAATCTCCAGAAGCAGCAGCTCGAGCTTTCCACCGGCTCCAGTGCATATGACGTCTACCAGATACCGCCCTTCAATCGACCCGCCTATCACAAGTCGGAGTGGCTGGCGCCTCTCGATCCGTTCCTGTCAAATCCGGCGCTGACGCCGGCGGCCTATGAATTCAACGACTTCTTCCCGATCTCGGTGGCGCAGGGCGTTTCGTCCGGAAAGAGATACGATCTTCCGATTTTCTCGGCCACCATTCTTCTGTATTGGCGACGGGACATCTTCGCCAAGGCAGGGCTTACCAAGCCTCCCGAGACATTCGACGAGATGATGGAAACCTGCCGGATACTGCGCGAGCGGGTGCCGGACGTGGCGCCGATCGGTCTGCGCGGTGCGGCCGGAGTCGAAGGAAACCTGTGGCCTTTCCCGATTCTCCTGTATGCGCAAGGCGGAAAATTCTTCCGGAATTTCCCGTCCGACATGCGTCCGGCACTTTCCGACCCGAATACCGTGAAGGCTGTCGAGATGTGGTCGACGCTCGTCCGCCAGTACGGCTTTCCAGGCTCAGTGAACGCGACCCACGAGGAAGTCATCGTTGCGATGCAACAGGGGCGGGTTGCCATGGTCATGGACGGCCATCCGCTCGCGAACCTGTTCCTCAGCGCAGATCGCTCGCAGGCCCACGGAAAGACGGGCATCGCATCGGTGCCGCGCGGCCCGGCGGGCCGCTTTCCGGCTTTTGCCGAGCACGGGATCGGCATGGCGAAGAACGCGCGCAACAAGCCTGCAGCGTGGGAATTCATCAAGTGGGCGACGAGCAAGGGTGTACTGCTCGATCTTGCGATGCGCACGCCCTATGTCGCTTCGCCGCGACGCAGTACGGTCGACAATGCGGACTTCCAGAAGAAGAACAATCTGGCAGATGGCGAGTATCTCCCAGCCGTCCGGCGCATGCTCGAAGAACGGTCGCCCGTCTATACGCCGCCAATTCCGGAATGGGGTGAGGTCGGCGACGCCATCAGCAATGCGATCAGCCGTGCCACGATCGGTCGTCAGACTGCGGCCGACGCAATGCGGCAGGCCGACGGCGAGGTCGAGCGGATACTGAGACAGGCAGGATACTTCCGCTAGGTTGCGTGGCGTGAGTCGGACCGGGCGCGAAAAGGGGACGCAGATCGTCATGGTGGCACCGCTGGTTGCGGCGCTACTTTTCCTGACGGTCATTCCGCTTGCCTTCGCGATTCTCGTCAGCTTTACCGACCTCCGGCTCAACCGCCTTGCGCGCTGGGATTGGATTGGCTTCGAGCACTATGTCCGACTCGCGACCGACGCACGCTGGTGGTCGACCGTCATGAACGGTCTCATCTACATCGTTGTCCCGACTATCTTGCAGATGTTCCTCGGTCTGTCGCTCGCGCTCCTTCTCCACTCGGCGATCCGATCGCTCAAGGCGATACGGTCGCTTTTCATATTGCCGATGGTGTTGCCGCCGGTCGTCGTCGGAGTTCTGTGGAAGGCGTTCCTGATTCCCGATCTTGGCGGGCTCGACTACTTCATGTCGCTGCTGGGCCTGAGTACCCCCGGCTTCCTCGAAACGGCGAACGGCGCGATGGGAGCGCTCATCTTGACCCTGACATGGGAGTGGACACCCTATGTCATGCTGCTGCTACTTGCCGGACTTGAGTCGCTGCCGCAGGACGTCTTTGAGGCGGCACATATCGACGGCGCGAGTTCCTGGCAGGTACTGCGCCACGTGACTATTCCCATGCTGATTCCGACAATTCTCGTCGTCCTGCTGTTCCGCATCATCGAAAGCACAAAAGTGTTTCCGGTCATCTTCACGATCACCGGTGGCGGCCCGGGCAACGCGACCGAAAACATGGATTTCTATGCCTATCTGACCGGCTTCCGGTACTTCGATCTTGGCTATTCGGCGACGATGCTCGTCGTGATCCTGCTGATGATGGCGGTCATCTGCGCACCGCTCTACAGATCGCTGGTCCGTCCGCAGGTCCAGTCGTGAGCCGAATACCGGAATGATCGTCCGCCGCAAATTTCCTGTCGTCGTGATGTCGTTGGGCACGCTCGTGTTCCTGGCCCTAATCCTGTTGCCGCTTTTCTGGATCGTGTTGCTGTCGCTCAAGACGCAGTTGCAGGCGTTCGACCGGACCCAAGTCTTTGTCTTCTGGCCGACCCTTGACAACTACCGGCGCCTGCTGGAGGACGGGACATTCATGTCCTACCTAGTCAACAGCGTCGTCGTCGCGATCGGCACGGTTGTCGTCTCGCTCGCGGTCGGTGCGCCGGCGGCTTACGTGGTTTCTCGGTCGCGCTGGCGAGAATTCCGCAACATCGCGCTGGGCTACTCGTTGTTCGTGCGGATCGTGCCGCCGACGGTCTTCATAATCCCGTATTTCCTGGCGGCGCGCGCATTTGGGGTCAACGATACCTGGTGGATCCTGATCGTCGCCTATGCGAACCTTAATATCCCTCTTGTGATGTGGTCCCTTTGGAGTTTTTTCAACGACGTGCCCCGCGAACTGGACGAAGCCGCTCGGATCGACGGGGCGGGCCACTGGCAGATTTTCCTCAAGGTGATTCTGCCGGTCTCCGCACCGGGATTGACGGCGACCGCCATCCTGACCTTCATCATGGCGTGGAACGAGTTTCTCCTAGCTCTCGTCCTGACAAGCCGCGAGGCGCGGACACTTCCTGTCGCCATCGTCGGCTTCCTTGCCTACGAAGGAGCGGACTGGGGGCTTGTCTCGTCCGGTGCGGTCCTCGTGATGGCGCCGATCGTGGCATTCACCGTGTTCATCCGGAAATACCTCGTCCAGGGTCTTGTCGGCGGGGCACTTAAAGGATGAAGCGGAGCTCGAACCAGTCCCCGCCGGGACGCGCACGGATCCGGGACGTGGCTGCGATGGCGAAGGTCTCGACGATGACCGTCGCACGCGTGCTTCGGGACCCGGATCGGGTTTCTGCGGAGACCCGAAGTCGGGTGGAGGCGGCGCTGAAGTCGACCGGCTATACGCCCGATCTTGTCGCGCGCTCGTTGTCCGTGCGTCAGACCGGTGTCGTTGCGGTGCTCGTGCCGCATCTCGGTCACTCGAGTTTTACCGAAACGATCCAGGGGATGTCCGACGAGTTGTCCGACGACGGATTCCACATTCTCGTCGGCGTGACCGGCTTCTCGCTCGAGAAGGAAGAGGCGATCGTCCGAGCCTTTCTGTCCCGACGTGTCGACGCGATTTTCCTGACGGGAACGACTCACTCCACATCGACAGTCCATCTTCTTTCGTCGTCCGGTATTCCAGTTATCGAGGGCAACAACATCCCCGATTCGCCGCTCGATCTCGTTGTCGGCTTCTCGAACGAGGCGGCCGCCCGGGCAGCAACCGTGTATCTCGTCTCGAAGGGGCATACCAGAATCGCGCATATAGGCCTCGACGAGAAGAACAACGATCGAATGCGCGATCGTCATCTCGGCTATGTCCGTGCCCTGAAGTCAGCGAGAATCCGCGTCAGGCCAGAATGGTCGATAGCCACAGATCTCGCCGTCGAGGCTGGAGCTCGGGCCTTGCGTCAACTATTGGCCATGAAACCTACGCCTTCAGCGCTATTCTGCGCATCCGACGTGCTCGCGATAGGCGCAGTCCAGGAGTGCAACAGGCTCGGGATCCGGATCCCGGAAGACATCTCGATCATCGGGTTCGACGATCTGGAGTTCGCCGGCGAGCTGATTCCGGCGCTCACGACCATTCGGATCCCGCGCTACGAGATCGGCCGTGCCGCCGGAAGAATGCTGCGCGATTGCCTAGCGGGGCGACGTCTCTCGAAGCGGATCGTTGACCTCGGATTTGAACTGATCGTCCGCGACAGTGCCTGAGTTCACGCGGCACCGCTAGTGAGGCGCCAATCCGACGAGGAACGGAGTTTGACATGAAAATGACCATCGGATTCATCGGCATCGGCACGATTGGAGCGCCGATGGCACGTAACATCCAGAAGGCCGGATTTCCTCTGATCGTCTGCGATAGCAATGCGTCGGCTATGGATGCGTTCGTGCGTGGTGGCGTGCGAGCGATGAGGCGACCGTCAGAGGTCGCAGCGGCAAGCGATATCGTGATCACGATGCTTCCGGACTCGCCGGACGTCGAGACCGTCGCGACAGGGCCCGACGGGATCGCGTCTGCGATCCGGCCGGGCAAGATCTACATGGATATGAGTACGATCGACCCTGGCACGACCCGTCGAATTGCCGCAGCGATCCATGCGGCCGGCGCACGGATGGTCGACGCGCCCGTGGCACGTGCCGTCGAGGACGCCGAGAAGGGGACTCTTGCGATCATGGTCGGCGGGGAGCTGGCGGATGTCGCCGAGGTTCGCCCGGTCCTAGACGTAATGGGGAACTACATCGTCCATGCCGGACCGCTCGGTAACGGTCACGCCCTCAAGCTCGTCAACAACTACGTCTCGGCCGGGATTCTCGCGCTGCACGCCGAAGCTCTCGCCTTCGGAATGAAAGCCGGACTGTCGCTCGAGAAGATTGTGGAACTGGTCGGCAGTACGGGAGCCTCCAGCGCGCACCTTCTCAAGATCCAGCCTGTGAAGAGCTTTGTGGGCGACTTCCGGCGCGGATTCATGACAAGGCTGGCTGCAAAGGACGTCCGTCTGGCTCTGGCAATGGCGAAAGACGCCGGTGTCGGTACGCCGGTGGGTCTAGGCCTGCAGGCGTCGCTCAAGGAGACATGCGACAAGGGATACGACGCCGACGACATCTCGAGTGTCGTGCGCCTGCGCGAGGAAGAGGCCGGCGTCAAGATCCGCTATGCGGGGAAATCCTAGTGGCTAGACCGCTGCGATCCTGTAGATGCGTCGTGCATTGCCATCTTCGATGGCCTGCCGATCATGATGTGCCAGCGCGGCCCTGTCGAGCAGGGTCCGGCTGGCCGAAGCCCAGCCGGCATAACCGCCGCGCAGATTGATGACCGGCCAATTGCTGGCCCACATGATTCTGGCCGGACCGAAGCAAGCAAGCAAGTGCCGGAATGCCGGTTCGAGCGTCTCCGGAGCCCAACTCTCAGGAGCTTCTTCGGCAAGTCCGGAAAACTTCGTGGAAATCGATGGAAAGGCCGCGATCTGCTCGATAGCCTCGAGCCAGTCCTGCCTGTCGGATCGACGCAAAGGTGCGCTCGCCCCATGGTCGACGATGATGCGGAGGTCGGGAAGTGCAGCGGCCACTTTTGCGATCGCCGGCGCATGTTCGGCGCGTGCGATGACATCGAGTGAGAGACCAGCCTCGACAAGTGCCGCGAGACCCGGACGAACCCGATCTTCGGCAAGCCAGCCGACCGGATCGACGCGGTTGAGCATCGCGCGTACGCCGACGATTTTCGGCCGTGCTGCAAGAGCGCGGATGCGCTCGCGCACCTCGTCTGCCGCAAGGTCGACCCATCCGACAATTCCAAATATCTCGGCCGTGCGCGCGCTGACCTCGATCAGATGGTCTGTCTCGCCGAAGTCCGGCGCCGACTGGATCGCGACGGCACCGTTCACCCCGGCATCGGCCATCAGTGGCCGCAGGTCGTCCGGCATGGCCTGACGTGCCAGCGACGGCTCGCGACGGACGATCAGGATGTCGTCCTGTCGACGCATGTCCCAGAAATGGATGTGTGCGTCGATCATGGCAGCGGACATGCTCGGTCGACGAGTCCAGCCTGCTGAAGCGAATGCCAGAAGGCTGCCGGAATGGGGAACGCGAGCATTTCCAGGCAGTCCCGGAGTTCGGCGGGGTTGCGTGCTCCGAGCAGAAGCGTATGGACTGCCGGATGGGCCAGCGGGAACTGCAGCGCGGCCGCCCGCAAGGGGACGCCGTGGGCTGCGCAGTGCCCCTCAATCGCCCTTGTTCGGTCCAGAATGCCTGCCGGCGCCGGGTCATAATGGAACATGGCGCCGGCAACTGCACCGGTCGCAAGGATGCCCGAATTGAAGGCGCCACCGACGATCAAGCGCGTCCCGGCATTCTCGGCGAGCGGAACGAGATGGAGCATCGTTTGGTCAAGAAGAGTATACCGGCCTGCCACAAGAACGGCGTCGAAGTGCGCCCGTGCCATCAGATCAAGTGGTGCTTCGACTTTGTTCGCCCCGATCCCGATGCCCTGAATCGTGCCCGCCGAACGCAGGCGCTCAAGTTCCGGATAAGCGGCCATGGCTGCATCGGTCCGGCCTTCGACATCGTGGAGGTGGACAAGATCGAGCCGGTCGGTTGCCAGGCGCCCGAGACTGGTCTTCACGGAGCTTCGTGTCGCATCCGGCGAATAGTCCCAGACGTCGGCTGCCCGGCGGGCCCCACCCGGCGGGGCGGCAGCCTGCCCGTAAGGACGGTTGACACCTGTCTTGGTCGACAGGAAGAAGGCGTTGCGCGGCCGTCGCGATAGCGCGCGGCCGAGTCTTTCTTCGGATAGTCCGCCGCCATAGAGCGGGGATGTATCGAACGTCCGTATGCCTGCATCCCAGGCTGCGTCGATCGCGGCCAGGGCGTCCGCATCGTCGACAGGGTTGAAGAGCACGCCGAGAGCGGCACCGCCAAGACCGAGGCGCTCGTACGGGATTTTCATCGCTGGACGATCCCCCAACGCTGGACCGTCGCGCGCTCGATCGGGACAAATACGAGACGATCCATTACCAACCAGATCAGTCCGATTGCGATCATGCCGATCAGGACCGTTTCTGTGCGATACCATTGAACCGCTTCGATCGTCATGTATCCGAGCCCGTTGGTCCCGGCGATCATCTCGCCGGCGACCAATGCACGCCATCCGTAGGCCATTGCGGTACGGAAACCGACGATGAGCTGGACGAGGGCGCCGGGCAGAATCAGGACCGTGGCAAGACTAAGTCCGCGTCCACCCAGCGAACGGACCGCCCGGTGCAGCGCCTGAGGGATCGCCTGTACGCCGACGACCGTGTTGTAGAGCGTAGCAAAGAAAATCGTGTTCGCGATGACGAAGACGACGGAGCCGATACCGATTCCGAACCAGATGATTGCCAGCGGAACCCACGCAATCCCGGCGATCGACTGGAGAAACGTCAACAGAGGCTTCAGAGTGTCGGCGACGTGCCGGTTGAGCGCGATCGCAATGCCGAGCGGTACGGCAATGCCGGCACCTAGGGCGAAGCCGAGCGCGAGCCGGCCCAGAGAGCTGACGACATGGTCTGCGAGAGTTCCGTCCGACACGATCTCCTGGAGATGGATCCAGACGTCCGGCAGTGGCGGCAGCATGTAGGATGGATAGTCAATCACCATGGGCAGAATCGCCCAGGCCGCGAGCGCCAGCCCGAACGGAACAAGCCCGATCAGCGAATCGGCTTTCATGCGCGCTGCTCCGCCTCGATTACGAGGCCCCAGCGCTCGATGGTCGCCCGCTCAAGTGGCTTCAGGTAGAACTGGTCGATCAACAACCAGAGCAGACCGACCGAGATCATGCCCACGATCGTACGTGCCGTCTGCTGGGTCTGCGCTCCTTCGAAAATCAGATAGCCGAGACCGGTTTTTGCCGCGACGATTTCCGCGAAGATCAGCCCTCGGAACGCAAAGCCGGCGCCAACACGCAGACCCGTAATTATGCTCGGCAGGGCAGCCGGAAGGATCACGTTGGTCAGGACCTGCCATCGGTTCGCGCCAAGAACCCGGACGGCATTGATCAATGGCTGCGGAACCGTCCGCACTCCAACCAGCGTGTTGTAGACGACTGGAAAGAACACCACGTATGTCAGCGCGATGAGGATCGTCTTGTAACCGTAGCCCCACCAGATAACGAAAATCGGTATCCATGCGACCTCAACGATCGCGAAAAGGAAGTTGATCGTCGGTGACAGGAGCCGCGAGGCGGTCGCGTTGAGCCCGATGAGGATTCCGAAAAAGATGCCGGCACACGCACCGATCGCGACGCCAACGGTATAGCGCTCCAGGCTATCGATGACATAGACCGGAAGAATCCCCTTGCGCACCAGATCGACGAATGCGGCCGCGACGTCGGACGGTGCCGGGTAGAAATAGGGCTCAAGCCCGACAAGCGGAACCGAGACCTGCCACGCCAGCAGGAAAAGCAGGATGCCAAATGCCCCTTTGGCAGGGCGCTCCAGCTTCTTGCGCAGTGGAATCCCGGACGACGCTATCGACCCGGCCATTGCCGAACCCCGCGGACCCAGTAGGCCGTTGCGGCTTCGCGTAGTGCCGTTGGATCGACATCCATCAGGAATATCTCCGAGCCGCGCACCTCGATCAGGCGTCCGATTGCCTGGAGACGAGTCACGTGAAATCCTTCCGGCGCAAACGCCAGCGTGACGATGTAGTGACCCTTGGCTGTTCCAACCCCGCCTGCTTGGGCGAGGGAGTCGGCGTGGCTGCGCCCCCACGCCGTCCATCCCGCAGCGACGGCGAGTACGGCCATTGTGGAAGCGAAAGTCCGGAACAACGGATGCCGGCGATCGATCATGCTGCCTGTCGGTCCACGCCGCGGACCGACGCAAGGACATGATCCTTGATGCGGGTAAACTCGGGATCGGCACCCAGTTCCGCCCAACTGCGGCGGTCGCGGGCGATCGGCACGTCGACGATCTCCTTCACGCGACCAGGTCCGGGTGTGAGAATGGCTACCCGGTCGCCAAGAAAACAGGCTTCCTCGACACTGTGCGTTACGAAAAGGACCGTAATCCGCGCGGCGGCCCAGATGCGGAGCAGCTCCTCTTGGAGGGTCATTCGCGTCTGCGCATCGATCGCCGCAAACGGCTCGTCCATCAGCATCACTTCAGGCTCGTTTGCCAGCGTCCGCGCGACGGCCGTACGCTGCTTCATGCCGCCCGAAAGTTCGTGGGGATACTTCTGTGCTGCGTCCGCCAGGTTCGCCATTTCAAGATAGTGTCGCGCACGTTCATGACGCTCGGCTTTCGGAACGCCCTTCAGTTTGGGGCCAAGGGCCACGTTGTCGAGAACCGTCATCCAGGGGAGTAGGGCATACTCCTGAAATACGACACCGCGGTCGGCCCCGGGTCCGTCGATCGATTTCCCGTCGAGAGTCAGGGTTCCGGCACGCGGCTTGAGGAAGCCCGCGATCGCCGATATCAGCGTGGACTTGCCGCAACCGCTCGGACCGACGACACAGAAAAACTCGTCGGCGAGAACGTCGAGCGACAGATGGTCGACCGCGACGTGACGCTCGCCACGCGTCTCGTCGCGGTACTCCAGTCTTAGATCGCGTGCGGCGATCCGAACATTCGTCATCTCTCCAACCTTCTCAGAGACGGCGGTCCGCCGGGACCGGCTTCAGATCGGAGAAAAACTGCGGTGCAACAGCCTCGACGTGCTTGTAGAATTGGGCATCTACGACGCTCGCTGCGGGCAGCGAACGCGCCATCCGCTTGTCGGCAACCAGGGCCGGAATCGTCTTCTTGTCATAGCCTTCGAGCGTGTTTTTGGTCACCCGGAGATCGTAGAGGGAGTTCCGGATGGCCACTTTCATGATGTCCATTTCGATCCCGGTGATCCAGCGCATGTTGATTTCCGCTGCCGCGTCGTAGTTCTGGCGGAGCCACTGGTGCGACTCGGAAAATGCGACCATGAAACGGCGGAGCTGTTCCGACTTCTGGGCGATCGTCGCGCGTGTGGTCAGGATGGATCCCGGATCATAGCAGCTATTGCAGTTGCCCCGGATAATCTCGATGGCGCCGGGCGTGCGAAGTGTCGTGACGGTCGCCCATGGTTCCCATGCCGCAACAGCGTGCACGTCTCCCTGGCGAAGAGCCGTGGCTGTATCGGCTGGGCGCAAATTCACGAGCGTCATGTCCGTGTCCTTGAGACCTGCCTGGGCGAGAATGCCGAGAAGATAACCTTCCGCGCCCGTTCCGCGCGCAAGGCCGATCTTCTTGCCCCGCAGGCTTTGAAGATCGTCTTTGCGGACACCGCCCTGCGGTGTCGTGATCAGCGCGTTGTTCTGCGAGTAGTTCGTCGACAGCGCGTCGCCGTGCAGATGGCCGATCAGGACGATGGGCTGCCCGCGCGACACGCCTGCGAGGAACGGAATTGATCCCATGATGTTGACGTCCTGCGCGTTGGCGAGCAGTCCGTTGATCATCTCGACGCCGGTCTGATACATGACTATTTTCGCGTCGAGACCGTGCTTGGCGAATATGCCGCGTTCGACGCCGATGAAAGCGGCGGCATGGTCGGTAGCATAGGCAGCGCCGATCTTGATCTCGAGTGGCTGGGCCGTGGCAACACTCGCGCCAAGCAGCGCGAATGCGGCGATCAGTTTCTTGAGCATATTCGTTTTCCTCCTTGCGTCGTTCGGCTCTGTCGGCCGTTGTTTCAGTTTCAATCGAGGCGGTTCTGCTCTGGCTTCGTTGGCCAGAGATAGGCGTTGGGCGGGCTCGTTCGGCGTGCCCAGGCGCCGATCATGTCCTTGTTGCGGCGGCGTGCGCGCATCCGCAAATCCACGTCGTCCGGGTTCCAGTCCGACAGGAGACGTTCCAGCAGGCTTGCCACGACCGATGCATGTGTCGGGGATTCCGCAAGGTCGCATAATTCGTCGGGATCCGTCGTGAGGTCGAAGAGCTGTGGGCGATATCCGTGATAGTAGACGAGCTTCCACCTGCCCCGGCGCAGCATGCGCTGGCGCACGGCCATTCCGCCGGTCCAAACCGGAACTTCATCGGTGCAGTATTCCGATACGGTTTCGTCGAGCCAAGGCGCGTCACCGTTCTTTGCCACGTCGAGGAAGCTGCGACCTTGCGAACCAGGAAGGGGCGGAGCGCCCAACGCCGCGAGCATTGTCGCGGACAGATCGACGAGGTTGACGACCTGAGAGCGGCGCTGGCCGGCCGGGATCGTCCCGGGCCAGGACAGGATCATCGGAACCCGAACGGACTCCTCGTAGAACGTGTGCTTCCACCAAAGTCCACGCTCGCCGATCTGGTCGCCGTGGTCCGTCGTGTAGACGATCAGTGTATCCTCGGCGAGGCCGTTGCGATGCAGTGCGTCGAGTACTTCGCCGATCATCGCGTCGAGCCTGAATGTGAGTGCGTAATATGCGGCGCGTGCGCGATGCGCATCTTCCGGATCGACAGTTTCGATACCCCTGTTGTTGCGCCACCAAGCGAGCCACGGATGCTCGCTGTCCGGTGAGGGCGCCGCGAGTCGCGGCGGGCTCACTTTTCCTGAAAAAAGCGCATAGTCCGCCTTGGTCGCGACATAGGGCGGATGGGGCAGCATGAATCCAACGGATAGTGCGAATGGCTCGGTATTTCCGGATCTACGCTGCGTGCCGAGGCGATCGATGCACGCGACTGCGGCCCGGGTCACATCCCGGTCCTTGATTTCGTAGGCGCTTTCGCCGGACCCGCTGCGCACGACGCTCGTGCGGTGCGGATCATTCGTTTCGTTGAGCACGCCCATGTCGTGGCGCGGGACGCCAGCCCAGTTTGGACTGTGATCGCCGATCTCGCGCTCAGCATAGCCGTGCAGCTGATCCGGGCCCATCGCGTGCAATCGGCCGATCAGGATGGGTCGATAACCGGCGGCCCCCAAGGCATGCGGCCAGGTCGCCCGGTCGGAGGCGAGAAAGTCGTCGTTCGTCCAGCAATCCTGAGTGGAGGGATGGCATGCCGTCAGCATCGACATGCGCGACGGAACGCAGATCGGCGATGGGCAGTAGGCGGCATCGAACGTAACGCCGGATGCCGCTAGCGAGTCAAGATTGGGCGTTTTCGCGATGCGGTCGCCGTAGCATCCCGCTACATGGAAAGCATGCTGATCGGAGAAAAGGAATAGCAGGTTGGGCCGCTTCGTCATGGTGCCAACCCGACCGCCCTCTGGTGAGCGATGGTCAGATGGCGGTCGAGGGCGGCCGCGGCGGCGTCCGGGCTGCGGGCGCGGAACCCGGCAATGACGGCCATGTGCTCCTCGATCGCCGGCCGCACGCGCTCCGGCGTGAAACGGCGGTGCAGTCGCGCAAGACGGATCTTGTCGAAGTTCAGGCGATGGACGTCCGATAGCGTTCGGTTCCCGAGCCGGTCGATCACCAGATCGTGCATCATCCAGTCGACCCGCAGTGCCTCGTCGAGCGCCTCTCGATCCGGGTTCGGGCGAATACGCTTCAACACTCGAGCGGTCTGCGCCTCGAGATCGCGGATCAGCGACATCGGCGCTTCCGCCGCGAAATGGCGCGCGGCCGCAAGTTCCAGTATCCGGCGCAGTCCGAAGGCTTCGTTCAGCAGGGTGACGTTCACGTCAGCGATCTGGATGCCGCGCTGCGGGATCAGCCGGACAAGGGCCTCGGCTTCGAGCTTCTTGAGCGCCTCGCGAAGCGGACCGATGGGGATCTTGACGATCTCGCTCAATTCGCGCTGCGTGATGAATTGTCCTGGCTCAAGGGCGCGGGCGAAAAGCCGCTCCTTGAATCGGTCATAGGCCTTGTGACGTAGCATCGCTTGGCTCATGGCTTGATCTATAACTGAGATATCAGTCATATCTCAAGTGCCGATTTTCCGATTGAAGGAGGGCATATGAACGCCGTTAACCTGATCGGGCCGTTGCCTGCGGCCGAGAGTATCGCTTTTTGCCTGCGCCTGCGGCCGGGCACCGAGGCCGAGTACGAGAAGCGGCACGACGAGATATGGCCGGAAATGCGCGCGACGATCGAAGGCGCAGGCATTCTCCATTTCGAAATCCATCTGATGCGCGAGTATGGCCTGCTGTTCGCGTTTGTCGTTCGTCGTGCCGACCATCAGATGGATGCGTTTCGCGGAAACCCGGTCTGGCGGCGCTGGCAGGCGTACATGTCCGACATTCTCCTCCAGGACGGCGATGGCCCGCTGCGGATCGCGCTGGAACGCGTATTCAGCCTGCGCGCGGGCCAGTCCTAGAACGCGGCGAGGAAAGGCGGGCGTGCGGAATAGGGTACGCGGACTGCGATGAGATCGCCGGCAAGCGGTTGGCGGGCGAGTTCCTGCGCGGACAGGACGCGGCGTTGGGACGTCACGAACAGGGTGCGTCCGTCAGGCCCGCCGAGCGTGGGCATTGTGGGGCGCGAAACCGGAAGTTCCACGACGAGATCGAGCGTGCCGTCCGGCCGGAACCGCTCGATCCTACCGGCGTCGATCACGGCCACCCAAAGTCCGCCTTCGGCATCGATGCAGCTGCCATCTGGTGCGCCGGGCTCGGCGAACTGCGCGAACGTTCGCGGCGCGCCGGCAGTTCCGGCTACCTGATCGTATGCCGCGACCTCGATCGTCCGGCTGCGCGTATCGCAGAAAAAGAACTGGGATCCGTCCGTCGTGAAATCAATCGCATTCGGGATGCGGACCTCCGTGCGGACACGTGTCAGGCGACCGTCAAGGTCGAGCCGATAGAGCGAGCCGAGCGGTGCGCCGGATCCGGATTTGTCCATCGTGCCGAACCAGAGCCTGCCGACTGGATCGGGCTTGCCTTCGTTGATCCGCGTCGCCGGCATGTCGTCCTCGACGGCGAAAATGCGTTCACCGAGCCCGCCAGCGGGATCAAATGGATAGAGGCCGTCTTCGAGGCCGACGAGCAGCCCACCTTTCCTTCGCCCCACCAGCAGCCCCGGCATGCTCGGAAGCGCGTGTTCGACCGTCTCGCCGCTGTCCGGCGAACAGCCAAGAAGTCGTTGTCCCTGGATATCGACCCACCACAGCATGCCGGAACGGACGTCCCAGAACGGGCATTCGCCTGTGACGGCATTGCCATGGTGGATCGCGACGGACTCGTGACGACCGATCGTCTGGACGTCTGCCTTCGTCATGCGAGCTTCCAAGTGTCGACTTCCCATACCGGTGCGCCACGGGTGTCTGGCGCCGTGCGGTCGGAAAATGCGGCCGGGGCGGGGTCCTTGCCGACCCGTTCCCAAGCCTCTCGAGAAAGCGGCGCTCCGAGAGCAAGCGTGCGCTTGACGGAGTCAGGATTGAGCTCGCTTTGGAAGATCGTCTTGACTTTCGACATGCCTATCAGGGAGCGCGCGTCTCCCTCGGTGATCCACGACCAGCCGCGCTTGCGGTAAAGGATGTTCTCGACATAGGGGCGCTGGGCCGCGCGGTCGCTGAACCATTCCTTGTTTGCAAGATCGATCACCTCGTCCGTCGTCATCTTTGTCGTCAACTGGACGGCACGCGCATTGGCGACGAGAAGCGCCACGACGGCCTTCGGGTTCTCGCGCATGAACTGCTCGCGCGCGACCCACCAGATCCGGTGCGGATAGTAGGCTTCAGGATGAAATCCGGTCTTGCTGAAGCTCGCGACCTTGTGACCCTCGCCCTTTCCTTCCGGGCCGTCGTAGGCCGGACCGGTCGATCCGTCGTTGCGCACGAGCGCCACGAGCTCGCCTGCGTTTTCGGCACCCCGGGCAGCCGGATCGACGTTCAGAACGGCATCGATCCCGGGCTGCGCGCGCGTCAATTCGGTGAATGCCTGGATGTTCTTGACCGTGATGTTCAGTTCCTTGACGTCGTCTGTCCCGAAATGTGCTTTCAACATCAGCATCAGCACAAGATGGAGATCGGATCCGACGATCGTCAGGATCGTCTTGCCGCGCAGGTCGTCGAGTTTCCTGATCGGCGATCCTTTCGGGACCTGCAGTGGAAACTTGATCCCGCCGCCGCCAATCGCGATCGGCACGGCCGGGTTCGGTTGGGCGAGGTTGCGGATCGTCGGCGTCGAGCCGAGCATGCCGATGTCGAGCTGGCCGGCGGCAAGTCCCTGGAGCATCCGGAGCAGCACCGGGAAGTTCAGGTACTCGGCATCGATGCGGATGCCGAGTTCTTCCGCCGCCTTTTCCAGGAGCTTATCGCGCTGCATCGCGAAAACGAGCGGCGCTCCGTCATTCGTGAGGCCGACTCCCATCGACATCTTCAGTGCCTGTGCGAGCGACGGGCTGGCACGGAAGAGCGGCAATGCCGCCAGGGCAGCGGCGCCGCCAGCCTTAAGGACCGAACGTCGTGTCGTATTCGCATCGCGTTCCATTGGGTTCCTCCGGGTTTTGGTTTTGCGTTTCTGGTTTCTATGGCTCTTCGACGATCGCCCGCGCGGCCTCTGCGCGGATCAGGTTCCAGATGTGTTCGACGAGCCGAGCCACCTCGGGCGACGAGCGCATACCGACGCGCGGACGAGGCAGGTCGACCGTGACGATCTCCTTGATCTGGCCCGGCCTGCGGCCGAGCACAACCACGCGGTCGGACAGGTAGACGGCTTCGTCGATTCCATGTGTGACGAAAAGCACCGATTTCCGTTCGACCCCGAAGCTTGCATCACCCCACAGTCGGAGAAGCTCGTCCTGCAGGATAACGCGCGTCTGCAAGTCAACGGCCGCAAGCGGCTCATCCATGAGCCAGACCTCCGGCTCGTTGGCGAGCAGGCGAGCGAGGGCGCAGCGCTGCCGCATGCCGCCGGAGAGTTCGTGCGGATATCGATCCTCGAATCCCGCAAGTCCCACCATCTCGATATTCCGCCGGACGAGATCGATCCGTCGTGCGGTGTCGAGGCCCCGGGCAAGCGGGCCGAATTCGATGTTTCCGCGGACCGTTCGCCATGGAAACAGGGCGTAGTCTTGGAACATCACGCCTCGCTCCGGGCCTGGTCCCGTGATCGTCCGGCCGTCGAAGCGGATGGCGCCGGACGAAGGTGTTGAAAATCCTGCGACAAGAGATAGGAGTGTCGACTTTCCGCAGCCCGAGGGTCCGACGATCGACACGAACTCGTTCGGCATGACCTGGAACGACACGTCACGCAGTGCTTCGACCTGCGTTCCCTTGCGGGCCGAAACGTAGGTCTTCCCGAGGCCAATCGCCTCGATCTTGGGCGCGCTCATTTCTGCCATGGGGTCACCGCGCGCAGGAGCGAGCGAACGCCATAGTCAATCGCCATGCTGATAAGTCCGATGCTGGCCATGTAGAGGACAAGGCCGTTTATGTCCCGTTTTATGTAGAGAGTATTGACCATAAGTTGCCCCAACCCAACAGTTGCCGCTCCACCCGGATTGACCTTGATGCCGATCGCCATCTCTGCCGCGATGATCGATCCCCATGCGAATGCCATCGCGATTCGTGCGCCGGTGAGCACGACGGGTAGCGCTCCAGGGATGATGATCGCGCGCAATGTCAGCCATCGCCCGGCGCCGAGCGCCCGCCCGGCGTCGACCAGGCGACGGTCGATGAGCCGGACTGCCTGAATTGTATTGAGCACGAACGGGAAGAAGGCGGCGTATGCGACGATAAACAGCGCGGCATTTCCGCGGATGCCAAGCCAGAGCAGCGCCATCGGTATCCAAGCGATCGGTGCGATCGCACGTAGCGAGTCGACGATCGGGTCGAGAGCACGGCGGACGGGTTCGGCGAGCCCCATGAGCAGGCCGAGCGGAATGCCGAGCAGAGCCGCGATCACGAATCCGGTCGTGACCCGCTGCAGGCTGCCGGCAATGGCGGTCAGTAGTGTGCCGTCCGCGAGCGCACGTACGGCCGCCTCGGCGATGCCAACCGGGTATGGCGCGATTCTCGCTGATCCTGTGGCATGGACGCCCGCTTCCCATGCGACCAGGACAATCGAGAAGAAAACAAGCGGTGCGGCCCGGCGCTGATTCAGCGTCATCTGGCCTCCATGCGGGTATCGGCACTCCAGCGTGTGAGCTCTGACTGGATGCGCCGCAGGACCATATCGAGCGCGTAACCGAGAACGCCAATCGACAGGATCACCGCCATCACCTTGTCCATGGCGAAAAACTCCTGATACCAGAAGATCCGCCATCCGAGGCCCGCATCTGCGCCGGTGAGCTCGGCGGCAACCATCGCGGCCCATGCGACACCAAGGCTGAGGCGAGCACCTGCGAGCACCAACGGCAATGCCGCCGGCAAAACGACATGCGTGACGACCATACGCGGCGGGGCTCCCAGTGACCGCGCGGCATTGAGGAGGTTCAGATCGACTTGCCGGATTCCCGCCAGCGTATTGACGAAAATCGGAAAGGCCGAAGCGTAAAAAATCAGGAAGATCGGAACGCCGCGTCCGATACCGAAGAAGATGATCGCGATCGGGATCCATGCGATTGCGCCGATTGGCCGCAGGAGTTCCATGAACGGGTCGGCGATCGCATCGACGATCTCGAATCGGGCGCACAGCACCGCAAGTGCCAAGCCGAGCGTCGCACCGGCGCCATATCCGGTCGCAAGATGTACGAGGCTGGCAGCGATGTCGGTCGGCAAATCACTTTGGAGAAGTTCCAGCCATGCCTTGCCGACGGCGAGCGGCGCGGGAACAAGGGTCGCGTTCGCGACACGTAGCGCCACCGCATGCCACGCGATGCCGACAACCCCCAATGCGAGGCCGAACTCGGCAAGCCTGCGGACGTGGTGGAGGGCGATCACGCCGACGGTCCGCCAAGTTCAGAAAGCGGACAAAGCTTTGCGGAGTCGAGCGCGATGCCGAGCCCGGGGCCTGTTGGCAACTCGCTGGATCCGTGACGGGTACGTGGCAATTGGTCCGACACGATGGAGGTGAAGGCAGGACTCTCGTCGTATTGGTGTTCGAGAATGGTCATTCCGGGCAGTGTCGCGCAGAGTTGGAGACTCGCGACGTGAGACACGGGTCCGCTCGGATTGTGAGGCGCCACTTTCATGCCGTGCGTCGATGCGTATTCAGCAGTCCGCCGGAATTCGGCTATGCCTCCAGCATACTTGATATCGGGCATCAGTACGTCATAGGTGCCGGCATCGATGAAAGGCCGGAATCCCTCAAGCGTGGTTTCCGTCTCGCATCCTGCCAGCACCGCGCCGATCCTGTTCGCCCGTGCGCGCAGCTGCTTGAGACCTTCGAAGTTTTCCGGGTGCTCCGGCAGCGGGCATTCGAACCAGGAGACTCCGAGTTCGGCCAATGCGTCGAGTGCCATCGACGCATTGGCAAGGTCGAAGCGCCAATGGCAGTCGATGAAAAGACGTCGTGACGGTCCGATCTCGGTGCGGACTGCTGCGGCACGCGCGATCCCTTCCGTGACGTAGTCGCCGCTTCCTGGCCGGACGGCATCGAAAGGCGCAATCTTCACCGTCTCGAATCCGTCAGCAATCGCCTTTCGCGCGCTGGCGGCGAAGCCTGCCGGGGTTCGGTCGACTGTCCGTCTGTTGATGTTCGCGTAGAGTGGAATCTTGTCGAGCACCGGCGTTCCGATGGCTTCGCGCATCGGCCGGCCCTCGCGGCGTCCTGCGGCATCCCATAGTGCTTGGTCGAGCGCGCTGGCGATCGCGGCACCGGCTCGATCTGTGCGGCTTATGCCGCAGCGCCCAAGCGGGTTGTCACTCGGAAGCGCACTGGTGCCGAGCAAACCTGCAGCTATAGGTGCCAATGCTGCCGCTAGCCGGCTTTCTTGACCTGCGAGCGTCGCTTCGCCCCAGCCGAAGTTGCCCTCGGAGTCGCATATGCGGACGAAAGCCCAGATGGTTTTCGCGCTGGCTCGGACGGCATGGCCGTCAATGGAACGGATTGTCGCGACCGTCATTGCAGCCCCACTTCGGCCGCCTGGATCCTGCGCAGCATCTCCTGCTTGGCCTTTGCCGCGTGTGCGGTCTGAAGGATCGCCGCACCTTCTGCATCGCGCTGGGATAGTGCCACGATGATCTGCCGGTGGTCGGAGATCACCCCTGCGACACGTTCCTCGCCATAACCATGACGTCCCCAAAGCGCGACAATGATGTTCCAGTGGCGGTCGAGGATTCGTATCGCTTCGACGTTTCCGGCGGCATTGTTGATAACTGCATGGAACGCTTGGTTGGCGACAAGAACCGCGGCAAAGTCGGACCGGGCGGCGCTTGCCTCGAGGTCGGATTCAATCCGGCGGATTTCATCGAGTTGTGAAGAGACGATCCTCTCTGCCGCGCGCCTCGCCAGCATCGCCTCGAGTGCGATTCGCAGGTCGAACAGGTCGCGCACGAACTCGACATCGACTGCTCGTACGCGGGCGCCCCGGTTCGGCTCGACATTGACGAGACCCTCGCCCTGGAGTTGGCGAAGCGCTTCGCGAATCGGCATATGGCTTGTCGTGTAGCGTGCCGCAAGCTCGTCGATCTTGAGTCGGCCGCCAAACGGAAACACCCCGGACAGTATGTCCTGGCGTAAACGGTCACAGATCGGCCCTTCCTCGATCTCCGGCAGCATGCGTATCCTCAACCGGTCCGGTTTTGATCAAATAGCCCGGATTATTGGATAACAGCGTGCATAATTATGTTTATAGAGTCAATCTTTGATCAAATATCCGGAAAGGACATTCAAAGCGAGACCATCACCGTGCCGCAGAGCCGTTACTTTGTCGCTTGCCGGCCCGCTCGCCATGCCCGCCAGAACGGCCAGACGAAGCATGCGGCCGCGACGAGCAGCAGGCCGAGCGAGCCGGGGCGGGTCACGAGCGGCAACATGGAACCATCCGAAATCATCAGCGCCGAACGCAGCTTTGCTTCGGCCATCGGAGCTAGGACGAAACCGATCACGAACGGGGCAAGCGGGAAGCGTGCCAGCTCCATCGACAAGCCGACCAATCCGAACAGCAGCATGATCCAGACGTCGGAGACCTGCCCGTCGACCGCGAACGCACCGACAATGCAGAACACGACGACGATCGGAAACAGAACCGCGCGGGGCACAAGCATCAGGCGGGCAAAGAGAAGCACACCCGCCGTCATCAGCAGGTACATCGCGATGTGCGCCACGAGGTGCGTCGCCATGATTGTGTTGACGATTTCCGGGTTCGTCGAGAACAGCAAGGGCCCCGGCCGCAGGTTATGCATGACGAGGGCCGCCAGCAGGATGGCATCGGCGATCCCACCGGGAATGCCCAGCGCGAGGAGCGGGATAAGCGAGCCACCGGTGGTCGCGTTGTTGGCGCTCTCGGCCGCGACGATCGCCTCCTCGCTGCCGGTGCCAAACGCCTCCGGCGTCTTCGACACGTTCTTCGCGACCGTATAGGCGACGATCGACGACACCGCCGAGCCCACCCCCGGGTGGATTCCGATCCACACTCCGATCAGCGACGATCGCAGCATGTTCCAGCCGTGCACGACATAGTCGCGCAGCCGGAGGACGACCCCACGCATCGACGCGCGGATATGTTCGTTGCTCTGATCGATATGCATCGTATCGGCAACGAGCTGCGACATCGCGAACAGGCCGATCACAACAGGCAGCAACTGGAAGCCGTTGGTCAGTGCCTCGATGCCGAATGTGAGACGCACGATACCGGAAGTCTGGTCGACGCCCGGCATCGCAACGAGAACCCCGAGCAAGGCTGAGATCATTCCCTTGAGGAACGAACCACGGCTGAGGGAGGAAACGAGCACGAGTGCCGTCAGCACGAGCGCAAAGTTCTCCCACGGTCCCAACAATACCGCGAGATCGGCGACAGGGCGCGTCAGCAACACCAGAAAGAGCCAGCCCACGAAACCGCCGACGATCGAACCGGCGTTGCCGAGACCAAGTGCCCGGCCCGGAAAACCCTTCTTGGCAAGCGGATAGCCGTCTAGCGTCGTCATGACGGCGTTCGGTTCGCCGGGAATGCGCATGAGTGTTGCCGTCACGAGGCCGCCCGATATCCCGCCCACGAACATCGAGATGAGCAGGATGATCGCGTTGGTCGGCGCCATCGAATAGGTAAATGGCAGCGTCAACGCCATCAGCATTCCGGCGGTGATACCCGGCATGACGCCGACGGCAATGCCAATCGTCACGCCGACCATCATGATCAGGAACGGGAGTGGCGTGGCGAGATTGAGGAATGCGTCAGCGAGCGTCATGGAAGCGACACGAGAAGTACCTTGCGGAAGACGTGCTCGATCGAGATCGTCGCTGTCAGCGCCGCGCCGATGACCCAGTAGGCAAGTGGCCGCCGCAAGCGCGCCATTGCAAGTCCGAGGACGGAAAGAAATGCGAACGTCGAAAGGAAGAACGGAACCGCAAGCCAGATAGCAGCGACATAGGCGGCCGTCGCGGCATATGCGAATGCCGCGAGCCCGGGTCGGAGCGGGTAGTCGACATCTTCGCCCGAAGTATCCAGGCCCCCGATCAGCGACTGCGCCGCTTGACCGATATGCAGGCCGAGCAACGCACGCACGAGGAGAGCGAGCCCCAATGCGAATAGTGCCGCCGCCGCTGCCATCGGTACTGCACCGGGGCCGAGTGGATCGTAGACCGCCGGCGGCTCGCGCCAGCCGGCGACGAATACGATGCCAGCAATGGCCAGCACGACCACAGCAGCGAGTGTGTCGGTCCGACGATCGCCGTCCGGCGGATCGCTGTTGGACAAGTTCCGAGCCTCAGCGTGCTGGAGCGGCAGTCTTGGCGACAGGCTCAATCATCTTGAACACCTCGTCGAGCCGCCTTGCGAAAGCAGCCCCACGCATGAACTGACCGGTTTGAGCCTGCTTCTGGAAGAAATCCTTGATGTCCGGTGACCCGTTCGCCTTCTCAAGCGCATCCGCCATGCCGTCGATCGCCTCACGCGATGTTCCCTTGGGAGCGAACCAGAAGTTCTCGGCGCAATAGTCGAAGCCGAGCCCAAGTTCGCGTGCGGTCGGGATCCCGGGCTCGAGCGAAAGGCGCTCAGGTCCCGAATAGGCGAGAGCGCGAATGCCGTTCGCCTTGTACGTCTGGTATTCCGAACTCGAAAGGACGGTGAGTTGGGTGTGTCCACCCATGATCGCTGCAAAGTTCTCGCCGCCACCGCCGATCTGTGCATATCGGAACTTGGCACCCGGGAACCCCTGCTCCATGAACAGGGCCATCATGTGATTGAGCGCGCCGATATTCACGCCGGTGACAATCGTATTGGGCTGGGCCTTAGCCGCGTCGAGAAGTTCCTTGAGCGTCGTGAACTTCGAGTCCGCGCGGACGATCGGATGGAAGCAGAAACCGCCAGTCAGCGCGACGGGCTCAAAGTTGCGATACGAGACCCCCCGCGCCGGATCAACGACTTCGCCTGACAACAGGGCAAGATGGATGGCAAGAAATGTGTGCCCGTCGGGCTGTGCGGTCATGACCTGACGCGCGCCGACCGAGAAGTGGCCACCGACATTCTGGATGGCGACCGGCTGCGAAACGATCTTCCGCTCGTCGAATACCTTCTGGAGCGTGCGCGCGAGAATGTCGGTCGTGCCGCCTGGCCCGAATGGAACGACGATTCGGATGGGCTTCTCCGGCCAGGCCGCCATCGCCGGTCCGAGGGTGGCAAAAACGGCAACGATCGCAGCGGCGATTTTGAACAGCATCGGACTTCCTCCCATTGTGTCTTTGGTTGCGAGTATTGGATTTCGGCGGCGGGCGGTCAAGCATGCCTCGATACGCGGCCGATCGCGTCGAGCTTCGCGTCAGCCAGATATCCGTACCTGTTGATCCAGATCCGGCCGCCGGATGCGTTCCAGGCGATTCGGCAGCGGGCCTCGAAGTCGTCGACCGGGCCATAGCCGTGGGCCAGCGCATAGACAGGTACTCGACCGGCCATGCGGCGCGCGGCCTCGATCTTCGCAGCCTGTGCCTTTGCGCCGGCTGGATGTGGTTCGTCGGGTTCCGGGTAACGCCAGTCTTCCAGGCGCGCTGGCCCCGGCCCGTCGCCGATTCCGAAAAGCCGTGCGATGCCGCGCCCGAGATTTTGATCGCCGGCAAGATGCGGATTCGCCGTGACAATCGAATCCGCCCAGGCGCGGACCATCATCGGCCAGTGCATGGTATAAAGTTTGACCGAGACGCCGTCGCATGTCCCGTCGAGCGAGCCGAAATCAAATCCGCTGAGGTTCGTCCAGGGCGGAGGGAACGCATTGGGAACCAGCTTCATGTGGCTGCCATCGGCGTCATCAAGCGCTTCGCGAAAAGTCCGGATGATCTCGCCCGATAGCGCCGATTTGAACCGGAGCCACGCCGCCAGAGGTGCCGTGCCACCGAATACGGAATCGATCGATACTTTTCCGGCAGACCAGTCGGCAAGATCGTCGGGACCGAGTCCGCCCAGCAAGTGCGAACGCAGGGACGCGGCGGCGGCTCGCATGACGGGAAAGTCGAAGCCGAGCCGCTGTGCGGCCGCTTCGGCGTGCGTCCCGAAGTCGAAGAAGGCACCATCGAGTGAGTAGGGCGGGTATTCCGGCCAATCAACCCGCAGCCCGTCAATCTCGGGATACGCG
The DNA here is from genome assembly GCA_965279525.1 of Tagaea sp. Lineage (GTDB taxonomy): Bacteria > Pseudomonadota > Alphaproteobacteria > CACIAM-22H2 > CACIAM-22H2 > Tagaea. The sequence goes on along the minus strand of CBDIIB010000004.1, from coordinate 1,290,380 downwards.
CGCACGATGTCGTGCACGAGCGCGCGTGCATAGGCATGAATATGGGGGCTTGCAAGCGATGCATTGTTGTCGACCCGGACGACCGGAGACGTGCCGTTTGGAAGGCGTGGCCGGTCGTCCTCATCCGGGCCGCCGAACTGCACCCGATAGCCGGGTGGGATTGCCGCCTGGATCTGAAGATAGACGTCAAGGCCACGAGCCTTTGCCGCCCGAATACTGTCCGCGATGATGCCTCCTTGTGAAGCCGTAAGCTCGTCGGCTGCGGCGGGGCGATAGCGCAGGCCGGCATAGAGCGAAGCGTCGGGAACGAAGCTTGGCGACGTCCGTACGAACAATTCCCGTCGGCCCCATAGCGGGCGGTCCAGAAGTCGGACCTTCCCCGCACCGGCATCCGCCGGTGGTTCGCGCGAGCCTGTACCATCCGGAGCCGTTGCCATCACGTAAGGCGATGTCGCGATCGCCGTTGCGCCGGCGCGGTTCACAAGATTGTCGAGCGCCGCCTCGACGCCTTCGTTCTGGAAGTATTCCGGAAATATCGTAATGCCGACGAATCTTGTCATGCCGACTCCTCGTCCAATCCGTTCTGTGGTGCGCACATGGCGCCCGTGATGCAATTGATGGCACGGCGCGAGCGCACGCGCGAGTCGATGGCGGTCAAATCCCGGTCTGTGGGCCGGCGGCTTCGTGCGGCATTCGCAGGCGTTGCGATGCGCTGTTCCATCGGCTGAACGCCGACCCGGACGATAGTTCAGACCAGCCCGTGGTGATCCGCGGACTTCCCCGACGGACGTACGGCTTTCAATGCCGTCGAACTCCTGTTTGCCGGGAATTTCTCCGCGCACACGTTGCGAAGCTCGCCGAGCAGGCGCCTGCAGGCCGGTGAAAGCACACCGCTACGGCGGAGTGTCAAGCCGACCGGGCGGTCCCAGTCGAGCCAGCCGATGCCCGCCGGAACCACACCGGCGCATTCTCGTCCAGGCACCATGGTGACCGAGGGAAGAAATCCAAGGCAGTCGGTTTCGAGAATCATCGCACGCATGAACGCGAGTGCGTTCGTCTCGACGGCAAGGCGCGGAGCTGCCAGCCCGTGCGACTTCATGGCGATCTCAAGATGCTGGCGCGTCAGGATGGTCGTGGCCGGCAATACCCAGCGATAGCGCTCGATCTCTTTCTTTGGCGGGTTGCGCCGTTCGAGCAGGGGGTGGCCCGGTCGGCAGGCGACAACCACACGGTCTGCGAAAAGAGTCTCTTGGACGAGGTCGGAATCGTCCGGCTGTTCGACGAGGTTCGAGATCACGACGTCGATCTCGCCAGCACGCAGCCATTCGAACAGCCGGTCGTGCAGGCCGCCGATCACAGTCAGCTTCAGGTCGTTGCGGCCCTTGAGCAAGCGTGCGGTGGCAATCGGCAAGACGCTGGCAATAACGCTGGGCGCGGATCCGATGACGATGCGGCCTTCGCGGCCGTCGCGGATGGCGCCGACCGCTCGTTCCGCTTCGTTTACCTCCACGGCTATGGCCCGGGCGTGTTGTGCGAACTCACGGCCAAATTCGGTCGCCAGCACGCCACGTGCAGTACGTTCGAAGAGCTTGACGCCGAGATAGGCTTCGAGCCGGCGAAGACTCTTGCTAAGCGCCGGTTGCGATATGCCTAGCGCCTTTGCCGCGCGGACCAGACTGCGATGCTCGACCAGAGCCACGACGTGCCGGAGTTGCTGAAGCTGCATTGATATATCCAGTGGTTATGGATTGGAGACCAGATGGTAGTTGTTCCATTCCGATGGAAGTGTCAAGTTTTTGGACATTCCGGACCGAAGCGGCACAACGCCCGGCCGGCGGAGGAGGCGCGAACTTGATCGATCCACTACACCCGATCGACAGATACATAAGCCGGTGAGCATTCAGGGCGAATCCGCGCGCTTTGCGAAAGGCGATGCTGCCTTCGCCGTATCGATGATTGCTGTCGCCTTGCTGACGATGTGGGGCGTACGCAACCAGCCGAAAGCGCCGTACGATCCGATCGGTGCTGCGGCTGTCCCATTCTGGACGGCCGCGATCGTTCTCGCGCTCGCCGTCGTGCTTTTGGCGCGTGTCGGCCTTCGTCATTCGACCCGTGGCAGTTCGACGGCGCTTTTCACCATGTCTGAGGCGATCGACGACAGCTACGCGATCTCGCACCGACTTTCGGTCTACGGTATCGGCCTTGCAATTCTCTACGCGGCGGCCATCCCGCATTTGGGATTCATGCTTGCCTCGATCGGCTACATGGCTGTCTTTGGTTGGGTGCTGAGTGATCGGACACCGCGTGCCGCCGCGATCGTCGCGGCCGTCGCGATAGTCGGCGGCGCCGGACTCGACTTTGGCTTTCGCGCGCTCCTCATCGACCTTCCGTAGAGGCGCGCGATGGATCTCGTCCAGGGATTTCTCCATCTATTCACGGCAGGGCCTTTTGCTTTGCTGATGATCGGCACGTTGCTCGGTATCGTTGTCGGAGCACTTCCGGGCCTCACGGGCGGCGCACTGCTTGCATTGTCACTGCCATTCACCTACCGGATGAGCAGCGTCGACGGCGTCATTCTCATGACCTCGATGTATGTCGGCGGCATATCCGGCGGCCTCATTACGGCAACGCTGATGCGTATCCCGGGCGAACCAGCGTCCGTCGTCACGACACTCGACGGCTTTCCGATGGCGCGCGGCGGTCGCCCGGGACGTGCGCTTGGCCTCGGCATCTCCGCGTCGCTTATCGGCGGTGCATTGTCGTGGGTAGCACTTGTGACGCTCTCGCCGATGATGGCGCGACTGGCGTTGGTTTTCGGTCCATTCGAGAATTTCGCGCTTGTTCTGATGGCGCTTGTCCTTATCGCCGCCCTCAGCCAAGGATCCATCATCAAGGGCCTGCTTTCCGGCCTTTTCGGCATGTTGGTGTCGTTTCCCGGCATCGACGAGTCGTCGGGCCAGAAGCGCCTGACATTCGGCTTCGAGAGCCTTGAAGCTGGTTTCAGCAGTCTGGCTGTCATCCTTGGGATATTCGCGATCAGCCAAGTCCTCGCGGACGCGATGCATGCTCGCCAGCGCTTCGAGCGTCTCGATCCGAGCATCAAGGGGATATTCCTTTCACCGGCCGACTATGCCCGGCAGGCATGGAACATCATCCGGTCGGCCGTGATCGGAATCTGGATCGGTATCCTGCCTGGAGTAGGCGCCAGCATCAGTTCGATCGTCGCATATTCGACGGCGAAGAACATGTCGAAGACGCCCGAGAAATTCGGGACTGGCTTCGAGGACGGCATCGTTGCCTCGGAAACCGCCAATAACGCCAATACCGGCGGAGCACTGATCCCGATGATCACCCTCGGTATTCCGGGAAGCCCGGCGGCTTCAATATTGCTAGCCGGACTCCTAATGCACAACATCCAGCCCGGCCCGACGCTCTTTACGAATTCGCCCGAGGTCGTCAACGCGCTGATGGCGACGCATCTTGCCGCACACGTCGTGATGTTCGTCATGATGGTCGCAGGATGCATGCTGATCGCGCGCCTGATGTACGTTCAACGTGCCTACGTTTTGCCGATCATTCTCGTTCTTTGCGTGATCGGCGGGCTTGCCGAGAACGGCCGGATTTTTGACGTCTGGACCATGATCGGCTTCGGCATCGTTGGGTTCGCGCTCGAGATGGTTGGTGCCCCGCTTGGGCCTTTCGTTATTGGCCTCATTCTGGCGCCGCTCGCCGAAGGCCAGCTAAGGGCCGGCCTCATGGCTTCGAATGGCTCCCTGTCGCCACTGTTCGAGCGTCCGATCACGCTTGGATTCCTGATTGTCTCGGCATTGATGTTCATATGGCCGCTTTGGCGCGATTGGCGCCGCAAGCGGCGTCAACCCGCCATCGACTTACTCTGACCGGAGGAATCCCCATGCGTCGCAGAGAATTTGTCGCCGGAACCCTTGCCGCATCGTTAGCGGCACCGGCACTCGCACAGTCCTATCCCGACAAGCCGATCCGAATCATCGTTCCCAATCCGCCCGGCGGCAGCGCCGACTACATTGCGCGATTCTTCCAGTCGCCGCTTCAGCGCGTACTCGGTCAACCGCTTGCCGTCGCGAATGTCGTCGGAGCCGGCACTTCGGTCGGAAACCGGCAAGTCCGCGATTCGGCACCTGACGGACACACCGTTCTTGCCGTGCATCAGGCGCTGCTCACGGCCGCAACTCTGAAAGTGATGGACTTTGGACCCGAAGCCTTCGCGCAGGTGGCGCAAGTCGCAACGGAATATGTCGCAGTCATCGTCAACCGCAAGTCGCCCTATCAGGATCTGCCATCTTTCCTCGCTGCCGCGAAGAGCGGCGAGTTGAAGGCAGGCGTCCAGATCGGCGCCATCAACCACTTCCTGTTCCTCTCGCTTGGCGATGCAACGGGCGTCAAGTTCCGGTACGTCAATACTGGCGGCGGTGGCCCGACGCGTACGGCACTTGCAGGTGGGCACGTCGACTGCGCCTTCCTGACGGTCAATGAGGCCAAGCCGCTTGTCGACTCCGGCGACCTCACGATTGCCGGGATCTTCGCACCACAGCGTTTGCCCAGCTGGCCCAACCTGAAGACCGCGCGCGAGCAGGGAACCAACCTGCTTCTTAACCTGAATTATTGGTGGTGGATGCCCAAGGCGACGCCGCGCGATCGCGTCGACCGCTTTGCCGAGGCGCTCCGCACGTCGATGAACGATCCGGAAGTCGTCCAGAAGTTCGCCGAATTCAACATGATTCCGGCGTTCCTGAAGGGAGCCGAACTCGAGGCCGAGATCAGCCGCCAGTACGAACAAATGAAGCAGCTTGCCGCGCGCAACAACGTGACGGCGAGTTGATCCGAGACCGAAAAAGACTTCACAAGGGAGGACACCATGTCACTGAAATTCAATCGACGGGAGGCCATCGCAGCCGCCGGTGCTGCGGGCGCCGTCGCCGCGATGCCGTGGGCGCCGGGTGCAAAAGCCCAGACAGCCAAGGTCGGGCCGTTCACCATCGTCATCAACAATTCGCCGTGGTTCGACGGATTCCGCGGCGTCGTCGAGGCGTACGAGAAAGAGACCGGCAACAAGGTCAATCTCGACGTCAATCCGTTCGGCGGAAGTCTCGAGAAGCAGCGTGCGTCGGTGCGCGCACGCGACGGCCAATTCGACCTGCTGATCATGAACGGCCTCTACTATCAGGAAATGTACCATGGCGGTTTCCTGACGCCGATCAACGACATCGATCCGTCGTTCCGGCTCGATCCTCAGATGATCAAGTACGACAACACCGTGTTCTGGGACGAAGCAACCAAGACGCATGCGCCGACGGGCAAGCTGATGTCGGTGCCGGTCAACGGCAATATCCCGCTGCTGCTGTACCGCGCCGACCTCTACGCCGAGCACAAGCTGAAGGTCCCGGAGACCTGGGACGAGTTGCTGGCAAACGCAAAGAAGCTCCACAACCCGCCGCGCATGTACGGCATCGTGCAGCGCGGGGCGCGCGGGTCCCCAAACGACATCTCGTACGACTGGTGGCCCTATCTGTACAGCCATGGCGGCAAGCTGTTCCGCGACGAGCCGAAGGGCGACTATACGATCACGATCAACAGCCCGGAAGGCAAGGCGGCTCTCGATTTCTACATCCGCATGGCCAAGGAAGCTGGCCATCCGCAGACGGGCGGCCTCGCACAGGCGCAGATCATCCAGAACCTCGCGACGGGGCGTGCCGCGCACGCGCTGCTGGTCATCGCCGCGTGGTCGCAGATGGACGATCCGAGCAAGTCGGCGGTCGTCGGCAAGCTCAACGCCGCGCGCGTGCCCGGCTCGGCCAAGGGCAAGCCTGCCCCGGTGCTGGGCCACTGGCTTGGCGGCATCCCGAAGAACGTGCCCAAGCCGCGGCAGGAGGCGGCGCTCACGTTCCTCAAGTGGTTCCAGACCCGCGATGCGCAGATGAAGTACCTCGCGGCTGGCGCGCCGCCCGTTCGCCAGGACGTGCTGTCCGACCAGAATCTATGGAAGGACCCGAAGAACCGCTGGATGCCTGCAATGGCGCAAAGCTCCGACTTCGTGCAGCTGATGTGGAGCGTGCCGGAAGGCTCGCAGATCGGCGACGTGCTCGAACTCCGGCTCAACCAAGCCGTCATCGGCGAACTGACGACTGACCGCGCGCTCAACATGGTCGCAGACGAATGCCACGCGATCATGCAGCGCGCCGGCTACAAGACCGGGAAGATCGCGGCCCTCTGATAGGGACGCGCGGGGAAGGCCGCCGGGGCCGCATCGACCGATGCGGCCCCGGATGGCAAGTGGGCACGGAACGGGACGGACATGGCCGCAAGAAGCGTAAAGATCGATACGACGTGGCGCACGATCGCGTTGACTCCGACAGCAACGATCTTCGTCCTGATGTCGATCCTGCCAGTGCTCAACCTTGTGGCGATGAGCGTCAACGAGATCACCTGGGTCGACGGCAAGTCGGTCTGGACCTATGTCGGGCTGGCGCACTATCGACGCCTCGCCGACGACACGCTGTTGCGCGCCGGCATCTCCAACACATTCATTTTCGCGATCGCCGGCGTGACCGCCCAGGTCGTCATCGGCTTCCTGCTGGCCTGGGCGGTCAGCCGCGTGCGCAGCGGGCGACTCGCCTACCGTACGATCTTCATCCTTCCGATCCTGGTTCCCGGCATCCTGATCGGCGCCGTCTGGAAGCTGATGCTGAATTACGATTTCGGCCTCGCGAACGGGTTTCTCGATCTTTTCGGCATCCATCCGGTCGATTGGCTGGGTACGCGCGCCCTCGCCCTGCCTTCGGTCATCGTCGTCGATATCTGGCACTGGACGCCGTTCTGCTTCCTGCTGCTGCTCGCCGGGTTCGAATCGCTGCCGCAGGACGTGCAGGAGGCCGCGCGCGTCGACGGAGCAAGCACGTGGGACGAGTTGCGCTACGTGCTGATCCCGATGATGATGCCAGTCATCGTCGTGACGTTCCTGTTCCGCTTCGTGACGTCGCTTAAAGTCTTCGACGAAATCTATCTGCTGACAGGCGGTGGTCCCGGCTCGGCCACCGAGGTCATCAGTTACACGATCTACCGGACCTTCTTCACGCAAGACCGCATGGGTTACGGCTCGGCGATGTCGGTGGCCGTGCTTTTCGGCATCTCGCTGCTGATCGTCGGTGCGCTGTCGGCCGCGCGTCGGCAGGGAGGCCGGACATGAATCCCTCCGAGCGTCGCGGCATCGGCCTGTTCCACATCTTCCTGCTGACGGTTGCCGTGTTCGTGCTGGTCCCGTTCGTGTGGATCGTCGCGGCTGGCTTCAAGACGCAGATTTCGCTGCTCCAGGGCGAGATATTCTTCACGCCGTCGCTGAACAGCTTCCGCGAGGTACTGTTCTCGCGCACGACCGAGTTTCTCGACAATACGCTCAACAGCTTCATCGTGGCGACGGCGAGTACGCTTGTGATCGTGTTCGCGGCAACGCTTGGCGGCTATGCGATCGAGCGGCTTGGTACGCCGCGATGGATGGTCCACACGATGCTGGGCTGGGCCGTGGTGTTCCATATGGTGCCGCCGATCACGCTGGTCGCAGCGTGGTTCCCGCTCTATCGCGAGATCGGTCTCGACAACACCTATCTTGGCCTGACACTTGGTCATGTCGCGGTCCATCTGCCGATGGCTCTGTGGCTGATGACCAATTTCATCCGCGACGTGCCGGTCGAACTCGAGGAGGCCGCGCGTATTGACGGATGCTCCACACCCTACCTGATCTGGCGGATCGTCGTGCCGCTCGTAGCGCCTGGCCTCGCGGCAACAGCGATCCTGATGTTCATCTTCAGTTGGAACGAATTCGCGGTGGCACTGAACCTGACCGCCAAGCAGACCGCCACCGTGCCTGTCGCGATCGCGAAATTCGCGCAAGGCTACGAGATCAAGTACGGCGAAATGGCTGCTACGGCCGCCCTCTCGCTGGTGCCGGCGCTTGCGTTCCTGCTGTTCGGGCAACGCTACATCGTGAAGGGACTGACGACAGGAGCTGTGAAGTAAAGATGCCGACGATCTATGGACAGAGGTTGACACGCCGGGAATTTGAACGCCGTGTCGGCGCCACGCGGCAGATTGCCGGCGTGAATCTCGTGACGCTGGACGATGGCGCCGAGCGCGGCGTGCGCGCGGTCGAGTTCCGGACGGGCGCCGGGCTCGATTTTTCGGTTCTCGTCGACCGCACGATGGATATCGGCCGGTTTGACTATCGCGGCGTGCCGTTCGCATGGCAGTCCGACACCGGTTTCCGCAACCCGGCCTATATGGATCCGATGGGCGACGGCGGCAACGGGTTCATGCGCGGCTTCTCGGGCCTGCTTTGCACCTGTGGTTTCGACCATGTGCGTCAGCCCGACAAAGGAGCAGCCGATCATTTCGATCTTCCGTTGCGCAAGGAGATCGCCTATCCGATGCATGGTCGCGGCGCTTTTCAGCCGGCCCGGCTTGACGGCTATGGTGAAATCTGGGACGGCGACGAATGTACGCTGTGGTGCGAAGGCACGGTCGGCCAGGTTCAGGTCATGGGCGAGAATCTCACGTTCGTCCGTCGCGTCGAGGTGAGGGTCGGCACATCCGACGTCCGCATCCGTGACACGATCACGAATCGCGGGTTTTCCCGTACGCCGCACCTGCTGCTCTATCACATCAATGTTGGCTGGCCGCTGCTGGAGGCAGGTGCACGGTTCGTGGCACCCGTGCGCGGCACCTTCGCGGCGAACGTGCCGCGGGAGAGCCAGCAGGTTGGCTGGCGCACGCAGTCCGATCCGTCGCCGCGCTTTGTCCAGCAGGTCTTCGATCACGACGCGGTCGCAGACGCGAACGGCCGCGTGCCGGCCGCTCTCGTCAACGACCGGATAGGCCTCGGCTTCCTCGTGGACTATGACGCGCGGCAATTCATATGCCTGCAGCAATGGCAGGCCTTCGGCGAAGGCGTTTACGGGTTCGGCATCGAGCCGGCGACGACACGCTGGGGAAATCGTGCCGACGCCACGAGGCGGGACGAGATCGCGTGGCTCGAACACGGCGATACACGCAGCTATACGACGATCCTTTCCGTCCTGCACGGAGCTGCCGATATCGCGGCGCTCGATGCGCGTGTCGAAGCCATCCACCCATCTGCCACCGATGAGTTCCCGGTCCGCAATGACCAGTCGCCGGGCGGTCCGTTCGTCACAACGCTTCCGAGGATCCGATGAGCCAGAAGCCGTCCAATGTCCTCTTCATCCTGTCGGACGAGCATACCCGCGATGTCGCGGGCTGCTACGGCCACAAGATCGTCAAGACGCCGCATATCGACCGGCTCGCGGCACGCGGAACCAAGTTCACGGCCGCCTATACGAATTGCCCAATCTGTGTGCCGGCGCGCGCGGCCCTGCACACCGGCACGTACGTGGCTGAGAACGCATGCTGGGACAATGCGCATCCTTACGATGGCTCGATCCGCAGCTGGGCGCACCGGCTGAAAGAGGCGGGCCACTTCTCGATGTCGATCGGCAAACTGCATTTCCGCTCGACGAAGGACGACAACGGCTTCGACGAGGAAGTCATCCCGCTGCATGTCGTGGACGGGCAAGGTGACCTTCTGGGCCTTATCCGCCGGCCGAAGGCCGCCACGCGCGGTGGTATGCCCGATCTTGCCAAGGCGGCGGGGCCCGGTGAGTCGACTTACGCGAAATACGACCGCAATATTCGCGATGGTGCCGTCGAGTGGCTGACGAATCATGCCAAGGCGCAGTCCAAGCCGTGGTGTCTGTTCGTATCGTTCGTGAAGCCGCACTTCCCGCTGATTGCGCCGCCCGAGTTCTACGCAATGTATCCGCCGGAGTCGCTTCCGATGCCGCGCCTCTATGGCCCTGATGACTATCCGAAGCATCCCTCGGTCGCGGCGCTGCGCAGCTGCATGAGCTATGACGACTTCTTTACGCCGGAGAAAGTGCGCGTGGCACTCGCTGCCTATTACGGAATGGTCAGCTTCCTCGACGACAATATCGGCCAGGTTCTCGGCGCACTCGAGGCGGCCGGACTCGCCGACACGACGCGCGTCGTCTATTCGACCGATCATGGTGACAACCTCGGAACGCGCCACATGTGGGGCAAGTCGATCCACTACGAGGAAGCCGCCGCTGTTCCGATGATCGTCGCGGGCCCCGGGGTTCCTGCAGGCAGGATCTGTCCCACGCCGGTCACGCTCGTCGACATCTATCCGACGATCATCGAAAGCGTCGGGTTGGTGCCAGACGCGACCGAGAAGGCGCTGCCCGGCCGCTCGCTGGTCGATCTTGCCAATTCACCGCCGGTCGACCGCGTGGCTTTCGGCGAGTATCACGCCGCCGGCTCGATCACGGCGATGTATATGGTCCGCAAGGGGCGCTGGAAGTTCATCTATCATGTCGGCTTCCGGCCCGAGTTGTTCGATCTCGACGCCGATCCAGGCGAAACGAAGGACCTAGGCGAGAGCCCGGCACATCGCGACACGCTCGCGATGATGGAGGCTGAGTTGCGCAAGATCGTCGACCCGGAGGCGGTCGATGCACGGGCGTTTGCCGATCAGGAGGCGAAGATCGCAAAGTTCGGCGGCGTCGAGGCGCTGATCAAGCGAGGTGACTTCGGCTATTCGCCGGCTCCCGGCGAGAAGCCCGTTTTCGCGACCCGCATCGAGGCCTAGACGCATGACACGCAAGCCTAACATCCTGCTCATCACGTCCGACCAGCAGCGCGGCGACTGCTACGGATATGAAGGTCGCAAGGTCCGCACGCCGCATCTCGACATGCTTGCAGGCGAGGGGACCCGCTTTTCCGCATGCATCACGCCCAACGTCGTGTGCCAGCCCTCGCGCGCCTCGATCCTCACGGGCCTGCTGCCGCGCACGCACGGTGTCTGGGACAATGGCATAGACCTTGACGAGAATGTCGGGAGTGCCGGTTTCGCCGGCACCTTCGCGAAAGCCGGGTACCGGACGGGCTTTATCGGAAAGGCACATTTCTCCACCTTCCATACTTTCAAGCCGACCGGGCGGCCGGAGTGTCGTTCGAGCTCGCACGAGTTTGGCGCCGACTGGTCGGGACCCTATATGGGCTTCCAGCATGTCGACATGATGATCGCCGGCCACAACATGTTCCTGCCGCAGAAGCCGCCCGAAGGCCTCCAGTATGAGGCCTGGTACCACAAGGACGGCCGCGGCGAGATGCTCAACAAGATGTTCTCGACGAAACTGGCCCCCGATGTGGGCGCGGCCCAGACGTGGAATTCGGCCCTGCCGCCGGCCTTCCACAACTCGACCTGGATCGGTGACCGCACGATCGATTTCATGCGCGACAACAAGGACACACCGTGGGTCGCCTGGGCTTCGTTCCCCGATCCCCATCATCCGTTCGATGCGCCGGCACCCTGGTGCTATCTGCACCATCCAGACGACGTGGATCTGCCCGTCCACCGGACGAAAGATCTGGAGCGGCGGCCCTGGTGGCACAAGGCGAGTCTCGAAGGCGTGCCCAAGCTCGACGATCCGGAGTTGCAGGCGTTCCGCGCCAAGCAGTCTCGCACGCCGGCCCAGAGCGACCTGCAACTGCGCCACCTGATCGCGAACTATTACGGCATGATCTCGCTAATCGACCACAATGTCGGGCGTATCCTGCTCTCGCTCGAGCGGCTGGGTCTCGATCGCGACACGCTGGTCGTCTACACGACGGATCACGGTGACTGGCTGGGCGACCACGGCCTGTTGCTCAAGGGGCCGATCCACTACGAGGGCCTGCTTCGCATCGGATGCATCGTGCGCGGCCCCGGCGTGCCGAAGGGAAAGATCGTCCCGCATCCGGTTTCCACGCTCGATCTAGCCTCGACGTTCTACGACTACGCTTCGCTGTCGCCCGATCGCGCGCTCCATTCGCGCAGTCTTCGCCCCTTGATGGAGGGCGATGGCACGCGCGACTTTGCCTACAACGAATGGGACCTGCATCCGTCGCGCTGCGGTGTGGCACTCAAGCTGCGGACCGTGCGCACGCGCACGCACAAGTTGACGCTCGAGCTCGATTCAGGTGCCGGCGAACTCTACGACCTCGTCGGCGATCCGCACGAGATGGACAATCGCTTCGGGGATCCGGCGGTGGCCGGCGTTCAGCGCGAGTTGACCGACATGATCCGCAGTCGACCGGACGACGTGCGCGATCCGGCGCCGCAGCCGGTGGGAATGGCCTAGGCAACGACCGACTTGACGGACCTGTTCAAATGTTCATACATTTGTATGGGAGAAGAGGCGGGAGCGGATATGTCCGAGGTAACGACGACCGGCCGGCAGATGGACGTCCAGCGCGGGACAGAGGGCCCGGACGGCCCGGATCCTGTCGTTTTGCCGCCATTCGCACGTGTCGCGCGCATCCCTCTGCATCACCAGATCCGCGAAGACCTGATGCTGAACCTCAATTCCGGCCGGTTTTTGCCGGGCGCAGAACTGCCGTGTGAGTCAGCGCTGTGCGAGCATTATGCTGCCAGCCGAGGCACGATCCGCCATGCGCTCGCCGAACTGGCACGCGATGGGCTTATCGACCGGCAGGCGGGGCGCGGCTCATTCCTGCGCCATCCGAAGATCGAAGGGAACGTCGTTGGCTCCTACCGGCAGTTCCGCGTCGAGGGGCCGCCACTCGATCCGGGCGCAAGCGTGCTCGCGCTGTCCCGTCGGCGTGCTGACGCCGCCGTCGCGGAGATACTCGGACTTGGGGCCGACCGGTCGGTCTTTTTCCTCAAGCGCTTGCGGTTCGCCGCCGGCGTCCCGGTAACGCTTCAAACCAGCTTCCTGCCCGTGGCACTGTGCCCGGACCTGCCCAAGCACAATCTCGATGAACGCCATCTCGTCGACATCCTGCTGCAGGAATACGGCGTGGCGCTGACGCGCGCCGAAGAACTCATCGAGCCGGCCATCGCCGGCACCTACGACGCCGCACAGATCGGCATCAAGGCGGGTGCTCCTGTATTTCGGATCGAACGGCGGACCTATCTGGCCGATGGCCGGATCGGCGAGTTCCGGCGCGCCGTCATGCGCGGCGACGTCTACCGCTATCGCCTCGATCTCAGATAAGGAGCCGGAGCCCAGCATGAGCGGCCTTGCGATCAACATCGACATGAGCGGGAAGTCCGGATCCGTAACGCTCGACGGCCCGAGCCCGGTCGTCGCAGGCATGAGAGGTACGTGGACGGCAAAGTTCCTTGTGGGGCCATCGGGCCTGCCGGCTGGAAGTGCCGTCGCATTCATCCGACGGTGGCCCAGTGATTGGGACATCCCGCAGTGCCATTCGCCAGACCAGCCCGGCTTCACGACGATTTCGATATCGCATCCGTGCCGGTACCGCTGGCGCACGCGCCGCTCGATCGAATGGCATCCGTTCGATCACGTGTTCGAACTCGACCTGCTCGACGCGCTGCCGGGAGCGACCGCCATAGAGGCTCGCTTCGAAACCCGAGCGCAGACATTCATCGAGGAGGGCTCGGCCGTCTCGGTGCGTGTGCAGGCGGGTGTTGGCGATTGGACGGAAATTGCCCAACTTGTCGTCGATGTCGTCGGCGCGCCAGCAAGCCGGGCAGTGCTGATCGCGCCCAGCGACGTCGTCGCCGGCGAAGCGTTCGAGCTTGCCTGCCGCATCGAGGACGAATGGGGCAATCCGGCGACTCCGGTGCAGCGTCCGGCCATCGACGGTGCCGTATGCGAGTCGCTTCCTGACTTGCCGGGCGTGCTGCGCTGGCGAGCACGCATCGAGAAGCCCGGTATCGCGCGTCTTTCGGCGCGTGGGGCACTTGCGGCCGTCTCCAATCCGATCAAGGTCCATGCGGCCACACCTTCCCGGCGCATCCACTGGGGCGACATCCACGCCCAATGCCTGATTGGCTGTGGGGCGCGGACGATCGACGCCTTCTTCACCCATGCCCGCGATTTCGCGCGCATCGATTTTTCAAGTCACCAGGCCAACTGCTTCCTTGTCTCGTCACCCGAATGGAAAGAAACCGAAGCAGTAACCGCGCGTTACAACGAGCCAGGCCGTTTTGTTTCCCTTCTCGGCCTCGAATGGTCGGCCGACACCGCCAAGGGCGGCGACCGGAACCTGTATTTTCCGGACGATGCCGCTCCCATCACGCGCTGCAGTCACGAGTACGTCGACGATAAAGGCGATATTTCGTCTGATCTGCCGCAGGCCGAGGATCTCCATGCCCGGTATCGCGGCACCAAGACCCTGATCGCCCTTCATGTCGGCGGACGGACGACCGACCTTCGCCGCCACGAGCCGACGCTCGAACGGCTCATCGAAGTCCATTCGACGCATGCCACGTCGGAGTGGTTCATGTTCGAAGCACTCGAACGCGGCTACCGGATGGGCGTGACGGCGGGCAGTGACGGCGTGGATGGCAGGCCCGGTGCCAGCCATCCGGGTCACCAGGCGGTTCGCAACGTGCGCGGAGGCCTGGTCGCGTCCCCGTTGCGCAGCCTCACGCGGGAAGGCCTCTGGGAGGCACTGGAGGCGCGGAACTGCTACGCGACGACCGGGGAGCGGATCCGGCTTGAGTACTCGGCTGAAGGACATGCGATGGGCAGCGAGTTTGACGCTGCGATACCGCCGGTACTCAGCATTTCCATCGAGGGAACGAGCCCGCTTGAAGCCGTGGAGATATTCCGGGGAACCCGTGTCATCCACTCGGTGGCGTTGACGGCCTCGGATGCGCCGCTTTCCGATCGGGTCAGGATCGCCTGGCGCGGCGCGACTGCACCGGGCAATTTCGCCCGGGCACGCATGTGCTGGGACGGGCATGCCACGCTGTCGGCCGGCAAGTTTGCCGATGCCGAAGGCCACGCATTCGATACGCCCGACGAGGGGATCCTGTCCGCCAAGCCGAAGCGGATCGACTGGCGTTCGGCGACGGGCGGCGACTGGGACGGCATCACCGTGCGAGTCAACGCTCCCGACGACGCG
The DNA here is from genome assembly GCA_965279525.1 of Tagaea sp. Lineage (GTDB taxonomy): Bacteria > Pseudomonadota > Alphaproteobacteria > CACIAM-22H2 > CACIAM-22H2 > Tagaea. The sequence continues at coordinate 1,275,377 of CBDIIB010000004.1, read as the reverse complement.
ATGCTCACGGTCCAGACCGCGCAGATATCCACATCAGTCCCGGTCGGCAAGCTTGCGACTGGTTCGACATACCTGAGCGACAGGAAGCCGCATCGGGAACTCGAGATCCGCCGCCTGCCGCGCGATCCCGGTCCGCTGGCTTGGCAGGGTACATTCCGCGATCCGGCAGGTGAGCCAGGCTGGAATGCCTACTGGGTCCGCGTGCGTCAGTGGGATGGCGCGTTTGCTTGGTCGAGCCCGATCTTCGTCCATCTTCCGGGGGAGGCGGCTCGGTGATCGAAAGCAACGTCATGCTCGAAACGGTGGACGGGCAGATGCCTGTTTTCATCGTCCATCCGGACGAGAGAGGCCCGTTTCCGGTAGTGCTCTTCTATATGGATGCGCTTGGAATCCGAGAGGAGCTGCGCGACATGGCACGGCGCTGCGCGGCGTCCGGCTACTACGCGATGTTGCCCGATCTCTATTATCGCTGGGGTTGCCCGAGCTTTGATCCTGCACCGCTGGCGCACGGCATCCTCGACCCGAAAATGGTCGAACTCAACAGTGCGCTGTCATTGTCCATGACGGCACTTGATGCGGCGGCCTTGCTCGAACACGCGGCCGGCGATCCGGCAACCCGCCTGCCGGCGGGTGCAGTCGGCTACTGCATGGGTGGTCGCCACGCGCTCGGTGCTGCTGCCGCCCACGCAGGGCAGGTCGCTGCCTTCGCTTCTCTACACGGCGGCCGCCTGGTCAACGACACGCCGCAATCCCCCCATCTGCTGGTCGCGAAGACTCTGGCGGCGGAAGCCTATTTTGGCTGGGCCGACAATGACCAGACCGCACCGCCCGAGCACATGCGCGCGATCGAAGCCGCGCTTGCCGCGCGCGGCGGTCGGTATCGTGTCGAGCTTCACCAGGGCGCATTGCATGGCTTCACCTTTCCGGAGCGCTATTGCTACCACAAGCCGGCAGCAGAGCAGGTCTGGGCCCGGCTGTTCGCGATGTTTCGTCGAAGTCTGCACGAGCCTGTCGAACATAGAAGGAAATAGAGAATGACGACGCGCTTCGCGATGATCGGATGCGGCGGTTTCTCGCGCCGATACCACGTCCCCACGCTGCTAGCCGACACGAGTGTCAAGCTGGTCGGAATCTTCGATCCGTATCCGGCTCCGGCGGTTGCCGATCTCGCGCGCGCGACGGGCGCGCGGATCGTCGGCAAGCTCGACGAACTGCCTGACGCCGATGCAGTGCTGATCACCACGCCACACATGTTGCATGCGGAGCATGCCGATCACGCCATGGTGCGCGGCTGGGCGACTCTCGTGGACAAGCCGTTCGTGATGAAGACGGCCGACGCACGTCGCCTGATCGCTGCCGCATCGGAACGAAAGCTACTCAATGCGGTTGCCTTCAATCGCCGGCTCGACGCCGGTTGCCGGCGAGCGCGCGAGATCATCCGCAGCGGTGGAATCGGTGCCGTCCGCCACGTGCAGACCGTGCAGCTTGGCTACGAAAAGACCGGCTGGTTCCTAGATCCTGCCCTCGGCGGCGGTGGGGCCTACACCGGCCGGGGCACGCACATGGCGGACATCGTGCCGTGGCTTATCGATAGCCGCCCCACGAAAGTACGCAGCCGACTGCGTCCGGGGCCGACGGGGCGAGCCGACCTCGGCGGGTTCATCGAGATCGAGTTCCCGGGCATCGAATGCCAGTTCGCCTGCATCGAAGAAGGCTGGCACATGTGGGACGAGATCCGGATCTTCGGCGAGGACGGAATGATCGAGCTGCGCCGCCCGCTTGCCATGCCCACTGGCTGGCACATGGTCTGGCAGAGCCGGCGGGGCTCGGCACGCGAGGAACTGGCGGCCTTGCCGAACGAGGGGCTGATCACGACCGAGTTCCTGATGGCGCTGCGGAGCGGCACGCCGGTCTCCTGCACCTTCGCGGATGCCCTTCTTTCCGTGCAGATCATCGAGGCCGCATTCGATTCCGCGGCAGCAGCTTCGAAGTCGGTCACCATCTCCTGATACGGCGGCGATATGACGGCGGCGATTGAAATCAACGGGCTGGGCAAGCGCTTCGGAAACGAGACCGGTCAGCCCGTACTCGGCAAGGTCGACCTATCGATTGCGGAAAACGAGTTCGTCGTCCTGCTGGGTCGCAGCGGTTGCGGAAAGACGACATTGCTAAATATCGTCGCAGGCCTCGAGCGGGCCAGCGCCGGCGACGTTCGCGTCGATGCGACGGTCGTCACGGGGCCGGGCGCCGGCAAAGGCATGGTGTTCCAGCACGGCGCCCTGTTTCCGTGGCTGACGGCCCAGCGCAACATCGAGTTCGCCGCCGTCAATCGCGGCGTGCCCAAGCTCGAGGCGGCGAGGCTTGCGAGAGAACTGCTGGCGCTCGTCGGTCTCGCGGGTTCTGAACTGAAGTATCCGTTCGAACTTTCCGGCGGCATGCAGCAGCGTGTGGCGATCGCACGCGCTTTGGCTCTCGATCCCAAGATCCTGCTGATGGACGAGCCGTTCGGAGCACTTGACGAGATCACGCGCAACGAGATGCAGGATGAGTTGCTGCGCGTGTGGGCCCAGCGCCGCAAGACCGTCGTGTTTGTCACCCATTCGATCTGGGAGGGGCTGATTCTCGCAGACCGCATCCTCGTGATGGCGCCACGACCCGGGCGCATCGTGCTGGAGCGACGCATCGACATTCCGCGCCCGCGCCGGCGCAGCGACCCGCAGCTCGTCGCTCTCTATGACGAGGTCTGGGCCTGTCTCAGGGGCGAGCCATGAGCGGCCGACACGCCGGTTGGGCCGTGCCGCTTGCCGTGTTCGCCGCGTTCCTGGGCCTGTGGGAGTTCGCGGTGGGAGCCGGCTGGCTGCGGCCGATCCAGTTTCCGCCACCCAGCCGGCTCGCGCGCAGCTTCGTCGATCTTGCGTTCACAGGCTATCCGCAGGGCATCACGCTGTGGGCGCATGCGGGCATCACATTCCAGCGCATCGTCACCGGGCACCTGCTGGCTGTCGCGCTTGCCGTGCCGCTCGGCATGCTGATCGGCAGCAGTCCGCTGCTTGACCGAATGACAGCGCCGACCGTCGCGTTCTGCCGGTCGATCGCCACATTGAGCCTGCTTCCGCTTGCCATCGTCTGGTTCGGGACCGGCGAGGGCGCCAAGATATTCCTGATCGGCTATGGTTGCTTCTGGGTCATGCTGTCGGCAAGCATTGCCGCGGTCAAGCTCGTCGACCCGGCCCTGATCAGCGCCGCGCGCACGATGGACGCCGACGCGCGCACGATATTCCGGCAGGTGATGCTGCCGGCCGCGCTTCCGCGATTGCTGGCGGGAGCGCGCATGGCCCTTGGCGTGGGCTTCATGGTCATCGTCGGGGCCGAGATGATCGGAACGATCCATGGTCTGGGATCGCTGATCATGGAGGCGCGGACCTTCTATCGCACCGACATCACGATGGTCGGGATGTTCTGCATCGGCGGATTCGGGCTCGGCGTGATGCTCGTCCTGACACGCATCGAAGCGTGGCTCGTTCCGTGGCAGGCAAGGCAGGAGGCCCAGCAGCAATGATACGGTCTCCGGGACTCGTCGAGCGCTACGCCGGCCTGATCGGGGTCGTCCTGTTTGTCAGCCTGTGGGAGATCGCGGCCCGTTTCGGCTGGCGTAATCCTGCGATCATGCCGGCACCAAGCCAGGCGATCCTTGTCGCACTGTCGACGATTCCGCTCCTCACGCTTGCCGAACACGTAGGGACAAGCCTGTGGCGCATCCTTGCGGGATTCTCGCTCGGCGCCTCCGCGGGAATCGCCCTGGGGATCGCCGCTGGCTGGTATCGTCCCGTCGCACTGGTGAGCCGGCCATTCGTCGAGATACTGCGGCCGATCCCGCCACTCGCCTGGATTCCGATCGCGATCGTATGGTTCGGGATCGGCGAACCGTCGAAGATCTTCGTCATTTTCCTCGGCACATTCTTCCCGGTCTTCAGCAGTGCCGCGCGCGGCATGGCATCGATCCAGCCCGCGATTCTGCGTGCGGCCCGCACGATGGATGTGGACGGACTTCGGCTGCTCGTCAAGGTCGCGGTTCCCGCCGCGATGCCGGACATCGCGACGGGCCTGCGCATCGGCTTCGGTCTCGGTTTCGGCGTGCTCGTGGCGGCCGAACTCATCGCGGCCGAACGCGGCATGGGCCATCTCGTCATGGAGGCCCGCCAGCTTGGCCAGCTTGGCATCTCGATATTCGGGATATTCCTGATCGGACTTGTGAATCTTGTCGCCGACCAGCAACTCGCCGCGGCAATCCGCCGGACGGTGGGGCGCTGGCACCGTTTCTAGAAACAGAAGGGGCCAAACCATGGATCGCCGGACATTCCTTGCCACGACCACTGCGGTACTCGTGTCGCCCGCAATCGTTCACGCCCAGGCACGCCCGGAAATATCGAAGCTCGGAATCGGCTTCGGCCTCGATCCGGTCTTCGCGCCGCACATCGTCGCCATGCAGAAGGGTTGGCTGCGTGAGGCAGGCTTTACCGAGATCACGACACCGAGCTTCACCAGCGGCGCGCTCGCCGGGGAGGCCCTGATCGGCGGGCAAATCCATCTTTGGACGCCCGGCAACCTGCCGCCGATCTCGATGGCCAATTCGGGTGTGCCTGCGGTCGTGCTTGGCACGAACTGCATCGCCACGAAGGCCGAACAGCTGATCGTGCGCAATGACGCGAACGTGAGCAAGCCCGAAGACCTGTATCGAATCAAAATCGGGCTTCTCGCGGGCTCGACCGCCAGCGCTACCCTCCACAACCTTGCCAAGCTCTACAAGCTCGACGAAAGCAAGCTGCAGATCGTCAACATGCCACCGCCCGAGCAGCTTGCAGGCCTTACCAGCAACAACATCCAGGCGCTTCTGTGCTGGCAGCCCTGGGCACACAACGCACTGAAGCTCGGCAACACGACGATGCTGCATTCGGGTACCAACAGCGGCTTTGCTGCCAACAAGGGCGCGGCTGCCGCCATCTCGGCAACGCGTTCGATCTTCGTCGCGAGCGAGGAGTTCGTGCGCAAGAATCCGGTTGCCACGCGCACGCTGATGGCCGTGCTCGTGCGCGGCCAGAAGTATGTGGCAAGTGCCGCCAACCGGGCCGAAGTGCTCGAGTTGGTTTCGGCGCAGACCAAGCAGGACAAGGCCCTCGTCGAGGCGATCTGGGGTGACTACGACTTCAATCCGGCATTCGACGATGCCTATGTGGCGGACATGGAGTCGATGAGCGGCTACCTCGTCGCTTCTGGTCGCATAAAGGCACCCAAGCACCCGCTCGACTACACGTTCTCCGACCCGGTGGCAGCGGCGGACCCGGCGCTGGTTCGCCGTGCCGGTCGCTGGAAGGCCTGAGCCGGATGGCACGCATCGGGATCGCGTTTGTCGGCACGGGGTCGATCGCCGACTATCATCTTGCCGGACTGAACGCGGTCCCGAACGCCGACGTACGGGTCATCGTCGGGCGCGATGTGGCCAAGACACAGGCCGCAGCCGCCCGCTATGGCATCCCAGATGCAAGTGTGGACAGTTCCGCTGCACTTGCCAGGCCGGATGTAGAGGCTGTCATCATCGCGACACCCGACGATACGCATGAGGCCATCGCGGCGGAGGCCGCCGCCAGAGGCAAGGCCATTCTCCTGCAGAAGCCGATGGCAGCCGACAGTGCGGCCTGCCGGCGGATCATCGCCACCGCAGCGGCAGCTAAGGTCGATCTGCAGGTCAGCTTCATGCACCGCTACTTCGAGGAGTTCCGCATGGCACGCGAACTCGTCGCCGACGGTACCATCGGCGAGGTGACGAGCATCCGCCTGCGCAACGCCACGCCAGGTCCGGATTGGGCTGACTGGTTCTTCAAGAAGTCGCGTGTTGCCGGCGGCGTCGTCCTGCAACTCGGCGTGCACGGGATTGATCTGCTGACACAGGTCTGCGGTCCCGTGGCGGCCGTGTCAGCAACGACGGCAATCCTGCGCGCCGAACGCCAGTTGGCGGACGGACGGCGTGTCGCGGTCGAGAATCCGGACAGTGCATGGGCGGCGTATTCGATGGTGAATGGAGTCGCGGCATCGCACGAGATGTCGATGATCGAGGCGAAGGGCTGCGACCGTTTCCGGTTCGAGATTTATGGGACGAGAGGCACGATCTGGCTGAGAAGCGAGCTGGGGCCGCTTGCAGTCAATTTCAGCGGCGGGAAGGGGTGGGAGACACCTGCCGTTCCGACGCCGCCGTTCGGCCAGTGCCAGCATCAGCGCTGGATCGACGGGATAACCGGCGCCCGGCCACCTGAGCGGACGGCGCTCGACGCATTGAACGGGATCCTGATCGCCGAAGCGATCGAGCGGTCCAGTTCGTCGGCCGGTACACGCGTTTCGGTGGAGAACATATGATTCGGATCGCGATCCTGAGCTTCGCGCACTATCACGCGAACTTCTGGGCCGAGGCCTTCCGGGCCGAGCCGGATGTTGCTTTGACGGCGATCTGGGACGACGACGAGGTTCGTGGCGCTGAGGCAGCCAGCCGTTTCGGCGTGCCGTTCGTCGCAGACCTCGATCGGGCGCTCGATGCCTGCGATGCGGTTGCCATATGCAGTGAAACGGCGGCGCACGCACCGCTGATCGAGCATGCCGCGAAAGCCGGGCGTTCCGTTCTGTGCGAGAAGCCGACCGCGATCAACTTGATCGAGGCCAAGCGCATCGCGACGGCGGTACGCGACAGCGGCATCGCGTTCATGCAGAGTTTTCCGAAGCGGTTCGATCCGGCGTCGCTCGAGCTTCGACGGCTCGTGATTTCCGGCGAACTGGGGCGGATCGGCCTTGTCCGCATCCGTCACGGCCACTTCTATGGTCTGGATGCAGATTTTTCCAATCGTTGGTACGTCGATCCTGCCAGGTCCGGCGGTGGGGCGCTTCTCGACGAAGGCGTCCACGCCGCCGACTTTCTCTGCTGGACGTTCGGTATGCCGAAGAGCGTGCTTGCGTCGGCATCATCGGCGCTGGGCCTGCCGGTCGAGGATCAGGCGATCGCACTGTTCGAGTACGCCGACGGCATGACGGCTGAAGTCGTTGCGAGTTTTACGTTCGTGGCGGCGGACACGTCGATCGAGATCTATGGCTCAAACGGAACCGCACTCTTGTCGGGCGTCGATCTTGCGTCGCGCGACATCTCGAATGGACCCTTCCTCCGGACGTTCAGGCGCGATCAGGCCGTTCGGGAGTGGATTTCTTCGCCTTTGATTCCGCGATTCAAGCAAGGGCAGTTCCACCACCAGAACGCCATCGCCTTTGCTGCGGCCCTGCGAAACGGCGAGGCACCGCCGGTTTCACTTGAAGACGGCATCCGGGCGCTGACCATGATCGTCCGGGCTTACGAATCCGTGCGGAGCGGCCGACGGATCGAGCTCTGATCGGCTAGACCGAGTGCCGGAATCGCTTTGTCGCCAGATATCCCGCCGCCACGAACGCGACGAGCAAGACGAGTTGTGCGATCTGGAACGGCGGCTCGGACTGCGTGGGCGCCATCGACTGCAGGAACCCGATCTTCTGGAAGGCCTGCACGACGGCGACAAACGAATTCAGGTAGAGAGAGAAGATCGCGCCGGCGATGTAGACATGCCGCCACCGTCCGACGAGCGCCCGGATATAGAGCGCATGGAGCGCCAGTCCGAGAGCTGCGAGCGAAAGGACGCCGAAGACGTGTCCTGGCGTGACGCCGGCGAACTCGAACATGAAGCCGGTGACGCTCGTCGCCACAGTGGTTGCAAGGAAGACTGCCGTCATCCGCGCGTCGTACCGGTCGGCGATCATCGCGGCGAGGACCACGATGCCGGTCGCGATGCCGATCAGGCTGATTATGACGTGCAGGGTGGTAAAGGCGGCAAGGGATAGTCCGAGCATCTTGGGGGAGCCTTTCGCGGATCAGTGAATCTCGGCCGCGCGCATCGCTTCGACCCGGATCTCCTCGGTAAGGCGGGCCTTGAGCGCCGAGAAATCGGGGCTGGTCTTGACCGTGTAATGGCGCGGGTGCGGCAGATCGACCGGGATGTCGGCCTTGATGCGGCCGGGACGCGCGGTCATCACCAGCACGCGCGAGGCCATGAAAATCGCCTCCTCGATGTCGTGGGTGACGAATATCACGGTCTTGCGGTCCCGCTCCCAGATGCCGAGCAGAAGTTCCTGCATCAGCCCACGGGTCTGGTTGTCGAGCGCGCCGAACGGCTCGTCGAGGAGCAGGATCTCGGGATCGTTGGCAAGGGCACGCGCGATCGCGGTGCGCTGCTGCATGCCTCCGGAGAGCTGCTTGGGCAGGTGATTCTCGAAACCCCTCAAGCCGACTTCATCGAGATACGTCGCGACGGTCTCGGCGATCTCGCGCTCGGGCACGCCGCGCTCTCGCAAGCCGAAGGCGACATTGTCGGCAACGTTGAGCCAGGGAAAAAGCGTATAGGACTGGAACACCATGCCGCGGTCGGGGCCGGGGCCTTCGATCGCGTGCCCGTCGAGCAGCACGCGGCCCGCACTCGGCCGGTCAAGCCCAGCGACGATGCGCAGCAAGGTCGACTTCCCGCAACCCGAGGGACCCAGGACGGTGATGAAATCGTTCTCGGCGATCGAGAGGTCGGTCGGCTCGAGTGCCGTCAGCGCCGGCCGGCCCGCCACACCCGGGAAGGTGCGCGATACGCCTTCGACGCGCAGCTTTGGTCCTACCGTCATGCCAGTCGCCAGCCGAAAAACACGCGGTTGACCGTCTTGAAGGCGAAATCGGAAATCAGACCGATGAGCCCGATCACGATGATGCCGAACACGATCTGGCCCGTGGCCATCAATGCCTGACTCTCGATGATCATATGACCGATGCCCGACGATGAACCGATCAGTTCGGCGACGATCACATAGGTCCACGCCCAGCCGAGCACGAGACGCAGGATTTCGGCGATCTCCGGCGCGTTGGCCGGGATAAGCACGCGGCGCACGACGCTGGCTGAGCTTGCGCCCAGCGTATACGCCGCCTCGACGAGGTCGCGCCGCGTGTTGCCGACGGCAACCGCGACCATCAGCACGATCTGGAAGACGGACCCGATGAAGATGACGAGCAACTTCTGCGTCTCGCCGATGCCGGCCCACAGGATCAGCAGCGGCACGAAGGCCGAGGCAGGCAGATAGCGCGCGAAGGATACGAAAGGTTCGAGGAACGCCTCGACGGTCTTGTAGGCCCCCATGAGGATACCGAGCGGAACGGCGACGAGTGCTGCCAGCACGAAGCCGCCGACCACGCGCCAAACCGTCACGCCGATGTCGCGGGAAAATCCGAACTTGGTGAGAAGCAGCCAACCGTCCTGCACCATCGTGATCGGATCGGCGAGGAAGATGATCGGCACGTATCCGCTGAGCGTCGCTGCCGCCCAGGCGAGGAAGAAGACCACGAAGAACGCGATCCCGAGCACGATGCGCGCGGTACGGCCAACCGGTTCGAGCGGTCGGAAAAGGGTCATCGGACGATCCGTGGGGACCGGCGCCGGAAGCCTGCAGGCTCCCGGCGCCCGTCCGTCACTGAATGAAGCGCGTGTCGACGAGCGAAGCAATGTCCGGCTTCGCCTTGATGATGCCGATCTCGAGCAGCAGGTCAGCGGCCTCGTTCGAGAAAGCCTGGAACTCTCCCTCGAAGAACTTCTTGTTGGCCGCCTTGTCCTGCCAGCGCAGGTACTGCGAGGATGCCGCGAACTGCGCGCCGGTCTGCTTGACGTCGGCGCCCATGATCTCGTTCGCCTTTGCCGGATCCTTGGCGATCATGTCGATCGCCTGGAAATAGCTGTCGGCGAGTGCCTTGCCGGCGGCCGGATTGTCGGCAAGGAACTTCGGCGTGCAGCCGAACGTGTCCATGATCATCGGGTAGTCGAGCGTCGTGGCGATGATCTTGCCGGCCTGCGGAGCCGCGCGCACCGACGAAAGGTAAGGCTCGTATGTCATCGCCGCGTCGTTCTGGCCGGCAATGAAGACCTGCGCGGCCGGACCGGGCTCAAGATTGACGATGGTGACGTCCTTGACCGACAGCCCGTTCTTCTTGAGGAACCAGGCGAGCGTGAAATAGGGCGCCGTTCCCGGCGCGGACGCCGCGACGGTCTTTCCCTTGAGGTCCTTGATCGACGCGATCGAGTTGCGCACGACCATGCCGTCGGCCCCGTAGCTCTTGTCGAGCTGGAATATCTGCTTGGTGGCGACGCCGTTGGCGTTCCACGCGACCCAGGTTTCCACGGTCGTCGCGGCGCAGGCGACCTGCCCCGACTGGATGGCCAGGTGGCGGCTCGCCTGCGGGATCTTCGACATCGTCACGTCGAGACCGTTCTTCTGGAAGATGCCGGCTTCTTTGGCGAGCGTGAGCGGTGCAAAACCCGTCCAACCGCTGTAGCCGATGGTCAGCTTCGTCTGTGCCGACGCGGGCGACAGGGCGGCCGCAGCCCCCAGCGACAGCGCCACAATCCATGCCTTCATGACGATCTCCATGCCTGATGTCCGGGGCCGGTCGGCCCGCATTGGCGCGATGTTAGGCGGCCCGGGAGCCTGTTGTATAGAGGAGGTTGCAAGTTCGGGGCCGCCTATTCGTAGATCGCCACCCGGGCCGGCTGCAGCGACGTGACCGAGCCGCGATACATGCCTTCCGTGTTGTACGGCAAGGCGATATTCCCGTGCCGGTCGACGGCCACCAGTCCGGCACCGCATTCCCAATCCCGCAGTTCTGCCACCATGTCGGCTGTCGCCTTCTCCAGGCCATGTCCGAGATAAGCCATGCGTGCCGAAATCTCGTGCGCCAGCACTTTGCGGATGAAATATTCGCCCTTGCCGGTTCCGGAGACCGCACAGGTCGCGTTGTTCGCGTATGTGCCGGCTCCGACGATCGGCGTGTCGCCGACGCGACCGACAGGCTTGTTCGTGTAGCCGCCCGTCGAAGTGGCCGCGGCAAGATTGCCGTGCCGGTCGCGTGCGACGGCTCCGACCGTGCCGTGCTTCTGCGCCTCGTTGGCCTTGGCAGCCTCGCCCTTGGCGGCCAGTTCCTTCATCTCGGCCAGCATCTGGCGCCGTTGTTCGGTACCGAAATAGCTCTGAGGCACGATCTGATAGCCGCCGCGACGCGCAAAATCGTCTGCCCCGTCGCCCTGCAGCAGCAGGAAATCGCCCGACGCCATGACGCCGCGCGCCACGCGGATCGGGTTGCGCATGGTTCTGGCGCCGGTCACGGCACCCGCTTCCAGCGTGCGCCCGTCCATGATCGCGGCGTCGAGCTCGTGCCCGCCGGTCTCGTTGAAGGCGGCCCCATGGCCGGCATTGAAGACCGCGGCATCCTCCATGACGACGACCGCCGCCTCGACGGCATCAAGCGCCGCACCGCCGTCACGCAGGATCGCCGCTCCGGCGGCAAGCGAGGCGTGCAGTGCCGCATGCACGTCGGCGGCGAACCTCTCGGGGATCGTCTTGCGCGGCAGCACGCCGCAGCCGCCATGGATTGCAAGTGAGAATTCCGGGCCGTTCATCCCGATATCTCCGATTGGAGGTTGAGTTCATCGGCACGCAGGCATGCGACCTGGCGTTCGCCGAGCATTCGCAATGCGGGCCGTTCGGCCTTGCACCGGGCTTGGACATGCGGGCAGCGCTGGTGGAAGTGACAACCGGGCGGCGGGGCGAGCGGGGAGGGCAACTCGCCCTGGATCGGGCGGAACGCGATCGCCGCATCGGCATCGAGCCGCAGCTTGGGCATGCTGTCGAGAAGTGCGCGTGTATAGGGATGGCGCGGCGCGTTGAAGATGCCTTGCGTGTCGCCCAGCTCGACGATGCGACCCAGATACATGATGGCGATCCGGTCCGACACGTGGCGCACGAGACCCAGATCGTGGCTGATGAAAAGCATCGTCAGGCCGAGCTCCCGGCGCAGCTTCAAGAACAGGTTGATGATCTGTGCCTGAATCGACACATCGAGCGAAGCGACGGGCTCGTCGCACACGAGCACGTCGGGACGCATGGCAAGTGCTCGCGCGATCGCGATGCGCTGGCGCTGGCCGCCGGAGAACTGATGTGGGTAGCGTTCGGCGACCGCAGGATCGAGGCCGACGGTCGAAAGCCATCGCGCCGTATCCGCCCGGACTTCGGCTGCGGGCACGATACCATTGGCGAGCGGACCCTCGGATACGATGTCGCCGATGCGCATTCGCGGATCGAGCGAGGCGAACGGGTCCTGGAAGACCATCTGCACGCGCGTCGAGGTCTTGACCGGCCGACCGGTCTCGGCAAGCAGCGGAACGCCGTCGAGATGTGCATGGCCGGTGCTGGGCTGCAGGATGCCGGCGATCATCCGGCCAAGGGTCGATTTGCCGCAACCGGACTCGCCCACGAGGCCCAGAACTTCACCCTTGCGGATATCAAGCGAAACGCCGTCGACGGCATGGACGGGGCGCGGAAGGCTGCCGCCGGCGAGTGCGGCGATCCGCTCGCCCAGCGTGGGCGATTGACGGAAAAGCTTGGACGCGTTCGCGACCGAAACCAGCGGGCTCATGGGAAGCCACCAAGCGGCTTGTGGCAGCGAACGCCGCGCGTGGCATTGCGGCGCATCTCGGGCATGACGGTACAGCCGGCGTCGGCGTAGGTGCAGCGGGAAGCGAAGGCGCAGCCCGGCGGCAGGGCGATGAGCGACGGCATCGCGCCGGGGATCTGGCGCAACTCCTGCCCGGGTTCGGCGATCGACGGCAGGGAATCCAGCAGGCCTCGCGTATAGGGATGGCGCGGTGCGCGCAGCACCTCCGCCGTTGGCCCCTCTTCGACGACGCGGCCGGCGTACATCACGAGGATGCGGCTCGCGAGAACCGACACGGTCGCAAGATCGTGGCTGATCCAGACGAGTGCCGTGCCGGACTCTGCCGCCAGCATCTTCATTTCGGTCAGGATCTGGGCCTGGATCGACACGTCGAGCGCCGTCGTCGGCTCGTCGCAGATGATCAGCGCCGGGCGATTGAGCAATGCGATGGCGATCGCGACGCGCTGGCGCATGCCGCCGGACAACTGGTGCGGATAGCTGTCGAGCCGGTTGGCCGGATCGGGAATGCCGACGCGTCCGAGCAGCTCGACCGCGCGCGCGCGCGCCGCGACGGCCCCGACCCGATCGTGCGCTTCCAGCGCCAGGCGCATCTGGACCGCGATCGTCAGCACGGGATTGAGCGTCGTCGACGGATCCTGGAAGACCATCGCCATGCGTCGGCCGCGAAGGGCACGCAGCTCTTCGGCTGGCAGTCCGACGAGCTCGTTGCCGTCCAGACGAACCGACCCGCCTACGATACGCCCCGGCGGATCGACGAGCCCGAGGATCGAGAAGCCGGTCACCGATTTTCCGGAACCGGATTCGCCGACCAGCCCGACGATCTCACCCGATGCTATCGAGAAGCTGACGCCATCGACGGCCTTCAGCACGCCGGCGCGGGTGGCAAAGTGTGTGGAAAGATCGCGAACTTCAAGCAACGCCGTCATCGGCGGAGCCTCGGGTTGAGCTGGTCGCGGATCTGGTCGCCGACGAGGTTGATCGCGACGATCAGCACGATCAGTGCCACGCCCGGATAGATCGAGATCCAGTATCGTCCCGACAACATGTACTGGAATCCGTTGGCGATCAGCATGCCCAGCGACGGCTCCGTCACCGGCAGGCCGAGACCGAGGAAGGAGAGGGTGGCCTCAAGCGCGATGGAATTGGCGACCTGTACCGTCGCCACGACGATCAGCGGCGGCAGGCAGTTGGGCAGGATGTGGCGAAAGACGACCCGCCGGGCGGACAGGGGCGTGGAAAGCGCCGCTACGACATAGTCTTTCGAGCGTTCTGCCGACGCGGCCCCATGCGCCGTACGCGCGAAGTAGGCGTATTGCGCGGTGACCAGGGCGGCAATCAACTGCCATTTTCCCGGCCCGAGCACGGCCACGAGGACGAGCGCCAGCAAGATGGCCGGGAAGGAGAGCTGCAGGTCGATGAAACGCATTATGAGCATCTCGATCCGGCCGCCGACGAACGCGGCAACGGCTCCCATCGATGCACCGACAACGAAAGCGAAGGTTCCCGCCGCCAGGCCGACCTGCAACGACACGCGCAAGCCGTAAAGGATCGCCGAAAGGAGATCGCGCCCCTGCGCGTCGGTACCTAGCCAGTGGACGAACCCCTTGGTTCCAAGGAACCCCGGTGGTCGACGGGCATCGGCGAGCACTAGGGTGGCAAGATCGTACGGGTCCTGCGGTGCCACGATCGGAGCGAAAACCGCCACGCCGACAATCGCCAGCACCACGCCGAGGGACGCAAGCGCCACGCGATTCTCGCGGAATTCGGACCAGAAGCGGCCGAGAGGCGTCGTTCCGGTCACTTCGCCCGCCCGGCGCGCAGGCGCGGATCGAGGGCCGCATAGGCGATATCAACGAAGAAATTTATGAAGATGAAAAGGAACGCCACCAGCATCAGGTAGGCGACCATGACCGGCCGGTCGAGCGTGGAAATGCTGTCGATGATGAGCTTGCCGACGCCTGGCCACGAAAAAATCGTCTCGGTCACGACCGCGAAGGCGAGTGTCGAGCCGAACTCTAGGCCGAACACCGTCACGATCGGGATCGCGATCAGGCGCAGCACGTGATGGCGCAGGATCGTCGCTTCGCTCTCCCCGGCCGCACGCGCGAACTTGACCGTGTCGCCGAGCATCGCCTCGCGCGTGCCAGCGCGCGCGAGGCGTACCATCATCGCGAACTTGAACAGCGACAGGTTCAGCGCCGGCAAAGCGAGATAGCTCCATCCGTCGAACGTCAGGAAGCTCCACGGCACGCCGAACAGCATCGCGGTATCGCCCCGTCCGCCGGCCGGCAACCAGCCAAGTTCGACCGCAAAGACCAGTATCAGCACGAGACCGATCCAGAAGGTCGGCACCGAGAAACCGAGAACCGAAAACGCCATTATCGATTTGGCGGCCATGCTGTCCGGCCGGTAACCGGCGTACATGCCCAGCGGCACGCCAAGTGCGGTCGCTCCGAAGACGGCGGCGATCGTGAGTTCGAGCGTGGCGGGCAGGCGCGACAGGATCAGGTCGAGTACCGGCATGTTGAAGACGAAGGAGCGGCCGAAATCGCCGACGGCCAAGCGCAGCAGGAAATCGCGGTACTGGATCCAGAGCGGCTGGTCGAGGCCGTAGGCACGGATCGTCGCCTCGCGGATCGCGTGCGTGGCGTCCGGGGAAAGCAGCACGTCGATCGGATTGCCGATGCCGTACACCCCGGCAAACACGAGTGCCGAAATGATGAGCATCACGATCAGCGCCTGCACAAGGCGTTGGATGAAAAAGCCTATCATCGCGCCACTAGCCGGTCGCCTGCCGGGCGCGCGGCCGTCCAAGGAGAAATAGTTCCATCTAGAACCACCATCTTGACAGCCCCTTCGCGCATGCGTCAAGGTTCCCGCCGTTCCGGGGAGGCACGGTGGCATCCAAACGCGCCCGCAAAGACGACAACGCGCAGGCCGATGGCCGTCGCAAGGCGAGCCAGCCGATGCCGCACCCGATGCTCGGCGTCAAACTCTGGAACAATCCCTGCCGCCTGTCGTTCCGCGTCAACTTCATCGCCCACCATTTCAACCAGACCGTCTACGAATGGGTCTGGCGCACCTATCGCCTGACGCTGCCCGAGCACATCGTGCTCTATGCGCTGGCGCTGAAGGACGGGATTACCGCCGACGACATCGCCGCCTCGACTGCCCGGCCGAAGAACACGCTTAGCCGCGGCGTCAACGCGGTTTTGCGCAAGAAGCTCATCGATCGCCGGGCGGACCCGAAGGACCGGCGGCGCCTCATCCTCACGCTGACCGCGCGCGGCCGGCGCATTGTCGCAAGGACCGTGCCGGCTTTTGTGGCACACGAGAACGGCATGGCGAGTGCACTGACCGAAAGTGAACGGCGCACGCTCGAGGCGCTGCTCGAAAAGATCATCGTCGATAAACCGAATTGGCCCACTCAGATCCAAGGGAGACCGTGACATGAACCATTACGCGAATTGGGCGCGCGGCGCGCTCGTCGGGAGCGCCCTGGCGCTTTCCTTCTCGGCAGGTGCGTCGGCGCAGACGCTGACGATCGGCGTGCGCGGCGGACCGGACTCGATCGATCCGCATTTCACGGCGACCGGCACGCATGCCGAATCGCTCAAGCACATTTTCGACACGTTGACCTGGTCGGGTGATGGGCTTGAGGTCGAGCCGCGCCTTGCCGAGAGCTGGAAGGTCCTCAATCCGACGACCTGGGAGTTCAAGCTGCGTCGCGGCGTCAAGTTCCATGACGGATCGGACTTCACGGCCGAGGACGTCAAGTTCTCGATCGAGCGCATTCCTGTCGTTGCCGGTCCGAACCCGACGACAATCTATGTGCGCCGAGTCAAGGCAGTGAAGGTTGTCGATGCGCACACGGTCCATATCGAGACCGACGGCCCGGCGCCGATTCTTCCCTATGACTTCATCCGCCTGTTCATCGTCTCGCACAAGGCGGCCGCTGGCCTGACCAAGGAGAACGCCAACGAGGCGTTCAACTCCGGCAAGGCCGCGATCGGCACGGGACCGTACAAGTACGTTTCCTGGCAGCCGAAGGGCGATCTCGTGCTCGACCGCAACGACACGTTCTGGGGTCCCAAGGAGCCCTGGGCACGCCATGTCCGCAAGGAAGTGCCGAACGATGCCGCGCGCGTCGCCCAGCTCAAGGCCGGTCAGCTCGACCTGATCACCCGCGTGCCCGCGACCGATGTCGCATCTCTCAAGCGCGATCCGAAGCTCGAAGTCTCGACGATCGGCACCGTCTACGTCTTCAATGTCGAACTCGACATGCGCGATGTACCGCCCGCTGGCCAGATCACGGCCAAGGACGGTTCGGCCCTGTCGAAGAACCCGCTTCAGGACAGCCGCGTGCGCGAGGCGATCGACATGGCGATCGACCGCAAGACGATCGCCGAGATCTCGATGGACGGGCTCGGCATTCCGGTCAACCAGCTCGTGACGCCGTCGATCTTCGGCTACAACAAGAGCCTGCCGGCACGCCGCTACGATGTCGCGGCAGCCAAAAAGCTCCTGGCTGATGCCGGCTATCCCAACGGCTTCCGCATCCGCTTCGCGTTCACGCAAGATCGCCTGCCCGGCGACACACAGGTCGGAACGTCGATCGCGCAGATGCTGGCATCGGTCGGCATCGACGCGGTTGCCAGCGCCCAACCGGCCGCCGTCTTCTTCCCGGCACGCACGCGCGGGGAATTCTCGATGTCGATGTCGGGTTGGGGCACGCTGACAGGCGAGGCGCACTACACGCTTTCGTCCGTCGCGCACTCGAACGATCCGGCGGCCAAGATGGGTGCATTCAACGTGCTCGGCTACAAGAACACCACGATGGACAAGCTGCTCCAGGACGCAGCCGTCGAACTCGACGACGCGAAGCGCCGCGCCTTCCTCGAGCAGGCGAACGCCCTCGTTCTCCAGGACCGTCCGCGCCTTCCGATCGTGTCGGTCGGCTCGGCCTGGGCCATGCAGAAGGCCAAGGTCCGCATCAAGGCACGTGTCGACGAGGACACGCTTGCGATGAACATCAAGCCGGTACGCTGAACTCCGAAGGCAATGCCCCGCGGACGGCGCTCGTGCGTCGTCCGCGGGTTTCTCCCTCGCGAACGGACGGATTCCGACATGCGCCTGACCGAAATGAACTGGATGCAGCTCGAAACCCACCTCAAGGGCGATGATCGCTGTGTCCTGCCCATCGGGAGCATCGAGCAGCATTCGCAGCTCAGCCTGGGCGTCGATGCGATCCTCGCCGAGAAAGTGTCGCTCGACGCGGCACAGCCCGCCGGCGTGCCGGTCTTTCCGGTGCTGTCTTACGGCATCACGCCATACTTCAAGGCGTTTCCGGGGACGGTGACGCTGCGCATCTCGACGGCGATCGCGGTGATGAACGATGTCCTCGATTCGATCAAGCGCAGCGGTTTCAAGCGCGTGATGATCGTCAACGGCCACGGCGGCAACAATCCGGTGGGCGCCTACGCGCTCGAATGGATGTCGGAGAATTCCGGCGTGGCGGTCAAGTTCCATAATTGGTGGTGTGCGCCCAAGACATGGAAGAAGGTCAAGGAGATCGATCCGGTCGCCAGTCATGCCTCATGGATGGAAAACTTCCCATGGACGCGTGTGGCAAACGTCGCCTATCCGGATGTCCAGAAACCGATGGTCGACATCGAGAAACTGAAGCAATTGGGCCCGGCGGAAGCGCGCAAGATGCTTGGCGACGGGAACTATGGCGGTCGGTACATCCGTGACGATGCTGAGATGCTGGCCCTGTGGGACGTCGCCGTCGCCGAAACCCGCGATCTGCTGAACGGACCGTGGCCGCAATGACCGGCCCGACTGTCATCTGGGGGGCGGGCGCCGTCGGCGGCACGCTCGGCGCCTATCTCGTCCGCTCCGGTGTCGATGTTCTGTTCGTCGACAACGTGCCGGAACACGTCGCGGCGATCAACAAATCCGGCCTGACGATCGAGGGGCCGATCGACAATTTCACGGTGGCCGCCAAGGCATGCCTTCCGGCCGACGTGCCGGGGCGCTTCGGGCGCATCGTGCTGGCGGTCAAGGCGCAGCATACGGTCGCCGCCGCGGCGGCCCTGGCCCCGCATCTCGCCGACGACGGATATGTCGTATCGGCGCAGAACGGGCTGAACGAGATCGCCATCGCAAGGCAGGTCGGCGATGCGCGCACGATGGGCTGCTTCGTCAATTACGGGGCGGACTATCTCGAGCCAGGCCGGATCACCTATGGCGGCTACGGCGCGGTCGTGCTCGGCGAACTCGACGGACGCTCGACGCCGCGTCTGGCCGAAACGCTGGCGCTGTTCCAGCGATTCGAGCCGCGCGCGATCGCGACCGATAACATCTGGGGCTATCTCTGGGGCAAGCTCGGGTACGGCGCGCTGCTTTTCGCGACTGCACTGACGAACCGGTCCATTGCCGACGCCCTCGCCGAACCACGCTGGAAGGCACTTTACCGGCGTATCGGGACCGAGGCGGTGCTCGCGGGCCGCGCCCGCAAGGTGCGTGCCGAAGGTTTCAACGGGTTCGACGTGGCGGCGTTCACGCCGGAGGCTTCCGATGCGGCCGTGCAGGCCTCGCTCGACGCGATGGTCGTGCACAACGCCAAATCGACCAAGACCCATAGCGGCATCTGGCGAGATCTTGCCGTCCGCAAGCGAAAGACCGAGGTCGACGCACAGATCGCCATCATCGCGGACCTCGCCAAGGAAGTGGGCGTCGACACGCCGGCGATCCGCGCCCTCGTGGCTTTCGTGCACGACGTCGAGGACGGCCGCCGGCCGCTGGATGATGCCACGCTCGACGAGCTTGCCAAGGCCGTCGGCGCATGAAACTCGATTTCTCGGGCAAGACCGTCGTCGTCACTGGAGCTGGTCACGGCATCGGCCGTGCCATCGCGCGCGCGTTCGCCGATGACGGTGCAAGCGTTTTCGCCTGCGATTTGGATGCCGGCGAACTTGCTGAAACCTCTGGTGGCCGCATGCAGACGGCGGCATTCGACATCGCCGATAGGGCAGCTATTTTTGCCTTCGTCGACAAGGCGGCTGCGACAACCGGGCGAGTGGACGTTCTCGTCAACAACGCTGGTGGCGTGCGTGGGCAGGTGCGGCAGCCGGTCGAGAGTATCACGCCCGATGCATGGCGGGCCCTGTTCGAGGTCAATGTCGATGGTGCCTTCGCGTTTGCGCAGGCGGCTGTGCCACACATGAAGAAGGGCGGGTCCGGGCGGATCGTCAACATCTCGTCGGGTGCGGGACTGGGCGTAAGCCTCACCGGCATCCAGGCCTACGCCTCGTCCAAGCATGCGCTTGTCGGCCTGACGCGCCAGCTTGGCCACGAACTCGGCCAGTTCGGCATTACGGTCAATTCTGTCGCCCCGGGCTTCGTGCGGTCGAATCCGGCCAGCGAGCGTCAGTGGGAGAGCTATGGCCCCGACGGGCAGAAGGCGCTGCTCGAGCGGATCGCGATGCGCCGGCTGGGTACGCCCGAGGATATCGCCAAGGCTGTTCTGTTCCTCGCCTCGGAGCATGCCGCGTGGATCACGGGGCAAGTTCTCCAGGTCGACGGCGGCAAGTAGCGGATCAGCGCTTCAGGCCGCCGGCTGCGGCACAATAGGCCGCGATCTCGGCGTGCGTGGCGATCCATGTGCCTGGCAGTGACTTCGCCAGTTTCACGATCTCCTCGAGGATCCAGACGCGCGAACGGTGACCGATCACGTGCGGGTGCATCGTGAGCACGTAGAGACCGCCTTCGGCATGTGCCATTTCCAGCTCGCGCCGGAAGATGTCGAAGACCGTGTCGGGCGCCGTGTAAGGGCGCAGGCTCGCCATGCGGTCCATGTTGAAATAGATCGCGTCGTCGCGGATCCATTCGACCGGCAGTTCCACCACGCCGGTCGGCTTGCCGTCCTCGAGCAGTTCGTAGGGGTCGTCGTCGGCCATCAGCGAGGAATCGTAGAGCAGCCCCATCTCGCGGATGATGCCGAGCGTGTGGGGGCTGAAATCCCAGGAGGCCGTGCGCATGCCGACGGCGCGCTTGCCGGAGATTTTTTCAAGCACGTCGGCCGCGCGGAAATTGAGATCGCGCTCGGTCTCGTAGCCGAGCGTGCTGTTGAATTCGTGGATCCAGCTGTGGATCGCCAGTTCGTGGCCGGCCCCGACGACAGATTTCACTTCCTGCGGGTGGAGCAGGGCGGAGACCGCCGGCTGGAAGAAGCTTGCCGGCACGCCGTGCCTGTCGAGGACCTTGAGGATGCGTTTGATGCCGGAACGCGCTCCGTATTCGCCCTGACTTAGCTTGCCGAACGACTTGCCGCCATGTCGCAGCTCGCCCGTCTCGTGGTCGGAATCGAACGAAAGGGCCACGGCACAACGTGCGCCGTCCTTCCACTTCTCGGGCAGCAGCGACTTGCCGCCCCGCACCTTGTTGACGATGGCGCGCCACGTCGCCTCGCTCCATTGCCACGGCTTCTGCTCTTCGTCTTGCGACATCGGCACTTCTCCGAACTGGTAATCCGGCCGACTATAGGGCAATCCTCGGGCGGAAGGGAGCCGCCGTCCATGCCGCGCATCGTCGTCGTCGGAAGTTACAATCGCGATCTGAGCTTCGCCATGCGGCGCATGCCCGCCGACGGCGAGACCGTGATCGGCGCCGATCTCGTCGAGGGGCCGGGCGGCAAGGGCAGCAATCAGGCGATCCAAGCAGCACTTGCCGGCGCGCGTGTCTCCATGCTTGCCGCAGTCGGCTCGGATGGTGCCGGCGCGGAGGCGATCTCGCTCTGGCGCAAATGCGGCATCGCCACCCGCATGGTCATCCGCAAGGACGGTGTCGCGACCGGATCTGCGGCGATTCTCGTCGAGACGGATGGGCGCAACCGCATCGTGGTGGCGTCGGGTGCCAATGCACGCCTGACGGCGGCAGATGTGCGGCGCATGGGTGCCGGCATCCGGGCATCGACGCTCGTCGTCGGCCAGTTCGAAGTTCCGGTCGCGGCAACCGAAGCGGCTTTCTCGATCGCGCGCAGGGCGGGAGCGGTTACGCTCCTCAATACGGCACCGGCAGTTGCCCGTATCCCGGCCAGCCTGCTCCGGTTGACGGACATCCTGATCGCCAATGAGATCGAAGCACGTGTCCTGACGGGACTGCCGGTACGGGCAACGCCGTCGGCCCTTGCCAGTTCGCTGCGAAGATTTGCCCGGCTGGCGGCGGTGGTCACGGTCGGGGCCGATGGCGCATGGCTCGCTGATTCCGACTATGCTCCCGTGCGGTTCTCGACACCGCCCACGAAGGTCGTCGATACGACAGGGGCTGGCGATGCGTTCGTCGGCGCTTTTGCCAGACGTTATGCCGTCGACGGCGACATGCCCTCGGCGATGCGCTGGGGGATATCCGCCGGATCATTGGCCTGCCGCAAGCGCGGCGCAGCAGCGTCCTATGCCGCGCACGATGCCATCGAAAGGATCGCGCGGGCATGAGCTGCGTCCTTGCTTTCGATCTGGGCGGCACCAGCCTGCGTGGCGGGCTTGTCGACGAGACGGGCCGGATCGTCGCGTTCCTGTCTGTCCCGTCGTCGGCCGGCCAGTCGGCCGAGGCGGATCCGGAGATCTGGTGGCGCGACCTGTCAGATCTTGGAAGTGCGCTCGCCGCCGCCGCACCGGCGGCCTTCGCCGCGACGAAGGCGATCGCGATTTCCGCCTTCACGCGCACGCAGGTATTTCTCGATGCCGAGGGCCGCCCGACCCATCCGGCCGTGCTGTGGCACGACAGCCGCGCCGAGACGGTCGTCGAGGAACTGCGCGCGGCCTGTCCGCTAGGACATCCGGAAGCTGCCCGTCTCAATGCTTATCATCCGGCGGCGCGACTGCTGTGGTTTGCGCGCGTGGTGCCCGAGGCATTCGCCCGCACGGCGCACGTCGTCGAGCCGAAGGACTGGCTCAACTTCCGGCTGACCGGCGTGCTGGCCGGCGACAGCGTATCGCTTGCCCGGTTGGCTGCCGCTGCGGGACCAGCCGGGCGTTCGATACTTGCCGCCATCGGCGTGCCGGAATCGCTGGTTCCGGCCCTGGGCGATCCGGTTTCGATCATGGGGCATGTCGTCGCAGGTCTCCCTGGCGCACTTTCCGGCTTGGCCGGGTGCCCTGTCGTGGCGATGGCCAACGACACGTGGGCGGCCGTCGCCGGGCTTGGCGCTCTCCAGCCGGGCCTCGCCTACAACATCTCCGGCACGACCGAGGTTCTCGGATTGGTCGCCGGCCATCCGGCTATCGCCGAAGGCCTGCTCGACGTCGTCTGGGGGCCGGCACTTCACCAACTCGGAGGCCCGGGGCAGAACGGGGCCGACACGCTCGCCTGGGTGCTCGACCTGCTGGGAAGGCACGGCGATGTCAGTCCGGCACTGGAGGCACTGCTTGCCCAACCCCGGACCGACGTGCCGGTGCTGTTCCTGCCCTACCTGCAAGGCGAACGCGTGCCCTTCTGGGACGCGAACCTGCGCGGCGCGTTTGTCGGCCTCAACCGCCAGCACGGGGCGGTCGATCTCGTCTTCGCGGTCATGGAGGGGATTGCCTTTCTCAACCGCATCGTCCTCGAGCGGGCGGAAGCCGGTACGGGCCTGCAGGCCCGCGAGTTGCGGTTTGGCGGTGGCGGTGCGGCAAACGTGGCCTGGTGCCAGATCAAGGCCGATATTCTCGACCGGCCGGTCGTGGCGCCGGCCGTCGAGGAGCCGGGGCTGCTCGGTGCGGCAGTCGCGGCACGGGTGGCATGCGGCGAATACCCGACGCTTGCGGCAGCACAGGCGGCCCTTGTCCGGCCGGGGCGACGTTATGCGCCCGATACCGCCCGGCGATCGCATTTCGACCGGCTCTATGCCGAGTTCCGGCAAGCGCACGAGGCACTTGCACCCGTCTCGCGACGCCTTGCCACATGGCCCGCAGATCGGCGATAACACGGGGGCCGGTTCAATCGTTAACAGTCAGCGCCATCGGCCGATGTCCCCCTTCAGCCAAGCCCCTGGATCCGCCGACCGGCGCATCCGAGATGCCATCGAACGCTACGGCACGGTGATGGCCGGTCTCGTCCTGATCGCCTATTTCGTCGTCTTCGCGCAGAACTTCGCCAGCCCGGCCAATCTCCTCAATATCGCCAAGGACACCAGCTTCCTCGCGATCCTGGCGATCGGCTTCGCGCTCGCCCTCACCATCGCCGAACTCGACCTGTCGGTTGCCGAAGTCGCCAGTCTCGCCGCCGTCGTCGCCGGCTGGCTCGTCCAGCAAAAGCACGACCCTTGGATCGCGTTCCTTGCCGCGATCGCGGTCGGGCTGGGGCTCGGCCTGTTCAACGGCTTCGGGGTGACCGTCCTTCGCGTGCCTTCGCTGATCGTCACGCTGGGCACGGCCGCCATCGCCAAGGGGCTGGCCTTCATGATCACGCAGGGCGTGGCCTTCGTCGGCCGCTGGCCGACCGGGTTCACCGGGCTCGCCCGGGGAACGACATGGGGCGTGTCCAACCTGATTTTCTGGATGGCGGGCGTCGCGATCGTCGCCTACGGGCTCGTCAAGTGGACCCGCACGGGCGCCCACATGACTGCGACCGGCGAGGCCGACGAGGCGGCGCGCCTTGCCGGCATCGCGACGGCAAGGATGAAGCGGATCGGCCTCGCGTTGTCGGGTGCTTGTGCGGGTCTTGCGGCCGTCCTGCTCGCCGCGAACCTGTCGTCCGCAGCACCCAACATGGCGGGCGACTATTTCCTCTATGCGATAGCGGCAGTGCTGCTGGGCATGACGATGTTCGAGCCGGGCCGGCCGAACGTCCCCGGCACGCTGTTCGCCGCGGTCGTGCTCAAGGTACTCGGCAACGGTCTCGTCCTGCAGGGGGCCGCTTACTACGTGCAGGATATCGTGCTTGGTGGCATCATCATCGGATCCGTCGCCTTTTCAGCGATGGTGACGAAAAAGCCGGCATTCAAGGTGTGACGCCCGACAGGGTCGCAAGAGGGAGTAGACGGATATGGCAAAGCTAAAATCGTTGGTCGCGGCAGCGGCGATGCTGCTGGCGGGCACGGCGGCCGCACAGGCAGTCGAGATCGGCGTGATCGGTTTCCAGTTTTCCTCCGAGACGCACGCGCGCGTGGCGAATGCCGCGGCTGCTGCGGCGAAGGCGAAGGGCTGGGGCGTCACGCTGCTCAATTCGGAAGGTTCGCTGCCCAAGCACGCCGAGCAGTTCGAAGCGCTCATCTCGAAGAAGGTCGACGCGATCGTCATCGCGATGGGCAAGCCGGTCGAGGCGGACGCGCAGTTCAAGCTGGCCAAGGACCGCGGGATCCCCGTCATCACCGTCCAGTCGGGTGCGGGTCCGCACGCGCTGTTCGACATCCAGACCAACGAGTACAAGGTCGGCGCCGACGCGGCCATGTATCTGCTCGGGCAGATGGGCTACACGGGCAACATCCTGACCGTCCGATTCGAGGGTAACATCGCGTCGCGCATCCGCGGCAAGGTCCTCGACACGGTCGTGTCGGAGAACACGGCCATCAAGGAAATCGGCAAGCACTCGATGGCGCGCACGCAGAGCTGGCGCGACGACGTGCGGGCCGGCGTGCAGGCGTTGCTGCTGCAGAACCAGGGCAAGATCAACGGCATCTGGGCGTCGTTCGACGGGCAAGCCTACATCATCGACGACCTGCTGAAGGCGCAGGGCGTCAAGAAGGGCCAGATCCCGCTGGTGTCGGTCGACGGTGGCGAAGACAGCTACCGGCGCATTGCCGATCCGGAAAGCACGTTCCTCGCCACCGTCACGATCCCGTTCGAGGAAATGGGCGTCAAGGCGGTCGATGCCGTCGAGTCCATCGTCGTCAAGAAGCAGCCCGCGACTTCGATCGTCAGCGGTCCCTATCTGTTCATGGACGCCGTCGTCGTCGACAAGAACAACGTCAACGCCTATCTGAAGAAGTGACCGGGCGCCGGGCGGGGCGACCCGCCCGGCTTCTCCGGTGCCAAGGATGCGTGGCCAGATGGCGGACGACGCAAGATCCGACGGGGCGCTGTTCTCGCTGCGCGGCATTTCCAAAAGCTACGGCGCTGTCCAGGCGCTCGCCGGCGTCGATCTGGACGTCTATTCCGGCGACGTACTCGCCATCTGCGGCGATAACGGCGCCGGCAAGTCGACCCTGATCAAGATTCTGTCGGGTGCGCAGGCTCCCAGTGACGGAACGATGTCGCTGCGCGGCGTACCCGTGCATTTCCGCTCGCCGCACGATGCGCTGGCGCAGGGTGTCGCGACCATCTACCAGGATCTGGCGCTTGCACCGCGTCTTTCGATCGCCGCCAACATCTTCATGGGTGCCGAGCGGACGCGCGCTTTCGGCCTGCCGTTTGTCCGCATCCTCGACAAGGCCCGCATGGCGCGTGAATCGCGCGACTACCTGGCGCGCCTGTCAGTCGACATCGCCGACATGTCGCGGCCCGTCGAGCGCCTGTCGGGCGGTCAGCGGCAGGCGGTCGCGATCTCGCGCGCGCTTCGCTGGAATGCCGAAATCATAATCATGGATGAGCCGACGGCGGCATTGGGTGTCAAGGAAACGGCGCAGGTCCTGGATCTGGTACGCGCGCTGAAAGCGCAGGGGCACACGATCCTGCTGATCAGCCACAACATGCGCGACGTGGTGGCGCTGGCCACGCGCGTCGCGATCCTGAAGAGCGGGCGAAAGATCGCCGACCGGCCGATCGGTGGGCTGTCTGCCGACGATCTCAGCCATATGATCATGTCGGCCGCACAGGAGGCTGCGTGACCGCGCGCACGCTCGTCGTCGATACCGATCCGGGGCAGGACGATGCGGTGGCACTGCTGCTCGCGTTTGCGCACCCGGAGGTGTTCGACGTGAAGCTCGTGTCGACCGTTGCCGGAAATGTCGGTCTCTGCCGCACGACTGCGAATGCGCTGCGCATCTGCGAGCTTGCCGGGCGCCGCAACGTGCCGGTCCATGCCGGCATGGACGGGCCGATGATCGTGCCGCTGGAAACCGCCGAGTTCATCAGCGGGCCGGACGGGCTGGCAGGCTCGGGATTGCCCGAGCCGCAATCCGTCGCCGCCGACGGCCATGCGGTCGACGCGTTGATCCGTCTCGTAAGGGCCGAGCCGCCGGGCAGCGTGACGGTCTGCGCGCTTGGACCGCTGACCAACATCGCGATGGCGCTTCGCCTTGCACCGGACATCGCACCGCGACTGGGGCTGCTGTCGATCATGGGCGGCGCCCTGTCGCTCGGGAACATGACGCCGGCGGCCGAGTTCAACTTCTATGTCGATCCGCACGCGGCCGCCGTCGTCATGGCGGCGGGGGTGAAGTCCGCTCTTTTCGGTCTGGACCTCACGCATCAGGCTATCGCGTCGCCGGCGCATGTCGACAGGATCGCCGCACTGGGCACGCGCACGGGTGCGTGCATCCACGGCATGCTGACGCGCCCGCGTCCCGGCGGCATGGCGACGAAGGCGCATCCGATGCACGACCCGTGCACGGTTGCTTGGCTGCTCTGGCCCGACCTGTTCGAGGGGCGCGACTGCCACGTCGAGATCGAGACCGAGGGACGCGTGCGCGGCCGCTCGACGATCGACTGGAACGGACGCACGAAGCGCCCGGCGAGCGCGTTCGTCGCCTCGAAAGTGAATGCGGCTGCGCTTTTCGACCGGATGATCGATTCGATTGCCCGACTGCCCTAGGAAAAACGCATATGGCACATCCCGTCGACGCACATCTGGAATTGGCCGAGCGGGCCATCGCCGCCATGCAGGCGGCCGCACTTGCCGCACGGACGGCGCACGCACGAGCCGAACTTCTGCGCCACATGCGCACGACTGCGCGCAAGATGGCCGGCCAGTCGGTCGATGCAGCCGCGGCGAAGGTCTGCGGGGAATGGATGAAGGCCTGGAGCCTCGATGCTGGCGCATATCCGGCCCTCGCCGAGGATATCCGCCGTTTCGCGGCCGCATTTTGCATTGATGCGGCTGACACGACGGCAGCGACACAGGCCGAGATCGCAGCGTCCCTCACACGGCTGGAAGCAGGCTTCGTCGCGACCGGCACGACATTGTCCGACCAGATGGCGTTTCGTTCGGAATGCGCGCACGGTTGGTGGGAACTGGTGGTGCCAAAGCCGGCAAGCAGTGCCGGCGAGGCGTTCTGGAGGCGCGGCTGTCCGCCGCATTGCCGTTAGCTGTCGAAACCGAAGGGGAAGACCCGATGTACGATCTGGTGTTGACGGGGGGCCGGGTAATCGATCCGGCACAGGGGCTCGATGCGGTATCCGACGTCGCGTTCCGCGACGGGCGTGTTGCCGCGGTCGGCCAGAAACTCGGGCCAGCCAAGGCCAGCCGCGACGTGACGGGCAAGATGGTCGTCCCGGGCCTCATCGATCTGCACACGCACGTCTATTGGGGCGGCACGTCGATCGGCGTGGATCCGGATGCCTATGCCAAGCGTGCCGGCTGCACGACGCTGATCGACGCGGGCACCGCCGGGCCCGGCAACCTGCCGGGTTTCCGCAAGCATATCGTCGAGCAGTGCGGCGTGCGCATCCTGCCTTTCATGAACATCTCCTATCCGGGCATCTTCGCCTTCGGTTCCTACGTCATGGTCGGCGAGTGCGAGGACCTTCGCATGCTGAGCCCGCGGGCCTGCCGCGACATCGGGCGCGAGCACGCGGACCTGATCGTCGGCATCAAAGTGCGCGTGGGCAAGAGCGCTTCGGGCGAATCGGGTCTCGCACCGCTCGACATGGCGCTTGAGGTCGCCGACCATCTCGGCATCCCGGTGATGGCGCATCTCGACCATCCGCCGCCCTATCGCAGCGAGGTCATGCCGCGCCTGCGCAAGGGCGACATCCTGACGCACTGCTACCGGCCGTTTCCCAACGCGCCCATCACCGGCTACGGGCGGGTGCAGGACGACGTTCGCGCGGCACGTGCGCGCGGCGTGATCTTCGACATCGGTCATGGCGGCGGATCGTTCGGCTACGAGACGGCCCTGCCGATGATGAAGGCAGGATTCCTGCCGGACGTCATCTCGTCAGATGTGCATGTGCTGTCAGAGAACGGCCCGGCCTTCGACCAGCTCGTTACGATGTCGAAGTTCCTCGCCATCGGGATGTCGCTGACCGATGTGATCCGCTGCTCGACAATCAATCCGGCCCTGGCTGTGCGCAAGACCGACCGTGGAACACTCGTTCCGGGCACGCTCGGCGACGCGACGGTGCTCGAGATCGAGAACGGGAAGTTCGGATTCGTCGACGTGCTCGGCGAGACCATCGAGGGGAAGGAACATCTGCGCTGCCGCGGCATCGTGCTCGGCGGCAAGTGGTGGCACGGCTAGGTCAGCCGGTCGCCTTCGCGAGAGCGGCGGCGAGGATCGCGTCATCCTCGGCGCGAACGGCCTGAAGATCGACGGTCAGCACGCCTTGGGCGGCGTTACGCTCGCCGACATGCACGGGCGGATCGCCTGCCAGCAGCCGGGTCAACGCCGCCGGGCCGTCGCTTGTCTCGATTTCCAGCGTGGCCACGCGGCCCGGAACGATCCGGGCCTTGCGGCCGGGCAGGGCGGCGGCGATCGCTTCCAGCCGTGCGCGAAGTGCGGCCGTCGCGGCCGCTTCGTCTCGGGTTGCGAAACGCTCGAGGGCCACGATCAGCCCGATGATCTCTTCCTTGCCCACCTTGAAGGCGCGGCCGATCCCGTGATGCGGCGGGACGGGAACCTTCGCCCGGTCGACGATATCCGGGGCGGTCCAGCGCGTCGGGGCGACATCCATGTCGAGTTGCTGGAGCAGGGCCGAGGCGACGAGGTCGCGCCGTCCGGCGAGGATGCCGCTTGCCTGCGGTCCGCCGATCGCCTTGCCGCCGGAGAAGACGACAAGGTCGGCACCAGCGGCGACGAAGGCGCGGAGATTGGATGCCGGCGGCAGCTGTGCTGCCGCATCGACGATGACCTTGAGCCCGTGCTTGCGGCAGATATCGACGATCGCCGGCAGGTCGCCGATGCTATCGGGTGTCGCTGCAAACGCGAAAGCGACCGTTGCCGGCGTGATCGCGGCTTCGATTTCCCAGGCCTCCAGCCCGCGGATGCCGGCACCGGTTCCCCGATCATTGTGGCCGATGTCGACGATGACAGCACCGGCCGCGCGCAGCGCATGGTCGTAGGCGTTGCGGTGCGTGCGCGCCATCAGGATCTCGTTGGGCAAACCGCGCGTATCGGGCAGGCGCGCCATGCGCGCGACATCGAGGCCGGCGATGCAGGCGGCGGCGGCAAGCGTCAGGCCGGCGGCCGCACCGGAGGTCACCAGACCCGCTTCGGTACCCGTCGCCTTTGCGATCGCACGGCTGGCGGCCGACTGGAGTTCGCCGATATCGACCGAGCCGCGTGCGGCTTGGCGCATCGCATCGAGCACGGCCTCGTCCATCAGGCTGCCGCCAAGCCGGGTCAGTGTTCCCGCGGCGTTGATCCGGCGCTTCACGCCGAGCCGCGCGTAGATATCGCTCACTGCGGTCCTCGCAGGTGGCAGGCGACGTGGCGGCCGGGGGCGATCTCGCGCAGGGGCGGCGCTTCCTTGCGGCAGCGGTCGATCACATAGGGGCATCGCGTGTGGAAATGGCAGCCGGAAGGCGGGTTCATCGGGCTTGGAACTTCGCCCTCGATCGTCTTGCGTTCGCGCTTGGCACGCGGATCGGGAATCGGTGCGGCGGCGATCAGCGCTTCCGAATAGGGGTGCTGCGGGTCGGCGAACAGGTCGTCGCGGCTGGCGAGCTCGACGATCTTGCCCAGATACATGACCGCGATGCGGTGCCCGATATGCTCGACCACGCCCAGATCGTGCGAGACAAACAGGTAGGCGAGGCCGTACTCCTCCTGCAGGTCCATCAGCAGGTTGAGCACCTGCGCCTGGACCGACACGTCGAGTGCTGAGACCGGCTCGTCGGCGACGATCAGCCCCGGATTGAGGGCGAGTGCCCGCGCGATGCCCAGACGCTGGCGTTGGCCGCCGGAGAACTCGAACGGAAAGCGGTGCATGGCGTCGGCGCGCAGGCCCACGCGGGTCAACAGCTTCGCCGCACGCGCCTCGCGCTCGGAGGCGGCCATCGCCTCGTAGTTTTCGAGCGGCTCGGTGACGATGACACCGGCCTTGAGGCGCGGATTGAGTGATGCGTAGGGATCCTGGAAGACCATTTGAACGTGGCGGCGATGGTCGCGCATGCCGGCTTGATCGAGTTTGGTCACGTCGGTGCCGCCGAGCATCACGCTGCCGGAACTCGGCTCGATCAGCCGCAGGATCAGCTTGGCGACCGTCGATTTACCGCAGCCGGATTCGCCGACAAGGCACAGCGTTTCGCCGGCCGCAATGTCGAACGAAACGCCATCGACCGCGCGCACCTTGGCGACCGTCTTGCGCAAAAGGCCGCGCGTGACGTCGAAATGCTTGGTGAGGTTCTGGACCTCGACGACGGGCTTGCGTTCGCTCATGACGCGAGCACCTTCTCGGCTTCCCAGCAGGCGACGAGGTGGCTGCCTTCAAGCGGCCGGATCGGCGGCGCTTCGGCACGACAGCGGTCGGTCGCGTGCGCACAGCGCGGCGCGAAGGCGCAGCCGGGGATCGGGTCGCGCAGGTTCGGCACGATGCCGGGAATCTCGGACAGGCGGCGCTTGCGGTTGACGCCCGAGTTCCGCCGCGGGATCGACGCCATCAGCCCGCGCGTATAGGGGTGGGCCGGCCGGTCGAACAGGTCGAGCACGTCGGCCTCCTCGACCTTGCGGCCGGCGTACATCACGACGACGCGCCGGCAGGTTTCCGCGACCACGCCCAGATCGTGCGTGATGAGCATGACGGCCGCACCGATCGTTTCCTTCAGATCCAGCATCAGGCGCAGGATCTGGGCCTGGATCGTCACGTCGAGCGCCGTCGTGGGCTCGTCGGCGATCAAAAGTTTTGGATTGCACGACAGGGCCATCGCGATCATCGCCCGCTGGCGCATGCCACCGGAGAACTGGTGCGGGTAGTCGTGCACGCGCCGCTCGGCATCCGGGATGCGCACGAACCGCAGCATCTCCGCCGCGCGCGCGAAGGCCGCCTCGCGGTTCATGTTCTGGTGGATCATCGCCGCCTCGGCGATCTGCTCGCCGATCGAGAAGACGGGATTGAGGCTCGTCATCGGCTCCTGGAAGATCATCGCGATCCGGTTGCCGCGGATCTTGCGCATCTCCGCTTCGTCGAGACCGACAAGTTCGCGCCCTTCGAACCGGATCGAGCCGCCGACGATCCGGCCGATCTTGGGCGGCAACAGCCCGAGGATCGACAGCGCCGTCACGCTCTTGCCGCAACCGGACTCGCCGACCACGCCGAGCGTCTCGCCCGGGCGCACTTCGAATGAAACGCCGCCGACCGCGCGCGTCACGCCGTCACGCGTGAAGAAGTGCGTCTGGAGATCGTCGATCGCGAGGACGGGCGCTTGGGTCATGCTTACATCCGCCGCGACAGGCGCGGGTCGAGCCGGTCGCGCAGACCGTCACCGAGCAGATTGACGGCCAGCACGACCAGGGCGAGGCAGAGGCCGGGGAAGAAGATCGTCCAGGGTGCGCGCGCCAGCAGCAGGCGGCTCGACGCAATCATGTTGCCCCAGGTTGGTGTCTCGGGTGGCACGCCGGCGCCAAGGAACGACAGGCCCGCCTCGATCAGGATCGCCGAGGCGGTCACGTAGGTCGCCTGCACGATGAGTGGCGGGATCGTGCTCGGCAGGATGTGGCGCAGCACGATCTTGAGGGACCGGCTGCCGCCGCTGATTGCGGCCTCGATATAGGGCTGTTCGCGCGTGGTCAGCACGACCGAGCGCACGAGACGCACGACACGCGGGATTTCCGGAATGACGATGGCAACGATGACGATGCCGACCGTCGCACGGTTGAGCGACACCATCGCGATGGCCAGCAGGATCGCCGGGATCGCCATCAGGCCGTCCATCACGCGCATGACGTAGTTGTCGAGCCAGCGCAGGTAGCCGGCGGCCAGTCCGATCATCAGGCCCAGCAAAACTGACGCGGACGCAACCGACATGCCCACGATCAGAGAGATGCGTGCCCCGTAGACGCAGCGCGAGAAGATGTCGCGGCCGAGCCCGTCGGTGCCAAACCAGAATTCCGCCGACGGCGGCTTCAGACGGTTGACCGGGTTCATCAGGCGCGGATCGCCGGCGATCAGCGGGGCGGCGAGCGCCACGATCGCCATGAAGGCAAGGATCGTCGATCCAGCGATGATGGTCGGGTTGCGACGGGCGAACGTGACGAAGGCGCGCATGTCCATGTCAGTACCGGATGCGCGGATCGAAGAAAGTATAGGAGAGGTCGACCAGCAGGTTCACCAGCACGTAGATGCCGGCGAACATCATGATGACCCCCTGCACGATCGGGTAATCTCGCCGCGAGATCGCGTCGACGACGAGGCGCCCGACCCCAGGAATGTTGAAAACCGTCTCGGTGATGACCACGCCGCCGATCAGCAGCGCCACGCCGATGCCCACGACCGTCACGATCGGTACGGCCGCGTTCTTCAGCGCGTGGCGAAGCAGCAGTGGGCGGTTGGCCACGCCCTTGGCCTTGCCCGTGCGGATATAGTCTTCGGCGAGCACTTCGAGCAT
The DNA here is from genome assembly GCA_965279525.1 of Tagaea sp. Classification (GTDB taxonomy): domain Bacteria; phylum Pseudomonadota; class Alphaproteobacteria; order CACIAM-22H2; family CACIAM-22H2; genus Tagaea. The sequence goes on along the minus strand of CBDIIB010000004.1, from coordinate 1,242,097 downwards.
CGTCGTGCGCGTGATGCGTGCGATCAACGCCACATACGCCATGCCCAGCGCCAGCGACGGCAATACGAGATTGCGGATCCACGGCGTAAAGCCTTCGGCGATGCGCGTATAGCCCTGCACCGGAAGCCACTTGAGCTCGATGGCGAACAGAAAAATCAACATGTAGCCGACGACGAAGACCGGCAGGGAGAAGCCCATCACCGCGAAGCCCATGACGCCGCGGTCGATCCACGTTCCCGGGTTCGCAGCCGCGATCACGCCAAGGGAGATCGCGACAATGACGGCGAAGGAGATGGTTGTGATAGCGAGCGAGACGGTCGGCTCGGCCCGCTGTGCGATCAGGACCGTCACCGGATCGCCCCAGAACAGGGACTGGCCGAGATCGCCTGTCGCGAGCGCGCCGACCCACAATGCGAACTGCTTCCACAGCGGTTCGTCGAGGCCGAGCTTTGTGCGGATCTGCGCGATATTTTCGGAGGTGGCGTTCTCGCCGGCCATGATCGCCGCCGGGTCGCCGGGCGAGAGATGCAGCAGCAGGAACACGAATACCGCCACCAGTGCCATGACCGGTAGCGTGAGGAAAAGCCGTCGAACGATATATGCGAGCATCGATGAACCCGTGAAGTCGGTGCGCCCTCGAACGGGCGCACCGACGGATCATGCGAAAAGGATGCCGATCAGCCCTTTTCGACGTTCCACCACGGGATGATTTCCGCGACAGGCAAGACGCCGCGGATGTTGGAGCGCATCGCGGCCGGCTGCACCCATTGGCCGTAATAGACCTGCGGCACGAAGTTCCAGGCGTTGTCCTGGATCTCGCGGGCGATGCGCTGGCGGTCCGCCAGCGTCTCGCCGACGGCCCATTGGGCGCGCAAGGCCTCGTGCTTGGCATCTTCCGGCCAGCCGAACCAGGCCGCACCGCCCGTTGCGGCATGCGCCGACAACAGGATGGGATGGCCCACGGCGGAGCCGCCGGCCGACGTGATGAAGATGTTCCAGCCGCCTTGGGCGGGCGGGTTCTTCACCGAGCGGCGCTGGACTACGTTCGACCAGTCCATCGCCTCGACGCGGACGTTGAAGCCGCCCTGACGCAGTTCCTGCGCCAGCAGCTGTGCCGAGTTGCTCATGTAAGGGATGTTGGTCGCCTGCATCAGCAGGACTTCCTCGCCCTTGTAGCCGGCCTCGGCAAGCAGTGCCTTCGACCGGGCGAAGTTCTGGCCACCCTTGTACCAACCCGTGTTGGCGTCGTTCTCCATGGAAGTACCCATCGCGAAGAACGATGGGGTTTCCTTGGCGTACTTCGAATCGCCGAACGTCGCCTTCATGTGGTCCGACTGCTTGACGCAGTGCAGGAGCGCCTGGCGTGCCTTCACGTTGTTGAAGGGCGGATGCAGGAAGTTCGGCCGGATGAGCCCGACCTGACCCAGGCCATTCAAGATCTGGATCTTGATGTTCCTGTCGCTCTCCAGCTGCGGCATGAAATCAGGCTGCGGGATCTCGTAGAAGTCGATCTCGCCGGCCTGGAGTGCGGCGACTGCCGTCTGGCCGTCGGGCATGTTGACGAACACGACGCGATCGAGCTTGACGACCTTGCCGCCGGAGATGCCGTTGGGCGCTTCGGCGCGCGGCACGTAGTTCGGATTGCGGTCGTAGACGTACTGCGTGCCGGGGCGCGTCTCGGCGAGGTTCAGCGTGAACGGACCCGAACCGACGACCGTCTCGATCTTCTGCATCGGATCGGTTTCGGCTTCCTTCTTGCGCATCATGAAGCCGACCGGCGTCGTCGTCTTCGCAAGCACATCGAGCACGAGGCCGTAACGCTCCTTGAGCGCGATCGTGAAGGTCTTGGAATCCTTCGCTTCGATGCCCTTGACGCGTTGCATCATGTGTTGGCCGCCGCCGTCGCGTGCCGCCCAGCGCTTGATCGACGGGACGACGTCCGCCGACGTCACGTCGGTGCCGTCGTGCCACTTGAGGCCGTCGCGAAGCTCGAACGTCCAGGTCATGTTGCCGGCGTCGTAGCCGTACTTGCCGACCATCTGCGGCTTGGCTTCGCCTTTTTCGTCGATGCCGAAGAGCGTGTCGTAGACCATGCCGCCGTGATAGGCGGACATGTTCGCGGTCGTCCAGATCGGGTCGTAGGTCGGGACGTCGCCGTGGAAGACGGCGCGGACCGTGCGCGCCGCTGGCGGTCGCGCCTGGGCGCGCGCGAGAGAGGGCGCTCCGGCGATAGCCGCCGTTGCGGCCGTGGCCTTCAGGACCGTACGACGTGAAAACTTGCTCATCTTTATCCTCCGTGTCCGTTGATTCGGCGCGATTGTTATTAGTGAGTTTTTGTGTGTGACAAAGCTTGTCACAGCCCCCCGCCGGCCTGCAAGACCCTCAGAAAATGAGGGCCGGTGAGGTGTTTTCGTCCAGCGGCCAGATCGGCCGGTTGATGCGCGTGAAGGGTATTTTCCGGTAGTCCCGGCTGAGGGGGCCGTCGGAGTCGATGTAGATCACCTTTTTCGCGATCGGGCCGAAGGCGGCCATGAAGTGGTTGGTCGACTTGACGACCACCATCTTTCGCGTCCGCGGGTCGATTCCGACGTTTTCGAACAGCTCGAGGCCGAGCGCCTGGGTCCGGTTGGTGATCAGCACGATCTCGACGCCGCCGACCTTGATGGCGGCACAGTCGCCCAGCGGTACCTGCGTGGGGCCGAAGCTCTGGTGGCAGTCGCGCTTGAGGCCGACGACCTTGACCATGGCATCGACCGGCTGCCCCGAGGTGGGCCCGATTTTGCCGCCGAAGCGGAGTGCGAACTCCGCCCCGAGGCCGGCATCGAAGCAGAGGCGGACGGCGATCGGGTCCCATATCGGCCCGATGATCGCCTCCTGTGCGTCGCGCTCGATCAGGCGGCGCAGGATCGTCGTGTTGTCGGTCGGGGCTCCGCCGCCGGCATTGTCAGCGGGATCCGCCATCACGACCGGGGCGGCATTGAACTCCATCGCAGCGCTGATGCCGGCGTCGACGCTGAAATACTCCGGCATCGTCTTGCCGCGCATCGACACGAACTCCTCGCCGATCGACGTGGCGAGCTTGTCGCCCTTGGCCTTGTCCTTGTCCATGACGACGAGGATGCGTCCCGTAAGCTCCGGCACGTCGGCGTACGGGAAGCAATGGCCGATCGAGACCGACAGGATGCCGTCCTTGCCTTCCATCGCGATCATCCGGTCGACGAAGGCCCGCATCAGCGGCAGCGTGGTCGGATAGCTCTGGATCTGGCGGCAGTCGTACATCGACATGACCGGCTTGATCTCTCCGCGCAGCGTGCGCAGCACGAGATTGAGCACATCCTCCGCACGCTCGACGACGTCGGTGTGCGGGAATTCCTTGTAGAGCACGATGATGTCGGCAAGCTTCACGCGCTTGAGCGTCAGGTGGCAGTGCGGGTCGAGTTCGACGCCGATCACGCATTTCGGCCCGACGATCTCGCGCACGCGCTCGATGATGTCGCCTTCGACGTCGTCGTAGCCGTGCGCGACCATGGCGCCGTGCAGCCCGAGCAAAACGCCGTCGATCGGCATCGCGGCGCGCAGCTGACCCAGGATCTCGTCGCGCATGAACTCGTAGTCCTTGCGGTTCGTGGTACCGGCCGGGCTTGCGGCAAAGCAGCTGCCCTCGACGAGCGTGAAGCCTTCCTTTTTCGCGCGGCGGCGGGCCACCCAGAGCGGGGCCGTGCACATCAGCGGGGTCTCGTCCGGATGCTCGCCCGGCCGCAGGAAGACGCACTCCTTGTAGGCTTCGATGCTCGTCGGCAGCGGCGAGAAGGTGTTCGTTTCGGTCGCGATCGTCGCGGCAAACAGGCGCATCTCTATTCCCCCTAGATTTGATGTCGGCGGCAGCATAGCGTCATTCAATCGTAGGACGGAAGGGGAGGGATTGCGCGCGATGGCACGGCCGACACGCCTGGTTTCCGACATCGATTTCGACCGCGACGGCAAGCAGGTCGACTGGCTCGGACTGCCCCATTCGGTGACACGATCGGCCTATGGCCGGATCATGATCCCGATCGCCTGCATCAAGAACGGCAAGGGACCGACCGCCTTCTTCATGGCCGGAAACCATGGCGACGAATATGAGGGGCAAATCGCACTCGCCAAGCTGATCCGGGGGCTCGAACCGGGCGAAATCCAGGGGCGGGTCATTATCCTCCCGGCGGCGAACTTCCCCGCGGCAATGGACGGGGCCCGCGTCTCGCCGATCGACGGCGGCAACCTCAACCGCACCTTCCCCGGCGATCCGGACGGAACGGTCACGCAGCAGATCGCCTACTACATCGACACCGAATTGTTTCCGCGCGCCGACCTGTTCCACGACCTGCATTCGGGCGGCGGATCGCTCGATTACGTGCCGTTCGCCTCGATGCATGCGGGTGCGGGCGAAGAACTCGACAGGCGGTGCAGTGAGGCGCTGAAGGCCTTCGCACCCGATGTGGCGCTCGTCTGGAAGCTCGGTCAGGACATCCGCTACGCACCGGCGGCGGCACTGCATCGTGGCGTGCCCGCACTGGGCGGCGAGTTCGGCGGAACGGGTTCGGTCAACCGCAAGGCGCTTGCGATGGTCGAGCGCGGCCTGCGCCGGCATCTCGTCAATCTCGGGATCATGGAAAAGCCGAAGGACTGGGCAAGCGCAAAGCCGCCGCGTCGCGTGACCGTGCCGGGCCAGGCCTGGTTCGTCTACGCGCCGGAGCCGGGCCTGTTCGAGCCGGCCGTCGAACTCGGCGAGACCGTGACCAAGGGCCAGCTCTGCGGCCACGTCCATTTCATCGACAATCCCGGACGTGCCCCGGTGCCGTGCCATTTCCGCGAGGAGGGCATGGTCATCTGCAAGCGCCATTTCGGCCGTGTCGAACGTGGCGACTGCGTCTCGCATCTGGCGGTCGATGAGCCCTGGTGAGATCCACGCCCTGACGGCGACACGCGCGCGCCGCGCGATCGTCGCGGAGGACCTGACGCCGGCCGAACTGCTTGCCGCGTGTCGGGCCCGCATCGCGACGCGTGACGAGACGGTCGGCGCATTCGCGCGTCTGGAGACGACCGCGACGATACCGATCCTCGGCGCGCTCGCCGGCGTGCCGGTCGCGATCAAGGATATCGTCGATACGGCCGGTCTCGGTACCGAGTACGGCTCGCCGGTGTTCGCAGGCCATGTTCCGGCGGCCGACGCCGACTGCGTGCGCCGCCTGAAGGCGGCAGGTGCGGTCATCCTCGGCAAAACGGTGACGACCGAGTTCGCGCACGTCACGCCCAAGGCGACCCGCAATCCGCGCGATCCCGCCCGCACGCCGGGCGGATCTTCGAGCGGGTCGGCCGCTGCCGTCGCCGACTTCATGGCGCCTCTTGCCATCGGTACGCAGACGGGCGGCTCGGTGATCCGGCCGGCCTCGTTCTGCGGCACGTTCGGCTTCAAGTCGTCGATCGGGCGGACAAATACCCAAGGGGTGCATGAACTCGCCCGCTCGCTCGACACGGTCGGCTGGTTCGCGCGTTCGGCCGGCGATCTGCGGCTGATGGGTTCGGTGCTGCTCGATCCGCCGCGCACGCCGGCTCCGCGCCGGGCCCGCCCGCGCCTGGCATGCCTGACCACGCCTTACGACCCGCAAGCCGAGGCGAGCGCCCGCGAGGCGCGCGACAAGGTCTGCCGACAGCTTTCCGGCGTGGCGGACATCGTTCCGGTGACGCTGCCGGCCGCGTACGGCGAACTCAACGCGCTGCATCGCCGGATCGTGTCGGTCGAGGCTGCCCGCGCGTTCGATGCCTACGAGAAGCGCGAACCCGGCAAGCTGTCGGCGGCGTTGCGCGAGTTCATGGCGCTGGGTCGCGCCAACGAGGCAGGCTATGCAGCCGCCCAGACCCAAGCCGATGCCGCGCGCCGTATCTTCGACGCCGACATCGCGCATTTCGACGCATTCGTCCTGCCGGCAGCACTGGGCGAAGCTCCGGTCGGGCTCGGTTCGACCGGGGAAGCGACCTTCAGCCTGTTCTTGTCGCTGCTGGGGCCGCCTTGCGTCACGTTGCCGGCCGCAACCGGTCCTGCCGGCATGCCTGTCGGCGTCCAGTTCGTCGGCGCACGCGGCCGCGACGAGGAGCTTCTCGATCTTGCCGGGTGGGCGGCCGAGAATCTCGGCCTTGCGATCGACTAGAAGTACGTCCGGATCGCGTCGACGACATCGTATTTCGCGTCGACCAGCACGATCAGCTGCCACTTGTCGAAGGTCAGGCAGGGATGCGAGATCCCGAAGCCGACCATGTCGCCGACCTGCAACGGCGAGTCCGCCGGCACGTCGAGATAGCCGTGCTGGTCGTTGAGATTGACGCACACATGGCCGGACAGCTTCGACGGAACGCGTGGTGCCGTGCCCGGCCTGTACCAGAGACGGGGCATCGGGAGGTGCGGATCGTAGGAGACGTCGCGCTTTCCCATCGTCACCAGCACGCGGGTCGGTTCGGGGCGCGACTGGACATAGGCCCAGACCTCGAGTGCAGGCTCCGGCCTGCCGAGTTCGGCAAGCATCTTCGAGCGCTCGGCGATGGCGTCGAAGTGCGATTCGTACATCATGGAATCGTGCGTGATGTAGCAGCCCGAACGCATCAGGATCGATTTTGGGCGCTTCAGGTTGAGCCCGCGGAACTTCTCGACGACCATGTCGTAGAAGGCCGAGCCACCAGCCGTCAGGATCAGCGGTCCGTCCGCGCAGAGATCTTCGGCATCGACGAGCTTGGCGATGTCGCCGAGGAATTCGAGAAACTGCCCGACGCGCAACGGAGCTTCCGGCCCGGACAGCAGGCCCTCGAAGCCTTCGACGCCGCGCAGCAGCACCCAGGGTTCTGCCGCCTTCGCTGCACGCGCGACGGCGCGGGCGGTGTCGAGATCGCGCACGCCGGTGCGCCCGCCGCGCATGCCGCCTTCGAGGAAGATCCCGATGCGTCCGCGCAGGCCCTTCGCCTTTGCGGCGGCCGCGAGCGCTTCCACGCCGGCGACGGAATCGACAAGACAGAAGAATTCGAAGCCGGGATCGCGCGCGAGTTCGTCGGTGACATAGCGCAGGCCCTGCTTGCCCACGAGCTGGTTGGCGAGCACGATGCGTGCGCTGCCGAAATGGCGCGCGACCTGGATCTGGTGGACGGTCCCTACCGTGATCGCCCAGGCACCCGCCTTGCCCTGGCGGTCGAACAGCTGCGGGCTCATCGTCGTCTTGCCGTGGGGGGAGAGAATGGCGCCCGTGCGCTCGAGGAAGGCGCGCATCAGCGTCTCGTTGCGCGTCACGGCATCCGCCTTCAGCACGCAGACGGGCAGCGGCATGTCTTCGGCAAGCAGGTTCCAGCCTTGCGAACCGATGTCGCGCAGCTTGAGCGGCGCCATGCCTCCGGGCATCCCCTTGGTCGTCTCGTCGACCATACCGTTCGCGATTTCATCGAGACGCATGCTTGCATTTCCCCCTTCAGATGATGCGCGTTCCCGCGCTAGCTTCAGAATAGACCATTTTCCAGGGGGGCCGACAGCTTGCACGAAGAATCCTGGCTCAGATTCCCCGTCGCGCATCACTCGAACCCGAAGGCGCATGGCGGACCATACGGTGCGCGCCAGCGTACAGTCCTCGACCGGGGGGCTTTCGAGACCGCACGCGCCGAGATCGCAAGCTGGCCCGGCTATGCTCCCACGCGCCTCGTATCGCTCGATGCGGTCGCCCGCATGGCCGGCGTGGCGAAGGTCTTCTACAAGGATGAAAGCACGCGCTTCGGGCTCGGCAGTTTCAAGGCGCTGGGTGGGGCCTACGCCGTCCTGCGCCAGCTGCGGGCGGCGGCCCGGCCGGCCGGTGAGATCGTCGTGACCTGTGCGACCGACGGCAATCACGGCCGCTCGGTCGCGTGGGGCGCCAGGCGTTTCGGCTGCAAATGCGTGATCTATATCCACGAGACGGTCAGCCAGGGCCGTGCCGACGCGATCGCGGCCTATGGCGCGGAAATCCGGCGCGTTCCCGGAACCTACGACGATGCGGTGCGCCAGGCCGCGCGCGACGCCGCGGCAAACGGCTGGATCGTCGTCTCCGACACGTCCTATCCCGGCTACACCGAAATACCGCGCGACGTGATGCAAGGGTACGCGATCATGGCCGACGAGGCGCTCGCACAGATGGGAGCCCCGCCGACGCATGTTTTCATCCAGGCGGGCGTCGGCGGCCTCGCGGCGGCCGTCTGCGGCCATCTTTGGGAAACACTCGGCGATCGCCGTCCGCGCACGGTCGTCGTCGAGCCGGACCGGGCCGCCTGCCTGTTCGAGAGTGCGCGCGTCGGGCATGCCGCGAATATCGGCGGGGCGCTCGACACGGCGATGGCGGGCCTCGCTTGCGGCGAAACCTCGCTGCTTGCCTGGGACATTCTCGAGGAAGGGGCGGGCGATTTCATGACCGTCACCGATCAGGCCGCGTTCGCCTGCATGCGCCTGCTGGCCCCACAGATCGTCGCCGGCGAGTCCGCCGTTGCCGGCATGGCCGGGCTTCTGGGTGCCGCGGCCCGACCCGATCTGGCGCGCGCGCTCGGACTGGACGCGAACGCGCGCGTGCTGCTGTTCGGCAGCGAGGGCGATACGGACCCCGAACTCTACCGGAAGATCGTCGCCGGCTAGGCCTGCGGCCAGAGCTTGCCGTCGGAAAGCCGTGCCGCAAGCTCGGCCGCGGCAATCTCCAGCAGCTTCTCGCCTTTCGCGGCCGTGGCGCGCGTCGGATTGCCGATCGTGCCGTTGGGCGTGAGGTCGGCGAAGGAATGCCAGCGCTTGGGCTGGCGTGCAAAGACGCTTTCGTCGAGATCGGCGGGCCCGCGGGCTTCGGCAAGCCGGCTTGCGTCGACAAGCTCCGGTGCGATCGCCAGCATCATCGACGTTTCGGCCTCGCAGGCATGCAGGACGGTCGTCTGGTCCTCGAGGACCGCCGCCATCTCCCCGCCGAGTGCGAGCCAGTAGCTGCCGACGGCAACCGGCACGCCGAGATCGCGCGTCAGTTCGGTCGCGACGGTGTCGAGCCCGGCGATGTTGCCGCCATGCCCGTTGAACAGCACGATGCGCCGGAATCCCTGCCGCTTCAGCGACGACACGAGATCGCGCAGAACCGCAAGATACGTCGGAAAGCTGAACGAGAACGTGCCGCCAAAAGCCAGATGGTGCTCGGCAAGGCCGCACCAGAGGGTCGGTGCGACGACAATAGAATGGGACGCCGCGATCCGGCGCGCGGCACGGCGCGCCACTTCGCCCACGATCATCGTGTCGACCGACGTGGGCAGATGCGGGCCGTGCTGCTCGGTCGACGCGACCGGCACGATCACGATCGCGTCGCGCGCGGCAAGCGCGCGCAGATCCGCAGATTTCAGGCGCGCCCACTCGACTTCGATCTGACCCGGGACCATTGCATTCCTCCGCCCTTTCTTCGATTGTAGGGGCGTCAATCGCGCGTCCGCCAGCGGAGTTTCATGCCCGTCGAAATCGATACCGCATCGCTTCTCGACCGGCTTGTGCGGCTCGGTGCGGTCGGCGGCATTCCGGGCGGCGGCAACGCGCGTCTTGCGCTGACGGACGAGGACAAGGCGGGCCGGGATCTCGTCGTCGGCTGGATGCGCGAACTCGGCCTCGATGTCGGCACCGATGCAATCGGCAACGTCGTCGGCGTGCGGGCGGGTTCCGCGGACATCGAGCCGGTGATGATCGGATCGCACATCGACACGGTGCGCACCGGCGGGCGCTACGACGGGAATCTGGGCGTGCTTGCCGGTCTCGAACTGTGCGCAGCACTGGACCGCGCCGGCCTGCGCACGCGCCGGCCCCTCGCGGTCGCCTTCTTCACGAACGAGGAGGGGGCACGCTTCCAGCCCGACATGCTCGGCAGCCTCGTCTATGTCGGCGGCATGCCGCTTGCCGAAGCGCACGCCGCACGCGCGATCGACGGCAAGGTGCTGGGCGAGGAGCTTGCCCGCATCGGCTATCTGGGCGACAAAGCCCCCGGCTTCGCGCGCCCGTACGCCTTCGTCGAACTGCATATCGAGCAGGGACCCATCCTTGAGGCCGAGGGCCTGACGATCGGGGCGGTTACCGGCGTGCAGGGCATCTCCTGGGCGGAGTACGCGTTCAGCGGCGTGTCCAATCATGCGGGCACGACGCCGATGCGCCTGCGCCGCGATGCGGGCTACGCCGCGATGGCGGTCGCAAGCGGCATCCGCGATCTCGTGCGTCGCTTCGGCGGCGATCAGGTCGGCACCGTCGGCCGGATCGAGCTGGTTCCCAACTTGATCAACGTCGTCGCATCGCGCGCGACATTCACGGTCGATCTGCGCAATACCGATGAAACCGTCCTGCGCGCGGCCGAAGCGGAAGCCGCGGCCCTGATCGAAAACATCTGTGCGGCAGAGCAGATCGGCGTCGAGAAGCGCGTGCTCGCGCGCTTCGAGCCGGTCACGTTTGCCGACGGAATCGTCGATCTGGTCGCAGCACGTGCTGCCGCCCGCGGCTTCAGCTGCCGGCGGATGCCTTCGGGCGCCGGGCACGACGCGCAGATGTTCGCGCGCGTCTGCCCGACCGGCATGATCTTCGTGCCCAGCGCCAAGGGCCTCTCGCATAACGTCGCCGAACACACTGATCCGGCCGACATCGACGCCGGCGCCAAAGTGCTGCTCGACGTTGTCCTCGAACTCGCCGCCTGAAGGAACCCGCCATGCCGCGCCATCTGACCGTCGCCGCCGCCCAGCTCGGCCCCATCGCCCGCACCGAAACCCGCAGCCAGGTCGTCGAACGCCTGATCGTGCATCTGCGCGAGGCGAAGCGGATGGGCTGCGATCTGGCGGTCTTTCCGGAACTGGCGCTGACGACATTCTTCCCGCGCTGGCATTTCGACGACCAGGCGGAGATCGACGCCTTCTTCGAAGCCGAGATGCCCGGACCCGCCACGCGCCCGCTTTTCGAGGAAGCCAAGCGTCTCGGGCTCGGCTTCTGCCTCGGCTATGCGGAGCTTACGCAGGAAGAGGGCAAGACGAAGCGCTTCAACGCCGCGATCCTCGTCGAGAAGTCCGGCGAGATTGTCGGCAAGTACCGCAAGGTGCATTTGCCCGGACACGACGCGCACGAGCCGTGGCGGCGCTTCCAGCATCTAGAGAAGCGGTATTTCGACATCGGCAATTACGGTTTCCGCGTCTTCAACGCCTTTGGCACCAAGATCGGGATGTGCATCTGCAACGATCGGCGCTGGCCGGAGACGTACCGCACGCTGGCCCTGCAGGGGGCCGAGATGGTGCTGCTGGGCTACAACACGCCCGTCCACAACCCGCCGGCCCCCGACCACGACGATCTGGCCCTGTTCCACAACACGCTGGTCATGCAATCGGGCGCCTACCAGAACGCGCTGTGGGTCGTCGGCGTGGCCAAGGGCGGGACGGAAGAAGGCGTGCCGTCGATCGCCGGCAGCCAGATCGTGGCGCCCAGCGGCGTCACGGTGGCGGCGTGCCGCAGCGACGGCGACGAACTGGCCGTGGCGAGCTGCGATCTCGATGCCGGAGCGAGCTACCGGCGCACGACGTTCAACTTCGAACGCCACCGCCAGCCCTGGGCCTACGATCTCGTCACGTCGCGCAAGGGGATCGGCGAGCCGGTCGTGAAGGTCTACGATCCGCCTAAGGCTTGACCGCGAGGATCGCCTCGATCTCGACAGTCATGTTGTTGGGCAGGCTGCCCATGCCGACGGCGGAACGCGCGTGCCGGCCGGCATCGCCGAAGATCTCGACGAGCAGGTCCGAGCAGCCGTTGATCACCTTGGGCTGGTCGCCGAAGCCGGGGGCGCCGTTGACCATGCCGAGCAGCTTCACGACATAGTCGACCCGATCGAGGCTGCCGAGTGCGCGATGCGCGACAGCAAGCAGGCCAAGACCGACGGTTCGCGCATCCTGGTAGGCGCGCGCGATGTCGACGTCCTTGCCGACGAGTCCCGTGCTGTAGCCGCCGCCCGGCTGGCGCGGACCCTGGCCGGACAAATAGAGCGTGTCGCGATGGAGCCGGAAGGGCACGTAGTTGGCGACCGGCGCCGGCACGTCCGGCAGCACGATCCCGAGTTCCTTGAGTTTTGCTTCGGCCGACATCGCATTCTCCTGCGCAATCCGTTCTGCCTTACGGATTAGCATTGCGCGCGACCGCCGCAAAGCGCCGCGTCAGACGGGCCCGTCGGGGCGGGCCGGTGCGACCTTCGACTGGCGTACGGCATTGCGGTGCAGCGTATAGATGGCGGCGCCGACGACGAGAGCGGCACCCAATGTCGTTTCCAGGCTCGGCGTCTCGTCATAGAGCCAGTAGCCGACGGCCGCCATCATCAGCAAGCGCAGATACTGCAAGGGTGCGATGGACGACGCGTTTCCGGTGCGGAAGGCGGTCGTGAACAGCCATGTACCGACGGCAAGCAGCACGCTCATCGCCGCGACGACCGCGACGGACCCGGCGGATGGCGGAACCCAGACCCACCATGCGAGCGGCGTCAGGCAGGCAAGTATGACGACGCTCTGGTAGAAGATGACGGTTTCGGCCGTATCGAGACGCGACCCGAAACGCAGCGTGGCGACGGAGATCGCGCCGAAGATCGAGCCGAACAACGCCACGAGCGCGAAGACCTCGACGGCACCCGAGAACGGCCGGATCATCACCACGACCCCGATGAAGCCCACGGCCGTCGCCGTCCACCGGCGCCAGGCGACCTTCTCGCCGAGGAACATCGCGGCCAGTGCGGTTATGAAAAGCACCTCCGACATCTGGATGGCCGTGACGTCGGCGAACGGGATGTGGATGACCGCCGCGTTCCCGCAGATCATCGACACGACAGCGGCCAATCCGCGCAGCGCGTGGAGGCGCATGCCGTCGGGATGAAGGATCTGGTTGCGGTGCCGCCAGTAGAGCGGCGCCATGATGGCCGTCGCCATGAGCTGGCGCAGGAACAGGATCTGGAGGATCGGCAGGGATTCGGCCGCATGGCGGATCACCACGCCCGTCATCGTGAACGTGATGAGCGCCAGGATCATGAGCAGGGAAGCGGCAAGGTCGGGCGGCATGCGCGAGAAACCCGACCGCAGCCGGTCGATCAGCTGGAACGGCGGGGGATGCACGATTTCTCCAAAATGGGGGCGGGGGCCACCGGCACCGCAGAATGCGCCGGGTTGCCCGCCGTGGACAAGCCCGCTCGTGTTGCCGCTAGGCTTTGAGCTCGCCGTCCAGAAGCCGGGCGAGGTCCGCGCCGAGGCCGATCGTCTCGACCGGTGGCGGTGCGGTGCTTCGGGCGAGCGGTGCATTTGCAAGATGCACCAGATGCTCGACCGCGCATTCAAGCGAGTCCAGCAACGGCACCCGGACGCGATGTTGCAGTGCGGGGACGAGTCCGGTCAGGCCGGCACCACCGAGAATCACGATCTCGGCGCCGTCTTCGCTTGCGGCGGCATTCGCCTGGGCGGCGAGTTCGCCGAAGGCGGATTCGGGATCGGAGGCGATCTGCGCGCCGGTTGCGGAAACCGCGCGCACGCAGGCGAGACTGTCGCCAAGCCCCAGACCGGCAACGAACTCCTTCAGCATCGGGACCCAGCGTTCGCCGCCGGTCAGCATGCCGACGCGCTTTGCGCGCCCGGCCGCGATCCGCATCGACGCAGCCGCCATGCCGGTGACCGGGACCGGCGAGACTTCGCCCAGCGCGTCGAGGCCCGGATCGCCGAAACAGGCGAGAAGCACGCCGGCGTGGACGGGCCGCCAGGAGGCGGCGAAGGCGTCGAGGGCCGCGTGCGCGGCGATCGCCGACCCGGCGCGCGAGCCGATATAGCGCGGCCCGAAGCGTGCCGTGACGACGTCGAACTCGGTGCCGGCCGGTGCGACTTCGCGCGCGCGACGCGCCACCAGATCGGTGATCGAGGCCGACGTGTTCGGGTTGATGAGGAGCAGGCGCATGCTTGACAAGTCTAGCCCAATCGGCCCCCATTTGAAGACCGGATCGAAGCGACGGGAAGGAAAACAGCGACGTGATCGACCTGCTCATCGCCAACGGAACCGTGATCGCCGTGGATCCGGCACGCCGCGTCATCGAGAACGGCGCCGTCGCCATCGCGGGCGACCGCATTGTCGCCGTCGGTCCGCTGGAGACGATCCCCGGCCGTCACGACGCCAGACGAACCATCGACGCGCGCGGCAAGGCCGTGCTGCCGGGCCTGATCGACGCGCACGCGCATGCGGGCCACGGGTTGATCAAGACGATGGGCGGCGGCCGGTCCGACCTGTGGCACGACGCCTGCGAGCTCGCCTACACGGTCGGCTCGACCGAGGATTTCTGGTACGCGGAATCGCGGCTGGCGGCACTCGAACGGCTGCGCTTCGGCGTGACGACTGGCGTGTCGCTGCTCGGTGGCGGCGACACGATCCTGCGCACGGACGATCCGGCCTACGGGGCCGCCCATTGTGCCGGCGTGGTGTCGGTCGGCACGCGCTCGGTCGTCGCGGTCGGCGCCACGCGGCCGCCGTTCCCGCGCACCTATGCGAGCTGGAAAGAAGGATCGAAGCGCGAGTACGCCGTCTCGTTCGACGACCAGCTTGCCACCTGTCGCACGCTGATCGACGGATGGCACGCGACGCACGGCAACCGTATCCGCATCGCGCTGATCACGCCCACGGTGCGCGAAGAGCATCTGCGCGACCAGCCGGCCGCCCTCGTCGACGAGGCGGTGGCACAGTCGAAAGCGATGCGAGCGCTTGGCCGCGAGCGCGGCACGATCTTCACGCAGGACGGCCACACCAAAGGCAGCGTCGCCTTCGCGCACAAGCACGGCCTGCTCGGGCCCGACATGCTGCTGTCGCACGCGACCGACCTGACCGACGAGGAGATCCGCATCTGCGCCGAAACCGGCAGCCGCATCGCGCACAACCCCAGCGCCATCGCGTCGGTGATGGGCCGCTGTCCGGTGACGGAGCTTATCCAGCTCGGGGTGGTCGTCGCACTGGGCTCGGACGGCACGGCACCGGACAGGTCGGCCGACATGTTCCGCCACATGCAGCAATGCATGCATTATCACCGGCGGCATTTCCGCGACGCGGGCTGGCTGCCGCCGGGGCGCGTCCTGGAGATGTGCACGATCGACGGTGCGAAGGCGCTGGGGCTGGAATCCGAGATCGGATCGCTGGAACCGGGCAAGAAGGCCGACGTGACGATCGTCGATCTTCGCCGCCCGCATCTCTATCCGGCGAACATGCCGGCGAGCCGCATCGTCAACTTCGCCAACGGCAACGACGTCGACACCGTCATCGTCGACGGCGTCGTGGCGCTCGAGAACCGCACGGCGATGCTGGTCGACGAGGACCAGATCCTCGACGAAGCGCAGCGCGAGACTGACCGGATGATCGACCGGCTCGGCATCCGCGCGATGCTCGATACGCCCGCGACGTTCTGGAATCACGTGCGGGCGTGAAACGCCGTCAGAGGCCGATCTTGGCCGTCTCGGCGCGCAGATAGTCGTTGCCCATTTTCGCGTAAGTCAGCGGATGCGCCTTGGCCGGGTCCTGTTCGGCCTCGACGACGAGCCAGCCCGCGTATTTGAGCCGCTTGAGTTCGGCGAAGATCGGCGGGTAGTCGACAGCGCCATCGCCCGGCACGGTGAACACGCCGCTCAGCACCGCGTCGAGGAAGCTCAGGTCCTTCGCCTTGGCTTCCGCCAGCAGAGAGGCACGGATGTCCTTGCAGTGGACATGCGCGATGCGCCGGCCGTGGCGCTTGGCGACCGCCAGCGGATCGCCGCCGGCATAGGTGAGGTGCCCCGTATCGAGCAGCAGGCCAACCGACGGCCCGGTCGCTGCCATCAGCGCGTCGACCTCCGCTTCGGTCTCGATCACCGTGCCCATGTGGTGGTGGTAAGCGAGCTTGATGCCGCGCGCTTCCATAAGCGTGCCGAGTTCGGTCATCCGGATGCCCAGCGTGCGCATCTCGCCGTCCGACAGCTTGCGGCGTGCGGCGAGCTTCGCTTTTTTGTTGCCGTGCACGCAGCCGGTCGTCTCGGCGAACACCATCGCCTTGCAACCCATCGCCAGCAGCAGCTCCAGATGCGGACGCATCGCCGCCATCTCGGCGTCGACGTCGCGGGTCAGCAGGTTGCCGCTGTACCAGCCGGACGCGATGCGTAGGCCATGCGCCGCCATGATCGGCGCGAGCTTGGCGGCTTCGCGCGGGAACTTGTTGCCGAGCTCGACGCCGTCGTAGCCGGCGCGCTTGGCTTCCGAAAGGCAGGTCGCAAGCGGCGTCTCGCCGCCGAGCTCCGGCATGTCGTCGTTGGTCCAGGTCAGCGGGTTGATGCCGATCGGGCAGGACATTTCTCAGGCTCCTTGTTTCTGTCGCGCGCGTGCGCGTTCGTATTTCTGGCGTGTCGCCCGACCCGACGCGGTGCGCGCGGCGTCCGACACCGGGACGTCCCACCATGCTCCGCCAAGGCCGGTCGAATCGCGCCCGTCGGTGTCGATGACGACAACCGCCGTTTTCCTTGCCGCGCGCGCGCGGGCGAGCGCCGGCTCGAGTTCGGCGAGCGAGCCGACCTTCTCGGCCTGCGCGCCGAGCGATGCTGCGTGGGCCGCGAAATCGACCGGCGGATGTTCGCTGGCCAGCCGGTTGTTGAACGAAGCACCCCCGGTCGCGCGCTGAAGCCGTTCGATGCAGCCGAAGCCGCGATTGTCGAGCACGACGATGACGAGCTTCACGCCGAGCGCCACCGACGTGGCAATCTCGGAATTCATCATCAGGTACGAGCCGTCGCCGACCATCACGTAGACGTCGCGGCGCGGCGCGGCGAGCTTGGCGCCGAGACCGCCGGCGATCTCGTAGCCCATGCACGAATAGCCGTATTCGAGGTGATAGGAGGCGCTGTCGGTCGCCTGCCAGAGCTTGTGCAGTTCCCCCGGTAGGCCGCCGGCCGCGCACAGGAGCACGTGCGGCCGTTTCGCGGCGAAGCGGTTGACGACTCCGAGCACCTGCGCGTCGTCGGGGCGGCCGGGCCGCGGTGCCGTGATGCGCCTGACGTCGCGGGCCCAGGCGCGGGCACCGCGCGTGCCGGCGGACGTCCATGCGGCGGACGCCTTCCAGCGGCCGAGCCTGGACTCGAGTGCGCTGAGCGCTTCGCGCGCGTCGGCGACGAAGGGCAGGGCGCCGTGCTTGTGCGCGTCGAACGCGCCGACATTGACCTGCACGAGGCGGACCTTCGGGTCGGCGAAGATCGTGCGCGAGGCGGTGGGGAAGTCGGCAAGCCGGGTCCCGATCGCCAGCACCACGTCGGCGCGGGCGGCCGCTTCGTTGGCGGCCTTGGTGCCGGTGACGCCGAGTGCGCCGAGATTGGCCGGGTTGTCCCACGCCAACGCACCCTTGCCGGCCTGTGTTTCCGCGCAAGGGATGCCGTGCTTGCCCGCGAAGTCGGCGAGCGCCTTTTCGGCCAGCGCGTATTTTACCCCGCCGCCCACGACGATCATCGGCCGGCGGCTGGTACGCAGCAGTGCCGCGACTTCGCGCACGACATCCGGTTCGGCGGCCGGCCGGCGGATCCTGTGCACGCGGGGTGCGAAGAACTCGGCCGGATAGTCGTGGCTCATCGCCTGCACGTCCTGCGGCAGGGCCAGCGTGGCGGGGCCGCAATCGACCGGGTCGAGAAGCACGCGCAGCGCTGCCGGCAGGCTGGTCAACAGCTGCTCGGGCCGTGTCAGGCGGTCCCAGTAGCGCGAGACCGGGCGGAAGCAGTCGTTGGCCGTAATGGTCGGGTCGCCGAAATTCTCGACCTGCTGCAGGACCGGGTCGGGCCGGCGGTCGGCAAACGTGTCGCCTGGCAGGAACAGCACCGGCAGACGGTTGACGTGGGCCACGGCCGCGGCCGTGACCATGTTCGTGGCCCCCGGACCGATCGACGTGGTGCAGGCCATCATGCGGCGGCGGGCATGGGTCTTGGCGAAGGCGACGGCGGCAAGCGCCATGGCCTGTTCGTTGTGGGCGCGTAGCGTCGGAAGCTCGGCGCGATGGGCATGCAGAGCGGGGCCAATTCCCGCGACATTGCCGTGGCCGAATATCGCGAAGACCCCGGCAAAAAGCTTCTCGCGGCGGCCGTCGGTCTCGATCGACTGCGCGGCGAGGAAGCGGACGAGTGCTTCTGCCATTGTAAGACGTATGCCCATCTGGACGGTTCTTTCCCTGACACTTTTTTGTTACATAACTGTGACAATACGGGCTTATGTTGTCGCCGCCAAGAAGTCCAAGAGGAAACCCATGATCGAGATCGCGCAGTTCGGGGCTGGCCGTATCGGCCGCATTCATGCCGCAAATCTGGCCGCCAGTGGAAGCGCCAAACTTCGTTACGTGATCGATACGCATCGCGAATCGGCCGAGGATCTGGCGGGCCGCTACGGCGCCAAGGTCGTCGACACCCGGACGGCCCTTGCCGATCCGAAGGTCGGCGCGGTCGTCATCGCCTCGTCGACCGACACGCATGCCGACCTGTGCATCCTTGCAGCCCGGGCCGGCAAGGCAATCTTCTGCGAAAAGCCCATCGACCTGTCGCTCGCGCGCGTCGATTCGTGCCTGAAGGTCGTCTCGGCGGCCAAGGTGCCGATGTTCGTCGGCTTCAACCGGCGCTTCGATCCGTCGTTCGCGGCACTCCAGGCCCGCCTGCGTGCCGGCGAGATCGGCGCCGTGGAGCAGGTGATCGTGTCGAGCCGCGACCCCGGCCTTCCGCCGGTGTCGTACCTCAAGGTCTCGGGCGGCCAGTTCCGCGACATGACGATCCACGATTTCGACATGGTGCGCTGGCTGCTGGGCGAGGAACCGGTCGAGGTCAGCGCCATGGGCTCGGCCCTCGTCGATCCGGCGGTCGGCAAGGTCGGCGACACCGACAGCGTCATGGTCCTGCTGCGCACGAAGTCGGGCAAGCTCGCGCACATTAACAACAGCCGGCGCGCAAGCTATGGCTACGACCAGCGCATCGAGGTGCACGGCGCGAAGGGCCGCCTGATGGCGGGCAACCACACGGCCACGACCGTCGAGAAGGCGGACGCCACGAGCGTGTCCTCGGACAAGCCGCTCTATTTCTTCCTCGAGCGCTATGCCGAGGCCTATCGCCACGAACTGGCGGCGTTCCTTGCGGCCCTTTCGGCCAAGAAGAAGATGCCGGTGGGTGCTGCCGACGGCCGCCAGGCGCTGGTGCTCGCGGAAGCCGCGCTCAAGTCGCTTCGCACCGGCAAGACCGTGAAGGTGGGAAAATGAGAAGCACGCGCTTGGACGGGAAGGTCGTCGTCGTCACCGGTGCAACGCAAGGCCTGGGCGAGACGATCGCGCGCGACGCCGCCGCGGGCGGCGCCAAGGGCGTGTGCATCACCGGGCGCAATGCCGCGCGCGGCGAGAAGGTCGCGGCGTCGATCTCGGCTGCCGGCTGCCCGACGCTTTTCGTGGCGGCCGAACTTGGCGACGAGGCGCAGGTGCGCGGCGTGTTCGCCAAGGCGGTGGCGAAATTCGGGCGCGTCGACGGGCTGGTAAATTCGGGTGCGCTGACCGACCGCGGCACGATCGAGAACACCAGCGTCGAACTGTGGGACCGCCTGTTCGCGGTCAACGCGCGCGCCCCCTTCATCCTGACGCAGGAGTTCGTGCGCCATGCCAAGACGCGCGGCGGCGGGGGCAGCATCGTCAACATCATCACCCGGTCCTCGCATGGTGGGCAACCCTTCCTGACGGCCTATTCGGCCTCCAAGGGCGCGCTCGCGGTCCTGACGAAGAACGTGGCGCATGCGGTCCGCGCCGACCGCATCCGCGTCAACGGCGTCAATATCGGCTGGATGGAAACGCCCGGCGAACACGCGATCCAGGCCCGCGACGGCCGCCCGGCGGACTGGCTGGAGAAGGCCGAGCCGAACCAGCCCTTCGGGCGGATCCTGAAGCCCGACGACGTGTCGACGCTGGTCATCCACCTGTTGTCCGACGCCGGAGAAATGATGACCGGCTCGGTGATCGACTTCGACCAGCACGTGATGGGTGCTTACGACTGAACGTCGTCCGGGCGGGCCCTGAATGGTTGACTTTCGGCCCGTATGGTCATCAAACTGCAACAAATATTCCAAGAATGTCCGCGATAGTCGTCGCGGCAAAATTAGGGAGGCCCCCACAATGAACGCACGCCCCATTTTCGGCTTGGCCCTCGCGGCCGCGTCGATCGCTTTCGTCCAGCCTGCCGCGGCTCAAGGCCAGCTGTCGCTCTACTGCTCGGTGCAGGAAGAGTGGTGCCGTCCGATGGCGACCGAGTTCGAGCGCCAGACCGGCATCAAGGTCAACATGACCCGCAAGTCGTCGGGCGAGACGTTCGCCCAGATCAAGGCCGAGCGCCAGAACCCCCGCGGCGACGTGTGGTGGGGCGGGACGGGTGATCCGCATCTGCAGGCCGCCGAAGAGAACCTGACGGTCGAATACAAGTCGCCGATGATGAAGGACCTCTACGACTGGGCCGTGCGTCAGGCCGAACTCTCGAAGTTCCGCACCGTCGGCATCTACTCGGGCGCGCTCGGCTATTCGTTCAACACGCGCACGCTCGCCCAGAAGGGCCTGCCCGAGCCCAAGTGCTGGCGCGACCTGACGAACCCGGCCTACAAGGGCGAAGTCCAGGTCGCCGATCCGAACTCGTCGGGCACGTCCTATACGATGCTCGCGACGTTCGTGCAGATGTTCGGCGAGGAGCAGGCGTTCGACTTCATGAAGGCGCTCCACCGCAACGTCAACCAGTACACCCGCTCGGGTGCCGCACCGGCCCGTTCGGCAGCGACCGGCGAATCGCTGATCGGCATCACGTTCCTGCACGATGCGGTCACGCAGGTCCTGGCCGGCGCACCGGTCAAGATCGTGGCGCCTTGCGAAGGCACTGGCTACGAGATCGGCTCGATGTCGATCATCAAGGGCACGCGCAATCTCGCCAACGCGAAGAAGTTCTACGACTGGGCGCTGACGCCGGCCACCCAGGCGCTGGGCGAAAAGGCCAACTCCTTCCAGATCCCGTCGAACAAGAACTCGGTGATCCCGGCCGCGGCACCGAAAATGCAGGACATCACGCTCATCCAGTACGACTTCCAGCGCTTCGGCGGTTCGGCCGAGCGCGAGCGTCTGCTGCAGCGTTGGGGCAAGGAAGTGCGCAGCGGCTCCTGAGCCGCCGCGCATTCCATAAGAACGGGGTCTAACGTCGATGCGGCGGCTTGTCGGGTTGTGGTTCATCCTTGCGGCCGCCGCATTCTTCCTGATCCCGTGGCAATTGCAGGAGGAAGGGTTCTTCGCGTTCGAGTGGCTCGCGGTCTATCCCGACGAACGCACCGCCTCCGGATTCTTCTACGCGCTCTCCGACCGCCCGTGGCTGTGGGCGGTGCTTGTCCCGATCCTCGCGGGCGGGGCTTCGCTCTTCTTCGACCGGGCGGACACGCGCTTCGGCCGCACGCTGATCGCCGCCGGTGTTGCCGGCATCGTCTTCACGCTCGCCCAGGGCTTCGCGATCGGCCTGCAGGGGCTCGGCTGGAAATGGCTCGTCGCCATCTTCGGCGAGGTCGACACCCAGCAGTTCGGCTTCGGCTGGGGTGCGACACTCATCCTTTCGGCGTTCCTCGTCTGGGTGGCGCTGGGCATCGCGGCACTCGGCCAGTTCCGCGGTGACGCGTTCGTGGCGGGTGGCGTCGTGATTTCCAGCGCGCTGATCCTCGCTTTCGTCTTCTACCCGATCGCCACGATGCTTGCCGGCGCCGTCACCGACGAGGAAGGCCACCTGGCGCTGGACCTGTTCGTGCGCCGCCTGCTTGCCGACGACATCTGGAGCCTCGACTGCCTCGCCGGCGGACAGCGCTGCGGCGTGATGTTCAACACCGTGCTGCTCGGCACGCTGACCGGCGTGATCTCGACGCTGCTGGGCCTCGCCTTCGCGCTCGTCGTGGTGCGCACCCAGATGCCCTATCGCAAGATGATGCGTGCCCTGACGATCCTGCCGATCATCACGCCGCCCTTCGTGATCTCGCTCGCCATCGTCGTGCTGTTCGGGCGGACGGGCATCGTCACCTGGTTCCTTGAATACGCGTTCGGCATTCCGCCGGCCCGCTGGGTCTACGGTCTGCCGGGCGTGCTGCTGTCGCAGCTCCTGTCGCAGATCCCGATCGCCTTCCTCGTCATGATCGGCGTCGTCGAGGGCATCAGCCCGTCGCTGGAGGAAGCCTCGCAGACGTTGGGCGCCTCGCGCTGGCAGACGTTTCGCACGGTGACCTGGCCGCTGTTGCGGCCGGGCCTCGCCGCCGCGTTCCTTCTCGGCTTCGTCGAAAGCCTCTCCGACTTCGGCAATCCCCTCGTCCTCGGCGGGAATTTCGACGTGCTGTCGACCAAGATCTTCTTCGCCATCGTCGGTGCGCAGCACGATCCGGGGCGCGCCGCGATGCTGGCGATCCTGCTGCTCGGGCTGACGCTTGGCGCCTTCTGGGTCCAGATGCGCTGGCTCGGCAAGCAGAGCTACGTGACGGTGACGGGCAAGGGCGATTCGGGCCTTGCCGCCGAACTCCCCGTCACGCTGCGCCGGATCCTCTACTGGACGACGATCCCGTGGGCCTTCTTCACGGTCGTGACCTACGCCATCGTGATCTTCGGCGGCTTCGTGCACGATATCGGCCGTTTCGACCTGACTTTCACGTGGCGCCATTATCTCGACGCCTTCCGGATCGAGCAGATCGACCGCGGCCTGTTCTTCTCGGGCTCGGCGTGGGATTCGCTGTCGACCACGCTGCAGGTCTCGGCGATTTCCGCCCCGCTGACGGCGGCCCTCGGCCTGCTCGTCGCCTATCTGCTGGCCCGCCAGCGCTTCGCCGGCCAGCGGACGTTCGAGTTCATGACGATGCTGTCCTTCGCGATCCCGGGCACGGTCGTCGGCGTGTCGTACATCCTCGCCTTCAACGTGCCGCCGATCGAGATGACCGGCACGGGGCTCATCCTCGTGATCTGCTTCGTCTTCCGCAACATGCCGGTCGGCGTGCGCGCGGGCATGGCGGCCCTCGCCCAGATCGACAAGAGCCTCGACGAGGCGTCGCTGACGCTGGGTGCGCGCACCGGCCAGACCGTGTGGCGCGTCGTGATGCCGCTGCTGCGTCCGGCGATCGTGGCCACGCTCGTGTTCAGCTTCGTCCATGCGATGACGGCGGTCTCCGCGGTCATCTTCCTGACGAGTGCGCGCCACAACATGGCGACGGGCTATATCGTCGGCCGGGTCGAAGCCGGCGAGTTCGCGCTCGCGATCGCCTATTCGAGCGTCCTCATTCTCGTGATGGCGCTCGCCATCGTCCTGATCCAGCTTGCCGTCGGCAAGCGCCAGCTCGGCCGCCGCGGCCAGCAGGTCGCGGCCTTCGGCGGCCATTGAGGGTGCCATGACCAAGAGTTTCAAGAAGGGACCGGCTTCGGTCGAATTCCGTAACGTCATCAAGCGCTACGGCACGGTCGCCGCAGTCGACGACGTTTCGTTCAAGGTCGAGCCGGGAACGCTGGTCACGCTGCTGGGCCCGTCGGGCTGCGGCAAGACGACCACGCTGCGGCTCGTCGCCGGCCTCGAGATCGCGACCGAGGGCCAGATCCTGATCGGCGGCACCGACGTCACGCGCCTGTCGGCGGCCGACCGCGACGTGTCGATGGTGTTCCAGTCCTATGCGCTGTTCCCGCACATGAACGTCATCGACAACGTCGCCTACGGTCCCAGCGTGCAGGGCCAGCCCAAAGAGAAGGCGCGCGAGATGGCGCGCGAGAAGCTCGAACTCGTCGGCCTCAAGGGGTACGACGAACGCCTGCCGTCCGAACTGTCCGGCGGCCAGCAGCAGCGCGTGGCCGTCGCGCGCGCGCTGACGCTCGAGCCGCAGGTGCTGCTGTTCGACGAGCCGCTGTCCAACCTCGATGCCAAGCTGCGCCGGCGCGTGCGCGAGGACATCCGCGATCTCCAGCGCGACCTGAACCTGACGGTCGTCTATGTGACACACGACCAGCAGGAAGCGCTGGCCGTGTCCGACCGCGTGATCGTCATGTCGAACGCCAAGATCGCCCAGGCCGGCTCGCCCCGCGAACTCTACGAATCCCCGGTCAGCCTGTTCGTCGCCGACTTCATGGGCGATTCGAACATCGTCGAGGCGACGGTCGAGAAGATCGCCGACGGCATGGCGACCGCGCGCGTGGGCGACGTGTCGCTCCAGCTGCCGGCGCGGAACCTCACGCCGGGTCCGGCGAAGGTCGCCATTCGTCCCGAAGCGCTGGCGCTCACGCTGTCGCCGACCGGCGGGCCGGCGCTGCCCGGCAAGATCGCCAAGGCGGCCTATCTGGGCACGCATATGGAGTACACGGTCATGACGTCGGTCGGCGAACTCTTCGTCGTCGACAAGAACGTGTCCGAGCCCAAGCCGCCGGGCTCAGAGGCATGGCTCGGCCTGACGCGCATCGGCGTTTCGCTCGTTCCGCGCGCCTGACGCTATCCCTCCGGCGGCCGAATTAGGTAAGCTCGACCCGGGACGGGCTCGGAGGAGGGCTTCCATGACATCGATCTATCCGAAGGAAAGCCTGGCGACCCACGCTCCGTCGCTTTCGGCCGAATATCGCAGCACGGCCCGCCGGGCGCCGCTCCGGCCGCTCGTGCCGATCCCGGCGACGCTGTCGGAACTGACCGGCCCGCTCTACGGGCGCGACCGTATCGCTGCCGACGATGCCGACCTGACGAAGGGACCGGACGGCGGCGCGCAGGGCGAGCGCATCATCGTCGCGGGCCGCGTCCTCGACGAGGCCGGCCGGCCGGTGCCCGACACGCTGGTCGAGGTCTGGCAGGCGAACGCCGCCGGCCGCTACGTGCATGTCGCCGACCAGCATCCGGCCCCGCTCGATCCCAATTTCTTCGGTGCCGGTCGCGTGGTGACGGATGCCGAGGGCCGCTACAGCTTCACGACGATCCGGCCCGGCGCCTATCCGTGGCGCAACCACGCCAACGCCTGGCGGCCGGCGCACATCCATTTCTCGCTGTTCGGCACGTCGTTCCTGTCGCGCCTCGTGACCCAGATGTATTTCCCCGGCGACCCGCTGCACGCGCTCGATCCGCTGATGAACGCCGTACGCGACGAGAAGGCGCGCCTGCGCATGGTCGCCCGCTTCGATCTCGACACGACCAAGCCCGAATGGGCGCTCGGCTATCGCTGGGACATCGTCCTTCGCGGCCGCGAGGCGACGCCGACGGAGGCCGCGCATGGCTGAGCATGGCATCACGCCGTCGCAGACGGTCGGACCCTTCTTCCACTATTGCCTGACGCCGCGCGACTACGGCTTTGGCGAGATTTTTGCGACCGACATCGCCGACCCTGCAGCGGGCACGCCGATCCGCGTCGAGGGAACGATCCTCGACGGCGACGGGGCACCGGTCGCCGACGCCTTCCTCGAAATCTGGCAGGCGGACGGGCAGGGGCGCTATGCGCACCCGGCCGATCCGCGCGCGCGCAATGCCGGCTTCGGCGGTTTCGCGCGGATCATGACCGACAAGGAGGGCCGCTTCGCGTTCGCGACCGTCAAGCCGGGTCCGGTCCCGGGCCCGGGCGGACGCACGCAGGCGCCGCACATCAATGTCGGCGTCTTCGGGCGCGGCCTGCTGAACCGCCTGCACACGCGCATCTATTTCGCCGACGAGACGGCGGCGAACGCCGTCGACCCGGTCCTCGCACTGGTGCCGGCCGACGCGCGCGCCACGCTCGTCGCCCCGGCGGTTGCAGGCGGCGTCTACCGTTTTGACATCCGCCTGCAGGGGGCCGGAGAGACGGCCTTCTTCGAGGCCTGATCCGGCGATGGCGTTTTCCCCGCTCGACTCGCAGCTCTTCGGACGGCTGTTCGCCGCACCGCAGATGGCCGCGGTCTTCGCCGACCGCGCCACGATCGCCTGCATGCTGCGCGTCGAAGCGGCATTGGCGCGCGCACAGGCCGCGCACGGGCTCGTACCGGCGGGCCTTGCCCCCGCCATCGACGCGATCGGCGCCGACGCGTTCGATCTCGACGCCCTCGGGCAGGGCACGGCCCTGTCCGGTGTGCTGCCGATCCCGTTCGTCAAGGCATTGCAGCAGAAGCTGCCGAAGGATCTGGAGGCGTCGGTCCATTTCGGCGCCACGACCCAGGATATCGCCGACAGCGCACTGGCGCTCCAGGTGCTTGCGGCGTTCGACCTGCTGGCCGTCGAGCTTCGCGCGATCCTTGCCGGTCTTGCCGCGATGGCCGAGCGCCATGCCGGCACGCCATGCATCGGGCGCACCTATGGCCAGCATGCGGCCCCGGTGTCGTTCGGCTTCAAGGTCGCGGTGTGGGCGGCCGGAATCGGCGAAGCAGCCGCACGCCTGCCGGCGGTGCGCGTCGATGCCTGCCGCGCACAGCTTGGCGGGCCGGTCGGCACGCTTGCGGCGATGGGCGACAAGGCCGAAGCCGTGCTTTCCGGTTTCGCGGCGGATCTCGGCCTTTCCCGCCCGGTCATCGCGTGGCACGCACGGCGCGGCGGGATCGCGGCAGCCGGCCAGTGGCTGGCGTTGCTGTGCGGCACGCTTGCCAAGATGGCGGGCGATGTCGTGCATCTCGCCTCGACCGAAGTGGGCGAGGTCGCCGAGCCGCACATTCCCGGCCGCGGCGGTTCGTCGGCCATGCCGCACAAGCGCAATCCGATTGCCGCTGCCGTCATCCTCGCCAACGCGCAGGCAGCACACGGCCATGCGGCTTCGCTGGCGGCAAGCCTTGTCGCAGGGCATGAACGGCCGGCGGGTGCCTGGCACGCTGAATGGCATGCGCTGGCGACGCTCTTCGGGCTCGCGTCGGGTGCGTGCGCGCAGGCACGCTTGCTCGCCGAAGGGCTGGTCGTCGATCCGGCGGCGATGGCGCAAAATCTGGGCGTCACGCGTGGCCTCGTCTATGCCGATGCGGCGGCGACGGCCCTTACGCCGAAGCTCGGTCGCGGTGCAGCACACGCGGCCGTCGAAGCCGCCGCCACCAAGGTGCGCGAGACCGGCGGCACGCTGCGCGAGGCACTGGCCGCCGCCGGCATGCTCGATGCCGCGACGCTCGACAAGGTCTTCGACCCGGCACCTGCCGTCGCGGCGGCACAGGCGCGCGTGGCGCCGGCCGTCGCCTATGTGCGCGATGTCGCCGCCAAGCTTTCACCTTCCGCCTGATGGAAATTCCATGCCCCTGATCGAAGCCAACGGGACGAAGCTCTTCTACGATCTGACCGGTGCCGCCGACGGTCCGGTCATCGTGTTCTCAAATTCGCTCGGCACGACGCTGGAGATGTGGGACCAGGTCGTCCGGCCGCTGGCACCTTCCTATCGCTGCCTGCGCTACGACACGTGCGGCCACGGCCGCTCGCCGGCCCGGCCCGGCCCCGTCACGGTGCGCATGCTCGCCGACGATCTTGCCGGCCTGCTCGACGCACTCGGCATCGCGCGCGCGCATGTCGTGGGCCTTTCGCTGGGCGGCATGACGGCACAGTCGCTGGCGATCCACCATCCCGACAAGATCGCCAATCTCGTGCTGATGGCGACCGCCGCCCACCTTCCGCCGCCGGAAGGTTGGCAAGCGCGCGCCGACGCAGTGCAGAAGGGCGGCATGGGCGCCATCGTCGATGCGGTGATGGCGCGCTGGTTCACGCAAGGCGTCGATCCTGTCCGGCTCGCGAATTACCGTTCCCTTTTTCTCGGCATCGATCCGGCGGGCTACGCCGCCTGCTGCCTTGCGATCGGCGCGATGGACCTCAGGCCCGCGCTCAAGCGCATCTCCGCCGTCACGCTCGTCGTGGCGGGGGCACACGATCCCGTCACCGACGTGAAGATGTCGCGCGAGCTTGCCGCCGGCATCGCCGGCGCGCGTGTCGCCGTCGTCGAGAAGGCCTCCCACCTGCTGGCGATCGAACGGCCGGAAGAAACCGTCGCCGTGCTGCGCGGGTTCCTGCCGGAAGTCGCGGCGGGCGACGACGCGCTTTTCGCCGCCGGGATCGCCAACCGCAAGGCTGTGCTCGGCGTCGAGCACGTGCAGCGCTCGCTTGCCGGGGCCGGCGCCTTCTCGATGCCGTGGCAGGATTTCATCACGCGCACGGCCTGGGGCGAGACCTGGGGCAATCCCGCATTGGCGTGGAAGACCCGCTCGCTCGTCACGCTCGCGATGATGGTGGCGCTGGGCCGCGAGGCGGAGTTCAAGCTCCACATCAAGCCGGCGCTGAAGAACGGCGTGACGATGGCCGAGCTGCAGGCCCTGCTGCTGCATGCCGCGATCTATGCCGGCGTGCCGGCGGTCAACGGCGCGTTCGCGATGGTGCGCGAGGTGCTGGGCGACCAGCCCGACAAGGACATGTCGAAGTGAGCGTGCAGGCGCGCACGCAGGTCGGCATCGTCGGCGCCGGGCCGGCGGGGCTGCTGCTGTCGCACCTGCTGCATCTGGAAGGGATCGAATCGGTCGTCCTCGAAGACCGCACGCGCGCCTATGTCGAGGACCGCATCCGCGCCGGCGTGATCGAGCAGGGGGCCGCCGACCTGCTGGTCGAGGCCGGGCTGGGTGCGCGCATGCAGCGCGAGGGGCTTCGCCACACCGGGATCGAGTTCCGCTTCCGCGGCGAAGGGCACCGCATCGATCTTGCCGAGCTTACCGGCGGCAAGGCGGTGACCGTCTATGGCCAGCACGAGGTGGTCAAGGACATGATCGCCGCCCGGCTCGCCGCGGGCGGCCGGATCGAGTTCGAGGCGAAGGTCGAATCGGTGCACGACTTCAAGGGCACGAAGCCGGCGATCCGCTACGTTGCGGGCGGCCGGCCGCACGAGCTTGCCTGTGATTTCATCGCCGGGTGCGACGGCTTCCATGGCATCAGCCGGCCGGCCGTATCCGCAGGCGAGCTCGCCTTCTTCGACCGCACCTATCCGTTCGGCTGGCTCGGCATCCTCGCCAAGGCGCCGCCCTCGTCGCACGAACTGATCTACGCGCGCCATGAAAGCGGCTTTGCGCTGCTGTCGATGCGTTCGCCCGAGATCAGCCGGCTCTACATCCAGTGCGATCCGGCCGACGACGTGGCGAACTGGCCGGACACGGCGATCTGGGCCGAACTGCGCAAGCGGCTCGCCGGCGGGCCGGACTGGAAGCTGATCGAGGGGCCGGTGCTGCAGAAGGGCATCACGGCGATGCGCAGTTTCGTGACCGAGCCCATGCAGAGCGGCCGGCTGTTCCTGGCCGGCGATTCGGCCCACATCGTGCCGCCGACGGGTGCCAAGGGGATGAACCTCGCGATCTCCGACGTGCGCCTGCTCGCGCGTGCGATCGTGGCGCACTACCGGCGCGGCGACGACACGCGTCTGGACGCCTATTCGCGCACGGCGCTCAAGCGCATCTGGAAGGCGCAGCGCTTCTCGTGGTGGATGACGTCGCTGCTGCACAGGTTCGGCGACGAGACCCCGTTCGACGAGCGCCGGCAGTTCGCCGATCTCGACTACATCGTCTCTTCGCGCGCCGCGCGCACATCGCTTGCCGAGAACTATGTCGGCCTGCCGTTCGATGACTAGGCACGCCGCGGCACTGCTGGCGCTGTCGATCCTGGCCGTTCCGGCGCATGCGGGCGAGATCGTGCCCGGCCGGCTGGAAAGCCGGGCGCTTGGCCGCCCGCTCGAGTACGCCGTCTATCGCCCCGACGGTCCGACGCGCGGCCTGCCGGTCGTCTATCTGCTGCACGGGCGCGCCAGCGACCCCGACGAATGGCTGCGCATGGGCATGGTCAAGGCGACGGCCGACCGGCTGATCGCCGAGGGCCGCATCGCACCGCTGCTCGTCGTGCTGCCGGCGGCCGGAAATTCCTGGTACGCGGCCGGTGCGATCGAGACGGCGCTCGTGGAAGAGCTGCCCGCCGCCATCGAGAAGACCTACGGCACGCGCGCCGACCGGACGGGACGCGCACTCGCGGGCAACTCGATGGGCGGGTTCGGGGCCTTGCGCTTCGCCTTTGGCCATCCGGAGCGCTACGTCGCGGCCGCCTCGATGAGCGGGGCCTACTGGACGCGCATCAGGCCGGGCATGGCGATCGACGCCGAAATGGAGGCGCGGCTCGCGCGCGTCTTTTCAGGTGCGTTCGGCACGCCGTTCGACGTACCGCGGTTCCTGGCGCAGAGCCCGATGGCGCTGGCCGCGCGCGCGGCCGCGTCGCCGCTGCGCCCGCCGGTGTTCCTGACGGTCGGCCGGGGGGACCGTTTCGGGCTGGCCGAAGAGCAGGCGGCAGTCGAGACGGCCTTGCGCCAGCTCGGCCATAACGTGACGGCCACGACGGCCGACGGCGATCACGACTGGGGAACCTGGGAAACGGCCCTGCCCGAGGTGCTTGTCTTCCTCGCCCGGCACCTGCGCGCCAGGTGAACCGTGCCTAGGCGGCCGTCTGCACCACGGCCGGCTCGACATAGGCCGGTGCGGCGCCAGCCGGTGCCGGTACTGCGACCGGCGTGCGTGCCGGCGCCTTCCACGGGGCGACCTTGACCCACGCGGACGCACGCGCGATCGCGTAGAGCCCGCCGATCCCGGCGACATTCACCAGCACCTGGAGCGCGAAGCCAGTACCGCCGAACGCCAGCACGATGCCCGCGACATGTGCCAGCGCCATGCCCGAGAAGAAGACCGGCAGCGCCTGCCGGCCCAGCACGACGAACGGCCAGGCGAAGCGCGCCGTCAGCAGTTCGCGCCGCCCGTCGATCGCCCACAGCACGACATAGGCAAGTGCGAGGAAATGTGCGTACTGGCGCAGGTCGAGATTGGGCTTGTGCGCGTGGCTGTAGGCCCAGTCGTTGAGTGCCACGAGGGCGGGATGCAGTTCGTAGACGGCCGGATGGATCGCGACGAGCCCGAAGACCAGATAGGCGATGCAGGCGGCCAGCAGCAGGGGGTGGAATTTCGGCGCCTCGACCCAGCCGCGCGACAGCGCGAAACCGGTGAAGAACAGGAGCTGCCAGGCAAGCGGGTTGAATCCCCAGCCGCGGCCGGCCGACGTTCCGGCGTCGAGATTGAACCCCGTCGCCTGCACGAACGACCACAGGCCGACCGACAGCACGATCACCAGCCCCGGATGCACGCGCGCGAGCAGCAGCACCAGCGGCACGAACGCGAGCACCACCATGTAGAGCGGCAGGATGTCGAAATAGGTGGGCACGAAGCGCAGCGTGAACAGGCCGATCAGTGCCGCCCCCGGATCGGCGAAGAAATCGGCGATCCCCAGATAGGCGGCATAGTCGATCCCGCGCGTCGCCGCCCACGCGCAGATCGCCGCACCCAGCACGAAAAGCGCCAGATGCACCGAATAGAGCTGCGCGCAGCGCCACGCGATGCGCGCCGTTCCCACAACGAAACCCTGGCGCAGGAACGTGCCGCCGAAGGCCATCGCCGCGGCGTAGCCGGAAATGAAGACGAAGACGTGGGCGGCGTCCGACAGTCCGAAGCGCGCCCAGATGATCTCGGCCAGCCAGTCGCCGGGGACGTGGGCCGTGAAGATCGCGACCAGCGACAGGCCACGGAAGAAATCGAGCCGGACGTCGCGCGGCTTCTTCGCGGGTGCCGTCGTCACGTGCGCGCACCCGCCAGCAGGTCGTCCGCGTAGCGGCCGACATAGGGAAGCCGCCTTGCGAACCGCAATGCCTCGTCCCGGCGGATGAAAAGCAGGACGAGGCCGGCGAGCCACACGCTGACCGCTTCCTTGAACAGCACGCCGCCATCTTCGTAGGGATCGATGCCGAGGGGCGAGACGAAATGGAAGAAGATCGCCCCGGTCATGATGCCGGCGGCAATGGCGCCGCCGATCGACTGCGTGGGCCGGTAGAGGCACAGCAGGCCCGCCGCCAGTTCGGCCGAGCCGACGCCGATGCGCATGGCCTTCTCGTATCCCGGGAAGCCCAGCCAGTCGGTCAGGACCGTGAACAGCCACACGCTGCCCTCGTGGCCGAGGAATTTGTACTGGAGGTACCAGATGAAAATGTAGGCGATCCACAGGGCCAGAGCCCACGGGAGCAGGTGCCGGGCGGCAATTCGGAGCGATTCCATCGGACGGACCTTCGGGTCTGGGCGCCCGGGCAGGGGCGCGCTCGTCCAGACCGTTCGGTGCCGCGCACGCCGAGGTTACGTCCGCCGCACCAGCTTTTCAGGGCGCCTTGCGCTTTTCGCGCGCAATCGACACGAGGCTCAACTCGGCGAACAGGATCTGCGCCGCGTTCTGGGCCGTCACGGTCGTGGCATCGTACTGGGGAGCCACTTCCACGACGTCGGCGCCGATCACGTCGAGCCCGGCAAGCCCGCGCACGATGGCCAGGGCCTCGCGCATCGTGAGACCGCCGGATTCCGGCGTGCCGGTGCCCGGCGCAAACGACGGGTCGAGCCCGTCGACGTCGAACGTGACATAGACGGGCGCGTCTCCGACGACCGCGCGGGCCTTGGCGATGATGGCGTCCACGCCCATCGGATCGATCTCCTCGGCATGGATCACGGTCATTCCGCTGTCGTAGGAGAACTCCCACAGATACTCGGCCCCGCCGCGGATGCCGATCTGGATCGTGCGCTCGGGGTCGAGCACGCCGTCGAGGACGGCCATGCGGAACGGGGCGCCGTGGTGGAACTTGGCGCCTTCGTAGGGGCCGCTGGTGTCGCAGTGCGCGTCGAAATGCACCATCGCGACCGGCCGCTCGCGCCCCAGCGCCTTCAGGATCGGCCACGTGATCGAATGGTCGCCGCCGACCGACAGCGGCACGATCCCGGCGGCGGCGAGGCGCGTGTAGAACGCCTCGATGTCGGCATGGCAGTCGGCAAGCGAGAAGCGGCTGCGCATCGGCACGTCGCCGATGTCGGCGACCTTCAGTTCGGTGAGCGGCGTGCGCCGCAGCACGTGCTCGTAGGGGCCGATGCGCTCGACCGCGCGCACGGCACGCGGCCCCAGCCGTGCACCCGCCCGGTTCGTCACGCCCAGATCCATCGGCACGCCGACCAGGGCCGCGTCGAGCCCGGCGAGATCGGCGTCCGACTGGATCGGACGGAACGTCGCACCCAGAAAGGTCGCCGGATCGGCGAACGGCCACTTGCGCCGGTCGGGCGACGTGAAGACGGCCGACGCGACCTTCGCGAAGTGCGGATCATGGATGTCGCCGCCCTGCGCGTCGCCGTAGCGGGCGCGAAGGGCGGTGAGCTTGTCCTTGTCCATGGGGCTTTCCCTGTCTGGGCCTGTACCTACTTGCCTTCGTTCTCGGTGACCTTGCCGATGTTGTTCGCCTGCAGCCCGTGCGCTGCCGCGATCTTCGCGTAATCGCCCTTGGCGATCAGCCGCTCGATGGCGGCCTTGACCGCCGCGCGCAGCTGGGCGCCTTCGGCCGTCTTCGCGAAGGGCATGCCCGACAGCGATTCGGTGAAGGCGGTGCCGAGGATCGTGTAGGTGTTGGGCTCGAGCTGCTGGAAATAAGGCAGCGTCTCGTTGCCCTGCACGGCCGCCTGGATGCGCTGGGTCTTGAGCTGCGTGCGCGCGTCGACCGAGCCTTCGGTGCCCACGACGTTGATCGGCGGCTTGCCCTTGGCCACGCAGTTGGCATCGCTCCATTCGCCTATCTGCTTGGGCCAGTTGGTCGAGCGGCTCGCCCCCACGGCCTTGCCGCACAAATCGTCCGGCCCCTTGATCGAGCCGGACAGCGAGGCGAGCGTGAAGAACTGCGCGCCCGACTTCAGGTAGTCGACGAAGTCGACCGTTTCCCGGCGTGCCGGCAGGTCGCTCATGCCCGCGAGCACCGTGTCGACGCGACCGGTCTGCAGCGAAGGCAGCATCTGCGCGAAGGCGATCTCCTGCCACTCGACGGCGAGCCCCAGTTCCTTGGCGACCGCCTCGCCGAGATCGATGTCGAAGCCCATCAGCTTGTTGGTCGCCGGGTCCTTGTAGGTGATCGGCGCGTAGTTCGGCATCGTCGCGATGACGATCTTGCCGGCCTGCTTGACGCGCGCGGGCACGTCCTGGGCAAGGGCCGGGGCCGTTGCGGCAAGGCCGGCGGCGATGGCGAGGGCGAGGAAACGGCGCATGGGATACCTCCTGTTTATGCCGGCATTCTAGCGCAAGACGGCCTAGCGCAAGACGGCGGCGACGAAATCGCGGGTTCGGGGGTGGGACGGGTTGACCAGCACTTCTTCGGCAGTACCGAGCTCGACCAGCCGGCCCTTGTCGAGGAAGGCCACGCGGCCGGCGACTTCGCGCGCGAAGCCCAGCTCGTGCGTGACGACGATCATCGTCATCCCGCCCTTGGCAAGGTCGCGCATCACGGCCAGCACCTCGCCGACCAGTTCGGGATCGAGGGCGGAAGTCGGTTCGTCGAACAGCATCAGCTTGGGCTTCATGGCGAGCGCGCGGGCGATCGCCACGCGCTGCTGCTGGCCGCCGGAAAGCTCCGAAGGATAGGCATCCCGCTTGTCGGCAAGACCCACGCGCTCGAGCAGCGCTTGCGCTTCGGCGGTCGCCTCGCGCCGGTCGCGCTTCAGGACGGTCACGGGCCCCTCGGTCACGTTCTGCACGGCCGTCAGGTGCTGGAACAGGTTGAAGCGCTGGAAGACCATGCCGCAGGCAAGCCGCTGGCGCGCGATCTCGGAATCCGAAAGCTCGTGAAGGGCGTCGCCCTGGCGCCGGAAGCCGGCAAGCTCGCCGTCGACCCAGATCGCCCCGCCGTCGATGCGTTCGAGCTGGTTGATGCAGCGCAGGAAGGTCGACTTGCCCGAGCCCGACGGACCGATCGCGCAGACGACCTCGCCGGGCACGACGTCGAGCGAGATGCCGTCGACGGCGGCGAGCGAGCCGAAGGTCTTGCGCACGTCGCGCGCGACGAGCATGGGCAGGATGGCACTCATCGCACGTCTCCGGCCGGGGCGACGACCTTGGCCGCGCGCCGCACGCCGTGCCCGCGGGAGAAATGCTTCTCGAGGAAATGCTGGCCGACCTGCAGCACCGTGACGACGGCGAGATACCAGATCGCCGCGACGATCAGCAGCTCGATCGTGCGCGCGTTGGCGTAGTAGATCGTCTGCGCGTTGCGCAGGATCTCTGCGTACTGGATGACGCTGGCGACGGAGGTGAGCTTGACCATCGACACGGCTTCGTTGCCCACCGGCGGGATGATGACGCGCATGGCCTGCGGCAGCACGATTCGGCGCAGCGCGGTGATGCGCGTCATGCCGATGGATTGTGCCGCTTCCACCTGGCCACGGTCGACCGACAGGATGCCGGCGCGCACGACTTCGGCCGTGTAGGCACCCTGGTTCATGCCGAGGCCCAGCAGCGTGGCGACGAACGGCGTGATGATGTCGACGGTGCGGAACTCGAACAGGCCCGGAATGCCAAGCGTGGGGAAGACGAGGGCGAGGTTGAACCAGATCAGCAGCTGGAGCAGCAGCGGCGTGCCGCGGAAGAACCAGATGTAGAAAAGCGCGGTGCCCTGCATGACCGGATTGGGCGAGAGATACATGACCGCGAACACGGTGCCGAGCACCACGCCCACGATCATTGCGCAAAACGCCATCAGGATCGTGTTCGCAAGGCCGCTGAGGATCGCGGGTGCCGTGAAAAAGCGGCCCACCGTCGGCCAGTGGATCTGGCCATGTGCAAAGGACCAGCCGATCCAGACGAGGATGGCGACAAGCAGCGTGGCGGCCAGCCAGCGCCCCCAGCGCGGCCGGCGCACGATGCGCAACCCGCTCCCGAGGGCGAATTCGGCCGGCTCGCGGGTCATGCGGCGGGCGCTGGCAGGCGGTTGGCGAGCCGGGCGAGCGTTTCGCGCAGCCGGCCGATCTGCTCGCGCACGCGGCCGGGGGCCGTGCCGCCGAACACGTCGCGGCTGGCGATGGCGACCTTGACGTCGAGCATCGGCAACAGGTCGGCGGTCAGGCGCGCGTCGAGTTTGGCAAGATCGCCGGCCGCAAGCTCGCCCAACGACACGCCCTTGTCCTCGGCCAGCCGCACCGCGGCACCGGCCACCTCGTGCGCCTCGCTGAACGGCACGCCGTTGCGGGCAAGGAAATCGGCGATTTCCGTCGCCAGCGTGAACCCTTCGCCGGCATCCTTCGCGACGCGCTCGGTACGCACGCGCATCGTGGCGATCAGGCCGGCCATCGCGGGCAGCACCTGGCCCAGCACGTCGACTGCGTCGAACGCGGCGCGCTTGTCTTCGGCAAGATCGCGGTTGTACGCGAGCGGCAGGCCCTTGAGTGCGCCCAGCATCGCGGCGAGATCGCCGGTAAGACGGGCAGCCCGCCCGCGCGACAGTTCGGCGATGTCGGGGTTCTTCTTCTGCGGCATGATCGACGAGCCGGTCGAGAACGCGTCGTCGAGTTCGATCCAGCCGAACTGGCGCGTCGACCAGATCGTCACTTCCTCGGCCAGACGCGACACGTCGACCGCGATCATCGCCGCGACGAACAGGAACTCCGCGACATGGTCGCGTGCCCCCACCGCGTCGATCGAATTCTCGCACGCCCCCGAATATCCCAGTTCGAGCGCCGACAGGTCGGGCCGCCTGGCGAGAGCCGAACCCGCGAGGGCGGCCGAGCCGAGCGGGGACAGCGAGGCGCGCTCGCGCCAGTCGGCGATCCGGCCCAGATCGCGCGACAGCGCCTGCGCATGTGCGAGCAGGTGATGGCCGAACGTGACGGGCTGGGCGGGCTGCAGATGCGTGAAGCCGGGGGCCGGCAGGTCTGCGTGCGTTTCGGCCTGCGCGATCAGGGCGGTTTCGAGTTCGCGCAGGTCGCCGGCGATGTCGATGGCCACCGCGCGCAGATAGAGCTTGAGGTCGTTTGCCGCCTGGTCGTTGCGCGAACGGCCCGCGCGCAACTTGCCGCCGAGCGTGCCAAGGCGCTGGATCAGTTCGCGTTCGAGGAACGTGTGGATGTCCTCGTCGCCGGCGCCGAATTGCGTGCGGCCGGAAGCGACGTCGGCTTCCAGCGTGTCGAGGGCGATCAGGATCGTCGCGAGTTCCGCCGGTGCGAGGATGCCCGAGCGGCCCAGTTCGCGCGCGTGCGCGCGGCTGCCGGCGATGTCGTAGGGAACGAGACGCACATGCGAAGGGTCGCTGCGCGAGAGCCGCATCAGGCGCGCGTCCGGCGCCTTGCGGAACCGGCCTCCCCACAGCGTGCCGCTTCGTTCTTCCAAGCCACCCTCCGGAATGCGCGTTGTGCCGATCCCAGCGTGGCCAAGCAGCACGCGCCATGCCAACGAAAAGAATTCGCATGATATTCCATATCGGACTATCGTAGCGCGATGCCGCCCGCTACCCGCCTGCCGACCACCGCTTCGCTGCAACTGCTGCTCGCCGTCGCCGAGCGCGGCTCGACGGCTGCCGCCGCACGCGCCAGCAATCTCACGCAGAGTGCGGTTTCCAAGCGGCTGAAGGCGCTGGAAGGGGCCGTGGGCATGGCGCTGTTCCGGCGCACCGGCCGGGGGCTGGCGCTGACGCATGCCGGCGAGGTGTATCTGCCCTATGCGCGCGCGGCCCTCGAACAGATGACCGTCGGGAAGGTGCGCGTACGCGAGAGTGCGGCGACCAACCGGCCCGTACGCCTGCACATGCAGGCGATCCTGGGCGAGCGCTGGCTGCTCGACCGCTTTCCGGCCTTCGCCCAGCGCCACCCCGAGACCGACGTGCAGTTCACGAACTTCATCTCGGAGGACGCGTCCGAAGCGCCCGACATCGATCTTCGCTACGGCAACGGCGACTGGGCGGACAGCCGCGTCGACTACCTGATGGGAAAGCGCGTGGCGCTGGTGGCGTCGCCCGGCTATCTCGCGCGCATCGGCGGGATCGCGGCCGCGCGCGACGTGCAGCGCGCCACGCTGCTGCAGCATTTCCAGATGCCCGGCCTGTGGGCCGAATTCACCGAGGCGCACGGGCTGCGCGGGGCGGTCCCGGCGCACACGGTGCGCTACGGCTACATGTCGCTGATCGTGCGATCGGCCTGTGCCGGTCTCGGCGTGGGGCTGGTGGCGACGTGCTTCGTGCGCGAGGAACTGGCCAAGGGTGCCCTCGTGGTGCCCGCCGGCCTCGAGATCGACAGTGCTTCGGCCTATTACATCGTGCGCGCCAAGGAACCGGCGCCCGGCGTCGAGACCCTGAGCCGGTGGATCGTCGCCGAAGCGCGCGGCTTCGAGCGTCAGGGCTAGGCGGCGCGGACCTCGCGCAGGAACGCGTCGACTTCCCGGTGCAGCGCCTCGCTGTTGAGGCCGAGTTCGCCCGACGATTTCAGCACCTGTCCGGCGGCAGCACCGGTCTGTCCGGCGGCGGTGTTGACGCCGGCGATGTTGCGCGACACTTCCTGCGTGCCTTGGGCCGCCTGCGCCACGTTGCGCGCGATCTCCTGCGTTGCCGCCCCCTGTTCCTCGACGGCGGCGGCGATGGCGCCGGCCGTCTCGTTGACCCGGTCGATCGTCGAAGTGATGCCCTGGATCGACTGGACCGAGCTTTGCGTGGCTTCCTGGATCGCGCGGATCTGGGCGGCGATCTCCTCGGTCGCCTTGGCCGTCTGGTTGGCCAGCGTCTTCACTTCCGAGGCGACGACCGCGAAACCCTTGCCGGCCTCGCCGGCGCGCGCGGCCTCGATCGTGGCGTTGAGCGCCAGCAGGTTCGTCTGGCTGGCGATGTCGTTGATGATCTTGACGACGTCGCCGATCTTCTGGGCGGCAGCATCGAGGCTCTGGACCTGCGTGTTGCTGGCGCGCGCCTGCTCGGCGGCATCGCCCGTCATCTGGTTCGACTCGCTGACCTGCTTCGCGATCTCGCGGATCGAGGCGCTGAGTTC
Source organism: Tagaea sp. (assembly GCA_965279525.1). GTDB lineage: Bacteria > Pseudomonadota > Alphaproteobacteria > CACIAM-22H2 > CACIAM-22H2 > Tagaea. The sequence goes on along the minus strand of CBDIIB010000004.1, from coordinate 1,203,191 downwards.
CTCGGTCGCCGAAGCGACGGTCTGCACGTTCTGCGTCGCCTGCTCGGAGGCGGCCGCGACGGCGGTGGACTGGCGCGTCGTCTCCTCGGCCGTGCCCGCCATCGCCTGCGCCGTCGTCTGCAGCCCGGACGACGCCGTCGCGACCGACTTGACGATCTGGCCGATCGCCGCCTCGAAACGCGCCACGCTGCCTTCGATCCGCTTGGCGCGGTCGATCTGGTGGTGCTGCTCTTCGGCCTGGTCGGCGCGCAGGCGCTCGGCCTCGACCATGCTGTCCTTGAAGACCTGGACCGATTTCGCCATCTCGCCGATCTCGTCCTTCTTGGCAAGTGCGGGCACCTCGATCGCGAGATCCCCGCGCGCGAGCGTGGCCATCGCGTCGGCCATCGCGCGCAGCGGCCGGCTGACACCCCGGATCACCGTCAGGAGGGAGAAGGCGATGGCAATGGCCGCGAGTGCCACCACGCCGAGGATGACGATGCGCGACACGTCAAACGCGCCCGACGTGCGCTCGTAGAGCGCCTTGGCTTCCTCCTGCTGGAGGATCACGAGTTTCTCGAGCGCTTCGGATACCGGATCGATCGTCGCGTAGAGCTGCTGCTTGACGATCGTATCGAGTTTTCCGGCATCTTTGGCGTTGAGCGCTTCGACCAGCGAGACGACCATCCGGTCCGCGTCGGTCATGATGCGGCGGGCGGCAACGCCGACTTCGCGCTCTCGATCGTCCATCGGGCGCGCGGCATAGACCTGCCAGGTCTGCGCGATGATCTTGCGGGCATCGTCGACGCTGGTGGCGCCGGTCGGCCAGTCGAAGTTGCCGTTGCGTACCTTGTGCGCCGCGTCGACGATGTTGACCGCATAGGCGTCGGCGATGGTCTTGAGTTCGCGCAGTGGCACCACGCGGTCGTTGTAGACCGCTTTCATGCCAGCTCCGGCGATTCCCCCGGAAACCCAGCCGGACGTGGCGGCGGCGGCGATCGCGAGTGCGAGCAGTGCCATGGCCGCGATCAGTCGTGCGCGTATCGTCATCGGACGTCTCCCTCGAATGCAGGTCCGCTTCCGTGTCGCGCCGCCCGTCTGACGGAGCGATCACCGACGCGATCATGGAATGCCTGCATTTAAGGCGACGTTAAATTTATGCCTACATTAGTATTTAGTTCTCAACATCAGTTCACACTGGCTTGCATCGTTCGCCCGCTATGCGGCGCGCACCTCGCGCAGGAACGCATCGACCTGCTGGCGCAGGGCTTCGCTGTTCCTGCTGAGCTCGTCCGAGGATTCCAGCACCTGGCCTGCGGCCGTTCCGGTCTGGCCCGCCGCCTCGTTGACGCCGGCGATGTTGCGCGACACTTCCTGGGTGCCTTGGGCCGCCTGCGCCACGTTGCGCGCGATCTCCTGCGTTGCCGCCCCCTGTTCTTCGACCGCCGAGGCGATGGCGGTCGCGGTCTCGTTGACCCGGTCGATCGTCGAGGTGATGCCCTGGATCGACTGGACCGAGCTTTGCGTGGCTTCCTGGATCGCGCGGATCTGGGCGCCGATCTCTTCGGTCGCCTTGGCCGTCTGGTTGGCCAGCGCCTTCACCTCGGAGGCGACGACCGCGAAGCCCTTGCCGGCTTCGCCGGCGCGCGCCGCCTCGATCGTCGCGTTGAGCGCCAGCAGGTTCGTCTGCCCGGCGATGCCGTTGATGATCTTGACCACGTCGCCGATCTTCTGCGCCGCCGCATCGAGGCTCAGGACCTGGTCGTTGCTGGCGCGCGCCTGGGCCGCGGCGTCGGCGGTCATGCGGTTGGAATCGGTCACCTGCTTGCTGATCTCGCTGATCGAAGCACTCAGTTCCTCGGTCGCCGAGGCGACGGTCTGAACGTTCTGCGTCGCCTGTTCGGATGCGGCGGCGACGGCCGTCGCCTGGCGCGTCGTCTCTTCGGCAGTACCTGCCATCGCCTGCGCCGTCGCCTGGAGTTCGGTCGACGCGGCGGCGACGGTCTTGACGACCTCGCCGACGGCATTCTCGAAGCGGCCGACGCTGGTCTCGATGCGCTTGGCGCGGTCAAGCTGGCGCTGCTGCTCGGCGGCCTGCTCGGCGCGGAGCCGTTCGGTCTCGATCATGCTGTCCTTGAAGACTTGCACGGCCTTGGCCATCTGGCCGATCTCGTCGGTCTTGGTGCGGCCGGGGATCTCGACCGTCAGGTCGCCGGCTGCAAGTGTGGTCATGGCACCCGTCATGGCGCCCAGCGGCCCGCTGACGCCGTGGATGACCGTATAGAGCGCGAACACGATGACGCCGATCGCGGCGAGGATCACCGCGATCATCACGGTGCGGGAAATGCCGAAGGCGACCGATGTCTGGTCATAGACCGCCTTGGCCTCGTCCTGCTGGAGAATGACGAGTTTGTCGATCGCCTCGGAGACCGGATCGATCGCGGCATAGAGCTGGCGCTTGACGATGTCGTCGAGCTTGGCGGCGTCCTTGGCGGCGATGGCGGCGGCGAGACCGGCGACGATCGTGTCGGCTTGCGTCATCGCGCGGCGTGCGGTGGTGGCGAGCTGGCGCTCGCGGTCATCCATCGCGGTATCGGAATAGGCCTTCCAGACCTGATCCAATGTCTTTCGCGCTTCGTCGACATTCTTCGTGCCGGCAGCCCACTCGATGTTGCCGTTCCGAACCTTGTGCGCCGTATCGACGATATTGACCGCGTAGGCATCGGCGATCGTCTTCAGGTCGCGCATCGGGATGACCCGGTCGGCATAGACCGTCTTCATGCCGTCGCCGGCGATTCCGCCGGAAATCCAGCCACTTGCGGACGATGCGATGATCGCGAGCGCGAGCAGGGCCATCGCGGCAATGAGTTTCGAGCGAATCGTCATCGGGCATTCCTCCGGGGGGACTCAGCATTGGCGCCGGCGGAAAGTCCAAACCGGCACGCCCGGAAGATGCGCGTTATGCAATTAATGTGGAGTTAAAGCCGGCGCAACCCTCACATCGTCGCGCCGATCTGCCAGGGCACGAATTCGTTGTCGCCGTAGCCGAGCTGCTCGGACTTCGAGCGTTCGCCCGACGCGATGCGCAGGATGTGCTCGAAGATCTCCTTGCCCTTCGCCTCGACCGAAACGCCGTCGACGATGTCGCCGCAGTTGATGTCCATGTCCTCGATCATGCGCTGGTAGATGTCGGTGTTGGTGGCAAGCTTGATCGACGGCGTCGGCTTGCAGCCGTACGCCGAGCCGCGGCCCGTCGTGAAGCACAGCACGTTGGCCCCGCCCGCGACCTGGCCGGTGGCCGAGGTCGGGTCGTAGCCCGGCGTGTCCATGAACACGAAGCCCTTGGTGTCGACGCGCTCGGCATAGCGGAAGACGCCGCGCAGCGTCGTGGTGCCGCCCTTGGCCGCCGCCCCCAGCGATTTTTCGAGAATGGTCGTGAGGCCACCGGCCTTGTTGCCGGGCGAGGGGTTGTTGTCCATCGAGCCGTCGTTGCGCTTGGTGTATTCCTCCCACCAGCGGATGATCTCGATCAGCTTCTCGCCGACCTCGCGCGTCTGCGCGCGCCGCGTGAGAAGGTGTTCGGCCCCGTAGATCTCCGGCGTCTCGGACAGGATCGCAGTACCCCCGTGCTTGACCAGCAGGTCGACCGCCGAACCCAGCGCCGGGTTGGCCGTGATGCCCGAATAGCCGTCCGAGCCGCCGCACTGCAGCGCCAGCATCAGTTCGCTTGCCGGGATCGTCTCGCGCTTCGCCTTGTTGACGAGCGGGAGCATCGTCTTGATGCGCTCCACGCCCTGTTCGATCGTCTTGCGCGTCCCGCCGGTGTCCTGGATCGTCATCGACTGGAAGAAATCGCCATCGACGATTCCGTAGGCGCGCTTCATCTCGTCGATCTGGAAGACCTCGCAGCCCAGCCCGACGAGCAGCACGCCACCCACGTTCGGGTTGGTCGCATAGCCCCACTGCGTGCGCTTGAGCACGTCGAAGCCCTCGCCCTTCGACGCCATGCCGCAGCCCGTCCCGTGGACGAACGACACGACGCCGTCGACATTGGGATAGTCGGCAAGGATGCCCGAGCGCTGCACGGCTTCCGCCATGAACCGCGCGGCCGACGCCGAGCAGTTAACCGAGGTGAGGATGCCGATATAGTTGCGGGTACCCGCCCGCCCGTCGGCGCGGCGATAGCCTTGGAAGGTCGCGCGCTCGGAAACGGGCAGCGGGGCATAGGGCTTCGCGTCCTCGGCAAAATGATAGTCGCGCGCGAACTGCTTGAAATCGCAGTTGTGCGTGTGGATGTGCTCGCCCGGTGCGATGGCGCCGTGCGCGAAGCCGATGACCTGGCCGAACTTGCGCACCGCCTCGCCCTCGGCGATGGGGGCGATGGCCATCTTGTGGCCTTTCATGATACGCGCGGCCGCCTTGACGCCGTGGATGTCGGCCCCCGGCGGGATCGTGTCGACCGCGACGACCAGATTGTCGCTCGCGTTGAGGCGGATGGTGCGGGGGATGGCGGTCATGTGGATTTTCTCTCCAGCTCGCGTAGTACGCGGCCAAGCTATCATAGTCGCGGGGCATGAATCGAGATTCACCCCGAATTTCCCGGTCGCTGCCCGACGGTGCCAGTCTGGGAGATCTTGCCGCCCGGATCCGCGCGCATGGCGGAATGGTGGCCGCGGCCGAAGCGCTGGCACGCGCGGCGGCACAGGCCCGGTCGCCTGCGGTGCGCATCGACGCGATGTACCATCAAGCACTGGCGCTTCGGGATATCGGCGACATCGAGCGTGCCTGGGAACTGTCGGGCGAGATATGTGCGGCGACGGACTCGACACAACTCGACCAGTTCCGGGTCCAGCTCGGCCTCTACCGTGAATCCGCCGACGAGAATTTCCTGATGTCGCTGCGCGGCTGGTTCTACGCCCGGGCGCGTCGGCGCACCCGCGCCAGACCGTTGCGCACGGCCTTCGGGCCGTCGCGCGGAACCCTGCGGGTCGGGTTTCTCGGCTTGGACATCGCCATTCCCTGTTATTCGGCGCTCGTCACGCCCCTGATGCGCGCACTCGATCCGGCGAAGGTGGAAGTGCTCGCCTTCGTCGTCAATGCGCCCGAAGCGACGCTCGACCGGCTGCGTCGGCAGGGCTTGCGCGCGTTCGCGTTGCAGGCCGATGCGCGGCCGGATGCGCCCGGGGCTGCCGCAGCGACCGCACGCCAGCTCGCGGCCTACGATCTGGACGTGCTGGTCGATCTTGGAGACTGCCTCGGGCCTACGCCGCTGCTGGTGCTGCATCGGCCGGCCCCGGCGCAGGTGAGCTGGCAGAACATGCTGGGCCCTTGCCCTGACCCGGCGATCGACCTGCTGTTCGGGAATGCGGCGATCTATCCGCCGGCGCAGGCCGACGCCTATGGCGGCAAGGCGGCACTGCTGCCAGTGTATCTGTTCGTCTACGACCCCAATCTTTCGCCGGAACGGCCACCGCCGCCATCGCCGCCGCCCTGCCTGAAGACCGGCTACGTGACCTTCGGCTCGCTGTCGAACCTCTACAAGATGGGCGAGGCGTCGCTTGCGCTGTGGGCGAAGGTACAGCGGGCCGTGCCGGGCTCGCGTCTGCGCCTGGGGAATGCGGGATTGGCGGAAGCCGACGTGCGCGCGCGCGTGCATGCGTGCCTCGTGCGTCACGGCGCCGATCCGGCAAGCATCGAGTTCGGCGCCGTCAGCGGCTGGCCGGATTATCTCGCCGCCTATGACGGGATCGATATCGCGCTCGCGACGGTTCCGGTCGCCGGGGGCACGACGTTGTTCGAGGCGGTGTATCAGGGCGTGCCGGTGCTGAGCCGGGTGTACCCGTCGCCGCTGGGGCGGATCGGCCGCTGGCTCGAGGGCGCGATCGACCGGCCCGGCACCGCCCATGACAGCGACGAATCGCTGGTCGGGACGGCGCGGGCGTGGGCGGCGGATATCCAAGGCCTCGCGCGTTTCCGTGCGAATGCGCGAGCGGACTTCGACGCCCGCACCGCAAGGGACACGCCCCGTCAGGCACGCGCCTTCGAAGCGTTGCTGTTCGAGCACCTGGCGCGCCGCCGGACCCCGGCCTAGCGCGGCTCGACCCCGGCCAGGCGACGTCTCGTCCGGTCGCGCGGGACGCCAGTCGGCCCTTGCCACCCGGGGGCCGTTTAAAGCACATTTTGTGCTCAGGGATGGGACGGGGCCTGCCCCCGGGCCCGTCCGCGAAAAGAAACGAATTCGCCGAGGAGACCGACCCCATGAAAATCCGTTCCCCCCGCGCGGCGCTGCTTGCAGCACTCGCGGCCATCGCGATCGGTGCCTTCGCACCGGCCGCGTCGCAGGCCCAGCAGTTCCGCTACGGTTCGGCCAATGACATTCTCGGCCTCGACCCGCACGCCAACAACCACGGCGTTACGAATGCCATGAAGGCGAACATGTACGAACCGCTGGTGCGCCGGCGCTTCGACGGTTCGCTCGAACCCGGCCTTGCCGTGCGCTGGGAAAACACGACGCCGACGACGTGGAAGTTCGACCTGCGCCGCAACGTGCGCTTCCACGGCGGCGAGGCGTTCACCGCGGACGACGTCGTCGCCTCGTGGGAACGCGTGCGCCAGGCCTCGTCCGACATGAACTACACGGTCGTGTCGGTCGAGCGCATCGAGAAGGTCGACGACAACACCGTCACGATCGTCACCAAGGGGCCGAACCCGGTCCTGCTGCAGGATCTCACGCTGTTCTTCATCATGAGCAAGCCGTGGATCGAGAAGAACAACGCGATGACGATCGTGCGCACCGGCCAGCCCGGCGCCAACACGAACTTCGGCAACGTCAACGTCAACGGCACCGGCCCGTTCAAGCTGGTCGAGCGCGTGGCCGACGAGCGCACCGTGCTCGAGCCCAACGCCGCCTGGTGGGGCGAGGCGACGCACGGAATCACGCGCGCGATCTGGCGCCCGGTCGCCAACCCGGCCACGCGCGTGGCGGCGTTGCTGTCGCGTGAACTCGATCTCATCTACCCGGTCCCGCTGCAGGACGTGCAGCGCCTGCAGTCGCAGGCGGGCCTGAAAGTGGTGCAGGGGCCGACCGCGCGCACGACCTATTTCGCGATGGATACCGCGCGCGAGGACGTGCTCGACCAGCCCGGCATGAAGAACCCGCTGCGCGACGTGCGCGTGCGCAAGGCGATCTACCAGGCGATCGACATGGTCGGCATCAGCCGCGTCGTCATGCGCGGTTTCGGCCAGGTGACCGGCCTGCCGCTCGCCCCGCAGGTGCAGGGCTTCGACGCCGGCCTCAACGCGCGCATCCCGTTCGATCCGGATGCCGCCAAGAAGCTGCTGACGGACGCAGGCTATCCCAACGGCTTCACGTTCACGCTGCACTGCCCCAACAACCGCTACATCAACGACGAGGCGATCTGCACGGCCATCGTGCCGATGCTGGCGCGCGTGGGCATCACGGTGCGGCTCAACGCGATGAACTTCTCGCAGTTCATCCCGGCCGGGCAGAACGGCCAGTTCCAGTTCTACATGCTGGGCTGGACGCCGGGGAACTTCGACATCTCGAACCCGCTGCGCGAGCTGCTGACGATGACGGGCGGGGCGGGCACGTTCAACTGGGGCAAGTATTCGAACCCCCAGGTCGAATCGCTGCGTGACCGCATCGCGGTCGAGACCAACCCCACGACCCGCAACGCGCTGGCCAAGCAGGCGCTGCAGCTGATCGTCGACGACGTGCCGATGGTGCCCATCCACCAGGAGCCGCAGGTGATGGGCGTGCTCGACACGGTCGCGGAGTTCAACATGCGCGTCCAGGAAGACGTCGAGCTGCGCTTCATCAAGATGAAGAAGTAGGCGAGGGCGTCAGACGACGTTCTTCTCGATGACCGGGCGGTTCGCCGCGAGCCGCCCGGGATCGAGTTCGGCAAGGTCGAGCGTGCGGAAACGCCCGTCGACGATGGTTTCCGCGATATAGCGGCCGACCGCCGGGCATTGCTGCAGCCCGTGCCCGGAAAACCCATTGGCCAGATGCACGTTGGCGGTCCCCGGAACGGGGCCGACGAGCGCGTTGTGGTCGAACAGGTTCATGTCGTAATGCCCGGCCCACGCCCGGCCGGGCCGGATCGCCTCGAAGGCGGGCACGCGCGCGGCAAGGGCCGGCCACACCACGTCGTCGAAGAAGCCGTGCTCGACGTCGAAATCGGTCGCGTCCGGGTCCGCATCGGGCGGCGGGGCCGAGCCGCCGATGAAGCCTGCCCCTTCGGGCCGGCAATAGACGCCGGTGGGGTCGATCATCAGCGGAAATCCTTCGAGCTTCTCGCGGCACTCGAACGTGAAGATCATCCGCTTTTTCGCATGGACCGGGATGTCGAAGCCGGTCTGGCGCACGAGGTCGCGTGCACTGGTGCCCGCCGCGATCACCAGCGTGCCGCACGAAATTCTCGATCCGTCGTCGAGGACCAGCATCTCGGCGCGGCCATCCCGCATCTCGATGCGCGCAAGGCCCGCCTTGCGGTACGTGGCGCCCAGCGAACGCGCCTTGCGCCGGAATGCCTGCACGAGGCCGTAGCCGTCGAACCAGCCCTCGCCGGTCCGGCCCCAGCAGCCGCCGGCAAGGTCGCCGGTCGCCAGCCACGGGAACTGCCGCTGGAGGCCCGCCGGGTCGAAATGCGCGATGTCCGCCCCCAGGGCCGTCTGCAGCGCGTGGTTTTCGGCAAGGATCGAGGCACCCGCCGGCGTGGCGAGGAACAGGTAGCCGCCCTCGTGGAGTCCGATCTCCGGCCGCTCGCCGTCGACCGCCAGCGTCTCGCCGATGGCGCGCAGGAAGCCGATGCCGAACAGCGATATGCGGATGTTCACGGCACTGGAAAACTGCTGGCGGATCGACGCGGCCGATAGCGCGCTTGCCGCGCGCGCATAGGTGGGGTCGGGCTCGAGCACGAGCACGGAGCCCTTGAAGGCCGGATCGGCCGCAAGATGATAGGCGACGGACCCGCCGATCGCGGCACCGCCCGCGATGACGACATCGTAGGACTCGGTCATGGCGGGGGAGTTTAGCGGTCTGAGTGCGGGAAGGTCATCTCGGTTCGATCTCGAGCGCCTGGATCAGCATGTCGATGCGCTGTCCGTCGCCCGATAGCGGCAGGTAGAGGCTCTCGTAGTTCCATTTCTGGGTCTTGGTCGAAAACCGCCGGACGCTGCGGGACGGCCCGCCGGCGCGCACGGCCTCGTCGAGCGTCATGCGCATCTTCTCGATGAAGGCGGGGAAGGGATACTCCGAAATCGAGCGGCCGGTCATTTCGCACCCGAAGAACGCGGTGAGGTTGGAGCCGTCGACCCGCCAGTGGTAGTCGCCTTCCCCGCGGACCTCGATGAGCGAGAGATCCCCGAGGATCCACGGAATCTCGACCGGATCGATGTCGGCGCGCGCCGGCATCGGCCTGCCGGCGCGCTTGGCGTCCCAGTAGGCATGAAGGCGTTTGAGCCTCGGACTGACGATCGTCCCGGGGTCGAACATGCGGCGGACAGTATAGGGGATGACGTCGGCAGGTTTCGCGGTATATGGCCGCACCCGGCGCCATTCGGCCTTTGCCCGTTTCCTCCGGCTGGGGTATCAGACGGGCGCAACGTACAGGGGCGGACGCGACGTGATCGAGAAGCAGAAACTCAAGGCCATCAGCGGCTTTCCGGAATGGCTGCCGGAGCTGCGCATCGTCGAGCTCAAATGGCTCGACACGATCCGCGGCATCTTCGAGAGCTACGGCTATGCGCCCATCGAGACGCGCTCGATCGAGCCGGTCGAAGTGCTGCTGAAGCAGGGCGATACCGACAAGGAGATCTACGCGATCCGCCGCCTGCTCGCCGAGCCGGGCGAGGACGCCGTGCCCGAGCACGCCCTCCACTACGACATGACAGTCCCCATGGCGCGCTATGTGGCGGCGAACCTCAACGAGCTGGTGTTCCCGTTCAAGCGCTACCAGATGCAGAAGGCCTGGCGCGGCGAGCGTCCGCAAGACGGGCGCTTCCGCGAGTTCTACCAGTGCGACATCGACGTGATCGACACGCGCGAGATCCCGCTGCATTTCGACGCCGAGATGCCGGCCATCGTGTTCGAGACGCTCGACGCGCTGGGCGTGGGGCCGAGCGTGACCAAGCTCAACAACCGCAAGATCCTGCAGGGCTACTACGAGGGCCTCGGCATCGCCGACCAGGCCAACGCCATCCGCATCGTCGACAAGCTCGACAAGATCGGCGCCAAGGGCGTGTCGGACATGCTGGCGAAGGAACTGTCGCTGGGCGACGATGCCATCGCGAAGATCCTGGCGCTGACCGAGATCAAGGGCACGGATGCCGCGATCCTGGGCCAGGTCGAGAAGCTGGGCGTGAAGTCCGAGTTGCTGAGCCAGGGCCTGCACGAGCTGGGCTTCGTGATGACCGAGCTGGCGCGCTTCCCGAAGGGCAGCTTCGTCGCCGATCTGTCGATCGCGCGCGGGCTCGCCTATTACACGGGCTCGGTCTACGAGACGAAGCTTGCCGACTTCCCCGATTTCCCGACCGTGTGCGGCGGCGGGCGCTACGACAATCTGGTGGGCTCGCTGATCAACCGGCGGCTGCCGGGCATCGGCATTTCCATCGGCCTCACGCGCATCTTCTGGAAGCTGCAGAAGGAAGGCCGCCTGAAGCCCACCCGCAAGACGCCGACCGATGTGCTGGTGCTGTTCCCGCGCGGCGGGAATTATGCCGACGTCGCCGCCGTCGCGCGCACGCTGCGTTCGCGCGGCCTGAAGGTCGAGATGTACCACGAGGACCGCAAGGCCGACGCCCAGCTCAAATACGCCAACGACAAGGGCATCCCGTTCGTATGGTTCCTGCCCGAGGAACCCGGTGCCCCGCACCGCGTGCGCGACATGAAGAGCGGCGGGCAGAGCGAGGCGGATCCGGGGAGCTGGACGATCTAGCCCCGCGCGAAAAGGTCAGGCGGGCGGCACGATCGGCTGGCCATGCGGCGTGTGGCGTGCCGCGTGATCCCAGGCGGCCGCGCGTTCGGCGAGCCGCTCGGGCGTCGCGGCACCTTTCTCGACGACCAGCCGTTCCAGCGCCCGCAGCCAATGGCCATAGTAGGTCTCGCCGGTATCCGGATCGCCGGCGGCCTGTGCGGCGCGGATCTCGCCCGACAGCGCGTCCGCCCATTCGGGCCAGGTGAACAGGCCCTTCTGCTGGAGAGCCACCGCCATCGCGAAGGCCTGCGCCTCCCACGGCGCCCGGAAGACGGGGCCTTCCGCATCGCAAGGCAGGTCGGGCAGCGCGGGGGTGCCGGATCGGCGGCTCATGCCGGCACCTCCAGATAGCTCTCCCATGCCTCGACCGAAACGGCGAGCGCCTGATCGGCATCCGCACCCCACAATTCGGTCCCGGCGAAGCGCACGGTGTAGAGCCACTGCGGTGCTTCGCCCCGGCCCAGCGCGTTGCTGTCCGGAAACACGTGTACGCCGTGAACGAGTTCGACGACGCCCAGGCGCCCGCGCACGTAGCGGGGCAGGCGCGTGTGCGTCGCCGGATGCATGTTGCGCATCCGCACCCGGTTGCCGATCGCGAAGCGCGCCGGTGCGGCCGCCTCGCGGATCGTGCCGGGCTTGCCCTTGCCGAGGATCGCCGCCACCTCCTCGGGCTTGCCGATGCGCGGGACGCGGCCCGGCGGATGCAGGGCTTGGCCGGCGGCGATCTCGTCGGCCTGGACGAGGTTTCGTTCCGCCAGCAGTTTTTCGAGGGCGCAAAGCCAGATCTCGAAATAGGTGATCGACAGGTATTGCACCGGCGGCAGGCTTTCGCGCGCGGCACGCGACATGTCGACGTTCCAGGCCCCGGTTCGCGCCATCCCGATCGCCATCGCGAAGACGCGGCGTTCCCATTCCGCGTGGAAAAGCGGATCGGTCTCGGCGTCAGGCACGACGGGACCGAACCCCATCATGCCGCCCATGTCGGCAGCACCGTTCACGACGCGGCCCGTTCAGGTGCGAGCGGCAGGCCGACGCCGATCAGGCTGTCGCGTGTCACGAGTTTGGCGAGTGCGGCTTCGTCCATTCCGCCGGTCCCGGGAGGACTTTCGGGAAGCACGAAATAGCGGATCTCGGCGGTCGAATCCCACACCTTGATCCGCGTCGTCGGCGGCAGGACGAGCCCGAAATCCGCCAGCACGCCGCGCGGATCGATGACGGCGCGCGACCGGTAGGGCGCCGACTTGTACCAGACGGGCGGCAGCCCCAGGACCGGCCACGGATAGCAGGAGCAGAGTGTGCAGACGATGAGGTTGTGCTGGTCCGGGCCGTTCGCGACGGCAACCATGGCCTGCCCGCCCGGATAGCCCAGCGAAGCGATCGCGGCCGTGGCGTCGGCGAGCAGCCATTCGCGATAGGCCGGGTCCGTCCACGCCTTCGCGACGACATGCGCGCCGTTGCGCGGACCGATCTTCTTTTCATAGGTCTCGACCAGATCGTCGAGGACTTGCGGAACGACATAGCCTTTCTCGACGAGCACGCTTTCGAGGGCGCGCACCCGGAGCTCGACGTCCGACAGGTGCGTGCCGGCGTCGGGGCCGTGTGCGTGGTAGTGAGGGTCGTGCGGGTGCTTCGCTGGGGGCATGCATCATCCTCGGGCGATTGCGCCGTTCGTGAGGACGGCAAGGCAGCCGCTGCCAACGCGGTTCTTCCGAAAAAATTATCAAAAGGGCCGACCGTCGAATACGGCATACAGTTTTTGAGATGCTGGGCGGGGCGCATCGCGCGCGGAGACGAATTCGGAAGGATCGAGATCAAGCATGCCTGCGGGCGGTCTTAGCCGCCGACGGCCTTGCGCAGTTCCTCGGTGCAGGCAAGGAAGCGCTTGGCGATATCGCCGGTCGGGCGGAGTTGGGCGACGCCGACGGGCACTTTCCGCCCGTCTCCAGTCTCGACGTGCATGGCGTAGGTTTCGCTCGTGGCGATGGCGGCGAGCGTGGCGAGCGGCGACCGGTCTTCTGGAAGTACGTCGGTCCGCAGCCAGACGGCGCCGTCCCGCACATGCGACTGCCAATCCCGGGTATCGAACTTCGACTCAGCTCCGCGCAGCCGGACCGAACGAAGGGCTAGAATTTCATTCGGTTGACCGACCGGCGTGACGTGGACCCCGCGCACCACGATCCGCATGTAAGGGAGAATCGTGCCCTCGCCGGCAGCCGCGACGACGACGAAGCCATAGGGAGCGTCGAGCGCACGGGCAATGTGCTCGATGCGGCAGTCGATCAATTCGCCGTCCTTCCGGTACTCGACGAGCTTGTGGCCTTCGGTGCTCGTGCAGATATGGTCGCCGCAACCTCTTTCCTCGGCTGGCTGCGCGCAGGCGGCCAGCAGGAAGGGCATTGCGACGACCAAGGCCGCTGGGGCTATTCGCATCGCACTTTCTCCTAGTTGCCGGCGGGCTTGCTGCGGTTCTCGATACAGGACTGGAACGCCCGGATCGCGGTCGGCACGCGCGCAGTCGCCGCTGACTCAATGCGCACGCGCCTGCCGTCCGTCGTTTCGGCGAGCACGCCATAGGCCGCACCCGTCGCGATCGCGATCGACGCGCCGACCGCCTTCTCGACACCTTCCATGACCGGCACGCGCACGATCGTCCGGGTCGTGCCGGCGCCAGTGACCCGCCATTCGCGCGTGTCGAGCCGGCGATCCGCGCTCAGCAGCCGGATCGAACGCAGCGGTATCTGGCGGTAGTCTTTGCCGGGCGTGGCGGATTCCAGAAGGGTCACCGCGAAGCCCATATCGACGTCTCGTGTCGAGTCGGTCGAGAAGAGGATCGTCATCATCTGCCATGCACCGTCACTCGTCGTCAGCGCGTGGTGGATCAGGCAGGCGTCGCGGTGGCCGGTGGCCTGGCGCGTCTCGGCGCGATGTCCGTCAGGCGAACCGCAGGCCCAGCCCTCCGGACAGAAGGGGGCCGATTGGGCGGCTGCCGGCACGGCTGAAACCGCGACGACGGCAAGGACGACGGGAAGAAGAACTTTGCGCATCCACAGACTGTATCATATAAGAACACAACCAGAAAAGGCATACATTTAAGCTGGCTTGGTCGCAACGGCATGCCAGTCCTCGCGGATGACCGGATCTGCGCGCCATCGCATTCTATCGCAGCACTGGCGTGACGGACTTCACGCTCTGGTGGATCTCATCGACGCACGCGACGAACTCCGCGGCGGCACGACGTCCGTCGGATTGGGGCGCGACGAAATAGCGGATGTAAGTTCCTTCCGTGATCTCGACCAAGATGGTGTGGGGAAGAGCGCCCAGCAATTCCGCCATTTGGCTGATGGTGCCGCGGTTTTCGGGAAGGATGTCTGTTCGCGATACCTGCAACTGGTCGCGGACTGTCAGGTTCCAGTCTTTTGTCAGGATCGTCTGATCGGCCGTGTAGATCCATCCGGCGCGAGGCGTAAGAAGTTTTGTCTTTTCGCTGTCCGGGATCGGTTCGCGCATGTGCATTTCAACGATGAGATAGGGCAGGATGTCGCCCTCCCCGCCGACGAGTGCGACATAGAGCGTGCGACCGGTTTTGTCATCGCGCGCACCATACCGGAATCCGCATCCGTAGCTGCCACCGTCGGGCTTGCCGGCGCGCATGTTCTCATATCCGCTCGCGGCAACGCAGACATGGCCGGCGCGGCAGGTCTCGGTCATGTCGGCATGCGCGATGTTCGCAAGCGCCAGCATTAGCGCCAGCGTCCATCTGATTTGAAAACGTGTCGAATGCATCGTCTACTCGGCGACTTTCGGAGCAGTCGGGGAGAGTCTGTCGCGCTCCACACACGCGCGAAACGCACGAATAGCCAGCTTGCTGGCGTCTTTTCGCGTGCCTATCTCGATTTCGAGCTGAAACCGCCGGCCAGATTCGGTTTCGACCAGGGCGCCGTAGCGCGCCCCTGACGCAACCGCCAACGCTGCGTGCGCAAGCGGATCCGAGATATCGGTGCCGTATTGCGAGAGCGACACCATGCCGCTCTCCGGATCCATCGTCTGTGCCCAATCTGCCGTGTCGATGACCCTGTCTGCGGATAGCAGCCGCGCAGTACGTACCGCGACTTTCCCGGTCGACCCATCCGGGTTTGCCTGAAAAAGGCCGACGACAAACGAGAGCTCGACAGTGGATCCAAGTCGATACGCGCTCGTGACTAACCAGAACCCGAGCTTCTGTTGCCGCAGGACGGCGATCTGACGCAGGTGGCAGGTCGGGCTTGTGGCTCCATGCTCAACCAAAGGATTTAGAAGCTCGAATTCTGTCGCCGTTTCGCAAATCCAGCCGAGCGCGCAGAGCGGATCGGCGCGTGCCGTGCTGCCGCCTGAAACGACGGCAAGGATCAGCCCGATCCAGATGAGAACATTATTCATCCAAAGACTGTATCAAAGAAGAACACAACCGGAAACAGCATACATTTCAAACGAAATTCGATCTTGACAAAACGGCTAAATTACCTATTATAGGAACAAGTTTGCGACGGTGTTTCGGGAAGAATTCGGTGAGGCGTCACAAAGGTTGCAGGAAGTGTCGTTGCAGTAACAACCTTTGAACTTCAAAGGGATAAATAGGTTACCGGTAACCAGTAGTAACCCAATGTTTTGCGGTTTGAAGGGGTTTGCATGGTCGTGGACCGGCGGGCATTTCTGGGGGGATTGATGGCGGCGGCCGGCGCCGTTCCGGCCGCGCGCGCCCAGGGGCCGGCCCCGGCGGCGCAGTCGCTTGCGGCATCGACCGGCTGGCGCGTCGAGTTCGACGAGCTTTCGGCGAACGGCAATCTGGCGCTCGTCTTGCTGCACGGCAAGAACGGCAGCCCGCGTTCGCCGCTGATGCGCAATTTCGCCGAGCGCGTCGCCGCGTCCGGAACGACTGTTTACCTTCCGGCGATGCCGTGGAGCCGGGCGTGGAACGGCACCGTCGCCGATGCCAATGCCGCGGTCGACGCGCTCGTGGCGCTTGCGGCGGCCGCGGGCCGCAAGGTCGTGGTCGGGGGTTTGAGCCTCGGCGCCACCTTCGCGATGACGTGGCGGCCGGCCGATCCGCCGCCCGTCGTGGTCGGCAAGGCGTTCCTCAATCCCGGCGGCCTGCTCGACCTGATCCCGCCGTCCGGCATTTTCTGGAAGCGCGTCCAGCCCGAGATCGACCGGGCGAAGCAACTCGAGGCGGCGGGGCAGGGGCGCGTGCCGGTGCGTTTCGGCGGGCAGAACGCGGTCGGCGAATCCTTCGTCGAGGAAAGCTACACGACGACGCCCGAGGTGTTCCTGTCGTTCCACGATCCGGCGCGCTTCCCGAGCGTGAAGGCGGCGTTGGCCGCCAC
Source organism: Tagaea sp. (assembly GCA_965279525.1). Classification (GTDB taxonomy): domain Bacteria; phylum Pseudomonadota; class Alphaproteobacteria; order CACIAM-22H2; family CACIAM-22H2; genus Tagaea. The sequence continues at coordinate 1,186,855 of CBDIIB010000004.1, read as the reverse complement.
GCGCCTGCCGGTGTTCTGGACGTCGGGCACGCGCGATCCCACGCCCAACGCCAAGCGGCGCACGTTCGAGTCCATGCCGCGCAACCCGCTGAGCGTCTATGCCGAGCCCGAGGGCGACCACAACTCGGCCTTCCTGCCGGCGGCCGACCCGCTCGTCGCGTGGATGCGGGCGAACTTCGCGGCGTCGTAAAGACTGGAAACTACTCGGCCGCCCTTGCGTCCTTCGCGAACTTCGCCAGGCAGTCGTCGGCCAGCGGCTCGATCGGCGCGAAGTCGCGGTTGGCGATCCACGCCGGGCGCCTGAACCGCCGGATCGCGTTGTCGCAGCGGTTGATCGAGAGATACACGATCCAGCGCGACCACGGCGTGAGGTTCGAGCCCGACGCGTGCACGAGGCACGAATTGAAGATCAGCACGCTGCCCGCCGGCCCCTTGGGTGCCACGATGCCGCCGCGCTCGACGAGCTTCGTCACCGTGTCGTTGTCGATGGTCCACAACGGATAGGAAGTCGTCGTCGTGTCCCAGCTCGACTGGATGGCGCCGCGCTTGTGGCTGCCGGGGATGAACATCAAGGGGCCGTTGAACTCGTTCGCGTCGGCCAGAAACAGCGCGATGTTGAACGCGTTGGGCTCCGGCATGTCGTCGTCGGCCTTCCACGTCGCGTAGTCCTGATGCCACTGCCACACCGCGCCGTCGAACGCCGCCTTCGCGTTCACCTTGAACTGGTGCATGTAGAGCCGGTCCGAACCCAGCAGCTGCATGCCGGGCTTCAGCAGGCGCGGATGGCGCGCCAGCGCTTCGTAGACCGGGTTCCAGGTCTGCAGATAGAAGGCCGAGCGGGGCGCATCCGAGCCTTTCTCGCGCACGACTTCTTCGCGCTTTTGCGCGAACGCGGCCGGCAGTTCGCCGGTCAGCGTGTCGATCTCGCGCTTCGAGAAGACGTTCTCGATGAAGACGTAGCCATCGCGGTCGTACGCCTCGACCTGTGCTGGCGTGAGTTGCATGGCGCCTCTCCCTAGTCGCGTCCGCTTCTTGGCTGATAGACTAGCGCCCATGACCGACATCGTCGACCGCCTCATCGCCGTCTTCGACCAGCCCGCCGGCCACGCCGGCTACGGCGAGGGCATCAGCCAGCGCGAGCATGCGCTGCAGGCCGCATGGCTCGCCGAAAAGGAAGGCGCGAGCCCCGCCCTCGTCGCGGCGGCTTTGCTGCACGACGTCGGGCACCTGCTGCACGGGCTTGGCGAGGACATCGCCGACAAGGGCGTCGACGGAAGGCACGAGGCGGTGGGGGCCGCGTTCCTGCTGCGCCATTTCGGCGAGGACGTCGTCGGGCCGGTGGCGCTGCATGTCGATGCCAAGCGCTATCTCGTCGCGGTCGAACCGGGCTATGCCGAGCGGCTGTCGGATGCCTCGGTGCTGTCGCTGAAGCTGCAGGGCGGGCCGATGTCGAAGGCGGAGGCCGACCGTTTCGCGGCCAAGCGCTTCGCCAAGGACGCGCTGCGCCTGCGCCGCTGGGATGAGGAAGCCAAGCTCGTGGGCTATGTCACGCCCGAGCCTGCGCATTTCAGGAAATACGTCGAAGGCGCGTTGCGGCGCTAAGCGGTCGTGCGGCGTGCCAATTCGTAGAGGGCGATCGCCGCGGCGTTCGACACGTTGAGGCTTTCCACGCCTTTTTCCATCGGGATGCGCACGAGCAGGTCGCAACGCTCGCGCGTCAGCCGGCGCAGGCCTTCGCCTTCGGCACCCACGACGAGCGCGATCTTGCCGGTGAGATCGGCCTGATGGATCGGCGTCTGCGCTTCGCCGGCAAGGCCCACGCACCAGAAGCCCGCGGATTTGAGCCGGTCGAGTGCGCGCGCGAGATTGACCACGCGCACGAACGGCACGCGCTCCAAGGCACCCGATGCGGCCTTCGCCATCACGGCGGTGGCCGCCGGCGAATGGCGCTCGGGCAGGATCACGGCGGCGACACCGAAACCGGCGCAGGAACGCAGGATCGCGCCGATATTGTGCGGGTCGGTGACCTGGTCGAGGACCACGACGCGCGCGATGTCGTGGCCGTCCGTCGCGCGCACGATGTCTTCGAGGTCGGGATCTTCCAGCCCCTCGACGAGGGCGGCGAGGCCCTGATGGACGGCCGCGCGCGGCAGCAGCCGGTCGAGCAGTTCGCGGCCGAGGATCTCGATTTCGGGCAGGCCGGTCGGGTGTGTTTCGCCCAGCGTGGCCAGGCGCGGGCCGACGGTCGCTTCGATCTCGCCAAGTACGGCGATGCGCAGCACCTTGCGGCTCGGGTTGGCGAGGGCCGCCAGAACGGGATGGATGCCGTAGAGCCAAACGCGGTTGCCGCCGGCTTCCGGCCGGCCGGCCTCGCTCGGGGTCGGGCGATGGACGCGTTCGACGGGTTCCGGGCGGACTTCGCGCGGCGGACGGGCGGGGCGCTCGGGGCGGAACGGACGGTCGGGCTTGCCGAAACGCTCCTGTTTGCCAAAGCGTTCGGGGCGGGCGGGACGCTCGGACTTGCCGAAGCGCTCGGGCTTGCCGAAACGTTCGGGGCGGGCGGGGCGTTCGGGCTTGCCGAAACGCTCGGGCCGCGCCGGACGTTCGGGACGGGCGGGGCGCTCGGGCTTGCCGAAGCGTTCCGGCCGGGCCGGCCGGTCGGATTTCTCGAAGCGCTCGGGGCGCGGTCCGCGGGCCGGCTTGGCGCCGAATCCGCCTTTGGAACCGGGCTTCTGGCCCGAGTTCGGCCCGCGCTTGGCGCCGGGCTTGTCACCCCGTTCGCCGTCCCTGCCGCCGCGTGAAGTGCCGTAACCGCCGCGGCCGGACTGGTGCTTGCCTTTGCTCATCGGGGCGCTTAATATGCTGTATTGTAGAGTTATTCAAGTCGCGCGCGCCGGCCAGTCTCGGAAACGGGAGGGCTGGGGGGCTCGGCTTGTTTTGTCGTGAGGTTTAGGCATTGACTTCAAGCCCCCTTTCTCATTAAACCCCGGGTCCGCGTCGACCGCCCTTCGGAGACTAAGAATCCCGGGGTGGGTCGGTGCTCCGCCAAAGGCAGATACCAGCCAAACCGGCTGTCCCTCCGGGGATGCACGGCGGGCTGTCGTCAGCCCGAAACGGTCCAGACGGTTGGAGGGGTGGCCGAGCGGTCAATGGCAGCAGACTGTAAATCTGCCCTCTCCGGAGTTCGAAGGTTCGAATCCTTCCCCCTCCACCACCTGTCCGGGCGGACGAGACGAAAGAGTTTCTAGCGAGGTGCGAACGCGAAGCGAGACGAAGGCAACGAAACAGGCGGGTGTAGCTCAATGGTAGAGCTCCAGCCTTCCAAGCTGGCTACGTGGGTTCGATTCCCATCACCCGCTCCACTTGCTTTGCCTGTCGACGCCGCGATCCCGCCTCACCGACTTTCTTGCTGACCTACCGAACTAACCGACCCAACGCCAAACCAACGGACGATCGGAAGCCACCATGTCGAAAGCGAAATTCGAGCGGAACAAGCCGCACTGCAACATCGGGACGATCGGTCACGTTGACCATGGCAAGACGTCGCTGACGGCGGCGATCACGAAGGTTCTTGCCGAGACCGGTGGTGCGACGTTCATGGCGTACGACATGATCGACAAGGCGCCGGAAGAGAAGGCGCGCGGGATCACGATCAACACGGCGCACGTCGAGTACGAGACGAAGAACCGCCACTACGCGCACGTCGATTGCCCGGGCCACGCGGACTACGTGAAGAACATGATCACGGGTGCGGCGCAGATGGACGGCGCGATCCTGGTCGTGTCGGCGGCCGACGGCCCGATGCCGCAGACGCGCGAGCACATCCTGCTGGCCCGCCAGGTCGGCGTGCCGGCGCTGGTGGTGTTCATGAACAAGGTCGACATGGTGGAAGACCCGGAACTTCTGGAGCTGGTCGAGCTCGAAGTCCGCGAACTGCTGTCGAAGTACAACTTCCCGGGCGACACGATCCCGATCGTCAAGGGTTCGGCGCTGTGCGCGCTGGAGAACAAGGACCCGAAGCTGGGCCATGACGCGATCCTGGAGCTGATGAAGCAGGTGGACGCGTACATCCCGCAGCCGACGCGTCCGAAGGACAAGCCGTTCCTGATGCCCATCGAAGACGTCTTTACCATCTCGGGCCGCGGCACGGTGGTCACGGGCCGCGTGGAGCGCGGGATCGTGAAGGTGAACGACGAAATCGAGATCGTGGGCCTGCGCGCGACGCAGAAGACGATCTGCACGGGCGTCGAGATGTTCCGCAAGCTGCTGGACTCGGGCGAGGCGGGCGACAACATCGGCGCCCTTCTGCGCGGCACGAAGCGCGAGGAAGTGGAGCGCGGCCAGGTTCTGGCGGCGCCGGGCTCGATCACGCCGCACACGAAGTTCATGGCGGAAGCGTACATCCTGACGAAGGAAGAGGGTGGGCGCCACACGCCGTTCTTCACCAACTACCGTCCGCAGTTCTACTTCCGCACGACGGACGTGACGGGAATGGTGAAGCTGAAGGAAGGCACGGAGATGGTCATGCCGGGCGACAACGTCTCGATGGAGGTGACCTTGATCGCCCCCATCGCGATGGACGAGGGCCTGCGCTTCGCCATCCGCGAGGGCGGCCGCACCGTCGGTGCAGGCGTCGTCGCGTCGATCGTCGAGTAAGAAGGAAGACTTTAGGAGTGTAGCTCAATTGGTAGAGCACCGGTCTCCAAAACCGGGGGCTGTGGGTTCGAGTCCCCCCACTCCTGCCAGATAACAGTCGAAACGAAGTACGACGGATAGGAACGACGGCATGATGCCGCCCGCTACGCAAAAGACCGGTCCGGCCGAATTCGCCAGCCAGGTCCGCCAGGAGGCCCACAAGGTCTCGTGGCCGTCCCGCAAGGAGACGCTCGTCACGACCGCGATGGTGTTCGTGATGTCGGTGCTTGCGGCGATCTTCTTTTTCGTCGCCGATGCGACGATCGCGTGGGGAATGCGCCTCATTCTGGGCCTGGGAGGCTGATCGCCATGGCGATGCGTTGGTATGTGCTGCACGTCTATTCGGGCTTCGAGAAGAAGGTCGCTTCGTCGATCAAGGAGCAGGCCGTGCAGAAGGGCCTCGATCCGCTGGTCGAGGAAGTGATGGTGCCGGTCGACAGCGTCGTCGAGGTGCGCAAGGGCAACAAGAAGGTCTCGTCGGAACGCAAGTTCTTCCCGGGCTATGTCCTCGCCCGCATGGACCTGACGGACGAGACCTGGCACCTCGTCAAGAACACGCCGAAGGTCACCGGCTTCCTGGGGTCGGGCGGCAAGCCGCAGCCGATCTCGGATGCCGAGGCGGACCGCCTGCTGCGCCAGATGAAGGAGGGCATCGAGAAACCGAAGCCCGCCGTCACCTACGAGATCGGCGAACAGGTGCGCGTGACCGACGGGCCGTTCCAGTCGTTCAACGGCCTGGTCGAGGAAATCGACGAGGAGAAGTCGCGCCTGAAGGTTTCGGTGTCGATCTTCGGCCGGCCCACGCCGGTCGAACTCGAGTACGGGCAGGTCGAGAAGGTCTGAGTTACGGATTTTGCAACGGGCGCTAACCGGCGTGGTCCTCGCTATCGGACAGTCCGGGAGCCCAAAGGAGTGGTGAGATGGCAAAGAAGATCGTCGGGTACATCAAACTGCAGGTGCCGGCCGGAAAGGCGAATCCCTCGCCGCCGATCGGCCCCGCTTTGGGCCAACGCGGCCTGAACATCATGGAGTTCTGCAAGCAGTTCAACGCGCAGACCCAGAAGATCGAGGCGGGCATCCCGATTCCGGTCGTGATCACGGCCTACGGCGACCGCACGTTCACGTTCATCATGAAGACGCCGCCGGTGTCGTACTTCCTCAAGCAGGCCGCCAAGATCGAATCCGGCTCCAAGACGCCGGGTCTCGCCAAGGCCGGCAAGGTGACGAAGTCGCAGGTGCGCGAGATCGCCGAGAAGAAGATGGTCGACCTGAACGCGAACGACGTCGAGGCCGCGATGATGATGATCGCCGGCTCGGCCCGTTCGATGGGTCTCGACGTGGTGGAGGGCTGATCATGGCTCGCATGGGAAAACGCATCAAGAAGGCCTATGACGGTCTCGACATCGAGAAGGTCTACACGATCGACGATGCCGTGAAGTCGATGAAGGCGCGCGCGACCGCGAAGTTCGACGAGACCGTCGAGGTTTCGCTGAACCTCAACATCGATCCGCGCCAGGCGGACCAGCAGGTCCGCGGCATGGTCGCGCTGCCGAACGGCACGGGCAAGACCGTGCGCGTGGCGGTGTTCGCCAAGGGCGCCAAGGTCGCCGAGGCGCAGGCCGCAGGCGCCGATCTCGTCGGCGGCGACGACCTCGCCGAGAAGGTGCTCGCGGGCGAGATCAACTTCGATCGCGTCATCGCGGCTCCGGACATGATGGCCGTCGTCGGCAAGCTCGGCAAGGTGCTGGGTCCGCGCGGCCTGATGCCGAACCCGAAGCTCGGCACGGTCACGCCGAACGTCGGCCAGGCCGTCAAGGACGCCAAGGGCGGCCAGGTCGAGTTCCGCGCCGACAAGACCGGCAACATCAATGCCGGTATCGGCAAGGCCAGCTTCGACGACGCCAAGCTCGCGCAGAACCTGAAGGCGTTCCTCGACGCCATCGTGCGCGCGCGCCCGTCGGGCGTGAAGGGCAACTACATCAAGAAGGCGACGGTCTCATCGACGATGGGCCCCGGCTTCAAGCTCGACATCGCGGCGTTCGGCGGCATGGCCGTCGCGCAGCAGGCCGCGTAAGCGGCCGGTCGGGCGAAACGAATTCCGTCGTGCCTGCTCACGCAGGCACGGCGGGGAACAGGCGGATGGACGAACGCTCCTTCGGGAGCTGGAGACCATCCGCTCCTGTCCGAGACTGCAGGTGCCCGAAGGCCTTCCGGCCCGACGGCATAAACGGTCCCCTCCGGGGGAACGGCCTGCATAGACAGAGGTGGCAAATCGGCGCTTCCGGGTCTCCCCCGGGCGCGTCCGACTTGGACTTCTGGGACAGGTCGAGCCGGGTCTCGGCCGTTCCGGCGATCCCCTTCCGGGGATCGGTGGGTGGCACGAGGCTCGTGTGAAACGGCCCCGGCGGCATGGTGCCGGCGGGGCAAACCAGGAGACGATCGTGGACCGTTCGCAAAAGAAGGAACTGGTCGAATCGCTTCACGGCAAGCTCAAGGACGCAACCGTGGTCATCGTGACCCGGCAGGCGGGCTTGACTGTCGCGGAAGTGACCGAACTGCGTCGCAAGATGCGCGCAGCCGGGGCCAGCTTCAAAGTCGCGAAGAACCGGCTCACGCGTCGTGCACTGGACGGGACGAAGTTCCAGCATCTCGGGACGTCGCTGACGGGCCCGACCGCAATCGCCTACTCCACGGATCCCGTGGCGGCAGCGAAGATCGCGGTCGAGTACGCTGCGAAGAACGAGAAGCTGACCATCGTCGCCGGCGGCCTCGGCGAGCGCGTGCTCGACGTGGCTGCGGTCAAGGCGCTTGCGACCCTACCCTCCCTTCCGGAGATGCGGGCCAAGTTCCTCGGCCTCCTCAGCGCGCCGGCAACCCGTATCGCGACCGTCATCGGTGCCCCTGCGGCACAGGTGGCCCGCGTTATCAGTGCCTACGCGAAGAAGCAGGACGCGGCCTGAAGCCGATCCAACCCAACCCGAAGATCCAAGTCCAAACAGGAGAACATTCAAATGGCCGATCTCGCAAAGCTGGTTGACGAACTGTCGACCCTCACGGTCCTCGAGGCCGCTGAGCTGACCAAGATGCTCGAAGAAAAGTGGGGCGTTTCCGCCGCCGCTCCGGTTGCCGTTGCCGCCGCCGGCGGTGGTGCAGCCGCTGCCGGTGCGGCCGCTGCCGCCGAGCAGACCGAGTTCACGGTGACGCTGGCTTCGGCCGGCGACAAGAAGATCAACGTGATCAAGGTCGTGCGCGAAATCACGGGCCTGGGCCTCAAGGAAGCCAAGGACCTCGTCGAAGGCGCGCCGAAGGTGGTCAAGGAAGGCGTCAACAAGGACGACGCCGCCAAGATCAAGAAGTCGCTCGAAGAGCAGGGCGCCAAGGTCGAAGTCAAGTAAGACCGAAATCCGGTTCCGGTTCCGTCGCGTTCGCGCGGCGGAGCCGGCATCCGGTCGGGCGCGGGCTCCCCGAATAGGCCCGCAACGGATTTTTGGGGTGTCGCCGGTTGCGGCGGCACCTGGTCCCTAAGTGGACGGATGAGGTCGAGATGTTGCAGACGGTGATGGGTCGCAAGCGCATTCGCAAGACGTTCGGGCGTATTCCCGAGGTCGCTCCGATGCCGAACCTCATCGAGGTGCAGATGAGCTCCTACGCCTCGTTCCTGCAGATGGACGTGACACCGTCCGAACGCAAGAACGTGGGCCTGCAGGAGGTCTTCCGCACGGTCTTCCCGATCAAGGACTTCTCCGAGCGCGCACAGCTCGAGTTCGTCCGCTACGAGCTCGAAGAGCCGAAGTACGACGTCGAGGAGTGCCAGCAGCGCGGCATGACCTTCGCCGCCCCGCTCAAGGTGACCCTGCGCCTGGTCGTGTGGGACGTGGACGAGGACACCGGTTCGCGCTCGATCCGCGACATCAAGGAGCAGGACGTCTACATGGGCGACATGCCGCTCATGACGGACAAGGGCACCTTCATCATCAACGGCACCGAGCGCGTCATCGTCTCGCAGATGCACCGTTCGCCCGGCGTGTTCTTCGACCACGACAAGGGCAAGACGCACGCGTCGGGCAAGTACCTGTTCGCGGCGCGCGTGATCCCGTATCGCGGTTCGTGGCTCGACTTCGAGTTCGACGCCAAGGACCTCGTGTATGTGCGCATCGACCGCCGCCGCAAGCTGCCGGTCACCACGTTCCTGATGGCGCTCGACGACGCGCGCTCCGAGAAGCTGCGCGAAGACCGCCAGGCCGTCGGCAAGGATCTCGAGCTCGGCGAATCCGTCGGCATGTCGGCCGAGGAGATCCTCGCCCAGTTCTACGGCACCGTCGTCTACAAGAAGGGCAAGCAGGGCTGGCAGACGGCCTTCGACGCCGAGCGCATGCGCGGCATCAAGCTGGTCTCCGACCTGCTCGACGCCAAGACCGGCAAGGTGCTGGCCGAAAAGGACACCAAGGTGTCCCCGCGTCTGGCCAAGAAGCTCAAGGAAGAGGGCGTCAAGGACGTCCTCGCCACCGTCGACGACATCAAGAGCCGTTACGTCGCCGTCGACATCATCAACGACGCGACGGGCGAGATCTATGTCGAGGCCGGCGACGAGCTGACTCTGCAGAGCCTGAAGATGCTCGAGGAGGCCGGCGTCAAGGAGATCCCGACCCTCTATATCGATCACATCAATTTCGGGCCCTATATCCGCAACACGCTGAAGGCGGACAAGAACAGCAGCCGCGAAGAAGCGCTGATCGAGATGTACCGCGTGATGCGCCCGGGCGAGCCGCCGACGCTGGAAACGGCCGAAGCGCTCTACAAGGGCCTGTTCTTCGACTCCGAGCGCTACGACCTTTCGGCCGTCGGCCGCGTGAAGATGAACGCGCGCCTGCAGCTGAACTGCCCGGACACCGTGCGTATCCTGCGCAAGGCGGACATCCTCTCCATCGTCAAGACGCTGACCGAACTCAAGGACGGCCGCGGCGAGATCGACGACATCGACCATCTCGGCAACCGCCGGGTGCGCTCGGTCGGCGAGCTGATGGAGAACCAGTACCGCGTCGGCCTGCTGCGCATGGAGCGCGCGATCCGCGAACGCATGTCGACGGTCGAGATCGACTCGGTCATGCCGCACGACCTGATCAACGCCAAGCCGGCAGCGGCTGCCGTGCGCGAGTTCTTCGGTTCCTCGCAGCTCTCGCAGTTCATGGACCAGACGAACCCGCTCTCGGAGATCACGCACAAGCGCCGCCTCTCGGCCCTCGGGCCGGGCGGTCTGACGCGCGAGCGTGCGGGCTTCGAAGTGCGCGACGTCCACCCGACGCACTACGGCCGCATCTGCCCCATCGAAACGCCGGAAGGCCCGAACATCGGCCTGATCAACTCGCTCGCCACCTACGCGCGCGTGAACCAGTACGGCTTCATCGAGAGCCCGTACCGCAAGGTCAAGGACGGCAAGGTCACCGACGAGACGATCTATCTCTCGGCCATGGAAGAAGGGCGCTACTACGTCGCCCAGGCGAACACCGAGGTCGACGCGAAGGGCCGCCTGACGGCCGAACTGATCAACTGCCGCAAGGCGGGTGACCTGTTCCTCGTCAAGCCCGACCAGGTCGACCTGATGGACGTGAGCCCCAAGCAGCTCGTGTCGGTCGCTGCCGCACTCATCCCGTTCCTCGAGAACGACGACGCCAACCGCGCGTTGATGGGTTCGAACATGCAGCGCCAGGCCGTTCCGCTGATCCGCGCGGAAGCGCCGATCGTCGGCACGGGCATGGAAGGCATCGTGGCCCGCGATTCCGGAGCCGCGATCGCCGCCAAGCGTGCGGGCATCGTCGACCAGGTCGACGCCACCCGCATCGTCGTGCGCGCCACCGAGGAAACCTCGGCCGCCGCGTCGGGCGTGGACATCTACCGCCTGCTCAAGTTCCAGCGCTCGAACCAGAACACCTGCATCACGCAGCGTCCGCTCGTCAGCAAGGGCGATACGGTGCGCGCCGGCGAGATCATCGCCGACGGCCCGTCGACCGAGCTTGGCGAACTGGCGCTGGGGCGCAACGTGCTCGTCGCGTTCATGCCGTGGAACGGCTACAACTTCGAGGACTCGATCCTCATCTCGGAACGCATCGTCTCCGACGACGTGTTCACCTCGATCCATATCGAGGAGTTCGAGGTGATGGCCCGCGACACGAAGCTGGGCCAGGAAGAAATCACTCGCGACATCCCGAACGTCGGCGAGGAAGCGCTCAAGAACCTCGACGAAGCCGGCATCACCTATATCGGTGCCGAAGTGAAGCCGGGCGACATCCTGGTCGGCAAGGTCACGCCGAAGGGCGAAAGCCCGATGACGCCGGAAGAGAAGCTGCTGCGCGCGATCTTCGGCGAGAAGGCCTCGGACGTGCGCGACACCAGCCTGCGCCTGCCCCCGGGCGTCGCCGGCACGGTCGTCGAGGTGCGGGTGTTCTCGCGCCGCGGCGTCGACAAGGACGAGCGCGCGCTCCAGATCGAGCGCATGGAAATCGAGCGTCTCGCCAAGGACCGCGACGACGAGCGCGCGATCCTCGAGCGTTCGATGTCCCAGCGCCTCAAGGAACGCCTGATCGACCAGGTGGTCGCCGGCGGTCTCAAGGGCGCCAAGCCCGGTGCCACGATCGACGAAGCGCTGTGGGGCGAGTTCACCCCCGGCCAGTGGCGCCAGGTCGTCGTCAAGAACGACAAGGTGATGCAGGATGTCGAGGCGCTGAAGAAGCAGTTCGACGAGTCCGTCAAGGCGCTGGAAAAGCGCTTCGAGGACAAGGTCGAGAAGCTGCAGCGCGGCGACGAGCTGCCCCCCGGCGTCATGAAGATGGTCAAGGTGTTCGTCGCGGTGAAGCGCAAGCTGCAGCCCGGCGACAAGATGGCCGGCCGCCACGGCAACAAGGGCGTCATCAGCCGCATCATGCCGGCCGAAGACATGCCCTATCTGGAAGACGGCCAGCCGGTCGACATCGTGCTCAATCCGCTGGGCGTGCCCAGCCGCATGAACGTCGGCCAGATCCTCGAGACCCATCTCGGCTGGGCGTCGGCGACGATCGGCCGCGAGATCGGCGAAATCGTCGACAAGGTCCGCAAGTCGGGCAAGGTCGGCGAGCTGCGCAAGAAGCTCGAGAAGATCTACCGCAAGGACGAGCTGATGGAAGGCGGGCGCGAGCTCACCGATCCGGAGATCGTCGATCTCGGCGCCAACCTGCGCCGCGGCGTGCCGATCGCCACCCCGGTGTTCGACGGCGCGCGCGAGGACGACATCAACGCGATGCTGGAGCAGGCGGGCCTCGCCCGCACGGGCCAGGTGTGGCTGACCGACGGACGCACGGGCGAGCGCTTCGAGCGCCCGGTGACCGTGGGCTACATCTACATGCTCAAGCTCCACCACCTCGTCGACGACAAGATCCACGCGCGTTCGATCGGACCCTACAGCCTCGTCACCCAGCAGCCGCTGGGCGGCAAGGCGCAGTTCGGCGGACAGCGTTTCGGCGAAATGGAGGTCTGGGCACTCGAAGCCTACGGGGCGGCGTACACGCTCCAGGAAATCCTCACCGTCAAGTCGGACGACGTCGCGGGCCGTACCAAGGTCTACGAGGCGATCGTGCGCGGCGAGGACAACTTCGAGGCGGGCATCCCGGAATCCTTCAACGTGCTCGTCAAGGAACTGCGCTCGCTGGGTCTCAACGTCGAACTCAACCAGCGCGGCTTCTGATCGCCTTGCGGATGCGGCCGGGGTCGGTCGCATCCGCCAACACCCTCTGACGACCCGACACGGGTCCGATAGCGGACCCAACGGAGAGCGGAATGCAGAACGAGATCGCGAACGTCTTCGGGGCACCGGCCAAGCCCCTCCAGTTCGACCAGATCAAGATCACGATCGCCAGCCCGGACCAGATCCGGGCGTGGTCGCACGGCGAGATCAAGAAGCCCGAGACGATCAACTACCGCACGTTCAAGCCCGAGCGCGACGGCCTGTTCTGCGCGCGCATCTTCGGTCCGATCAAGGACTACGAGTGCCTGTGCGGCAAGTACAAGCGCATGAAGTACAAGGGCATCGTGTGCGAGAAGTGCGGCGTCGAGGTGACCCTGTCGAAGGTCCGCCGCGAGCGCATGGGCCATATCGAGCTCGCTTCGCCCGTCGCGCACATCTGGTTCCTGAAGTCGCTCCCCAGCCGCATCGGCCTGCTCGTCGACATGACGCTGCGGGACCTCGAGCGCGTGCTGTATTTCGAGAATTACGTCGTCGTCGAGCCGGGCCTGACCCCGCTCAAGATGCACCAGCTGCTGTCGGAAGAAGCCTTCATCAAGGCCCAGGACGACTACGGCGAGGACAGCTTCCAGGCGATGATCGGTGCCGAAGCCCTCAAGCGCATGCTCGGCGAGATCAATCTCGAGACCGAGCGCGACACCGTTCGCGAGGAACTGCGCGAGACGACGTCGGATGCCAAGCGCAAGAAGCTCGTCAAGCGCCTGAAGATCGTCGAGGCGTTCGTCGATTCCGGCAACAAGCCGGAATGGATGGTGCTCGACGTGATCCCGGTCATCCCGCCGGAGCTGCGCCCGCTCGTCCCGCTCGATGGTGGCCGCTTCGCCACGTCGGACCTCAACGATCTCTATCGCCGCGTCATCAACCGCAACAACCGCCTGAAGCGGCTGATGGAGCTGCGCGCCCCCGACATCATCGTGCGCAACGAGAAGCGCATGCTGCAGGAGGCCGTCGACGCGCTGTTCGACAACGGCCGCCGCGGCCGCGTCATCACGGGTGCGAACAAGCGCCCGCTGAAGTCGCTCAGCGACATGCTCAAGGGCAAGCAGGGCCGCTTCCGCCAGAACCTGCTCGGCAAGCGCGTCGACTATTCGGGCCGTTCGGTCATCGTCGTGGGTCCGGAACTCAAGCTGCACCAGTGCGGCCTGCCCAAGAAGATGGCGCTCGAGTTGTTCAAGCCGTTCATCTACTCGAAGCTCGAACTCTACGGCATGGCGACGACGATCAAGGCCGCCAAGCGCATGGTCGAGAAGGAGCGTCCCGAAGTGTGGGACATCCTCGAGGAAGTGATCCGCGAGCATCCCGTGCTGCTCAACCGCGCGCCCACGCTCCACCGCCTCGGCATCCAGGCCTTCGAGCCCGTGCTGATCGAGGGCAAGGCGATCCAGCTGCATCCGCTCGTCTGCACGGCGTTCAACGCCGACTTCGACGGCGACCAGATGGCCGTGCACGTCCCGCTGAGCCTCGAGGCCCAGCTCGAAGCGCGCGTGCTGATGATGTCGACCAACAACATCCTGTCGCCCGCCAACGGCAAGCCGATCATCGTGCCCTCGCAGGACGTCGTGCTCGGCCTGTACTTCATGTCGCTCGAGCGTGAAGGCGAAGTGGGCGAGGGCCTGACCTTCGGCGACGTGGCCGAAGTCGAACAGGCGCTCTACCACAAGAAGGTGACGCTGCAGACCAAGATCCGCTGCCGCTACCGCGGCGTGGACAAGGAAGGCGTGCCGAACGTCGAGGTCGTCAAGACCACGCCGGGCCGCATGCTGCTCTCGCAGCTGTTGCCGCGCCATCCGAACGTTCCGTTCGCGCTGATCAACAGCCTCCTGACGAAGAAGGACGTGCAGAACGTCATCGACGTCGTCTACCGCCATTGCGGCCAGAAGGAGACGGTGATCTTCGCCGATCGCCTGATGTCGCTGGGCTTCGCGGCCGCCTGCCGTGCCGGCATCTCGTTCGGCAAGGACGACCTGATCATCCCGGCCGCCAAGAAGCAGCTGGTCGAGCAGACCAAGCAGAAGGTCGCCGAGTTCGAGCAGCAGTACCAGGACGGCCTGATCACGCAGGGCGAGAAGTACAACAAGGTGGTCGACGCCTGGTCGATGTGCACCGACAACGTCGCCGCGGCGATGATGAAGGAAATCTCCAAGACCGAGAAGGGCAAGCCCATCAACGCGGTCTGGATGATGGCCCACTCCCAGGCGCGCGGTTCTCCGGCGCAGATCAAGCAGCTCGCGGGCATGCGCGGCCTGATGGCCAAGCCGTCGGGCGAGATCATCGAGACGCCGATCATCTCGAACTTCAAGGAAGGCCTCACCGTTCTCGAGTACTTCAACTCGACGCACGGCGCCCGCAAGGGTCTGGCCGACACGGCGCTCAAGACGGCCAACTCGGGCTATCTCACGCGCCGTCTGGTCGACGTGGCGCAGGACGCCATCATCATCGAGCCGGATTGCGGCACGACCGAAGGCCTGTCGATGAAGGCGATCGTCGAGGGCGGCGAAGTCATCGCCACGCTGGGCGAGCGCATCCTGGGCCGTACGGTGGCCGAGGCGATCCTCGATCCGATCTCGGGCGATACGGTCCTGAAGGCGGGCGAGCTGATCGTCGAGGAGATGGTCGAGCGCGTCGAGAAGGCGGGCGTCGACCGGGTGAAGATCCGTTCGGTGCTGACCTGCACCTCGAAGGGCGGCGTCTGCGCCGCCTGCTACGGGCGCGATCTTGCCCGCGGCACGGTCGTCAACTCGGGCGAGGCCGTCGGCATCATCGCCGCACAGTCGATCGGCGAGCCGGGCACGCAGCTCACGATGCGCACGTTCCACATCGGCGGCGCGGTGCAGCGCGGTGCCGAACAGTCTTCGGTCGAGGCGGCCTACGACGCCAAGGTCGAAGTGCGCAACCGCAACATCGTGCTCAACAGCTCGGGCGTTCCGGTCGTCATGGGCCGCAACACCGAGATCGTGCTGATGGACGAGCAGAAGCGCGAACGCGCACGCCATCGCGTGCCGTACGGCGCCAAGCTGCTCGCCGACGAAGGCGCGGTCGTCATCAAGGGCCAGAAGCTGGCCGAGTGGGATCCCTACACGCTGCCGATCATCACCGAGAAGGAAGGTACGGCGCACTATGTCGACCTCGTCGAGGGCGTGTCGATCCGCGAAGTGATGGACGAAGCGACGGGCATCTCCTCCAAGGTCGTCGTCGACTGGCGCCAGCAGCCGCGCGGTGCGGATCTCAAGCCGCAGATCCAGCTGCGCAACAAGAAGGGTGAAGTCATCAAGCTCGCGAACGGGCTCGAGGCGCGCTACTTCCTGTCGGTCGACGCCGTGCTTTCGGTGGAGAACGGCCAGGACATCCACGCCGGCGACATCATCGCGCGCATCCCGCGCGAGTCGTCCAAGACCCGCGACATCACGGGCGGCCTGCCGCGCGTGGCCGAGCTGTTCGAGGCGCGTCGTCCCAAGGACTACGCGATCATCTCGGAAGGCGAGGGCCGGGTCGAGTTCGGGAAGGACTACAAGACCAAGCGCCGCATCGTGGTGCGTCCGTCGGACGAATCGCAGGCACCGGTCGAGTACATGATCCCGAAGGGCAAGCACATCTCCGTGCAGGAAGGCGACTACGTCCAGCGCGGCGATCTTCTGATGGACGGCAACCCCGTCCCGCACGACATCCTGCGCGTCATGGGTGTCGAGGCGCTGGCGACGTATCTGGTCAACGAGATCCAGGACGTCTACCGGCTCCAGGGCGTGAAGATCAACGACAAGCACATCGAGGTGATCGTCCGCCAGATGCTGCAGAAGGTCGAAATCGACGATCCGGGCGAGTCGGTCTATCTGGCCGGCGAGCAGATCGACAAGGTCGACCTCGACGCGGCGAACGAGAAGCTCGCCAAGGAGAACCTGCGCCTGGCCACCTACAAGCCGGTCCTGCAGGGCATCACGAAGGCCTCGCTGCAGACGCAGTCGTTCATCTCGGCGGCTTCGTTCCAGGAGACCACCCGCGTCCTCACGGAAGCGGCGGTCAACGGCAAGGTCGACAATCTGGGCGGTCTCAAGGAGAACGTGATCGTCGGGCGCCTGATCCCGGCGGGTACGGGTGCGGTCATGAACCGCATGCGCCAGGTGGCTGCGGACCGTGACCGCGAGCTGCTGGCGGCCCAGCAGGACCAGCAGGCGGCGAACGATACGCTGCCCGAGTCCGAAGGCGAGACGCCCAAGCGTGCGATCGGCGGTCGTCGGCGCGCCAAATAGGCCTTCCGACAGCCTCCAAAACGGCTCGACGGCCGCTCCGCAAGGAGCGGCCGTTGTGCTTTCTGATCAATGGTTTCGGGCTTTCGCTGCGGTGCGGCGAAATGGCGGGAAAGAATCTTCCTTTTCCATTTGACACTGGGGAGGGCGAATCCTATGTTCCGCCCGCCTTTCAAGAGGGGCCGGAACGTCGGGCGCGAAGCCGTCCGAAACTCGGGTACCCGGGCGAAATGCAGGTTGCGTCGCGGCCAGACGATAAATGGCCGGAAAAGTTCGAAGTTCTTCGCCTGACGTAAGGCTCTGCCCCGCGTCTCGAGGGACTTTTTGTCACGCCGCCTCCGGCGGCTTCCGTTTCGTGCGTTCGCGCATGGCTCGGGGGAAACCGGAAGCGGGTTCACGAAGCGAATTCGAGTTCGAGAGCGAGCGCAAGGATACGATCGGATGCCTACGATCAACCAGCTCATCCGCCACGGGCGCACGGACAAGCCGTCCCGCAACAAGGTGCCTGCCCTCGAGGCGAGCCCCCAGAAGCGTGGCGTCTGCACGCGCGTCTACACCACGACGCCGAAGAAGCCGAACTCCGCGCTGCGCAAGGTCGCGCGCGTGCGGCTGACCAACGGCTTCGAAGTGACGAGCTACATCCCCGGTGAAGGTCACAATCTTCAGGAACACTCGGTCGTCATGATCCGCGGTGGTCGCGTGAAGGATCTTCCCGGCGTTCGCTACCACATCATTCGCGGCACCCTCGACACGCAGGGCGTCAAGGACCGCAAGCAGCGCCGTTCGAAGTACGGCGCCAAGCGTCCGAAGTAAGCCAGGGAGAGATCGTCCATGTCGCGTCGCCATCGCGCCGAGCGCCGGGAAGTCCTGCCGGACCCCAAGTTCGGCGACCTCGTCATCTCGCGTTTCACCAACAGCCTCATGTACGACGGCAAGCGCTCGGTCGCCGAGTCGATCGTCTACGGAGCGCTCGACATCGTCGGCAAGAAGCTCAATGCCGACGGCCTGAAGGTCTTCCACCAGGCTCTGGACAACGTGAAGCCGAACCTCGAGGTCCGCTCGCGCCGCGTCGGCGGTGCGACCTACCAGGTTCCGGTCGAAGTCCGTCCGGAGCGCTCACAGGCTCTCGCGATCCGCTGGCTCATCACGGCCGCGCGCGATCGTTCGGAGCACACGATGACCGAGCGTCTCTCGGTCGAGATGATGGACGCCGCGAACAACCGCGGTGCCGCCGTCAAGAAGCGCGAAGACACGCACCGCATGGCGGACGCGAACCGCGCTTTCTCGCACTATCGCTGGTAACCCCGCATAACCGCGCAATCTCTTCGAGGCATCCACCATGTCGAAAGCGAAATTCGAGCGGAACAAGCCGCACTGCAACATCGGGACGATCGGTCACGTTGACCACGGCAAGACGTCGCTGACGGCGGCGATCACGAAGGTTCTTGCCGAGACCGGTGGTGCGACGTTCATGGCGTACGACATGATCGACAAGGCGCCGGAAGAGAAGGCGCGCGGGATCACGATCAACACGGCGCACGTCGAGTACGAGACGAAGAACCGCCACTACGCGCACGTCGATTGCCCGGGCCACGCGGACTACGTGAAGAACATGATCACGGGTGCGGCGCAGATGGACGGCGCGATCCTGGTCGTGTCGGCGGCCGACGGCCCGATGCCGCAGACGCGCGAGCACATCCTGCTGGCCCGCCAGGTCGGCGTGCCGGCGCTGGTGGTGTTCATGAACAAGGTCGACATGGTGGAAGATCCGGAACTTCTGGAGCTGGTCGAGCTCGAAGTCCGCGAACTGCTGTCGAAGTACAACTTCCCGGGCGACACGATCCCGATCGTCAAGGGTTCGGCGCTGTGCGCGCTGGAGAACAAGGACCCGAAGCTGGGCCATGACGCGATCCTGGAGCTGATGAAGCAGGTGGACGCGTACATCCCGCAGCCGACGCGTCCGAAGGACAAGCCGTTCCTGATGCCGATCGAAGACGTCTTTACCATCTCGGGCCGCGGCACGGTGGTCACGGGCCGCGTGGAGCGCGGGATCGTGAAGGTGAACGACGAAATCGAGATCGTCGGCCTGCGCGCGACGCAGAAGACGATCTGCACGGGCGTCGAGATGTTCCGCAAGCTGCTGGACTCGGGCGAGGCGGGCGACAACATCGGCGCGCTGCTGCGCGGCACGAAGCGCGAGGAAGTGGAGCGCGGCCAGGTTCTGGCGGCGCCGGGCTCGATCACGCCGCACACGAAGTTCATGGCGGAAGCGTACATCCTGACGAAGGAAGAGGGTGGGCGCCACACGCCGTTCTTCACCAACTACCGTCCGCAGTTCTACTTCCGCACGACGGACGTGACGGGAATGGTGAAGCTGAAGGAAGGCACGGAGATGGTCATGCCGGGCGACAACGTCTCGATGGAGGTGACCTTGATCGCCCCCATCGCGATGGACGAGGGCCTGCGCTTCGCCATCCGCGAGGGCGGCCGCACCGTCGGTGCAGGCGTCGTCGCGTCGATCGTCGAGTAAGAAGGCAACAGGCGCGCGCCGGTTCGGGCGCGCGACAGGAAAGAAAATGGTCAGTCAAAGCATCCGCATCCGGCTGAAGGCGTTCGACCATCGCGTCCTCGATCAATCGACGGGCGAGATCGTCAGCACCGCCAAGCGTACGGGCGCACAGGTCCGCGGGCCGATCCCGCTGCCGACGCGCATCGAACGCTTCACGGTGAACCGCAGCCCGCACATCGACAAGGAAAGCCGCGAGCAGTTCGAGATCCGGACGCATCGCCGCCTCCTCGACATCGTCGATCCGACGCCCCAGACGGTGGACGCGCTGATGAAGCTCGACCTCGCCGCCGGCGTCGACGTCGAAATCAAGCTGTAAGCCGGGAGCACGGAGAAAACCATGCGGACCGGAGTTATCGCACGCAAGATCGGCATGACCCGCCTCTTCTCGGAGGAGGGCAGCCACGTCCCCGTGACGGTGCTGAAGCTCGATCATTGCCAGGTCGTCGCAGTGCGCACGCAGGAGAAGGACGGCTACACGGCCCTCCAGATCGGCGTCGGCAAGGCGAAGGTCAAGAATGTCGGCAAGCCGCTGCGCGGCCACTTCGCCAAGGCGAAGGTCGAACCCAAGCGCAAGCTCGCGGAATTCCGCGTGCCGGCGGACAAGCTGCTTGAAGTGGGCGCCGAGCTTCTGGCCGACCATTTCATCGCCGGCCAGTTCGTCGACGTCGCGGGTTCCACGACCGGCAAGGGCTTCCAGGGCGTCATGAAGCGCTGGAACTTCGCGGGTCTCGAAGCCTCGCACGGCGTGTCGGTGGCGCACCGCAGCCACGGCTCGACCGGCCAGCGCCAGGATCCGGGCCGCACGTTCAAGGGCAAGAAGATGGCCGGCCACATGGGCACCGCGAACATCACGGTGCAGAATCTGAAGATCGTCGCGACCGACGCCGACAAGGGCCTGATCATGGTGCGGGGCGCTGTCCCGGGCCAGGCGGGTTCGTTCGTGTTCGTCAGCGATGCGGTCAAGCGCAAGCTGCCCAAGGAAGCGCCGCAGCCTGCGTCGCTCCGCAAAGCGGCTGCGGCCTGAAACGAGGAACGCGGATTATGAAGATCGCGGTCAAGACGCTGGATAACGGGACGGCAGGCGAGATCGATCTCGCAGAGGAGATCTTCGGTCTCCCCTCGCGCCCGGATATCCTGGCTCGCATGGTGCGCTACCAGCTCGCCAAGCGCCGTGCGGGTACGCACGACACCAAGGAAATCGGCGAAGTCTCCGGCCGCGGCCAGCGGCCGTGGGCGCAGAAGGGCTCGGGGCGCGCGCGCCAGGGTTCGACGCGTTCGCCGCAGTGGCGCCACGGCGCCATCATCTTCGGCCCGACGCCGCGCAGCCACGCCCACGACCTTCCCAAGAAGGTCCGCAAGCTGGCGCTGAAGTCGGCGCTGTCGGCCAAGCAGGCCGAAGGCAAGCTGATCGTGCTCGACACGACCAAGCTTTCCGGCCCGAAGACCAAGGATCTGGCGCAGCGCTTCAAGAAGATGGGCATCGCTTCGGCCCTGTTCGTCGACGGCCCGGCCGTGGACGAGAACTTCGCCAAGGCCGCGCGCAACATCCCGCACATCGACGTCCTGCCGCAGCAGGGCGCCAACGTGTACGACATCCTCCGCCGCGACACGCTCGTGTTGACGCGCGAGGCCGTCGCCGCCCTGCAGGAGCGCCTGAAGTGAGCAAGGTCGTGAAATATCCGAAGGAGACGCTCTACGGCGTCATCCTCGCCCCCGTGATCACCGAGAAGGCGACGCGCGGGTCCGAGCACAACCAGGTGACCTTCAAGGTCCGCGAGGACGCGACCAAGCCGCTGATCAAGGCGGCCGTCGAGACGCTGTTCTCGGTCAAGGTGAAGGCCGTCAACACGATCGTCGTCCAGGGCAAGACCAAGCGCTTCAAGGGAATCCCCGGCAAGCGCTCCGACTGGAAGAAGGCGATCGTGACTCTGGCCGCCGGCCAGACCATCGACGTCACTGCGACCCTCTGAACGGAGAGATCGGGCAATGGCTCTCAAGAGTTTCAAACCCAAGACCCCCGGCCTGCGCCAGCTGGTGCTCGTCGACCGTACGGGTCTGTGGAAGGGCGAGCCGCACAAGCCGCTCGTCGAGGGTAGTGCGAAGACCGGCGGTCGCAACAACCTCGGCCGCATCACCACGCGCCATCACGGCGGCGGTGCGCGCAAGAAGTACCGCATCGTCGACTTCAAGCGGAAGAAGCACGACGTCGAAGCGACGGTCGAGCGCATCGAGTACGATCCGAACCGTTCGGCGTACATCGCGCTCGTGACCTATGCCGACGGCGAGAAGGCCTACATCCTGGCGCCGCAGCGCATGGCCGCCGGCGACAAGGTCGTCTCGGGCGAGAAGGTCGACATCAAGCCGGGCAACGCGCTGCCGCTGCGCGGCATTCCGGTCGGCACGATCGTGCACAATGTCGAGCTGAAGACGGGCCGCGGCGGGCAGATGGCCCGCGCCGCCGGTACCTATGTCCAGCTCGTCGGCAAGGACGCCGGTTACGCGATCCTGCGCCTCTCGTCGGGTGAGCTGCGCAAGGTCTCGGCCGAGTGCTGGGCCACGATCGGCGCGGTCTCGAACCCCGACCAGCAGAACGTCAAGATCGGCAAGGCCGGCCGCAGCCGCTGGATGGGCATCCGCCCGACGGTGCGCGGCACGGCAATGAACCCGATCGACCATCCGCACGGCGGCGGCGAAGGCCGCACCAAGGGCGGCCGTCACCCGGTGACCCCGTGGGGCCAGCCGACCAAGGGTTACAAAACCCGCCACAACAAGTCGACGGACAAGATGATTGTCCGCCGGCGCAACGCGAAATAGCGGAGGCAACCGGTGTCTCGCTCAGTCTGGAAGGGCCCGTTCGTCGATGGGTACCTCCTCAAGAAGGCCGAAAAATCCCGCGCGTCGGGCCGCAACGAGATCATCAAGATCTGGGCGCGCCGCTCGACGATCCTGCCGCAGTTCGTCGGCCTCACGTTCGGCGTCTACAACGGGCACAAGTTCCTGCCCGTGCTCGTGACCGAGAACATGGTCGGCCACAAGTTCGGCGAGTTCTCGCCCACGCGTACCTTCGCGGGTCACACCGCGACGGGCGGCGGCGGCGGCGACAAGTCGGCGGAGAGGAAGTGATATGAGCAAGCCCGCTCGCCCAAGGTCGCTGAAGGATACGGAAGCGCGCGCGATCCTGCGCTCGATCCGCATCTCGCCGCGCAAGCTCAATCTCGTCGCCGAAGCGATCCGCGGCAAGACGGCGCAGACGGCGCTTGCCGAGCTCACCTTCTCGAAGCGCCGCATCGCCGGCACCGTCAAGAAGGTCCTCGAGTCCGCCATCGCGAACGCCGAGAACAACCACCAGCTCGACGTCGACCGCCTGGTCGTCGCCGAAGCCTTCGTCGGCAAGTCGTTCCAGCTGAAGCGCTTCCACGCGCGCGGCCGCGGCAAGTCGTCGTCGATCACCAAGCCGTTCGCCCATCTCACCGTCGTCGTGCGCGAGCGCGAAGACAAGAAGGCCGCGAAGGCCGACGCAAAGAAAGCGGCCTGAGGAGCAATCGATGGGTCAGAAAATCAATCCGATCGGGCTGCGCCTCGGCATCAACCGCACGTGGGACTCCCGCTGGTTCGCCGACGTGGCCTACTCGCGGCTCCTGCACGAGGATCTGCGCCTGCGCGCCTGGCTGCAGGACAAGCTGCTGCAGGCCGGTCTTGCCCGCGTCGTCATCGAGCGTCCGGCCAAGAAGGCCCGCATCACGCTGCACACCGCCCGTCCGGGCGTGGTGATCGGCAAGAAGGGTGCGGACATCGAGAAGCTGCGCCTCGAAGTCGCCAAGCTCACGAAGGCCGAAGTCAGCCTCAACATCGTCGAGATCCGCAAGCCCGAGATCGACGCCAAGCTGATCGCCGAGAACATCGCCCAGCAGCTCGAGCGCCGCGTGGCGTTCCGCCGCGCGATGAAGCGCTCGGTCCAGTCGGCGATGCGTCTGGGCGCGCTGGGCATCCGCATCAACTGCGCGGGTCGTCTGGGTGGTGCTGAAATCGCCCGTGTCGAGTGGTATCGCGAAGGCCGCGTGCCGCTGCACACGCTTCGCGCCGAGATCGATTTCGGCACGGCGACCGCCAAGACGAACTACGGCACCTGCGGCGTAAAGGTGTGGGTGTTCAAGGGCGAGATCCTGGCACACGACCCCATGGCGCAGGACAAGCGCGCCATGGAACAGCAGCCTGCCCGCTGAGCTCAGAGAAAGACGGATAACGCACCATGCTTTCCCCGAAGCGCACCAAATACCGCAAGGCGCACAAGGGCCGTATCCACGGCAACGCGAAGGGCGGCTTCACGCTGAACTTCGGCGCCTACGGCCTCAAGGCCCTCGAGCCCGAGCGCGTCACCGCGCGCCAGATCGAGGCCGCGCGCCGCACGATCACGCGCCACCTGAAGCGCGCCGGTCGCGTGTGGATCCGCGTGTTCCCCGACGTGCCGGTGTCGAAGAAGCCGGCCGAAGTGCGCATGGGCTCGGGCAAGGGCAGCCCCGAATTCTGGGTCGTGCGCGTCAACCCGGGCCGCATCCTGTTCGAGATCGACGGCGTGCCGAAGGCGATCGCCAGCGAGGCGTTCGAGCTGGCGGCCGCCAAGCTTCCCATCAAGACGCGTATGGTTTCGCGTCTGGGCGAGGAGGGCTGAACGCCATGACCAAGCCGACCGAAATCCGCGCGAAGACCGACGACCAGCTGAAGGACCAGCTGGGCGACCTGCGCAAGGAACAGTTCAACCTGCGTTTCCAGAAGGCTTCGGGGCAGCTCGAGAACGTCGCGCGCGTGCGCGTCGTGCGTCGCGACATCGCGCGCATCGAGACCGTCCTGGGCGAGCGCCGGCGCAAGTCCGCGCCCGCCGCCAAAGCCTGACCGCATCCGGAGGACGACCAGAAATGCCCCGCCGCGAACTTCAAGGG
Organism: Tagaea sp.; assembly: GCA_965279525.1. Taxonomy (GTDB): domain Bacteria; phylum Pseudomonadota; class Alphaproteobacteria; order CACIAM-22H2; family CACIAM-22H2; genus Tagaea. The sequence goes on along the minus strand of CBDIIB010000004.1, from coordinate 1,162,642 downwards.
ATCGTCACCAGCGACTCGATGGACAAGACCGTCACGGTCAAGGTCGAGCGCCGCGTGATGCATCCGATCTACAAGAAATTCATCGTGCGCTCGAAGAAGTACCTGGCGCACGACGAAACCAACCGCTCGAAGGTGGGCGACAACGTCAAGATCCGCGAATGCCGGCCGATTTCCAAGCGCAAGTGCTGGGAAATCGTGTCCGACGAAGCGGCTGCTTGAACAGCGCCCGGAGGACGTAAACCATGATCCAGATGCGCACCAATCTGGAAGTCGCGGACAACTCTGGCGCCCGTCGGGTCCAGTGCATCAAGGTCCTCGGCGGTTCCATGCGCAAGACGGCGACGATCGGCGACGTGATCGTCGTGTCGATCAAAGAGGCGATCCCGCGCGGCCGCGTCAAGAAGGGCGACGTGCACAAGGCGGTGATCGTGCGGACCTCGAAAGAGATCCGCCGCGCCGACGGCTCGTCGGTCCGCTTCGATCGCAACGCCGCCGTCCTCATCAACAAGGAAGGCGAGCCGATCGGCACGCGTATCTTCGGGCCGGTGACGCGCGAACTCCGCGGCAAGGGCTACATGAAGATCATCTCGCTCGCACCGGAGGTGCTGTAATGGCGACGAAGCTCAAGGTCCGCAAGGACGACGAGGTCGTGGTGATTACCGGCCGCGACAAGGGCAAGTCGGGCAAGGTGATCCGCGTGATCCCCGACGAGCTGCGCGTGGTCGTGCAGGGCATCAACATGGTCAAGCGCCACACGCGTCCCGCACAGGGCCGCCAGGGCGGGATCGTGGAGAAGGAAGCCCCGATCCACGTCTCGAACGTGGCGCATCTCGACCCCAAGGACCGCTCGCCGACCAAGGTCGGCTTCAAGACCGTCGACGGCCGCAAGCTCCGCTTCGCGCGCAAGTCCGGCGAACTGATTGATCGGTGATCGACATGGCAACTCGCCTCCAGGAAAACTACGACAAGTCGATCAAGCCGGCGCTGATGAAGCAGTTCGGGTACAAGAGCCCGATGCAGGTCCCGCGTCTGGAAAAGATCGTCGTGAACATGGGCGTGGGCGAAGCCGCCCACGACGCCAAGAAGCTCGAAGCGGCGGTTTCCGAACTCGCGGCGATCACCGGCCAGAAGCCGTCCGTGATCAAGGCGAAGAAGGCGATCGCGAACTTCAAGCTGCGCCGCGGCCTGCCGATCGGCGCCAAGGTGACGCTGCGCGGTGCGCGCATGTACGAATTCCTCGACCGCCTGGTCACGATCGCGCTCCCGCGCGTGCGCGACTTCCGCGGCCTCTCGGGCAAGTCGTTCGACGGGCGCGGCAACTACTCGCTGGGCATCAAGGAGCAGATCGTGTTCCCCGAGATCAACTACGACCGCATCGATCAGGTCCGGGGCATGGACATCATCATCGTCACGACGGCCAAGTCGAACGAGGAGGCCAAAGCCCTCCTGAAGTCGTTCGACATGCCGTTCATCAACTGACGCGCCGGGAAGGACCGACATGGCCAAGAAAAGCGCAGTCGAGAAGAACAAGCGCCGCGAGCGCATGGCGAAGCAGTTCGCCGGCAAGCGCGCGCGCCTGAAGCAGACGGCGGAAGACGAATCGCTTTCGCCGGAGGACCGCTTCGAAGCGCGCCTCAAGCTTGCCGCGTTGCCCCGCAACTCGGCACCCAACCGCGTACGTCTGCGCTGCGAGCTTACGGGCCGTTCGCGCGGCAACTATCGGAAATTCAAGCTGTGCCGCATCAAGCTGCGCGAGCTCGCCTCCGTGGGTCAGATCCCCGGAATGGTCAAGGCGAGCTGGTAACGGCGAAACGGCGAAGGAAGGATTACGGACATGGCGATGAGCGATCCCCTTGGCGATATGCTTTCGCGCATCCGCAACGCACAGTCGCAGGGCCGGACGGTCGTAGACGTCCCGGCATCAAAACTGCGCAAGAGCGTGCTGGATGTGCTGGAGCGCGAGGGCTACATCCGTGGCTACGCGAGCATCGACCGCAAGACGTCGATCCCCGAACTGACGGTCGAACTCAAGTATCACGAGGGCGAACCGGTCATTAAGGAGATCGCGCGCGTGTCGAAGCCGGGTCGTCGCGTCTATGCGAAGATCCGCGACCTGCCGAAGTTCTACGGCGGTCTCGGCATCTCGATCCTCTCGACGCCTCGCGGCGTCATGTCGGACAGCGAGGCCCGCGCCCAGAACGTGGGCGGCGAAGTCCTCTGCACCGTGTTCTGATCGGGAGACTGGAAAAGCCATGTCGCGTATCGGAAAGAACCCGGTGACCGTTCCCCAGGGCGTGACCGTCGAGGTCAAGGGCCAGGACGTCATCGTTGCGGGCAAGCTGGGGCGCAAGTCGCTCACGCTTCACCGCGAAGTATCGGCTGCCGTCAAGGACGGCAAGATCGTCTTCGTGCCGAAGAGCCAGTCCAAGCTGGCGCGTTCGGCGTGGGGCACCTCGCGCGCCCTCGTGGCCAACATGGTCAAGGGCGCCCAGACCGGCTTCTCGCGCGATCTCGAGATCAACGGCGTGGGTTTCCGCGCCGACGTGCAGGGCAAGAACCTGCTGCTCAAGATCGGCTTCAGCCACGAGATCGTCTTCCCGATCCCCGAAGGGATCACGATCAAGGTCGGCGAGAAGAACATCGCACTCACCGTGACCGGTGCAGACCGTCAGCAGGTCGGCCAGGTCGCGGCGGAAATCCGTCAGCTGCGCAAGCCGGAGCCCTACAAGGGCAAGGGCATCAAGTACGCCGACGAGACGATCCGCCGCAAAGAAGGCAAGAAGAAGTAAGGAACCGGACCCATGGACAAGGCAAAGCTCTTGCACGACCGCCGCACGGCGCGGGTGCGGCACTCGCTGCGCCGGAAGTCGGGCGGCCGGGTTCGGCTGTCGATCTTCCGCTCGTCGAAGCACATCTACGCGCAGGTCATCGACGACACGCAGGGCCTCACGATCGCGGCCGCGTCGAGCGTCGACAAGGAACTGAAGGGCTCGCTGAAAGGCGGCGGCGATCTGGACGCGGCGAAGGCCGTGGGCCTGCTCGTGGCAAAGCGCGCCATCGCGGCGGGCATCAAGGAAGTCGCCTTCGATCGCGGCGGCTATCGCTATCACGGTCGCGTTCGTGCGCTGGCGGATGCCGCGCGCGAGGGCGGACTGTCGTTCTGATTTTGGATTCCAGGAAGGTATAGCCCATGGCACGCAAGGGTGGAGAAGGCGAACGCGGTCGCGGCCGGCGCGATCAGTCCGAACGTCCGCGCGATCGCGACGAGGTCGAACTGGTCGAGAAGCTGGTCGCCATCAATCGCGTCGCGAAGGTGGTGAAGGGCGGCAAGCGCTTCGGCTTCGCGGCGATCGTCGTCGTGGGCGACGGCAAGGGCAAGGTCGGTTACGGCACCGGCAAGGCCCGTGAAGTTCCTGAAGCGATCCGCAAGGCGACCGAGTACGCCAAGCGCGCGATGGTCCGCGTGCCGCTGCGCGAAGGCCGCACGCTGCACCACGACGTGCGCGGCCATTTCGGCGCCGGTCACGTCGTGCTGCGCACGGCCGAGCCGGGTACCGGCATCATCGCCGGCGGCCCGATGCGCGCGATCTTCGAGAGCCTCGGGATCCAGGACATCGTCGCCAAGTCGACGGGCACGTCCAACCCGCACAACATGATCAAGGCGACGTTCGACGCGTTCACCCGCATGTCGAGCCCGCGCAACGTCGCCGCCAAGCGCGGCAAGAAGATCGGCGATATCGTCGGCCGTCGCGAGACCGACGGCACCACGACGGCTACCGCCTGATCCCGGAGAAACCGATGCCCGCCAAGAAGACCCTCAAGGTCAAGCAGATCGCCAGCGTCGCCGGTCGCGCCCCGGGCCAGCAGGAGACCCTCACCGGTCTCGGCCTCCGGCGCATCGGCAACGTGCGCGTTCTCGAGGACACGCCCTCGGTCCGCGGCATGATCCGCAAAGTCCAGCACCTGGTGCGCGTGGAAGCCTGACGCGAATTCCCGCGCCAGATACCCACCCACCCAGATCCGAACGGAACGTCACATGAAGCTCAATCAGATTCGCGACAACGCCGGTGCGCGCAAGACCCGCAAGCTCCTCGGGCGCGGCATCGGCTCGGGCCTCGGCAAGACGTCGGGCCGCGGCGGCAAGGGCCAGACCGCGCGTTCGGGCGTGGCGCTCAACGGCTTCGAGGGCGGCCAGACCCCGATCTACCGCCGCCTGCCCAAGCGCGGCTTCAACAACATCTTCCGCCTCGAGTACCAGGAGATCAACCTGGGCAAACTCCAGTGGGCGATCGACGAGAAGCGCATCGACGCTTCCAAGCCGGTCGACGTGGCGACGCTGGTCAAGGCGGGCGTGCTGCGCCGCGCGTTCGACGGGCTGCGCGTGCTCGGCGACGGCGGCGACGACTTCAAGGCGAAGGTCACCATCATCGCGCACGGCGCCACGAAAACCGCCATCGCTGCGGTCGAGAAGGCCGGCGGCAAGATCGAGATCGTCGTGACCGCGCGCGAGCGGGTCGAGACGGATGCGCAGAAGAAGCGCGATCGCCAGGCCAAGCGCAAGGCCAAGGACGCCAAGAAGGGCGGAGCCAAGACGGCCGCTTGAACGCTCGTCAGGATCGACCCAACCTCAGTAGTCGGGACCGGATCGGAGAGACGAGAATCGAATGGCATCGGCGGCAGAACAGCTCGCGCAATCCCTGAACTGGGGCGCGTTTTCCAAGGCGACGGAGCTCAAGAAGCGGCTCTGGTTCACGCTTGGGGCACTCGTCGTTTACCGGATCGGCACCTACATCCCGATTCCCGGCATCGATCCGGGAATCCTGCGCGAGATATTCGAGTCCCAGCGCGGCGGCATCCTCGGGATGTTCGACATGTTCTCGGGCGGCGCGCTCGGGCGCATGACGCTGTTCGCGCTCAACATCATGCCGTACATCACGGCGTCGATCATCATCCAGCTGATGTCGGCCGTGTCGCCCACCCTCGAAGCCCTGAAGAAGGAAGGCGAGGCGGGTCGCAAGACGCTCAACCAGTACACGCGCTATCTCACGCTGTTGCTGGCCGTCTTCCAATCCTTCGGCATCGCGGTCGGGCTTGAAGGCATGCGCGGCTCGGTCGGGGCCGCGGTCATCGATCCGGGCCTCGCGTTCCGCTTCACCTGCGTCGTCACGCTCACCGGCGGCACCATGTTCCTGATGTGGCTTGGCGAGCAGATCACCCAGCGCGGCGTGGGCAACGGCATTTCGCTGATCATCTTCGCCGGCATCATTGCCAACCTGCCGTCGGCACTCGGCAACACGCTCGAGATGGGCCGCACCGGCGCCATCTCGACATTCGTCATCCTCGTGCTGATGGTCATGTCGGTGCTGGTCGTCATGGCGATCGTGTTCATCGAGCGCGCCCAGCGCCGCATCATCGTGCAGTACCCGAAGCGCCAGGTCGGCAACAAGATGTTCGGGGGCGAGTCCTCGCATCTGCCGCTCAAGCTCAACACGTCGGGCGTCATCCCGCCGATCTTCGCCTCGTCGCTGCTGCTGCTGCCGCTGACCTTCGCGAATTTCAACCAGAACAACGAAATCCCGGTCCTGACCTGGCTGACGACGTATCTGGCGCACGGCCAGCCGCTCTATATCGCGCTCTATATCTTCCTGATCGTCTTCTTCGCGTTCTTCTACACCGCCGTCGTCTTCAACCCGGCCGAGACGGCCGACAATCTGAAGAAGTACGGCGGTTTCGTGCCGGGCATCCGGCCGGGCAAGAACACGGCCGACTATCTTGATTTCGTCCTGACGCGACTGACGGTGCTGGGGGCAGCCTATCTCGCCGCGATCTGCGTGCTGCCGGAAATCCTGATCAGCCAGTATTCGGTGCCGTTCTATTTCGGCGGCACGTCGCTGCTGATCGTCGTGTCGGTGACCATGGATACGGTGGCGCAGGTGCACTCGCACCTGCTCGCCCACCAGTACGAGGGCCTCATCAAGAAGTCCAAGCTGCGTGGAACGCGGCGCTGAACGAAAAAGACGGGAGCCGGAGCCATGAACATCGTTCTTTTGGGGCCGCCGGGTGCCGGCAAGGGCACCCAGGCAAAGCGCATCGAAAAGGCGCTCGGGCTCGTCCAGCTTTCGACAGGCGACATGCTGCGTGCCGCGGTCGCCGCCGGCACCGATGTCGGCAAGCAGGCCAAGGCCGTGATGGAGGCGGGCAAGCTCGTCTCCGACGACATCCTGATCGCGATGATCTCCGAGCGCATCGGCGAACCCGACTGCAAGAACGGCTTCATCCTCGACGGCTTCCCGCGCACGGTCGCGCAGGCTGAAGCACTCGACAAGATGCTGGCCGCCCGCGGCCTCAAGCTCGACCACGTGATCGAGATGCAGGTCGACGACGCGGCCCTGGTCGAGCGGATCTCCGGGCGATTCAGCTGCAAGAAGTGCGGTGCGGTCTATCACGACAAGACCCGGCCGACGAAAACCGCCGGGACATGCGATGCCTGCGGCTCGACCGACATCGTCCGCCGCCCGGACGACAAGGCCGAGACGGTCGCGGCCCGCCTGAAGGCCTATCACGACCAAACCGCCCCGATCATCCCCTATTACCGCGCCAAGGGTACCCTGAAGGCCATCGACGGGATGGCCGAAATGGACGCGGTGACCGGCCTGATCGCCAAGGTCCTGGGCAAGCCGATCGCCGCGATCTGAGGGGCAGAAATGTTGTTTACGCCGGTTGACTCGAAGGGGGCGGACCCTATAATGCGCGCCTCTCGGTGGCCGGCGGGTCATGGCGAGGCGCACGGGTATTGCCTTTGCGCAGCGCTCGCATGGGTACCGGAAACTGGGTTGGGAAAAGGATTTTAGGCATTCGGGCCGCACGCCCCGAACCCCAAAGGGTGGGGGTCAAGGCGGCCTCGAACGGAACCGTGGAAACAGGGCGGCTTGCCGCCCATACGAGAGACGAAGGAGAACGACGTGGCACGTATTGCTGGCGTCAACATTCCCACTGCCAAGCGTGTCGTTATTGCGCTTCGCTATATTTACGGAATCGGTCCGGCGCTTGCCGTCGATATCTGCAAGAAGGTCGGAATCCCCGATGCGAAGCGCGTGAACCAGCTTTCCGACGAGGAAGTGCTGAAGATCCGCGAATGCATCGATCGCGAATTCCGCGTCGAGGGCGACCTGCGGCGCGAGATCGCGCTGAACATCAAGCGCCTGATGGACATGGGTGCGTATCGCGGCCTGCGTCATCGCAAGGGCCTGCCGGTGCGCGGTCAGCGCACGCACACGAACGCGCGTACCCGCAAGGGCAAGGCGCGTCCGATCGCTGGCAAGAAGATCGCCACCCGCAAGTAATTCGATACAGCCGAGGATAGATCGATGGCCGAGAAGAAAGCAGCTGCCGCTGGCGCGGGACGCCCCCGCCGCCGCGAACGCAAGAACATCACGTCCGGTGTGGCGCATGTAAATGCGTCGTTCAACAACACCATGATCACCATCACCGACGCGCAGGGCAACACGATCTCGTGGTCGTCGTCCGGCACGCAGGGCTTCAAGGGCAGCCGCAAGTCGACGCCGTACGCGGCGCAGATGGCCGCCGAAGACGCCGGCAAGAAGGCGATGGAACACGGCATGCGCACGATCGAGGTCGAGGTCAAGGGACCCGGCGCCGGTCGCGAGTCGGCCCTTCGCGCGCTGCAGGCCGTCGGCTTCCAGATCACGTCGATCCGCGACGTGACGCCGATCCCGCACAACGGCTGCCGCCCGCCCAAGCGCCGGCGCGTCTGACGCGAATCCCCTCGTAACGGCGCGACGCGTCTTCCGACGCGCCCCGCGCCGACCTTCGCGACATCGCTTGCGACGCGCGTGACCGGCTCCCGAAAAGGGCCATCCGCCGCCGCCCACCTCGAAAGGTGACCCCGTGCTGCAGAAGAACTGGAAAGAACTGATCAAGCCCCAGAAGCTCGACGTCGAGCCGGGCGACGACGCCAAGCGCGAAGCGACCGTGGTCGCCGAGCCGCTGGAGCGCGGCTTCGGCCTGACGCTCGGCAACGCGCTGCGCCGCGTGCTGCTGTCGTCGCTGCAGGGTGCGGCCATCACGTCGATCAAGATCGACGGCGTGCTGCACGAGTTCTCGTCGATTCCGGGCGTGCGCGAAGACGTCACCGACGTCGTCCTCAACGTCAAGGCGATCGGCCTTCGCATGCACGGCGACGGCCCCAAGCGCATCATGCTGAAGGCCAACGGCCCCGGCGAAGTGCGCGCGGGCCAGATCGAGGCCGGCCACGACATCGAGGTGATGAACCCCGATCACGTGATCTGCACGCTCGACGACGGCGCCAAGCTCGTCATGGAAATGACGGTCGAGACCGGCAAGGGCTACGTTCCGGGCGCCACGTCGCGTCCGGCCGACGCGCCCATCGGGATCATCCCGGTCGACGCGCTGTTCAGCCCGGTGCGCAAGGTCTCGTACAAGATCGAGAACACCCGCGTCGGCCAGGTCACGGACTACGACAAGCTCTCGATGAAGATCGAGACGAACGGCGCCGTCACGCCGGAAGACGCCGTGGCCCTCGCCGCGCGCATCCTGCAGGACCAGCTCCAGCTCTTCATCAACTTCGAAGAGCCGAGCATCGAGCGCGTCGAGGAGAAGGTCGGCGACCTGCCGTTCAACAAGAACCTGCTTCTCAAGGTCGACGAGCTGGAACTGTCGGTCCGTTCGGCCAACTGCCTCAAGAACGACAACATCATCTATATCGGCGACCTCGTGCAGAAGACGGAAGCGGAGATGCTCCGCACGCCGAACTTCGGCCGCAAGTCGCTCAACGAGATCAAGGAAGTCCTGTCGCAGATGGGCCTCCATCTCGGCATGCAGATCCCCGGCTGGCCGCCCGAGAACATCGAAGAGCTGGCCAAGAAACTCGAAGAGCCGTACTGAACGGCGTCTTCGCTCAAGGAGTAAGAAGTCATGCGTCACGGAATGGCCGGCCGGAAGATGGGCCGCACGTCCCCGCACCGTCAGGCGACCCTCGCCAACATGGCGGTGTCGCTGATCGTGCACGAGCAGATCAAGACCACGGTGTCGAAGGCGAAGGAACTGCGCCCCTATGTCGAGCAGCTGATCACGCTCGGCAAGAAGGGCGGCCTCGCCAATCGCCGCCGCGCGCTGTCGATGCTCCAGGACACGACCGTCGCCCAGAAGCTGTTCGGCCCGATCGCCGAGCGCTACAAGGCCCGCAACGGCGGCTACACGCGCGTCCTGCGCGCGGGCATGCGCCACGGTGACGCCGCCTCGCTCGCGGTGATCGAGCTCGTCGACCGCGATCCGGCCGCCAAGGGCAAGGCCGACAAGGCCCGCGTCGCCGCCGAGCGCGAAGCCGCCGAAAAGACCGAAAAGGAAGGCGTGGCGGCCTGATCGGGCCCCCGACCTCCTGTCTGAACTGCCAGAGCGGCGCCGGTCCCAACCGGCGCCGCTTCTGATTCCGGGGGACGGGCGCTAAAATCCGACCATGCGCTTCCTTGCTGCCGCCTTCCTGATTCTCGCCGCCGCGCTTCCGGCCGCCGCCCAGCCGCGCGCCGTGCCGGAGAGCCGCGAGCAGGTGCTGCTGTCATTCGCGCCGGTGGTCAAGCGCGCGGCACCCGCCGTGGTCAACATCACCACGAAGCGCGTGCAGCGCGCGGTCCCGTCGCCGTTCGCCAACGATCCGATGTTCCGCCGCTTCTTCGGCGACCAGATCCCGGGCATGGGCGAGAAGGTGCAGAACTCGCTTGGTTCGGGCGTCATCGTCGATGCCGGCGGCATCATCGTGACGAATTTCCACGTCATCCGCGGGGCCGAGGAAATCGTCGTCTCGCTCGCCGACCGGCGCGAGTTCGAGGCGAGCGTGCTGCGCGCCGACGAGCGCACCGATCTTGCCGTCCTGCGCATCGATGCCGGCGCCGAGCGGCTGCCGTTCCTCGACATGAAGGATTCCGACGATGTCGAGGTCGGCGACATCGTGCTCGCCATCGGCAACCCGTTCGGCGTGGGCCAGACCGTGACGCAAGGCATCGTCTCGGCCGTCGCGCGCACGATGGTCGGCATCTCCGATTTCCGCTTCTTCATCCAGACCGATGCCGCGATCAACCCGGGCAACTCGGGTGGGGCTCTCGTCACGCTCGACGGGCGGCTCATCGGGATCAACACCGCGATCTTCTCGCGCGACGGTGGCTCGAACGGCATCGGCTTCGCCGTTCCGGCCAACATGGTCCAGACGGTCGTGGCGGGCGTGGGCTCCGGCGGGCGGCTGGTGCGCGCGTGGATGGGCGCTTCCGGCCAGACCGTGACGAGCGAGCTTGCTCCCAGCCTCGGCCTTGCGCGGCCGGTGGGCGTGGCGCTGACCGACGTGTTCCCCGGCGGACCTGCCGACAAGGCGGGCCTCAAGCGTGGCGACGTCGTGCTGCAGGTCGAAGGGCGCGAGGTGACCGACAACGAGGCTCTGCGCTTCCGCATCGCGACCCAGCCCGTCGGCCAGACCGTGCGGGTCACCCTCTGGCGCGGCGGCCGCGAAACGTCGGTGCCCGTCACGCTGACCGGCCCGATCGAGAACCCGCCGCGCGACGTGACACCCATGCGCGGCCAGCATCCGCTGTCCGGCGCCACGCTCGCCAACCTGTCGCCGGCCTTCGTCGAGGAACTCGGCATCGACCTGCCGGCACGCGGCGTCATCGTCACCGAGATCCGCCGCGGCAGCCCGGCCGCCCAGCTGCGCCTTCAGCCGGGCGACCTGATCCTGCGCGTCAACGACCGGGCGATCGCGACGGTCGAGGATGCGCGCAAGGCTGCCCAGACGCCGCTGCCCTGGCGCCTGCAGGTCCGGCGCGGCGAGCGCACGCTCACCACCACGGTCGGCGGATGAAGGGCCAGCGTCCCGCTTCGGCGCCCGGTCTGTTCGCGGCCCCGGCAGCCGCACGCCCGCTGGCCGAGCGGCTGCGCCCGGCCACGCTTGGCGAGGTCGCAGGCCAGGACCATCTGCTGCAGGGCGACGGGCCGCTCGCGCGCATGCTCGCCAACCGCAAGCTCGCTTCGATCGTGCTGTGGGGGCCGCCGGGCTGCGGCAAGACGACGATCGCGCGCCTGCTGGCCGACGCGGTCGGGCTCGAATTCGTGCCGCTGTCGGCCGTGTTCTCGGGCGTGGCCGACCTGCGCAAGGCTTTCTCGGAAGCCGCCGAACGGCGCGCGATGGGCAAGGGCACGCTGCTGTTCGTCGACGAGATCCACCGCTTCAACCGCGCCCAGCAGGACGGGTTCCTGCCCTTCGTCGAGGACGGGACCGTCACGCTCGTGGGCGCCACGACCGAAAACCCGTCCTTCGAGATCAACGCCGCCCTGCTGTCGCGCTGCCAGGTACTGGTCCTGAAGCGCCTCGACGAGGCGACGCTGCTGGCATTGCTCGCCAAGGCCGAGGAAGCCGAGGGCCGCAAGCTGCCCGTCAACGACGACGCGCGCGGTGCCATGATCGCGATGGCCGACGGCGACGGGCGCTATCTCTACAATCTCGCCGAACAGGTCTTCCAGCACCGGGGCGATCCGCTCGATACCGAAGGGCTCGCGCGCGCGGTCCAGCGCCGCGCCCCGCTCTACGACAAGGGGCAGGAGGGGCATTACAACCTCATCTCGGCGCTGCACAAGTCGATGCGAGGCTCGGACGTGGATGCCGCCCTCTACTGGCTCTCGCGCATGCTCGCGGGCGGCGAGGAGCCGCTCTACATCGTGCGCCGGCTCGTGCGCTTCGCGGTCGAGGATATCGGCCTTGCCGATCCGCAGGCCATCCAGCAGGCACTCGCCGCCAAGGACACCTACGATTTCCTGGGCTCGCCCGAGGGCGAGCTTGCCATCGCCCAGGCGGTCGTCTATCTGGCGACGGCGCCCAAGTCGAACGCCGCCTATATCGCCTTCGGGAGGTCCCAGCGGGCCGCGAAGACGACCGGGTCGTTGATGCCGCCGGCCCACATCCTCAACGCGCCCACGCAGCTGATGAAGGATCTGGGCTACGGCAAGGGCTATGCCTACGACCACGACGCGCCCGACGGGTTCTCCGGGCAGAACTATTTTCCCGACGGTCTGCGGCGCGAAACCTTCTACGATCCCGCCGAACGCGGGTTCGAACGCGAGATCCGCAAGCGTCTCGACTACTGGGCCAAGCTGCGCGAGCGGCGTGTGAGGGAAGAATGACCGGCGTCGTGACCATTCTCGTCAAGATCGACGATGCCGACCAGCGGCTCGACCGCTGGCTGAAGCGCAAGTATCCCGCCCTTGGGCAGGGGCGCATCGAGAAGCTGCTGCGCACCGGGCAGATCCGCGTCGACGGCAAGCGCGCGAAATCGAGCCAGCGGCTCGAGCCCGAGCAGGCGATCCGCCTGCCGCCGAACATCGAGATGCCGCCGCCGGACGAGGTCTCCGCCCCCGGCGTGGCGCGTGAGCGCCCCAAAGTCTCGAAGGCAGACGCCGAGATGATCCAGGGCTGCGTCATCTACAAGGACGACGACGTCATCGTGCTCAACAAGCCGCCGGGCATTGCCGTGCAGGGCGGGACGGGAACCGAACGGCACATCGACGGCATGCTGGACGCGCTCCAGTTCGACGTGGAAGGGCGCCCCAAGCTCGTCCACCGGCTCGATCGCGACACGTCGGGCGTGCTGGTACTCGCGCGTGGAGCCAAGAACGCGCAGCGCCTGGGCGATTCGTTCCGCCACCGCAACGCGCGCAAGATCTACTGGGCGCTGGTCGCCGGCGTGCCGAAGCCGGACCAGGGCAAGATCGACATGGCGCTGGCCAAGGAGGCGGGTTCTTCGGGTCACGAGCACATGGCCGCGAACGAGGAAGACGGCAAGCGCGCGCTCACGCTCTATTCGACCGTCGACATCGCCGGCGACCGCGCCGCGTGGCTCGTGCTGTGGCCGCGCACCGGACGCACGCACCAGCTGCGCGTCCATTGTGCCGAAGCACTCCAGACACCCGTGGTCGGCGACGGCAAGTACGGGGCGGCGAAGGCGCGGCTGGTCGGCGATGGATTGTCGGCCAAGCTGCACCTGCACGCCCGTTCGATCGAGCTGCCGCATCCGTCGGGCGACGGAATGCTCAAGGTGCGGGCACCGTTGCCGTTCCACATGCGCAAGACGTGGGAGTTCTTCGGCTTCGATCCCGACGCGCGCGTCGATCCGTTCCCGCGCGACTGACGGCGCGCACGATGGCAACCGAACCCGGCCCGAAACTGGCGATCTTCGATTTCGATGGCACGCTGGTCGACAGCCAGCACGCGATCCAGGCCTGCATGGAAAGTGCTTTCGGCGAGCTGGCGCTGCCGGCACCGAGCCTTGCGCAGACGCACCGCGTGATCGGCCTGCCGCTGGAAAAGTGCATGGTCTTGCTCGCCCCCGGCAGCGACGGTCCGACCCACGCGCGTCTCGTCGAGGGGTACAAGCGCGCCTTTTTCGAGCTGCGCACCGACGGCGGCATGGTCGAGCCGATGTTCCCGGGCGCGCTTGCCGCCCTCGACGCGTTGCAGGCCGATGGCTGGCTGCTGGGTATCGCGACCGGCAAGGCCCGGCGGGGACTTGACGCGGTCCTCGGCAGCCACAATCTCCATAGCCGGTTCGTCACGCTGCAGACCGCCGACCGGGCACCCGGCAAGCCCGATCCGACAATGCTGCACTGGGCGATGGAAGAGGTCGGCGTGCGGCCCGTGGATACCGTGATGATCGGCGACACGAGCTTCGACATGGCGATGGCCAAAGCCGCCAAGGTTGGCGCGCTCGGCGTGGTTTGGGGCTATCATTCGCCCGACGATCTGCGTCAGGCCGGGGCGGACCGGCTGGCGGATGACTACGCGGAATTGCCCGGCCTCGTCCGGAAGATCTGGGAGAATCGGAAATGCGCATCCTGAAATGGCTCGCCATCGGACTGGTCGGCCTGATCGTCGTCGCGTTCGGCGCCGTGTTCGTGATCGCGTCGTCGATCGATCCCAACCAGTACAAGCCGCAGATCGTCGAGGCTGCCAAGACCGCGACGGGGCGCGATCTCGTGCTCAAGGGCGACATCAAGCTGTCGTTGGGTCTGTCGCCGACTTTCGGGATTTCCGACGTGACGTTCGGCAACGCTGCCTGGGGTACTCGGCCCGAGATGGTCAAGGTCGGCCGCTTCGAGGTGCAGGTGGCCTTGATGCCGCTGATTTCCAAGCAGGTGGAGGTGAAGCGCCTCGTCCTGCTCGATACCGACATCCTTCTCGAGACCGACCGCGCGGGCAAGGGCAACTGGGAGTTCCAGGCGGCCGGACCGGCGGCACCTGCCCAGCCGCAGGGCCAGCCGGCGGCACAGGCCGGCGGCGACGCGCCGTTGCCGGTCGTTCGCGAGGTCGAACTGCGCAACGCGCGCTTCGCCTTCCGCGACGGCGTCACGCGCGAGACCAAGGAAGTGAAGCTCGAACGCGTGCTGCTGAACGCCGATTCCGCTTCCTCGCCGCTGCGTCTCGACATCGCGGGCCTGGCCAACGTGCCGGAGCTGTCGGGCGAGCTCAAATTCGCGCTGAAGGGCCAGGTCGGTTCGGTCGAGCGCCTGACGCGCAACAGCGGTTCGCCGTGGCCCGTAGACGTCACGCTGACGCTTGGCGACAACGCGATGACCGCGCGCGTTGCGGGCGGCATCGTGGCGCCTTCGCAAGGCAAGGGTTACAACATCGAGCTTACCGCCGACGTGCCGGAGCTGCAGAAGCTCGCGGCACTCGCCAAGCAGGAAATTCCGGCACTCGGGCCGCTGAAGCTTTCCGTGAAGGCGGCTGACAACGGCCCGTCGGGTCGCCCGACGCTTCCCGAAATCAAGATCGATCTCGGCAAGGCGGATACGATCCGCCTCGAAGTTACCGGTGCGTTCCAGGATCCCACGCAGCAGCGCGGCATGAATCTCGCCGTCAAGGCGACGTCGCAGGATCTGGCCGCCCCGTTCAAGGCCGCGAAGCTGGAACCGCCGGTGACCGGTCCGCTCGACCTGCAGCTGCAGGTCCGCGACACGGCGGCGGCGCGCTACCAGATCTCGGGCATCAACCTGAAGGCGGGCCCGTCGAACGCCGTCGACCTGACCGGCGAGGCGACCATCGCCGTTCCGCCGGGCGCCAAACCGTCGGTGCAGGCGAACCTGCGCTCGCAGACGGTCGATCTCGTCAAGCTGCTCCCGCCGAAGCCCGCCGGTGCGGCACCGGCGCGGCCTGCCGCTTCGGGAAGTGCCGGTGCGGCACCCGCGGACGGCCGCGTGATCCCGAACGAGAAGGTGCCGTTCGACCTGCTCAACGCCGCGAACGCGGACATCAAATACGCTGCCGGCACGATCGTCGCCGACGGCGCCACGCTCAAGGGTCTCAACCTGCAGCTCGTCGTGGCGAACGGCGTGCTGACGCTGCGCCCGCTGACCTTTGAAGTGGACGGCGGCAAGTTCGCGCTCGACGCGACGGCGAATGCCGCGCAGAAAAGCTTCACGCACAAGATCGAAATGCGCCAGCTCGATGTCGGCCGCGTGCTGACCGAGCGCAAGCTCAACGACTGGTTCAAGGGCGGCGCCACCACGCTGGACGTGAGCCTGCGCGGGGCCGGCGACACCGCGCGCCAGCTTGCCGCGTCGCTTGCGGGCGACGTCTATCTCAACATGGGGCCGGGCGAACTGGGGCAGGCGGCGACCAAGGTGATCGGCGAGTGGCTGGGCTCCGTGTTCCCGCCCTTGTCGCGCGTGACCATCGGCACCTCGGTGCGCTGTGCGATCCACAAGATAGATTTCAGCAACGGCATCGGCGTCTACAAGGCGGGCCTGATCGACACGGGCGTCATGTCGGCGCGCACGACCGGCACGGTCAATCTCGCGACCGAGCAGCTGGCGCTCAACCAGATCGCCGGTCCTGTCGCCTTCAATATCGGTGGCACGCTTGCCAAGCCGACCTATACGCCCGATGCGGCGGGCACGGCGCAGGCCCTTGCGCAGGGAACGCTCGGGACCGTTACGGGCATCGCGCAGGGCGGGGCAGGGGCGATCACCGGCCTGTTCGGCGGCGGGCAGCAGCAGCAACAGCAGCAGCGCCCGGCGGCGGCGTCGGACGCCTGCGGCCAGGCGCTTGCGGCCGCGACGGGGCGGCCGGCACCGGCACCGGCGCGCCCGGCATCCGGACAGACGGCACCAGCACAGACGGCACCTGCGCCCGCACCGGCACCGGCTTCACCGGGCGGACTACGCGGACTCTTCGGCCGTTGAGCGACGCGAGCATTGCTGCCGGCTTTGCCGAGCCTGCGGTCGTCGCCGAGGCCGACGGCGGCTATTCGCTCACTCTCGACGGCAAGCCGTTGAAGAGCCCGGCGGGTGCTGTCATCCGGACCCGGCGACGGGAATTCGCCGAGGCGCTGGCCGCCGAATGGACAGGCGTGCTCGCGCGCGGCAAGGCCGCCAAGGTCGATTTCGACAAGGTGCCGCTGACGCGGATCGTGGGCACGGCACTTGATCGCATCCCGGCCAAGCGCGCCGCGATGATCGACGAGCTGCTCGCCCACGCCGAGACCGAACTTCTCTGCTATCGCGCCGACAAGCCGCGCGATCTTGTCGCCCGCCAGACGGAGATCTGGCAACCGCTGCTCGACTGGCTGGCACTTGCCTACGACGCGCGGCTGGAAACGCACACCTCGCTGCTGCCACCCGAACAGCCGGCGGCGAGCCTTGCCGCCCTTCGCGGCGCGCTGGCCGGGTTCGACGACCTGAAGCTTGCCGGCCTTGGCGTTGCCGTCGTGGCAACCGGTTCGCTGGCGATCGGGCTCGCGCTGGCGGATGGCCGGATCGAAGCACCGGCGGCCTTCGATGCGGCCGAACTCGATTCGCTCTACCAGATCGGCCGCTGGGGCGACGATCCGGTGCTGATCGCGAAGCACGCGGCAATTCGCAAGGAACTGACTGATACACAAAGGTTTTTCAGACTGGCGCTGGGGTGACGGCTTTGTTATGCGTCTGTGACGGACGCTGAGGAACGGGCAAGCGAGGCGGGGACGATGCAGGAAATCCTGAAGGAACTCGAAGCCCGCCGCGCCGGTGCCAGGGCGGGCGGCGGGAAGCGCCGCGTCGAGGCCCAGCACGCCAAGGGCAAGCTCACCGCACGCGAACGCCTCGACGTGCTGCTCGACGAAGGGTCCTTCGAGGAATGGGACATGTTCGTCGAGCACCGTTCGGTCGAATTCGGCATGGGTGAGCAGAAGGTCTCCGGCGACGGCGTGGTCACCGGCTGGGGGACCATCAACGGCCGTCTCGTTTTCGTCTATTCGCAGGACTTCACCGTGTTCGGCGGCTCGCTCTCCGAAGCGCATGCCGAGAAGATCTGCAAGATCATGGACCAGGCGATGAAGGTGGGGGCACCCGTCATCGGCCTCAACGATTCGGGCGGGGCGCGCATCCAGGAAGGTGTCGCGAGCCTCGCGGGCTATGCCGAGGTCTTCCAGCGCAACGTGCTGGCCTCCGGCGTCATCCCGCAGATATCCGTCATCATGGGGCCGTGCGCGGGCGGTGCGGTCTATTCGCCGGCGATGACCGACTTCATCTTCATGGTGAAGGACAGCGCCTACATGTTCGTGACCGGGCCCGACGTCGTGAAGACCGTCACGCACGAGATCGTCTCGGCCGAGGATCTGGGCGGTGCTGCAACCCACACGCAGAAATCGGGCGTGGCCGACCTCGCACTCGACAACGATGTCGAAGCGCTGCTGCAGACCCGCCGCTTCTTCGATTTCCTGCCGGCAAGCAACAAGTCGCCGCCGCCGCTGCGCCCGACCCAGGACAGCCCGGAACGACTGGAACTTTCGCTCGACACGCTGATCCCGGCCAACCCGAACAAGCCCTACGACATGAAGGAGGCGATCCTCAAGATCGTCGACGACGCCGACTTCTTCGAGGTGCAGCCGGACTACGCGAAGAACATCATTGTCGGTTTCGGGCGCATCGAAGGATCGACCGTCGGCTTCGTCGCCAACCAGCCGATGGTGCTGGCCGGATGCCTCGACATCGCCGCCTCGACCAAGGCCGCGCGCTTCGTGCGTTTCTGCGATTGCTTCGGCATCCCGATCGTCACGCTTGTCGACGTGCCCGGCTTCATGCCCGGTACGGCGCAGGAATATGGCGGCATCATCAAGCACGGCGCCAAGCTGCTCTACGCCTATGCCGAGGCGACGGTGCCCAAGGTGACGCTGATCACGCGCAAGGCCTATGGCGGCGCCTACGACGTCATGGCGTCCAAGCACCTGCGTGGCGACCTCAACTATGCCTGGCCGTCGGCCGAAATCGCGGTGATGGGCCCCAAGGGTGCGGTCGAGATCATCTTCCGCGCCGACATGGGCGACGCCGGCAAGATCGAGGCGCGCACCGAGGAATACCGGCGGCGTTTCGCCAACCCGTTCGTCGCCGCCTCGCGCGGCTTCCTCGACGACGTGATCAGCCCGGCCGCCACGCGGCCCCGGCTGGCGCGTGCACTCGCCATGCTGCGCACGAAGAAGCTCGAGAATCCGTGGAAGAAGCACGGGAACATCCCGCTGTGAGCGACCCGCGCGCCGACAAGCTGCGTCGTTTCCGCCTGCACGCGATGGTGTTCGTCGCCGTGCTGATGCTGGCCATCGCCGTCAACGTGCTGACGAATCCCGCCTATCCATGGTGGATGTGGCTGGCGACCGCGTGGTCGCTGCCGCTGGCGGCGCACTGGGCCTGGTCGCGCGAAATTATCGGATCGAGAAAGTGACGAAGATGGCCGCGAAGAAAGCCAAGCCGGTGCCCGGCAAGCTGTTCGACAAGATCCTGATCGCCAATCGCGGCGAGATCGCGTGCCGCGTGATCCGCACGGCCAAGCGCCTGGGTATCGCGACGGTCGCGGTCTATTCGGATGCGGACGCCGACGCACTCCATGTGCGCGAGGCGGACGAGGCGGTGCGCATCGGGCCTGCCCCCACGGCCGAAAGCTATCTCAAGATCGACGCGATCCTCGCCGCCTGCAAGGCGACGGGCGCGCAGGCGGTCCATCCCGGTTACGGGTTCCTGTCCGAGAATGCGGCATTCGCCAGCGCACTCGCCAAGGCGGGCATCGTTTTCATCGGCCCGTCGATGAAGGCGGTCGCCGCGATGGGCGACAAGATCGAATCCAAGATCCTCGCCCAGAAAGCGGGCGTGTCGACCGTGCCGGGGTATCTGAAGCCCATCAAGGATGCCGAGGAGTGCGTGGCGGTGTCGCGCAAGATCGGCTACCCGGTGATGATCAAGGCCTCGGCCGGCGGCGGCGGCAAGGGCATGCGCATCGCGTGGAACGACGCGGAAGCGCGCGAGGGGTTCCGCTCGGCGACGAACGAGGCCAAGAGCTCGTTCGGCGACGACCGCGTCTTCGCCGAGAAGTTCGTCGAAGAGCCGCACCATATCGAGATCCAGGTGATCGGCGACACGCACGGCAACATCATCCATCTGAACGAGCGCGAATGCTCGATCCAGCGCCGCCACCAGAAGGTCATCGAGGAGGCGCCGTCGCCGTTCCTCGATCCCAAGACGCGCGCGGCGATGGGCGCGCAGGCCGTGGCGCTGGCCAAGGCCGTCGACTACCACTCGGCCGGAACGGTCGAGTTCATCGTCGACAAGAACCGGAAATTCTATTTCCTCGAGATGAACACGCGCCTGCAGGTCGAGCATCCGGTCACCGAGGCGATCACCGGGCTCGATCTCGTCGAGCTGATGATCCGCGTGGCCGCCGGCGAAAAACTGCCGCTCGCCCAGAAAGACGTGAAGATCGACGGCTGGGCGATCGAAGCACGGCTCTATGCCGAGGATCCGCTGCGCAACTTCATGCCGTCGATCGGCCGGCTGACGCGCGTGATCACGCCCGAGGGGCGTGCCGGCATCCGCGTGGATACCGGCGTCTATGAGGGCGCCGAGATCTCGATGTATTACGACCCGATGATCGCCAAGCTGGTTGCGCACGGGAAAACGCGCGCGATCGCGACCGAGCGCATGGCGGCCGCGCTCGACGCCTATGTCGTGCGCGGGGTCAACCACAACGTCTCGTTCCTTGCCGCGATCATGCACCACAAGCGCTTCCAGGCCGGAAAGTTGACGACCGGCTTCATCGCGGAGGAGTTCAAGGGCGGCTATGTCGGGCGTGCACTCGACGCCGCCACGCGCCAGCTTCTCGTGGCCGTCGCCGCGACGATCCACCGGCGCGTGCGCGAGCGCGAGATCGGCATCGCGGGCCAGCTCCCGGGACACGAAGCGCATATCGAGGATTTCAGTGTCGTGCGGCTGGCGGGCGAGGAGCAGCCGGTCTCGGTTTCGTTCGCGGGCGGCGTCTATCGCGTGAAGGCCGGCGACGAGACGACCGAGATCGCGACCGACTGGCGCCCGGGCCAGCCGCTGTTCGAGTGCCTTGCCGACAGCCGGCCGGTCTGCGTGCAGCTTGTCGCGGCGGGGCCAGGCCATACGCTTTTCCATGCCGGCTGCCTCGTCGAGGCGGTCGTGCTTTCGCCGCGTGTGGCCGAACTCAACCGGCTGATGCCGGCGCGCCGCGTCAGCGACACGTCGCGCTTCCTGCTGTCGCCGATGCCGGGCCTGCTGAAGGCGCTGGCTGTGCGCGTCGGGCAGGAGGTCAAGGCCGGCGAGGAGCTCTGCACGGTCGAGGCGATGAAGATGGAGAACGTGCTGCGCGCCGAGCGCGACGGCACGATTTCCAAGCTGCACGCCGCCGCCGGCGAATCGCTCGCGGTCGACCAGAAGATCGTCGAGTTCGTGTGAGCGCCGACGCGCGCGCCGACTGGTTCGCGCGCGCGCACGCCGCGAACGCCCCGCCGCAGGCCGCCGAGCTGCCCGAAGGCTGGGCGGCGGCCCTCGACGAGCTGAAGCGTGCCTATTGCGCGGGGGCCTGTGCCGCGACCGTCGTGCTCGCCTATGCGCTTGCCGAAGCCGCCGTGCGCCGCGCTGGCGGCGAAGACGGCGAATTCGACTGGCTGCGCGAGCGGCGCAACCGCGTGGCCCATCTGGGCGGCGGCGACTATCCCGGCAGCGCGGAACTGGAAACGGACGCGCAGGCTGCGGTACGAATAGCGCTGCGTCTGGCCTATGCCGCAGCGTGGCGGTAAGGCCGCCGGGGAGGAATTCATGGGTTCCAAAGAGCGCATCGCGCGGCGCGTCAGCGTTGCCGGGCGCGTGCAGGGCGTGTGGTTCCGCGGCTGGACCGTCGAGAACGCGCAGAGCCGCGGCCTGCATGGCTGGGTGCGCAACCGGTCCGACGGCAGCGTCGAAGCCTGCTTCGCCGGGCCCGCCGGCCTTGTCGAGGAGATGGTCGAGGCCTGCCGCAGGGGCCCGCCGACCGCGCGCGTCGATGCGCTTGTTGCCGAGCCTGCCGAGGACGAAGGCTGGACGGGCTTCGTCCAGCTGCCGACGACCGAGTAGGCGGCCGGGTTTGGAACAGGCCGCCTTCCACCTTGCCGACATCGACGCGCTGACGTTTGCCTATGTCGGCCTCGCCGCGTTCGCCGCCTCGATCGTCGGCGGCGTTTCGGGCTATGGCGTGGGGCTGATCCTGCCGGTGATCATCGCACCCGTCGTCGGCGTGGCGGGCGTGATCCCGACGATGGCCGTGTCGATGGCGATCACGAATTTCAGCCGCGTCGTTGCCTTCTGGCGCGACATCGACTGGCCGCGCGCGCGCCTCGCTTTGCTGGGGGCAATCCCCTGCTGCGTACTGTCGGCCTATGTCTATACGCTGCTCCCCACCACGGCGATCGCGGCCGTGCTGGGCCTGTGCCTGCTGGGCAGCGTGCCGCTGCGCCGGGTGCTGGCGAAAGCGGGCTGGCGCGCGTCGGATGGCGGCATCGTCGCCGGCGGGGCGACCTACGGCATCCTGATCGGCGGCATGACCGGGCTTGGCGCCATCGTCATCGCCACGTTCATGGCCGCCGGCATGGAAGGGGCCGCACTGATCGGCACGGACGCGCTCGTGTCGCTGTTCACCAATCTCGTGAAGGTCGCGGTTTTCGGCACGCGCACGACGCTCGATCCGGATCTCGCACTCGCCGGCCTGCTGATGGGGGCCTGCACGATCCCGGGCGCCTTCGTCGGGCGGTGGCTGCTCGAGCGGTTCTCGATGTCGATCCATACGGCGATGATGGACGCGCTCGTGCTGTTCGGCGGCGTCACGTTCCTGTGGCGCGCGTGGACGGGGGCGGCGTGATCGACCTTGCGGACCTTGCGGTCGCCGCTGCCGCCGCCTTCGCGGCGTCGGTGCTGGGCGGTGTCGCCGGATATGGCGTCGGAATGGTCATCCCGATATTCCTTGCACCGATCGTCGGCATCGCGGGCGTGGTGCCGGCGACGACGGTCGCCACGCTGTTCACGGGATTCGGGCGCCTGTGGGCGTTCCGTCGCGATCTCTCGTGGCCGGAGATCCGCCGGATGTCGGCGCTCGGTCTGCCGATGTCGTTTGCCGGCGCCTGGATCCTGACCGTCCTCGAACCCAGGCAGCTGGCACTCTTCCTGGGCGTGTTCCTGATCGCGTCGGTGCCGGTGCGCCACATGCTCGAGCGCCGCCGGCTGTCGCTCGGGCCGAAGGGGACGGTCGTGGCGGGCGGGGCGTTCGGGCTGCTTTCGGGCGCCACGCCGGGCACGAATTTCCTCGTCTCGGCGCTGCTGATGGCGACCGGTCTCAAGGGGGCCGCCCTCATCGGATCGATCGCCGCCGTCGGGCTGTCGACCCATTTCCCGAAGCTCGCGATGTTCGCCGCCACCGGCCTGCTCGACGCCAACCTGTTGATGGTCGGCATCATCGTCGGCATCGCCACGCTGCCGGGCGGCTACGTGGCCAAATGGCTGGTCGACCGGCTGCCGATGCGCATCCACACCGGAATGATGGACGTGCTGGTGATCGCGGGCGGGGTGAACTTCCTGTGGACTGCCCTGCGGAACTAGACCGGGAACCCGAACGTCTCGCGGAACGCCGCCTCCAGCGCCATGTCGATCTCCGGCATCGGGACGATCTGGCCGAGATCGGCGAGCGACGTTACGCCGTAGCCGGGCGTCGAAATCCCGCACGGCACGATGCCGGCGAAGTGCGAAAGGTCGCAGTCGACATTGAGCGAGATGCCGTGGAACGTCACGCCGCGCCGCACGCGTACGCCAAGTGCGCCGATCTTGTCCTCGCGCCGGCCGCCGTGTCCGTCGGGTCCGCGGTCGACCCAGATGCCGATGCGCCCCTCGCGCCGCTCGCCCTTGACGTTGAAGCGCGCGAGCGTGCGGATGATCCATTCTTCGAGATGCATCACATAGGCGCGCACGTCGCCGCCGCGCTGCTTGAGATCGAGCATCGCGTAGGCCACGCGCTGTCCGGGCCCGTGATAGGTGTACTGGCCGCCGCGCCCGGCCTCGAAGACGGGAAAGCGGCCCGGTGCCACGAGATCGCCTTCCCTGGCCGACGTGCCGGCCGTGTAGAGCGGGGGATGTTCGACCAGCCAGACCGTTTCGGGTGCGGTTCCGGCGTGGATTTCCGCCACCCGCGCTTCCATGAAGGCGAGTGCTTCGGGATAGGCCGTCAGGCCGTCCGCGACGATCCAGGCGAGGTCGTCCAAGGGGCTGTTTTTCCAAGTCATTGGGCACCCGGCGGGGGGTCTTGCATATACCCCCCCGATTTGGTATCCCCGCCTCCCCGTGCTTGGCAAGCCCTTGGGTCTGGGCTCAGCCGAAGCACTTAGGCGATGTGCGGTCGTGGCGGAACGGTAGACGCGCCAGCTTGAGGTGCTGGTGGCCGAAAGGTCGTGGAAGTTCGAGTCTTCTCTCGACCGCACCCATTGCTCTTTTTTACAGAACCGGGCGTGCGCGATGGCCGACGACAAGTTGCGCGATAGCGCGCTCGAGTATCACCGGCTTCCCACTCCCGGAAAGCTCGCGATCGTCGCGACCAAGCCGCTCGCCAACCAGCGCGATCTCGCTCTGGCGTATTCGCCGGGCGTGGCCGCCGCGTGCGAGGCGATCGTCGCCGATCCGGCCGAGGCGGCCACCGTCACCAGCCGCGCCAATCTCGTCGCCGTCATCACCAACGGCACGGCGGTGCTGGGCCTCGGCGCCATCGGCCCGCTCGCCAGCAAGCCGGTGATGGAGGGCAAGGCCGTCCTCTTCAAGAAGTTCGCCGGCATCGACGTGTTCGACCTCGAGATCGACGAGCGCGATCCGGACAAGCTCGTCGACATCATCGCCTCGCTCGAGCCGACCTTCGGCGGCATCAATCTCGAGGACATCAAGGCGCCCGAGTGCTTCGAGATCGAGGCGAAGCTCAGGAAGCGCCTCAACATCCCCGTCTTCCACGACGACCAGCACGGCACGGCGATCATCGTGGGTGCGGCGATCCTCAATGGCCTTCGCGTGGTCGGCAAGTCGCTCGACAAGGTCAAGCTCGTGACGTCGGGGGCAGGGGCGGCGGCCCTCGCGTGCCTCGACCTGCTCGTCGATCTGGGGCTGAAGGTCGAGAACATCTGGGTCACCGACATCGCGGGCGTGGTCTACAAGGGTCGCGTCGAGCAGATGGACCCGCGCAAGTCGCGCTACGCGCGCGAGACCAACGCGCGCACGCTTGACGACGTGATTGGCGATGCCGACGTGTTCCTGGGCCTTTCCGCACCGCGCGTGCTGAAGCCCGCGATGGTCGCGAAGATGGGCAAGGCGCCGCTGATCCTGGCCCTTGCCAATCCCACGCCCGAGATCCTGCCCGAGGAAGTGAAGGCCGTGCGCCCCGACGCGATCGTGGCGACCGGCCGGTCGGACTACCCGAACCAGGTCAACAACGTCCTGTGCTTCCCGTTCATCTTCCGCGGCGCCCTCGACGTGGGTGCCAAGACGATCAACGAGGCGATGAAGGTCGCGGCCGTGCGCGCCATCGCCGATCTCGCCATGCAGGAGCCCTCCGACATCGTCGTGGCGGCCTATGGCGGCGAGCCGCCGGCCTTCGGTGCCGAAAACCTGATCCCCAAGCCCTTCGATCCGCGCCTGATCACCGAAATCGCCCCCGCCGTCGCCAAGGCGGCGATGGATTCGGGCGTGGCGACGCGGCCCATCACCGATTTCGACGCCTATCGCGACCGGCTGTCGCAGTTCGTCTACCGCTCGGGCTTCGTCATGAAGCCGATCTTCGAGCGCGCGCGCGCCAATCCCAAGCGCGTCATCTTCGCCGACGGCGAGGACGAACGCGTGCTGCGCGCCACGCAGACGCTGATCGACGAGGAGCTGTGCCTGCCGATCCTGATCGGCCGGCGCGAGACGATCCGCAAGCGCATCGAGAAGCTCGGCCTGCGCATCGAGATCGACAAGGACTTCACGCTTCTCAATCCCGAGGACGTGCCGAACTACGCGCGCGACTGGCAGCTTTATCACCAGATCATGGGCAGGCGCGGCGTGTCGCCCGATACGGCGCGCACCATCGTGCGCACGCGCAATGCCGTGCTGGGCGCGCTCGCCGTGCGGCAGGGCGAGGCGGACGGCCTGATCTGCGGGCTGGTCGGCCGCTATTCGCGCATCCTCAACGACATCATCGACGTGATCGGGCTCAGGCCCGGCGTCGAGGTGCCGGCGGCACTTTCCGCGCTCGTGCACGCGCATGGCACGGTCTTCATCTGCGACACCCACGTCACGCCCGATCCAACGCCCGTCCAGATCGCCGAGATGACCGTGCGCGCGGCCGACGTGATCAAGCATTTCGGCATCAAGCCCAAGGCGGCCCTGCTGTCGCACTCGAATTTCGGATCGGCCGACACCAAGAGTGCCCGCAAGATGCGCGCCGCCCTCGAGCGCATCCAGGCGATGGCGCCCTATCTGGAGGTCGACGGCGAGATGACGGCCGAGGCGGCGATGTCGCAGGAGCTGCGCGGCCAGCGCATCCTCGAAGGGCGGCTGGAAGGGGCGGCGAACCTTCTGGTGATGCCGACACTCGATGCCGCGAACATCTCGTTCAGCCTGCTCAAGGAGCTGGGCGAGGCGCAGAAGATCGGCCCGATCCTGCTGGGCATGAACAAGCCGGTCCATGTCCTCGATGGCAGTGCCAGCGTGCGCGGCATCGTCAACATGGCCGCCTTCTGCGTCATCGACGCGCAGGTCGACCAAGCCAACTGATACCGCAGAACTGAGGTCGGGACGCAGGTATCGCAGTACGCGCGCGGCCCATCGTGCGGCCGGCGTTCCGCGCCGGTTCGTGCTATAGTCGATCCTCGATTTTCATGCCGGCAGATCCAACGAGGGCGGTTTCGATGACCGATCCCGCAGGCGGCCATGCAGTTCGCGTCCCGCGAGGCGCTGACTTCGACAGCATTCACCCCTGGTTCGGGCGGGTGCGGCAGTATCTTGCCGAACGAGCGCACGGAAAGAAGCTGGCAGGGCGGCGGGACATCGATCCTTGCGACTTCGTGCCGAATCTCCAGTTGATCAATCTCGTCGATGTCGTGCGCGAAGCCGACCGGATGCGCTTCCGTTACCGTCTCGTCGGATCGGCGCAATCGGACATGGCGGGTCGCGAAATCACCGGTCTCTTCCTGGAGGATGCGGTCCTTGCCGATTTCGTCGGCCGGATCGGCGCGAACATGCGTGCCGTCGTCGAGACGGGCAGTCCCGTCTACGACAGATTCCCGATGCCGCATCCCAATCGCGATTTCATCGACAGCGAACGAGTCTATTTCCCGCTGTCCTCCGACGGCGAAACGGTCGACATGCTCCTGATCGCCTGCAGCTATCCGGGTATCGAGAGCTTGATGCCGAGGATGCCCGCCGGGCGGCGTTCGCTGCCCGCCTGAAGCCGCAGGGGCGACCGGTTCAGCCGCGCGTCCGCTTCGGCTTCGCCGGCTTCAGGAACGGCGCCACGACCGCCTGCGTTTCCTTGCTGGGCACGACCGGAACGATCTCGAACGAGACGCCGGCACCGCGCCAGCCCAGGATCCACTCCTGCAGCAGGCGGAGATCGTCGCACTCCATCAGCTGGAAGCAGCGATCGAAGTTCGGTTCGATCCAGCTGCCGACATAGGTCAGCCCCTTCGGGAGACGGCGCCCCTTCTCGCGCACCCGTCGGTAGACCGGCACGGCGTCCTGATCCTTGAATCTCTCGACGATCATGAATAGCACGGCTTCGGTCTCCCTCTCCGGTTGCCGCTAGACATCCGATGCCGGCGCATACCTGTCAAGCTTGCGCAAGTGGCGACAACGGCGCGGCCGGCGGTTAGGTTCCGCGATGGCCTCCATCGTTTCGCCCCAGATCGGACGGCGCACGGCGCTCGTCCTGTTCTTCCTGATCCCGCTTTTCTTCGCGAGCAACATGCTCGTGGCGCGCTGGAACGCCGGCGAGGTCCCGTCGGTGGCACTCGCCTTCTGGCGCTGGACGATCACGCTGGCGATCCTGCTGCCCTTCGCCGCCGAGCGGCTGTGGCGCGGGCGCGACGAGATCCGCGCGCAGTGGCGCACCTATCTCTGGCTCGGGTTCCTCGGCATGGGCGTGTGCGGCGCGCCGGTCTACTATGCCGGCATCTCGACAACGGCGATGAACATCGCGCTGATCTACGCCGCCTCGCCCGTGCTGGTCGTGCTTATCGCGTGGCTGCGCTACGGCGAACCGATCGCCCTGCGCCAGGTGCTGGGCATCGTGGCGTGCCTTGCCGGCATGCTGTGGATCGTGCTGCGCGGCGATCCGGGCAATGTGCTGCGGCTCGAATTCGTACCCGGCGACCTGATGATTCTCGTGGCGATGGTCGCCTGGTCGGTCTATTCGGTGCTGCTGCGCCACAGCCCGACGCGCTTCGATCCGACCGCGCGGCTTGCGGCGATCTGTGCGGGCGGCGTGCTCGTCACGCTGCCGTTCTACGTCGCCGAGTTCGCGCTCCATGCGCCCACGCCGCTCGAATGGCGGACGGCCGGCATCGTGCTGTTTCTCGCCTTGGTGCCGGGCGTGGGCTCGTACCTGTCCTATTCGCTGATCGTCGTGGCGCTCGGTCCCGCGACGGCAAGCCTGATCCTGTATCTGACGCCGCTCTACGGGGCCGGTCTCGGCTGGCTGCTGCTCGGCGAACGGCTCGCGGATTTCCATCTTGTGGGACTGGCGCTGCTGATGCCGGGCCTGTGGCTGGGCACGCGTCGTCAGGCGAAATAGCGCGCCCGCATCCGCTCGATATAGGCGACGAGATTCGGCGTGGCGAGGACCGACGTGCGGATCGGATTGTCGAAGGGCGGAATCGCGATGCCGGCGAGCATGGCGTAGACAGTCGCGTCGATGGCGGTCGGCGATTGTCCCATGAAGAACGCGCGGTCGCCCAGCTCGACCGAGACGGCGGCGAAGTCGGCGATGCCCAGCGCCATGATCTCCTCGCGCGTGTGCCGGCCGATCCCGTGGACGCGCATGCGCCGGCGCACGATGCGCTGCACGATCGCGGGCACGAGCGTGCGCACGACCGGCGGCAGGTTGCCGAAGAACGTGCGCGACACCGTCGGCCACGCGGACTCCTCGATCCAGCGCGTCTGCACGCCGCACCAGTAGGTGCGCTCCTCGAGCATGCGTGCGAAAGCGTGCGCGCGGGCCCGTTGCAGCGGACCCAGCCCCTTGTCGAAATCGATGCCGTAGGCGAATTCGAGATGCTTGCGGATGAATTCGGAATCGCCGATCAGCGCGTCGCCGTCGCGCAAGGCCGGCAGCTTGCCCTTGGGGCCGCGACCGGGGTTGCCGCTGATCTCGACCGAATAGGACAGGCCGCTCATTTTCAAAAGCAGCTCCGCCTTGATGCAGAACGGACTGGGGTCCGGCAATCCAAAGGCGGGTGCAAATTTTATGAGCGTCAGCGGCAGGTGGGGGTCCTCGCGCTTCCGGTCCGGCAAGAATAGCAGATCAGATCGCGAGAACCATCCGTGCCGCTTCGGCAATTCTTGCGGCTTGGCGCCTGCCGCCGAGCAGGCTCTGGCCGAACAGGAACGCATAGAACAGCAGGGCGCGCGCCTGCGCCTGCTCCGCATCCAGGCCGGCACGGGCAAACAGCGTCGCGACGCGTGCCAGGCGCTCGGCGTCGACTTGGGTAACCGCATCCGCCGCCGCCGCGTGGTTCCGGGCGAGTGCCCGGATCGCCAGTTCGACCGCCAGCCCCTTCGGGTTGGGTGCGCGGGCATAGAGATCGAGAAGGGCTGCGAGTGCCGCCTTGGGGTCGGGTGTTTCCGATGCCTGCACACGGATCGCCGCGATGCGCGCGTCCTGCCAGTTCGCCAGTGCCCGGCACAGCAGGTCGTCGCGGTCGCGGAAATGCCAGTAGAACGACCCTTTGGTCACGCCAAGACGCTTGGCCAATGGCTCGACGCGAACGGCCCCCTGGCCCTCGGCGCCCAGCGCGTCGAGGGCGGCGTCGATCCAGACGCGGGCGTCCAGCCGGGGCTTCGTTGACAGGCGCGCGACCATACCATACGGTAGCGTATGTTCGAGGGGAGGGGAAGCCCGATGCAAGCCACCTTCACGCCGGCCGATCCCGATTGGGACGCCAAGGTGCGCGACAGTTTCGCGCGACAGGGCGCCATGGCGACGATCGGCGCACGCATCGTCCATCTCGAACCCGGCCACGCGCATATTGCCGTCGACCACGCCGAAGCCATCGCCCAGCAGCACGGCTACGTGCATGGCGGGGTGGTCGGCATGATCGCGGATTCGGCCGGCGGCTATGCCGGCTTCTCGATGATGCCGGCGGGTGCCAGCGTGCTGACGGTCGAATACAAGATGAACTTGCTTGCCCCCGCCGACGGGCAGACGATCCTTGCCAAAGGCCGGGTGCTGAAACCCGGCCGCACGCTCGTGGTGGCGCAAGTCGACGTGTTCGCGCACAAGAACGGCCAGACGAAGCTGTGTGCCACGATGCTGCAGACGCTGATGGTGATGGCGGGCAAGTCCGACGGACGGGCGTAACCCAACAGGGAGGAAACGATGGCCGGCAACGCGCTGCCCCAGTTCGATTTCGGACTTGGCGACGACATCGACATGCTGCGCACGCAGGTGGCCCGCTTCGCCGCCGACGAGATCGCACCGCGTGCCGCCGACATCGACCGCTCCAACGAGTTCCCGGCCGACCTGTGGCGCAAGTTCGGCGATCTGGGCCTGCTCGGCATCACGGTTTCCGAGCAGTATGGCGGTGCGGCGATGGGCTATCTCGCGCATTGCGTGGCGGTCGAGGAGATCAGCCGCGCGTCCGCCTCGGTCGGGCTTTCCTACGGCGCCCACTCGAACCTGTGCGTCAACCAGATCGCGCGCAACGGCAACGAGGCGCAGAAGCGCAAATACCTGCCCAAGCTCATTTCCGGCGAGCATGTGGGTGCTCTCGCCATGTCGGAGCCGGGGGCGGGGTCCGACGTCGTCGGCATGAAGCTGCGCGCCGAGAAGAAGGGCGAGCGCTACGTCCTCAACGGCAACAAGATGTGGATCACCAACGGGCCAGACGCCGATACGCTCGTCGTCTACGCCAAGACCGATCCGTCGGCGGGCTCGAAGGGCATCACGGCTTTCCTCATCGAAAAAGGGATGAAGGGTTTCTCGCGCGCACAGAAGCTCGACAAGCTCGGCATGCGCGGCTCGAACACCTGCGAGCTCGTCTTCCAGGATTGCGAAGTGCCGGCCGAAAACGTGCTGGGCAACATCGGCAAAGGCGTCAACGTGCTGATGAGCGGGCTCGACTACGAGCGCGCGGTCCTCGCGGCCGGCCCTTGCGGAATCATGCAGGCGGCCCTCGACGTGGTCGTGCCGTATGTGCACGAGCGCAAGCAGTTCGGCCAGGCGATCGGCGAATTCCAGCTCGTGCAAGGCAAGCTCGCCGACATGTACACGACGACGAATGCCTGCAAGAGCTACGTCTATGCGGTGGCCAAGGCCTGCGATGCCGGCCGCACGACCCGCAAGGACGCCGCCGGCGCCATCCTCTATGCCGCCGAAAAGGCGACCCAGGTGGCGCTGGACGCGATCCAGCTCCTCGGCGGCAACGGCTACATCAACGATTACCCCACCGGCCGGCTGCTGCGCGACGCCAAGCTCTACGAGATCGGGGCCGGAACGTCGGAGATAAGGCGCTGGCTGATCGGGCGCGAGCTGTTTGCCGAAACGACGTGATTCCGGGCTAGACTGCGAACGATTTCCAGGAGAACGCATGGCAGGCCGCAGACTGATCTCCTCCGGGTCCAGCTTCGAGAAGCTCGCGGGCTATTCGCGCGCCGTCGTGGACGGCGACTGGGTGTTCGTTTCGGGCACGACCGGCTTCGACTATTCGAAGATGGCGATCGCGCGCGGCGTGGCCGCCCAGACCGAGCAGTGCTTCGCCAACATCAAGGCCGCCCTCGACAAGGCGGGATCGACCCTTGCCGACGTGGTGCGCGTGCGCATCTTTCTCGCCAAACGTGCGGATTTCGCGACGGTCGCCCCCATCGTGGGAA
Organism: Tagaea sp.; assembly: GCA_965279525.1. Lineage (GTDB taxonomy): Bacteria > Pseudomonadota > Alphaproteobacteria > CACIAM-22H2 > CACIAM-22H2 > Tagaea. Next base: position 1,131,175 of record CBDIIB010000004.1, on the reverse strand, counting down.
AGCACTTCGCGAAAATCCGCCCGGCGAACACGACGCTGGTCACAGGCTTCGTCGATGCCCGCATGAAGATCGAGATCGAGGTTACCGCCAGCAAGAGGAAGCGCTGACATGCCGACGGTACTGGTGGTGGGCGCTTCGCGCGGGCTGGGTCTGGAATTCGTCCGTCAGTTTTCGGCCGCAGGCTGGCGTGCCATCGGCACGGTGCGCGACATGGCCCGGGGCGCCGACGTCTCGAAGGCCGGCGGCGAAGTGTACCTATGCGACGTGACCGATCCCGCGTCGGTCGAAAGGCTCGGCGCCCGGCTCGCGAAGGACAGCATCGACGTGCTGGTCTGCAATGCCGGGATCTATTCCGGGCGCGACTGGAAGCTCGGCGGGACGGACTACGCGGATTTCGAGCAGATCCTGCGCACCAACACGCTGGCCCCGTTGCGCGTCGTCGAAGCGCTGGTCGAGCCGGTCGCGCGCGGCGCGCAGAAGAAGATCGTGCTGATGTCCTCGCGTATGGGCTCCAACGCGCAGTCCTCGGGCGGCAGCATGCCCTATCGCGTCTCGAAGGCGGCCCTCAACTCGGTCGCGAAGAACCTGTCGATCGAGCTGGCGCCACGCGGCATCACGACGGTCTGCACGCATCCGGGCTGGGTGCGCACCGACATGGGCGGGGCGTCCGCCGCGATCGACCCGGCTGAATCGATCGCCGGCCTTCGCAAGGTGATCGAGGGCCTCAAGCCTTCCGACAACGGCAAGTTCTTCAACTACGACGGCTCCGAACTTCCCTGGTAGGTACCGCGATGGAACTCACCGAAACCCAGACGATGATCCGCGATGCCGCGCGTGCCTATGCGCGCGAGCGCCTGTGGCCGACCGCTGCCGCGCGCGAAAAAGAACGCAAGTTCCCGCGCGAACTCGTGCGCGAGATGGGCGAGCTTGGTTTCATGGGCATGCTGGTGCCAGAGGTGTTCGACGGGGCCGGCGTGGATCATGTCGCCTACGCGCTCGCCATCGAGGAGATCGCGGCCGGCGACGGGGCCGCCTCGACGGTGATGAGCGTGCACAATTCGGTCGGTTGCATGCCGATCCTGAAGTTCGGCACCGACTGGCAGAAGGAGACGTACCTTCGCCCGCTTGCCAGGGGCGAGATGCTGGGGGCTTTCGCGCTGACCGAGCCGTCGACGGGATCGGATGCCGCCGCGATCAAGACGCGCGCCCGGCGCGACGGCAACCACTGGGTCCTCGACGGCACCAAGCAGTTCATCACGTCGGGCGGGACCGCCGACGTGGCGATCGTCTTCGCGGTCACCGATCCCGCCGCCGGCAAGAAGGGCATCTCTGCTTTCGTCGTGCCGACCGCCACGGCCGGCTGGAAGGTCGCGCGGCTGGAAGAAAAGCTCGGGCAGAAATGCTCCGACACCGCACAGATCGTCATGGAAGACATGCGCCTCACGCCCGACCTGATGCTGGGTGCGGAAGGCGAGGGGCTGAAGATCGCGCTCGCCAATCTCGAAGGCGGGCGCATCGGCATTGCCGCCCAGGCGGTCGGCATGGCGCGCTCAGCCTATCAGGTGGCGCTCGAATACGCGCTGCAGCGCGAGACGTTCGGCAAGAAGATCTTCGATCATCAGGCCGTCCAGTTCCGCCTTGCCGACATGGCGATGGAGATCGAGGCGGCAAGGCTGCTGGTCGTCAACGCGGCGAGCCTGCGCGACCGTGGCCTGCCGTGCCTGAAGGAGGCCGCGATGGCCAAGCTGTTCGCCTCCGAGATGGCCGAGCGCGTCTGCTCGGCCGCGATCCAGACGCATGGCGGCTACGGCTATCTTGCCGACTATCCGGTTGAGCGGATCTGGCGCGACGTGCGCGTCTGCCAGATCTACGAAGGGACCAGCGACATCCAGCGGCTCGTCATCGCGCGGGCACTGAAGGCGGAGGTTTAGGCGATGGCCGGTCCGATCGATTTCTATTTCGACTTCTCCAGCCCCTACGGGTTCTTCGCGTCGACCCGAATCGACGATCTTGCCGGGCATTACGGCCGGGTGGTGAAGTGGCACCCCATCCTGCTCGGGGCCGCCTTCAAGGTCTCCGGCCAGAAGCCGCTGATGGAGATCCCGCTCAAGAGCGACTATTCTCGGCACGACTTTGTCCGCTTCGGGCGCCTGCTGAACCTGAAGTTCCGCCTGCCCGATCCGTTCCCGTTCGGCGCCGTCGCCGCCTCGCGCGCCTTCTACTGGCTCGACGCGCGCGATCCCGCCCTTGCCAAGCGCTTCGCCAAGGCGGTGTTCCGCCAGGCTTTCATCGCGGGCGTCGACGTGACCGGCATCGATTTCGTGTGCGATCTCGCCGCCGGGATGGGCGTGCCGCGCGACGAGCTGAAAGCGGCCCTTGCTTCTGCGGAGGTCAAGGAGACGCTGCGCAAGGAAGTCGAGGCGGCGGTCGCCAAGGGCGTGTTCGGCTCGCCCTATATCGTCGTCGATGGCGAGCCGTTCTGGGGGGCCGACCGTCTGGCGCAGATCGAGGAATGGCTCGTGACGGGCGGCTGGTGAGATGACCGCACTCGTTTCCCGCATCGACACGCGCAGCGAGACCTTCCGGTCCAACGAAAGCGCCATGCGTGCCGCCGTCGCCGACCTGCGCACGGCCTGCGACAAGGTGCGCGAAGGCGGCGGGGCGGCGGCGCGCGACAAGCATGTGGGTCGCGGCAAGCTTTTGCCGCGCGAGCGCATCCGCACGCTGCTCGATCCGGGGGCACCCTTCCTCGAGCTTTCGCAGCTTGCCGCGTGGGGCATGTACGGCGGCGACGTGGCGGCGGCCGGCATCGTCACCGGGATCGGCCGCGTCGCGGGTCGCGAATGCGTGATCGTGTGCAACGACGCGACGGTCAAGGGCGGTACCTATTTCCCGATGACGGTGAAGAAGCACCTGCGGGCACAGGAGATCGCGCGCGAGAACCGGCTGCCGTGCATCTATCTGGTCGATTCCGGCGGCGCCAACCTGCCCAACCAGGACGACGTCTTTCCCGACCGCGAGCATTTCGGGCGCATCTTCTACAACCAGGCGACCCTGTCGGCCGCGGGCATCCCGCAGATCGCCGTCGTGATGGGAAGCTGCACGGCGGGCGGCGCCTACGTGCCGGCGATGTCGGACGAATCGATCATCGTCCGGAACCAGGGCACGATCTTCCTCGGCGGTCCGCCGCTGGTGAAGGCGGCCATCGGCGAGATCGTGACGGCCGAGGAGCTGGGCGGGGCCGACGTGCACGCCCGCGTCTCGGGCGTGGTCGACCACTACGCGCAGAACGACGCGCATGCGCTCGGCATCGCGCGCCGGATCGTCGGCAATCTCAACGCGCGCAAGCCCTCGTGGCCCGACCTGCAGGCACCCGTGGAACCTGCCTACGATCCGGCCGAGATCTACGGCGTCGTGCCGCCCGACCTGCGCCAGCCCTACGACGTGCGCGAGATCATCGCGCGCACCGTCGACGGCTCGCGCTTCGACGAGTTCAAGGCGCTCTACGGCACGACGCTGGTGTGCGGCTTCGCGCGCATCTGGGGCTATCCGGTCGGCATCATCGCCAACAACGGCATCCTGTTCTCGGAAAGCTCGCTGAAGGGCGCCCATTTCATCGAGCTGTGCTGCCAGCGCGGCATCCCGCTCGTGTTCCTGCAGAACATCTCCGGCTTCATGGTCGGCAAGAAGTACGAGGCGGGCGGTATCGCACGCGACGGCGCCAAGCTCGTCACGGCGGTCAGTTGTGCTCGCGTGCCCAAATTCACCGTGATCGTCGGCGGTTCGTTCGGGGCGGGCAACTACGGCATGTGCGGGCGCGCGTTCGGCCCGCGCTTCCTGTGGATGTGGCCCAACGCGCGCATCTCGGTGATGGGTGGGGAACAGGCGGCTTCGGTACTGGCGACGGTGCGGCGCGACAATCTGGAAGCGGCCGGCAAGACATGGAGCCCCGCCGACGAGGACGCGTTCAAGGCGCCGATCCGCAGCCAGTACGAGACACAAGGCCATCCTTACTACGCCTCGGCCCGGCTGTGGGACGACGGCATCATCGATCCAGCGGAGACGCGCACCGTGCTCGGCCTCGGCCTCTCGGTCTCGGCCAATGCGCCGCTCGAACCCACGCGCTTCGGCGTGTTCCGGATGTGAGCGCGATGGCGGCAGGCTTCCACACCGATCTCGACGCGCGCGGCGTGGCCACGCTCTGGCTCGACCGGCCGGAACTGCACAACGCGTTTGACGACGCGCTGATCGCCGCACTGACGGCCGAACTCGGCCGGCTTGCCGCCGACCGGTCGGTGCGCATCCTCGTGCTCGGCGGCCGCGGCAAGAGCTTCTCGGCCGGCGCCGATCTCAACTGGATGAAGCGCATGGCCGGTTATTCCGAGGCCGAAAACCGGCGCGATGCCGACGCGCTCGCCGGCCTGATGCGCGTGCTCGACACCTTCCCCAAGCCCACGCTCGCGCGCGTCCATGGCGCCGCCTATGGCGGCGGGGTGGGGCTCGTCGCGTGCTGCGACATCGCGGTCGCGGGCGAGACGGCGGTCTTCTGCCTGTCGGAAGCCAGGCTCGGGCTGATTCCGGCGGTGATCTCGCCCTATGTCGTGGCGGCGATGGGTGCCCGCGCCGCGCGCCGCTATTTCCTGACGGCCGAGACGTTCGACGCGCCGACCGCCCGGAGCCTTGGCCTCGTGCACGCGGTTGCCGAAGCACTCGATGCGGAAATCGAGAGGATTCTGGTGCCCCTGCTTGCAGCAGGCCCCGAGGCGCAGCGCGAATGCAAGTCGCTGATCGCGCGCGTGTCGCGCGGCGCAATCGACGACGCGATGGTCGACGACACGGCCGCGCGCATCGCGCGCATCCGCGTCTCGCCCGAGGGACGCGAAGGGATCGCCGCGTTCCTGGAAAAGCGCCGGCCGGCCTGGGTCGGCGGGAGCAAGCCGTGAAGGTCCGCAAGGGAAGCCTCGCGGGAAGCATCTCGGCGACGGCGACGCTGCTGCTCCTGATCGCGTTCGCGGTCGCAGGCGATGTCGGCTTTTCGCTGGCAACGACGATGGTAGCCTCGGCCCTGCTGGCCGTCGCCTTCTTCAACGTGGTCTTCCCGGGTTCGCTCTTTTTCTCGCTCGCACTCACCAACTCGATCGCGATGTACGTGTCGATCTTCGTGTTCGTTTCGGAATCGAACTTCGCCGGCGTGTCGCCGCTCGCCCAGCATGCCGGCTTCCTGCTGCCGATCGCCGGCTTCATCGTCGGCGCCTATTTCCGGCGCGACGGCATCCGTTCGATCGTCACCGAGCAGCTGGTCCGGCCGGCGGTCGACCTGCGCCATTCGGCGTGGTGGCTGATCCCGACGGCCTGCGTGGGTGCCGCGACATTCGCGATCCCGATCTTCGATCCAGGCGGTCGGGCGGTCGACGCGGTGTTCGTGCTGGCGATGCTGGCGGTCGCGATCCTCGTGCTCGCGGCGGCCAAGAACGTCGCGGTCTTCCTCATCGATGCCGGCCTGCTGTTCGAGGAATTCTTCGCACGGCTCGAACGGCTGGTGCTGCCGGTCTACGCGTTCCTGACATTCTATCTGCTGATCGTCGTCGCCTTTGCGTCGATCTACAAGATCATCGACCGGTTCGTGCCCGGGCCGCACTTCAAGATCCTCGGCGAGGACCGGGCCGTGGCCTTCGCCGACGCGATCTACTTCTCGGTGGTCACGCTGTCGACCGTCGGCTACGGCGACATCCTGCCCGCCAGCGAGCCGGTCAAGCTGATCGCCCTGGTCGAGGTGATCTTCGGCGTGACGCTGCTGCTGGTCGGGTTCTCCGAAATCATGAGCTATTCGCGCGAGATCGAGGCGCGCCGGCGCGGCAAGGATGGAACCGATGCTTGAGCGTCTGCTGATCGCCAACCGCGGCGAGATCGCCGTGCGTGTCGCGCGCACCGCAAGGCGCATGGGCATCCGCACCGTCGCGGTCTATTCCGAGGCCGACGCGAACGCCATGCATGTGGCGGCGTGCGACGAGGCCTATCCGGTCGGCGGGCCGGCACCCAAGGACAGCTACCTTCGCATCGACGCGATCCTTGCCGCCGCGAAGGCGGCGGGTGCCGACAGCGTCCATCCCGGCTACGGCTTCCTTTCCGAGAACGCGGCCTTCGCGCAGGCTTGCGCGCAAGCCGGTCTCGTCTTCGTCGGTCCGCCGGCGGACTCGATCCGCGCGATGGGCGGCAAGAGCGAGGCCAAGGCCCTGATGGTCAAGGCCGGCGTGCCGGTCGTGCCGGGCTATCACGGGGCCGCACAGGAACCCACGCGGCTGGCTGCCGAAGCGGCGCGCGTCGGCTTTCCGGTGCTGATCAAGGCCTCGGCCGGCGGCGGCGGCAAGGGCATGCGCGTCGTCGAGAAGGCGGGCGATCTTGCCGAGGCGCTGGCCGGCGCCCAGCGCGAAGCGCAATCCGCGTTCGGGGATTCGCGCGTGCTGATCGAGCGCTATCTCGACCGGCCGCGACATATCGAGGTGCAGGTCTTCTGCGACACGCACGGCAACGGCGTCTACCTGTTCGAGCGCGACTGCTCGCTCCAGCGCCGCCACCAGAAGGTCATCGAGGAAGCGCCGGCCCCCGGCATGACGCCCGAACGGCGTGCCGCGATGGGCGAGGCGGCCGTTCGCGCGGCCAAGGCGGTGGGCTATGTGGGGGCGGGCACGGTCGAGTTCATCGCCGACCCGTCGGGCGAGTTCTTCTTCATGGAGATGAACACCCGCCTGCAGGTCGAGCATCCGGTCACCGAGGCGATCACCGGGCTCGATCTCGTCGAATGGCAGTTGCGCGTGGCGGCCGGCGAGAAGCTGCCGGCCCGCCAGCAGGACCTGCGCATTTCCGGCCACGCATTCGAGGCGCGCATCTATGCCGAGGACCCGGCACGCGACTTCCTGCCGGCCACGGGGCATCTGCACCGGCTCGTGTTCCCGGCACCGGGCAACGGCGTGCGGGTCGATACCGGTGTGCGCGAAGGCGACAGCGTCACGATCTATTACGATCCGATGATCGCCAAGCTCATCGTCCACGGGGCCGACCGGGCGGCCGCCCTGCGCCGGCTGGCCGACGCGCTCGACGGCGTGCGCGTGGCCGGCGTGGCCAACAACGTGTCGTTCCTGGCGCGCGTGGCCCGCCACAAGGCGTTCGCTGCCGGCGAGATCGACACCGGCTTCATCGCCCGCCACCGCGAAGCGCTCGTCCCCGCAGCATCGCCGGCCGACGATACGGTGCTCGCACTTGCAAGCCTCGGCGTCCTGCGCACGCGCGCGGCCGAAACGCACGCCGCCGCGCGCGCGACCGGCGATCCGAATTCGCCCTGGAGCCGGACGGACGGCTGGCGGCTCAACGGCGATTCGCACGACACGCTGGTCTTCGCCGACGGCGCGCGGCAGGTCGCGGTCACGGCGCATTTCCGCAAGGGGAGCTACGTGCTCGACCTGCCGGGCGGTCCGGTGGCGGCGAGCGGCGAGTTGATGGCCGACGGACGGCTCGTCGCCGATCTTGCCGGCCGGCGCCTGCGCGCCAATCTCGTGCGGCGCGCGAGCGAATGGACCGTCTTTCGCGGTGCCGAGGCGCGCACGCTGGTCCTCGTCGACCGGTTGGCCGCGGCCGATGCGGGTGGGGGCAGCGATTCGAAGCTCGTGGCCCCGATGCCGGGCAAGATCGTAGCCGTCCACGTCAAGGCCGGCGACAGCGTCGTGCGCGGCCAGAAGCTCGTCGTGCTCGAAGCTATGAAGATGGAGCACACGATCCTTGCCCCCGCCGACGGCACGGTCGAGCGCGTGCGCTTCAAGACCGGCGAGCAGACATCCGAAGGCGAGGAACTGGTCGTGTTCGCGGCGAAGGAAACGTGAGCGCCATGCGCCTGCCCGCCCGCGTGCGCATGGTCGAGGTCGGCCCGCGCGACGGCCTGCAGAACGAGCCGGCGCCGGTCGATCTCGCCACCAAGATCGAGCTCATCGAGCGGCTTGCCGCGTGCGGCCTGACGGTCGTGGAATCGGGAAGTTTCGTTTCGCCCAAATGGGTCCCGCAGATGGCCGACACCGACAAGGTGATGGCCGGTATCGCGCGCAAGCCGGGCGTCTCATATCCGGTCCTCGTGCCGAACCTGAAAGGTCTGGAAGGCGCCATCGCCGCGAAGGCGGACGAGATCGCGATCTTCGGTGCCGCGTCGGAGAGCTTCTCGAAGCGCAACATCAACTGCTCGATCGCCGAAAGCCTCGACCGTTTCGCGCCCGTGGCCGAGGCCGCGCGCACGCACGGCATGCGCGTGCGCGGCTATGTGAGCTGCGTGCTCGGTTGTCCCTACGAGGGCGACATCGCACCGGCCGCCGTCGCCGACGTGTCGGCCAAGCTCCTGGCGATGGGCTGCTACGAGATCTCGCTGGGCGACACGATCGGCACCGGCACGCCGGTGCGCGCACAGGCGATGCTCGATGCGGTCGCCGCGCGGGTGCCGCTCGACCGGCTTGCCGTCCATTTCCACGATACCTACGGGCAGGCGCTGGCCAACATCCTCGCCTGCCTTGAACGCGGGGTCGCCGTGGTGGACAGCGCCGTGGCCGGGCTCGGCGGCTGCCCCTATGCCAAGGGGGCGTCGGGCAATGTCGGCTCGGAGGACGTGCGTTACATGCTGGGCGGCATGGGGATCGAGACCGGCGTCGATCTGGACGGGCTGGCGGCTGCCGGGCGCTTCATCTGTGCAGCCCTCGGCCGGCCCCCGACCAGCCGCGTCGCCCAGGCCCTGGCCGCCCGGGCGGGCGATAAGTAGGCAGACTTATGGCTTGCTTGCCAAGGATGGGCCGGCGGGCCTAGTGTGCCGGCGATGCCCTACCAGCTATCGAAGATCAAGGTCTTGGTGCTCGAGGACAACGGGCACATGCGCAAGCTGCTCAAGGGGCTGCTTGACGCCATCGGCGTGCGCGAGATCGTCGAGTGCTCGGAAGGGGCGGCCGCCTATCAGGCGATCAAGCAGAACCCGGTCGATTTCGCGCTCGTCGACTGGGAGACCTATCCGGTGAACGGACTCGAGTTCATCCGCAAGGTGCGCACCGAGCCCGATTCGCCCAACCCGTTCCTGCCGATCATCATGGTGACCGGCCACACCGAGCGCGAGCGCGTCATGAAGGCGCGCGACATCGGCGTGACCGAGTTTCTCGCCAAGCCCATCAGCGCACAGTCGCTTTCCCAGCGCATCGAGGAGATCGTCGACCGGCCGCGCCCGTATATCCGGACGAAGAGCTATTTCGGCCCTTGCCGCCGGCGCAAGCGCGGTGGCATCTATGTCGGGGTCGAGCGGCGCACGCAGGTCTAGCGCTGCCGCGGGAAATCGGAAACGGGATGAGTGAGAGTTCGGGCAGCGGCCGCAGCTTCCAGGTCATCAATCCGCCCAACCTTCTGAAGAAGAAGGTCGGGAACGGCGGCTTCGACGCGAACGCAATCAAGAAGGCCGAGAAGGTTTTCGACGGGCTGCGCGGCGAGTTCGAGGAGATCGCCGGGCGGGACGTGGTCAAGCTCGTCGAGGCGGCGAACGTGCTGCTCGCCAGTCCCAACGACCTCAAGAAGCGCCAGGAAGTCTACATGATCGCGCACGAGCTGCGCGGGCAGGGCGGCTCCTACGGCTATCCGCTTGTCACGCGCTTCGGCGACCAGCTGTGCCGCTATCTCGACGCGACCGACATGCTCGACGCCAAGAGCCTGATCATCGTCAAGGCGGCCGCCGACGCGATCGCGGTCGTGATCAACGCGAAGGTCGTGGGCGACGGCGGCGAGACCGGCCGCCAGCTCGTCGGCATGCTCGACAAGGCGCTGGCGCTGGCCAAGGGCGAATGACACTCCATATCGTGAAGCTCTGCGTCGGCTGCGATTCGGTCGAGGATCTCGCCGGCTGGCAGAAGAAGCGCCTCAAGGACATGAAGGCGCGCGGCCAGACCGTGCAATTGAAGCACGTGACGCGCAACACGCCCAAGCGGGGCGACGAGATCGCGGGTGTGGGCTCGCTCTACTGGGTGATCAAGGGCACGATCCGCGTGCGCCAGAAGATCGTCCGCTTCGTCAGCCGCAAGGACAAGGCCGGCAAGCCCGCCTGCGAGATCCATCTCGACCGCAAGCTCGTGCGCACCTATCCCAAGCCGATGCGCGCCTTCCAGGGCTGGCGCTATTTCGAGGCGTCGAGCGCGCCCAAGGACCTCGACGCGAAAGCCGCGACCGAGATGGCCAAGCTCCCCGCCCAGATGGCCGAGGAGCTGCGGGCTCTGGGGTTGCTCTAGCCCGCCAGTGCGCGCTCGAGGAAGTCGAGCCGGTCCTGGCCCCAGAAGAGTTCGTCCTTGTAGATATAGGTGGGCGCGCCGAAGACCTGGCGGTCGATGGCTTCCTGCGTATAGGCGTCGAAGGTCGCCTTGGTCGCGTCGCTCTGAGCCGCTTCCCACAGAAGCTTGGCGTTGCGTCCGTGCTCGGCGGCGATGGCCTTCAGCGTCTCGGCGTCGGAGATGTCGCGCTCTTCTTCCCACACGGCCTTGCCGATGAAGCCGGTCAGCGCCAGCGCGTTGAGGTCCTTCTTGTCGGCGGCGATGATGAGGCGCGACGCGGGTTCGGTCGGCACGCGGAAATGCTTCGGCTCGATGTTGATGGGAATCCCCAGGAAATCGCGCCAGCGCTTCAGCTCCATCATGCGGTAGGCCTGGCGCTGCTTGGGGCGCTGGGCCAGCGGCAGGCCGCCTGAAGCGGCGAAGACGCGGCCGAAATCGGCCGGCTTCACGTTGACATGGGCGCCCGCCTTGCGCGCGATCGCGACGAACCGCTCGTGGCCCAGATAGGTCCACGGGCTGTTGGCCGAGAAAAAATAGTCGATCGTCTTCGTCATGGCGCTTTCCCTTCGCGTTTCTCGATTTCCATCCGCCGCAGCTCGCGGCGCACGATCTTTCCCGTGGCAGTCATCGGCAGTTCGGCGACGAACTCGATCTCGCGCGGATATTCGTGCGCGGCAAGGCGCGTGCGGACATGGTCCTGCAGCTCGCGGCCAAGCGTCGCATCGCCTTGCGTGCCGGTCTTCAGCACGACGAAGGCCTTGATCGCCTCGGTGCGCAGCGCGTCGGGTACGCCGATGACGGCGGCCATCGCCACGGCCTTGTGTTTGAGCAGGCATTCCTCGATCTCGGCCGGGCCGATGCGGTAGCCGGCCGACGTGATGACGTCGTCCGCCCGCCCGACATAGCGCAGATAGCCGTCGGCGTCGCGCTTGCCGCGGTCGCCCGTGCGCATCCAGTCGCCGGCGAATTTCGCCGCCGTGTCGGCCGGCCGGTTCCAGTAGCGCAGGAACATGACCGGGTCGGGCCGGCGCACCGCGATCTCGCCGACCTCGCCGTGGCCAAGCGGGTTGCCGTCGTCGTCGAGGATGGCAAGCGTGTGGCCGGGAACCGCACGGCCCATGGCGCCGGGCTTCACCGCGAACAGCGACGCGCAGTTCGAGACGACCAGATTGCATTCGGTCTGGCCGTAGAACTCGTTGATCGTCACGCCGAACGTGGCGCGGCCCCAGTCGAGCAGTTCTTCGCCCAGCGATTCCCCGCCCGAGCCGATCGAGCGCAGCCTGACGCCCGGGTCGGCGCGCATCGCGGACTGGCGCATCAGCTTCAGCGCCGTTGGCGGGAAGAAGACGTTGCGCACCTTGTGGCGTGCCATCAGGTCGAGGGCGCGGTCCGGCTCGAACTTGCGGAAGCGGTGGGCGAGGACCGGCACGCCATGATGCAGCGAAGGCAGGAGCACGTCGAACAGCCCGCCGATCCATGCCCAGTCGGCCGGCGTCCAGAACAGGTCGCCCGGCTTCGGGAACAGCTCCTGCGGCAGTTCCACGCCCGGCAGGTGGCCGAGCAGCACGCGGTGCGCATGCAGCGCCCCCTTCGGGCTGCCGGTGGTGCCGGACGTATAGATGATGACGGCCGGATCGTCGGCCGCCGTGTCGACCGGCGTGAAATTGTCGGACGCACGCGCGAGGCCTTCATGAAAGTCGAGCGTGCCGTCCCGTCCGCCGCCGTCGACGACGACGATGGCGCGCAAGGCGGGCAGGCGGGTGCGGATCGCGAGCAGCTTGGGGAGCTGGTGCGTATCGGTGACGACCAAGGCCGCCCCGCAATCGGCCAGCCGGTATTCGAGCGCATCCTCGCCGAACAGCACGAAGAGGGGGACCGCGATCATCCCGGCCTTGTAGGCGCCGATATGGGCGACGGCGGTTTCGGGCGACTGGGGCAAGAGCACCGCCACGCGGTCGCCGGGCACGATACCGTGGCCGCCAAGCATGTTGGCGAAGCGGTCGGTCTGGGCTTTGAGGTGGCCGAAGTTCCAGGTCGAGACGGCGCCGGTCTCGTCCTCGAAGATCAAAGCCGGGGCATCGGGCCGTGCGGCGGCATGCCGGTCGCAGACATCGACGCCGATATTGTAGCGGGCCGGCACCTTCCACGTGAAGCGGGCGGCCAGCTCGTCATAGGTGGCGGCGGACGGCAGCAAGGGCGGTGATCCCCCCAGGTGGTCTCGTTGTTCGCGGATTCTAGCGCCGCGTCCCGGTCAGGTCGGCATTGGCAAGGAAGGCGCCGGCAAGGTTGGCGCCGCGCAGGTCAGCCCCGCTGAAGTTGGCGGCGCGCAGGTCGGCCGCACGCAGGTCGGCACCCACCAGCGAGGCGTTGGCAAAGCTCGTCGGCGTGCGCTTGCCGGCGGGCGAGCCGTCGTGGCGGCGCATCTCCATCGGACGTGCGACGACGCCGACGAGGGACGCCCCTTCGAGACGTGCGCCCAGCATCATGGCGCCCGACAGGTCGGCGTCGGCGAAATCGCAGCGCTCGGCGCTGACCGACAGCAGGCTCGCCAGGCGCAGCGACGCGGCGACGAAACGCGCGCGGCTGAGGACGGCACCGTCGAAGCGCGCGCCGGAAAGATCGCAGCCGCCGAAATCGGTCCCGGTCAGGTCGCGGCCCGCGAAGTCCGCGCGCACGCCTTCGCGCCCGCCCGTGTCGGCCCACTGCCGGTGCAGGTCGACGATCGGCTTCAGGTCGTCGGGCAGCTTCTCGCCGGGCGGCGGGTTCGCATAGATGGTGCCTTCGAGCCTGGCACCGCCCATCTGGACGTTGTTCATGTCGACGCCGCGCAGGTCGACGCCCGCAAGGTCGGCGTTGCGGAACGAGGCCCCGTTGAGCTTGGCGCCGGCGAGCTGTGCGCCCTTGAGCTTGGCGCCGTCGAACTTGGCGCCGACCAGATCGGCCCCGCGCAGGTTGGCCGCGAACAGCGTGGCGCCGGCGAGCTGTGCGCCCTTCAGCGAGGCATTCTCGAAATTGACGAAGGAGAGATCCGAAGCCCCCATCCGCGCGTTCTCGAGATCGGCGGATTCGAAGCTCGCGGTCACTTCCTTGGTCTCGGAATTCAGGCTCGCCCAGTCGATGATCTGGCCCGGCCGCAGGTCGGCACCCGACAGGTCGCAGCCGCGCATCTTCGCGTGGATGAAGCTCGCCGCGCGAAGGTCGGCCTTGCGGAAGGACGTGCGCGACAGGTCGCAGCCCGAGAAGTCGGCGGCGAACAGGTCGGCCATCGACATGTCGCAGTCCGGCAGCCGGCCTTCCGCGAAAATGCAGCCCGACAGGATCGCGGACGACAGGTTCCCGCCGTCGAGCACGGCACCCCGGAAATTCTGCTTGCGCGAATCGGCGCGCTGGCCGCCGGGCCTTCCGAACAGGAAGGCGCTGTGGCGGTCGGCCAGCCATTTGAGCTTCATGGCGCCGGGCGACAGGGCCCCGCCATTCGTGGGTTCTTGATCTGCCATTTACGTGGGCAAGATTAAACCCGTCGGAACACGGTAGACTAGAGTTATGACCGCCGATTCGGGCTCCATATCGGAAATTTTGCAGGAATCGCCGCCGCTTGCCCCTGAACGGCGGCGGGCGCGCGTGATCGTGCTGGGCAACGAAAAGGGCGGGTCGGGCAAGTCCACCGTCGCCATGCACCTCGTCGTGGGCCTGCTGCGCGAGGGCGTGCGCGTCGGCTCGATCGACGTCGACTCCCGCCAGGCGACGCTGACCCGCTATCTCGAGAACCGCGCCCAGACGATGGAGAAGCTGAAGCTCCCGCTGCCGATGCCCGACCACCGGCTGATCCCGCGCTCGAAGTCGCTGGGCGAGGACGGGATCGCCGACGAGACCGCGCGCATCGAGACGGCGATCGGCGAGCTTTCGGCACGCTGCGAGGCGATCGTCATCGACACGCCGGGTTCCGACCAGACGCTGAGCAGGGTCGCCCATTCCTATGCCGACACGCTGGTCACGCCGATGAACGACAGCTTCATCGATCTCGACCTCATCGCGAAGGTGGAGCCGGTGACGCTGAAGATCATCTGTCCGTCGGCCTATAGCGCGATGGTGTGGGAGCAGCGCAAGGTGCGCGCGAAGCGCAACGGCGAGTCGATCGACTGGATCGTCGTGCGCAACCGCCTGCACGCGGTCGACGCGCGCAACAAGCGCAACATGGGGTCCGCCCTCGACGCGCTTTCGCGCCGCTTCGGCTTCCGCCAGGCGGTCGGGCTGGGCGACCGGGTCGTGTTCCGCGAGTTGTTCCTCTCGGGCCTCACGCTGCTCGACCTGCGCGAGCGCGGCATCAGCACGCCGCTGACCATGAGCCACGTCGCCGGGCGCCAGGAAGTGCGCGGCATGATCCACGCGATCGGCCTGCGCGAAGCACCCGTCCCGGCGGCCGTTCCCACGGCCCTGCCGCAGGCCGCCCCGTCCCCCTAGCGCCGGGGCGCGCGGACGCCTATCTCTAGGGGCATGTCCGACCGCAACGTACCCGCCAAATCCGCGCGATCCGACGTCGCGGCCTTCCTTGCGAAGGCGAAGTCGCTGCCCGTTCCCGTCGCGGCGTCAGCGCGGCGCGGCCGGCTCATCTTCGCGATGGACGCGACTGCCAGCCGCGAGCCGAGCTGGGAGCGGGCCGCGCGCATCCAGGGCGAGATGTTCCTCGCCACGCGCGATCTGGGCGGGATCGAGATCCAGCTCGTCCATTACGGCGGCCTCGTCGATTTCGTCGCTTCGCCGTTCGTGTCGAGCGGAGCGGAGCTGGTCGAGCGCATGGGCCGCGTGCGCTGCGCTTCGGGCGAAACCCAGATCGCCAACGTGCTGCGCCATTCGCTCGCCGAGACCAAGCGGCGCAAAGTGAACGCCGTCGTCTTCATCGGTGACGCGGTCGAGGAGAGTGCCGACACGCTTGCCGGGCTTGCGGGCCAGCTCGGCCTTGCCGGCGTGCCGGTCTTCGTCTTCCACGAAGGCGGCGAGCCGGTCGCGCGCGCGGCGCTGGAAGCCGTGGCACGCCTGTCGGGTGGTGCCTATTGCCCGTTCGACGCAAGCTCGGCCGACATGCTGAAGGAACTGCTCGCGGCGGCCGCCGCCTTCGCGGCCGGCGGGCGTGCCGCCCTTGCCGATTTCACCAAGCTGCGCGGGGCTTCCGCCCGCTTGCTGCTGGCACAGGTGAAATAGCGCGATGTTCTTCCTCTACATGATCGGCGGCGTGGCGATCGCGTTCGTCGTCTGGGCGCTGCTGAAGGGATTGGCCGAAACGCCGCCCAAGAAGATCATCGCGGGCGCCAAGATCGCCGGTGCGGGGCTTGGTGCCGTCGGCGCGCTCTGGCTGATGGTGACCGGGCGGCTGTGGAGCGTGCTGGCACTGGGCACGTTCTTCATGCCGCAGCTCGCCCGCCTGTTCAATTCGTGGCGCATCGGCCGGGCGAAATCGGCGGAACCCGGCGAGGAAGGCTCCGACGTCGAGACCGCGTGGCTCGCCATGCGCCTCGACCACGCGACCGGCGCCATGGACGGGCTGGTGCGCGAGGGGACCTACAAGGGCCGCCGGCTGTCCGAATTGGACGCGGCCTCGCTTCTGGCCCTGCTCGCCGAATGCCGGCTCGCCGACCCGGACGCGGGCCAGCTGCTGGAGGCCTATCTCGACCGCACGCATCCCGACTGGCGCGGTGCCTCCGCCGGCCCCGGCCCCGCGCCTTCGGCCGGCCCGATGGACCGCGCGGAAGCCGCACGCCTGCTCGGCGTGCCCGAAACGGCCGATATCGACACGGTCAAGGCGGCCCACCGCCGCCTGATGCTGAAGGTGCATCCCGACCATGGCGGCTCGGATTACCTCGCCGCCAAGATCAACGAGGCCAAGCGGATCCTGCTGGGCGAATAGGGGGGTGAACTTGCCCCGAGGGGCCGGCTATGGCATTAGCCCCTCGGTCCGCGCGTTATGGCAGCGGACACAACACCCTTCCGGGAACCTCGACCCATGAAGCTCCGCGTACGCAAGGCCATCTTCCCCGTCGGCGGTCTCGGCACCCGTTTCCTTCCCGCCACCAAGGCGATGCCCAAGGAGATGCTGCCGGTCGTCGACAAGCCGCTGATCCAGTACGCGGTCGAAGAAGCGCGCGCGGCGGGCATCGAGGAATTCATCTTCGTCACCGGGCGCGGCAAGACGACGATCGAGGACCATTTCGACCATTCCTACGAGCTCGAGCACACGCTGGAAAGCCGCGGCAAGACTGCCGAGCTCGAAGCGCTGCGCGCCTGGCTGCCGCCGGCCGGCGACGTCGCCTATACCCGCCAGCAGGTTCCGCTGGGGCTGGGGCATGCGGTGTGGTGCGCGCGCGATCTGGTCGGTGACGAGCCGTTCGCGGTGCTTCTGGCCGACGACCTCATTCTCGCCAAGACGCCGGCCCTGAAGCAGATGTGCGACATCTATCCCGAAGTACGCGGCAACATGGTCGCGGTGATGGACGTCGCCAAGGAGCACACGCAGCGCTATGGCATCCTGTCGCCGGGCAAGGATGACGGGCGGCTGGTGCAGGTGAAGGGCCTCGTCGAGAAGCCCAAGCCCGAAGCGGCCCCTTCGACGCTTGCGGTCATCGGCCGCTACATCCTCGAGCCGGCCGTGTTCGGCTTCCTCGATCGCAAGACCAAGGGGGCGGGCGGCGAGATCCAGCTCACCGACTCCCTGATCCCGATGATCGGCACCAGCCCGTTCCACGGCTTCCGCTTCGAGGGCCAGCGTTTCGACTGCGGCGACAAGATCGGCTTTTTCGAAGCCCAGATCGCCTTCGCGCTCGACCGGGCCGACCTCGGTGCCGCCGCCAAGGCCGTCGTGAAGCGGTACGCCTGAACGCCGGGCGACCGTCGGGCGTGAATTAAGGCATTTCAAAGGCTTATTGTCGTGCGGGCGTCGAATCTCTCGACTTCCGGGCGCTGTCTTGGTACCCAGCGCCGCGTCCTTCCTTGAGGGGAATGGGACGCACCGGCGCGGCGTTGTGCGCGCGAAGGTCCAGGGTTCGTCGCGAGGATTTGAACGATGCGTATCGTCATGGTCGGCACCGGCTACGTGGGTCTGGTGACCGGGGCCTGTTTCTCGGAATTCGGCGTCGATGTCGTGTGCGTCGACAAGGACGAAGCCAAGATCGCGCGCCTGAAGGCGGGCGGCATCCCGATCTTCGAGCCGGGCCTCGACAAGCTGGTCGAGACGAACGTCAAGGCCGGGCGCCTCAGCTTCACGACGAACCTCGCCGAAGCCGTGCCGGGTGCCGACGCGGTGTTCATCGCCGTCGGAACGCCGTCGCGCCGCGGCGACGGGCACGCCGATCTTTCCTACGTCTATGCCGCCGCAGAGGAAATCGGCCGCGCGCTGACGGGCTACGCCGTCGTCGTCACCAAGTCGACCGTTCCGGTGGGAACGGGTCGCGAAGTCGCGCGCCGCATCCGCGCCGTGCGCCCCGACGCCAAGTTCGACGTGGCCTCGAACCCGGAGTTCCTGCGCGAGGGTGCCGCGATCGGCGACTTCATGCGGCCCGACCGCGTGGTCATCGGCTGCGAGAGCGAGCGCGCGCGCGAAGTGATGCGCCAGCTCTACCGCCCGCTGTATCTCATCGAGACGCCCATCGTCTTCACGTCGCTGGAGACGTCCGAGCTCATCAAGTACGCGGCCAACACGTTCCTTGCCGCCAAGATCACGTTCATCAACGAGATCGCCGACCTGTGCGAGAAGGTGGGTGCCGACGTGCACGACGTCGCCAAGGGCATCGGCCTCGACGGGCGCATCGGCAAGAAGTTCCTGCATCCCGGCCCCGGCTATGGCGGCTCGTGCTTCCCGAAGGACACGCTGGCCCTGGTCAAGACGGCACAGGACTATGGTGCGCCCTTGCGCATCATCGAGACGGTCGTCGACATCAACGACAAGCGCAAGAAGAGCATGGCCGACAAGGTCGTCGCCGCGTGCGGCGGTTCGGTCAAGGGCAAGACGGTCGCCGTGCTCGGCCTCACGTTCAAGCCGAACACCGACGACATGCGCGATAGCCCGTCGCTCGACATCCTGCCGGCCCTGCAGGCCGCCGGTGCGCGCGTCGTCGCCTACGACCCGGAAGGCATGCACGAGGCCAAGCACATGCTGCCGGGCGTGGAACTGGCGGCCGACGCCTACGCCACGATGGCGGGCGCCGACGCGCTGGTCATCGTCACCGAATGGAACCAGTTCCGGTCGCTGCAGCTCGACCGCGTCAAGAAGCTGATGAAGACGCCGGTCATCGTCGATCTGCGCAACGTCTATTCGCCGGCCGACATGGCGGCGGCCGGGTTCGACTACCATTCGATCGGCCGTCCGCGCACCGCGAAGGGGACGGGGACCAGCGAATGAGCTTCCGCCACGCCTTCGAGGCGACGATCCTGCGCGAATACGACGTGCGCGGCATCGTCGGCAAGACGCTGCACGAGGCCGACGCCTACGCGATCGGCCGCGGCTTCGGCTCGGCCCTTGTCGACAAGGGCGGCAAGCGCGTGGCGGTGGGTTGGGACGGGCGGCATTCGTCGCCGGCGATGGCGGCCAAGGTCGTGGCCGGGCTTGCCGATTGCGGACTTGAGGTGCTGCGCAGCGGGCTCGGCCCCACGCCGCAGCTTTACTACGCCGTGCGCGAGAACCATCTCGACGGCGGCGTGATGATCACCGGCTCGCACAATCCGTCGGATTACAACGGCTTCAAGATGATGCTCGCCAAGGCGTCGTTCTGGGGGGCCGACATCCAGGCGATGGGCAAGCGCACGGCCGAAGGCAGCGTCGCCACCGGCACGGGCAATGTCTCGGACATCGCGGTCGTGGCCGCCTATATCGACCGCCTGCTGCGCGACTATCCCAAGGATGCGCGCCCGCTCACCGTCGTGTGGGATGCCGGGAACGGCTCGATGGGCGACGTGCTCGTCGCGGTGGCCAAGCGCCTGCCGGGCCGGCACATCCTGCTCAACGAGAAGATCGACGGCAATTTCCCGGCCCACCATCCCGATCCGACGGTCGCCAAGAATCTCGTCCAGCTCCAGGAAGCGGTGCTGCGCGAGAAGGCCGATCTCGGCATCGCGTTCGACGGCGACGGCGACCGCATCGGCGTGGTCGACGGGCAGGCCCGCATCCTGTGGGGCGACCAGCTGATCGCCGTGCTCGCGTCCGAGATCCTCGCCCGCCTGCCGGGCTCGACGATCATCGCCGACGTCAAGGCAAGCCAGGTGCTGTTCGACGAGATCGCCCGCATGGGCGGCAAGCCGTTGATGTGGAAGACCGGCCATTCGATCATCAAGACCAAGATGGTCGAGACGGTGGCCCCGCTCGCGGGCGAGATGTCGGGCCACATCTTCTTCGCCGACGGCTGGTACGGTTTCGACGACGCGATGTATGCAGGCCTGCGCCTGCTCAAGATCCTGTCGACGGGCCCGACGACGCTCGCCCAGTTCCGCGACCGCATGCCGGCCGTGGTCAACACGCCCGAGCTGCGCTTCCCGTGCGCCGACACGCGCAAGCGCGGCGTGGTCGACGAAGTGGCGGCCCGCCTGAAAGCCGCCGGGGCGACGTTCAGCGACGTCGACGGCGTGCGCGTCAACACCGCCGACGGCTGGTGGCTGCTGCGCGCGTCGAACACGCAGGACGTGCTCGTGGCACGCTGCGAGGCGAAGAGCGAGGCGGCCCTTGCAAGGCTCACGCGCGATCTCGAAGCACAGCTCGGCAAGTCGGGCGTGGCCCTGCCCGAAGACGCAGCATCCGGGCACTGATGCGTTTCTTCTTCTACGGCACCCTGATCGACCCGGACGTGCGCCGGGCCGTGCTGGGCCGGCTTGCGCCCGAAACGGTCGAACCCGCCACGCTGCCCGGCTGGCGGCGCTTCGCCGCCAAAGGCGTGACCTTTCCCATCGCGCGCCCCGATCCGAAAGCGGAGATGGAAGGCGTGCTGGCACGCGGTCTTTCCGCCGCCGCCGGGCGTCTGCTCGACGCCTATGAAGGCGACGGCTATCGGCGCACGAAGGTCGAGATCGTCGCCAGCGGGAAGACGTTGTCCGCGATCCTCTATGTCGACGACGGCAGCGGCACGCTCGTCGCGGCACAAGGGGCGTGGAGCTACGCGACGTGGGCGAAACGCGACAAGCGCGCGTTTCTTGCGAAGCTCCGGACGCAGGTTGCAGCACCGCGTTAGAGCGTTCACCCTCACCCTAACCCTCTCCCGCAAAGCGGGAGAGGGGATCACACCGATGCTGACGTCCCCCTCTCCCGCTTGCGGGAGAGGGCAGGGGTGAGGGTATCTGTGCGAGATCCTACATAAGTATTTATAGTTGTATTTAGTCCTGATCCAGATTAGAGTCCTCGCATCGGCCGAGACCATCCGGCCGTGCGCTGTTTGACATCGTGAAGCGGAGCGGCCGGGCGCAAAGTTTGGTTGACGGTCAAGCAGATCCGGTCGCCGTCAACTGGCTATCGAGCAATTCCAACGGGATGCGTGTTGACGGTCAACGCCCCGTCAACACCCGTCAACTCATCCGGCCTTGCGCATGCCCGTTCCCAGCATGCCGGCCGTCTTCAGGATCGCGGCGATCTCGCGCCGGTCGGCATCGTCGACGCCAAGCTGCGGCTCGCGGCACATGGCCGACGGGAAGATGCCCTGGAGCTTCAGCGCTTCCTTCATGCGCGGGCGGAAGTCGCGGATCGGCGGGCGCCAGCACCAGCGGGCGAGCGGGCCGAGCCGGTCCCAGATCGCCTTGCCGGCCGAGATGTCGCCGCGCTTCACGGCCGCGTGCATGGCGACGAGTTCGGCGGTGGCCGTGCCGCCGAAGCCGATCAGGGCGCCGTCGCAGCCCATCACCATCGCCTCGAAGATGAAGGTGTCGCTGCCCGTCAGCACGCCGATGGGCCGCTTCAGATTGGCAGCACCGCTGATGGTGGACAGTGTCTGCGTCACGTCGAACGAGGATTCCTTGATCGCGACGAGCTGCGGGATCTCGGCGATGGCGCGCAGGATCTCGGGCGTGTAGTCCGGGCCCCAGTTCTTGGGGAACTGGAAGCAGATGATCGGCAGGCCCGAGGCGTCGGCGATCGCGCGGTGGTAGCGCACGATCATCTGCTCGGGCACGGGTGCGCCGCTGAACGTGGGGAAGGGCGGGAAGATCGCGAAGCCTTCCACGCCGGCATCGCGCAGCTTCACGGCCTTGGCAGCCGCGGCCGCCGTCGAGCCCGCGACGATACCCGACAGGAAGGGCACGCGGCCGCCGATGCCGGCCCGGCACACGCGCACGACCTCGAACTGTTCGTCCTCGGTCAGCGAGATCACTTCCGAGGCATCCATGTTCATCGCGATGGCGGCCGGGTTCTGACCGGCGATCCAGTCCATGTAGCGCTCGAGCGTGGTCCAGTCGACCGATTGGTCGTCGTGCATGGGCAGCAACGGGGCGGCGATCACGCCAGTGAACGGACGCTTCAGCATCGGAAACACTCCTTCAGTAGCGGATCACGCCGTGGCGCATGAACCGCTCGGTGATCTCCTCGACATATTCGGAAAATCGCTTGCTCGCGATGGTGTCCTTGTCGCGCGGGCGCGGCAGGTCGATGGGCACGATGCGGTCGATCTTGCCCGGGCGCGGCGTCATGACGACGACGCGGTCGGCGAGTGCCACCGCCTCGCCGATGGAATGCGTGACGAACACCATCGTCTGGCGGCGCGCGAGCCACAGCTTCTCGAGGTCGATGCGCATCTGCTCGCGCGTCAGCGCGTCGAGCGCGCCGAACGGCTCGTCCATCATCACCAGCGGCGGATCGTGGATGAGGGCGCGCACGATGGCCGCGCGCTGGCGCATGCCGCCGGAAAGCTCGCGCGGCAGCCGGTCGAAGAAGTCGCCGAGGCCCGACGTCGCGCAGCAGCTGCTCGGCGCGGGCGCGGAAGGGTTTCGGGTCGATGTCGCGCAGCTCGAGCTGGATCAGCACGTTGTCGATGACGTTGCGCCATTCGAGCAGCACCGGGCTCTGGAACACGATGCCGAGATTGGTCTGGGCGCCGCGCACCTCGCGCCCTTCGAACTTGACCGAGCCTTCGCTGTGCGAAAGCAGGCCGGCGACGATCTTCAAGAGCGTGCTCTTGCCGCAGCCGGAAGCGCCCACGATCGCGACGAACTCGCCGCGTGGAATTTTCAGGTCCACGCGCTCGATGGCATGCGTGGTCTTCTCCTCGCGCCGGAACACATGACGCAGGCCTTCGATCTCGATATGCGCGTCAGCCGCCCCGGCGCTTGCCGGGGCGGTGACGGTCATCTTGAGTACCGCCGTCGATCACTGCGGCAGGAACTCGTTCGTGTGGAACGCGGCCCAGGTGTCCTTGGTCTCGAGTTCGCGGTACTTCTTCAGGAAGTCGATCGTCTGGTTCCAGTCGGCCTCGGCGCCCCGGCCGATGCGGCCCTTGCTGTTGGGCGAGTCGAGCAGTTCGAAATCGACCATCATCTGGTCCTTGGTCGACTGGCGGTTGAGGTCGGGCTTCACCTTCATCGCGGCGTCGACGGCGGCATCCGGGTTCTTGCGCGCCTCCTCCCACGACTTGACCGACGCGCGCAGGAAGCGGCGGACCATGTCGGGCTTGGCCTTGATCGTGGCGTTGCTGGCAAGGATCGTCATGCCGACGATGTTGGCGCCGTGGTCGGCATAGCGCAGGGCCGCCGGTTCCTGCCCGCGGTACTTGATCAGGAAGAACTGGTCGTCGGCACCGCCGAGAAGCGCGTCGGCGCGCTTTTCAAGCACCGTCACGACCTTCGCCGCCGGATCGACCTGCACGAAGCGGATCTTGTTCATGTCGAGGTTGTTGTGCGCGGCGAGTGCGCGGAAGAGCTGGCCCAGCGGATCGCCCGGCGAGACGGCGAGCGACTTGCCTTCGAGATCCTTGGGGGTCTTGATGCCGGTCGAGGCGAGCGAGACGACCGCGAAGCCGGTCGAGTTCAGCAGCGACTTGACCGACTTGATCTCGACGCCCTTGGCGATCGCCGAGACGACGCTGGAAGAGTCCGCCATGCCGAACGTGTCGGAGCCGGCACCCACGACCTGCACCGTGTTGGCCGAGCCGCGGCCCTCGTTGATCGTGAGGTCGATGCCCTCGGCCTTGAAGAAGCCGCGCTCGACGCCGTAGTAGTAGGGGACGTGCAGCCCGCCCAGATACCAGTTGAGGCGCAGCGACACGGCCTCCTGTGCGCCGGCCGGACCCGCCACGACCGCGAATGCGGCGGCAAGGCCCAGGATCAGGTTTCGAAGTTTCATGGTTTCCTCCTGTCGTCTTTTTTTGGATTTTCAGTTCGGTGTCGGCCCGGCGGCGTTCTGCGACACGTGCCAGGGGATCGTCAGTTTCTCGATGAGTTCGACCGTGTAGTAGAGCGCCAGGCCGATGGCGCTGAGCACGACGATGATGGCGAACACCATCGGCGTCTCGAGATTGCCGTTGTACTGCAGCAGCAGGTAGCCGAGGCCGCGGTCGGACGCGACGAACTCGGCGACGAGGGCGGCCGTCGCCGAAAGGGCGGCACCCACCTTGAGGCCCGTGAAGATCTCGGGCAGTGCCTGCGGCAGGCGGATGCGCACGAACATCTTCCAGCCGCCGGCACCGGTCGTGCGCGCGAAATCCATGATCTCGGGATCGACCGACTTGAAGCCCGCGATGCTGGACACGACGATCGGGAAGAACGAGAGCAGGAAGACGATCAGCAGCTTGGGGAAGTAGCCGAAGCCGAACCAGATGATGAACAGCGGGGCGATCGCGATCTTCGGGATGATCTGCAGGAAGACGACGACGGGATAGACCGACGTTTCCAGGAAGCGCGAATAGGCGACGGCGAGTGCGAAGGGGATGCTGACCGCGACCGCGAGGAGATAGCCGCCGAGCATCTCGGAGGCCGTGACGATGGTGGCGGAACCCACGATGTCGGCGCGCTTGGCGAAGTCCGCCCAGATCTTGGTCGGTGCCGGCAGCAGGTAGGATTTGATCTCGAGGATGCGCACGCCGATTTCCCACACGGCGAACAGCAGCACGAACATCGCGAGGGCGCCGGCCCGCCGGCGCAGCCAGACCGGGATTTTCATGTGGCCGTTTCCTTCGGCTCGCGGTCGAGATCGCGCGTGCCGAACTCGGCGGGCATGTTGATCTCGATCAGTTCGAGATCGTCCGACCGGTCGATGACGTTGTGCGCCACGCCGCCGGGCTGGGATAGGCAGTCGCCCACGCTTGCGGTCACGAGGCCGTCGTTGCCGGCGAAACGGAACTTAATCCAGCCGCGGATCACGAACACGAAATGGCCGGTCATGTCGTGCCAGTGCCAGCCGGTTTCCTTCTCGAAGGGCCGGATCGCGCGGATGTGCTTGGCGCCGATCCGGCCGCCGCTGGCGGCGGCGAGTCCGAGATCGCGATACTCGACGTCGGCGCGCGGCCCGTCGCGGGTGAAGGCGGCATCCGAGAATTTCGCAAGGGACA
This sequence comes from Tagaea sp., assembly GCA_965279525.1. Lineage (GTDB taxonomy): Bacteria > Pseudomonadota > Alphaproteobacteria > CACIAM-22H2 > CACIAM-22H2 > Tagaea. The sequence goes on along the minus strand of CBDIIB010000004.1, from coordinate 1,106,346 downwards.
GCAGAGACTGCGCGCGCGCGACGGGCAGCGGGCCGGCAAAGCGGGGTGCCGGCAATGGCGGTTCCAATTCGGCCTCCCTTTTCGCGGGACGTGACGAATTTCTCGTTCGACGTTCTTCCCGTCGACGATCCTAGCTTACATTTGTTGTGTGGCCAGCTCCTTTTGCCCGCGCGCGCGGGGAGGGTGGCGGCGTTCCGATTTCCGGATCAGCCCGCGCTGGCGAGGCTGCCGGAGGTCCGCTTTTCCGTGACCGGTCCGACGATCATGCAATCCATGTCGCGCTGGTCGAGCACGCGGCAGGCCGCGCGCGCCTGGGTCTGGGTAAGGCCGGTCAGGCGGGCGCGGTGGGAAGCGGCACTGCGCGCGGTCGACGCAGGGCCGATGATCTGGATCTCGGCGTCGGCGACGTGCTTGGCCGCCACGCGGACGGCTTCTTCCGCCGCCTTGCGGGCGAGGGCACGCTGGTTGAAGGCGCCGACCTGGATCGACCATTCGGTCGCCTCGGTCCGGTGGATCGCCTGCCCGCCGGTCTCGCGCTTGGGTGCGGCTTTCGCCTTGGGCTCGGCCTTGGCCGGCTTGGCGGCGGCCTTCGCCGGGGCCGCTTTGGCGGTGCCGGCCGTCGAGGCGACCTGGCGCGGCGCGCTCGCGGTCTGGGTCGCGGTGGCCCGTGCCTGGCGGACGGCGGGCATTTCGCCCGTGCGGTTGAAGCCCGCGTCGAGAAGCTTGCCCATGTACTGGTCGCGCTCGGTGGGATTGGGGCCGCCGATCACGGCGCCGACGATCCGCCGGCCGTCGCGCACGGCCGACGCGACGAGATTGAAGCCCGACGCGCGGATGAAGCCGGTCTTGATCCCGTCCGCACCCTCGAACCAGCGCATCAGCCGGTTGTGGTTGGCGAAGGTGCGGCCCTCGTAGACGAACTCGGCGGTCGAGAAATAATGGTAGTGGTGCGGGAAGCGCTTGATGAGTTCGCGCCCCAGCGTGGCCATGTCGCGCACGGTCGTGACCTGGGCGTCGTTGGGAAGGCCGTGGGCATTCATGAAGACGGTCGACGGCATGCCAATCTGGCGGGCGCGGCGGGTCATCAGTTCGGCGAAACGCGCTTCGGTGCCGGCAAGCCCTTCGGCGGCGACGACCGCGGCATCGTTGGCCGAACGCGTGACGAGCCCCAGGATCACGTCGCGCACGCGGATGCGGTCGCCTTCCTCGAGGCCGAGCTTGGTCGGCGACTGGCCGGCGGCGAAGGCGCTGACGTTCCAGCGCGTGTCGAGCGAGATCTGCTTCTGGTCGAGGGCTTCGAAGATCAGATAGAGGGTCATCATCTTCGTCAGCGATGCCGGGTGGCGGCGCTCGTCGGCCCCCTGCTCGTGCAGGATCCGGCCGGTTTCGAAATCGACGACGATCGAGGCATAGCGCGCCTCGGCCGGCGCGAAGAAGGATGCGGCGACAGTCAGCAGACCGGCAAGCGCCAGACGCACGAGGGAGCGGCGGAAGGTTTTCGGCTGGCGGGCGGGGCTGTCGTCCGGTCGAGAAGCTGTCACGTCAGGAAGACCCCCTGTTACAAATTGTTTCAGCGAATCGAGAGTAAACGACTGAGGATTCCGGTGTCCATAAAAAACCGCTATTCCATGATATTAGATAGGCCAGTTCGACTCGAATCGAGGAATGCCGGATGCGTGTGATTTCGATCGTCACTTTGGCCGCGAGCCTGCTTGTTTCGGCGTGCAGCGACGCAAGCCGGGTCGACCAGCCGGTCACCGGCCGCTTCTCCTGGTTCCCTTTTCTCGGCGGCGAAGACATCCGCGATTCCTGCAAGCCCGGATCGCCGGCGCGCTACCGCTTCGTCTACAACGCCGTGCTCGACCTGCAGGTCCGCAGCTACGACCTCGTGCGCACCGAAACGGGTGCCACGCTGCAGGTCCGCGTTCCGCATTCCGGCTTCGCGCTCATCGATTATCGCGGCGATGCCGCCAACGCGTTCAGCCCGAAGCGCGAGGCGACGACCACGCTCGATGTGGCCGCCTATCGCGCGATCGCACGCCAGCTTGAAGAAGACGGCTTCGGCGGGCCGACGGCGAGCGGACAGAATTTCCCGTCGTGGGACCATTACTGGATCGTCGCGGCCTGTGCCGACGGCAAGTTCCACATCAACGGCTGGCGCAACGGCTCGCCCGGTTTTGCCGCACTTCGTTTCCCGGCCCTGCTCTATGCCCAGGATCGCACGGAGATCCCCGTCAATCCGGTCAGTTCGAATACCTATGGCGACCACCTGACCCGGATGCGCAACGGTGCTTCCGACATGAACTTCGATGTCCAGCTCGCCCCCGACGGTTTGCGCCAACAGTGGCGTCCATTCTAATTATTCATCGTTTGTTTTCAGCCCTTTGAATTAAATATTGCAGTTGCTATGTTGCGGCGCACAAAAACCCCTTGACCCAGAGGGCCGGCAGCCCATATTGTGATCATGTTGCGTTGCAGCATTTCACTTCCGGAGACGGGTGCCAGAATGGGTAAAGCCAAAGACAAGGCTAAGGGGACCAAGCCGACGGCCATCAAGGCCGTGCCGGCTGCCGTCGCCCCGCCCAAGACTGCCGCCCCGAAACCGGTACCGACCAACATGACCCCAACCAAGACGGCGATCCCCGCGATCGCCCTCCCGATCGTGAAAGGATCCACCATGAACGAGCAGTTCCAGCAGTTCGCCCAGATCTTCAGCCCCAAGGGCTTCGAGCAGTTCAAGGGCTTCGAGCAGTTCTTCGGCCCCGCCAAGGAGCAGGTCGAGAAGGCCCAGGTCCAGAGCACGAAGGCGCTCGAGGACATGACCAAGTTCTCGAAGGAGAACATGGAAGCGGCCGTCGCCGCGTCGACGGTCTACGCCAAGGGCTTCGAGACCTTCGGCAAGGCCTGGTACGCGCTGACCCAGGAGACGGTCGAGGCTTCGGCCGCCGTCGCCAAGCAGCTCCTCGGCGCCAAGACGCTGAAGGAAGCGGTCGACCTGCAGACCGACTTCGCGAAGACCACGTTCGACAAGTTCGTCGCCGAAGGCACGAAGCTTTCGGAGATGTCGATCAAGGTCGCCAACGAGGCACTCGAGCCGATCAACGCCCGCGTCAACGTGGCCGTCGAGAAGCTGCTGAAGCCCGCCAACGCGGCCTGAGCTTTCGCACCTCCGCCTTCGGGCGGAAGTCGAATCGAATCGGCAAGAGCCCGGCTCCCGCAAGGGGGCCGGGCTTTTCCGTTTTCAGGCGCCATTTTGCGTTTGCGAACAAGGTGTTCGATGGCCTTCGACGGCACCCCTTTATTCGGCCGCGGCGAATGCCATATCATTGGTCGTGAACGATTTTGTCATTCGACCGGAAGCCAGCGTGTTTCGACCGATCTCCATGAGCGACGAAAAAGACAACGGCCGTAGCCCCGGCCGGACCGGGGATGACGGCAACGGCTCGGGCGTGGCGCTGCAGACGCGCACGCGCACGAAGCGGCCGGCCATGTACAAGGTGCTGATGCTGAACGACGACTACACGCCGATGGAGTTCGTCGTCCACGTCCTCGAGAAGTACTTCTCCAAGACCCGCCAGGAAGCGACCGACATCATGCTGCAGGTGCACCGCCGCGGCGTGGGCGTGTGCGGCGTATTCACCTACGAGGTCGCGGAAACCAAGGTCAACCAGGTCACCGAATTCGCAAGGCGCAGCCAGCATCCGCTGCGCTGCACGCTCGAAAAAGAGTGAGCGGCCGGTGGCGACTCCGGCGCATCTCTCGTATTTCGCGACGGATGCACCTAACTTGTTAAGGACCGAGTGCGTAAATAGGACGGTCGTGGAGTTGGCATCGCGCCGATTGGCCCGTAAGCTCTATCCCGACAGGTCGCGGCCCACTGCTTGCACCGCCTCGGACGACCGGCCCCGCTGGCCGTCCCGGGAAGAGGGGAGTTGAACAGCGCATGTTGTCCCGCAATCTCGAGCAGAGCCTGCACCGTGCCCTCGCGCACGCCAACGAACGCCGGCACGAATACGCCACGCTCGAGCATCTCCTTCTGGCGCTGACCGAGGACCAGGACGCGATCGCCGTCCTGCGCGCCTGCGGCGTCGACATCGACAAGCTGCGCCGCGATCTCGGCCAGTATCTCGACAACGAGCTTGCCGGCCTCGTCACGTCGCGCGGCGGCGAGGCGAAGCCGACCGCCGGCTTCCAGCGCGTGCTGCAGCGCGCGGCCATCCACGTCCAGTCGTCGGGCCGCGAGGAAGTGACAGGCGCCAACGTGCTCGTCGCGATGTTCTCCGAGCGCGAGAGCCATGCCGTCTACTTCCTGCAGGAGCAGGACATGTCGCGCCTCGACGCGGTCAACTACATCTCGCATGGCGTGGCGAAGGTGCCGGGCCGCTCCGAGCCGCGCCGCGTGCGCGGTTCCTCGGAAGAGGAAGGCGCTACCGGCCAGTCGAACGAACGCGGCGCCGAGCGTGGCCCCGAACGCAACACCGAAAAGGCCGCCGGCAAGGCCAAGGAAGGCGCGCTCGCGGCCTATTGCGTCAACCTCAACAAGAAGGCGGCGCAAGGCAAGATCGACCCGCTGATCGGCCGCGAACCGGAAGTCGAGCGCACGATCCAGATCCTGTGCCGCCGCTTCAAGAACAACCCGCTCTATGTCGGCGACCCGGGCGTGGGCAAGACCGCCATCGCCGAGGGCCTCGCGCGCAAGATCGTCAAGGGCGAAGTGCCCGAGGTGCTGCTCAACGCGGTCATCTACGCGATCGACATGGGCACGCTGCTGGCCGGTACGCGCTATCGCGGCGATTTCGAGGAACGGCTGAAGGCCGTGCTCGCCGAACTCGAAGCGCAGGAAGGTGCGATCCTGTTCATCGACGAGATCCACACCGTGATCGGTGCCGGTGCGACCTCCGGCGGCTCGATGGACGCGTCCAACCTGCTGAAGCCGGCACTCGCCTCTGGCACGCTGCGCTGCATCGGCTCGACGACGTACAAGGAATATCGCGGCTATTTCGAGAAGGACCGGGCGCTCGTGCGCCGGTTCCAGAAGATCGACGTCAACGAACCGTCGGTCGAGGACGCGATCAAGATCGTCGAGGGCATCAAGCCCTACTACGAGGAGCACCACAAGGTGCGCTACACGCGCGACGCGGTGAAGGCCGCGGTCGACCTGTCGGCGCGCTACATCAACGACCGCAAGCTGCCCGACAAGGCGATCGACGTGATCGACGAGGTGGGGGCCGCCCAGATGCTGCTGCCCGTGGGCAAGCGCAAGAAGACCATCACCGTGAAGGACGTCGAAGCGACGGTCGCCAAGATCGCGCGCATCCCGCCCAAGTCGGTCTCGACCGACGACAAGGCGGTGCTGATGAATCTCGAAAGCCAGCTCAAGGGCGTGGTCTACGGCCAGGACAAGGCGATCGAGGCTTTGTGCGCGTCGATCAAGCTTGCGCGCGCCGGCCTTCGCGAACCGGAGAAGCCCATCGGCTCGTACCTGTTCTCGGGCCCGACCGGCGTGGGCAAGACCGAGGTCGCGCGCCAGCTCGCGTTGTCGCTGGGCGTCGAGCTCAAGCGCTTCGACATGTCGGAGTACATGGAGCGCCACACCGTCTCGCGCCTGATCGGCGCCCCGCCGGGCTATGTCGGCTTCGACCAGGGCGGCCTGCTCACCGACGCGATCGACCAGCACCCGCACTGCGTGCTGCTGCTCGACGAGATCGAGAAGGCGCATCCCGATCTCTACAACATCCTGCTCCAGGTCATGGACCACGGAAAGCTGACCGACCACAACGGCAAGAACGTCGATTTCCGCAACGTGATCCTGATCATGACGACGAACGCAGGTGCGGCCGAACAGGCCAAGCCCGCGATCGGCTTCGGTGCCGAGATGCGCACGGGCGAGGACGAAGAGGCGATCAAGCGGATGTTCACGCCGGAGTTCCGCAACCGTCTCGACGCCACGATCGGCTTCGCGCGCCTGTCGCAGGAAGTCATCCACAAGGTCGTCGACAAGTTCGTCGGCCAGCTCGAGCGCCAGCTCGCCGACCGCCAGGTCGTGCTGTCGGTCTCGGACGAGGCGCGTACGTGGCTTGCCGAGAAGGGCTACGACGAGCTCTATGGCGCGCGCCCGCTCGGCCGCGTGATCCAGGAGAACATCAAGAAGCCGCTCGCCGACGAGCTGCTGTTCGGCAAGCTCGCCAAGGGCGGCAAGGTGCGCGTCAAGGTCGAGAACGGCAAGCTCGCCTTCGACTATCCGCCGCCGGCGACGCCCGAGAAGGACGTGCCGAAGGTTCCCGCACTCGCCACCTGAGAAGCGCGCGCGTCCCGTCGGCATGTTCCTCGACGGGACGCGCGTTCTCGATCTTTCGCAGTACATCCCAGGTCCCTATGCGGCCCAGCTGCTGGCTGATCTGGGTGCGCATGTCCTCAAGATCGAGCCGCCCGGCGGCGATCCGATGCGCGGGCTCGGTCCGCACGATCCCGACGGCATCTCGCCGCTGTGGAAGGGCTTCAACGCCGGCAAATCGGTGCTCGAACTCGACCTGAAAACGGCCGACGGCAAGGCCCTGCTCGAAGCGCTTCTGGCGAAAGCCGACGTGCTGATCGAATCCTATCGCCCCGGCACGCTCGAACGTCTCGGTTTCGGGCGCGCGGCGCTCGCGGCGCTCAATCCGCGCCTCGTGCACGTCGCGCTGTCGGGCTACGGCCAGACGGGACCATGGCGCCTGCGCACCGGCCACGACCTCAACTACATGGCGACGGGTGGCGGGCTGTGGGCCTCGGGCACAAGCACTGCACCGCAGATCGCCCATCCGCCGACCGCCGACTATGCCAGCGCGCAGTTCGCCGCACTGGCGGCCTGTGCGGCCCTGCTGGGGCGTGCGACGAGCGGCAAGGGTGCCTATGTGGATGCGAGCCTTGCCGACACCGTGGCGGGCTGGCAGGGGCCGCTGCTGGCGCAGCACGGCCGGCCCGGCTTCACCCAGGATCGCGAGGCGGGCCTGCTCAATGGCGGGGCGGCGTTCTATCGCGTCTATGCCTGCACCGACGGGCATGTCACGCTGGGCGCCATCGAGCCCAAATTCTGGGCGAATTTCTGCGACGCCGTCGGGCGGCCCGACTGGATCGCGCGCCAGGATGAAAAGCTGCCCCAGACATCCCTGACCGGCGAGGTCGCGGCACTGTTCGCTGGCCGCAGCCGGGCCGATTGGGAAACCCTGTTGGGCCCGGTCGATTGCTGCTTTGCCGTCGTGCTTGCACCGGACGAGATGCCGGGCCATCCGCAGCTTGCCGCACGCGACCTGCTCGGACGCTTTCCGGCGCGGATCGACGATGCCGCTCCGAAGGCGCGTCCGGCACCTGCGTTTTGCACTGCGGCATCAGTTCGTGCGCTGTGGGGTCTGTGTTAGATTTGTGTATGGCTGAGATTCTGCCCCGTAAGCTTGTCCGGGCCGGCCGCGCGATCTTCCGCAAGGGAGACGCCGGCGACATGGCCTATGTGATCCAGAGCGGTACGGTCGAGATCGTGCGCCCGGTCGTCGACCAGCGGCGCGTGATCGCCACGCTCGCGGCCGGCGAGATCTTCGGCGAGATGGCGCTGATCGACGGCTCGCCGCGCATGGCCGACGCGATCGCGTCGACCGACGTGACGGTGCTCGCGATCTCGGTCGAGCAGTTCCAGGAAAAGCTCCGCGAGGCGGACCCCTTCGTGCGCGCGTTGCTGCGCATGTTCGTGAAGAACCTGCGCGTGATGACGGAAAAGGCGATCGCGGCCGAGATGCGCAGCGAATTCATGCGCCGCCAGTCCGAAGAGGCGACGGCCGCTGCAGCACAAGTGGTCAAGACGGAAGGGTCTTGAACGGTCCTTCCGCGCCCAGGGCCACGATGTGGGCAGCGACCGCCTCCGCCTCGTGCTTGCAGAAATCGCGCACCGCCGTCTGGAATCCCGTTTCGCGCATCGCATGCGCGCTCCAGGTCGGAACGGGCATGTAGCCGCGCTGCAGCTTGTGTTCGCCCTGCGCACCCGCTTCGACGCGCGCGATCTTGCGCTCGATGGCGAAATCGAGGGCCTGATAGTAGCAGGTCTCGAAATGCAGGAACTTGAAGTCGCCGCTGCAGCCCCAGTTGCGGCCATAGAGCGTGTCGCTGCCGATCAGGTTGAGGGCACCCGCGACCCAGTCGCCCGATTTGCGCGCCATCACCAGCAGCACCTTGTCGGCCATCGTGGCGCCCAGCCGGTCGAAGAAGTCGCGCGTGAGGTACGGGCTGCCCCATTTGCGGTCGGACGTGGAGATGTAGAAGTCGAAGAACGCGTCCCAGTGCTCGCGTTTGATGTCCCCGCCGGTCAGCCGGACAAGCTCGACGTTCTGGTCGGCGACCTCGCGCCGTTCCTTGCGGATCGATTTGCGCCGGTTGTGCGTGAGCTCGGCAAGGAACGCATCGAAATCGCCGTAGCCGCGGTTCGACCAGTGGAACTGGAAGCCGTGGCGGATGACGCAGCCCGCGTCCTCCATCAGCTCGGCCTCGTCCTTTGTGCAGAACGTCAGGTGCAGCGACGACACGCCCAGGCGCTTGGGCAGGCCCGTCAGCGTGGTCGCCATCGCCTCGCGCACGCGCTCGGCGAACGGGCCGGGCCGAGCGAGCAGGCGCGGGCCCGGCACCGGCGTGAAAGGCACGCACGCCTGGAGCTTGGGGTAGTAGCGCCCGCCGGCGCGCCGGTAGCCTTCAGCCCAGCTATGGTCGAACACGTACTCGCCATAGGAGTGGCCCTTCAGATACATCGGCACGGCACCCACGAGCGTGCCCGTGGCATCGCGTGCGACCAGATGCTGCGGACCCCAGCCTGTCTCGGCCGTGGCCGAACCCGATTCCTCGATCGCCAGCAGGAACGCATGGCTGACGAACGGATTGTCGGCACCCGCACACGCGTCCCAGTCCGCAGGCGCGATCCCGGCGAGCGAGTCGACCGTCTCCAGCGTCAGCGTGGGATCGCCGTCGGGCATCCGCGTCAGGCGATCTCGGCGACCGCGTCGATCTCGACCGCCACGCCCAGCGGCAGCCCGGCTGAGCCCACGGCCGCGCGCGCGTGCTTGCCGGCCTCGCCGAAGATCTGGACGATCAGGTCCGAAGCGCCGTTGATGACCTTGGGCTGGTCGGTGAATTCGGGGATGCAGTTGACGAAACCGCCGAGCCGGACGATCCGCACGACCCGGTCGAGATCGCCGCCGCACGCGGCCTTGAGCTGCGAGACGATGTTGATCGCGCACAGCCGGGCCGCCGCCTGGCCGTCCTCGATGCCGAACTCGCGCCCGAGCTTGCCCAGGAACTGCGGCTTGCCGTCCTTGAGCGTGATCTGGCCGGCGACGAACACGAGCTTGCCGGAGACGACATAGGGCACGTAGTTGCCGGCCGGGGCCGCCGCCACGGGAAGGTCGATACCGATTTCCTTGAGACGCGCTTCGATCTTGCCGGGCATGGGGGAGGTTCCGTCTGCTGTCGGGTCGGGCCTTCAGACTAGCGGACGGGTGCCCCGGAAACCAGACCGCTTGCCCGCCTTGCCGCCGCCATTTTCCCTGCCTATACCGGAACAATGCAGCGCCGTTCGCTACTGGCTTCCCTGTTGGCCCTTGCCGCATCCCCCGCCTTCGCGCAGGGCCGCAGCCGTCTCGCCGTTCGCGCCGCAGGTCGACTACGCGATCGACGGTTTCTTCGGCAAGCCGGAGGACGTAAAGCGGCCGGAGGCGGCGCGCATCTGGCGCACGCGCAACGCGATCCGCTACGAGGCGCGCGGCGGGGTCGAGCGGCATGTCGTGGCGCGTCTCGATCTGGACAAGGCGTGGCTGTCGCTTCCGTCGCTCGGCGTCAATTTCGAGACCGATCTTTCCGGCTTCGGCCTGTCGCCGGCGGCCCTGCGCGGCGACGGGTTCCGGCTCCAGACGATCGGCAGCGAGCGGATGGAAGGCCAGCCGACGACCAAGCTGCGCATGACCCGCACGGCCGCCGATCCGGGCTTCGACGGTTTCGCGTGGGTCGATGCGCGCAACATCCTGTGGCGCCTTCAGGGGGCAGGCGAGGCGTTGGGCCAGCCGGGCACGCTCGACTGGCGCTTTGCCAACGTCGCCGTCGGGCCGGTGGCACGCGAACTGGTCGACGCCCCTGCCGGGCGCATCGTGCCTGTGGCGGGCGAAGCGCTCGTCGCGATGCTGCGCCGTTTCGGGATGGTGCGCTGAACCGCTAGCCCGCGACCGCGCGGGGGACCGGCATCTTCATGATCTCGCGGATGACCGGCAGCTGCGGCTTCAGCGCGTCCGTCGCCATCTTGATCGAGCCCATCTTCGGGACCTTCGAGGGGATCGTCGCCCACTCGGCGACATGGACGAAGACCTCCTCGACCGTCGTGCGCGCGTCGCGCATGTAGATGATGGCCGGCATCGCCTCGACGTAGAAATCCTCGCTCTTGATGGCGCGTTCGTAGAGCGACGAGCCGTTGGCCGCGTAGTTGCCGACGATCTTGCCGGCACGCTTGATCGCCTCTTCGAGATCACGCACCCATTTGCTCAGGTCCTGGTCGAGCAGGATCGCCTGGATCGTGCGCAGCTCGCCCACCTTCAGCGCCGTGTCGATCGTCCAGCGCCACAGCTTGCGCCAGATCTCGACCTTGACCGCCGCGCGCAGCGTCTCCTGCAGGATCGTGGACTGCAGGCTTTCGGGCGTCATGCGGCTTGCCTCGATGCCGGAGCGGAACATCCGGTCGACGAGTTTCACGTAGGTGGCATCGAACATCTTCTTGTCGCGGATCGCCTGCGGCTTGTAGCGCTTCAGCGCGCCGATGATGTCGGCGACGAACCGGTCGCAGGAATCCTCGGGGTTGGGCAGCGGCTTCAGATAGAGCAGCGTGCTCGGCAGCAGCTTCTGCCCGAACGTGACTTCGTCGACGATGCCGAGGCCAAGCACCTGCGAGACGATCTCGACCAGGCGCCTGTTGTATTGCGAGCCGGGGTCGTTGTCCTTCATCAGCGCCATGTCGCTGCCCGAGCGTACGAGCTGGGCACCGCTGCCGTCCTTGCCGGACATGATGTTCGTCGTCACGTCGAGCCGGCCCATGCGCGCGTCGAAGGTGATCGGCTCGTTGGCGAAAGCGCCCGTCGATTCCTTGAAACGGAAGCAGCCGTTGGTCTCGATGTCCGCGAAGATCTGCCGGTCGAGCTCGGATTCCTTGCCCGGCACCTGGCGCATCAGCAGGCCTTCCACGCCTTCCGAGGCAAGCCGCAGCATCTCGCGGATGCCGCGGTCGTCGCCCTTCACCACGCCGGCCCACGGATTGACCGCCGTCATGCGGCAAGGCGCCGGCGCAGGTCGGCGATGGCGGCGTCGGGCGTTGTCAGCACGGGGCAGGCGACGCGGGCGGCCACGGCACTTTGCGCGCGCGCCATCGAGAACTGGCCAAGCACGATCGCATCGCAGTCCGGCAGGCCGGCCGCGTCGGCGGCGATCGCGACATCGTGGCCGATGGCGTCACCCCTCTGCAGCGCCGAGAGCGCGCCCGGGACGAGGCGCGCATGCACGTCGACCCGGGTGCCGGCGGCCATCGCGTGGAGTTCGGCCTGCAGGGCCGGCAGCGAGCCCGTGAAGGTGACCAGCATGCCGATGCGCGGGCCTGCGGCCAGCGCTGCCGCGAACGCGCTCTCGTTGGGCTTCAGGACCGGGACGGCGACGGCCGCCCGGGCCGCCTCGATGGCCGGCCCGAAGGCCGAACAGGTGAACAGGATCCCGTCGGCGCCGGTCCCGACCGCATAGCGCGCGAGTGCGACGAACCGGTCGGTCATCGCTTGCGTGAGCCGGCCGTCGCGCGCGAGGTCGGCCGACAGCGAATCGTCCAGCAGGTTCGTCGCCGTCGCCTGCGGCCAGCCGCGCGCCATGGCGTCCATGGCCGGGGCGACGGAATCGCGCAGCGCGTGGATAAGGGCGATTCTCGGTGTGGATTTTGTCATCATCGCGCGACATTAGCGGGGTGCTGCGCAAACGAAAAGGGCCGGTCTTGCGACCGGCCCTTGACGTGTCGGCTCAGGTCTTGGTTCAGGAACACCCGCTCGTCGAACCGCAGTCGATGCACTTGGTGCACGTGCCGTTGCGCACCATGCCCATCGAGCCGCAGTTCTCGCAGGAATCGCCCGTGTAGCCCTTCATGCGCGCTTCGCGGATCTTCTCGCCCTTGCCCGCGGGTGCGGGGGCCGAGAGGGCCGCGTTCATCGCCGTGGCGACGGCCTCTATCGCAAAGCCGATCGGCTGCCTGCCGGCTTCGGTCGTCGCGGCTTCGGCTTCGATCGATACGCTCGTCTCGCCGACCGCGACCGTCGCGACGGCGACGTCGGTCTCGACTTCCGGCTCGAGCAGGGCGAGGTCGCCGGCAAGTGCAGTCGCCGCGGGGCGGGTCGAACCGCCCGGCAGCACCTTGAAGCGCTGGCGCACGAAGCCGGTGGAGGCGACCCGCTTGACCGCGTCGAGGGCGGCGGCCGCGGCGGCCGAGCCTTCGCCCGGCAGCGACGAGGCGCGTTCGCCCTTGCCCATCGCGTCCGGGGCGAGATCTTCCTGCACCACGTGGGCGAGGTCGTCGCGGCCCAGATACGAGATCGCCAGTTCCCGGAAGATGTAATCCAGGATCGACGTCGCGTTCTTGATCGTCTCGTTGCCCTGCACGATGCCGTTGGGCTCGAAGCGCGTGAAGGTGAACGCCTCCACGTATTCGTCGAGCGGCACGCCGTATTGCAGGCCGATCGAGACGGCGATCGCGAAGTTGTTCATCAGGCTGCGGAAGGCCGCACCTTCCTTGTGCATGTCGATGAACAGCTCGCCGATCTGGCCGCTCTCGTATTCGCCGGTGCGCAGGTAGACCTTGTGCCCGCCGACCATCGCCTTCTGGGTGTAACCCTTGCGCCGGTTGGGCAGGCGGTCGCGCTTGGCGGCTTCCGAGACGCGCTCGATGATCCGCTCCACGACGCGCTCGACCTTCGCCTGGGCCGGGGCGGCCGCGATCTCCTCGACCTCCTCGTGCAGGTCGATGTCCTCGCCCACGATGGAAGCCAGCGGCTGGGAAAGCTTCGAGCCGTCGCGATAGAGCGCGTTGGCCTTCAGGCACAGGCGCCAGGACAGCAGATAGGCGTCCTTGCAGTCCTCGACCGTCGCGTGGTTGGGCATGTTGATGGTCTTGGAGATGGCGCCCGAGATGAAGGGCTGGGCGGCCGCCATCATGTGGATGTGGCTGTCGACCGAAAGGTAGCGCTTGCCGAGTCGACCGCACGGATTGGCGCAGTCGAACACCGAAAGGTGCTCTTCCTTCAGGTGCGGGGCACCCTCCAGCATCATCGAGCCCGAGCAGTAGGTGTTGGCCGCGTCGATCTCGGCCTTCGAGAAGCCGATGGCCGTCAGGAGGTCGAGAGCCGGATCGTCGAGCTGCGCCTTGGTCAGCTTCAGCGTGTTGAGGCAGAATTCCTCGCCCAGCGTCCACTTGTTGAAGGCGAACTTGACGTCGAAGGCGGTCTTGAGCGCGGTCTCCAGCGCCTCGAGCTGGGCCGTGCCGAAGCCCTTGGACTTCAGCGCTTCATAGCTGATCGCGTTCGAGCCCTTCAGCGTGCCGTGGCCGACGGCATAGAGGATGATCTCGTCGATCTGTTCCTGCGTGTAGCCGAGCGTCTCGAGACCCACGGGCACGACGCGGTTGATGATCTTGAAGTAGCCGCCGCCGGCCAGCTTCTTGAACTTCACGAGCGCGAAGTCGGGCTCGATGCCCGTCGTGTCGCAATCCATGACGAGGCCGATGGTGCCCGTCGGCGCCACGACGCTGGCCTGCGCGTTGCGGTAGCCGTGCGCCACGCCCAGTTCCAGCGCCTGGTCCCAGGCGCGCTTGGCGGCGGCGACCAGTTCCTTGTCGACGACCGACTTGTGGTCGAGCGGGACGGGCGGGATCGTCAGGCCTTCGTAGCCTTGCGTCTCGCCGTATGCCGCGCGCCGGTGATTGCGGATGACGCGCAGCATGTGCTCGCGGTTCGGCTCGTAGCCGGGGAACGGCCCGAGCTCCGAGGCCATCTCGGCCGACGTGGCGTAGCTGACGCCGGTCATGACGGCGGAGATCGCCCCGCAGATGGCGCGCCCTTCGTCGCTGTCATAGGAGAGACCCATCGCCATCAACAGGCCGCCGATGTTCGCGAAGCCGAGGCCGAGCGTGCGGTACTCGTAGGAGAGTTCCGCGATGCGCTTGGACGGGAACTGCGCCATCAGCACCGAGACTTCCAGCGTCACCGTCCACAGGCGGCACGCATGCTCGAAGGCGGGCGTGTCGAACGAGCCGTCGGCGCGGCGGAAGGCGAGCAGGTTGATCGAGGCGAGGTTGCACGCCGTGTCGTCGAGGAACATGTATTCCGAGCACGGGTTCGAGGCGTTGATGCGCCCCGAGGCCGGGCAGGTGTGCCACTCGTTGATCGTCGAATCGTACTGCAGGCCCGGATCGGCCGAGGCCCAGGCGGCGTAGGCGATCTGGTCCCACAGCGACTTGGCTTCGATTTCCTTGTGCGTCTTGCCGTCGGTGCGGCGCACGAGCGTCCACTTGCCGCCGTCGAGGACGGCCTGCAGGAACTCGTTGGTCAGACGCACCGAGTTGTTCGAGTTCTGGCCCGAAACCGTCAGGTAGGCTTCCGAATCCCAGTCGGTGTCGTAGGTCGGGAAGTTGATGCTGTCGAAGCCCTGTTTGGCGAACTGGATGACGCGCTGGATGTAGTTTTCCGGAATCAGCGACTTGCGCGCGGCCTTGATGGCGTCGCGCAGCTTCTTGTTCGCCTTGGGGTCGAACGTGGCATCGCCGTCCTTGCGCTCGATCGACGCCATGATGTCGTTGAGGTGCTTGGCGCACAGGCGCGAGCCGGCGACGAGGGCGGCGACCTTCTGCTCTTCGACGACCTTCCAGTTGATGTAGTTCTCGATGTCCGGATGGTCGACGTCGACGGTGACCATCTTGGCCGCGCGCCGCGTCGTGCCGCCCGACTTGATGGCGCCGGCAGCCCGGTCGCCGATCTTGAGGAAGCTCATCAGGCCCGACGACTTGCCGCCGCCCGACAGCTTCTCGCTCTCGCCGCGCAACTTGGAGAAGTTGGAGCCCGTCCCCGAGCCGTACTTGAACAGGCGCGCCTCGCGCACCCAAAGGTCCATGATGCCGCCCTCGTTGACGAGGTCGTCCTCGACGGACTGGATGAAGCAGGCGTGCGGCTGCGGATGCTCGTAGGCCGAGCTCGACGCGGTCAGCTTGCCCGTGCGGTAGTCGACATAGAAGTGGCCCTGGCCGGGGCCGTCGATGCCGTAGGCCCAGTGCAGGCCGGTGTTGAACCATTGCGGCGAGTTGGGTGCCGCGAGCTGGGCGGCGAGCGCGAAACGCATCTCGTCGAAATAGGCGCGCGCGTCGTCCTCGCTGTCGAAATAGCCGCCCTTCCAGCCCCAGTAGGTCCAGGTGCCGGCGAGACGGTCGAACACTTCCTTGGCCGACTGCTCGCCGCGGATGCGCTGGTTCTCGGGCAGCTTGGCAAGCGCCAGGTCGTCCGGCTTCTTGCGCCACAGCCACGACGGCACGTCGTTTTCCTCGACGGACTTCAGCGCCGCGGGCACGCCGCGCTTGCGGAAATACTTCTGCGCCAGCACGTCGCATGCGACCTGCGACCACGTGGCGGGCACTTCGATATCCTTGGCCTGGAAAACCACCGAGCCGTCGGGATTGCGAATCTCGCTGTTCGTCGTGGTGAACGCGAGCGACGCGTACGCGTCGTCCCCTGCCTTCGTGAATCGCCGTTCGATACGCATGCTGGCCTCCGGCCTTTTTCTTTTCGCCCGCCGGCGATCCCCGTGGATCGCGCGTGCGGACTGTGGTTCATCGCGAACGTTCGACCCCGCCCGCGTCGGCTCCGTGGCCTGTCGCGCAAGGTCTCCCGCCGTCTTCGCCGACTCCTGCCCCGTCCCCTGGGTGGAGGTTGGGCCGCCTCACAAGATGTCGTGGTGGAGGGCGAAGCTCGTTACCAAATGTTGACCAGAGCCCGGAATCGCCCGCAACTGGATTTTGACCGAATTATGCGTACCGCTACAATATCTAGCATTGCCAACGGGATATCGGGGCACCTGTAGCGTCGATCCATGGAAAATCGAGGCGAAATCGGTCAAGTGTTAATTTATCGTTATTTGACGGGCCCTTAACCCCCATGCCGAAAGTTACAATTCGGGTTATTGCAGTGCAGCATCATCGATTGGAGCGTGGCCAAGTATCAATATTTTTCAAATGATATCATGTGATTAATTCTGCACCGGGAAAAGTGTACAATCCGGAAACGGCCGGAAAATCACAACCGGTATCGCGGCTCGGTCGAGCCGCGTCGGGTTCAGGCCCGCGCCGCAAGCGGCAGGTTGACCAGAAGGTTCTGCGGCTTGAGGCGGACGCGCTTGTTCTCGTCCATGCCGAGGCCGAGATAGACCGGTCGGCCGGAAATATCCGGGCGCATGACGTTGGAATCGGCGAAGTCGAGACGGAACAGCGCCACGATCTGCGCCAGGCGCGCTTCGTCGACCGTCTCGCCGCGATAGAGGTCGTTCATGATGGCACTTGCCTGCGCGTCGAGGCCGACATGCCAGACCCAGCGCTCGTCGTCGATGCGCACCATCGGCTGGATCGACACGCCGATGCCCAGGAAATGCGCCACCCACGTCTCGAGGACCCGCGCCAGCGCATCGAGACCGGCGCGCCCGAAGGTGAGGTCGAGCACGAGGTCATGCGTCTCGTCGCGGCCCCAATAGATCGCGGCGTTGGCCTCGGTCATCACGTCGAGCTCGATCGAGCGCACCGGCAGCTTGGCTTCCTTGAGGAGTTCGCCGATGGCGCCCAGGCCCACGTCGCCGGCGGCCTGGCGGGCGGCGTGCATCTCGACCGTCTCTTCGTCGGCCGCCATCGTGGCGCCGTCGGAAACGGTGATCCGCTGGCTGCGGTAGAGCATCTCGGCCGCGCGCAGGCGCATGGGATCGGCGGTCCCGTCGAGCGCGTGGCGCAGCACGACGTGCGCGAGCTGGTCGAGGAACAGCGGCGGGACCGGTGGTTCGCCGCGCTTGGGCGGGGCGACGAAATGGCCGAGATAGGCGTCCTCGACCGTGCCGGCCTTCGCCAGCCGGGCAAGGAACGCGACCAGCAGCGCGTAGTTGTCGCGCATGTCGGCGTCGGCCAGCGCCCCGATTTCGGCCGCCTTGGGCGACCGGCGCGGATTCTCGAGCAGGCTGGCGTGCAGGGCCCGCTCGGCAGCACAGGACTCGGCGACCGGGCGGATCTCCGGGCGCATCAGGTAGGCGCGCAGGAAATCGTCGGTCACCGCCAGCCGGCGCGGCGGGCCGGGCCGCGCGTCGAGCAGGTGGAAACCGGAATTGCGCCAGAAATCGTTCATTTGCAGGCCGGAAGCGGCTGGGGAGCGGAGGCCCGCAATCTGGACGAGGGCAGGGGAGCGTGCAATAGTCCGCTCGCGTCGAACACCTGATTCGACAAGGGAATCGCGAAATGACGATCGGAACTCGCCTCTATACGTGGCTGCGCGGCCAGGAAGTGGGCCGCGACGAATTCGGCAACCGCTACTACAAGGACAAGACCGGCGTGCTGCGCGCGCGGCGCGAGAAGCGCTGGGTCGTGTACGAGGGCGAAGCCGAGGCGACGAAGGTCCCGCCCGACTGGCACGCGTGGCTGCACCACCTGATCGCGGCTCCGCCGCCGGCCGGTGGCCTGCCCACGCGCAAGCCCTGGCAGCTGCCACACCTGCCCAACCAGACCGGCACGCCCAACGCCTACCGCCCGCCCGGCCACGACTATCGGGGCGGGAACCGCGCCAAGGCGACCGGCGACTACGAACCGTGGACGCCGAATTGATCCCGCCCCTTTCCGACAGAAAACGGAGCCGCCGCTAGATGGGCAAGAATCTCGTCGAGACGCTGATGGGGGCCGTCGTGCTCGTCGTCGCCGGCATGTTCCTGATGTTCGCCTATTCGACCGCCGACATCAAACCGGTGCGCGGCTACGCGCTGACGGCGAAGTTCGAGCGGATCGACGGCGTGCGCCTGGGCACCGACGTGAAGCTGTCGGGCATCAAGGTGGGCTCGGTGATCGGCCAGTCGCTCGATCCGGAGACCTACCAGGCCGTGCTGACGCTGACGGTCGAATCCGCGATCAAGCTGCCGGTCGACACGGTGGCGCAGATCTCCAGCGAAGGGCTGCTCGGCGGATCGTTCGTCCAGCTCGTTCCGGGTGCGGAAGACAAGATGCTCGCGGCCGGCGGCCAGATCAAATACACGCAAGCGCCGGTCAATCTCGTCCAGATGCTCGGCAAATTCATGTTCAATTCCGCCGAGAACGCACAGGGCGCGCCCAAGAACTGAGCGGACGGGACCGTCGCGGATGGACGCGGGGAAAAAGCCGGTTCGCGACCTGCGTCTCGATTTTTTCCGCGGGCTCGGCCTGCTCTTCATTTTCATCGACCATATCCCGGAGAACGCGTTCTCGTACCTGACGCTCGCGAATTTCGTGTTCTGCGATGCGGCCGAGATCTTCGTGTTCCTGTCGGGGTACGCCGCGGCCCTTGTCTTCGGCCGAGAGGCGCAGCGCGAAGGCAACGCCTATGCGATGGCGCAGGTGCTCAAGCGCTGCTGGACGCTCTATGTCGCGCACATCTTCCTCTTCGTCATCTACACGGCACAGGTGAGCTGGACCGCCCAGCGTTTCGAGAATTCGCTGTTCATCGAGGAAATGCAGGTCGCATCGTTCCTCGACGAGCCGCACGTGGCGATCCTCCAGGCGCTCCTGCTGGCCCACCAGCCGCTTTTCATGAACATCCTGCCGCTCTACATCGTGCTGCTGACGGGGCTCGCGGTGGCCTTGCCGGTGCTGCGCCATGCAGGCTGGGGATTCGTCGCGCTGTCGGCGGCAGTCTATGCGGCGGTGCCGTTCGTGCCCATGAACCCGCGCGCCTATCCCGACGGCGTCTGGTTCTTCAATCCCGCCGCATGGCAGTTCCTTTTCGTGATCGGCGTGGTGTGCGGCTGGCGGGCCGGCGTGATCCAGATGCCCGTGCGCGTTCCGCGGCCCGTGTTCCTTGCCGCGGCGGCGTTCCTCGTGGCGATCGTGCCGGTGCGCGCGTGGATCAGCATCGGCTATTTCTTCGACGGCGTGCCGCCGAGCTTCGCCGAGTTCGCCTACCAGTTCGCGAGCAAGACCGACCTTGGCCCTCTGCGGCTGGCGAGCTTCCTGGCGCTGGCGATTGTCGTCGTCGGCACGGTGCCGCGCACGGCCGCCTGGCTCGAGGGCCGGATCGCCGGCGCCATCGTCCTGTGCGGGCAGCAGTCGTTGCCAGGTTTTCTGCCTCGGCATCTTCCTTTCGGTCTCCGGGCATTCGCTGCTGCTGGAGTTCGGCTACAGTATTGGGACGCAGGCGGCTGGTGACGTTCGGCGGATGCCTCTTGCTCTTGGGGGCGGCGCGGGTATTGTCTTGGGAGCAAGGAACGCAAGTCCGCCCGCGCCGGAGTGCCGCGGGACGGGGGCCGGGGATGAAAATGCGGTCGGGGAATGTTCTGTACATCTTCGTCGTCGCGACCCTCCTTTTCCTTTTCGCGGAGGTCGCGCCCGCGCGCGCCCAGGCACCGGCCCCGGGTGGAATGCCGGAAGCGTGCCGCGTGCCGGGTGCGGTTTTCGTCGACGATGCCGAAACTCAAGGCCGTCGTCAGGCGCGTCTCGAAGGACAAGACCCTGACCGTGGTGGCGCTCGGCTCGACGTCTACGCTCGGGCAAAGTGCCAGTACGCAGACGAACGCGTGGCCCGCCCGTCTGGAAGCCGATCTGCGCCGCCGTCTGCCCGGAGTCGACGTGAAGGTCCACAATCGCGGACGCGCGCGCGACGATGCCGAGAACATGGTCCGGCGCCTGCCGGCGGACGTGCTCGGACTCAAGCCCGACATCGTCATCTGGGAAACCGGCACGGCCGAGGCGATGCGCCACCGCGAGGTGGAGTCGTTCTCCGAACATCTCCAGTCCGGCATCGACCTCATCGTCCAGGCCGGCGCCGACGTGATGCTCGTCACGCCGCAATATTCGCGTGAGACTGCCCGCCTGATCGCCTACCAGCCCTATATCGACGCGATGAACAGCATCGGCATGCGGCGCGACGTGCTGCTGTTTCCGCGCTTCGAGGTGATGCGCCACTGGGTCGAGTCGGGCCAGATGCAGCTCGACAATCTCACGCCCGCACAGGCCACGGCCATGGCCGACCAGGTGTATGACTGCCTTGGACGGCAGATCGCGCGGGTCGTCGTGCGCGCCATGCCGGCGGAATCGACGCGATAGGGCATGTGACGGGCATCACTGCGCGCCCGTATCCGTTTGCGCCATTCTCCCCTCGTCGCTCGGTGCCAAATCGGCGCCGTCGACGCGAACGGGAGACGGAATATGGAGACCGGACAGCAGATCCTATCGGTGCAGACGGTCCTGAGGGCGACCCGCCAGGCCATGTTCGGACTCGGCGTGGCGGTCTTCGTGGGGATTGTCGGGCAAGCGGCGGCAATCTACCTGACCAGCCACCGGAGTCGACCGCCAGACGCCCGCCCCGGCAGTCCGCGCACAGCTGCGCGAGCCCGGCCTGCGCGTGCCGCAGCATTCGGGCTTCGTCAACGCGACCCGCCGGTTCGAGGCCGTTTACGGCCGCGACGGCGAGGAATCCGACGCGGCGCGCTGAGCGCTTGCAAGTGGTGTACGCGGCGCGCTACGGCTAGCGCCGCCATGCGCGTCCTTTCCCTCCTCGTCTTTCTTGCCGGCACCGCAGTCGCCCTCGCGCAGGCGCCGGCCATGGACGTCGCCGTCCTCCAGACGCTCGACAAGGTGACCGGCCGTGTGCGGCGGCCTCGAGGCACCGGTCGGGCAGGCAGTCGAGTTCGGGCCGCTCAGCATCGTCGTGCGCGCCTGCCGCAAGCGCCCGCCCGAGGAGCCGCCGGAAAGCTCGGCCTTCATCGAGATTTCCGAACGCAAGACGGCCGAGACGGTCAACGAGGTCTTCAAGGGCTGGATGTTCGCGTCGAGCCCGGCGGTCTCGGCGCTCGAACATCCGGTCTACGACGTCTGGGTGATCGACTGCAGGGCCTCGCGGACTTCCGCGCCGGCCTCGCGGTAGAAGACCGCA
Organism: Tagaea sp.; assembly: GCA_965279525.1. Classification (GTDB taxonomy): domain Bacteria; phylum Pseudomonadota; class Alphaproteobacteria; order CACIAM-22H2; family CACIAM-22H2; genus Tagaea. The sequence continues at coordinate 1,085,137 of CBDIIB010000004.1, read as the reverse complement.
TCGCCTTCGAGCGCCACCGCCAGCCGGCGGCGGTATTCCGAGCGGGGGATCTCGACGGCGCCGAAGCGCATCATGTGATCGGTCGCCATCTGCGTATCGAGCAGGCGGAAGCCGCCCGCGCGCAGGCGTGCCACGAGATGGACGAGCGCTATCTTCGACGCGTCTGTGGCGCGCGCGAACATGCTCTCGCCGAAGAACGCCGCCTTGATGTGCACGCCGTAGAGGCCGCCAACCAGCTCGCCGTCCTTCCAGCACTCGACCGAGTGGGCCATGCCCGCTTCGTGCATCTCGAGATAGCCGCGGCGGATCTCGTCGTTGATCCATGTCGATCCGCGGTCGGCGCAGCCGGCCATCGTCGCGGCGAAGTCGGTGTCGACGCGTACCTCGTAGGGCGCCTTGCGGATCGTCTTGCGCAGCGAGCGCGGGATCTGGAAGTCCTCCAGCGGCATCACGCCGCGCGGATCGGGGTCGAACCAGTCGATCTTCGGCGAGGTCGCGGACCGGCCCATCGGAAAGATGCCGTTGGCATAGGCCCAGACAAGATTGCGCACGCTCAGGCGGGTGGTGATCAAGCCCGTCTCCTCGCAACAACGCCGGCTCAGCCGCCGTCCTTGTTCGGACGTACCGGCAACGCGGCCGAACCGAGCGGATCGATTCCGAGACGCGCGTTCATCGCGAAGATGTCGGCGAAGGAAAGCGGCGCCTGGTCCATGGGAACGGCACCGACCAGGATGCGCACGATGCGCCCGCCCGGCAAGTCGGCCAGCGGCAGCGCCAGGCGTGCCCATGTCACGGTGCGCTCGCGCGCCTGGGCCGTGTGCATCGTGAAAAACGGCTTGCGGCGCTCGACGACCGCGAGGTTGGCCGCCCGGTAGAACGTGCCGATCGGCAGGCCGGTGCGTGCCGACATCTCCGCGCCGGTATGTCCGGTCCAGTCGACGCCGCCGGCGAGTGCCACCTTCTCGCCGAAGACCCGGTAGCGAAAGTCGAGCCCGTCGCGCTCGATGTCGGCAAGGATCGAATAGCCGATCGCACGACCCAGATCCTCGGGCTTCAGGTCGTCGGAAGCCGGGACGTCGTGGCCGGCGCGCAGCGCGTCCCAGTGGCGGCGCAGATGGGGAAGCTGCTCGCTGGGCAGCGTTTCGGCCGGCGGATCCCAGATCAGCACGGGCTGGGCGAGATTGCCTTCGCGCAGCAGCGCCTTGACCGCCTCGCGGCGCGTGGCGGCGATCTCGGCGGCGACCGTACGCACTTTCGCGTCGTCGTCCGCCGGGTCGCTCATTTCTTGAGGCCCATCCAGCGTTCGAGCCAGTGGATGTCGTAACGCCCGTCGATGAATTCGGGCGTCTGGACGAGCTTGCGGTGCAGCGGCAGCGTCGTCTTGATCCCGCCGATGACGTATTCGCCGAGCGCCCGGCGCAGGCGCATCAGGCATTCGTTGCGGTTGGTGCCGTGCACGATCAGCTTGGCGACCATGCTGTCGTAGTTGGACGGCACCTTGTAGCCCGAATAGAGCGCGCTATCGACGCGCACGCCCAGCCCGCCCGGCGGATGGTACTCCGCGATCCGCCCCGGCGAAGGCGCGAAAGTCTCGGGATCTTCGGCGTTGATGCGGCACTCGATCGCATGGCCCTGGAGGCGCACGTCGTCCTGCGTAAAGGCGAGCGGGGCACCCGACGCGATGCGGATCTGTTCGCGCACGAGGTCGAGCCCGCAGATCATCTCGGTGACCGGATGCTCGACCTGCAGGCGCGTGTTCATCTCGATGAAGTAGAAGCCGCCGTCCTGGTAGAGGAATTCGAGCGTGCCGGCGTTGCGGTAGCCGAGTTTCTTGAGCGCCGATGTCACGACCTCGCCCATCTGCTGGCGCTGGTCGGCGTTGAGGGCGGGGGACGGGCTTTCCTCGAGCACCTTCTGGTGCGAACGCTGCAGCGAGCAGTCGCGTTCGCCCAGATGCACGACGTTGCCGTGCGCGTCGGCGAGGATCTGGAACTCGATGTGGCGCGGATGGCCCAGATACTTCTCGATATAGACGACGTCGTTGCCGAAATTGGCGCCCGCCTCGGCACGGGCCCCGCGATAGGCCTCGGCAAGCTGGACGGAATCGTGGGCGACCCGCATGCCCTTGCCGCCGCCGCCGCCCGCTGCCTTGATCAGGACCGGGTAGCCGATTTCCTCGCCGAGTTTCACGGCCGTCTCGAGATCGCCGACCGGCCCGTCGGAGCCGGGCACGCACGGCACGCCAAGCGAGATCATCGCGCGCTTGGCCTCGATCTTGTCGCCCATCATCGTGATGTGGTCGGGGCTGGGGCCGATGAACACGATGCCGTGCTCCTCGACCATGCGCGCGAAGTCGGCATTTTCCGAAAGGAAGCCGTAGCCGGGATGGATCGCGTCGGCGCCGGTGATGATCGCCGCCGAGATGATCGCGGCCTTGTTGAGGTAGCTGTCGCGCGCGGGCGGCGGGCCGATGCACACGGCTTCGTCGGCCAGGCGCACATGCATGGCGTCGGCGTCGGCGGTGGAATGGACCGCGACCGTCTGGATGCCGAGTTCCTTGCACGCGCGATGGATGCGCAGTGCGATCTCGCCGCGGTTCGCGATGAGGACCTTCTCGAACACGGTTACTCGAGAACCAGCAGGACTTCGCCGTATTCGACCGGCGCGCCGTTCTCGACGGCGATGCTGACGACGGTACCGCCGCGCGGGCTGCGGATCGGGTTCATCACCTTCATCGCCTCGACGATGACCAGCGTCTGGCCTTCGCGCACCTTGTCGCCGACCTTGACGAAGGCAGGCGCACCCGGCTCGGCGCCGAGATAGCACGTGCCGACCATCGGCGAGGTGACGGCACCGGCCGGCGGGCCGTCGCTCGGCGCCGCCGGTGCGGCCGCAGGCCTGGCTGCGACGGTTGCAGCGGCGGCGGGTGCGGCTGCCGCGACGGTGCCGCGGCCGAGCTTCAGGCGCTTGGCGCCCTCCTGGTACTCGATCTCGGTAAGGCCGGTCTCTTCCATGAGCTTGGCGAGACGGCGCACGGTCGTGGCGGAGGGTCCGAATTCGGCTTTGTTGCTGTTTGCGGGCATGGCTCGGTCGGGCTTGGAGGGTTTCATTCGAGGTCGGGATCGACGATCCGCGCCAGCGCTTCGAGGCCGAACAGGTAGCCCTGCGGCCCGAGACCGGCGATCACGCCCTTGGCGATGCCGCTGACGTAGGAATGGTGGCGGAACGGCTCGCGCGCATGGATGTTCGAGATGTGCACTTCGATGACCGGCAGGTCGCTGGCGAGAAGGGCGTCGCGCAGTGCCACCGACACATGCGTGAGGCCGCCCGGATTGATGACGATGCCCTCGGCCGTCAGGCGCGCTTCCTGGATCCAGTCGATGAGCTGGCCTTCGTGGTTCGACTGGCGGAATTCGAGCGCGAAGCCGAGATCCTCGGCAAGTGCGCGGCACTCGGCCTCGATGTCCGCCAGGGTCGTGCGGCCGTAGATCTCGGGCTGGCGCACGCCGAGCATGTTCAGATTGGGGCCGTTGAGGACCAGAAGGATGGGCTTCGCGTCCAAGGAACTCTCCGTGCAGGGCCGGGCGGCGCGGCGCCGTTATAGCACGGACGAGCGCCCATGCAACGCGTCCGACCGCCCCTGCCAATGCCCCCTAAACGCTTTCAGATGTTCGGGAATCCGCCGATCCGGTGCACGCGCTGCTGGCGTCCGAAGGAAGCATGCGCGACCGGGCCCGTCGCCGGCCGCGATTCGGGTCCGACGCATGGGTGCAGTGCGCGCGACGATCTGGCGTATCGGCGGGCCCACGGGCCAAACTCGAGCGCGACAATGCGCGCGATCATCCCACTTCCGGTCCTTGCGGCGGCGACGGCGAGCATTCTCGGCGGTACGGCGGTGGTCTTCACGCGCATGCTCGTGGGCGTGTCCGACGCGACGTCGGTCGCCTTCCTGCGCAGCGCCGGTGCGGCAATCGTCCTCGCGGCCTTCGTGTTCGGCGTGCGCGCGGTGCGTTTCGCACCCCGCGAGCTCGTGCAGATGTCGGCACTCGGCGTGATGATGTTCGGCGCCTTCGGATGGCTTTTCTCGGCAGGGCTTGCCTATGTGCCGGCCGCGCGCGGGGCCGTCGTGCTCGCGACGATGCCGATCCTGACGCTGGTCATCGCGGCCTTGTTCGGGCGCGAGCTTCTGACCTGGCCCAAGGCGCTAGGGGCGGCGTTCGCACTTGCCGGCGTGGTCATCGCGCTTGGCGACAAGGCCGTCGCAGGGCCCGAGGCGTGGCGCGGTGATCTCTATATGGCGCTTGCGGCATTTCTGGGTGCTTCGCATGCGGTGCTTTCGTCGGTGGCGCTGCGCCGTCATGCGGCGGTTCCCGTGCTTGCGGTACAGGTGATGGCCGGGACCGTGGTGCTGGGCTTGGTCCTTGCGGTGCGCGGCGATGCCAGCGGCCTCGTCTCGTTTTCCGGGTTCGAGTGGCTGGGCGTCTTCTGGCTGCTATTCGTGGCCGGCCTGCCGTCGTACCTGCTGTGGTTCTGGGCGCTCGAACGGGCACCTGCTTCGGCAGTGGCGCTGACCGTGTCGCTCAATCCGATCTCGGCGGCGATCCTCGGCGCACTGTTCCTGGCCGAGCCGGTGACGGCACGCCTGATGGCCGGGCTTGCGTGCGTGATCGCCGGGATCGTGCTCGCCAACCGGGCGCGCGCGGACAAGCCGGCGTGAGCCATTCCGTCCGCGCGGGGCTCGTCTATTTCGCGATCGTGTTCGCGGCCGGGTTCGCGCTCGGCACGCTGCGCGTGCTCGTCGTTGCGCCGCACATCGGCGAGCTGCCGGCGGTCCTGGCCGAGCTGCCCGTCTTGCTCGGCGTATCGTGGGTCGCGTGCGGCTACGCCATCCGCCGCTGCGATGCCGGCGCCACGTTCGACGCGCGCGGCACGATGGGCCTTGTCGCCTTCGGCGTGTTGATGGTCGTCGAATTCCTGCTGGCCAATGTCGGTTTCGGACGCTCGCTGGCGGAGCATCTGTCTCGATATGCCGGGCCGGCGGAGGCGCTCGGGCTTGCCGGGCAGATGGTGTTCGGAGCGATGCCGCTGTTCCGCCGCTAGACGCGTGCGCTATCTTTGCGCGGAACGGGGGCGTCCATGCGGCCGAAAGCGGCATTCTTCCACGACTATCCGGTCGCCGACGGCGACGTGTACGGGCAAGGGCGGCGCGCGCGCGTGGCAGCGCTGGCGGATGTCTATCCGCATGTCGTGCATGCCGGGAACTTCGACGCGCACGCCGCAGGCCTTGCCGACGTCGAAGTGATCTTCGCGACCTGGGGCATGATCCGCTTCGAAGCGCGGCACTTTGCCGCGATGCCGAAGCTGAAGGCGGTGTTCTACGCGGCCGGCAACGTGCGCGCCTTTGCCGAGCCGCTGGTGGCGAACGGCGTGGCCCTCGTCAGTGCCTGGCAGGTCAATGCGATCCCGGTCGCCGAGATGTGTCTCGCGCAGATCCTGCTGTCGTTGCGCGGCTATTTCCGCGCCGTGCGCGGCTATCGCGATGCAAAGACGTTCGCCGCGAAGGCGTTCCACCGGACCGGCGTCAACGGCGAGACGGTCGGCATGATCGGGATGGGCAAGATCGGCACACGGTTGCGCGAAGTGCTAGCACCCTATCCGCTGCGCGTGATCGCCTGTGACCCGTTCCTGACGGCTGCGCGTGCCAAGGCGCTCGACATCGAGGCCGTATCGCTGGACGAGGTCTTCTCGCGTTCTCTGGTCGTGTGCAACCACATCCCCGATCTGCCCTCGACGCGCGGCACATTGACGGCGAAGCATTTCGCCGCGATGCGCGAGGGGGCGACGTTCATCAATACCGGACGCGGGGCGCAGGTCGTCGAAACCGATCTGGTCGAGGTGCTCCGCGCACGCCCCGACCTGACGGCGCTTGTGGACGTGACATGGCCCGAGCCGCCGCCGGCGGGTTCGCCGATGTGGACGCTGCCCAATCTCGTGATCAGTCCGCATATCGGCGGCACGATCGGCGACGAGGTCGTGCGCCTGGCCGATCTCGCGATCGCGGAATTTGAATCGTGGGTCGCTGGCCGGCCGCTGCGCCACCAGGTGACGGCCGAGATCCTCGCGACGATGGGCTAGAGCGTCGCGGCCCGGTCCTGGAGCTTGGCCAGCAGCCGGTCAAGCATCGCGCGTTCGGAACCATCGAGGCCATCGAGCAGCTGTGCTTCGGCGCCGCGCGCCAGCGGGACGATCCCGTCATGCATGCGCCGTCCCGCGGCCGACAGCGCCAGCTTCGAACGTCGCCGGTCGTCGCGGTCGATTGCCTGCAGGGCAAGCCCCTTGGCGACCAGGGACGCGATCGCGCGGCTGACCTGCACCTTGTCCATCGCCGTGCGTGCGGCCACTTCGCTTGCCGAAAGCGGGGCGAAGCGGAACAGGACCGCCAGGCAGCGCCATTCCGGGATCGTCAGGCCGAACCGGTCGCGATAGAGCGTCGCGATCGCGTCCGACACGGTATTTGCCAGCACCGACAGGCGGTACGGCACGAATGCCTCGAGCGCGAAGGGCGGCGGCGGGGCAGGGCTTGCAATTGGTTTCATATGAAACTAATAATGGAACCGGATCGCGCGGCCGTCAAGCCGCATCCGCCCGGGAGAAACGAAATGCCGCCTTCCAAGCCGCCCAGCAAATCGGCCGCTTCGAAAACCAATCCGATGGGCACGGACGGGTTCGAGTTCGTCGAATACACCGCACCCGACGTGAAGGGGTTGGAGAAACTGTTCGTGTCGCTCGGCTTTGCCGCCGTGGCGCGCCACCGCTCGAAGGACGTCACGCTCTACCGGCAGGGCGACGTCAATTTTGTCGTAAATGCCGAACCCGACAGCTTCGCACAGGCCTTCGCGCGCGTGCACGGACCGTCGGCCTGCGCGATGGCGTTCCGCGTGGCAGATGCCGCCGCCGCATTCAAGCGCGCGGTGGCGTTGGGTGCCAAGCCCTTCGCCGGCAAGGTCGGGCCGATGGAGCTCAACATCCCCGCGATCGAAGGGATCGGCGGCTCGCTGATCTATTTCGTCGACCGCTACGGCAAGGGCGGATCGATCTACGATGTCGACTTCAAGCCGATCAAGGGCGCCGATCCCGCACCCAAGGGGGCCCGGCTCACCTATATCGACCATCTGACGCACAACGTGCATCGCGGGCGCATGGATTTGTGGGCCGAGTTCTACACGCGGCTCTTCAATTTCCGCGAGATCCGCTATTTCGACATCGAGGGCAAGCTCACCGGCCTCAAGTCGAAGGCGATGACCAGCCCGTGCGGCAAGATCCGCATCCCGATCAACGAATCTTCCGACGACAAATCGCAGATCGCCGAATATCTCGCGGCCTACAAGGGCGAGGGCATCCAGCACATCGCACTCGGCAGCTCGGACATCTACGCGACGGTCGAAGCGCTGCGCAAACGCAAGGTGAAGTTCCTGAAGACGCCGGCGACCTACTACGAGCTGCTCGCCAAGCGCATGCCAGGCCACGGCGAGAACGTGGCGCGGCTCCGGAAGAACCACATCCTGCTCGATGGCGCGCCCACCAGGGACGGCGGGCGGCTGCTGCAGATCTTCACCGAGACGGCGATCGGCCCGATCTTCTTCGAGATCATCCAGCGCAAGGGCGACGAGGGTTTCGGCGAGGGCAATTTCAAGGCATTGTTCGAATCGATGGAACTCGACCAGATCCGTCGCGGCGCGCTGAAGACCGCATAGGGAGGACGCCATGAAGAACTGGATCGGCTTTCCGCTGACCGAGGGCCGCACCTCGCGCCAGGCGCATTGCGACCTGCCCGAGGGCACCTACGAGCGCGAACTGGGCAAGGAGGGTTTCTTCGGCCCGGCCGCGCACATGTACCATTCGCATCCGCCGACGGGCTGGAGCGACTGGGAGGGCGATCTTCGCCCCCGCGCCTTCGACCTGCGCAAGGCGAACGCGCTGTCGGCAAGCCCGTGGGATGCCACGCCCGTCATGCACAACGTGGCGATGAAGTTCCGCCACTGGCGCGTCGCGGGCACCATGACCGATCTCGTGCGCAATGCCGACGGCGACGAACTGCTGTTCGTCCACGAGGGGGCGGGGTCGCTGTTCTGCGACTGGGGCCATCTGACCTACACGGAAGGCGACTACATCCTGCTGCCGCGTGCGGCGATGTGGCGGCTCGTGCCGACTGAAGCGACGACGTTGCTGCTGATCGAAGCGACGAACGACTCCTATCGTCTGCCCGAGAAGGGGCTCGTCGGCCGCCATGCGATCTTCGACGCCGGATGCCTCGTGCATCCGAAGCTCGATGCCGCTTTCGAGGCGCAGAAGTCGGAGACGCCGACGCGCGTGTCGATCAAGCGCGGCGGGCGCATCTCGACGATGACGTATCCCTACAACCCGCTCGATGCGGTGGGCTGGCACGGCGATCTCGCTCCGGTGAAGATCAACTGGCGCGATTTCCGCCCGCTGATGAGCCACCGCTACCACCTGCCGCCGTCGGCCCACACGACGTTCCTTGCCGGCCGCTTCGTCGTGTGCACGTTCGCGCCGCGTCCGGCGGAAACCGATCCTGGCGCCCTCAAGGTGCCGTTCTTCCACTCGAACGACGATTACGACGAGATCATCTTCTACCACCGCGGCAAGTTCTTCAGCCGCGACAACATCCATCCGGGCATGGCGACGCTGCATCCGTGCGGCTTCCCGCACGGACCGCATCCAAAGGCCTTCCAACTCGCGGCGAAGAACCCGCAGGGCGGCCAGATGCTCGACGAGGTGGCGGTGATGATCGACACGCGCGACGCGGTCGAGGTCGCCCTCTTGCAGGACGGTGTGGAATGGACCGGTTACGTCGATTCGTGGAAAGCCAAACCCCAGGCGGCGGAGTAGTGCAGTGAAACTCGCGACCCTCAAGCAAGGCGGGCGCGACGGCCTGCTTGTCGTCGTCTCGCGCGATCTCAAGCGCTGCGTGACGGCGCCGCGCATCGCGGCCACGATGCGCATCGCCCTCGACGACTGGGAGCACCGATCCGGCGAACTGGCGCTCGTCGCCGAGCTTCTCGACAAGGGTGTGGACAACATCAACGACGCGCCCGTCCTGCCGTTCATCCCGACGGCGTGCCACGCACCCCTGCCGCGTGCCGCCCAGTGGATCGACGGATCGGCCTATCTCAACCATGTCGAGCTGGTGCGCAAGGCGCGCAAGGCCGAGATGCCGCCCGAATTCTACGACGACCCGCTGATGTACCAGGGCGGATCGGACGCGATGATCGGCCCGTGCGACGACGTGGAGGCGGTCGACGAGGCGCACGGCATCGATTTCGAGGCCGAAGTGGCCGTCATCACCGACGACGTGCCGATGGGCATCGACCCCGTGGCGGCGCGCAAACACATCCAGCTCGTGCTGCTGGTCAACGACGTCAGCTTGCGCAACCTCATCCCGGCCGAGCTGGCCAAGGGGTTCGGCTTCTTCCAGTCGAAACCCTCGTCGTCCTTCTCGCCGGTGGCGGTCACGCTCGACGAGCTCGACGGCGCATGGGATGGCGGCAAGCTCAACCTGCCGCTGCTCGCCGAGCTGAACGGCAAGCCGTTCGGCCGGCCGAATGCCGGGCACGACATGAATTTCGATTTCGGCCGGCTGATCGCGCATGCCGCACGCACGCGGCGGCTGACGGCCGGCACGATCGTCGGCTCCGGCACGGTTTCCAACCGCGATCCGGGCGTGGGCTCATGCTGCCTTGCCGAGGTGCGGATGATCGAGACCATCGCCGACGGCAAGCCGACGACGCCGTTCATGAAGTTCGGCGACCGCATCCGCATCGAGATGAAGGATGCCGCCGGAAACTCGATCTTCGGCGCCATCGACCAGAAGATCGTCAAGCAGAAGGGAGCGCAACCGTGAAGGTCTGGGGCTATTTCCGTTCGTCGGCGGCATTCCGCGTGCGCATTGCGCTGGCCCTGAAGGGGCTCGAGCCCGAACAGGCCTTTGTCCATCTGCGCAAGGCCGAACAGCGCGCGCCCGACTATCTCGCGAAGAACCCGCTGGGTCTCGTGCCGACGCTCGAGGACGGGACCGCGACGATCACGCAATCGCTTGCGATCTGCGAATATCTCGATGAGACGCAAGCGGGTGCACCGTTCCTGCCGGCCGATCCGGTCGGACGTGCGCGCGTGCGCGCGATCGCCTATGCGATCGCCTGCGACATCCACCCGATCAACAATCTGCGCGTCCTCATGTATCTGCTCAAAGTCCTGAAGATCGAGAAGGCGGCGCACGACGCCTGGTACCGCCACTGGATCGCGGTCGGCTTCGAAGCGCTGGAGAAGATGCTGGCCGACGGCAAGGCAGGGCGGTACTGCCACGGCGATGCACCCACGCTTGCCGATATCTGCCTGGTGCCGCAGGTGTTCAACGCCAAGCGCTTCTACAAGGACGAGGAACTGACCGTCTATCCGCGCCTGATGAAGATCTTCGCGAACTGCCTCGAGCATCCGGCCTTCGCGAAGGCACTGCCCGAGAACCAGCCCGACTTCGATCCGGCCCCCTAGCGTTTCGCGCGCGCCTCGGCGACGAGCTTCTTCATCGTCTCGACGTCGATGGCGCCGGGAACGAGCGCTTCGCCGATCACCAGGGCCGGCGTGCCGGTGATGCCGAGCGCCTGCGCCAGCGCCACGTTGCGCTGCAGGAGCGAGACGACCGCCGGCGATTCCATGTCGCGGCGCAGCCGGGCGACGTCGAGCTTCAGGTCGGCCGCGATGCGGAAGATGGCCGCCTCGTCGAGCTGGCCGCGGAACTCCATCAGCGCGTCGTGGAAGGCGGGGTACTTGTCCTGTGCGCGGGCCGCGAGTGCCGCGTGCGATGCGACGATCGAGGCGGGACCGAGGATCGGCAGGTCCTTGCGGATGACGCGAAGTTCGCGGTCGCCCGCCAGCAGTGCCTTCATGGGAGCGTGCATCTGCTTGCAGTAGGGACAGCGATAGTCGAAGAACTCGACGATCGCGAAATTGCCGCGCGGGTTGCCGGCAACGGGTGCCGCGGCGTCGTCGTATAGCTCGGCCTTGCGCTCGCGCACGGACTCGCCGGAACGCGCGCGCGCCTGCGCCTCGCGCTTGGCCTCGATCGCCTCAAGCGCTTCGAGGACAAGCTCGGGCCGCTCGCGCAGCACGTCGATCATCAGACGTCGGATCTCGTCGCGCTCGGCGGGCGAGAAGGGGCCCTGCGCGCGCGCCGTGGCCGGAGCAAGGAGGGCGGCGGCGACCGCCAGAGAAAGCAGGAGGCGGCGCATTCTGATTCTCAGCGCGACAGCGTGACTTCAGCGATGTAGCCGATCGCTTCGGGCACGTCCGGCGGAATCCTGCCGTGCAGGCCGCCGAAGGAGATAAGCGTGATCTGCACGCCCGCCGGATTCTCGTTGGGCCAGAAATGCCGGTGGACTTCCGCGAGGTCGACCGCCTCCACGTGCCAGGCGCCGGCCTGGCCGGTGCGCGGGTCGCGCAGGTTGAGCTTGCGGCCCTGGTCGTCGGTCACCCATTTGGCCAGGCGCGCTTCCTCCGCGCGCCCCACCCCGAAGCCGCCGAACGAGATCTCGACGTAGCGGTCCCACTCGGCCACGCCGATGCCCGTCCAGCCCGTGTAGCGCTCGAGGCCCGGCCGCACCGGGCTGCGGAAAAACACCATCAGGCGCATGCCGCGTTCGACGCCGTCGGCCGCACCGCCGCCGAACTGCGTGGGCTCCAGATACCAGCTCCAGCGCAGATAGGGCGTGGCGCCGATCGTGGTGGCGATCCGCCGGCCCATCGTGGCGCCGCCGGGCGCATTGGCGCGCACGACGACGGAGCCCTGGAGTTCCATGACGTTCAGCTGCGCCTCGTTGAGGCCGCGGAGCATCTGCCATTCCTGGATGTTGGCGCCCGGGTGAATGCCCGGGACGCCGCGTTCGAGCAGGCGCAGCGAACCGTCGACGACGACCGCCCGGGGTGCAGGGCCGGCACAGGCCGTCAGGAGAAGTGCGGCGGCGATTGCCAGAAGTCGCATGTGCATTTTCATCTCACCTGGGGGCGGAGCCGTTCGGCGGCGGACTTTATGTCCTGCGCGCGCAGGATATGCGGGGAACCGGGAGGCAGCAGACGTTCGGCACGCTCCGCGAATCCGCGGGCATCGACGCGCCGACCCATCAGCATCGCCTGTTCCGCCTGCGCAAGCGACGATAATCCGAGCTGTCCGTCGCGGCCGTAAGCCACGGAAAGCTGGCGCCAGATTTCCCCGCTCCGTGGCTCGCCCTTGAGTGCAAGCTCGAGATTCTTGATCGCCGCGGCGTTGAGCACCTTGTCCTCGGTCGCGATCTGCGCCGACGCCAGTTCGAGGCGGAGCAGCGCGTTGTCGGGAAGTGCCGCGACGGCTTTCTCGTAGTTCGCGATGGAGCCGCGCGGATTGCCGCCTTCGTAGACGAACTGGGCGCGCGTCTCGTGGAAGAACGGATCGTCCGGCATGTCGGCGAGCAGCGAGTCCACGAGCGGGATCGCGCGCGCGAAATCGCCGCGCCGGTAGAGCGCGAAGGCGCGCGCATAGCGCCCTTCGAGCGTCTTGTCGCCCTCCTTGTACTGCTGGAGGGCGCGGGCAGGCTCGGTGAAGCCGAGGAGCTTGGCGCGCATGCGCCGGTGCATCTCGACGTGTTCCGGCTTGACCGGCATGTTGGAGTAGCGCGAATTCTCGACCCAGTTGCGCACGAAATTCACGCGCTCGACGGTGACCGGGTGCGTGCGCATGTAGGGGTCCTGCCGGTCGACGGCCAGCGCTTCCTGGTCGACCAGGATCTGCAGGAACTCGAGCAGGCCGCGCGAGGATTGCTGCGTGCGATCGAGGAAGCCGACGCCGGCCTGGTCGGCCGAGGATTCGAGCGTGCGCGTGTAGCGCAGGAACTGGCGCTCGGCGATCTGCTGCCCGGCCATGACCGACGCCATCGCGCCGTCGGCAGAGCGCGCAGCTGCGGCAGCCGCCGCACCGAGCAGCGAAATGATCAGCGTCTCCCACGAATTCTGCATCGCCTCGGGGAGACGCGAGAGATGGCCGCCGGAAATGTGGCCGGTCTCGTGCGCGATCACCCCGATGATCTGGTTGGGATTGTCCGAGCGGAGCAGCAGGCCGGTATGGAAAAACATGTTGAGTCCGCCCGCGACGAACGCGTTGAGCGAGCGGTCGTTGATCAGGTGGACATTGATGTCGGCCGGGTTGAGGCCGGCGGCCCGGAAAACTGGCGCGGCATAGACGCGGATGATATGTTCGGTTTCAGCGTCGCGGATGAAGCTGATGCGCTGCTGCTGGGCATGGAGCGGTTGGCTGGCGGCCGAAAGCAGGAGCAGTGCTGCAAGGAATGCAGCGACGGAACGGGTCCGCTGTCGCCGGACGCGGATTTTCCCTCGATCGACGGGCGCCAAACGAGTGACCTTGAAAACGACGAATGCCTTGCGGATGAAAGAGTTCAAATTCTCCGCCTTTTCTCCCAGACAGGCTAAGCCGACCGACTCCCGAAATCAATCGCGGGGCCGTGGCGCAATTATGGCGGCGCTGCTGGCAGCGGCCCTGTTGCCGGGCTGCGACTGGTTCGGCGGCTCGAAGGTCTCGACGCCGGGCGTGATTGGATCGGTGCGCGGGTTCCTTGGCGGGGCGACGGCGGACGAACCGCGCGCGGCCCTCGTCGCACGGGACATCCTTTCGGCCGGCGGCGGTGCCGCCGATGCGGCCGTGGCCGCGGCATTCGCGCTGACGGTCACCTACCCCGGCCAGATGCCGTTGGGCGGCGGCGGGGTATGCCTGATCACGTCGGGCACCGCCAAGCAGCGCTCGATCGAAATGCTGTCGTTTCCGGCCGTGGCGGCACGGCCCGATTCGACCGTCGCCACCCCGGGGATTCCGCGCGGACTGTTTGCGCTCCACGCACGTTTCGGAACGCTGCGCTGGGAGCAGGTCCTGTCGCCGGCCGAACTGCTCGCGCGCAACGGGGCACCCGCGACCCGTGCGTTCGCCAACGATCTCGTCGCCAACGTGGAAACCGTTCGCGCCGAGGAAAGCCTGCGACGGCTCTACACGCGCGACGGCCAGACGGTCGGCGAAGGCGTGCCGCTCGTCCAGCCGGAAATGGCGGTGGTGCTGGGTGCAATCCGCCAGCGCGGTCCCGGCGACCTGCATAACGGCCAGCTCGGCCGGCAGGTCATCCAGGCGGCGGCCGCTGCCGGCATCGATCTGCGCATGGAGGATCTTGCCGCCGGTGCTCCGCAGTTCGGTCCGTCGTTCCGCGTGGGCGAACGTTTCGACCTTTTCGTCGGATCGACGCCGGCCGTCGGCGGCCTTGCCGCAGGCCAGATCTACGGCGCCCTCGAAGGGCGCTGGAAATCGGTGCCGGCCGGCCAGCACGCGGCGTTGCTGGGGTCGACCGCCGCCGCCGCTTCGCGCGATCGGGCGACTTTCATCGGTGCCGATCTCTCGGCGACGCGACCGCTTGCGGAAGCCATGTCGCCGGCGGCCCTGCGCGCCATCGCAGGTGCCGGCGGCCAATGGGCGCGCGAAGCCGATACGCCGAGCGGAACCGGCATCGCCGTCATCGACCGCAACGGCATGGCGATCGCTTGCAGCTTCACGGGCTACCGGGCCTTCGGCATCGGCCGCGTGCCGGCGGGTGCAGGGTTTCTGCTCGCACCGGCACCGGACAACGCGATGCGCGCCGCGCGCTGGCTAACCGTGGCGATCGGACTTCGCGATCGTGCCGACGTCGTGTTCGCGGGTGCGGCTTCCGGCGGTTCCGCGGCACCTCTGGCGCTCGCGCAGGTGGCGCTGGACACGCTCGTCGCGGGCCAGAATCTCGACCAGGCGCTCGCAGCACCACGCGTATCGCCCGAAACAGGTGCCGCCGCAGGCGGTGGTCCCACGCGCGTGCAGGCGATCGTGTGCCCGGGCGGCATCGTCGACTCCCCTTCGACCTGCCGGATCGAAGCCGATCCGCGCGGGGCGGGCCTGGGCATCGGCACGCAGTAACGGAACCGCACCGATGGCGCTCAAGACCGCACGGCGTGCCGGCATCGCACCCTTCATCGTGATGGACGTGATGCGTGCGGCGCGCGTGCGCGACGAGGCCTGCGCGAGCCCGGCAGACCGGACGGTCCACATGGAAGTGGGCCAGCCGGGCACGCCCGCCCCGACGGGCGTGCGGGCGGCGGCCAAGGCGGCACTCGATTCCGACAAGCTCGGCTACACCGA
Source organism: Tagaea sp. (assembly GCA_965279525.1). GTDB lineage: Bacteria > Pseudomonadota > Alphaproteobacteria > CACIAM-22H2 > CACIAM-22H2 > Tagaea. Next base: position 1,069,866 of record CBDIIB010000004.1, on the reverse strand, counting down.
CGCGATGGGCGTGCCGCAGCTGCGCGCGCGCATCGCACGCCATTATGCCGAGACCTATTCGGTCGAGATCGATCCCGCGCGCGTGTGCGTGACGACGGGTTCTTCGGGCGGGTTCCTGCTCGCGTTCCTGTCGGCGTTCGACGCCGGCGACCGCGTGGCGCTTGCCGATCCGGGCTACCCTGCCTACCGCAACATCCTGAAGGCCATCGACTGCGTGCCGGTCGGCCTGCCGGCGACGGCCGCAAGCCGCTTCCAGCCCACACCCGGGCTGCTCGACGCGGCAGGTGGCGAGATGGCCGGCCTGATCGTCGCGAGCCCGGCGAACCCGACCGGCTCGATGCTTTCGGCGGCCGAACTCGCCGCCCTCGTCGAATGGTGCCGCCGCAAGGGAACGCGCCTGGTTTCCGACGAGATCTATCACGGCATCGTCTATGACGGACATGCCACGACGGCGCTTGCCGCCGGCGACGACATGTTCGTCGTCAACAGCTTCTCGAAATACTTCTCGATGACCGGCTGGCGCCTGGGCTGGCTGATCGTGCCGCCCGACCTGGTGCGTGCGGTCGAGCGGCTGGCGCAGAACCTTTTCATCTCGCCGCCGACGCTGGCGCAGGTCGCCGCCATCGCCGCTTTCGACGCGCGCACCGAGATGGACGGGCATGTTGGCCGCTATCGCGCCAACCGCGATTACCTGCTCGCCGAACTGCCCAAGGCGGGTTTCCGCGAGTTCGCGCCGCCGGACGGCGCCTTCTATCTCTATGCCGACGTGGCGCACCTCACCAACGACAGCACCGAGTTCTGCCGGCGCATGCTGGCCGAGGCGGGCGTGGCGGCGACGCCGGGCGTGGATTTCGATCCCGAGCGCGGCAACCGTTTCGTGCGCTTTTCCTTCGCGGGCACGATGGCCGACATGGTCGAAGCCACGAAGCGCCTGAAGGACTGGCGCCCGTCCTGAAGAAAATGCGTGCCTGAAACGAAAACGGCGCGTTCCGAAGAACGCGCCGCTTCCCTTTTCGATTTCCCGAAGAACTCAGCCGGTCAGGCGGTTCCACCAGCCACGCTTCTTCGGCCGGTTCGGATCGTCGTCCTCGGGCGGCGGGGCCGCCGTTTCGGGCGGTGCTGCCACGATCGGTGCCGGTACCGGTTCGCTCACGCGGATCGGTTCGCCTGCCGAAGCGGGTGCTGGCGCACCTGCCTGCTTGTTCCAGGGCCAGTCATGCGCATCGCCGGGACCCGCCACGCGCTCGGGCGGCGGGAAACGGTCGTCGCCCGGACCGGCCACGCGGACGCGCTGCGGCTCTGGACGGAAGGCCGGTGCGTCATAGACCGGATCGGGATTGGCCGGTGTCGCCATCGGCACGGGTGCCGCTTCGCCGTTCGCCGCACCTTCCGGCGCGCCTGCATCGGCCGTGACTTCGCCGTCTTCCGGACGGCGCCCGCGACGGCGGCCGCCGCGACGTCCGCGACGGCGGCGACGGCGTGCGCCGTCCTCGCCGCCGGCATCGCCGGGCGCACCTTCATTCGGGAACTCACCACCCTGCGGGGCTTCGCGGTCGGCCTGTGCCGGCACGCCTTCGGCCGCCTGCACGGCCGTCTCGGCCGCATCGCCCTGCGGCTCGCCACCCTGCTGGGGGCGATCGCCGCGATCGCCGCGACCGCGCCGACGCCGGCGCCGGCCGCGACCGCTGCCTTCCTCGCCACCGCCTTCGCCGCCGCGCTCGCCACCACGTTCACCGCCGCGCTCGCCGCCGCGTTCACCGCCACGCGAATGGCGCGGGCTTTCGCTGCGGGCGGGCGGGGCGTCGTCGTCGCCCAGATCGTCGCGCTCGCGCACGTCGCTGGGGTCGGTCGACGTGCCTGTCGACGGCGAGAAGTCCTCGACGCTGCGGATCGGTGCCGCACCCTGCGCGTCGGGCGCCTTGGTCTTGGCGCGTTCGATGCGGAAGGCGGGCGGGATCAGCGTGTCGTCCGAATGGAAATTGACGCGCAGGCCGAAGCGGCTCTCGATGCCCGCCAGTGCCGCACGCTTGTTGTTGAAGAGATAAAGGGCGACCGGAGTGGCGACATAGACCGCGATCTCGGCCGCGCGCATCTTGCCCGCTTCCTCCTCGATCCCGCGCAGAACGTGCAGTGCCGCGGACTCGGTCGAGCGCAGGCGGCCGGTGCCGTTGCAGTGCGGGCAGACCTCGAAGCTGATCTCCGAGATCGACGGACGCAGACGCTGGCGCGACAGCTCGAGCAACCCGAAGGCCGAGATGCGGCCGATCTGGATGCGCGCGCGGTCGGACTTCATCGCGTCCTTCAGGCGACGTTCGACGTTCGTCTGGTGACGGTGGTCGTCCATGTCGATGAAGTCGATGACGATCAGGCCCGCGAGATCGCGCAGGCGAAGCTGGCGGGCGACCTCGTCGGCCGCCTCCAGGTTCGTCTTGTACGCCGTCTCGTCGATGTTGCGCTCGCGCGTGGAGCGGCCGGAGTTCACGTCGATGGCGACGAGCGCCTCGGTCGAGTTGATGACGATGTAGCCGCCCGACTTGAGCCGCACCGTCGGCAGGTGCATCTCGTCGAGCTCGTTCTCGACCTGGAAGCGCTGGAACAGCGGCACCTGCGCGTCGTCGTAGCGCCGGATGCGGCCGATGTCGCTGGGCATCAGCATGCCCATGAAGTGGCGCGAGGACTCGAACCCGTTCTGCCCCTCGACGAGGATCTCGTCGATATCGGCCGAGTACATGTCGCGGATCGCGCGCTTGATGAGGCTTCCTTCCTCGTAGATCAGCGACGGCGCCGACGAGCGCAGCGTCAGGTCGCGGATCTCCTCCCACAGGCGCATCAGGTATTCGTAGTCGCGCCGGATGTCGGCGGTCTCGCGCTCCATGCCGGCGGTGCGCAGGATCACGGCCATGCCGTCGGGCAGGTCGAGCTCCTCGATCAGGTTCTTGAGGCGCTTGCGGTCCTGCTGCGAGGTGATGCGGCGCGAGATCCCGCCGCCCCGGTCGGTGTTGGGCATCAGCACGCAGTAGCGGCCTGCGAGCGACAGGTACGTGGTGAGAGCCGCACCCTTGGTGCCGCGCTCTTCCTTGACGACCTGGACGAGCAGCACCTGGCGGCGCTTGAGCACTTCCTGGATCTTGTAGTGGCGCTGCGGGCGCGCGCGGCGGCGCGTCTCGTGCGCGTCGTCGACCGTGTCGCCGCCGAGCGATTCGACGTGGTGCTGGCGCGGTTCGGCCGCGTCGTCGCCGGCCGGCAGGTCGGACGGAACGCCGTCGGGCGGCAGCACTTCGCCGGTGACCGCTTCGCCGGGTTCCGCTTCCGTCGCGGGCGCATCGAAGCCCAGCGGAGCGGCGTCGGCCGTTGCCGGCTCGCTTGCGGCGGGCGGCGCGTCGGCGACCGGAAACGAAAGCTGCTCGGCAGGCTGCGAAGCCGGCGGTGCGAGTTCGACCGGGCCGGAACCGGCGACATCGTCGAACGGGACGGTCGGGAGCGGATCGGCCGATGCGGGATCGGCCGATGCCGGATCGGCCGATGCAGGATCGGCGTGCACCGGATCGGCGTGCGCCGCTTCGGCATCGCGCTCCTCGCGACGCGGGCGGCGCGGGCGCTCGAAGCGCACCGTTTCTTCCTCGTCGTCGGCCATCAGCGCCTGCCGGTCGGCGACCGGGATGCGGTAATAGTCCGGGTGGATTTCGTTGAAGGCGAGGAACCCGTGGCGGTTGCCGCCGAATTCGATGAACGCCGCCTGCAGCGAGGGCTCGACGCGCGTGACGCGCGCCAGATAGATGTTGCCCTTGAGTTGCTTCTTGCTGGCGGTTTCGAAATCGAACTCGTCCAGCTTGTTCCCGTCGAGAACGACCACGCGGGTTTCTTCCGGGTGGGTCGAGTCGATCAACATACGTTTAGCCATCGCGATACACTTCTCCGAATGCGGCGCCGTTCGCCCGGATGCGCGTCGCGACGAGCGGCGGAATGCCGGCGTCGTTCGCGCGCATGAGCGCGGCGCCATGAAAATCTTGACCGGATCGCTTGGGCGCACGGTGCCGTCGGGGGTTAACCGTCTGGCGTCGCGGTCGCGCGCGGGTTCCTTGGGCCCGCGCCGCGGTCTTGACCGTCGCGGAGTTTTCCGTCCCTGACATCGCTCCGACCCTGAAAAAGGGGAGCGGGGAGACGGCCCCTTCCGCGGGGTCCAATTCTTGGGCGTGCGCCGTCGATCGGCCGCCCCTGGCGCGTTCGCCGCGAGCCTCACCCCGGGCCTTGCCGCCGCACGGACCGAGGTCCGGAGCGGTTGCGGCACGCGATGGGTGACCCGCACGGACGCGGCGCTCCGGTCTTGGGCGCGTCGACATCCAGCGAACGGAGGGGAGAATACAGGCCGACTCCCCGGGTCACAATCGGTAATTTCCACCGTCGTTATCGGCGTTTAGTTTCAAGGGTCCCGCTCGCCGGCCTTGCCGGGGATTCGTGTCGCGGGATATATGTCGAGTCGATGGCGTCGTTCTCACGCAATATGTTGTGGTCTTTCAGGTGCCTGTGGGCGCTGGGGCTGCTTGCGGCCGGCCCGCTGGCCGCCCAGACCCCCGCCCGGCCGGCGGCAGGGCCCGAGGCCGTCGTCACCGGGGTCTGGCTGACCGAAGCCCCGGGGGCGACCCGGCTCATCCTCCAGATTTCCCGCCGGCTCGAGCACCGGGTCTTTTTCCTCGCCGAGCCGATGCGCGCAGTCGTCGACCTGCCGGCGGTGCAATGGAAGATCGCCGGCGGCGAGGTGGCGCCGAGCGGGCTGGTCGCCGGCATGCGTTATGGCGCGTTCGACGCGCAGACCGGCCGGCTCGTCCTTGACCTTGCCCAGCCGGCCAAGCTGCGCGAGGCACGGTACGAGCTGCCGACCGGCGCGCGCCCGGGCCAGCGCCTGATCCTCGATTTCGAACGCTCGACCGACGAGTCCTTCGCCAAGGGCGTCCAGCCCTGGTCGGTGTCGGGCGTGCTGCGCGCCCTGCAGGCGAGTGCGCCCGCCGAAGCGGCACCGGCCGCACGCCCGGTGACGAACGCAGCACCGACCCAGCAGGCCTTCGCTGCCGCACCGCGCCCGGTCCCGCCGAGCGTGCAGTCGGTCACGCCGCCGGCCGCGGTCGCGCCGCCGCGCGCACCGCCGTCGCGCCCGCAGGCCCATCGCCCGACGATCGTGATCGATCCGGGCCATGGCGGCGTGGATCCCGGCGCCATCGGCACCGGCGGCACGCACGAGAAGGACATCACGCTCGCCATGGCGCGCGAGGTGCGCCGCCAGCTCGAGCAGTCGGGCCGCTATCGCGTCAACCTGACGCGCGACGAGGACGTGTTCATCCGCCTGCGCGACCGCATCGCCATCGCGCGCCAGCAATCGGCCGACCTGTTCATCTCGATCCACGCGGACTCGATGGGCAACGGCAACTCCGCCACGCGCGGGGCGTCGATCTACACGCTGTCGGAAAACGCGTCGGACTCCGAAGCCGCGGGCCTGGCCGCGCGCGAGAACCGGGCGGACATCATCGCGGGCGTGGACCTGACGCGCGAGAACCGCGACGTGACCTCGATCCTGATCGACCTCGCGCAACGCGAGACGATGAACCATTCAATCGTCTTCGCCCGCCAGCTCGTCTCCGAAATGGGGCGCGAGGTGCAGCTCCTGCCGCAGAACCCGCACCGGTTCGCAGGCTTCGCGGTGCTGCGGGCACCCGACGTGCCCTCGGTGCTGATCGAGCTTGGCTATCTTTCCAACCGCGACGACGAGCAGCTGCTGAACCGCCCGGTCCACCGCACGAAGGTGGCGGGCGGCATCGTGCGCGCGATCGACGGCTATTTCGCGGCGAACCCCGTCCGCCGGCCCTGATCATCCGGGGCCGCGACAGGCCAACGGCACTGGCGTATAGTCTGCCCCGCACTGAAGCCGGACGGACCGCACCATGCGTCGTGGGATCATCGCCCTTGTCGTTCTGATTTTTCTCGGCCTCGTCGGCGGGACGGCGGCGACGCTTGGCGGCTTCTGGTATTTCGGCCGCGGCCTGCCCGACCACAAGACGCTTGCCGCCTACCAGACATCGGTCACCACGCGCGTGCACGCGGCCGACGGGCGCATCCTTGCCGAGTTCGCCATCGAGCGGCGCACCTTCGTGCCGTTCGACGCGATCCCGCGGCGTGTGGTCAACGCGTTCCTCGCGGCCGAAGACAAGACGTTCTTCACGCATCCCGGCGTGAGCCTGCCCGACATCGCGCGCGCGGCCTTCCAGAACATCACGAACCTGGGCGCCCGCCGGCCGGTGGGCGCATCGACGATCACGCAGCAGGTCGCCAAGAACATGCTGCTGACCAACGAGGTGTCGCTCGAGCGCAAGGCCAAGGAAGCGATCCTCGCGCTGCGCATCGAGGAGTCGCTTTCCAAGCGGCGCATCCTCGAGCTCTATCTCAACGAGATCTATCTGGGCTTCGGCGCCTATGGCGTTGCTTCGGCCGCGACCAACTATTTCGACCGTTCGCTCGACGAGCTGTCGCTGGCCGAAGCCGCGTTCCTCGCCGTGCTCCCCAAAGCGCCCAACAACTACGACCCGCGCCGCTACATGGAGCGCGCGCGCGAGCGGCGCGACTGGGTGCTGGGCCGCATGCTGGAAGACGGCCACATCACGCCGGGCGACTACGAGAACGCGCGCGCAGACGCCGATCATCACGCGCCAGCGCGGCCCCGAAGACACCGTGCGCGCCGACTATTTCGCCGAGGAGGTGCGCCGCGAACTGCTGGCGCGCTTCGGCGAGCGCGACCTGTTCCGCGGCGGGCTCAACGTGCGTACGACGATGGACCCCAAGACCCAGGCGGCCGCCGAGGCGGCCCTGCGCCGGGGCCTGCTCGCCTACGACCGGCGCCACGGCTGGCGCGGGCCGGTCGGCAAGGATCGATGCCAGTGTTACCGACTGGCGCCGCCAGCTTGCGGCATATCCGCGGCCCGGCGGTGCGGCCGCCGAATGGCAATTGGCGCTGGTGCGAGCCCTTGCCAACGACGCCGCCGAGATCGCGTTCGCCGACGGCACGACGGGCGCGTTGCCGGTCGAGGAGATGCGCTGGGCGCGGCGCACCGAGAAGGAACAGCGCGTGGGCCCCGCCGTGCGCGTGCCCGCCGACGTCGTGGCGGTGGGCGACATCGTGCTGGTCGAACCGCTTGCGGCGGCGAAGCGCTTCGCCCTGCGCCAGATCCCCAACGTGGGCGGCGGCGTGGTCGCGATGGACCCGCACACCGGGCGCGTGCGCGCCCTCGTCGGCGGGTGGAGCTACGAGCTTTCCCAGTTCAACCGCGCCACGCAGGCCCAGCGCCAGCCCGGCTCGTCGTTCAAGCCGTTCGTCTATCTGCCCGCACTCGACAGCAACTTCTCGCCGGCGAGCCTGATCCTCGACGCGCCCATCGTCGTCGACCAGGGGCCGGGCCTGCCGCCGTGGCGTCCGGCCAACTATTCGCGGAATTTCTACGGGCCGTCGCCGATGCGCGTGGGCATCGAACAGTCGCGCAACCTGATGACGATCCGGCTGGCGCAGGCCGTCGGCATGGACAAGGTCGCGGAGAGCGCCGAGCGGCTCGGCGTGGTCGACAAGCTGGCACCCAGCCTTGCGATGGCGCTGGGCGCGGGCGAGACGACGTTGATGCGCATGACCACGGCCTACGCGATGTTCGTCAATGGCGGCAAGCGCATCGAACCCACGCTGATCGACCGCGTGCAGGACCGCGAGGGCCGCACCGTGTTCCGCCACGACACGCGCGCCTGCGAGGCCTGCCGCATCGACGTGTGGCTGCCGGACTCGGCACCGCCCGAACTGCCCGACATGCGCGCGCAGGCGGTCGATCCGCTCAGCGCCTTCCAGATGGTGTCGATGCTGCAGGGCGTGGTCGAACGCGGCACCGCGCGCCGCCTGCGCGACCTCAACCGTCCGCTCGGCGGCAAGACGGGGACCACGAACGATTCGTTCGATGCGTGGTTCCTGGGCTTCTCGCCCGACCTTGCGGTCGGCGTGTGGGTCGGGTTCGACGCGCCGCGCACGCTGGGGCCCAACGAGACCGGCTCTTCGGTCGCGGTGCCCATCTTCCGCGACGTGATGGCCGAAGTGCTGCAGGGCACGCCGGTGGTGCCGTTCCGCACGCCGCCGGGCATCCGGCTCGTGCGCGTCAACCCGCAGAGCGGGGCCCCCGCACGCCCCGGCGAACGCGACGCGATCTGGGAAGCCTTCAAGCCCGGCACCGAAGTGCGCGCCGACCAGCAGGTGCTCGACGGGGCAGGGCAGTTCACGTCGCCGCTGCAGGGAATTTCCACGCAAGGCGGCGAGACGAGCGACGGGATTTATTAGGACCGTCCCCCTCACCCTAACCCTCTCCCCGGAGGGGAGAGGGGACTCGACCGGTGCGTCCCCTCTCCCGCCTGCGGGAGAGGCGCAACGTATACGTTGCGGGGTGAGGGTGACGAGACACGAGGAGACGTCATGTTACCGTCTCCTGTCCAACCCGTTGATCCGCCACGAAACCGATGCGACATGCGACGTCACATGCGCATGTCTCGTCATTCTTGCGGCCGTGTTGACGGAAGTTGACGCGGGTCGTTGACGGAAGTTGACGGGCGTTGACCGTCAACAGGCCATGCCCTTGATTTTCCACGAAAGCCAGTTGACGTTGACGGAAATCGCACGCCGTCAACCAAACCTTGCGGCTGGCTGCCGTTCCATATTCACCGGTTCAAACAGCGCATGGCCGGATGGTTTCGGCCAATGCTGGACTTATATCCCGGTGAAGGACTAAATACAACTATAAATACATATGTAAGTAATACGATCATAGCACGTATTCCGGACGGACCGCGTTCCCTAGGATGTCGCCAAGGGGATGGGGAGTCGGAAGTGAAGAACGTCACGCGAGCGGTCGCGCTGTTTGCAGGTCTGGCGCTTCTGGCCGCCCTGCCGCGCCTTGTCGTGGAAATCGTCGCCGGCCGGGCCGCGCGCGATGTGGTGGTGCAGGCGGGTGCGGCCGGCCTGGACGACGAAGAGAAGGCGTTTGCACTTGCGCGCTGGTCCGCCGGTCAATGGACGGCCGGCGAAGATCCGTGGATCCGGCGCATCACGCCGTTTCTGTCGCACCGTCACCTGCCGGAATTCATGCGGGTGCCGCGCGGGGCGATCGAGCTTTTCCTGCGCAAGGGGGAGTGCGACGCCGCGGCCGCCATGCTGGCCTTCCTGTTGCGCTCCGAGAACCTCGCGAGCCGGCAGTTCGATCTTGTCGGCCTTTCAAACGGCGGGCATAGCGCGCTGGCCGTCGCCATCGGCCCGCGCGGGATATTCCTCGATCCGTTTTTCGGCGTGGCCTTCCGGGCACGGCGGACGCCTGCTGTCCTTCGAGGAGGCGCAGGAACGAACGCGCGCCGGCGCACCGGTCGAGCGGGTGGCACTGAAGGAGAAGCCGGCATTCGGCTTCTACGACCAGCTTGCGACCCTGCTGCATGCGAGGGCCGGTGCGCCGCTCGACATCGCGATCGTGCTGCCGGCCGTCGTGGAAATCGGCCGGATCGACGGACAGGCCGGGGATGTCGAAGCCGGCGGCTTGGAGCTCGGGCTGTCGTCGTACCAGCATTTCCTCGGTGCCAGATACAGCCGGCAATGGCGCAAGATCTATCGGGTCGACGCACCCATGCGCCTGACATTCACGCTCACGGAAACGGTTTCGGCGGACGCCCTGCCGAAATCGAACATCGCGCCCGCGATCCGGGGGAATGAAGTGGCGTACCTGATCGACTGTCGCGGATGCGCGCTCGTCCTCGATCCCGCAGACGTGCCGTGGGACTGGATGCGGATGAAGTCCTGGTACGAAGTCGACCGGTTGACGGCCGGGCCGCTGGCGCCGGTCGACTAGCCGGCAGCGAAGCACGCGACGGGGTTTACGAGGAGTCCCGGCAGGGCGGGGAACTACAAATCGTCTTGAACGCGAGCGGTTGTCGACATGGCCGTTACCAGGTCGAAATGAAATACTATCATAGGACGTATAATGATCGCGGCAAATTTCTTAGAATGGCCTTTGTCGGCAGGTTTGGGGCTTCAGGATGTACGATTCGAGCGAGCGCAACGTCGATCCGGGATTCCAGCGCGTCCTGTCAGCGCGAGAGCGCGCCTTCGGTCGGGCGCTGGCCGGTGACTTTCAGGGAGCCCGCGAGGAGATCAAGGCGCACTTGTGCGGCGCGCCTTCTGACGGCGGCGCACATCATCTTCTTGCGGTGGCGTTAGTGCATACCGGCGATCTGCCTGGCGCCATCGAAGCTTTCCGGGCGGCCGTACGCAATGGCCACGACGACGCATCGCTCCGAAGCAAATTGGGGCTCGGCTGAAATCCGACGTCGTTCGCGCAGGCGCCGGATGCATTGCTGCGGTGAGGGGAGCGCTACCCGAACGCCTTGAACGTGATCAGCGTGAAGGTGTCCTTCACGCCGGCGATCTTCTGGATGCCCATCACGAAATGGCCGACGTCGGCATCGTCGGGCAGGTAGCACTTGAAGTGCAGGTCGTACTGGCCGGAGATCGAGAAGACTTCGGAGACCTGCTCAGTCTCCATCGCCGCCTCGGCCACGTCGTAGGCGCGGCCGAGTTCGCATTTGACCATGATGAAGATCGTCTGCATGGCGGCGGTCTCCCCGAAGCTTAACGTCAGCGAAGGTTAGCCAGCCGCGCGCTTGCCGCGCAACAGGAAGGCGGGCACGCCGTCGTCGTCGAAGCCGCGGCCGCCGGGGGCACCGGCACCCGCCTGCTGCGGTTCGCGTTCGTGACGCGGTTCGCGGTCCTGGTGCGGCTCGCGTTCGCGCTGGGGCTTGCGTTCCCGCTCGCGGCGGGGTGCGCGCTCGCGGTTCGCGATGGGGGTGGGCTCGACGGGGGTGGACACGGCCGGCGTGACCACGACCGGCACGAAGGCTTCGACCGGGGCCGCGGCGAATTCGATCGGTGCCGGTGCTGCGGCGTCCGCCGCGACCGGCGTTGCCGATGCCGGTGCGTCCGTCGCCCGCGCTTCAGTCGCCCGCGCTTCAGTCGAGGGGCCCCAGCCGGAATTCGCCGGCATCGGGGCGCTGTCGTTGGCGTGATCGGCGTGGTGCGAGCGCCGGGGGCCGCGTTCGCCCCCACCGCTGCGACCGCCACGATCGCGACCGCCGCCCGAGCCGCCGCGTCCGCCACGGCCACCGCGACCGCCGCGCTCTTCGCGCGCGGGTTCGGGGCTGCCGTCGCCGACGGGGGCGATGAAGCCCTCGACCGCCAGCGGCGGGATCTTCTTGCCGATCAGGCGTTCGATCGCCGACATGAACTTGAAATCGTCGGGGCTGGCGAGCGTGTAGGCCACGCCCGAGCGCCCGGCACGGCCCGTGCGGCCGATGCGGTGGACGTAATCCTCGGCGTTGATCGGCACGTCGAAATTGAAGACGTGCGACAGGCCGCCGATGTCGAGGCCGCGCGCGGCGACGTCGGAGCACACGAGGATCTGCACGTCGCCCTTCTTGAAGCCTTCGAGCGTCTCGGTGCGCGTGCCCTGGTCCATGTCGCCATGCAGCGCGCCGACCGAGAAGCCGTGGCGCTTGAGCGACTTCCACAGGATGTCGACGTCGCGCTTGCGGTTGCAGAACACGAGCGCGTTCTTGATCTGCTCGGCCTGGATGAGCCGGCGCAGCGCTTCGCGCTTCTCGCGCTCGGGCACCATGACGAAGCCCTGCAGCACGGTGTCGGCGGTGGCGGCGGGGGCCGAGACCGCGACTTCCTTGGGGTTGGTGAGGAACCGGTCGGCGAGCTTGCGGATTTCCGGCGCCATCGTGGCCGAGAAGAACAGCGTCTGGCGCAGCGGCGGCAGCAGGCCCACGATGCGTTCGACGTCGGGGATGAAGCCCATGTCGAGCATGCGGTCGGCTTCGTCGATGACGAGGATCTTGACGTCGTGCAGCAGGATGCGGCCGCGGTCGAACAGGTCCATCAGGCGGCCGGGGGTGGCGATCAGCACGTCCACGCCGCGGTCGAGCGCCTTCTCCTGCTCGTCCATCGACACGCCGCCGATCAGCAGCGCCTTGGTGAGCTTGAGGTACTTGCCGTACTTGTCGAAGTTCTCGGCGACCTGTGCGGCGAGTTCGCGCGTCGGCTCGAGGATCAGCGAGCGCGGCATGCGCGCCTTGGCGCGGCCCTGGCTGAGCGCGTCGATCATCGGCAGCGTGAAGCCGGCGGTCTTGCCGGTTCCGGTCTGGGCGCAGCCGAGAACGTCGCGGCCCATCTGAACGTAGGGAATTGCTTTTTCCTGGATCGGCGTGGGGGTCGTATAGCCCGCGTCCGCGATGGCCTGGAGCACCGGCTCCGACAGGCCCAAATCTTTGAATTCCATTTTCTTGCGATCTTCTTTCGGGTTTATGGCGCCGCGTTCCGCTTCGGCGGCGCGTCGCGTGCATCGTGCCCGCGACTGGCGCCCGACGTCCTGACGAGGATCGGCGGGGACCACAGACGGAACACGGGATGCGGCGTTCCTTCGCAGTCGCACAAAAACCCTTGGCGACGGTCGGAAAATAGGGTTTTCCCCGTGAAAGTCAAGGATTCCCGGACGCGGGACGGCTCCACATATCGTGCAGGGCTTGGCTAAGTCGCTGACCGAAAAGGGCCGCATCGGTAAGCTCGCTCGCCCGAAGGCGTTCGCGCATGCCGGCCCGGAGTGCGGCCAATGCCGCCGGATCGTTCGCCCGTTGTACGGCCATTGACACATATTGGTCGACCGTATCCACGACCCAGTCGCCAAGCCCGGCGGCCCCCAGGATCGAATCGCCGAACCGGCCGACCGGGATGCGGTCGCGTTTCGAGAGCACCGGCACCCCCTGCCACAGCGCTTCGAACGTGGTCGCCCCGGCATTGTGCGGGAACGGATCGAGGGCGATGTCGACTTCGCCGTAAGCCTCCCACACGCGCGACTGCGGCGTGGTGTAGCCGATCGCGAGCTGTCCCGGTTTCGCCCCGAACTTGACGAGGCGCCCGGCGAAATCCGCGCGCATGGTTTCATCGGCGAAGGGCAGGGAGTCGAGCTTCAGGCGGCTTGCCGGCAGCCGGCGCAGGATCTCGCCCCATGCGGCGAGCGTCATGTCGTTGAGCCGGATCGTACGCGAGAAGCAGCCGAACGTGACGGCACCGGCTTGGGTGGCGGCAAGCGGCGCGACGTCGGGGGCGTTCTCGGGCGGCGCGTAGCAATAGGTCGTCGGCAGCCGCCACACGCCCTCGATGAAGTATTTCTCGCCGCCCGGCGGCACCAGCCGCGCGTCGCCGAGAAACCAGTCGATCGCCGAAACACCGGTCGTGGTGCCGTAGGCGAGCCACGTGACCTGCACGGGTGCGGGCTTGCGCGCGAACAGCGTCAGCCGGTTGCCGCCGGTGTGGCCCGACGCGTCGATCAGGATGTCGATCCGGTCGGCGGCGATGCGGGCTGCCGCCGTCGCGTCGTCGACGCCGTCGATGTCGACGAAGCCGGCGGCAAGGGCGCGGTAGCGTTGCGTGACCGCGTCTTCCTTGCTGGTCGCCGAATAGAGGAAAAGCTCGATGCGGGCCGGATCGAGATTGGCGAGCGCCGGCAGCAGGAAGTGCTGCATGGAATGGGTGCGCAGGTCGCACGACACGAGACCGACGCGCAGACGCTGCTTAGGTTCGCGCGTGGCCGGATGCTTTGGCCACAAGGCGCGCAGCGGTTCGGCATGGCGCTGGCCCCACGCACGATAGGCGTCGGCGACCATCTCGGCCGGCACGCCCGGCGCGTAGTTGAGCGTGAAAAGCCAGCTCTGCTCCGCGCGCGCTTCGCCCAGCAAGGCGAGCGCTTCGGCATGGCGCGTCTGGTCGGCGCGCAGCAGGCCCAGATTGTTGGCCGCGCGCAGGTCGGCGGGATCGAGTTCGCGCGTGCGCAGGAACCCGGCTTCCGCCTCCGCCATGCGCCCGGCGGCCTGGCAGGCGTTGGCGCGCGCCATCACGGCATCGGTCCAGTCGGGCTTCAGCGCCAGCGCCCGGTCGAACGCGGCGACGGCGGCGTCGAGATCGCCCAGCATGTGGCATGCGGTGCCGCTGCCCAGCGCCGCGCGCGTCGAGCGCGGATCGACCTTTTCGGCGCGCGCGAACCAGTCGCGTGCCTCGGCGTTGCGATAGAGATTGAGGCAGGCCGAGCCGCAGTTCGCGGCGGCTTCCGCGCTGTCGGGCACGAGGCGGGCGACGGTCTCGAACAACGCGAGCGCTTCGGCCATCCGGCCGGCCTGGGCATGTTCGATGGCGCGTCGCCCCAGCGTGTTCGGATCCTGGATGTGCGCACCGCCGGATTTCATCGAACGATTCTATCGGCGGCGGAATCGCGTGTCGAGCGAAAGGCTTGGCATTCGCACAAGGCGCGGATAGCTTGCCTTGTATGCTGCTCGTGGCACCCAGATCCGCACTCCTCGTCGTCGATATCCAGACGAAGCTGCTGCCCGCGATGGCGGAGCCCGGACCGGTCGTGGCCAACACGACGAAGCTGATGCGCGGTGCGACGCGCCTTTCGGTGCCGCTGCTGGTCTCCGAGCAGTACCCCAAGGGGCTTGGCCCCACGGTGCCGGAGCTTGGCGCACTGGCCCCCGCCGGCGCCACGCTCGAGAAGAACGCGTTCAGCTGTGCGGGCGATGACGGCATCGTCGCGCGCGTGCGCGCGCTCGACCGCCGCCAGCTCGTGCTCTGCGGCATCGAGAGCCATGTGTGCGTGCTGCAGACCGCGATCGGATTCCGCGAACGCGGCTACGACATCGCCGTCGCGTGGGACGCGACGAGTTCGCGCCGCGAGACGGATCGTTCGCTTGCCGCCGACCGGCTGCGCCAGGCGGGCATCGCCCTCGTCAGCACCGAGATGGTCCTGTTCGAATGGCTCGGCAAGGCGGGCACGCCTGAATTCAAGGAGATCTCGGGGTTGATCAAATGAGCCGCATGCCGCTTGTCCTGCTGCCCGGCCTGATCTGCGACCGCGAATTGTGGATGGCGCAGATCGAAGGCCTTGCCGACATCGCCGACATCCAGGTCGCCGACCTCACGCAGGCGGACAACTTCGCCGACATGGCCACGCAGGTGCTGGCGCGCGCACCGGCACGCTTCGCGCTCGCCGGGCTGTCGATGGGCGGGTATCTCGCCTTCGAGATCCTGCGCCGCGCGCACACGCGCGTCGAACGGCTTGCGTTGCTCGACACGTCCGCGCGCGCCGACACGCCCGAACAGACGCGCAAGCGCAAGATGTTCGTGGCGCACGCCAAGAAGGGCAAGTTCAAGGGTGTCACGCCCGCTTTGCTGCCCAACTGGGTCAGCCCCAAATCGATCGCGCGCGATCCGGGTATCGCGCAGCGCGTGCTCGACATGACCAACCGCGTCGGGCCCGACGCGTTCTGCCGCCAGGTCGCCGCGATCATGGGCCGGCCCGACAGCCGTCCGATGCTGGCCGAAATCGTCTGCCCGACGCTGGTGATGTGCGGGCGCGAGGACGAGGCGACACCGCTGGCCTTGAGCCAGGAAATGGCCGCCGACATTCCGGCCGCACAGCTGTGCGTCATCGAGGATTGCGGCCATCTCTCGACGATGGAAAAGCCGAAGGAAACGAACGAAGCCCTGCGCCGCTGGCTGAAGGCCTAGGCGTGACGGCGCTCGTCTTCGCCGCCGCGGCACTCGCCGAGATCGCGGGCTGCTTCGCCTTCTGGGCGTGGCTGAAGCTCGACCGTTCGCCGCTGTGGCTGGTTCCCGGCATCGCAAGCCTCGTCGCGTTCGCGTGGCTGCTGACGCTGGTGCCCAGCGACTTCGCCGGTCGCGCATTCGCGGCCTATGGCGGCGTCTATATCGCCGCGTCGCTCGCGTGGCTGTGGGCCGTGGAAGGCGCACGCCCCGACCGCTGGGATGCGATCGGTGCCGCGATCTGCCTTGCCGGTGCTGCGGTGATTCTGCTGGGCCCGCGCGAAAGCTAGACCAGCTTCGTCATCACGATCTTGCGGAAGGCCGGGCGCTCCTGCAGGCGTGCGTACCACGCTTCGAGGTTCGCGTGCTTCGGGCGGTCGGGCACGAGGCTCGCGTAGCGCCACATCCACTGGCCGATCGGCAGGTCGCCCATCGTGAACGCGGCTCCGGCGATGTAGCTGCGGCCGGCGAGAGCGGTGTCGAGCGTGCCGGCCTTGTCGCGCAGCGTCTGGCAGGCGGTGGCGAGTGCGGCGTTGTCGCGCTTGTCGGGTGCGGTGCGGATCGTCTGGAGCAGGACCACGGCCGTCGGCGGGGCAAGCACGGTGGCCTGCCAGTCCATCCAGCGGTCAGCATCCGCGCGCACGCGCAGGTCGCCCGGGAAGAGCGAGCCGTTGGCGTGCTTGGCCGCGAGATAGCGCACGATCGCGTTCGACTCCCACAGCACGAAGCCGTCGTCGTCGATCGTCGGGATCAGGCCGTTGGGATTGAGCTTGGTGTAATCGGCACTCTCCTTGGCCTTGCCCGGCGCCACGTCGTGGGCGCTGGAGTAGGGGAGCCCCAGCTCCTCGCACAGCCACAGGACCTTCTGGACGTTGGACGAACTTCCGCGACCATAGACGACGAGCATGTTCGGGATTTCCTTATGCGGCGACGCGCGACATGACGGGCTTCAGGCCGCGCACGTCCACACGTCCGTTTTCGACGACGAGCAGCGAGCTTTCGCCCACCGCCGTCCAGTGCTGGAGGTCGGTGTCGAGCGGCTCGGAGAGGACGAGCAGCGAATCCTCGCCGCCCGTGCCGTCCGAACAGCCGCCGCCGTCGGCCGCCCGGATGCCGGTGCCGCAGCCGTAGAACAGCGTGGGCGAATGGCCGTCGGACGAGAAGCGCGCGGCATAGATGCGCCGCCCGTCGGTGAAGGCGGCGGTGAAACGGAAGGGATCGACGGTGCCGACTTTCTGCGTGACCTCGACGATCTTGCCCAGCGTGCGCGCCAGCGCATGCTCGGGGTCGCGTTCGAGCCCGTAGGTGAGCATCAGCAGGAAGATGGTTTCGCTGTCGGTGGTGCCGCGCCGCGCGCGGTAATATTCCGGATCGATCGCGAAATCGAGATCGCGCGCCACGCGGTCGAAACCGCCGATCTGGCCGTTGTGCATGAACATCCAGCGCCCGTGCTGGAACGGATGGCAGTTGGCCCGGCTGATCGACGTGCCGGTCGACGCGCGCACATGCGCGAAGAAATGCCCGGTGCGGATCTGCTCGGCGATCGAGCGGAGATTCTCGTCGTTCCAGGCCGGGCGGATGTCGCGGAACAGGCCCGGCTCCGAGCGGTCGCCGTACCACCCCACGCCGAACCCGTCGCCGTTGGTCGCCACGTGTCCCTTGCGGGCGTGCAGCGACTGGTTGATCAGCGAGTTCTCGGGCTTGAAGAGGAAGTCCTCGAGATAGAGCGGACGGCCCGAATAGGCCAGCCAACGGCACATTGCGCGATCCCCCCGGGTGGAAAGCTTGCTAGGCTCCAGTCTGCCGCAAGGGAACGATTCTGTCCGCACCCGAATTCCGGAGCGGGACTGGAAACCTTCTGGTGGGCGGCGGCGAACCACGTTGGCAGGAACGGAGCGTGCGCGTGCGGCGGAAATTCGGCGGAATGGCGGTCCTGGGGCTGGCGGCGATGCTTCTTTCGGCGTGCGCGCCGACGGCCGGTGAAATGTCCGGCTGCCGGGTGGAACGGGCGGCCGGGACACCGGCGTCGGAACTGGGCGGGCTCGGCAATCCGCCCATGCAGTTGACGCAAGCCGAGGTCGACGCGATGGCAGCGTGTCTTGGCCCCGCCCTCGACGCCGCGCTGGCACGGGCCCGCGATGCGACGATCCGCGCCACGCGCGGCTGGCGCACGATGTCGAGCAACTATCTCGCGTCCGAGCACGGCATGTTCCTGCAGGTCTTCGCCAACGCGTCGGCGGCACCCGACTACGCGAAGGCCGAGCAGGGCGGGCGGCTGCTGCCCGGTGCTGCGATCCTCAAACGCAGCTTCCGCGTGGACAGGGCGGGCAACGCGACGGCGGGCTCGCTTTACCTGATGGAGCGCATGGCACCCGGCTACGACAGTTCGACCAACGACTGGCGTTTCACCGTGACCACGCCCGAGGGGCTGCGCCTGGGCGAAAGCGGCGGCGAGGACGCGCCGGCCGTCGCCTTCTGCGCCGGCTGCCACAAATCGGCGCGCGTGCAGGATTTCCTGTTCTTCGTCCCGCCACGCTTTCGCGTCGCGCACTAGGCAAGGGCGTATACTCGCGGCCATCCGCCACCGGAGTGCCGCCCATGACCCCGACCGCAAAGCTCGATCCCGCCGATCTCTCGCTGCTGCACGAGCTGCGCGCCGGACGCCGGCGCCACCGGCCGGCGAAGATCGCGCCCGTGCCCGCCTCGCGCCCGCCGGCCGACACGGGGCTGGGCGCGCGCGCGGCCGACCACATCACGGCCCTCGTCGGGTCGTGGCGCTTCATCCTGATCCAGAGCGCGCTGCTGCTGCTCTGGCTGTCGGCGAACATCTTCGCGTGGGTGCAGGCGTGGGACCCGTACCCGTTCATCCTGCTCAATCTCGTGCTGTCGTTCCAGGCGGCCTACACGGCCCCCATCATCATGATGAGCCAGAACCGCATGGGCGACATCGACCGTGCGCACGCCGAGGACGACTATCACGTCAACCTGAAGGCCGAGCTCGAGATCGAGACGCTGCACCAGAAGATCGACCTGCTGCGCGAGACCGAGATCGCGCGCCTGCTGTCGCTGGTCGAGAAGCTGGAAGCAAGGCTGGGCGCGGCGCGCTAGCTGCCCGGCCTGTGACGGGCCAGCGCATACGCCGCCAGCCCGAACAGCACGGCGGCGGTGGCGGCGGGCCATACGTCGCCATGCGGTAGCAGCGCCACGCATGCGGCGGCGAGGCCGGCGACGATCTGGTGCACGAAGCTGCACAGCGCCGTCGCATAGACGCCGCGCTCAGGGGCGGCCCCGATGGCGAGCGACATGCTGCCCGGGAACATCACCGCCTGCCCGAACGAAACGAGGCAGTAGAGGGCGACGAATGCGGCGAGCGTCGTGTCGCCCGTCATCCAGAAGACGATCCCGACGGCGCCGGCACCCGCGATGATCAGCGAGCCGGCTTCCAGCATGCGTTCCTGCCCGGTCCGCAGCACGAAATGGCTCAACGCCAGCGAGCCGGCGAAATAGGCGACGGCCGTCAGCAGCCCGACATTGCCGATCATCGTCGCGTCGGCGCCGTAATGTCCGCCGAGCACGAAGGGGCTGGCCTGCTGGTACGACAGGAGTGCCGCATAGCTGAGGCCGCCGGCCAGCGTGGGGGCGAGGAACGCCGGCAGCTTCATCAGGCCGAGATAGGCATCGAACGTCTCGCGCAGTGGCCGCGCCGGCCGGCCGGGCGCCAGAGCCATGCCGAGCGACATGGCGGCGGCCGCCACCGCCATCGCCGCCAGCAGCACGAACTCGAGGCGCCACAGGTCGTACCGCTCGAAGAGTGCGCCGAGGAACTGGCCGCCGCCCAGTGCGACGATGTACGAGACCGACAGCAGTGCGAGCCGGCGCGCGAGTTCGGCGCCACTCCACGTGTCGCGCGCCAGGATGCGCCCGAGGATGGAGCAGCCGCCGCCGCCGACGCCCTGCACGAAGCGCAACGCCACGAACAGCCAGGGATCGTCGACAACCGCAAGCAGCAGGCTGCAGGCCGCGAACAGCGCGACCGCCGCGTACATCGTGGCGCGCCGCCCCCAGCGGTCAGCCGCGAACCCCCACAGCGGGATGGGGGCCGCCACGCCGATGACGTAGGCCGACACCGAGACCTCGGCGCCACTCGCACTCATCCCGAGATCGCGCGCGATCGAGGCGAGCGACGGCAGATCGATCGTGATGCCGAGCTGCGTCGTGAAGACGAGGCACGTCGTCAGGGCAAAGATGCGGGCGTGGGAGGGCGACGGTGCGTCGGTCAAGTCGGGGAATCCGGCTGCGGCGGGTCGGGCACAACCCTAGCCGTCGGGCGGGTTGACGACGACAAATAAGTCTTGACTAATTGATTAGTGAGCACTAACTAATCGACATGACCCAGGCAATCGCCATCGACACCGTCATGCGCACGCTCGCGGATTCAACGCGGCGCGCCGTGTTCGAGCGGATCGTCCGCGCCTCGCCGGAGATCAGCGTCGTCGAGCTGACGCGCGGCAGCGGCGTCTCGCAATCGGCCGTCTCGCAGCATCTGCGCACGCTGAAACAGGCGGGGCTGGTCGTCGACCGCGCGCAGGGCCGCAACGTCTTCTATCGCGCCGAACCCAAGGGGCTGGCGCCGCTGTCCGACTGGATGAACCACTACGCCGTCTTCTGGCGCGACCGGCTCGCCAATCTCGAAACGCTCCTCAAGGAAATGGATCCATGAACGACGCCGCCCTGAAACCCGCAACGCGCGAGATCGTGGTCGACACGTTCTTCCCGCATGCGCCCGAGAAGATCTGGAAGACGCTGACGACCGGCGAGCTGATCCAGCGCTGGCTGAAGATGCCGATGTCCGGCTTCGCGCCCGTGAAGGGCAACCGCTTCACCTATCGGACGACGGCAGCCGGCAAGTGGGACGGCGTGATCCACTGCGAGGTGCTGGAGATCGTGCCGAACGAACGCCTCGTCTATTCGTGGAAGGGCGGGCACGCCGACAATGTCGGCTACGGCGCACCGCTCGAGACCGTGGTCGCGTGGACGCTCAGCCGTGCGGAGGGCGGAACGCGCATCCATCTGGTCCATTCGGGCTTCGAGCTGCCGCGCAACGAGACCGCCTTCACGAACATGGGCAACGGCTGGAAAAAGGTCGTCGGCACGATCGAAGCGATCGCGGCGGAGCAGGTGCAATGACCAGGTCCTATACCGGCGGCTGCGCTTGTGGCGCCGTGCGCTACGAGATCGCGGCCGAACCGAACATGATGTTCAAGTGCCAGTGCCGCCAGTGCCAGCGCGACAGCGGAACGGGCCATGGAGCCCACCTGACGTTTCCGCGCGAGGCCGCGAAGTTCGCGGGCGAGGTCGGGCAATGGCTGATGGTCGGCGAAGGCGGCACGGAAAAGCTGCGCGCGTTCTGCCCCACATGCGGCGCGCCCGTCTACGTGACCTTTCCGGGGATGCCTTCGCTTTTCGGCGTCAGTGCGGCAAGCCTCGACGAGCCGGGCCGGTTCAAGCCGACCTTCGTCTGCTGGACCGCGGCCGGTCACGCCTGGGACCAGGTCGATCCCGCGTTACCGAAATTCGACAAGATGCCGCCGCGCGGCTGAAGGAGCAGGGAGCAGATGTCGAATTCCTCGTATCGCTGGGTCATCGTCGCGGCGGGTGCGGTCATCACCTGCATGGCGGTCGGCGCGATGTTCTCGCTGCCGGTCTTCCTCGTCGCCATGTCACAGGACACGGGCTGGTCGGTCACCGGCATTTCGGCGGCCATGACGGTCGGGTTCCTCGCGATGTCCTTCGCGAGCATGGCGTGGGGGAACCTGTCCGACCGCATCGGTGCGCGCCCGGTCGTGCTGGCCGGCACGGTCCTGCTGACGGGAAGTCTCGCGCTCGCGAGCTTCGCCACGTCGCTGGTCGAGTTCCAGTTCGTCTTCGGCCTGATGGTCGGCTGCGGGATCGCGGCGATCTTCGCACCCATGATGGCCTGCGTGACCGGCTGGTTCGACACGAACCGCAGTCTCGCGGTGTCGCTCGTCTCCGCCGGCATGGGCATGGCGCCGATGACGATGTCGCCGCTGGCAGCCCAGCTCATCGCCGTCTACGACTGGCGCACGTCGATGCAGATCGTCGCCGCCATCGCCGCCGCCGCGATGATCCCGGCGGCGCTGCTGGTGCGCCGCCCGCCGGCACTCGACCGCGAGGCTGCCGCGATGCCGGCCGACGGAGGGCAGGGGCCGCAGTCGGGCATGAGCGTGCGCGATGCCGTGCGCTCGCCGCAGTTCATCATCCTGACGCTGACGAGCTTCTTTTGCTGCGCCACGCATTCGGGCCCGATCTTCCACACGATCGGCTACGCCGTCAGCTGCGGCATCCCGCTGGTCGCCGCCGTCTCGATCTACAGCCTCGAAGGGTTCGCAGGGCTGGGCGGGCGCCTGGCCTTCGGCCTGATGGGCGACAAGTTCGGCGCCAAGCGCGTGCTGGTGCTGGGCCTGCTCGTGCAGGCGTTCGCGGCACTCGCCTATTCCTTCGTGCGCGACATCAATGCGTTCTATGCGGTGGCGGCCCTGTTCGGCTTCGTCTATGCGGGCGTGATGCCGCTCTATGCCGTGCTTGCGCGCGAGAACTTCCCGCTGCGCATGATGGGCACGATCATCGGCGGCACGTCGACCGCCGGCAGCCTCGGCATGGCGTCGGGTCCGCTCGCCGGCGGCCTCATCTACGACGCGTTCGCCGACTATACGTGGCTCTATGTCGGCGCCTGGGCGCTGGGCATCGGCGCGGTGCTGATCGCGATGACCTTCCGCCCGTTCCCGAAGGCGAAGGAAGCGGCGCAGCCGGTGGCGGCCTGACGGCCGCCGATGCAGCCATCAACGTACTGCCCTATCCGTCATGCCCGGGCTTGTCCCGGGCATCCACGACTTTGTCGACGAGAATCAAGCGCGGCCAACGTTCCTGCCAACGCTTCAGTTGTCTGCGCTTGTGAAATACGGCGCACTTTACTCCTGCGAATGCAGGCGTCGGGCGAAGCGTCATGGAGAACAAATCGTCGAAACCAAGCGGTGCCAATGCCTCAATCTCGTCGCCCGCGAGTCTGACCGCCACGGCAGTCGCCGTTTCGACCCAATAGCGCATGGCATCGGCCGTTGACGCGTAGGGGGTGTCCCCGTTTCGCAGATGCATGCGTGCCTGATTCTTCACCGACCAATCAAGTGATGGATCGAGTGCGGAGAGATGCTCTTCCAGCTGCGCATCGATGGCGGAGTCAGAGCGAGCGGGGTCGAACCACAGCACGTCGATGTCACCGTCCGGGAATGCCGGCGCGCGGCCGGAAAGCCGGTCCCATACGGGCGAGCGCACGAATCCGCCGCCGATCCAGCAATCCGGCAGTTCGAGGTCGCGCACGATCTCGAGCACGCGCATGCGTGCGGGATCTTCGGCGATTGTGGAAATGACGAACTGGATCTGGTCGCCGCTTGCCAGCCGCATGCTTGATCCAAAGTCGTGGATGCCCGGGACAAGCCCGGGCATGACTGTGAAACTAAGTGTTGCCGTTGTGCCGGGTCATTGCGTCGCTAGCAATATCAGGCGGCCGTCTGTCCGCCGTTGTATTTGCCGAGCGAGTAGACCGACCAGATGGCGGCCGGCAGCCAGCCGATGATCGTCAGCTGCAGGATCAGGCAGATGATCCCGGCCATGGGGCGGCCGATGGTGAAGAACTGCAGCCAGGGCAGCAGGATCGCGAGAATGAAACGAAGCATGTCGGTCCTCCGGCAGGGTCTTCAGACGTCGAGATCGCGCACGCTGGTCGCGTGCTCCTGGATGAAGGCGAGGCGCAGTTCGGGTTTGCGGCCCATCAGGCTCTCGACCAGCGATTCGGTTTCCTCGAACGCCTCGCGGTGCTCGCGGTCGGGGACCACGACGCGCAGCAGCGTGCGCTTCTTGGGGTCCATCGTCGTTTCCTTGAGCTGTGCGGGCGGCATTTCGCCGAGGCCCTTGAAGCGGCTGATCTCCACTTTCCGGTTCTTGAAGCGCGTCTTGATCAGCTCGTCCTTGTGCGCGTCGTCGCGCCCGTACGCGACGTCGCCGCCCGCCGCGATGCGGTAGAGCGGCGGCAAGGCGAGGAACAGGTGCCCGGTCTCGATCAGCTTGGGCATCTCGCGGTAGAAGAACGTGATCAGCAGCGAGGCGATGTGGGCCCCGTCCACGTCGGCGTCGGTCATGATGATGACGCGCTCGTAGCGCAGCTTGCCTTCGTCCCAGTTCTCGCCCGTCCCGCAGCCCAGTGCCTGCGTGAGATCCGCGAGTTCCTGGTTGCCGCGCAGCTTGTCGGCCGAAGCGCTGGCGACGTTCAGGATCTTGCCGCGCAAGGGCAGGATCGCCTGCTTTTCGCGGCTACGCGCCTGCTTGGCCGAGCCGCCGGCGGAATCGCCTTCGACGAGGAAGATCTCGGTGTCGTCGGAGTTGGTCGCCGAACAGTCGGCGAGCTTGCCGGGCAGGCGCAGGCGGCGCGTGGCCGACTTGCGGTCCTGCTCCTTCTGCATGCGCCGGCGCGCGCGGTCTTCCGCGCGCTCGACGGCGCGTTCGAGAAGCTGCTTGGCCGCCGCCGGATCGTCGGCGAGCCAATGGTCGAACTGGTCTTTCAGCGCATTGTCGACCATGCGCTGGGCTTCGGGCATGCCGAGGCGGTCTTTCGTCTGGCCCTGGAACTGCGGGTCGCGCACGAAGAGCGACAGGAACACGACCGCCCCGTCGCACACGTCTTCCGACGCGATGTTGGCGGCCTTCTTGTTGGCGGTCATGTCGCCATAGGCGCGAAGGCTGCGCGTGAGGGCGGCACGCAGGCCCAGCTCGTGGCTGCCGCCCTGCGGCGTGGGCACCGTGTTGACGTAGGAATGCACTTCCGCATCCTCGTCGCCGGGCCACGCGACCGCCCATTCGAGTCGCCCGCCTTGCGCATCCAGCTTCACGTCGCCGGCAAAGGGCTTGGGCGTGTAGGTGGGCCGCTTGCCGATCGCCTCGGCCAGCGAGTCCGCAAGCCCGCCGGGGAAGCGCATCGACTGCTCGGGCGGAATGCCCCATTCGGGCTTCAGCAGGGCCGGATCGCACTTCCAGCGGATCTCGACGCCCTTGAACAGGAAGGCCTTCGCGCGCGCCATCTTGTAGACGGTCTGCGGCTTGAAATGCATCGACTTGCCGAAGATCTGCGCGTCGGGGTGGAAGCGCACGGTGGTGCCGCGCCGGTTGTTGGTCGCCCCCAGCTTCTTGAGCGGGCCCTGCGGCACGCCGCGCGAATATTTCTGCGCGAAGAGTGCCTTGTCGCGCGCGACCTCGACCTCGAACTCGTCGGACAGCGCGTTGACGACCGACACGCCCACGCCGTGCAGGCCGCCCGACGTGGAATAGGCCTTGTTGGCGAACTTGCCGCCCGAATGCAGCGTGGTCAGGATCACTTCCAGCGCCGACTTCTTGGGGAAGCGCGGATGCGGATCGACCGGGATGCCGCGGCCGTTGTCGCGGATCGTCATCCAGTCGTCGGCGGCAAGCTCGACCTCGATCCAGTCGGCGTGGCCGGCGACGGCCTCGTCCATCGAGTTGTCGAGCACCTCGGCGATCAGGTGATGCAGCGCCCGCTCGTCGGTGCCGCCGATATACATGCCCGGGCGCCGGCGGACCGGCTCCAGCCCCTCGAGGACCTCGATGTCCTTGGCGGTGTAGCTGTCGTTCTTCTTGGCGGCGTTGGAAAACAGGTCGGCCATGGGTCCCGGGATCTGGTGCGCTTGCGGAAAGGCGGAGACTAAGGGCGGCATCCGATTCGACGCAAACTCCGTGCCGGGCGGCAGGCTTTCTCCATGTGTTTCAATGGCCTGCCGGCCCGGATTGCGCTACTTTCGAGAACCGTCCCGCCGTTTTCCGGAGCCTCGCCCATGTCCGCACCCCCAGCATCACCCTCGGGCGAGCCCGTCCTTCGGGCCATCGCGATGCCGGCGGACACCAACCCCAACGGCGACATCTTCGGCGGCTGGCTGCTTTCCCAGATGGATCTCGCGGGCGGCAGCTTTGCCAGCCAGCGCGCCAAGGGCCGCGTGGCGACGGTCGCCGTCGAGGCGATGACGTTCCATCTGCCCGTCACCGTCGGCGACGAGGTGAGCTGCTATTGCGAGATGCAGCGCGTGGGCCGCACGTCGATGACGATCAAGGTCGAGACCTGGACGCGCAAGCGCGAAGGCAGCGAGCGCGTCAAGGTCACGCAAGGCGTGTTCACCTATGTCGCGATCGGCCTCGACCGGCGGCCGCGGCTGGTGGACGGCGAGGGCGCGGCATGAGCGGCTTTGCGACCACCGAACACGAATTCCTCGTCGAGCTTGGCCTGATCGGCCCCGAGACAGATCTTGCCGCGATGGCGGGCGAGGATCGGATCGCGGCTGCCGAGGCGAAGGCGGCGTCCGCATGGGATGCATCCAATCCGCGCAAGGGCGTGGAGCTGGCACTCGCCGCACTGGGCGACAGTCTCTACTGCGCGCCGGCCTATACGATGCTGTCGCTGTTCGCCGCACGCGATCTGGTCGAGCGCGTGCGCTTCCTCAAACTCGCCCTGCAGGCGGGCGAGGCGGCGCTGGGCGACCGGCTTGCGGCCGAGACTGGCACGTTGGGCGCAAGTCCGCGCGGCCTTGGCTATCTCGAGGCCCGCCAGCATCTGGCGAGTGCGCTTGCCGTTTCGGCCGACCGCGACGCGGCGTTCGACCACTGGCGCGAGGTGTTGCGCCTCGACCCGTCCGACCCGTCGCGCGCGCGCTTCGATTTCGCCGACGCGCTGATCGACGCGAGTGCCGACGACGAGGCGCTGGCGCTGCTCGACAGGTTCGCATCCGACACCGACGCGCGCGTGGCCTATGCGCGCGCCTTGCTCGCGTTCCGCAAAAGCGGGGCAGGGGGTGCGGCCGATGCAGCACTCGCCGCTGCCCTCACCGCCAACGGCTACGTGCCGGCCTATCTGGTGGGCGACCGAAAGCCGCCCAAGGCAGCCCCGCTGTCGGTCGAGCCCGGCAGCCGCGACGAGGCCGTCATCGTCGCGGTCAACAGCGCGCGCGCGTGGAACGCCACACCGGGTGCCGTCGCCTGGCTGAAGGAGTCGCGCCGGCGCGCGACGATGTGAGGCAGAGATGAATGGATTGACCCTCCGCGATCTTCCCTATCTGCGCTCGGCAATCGCGCTCGCGATGATCGCGCGCAAGGTCGGCGACGAGCCCTATGGCGCCGTCGTCGTCGCGGCGAACGGCAGCGTGCTCGTGGAAGCGCGCAATACCCAGAACACGACGCGCGACCCGACGGCACATGCCGAGGCCAACGCCGTGCGGCTCCTGAAGACCGCCGTGCCGCGCGAGCGGCTGGACGGGGCGACGATCTATGCGAGCGGCGAGCCGTGCGCCCTGTGCGCCGAGGCGATCGCGGGCTCGGGCATCCGGCGCGTCGTGTTCGGGGCCGCCGCCGCCGACATGTCGGACATGGACCCGGCCTATTCGTGCCGTGCGGTGCTCGCGAAAGCGCCCGACGCCTATGAGATCCACGGACCGTTGCTGCGCGATGAGGCGATCGTCCCGCTCGAAGGCTGGACAGTTCGTTCGTGATTTCAATTGGTTAGAGTAATAACTTCAATTTGAATTGATTTTTAATTCATTTTGGGCCGAGTTATTTTTATATTTTCGGAAATTACATTGATCGACTGGACAACTGCCGTTATCAGTTTGTAACAGTAAGTAACAATAACACATTCTGATACCGCTTCGTCCGGCCTTTGCCCGGATCGACCGGATCGCCGGCACGAAACCGCCTCAGCAGGGCAGGGCCGCGCCGACAACCGAGGGAGTAGCAAGAACGATGTCGAACTCGATCAACACGAATGTCGGCGCGATGGTGGCTCTGGCCTCCCTGCGCACCACGCAATCCGCTCTCAACGTCGCCTCCAAGCAGGTCCAGACCGGTTACCGGGTCGCGGACGCTGCCGACGACGCATCGACCTTCTCGGTCGCGCAAGGCATCCGCGGCAACCTGCAGGCCTTTCAGGCCGTCCAGGGCTCGCTCGCCAACGGCGTGGGCCTCGGCTCCGTCACGCAGGCGGCACTGACCAACATCTCGAACCTGGTCGGCAACCTGCAGGCCAAGATCACGCAGCTCGCCGACGGGTCGATCAGCGCCAACCAGCGCACGATCTACACCGCCGACTTCAACGCGATGACCTCGCAGATCAACAACTTCATCACGCAGGCCAACTACAACGGCACGAACCTGCTGTCGGCCGCCTCGGTCGCCAAGACGTTCCTTGCCGACACCAACGCCGTGACGCTGACGATGACCTCGCAGTCCTCTGTCCGCCAGGCCTTCACGACTTTCACCGGCTCGTCGGTCACGTCGGCTTCGGCGGCAACGCTGGCGCTCACCTCGCTCAACACGTTCGCGCAGGCGGTCGCCACGTCGCTGGGTGCCAATGCCGCTGAAACGCGCACGCTGCAGCTCCAGTCCGCGTTCATCAATGCGATCGTCGACGCCACGACGACGGGCCTCGGTGCCATCGTCGATGCCGACATCGGCAAGGCCTCGGCCTCGGTGCAGTCGCTGCAGGTCCGCCAGCAGCTCGGCATCCAGTCGCTGTCGATCGCCAACCAGCAGCCGTCCGTGCTGCTCGGCCTCTTCCGCTGAACTAGTCGCCGGCGGTCGCCGCCGCGCGCTGCGGCTGGGAGGCAAGCCAGAACGCGCAGCCGGCCGCGAAGATCGCCGCACCGAACAGGGCGGCTGCCATCAGCACCGTGGCGAAGCCGCCTTGCCCGTGCAGATACGCGATCAGCGGGACGGCGGCCCCGGCCGTCGTGAAGCCGAGGAAATAGCGGATGCTGAACGCCTTGGCGCGGTACATCGGCGGCACATAGCGTGCCACCATCGCGTCGTTGACGACGACCTGCCCGTAGATCGCGGCCATCACCAGCACCATTCCGGCCAGCATCGGCACGCCGGTCGAAACCGCCGCGAGCCCGAGGCCGATCGGCTGGAACAAGGCGAGGCCCACGAAGATCGTCGGCAGCGCGAAACGGTCGACGAGCTGGCCGACGGCAAGCTGCGTCAACGCGCCGAACACGAACACGGCGGTGGCGAGCGAGCCGGTGAGGGCGAGCGGCAGGTCGAGCCCGATGCGCTCGTCGATCACCTTGGGCAACGCGATCGTCGTGATGTTGAAGGTCATGCCGCCGGCCACGACCGCCAGCACGAAAGCCGCGAACAGGACGAACGGGCGCGCGACGGAAATCTCGGCGCCCTGCTTCTTCTGCTTCTCGCCCGCGTCGCCGTCGCCCGGCACCATGGCCATGAAGACGGCGCAGGCACCAAGGCACACGAGGCCGGGGACCACGAACGCCGCGCGCCAGCCCAGCCACGCCGCGACAAGGGCGGTCACGCCCGACGCGAATGCGGCGCCGAGATTTCCCCACACGCCGTTCCACCCCAGATCGCGGCCCAGGGCGCGCGCGTGCGTGACCAGCATCGCCGACCCGATCGGATGGTAGATCGCGGTGAACATGCCCAGCACCAGCAGCAGGACAGCGAACTGCATCGGTGTCTCGGCCATCGACAGGCCGAGGCACGAAAGCCCGCAGCCGGCGAAGAACGCGGCGAGCAGGTTGCGCCTGCCGACCCGTTCGGCGATCCAGCCCATCGGCAGCGAGAACAGGCCGAAGGCCACGAAGGCGCCGGTCGCAAGCCCGATCAGCTCGGTATAGGTCGTGCGCGTGTCGGCCGCGATGGCGATGACGGCCGTGGGATAGATCAGCAGCACGAAATGGTCGAGCGCGTGCGCGATGTTGACGAACAGCACGGTACGGCGGGACAGGGTCTCGGGCGGCATCACGTCACTCCCGGAAGGCGTCTTCGTTCTTGTTCCGGCAAGCCTAGGGCCGCGCGGGCGGCATTGCAATTCCGCCCGCGCGGCAATGCCGGTCAGACGACGCTGAGCTTGACGTCGAGGCTGCCCTTGGTCGCGTGGCTGTAGGGGCACACGACATGTGCCTGTTTGACCAGATCCTCGACCGTCGCGCGTTCCACGCCCGGCACGCTGATGGCGAGCGCCACCTCGATGCCGAAGCCGCCGCCGTCGTCGCGCGGGCCGATGCCCACCGTCGCGGTCACGCGGGCATCCTCGGGGATCTTCACCTTGGCCTTGCCGGCCACGAACTTGAGGGCACCCAGGAAGCAGGCCGAATAGCCGCACGCGAAGAGCTGCTCGGGATTGGTGCCGACGGCACCGTCGCCGCCCAGCGCCTTGGGCGTGGTCAGCGTCACCTGGAGCACGCCGTCCTCGCTCGCGGCCTTGCCGGCGCGCCCGCCGGTCGCCGAACCCTTGGTCGTGTAGAGGATGTTCATGTCGGGATCTCCGTCTTGGGGGAGATCCATTATACGCAAATCGATGACGGATTCAGGCGCCGAGTTCGGCCACCAGCGGTTCGCCGTGGCAGTGGCGCAGGAAGCGCAGCAGGTCGGCCGCGCGGATGTTGGTCGTCGCGGTGTTGACCAGCGGATGGCAGTTGAGCGTTTCCGCGCGCATCATTTCCGCGTCGAGCACGACGCGCACGCGTCTGCCCGTGTCGTTGACGGGGGCGAACGGCGTCACGGCCCCCGGGATGACGCCGAGCGTTTCCATCAGCAGGGCGGGCGAGCCGAACGACACGCGCTTGCAGCCGATGCGATTGGGGAGGCCCTTGAGGTCGATCTGCCGCTCCCAGGGTGCGCTCACCAGCCACAGCGCGTCCTTGGCGTCTTTCAAGAACAGGTTCTTGACGTTGACGCCGGGCATGCGCGCGTCGTGCAGGCGTCGCGCCTCCTCGACCGTGAACGCGGCCTCGTGCTCGACGGTCTCGACCGGGATGCCGAGTTCGCCCAGCAGTGCGAGCAGGCTTTCCTTGGTGTGCGGCATGGAAACGGGCGGGGCGGCGCTAGCTCAGCTTGCGCACGCCGAAAAGGTCGATGCCCTCGACCTGCGCTTCGACGAAACTGGCGCGCGTGATGTCGGCCCCGCGCAGCACGGCCCCGCGCATGTCGGCTCCGTCGAGCTTGGCGTGCGAGAGGATCGCGTTGCTGAGATTGGTCGGGAACTTGCGCCCCGACGGCTTGCCCGACGCGTCCTTGAGGTCGATCGGCGTCATCTTCGCCTTGGCGAGCACGGCGCGGCGCAGGATCGCACCGACCATCACCGCACCGCACAGGTCGGCTTCAGTGAGATCGGCGTCGGTCAGGTTCGCCTGCATCAGGCTGGTGAGGCGCATCTGCGCGCGGCCGAGGTCGGCGCGCGCCAGGTTGGCGCGGTTGAACGAGGCCGCACTCAGGTCGAGGCCGCGCAGGTCCATGCCGGAAAGATCGCGATCGTCGAGCACCGCGCGCGAACCGACGGCGCCGCCGGTCTCGACCCAGCGCTTGTGGTCGTCGAGCAGCAGCTTGACGTTGGGCTTCTCCTCGGGCGGCTTGTCGGGCGGATCGAAGGCCGCACCCTCCATCTGCACGGTCTTGAGGTCGAGTCCGTCGAGATCCACGCCGCGCATGCGGGCACCGCGCAGGTCGCAACCCTTCATCGCGGCACCGCGCAGCTTGGCACCGTCGAGCACGGCATCCTTGAGCTTCGCGCCCTCGAGATTGGCGCCGGTCAGATCGACGTTCTTGAGGTTGGCGGCACCAAGTTCGACGCCCTCGAGGCCGGCCCCGCGCAGCGAAGCACCCGACATGTCCGCCTTCTCGAGATTGGCGCCCTTCAGCTGCACCTTGTCGAGATTGGCGTCCTTGAAACTGGCGCTCTGCTCGCTGCCCTTCTTGCTGCCGTCGGCGAACGACATGGTCTGGCCCGGGCGGAAATCGCCCTCGCGCAGGTCGCATTCGCGCATCTTGGCGCCGTCGAAATTGACGCCGCGCGCGTCGATGCGCCGCAGATTGGCGCCGGACAGGTCGGCATGGCGGAAATCGGCCGTGAACACGTCGGCCATCGACAGGTCGCAGTCCTGCAGGATCGCGCCGACGAAATTGGCCGCAGCCAGGATCGCGCACGACAGGTTGCGCCCGCGCCCGTCGACCGCGCCGAACTCGTAGCCGCGCATGTCCATGCGCTTGCCGCCGTTCCGGCCCATCAGATAGGCGAGATGCGCGCTCAGGGCCGCGTCGAATTCGGGTTGGCGGGCTGCCGTGTCCATTCTGGGTCCGACTGTCTCCAATTCACCGGAAAACATACAGTCTGATGCCGTCCGCGCCTAGCCCGAGATTGCATGGGTCATCTGCATCAGGCGGATGCAAAGCAGGTAGAAGCAAAAACGGCCCCGGATCGCTCCGGGGCCGTTTCGCTGCCGTCTCCGGCCGGATCAGACCGAATAGTACATCTCGAACTCGATCGGGTGCGGGGTGTGTTCGAACGCGTACACCTCTTCCCACTTGAGTTCCATGTAGCTGTCGATGAAGTCGTCGGTGAACACGCCGCCGGCCTTCAGGAAGTTGCGGCCCTTGTCGAGTGCGCCCAGCGCTTCGCGAAGGCTGCCGCACACCGTCGGGACCTTCTTGAGCTCTGCCGGCGGCAGGTCATAGAGGTTCTTGTCCATGGCTTCGCCCGGATGGATCTTGTTCTTGATGCCATCGAGACCGGCCATCAGCATCGCGGCGAAGCCGAGATACGGGTTGGCCGACGGGTCGGGGAAGCGGACTTCGACGCGCTTGGCCTTGGGGCCCGCACCGAACGGGATGCGGCACGAGGCCGAGCGGTTGCGCGCCGAGTAGGCGAGCAGCACGGGGGCCTCGAAGCCCGGGATCAGGCGCTTGTACGAGTTGGTCGACGCGTTGGTGAACGCGTTGATCGCCTTGGCGTGCTTGATGATGCCGCCGATGTAGAACAGCGCCATTTCCGAGAGGTCGGCGTAGCCGTTGCCGGCGAAGAGCGGCTTGCCCTTCTTCCAGATCGACTGGTGCACGTGCATGCCCGAACCGTTGTCGCCCTTGATGGGCTTGGGCATGAACGTCGCGGTCTTGCCGTACTGGGCGGCCACGTTGTGGACGACGTACTTGTAGATCTGGCACTGGTCGGCGGCGTTCACCATCGTCGTGAACTTGGCGCCGAGCTCGTGCTGCGAGGGCGCCACTTCATGGTGGTGCTTCTCGATGTCGAGGCCCATGTCTTCATGATCGTCAGCATCTCGGCGCGCAGGTCGGCGCACTGGTCGACCGGCGGGACGGGGAAGTAGCCGCCCTTGATCTTCGGACGGTGGCCGAGGTTGCCGTCGGGATACTTCTTGTCGGTGACGTAGGGGCCTTCCTCGCTGTCGATCTCGACCGAGGTCTTGTTCATCGACACCTTGAAGCGCACGTCGTCGAACACGAAGAACTCGATCTCGGGACCGAAGAACGCCGTGTCGCCGATGCCCGTCTCCTTGACGTAGGCTTCGGCCTTCTTGGCGATGCCGCGCGGATCGCGGTTATAGGGCTGGCCCGTGCCCGGCTCGTAGATGTCGCACATGATCGTCATCGACGGCTGGGCCGCGAAGGGATCCATCACCGCCGACTTCGGGTCGGGGATCAGCGTCATGTCGGACTCGTTGATCGCCTTCCAGCCCGCGATCGACGAACCGTCGAACATGAGGCCTTCCTCGAACGTCTCTTCCGAGATCGTCTCGACCGCATGGGCGAGGTGCTGCAGCTTGCCGCGCGGATCGGTGAACCGCAGATCGACATACTTGCAGCCGTTGTCCTTGATCTTCTTCATTACGGTCTTGGGATCCGACATAGCCTTTTTCCTGTGTTTGGCCCGCTGACTGACGGGTGGGTTGAATTCGGAACTGGGAAAGGGAGTTCGATCAGACCGCTTCGGCCCCGCGTTCGCCGGTGCGGATGCGGATCACTTCCTCGATGGTGGAAACGAAGATCTTGCCGTCGCCGATGCGGCCGGTGTGGGCGGCGCGCTGGATCGCCTCGATCGCGCGCTCGACGAGCGTGTCTTCGAGGACGACTTCGAGCTTCACCTTGGGCAGGAAGTCGACGACGTATTCCGCCCCGCGATAGAGCTCGGTGTGACCCTTCTGCCGGCCGAATCCCTTGGCCTCGACGACCGTGATCCCCTTGAGGCCGATTTCGTTGAGCGCGTCCTTCACCTCGTCGAGCTTGAAGGGCTTGATGATCGCTTCGATCTTTTTCATGTGCACGTCACAATGCGAACGGAGTGCGAAACGTCGACTTCTCGGGCGGGGGACCCCGTCGGGGACCCCCTCAAGAAGCACGGGCCATGCCAGAATGCCTGTCGCGCGGCATCAGGATTCGCCCGTCTGGAAGGCAGAAATCTGCACAAATATAGTGCATTTTGATCGTTCATTGTGCAGCTTTTGGCGCCGGATTGGCCGCCAGCGTGGTCCGGATGCGCTGCATGGCCAGCCGGATGTTCTCGACCGAGTTGGCGTAGGAAAAGCGCAGATAGCCGTCGCCGTGCTTGCCGAAGGCCGTGCCCGACAGCACCGCCACGCCGGCCTGCTCGAGCAGCAGCGTCTCCATCTGGCGGCTTGAATAGCCGGTCCCCTCGATGTTCGGGAACGCGTAGAAGGCACCGCCCGGTTCCACGCAGCGGAATCCGGCGATCTGGTTGAGTTCGCCCACGATCACGCGCCGGCGCTCGTCGAACGCCTTCATCATCGTGGCGACCGCATCCTGCGGCCCTTCGAGGGCGGCGATGCCGGCGAACTGCGCCGAGGCGTTGACGCAGCTATGGCAGTTGATCGCCAGGCGCTCGGCATGCGCGAAGATCGATTTGGGCCACACCGAATAGCCCAGCCGCCAGCCGGTCATCGCATAGGTCTTCGACCAGCCGTCGAGCAGGATCAGGCGGTCGGCGATCTCGGGGTAGTTCATCAAGGAGACGTGCGGGCGGCCGTCGTAGGTCATCTGGCCGTAGATCTCGTCGGACATGATCGCGGCCTTGGGAAACCGCGCCAGACCCTTCACGAGCTTGTCGACCTGGTCCTTTGGCGTCACGCCCCCGGTGGGGTTCGCGGGCGAATTGAGGATGATGAGCCGCGTGCGCTCGGTGCAGCGCGACAGCACGTCGTCGGCGTCGAACGCGAAACCGTTCTTTTCCAACAGAGGCAGCGGCACTTCCGTGGCACCCGAGAAGCGGATGACGCTCTCGTAGATCGGGAAGCCGGGGTTCGGATAGATGATCTCGGCCCCGGGCTCGCCGAACATCATGATGGCGAAGAACATCGTGACCTTGCCGCCGGGCACCACGAGCACCTGGCCGGGGTCGATCTGGACGCCGAGGCGGCGGTGGATGTCCTTGGCGACCGCCTCGCGCAGCGGCAGGATGCCGTTGGCCGGCGTATAGCCGTGATGGCCGTCGCGCAGCGCCTTGATGCCGGCCTCGACGATATGCTCGGGCGTGCGGAAATCGGGCTGGCCGATGCTGAGGCTGACGATCGACTTGCCCTTGGCTTCCAGCGCCTTGGCGCGGGCCAGGACCTCGAACGCGGTTTCGGTGCCAAGGCGGCTCATCCGCTCGGCCAGTGCCAGATTCATGGGCGTCTCCCCGGTGCCGCGGGCGCAATTCCGGTCGCGACCGCGGTGTCGGAGTTAGCACGGGCACCCCCCATGCGCAACGCGCCAAGTCCGCTTGCCCGGGGCCGCGCGGGCGTGTAAAACCCGCCCCGGCTGTGGCGGCCGTAGCTCAGCTGGTAGAGCACCCGGTTGTGGTCCGGGTTGTCGCGGGTTCGAGCCCCGTCGGTCGCCCCAGCCCTTCATTTGTCGGCAGCCCCTGCGATTGCGTAGAGTGTTGCCCGATGCCGCCGCCCAAAGCGCCCACCTATCCCAAAGTCGCCCAGCTCGATCTCGACAAGGCCATCGTCGCGCACGGCCGGATGCTGGCCAAGCAGACGAACGGCAAGCGCCTGGCGCTGCCGTTCCACACGCTCGAGCGGCTGGTGTTCGGCGCCAACATGCTCAACGAGGCCGAGTTCGTCGGCTCGAAGCTGGCCGAGGCGAACTTCGCCGGCGCCAAGCTCGAGCGCGCGAACTTCTTCGGCGCCGACCTCACGCGCGCCAACCTCAAGGGCTGCGACCTGACGCGCGCGGACCTGCGCGGCGTGTCGATGCGCGGGGCCAATCTCGAAAGCGCCATGATGAAGCAGGCCGACATGCGCGACGGCTTCATCATCGTGCCGGACGAGAACGGGAATTTCGACTTCGCCAAGGCCACGCAGCGCTCGGCGGAGATCGACGACGCGTCGTTCGCGCGCGCCAACCTGACCGAGGCCAAGGTCGCGCGCGCCTTCGGCCGGCGCACCGACCTCACGAACTGCATCATGCGCAACGCCAACCTCGCGGGCGCCGACTTGTCGTACTCCGACCTGTCGGGCGTGGTGCTGAGCGGGGCCGACCTCACCGACACGAACCTGTCGCACTGCCTGCTGCAGGGCGCCGTGCTCGCCGGCGCCTTCCTCTACAAGACGAACCTCGAAGGGGCCGACCTGACGGCCGCCCAGTTCACCAAGAAGGATTTCGAGAAGGTCGACCTGTCCAAGGCGATCATGCCCAAGTCGATCGAATCCCTCGACGTGGAGATCGGCGAGATATTCCGACGCCATTTCCTGTGGCTCCAGAGTGCGGGCCAGCAGGGCCAGCAGGCGACCCTCGATGCCGTCGACCTGACCGGGCTCGACGCGCCCGCCGTGAACCTTTCGGCGGCACGCCTCAAGCGCACGACGCTGATCGAGGCGAAATTCGCCGACGCCAAGTTTCAGATGACCGACATGACGGGGGCGAACCTGACGGGGGCCGAACTCGGCGGGGCCGATCTGCGTGGTGCGACGCTCGACAAATGCATCCTCAACGGCACCGATTTCTCGAATGCCGATCTTTCGCCGATGCCGCTGCCGACGACGGCGACGGGACGGTGGCCGGCGCGCATGCGCGGCGCGCAGCTCCATCGCGCCGACCTGCGCGGGGCGAAGCTGAACGAGGCCGATCTTTCGGAGTCGATGCTGCGGGGGGCCGACCTGCGCGGCGCCGACCTCACCGACGCGAAGCTCACCGACGCCGATCTCACCGGTGCGGACCTTCGCGATGCGATCATCGAGGGGACCGATTTCCGCGGGGCGCTGGGGCGCTAGGCGACGAAGCGGATCTCGCGCACCAGCTTGTCGCAGATCGCCTCGCGGAAATCGCGGTAGTCGCGCGCCGGCACGCAGAAGGCACCGGTCCCGCCGATCACGAACGCGCGGTAATAGGCATCGAGATCCGGTTCCTCGTTGAGGATCGGCAGGCCGTTGATCGTGATGCCGAGGCCCACGGCGTCGGCGCGCGCGGCACCGACGGCCCGCCCGGCATTCGAAGCACCGTCGCCGGAAACGTCGATCACGCGCCGGCCGGCGGCGTAGGGACAATCGTCGAGTGCCGCATGCCCGAAATCGATCGCGTCCCCGATGGCGGTCGTGCCGCCGACGACGAGGCGCGGGGCCATCTCGAGTTCCTTCGCATAAGCTTCGAGATCCTCGCCGCGCGACAGGCGCCGCCAGGGGAGATTGACGACATGGGTCTTGGCGTCGGCGAATTCGAAGAACAGCACGCCGACCGCCCCGATCCGCCCGGCACCGATCGCCTCGGCAAGGGCAGGGTGGCGCATGGCGGCGGCGTAGCCCTCCATCTGCAGGTAGAACTCGTCCATGCTGACGGATGTCGAGGAGTCGACCGCGAGCACGAGGGCGACGTCGACCGCCTCGGCCGCGCGGGCAGGGCCGGCGGCCAGTGCGGCGGCGCACGCAAGGAATTGTCTGCGGTCGATCATCGTCCCCCGGTTTGCCCGGCCAATGTGGCATGATTGCGGTGATGCAGGCGACGGATGACGCACTCCTTACATGCGCCGAGATGGCGGCGGCCGACCGGTACGCGATCGCGGCCGGCGTGCCGGGCTTGCGGCTGATGGAGGCCGCCGGTGCGGCCGTCGCGCGCGAGATCGTCGCACGCTTCGCGCGCGGGCCCGTCGTCGTCCTGTGCGGCCCGGGCAACAATGGCGGCGACGGCTTCGTCGTGGCACGCCATCTCGTCGATGCCGGCTGGCCGGTGCGCGCGGGCCTGCTCGGTCTGCCCGAAACGCTCGCCGGCGATGCCGGTGCCATGGCGCTGCAATGGACGGGACCCGTCGAGCCGGCCGAACCCGCACTGCTCGACGGCGCATCGCTTGTCGTCGATGCGCTTTTCGGCGCCGGCCTTTCGCGCCCGATCGACGGGGCGGCACTCCGTCTCGTCGAGGCGATGGCCGGCAAGCGCGTCGTCGCGGTCGACATGCCCAGCGGCGTCTCGGGCGACAGCGGTGCGGTCCTCGGCGGTGCGGCCCGCGCGTGCCTGACGGTCACGTTCTTCCGGCGCAAGCCCGGCCATCTGCTGCTGCCCGGCCGCGCCCTGTGCGGCGAGACGGTCGTCGCCGATATCGGCATTCCGGAAACAGCACTCGCGGCGATCGGCCCGGCCTGTTTCGCCAATTCGCCCGACCTGTGGCGCACGCAGTATCCGGCCCCGACGTTGGACGGACACAAATACGCGCGCGGGCATGTGCTCGTCGTCGGTGGCGCGACGCTGACCGGTGCAGCACGCCTTGCCGCACGCGCCGCGGCGCGCGTCGGGGCCGGACTCGTCACCATCGCCGCCGATCCGGCCGCCGTCCCGATCTATGCCGCCGATCTCGCCTGCTTGATGGTGCAGCCGATGTCCTCGCTCGCCGAATTCGCGGCACTGGTCGACGACAGGCGGCGCAATGTCGTGCTGCTGGGGCCGGGCAACGGCGCCGACGCGACCTGTGCCGCGCGCGTGCGGGCAGCACTCGCCGCGCGCAAGGCATGCGTGCTCGATGCCGACGCGCTGACCGTCTTCGCCGAAGATCCATCCGATCTTTTCGCGCGCCTGAACGCGGGCTGCGTGCTGACGCCGCATGACGGCGAGTTCAAGCGCCTGTTCCCCGACATCGAGGGCGACCGGCTCGTCCGCGCGCGGCTGGCGGCACGCCGCGCCAAGGCGGTCGTGTTGCTCAAAGGGTCGGACACGGTCATCGCGCATCCTGACGGGCGTGCGGCCATCAACTCGAACGCGCCGCCCTGGCTTGCGACGGCGGGTGCCGGCGACGTGCTCGCGGGCCTGATCGCCGGGCTCGTCGCGCAGTCGATGCCGCCGTTCGAGGCGACATGCGCCGCTGCCTTCCTTCACGGTGCGGCCGCGACGCGATTCGGCCCCGGACTCATCGCCGACGATATTCCCGAGCAGCTCCCGCCCGTACTCACGGCAATTTTTCGTGCGCCCGGACCGTAGGACCATCTCAAGATACCGTCTGACGGTATCGCGTGGCCGCGAGCCGCGTCGGGCGCATCGCTGATGCCCGTTGCGGCACGCTCGATTGACCTTGTGGATCGCGCAGCACAGGCCCAACGTCGTCCGATGGAACATCCGCTCCTTCGCGCGGCGCAGACCGTTCTTGGCGGACAACACACCGCGTGCCGCGCGCTCGCGCGTGCCGTCCAGTCCGGCACCGCCTTCGACTGGCGGGCGGCCAAGGAACTGCTTTCTGATCTTCCGGATCGCGAGTGGGACGAAATCAAAAGCGTGCTGCGCGCAAGCGCCGACCTTCCGCCGCCGCCCGGCCGCCTGAACTGACGCTTCCGTTCGGGTCTTGCCGAGCGTGTCCGCGCGCGCGAAGATCGTCCCCGCCATGTCGGACACCAAGTCAGGTCAGAGATTTGTCGCGCGCCTGAAAGAGGCGTGGCGCGGGCTGTCGAGCGGTGCGCGCGCCGTCGTCGGCGGGGCGCCCAAGGGCGCCAATCCGGACCTTGCCGACGGCGACCTGCCGGACCTGCGCGCGCGCCTTGCGGACTGCCTCGAAGGCCGCGGCGGCGAGGCGAGTGCGCGTGCCCGTGCCGCCGAACTCGGCCGGCTCTATCTCGGCCTGTCGGTGGCGGGGCGCAAGCGCTTCATGCGCCTGCTGGCCGAGGAGATCGACATCGACCGCGCGGCGGCGATCAACGCGGCGAAGGCGGCCATCGCCGCCTGGGAAGGCGGCGAGGCGAAAGCGGTCGGCAAGGCCGAGCGCGGGCTGCGTCTGGCATTGGATTCGCCGCGCGGCCGGCTGCTCGCCCAGTTCACGGCCCTTGCCGACGGCGTCAAGTTCCTGATCGACCGGCGCAGCGAGCTGTTGTCGTGGTCGAAGGAAGATCCGCACTTCGCCGCACTGGCCGAGGATTTGCGCGAACTGTTCGTCGCGTGGTTCGATCTGGGTTTCCTCGAACTCGAGCGCATCACCTGGGAGAGCCCTGCGGCCCTGCTCGAACGGCTCGCGGCCTACGAGGCCGTGCACGCCGTGCGCGACTGGGCCGATCTCAAGAACCGCCTCGACAGCGACCGGCGCTATTTCGCGTTCTTCCATCCGCGCATGCCGCTCGAGCCGCTGATCTTCGTCGAGGTGGCGCTGGTCAACGGGCTTGCCGACAACGTCCACGACCTGCTCGACGACAAGGCGCCGCTGGGCGACCCGAACGCGGCCGACACCGCGATCTTCTATTCGATCACCAACGCGCAGCGCGGCCTTGCCGGCATCAGCTTCGGCGGTTTCCTCATCAAGCGCGTCGCGAGCACGCTGAGCGCGGAGTTCCCGAACCTCAAGACATTCGCCACGCTGTCGCCGATCCCGGGTTTCCGCAGCTGGCTCGACGCGCGCATCGGCGAAGGGATGCCGCGCCTGCTGCTGGCGAACGAGCGCAAGGTCCTGGCGGCGGCCCTCGCCAAGCGGGACGGCAAAGCCGTGGCTGCCAACAAGGGCGAGCTCAAGCGGGCACTCGCCAGCGGTGCCTGGCTTGCCGAGCCGGCCCTTGCCGACGCGCTCAAGGCACCCCTGTCGCGCCTGTGCGCGCGC
Organism: Tagaea sp.; assembly: GCA_965279525.1. Lineage (GTDB taxonomy): Bacteria > Pseudomonadota > Alphaproteobacteria > CACIAM-22H2 > CACIAM-22H2 > Tagaea. The sequence goes on along the minus strand of CBDIIB010000004.1, from coordinate 1,029,232 downwards.
TACCTGCTGGAAGCCAAGCGCGCCGACGGCCGGGCGCTGGATCCGGTCGCGCATTTCCACCTGTCGAACGGAGCGCGGATCGAGCGCGTCAACTGGCGTGCCGACACGTCGGCCAACGGCCTCAAGCAGTCCGCCGGCCTGATGGTCAACTACCTCTACCGTCTGGCCGACATCGAAGCGAACCACGAAGCCTATGCCGCCGACGGGACGGTCGCCGTCTCGTCGGCCGTCCGTTCGCTGCTCTGACAGCCGGCCGATGGACCCGATCGCCTTGCTGCTGGTCGCCGCTGCCGCAGGAGCGGCGGGGTTCTTCGCGGCACGGCGGCGGCGCGGGCCGGCCCCGGTTCCGGCTCCGGTCGAGGTCGCGGCACTCGTCAATGCGGCGGTCGACGCGTCGAACGACGGGCTGGTGATTCTCGAATCGGGGACCTTCGAGGAGCCCGGCCCGCGGATCGTCCATGTGAGCCCGGCCTTCGAGCGGATGAGCGGCTACACCGCGGCCGAATGCGTCGGGCGCAGTGCCCGCTTCCTGCAGGGTCCGCAAAGCGACCGTGCCGTCCTCGACCGGATTCGCACGGCGATGGCGGACAACCGGCCGATCCGCGAACGGCTGATCCACTACCGCAAGGACGGCACGATGTTCTGGATCGAGGCGGACCTGGCGCCGATCCGGACGGACGACGCGCGACGCCTATACGCGGCCGTCTGCCGCGACGTCACGCGCGAGCGCGAGATCGAGGACGTGGTGGCGCGCGGCGAGCGGCGCCTGCTGGAGACGCTCAACGCGGTCGATATCGGATTCCTGGTCTGGGACCCGTCGGACCGGCTGGTCTTCTGGAATGCGCGCTATCTCGAGATATTCCCGCACATGGGCTCGATCCTCGTGCGCGGCATGAGCTTCGCGGCCTATATCGACGAGACGGCTTCGCAGATGCGCGCGATGGGCATGCACGACCGCGCCCGCTGGGTGTCGACGGAGCGCGCGGCCCGGCACCGGCGGTTCGGCGAGATGTTCCGCCAGCGCGCCAGCTTCGAGCGCGACATCGAAACGGTCGAGTTCCCGACCGTCGACGGCGGATCGGTGGCCATCTACCGCGACGTCACGGTCCTGGCGCAGGCGCAGCGCGAAGTGAAGGAGAGCCAGCAGCGGCTGCTCGATTCGATCGAGGCGATCGGCGACGGGATCATGATTTTCGACCGCGACGACCGGGTCATGGTGTGGAACCGGCGCTATGTCGAGATTTTCCCCGAGCTGGCGCCGGTGCTCGCGGCCGGCCTGCGGATCGAGGAACTTCGCGCGCGCGCCATCGACCAGGCCCGGCGCCTGACGACGTCGCGCGAAGCACTTTCCACGATCGAACGGCGCACGCGCCAGCACCGGAAATTCGGCGAACCGTTCAACATGAAGCTCGCGTCGGGCCGCACGCTCCAGGTCGTCGAGTACGCGACGGCGGAAGGCGGCTGCGTGGCGGTCTATCGCGACGTGACCGAGCAGCTCGCCGTCGAAGAAGCGCTGCGCGAGAGCGAGCTGCAGCTCATCGATTCCATCGAGGCGATCGGGGACGGCTTCCTGATTCTCGATGCCGACGATCGCATCCGCTTCTGGAACCGGCGCTATGTCGAGATTTTCGCGCACATGGACGGCCTGATCGAAAAGGGCAAGCCGTTCGCCGACATCTACAATGCCGGCCGGGAGCGGCTCGCCGAGCGCGATGGCACCGTCCTTCGCGGCGTGGCCACGCTCGACGACCGGATGCGGCGCCACCGGCGCTTCGGCGAAACTTTCAACCAGCAACTGACCGACGGGCGCACCGTGGAGACGGTCCAGTTCGCCGCCTCCGACGGCGGCGTCGTTGCCGTCTACCGGGACGTGACGGCGAAGATCGCGGCGGAAAAGGCGCGTGCGGAAAGCGAGGCGCGCTTCCAGTCGCTGGTGGCGAACGTCGACGGCGTGGTTTTCCGCCGGCGCATCGACGCGGGCTGGTCGATGGACTTCGCCAGTACGGGCATCGCCGGCCTGACCGGCTATCCGGCACGCGAATTCGTCGAGCCCGGCGGGCGCAGCTACAGCGCGCTCATCGTCGCCGAGGACCGCGCGGCGGTCGCGGCACAGGTCGCCAATGCGGTGGCGCTCCGGCGGGAGTTCGAGGTCGAGTACCGGCTCCTGCGCAGCGACGGGCAGATCGCCTGGGCGCTCGAGAAGGGCCGCGCCTCCTACGACGCCTACGGGGCCCCGCTGCATATCGATGGCGTGATCGTCGACCAGACCGAACGCAAGCGCCGCGAGGACGAACTGGACCGCTCGCGCCTTGCGGTGACGCTTCGCGACCGCCGCTTCCGGGACGCGATCGAAAGCATGGACGACGGCATCATCCTCTATGACGCCGACGACAACCTGATCGCCTGGAACGAGCGCTATCTCCAGTTCTTCCCGATGATGCGCGAACGCATCCATTACGGCATGTCCGCACTCGAGATCGTGCGGGCGCACGCGCGCGAACGTCTCCCGGCCCTCGCGGAAACCGAGCTCGACGCCTATGCGCGTGCGCGACTGCAGGGTCTCCGGCGCGGTCTGATGACGCCGGAAGACCTGCGGGCCGGGGACCGCATCCTCCAGATTTCCCGCCAGCGCACGTCGGACGGCGGCCTCGTGGCGATCCTGCGCGACGTGACCGAAGAGCGCACCGCGAGCCTGCGCGTGCGCGCTTCCGAGGCCCGCTTCCGCGACGCCATCGCGAGTCTTGCCGACGGGTTCCTGCAGATCGACACCCAGACGCGGATCGCCGCCTGGAACGAGCGGTATCTCGATTTCTATCCGGCCCTGCGCGGACACCTGCACGAGGGCATGGCGCTGCGCGATGCGCTGCGCATCGTCGCCGACCCGTCGCTCTCGGGTTCCGGACTCGACCGGTGGATCGACGCGCGCCTTGCCACCGTGCTGCCCGACAGCTTCCTCGCGAGCGAGTCGACGGTGGTCGGCGGGCGGGATCTTCGCATCATGCGCACCCGCATGGCCGACGGCGGCGTGGTCCTGGTGCTGCGCGACGTGACGGGCGACGTCGCGGCGGCGCGCGAGCTGGAGCGCGCGAAGACCGCCGCCGAAGTCGCCAGCCGCGCCAAGACCGAGTTCCTCGCGAACATGAGCCACGAGCTGCGCACGCCGCTCAACGGCGTCGTCGGCATGCTCGACGTGATGCTCGCGTCCCCGCTGCCCGACGAGCCTATGCGCCAGGCCCGCATGGCGCGCGTTTCGGCCGAACGCCTGCTGCAGGTGATCGGCGACATCCTCGACATCTCGAAGCTGGAAGCCGGTGCGCTGCAGGTCGAGCGCGTGCCCTTCGACGTGGCGGCGAGCGTGCGCTCGGTCGTGCAGGCGTTCGCCGCAAGTGCTGCCGCCAAGGGACTGGCCATCGGCGAAGCGATAGCACCGGAGATCGAGGGCGAAGCGGTCGGCGACCCCGCACGGCTGGGACAGATCCTGATGAATCTTGTCGGCAACGCGGTCAAGTTCACCGAGCGCGGCTCCGTCCGGGTGGAAGTGGCGCGCGCGTCCGGGAACCCGGACCTGGTCGTGATCGCCGTGCGCGACACCGGCCCCGGCATCGACGCGGCGACCAAAGCCGGGCTTTTCGCGAAGTTCTTCCAGGCCGACAGTTCGGTCACGCGCCGTTTCGGCGGCACCGGCCTCGGGCTGGCGATCAGCCGGGAACTGGCGCTTGCGATGGGAGGCGACATCGTCGTGCGCGATGCGGCGGGCGGCGGCAGCGTCTTCGAAGTCACGCTCCCGCTTCCGCGATGCGCCGATCGCGAACGGCCAGCAGCGGCACCGCCGGTGCTGGACGGCGAAGGACGCTGGACCGACAAGCGCATCCTGCTCGTCGAGGACAACGACGTGAACCGCTATGCGGCGGCAAAGATGCTCGAGGCGCTGGGTGTGGGGATCGACGAGGCGCATGACGGCGAAGCCGCGGTTCGGCTCGCGTCGCTGGGCCGCTACGACCTGATCTTGATGGACGTGCAGATGCCGCGCATGGACGGGCTCGAGGCCACGCGCCGCATCCGGGTGGCGGACGGCCCCAACCGCACCACGCCGATCGTGGCGCTGACGGCCAACGCGTTCGTCGAGGACGTCGCGCGCTGCCACGCCGCGGGAATGGACGCGCATCTGGCGAAGCCCATCCGTGCGGCCACGCTGCGCGCGGCGGTGAACGGGGTCTTCGTGGCAGGACCCGCGGCGGACCGCGAGCCGGTTTCGCGCGATCCGATTTCGGAGGCGGCAATTGCCGCACTCGAATCCGACATGCCGGCCCCGGTCGTCCGCGGCCTCGTCCGGAGCTTCCGCGACGAGCAGGGACGCCAGGTCGTCGACCTTCCCGCGATGGCGTCGCGCGGCGATCTCGAGCGCGTCGTCCTTGCGGCACATTCGATCAAGGGGGCCGCGCGGCTGTTCGGCGCCGATGCGCTCGCCGAAAGCGCATTCGCCGTCGAAAGCATGGCGCGCGAGGGCGCGGGACCGCGGCTGGCGCAGGCGATCGCGGCACTCGACGGCGCGTACCGTGCGGTCGACATGGCGCTTCACGCGCGCTTCGGCAGCGTGTAGCTTCCGCCGCCGATGTCCACGCCGCCGTCAAACCCGACTTCGACCGTCCTCAGGACCGTCCGCTGGCTCGCGGTCGGCGCGGTCCTGGGTCTGGGTGCCGCCTGGGGCGTCAAGTTCTGGTCGGATGCAGGCGCACCGCCGCCGGGCATCGCGACGGCGGCAATCGGCGGCGCGTTCGAACTCGTCGACCAGACGGGGCGCACGCGCACCGATGCCGACCTCAAGGGAAAATTCTCGCTGATCTATTTCGGGTTCACCTATTGCCCGGACGCGTGTCCGACCGCACTGCTCGCGATTTCCGAAGCGCTCGACCGGGTCGGACCGACACTCGCCGCGCGCGTCCAGCCGGTCTTCATCACGGTCGATCCCGAGCGCGACACGGTGCAGCAGATGCAGGCCTACGTGACGGCGATCGACGACCGGCTGATGGGCCTGACCGGCAGCCCCGAGCAGGTCGCGCGCGCCGCGCGCGCGTACCGCGTGTTCTATCGCAAGGCGACGCCGAAGGATTCGGCCGACTATCTCGTCGACCACACGTCGCTCATCTATCTGATGGGGCCGGACGGCAAGTACGTCGCGCATTTCTCGCACGAGACGTCGGTCGACCGGATCGAGGAAACGCTGCGCCGCACGCTCGGCGGCTGACTGGCGCGGATTTTAGCCGAATTTTCGATGTCGGTTACGGTTGGTTAAGCTCATCCGGGTATGAATCCGGAAACAGGCTTTCCCCCCGGAGAAATTCCCCGATGGCCAAGAACCCCCTGCGTGCGCTGCTGCGGCTGCCCGCCGCACTCTATTCGCGCATCTCGATCGGCGGCAGGCTGACGATCGCCGCGATCGCCTTCGCCTCGCTCGCACTCGGCGCCTCGCTCTACGTGACCGTGCGCGATGCCGATGCCGAGCTGCATCGCCAGGGCATGGCCCGGCTCGACGCGAACATGCGCGTCGCCTGGGAGATGCTGCGCATGCGCGGCACCGAGTATCGCCTCTCGGGCGAAACGCTGCTTGCCGGCGAAAAGGTGCTCAACGGCGACAACGAGACCGTCGACAAGGTCAAGGCGGCCGTCGGCGGCGTGGCGACGATCTTCATGGGCGACCTGCGCGTCGCGACGAACATCCAGCGCCCCGACGGCACGCGCGCGGTGGGAACGAAGCTGGCACCCGGCCTCGCGTTCGATGCGGTGATGCGCGAGAACCGCGCCTATCGCGGGCCGAACACGATCCTGAACCAGCCCTATTTCACGGCCTATGATCCGATCAAGGACCCGTCCGGCAAGACGATCGGGATCCTGTTCATCGGCATTCCGGAGGCCGAGTTCCTCGCCGCGACGCGCCAGATCCTGACCAACGCCGCGATGACGGGTGGCGGCGTGCTGCTCGTGGCGGCGGTACTCGTGTGGCTCACCGTCCGCCGCTCGCTGCGTCCGCTTGGCGCGATGGGTGCCGCCATGGACCGGATCGCCGCGGGCGACACGGCGTGCGAGGTGCCGGGCAGCGGCCGGCACGACGAGATCGGACGGATGGCGGGCGCGCTCGCGGTTTTCCGCGACCGCATCGCCGAGAACGCGCGTATCGCCGCCGAGCGTGCGGCGGCGGACCAGCGAAGCGCCGAGGAACGCCGCGCGCTGCGCACGCAGATGGCCGAGGAACTCGACCGGACCGTCCGCGGCGTGGCCGAGGAACTGTCGCAGGCCGGCCGGCACCTGTCGGGTGCCGTGGGCGCGCTGCGCGAGACGGCCGACGACACGCGCACGCGCGCCGGCGAAGTCGCCGTCGCGGCGGGCGAGACGACGAGCAACGTCCAGTCGGTCGCCACCGCCACAGACCAGCTCGCCGAGGCCACGCGCGCGATCGCACAGCGCGTGAGCGACAGTGCCGCGGCGGCAAGTGCCGCGGTGGCACAGGCGGACTCGACCAACGAGACCGTGTCGGCCCTGGCGGCGTCGGCCGGCAAGATCGGCGACGTCGTCAAGCTCATCAACGACATCGCCGGGCAGACCAACCTGCTGGCGCTCAACGCGACGATCGAGGCCGCGCGCGCGGGCGATGCGGGCAAGGGCTTTGCCGTCGTCGCGTCGGAGGTGAAGAACCTCGCCACGCAGACGGCCCGCGCGACCGAGGACATCTCCCGCCAGGTCGGCGAGATCCAGGCCGCGACCCGGCGTGCGGTGGGCGACATCCAGTCGATCGGGCAGGCGATCCGTTCGATCCACGGGACCGCAACCGAGATCGCCGGTGCCGTCGAGCAGCAGGGCGGTGCGACCGCCGAGATCGCCACGAACGTGCAGAGTGCGGCGCGCGGCACGCGGTCGATGGCCGAGACGATCCGGCATGTCACCGATGCCGCCGAAAAGACCGGCATGGCCGTCGGCCCGCTGGGCGAAGCGGCGCAGTCGGTCTCCGCGCAGTCGGACCGGCTCAAGTCGGAAGTGGAAGAGTTCGTCTCGCGGATGCGCGCGAGCTAGCTGCAGCGGTCAGACGAAGACGTCGACCCTGCTGCCGCGCGGCTGGACGGCCTGACGGCCGGTCTCGGCCTCGAGCGCGTTGGCGGTCGTGTCGTTGGCGGCGGCGGTATCGGTATTGGCGCGCGCGTCGCGCGAGGCTTCCGTGCGGCTCGTGGCCTGCGGCGCCTGAAGGGTCTGCGTTGCCTGGACGGGTGCCGCACGCTGGGCCGCGACGGCACTTGCCAGTGCCGTCTGGGTCTGGGCGTTCTGCGTCGCCTGCGATGTCGCGATCTGCGCCTGCAGATACGGATTGCGCCCGACACCGAAAGTCTGCGTGTAGAGGCCGATTTCCATTGGATTATTCTACGCCTGAAGGGACGCGCGCGCAATCCGCTCGACCTGGTCGAGAAAAGGGGCCTTTCCGGCCGCGATTTCGGCCAGCGTGAACCACGCCGCCTCGTGGGCATCGTCGCCGGCGACGGCTGTCCCCGACACATAGCGGCAGGCCACCGCCACAAGCACGAAATGGAAGCCGGGGCGGATCACGTCGACGCAGTCGAAGGCCCGGATCGCCTCGGCGCGCACGCCCGTTTCCTCGAATAGCTCGCGCACCGCGGCACCCGCAACCGTCTCGCCCGGCTCGACTTTTCCGCCCGGGAAGCCCCAGCGGCCGGGGTCGGGCGGATTGGCGCGGCGCACGAGCAGGAAGCGGTCCTCGTGGCGCACGACGGCGATGGCGGCAGGGCGGGGCAGGACGGGTTCCATGACCCTTCTGGTAGTGGGGCTGAGCGGCGCCGTCCAGCGGGAAGGGGTGGCAACGGGGGGCCGGCTTCGCTAAATGAAGGGCACACCACGTCCTGGAGCCGTTCATGTCGCAGATCCCCGTTACCGTCCTCACCGGCTATCTCGGTGCCGGCAAGACCACGTTGCTCAACCGCATCCTCAGCGAGAACCACGGCCGCAAGTACGCCGTGATCATCAACGAGTTCGGCGAGGTGGGGATCGACAACGAGCTCGTCGTGGGCACCGACGAAGAGATCTTCGAGATGAACAACGGGTGCATCTGCTGCACCGTGCGCGGCGACCTGATCCGCACGATCGGCGGGCTGATGAAGCGGGCGGGCAAGCTCGACGGCATCATCGTCGAGACGACGGGCCTCGCCGATCCCGCACCGGTCGCACAGACCTTCTTCACCGACGACGAAGTCAAGGCCAAGACGCGGCTCGACGCGGTCGTCACGCTGGTGGATGCCAAGCACTTCCCGCTGCGCCTGGAAGACAGCCGCGAGGCGGAAGACCAGGTCGCCTTCGCCGACGTGATCCTGCTCAACAAGACCGATCTGGTGACGCCGGCCGAGCTTGCCAGGGTCGAGGCGCGCATCCGCCAGATCAATCCCTATGCCACCATCCACCGCACGGCGAAGAGCGAGATCGACATCACCAAGGTGCTCGACAAGGGGGCGTTCGACCTGAAGCGCATCCTGACGCTCGATCCGAGTTTCCTCGAAGGCGCGCATGGGCACGACCACCATCATCACGATCATGACCACGACCACGATCACGCGACCTGCACCGATCCCACGCACGACCACAGCCACGACCACCATCATCACGATCATGACCATCACCACCATGACGCGCCCAACCCCAAGCACGCCGACGACATCTCCTCGGTGTCGGTGACGGTCGCGGGCGACATCGACCCCGACAAGTTCCAGACCTGGATCACCGAGACGCTGCGCCTGCAGGGCCAGAACATCCTGCGCTCGAAGGGCATCCTCTCGGTCAAGGGTGCGGTCCAGCGCTACGTGTTCCAGGCCGTGCACATGATCGCGGACTCGACGTGGGGCCAGAAGTGGGGCGAGAGCGACAGGCGCGTGTCCAAGCTCGTCTTCATCGGCCGCCATCTCGATCCGGCCAAGCTCAAGGCGGGCTTCGAAGGCTGCGCCGAGTGAGCATGTCGGACGTCAAGCAGCCGCGCGTGCGCGACTGGGCACTCGGCGCCTATGTCGGCGGCATCGCCTTCACGAACGACGGCGAGACGATGGCCGTCGCCACGGGTGCCGGCGACGTGCATCTGATGCCCGTCGCGGGCGAAGCTTCGGCGATCGTCGCCAAGGCGCACGGCGGCGCCATCCTGTCGTTCGCTCCGCATCCCGACGGCGTGTCGTTCCTGTCGGGCGGCGACGACGGCAGGCTCGTGCGCACCGCGCGCGATGGAACCGTCACCGAGATCGCGAAGTTCCAGGGGCGCTGGATCGACGTGCTTGCCGTGCACGCGACGGGTTCGTTCGCGTGCGGCGTGGGCAAGGAAGCCAAGCTGTGGGTCAAGGGTGCGGCCGAACCGGCAACACTGGCACCCCATCCCAGTGCCGTGGCCGCTCTCGATTTCAGCCCCGACGGCAGCCGGCTGACGGCCGCGCACTATGGCGGCGTGTCGGTGTGGCAGGTCGCCAAGCCCAAGGACAAGGCGCGCACGCTGGTGTGGAAGGGCAGCCACATCCATGTGCGCTATTCGCCCAACGGCCGCTTCCTTGCAACGACCACGCAGGACAACGCGATCCATGTCTGGCGCCTCTCCAGCGGGCAGGACATGCAGATGGCGGGCTATCGCACGAAGATCCGCCAGCTCGTCTGGACGCCGGATTCGCGCTGGCTGCTGTCCGATGCCGCCGACTGTTTCGTCGCGTGGGACTTCTCGGGCAAGGGGCCCGAAGGCCAGCCACCGCTGGAGTTCGGCTTCGGCGATGGCGCGTTGATGACCGGCATCGCCGGCCATCCGTCGGCGCCGTTCCTCGTCGGCGGCTTCGACAAGGGCGGCGTGCGGCTCGGCGATCTCGAAGGCAAGCGCGAGCTGGTCCTTCGCGAGTCCGACGAGGACAACGGCACGCCGCTGCGTGCGGTCGCGTTCTCGTCCGACGGCTGGCGCGTGGCCGCCGGCGGCGAGGACGGCACGGTCGTGCTGTTCGACCTGAAGACCGCGCCCGCCGCCTAGTCGGCGGCCCGGCTGTTGGGCCGCGCGAAGGCCGCTTCCATTTCGCGGCGCACGCGCACGGCGGCGTCGGACGCGTCGTAGTCGACATCTTCCCAGCGCACGAGGCCGCCTTCGGCGATGTCGTGCTTCAGCGTGACGTGGCTGGCGAGCCCCAGCGGCAGATAGCCCTTGGCGAGCGAAGCATCGGCCGGCACCTGCTTGCCCCACACGCAATAGCCGCCTTCGCCGTCGAGAACCTCGCCCTTCTTGAGCGCGCGCTTGGCCGTGGCAGCCACGTCGGAATGGAACGCGATCGGCGCACCCGTCGCCTCGCCGCGAAGGGCAGCACTGGCAACCGAAATGCCGATCTCGAGCCCGATCATGTGGATCGGCCGGTAGAGCGCCATGTGCTCGCAGGTCTCGTCGGGCAGCATGCAGTATTCGGCCGCACAGCGGCGCACATATTCGTGGTCGGCCGCGACGACCACGTAGGTGCCCCATTGCAGGTGGTTGGGCACCGGCGTCATGTCGCGGTTCAGCGACGACACGACCTCGACCGTGCCTCTGCGCTCCAGCACGCCGCCCTTGTCGCGCGGCTTGCACACCCTGGCGAGCTCGGGAGCCGGGCAGGGCGGGAAGGCGAGACCGTCGCTCTGCGCCAGCAGGCCCGTCGCGTTCGAAACGGCCGTCATCTCGATGCCGGATTTCGAGCCGTCGATGAAGCTGTTGAACATCTTCGGGTTCATGCCGCCCTTGACGGCCATTTCGGGGGCGATCCCGAAATTGGTCCATACTGTTTCCGGCGTGGAGCGGTGGAAGTCGGGATGGTAGCGCGTCCCCTTGCCGGCCGACACCACCTCGAAGCCGCAGGCGCGCGCCCAGTCGACCTGCTCGCAGATCAGGGCCGGCTGGTCGCCGTAGGCGAGCGAATAGACGACGCCCTTCTCGCGGGCGCGCGCGGCAAGCAGCGGCCCCGCCACCACGTCGGCCTCGACGTTCACCATCACGATGTGCTTGCCGGCATCGATGCTGCGCAGACAGAAGCGGATGCCCGCACGCGGATCGCCGGTGGCTTCCACGATCACCTCGATGCCCGGGTGCGCGATGAGGCTATCGGCATCGTCGGTCACGTAGGTGCGTTTCGTGTCGACGGCATCGCCAAGGGACTTTGCCGAAACGCGCTCGGCTTCCCAGCCGCAGCTTGCCAATGCCGCACGCGCCCGGGGGATGGAGAGATCGGCGATGCCCACGACATGCAGCCCCACGGTCTTGCGCGCCTGGGCCAGGAACATCGTGCCGAACTTGCCGGCCCCGATCAGGCCGACGGTGACGGGGCGGCCCTCGGCCGCGCGCGCGGCGAGCTTGGTGGCGAGATTCATGGGGCATTTCCTCAGGATTTGTTGATCCAAGGGAACCACAGAGCCGCCCCCCTTGCCAAGCGCGCCGGTCCTTCGTATAGCCACCTTCACGAAAACCGGAGTGGACAGACATGCGCGCCGAAATCGCCGCCGTTGCCGAAGAAATCAAGCAGTCGCTGGTGCTGCTGAGGAGGTTTCTTTGACTGGGACCGCGCTCTGAGGCGGCTGGAAGAGCTCAACACGCTTTCCGAAGACCCGTCGCTGTGGAATGACGCGAAGAAGGCGCAGGCCCTGCTGCGCGAACGCAAGCAGCTCGAGACCGCCATCGCCGCGGTCAAGGACATGACCGCCAAGCTCGACGATTCGATCGGCATGATCGAACTGGCTGAGGCCGAGAACGACGCAGCCGTGCTCGCCGATGCCGAGAAGCAGCTGGTGGACCTGAAGGCCGAAGCCGAGAAGCGCGGGCTCGAAGCGCTGCTCTCGGGCGAGGCCGACGCCAACGACGCGTTCCTGCAGATCAACGCCGGTGCCGGCGGCACCGAGGCGCAGGATTGGGCCGAGATGCTCGCGCGCATGTACATGCGCTGGGCGGAGAAGCGCGGCTTCAAGACCGAGTACCAGGAAGAGAGCCCCGGCGACGAGGCGGGCATCAAGTCGGCGACGATCCGCATTGCCGGCGAGAACGCCTATGGCTGGCTCAAGACCGAGACGGGCGTGCACCGGCTCGTGCGCATCTCGCCGTTCGATTCCAACGCGCGCCGGCAGACGAGCTTCGCGTCGGCCTGGGTCTATCCCGACATCGAGGACGACATCCAGATCGACATCAAGGAAGAGGACGTGCGCGTCGACGTCTATCGCGCGTCGGGGGCGGGCGGCCAGCACGTCAACAAGACCGAGTCCGCCGTGCGCCTGACGCACGTGCCGACCAACACGGTCGTCGCGTGCCAGACCGAACGCTCGCAGCACAAGAACCGCGACCGCGCTTGGAAGATGCTGCGCGCGCGCATGTACGAGGCCGAACTGCGCAAGCGCGAGGCCGCGGCCCTTGCCACGCACGAAGCCAAGAGCGAGATCGGCTGGGGACACCAGATCCGCTCCTACGTGCTGCAGCCCTACCAGATGATCAAGGATCTGCGCACGGGTGCCGAAACGTCGGACACCAAGGGCGTGCTCGACGGCGACATCGACCGCTTCCTCGAAGCCTCGCTCGCCTCGCGTCTCAAAGGCGGGACGAGCAAGGTCGAGGATCTGGCCTAGTTGACGGCGTGTTGACGGGCGTTGACGGCGTGTTGACGGGCGTTGACCGTCAACTGCCTAACGTCTTGGAAACGCACGATAGCCGGTTGACGGGCGACGGAAATAAAATCCCGTCAACCAAACTTTGCGGCAGCAGACTTTGCGTGACGGGAGGAGACGGGATGTTACCGTCTCCTGTCCAACCATTTGAAATCGCCCAAAAGCCAGGAGACATGCGACGTAACACGCATCTGTCTCGCGATTTTTGCGGCGATACTCATCAGGCCAAGCGCCCGCTTCGTACCTTCAGGGACGTTGCCGGGCATCCATATTCACACTGTCAAACAGCACGCCGCAACCGTGTGCTGAATTACAAGAACTCGTTCCGGTTGTCAAGAATAGAAACCCACATATTTTCCCGTCATGCCCGCTCGATGCGCGCCGAGAAGCAGCCGAACTTGGCGTAGTGGGCGTGGAGATATTCGACGCGGCCGTCGGCGAGCAGCCGCTCGATGACCGGTTCGACCGTCTTGCCGTCGGCAAGGTCGGCGTCGACGATCATGCCGTGCTTGTCGAAGGCGCGCAGCGACAGCAGGCGCGGGCGCATGACGGGCGGGATCTCGTTGACCCGGTCGAACGCCCGCGTGGCCCCCTCGCGCACGAAGATCGCGTGCGACGAGCGGTAGGGCGAGTTGGCCGGCTGGTGCTCGTAATTCAGCAGCAGCAGGCTTTCGCCGGGCTCGGCATCGCGCAGTTCCACGCGGTCGGGAAAGCCGGGGCAGGAATCCGCGACATGGCGCACGATTCCGCGCGCGGCCAGTTCGGCGTCGGCTAGGCCGTAGAGCGGTGCGAAAGGTTCGGGCGAAAGTCCCCGGATGCGGAAATCCATGTTCGACTCCTCGTGGATGGACGATGAGGCGAACATGGCGTGGCGGCGGGCGCGAACCCACCCGGTTCTTGCGCCCCGATCAATCCGCGAGCAGCTCGCGCACGGCGGACATGAACAGGCCCTCGACGATCGGCTTGGCGATCGACACGTCGGCGCCCACGATTTCGGCGGCGCGCAGCGTGGTGCCCGGCGACATCTGGTCCTCGAGGCCGGCCGACATCGCGAGCACGGGCACCTGGCGCCAGTGTTCGCGCACGTGCTTGATCCCCTCCACGCCGCCCATGCCGGGCATGAAGATGTCGGTCACGACGAGATCCACACCCAGTGTCTCGGGATCGTCGATCGCGTCTTCCCACACGTCGCGCACGACGGTGTGGTAGCCGCCGCGCTTGAGGAAGCCACCGACCATCGCGCGGATCGTCCGGCTGTCGTCGATCAGCAGCACGCGCCGGGGCCGGTCTTGCGTGCCATAGCCAAGCTCGCGCAGCGAACCCACGGCGCTTGCGAAGCCGGTCGGGTCGACGGGCTTGGGCACGAAGGCGTGCACGCCGTAGCGGCGCGCCGCGGCCGGGATCCTGTTGCGGTCGGGAGCGGGCATGCCGATCGCCACGATGCCGGGGCCTGCCGGATCGTCGGCGAGCCGGTCGATCAGGATACGGTCGGAATTCGAGAGCTTGTCGAGATCGACCGCGACGATGGCGATCTGGTCGGGGCGGAACCCGCCGACGAGACCCGGCAGGTCGCGCACCGACAGGATCCGCAAGCCGGATTTCTGCGTCGCGTTCGAAAGCTCGAGCAGCAGGTCGCTGTCGATGCCGACAAGGGCGAGGACGCCGTTCATCGGCGGCGGTCCGGGCGGGATGGCACGGGAGGTTGCATGGCGGGGGGCCTACGTCGTTCGTCGGTAACTTACCAACGATTGTAGGACATCTGCGCCGAAATTTCGCAAGCCTGTATTGCGTGCCCCGCCGGGCGCTTACAGCGCCTTTGCGGCCGCCAACACTTCCTCGACATGGCCGGTGACCGAGACCGGGCGCCAGACCGCGCGGATGATCCCGGTCTTGTCGACGAGGTAGGTCGAGCGTTCGAGGCCCATGTATTTGCGCCCGTACATGCTCTTCTCGATCCACGTGTCGTAGGCGGTGGACGCCTTGCCGTCCTCGTCGGACGCGAGATGGAACTTGAGGCCGTATTTGACCGCGAACTTGTCGTGGCTCTTCATCGGGTCGCGCGAGATGCCGACGATCTCGGCATCCACCTTGCGGAACTGGGCGAGCATCTCGTTGAAGCCGCAGGCCTCCTTCGTGCAGCCCGGCGTGTCGTCCTTGGGATAGAAATAGACGATCACGGTCTTGCCCTTGAGCTTCGAGAGCTGCACGGCACCGCCGCCAGCCGTGGCCATGCTGAAATCGGGCGCCTTGGTGCCGATCTTCGGGCCACGCATGGCGGCGGCGGGCGCGGCAGGCTTCTTCGCGGCGACTTTCTTCGGGGCAACTTTTTTCGGGGCAACTTTCTTCGGGGCGGACTTCGTCTTGGCGGCCATCGTCGGATAACTCCCTGTTTCAGAGCGCGCCGGGCAGGCGCTTTTCGAGCAACGCGCGGACCGCGGCGGCGGATGTCTCCAACTTGGCCTCCAGGTCGGAAAAGTCAACAGTGCCTGTCGCGCGCACGAGCAGGGCCCGGAGCGCTTCGGGGGCTGCCGCCGCGTCGAACGTGTCGTCGACCGTGAGGCGCAGCAGCGCCTGGACGGCCGAATAGAGCGCGTGCGCGGCCGACAGCGTGGCCGCCTCGTCCTTCGTGAAGGCCTTGGCGGCGCCAAGCTTCGCGATCGCTTCGGCGGTGTTGGCGGCGGCCTGTGCCGGGTGGCGCAGGATCGCGTGCTGGACGAGGAACTCCACGTCGACCAGCCCGCCGCGCCAGTCCTTGATCTGCCAGACCGAGCCGGCCTTGCGCTCGCCGGCCATGCGCAGGCGCATGTCGGCGATCTCGGCGGCAAGCTTCGCAGGCTCCCGCTTCTTCGCCAGCGCCTGGCCGATCGCCGCCATCGCGGCGGCCGAGACCTTCGCCCCGCCGCACACCACGCGCGCGCGCGTCAGCGCCATGTGCTCCCACGTCCAGGCTTCGCCGGTCGCGTAGGCCGCGAAGCCGGCGATCTCGGATGCGAGCGGGCCCTTCGCACCCTGCGGGCGCAGGCGCAGGTCCATCTCGTAAAGCGAGCCCTCGGCGGTGGCCGCACTCAGCGCCGTCACGAAGCGGCTGGCCATGCGCGCGTAGTAGTGCGAGGGCGACAGCGGCTTGGGGCCGTCGGACTGTTCGAGCTTCGCCGGCACCGAATAGACGAGCACGATGTCGAGATCCGACGTGACGGTCAGCTCGCGTCCGCCGAGCTTGCCCAGTGCGACGACCGCAAGCTCGGCGCCCGGCAGGCGGCCATGCGTGCGCGCGAACTCGTCCTGGCAGGAATCGAGCAGGCTCGCGAGCGTGCAGTCCGCGATGTCCGACAGGGCGGCCCCGGCGGCCGGCGTGTCGAGCGCCTGGCGCAGCAGCTGGACCGCGATCTGGAAGCCGTGCTCGTGGCGCCAGCGGCGCGCGATGTCGAGCCGGTCCTGGAAGTCGCGCGCCTGTTCGTTGGCGCGCGCGAGATCGGCGATCAGCGCCACCTTGC
Organism: Tagaea sp.; assembly: GCA_965279525.1. Classification (GTDB taxonomy): domain Bacteria; phylum Pseudomonadota; class Alphaproteobacteria; order CACIAM-22H2; family CACIAM-22H2; genus Tagaea. The sequence continues at coordinate 1,013,063 of CBDIIB010000004.1, read as the reverse complement.
CCGGCGGCGGCGCGAAGAAGCCGGGTGTCAGCACGGCATCGAGCAGGTGGACGCGCGTAGCGATCGCCTCCGCCAGATGCGGCGCCGTGCCCATGATCTCGGCGGCGAGATCGACGAGGTCGGGGTTCGCCTGGAACAGCGAGAAGAGCTGCACGCCCGCCGGCAGCGCTTCGAGGAATCGGTCGAAGCGCACGAAGCCGGCATCGGGTTGGGACGTGCGCGCGAACGCCTCGACGATTCGCGGTGCAAGTTCCCCCAGCAGTTCGCGTGCGCGCGGCGAGCGCGTGCAGCGATAGCGCCCGGCATGCCAGCCGCGCACCGCCGCCGCGATGGTCGATCCTTCCTTGAAGCCGAGACGGGCGAGGGCGGCAAGCGTGCCCGGATCGTCCTCCAGCCCGACGAACACGAGGCCGCTGGCCCCGGGCTTGGCCGGCGCTTCCTCGAACAGGCGGGCGTAATGGTCCGCGACCGTTTCGAACACCGCGCGAAGCTCCGTGCCGAATGCCTTGCCGTCGGCAAAGCCCATGAAGGCGGCTAGCCGCTCCCATTCTTCCGCGTCTTCGGGCAGCGTCTGGGTCTGCTCGTCGCCGATCATCTGCAGGCGGTGTTCGAGCGTGCGCAGGAACGCGTAGGCGGGTTCGAGATCGGCGACCGCCTCGGCCTTCGCGCGGCCCGCGGCGGCAAGCGCCTTCAGCGCCGCGATCGTGGCGGGTGCGCGCAGTGCCGGATCCCGCCCGCCCCAGATCAGCTGCTGGGTCTGCGCGTAGAACTCGATCTCGCGGATGCCGCCGCGGCCGATCTTCACGTTGTGGCCGTGCAACGCGATCTCCTCGCCGCCGCGATGGGCCTGGATCTGGCGCTTGATCGCGTGGATGTCGGCGATGGCCGCGAAGTCGAGATGCCGGCGCCAGACGAACGGGCGCAGGATGGCGATGAAACGCTCGCCCGCCTCGCGGTCGCCGGCCACGGCGCGCGCCTTGATCATCGCGGCACGCTCCCAGTTCTGCCCGATGCTTTCGTAATAGGTCTCGGCCGCGAGCGTGGAAAGCGCCATGGGCGTTGCCGCGGGATCCGGGCGCAGGCGCAGGTCGGTGCGGAACACGTAGCCGTCCGGCGTGCGCTGCTCCATGATCTTGACAAGATTGCGCACCAGCTTGACGAAGACCGCCTGCATCTCGTCGGGATCGATGCCGTGCACGCGCTCGGTGTCGTAGAGCACGATGATGTCGACGTCGGAGGAGTAGTTGAGCTCGTTCGCGCCAAGCTTGCCCATGCCGAGCACGACGAGGCCGGAGCCCTTCTCAGGCGCGGCCTTGTCGGCGAGCACGAGGCCGTCGCGCCGTGCCGCCTCGCGCAGCAGGTGCCGGCAGGCGAGATCCAGCGCCGTCTCGGCCGTCTGCGAGATCGCCGCGGTCACCTTGGCCACGTCCCACAGGCCGGCGATGTCGGCAAGTGCGATGGCCAGGGCCGCCCGCTTCTTCATCGTGCGCAGGCCGGCCATGATGTCGGCGGTCTCGACCGGCTTGCCCAGCGCCTTGCGCGCCTCGCCGATCGCGGCGGCGAACGCCTTGTCGGGCCCGGCGGACAGGAGCCGTGCCGCGTTTTCCGGATCGCCGAGGACGAGTGCCGTCAGATGCGGCGAATTGCCGAAAATCGCCGCAAGTGCGGCCTGTCCGGGCTTGCCGGCGGCGAGTTTCCGGGCGAATAGGGCAAGGGGCTTGTCCGTTATGTCGCCGGCCGCCTCCAGCCAGCGTTCCCGCTCGCGCGCCACCGCTGCCGGATCGTGCGCCCTGGGCCAAGCCGCGCGTGAAAATCCGGGGTACAATGCCGTCATGCTGCGATTCCGTCCGTTCCGTTCCGTCCACGCGTCCGACAGGTTGGCCCTGCACAAGTCGAAGGGTCAAGCCGCGCGATGAGCCACCCGATCCGGCTTTTCTTCGAGATCCTGGGCTCGTTCGCGGCACTGCTGCTGATCGGCGCCGGCCTGTTGCTGTGGCGCCTCACGGCGGGCCCGATTCTCGTGCCGTTCGTCACGCCGATCCTTGAAGCGGCACTCGGCGCCGATCCAGCCGGGCTGAAGATCGACGTCGGCGAGACCTGGATCGACTGGTCGGACCGCAGCCGTTCGATCCAGCTGCGCATCACCGATACCCATATTTTCGCTTCCGACGGGCGCGAGGTCGCACGCATCCCGCAGGCCTGGATGTCGCTGGTCGCGCGCCGCCTGCTGGCCGGCGAGATCCAGCCCGAGGAACTGCGCGTCGACGGCCTGCGCGTGTCGCTGACGCGCGATGCCGCCGGCAGCATCCGCATCGTCGAGAGCCTGGAGGAGGGCGACGATTCCGGGAACTCCGCCGGCGTGGCCGCCTTCGTCGTCAACGAGCTGAGCGGCCCGCCGGACATCGCGCGCCCGCTCGGCCTGCTGACGGCGGCCGCCTTCGTCGACATGACCGTGACGATCGACGACGCCGTCACGGGCTTGAGGATCGCCGCCGAGCGCGCGAGCGTGCGCTTCCGGCGCGACGATCGCGGCGTGGCGCTCGAATCCGTCCTGCCGATCCGGCTGGGCGACCAGCGCGTGCGCGCGGAGATCGACGCGCTCTACGTGCCGCAGAACGAGGCCGTCGACATCGACGCGCGCCTGCGCGGCATCTCGATCGGCGGCCTTGCCGGGCTCGATCCACGCCTTTCGGCACTGCGCGGGATCGAGGCGGTCGCCGACGTCCAGCTCTGGACGCGCGTGACGGCCGACGGCCGCGTCGAGGGCACGCACATGACGCTCGACGCCGCCAACGCGCGCATCGCCAATCCCGAAATCTTCGCGCGGCCCGTCGACATCCGCGCGGTGGCGCTGCGCGCGCGCCTGTCCGACAGCCTGTCGCGCATCGACGTGGACGAAGCCCGGATCGATTTCGGCGGGCCCTCGGTCAAGCTGACCGGCGCCGTCGACGACGTTCTGGGCCAGCCGCGGCTGGCCGCCGCGGCCGATCTTTCGGGCTTCACGACGGCCGACGTGAAGCGCCTGTGGCCGGTGTCCGCATCGCGCAACACGCGCGCCTGGATCGAGGCCAATCTCAGCGACGGACGCGTGACTTCCGCGCGCGGGGACGTGGCGCTCCGTGTCGGCGACGCGCACTGGCAGAAGATCGTCCTCGACCGCGCCCGTCTCGATTTCGCGGTCGAAGGGCTGACGGTGCGCTACATCGACGGCCTGCCGTCCGTGCGCGGCGTGGCCGGAACGGCGACGCTCGACGCCAAGAAGCTGGAGATCAAGGCCCGCAGCGGCTCGATCGGCGAACTCAAGGTCGACGAAGGCACCATCGTGCTGACGGGCCTCGACCTCGAGGACCAGCACGCCGCCATCGATCTGCGGGTGCAGGGACCGGTCGTCGACGCGCTGACGCTCGTCGACATGCCGCCGCTGGGCTTCCTCGGGCGCATCGGCGAATCGCCCGCCAGCTTCGGCGGAGCCGCCGACATCCGGCTCGCCCTGCGCTTTCCGCTGCTCAACAGGCTGCGCTTCGACCAGGTCTCGGTCGTGGCCGAAGGCAAGGTCGCCGGCTTCACGCAGGCGCGCGCGGTGCTCGGCCAGCCGATCGAGGGCGGAACGGTCGACGTGCGCGTGGACGAGCGCGGCCTCGACGTGCGCGGGCAGGTGCGCCTGACCGGATCGGATGCCGACATCGTCTACCGGCGCGAGTTCGCCGACGGCGTCGAGCCGGTCGAGCGGGCAAGTGCGCGCGGCAGGGCCGGGCCGGCGTCGCAGGCGGCGCTCGGTTTCGATTTCGCGCCCTACGCGGTCGGGCCGGCCGGCATCGACCTTTCGACGCGGTCCTTCCGCGACGGACGGCGCGACATCACGATCGACCTCGACCTGGGCGACGTGGCGCTGGCCGCACCCGAGATCGACTGGTCCCGCCCGGCGGGCCGGGCGGCGCGCGCGCGCCTGCAGCTGGCGTTGCGCAACGAGGTCCTGCGCACGCTCGACGTTCTCGAATTCTCCGGCGATGGCATGTCGCTGCGCGGCCGCATCGAGTTCGACGATGCCGGCAAGCTCTGGCGCGACGTGAGCCTCCAGCGCGTGGTGCTGCCCGGGCGCGTCGACCTTGCCGAGTTCCGCGCGCGGCGCGAAGTGCCGGCCGCGGGCGCCAGGCCCCGCCAGCTGCTCGACGCGCGCGGCGCCTTCCTCGACGTGTCGCCGTTCCTTGCCGACAAGTCCAAGCCCGATCCGGCACGCCCGAACCTGAGCGTGCGCCTCGACATCGAACGCTTCAGGATGAGCGAGGACCGCGAGCTGACGGGCGTGAAGGCCGAGGCGCGCCGCGGCCCGAAGCGGTGGGAACGCGTGCAGCTCGACGCGACGACGGCACCGACGGCCGGCACGCCGGCCGGCGGCCGGCTCGATGTCGATCTCGACGTCGAGGAAGGCGGATCGGGCCGCCTCGAAGCCGTCGCCGAGGACGCGGGCGCATTCCTCAACCTGCTCGAGATCACGCCCAACGTGATCGGCGGGACATTCAAGATCGCCGGCACGGTCGACCAGGCGCGCACCGACAAGGCCGTCGTCGGCAAGATGTCGATCGAGTCATTCCGCGTGGTCAACGCGCCCGGCTTCGCGCGCCTGCTGTCGGTGGCGCTGCTGACCGGCATCCTCGACAGCCTGCGCGGCGAGGGCATCGGCTTCCAGCGCTTCGATGCCGATTTCGCGTGGGCCGACCCGAAGGTCGAGATCCGCGAGGGGCGCATGTACGGTGCCGCCCTCGGCGTCACGGCGCGCGGCGTGCTGGATCTGGAAGAAGACACGATCGACATCGACGGCACGCTGGTGCCCGCCTATGCGGTCAATTCCATCCTCGGCAACATCCCGCTGCTCGGCCAGCTTCTGGTCGGCGAGCGGGGCGGGGGCGTCTTCGCGGCCACGTACCGGGCGAGTGGTGCTCTTGGCGATCCGCAGATCGGCGTCAATCCGCTGTCGACGCTCGCACCCGGGTTCCTGCGCCGGCTGTTCGGCGTTTTCGGCGGCGGCAGCGCCACGCTGCCGGGCGGCGATCCGACTGCCGTCGAACCGGGCCTGCCCGTCGATCCCAACCGCTAGCTAGACCGCGCGCACCAGCGCGTGGCGCTTCTTGCCCGCGGTCAGCTTGAGCGTGCCGTCGGCGGCGAGATGGCCGGCGTTGACGCTCAGCGTGTCGCTCTCCACGACCATGTCGTTGAGCCTGGCACCCTTGCCCTGGACGAGACGGCGCGCCTCGCCCTTCGAGGCGGCGAGGTTGGCGCGCACCAGCAGATCGAGCACGGCGATGCCTCCCGCAAGCTCGCTGCCCGGAACCTCGAAGGTCGGCAGGCCTTCGCCCGAGATACCCTGCTCGAAGGTCTGGCGCGCGGTGTCGGCGGCGAGCGTAGCCGCCGCCTCGCCGTGGCACAGCTTCGTCGTCTCGAAGGCGAGGATCTTCTTCGCCTCGTTGATCTCGGAGCCCGCGAGCTTCTCGAGCTTCGCGATCTCGTCGAGCGGCAGGTCTGTGAACAGCTTGAGGAAGCGGCCCACGTCCGCGTCCTCGGTGTTCCGCCAGTACTGGAAATAGTCGTACGGGCTGAGACGCTCGGCGTTGAGCCACACCGCACCGGCGGCCGTCTTGCCCATCTTGGCGCCCGACGAGGTGGCCAGCAGCGGCGTGGTCACGCCGAACAGCTCGGCGTTGGCGAGCCGGCGGCCCAGATCCACGCCCATCACGATGTTGCCCCACTGGTCCGAGCCGCCCATCTGGGCGATGCAGCCGTGGCGCTTGGCGAGCTCGACGAAATCGTAGCTCTGCAGGACCATGTAGTTGAATTCGAGGAACGACAGCGGCTGGTCGCGCTCGAGGCGCAGCTTGACCGAGTCCATCGTCAGCATCCGGTTGACCGAGAAATGGCGGCCGACCTCGCGCAGCAGCGGGATGTATTTCAGCCCGTCGAGCCATTCGGCATTGTCGACCGACACGGCCTTGCCGTCGCCGAACGTCAGGTACTTGTCGAAGATGCGCCGGATGCCGCGGATATTGCCGGCGATGTCGTCGTCGGACAGGAGCTTGCGCACTTCGTCCTTGCCCGACGGATCGCCGATCTTCGTGGTGCCGCCGCCCATCAGCACGACCGGGCGGTGGCCCGTGCGCTGGAACAGGCGCAGCAGCATGATCTGCACGAGACTGCCCGCGTGCAGCGAGTCTGCCGTCGCGTCGAAGCCGATATAAGCAAGCTGCGGCGTGCCCGAGGCGAGCTTGGCGTCGAGCGCCGCCTCGTCGGTGATCTGGTGGATGAAGCCGCGGGCCTTGGCCTCGCGCAGGAATTCGGATTTCACGCTTGTCATGGGCAGCGACATAGCACGGCCGTCGGCCGCTCTCAAACGCGCACGCGGCGAAAGCCTAGCGCTTGGTGGATTTCTGCGCGGTCGGCGCCTGCTTGCGCACGGGCTTGGCGACGGGCTTGGGTGGTGCCGCCACGGCCTTCGCCGGGACCGCCTGCTTGGGCGACTTGCGCGCGGCCGTGCGCGCCGAGACCTGCGTGGGCGGCAGCGGCGAGGGCTGCTTCTTGTCGACCATCACGGGCTGGGGCGGCGGCGGCGGCGGCGGGGGCGCCATCGGAACGGGCACGCCGGCATATTCGCCGACCATCGTTTCCAGCTTGTCGAGCCTGTCGGCGAAGAAGTGGTTGGCGCCCTTCATCACGCGGTAGTCGACCTTGATGTCGCGCTGCTTGGCGAGCTTCTCGGAAAGCTTGTGCACGGACTCTTCGGGCACGACCTCGTCCTTGTCGCCCTGGACGATCAGGCCGGAGGACGGGCAGGGGGCAAGGAACGTGAAGTCGAAAACGTTGGCCGGCGGGGCGATCGACACGAACCGGTCGATCTCCGGCCTGCGCATCAGGAGCTGCATACCGATCCAGGCGCCGAACGAGAAGCCGGCGATCCAGCAGCTCGCGGAATTGGGGTTGGTCTGCTGGAGCCAGTCGAGTGCCGACGCCGCATCCTGAAGTTCGCCCTCGCCGCGCCCGTAGCTGCCCTGGCTGCGGCCGACGCCGCGGAAGTTGAAGCGCAGCGTGGCGAAGCCGACCTTCGTGAAGGCCTGGTTGAGCGTGTAGACGACCTTGTTGTGCATCGTCCCGCCATGCTGCGGGTGCGGGTGGAGCAGCAGTGCGATCGGCGCCCGCTCGCTGGGGCCCGGCATGTAGCGGCCTTCCAGGCGACCTTCGGCCCCATTTATCACGACGTCAGGCATGCATCCTCCGGACCCATCCGATAGTCCAATTATAACAGTCGGATAATCCCAATGTGTTGGCTTAAATTCAGGAAAAAGATACTTGATCCCCGCACTCGGGTAACCTAAGTTCCTTAGCGCTCAGCTAGGGTTTTCCTTGCGGCCTGCGCGGGCCTTGCCCCAATCGGCCGGAGATTAGGCGGTTAAATAGATGACTTTCAAGGCAATTCGCTCCGACCTCGACGCCGTTCTGGCGCGAGACCCGGCTGCGCGCTCGCTGCTGGAGGTCGCCCTCTGCTATCCGGGCTTCCACGCGGTAATGCTGCACCGGATCGCGAACGCGGCCTGGCGCCGGGGCCTCAAGCTGCTCGGCCGCCTCATATCGGTGTTCGCCCGCTTCTTGACCGGGATCGAGATCCACCCGGGCGCCACGATCGGCCACCGCTTCTTCATCGACCACGGCATGGGCGTGGTCATCGGCGAGACCGCCGAAATCGGCGACGACGTGACGCTCTATCAGGGTGTCACGCTGGGCGGCACGACCCTCGACCACGGCAAGCGCCACCCCACGCTGGGCGACGGCGTGATTGTGGGCGCGGGTGCCAAGATCCTCGGCCCCTTCACCGTCGGCAAGGGGGCCCGCGTGGGCTCGAACGCCGTCGTGCTGGAAGCCGTGCCCGCGGGCGCCACCGTCGTGGGGATCCCGGCACGGATCGTCGGCCGGCCGAAGAACGACGATTTCTGCGCCTACGGCGCCACCGGCGACGTGACCGACCCGGTCGCGCGCGCGATCGACCGGATGGAATCCGACATGGGCGTGATGCGCGCGCGCATCGCCGAACTCGAAGGGCGCGTCGCCGCCCAGCGCGACGAACTCGATGCCCGCGTGGCCGACCTGCAGACGGTCGGCGCGCGGCGCCACGCAAATTGACCGGAAGGAACGCGTCATGAAGCTCAGCACCAAGGGACGCTACGCGGTGATGGCGATGGTCGATCTCGCCAACACCAGCAAGGGCAGCCCCGTGGCACTCGCCGACATCGCCGAACGGCAGGAGATCTCGCTCTCCTATCTCGAGCAGCTCTTCGCCAAGCTGCGCCGCGGCGGGCTCGTGCGATCGGTGCGCGGGCCGGGCGGGGGCTACCTGCTGGCCCACGCGGTCGACCAGACGCGCGTGTCCGACATCATCGTCGCGGTCGACGAGCCGATCCGCGCCACGCGCTGCGCGCCGGGTTCGCCCACCGGCTGCCGCATCAACAAGAGCCGGTGCCTGACCCACGATCTGTGGGAGGAACTGGGCAACCAGATCCATCTCTATCTTTCCAGCGTGACGCTCGCCGACGTGTGCGCGCGCCGCGTGCTGGGCACGTCGGGCGTGATCGGGCACGAGGCAGCGGAAGCATCGGCAAGCCCGATGGTCGCGGCCGAGTAGGAAAACAGGATGAACGCCCCCGTCTATCTCGACTGGAACGCGAGCGCACCTTTGGGCGAGCCTGCCCGTGCGGCGATGTCGCATGCCTTCGCGGTGGCGGGAAATCCCTCGTCGGTGCATGCCGCGGGCCGGGCGTCGCGCAAGCTGGTCGAGGATGCGCGTGCGGCCCTTGGCGCCGCTACGGTTGCGGGCGGCGCACGCATCGTTTTCACCGGCGGCGGGACCGAAGCAAACGCGCTGGCGCTCAACGGCTTCGCGGCCGGCGACTGCATCGTTTCGGCGATCGAGCATGACTGCGTGTGGGCGCCCCTTTCGGGTGCGCGCGTCGCCCCGGTCGATGCGAGCGGCGTGGTCGATCTGGCGGCACTCGAGCGCATGCTGCTGGCCGAGCGGCCCGCGCTTGTCGCGGTCATGCTCGCCAACAACGAGACCGGGGCGATCCAGCCCGTGGCCGAGATCGCGCGCCTGACGCGCGCGGCCGGCGTGCGCCTGCACTGCGACGGCGTGCAGGCGTTCGGCAAGGTCGCGGTCGATTTCGAAGCGCTGGGGGCGGACACGCTCGCCCTTTCGGCGCACAAGATCGGCGGCCCGCAGGGCGTGGGTGCGCTGGTCGTGCGCGAGACGGTGCAGGTCAATCCGGTGCTGGCGGGCGGGGGGCAGGAGATGGGCCTTCGCGCCGGCACCCAGAACGTCGCCGGCATAGCCGGCTTTGCGGCCGCGGCACGGGCACTCGAACTTCCGGCACCGGATCTGCGCGATGCGCTGGAAAACGCCGTCCGCGCGGCCTATCTCGATGCTGTGATCCATGGCTCGCAAGCGCCGCGTCTGCCCAACACGAGCTGCATCGGCCTGCCGGGTGTGGCGGCCGAAACGCAGGTGATGGCGCTCGACCTTGCCGGCTTCGCCGTTTCGGCGGGGGCGGCCTGCTCGTCGGGCAAGGTCAAGGCGAGCCGCACGCTCGCCGCGATGGGGGCCGGCAACGGTGCAGGCGAGGCGATCCGCGTCTCGCTCGGCGCCGCGACGACCAGGGATGAAATCGATGCCTTCGCGCGCGCCTGGCTGGCGCTTGCGCGACGGCTGGCACCGGCCGGGGCGAAAGTCCCGGCGGCCGCCTGAACCGGACGAACGACACTTCGGAGCAAGAGATGAGCACCGTCACCACCAAGTCCCCCGCCAACGACCGCGCGAACGCGCCGCGCCGGCCCGTCTATCTCGATTACCAGGCGACGACGCCGATGGACCCGCGCGTGCTCGAGGCGATGATGCCCTACTTCACCGAGAAGTTCGGCAACCCGCACAGCCGCAACCACGAATACGGCTGGGAAGCCGAAGAAGGCGTGGAAAAGGCGCGCGCCCAGATCGCCGACCTGATCGGTGGCGACGAGCGCGAGATCGTGTTCACGTCGGGGGCGACGGAATCCAACAATCTCGCCATCGCGGGCGTCGCGCACTTCTACAAGGACCAGCGCGACCACATCGTCACGCTCGTGACGGAGCACAAATGCGTGCTCGATACCTGCCGCCATCTCGAACAGGAAGGCTTCAAGGTCACGTACCTTCCCGTGAAGCAGGACGGGCTCGTGGATCTGGCCGAACTCGACAAGGCGATCACCGAGAAGACCGTGCTCGTCTCGATCATGGCGGCCAACAACGAGATTGGCGTCATCCAGCCGCTGGCCGAGATCGGTGCTCTGTGCCGCGCCAAGGGTGCGTTCTTCCACACCGACTGCGCGCAGGCCTTCGGCAAGATCCCGCTCGATGTCGAGGCGATGAAGATCGACCTGATGTCGATCTCCGGCCACAAGATCTACGGGCCCAAGGGCATCGGCGCGCTGTTCGTGCGCCGCAAGCCGCGTGTGCGCCTGCAGGCGATGATCCATGGCGGCGGGCAGGAGCGCGGCATGCGCTCGGGCACGCTGCCCACGCCGCTGTGCGTGGGACTGGGCCGTGCGGCCGAGATCGCGAAGGCCGAGATGGCGACGGAGAACGCGCGCCTGATGAAGCTGCGCGAGCGGTTCCTCAAGACCATCCACGAGAAGCTGCCGGAGGTGTTCCTCAACGGCGATCTCGCGAACCGGCTTGCCGGCAATCTCAACCTCTCATTCGCGTATGTGGAAGGCGAGGGGCTGATGATGGGCATCAAGGACCTGTGCGTCTCGTCGGGTTCGGCGTGCACGTCGGCCTCGCTCGAGCCCAGCTACGTGCTGCGCGCGCTTGGCGTGGAAGAAGAGCTCGCGCACACGTCGCTGCGCATCGGCTTCGGGCGCTTCACGACCGAGGCGGAAGTCGACTACGCGGCCGAACGCATCATCCAGGCCGTCTCCAAGCTGCGCTCGATGAGCCCGCTGTGGGAGATGGCGCAGGAAGGCATCGACATCAAATCCATCCAGTGGGCGGCGCACTGACGCTTCGCCGATTGGAAAACAGGAGTACGGACACATGGCCTACAGCGAAAAACTGGTCGATCACTTCGAGAACCCCCGCAACGTGGGCGCGCTCGACAAGAACGATCCCGGCGTCGGCACGGGTCTCGTGGGCGCACCTGCCTGCGGCGACGTGATGAAGCTGCAGATCAAGGTCAATGCCGAGGGCATCATCGAGGACGCGAAGTTCAAGACCTTCGGCTGCGGCTCGGCGATCGCGTCGTCTTCGCTCGTGACCGAATGGGTCAAGGGCAAGACGGTGGACGAGGCCGCGACGATCAAGAACACCGACATCGCCAAGCATCTGGCGCTGCCGCCGGTGAAGATCCATTGCTCGGTCCTCGCCGAGGACGCGATCAAGGCGGCGATCGACGACTACCGCAAGAAGCGGGTCTGAAGGAGAGACGGACGTGACCGACACAGCCGCATCGCCAACTGCCGCGGTCTCCCCCGCCGCCGTCCCCGTGGTCAAGCGCGCGCCGCGCGTGCGCCCGCCGCCGATCACCGTCACGCCGGCGGCGGTCGAACGCGTCAAGGCGCTGCTCGACAAGCGCGGCAAGCCGTCGGCGGGCGTGCGCGTGGGCGTGCGCACGCGCGGCTGCTCGGGCATGACCTACACGCTCGAATATGCCGACGCGAAGGGGCCGGGCGACGAAGTGGTCGAGCCCACGCCCGGGATCGCGATCTTCATCGATCCGAAGGCCTCGATGTTCGTCTTCGGCACCGAGATGGATTTCGTCGAGGAAAAGCTGCAGTCCGGCTTCGTTTTCCGCAATCCCAACGAGAAGGGCCGCTGCGGCTGCGGCGAAAGCTTCCACATCTAGCCAGGCCAGCCGTTTTGGCGCTTTCCCCGACGGTCGGCCCGCGCTAGAAGGCCGACCTCGTCCCGCTTGAAGTTCCGTCCGTCCATGCACCAGACGCCACGCCCCTCCGGTCCTGATCCGGCTGCCGCTCCTGCGGCAGCGCTGGCGGCGTGCTGGTCGTGCCGCGGGCCGGTCGATCCCGCTTCGCTGTTCTGCGCCACGTGCAAGGCGGTCCAGCCGCCGTCACCGATCGACCATTTCGCGCGTCTCGGCCTGCCGGCGGCGTTCGACCTCAAGGTGCCGGTCCTCGAACAGCTCTATTTCGGTTTCCAGCGCCAGCTCCATCCCGACCGGTTCGCCGGGGCGGTCCCCAAGGCGCGGCAGATTTCCCAGAGCCAGGCCGTCGCCTTCAACGAAGCCTACGAGACGCTGAAGGACCCGTTGGCGCGCGCCACATATTTGCTGAAGCTGCACGGGCATCCGATCGAGGGCGAGGGCGCCCACACGATCCACGATGCAGGTCTGCTCGACGAACAGATGGAACGGCGCGAGGCGCTGTTCGAAGCGGTCGACGCGGTCGCCGTCGAGGCGATCGCCGCGAAGGCGCGCGCCGACGCCGCCGCGTGCATCGAGACGGTGGCGGCCGCCTTCGCGCGCGGTGATCTTGCGGCCGCGCGCATCGGAACGCTGCGGCTCAAATATCTCGTCAAGCTCGGCGAGGAAGCCCGCTCGCGCCGTGCGCGGCTCGCGATGGCGGGGACGGCCTGATGCTGCTCCAGATCCACGAGCCGGGCGAAACGCCGCTGCCGCACGAAGGCGAGAAGGGCCTGGCGGTCGGCATCGATCTCGGCACCACCAATTCGGTCGTCGCCATCTCGCACGACCAGAAGGTCGAAGTCGTGCGCGATGCGCGCGGCTCGGGCCTCGTCCCGTCGGTCGTGGCCTATCTCGATGGCGGCGAAGCGCTGGTGGGCGAGATCGCGCGCCGCCAGCTGCTCGACCGGCCCGACATCGTCGTCTCCTCGATCAAGCGGCTGATGGGCCGGGGCGTGGCCGATCTTGCAAAGCTCGGCGGCCAGCTTCCCTACGAGCTCGGGCCCGCCGCCGAAGGCGGCATGGCGCGCCTGAAGATCGGCAATCGCCTGCTCACACCGGTCGAGATCAGCGCCGACATCCTGCGCGCGGTCAAGGAGCGCGCGGAGCTCGCGTTGGGGCGCAATGTCGACCGCGCGGTCGTGACCGTGCCCGCCTATTTCGACGACGCGGCGCGCACCGCCACGCGCGATGCCGCGCGCCTTGCCGGGCTCGACGTACTCCGCCTCGTCTCCGAGCCGACGGCGGCGGCCCTCGCCTACGGCCTGGACAGCAAGTCCGAAGGTCTGTTCGCGGTTTACGACCTTGGCGGCGGCACGTTCGATTTCTCGCTGCTGCGCCTCGAGAAGGGCGTGTTCCAGGTACTGGCCACCGGCGGCGATGCCGCGTTGGGCGGCGACGATTTCGACCATGCGGTCGCCGAGCGGTTCCTTGCCGAGCGCGGCGGGGCCGTATCGCGCGACGAGGTCAAGCAGGCGCTGGCCACGGCACGCCTCGCCAAGGAATGCCTGACCGACAAGGACGACTGGGACGGCACGCTGATGCTCGATTCCGGCGACAGCGACCACGCGATCGACCGCGCGACGTTCGAGACGCTGATCGCGCCGCGCGTCGCGCGCACGCTGGAGATCTGCGCCTCGGTGCTCGAGGATGCCGGTATCGCGGCTGGCGCGCTCGACGGGATCGTGCTGGTCGGCGGTTCGACGCGCGTGCCGCTGGTGCGCGCGAAGGTCGCTTCGTTCTTCGGCCGGCCGCCGCTTGCCGACATCGACCCGGACGAGGTCGTCGCGGTGGGGGCCGCGCTGCAGGCCGAAGCGCTGACCGTGGGTTCCGACACGCTGCTGCTCGACGTGCTGCCGCTTTCGCTGGGCATCGAGACGATGGGCGGCATCGTCGAGAAGATCGTCGAGCGCAACACCCCCATCCCGGTGGCGCGCGCGCAGGAATTCACGACCTACCAGGACGGCCAGGACGCCATGGCGATCCATGTCGTGCAGGGCGAGCGCGAGATGGTCGACCAGTGCCGCAGCCTCGCGCGCTTCGAACTCGACGGCATCCCGCCGATGGTGGCGGGTGCCGCGCGCATCCGCGTCAGCTTCTCGGTCGATGCCGACGGCCTGCTCGCCGTCTCGGCGCGCGAAAGCACGACGGGGCGCGAGGCGCGCGTCGAGGTGAAGCCGTCCTACGGCCTGACCGAGGACGAGATGGCCGACATGCTGCGCGCGTCCATCGACAACGCCGAAGGCGACATGGATCGCCGCCTGCTGACCGAAGCGCGCGTCGAGGCCCGCCGGGCGATCAACGCGCTGCAGGCGGCTCTCGCGGTCGATGCCGACCTGCTCGACGCGGCCGAGCGCGCCGCGATCGACGCCTGCGTGGAAACGGTGGAGCGCGCGATGTCAGGTAGCGGACGCGACGCCATCCAGGGGGCGGCGGAGGAACTCGAGCACAGGACGAAGGTTTTCGCCGAACGGCGCATGGACCGCGGCATCCGCAGGGCGCTTGCGGGCCGCAACGTGGCCGAAATCGGCGGCTAGACAACGCGAGACGAGACAAGAAGAGAGAACAAGATGCCGAAAATGACATTCGTGATGCCCGACGGCACCAAGAAGGAAGTCGATGCGCCGGTCGGGCTGTCGGTGCTGGAAATCGCGCACCGCAACGACGTGCCGCTGGAAGGGGCGTGCGAAGGTTCGCTCGCCTGTTCGACCTGCCACGTCGTCGTCGACAAGGACGATTACGAGCGCCTGCCCGAGGCGACCGAGGACGAGGAGGACATGCTCGATCTCGCCTTCGGCCTGACGCACACCTCGCGTCTCGGCTGCCAGATCACGATCACCGACGAGCTCGACGGCCTCAAGGTCTCGCTGCCGACGGCGACGCGCAACATGATGGTCGACAAGACCTAGGACCCGGGCGATGAAGAAGCTGCGCTGGACCGACGTCAACGACATCGCGATCGAACTCGAGGAAGCCCATCCCGAGGCCGACGTCGTGAACCTGCGCTTCACCGACCTGTGGAAGTGGGTCCAGGCGCTGCCCGGCTTTGCCGACGATCCCGCCAAGTCCAACGAGAAGATCCTCGAGGCGATCCAGATGGCCTGGCTCGGGGAGCGGGAATGACGACGGCACTCTGGGTCAAGGGCGGGCTCGCCGACCGGCTGGTCGCGGCCTGCCGGCCCTCCTGGAGTGCCTATGTCGACCACGCGTTCGTGCGCCGGCTCGGCGACGGCACGCTGCCGGTCGCCTCGTTCAAGCACTATCTCAAGCAGGACTATCTCTTCTTGATGCACTACGCGCGCGCGTGGGCACTGGCAGTCTACAAATCGTCGACCCTTGCCGAGATGCGTAAATCCAACGCGAGCGTGAAGGCGATCCTTGACCGGGAAACCGGCCTGCATATCGAGTTCTGCCGCGGCTGGGGCCTCAGCGAGGCCGACATCGAAGCCACGCCCGAGGCCGACGCGACGATGGCCTACACGCGCTACGTGCTCGAGAAGGGGATGCAGGGCGATCTGCTCGATCTCGTGGTGGCGCTTGCCCCGTGCGCGATGGGCTATGCCGAGATCGGCCGGCGCCTTGCCGCTGCCGACAATTCGGCCAATCCCTATCGCGCGTGGATCGAGACCTACGGCGGCGAAGATTTCGCGATGGTGGCGCGCGGCATCGCCGACGAGGCCGACCGGCTGTGGAAGGTGCGCGCCAACGAGGGCCGCTTCGACGATCTCGCGAAGACCTTCGACAAGGCTTGCCGCCTGGAAGCCGCCTTCTGGCAGATGGGGCTCGACGCATGAGTGCGGCCGACCTCGAAATGGACCTGCCGGCGGGTTCCCGCGTCGTCGTCGCGATGTCTGGCGGCGTGGATTCCTCGGTGACGGCGGCCCTGCTCAAGGAAGCCGGCTACGACGTGGTCGGCGTCACGCTGCAGCTCTACGACCACGGGGCGGCGGCGAAGAAGAAGGGGGCCTGCTGTGCGGGCCAGGACATCCACGACGCGCGCAACGTCGCCGACCGGATCGGCATCCCGCATTACGTGCTCGACTACGAGAGCCGCTTCAAGGACGCGGTGATCGCCGATTTCGTCGACAGCTATGCGCGCGGCGAGACGCCGATCCCGTGCGTCCAGTGCAACCGCACGGTCAAGTTCCGCGACCTTCTGGCAGTCGCGCACGACCTGGGGGCGGCGGCCCTTGCGACCGGCCACTACGCGCGCCGCATCGCGGCACCGGGCGGCGCGCAGCTGCATGCCGCGGTCGATCCGTCGCGCGACCAGAGCTATTTCCTGTTCGCCACCACGCAGGTCCAGCTCGACTATCTGCGTTTCCCGCTCGGCGGCATGCCGAAGAGCGACGTGCGCAGGCATGCAGCCCGCTTCGACCTGCCGGTCGCGACGAAGCCCGACAGCCAGGACATCTGCTTCGTGCCCGACGGCAAATACCGCGATCTGGTCGAGCGGCTGAAGCCGGAGGCGGCCGTGCCCGGCGACATCGTCGATGCGGCCGGCAACGTGCTGGGCCGGCACGAGGGCACGATCGGTTTCACGGTCGGCCAGCGGCGCGGCCTCAATATCGGCGCGCGCGCGACCGATGCCGAGCCGCTCTACGTGCTGCGCGTCGAACCGGAAACCGCGCGCGTCGTCGTCGGCCCACGCGAAGCGCTCGCGGGGCGCGAATTGCAGCTCAAGGACACGAACTGGCTGGGGGCAGCCCCGTCGGGCGACATCGCGGCGGCGCGCATCCGCTCGACGACCGGCCCCAAGGCCGCGCGATTCGAGCGCCACCCGGACGGTTCGGCGTCGGTCCATCTCGACGAGCCGGAATACGGGATCGCCGCCGGCCAGGCCTGCGTTCTCTACGATTCCGGCCGCGTGCTCGGCGGCGGCTGGATCGTCCGCCCGCCGGCCGCGCAGACGGCTTGACTTGGGCGTCCCGGCCCCTTACACGGACCACCACTTCGGCGGCGTAGCTCAGTGGTAGAGCAGGGGAATCATAATCCCTTGGTCGGGGGTTCAAATCCCTCCGCCGCTACCATGCTACCCCACACAAACCGGCCTTCGGGCGGCCCCTGTGGGGGCAAGCAATTCACTGATTTAAATACGTATTTCTAGGTCCTGGCAGTCCGCCAGGCGGCTTTGCCGTGGTTTTCGGGAATCGGGGGTTGAGGGGACAGTGGTGGCTGATTTAGCCAGCGAGTTACCCCCCAATCTCCCCAAAGACCTCGGCAGGACAAATCGTTCCCCGCTGTGTCGTCGACTGGCGCGAGCCGGACGGCAAGTGCCTGCCAGTTGTTCATCGATATCGCTTCCGCATGGCCGGCATGTCCCAAGGAAATCCGCAGTCAGTCGCGCACCTTTAGTTCATAGGCACGGTTCGCGATTTCGGATCGGATCACGAATGCAGCAGTTCGATGTTGCCGGATTCCGGCCGGTCGTTTGGGTAGATTCCGGCGCTGTCTCGTTCCAGCCAGCGGTGCGTAACGTCGCGCGGTTTCGGCAGGTTGCCCGTCCGGGCTTCCGCCCAACCGGATCGACGCCGATATGTTCGGCGCGATATTTTCTCTCGAGGAGTTTACCGATGATGGAACCCAATTCGATGACCACCGATTCCCTCATAGCCGCCGACAAGGTCGAAGGCACCAATGTCTACAATCTTGCGGGCGAGAAGCTCGGGAGCGTCGACGACATCCTGATCGACAAGGCCAGCGGCCGGGCCATCTACGCGATCATGTCGTTTGGCGGCTTCCTCGGCATGGGCGAGAAGCACCATCCCCTGCCGTGGGCGACCCTGAAGTACGATGCCAAGAAGGGCGGCTACGTCGTCAATCTCGACAAGAAGGTCCTCGAAGACGCGCCGAACTACGACAGCAGCGAGGACTTCAAGTGGACTCCGGACTACGGCCGGAAGGTGGACAGCTACTACAAGTCGCCGAGCTACTGGATGTAGTTCGCGGTCGCACGATGGCGCCGGTCTCCGGATCGGCGCCATCGCGCATCCGTTCATCGTTGCGGCTGTCGGTACCCCTTTTCGTGCAACGGCAGAAGCCGACGGCTCGCGCACGTAGGCATCGCCGCCTGGGGTCAGTCCGGCGCGGATTCCGGCCGGAAGTTCCCGAACCTGTCGACGCCGCGAAGAAGCGTCGCCCTGTCGCGCCCGCTGTTGCTTTGCCGGACATGCGGTGCAACGTAGCGGATCGCGTAGCCGATCCGCCGGTTCCCGGACCTGTTCGCAGCCGAGCCGTGCGCCAGTTTCACGTGATGCAGCGACATCTCCCCGGCGCGAAGGGCGAGCGTGACGACTTTCGCGGGATCGACCTCGACGGCGATTTCCTGTCCGCGCGTAAGCATGTTGTCTGGCGCAAATGTCTCGTTGTGGCGGAACAGCGCGCCGAGATGGCTTTCCGGGAGAACCTGCATCGCGCCGTTCTCCGGCTGGCTGTCGGTCAAGGCGACCCACGCCGTCACGACATCGGCAGGATCGAGACCCCAGTACATCGCATCCTGATGCCAGGAGACATATGCGTTGTCTTGCGGCTCCTTCAGGAAGATCGTGGATGCCCAGCAGAGGATGTCCGGGCCAAGCACGTCCTCGACGGCATCGAGTATCTTCGGGTGGCGGACGAGTTCGGCGAGCGGTGGGCACCTCAGATGCGCCTTCTCGAACAGAAGCTTTCGTGCACCCTTGCTGCCGCCGTTCTCGTCGATGAATGCCTCCAGGCGCTGGCGATAGGAACGCGCTTCGTCTTCGGCCAGTGCGGGAACCGGAAACCGGAAGCCCGTCGCATGATATTCCGCGACCGCCTGCGGCGAGAGTGACTTCGGCATCGCACGATTTCTCCTTTGAAACCGGATTTCCGGTCGGGGCGCGAAAGGGAAGATCAGGTTCGCTCCCGGTGCATCCCGACGTGTTCCTGCGGGCGCGGGCTGAGCGCATGGAAGGAGCGGTCGAAATAGATCAGGCTCTGGCCGAGGTCGGCCTTCGCGATGCCGACCACCTCGGCGACGATCACGCTGTGCGTGCCCACCGCATGGCGGTCGATCACGCGGCAATCGAACCCGGCAGTGGCGTCCTTCAGCAGCGGCGAGCCGGTCACCAGTGTCGTCCAGTGTTCGCCCGCGAAACGCTCGACGGGTTCGATGCCGGGCTTGCCGAAGCGCATCGCCAGCTGTTCGTGCCCCTGGCCCAGCACGTTCACGCAAAAGGCGCCGTTGCCGACGATGACGTCGTGGGCGCTCGAGCTGCGATTGACGCAGACCAGCACGGTCGGCGGCGAATCGGTCACGCTGCAGACTGCCGATGCCGTGATGCCGTGCTTTCCCGCCGGGCCGTCGGTCGTGACGATGTTGACCGCAGCGCCAAGACGCGACATGCCCGCCCGGAAGGCCTCGGCCGATACGGATTGGCGTCGCTCGCTCATCGGATCAGCCGGGAACCGTTTCGACCGTGCCGCCCTGGCGTGCCGAGTCGAATACGGCTTCCAGTGCCGCGATCGTGCCGACAAGCTCCGCGTCGGTGACCGGATAGGGCGCCTTGCCGGCGACCGCGTCGGCGAACGCTTCCAGATTGGTGAGCACGGCAGGGGCGGCGGTGAACTCGCGCACCTCGCGCTTTCCGCCGCGCAGGCAGGTCGTCATCACCCAGCCTTCCGACGCCTCGGGATGTGCCTTGTCGACGATCTCCGCCCAGCCCTTGTTGCCGTAAAGCGCGAAGCGGCCGACGAACGGCGTGGCCAGCATGGCGCTGATCAGCGCATTGGCACCGCTCGCGAAGCCGACGAGCACGGCCAGCGTGTCGCCGTTGCGCAACTGGCTGCCGAGCTGGCCGACATGCGCCACGACGCGGCGTGCCGGCCCGAGCAGGCTCACAGCCAGGTCGAGCAGATGGATGCCCGTCGCGGTCATCGGTCCTGCCGGCGCATCCTTGGCGGACAGGCGCCAGTTGTCCGCAGGCAGGTTCAGGAACTTGTCCTGGCTGAAATTCGCCTCGATCTGCAGTGGCGTGCCGAGCGTGCCTTCGGCGAGCAGCCGGCGCAGTTCGAGGATCGGCGGCTCGAAGCGGCGCTCGTGCCCGATGCCGAGCACGAGCTTCGCGGCCCGGCATGCCTCCACGCATTCGACCGCATCGGTGCGGTTCAGGGCCAGCGGCTTCTCGCAGAACACGTGCTTGCGCGCCGCGACGGCGGCGAGGATCTGCTCGCGGTGCTGCGCGTGCGGCGTGCACAGGATCACCGCCTGCACCTCGGGATCGGCGAGCGCGTCCGCGTAGCTGGTGGAGAAGCGGATTCCCATCTGACGCGCGAGTTCGGCACCGGCGGGGTCGATGTCGACGGCGCGCACGAGCTTGAGGCGGGAGCTGGATGCCAGCAGGCGGGCCATCGTCTTGCCCCACCAGCCGAGACCGATCAACGCGACGGACGTCATGGTCGTTTAGGCCTTCTTCGGAATGATGGGGAGCAGCACGCTCGACGCCATGCCCGGCCCGGTATGCAGGGTGAGCGTCGTGTCGAACACGTCGGACGGCCGGTTGCGCGGATCGTTGTGCAGGAACGGGCCGCAGCCGCGCAGTTCGTTCTTGAAGTTCGAAAGGCGCACGCCGGGACCGTCCCACTCGTAGTCCCTGCCGAGAACGCTCACGCCGATGCGGTAACCCGGCGGCACGACGATGCCGGTCGGCCAGATCTCGATGTCGAGCTCGTAGACCTGCCCGGGCACAAGCTTCTGGTCCTCGTCGTGGACGTGGTAGGGGCGGTAGGGCAGCGAAAGCTTCGGGTCTAGTTTGCGGCGCGAGGCGCGCAGCCAGCCCTGGGCGACCGGCGTGTGCGGATCGACCGTACCGGAGAAGACCACTTCCTTGCCCGCCGGATCGAACACGCGGACCATCATGAAGATATCCGCGTCGTTCGTCGGCGACGATACGAAGATCTTGGCGGCGGACGGGCCGGCGATCTCGACTTCCTCGGTCAGCGGCGGGGTGAGGAACGTCAGACCCTTGCCCATCGTCTCGTACGGAATATTCGCCGGCCCGGCCGGCGCCTTTTCGGTCAGGACCATGCCGGCGGGATCGAGATGGAAGCGCGTCCATTTCGTGCGCGCCAGCGGCCATTCGCTCTCGTGGCGCTCGACGAAACGCTCGCCGGGATGGCGGACCTGCATCAGAACGCGCGGCTGACTTTCCCAGCCATTGCGCTCGCCTTTCAGGAAATGGCCGAAGAACTTCTTCTGCAACGCCTCGCCGTAGGGCGTGTAGAAATGCGTCCAGTGCTCGAGCCCGTGGATCTCGAGCCACTTCTGCGGCGCCTTGGCGCGCATGAATCCTTCGAAGTTTCCGCGCGGGTGCAGGCCCTGGCCCGCCCAGCTTGCCGCCGACAGGAACGGCGTGACGACCTTGTCCCAATCGGGCGAGCGGTCGCGGTGATACTGGTCGTCGAACGGATGGGCGAAGATGTCGGCGCCGAAGTCGGAGCGGTTGGCCTCCAGTTCGGCGTCCGACAGAACTTCAGGCCCGCAGGCAAGCTCGCCGGTGGCGCGGCTGCGCTTGCCGCGCTCGCCCACGCCGTGCTGCACCGTCTTCACCTGCATGTCGAACCAGTTGGCGAAGAAGGTCGACAGGATGCCGCCGTGATAGGTCATGTCGCGGTAGAAATCCGCAGCACCTTCCCACACGCACATGGCGGTGAGGTGCGGCGGCTGCAGCGAGGCGACCTGCCAGGCGTTGATCGCGTAGTAGGAGATGCCGTTGAGCCCGACCTTGCCGTTCGACCAGTCCTGACGCGCGCACCATTCGATGCATTCGTAGAAATCGCGCGTCTCGCGCGGGCACCACGGATCGAGAAAGCCCTGCGAGCGGCCCGCACCGCGCGAGTCGACGCGCACGCAGACATAGCCATCCGGAACCCACTTCTCGGGATCGACGAGTTCCCAGCTCTGGTAGAGGTTGCTCGACCCCGCGAGCGCTTCGGGATGCTGGTCCGAAAGCAGCTTCCAGGCACTGGGGTAGCCGTCCTGGAAAGCGAGGCCCTTGGCGTAGGGCCCGTAGGTCAGGATTGCCGGATAGCGGCCCGGGGCGAGAGGCCGGAAGATGTCGGCCCGCACGACGAGGCCGTCATCCATCGTGATCGGCGTATCCCACGTGACGTGCATGCCGTCGCGAACTTCGGTCTTTTCCATATGCTCCGCCGTTCAGATGGATGTGTAGCCGCCGTCGACGACCAGCGAAGCGCCGGTGACGAACGAGGCTTCGTCGGAAGCGAGAAACACGTAGGCCGGTGCTATCTCGTCGGGTTGGGCGATGCGGCCCAGCGGCGTCTGGTCGATCAGCGTCTTGGCCCAGTCGGCCGGCAGGGATGCGTTGCGCGGTGTCGCGACCACGCCCGGAAGCACTGCGTTCACCCGGATCTTCTGGCGCGCATACTCGACCGCCGCGGCGCGCGTCAGGCTCAGCACGCCGCCTTTCGCGCTGTGATAGACCGCGGCACGGCCCGACGCGACGAGCGCATAGTTGGAGCACGTGTTGACGACCGCACCGCCGCCCGCCCGCCGGAATGCCGGCATGCAGGCCTTCATGCCGAGCCAGGTTCCCTTTAGGTCGACGTCCATCGTGCGGTTCCAGCTCTCCTCGGTCGTGTCCTCCACGCCCGGGCGGCCGGGGACGCCGGCGTTGTTGACCAGCAGGTCGAGCTTGCCGAACGTGGATTCCGCAAGTGCGACCGCATCGTCCCAATGTGCCGCCTTGGTCACGTCGAAATTCATGTAGACGGCGACGACGGCGCCGGCCGCCCTGTTGACGTCGTCGGCAAGCTTCCTGCCCTCGTCGTCGAGAATGTCGCCGACGATGACCCTGGCCCCTTCGCGCGCGAAGGCGCGTACGACTGCGGCGCCGATGCCGTGTGCTGCACCGGTGACGATCGCGACTTTGTCCTTCAAGCGCATGGATGTCAGCGTGCGCGGACGCGCTTCTTGGTCTTCGCGGCGGGTGCCGCCGGCTTCTTGCCGATCCGGTTGCCCCACAGGCCGTGGCTGAGGTCCTTCCCGGTCAGGAACACGACGTCGCGATCGGCGGAAGCCTGCGTCGCGTGCACCGCATTGGGCGGGAAATAGAGCAGCGAGCCGGGTGTGGCGACACCCTTCTTCCCGTCGACTTCGAACGCCAGCGTGCCTTCGATGATATAGACCCATTGTTCATTGGGATGATTGTGCGCTGCAGCACCGGTACCCTTCGGCATGCGCAGCAGGCCCATCATGAAGCGCTCGCCCTCCACGACCGAGCCGTGTGCGGTCGAGTAGTCGGGCCCGGCTTCGACGCTGTTGAGCCCGACCATCTTGAAGAGATACTTGCCCTTGCCGGCCTTGACGCCGCGCGGCGGGCGGCGGGTCATCTGACTGGATCCGCCGGCGCTCGGTTTGTTCGGCATTCTCTCCCTCGCTTGTTCGTTCGCGCGCCGACACTCGAAATCGGGCGGACATTGACGCGACCATACACCCAGCTTGTCGCGCTTCCAAAGCCGAAGGGACTTCACGTCCAGTAAAAATCGTGATGTGCGCGTTCAGAACAGATGATTTCAACCGCGTGCCGAACGCTGCCATTGATAGCGCCATATAACTGCGGGGCGCCCGAATGAAGCTCGGTTTCTTCACGATGCCGATCCATCCGATCGACAAGGATTGGCGGCAGTGTCTCCGGGAGGACCGCGAGGCTTTCCTGCTTGCCGACGAGCTGGGCTTCGCCGAAGCCTATGCAGGCGAGCACGCGACCGACCTGTCCGAAAACATCACGTCGTGCACGATGTTCCTCGCAAGCCTCGCTTCCGCGACGAAGAACATCAGGCTTGGAACGGGCACCGTGAACCTGCCCAACAGCCATCCCGTGGCGGTCGCCTCGCAGATCGCGATGCTGGACCATCTGCTCGACGGCCGTTTCATCTTCGGAATCAGCCCGGGGGGGCTCCTTTCGGATGCCGAAGCCTTCGGGAATCTCGCCAACAACCGCAACGAGATGTTCCTCGAGTGCATCAATCATGTCCTGGCACTCTGGTCGCAGGCGGCACCGTACGACCTCAATGGAAAGTACTGGAACGTATCGACCGCCCGCACGCTGATGGAAGAAATCGGGCAGGGCTACGTTCCCCGGCCGCTGCAGCGGCCGCATCCCGAAATCGTCGTGACGGCCGTGGCGCCCTTTTCCAAGGGCGTGACCGAAGCCGCCGCGCGCGGCTGGGAGCCGATCTCCGCGAACTTCCTGATGCCGAACTGGGTCAAGACCCATTGGCCGAGCTATGTCGAGGGCTGCACGCGCGCCGGGCGCCGCGCCGATCCCGCGAACTGGCGCGTGGCCAAGAGCGTGTTCGTCGCCGAAGACGACAGGACGGCGCGCGAGTACGCGACCGGGCCGAACAGCCCGTATCGCCACTATTACAACCAGCTCGTCACCAAGCTGAAGAAGAACGGCCGCGCCGAACTCTTCAAGTCGAGCCGCGATATGCCCGACGATGCGGTGACGACCGACATGGTGTGCGAGAAGCTGATCATCCACGGTTCGCCGTCGAAGGTGGCCGAGGAGCTGCTGGCGTTCCGCGAGGAAGTCGGGGACTTCGGCACGCTGCTTTATGCCGGCAAGGATTGGGTCAGCCGGGATCTGGGCAGGCAGTCGATGATTCTGCTTGCCGAGAAGGTGCTGCCGAAGGTCAACGCTGCCGAACGCAAGACCCGCGTCGCATGACCGAAGTGGCGAGAGGCGGCTTTGCGCTGTTCGCGCGGGTCGACCGTGCCGCAAGTCCCGGAGCCGGCTGGATCGTGCTGTCGAACAGTCTGGCGGCCGACCACCGCATGTGGGATCCGCAGATTCCGGCACTTGTCCGGACGCACAACGTGCTGCGCTACGACACGCGCGGCCACGGGGCGAGCGGCGTGCCGCCGGCGCCCTATGGCTTCGACGATCTGGTCGCCGACGCGATTGCCGTGATGGATGCCCACGAGGTCGGCAAGGCCGTCTTCATGGGACTTTCGCTGGGTGGCATGACCGGGCTCGGCGTGGCGCTGGACCACCCGCAGCGCATCGAGGCGCTGATCTGCTGCGATGCGCGTGCGGACGCTCCGCCGCTCTACGTGAAAGGCTGGCAGGATCGCCTGGCGGCCATCGAGGCGGGTGGCATGGCGGCGATCGTGCCGGGCACGATCGAGCGCTGGTTCGGCGCCGGTTTCCGCGCGTCGCAGCCGGCGGTCGTGGCGCGTTTCGCCGAGGCGATCCGCACCATGCCCGTCGACGGCTATCGCGGCTGCGCCGCCGCATTGATGGCGCTCGATTACAGGCGCCATCTCGGCCGCATCGCGGTACCCAGCCTGTTCGTCGCGGGCGCCGACGACCTTGCCGCACCACCTGACGCCATGCGGGACATGGCGTCCGCCGTACCGGACTCACGCTTCGCGCTTCTGCCCGATGCGAGCCATATCGCGAACGTGGAAAACGCGGCGGCCTTCGATGTCGTTGTGGCAGAGTTCCTTGCCGGCCTGCCGGCACGGCGGAATTGACCGCATCGACCCCGACACTCCATGTTGACGTCCCCCGACGGGGGCCAATCAGAAACGAAACCGACGGAAACGCGACGATGGAAATCCTGAAGGGAAAGACGGCGATCGTCGCCGGTGCCGATGCGGCACTCGGGGCCGCGATCGTCCGGCGCTTCCTCGAGCACGGCGCCAGCGTTGTCGCCGGCGGCGCGTTCGGCGATCCGGAATCGGACCGTCTGCGCATCGCGAGGCTGGATCCCCGCGATCCGGCCGACTGGGATGGCGCGGTCGCACTCGCACGCTCGGCGTTCGGCGGCCTGACGACGCTTGTCAACACCGTGCCGGATGCCGGGCGGCCGGGCATCGAGCAGACCAGCGAAGCCGAATGGGACAGCACGATCGACGCAGACCTGCGCGGGGCATGGCTCGGCATGAAGGCCTGCATCCCGGCGATCCGTGCCGCGGGTGGCGGGGCGGTGGTCAACACGTCGTCGACGGCAGCGATCGTGGGGACGGGCCATTCGGCGGCGTATCACGGCGCCATGGCTGGCGTGCTGATGCTCACCCGCACCGCCGCGATCGAGTATGCCGGCGAGAACATCCGCATCAACGCCGTGCTGCCCGGGCCCGTCGATCCCTCGCTCCTCGCCGGGCTCGACGAGGGCACGCGCAAGACATTCCTCGACATGACGCCGATGAAGCGTCTGGGCCGTGCGGACGAGATCGCCAACGCCTATGTATTTCTCGCCTCGGACCTCGCGACTTTCGTCACGGGCACCGGGCTTGTGGTCGACGGCGGATTCACCGCCGCCTGACCGGGAACGTTCGACAAGGAGACGCAATGACCGATCATCTCTGGTCCATAAATTCGGGCACGCTCGTGGGCACGTTTCCCGATCGGGTCGCCGCGATGAAGGAGGCGGGCTTCCCCGCCGCCACGTTGTGGCACAGCGACCTGTTCCCGCTGTTCGACGATCCGGACGGATCGATCATGTCGTTCCGCAACAGCGGAATGAAGCTCTCCGCCTACCAGCTGCTGCGCGACTACGAGGGCATGCCCGCCGACGTCCAGCGCCGCAAGCTCGACATCGCGCGCCAGCAGATCGGCCAGATCAAGCTCGTCGGCGGCGACATGCTCGTCCTCGGTTCGACGATGTCGCCGGTCGACAAGAACGACTGGAAGGGGGCCGTCGCCTCGATCCGCGCACTCGGCGATCTCGCCAAGTCCGAGGGAGTCCGCATCGGCTACGAGCCGATGTGCTTCAGCGAATGGATCAACGATTACCGTCTCGGCTGGAAGCTGATCAAGGAAGTCGACCACAGCCATGTCGGCATGGTGCTGGATACCGCGCACATCTTCCTGCCCGGCCATCCGCTGGACGGCATTTCCGACATCCCGGGCGACAAGATCTTCCTGGCCGAGATCAACGATTTCGCCCAGTCGCGTCTGCCGATCCGCGAGCAGCTGCGCAACTACCGCCTGTTCCCCGGCGAAGGCGTGCAGCCCGTCCGCGAGTATGTCGACCGGATCCTGGCGACCGGCTATCGCGGCCATTTCGCGATCGAGGTCTTCAACGCCACGTATCGTACCTTCGACGCGAAGGTGGTCGCGAAGCGCGCCTACGCGTCGATGGAGAAGCTATTCGCAAAGAAGTAAGGGAACTCCCATGACGACATTGCCCACGCTTTCGGATCTGGTTTCGCTGAAAGGCCGCACCGCGGTTGTCACCGGTGCGGCGCGCGGGATCGGCTACTGCACGGCCGCCCGGCTAGCCGAGGCGGGGGCGTCGGTGCTGATCGGCGATCGCAACGTCGAAGGAGCGAAGGAGTCCGCCGCCAGACTCGCCAAGCAGTATGGCGCCAAGGTGATCGGCGCCGAACTCGACGTGCGCGAAGTCGGCTCGGTCGAAGCGCTGGCCGACAAGGCGGTGCGCGATCTGGGCGCGCTCGACATCTGGATCAACAATGCCGGCGTTTTCCGCGGCGAGCCGCTGGTCGAGACGACCGACGAGGACTGGACGGCGATGTACGACGTCAACCTTCGCGGCGTGTTCTTCGGCAGCCGTGCCGCGGCCCGGCGCATGATCGCCGTACCGGGCCGGCCCGGCCGCGTCATCGTCAACATCGCCTCGGTCGCCGGCGTGCGCGGACGCGTGAGCCTGGGCGCCTACAGCGCGGCCAAGGCCGGCGTGCTGGGTCTTACGCGTTCGTCTTCGATGGAACTCGTGCAGCACGGCATCCGCGTCCTGTGCGTCACGCCGTCGATGGCGGAAACGCCGGGCGTGGCGGAAATGCGGGCGGCTGCGCGCTCCAAGGAAACCGACGGAAATACGGTTGCGGCGATGGAGAAGGCACTGCGCGCGACGTTCCCGATGGGACGGGCAGCGGAGGCCGACGAGGTCGCGCGCGTGGTGTTTTTCTGCACGACGGACATGGCCGCCTTCATGACCGGCTCGAACGTGCTGGTCGACGGCGGTCTCACGACGCGCTGACGCGGCTAGATGGCGGTCATTCCGCCGTCGACGATCAGGGCCGACCCGGTCATGAAGGAAGCGGCGTCGGAGGCGAGGAAAGCGACGGCGTTGGCGATTTCCTCGGGCTGCGCCATGCGGCCCAGCGGCGTTCCGCGCAGCATCTCCCGGCGCCATTCATCGGAGATGTTCTTGTTGCGCGGCGTGTCGACGAGCCCCGGGTGGATCGAGTTCACGCGGATCTTCTCGCCGCCGTATTGCGCCGCCGCGGTCTTCGTCAACGCGTGGATTCCACCCTTGGCACTGCAATAGGGCGCGCCGCGTCCCGTTCCCACGAGCCCCGACGTCGACGAGGTGTTGACGATCGATCCACCCCCGGCCCGGCGCATCGCCGGGATGCAGTATTTCATGCCGAGCCAGGTTCCCTTGAGGTCGACGCCGATCGTGCCCGCCCAGCTTTCTTCGGTCGTGCTCTCGATCCCGTCGCGGCCCGGAACGCCGGCGTTGTTGACGAGGGTCGTCAGCTTCCCGAACTCGCTCTCGGCAGCTTCGACGACGTGCTGCCACTCGGCGGATTTCGTGACGTCGAGATGGCGGTAGATGGCACGCCTGTCGCCGGCCTGCCGGTTGATCGCGTCGACCTTGGCGGGACCTTCTTCATCGCGCATGTCGGCGACGACGACCTTGGCGCCGAACTTCACGAACATGGACGTGTACGCGCCGCCGAGGCCCTGCGTGCCGCCTGTGATGATCGCGACTTTCCCTTCGAGTGAATTCAACTCGTCCTCCGCAGGCGATGGCCATCCGATGCCGTCGAGTTTATGGCAAGAAGCGAATTGTCGCCCCAATCAAACGATCTACTACGCCGAATTATCAAGGATAATGGGACTGCGCATGGCGTGGAGTGCCGTCCCGCGGTATAGAATTCACGACCAGCGCTGCAAACGGCGCGATGCCGCAGGGAGACAGACGATGCCCTTCTACACGTTGCAGGATGTGCCCCAGGAACTGGTGACTCCGAAGCATTCGACCGCCCTCGGCCGCCTGATCACCGGCAGCCAGGTCGAATTCGGCATTCTCAGCTTCAAGGCGGGGCAGGGTGCCGAAGTGCACGCGCATCCGCACGAGCAGATCGTCTACGTGCTCAAGGGCCGGATGAAGGTCTTTACCGAGGGGTCGGAAACCGTCATCGGGCCCGGGCAGGCCGCCCATTTCCTGCCGAACGTGCCGCACGGCACGAAGATGCTGGACGACGTCGAGGCGGTCAGCGTCAAGGGCGTGATCGACGGCGTTGGCCATAAGACTTGACGTTCGCCGGCAGGACGGCGGCGGCGGCGCGCGCCTCGTCGTCGGCGACCTGCTGTTCGCTCCACGGCTGGTTCAGCCGCTTCGTCTCCTCCGCGAGTACTTCCGAGAATGCCTGCGCCATCGGCGTCATCGCATGGTGCGCGGATTCGATCTGCACGAGATCCAGCCAGAGCGGCGGCTCGTCCAGTGGGTTGACCGTGAAGCGGCGCGGATCGACGTCCGAGGCCATCATCAGGCCGGGTAACACCGTGACCCAATCCGTCGTCGCGACAAAATCGAGCGTGCCCATCATGGCGTCGAGTTCGAGCATCCGCTCGACCGGCGCGCCGTTCGAGGTGATGTAGGTCTCGACCGTCTTGCGGCGAGAGTTCTGCGGCTTCGGCAAGACCAGTTTCATCGGCGGCAGGTCGGCGAGGCGCACCGGCGCAAGATGGACGCGCGTGCCGGTTGCCCGCGAGACCAGCACCTCGCGGGTGCGGGCGAACAGGCGCTGGCGAAGTCCTGCCCCGCCGGCGAATGCGGGAACGACGGCAAAGGCGAGAATTCCGGCACGCACCTGCTCGGTCAGCACGCCGCTATATGCTTCGACAACCTGGATCGAGACGTTTGGGTGCAGTGCAATAAACCGTTCGAGCGCGGGCGCGAGCGCACAACGCGTCATGGTCGGCATCAGGCCGACGACGACCTCGCCGTCGGCCGCACCGCTGAACGGACGCATGGCCTCCTTCGAGGCGTTGTAGGCGCGCAGGACCTCGATGCAGTTGCGGTAATAGACGTCGCCCGCCGCCGTCGGCACGACGCTGCCGCTGGTACGGGAGAACAGGCGGACGCCGAAACGCTCCTCGAGCTTGCGGACATGCTGGGAAACGCCGGACTGGGTGGCGTTTTCGCGCACGGCAGCGGCGGTGAAGGAGCGTTCCTCGTAGGCGGCGACGAAGACGCGGATATCGCGGATGCTCTGGGACATTCGGGGGGGCCTGCGGCGCGGGACTTGTGTGCGCTTGCGATACCGGTTCGGTGAGAAAAGGATGTTAGTCCATCGTCGCGGATGGTGCCAGTTCGCGCGACGGCCGACATCATGAAACGTTCTGCGGCCAATCGCATTTACTGATTGGTCACAACAGCACGATTCCCTTAAGAGAATCGCAGGGATGAACGTGTCGAGGGTACGACGCGTCGGCAACCGGATGATCGGAAAAACGAGCGATCACGGAACCCGATGCGCCTCCCAGATCGAGGTAGAATGCTCGATAGATCGCAAATGGAAGCTTACGACCGCGACGGCTACATCGTCCTGCACGGCCTGCTGTCGCCGGCCGAGATCCAGCGCCTGCGCGATCGCGCGGACGGTTTCGTCGACGGCGCTCGCAATGTGTCGTCCCACGACGAGATCTACGATCTGGAAGATTCGCACACGCCGCAGAGTCCGCGCGTGCGCCGCATCAAGACGCCGCATCGCCACCATCCGGATTTCGCGGCGACGATGACGCATCCCGGCATCGTCGGCGCGCTGACAGATCTCTGGGGGCCGAACATCCGCTTCGACTCCAGCAAGCTCAACATGAAGTCTGCGGGATACGGCGCGCCCGTGCAGTGGCATCAGGACTGGGCCTTCTATCCGCATACCAACGACGATCTGGCGGCCGTCGGCGTCATGCTCGACGACTGCGATCTCGCCAACGGCCCGATGCTGATGATCCCGGGATCGCACAAGGGTCCGATCCACGACCATCACGAGGACGGCCATTTCTGCGGCGCCATCGACCCGAAGGCCTGCGGCATCGACGTGTCGAAGGCCGTACCTCTGACCGGAAAAGCCGGCAGCGTCACGATCCATCACGTGCGCACCGTGCACGGCTCGGCAGCCAACGTATCGGGCAAGCAGCGGCGTCTCTATCTGCTGATGTATCGCGCGGCCGATGCATGGCCCTTGATGGGCATCGAAGGCACGCTCGACTCATTCGACACCCAGATGATCTCCGGCGTGTCCTCGATCGAGCCGCGTCTGGCGCCAGTCCCGGTTCGCATGCCGTTGCCGCCTGCGGCAAGCACGGGTTCGATCTACGAAATGCAGAAATCGGGGGACCGAAGCTATTTTGCGCCGGCACCCGCCGCGGTGCCGGAGCGCCGCCAATCCACCTGACCGAGCAACTCGGCAGCCCAAGTTCGAAAAATAAACCCTAGGGAGGAAGCACCGATGAGAACTCTGTACGCCGCATTGGCCGCGATCGGGATCGCCGCGATTGGTAGCGCGAGCGCCGTCGCACAGGATTTCCCGACCAAACCGATCCGAATCGTCGTGCCGTTCGCCGCCGGCGGTGCCACCGACACGACCGCGCGCATCATCGGCGAAGGCATGCAGAAGATCCTCGGCCAACCGGTCATCGTCGAGAACAAGCCCGGTGGCCTCGGAATCATCGCGATCGAGGAAATGGCGAAGTCGACGCCCGACGGTTACACGCTGATGATGGGCAGCGGCATGGTCAACGGCGCGGTCGTCGCCACGCAGCCGAAGCGCTTCAGCATCAACTACGACCGCGACGTCACGGTCGTGGGTCGCGTCGCTGACGTGCCGGCGGTCTACGTCGTCACGGCAAAGAACTTCGATGTGAAGAACTTCAAGGAGCTGATCGATTACGCCAAGGCCAATCCGGGGCGCGTGCGCTACTGCTCGACCGGTCCGGGCACGGCACTGCACATCGAACAGACCATCTTCCAGCAGAAGCAGGGCGTGCGCTTCACGCACGTGCCGTATCCGACCGGGCAGACGGCACCCGATCTGATCAACGGCGATCTGCATTTCTGCTCGCTCAACATCATCCAGGCACGTCCGATGGTGGCAGCCGGCCAGATCCGGCCGATCATCATCACGACGGACTCGCGCCTGTCCGACTTCCCGGACACGCCGACGATGACCGAGCTGGGCATGCCGGAGCTCAACGCCAACTACTGGGGTGCGATGTACGCGCCTGCGGCCACGCCGCCGGCCGTGCTCGCCAAGCTCCTGCAGGCGATCAACCGGGCTCAGGAACTCCCCGAGGTCAAGGAACGCTTCCGCTCCAACCAGATGATCCCCTACGTTTCTCCGTCGATCGAAGACGCAAAAAAGTGGAATGCGTCCGAGGTCGATCGCTGGCGCACGAATTTCAAGAATTCGGGCCTCACGGTCGAATAAAGCGGGTACGCTTCGGGTACCGCGGGCCGCTCCCTTCGGGGGCGGCCCGTTTTCCCGAAGCCGATCGACGAGCATCCGGGTTGCAGATATGAACGCGCCGCATTCAACAAGCAGGTATCTGCGCAACGAGGATTTTCTCAGCGGGATTGCGCTGATCCTGTTTGCGGCATTCATTTACTACGTTGCGCGCAATTATCCCGTTGGCACCGCAGACAGCATGGGGCCCGGTTATTTTCCCCGCGGACTGTGCTACGTCGTCGCCATTCTGGGGCTTGCTCTTGCCGGCAACGGCCTGCTGCGCGTCGAGCAGGCGGAGTCCTCCGAGGAGCGCCTCAAGCTCCGGCCGCTGATCGCGGTTTCGGCTGCTTTCATCGTGTTCGGATTGACGCTGTCGACGATCGGGTTGCTGCCGGCGATCGGGCTGCTGATCGTGATCTGCTGTCTTGCGATACCCAAGCGGCGATTCTGGGAGATCGTGGCGATCGTCATCGTCATGGAAGGAATGACGCTGGCCATGTGGAATTTGGTGCAGATTTCCGTACCGCTCGTTGGAAAGTTCTGACGTTGGATACTTTCGCAAACCTCGCCTTGGGCGCATCGGTCGCGTTGACCGCGAACGGACTGATGTACTGCTTTCTGGGCTGTCTGCTCGGGACCCTGGTCGGGGTCCTTCCCGGCGTTGGTCCGGTTTCGACGATTGCGATGCTGATTCCGCTCACCTTCCAGTTAAGTCCGGCGGATGGACTGATCATGATCGCCGGAATCTACTATGGCGCCCAGTATGGCGGCTCGACGACCGCGATCCTGCTGAACATCCCCGGTGAAACGTCTTCGATCGTCACCTGCCTGGACGGCCACCCGATGGCGAAGCAGGGGCGGGCCGGCCCGGCCCTCGTCGTTGCCGCACTCGGATCGTTCTTCGCCGGCACGGTCGGCATCGCGCTGACGGCGATGCTTGCGATTCCGCTCGCCTATATTGGCGCCAGTTTCGGTGCGCCGGAGTATTTCGCCCTTATGCTGCTGGGACTGATCGGCGCCGTCGTGCTGGCCCAGGGATCGGCGCTCAAGGCCATCGCGATGGTGGCGGTGGGCATCATGTTCGGCCTGATCGGCATCGACATCGACACGGCAGTCTGGCGGTTCACGTTCGGCATCACGACATTGGCCGACGGCCTCGACTTCGTTCCCGTTGCGGTCGGCCTGTTCGGCGTGGCCGACGTGGTCCGCGAACTGTGCCGGACGGACGGCAGGCTGGGAACGCCGTCGCATATCGGAAGCTGGATGCCGACGCGCGACGACATCAGGCGTTCGATACCGGCCTCGATCCGCGGCACCGCGGTCGGCTCGCTGCTCGGCATCCTGCCGGGCGGCGGTGCGGGCCTGGCTTCGTTCGCGTCGTACATCACCGAGAAGAAGATCGCGCGCGACCCCTCGCGCTTCGGCAAGGGCGCCATCGAGGGCGTTGCCGGTCCGGAAAGCGCCAACAACGCCGCCGCACAGACGAACTTCATCCCGATGCTGACGCTCGGCATCCCGGCCAACGCCTTGATGGCGATGATGATGGGGGCCCTCACCATCCATGGCATCCAGCCGGGTCCGCATCTCCTGACACTCAACGCGAAGGTCTTCTGGGGCCTGCTGGTCAGCATGTTCGTCGGCAATGTGATGCTGCTGATCATCAATCTGCCGCTGATCAAGATATGGATCTCGCTGCTGCGCATCCCTTATCGCGCGATCTATGTCGGCATCCTCGTGTTCACGGTGATCGGCGTCTACACGGTCAACAACAGCGTGCTGGACGTCTATTTCACGATCTTTTTCGGCATCGTGGGCGTGGTCCTCTATCGCTTCGGCTTCGAGCCGGCCCCGCTGCTGCTCGGCTTCGTTCTCGGCAAGCTGATGGAAACGAACCTTCGCAAGGCGCTGATCCAGTCGGGTGGCGACTATCTCATCTTCGTCGAGCGCCCGATCGCGCTCGGCCTGCTGATCGTCGCGGCGGGGCTTCTGATGATGCTGATGTGGCCGCGTTTCATCGGCACGCGGAAGTACATGTCGTCGACCTGAACCGCTGCACCTGGTCACGGGAGGAACGTCAATGGCCGCATTGTCCCAGGAGCAGGTCGCCCGGTTCGAGCGCGACGGCATCGTCTTCCCGTTGCGCTGCTTTCCCGCCGAGGCGATGGCTGCGTATGCCGAGCGGTTCGCGGCTGCCGAGCGGCGCGACGGCGGTAGCCTGCTCAAGCGCCACAACGAGAAGCCGCACCTGCTGATGCGCTGGCTGAACGATCTGATGCGCGAACCCGCGATCCTCGATTCCGTCGAGGCGCTGATCGGACCGGACATCCTGGTATGGCAGTCCGGGTTCTTCGCCAAGAAACCGGGCGATGGCGGCTTTGTCTCCTGGCACCAGGATTCGACTTACTGGGGCCTGTCCTCGCCCGACGTGGTCAGCGCGTGGATCGCTTTCACGCCGTCGAACCCGGCGAACGGCTGCATGCGCGTGGTCCCCGGCAGCCATCTGCGCGACCAACTTCCTCATGCCGACACCTTCGCCGACGGCAACATGCTGAGCCGGGGACAGGAAGTCGCCGTCGAGGTCGACGAGCGCGATGCGCTCGACGTCGTCCTGGAGCCGGGTGAGATGTCGCTGCACCACGTGCGCATCATCCATGGATCGAAGGCGAACATGGGTACGCAACCGCGGATCGGCTTCACTGTCCGCTATATCCCGACCCGGGTGCGCCAGATGTCAGGCGCGCAGGACAGCGCCACGCTGGTTCGCGGTACAGATGTCTATCGGCATTTTGAACCCGAGCCGGTTCCCGTGTCGGACTTCGACGCCGACGCCGTATCGTTCCATTCGCATATGCTCGGCTGGCAGGCGAAGCTGCGGTATGCCGGGGCCCAGCGCGGTCCGCTTTATGAGAGTGCTGACGCAAAGCCGTGATCGCGCCGTCGAGGTATTGACGTACGATTTGCGACAGCGGGGGACAAGCTCCCCAAATCAAGTGCTAGGCTATCTTGATCGGCCTCCCGGATCAGCGTACCGAAAGCCGAATATCGTCGCCGAGCCGCGCCGGGTTCCGCTTTCGGTGTAGGGATAGAAGGATGCTCCAGGACGCAAGCTCGCCGCCATTCGATGCATCCAGGATCAAAAGCGATCGCATCCTGCGCGCGTTGGCGTACTGGCAAGCGAAGAAGGGCGGGCGGCGCGTCCCGGATCGCGCTGACTTCGACCCGATCGACCTTCCCGACATCATGCCCCATGTGGTGATGTGGGATGTCCTGCCGGCGGGATATCGCTGTCGCCTGGCTGGAACGAAGATGGTCGAGGTTCACGGGCGCGAGATGACCGGCATCGACATGTCGGCGTTTCACGGTGTCCACAACGCCACGATCCAACCCGAGTATGATGGCGTCGTGCGGACTGGCTCGCCCCATTATGTCGAGCGCAGCCTGTTCTGGATGCATCGCGACTATCGCGGCTACGCCAGGATCCTGCTTCCGTTCACCAACGGCGGTCCGGACGTGAAGATCATCGTCAACGTTTCGCACTTCGACACGACCTGATCCTAGATCGCCGCCGAGAACTTCTCGGCGATCATCAGGACCGGAATGTTGAGGTTCGCTCGCGGTGCGGCCGGCATGACCGACGCATCGACGACCCGCAGGCCCGAAATTCCGTGCACGCGTGCGCTGTGCGGATCGATGACGCAATCGCGATCAGTCGCCGGCCCCATCCGGCACGTGCCGCAGGCGTGCCACTGTCCGAAGGCGCGAGCGCGCACATAGGTTTCCAGCGCGTCGGCGTCGCGGACCAGGTCGGCGAGATTCGTGCCGCCGGACACGAACCGGTCAAACAGGAATTTCCGGAAGGCAGGTATGTGGTCGAGTGCGACTGCCGTCGGCGCCGTCAGCAGAAGATTGCGCAAGTTCTGCCGTCCCAGAGCTCGCGCGAAGCCGGAATAGCTCGACGGCGACGGATGCTCGACCAAACCGGCAAGCGGCGCCTGGCCCATGATCCGTGCCATGAACCGCACGCTATCGATGAGGCGTGCGGCATCGCGTGGATCGGCAAGGAAATTGAACTGGGCGAGGGGGCCGACGGTCGGATCGGAGGACCGGAGCGTCACCGTCCCCCGGGAGTGGATCTTGTTTAACCACGACACGAGCGAGCCGATCCGCGGGCCCAGCGGGTGCCAGGCCGACTTGGCGACGACCATCAAGTACATGTCCGAGCGCGGGCAATCGGGATGGTTCGAGCTGTAGCGGAGCGAGACGTGGATGTGACGGCGCGTCGCGCGCAGACGAGCCTCCGGCTTCAGGAACGCCGAGACCGAGATGCCCGGATGCTCCTGCAGGTTCCGCCCGATCCCGGGCAGGTCGGCGACGACCGGGATTCCCAGGCGCATCGACGCATCGCCGGGCCCGATGCCCGCCCGCATCAGGATGGCCGGCGAGTGGATGGCACCTGCCGACAGGATCGTCTCGCGTGCCTTGATCGTGAACCGCCGGCCGTGGCGGATCGCCTCGATGCCGCAGATGCGCCTGCCCTCGACGACAAGGCCGGCGACATGGGTCTCGGCGAGGATCGCAAGATTGGGCCTCTTGCGCGTCTCTCGGTCCAGATAGGCCATCGCGGCAGAAACGCGGTGTGTCCCGTCGTTGGAAAGCGACTGCGCGAAATAGCCGTCGCCGAAGCTGCCGTTCTGGTCGCGGATGTCGGCGTAGCCGAGGGCCCCAAGCGCCTTCGCCGCAGCGGTCGAATAGAGTGGCCATTTTTCCGGCGGAATCCGGTGGATCGGGATCGGGCCGTCGGCGCCGTGCAGCGGGCCCGAAAAATCCAGATCGCGCTCGAGCTTTCGGAAAAAGGGCAGCACGCTTTGCCAGTCCCAGCCGGCAGCACCCAGACCGGCCCATTCGTCGTAGTCCTCGGGCGTGCCGCGATTGGCGACCTGCCCGTTGATCGACGAGCCGCCGCCGATCAGCTTGGCCTGCTCGTAGTGCCGCGGTGCGGGACGGTCGGGCGCGTTGTGGCCGACGGGCACGAAGTGTGCCGCGACATCTTCCCAGTGATTGGCCGGATCGAACGCGGCACGACCCGGATACATGTCCCGGATCGCCGATCCTTCCTCGCCGGGTGGCACGTCGCGGCCCGCTTCGACAAGCAGGACCCGGCGTGCCGGATCCCGCGACAGCCGGTTCGCCAGCACGCATCCCGCACTGCCGCCGCCGACGACGACGATGTCCCAGTCTGCCGCTTCGATTCCGTCCATCGCGCTATCCCTTGACCGCGCCCTTCGTCAGGCCCGAGACGATGTGCCGGCCGAGGAGCGCGAAGGCGATGAGGATCGGCACGATGGCAAGGGTGGCCGACGCCGTCAGCGGTCCCCACTCGCGGCCGAAAAAGCCGATGAAGCTGTAGATCATCGGCTGCACGGGCTTGAGTTCGGGGGCGTCTACCATGACCGAGCCGGCGACGAACTCGTTCCACGAGCCGACGAAGGCGAGCACGCCGGCCGCCCCCAGCGCCGGGCGCGCCAGCGGCAGCATCACGAAGCGCAGGATGTCGACATGCGTGCCACCGTCGACGATCGCCGCCTCGTCGAGTTCGCGCGGGATGCCCTCGATCACGCCCTTGACGATCCAGATGGCCATCGGTAGCTGGTGAGCCGTGTAGATCAGCGGCAGCACGAACCACGTGTTCGTCAGGCCGATCTGGACGAAATAGACATAGTTGGGAATGAGGAGTGCCGCCGCGCCCAGCGAAAGCGGGATGCTGGCGACGACCAGCATGAACAGCGTCTGGCGGAACGGGAACTCGAACCGGTCGAAGGCGTAGGCGGCCGGCAGGGCGAGGGCGAGCGTCGCACTCACCGAGACGGCGGCGTAGAAGACGCTCGCTCCGATGCTATGGAGGAAGCCGCTGGCGACGACGCGCTCGTAGTGCTCCAGCGTCGGCGTGAAATCCAGGAACGTCGGCGGGAAGCGGAACAGGTCGGCGTCCGGCTTGAACGACGTCAGGATCCCCCAGACCAGCGGCAGCAGGTTGGCAAGCACCAGCAGGCAGAGGAGGCCCGTGATCGCCGTGCGCGCGATGCGCCCGACATGGCGCCGGGAAGCGGGTGCGGTCATGCGCGCCACCGCGACAGCTTCACGTAAGCGAGGACCAGCAGGATGTTGCCCGCGAACATGACGAGGGCGAGGGCGGTCGCCGAACCCAGATCGAAGATCGCGAAGGCGCGCTCGTAGACGTCGATCGCCAGCACGCGGGTCGCGTCGCGCGGGCCGCCGCCGGTCAGGATCAGCGGCGTTTCGACCGTATTGATGTTGGACAGCGTCAGCACGACGGCGGTCAGCAGCAGCGGCGTCTTGAGCAGCGGCAGCGTGATGCGCCGGAAGATCTGCCAGCCGCCTGCACCATCGATGCGCGCAGCCTCTTCCAGTTCGTCGGGAATGCTCTTGAGACCGGCAAGCAGGACGATGACCGCGTAGCCGATGCGCTTCCACACCGACACGACCACGAGCAGACCCATCGCGCCGCCGGGCTCGGCGAGCATGCCGCTGACGCCACCGGTCATGGTCCCGATGAGGTAGGCGGCGATGCCGATGTCGTTGACGAACACCCAGCGGAACAGAAGTGTGGCGACGACCGTCGAGATGATCCACGGCACGATGACGATCGTCTGCACGATGAAGCCGAACCGCGGCCGCAGCCTGTCGATCCACACGGCGAGCGCCAACGCGATGATGATCGTGAACGCGACCGACAGGCCGGTATGCAGTGCGGTGCGGCCGAACGTCTCGCCGAGCGAGTCGCTGTCGAACAGGCGGCGGAAATTGTAGAGACCGGCAAAGCCGGTCGGCGCACCGTACTCGATGCGCTGCAGGCTGAACCAGCCCGCGTAGACGACCGGCGACAGCAGCACGAACCCCAGCAGCGCGAATGCCGGGGCGAACAGGACGAAGGGCGTGCGCGTGTCCCGCATGGGGTCTATCGGATGCGGTTCGCGCGCACGCCTTCGGATTCTATCGGTTGTTCTGCTGGTTGAAGCGCCGTTCGGCCGCCACGAGGGCCGCCATCGGATCGACGTTCCCGACGATGACGTCTTGGGCCGCCTTGTTCAGCGCCTGGCGATAGCCGCCGACGCCGTACTCGACCGAGGGGATCCAGCCGTACTTGGCCACGCCCAGTGCCGACGTCGTCAGGTAGGCATTGGCGGGCTTGGCGGTAAAGTCCTTCATGCTCGTGAGCGTCGAAGGCGCACCCGGGAGCTGGCCCCCCACCTCGACCCAGAGCCGGTCGGACTCGCCGGTCGACATGTGCTCGAGGAACTTTCCGGCCATTGCCTTGTTCTTGCCGCCCGACCATACGCCGACCGCCCAGCCGGCCATCACGGCAGGCGAGTGCGGCTTGCCGTCGATTCCCGGCCAGATCATGAAGCCCACGTTGTCGTTTCCGACCTTGGCCTGCATGGTCGAGATGCGCACGACAGCTCCGGTGAACATCGCGATGCGCCCCGCGGCGAACTGCTCGTAGAGGTCTTCGGCACTCCACGTCACCGCCTGGCGCGGCGTCACGCCATGCACCGTGACCATATCGGTCTGGAGCTTGAGTGCTTCGGCACCCGTCGCGTTGGCCCACTTCGCCACGCCCTTCGCGTCGAACAGGTCGCCCTGGCGCGACAGCATCAGCGACGTCATCATCTGCGAGTCCGCGCGGTCCTCGCTGAACTGCTGGCCGAAGCCCCAGCGCACGACGTTGCCCGATGCGTCCTTGACCGTCAGCTTCTTGGCCGCCTCGATGAAAGCGGGCCAGGTCGTCAGCTTCGCCGGATCCACGCCGGCTTCCTTGAGGAAGTCGGTCCGGTAGATCACGCCGTAGTAGTTGCGCGAGTGGAAAAGGCAGTGGACCTTGTTGCCCTGCGCGCAGCGCGACCAGTAGCCATCCTTGCGCTCGTCGCGTGCGGCCGCAGGCCACTTGTTGACGAACAGCTCGCCGAGATCTGCAAGCGATCCGGTCTTGAGCGCGTCGCCGAGCAGATCGGTCACGACCCAGACGATATCGGGCGCGTTTCCGGCACGATGGGCCGCGAGGAACTTTGGCGTCATCTGGTCCCAGACCTGCGGCTCGACCGATATCTTGACGCCGGGATTGGCGCTCTCGAACTTGGAGATGATTTCGGCGAGAGCCTTTTCGCGCGGGGCGTTGCCGGCCGGGTTGAGAAACGTCCACATCCGGATCGTCTGCGCTTCGGCCGCCGTCGCGCCGAGGCCGGCAGCAAATGCCGCCAGTCCGAACAGGGCACCCTTGAGCGTCTTCGAGAATTTCATGTCTTCCTCCCTCTGCCGGATTTTCCGGTCCTTCGGTTCAGATCTTCGCGGCCGTGGCCGCGCGCTTGAATTCGAGATCGGCGAGCGCGCCGTTCAGCGAGCGGCCGACATGCTTGGCCATCACCGCGCGGCATTTCTCGACGTCGCGCGCCTTGAACGCGTCGATGATGCCGTGATGTTCCACGCCATCGTCCGCCAGCCGTTCGCGCCAGGAGTCGATCCCGCGCTGGACCCAGGCGGCGATCAGCTGCTGCTGGATCGAGCCGAACACCGAGTTCAGCAGGCGGTTGCCGCTGAGCTCGACGATCGTGCGGTGGAACGCCGAGTTCGTCTCGATGTGTTCCTTCGTCGTCATGCGCTTGCCGAGCCTGTCGCGCCGCTGTTGCAGCGCTTCGAGCGGCGCGAGGTCGGCATCGGATAGCGCGCCGGTGGCAAGCCGCGCGATCACGCGCTCGGCCGCGGTAATTTCCAGGCCGCTGCGGACCTGCCACAGGTCGGTGACCTGTTCGGCGGTCGGCGTGCGGATGCGATAGCCGCGCCGAGGCGTCGCCTCGACCAGCCCTTCGCTGGCGAGCTGCATGAGCGCTTCGCGCACCGGCGTCTGGCTCACGCCGAAGCGTTCGGCGAGTTCGTGGGGGTAGAGGCGGGTCTCGTCGGCGAAATATCCAAAGAGGATCATTTCGAGGATCGTGCGTTTCAGCGTCGCGGTCAGCGTTTCGCCGGGATGGCCGACAAGTTCGCCAAGTTCCCCGGTCGTCTTGATTGCCGCGACATCCATCGTCAGGCAGCGCTCGACGCGACGGAAATCGCAAGGCGGTAGCTGTTCATCACGTCGGGCCGCGGATCGCCGCCATGGCCGGGTCCGCCGGGCGTCAGGAAGGCGCCGTCGGCGAGGACGAGCTTCTGCCGGGGCATGTCGTCACGCAGCGGGTTGAGCAGGCGGTTGGCTTCGTAGATGCCGAAACCCTCGGTCGCTCGGCAGACATGCAGCGCCGCCGCGACCGCGACACAGGTGCCCACGCCATGCGGGCCGAGCTTGATGCCGTGCCTGGCGCACAGGCGGCCCAGCGCCATCAGCCCGCTGACGCCGCCGGCGCGCGCGATGTTCGGCATCAGCACGTCGACCGCACCGGCTTCAGCCAGCGCCTGGAAATCGTGCATGGCGAATTCGTTTTCGCCGGCTGCGATCGGTGCGGTGGATTTCGCGCGTACCCGTGCCAGTGCCGCCGGATCGCCGGGCGGGATCGGCTCCTCGAACCACGTGACCGCGTGGCGCGACAGCTGCCTGCCGACCTCGATCGCCGTGGGTTCGTCGTATCCGCAATTCACGTCGAGCATCAGTCCGATCGCGGGGCCGATGGCCGCGCGCACGGCGCCGATATGGTCGAGATCGATGCCGGCACCGCGGCCGACCTTCAGCTTGATCGCGTTGTAGCCTTGCGCCACCAGCGCCTTGGCGGCCGTCGCGGAGGCTTCGAGCGTCGGCAGGAAGGGGACGGGGCTGGCGTAGAGGGGTACTGGCCCCGGCGAACCGCCGAGCAGTTCGCACAGCGGCTTGCCGGCGAGCTTCGCCTTGAGGTCCCAGAGCGCCATGTCGATGGCGCTCATCGCTTCGGCCGGCATGCCGCGGCCATGGCCCATCGCGGCGAAATACTCGGTGTATTCGGCAAGCATCTCGGTCGGATCGCCGATCGGCAGGCCGATCAACCCGGGTGCTATGACACGCTCGATCAGCAGCGCCGTCGGCGCCGGATGGGGCAGGCCGAACGCCTCGCCCACACCGGTCGTCCCGTCCTCGGCGCGGATGAAAGCAAGCGTGGCATACTGGCCGGCGCGCACGATTTTCTGGAAATGTGCTGCGGGACGAAGGAGTTGCGGCGGAACCTTGTCGATTCCCCCGAACTGGCGGGCGAAGGTGGCCTCGAGCGGAACGACTTCGATTTGAGCGATCTTCATCGCCTTAAATTATTTTTTATAAAATATAGAGTCAAGGCCGAAAGGGGACTTCATGGCGGGTGGCCACGAAGTCCCCTGCGTCCTAGCGAGCTGCTTTCCGATCAGGCCCGGTCGAAACGATCCGCGTTCATGACCTTCGTCCAAGCCGCCACGAAATCGTGGACGAACTTCTCCCGGCTGTCGTCCTGCGCATAGACTTCCGCGTAGGCGCGAAGGACCGAGTTGGAGCCGAAGACCAGATCCACGCGGGTCGCCGTCCATTTGATGGCACCGGTTTCGCGGTCCTGGATCGAGTACAGGTTCTTGCCCGCAGGCTTCCACGCATAGGCCATGTCGGTCAGGTTGACGAAGAAGTCGTTCGTCAGCGCGCCTTCACGGTCCGTGAGAACGCCATGCTTGCTGGCGCCGTGGTTGGTGCCGAGCACGCGCAGGCCGCCGACAAGCACGGTCATCTCGGGGGCGGTCAGCCCCATGAGCTGGGTGCGGTCGAGCAGCAGTTCTTCCGGGCTCACGGCATAGTCCTTCTTGAGCCAGTTTCGATAGCCGTCGTGGACGGGCTCAAGCGCTTCGAAGGACGCGGCATCGGTCAACGCGTCCGTCGCGTCGCCGCGGCCGGGCGAGAAGGGCACGGAGATCTCGACGCCCGCCTTTCTTGCCGCCTGCTCGATGCCGAGATTTCCCGCCAGCACGATCACGTCGGCAATACTTGCACCGCTTCGGGCGGCGATCGGTCCGAGCGCCGCCAATACCCTTGCAAGTCGCGCCGGCTCATTGCCTTCCCAGTCCTTCTGCGGGGCCAGTCGCAGGCGCGCGCCATTTGCGCCGCCCCGCATGTCGGACCCGCGGAACGTGCGCGCGCTGTCCCATGCTGTTGCCACCATTTCGCCGATCGAAAGGCCGCTCGCCGCAATCGCCGCCCTCACCGCCGCGACGTCGTAGCCGGTCGGGCCGACAGGTACGGGATCCTGCCAGATCAGGTCTTCGTTCGGCACGTCGGGTCCGATGTAGCGGGCCTTCGGACCCATGTCGCGGTGGGTCAGCTTGAACCAGGCGCGGGCGAAGACGTCCGAGAAATAGGCGGGGTCCTTGTAGAACCGCTCGGAGATGCGCCGATAGGCGGGATCCTTGACCATGGCCATGTCGGCGTCGGTCATGATCGGGTTGCGCCGGATCGAGGGGTCCTCGACATCGACGGGTTTGTCTTCTTCCTTGATGCCGATCGGCTCCCACTGCCAGGCGCCGGCGGGGCTCTTCTTCAGCTCCCACTCGTAATTGAACAGCATGTAGAAATAGCCGTTGTCCCACTTCGTCGGATGGGTCGTCCATGCGCCTTCAAGTCCGCTCGATACGGTGTCACGGCCGATACCGCGCTTGGCCTTGTTGACCCA
This sequence comes from Tagaea sp., assembly GCA_965279525.1. GTDB lineage: Bacteria > Pseudomonadota > Alphaproteobacteria > CACIAM-22H2 > CACIAM-22H2 > Tagaea. The sequence continues at coordinate 968,952 of CBDIIB010000004.1, read as the reverse complement.
GCCGAAGCCCTGGTGCTCGACTTCCGCGGCTTCCGGGTTGGCTCCCAGCAGGCCCGCATCGCCGTTGCCGTGCGCCTTGCCGACCGTGTGGCCTCCGGCCGTGAGTGCCACGGTTTCCTCGTCGTTCATCGCCATCCGCGCAAACGTGACGCGCACGTCCTGCGCCGTCCGGAGCGGATCCGGCTTGCCGTTCACGCCCTCGGGATTCACATAGATGAGACCCATCTGCACGGCCGCGAGCGGGTTCTCGAGTGTGTCGCGATTCTCGCCCTCGTAGCGGCTCGATGCGAGCCACTCCTTTTCCGAGCCCCAGTAGACGTCTTTCTCCGGATGCCAGATATCCTCGCGGCCGAACGAGAATCCAAATGTCTTCAGCCCCATGGATTCGTAGGCGATGTTGCCGGATAGGACGATGAGGTCGGCCCAGCTGATCCGGTTGCCGTACTTCTTCTTGATCGGCCACAGCAGGCGCCGCGCCTTGTCGAGATTCACGTTGTCGGGCCAGGAGTTCAGCGGCGCGAAACGCTGGTTGCCGGTACCGGCGCCACCGCGCCCGTCGGAAACGCGGTAGGAACCCGCCGCATGCCAGGCCATGCGGATCATCAGTCCGCCATAGTGCCCCCAGTCCGCAGGCCACCAGTTCTGGCTGCTGGTCATCAGGGCATGCAGGTCTCGCTTGAGCGCCGCAACGTCGAGCTTGGCGACCTCGGCGCGATAGTCGAACGAAGCGCCCATCGGGTTCGTCTTCGTGTCGTGCTGGTGGAGAATGTCGAGGTTCAGCGCGTTCGGCCACCAGGCCACGTTCGACTTGCCGACGGTCGTCGAACCGCCGTGCATCACCGGGCATCTGGCTTCACTCATGGCTGATTCTTCCTTCTTGCAGGCCTGATCGCTCAGGCAACGGGATTGTTCGGGCCGCCTCATCCGCCAGGCTTCCCGAGAACTAGGGCATCAATGCGACTTCTTTAAGCCGTATCGACCTGTCGCGAAGGTATTCCAGAAAACAAATTCTAGAAAATCGATAGTATTAAATATAATTATCGTTTTTTACGATTATCCACGAACCGAAAACTTCCGCGCGATCGGATCGAGGATCAGCTTTTCGCCGGCAACGAACAGCAGGACAACGGCGGCGCATGCTGCCATGACGGTCGGCATGTCGGCCGAGCCCTGCGACTGGAGCATCAGGAATCCCAACCCGGACGTCGCGCCCAGAAGTTCCGCCACCAGTGCGATCTTCCACGCGATGCCATAGGCGATGCGCAACGCGCCAAGGACATAGGGCAGCAACAGCGGCGCCATCACCCACAGGACGATACGCGACCGATTGCGCGTGAAACTGTCGGCCATTTCGACCGTTTCGCGGTCGATCTGGCGAAGGCCCTCGGCGATGTTGATCAGGCAGAACGGGATCAGGATCGCGACCTGCACGAAGACGACCGCGAAATGGCCCGGCTGGAACCAGATGGCGGCGAGGATCGCCCAGCCGATCGACGGGAACGAACTGAAGAACGGCAGCACCATGCCGCGCACCACCCAGTCGACCGCCGGAACGGCGCGATTGAGGAGCGCGAGCCCGCCGCCGATCGCCAGGGCAAGTGCGACGGACAGCAGGACCCGCGTCACCGATGCCAGCGTGTGCGACAGGAACGTCGGTTCGGTGAATAGTGCGACCAACCGCTTGCCGACCGCCAAGGGACCGGGCAGCACGAATTCGGGCAGGCTGCCGGCGCCAAAGGCCCATGCGCCAAGTGCCGCAGCGACGGCGGCATTGGCGGCCCAGACGGGCCAAGGCTGCCGGAGATAGCTCATCGCCGCCGTTCCAGTCCGAACTGGCGGGCGGTGGCCCGCTCCATCGGTGCGAACAGGAAGCGGTCGGCGAGATAGACCGCGACGACGATCGTCAGCACGACGGTGAAAATAGTCTCGGTGTCGTATTCCTGTCGCGCGATGTTGATGAGGTAACCCAGCCCCTCGCTGCCGCCGAAAAGTTCGGCCGTCAGCGTCACCTTCCACGCGACGCCGAACATGATCCGCAAGGTGGCCGCGGCGAACGGTGCCAGCGCCGGCAGGACGATCGCGAAAAACAGGCGCCGCCCGTCGCGTCCAAAGCTGCGCGCCATCTCGTCGATCTCCCGGTCGAGTGCGGCGAGACCCTCGCGCAGGTTCACCAGTGCGAACGGCAGAAGGACGACGGTGATCGAGAAGACGACCGATGTCGTCGAGACGCCGAACCAGATGACCGCAAGCAGCGTCCAGCCGACTCCCGGAAACGCGTTCAGGAAGGGGCTGAGGCGCCCGTGGATCGTCGGTGCCGACGGTCGCAGGTAGTGCGCCAGCAGGGCGAGCGTGCCGCCAAGTCCGAATGCCACGACGATCGACGTGCCGACATTGAACAGCGTGGCCGTCAGATGGCCGAGCTGGCGCGAAGAGGTGAAGAACCGGCCGGCCGCTTGAAGCACGCGCTCCGGCGGCGGCAGCATGTAAGGCGGCAGACGTGCGGCCATGATCATCCAGGCGCCCATCAGGACTGCCAGGAAGAGTGCCGCAACGCCTGCCTTTACCGTGTCGGATCTCGCGCGCACGCCGTCAGGCCCGCAAGGTCTGGTCCCATGTCAGCGTGTCGACTGCCGGAACGGCCTGGATCATCCCGAAGCCGAGGCCGATGTTCCAGGCCTTCGTCACGGCCGAGGCATGCTCTGCGGCGAAAATGGCCGGTACGTCGGTCGTGCGGTCGAACCACCAGTCGAAGAACTTCCGGTCGATGTTGGCCTGCTTGGCAACATCGCCGAATACCTCGTCGCGGTTGGCAAGTGCGTAGGTGACGGACGCCTTCAGCAGGCGGTTGAACTCGCGGAATTGCGCCGCGCGCTCGCCGAGGCGGTCAGCATAACCGACATTGACGGCCGAGACGAGGCGCCCGTGGATCTCGTTGTTGATCGCGGCAGACTCGCAGATGTTCACGTACTCGCCCGTCTCGATCGCGCGATAGGCCTGCGAGTGGATCAGCGTGGCGGCTTCCACGCGGTTCGTCGAAAGTGCGGCAGGCAGGTTGGGGGCCGCGATCTCGACCTGGCGGACGTCGCCGCCCTCGAGCGCCATGTTGAGCCCGAAGCGCTTGGCCAATGCCTCGCGCACGAACATGTAGCCGGTCGCACGAAGGCCGTAGGAGCCGAGCGTCTTTCCCTTGAGTTCACGCGGATCACGGAGCGTGCTGCCCTTGTTGACCCACACGCCGCCACCTTCGCCGGCCGGCGACGTGTAGAGCGCCGCCGACAGGATGCGCAGATCCAGCCCCCGTGCGATCGCCGCAGGCACGCCGATCACGGCGGTCATCACCACGTCGTACTGGCGGGTCGCCGTGACCTGCAGGAGCGTGGGGATGTTCATGCCGGTCGCCTCGACGTCGATCGTGTCGGAGCGCACCTTGCCGTTCTTGATCGCCCACGTGACCGCGTCGTAGGCCGGATCGAGCAGATACGCATAGGTCACTTTGGGCTTTGTCTGCGCGCGCAGGGCGGCCGGTGCGGCGAGCAGGGTAGCAGCTGTGCCGGCGAGGATCGCACGGCGGGTCGGACGGATCGCGGTCATGGCTGGGGGTCCTCGGTTGGAGCATCGGGTTCGAGAGAGCGGAACAGGGAATTCAGGCGTTCGTGCAAGGCGACAAGTGCCGGATCGGACTTGAGCGCGCGCGGCCGCGCGGCCGGGACGTCGACGATCTCGAGCACCCGGGTCGGCTTGTTCGAAAGCAGCACGATACGGTCGGCGAGGGTCAGCGCCTCGTCGATGTCGTGCGTGACGAACAGCACCGTCTTTCCGGTTTCCTGCCAGATGCGCTCGATCTCGCCGCGCAGCCGCCGGCGCGTGTTCGGATCGAGTGCCGAAAACGGCTCGTCCATCAGCACGATGGTCGGATCCACCGCGAGTGCGCGCGCGATGGCGACGCGCTGGCGCTCGCCGCCGGACAGCATGAGCGGATACTTTCCAGCACTGTCGGCAAGTCCGACCATCGCGAGAAGGGCGCGCGCCTTGTCTGCCCGCGTGCGCGCCTCGGCCTTGCCGAAGCGCAGTTCAACACCCAGAAGGACATTGGCAATGGCGGTACGCCAGGCAACCAATCGCGGGGACTGGAAGACGAACGCGACATCCGACCACGACTCCTTCGGCGGGCGGCCGAGAACCTTGACCGTACCGGAGTCCGGCGCGATGAGGTCCCCGATGATCCGGAGCGATGTCGACTTGCCGCATCCGGAGGGCCCGAGCAGGCAGACGAATTCGCCCGGACGAACGGAAAAATCGACCGAATCGTAGATCCGGTCGCCGCCGAGCGTCAGGCGCACATCTTCAAACGAGATCGCGGCGGCGCTCACGGCCAGTAGCGCCAGCGCTTGCGCCCGGCCGGATCGTCCGCGACCCGGGAGGGAACGTCGAACAGCATCGTCCGGCGCGTGGCCGTATCGTAGCGCGGCCACTCCGGCAGTCCGGCCACGTTGGGGTTGCCTGTCCTCACGAAGGCGGCCCAGCTGTCGCGCATCTGTGCCGCCAATGCCGCCATGCCGGCCGGATCGCCGCCTTCAAGCATCGGAGCCGACCAGTGGGGCAGGGAATCGAACATGAAGGGCAGTTCGATGCAGTGGCACGCGCGGAACGGATTTCCCGGTGCCGCCCAGTCGAATCGGTAGACATAGGCGGGCTTGCCGATCGTCGACAGGCGGTCGCAGAACTCGATCGACTTGGCGGCAAGTGCCGCATCACCGACCATCTCGGAGAGCAGCGTGACCGCGCTCGTTTCGCCGGTGCGTGCCGCGTACTCGGCCATGGCAGCCCTTGCATCCGCGCCGAAATAGTCGCGGAACCGGCGCTCGACGGCCGCATCGTCGGCCTTGAGGACCTGTTCGTTCTTGGCGAAGAACGCCGTCGACTCGTGGCGCGTATAGCCGACGATCACTTCGCGGTCGGCAGCCCCGGCGAGGGCCGATGCCGCCATGTCGACGCCGAACAGCTCGCGGTCGGCGACGGGCCAGAACGGCGACGACGCGTCGGCGAACTTGGCATGGTGCATCATGGTCTTCATCTGCGCGGCGAGGATGTCGGCCGGGGCCGCATCGCGCCACTGTGCGTCGCTCTTGATGCCGAGGAATTCCTCGACCTTGGCGGCGGTGGCCGCAGCTTCGTCGACCGAACGCAGATCGCGTCCGAAAGGCGAACTCTGGATCAGCGCGCGCTTGAACAATTTCCGGGTGGCCGGAATCGCAAGCAGCGCCATCACCGACATGCCGCCGGCCGACTGCCCGCCGACCGAGATCGCGTCGGGATCGCCGCCGAACGAAGCGATGTTGGCGTGGACGAACTCGAGTGCCGCGATCTGGTCGCGCAGGCCCAGATTGGTTTCCGAAAGTCCCGGCTTGTGCATGAAACCGAGGACGCCGAGCCGGTAGTTGACGCCGACGACGACGACGTCGCAGTGCTTCGCGAGACTTGCGCCCGAATACCAGTCGAGCGAGCCGGCACCGCTGACGAAAGCGCCGCCGTGGTGCCAGACCAGCACGGGACGGCGTTTCCCGTCGGCGGCCGGAGTCCAGACCGTCAGTGTCAGGCAGTCTTCGCCCTGCGGCCGGACGAAATCGCCCATCGGGATCGCGAGACGCGAACGGTTCTGCGGTGCGACGGGCCCGTGCACGGTCGCGTCGCGCTCGCCCGTCCACGCGGCCGGCGGCTCCGGCGGGCGGAAGCGGCGTTCGCCGGTCGGCGGCATCGCGTAGGGCACGGCACGATATGCCTCGACCCCGTTCTCGATCGTGCCCTTGAGCTTCCCATACCGGGTGACGGCGACCTGCGGTTCGCGCATCGGGCTGTTCATGTCGCGTCAGTCTCCGGGGTACGAGGAACTATCTGGAAGGACTGTAGGCGTGCATCGGTCCGCTTGCAATTCCGCGGCCGATGCCCGCTATCCGGAATCACGCCGCTACCCAACCGGCCGGCGGCGTCTTGCCGGGGTGCACCGTGCCGCAGGCCTGGCACCTTCGCGCATGCGTGTCGGCGTAGAAGGCTTCGAACAGCGGCGGCAAGTCCTTGACGATATCCTTGAGGTCGATCTCGACCCGGTGGATCAGGGCTCCGCAGCCGAAACAGAACCACTCGAATCCGTCGCGATCGCCCGGACGGCGGCGCCCCTCGACCACGAGTCCGACCGATCCCGCAACCGGGCGCTGCGGCGAATGGCGGACATGGGCCGGCAGCATGAAGACTTCGCCTTCCCGGATCGGCAAGTCGTAGATCTTTCCGCGGTCGGCGATCTTGAGGAGCATGTCGCCCTTGATCTGGTGGAAGAACTCCTCAGCCGGGTCGTCGTGGAAGTCGACGCGCGAATTGGGACCGCCGACGACCATCGCGATCATGTCCGTACCGGTGAACAGCTGCTTGTTCCCGACCGGCGGCTTGAGAAGATGGCGGTTCTCCTCGATCCAACTCGAGAAATTGAAGGGCTTCGAGAAGGGCAGATCCATGGGCGTCGGCATGCGTGATGTCCCTCCGTATCAGCCGCGAACAAGGCCGCAATCGGCGATGGCGCGCGTGATGGCGTCCTTCTCGGCGGATGTCAGGTCCAGCATCGGGCGGCGGACGCTGCCGCCGGTCTGGCCCAGCAGATCCTGCCAGTACTTCGCATGCGCATGGGGCTTTTCGGCCGGGCGCGTCTTGCGGAACGCCTCGCGCACCGGCTCCAGGCTGTCGCGCATCGCGCGCGCCTCCCCGGTCCGTCCGGCAAACGCAAGATCGGTATAGTCCCGCATGCGGCGGTCCGCTTTCGTCTGGAAAAGGAATGGCGGGTTGGAACACAGATAAACCTGCCATTTGAGTTCGACGACGTTGTCGAACCATTCTTCTTCCGACGCGGTCGACACGATCAGCCGATCTCCTGCAAGCCGCGTCAGCTCGGCGTACATCGGTCGGGGAACGGAGTATTTGATGGCGACCACGTTCGGGATCTCCGCAAGACGGGCGCAGAGCTGCGGGCTCATCAGGTAGCCCGAGTCCGGATGGCTCCACAGGGCGATGCCGATATCGACCTGGCTGGCGATGTGGCTGTAGTAGGCGAACAGAGTCTCGTCGCGCTCCTTGAGGAAATGCAGGACGGGCGCATGCACGACGATATATTGGGCACCGACCTTCTGCGCGTGACGGGCCAGATCGATCACGACATCCATGTTCTGGTCCGAGCACGACATGATCGTGCCGGCGCGGCCGCCGACGGCGTCCACCGCGATCTCAAAGGTCCGCTTGCGCTCGGCAAGCGACATGGAAAAGAACTCGCCCTGCTTTCCGGCGATGAAAAGGCCGTCGATCCCGAGATCGCCGATCCAATGATCGATGTTCCGCCGGAATCCGCCCTCGTCGATCGCGCCATCGCCCGCCTTGAACGGCGTAAGGGCGGCAGCCCAGATACCCTTGAGGTTGGCGCGCGCATGGCGCTTGGCATCCGCACGGCTGTAGATCATCGCTTTTCTCCAGAATCGATCACACGCCAAAGCTTCTCGGCGCTCAACGGCATGTCGAGATGTCGTATGCCAAATCGTGCCAGCGCGTCGACGGCGGCGTTGACGATCGCCGCCGGAATGCCGATGCAGCCGGCCTCGCCCACGCCCTTTGCGCCAAGCAGGTTGGCCGGCGAAGGGGACGAGCGGCTCGCCAGAACGGTCGGCGGAATATCGCGAGCGCGCGGAACCGCATAGTCCATCAGCGAACCGGTCAGGAGCTGTCCGTCGGCGTCATAGACGATCCGTTCCATGAGCGCCTCGCCGAGACCCTGGGCGAGGCCGCCACGCAACTGGCCCTCGACGAGCATCGGATTGATCACGGTCCCGGCATCGTCGACCCAGACGACATTCTCGACTGTCAGGGCGCCTGTGTCCCGGTCTATCGCGACGAAGGCGATGCAGCAGCCGCTGCTCCAGGCTTCGCCAGCGGCTTCATAGACGATCGCGGCCTCGCCGGCAGGTGCCGACGACCAGCCGCTTGCCGGTCGCCCGCCCAGCGAAGCGATCAGGGTTTCGGCCGCGCGCACGATGGCGCTTCCGCCGATCGCGGTCGAGCGGCTTGCCAGCGCGCCGATGCCAGGCGGCGACACCGACGTGTCGCCATGGCGCACGGTGATCGCCTCGAGAGGTACATCCAGCGCTTCGGCCGCGATCTGCGCGAAAGCCGTCTCGCGCCCTTGCCCTTGCGCCGTCGAACCTGTCAGGAGCGTGAACTGCCCGCCGCCGTCGTGGCGGAGCGTGGCGCTTTCCCAGCCCTGGCCGCACGGTTCGACGTAGAGCGCCAGTCCGATGCCGCAGATCTCGTTTTTCGCGCGGCGCATATCGATCCGGGCGCGCGCATCCGCGTAACCGGCCAGGCGCAGCGCATCGTCCAGCAGTGCTGGAAAATCGCCCGAGTCGAGTTTGCCACCGGCCGGCAGCGCCGCAGGGAGATCTGCCGGGCGCACCATATTGATGCGGCGCAACTCGGCGGGGTCCATGCCGAGGTCACGGGCGGCCGTTTCGACGAGCCGCTCCATCAGCATCGCGGCCTCCGGGCGGCCGGCGCCGCGATAGATGCCGACAGGTGCATGCGCATCGCATCTGCCGTTTGCAGACAGGGCGACAGCCGGAACGCGATACGGTCCGGGCAGGATGCGCGCCGCGTTGCGGGCCGGCACGACAGCCGAATACGACATCCAGTGCCCGAGTGGCGATGCGATGCTCGCTTTCAGCCCGAGCATCGTTCCGTCTTCAGCGAGCGCAAGCGAGCCGTGCGTCGTCGATCCGCGCCCATGCGTTGCGGCAAGGAATTCGTCCGATCGGGTGGCGGTCCAAGCGACCGGCCGGTGCAGCCGAAGTGCGGCAAGTGCGACCGCGGCCTCTTCCGGATAGAGCGAGGCCTTGCCGCCGAACGCACCGCCGACATCCGGTGCGACCACGCGGATCCCGGTCTCCGGGCGCTGCAGTATGGCGGCGAGGTCCGCACGCGCACGGTGGGGTGTCTGCGTCGAGAGCCAGACCGTCAGCAGATCCGCGTCGGCATCATATTCGGCGAGTGCGGCGCGTGGCTCGAGCGCCATCGGCGCCAGGCGCGCGTGGACGATTTCCAGATCGACGATGCAGGCGGCCCGTTCGAAGGCGGCGTCGACGTCGCCTGTGCTCCAATGCTGCGTGAACGCATCCGGCCGGATCTTCGGACCGTTCGCCTCGAGTTGGATGCGTATCGCCTCCGCTCCGTCGCGTGCGGCTTCGACCGTCCTTGCCACGACAGCCGCCACGGGCTGCCCGACGGCACCGACTGTCCGGTCGGCCAGCACCGGCCAGTCTGCGAGGGTCAGCCCCGGTACCAGCGGATTGACGCTCGCACGGCCGAGATCGCGGGTGTCGATGCCGGTAAGCACGAGCATGACGTCCGGCAAGGCACTTGCCCGGTCGACCTCGATGGCGGCAATACGGGCAGGGGCGGCAATAGCGCGCGCGAACTCGAGATGGAGGCAGCCTTCCGGACGAAGATCGGCGACAAACCGGCCCTCGCCACGCAGCAGACGGTCGTCCTCGACGCGGCGGCGGGCGATGCCTGTTCCGGCCTTCAGTGCTGCGGTACGGGGCGATACGCGGACGAGCACGCTGGACTCCCTCCGGCACTATCTGATGCGAGCCGCGAGTGGAAAACTAGACGGAAATTTCGGATCGATTGATAATATCTTGTTATGAATGTCACCGTTAAGCACTTGCGCGCATTCCTGGCCGTTGCCGAGCTTTCCAGCTTCCGGCGCGCGGCCGACCGGCTTCGCGTCAGCCAGCCGGCCCTGTCGGCGATGATCCGCGACCTGGAACGCGAGGTCGGGCTCCGGCTCTTCGACCGGACGACACGGCGCGTCGAGATCTCGCTGGCAGGTCGCGAGTTTCTCCCGAGTGCGGCCAAGATGGTCGGCGACCTCGATGCGGCACTGCAAGGCCTGCACGACATCGCGGCCCGCGTGCGCGGACATGTCGCCGTGGCCTGCTCGCCTCTGCTTGCCAGTGTCATGCTGCCGCGGATCGTGGAGCGCCATGTCCGGAAGCATCCTGGAATCCGCATTTCGATCATCGACGCGCGCACCGACCAGATCGTCGACAAGGTGCGCTCAGGCGAGGCAGACTTGGGGATCGGGACATTCTCCGAAGGCGAGCCGGGCATCAACCGGGAGCGGCTGATGACGGACACGCTGATGCTCTTCGCCAGCCGTTCCGCCGCGGTGGCACGCAGGCGCAGCGTGCGTTGGCCGGACATCGCGACCGAGCCCTTGATCGCCATGACGCGCGAAAGCGGGCTGCGCGCACTTGTCGAGATGGGCTTCGGATCGCTGGGCCGTCCGGCGCGACCGGCCTACGAGGTCGCACAGGTGACGACTGCCGTTGCGCTTGTCGAGGCAGGGCTGGGGATTGCCGTTCTGCCGGCAATCGCATGGGCTTTCGCGCGCGACCGCCAGGTCGTGGTACGCCCGCTGCTGGATCCGCGGATATCCCGCGATATCTCGATCATCCGGGCCGCAGGCCGGGCGTCGACACCGGCAGCGGAGGGTTTCGTACGGATGCTGCGCGAGCAGGTCCGCAGGGCTTCGCCGGGGTTGATGCCGGGAATGCGGCGGAAGTAGAGGCAAGGGCGCTTCACGACCGATAGCCGGACAATCCGAAGCCGACGAACACTCGAAATCCCCCCGGCGCACCGATATAGTAGTGTTGATTTTCGCGATCCAGAATGACCGCCTGAAGGCGGCAATCCCGGGGAGAAGCAGGTTGGCCGACAAATCCGAAAAAGGGCACGATACCCGCAATTACCGCCTGCGCTCGAACGCGTGGCTGAAGCGCCAGGATCGCGACGGATTCGGGCGCCGGAGCTGGATGAAGAACCAGGGGCGGGTGGACCACCTCTTCGACGGCCGGCCGGTCATCGGCATCTGCAATACCTGGTCGGAATTCACGCCGTGCAACGGACATTTCCGGCAGATCGCGGACTACGTGAAGCGCGGTGTCTACGAGATGGGCGGCTTCCCGCTCGAATTTCCGGTCACGAGCCTTTCCGAGGTCCTGCTCCGCCCGACGGCGATGCTCTATCGCAATCTCGCGTCGATGGATGTCGAGGAGTCGATCCGCGGCCAGCCGATGGACGGCGTCGTGCTGCTTACCGGTTGCGACAAGACGACGCCCGCGCTCGTCATGGGTGCGGCAAGCTGCGACCTTCCGACGCTGGTCGTATCCGGCGGTCCGATGCTCAACGGGCGCTTTCGCGGCGAGCTTGTCGGATCCGGAACGCATAGCTGGATTTTCACCGAGCGGCTGAAGACCGGTGAGATGACGATGGACGATCTGGCGCAGGCGGAGGCGGCGATGTCGCGCTCCTCCGGCCATTGCATGACGATGGGGACCGCTTCGACGATGGCCTCGATGGTCGAGGCGCTGGGCATAGCGCTTCCCACGAACGCAGCGATTCCTGGCGTGGACGCGCGGCGCTATGCGCTGTCGCACATGGCGGGCCGGCGCATCGTCGAGATGGTCAAGGAGGACCTGCGCCTGTCGAAGGTCCTGACCAAGCAGGCCTTCGAGAACGCGATCATGGTCAACGGCGCCATCGGGGGTTCGACCAATGCCGTCGTGCATCTGTTGGCGATGGCCGGGCGCGTCGGCGTCGACCTGTCGCTCGACGACTGGGACCGTCTCGGGCGCGACATGCCCTGTCTCGTCAACCTGATGCCGTCGGGCAAGTTCCTGATGGAAGAGTTCTATTACGCCGGCGGGATACCGGCCGTGATTTCGGAGATCAAGCACAAGCTCCATCTCGACGCGCTGACCGTCACCGGCAAGTCGATCGGCGAGAACAACAAGGACGCGAAGAACCACAGCCACGACGTCATCTTCCCGTTCGACAAGCCGTTCAAGCCGGAAGGCGGAATCGCCGTGTTGCGCGGGAACCTGGCGCCGAACGGCGCGGTCCTGAAGCCGTCGGCCGCAAGTCCGCACCTGATGAAGCATCGCGGACGGGCCGTCGTCTTCGAATCGATCGAGGATTACGACGCCCGCATAGACACGCCCGATCTCGATGTCGACGAGAACTGCATCATGGTGCTGAAGGGGTGCGGGCCGAAGGGCTATCCCGGGTTTCCGGAGGTCGGGAACTTCGCGCTGCCGACCAAACTGCTGAAGAAGGGCATCCGCGACATGGTGCGCATTTCCGACGCACGCATGTCGGGCACCGCCTATGGCACGACGATCCTCCACACGGCGCCTGAGGCCGCTGCAGGCGGGCCGATAGCACTCGTCAGGAACGGCGACATGATCGAGGTGGACGTGGCCGCACGCCGACTGCACCTCGACGTCAGCGATGCGGAACTCGAGCGCCGCCGTGCCGGATGGAAGGCGCCCGAACGGCCGTCGGAGCGCGGCTACTACCGGCTCTATGTCGACCACGTCCTGCAGGCCGACCGGGGTGCCGATCTCGATTTTCTCGTCGGCAAGTCGGGCGCCGATGTGGCGCGCGAAAGCCACTGACGGCGCGGCTATTCCTTGACCGCACCCGTCAGCGACGAGACGTAATAGTCGACGAACAGGGAGTAGAACAGCGCCACCGGTATGGAGCCGAGAAGCGAACCTGCCATCAAGGCGCCCCACTGGTAGACGTCGCCCGTGACAAGTTCGGTCAGGATCGCGACAGGAACGGTCTTCTTCTCGCTCGACTGGATGAAGGCGAGCGCATAGATGAACTCGTTCCACGAAAGCGTGAAGCTGAAGATGCCGGCGCTGATCAGGCCCGGCACGGCGAGCGGCAGGGTGATCTCGCGCAGGATCTGAAGGCGCGTGGCGCCGTCGATCAGCGCGCACTCCTCAAGCTCGTAGGGGATCGACTTGAAATACCCGATCAGCAGCCATGTGCAGAACGGGATCAGGAACGTTGGGTAGACGAGAATGAGTGCCAGCGGCGTATCGAACAGGCCGAGCCAGTTCACCATCATCGCCAACGGGATGAACAGGATTGACGGCGGCACGAGATACGCAAGGTAGATCGCCAGACCCACATACTGGCTCCCCTTGAAGCGCAGGCGCTGGATCGCATAGGCCGCAAGCGTGCTCGAGACGAGCGACAGGAAGGTGGCGCACACGGCCACGGTCATCGTCGTCAGCAGCCACGTCGGATAGGCGGTGCCGAACAGCAGGTGCTTGATGTGGTCGAGCGTGGGCGAGCCGATCCAGAACGGGTTGTAGGTCTTGTAGTCGTAGAGTTCCGCGTTCGGCTTGAACGCCGTCACGGTCATCCAATAGAACGGAAAAAGAAGGATCAGGACGAAGCAGGCGAGCGGCAGGTAAATCGTGACCATGCGCCGCGAGCGGCTGTCCCAAGCCATCGTTTCCGCCGCAGCTGCTGCCGCGGCCGCCTTGGAGGGCGCGATGTCTTCGGGATCGTCGAGTGTGGACAAGCGGGGCTCAGTCATCGCCTTCTCCCTGCTGCCACTTGCGGCGTGCCAGTGCGAAATAGCTGAACAGCGTGGCAAAAACGAGGAACGGGATCATCGAAACGGCGATCGCGGCACCTTCGCCCAGCTGGCCGCCGGGAATGCCGCGCTGGAATGCGAGAGTCGCCAGCAGGTGCGTCGAATTCACCGGCCCGCCGCGCGTGATCGCGTAGACGAGCTGGAAGTCGGTAAAGGTGAAGATGATGCTAAATGTCATCACGATGGCGAGGATCGGCAGCAGCATCGGGAAGGTGATGTAGCAGAAGCGCTGCCAGGGCGTCGTGCCGTCGAGCATCGCCGCCTCGTAGAGGGAGGGCGAGATCGTCTGCAGGCCGGCCAGAAGCGAGATCGCCACGAACGGGATGCCGCGCCACACGTTGGCGGCGATCAGCGACCAGCGGGCCGACCATGGCGTGTTGATGAAGTCGACATTCGTGGTGCGCCAGCCGAACACATCGGTCAGCAGGTACGAGATGATGCTGAACTGCGGATCGTAGATCCACCAGAAAGCGATCGCCGACAGTACGGTCGGCACGATCCACGGCAGCAAGATGATGGCGCGTAGGATGCTCTTGAACGGCAGGTGGTTGTTGAGCAGCAACGCCAGCCACAGGCCGAGTCCGAATTTCAGGATCGTCGCGATTCCCGTATAGAACACGCTGTAGAAGACGGCATTCCACCAGAGCCGGTCTTCCAGCAGGAACTCGAAATTCTCCAGTCCAACCCACTTCCCGCTGCGCCCAATTGTCGTGTCGGTGAACGCGAGGAAGATGCCCAGCCCCAGCGGATAGGTCAAAAACACCAGCAGCAAGCCGACGGCGGGGGCAAGACAGATCACGATCAGGAACGGCTTCCAGTCGAACAGCCGGGCAACAAGCCCGAGCTCCTTCTTGGGACGTACCCAACGTGCGGCGTTGACTGCTTCCATTCAGATGCTCCGGAGGATACCGCGGCGCCGGATCAGACCGGCGCCGCGGCACTTCACGTCAGTTGCGGAAGATGCGCTGCGCGCGGCGCTCGGCCTCGCGCACCGCTTCCTGCGGGGTCGACTGGCCGGAGGCCACGGCCGCGCACATCTGCACGGTCACGTACTCCGCGTTTGCCTGCCCCGAAGCTTCCGAGATCGGTCCCTTGTAACCGTTCCAGAAGGGCGAGCGCATCGTGTTCTTGAAGAGCGAGACGCGCGGATCCCCGCCCCACACCTCGGCGGCATCGTAAGCCGCGAGCGGGTGCGCCCAGTAGCCGAGATTGGCGTTCAGCCACGGCTCGTGCTGCTCGTGTTCCAGCATGAATTGCAGGAACGCCTTCGCCGCGTTGGGGAATCGGCTGTGCCGGAACACCATCGCGTTCATCGTGAGGCCCGTCATTGCCGGCAGGGTAAGGCGGCCATGCGGCATCAACTGATGCTCGGTGTCCGCCGCAATCGCGGCGGTCGCGGGGTCGTTCTTGAGCGAGAAGTAGAGCGAAACGCCGTTGGACGTCAGCCACAGTTCCTGGGCGGCATAGGCACGATTGTTCGAGATGTCGTTCCACGCCGTCGTGCCCGGGATGAAGGCTGCATGGAGCTCCTTCAGGTAGTTGAGCGCGTCGATCGTTTCCTTGCTGTTGATCGCGACCTTGCCGGCCTCGTCGACCAGGAAGCCGCCATGCGACCAGATGAGCCAGTTGCAGAACGAGTTGCCGTCACCGACGGCGTTGCCGAGCGCGAAGCCGGAGGGCTTGCCTGCCGCCTTGAGCTTCTTGCAGAGGTCGAGAAAGCCCGCGTGATCGTTGGGGATCGACTGGAAGCCGACCGCGTTGACCGCCGACTTGCGGTAGACGACCGGACCGCCCGACGCGCCGAAGGGCAGGCCGATCCAATTGTTCGACCCGTGCCGCTTGCCGTATTTCTCCGCCATGACGAGCCAGCCGCCATAGCGCTTGCCCAGATACTCGGCGACGTCGGTGAGCTCGATCAGCTTTTGGGCGAAGATGTGCGGCCCGTCCGAGAAGCCGATGATGATGTCGGGGCCCGCGCCGGTATTGGCGGTGACGGCCGTCTGCTGGGTGATGTCTTCCCAGCCGACGAAATCGACGCGGACCTGGACACCGGTCTTCGCCGTGAACTTCGCCGCGTTCGCGCGGAACACATCCTCGTCCGGCTGGACGAAGCGAACGGGACGCAGCAGGCGAAGGGTTGCGCCGCTTTCGATCGGCAGGTTCGGTGCCGCCACGTTGGCGCCAGTGACGCGCGTCGCCTGAGCGAACGCTTGCTGCGCGCCGGCGGAAAGTGCCGCTATGCCTGCGCCGGCGGCAAGAATGCTCCGGCGCGTAATGACGTTTGCCATCTCTTTTCTCCCTCTTTTTCTACCGTCTTGATTGCGGTTCAGAGTCTCTGTCCGGTCGCCTTGTCGAAAAGGTGGACGAGTGCCGGGTCCGGCGAGATGCCGAGCTTGTCGCCGCGCTTGGCCGAGATCCGCTCGCGGAATGCGCCCATCAAAGGCACATCCGAAATCCGCAGCAGGACCTGCGTCTCGGATCCGGTCGGTTCTACGACGTGAACGGTGGCCGAGATACCGGATGGATCGAGGCGAAGGTGCTCCGGCCGGAAGCCATAGATCGCCTCGGTGCCTTCCGTTCCCCGGTGGCTTGGCGGCAGTGGCCAGCTTGTGCCGCCGGCGGCGACGAAGGTGCCCCCTGATACGCGGCCGGCAAGCATATTCATGGCCGGCGAACCGATGAAGCCGGCAACAAAGATGTTCGCGGGGTGATCATAGAGCTCCAGCGGCGTGCCGGACTGCTCGATGCGCCCGTGGTTCATCACGACGATCTTGTCGGCCATCGTCATGGCCTCGATCTGGTCGTGGGTGACATAGACGGTCGTGACATTCAGCCGCTGATGGAGATCCTTGATCTCGGCCCGCATCTGCACGCGCAGCTTCGCGTCAAGATTGGAAAGCGGCTCGTCGAACAAGAAGACCTGCGGATTCCGGACGATCGCCCGGCCCATCGCGACGCGCTGGCGCTGGCCGCCCGAGAGCTGGCGCGGATACCTGTGCAGGAGCTGATCGAGACCGAGAATCTTCGATGCCTTCTGCACTTCCTGTTCGATGACGTCCTTCGGCGCTCCCGCAAGTTTCAGCGAGAACGCCATGTTCTGGAAAACGGTCATGTGCGGATAGAGGGCGTAGTTCTGGAACACCATCGCGATGTCGCGATCCTTGGGCGGGACGGTATTCACCACACGGTCGCTGATCGCGATTTCGCCGCCGGAGATGTTCTCCAGTCCTGCAAGCATGCGAAGCAGAGTCGACTTCCCGCAACCCGAAGGCCCGACGAGTACGACAAACTGACCGTCTTCGATTTCGACGCTTACGCCATGGAGCACCGCGGTGCTGCCGAAATTCTTCCGCACGCTACGGAAAGAGACCGACGCCATATTCCCTCCCTGCACGCGGACGGTTGACCCGTCCGTCGGTCGACCGCTGAAACGGCCGCCCTATGGTGTAACGTTACAGCGATTTTCGTCCCGGGGGCTATCCGTTTCTTTTTGAGGTTTCCCGCGCCCGCTCTGGTCGTATCGCGCCGTCAGCCGGCGGCGAGGCGTTTCCAGTACAATTTTGTTCCGGTCAGTCCGCCATGCGGTTTCAATGCGAAATCGGGGATTTCTCCGGCCAACGTGTATCCGAGCCGCTCGTATAAGGTCGATGCGCCACCGTCGGTCGCGGTATCGAGAACGAGAAGGGTGCGCGACTGGCGTGCGGCTTCTGCTTCTGCCGCGTGAAGGAGTGCCGTCGCGATGCCCCGGCCGCGATGCGCCGGGTGGGTCATCATCTTGGCGATTTCGGCCCGATGCGGCTGGTTCGGTGGCAAGTCGAGCAGGAGGCTTACGGTCCCGACCAGCAATCCATCGATCCAGGCGCCAAAGACCACCCGTTCACCGCGTTGGGCGGCGGCCAGGGCCTCATCCCAGAAAGCGCGGGCGGACTCTGGCGAAAGCGGATGCATGAAGCTGACCGAGCCGCCGCTCGCGACCACGCCGACAAGCAACTCGCCGAGCATCCGGCTGACTTCCGGCGCGACGGTCAGCGCTTCGATCCTCACGGACATTTTCTAGCGCAAGAGGAGGTTGGGGAGCCAGAGAGTCAGGGCAGGGATGTACGTGACCAGTCCGAGCACGATCAGCATTGGGATGTAAAAGACCATGATCGAACGCGAGACCTGTTCCATCGATACTTTGCCGATGGCGCATCCGACCGCGAGAGTCGGTCCCACCGGCGGAGTCAGCAGTCCGATACCCAGATTGAAGATCATGATGATCCCGAAATGCACCGGATCAACGCCGAACTTGCTGATTATCGGAAGGAAGATCGGCGTGCAGATCAGCAGCATGGGCGCCAGATCCATGAACGTGCCGAGTATCAGGAGCAGGATGTTCACATAGAACAGGAACGTATACTTGTCGCTTGCGATCGCGATGAAGAACTCCGCGATTGTGGCCGGAATCCGCATCAGCGTCATCATGTAGGCGAACGAGACCGAGAAGCCGATCATGATCATGACCATGCCAACGGTGCGGACGACCCGGCCAATCAGATGCGGCAGCTCCCGGATCTTGTAGTCGCGATAGACGAAGACCGTGACAAGGAACGCCCAAATGCAGGCGACGGCCGCACTTTCCGTCGGCGTGAAGATGCCCGAAAGGATGCCGCCCATGATGATGATTACGGTGATGAGGCCCCAGACGGCTTCATAGGCGATACGCCCTGCCTGGCGCAGCGTGATCGCTTCGCCCTTCGGAAATTTCTTGCGATGCGCAATGACGAGGCAAAGCGCCATGAGCGATGCGCCAAGCAGCACCCCTGGTATGATGCCCGCCATGAACAAGTGCGCCACCGACACCGAGCCGCCCGCAGCGAGCGAATAGATGACCATGTTGTGCGATGGCGGGATGAGCAGCGGCTGCAGCGAACCCGAGATCGTGACGTTGACCGCAAATAGCCGCGGATAGCCGCTCTTGATCATCTGCGGGATCATGACCGAGCCGATCGATGCCGTATCGGCAACCGACGAACCCGAAATGCACCCGAACATCGTCGATGCGAGGATGTTGACGAGTGCAAGCCCGCCCCGGATGAACCCGACGAAAATCTTTGCAAGGTTGATGATCCGCTCGGCCATGCCGCCTTCAGCCATGATCGCGCCGGCGAGGATGAAGAACGGGATCGCAAGCAGCGGGAAGTCGTCCATCCCGTCGGATGTCTTCAGTGCGATGGCTTCGAGCGGAATACCCATCCACAGCGCCGCGCAGATCGCCGAGAGACCAAGCGCATAGGCGACCGGCATGGCCATCAGGCAGAAGACGGTGAACGAGCCGAGGAGGACGAGGATATCCATATGTGCGCTAGCCTTCGGCGTTCATTCGCTCGAAATGGTTTCGTGGACGTCGAGTTCGTGCGGGGGCGGGAAATAGTTTCCCTTGAGGAATCGCTCGATGATGAAGAGCGAGGTGATGGCCCCGCCAAGCGGGACGGGCAGGTACGATACGCCTACCGACACAATCGGGAATTCGGCGATGCTCTGATACCAGGTGACCTGGATGAGCTTGATGCCATACCAGAGTAGAAACAGGTTGGTGACGAGCATCCCGATTTCGACGAAGACCCCGAGAATCTGTCGAGCGCGGCCTTCGAGCACGTTGGGAAGCATGCCAACACCTATGTGTAGGTGTTCGCGATAGCACACGAGCGCAGACAGGAACGACAGCCAGATCATCGTCAGGATGGCGAGGGGCTCGGGCCACGACGATGCGCTGTTGAGCACGTAGCGCGTGAAAACGCCCCACGGGATGATCAGCGTGATGATGACAAGAGCCACACCCGCAAGGACGACGCAGGCGCGATGCAGCGCGTCCATCGCGCGATAGAAAGTTTGGATCATTGCCGCAATTTGCCCGAGTTCGGGAAAATTGGCAGGTCGGTTGCCGTTTGCATGGCAACCGACCTGCCGGATTTCCGCGATCGACCGCTTAGTTGACGGCCTGGATCCGCTCGATGAGCGGCTTGAGCGGGCCGGCATACTTGTCCCACACCGGCTTCACAGCCTCTTGGAACTCCTTCTTGTTGCCGACCTCGTTCACGACGGCGCCGGCCGCGAGCATCTTTTTCAGTGCCTCGGCCTCGCCTTCGTACCAGAGCTTGCGCTGTTCCTGCTGCGCTTCCTTGGACATGCGCGCGATCAGGGTCCGGTCCGCCGGCGTCAGCTCGTTCCAGGTCTTCCGCGAGAATACCAGGATCTCGGGGATCATCAGGTGGCCGGTCTTCGAGTAGTACTTCGCGTAGCGGTAGTGCTGGCCGCTATCGTAGCTCGGCTCGTTGTTCTCGGCACCGTCGACGACGCCGGTCTGCATCGCGTTGATGAGCTGGTCGAAGCCCATGGCCACGCCGTTGCCGCCCAGCGCGTTCATCGTGTCGACGAACAGCGGGTTGCCCATCATGCGGATCTTCAACCCCTTGAGGTCGGAAAGCTGCGTGATCGGCTTCTTGGCGTTATAGACGTTGCGCGTGCCGGCGTTCATCCAGCACAGGCCGACCAAGTTCGATGTCGGGTGGTCAGTGAGCTTCTTCATCAGCTCTTCGCCGATCGGCCCGTCGATGACCTTCTCCA
This sequence comes from Tagaea sp., assembly GCA_965279525.1. Lineage (GTDB taxonomy): Bacteria > Pseudomonadota > Alphaproteobacteria > CACIAM-22H2 > CACIAM-22H2 > Tagaea. The sequence goes on along the minus strand of CBDIIB010000004.1, from coordinate 948,803 downwards.
TGTGCGCGTTGTCGCGGAACATGAAGGGCAGGTTGAAGACGTTCATTTCCGGCACCAGCGGGCCCATCGGACCGACCGAAATGCGGGCGATCTGCAGCGCGCCGACCTGCGCCTGCTCGATCATTTCCTTCTCGCCGCCGAGCTGCATCGACGGATACATCTGGATCGACAGCCGGCCGTTGGTCGCCGTCTCGAGTTTCTTGCCCATGCGCACGACGGCTTCGACCGTCGGATAACCGAGCGGATGGACGTCAGTTGCCTTGAGTACCATCTTGGCCTGGGCCAATGCCGGCAGGCTGCCGGTCGATGCTGCGGCTGCGGCGGCCGCCGTGACCGCCATGAATTCGCGACGCTTCATTCTTTTGTCTCCTCCCTAAAGCAGGTGCAGGGGTCTTCCTGCCGGACGATCCTTGACGGACCGCAATCTTGCGACAGCCGCCTGTCACGCGATTGCGTTCAGGCTGGACGCCGTGGTACGAATTTGTACGATGACCCGACAACAAAAGTCTAGATCGGAATCGCAGGCTCGACGCGAACCGGAAATCCTCACGCCGGTGAAGCCGACGCGCAACCTCACCGAAGCCGTGGTCTCGCGGCTCACGGACGAGATCTCAAGCGGGCGCTTGACCGCAGGACAGCGTCTGCCGACCGAGCTCGAGATGGTTTCGGCAATGAAGGTCAGCCGCACGGTCGTTCGCGAGGCCGTTGCGGCCCTCAAGGCGAGGGGGCTCGTGACGACACGGCAGGGATCGGGTGCGTTCGTGAGCACCGTTCCGCCGCGCCGCTCGTTCAAGCTGGATCCCGAAATCCTGCGTTCGCTAGATTCCGCCATTGATGTCCTCGAACTGCGCCAGGCGCTCGAAACGGAAGCGGCCGGACTGGCTTGCGAGCGCGCCTCGGCTGCCGGAATGCGTGCCGTGCGCGCGGCGCACGCGGAGTTCGCGAAGGCGATCGGGCGGGGCGATTCCGGTGCTGACGAGGATTTCGCGTTCCACGTCGCCATCGCGACGGCAACCGGCAATCCGCAGTTTCCCGAATTCCTGCGGTTTCTCGGCACATTCGTGATTCCGCGACAGGACAAGCGGGTCTGGAACATGACCATGTCGCGCCAGACGGAGTACCTCGCGCGGATACTCGACGAGCACGCCCGCATCGAAGCGGCGATCGTGGCGCGGGACGCCGACGCGGCGCGCATGGCGATGCGCGAGCACCTTACGCGCGCGGCCGCCCGTTATCGCAAGTTTTCAGGATCGGCAAAGGCCAGCGAAGCCGCCTAGGCCGCATGCGGAAATCCGGCCTGGTGGCCGTGCGTTTCAGATCGGAAGAGAGAGAATCGATGAAAAGAGTTCTGCTGACCGGAGCTGCGGGCGATGTCGGGCGGCGCATCACGCCGATGTTGAAGGCTGCCTATCCCGAACTCGTCCTGTCGGACCTGAAGGCACCTGCGGATCTGCACGGGCTGCAATTCGTCAAGGCGGATCTTGCCAGCGTGTCGGAGACGGCCGCGGCGGTCGCCGGAATAGACGGTATCGTGCATTTGGGCGGCTATTCGGTCGAGGGGCCCTGGGAGTCGATCCTCAATGCCAATATCGTCGGCTGCTACAACCTGTTCGAGACCGCGCGTGCGGCGGGCGTGAAGCGGGTGATCTTCGCCTCGTCGAACCATGCGGTCGGATACTATCCGCGCACGACGAAGATTCCGCATGACGTGACGGTCCTCCCCGACAGCCGGTACGGCGTTTCCAAGGCATTCGGCGAAGCGCTTGGCGCGATGTACGCGATGAAGCACGGCCTCCGCGTGACATGCCTTCGCATCGGCAATGTGAACGAGACGCCGCTCGACATGCGCCGGATGGCGATCATGCTGCATCCCGAGGATCTCGTTCAGTTGATCCGGATCGGTCTCGACCATCCCGACATCGTCTTCGAGGTGCTCTATGGCGCGTCCGCCAACAAGCGCGCCTGGTGGGACAACCGGCGTGCGCACGAACTTGGTTACAGTCCCAAACACGACTCGGAAGGGCAGCTAGCAGCAGCCAAGGCAGGACAGGCGGCGATCGCCGCCGAACCCGTCGGAGATTTCTATCAGGGCGGAACGTTCGCTTCGGCCGAGTACACGGCCGATTTCAGCAGCCTGAAAAACTGGAAGGCGCCTTTGCGGCCTTGAGACGATGCGATGCGGTGCCCGGCGGGCAGATGGTTTCGAGTATTTCAAAGCCGTTTGCCCGCCGCCGCCGATTTCGGGCTACAACATCCCCTATCGCACGAAACTTGCAGACTGAAGCGCTGCCGCGTGCGAGGGGATGGAGAAAATGAAGTTCGACTGGGCCGGATTCTTCAATTATTTCACCAACCTATACCTGCTCGAGGGGGCGCTCTGGACCCTTGCGCTCACCGTCATCACCCTGTTTTTCGGCCTCATTTTGGGCCTGTTCATCGCCGTCCTGCGGATGTCGAAATACAAGACACTGCAGATGGTGTCGCACGGCTATGTCTGGATTTTCCGCGGCACGCCGCTGCTCGTGCAGTTGGTCATCATCTATACCGGGTTGCCGCAGTTCGGAATCCGACTGTCGGTCATCCAGTCGGCGCTTATCGGTCTTGCGCTCAATGAGGCAGCCTACCTTTCCGAGATCCTGCGCGCCGGCATTCTTGCCGTTCCGAAAGGCCAGACCGAAGCGGCCCGTTCCCTTGGACTCAGCGGCTTCCAGATTTTCTGGCTCGTCGTCATGCCGCAGGCACTGCGCGTCATCATCCCGCCGCTGGGCAACTCGGTGAACGGACTGCTCAAGACCACTTCGATCGCGTCGGTGATCTCGATGGAAGAGCTGATGCGGCGCGGCCAGAGCCTCATGCAGCAGCGCTTCGACGTGCTCGAGGTGTTCCTCGTGGTGGCGATCATCTATCTCGCGATGACGACCTGTTGGGACTTTGTCCAACGCCGTATCGAGGCCCACTATGCCAAGCCGCTTGGCAACGTCGAAACCAAGCAGTTGGCGCGTGACGATCGTTGACGCCGGTGCCGGTTGTGCTGTCCGGCCGACCCGCGTCGGGATCGTGGGCTGGGGCAAGATCGGCGCGCGCGTCGCAGCCAATCTCGGCCCGGACGCCGAACTCGTCGCGGTCCTGACCCGCAACGGCGGACCGTTTCGTTCGACGGCCTTGCTGTCCGAGTTTTTCGACCGGCGGCCCGAAATCGTCCTTGAATGTGCGAGTCCCGAAGCGCTGGCCGAGTATGGCCATCAGATCGTCGCTCGCGGAATCGACCTTGTCCCGCTCTCGCTTTGCGCCCTGCTGGACGAGAAGGTCCTTGAGCGGCTGCGGCATGCGAGCGGGCAGCCAGGCTCGGGAAAGGTCTTCATCGCTCCGGGCGCGATCGGTACGCTTGATCTGGTCGCTGCGGCACGTGATTCCGGCCTTTCCCGGATCGTCTACAGGACGGCGAAACCGCTCCGGGTTTGGCGTGCGAACGCTGCGGCATCGCTCGTCGATCTCGACAAGATTGAACGAGAAACGATGATCCTGCGCGGATCGGTGCGCGATCTGTCCCGCCATTTTCCGCGCAACCTGAACCTTTCCGTCGGCATCGCGCTTGCCGGTCTGGGTTTCGAGCGCACGGAGGTCGAGCTGTTCGCCGATCCCGTCGGCCAGGTGACCCGACATGAGCTGGAAATCTGGGCAACGCCGGGACACTGCCGACTGTTCATCGATGGTACCGATCCGGACCCGATCGAGGACTGCGCCGACTACACGGCCTGGTCGGCGCTCGGTCCGCTGCGACATCGTGCCGCTTCGATCCGACTTTAAGGGAATTGGCCCGTGCACAGGAAGCTGACGCCTGCCGAGCTTGCGCGATACCAAGCGGACGGGTTCCTTTTTCCCGTACGAGTTCTCGATACGACAGAAGCCGAGCGGTATCGGGGCTGCTACTTTTCAAGTCAGGCAAAATTCGGATCCTTTACCGGCAGCCGTACGCAGAAGATCCACCTTCTGCTGACCTGGGTGGACGCCTTGGTACATGACGCACGACTGCTTGATGCAGTTGAGGACATCATCGGGCCGGACTTCCTGCTTTGGTCGACGGAGCTCTTCGATAAGCCGGCCGGCACGGGTAAATATATTTCATGGCACCAGGACGACACGTACTGGCACCTCGATCCGCCGACGGAGGTTACGGCCTGGATCGCGCTCAGCGACGTGCCCTCCGAAAGCGGGCCGGTCCGGTATATTCCCGGCAGCCATTCGGCGGAACGCTATCCCATCGATCTTCGACCGCATCCGGACAATCTGCTCCATAGCGGGCAGATTGCCCGTGGTGTCGACGAAGGCCGGGCTATCGAAGCCGTTCTTAGTGCCGGAGAGGCTGTTTTCCACCATACGCGGGCGCTGCATTCGTCGGCGCCGAACCGATGGACCCAATCGCGGATCGGCATCGCTGCACGCTTCGTTCCGACCCATGTGCGGCAGCTCCGGGGGCGGGAATCGGCAATGCTTGTGCGCGGCCACGATGCGTTCGGACATTTCGATCCGGAACCGCGTCCTACGTCAGACATGGATGCCGCTGCATTGGCTGCACAGCGCGAGGCAGCGGCACGTCGGGCCTCAAACTTGAGCGGAAATGGCTACCAGGCGACCCTTGATTTCCCGGGCGACGGCCTACAATAGTTACCTACTCAATACATTCAACGAATTCGGCCAGCGATCGGAGTTCCGGAGATGGACCGCAATGACGTCGACTGGAAGGGCTATTGGGTCGCTGCACCCACGCCTTTCACCCGCGATGGCGCGGTAGACGAGGCGGCCTGGCGGGCGGGGCTTCGCCACTATCTGAAGATGGGCGTGCATGGCGTGCTGGTCAACGGCACGACCGGAGAGTGGTTTTCCCAGTCCGACGCAGAGCGCAAGCGCGTTGCCGAGATCGCCGTCGAGGAACTGAAGGGCAAGATTCCGGTCGTGATCGGCTGCACGACCTATACCGCCCGGCAGACGATCGAATTGGCACTTCACGCCCGCAGCCTTGGTGCCGACGGCGTGCTGTCGACGCCGCCGCCCTATGCGGCACCGACCTCGCGCGAGATCGTCGCCTTTTTCCGCACCGTTTGCGAAGCGGTTGACCTGCCGCTGATGGTTTACAACTGGGCGCGCGGCACGCAGGTCGAGATCACGTGGGAAACGGCGGCGGAACTGGCGCGCATCGATCGCGTGGTGGCACTGAAGGACAGCACGACGAACCGCCTGCAGGCAATCCGCACCCTGGAAGAGGTCGGCGACAAGCTGCGGGTATTCGGAGGCTTCGCGAACCGCCTGGGCTACGCGCTTTTGCGGACGATGGGCGGTGACGGATCCATCGACGGCGGTGCCGTTGCCGGTCAGTACGCGGTGTCCTTCTACGAGGCGCATTGGCGCGGCGACACGAAGGCCGCCCTTGCCCACGCCGAGACTTATGCCGCGATCATGGGGCAACTGATCAACCCGGACTGGAGTGGCCGATTTGGCTCTCCGCAGTCGCAGATCAAGGCGGCGATGAACATGCTGGGGCAGCCCGGCGGCTGGACGCGGCCGCCGTTGTTGCCCATCGACGATGCCGCGGCTTTGGATGCCCTCCGGGGCATCCTGGCCGCAGGTGGGCTTCTCCAGAAAAGCGCCTCCTAGGGCTGGCACCAAACTTGCTCAATTCCGCTCGGCCGGCGTCCGTCACGCCGACTATCACTTCAACGGGAGACACAAGATGACCAGCAAACGCCCCGCCCGCACAATCGCGAACGGCAACGGGCTGACCCGTCGCTGGCTCCTTGCCAGCGCCGGTGCGGCTGTCGCCGCCACCCAGATCCCGCGTGCCGCACGTGCGCAGGCGAAGGTGGCTCCGCCCGTCATCATCAAGGCGGGTACGCTCATGATGTCGATCAATCCGACGCTGCCGCCGCTGCAGTTCATCAACGACAAGGGCGAGATCCAGGGTCTGCGTGCCGAACTCGGCAACGAGACGGCCAAGCGTCTTGGCCTGGTTCCCGAGTATTTCCGCATCGATGGCGTGACGACGATGATACCGGGCCTGGCCGCGAAGCGCTGGGACATGATCAATACCGGCATCTTCTGGACCGAAGAGCGCTCGAAAATTATGTACATGGTGCCCTACGAAGGCGTCGCGCTCAGCATCCTCGTGCAGCGCGGCAATCCTCAGAACATCAAGACGGTCGACGATTTCGCAGGCAAGCGCATCTCGTGCGAGCAGGGTTCGATCGAGGAGCGGCGCACGAAGGAACTGTCCGACATGCTCGTCGCCAAGGGCCTGAAGGCGATCGAGGTCCGTTCGTTCAACAACTTCTCCGAGGCGTTCCAGGCCCTGCGCGCCGGCCAGGTCGAAGGAACGACCGCCGCCGACGCGACGGCGATGTTCATGCAGACCCGGGGCGACTTCACGCGTGCGGTCAGCGGGCTTTTCGCGCAGGAGGCCTGCCTTGCGTTCACGAGCAAGCCGCTCGCCGAGACCGTCGCCGGCGTTCTGACCGACATGAAGAAGGACGGGTTCTACGACGCGCTGATGGACAAATATGGCGTCCTGAAGCTCACCATGACGCAGTTCGGCATCAAGGGGCCCGGGCCGGCATGAGCTGGCGGCGGCGCGGCGCCTGATACGCCGCGCCGCCCGCCTTTCGCCGGGAAGGCGCAACGATGACCGAATTCCAGATTGGGTCCACTGTCGCCGGCCGTGTCGGCTATTCGCCGATAACGGAACGTCCGAAGCTTGTGCTGCCGGGCGGCGCACGGGTCGCCGTCTGGACGATCGTCAATGTCGAGAACTGGAGTCCGACGGCACCGATGCCGCGGACGGTGGTTCCGCCGCCGATGGGCCAGACACTGCTACCCGACGTTCCGAACTGGTCGTGGCACGAGTACGGAATGCGGGTCGGATTCTGGCGCTTTCTGGATGTTCTGTCGGCGCGTGGTCTAAAGGCGACGATGGCGGTCAATGGCTCGGCCTGCCGCGTCTACGAAAAAGCCTGTGCCGCGGCCCTGCGTGCCGGCTGGGAATTCATGGGGCACGGGTTCGTGCAAAAACCCATGCACAAGGTCGAAGACCAGCGAGGAGCCATTGCCGATACGATCGCCGCAATCCGCGCGTTCACCGGCAGGCCGCCGCGCGGCTGGGAAAGTCCTGGGCTGACGGAGACGGACGAGACCCTCGACCTCCTCGCCGAAGCGGGGATCGAGTACGTCGCCGATTGGGTGCTGGACGACCAGCCCGTCGCGATGCGCACCCGCACGGGCAAGATCACGTCGATCCCCTATACGGTCGAGATCAACGACGTGATGATGTCGGCACTGCAGCATCAGCCGTCCGACGAGATTTTCCGCAGGGGACGAGACCAGTTCGACCGGCTCTATCTGGAGGGTGCGAGCATCCCGCGCGTGATGGCGATCTCGATCCATCCCTACCTGACTGGCGTTCCGCACCGCATCGGCTATCTTGAAAAGCTCTACGATCACATTCTCGGCCACAAGGACGTCGTCATGTGGACGGGCGAGGAGATTCTCGATTGGTATCTCGGCCAATCCGCCGGCTGATCCGGGGAACGGATCAGACAAGGCCGAGCGAGGCGAGGTCCTTCCGCAGGACGGCGGCATCTTCGGCCGGCAGCGGCAGGCGGGGCGGGCGTGGCGGCCCGACCGGGCGCCCCATCATGGCGAACCCGGCTTTTGTGGCCGAGACGTAGCGTTGCCCGCCGACCCAACGGACGATCGGGAGCATGCGGCGGTAGGCGGCGAGTGCCGCCGGCTGGTCTTTCGCATCGGCGACAAGCTCGAAAAGTCGCGCGGATTCCTTCGGCATCAGGTTCGAGCAGACGGCGACCCAGCCTTGTGCCCCGAGCCAGAACGACTCGTATCCGAGGATTCCGGCGAAAACCGTCATCCGGTCGCCGCACAGCTCGATGATGTCGCGGACCCGCGTCACTTCGAGCGTCGATTCCTTGATGTAGCGGACATTGTCGATCTGGCTGAGCCGCTGGACCGTCGGTGGTCGCATGTCGACATTCGCCGTCGCAGGATTGTTGTAGATCATGATCGGGATGCCGATGGCCTCGCCGATACGCCGGTAGTGAACGAACAGCTCGTCGTCGGTCGGAGTCGAATAGAAGGGCGGGATGATCATCACGCCGTCCGCGCCCAGTTTCTCGGCGCGCCGGGAAAGGCGGATCGACTCGTCCGTAAACTCGGCACCCGTACCGATCAGCACCGGCACGCGCCCGGCAGCCGCCTTGATTGTCGTCTCGGCGACGGCTTCGGCTTCGGCATCCGTCAGCGACAGGAACTCGCCCGTCGAGCCAAGCGGGATAAGCCCGTGAATGCCCTGCTCGATCTGCCAATTGACGAGGTCGGTCAACGCCTTGAGATCGACTGTCCGGCCGTCATCGCTGAAAGGCGTGATCAGGACCGTAAATGTGCCGCGGAATTTCTTCGCCATTTTCCAAGCCAGTTGTATGACATTCGGGAGGATACTGTCGTCAACAGGCGACACTTCGCAAGTGCAGGATTCGGGCCCGAGGCGGCATGACCAAGGTAATGACCGTTCTCGGGGAAATGCCGGCTTCACGGCTCGGCCTCGTGCTTCCGCACGAACATGTGCTTTGCGATGTCACGCCACTTGCGCTTCGCGACCCGGCAATTCGCGACGTCGAGATTACCCTTGGGAATACCCACGCGATCGCCTACCGGCCGACGGCATTCAAGGGCAACCATCGACTGTCCCAGCGCGATGTGGCGGAAGGCGAATTGCACGCTTTCGCTTCGGCCGGCGGCAACACGATCTTCGAATTGACGACCGATGGAATCGGACCGGATCCGGCCGGGCTTGTGGAACTGTCGCGCAAGACCGGCGTGGCGATCGTCGCCGGCGCCGGGTTCTACACGGCAGACTTCGTCGATTCCGGCACGCGGTCGCGGGATGTGGCGTGGCTCGCCGACCGGATCGAACTCCAGGCAAGCGAGGGCTTTCTCGCAACCGGTATCCGTGCCGGCCTGATCGGCGAGGTCGGCTGCAGTTGGCCGCTGGCCGATTTCGAGCGCCGGTCACTTGAGGCCTCTGCGATCGCACAACGCCGGACCGGACTGTCGATCAACGTGCATCCGGGACGCCATCCGGACGCGCCGCACGAGATCCTCGACATTCTTGAAAGGTCGGGGGCCGACCCGGCGCGCGTGGCGATAAGCCATGTCGATCGGACGTATTTCGATTTTCCTTCAATAGCGGCCCTGGCGGCGCGCGGATGCTGGATCGAGTTCGACTTCTTCGGCATCGAGACTTCGAACTACTGGTTCGGGGTCGCCGACCTGCCGACGGACTGGATGCGCCTGCGCTACGTGCGGCAGGCCATTGCGGAAGGATTTGGCGGACGCGTGCTGCTGTCGCACGACATTTGCACACGGACCCGTCTGGGCGCATTCGGCGGCCATGGCTACGCACATCTGCCGGCGAACGTCACCGGGCTGATGCGCGACCGTGGGTTCACCGCAGCCGAGATCGACACCCTTATGCGCGACAATCCGCGCCGCTTCCTGACCGGCGGCGCCTGAGACAGGAACCGGAAACGATGTCCAGCGAACCCATTCTCTACTGCGACGGTGCGTATGTTCCGGAAAGCCAGGCGCGACTTTCTCCGTTCGACCTGGGCGTCCAGTTCGGCGATGGAGTCTACGAGGTCGTGTCGGCATGGAAAGGTTTCGTTTTTCAGCTCGAGGCCCATGTCGCCCGGCTCGTCGATACGCTGCATGCTGCAAGGATCGAGACCGGCCTCGATCGGGACAGATGGAGTGCCGTCGTCTGCGAGACCGCCCGGCGCAACAACCTGCAGGACGCCGCGATCAAGATCATCGTCACGCGTGGTCTCCTGAAGCAGGGCAATACCGATCCCCGGATGGCCACGCCGAGTGTTCGGGCGTTCGCCACACCCTATGCCCACCTCGGAACACCGGAACAGCGCGAGAAAGGTATCCGGCTGCAGATCGGCCATCAGCGCGGCATGGCACCGGATACGCTCGACCCGCGATACAAGCACACCGCGCGACTGCAGTATCAGCTCGCGAAGATCGAGGCGCTGGATTCCGGTTTCGACGATGTCGTCTGGCTTTCGGCGCAAGGCTTTGTCGAGGAAGCGCCCCGTTCAAACGTATTTCTCGTCAAGGATGGCGTGCTGCGGACGCCCGCACTCGGCGTATTGCACGGCATTACCCGTCGGACCTTTTTCGATCTGGCGGAGGAGCTGCGCATTCCCGTGGAGGGTGCTGCCATAACGGCGTTCGACCTGTTTGTCGCCGATGAGGTCTTTACCTGCTCGACATCCGGGGCGGCACTCGGTGTGCGAGAGGTCGCCGGCCGCATGGTCCGCGGTGGAGCTCCAGGACCGATCACGCGCAAGCTCAACGAACTTTACTGGAGCAAGCGCGAAGCCGGCTGGCACGGGACGCGACTTTGAAGCTTCGCCTTGCAAGTCGACGGGTCCGGCCCGTCGGTCGTGACATTGCGTTCCGCTTTGACGAACGTGATTTACCGGCGATCGAAGGAGAGACCGTCGCAGCAGCGTTGACTGCAGCCGGCATCCTGACGCTGCGCAGCGCCAGATCGGGCGCGCCGCGCGGCCTGTGGTGCGGCATGGGGGCATGCTTCGAATGTGTCGTGACGGTCGATGGCCGGCCGGAGCAGCGTGCCTGTCTCGTCAAGGTCGTCGACGGCATGAAGGTATCGTCGAACGCCCCAGCCGACCCGCAGTCGCTTGTCCCACCGCCGTCGGAGGCACCGGAAGCACGGGCGGTCGATCTGCTCGTCGTCGGGGCAGGGCCCGCCGGCCTCAATGCCGCCCTGGTCGCCGCCAAGGCCGGGCTTTCGGTCATCCTGCTCGACGAGCGCCCGCATCCGGGCGGGCAGTATTTCAAGCCACTGGGCCCGTCGCATGCATTCGCTGAAGGCGGAGCGGACAAGCAGTTTCTCGCCGGCACCGAACTCGAGTTGGATGTCCGAACGGCTGGCGTGGAGATCATCTCTGACGCGGTCGTCTGGGGCGCATTCGCGGTCGATGAGATAGCGGCAATCGTGGATGGACGTGCGGTGCTCTTTAACGCCCGACGGGTTGTGATCGCCGCGGGAGCCTATGAACGGCCCGTTCCGGTTCCCGGATGGACGATCCCCGGGGTCATGACGACGGGTGCCGCGCAGACGCTGGCGCGGAGCTATCGCGTGGCGCCGGGGAGGCGGACGATCGTGGCAGGGAACGGTCCCCTCAACATCCAGACGGCCGTCGAGTTGATCGAGGGGGGTGCTGAGGTCGTGGCGGTTGTCGAGGTCGCGGACCAACCTGGAATCGGCAGCTTCCCGGACGCTTTGCGGCTGTTCGCGGCGGCGCCGGATCTGGTGCGAGACGGGGTCTCCATGCTTCGACGGCTGAAGGCTTCCGGCGTTCCCGTACTCTGGGGGCGGCGGGTCGTGGCCATCGATGCGAATGCAGTCGGAACGTTTGGATCAGTAAGGCTTGATGACGGAAGCCTCCTGTCGGGCGACGTTCTCGCAATGGGTTATGGATTTGTCCCATCAAGCGAGATATCCCGGCAGCTTGGTGTGGCTCACCGTTTCGTCGATCGGCATGTCGGCTATCTTGCCGCACAGACAGACGATTGCGGCGCAACCAATGTCCCCGGCGTGTATGTGATCGGCGACGGTGCGGACATCGGTGGTTCGCGAATTGCCATCGCTCGCGGAATTCTGGCAGGCGCTGCCGTATGCGAAGCACTCGGAAAATCCGTGCCGATCGGCGGGATTGAAAGTGCGCGCCGGTCGCTTGCTGGGGCGACCCGGTTCCAGCAGGTGCTATGGCGGATTTACGGCCAGCCGCCCTTCGACGTGGCCGCGATCCCCGATTCCGCGATCGTCTGCAGGTGCGAGGAGGTGACAGCCGGTGCCGTCCGCACATGCCTTGAGGACGGCGAGCAGTCGCTCGGCGCCGTCAAGCGCCAGACACGTGCCGGCATGGGACGCTGCCAGGGGCGAAACTGTGCGGCAACCCTCGCAAGGTTTGTCCAGTCCAAGACCGGGCGTCTGCCGGGGGAATTCGACCTGTTTGCGCCACGCGTGCCGGCGAAGCCCGTTCCCTTGTCGGCACTTGCGTTCGAGCAAGCGGAATGGGGCGGGCACCGGGAGGTCGAAGCGCCGTTGCCGATCGCCGAGCGCACGCAGTCTGCACATGCGTCTGATTGCGAGGACCTCTCGACAGATGCACTTGTTATCGGTGGTGGCATCCTCGGATCGTCTTGCGCGTTGGCGCTCGCACAGGCCGGCATCGAGACGATCGTCGTCGAGCGCGACGAGCCGAATCTTCAGGCCTCGGGTGCCAATGCCGGAAGCCTGCATGTACAGCTTCTCTCTTTCGACTTCGGGGCCAAGGCGCAGGCCGGCGGCGGTCCTGCAGCCAAGACGCTCGCCCTTGGCCCTGCTGCGATTGAGCTATGGCGTTCGATAGGCGATGCATCCGGTATCGATCTGGAAATACGGACGACTGGCGGCCTGATGGTTGCCGAGACCGACCGAGATATGGCGTTTCTTGCCGCGAAGGTCGCTCTCGAGCGAAGCCATGGAGTCGAATGCGAGGTCATCGGGCGCAATGAACTTCGGTCTCTGGCTCCGGCGCTTTCCGAGCGACTGGTCGGTGCGGCCTATTGCCCGCTTGAGGGAAAGATCAATCCGGCGATTGCGACCTATGCCGTCGTTCGGCTTGCCAAGGCACATGGTGCTCAATTCCGGAGTGGCGCCGATGTGATCGCCATCGAGCGGAAGTCGCGCGGGTTTCTCGTTCGGACGGGGCGAGGCGATATCGAATGCCGGCGAATCGTCAACGCTGCCGGACCGTGGAGCCCGCGGATCGGCCGGATGGTCGGCATTGACGTGCCGGTCAAGGGTGCACCGCTCCAGATCGTCGTGACGACGCCGGGTCCCAAGATCGTCACTCAACTCGTCGCACATGCCGACCGCCATTTGACCCTCAAGCAGGCCGACACCGGCGGCTTTGTCATCGGTGGGGGCTGGACGGCGGCGGCCGAACCGGCCACGGGCCTGCCGCGCGTGCTGCGCGGCTCGCTTGAGGGAAATCTCTGGGTTGCCCGACGCGTCGTTCCGGCACTCGACGGCTACAACATCCTGCGCGGATGGGCGGCGATGAATGTAAATCTGGACGGTGCACCGCTAGTCGGTGAAGTCCCGGGTGTCCCCGGCTTCTACAATGCCGTCACTTCCAACGGCTATACGCTGGGCCCGATCGTGGGACGTCTTACCGCATCGCTGATCGCCGGCCGCGATCCGGATTTCGACGTCACACCCTTCCGGATCGAGCGATTCCGCTAGGCGGAGTTGCGTCTTGGGTCGGGCCGCATTGCCGCTATCGTCGGCATGCGCCAGTAAACTGAAAATCATGCGATTTTCGAAGAAATGCAGCTTGAATCCTGATATTCGATGCTGGGAAAGCCACGAAGATGGCCATTGGCGCGCAAGCGATGTATGGGGCAACTGCGCCAGCCTGGAACCGGATTGTCAAAACTGTGAGGCCGCGAGGGATGAAACCGATCGATTTTTCAGGAACACTTCCGAAGGATTCCGCAACGGCGACACTTGTCGGGCGGGTATGGCGACCGGAGGCGGACGGGCCCAGCGTCGTCGCGATCCGAGGTGGCGACGTCGTCGACGTGACCGCGATCTTTCCGACCGTTCGCGACCTGTGCGAGCAGGCTGACCCGGCTACTGCGCTCGCAAAGGCGAAGGGCGATTTGATCGGCACGGTGGAGGCTCTCCTCGCCAACGGCGACGAGGCGAAGCGCGATCCGAAAAAACCCTGGTTCATTGCCCCCATCGACCTTCAGGCCGTCAAGGCTGCCGGCGTGACGTTCGTCGCCTCGATGCTCGAACGCGTCATCGAAGAACGCACGCGCGGGGCACCGGAACTTGCCGCCGCCGCGCGCAAGGAAGTGCTCGACCTGATCGGCGGCGATCTCCAGCGCCTGAAGCCCGGCTCGGCGGAAGCCGCAAAGCTGAAAGAGTGGCTGATCGCCAAGAATGCGTGGAGCCAGTATCTGGAAGTCGGCATTGGTCCGGACGCCGAGATTTTCACGAAGTCGCAACCGATGTCGTCGGTCGGCACGGGGGCAACCGCCGGCATCCATCCGGTGTCGCGCTGGAACAATCCTGAGCCCGAAGTCGTTCTCGTGATCGCGTCTTCCGGCCGCATCGTTGGCGCGACACTCGGCAACGATGTCAACCTGCGCGATGTCGAAGGCAGGTCGGCACTGCTTCTTGGCAAGGCGAAGGACAATAACGCGAGCTGCGCGATCGGCCCGTTCGTCCGCCTTTTCGACGGCAGCTTCACGCTCGACGACGTGCGCCGGATGGATGTCGAGCTTGTTGTCGCAGGCGAAGACAATTTCCGGATGGAGGGCATGTCATCGCTCAAGCTGATCAGCCGCGATCCTGCGGACATCGCCGGACAGGCGATCGGCGCCAGCCACCAGTATCCGGATGGACTTGTTCTCTTTCTCGGCACGATGTTCGCACCCGTGCAGGACCGCGAGGGGCCCGGGCAGGGCTTCACGCACAAGGTCGGCGATATCGTGACGATTTCAGCATCCAAGCTCGGCGCGCTCACGAACAGGATCGCGACGTCCGACAAGGCGCCGCCGTGGATGTTCGGCGTGAGCCATCTTTATCGAAACCTGGCCAAGCGCGGCCTTCTCAAACAGTAAAGACGGAGTCTTTTCTATGACCGAGATGCTCAAGAACCTGATTGGCGGCGAATGGACGGCTGGCGGTAACGCCTCCAAGGACATCAATCCGTCGAACACGAACGACGTCGTGAACGACTACGCGCAAGGCACTGTCGCCGACCTCAATGCGGCCGTCGCCGCTGCAAAGGCCGCCTTTCCGGCCTGGAGCCGCACGACGGGTCAGGAGCGCTACGAGATCCTGAAAAAGGCATCGGACGAGGTGCTCGCCCGGCGCGAAGAACTGGGCAAGCTCCTGTCGCGTGAAGAAGGCAAGACGTTGCCCGAGGGCATTGGCGAAGCCACGCGTGCGGGTCAGATTCTGGCCTTCTTCGCTGGCGAGTGCGTGCGCCTCGGCGGCGAAGCGATCCCGTCGATCCGTCCTGGCGTGGGCGTGGAAGTGACGCGCGAGCCTATCGGCGTCGTCGGCTTGATCACGCCTTGGAACTTTCCCATCGCGATCCCGGCCTGGAAGGCCGCCCCGGCGCTTGCCTACGGCAACTGCGTCGTCATGAAGCCCGCCGATCTGACGCCGGCCTGCGCCTGGGCGCTGGTCGACATCCTCAACCGTGCCGGCCTGCCCAAGGGCGTGCTCAATCTCGTCATGGGTCGCGGTTCCGTCGTCGGCCAGGCGCTGCTCGAGCACAAGGACATCGCGGCAATCAGCTTCACCGGTTCTGTGGGTACGGGCCGCAAGGTGGCGGCAGCGTGCATCGCGTCGAACCCGATGAAGAAGGTACAGCTCGAGATGGGTGGCAAGAACCCGCTCGTCGTGCTCGACGATGCCGACCTCGCGACTGCCGTCGAATGTGCCGTCAATGGTGCCTACTTCTCCACGGGACAGCGCTGCACGGCGTCTTCACGCCTGATCGTCCAGGCCGGCATTCATGACAAGTTTGTCGCCGCGACGGTCGAGCGCCTGAAGGGCCTGGTTGTTGATGATGCGCTGAAGGCAGGCACCCATATCGGCCCCGTCGTCGACAAGTCGCAGCTCGACACTGACCTTGAGTACATCAAGATCGCGCAGTCCGAGGGCGCCAAGCTCGTCTGGGGTGGCGAGCTCCTCAACCGCTCGACGCCGGGCTTCTATCTCCAGCCGGCGCTGTTCTCGGAGACGACGAATGCGATGCGCATCTCGCGCGAAGAGGTCTTCGGACCGGTTGCCAACGTGATCCGCGTCAAGGATTACGACGAGGCGCTGGCGGTGGCGAACGACACTGAGTTCGGCCTGTCGGCAGGCATCTGCACGTCGAGCTTGAAGCACGCCACGCACTTCAAGCGCAACAGCGAGGCCGGCATGGTGATGGTCAACCTGCCGACGGCGGGCGTGGACTATCACGTCCCGTTCGGCGGCCGGAAAGGCTCCAGCTACGGCCCGCGCGAGCAGGGTGCGTACGCCAAGGAGTTCTATACGACCGTCAAGACCGCCTACAGCTTCGCGAAGTAGGCTTCAGTCCAGCCTGATCGCCCGGCCGGTATCGGCCGAGGCGATCATCGCGTCGAGAACGGCCATGGCGGCGACGCCATCGCCGATCTCGGGCGCGGTGCTGGGGCGACCTTCCACACGCGCGACAAAGTCACCCAGCAGGGCGTGATAGCCCTTGTGATCCTCGTTGGCGGCCACGGTCAGGTTCGGTTCCCAGACCAGTGTGTCGACATCGTCGGAAAGCGTAGCGGCAAGATCATCGACCTTGAATTTTGGCGCGCGGAAATAGCGCACCTCATGCACGTTGCGCACTTCCACGCGGCGGTGGTCGCCCATCACCTGCCACCATTCCATCGGCGTGGCGCGCGACTGGTTGGTACCCATCACCAGCGTGGCGAGCCCGCCGCCGGCGAAGCGGAAATCGACATGCAGCAGTAGCTTGCCGGGGGCAAGTTCGTGCCGGCGGGCGTGGAGCTCGATCGGCCTCCCCATCAGGCGCGGCACGAGGTCCATGTAGTGCACGCAATGGTGCAGGTAGAAGCCCGTATAGTCCGGGTCGCCCTTGAAATAGGTGGGGGCGGTCATGTACTCGCCGAGGAAACTCGCGGGCGCGCCGAATTCGCCGCCGCGCACGATGTTGAGCGCGATGCGGTTGGCCGTCGAATAGCGCTTCATGAAGCCCAGCACGAGCGGCTTGCCCGACTTGCGCGACGCAGCTTCCAGACGACGCGCGTCGGCGGCGTTCGCCCCCGGCGGCTTCTCCATGAACACCGGCAGTCCGCGTTCGAGTGCGGCCGTGCCAAGTTCCAGATGCGCCTTCGGACCGATCGCCATGCCGACCGCGTCGATGTCCGTGCGCGCGATCAGGGCAAGTGCGTCCGCATGGCAATCGGCGGCGGCGACGCCATGCCGACCGGCGATGGTCGCCAGCCGCCCGGCATCGACATCGGCAAGGGCGGCGATCTTCACGCCGAGGCGTGCGAGTTGCGGCAGCAGCATCTCGCCGGCATGCGTGCCGCAGCCGATCCAGCCGATCTTCATGCCGACCTCCGCGCGGAGTCGAGGGCCGCTTCGAGGAATGCGCGGCTCGCGGCCAGCTCCTTGTCTTCGTTGCGGTGCGGGGCGCGCCACTGCGCCACGCAGACACCCGGCGCCACGTCGTCGCGCCGGAACGGTTCCAGCGTGATCGGGCCGTCATAGCCAACGGCGACGATGGCGCGCGCGACCGCCGGCCAGTCGATATGCCCGTCGCCGACGAAGCCGCGATGGTTCTCGTTCGCCTGGAAATGGACCATTCGCTTGCCGGCCTTGCGGATCGCGGCGGCGATGTCGCGGTCCTCCATGTTCATGTGGAACGTGTCGAGCATGGCGCCAAGGGCAGGCGAACCGACCGCGTCGACGAGAGCGAGCGCATGCTCCGTCGTGTTCGCGATGTCGGTCTCGAAGCGGTTGAGCGGTTCGAGGCCGAAGACGATGCCGTTGTCGGCCGCGCGCCTGGCGGCCTTCGCCAGCCCGTCGACGACCCAGCTGATGCGCCGCTCGCGCGCGGCCGCATCGACCGGTGCGGGCGGGCGGCCCGCGAAGACGAGCGGGGCGCCGTAGAGCGGACCGCCGACGATTTTCGCTCCGAAGGCTTTCGCCGTTTCCACGCAGCCGAGAAGATAGTCGAGCCCGGCCTTGCGCGCCGCCTCGTCGGGGCTTGCGAGGTCGCGCTGCAGGTTGACGCGCGCGGCGAACACGACATCGAGACCTGCCTCCTTGAGGGCCGTTTTCGTATCGACCGGGTCCAGTTCACCCGGTTCAGGGACGAGAAGTTCGACGAACTTCATGCCGGCCTCGCGCGCACGCGCAAAGCATCCGAAATGTGACTTCTCGAACGGCCGCGCGTAGAACATCGAGATTATGCCGATGGGATTCTTGCTCATGCTTTCACGGCTCCTGCCGTCAGACCGCCAACAAGATGCCGTTGGACGAATAGAAAGAGGATCGTGACGGGTAGGGCGACAAGCGTGCCGCCCGCGGTCAGCAAACCCCACTGGATTGTGTACTCGCCGATGAAAAGCTGGAGTGCCACCGTCACGGTGCGCACGTTCTGCCCCGACAGCATCATCGCGAACAGATACTCGTTCCAGGACGCGACGAAGATGTAGATTCCTGTCGATACGATGCCGGGAGCTGCGAGCGGTAGCAGGATCAGCCGGATCGTCACGAGGCGGCTTGCCCCGTCGACCATTGCTGCCTCATCCAGTTCGCGTGGAATACCGTTCAGATAGCTTGTCAGCATCCAGATCGCGAACGGGATGGCGAATGTGGCGTGGCCGAGCACGACGCCGAGGACCGTATCGAGCAGGCCGAACGAGCGGAACGCGACGAACAGCGGAATGATCATCAGCACGATCGGGAACATGTTGATGGTCAGGAACTGCGTCATCAGGAAGCGCCGACCGGCGAATCCGAAGCGCGAGAAGGCATATGCCGCGGGCACGCTGATAGCGAGGCCGAGTGCACAGGCGGATACCGCGACGATGAGGCTGTCAGCGAGATTCTGCGGGAAAGTCGTGCGCGCGAAAAGGTCGGCATAGTGCGACAGTGTGGGTACGTCCGGCCAGTATACGACGGGGAACTTCGCGATCTCGATCGTCGGCTTGATCGAGGTCAACACCATCCACGCATAGGGGGCGAGTGCAAGCACCACGAGGAGGAGAGCGGGGATCTCGACTTCGGCGAAGCGGCGAAGTGACGAACGGCGATCGATCATCTGAACGCCTCGCGCATTGTCCGCCTGACATAGACCGCGGCGACCGCCATCAGGAATAGCGTGAGCACGACGGCGAGCGCCGAGCCGTAGCCGAACTCCATTCCGCTGTAGGCGCGCAGGAAAGCGTAGAGCGGGAGCGTGTGCGTGGCATAGCCCGGCCCGCCACCAGTCATCACGAGAATGACATCTAGCGAGTTGGCGACCCAGATCGTGCGCAGCAGCAGGGCCGTCAGGATCACGCCTGCAAGGCCAGGCCACACAACGTGGCGGAATCGCTGCAGGCGCGTGGCACCGTCGATTTCCGCTGCCTCGTGCAGGTCGGCCGGGATCGCCTGGAGTCCTGCGAGGATCACGACAGCGAAGAACGGAAAGCCCTGCCAGACGAGGGCGGCAACCACGGCGAGCAGTGCGCTGTCGGGGCGTGCCAGCCATGCCACCGGCCCGTCGATCAGTCCAAGGCGCAGCAGCAGGTCGTTCAGGACGCCGAGGTTGTAGTCGTAGACCCATGTGAACATGAGCCCGATGATCACCGACGGCAAAGCCCACGGGATCACGATCGCGGCGCGTGCGAGACTGCGCCAGTAGAAGCTTTCGTTGAGAAGCAGGGCTGCACCAAGGCCAAGGGCGAACTGGAGCCCGACCGCCAATCCGACCCAGACGAACGAGTTCCAGAGCGAGATCCAGAACACCTCGTCGGCAGCGAGGCGCGCGAAGTTTCCGAAGCCAACAAAGCGGATGTCATGCGGACGGAACAGGACATAGTCTTGGAGACTCATCCAAACGGTCGAGGCGACCGGATACAGGACGATCGCTGCCGTCGCGATCAGCGCCGGGGCGAGAAAAAGATAGGGTGTCGAGGGCTTGACGATCATGGCAGCGTGTCTAGCCCGGCGGATCGCTCCGCCGGGCCGGACGCATTTCTCAGCCGTGATAGTGCTTTTCGATATTCCGCATCATCTCGTCCGGTTCGATCTGGCCAAGAAGCGCGCGCTGCATGTTCGTCGGCCACACCGTGCGAACGAAATCGGCCGTTGCGGTGACGTTCGGCAGTGCTGCCGCGAACGGTACCGAGTCGAACGTGGCGTCGACGAAGCGTTTGGGATGCAGCGTCCAGTTCGCCGCTCCCGACTTCGTGACCGTCAGCTGGCCGGTGAACCTGTTGAACTCGACATTGTTGGCACCCGTGGACAGGAAGGATATCCACCTGAAAGCCGCCGCCTTGTTGCGGCTCGCCGCGAAGACGGCGTTCGACTCGTCGCCGAACGAAGTCCAGCCCTTGCCGTCCGGTCCCCGCGGTACGGGTACAGCCGAGACCTTGTCGCCAAGCGCTTGGACCATCTCGTTGGCCGAACCGATATGGTGGATCGTCATTGCCGTGCGGCCGGCCTTGAAGTTGTCGACGATCTGGCGGAAGCCGTCGCCAGGCGCCGACGCCGGAAAGACCTTGTGCTCGCGGCCTAGGCCCACGAACCAGCGGTTGGCGGCGAGTGCTTTCGGGCTAACCATGCCGCCCTTGTCGAACGAGGCGCCGCCACCGAGCACGAAAGTGCCCCAATGATCATGACCGCCGCCGCCGCCGCGCATGCCGAAGCCGGCGATGTCGCCCTTCGTCGTTGCCTTGGCGGCGGCAAGGAACTCGGGAAAGGTCTTTGGTGGCTGGACACCCGCCTGTTGGAATAGGTCGGCACGGTAATAGAGATAGAGCACGACATACTGGAGCGGCAGGTAGTAGCTCTTTCCGTCGCCTGCCTTGTGAAGGTTCCACACGGTGTCGGGGATGTCTCCGGTTCCGGCCCAGCCGGTGAGCATCGCGTCAAGCGGCTCGAGGGCGCGCATCTCCATCAGGCGCGACAGGTTGGCGAGCTTGACCATCCCGCAATCCGGCGCGTTTCCGGCGACAAGTGCCGCGTAAAGGCGCGTGTAATAATCGTTGCCGCCGCCCCACGGAATGCTTTCTGCCTGGACCTTGATGCCGGGATTTTCGCGCTCGAACTTGGAAACAAGCTCCGCCGGCGAATGCTGAGGATTGTCGAAATGATACCACCAACGCACGGTGGCGGGCGCCTGGGCGCCGGCGCGGTTGATGGCTGGGGCCGCGAGGGCCGCCGCGCTCAATGCGACGAATGTCCGTCTTTTCATGGTCGTCTCTCCCTTATCTGCTTTTTATTGGAGGTATGATGCGAGGAATTCGGCACCGGCACGATGAGCGCGGCGCGCTGCCGGAAGCTGCGATGCCATCTGCATGAAGCCGTGGCAGACGCCGGCGAAGACGTCGACGCGGCAGTCGTTGCCCGCTTCGCCCAGGCGCTTTGCGAGGTCGAGCGTCTCGTCGCGCAACGGATCAAGTCCGGCGGCATTGAGATAGATCGGCGGCATGTCGGCCAGGTTGCCGCGCGAGGGGGTTGCCGCCGTGAGACTGTCATCGGCGAGCTTTCCCAGCCAGTTTCGCCAGTACCAACGCATGCGCGCGGTCGTCAGCAGGAAGTCGCCGCCGCCGAAAGCGGCATGGCTTGGCGTATCGAAAACAGGCGCGTAGCAGCCGTAGAACAGGGCGGCCACCGAAATCCGCTCGCGGAGAGCGGGATCGAGCAGGGCGCCCAGAGCGATGCCAGCACCGGCGGAATCACCTGCGATGCCGAGCTGCGAGACATGGACGTCTTCGCCGAGCAGGCCCTTGTCGAGGGCTGCGAGCGTGTCGGCGACATCGTCAGTCGCTGCGGGGAACGGGTGCTCCGGGGCAAGGCGATAGTCGATGCCGAGCACGGCAAAGCCGCCCTCGAGCGCCAGATGCGCCATTGCGCGGTCGTGCGTATGGATCGAGCCGAACGTCCAGCCACCACCATGGACGTAGAGGACGAGCGGTACGCCCTGCTCACGTGTCGGCCGGTAGAGGCGTGCCGTCATTCGCCCCCAGCGCGTGGGTATCTCGAGATCGCGTCGCTCGGCAAGGATCGGCGGGTCCTCGTTCCAGCTTGCGGCAAAACGCTCGAAGGCTGATCGGCCCTCGGAAAGCGGTATCTTCGTGTAGTCCGGCGCCGGATTGGCCCGGCCGCGCTCGAGAATCGTAGCCATCGCGGGGTCGATGAATGTCTTAGTCATGCGGCCCGCCCGCGGCGGGCGGCCGGCCGTTCGACATCGACGATGGTGTCGAGATGATGCTCGATTTCACGTGCCAGCTGCGGGCCGTCGCGCGCCTCAAGGGCTGCCATCAGCGGCGCGTGGCGATCTGCAGTGCGAGCGAGCGAGCGGCGATGGCCAGGTGCCCACAGCTTCTGGCGATGCGAGTGCAGCATGCAGCGGATCAGGATCTGCTCGAGCACGGCAGGGCTCGCGAGACGGAAGATCGTCGCGTGGAAACGCATGTCGAGCTCGATCAGGCCGTATTCATCGCCGCGCTGGGCGGCCTTTGCCATCGACTTGCGGATCGCGTCGAGCTCCGTGCGCGCCTCAGGCGTGTAGGCGCTGACGGCACGGAGTGCGCCGCGCGTTTCCAGCCTTTTGCGCAACTCGAGAATCTCGATTGCGGCGGCGGGGTCGAGTTCGGTGACTGTCGTGCCGCGATGGCCGGCGCGAACGACGAGGCCGTCTTCCTGGAGGCGCATCAGCGCCTCGCGCACGGTGCCTTGACTGCAGCCCAGCTCGCGCGCAAGACCGAGTTCGGTCAGCGAATCGCCGGGCGCGATCTCGTTGAGCACGATGCGGCGCTTGAGGGCCGAATAGACGAAGTCGCGCGGACGGCGCGCAGCCGACATGGACGTCCTCCCAAATCTTGCTGATACATTATCGATATCGATAATGGGACGCAAGCACGGCGATTGACCGCGAACCCCGAGCCGGGCGAACCTTGCATCCAACGGGAGTGCGCGCCTTGAACATCATCGAAAAGCTGAAGATCGGCTGCACCGGCGGCGGGGCGACGCGCAGCGACACCGACATTCCGGACATTGCCGCGAAGGTGCGCATGATCAAGGAGTCGGGTGCCTTCGACTATATCGACCGGTCCCCGCCCGACGAAGAGTTCCGCGATCTCTACAAGGCGTCCGAACGCCACGACCTGCCGGTCCTAGCAGGTGGCTGGTTCTATTCGCTTGGCCGGGACGAGCCGCTGTATGAACGCAACATCGTCAAGGCGCGACTGCTGGGCGCCCGGGTCCACAATGTCCAGGTCCTGACGGCGCATGCCGACGGCCACGTCCTTTCGGACTTGGAGGTCGCGGAGTTCTATCTGCGCGCCTACGAGTTCGGGATGCGGCACGAGGTGGTTCCCTGCTTCGAGGTTCATGTGAACATGTGGTCGGAGCATTTCGGCCGGGTCGAGCGAGTGGCTGCCGAAGTCGGCCGTCGGGGCGTTCCGTTCCACATGACCCTGGATCACAGCCATGTGATCTTCAAGATGGACAATCCGGTCGAGCAGGACGTGCAGGGCATGCGTGCGGACGTCGAAGCCGGGCGGCTCATCCTTGATCCGGCAAAGCCCGGCAATGTCTGCAGCCGCTGGATATCAGCGGGCTACGTGCATCATGCCCATGCACGTGCAGCCGTTCCGGCCAATCCGGTCAATATAAGCGCGCGCCACCCCGACGGAGGCTTTGGGCGGGGCATCCAGTATCCCTTCGTGCGGCCTGGCCCGGGCGAATATCACGCCGCATGGGACGAGGCCCGCCTCGAGCCCTGGAAACGCGTGATGCGCGAGCTTCTCGCCCATTGTGCGCGAGATCCGGCCGGCGCGCTTGGCCAGATTTCCTGCGAACATATCCCGAATGTGGACTACGGGGCCGGTGCAGGTTATTCGATCTTCGAACAGAACGTGGCGTGCGCGCGCTGGCTTCGTGCCGAGTGGGCCACCGCGATACGGAACTCCGAGGAGACGACAGGATGAAAGTTCGTGCCGCCGTTGCCTACAAGGCGAAGTCGCCGCTGGTGATCGAGACCATCGATCTGGACGGACCGAAGGAAGGCGAGGTGCTGGTCGAGGTCAAGGCGACCGGCATCTGTCACACCGACGAATACACGCTGTCGGGTTCCGATCCCGAAGGGATGTTCCCGGTCGTCCTCGGCCATGAAGGTGCAGGCATCGTCGTCGACGTGGGCAAGGGGGTCACGACTCTCAGGAAGGGCGACCATGTCATCCCGCTCTATACGCCGGAATGCCGGCAGTGCAAGACGTGCCTGAGCCGCAAGTCGAACCTCTGCACGTCGATCCGCGCCACGCAAGGCAAGGGCGTGATGCCGGACGGCTCGAGTAGGTTCTCGTGCAAGGGCGCGCCCGTCCTCCACTACATGGGCTGCTCGACTTTCGCCAATTTCACCGTCCTGCCGGAAATAGCGCTCGCCAAGATCCGCGAAGACGCGCCGTTCGAGAAAGTCTGTTACATCGGCTGCGGTGTGACGACGGGTATCGGCGCCGTCATCAACACCGCCAAGGTCGAGCCTGGGGCGAATGTCGTCGTGTTCGGTCTCGGCGGAATCGGTCTCAATGTGCTGCAGGGTGCGCGCATGGCAGGGGCCGACATGATCATCGGGGTCGACATCAACCCTGCGCGCGAAGCGATCGCGCGCAAGTTCGGCATGACGCATTTCGTCAATCCGAAAGATCTGAAAGGCGATGTCGTCGCCCATATCGTCGAACTCACGAAGGGCGGGGCGGATTACAGCTTCGAATGCGTCGGCAGCACGACGCTGATGCGCCAGGCGCTGGAATGCTGCCACCGCGGCTGGGGCGTGTCGGTCATCGTCGGCGTGGCGGGGGCGGGGCAGGAGATCTCGACCCGGCCGTTCCAGCTAGTCACCGGCCGGACCTGGAAGGGAACGGCTTTCGGTGGCGTGCGCGGGCGCACCGAGGTGCCACGCATCGTCGACTGGTACATGGACGGCAAGATCAACATCGATGACCTGATCACGCACGTACTTCCGCATGAGAAAATCAATGAAGGCTTCGAACTCATGCGGCGCGGCGAGTCCATTCGAACAGTACTGACCTACTGATGTCGATCGAAACGCTCGCCGAGCATGCGTGCTGGGGCGGAACACAAGGCTTCTACCGGCACGAATCGTCGGCCTGCGCCGGACCCATGCGGTTTTCGATCTTCGTGCCGCAACAGGCAGACGCGGGACCTGTGCCGGCTGTGCTCGTCCTTGCCGGCCTCACCTGCACCGAAGAAACTTTCGCCATCAAGGCGGGCGCGCAGCGTGTGGCCGCCGAGATGGGCCTCGCCCTTGTCATGCCCGATACCAGCCCGCGCGAACCGGTTCTGCCAGGTGACCGCGAAAGCTGGGATTTCGGTCAAGGAGCGGGTTTCTATGTCGACGCCACACGATCGCCGTGGAACACCAACTACCGGATGTTCAGCTACGTGACGGACGAACTGCCGGCCGCGATTGCCGGGAAGTTCCCGGTCGACATCTCGCGCCTCGGCGTGATGGGGCATTCGATGGGCGGGCACGGTGCGCTTGTCGCGGCTCTGCGTCGGCCGGACCGGTTCAGGTCCTGTTCGGCGTTCGCGCCGATCTCGGCGCCATCCGATTGTCCGTGGGGCGTGAAAGCGTTCACGAACTATCTCGGTTCCGACCGCGCGGCTTGGGTCGACTACGACGCGAGCGCCCTGATGCGCCGTCGCCCCTTCGCGCGCGAAATCCTCGTCGATCAGGGTTTGGCCGACAAGTTCCTTGTCGAACAGCTGATGCCCGAGCGGCTCGAGGCAGCAGCAGCGGCCAGCGGCCAGAAACTGACACTGCGCCGGCACGCCGGATATGATCATGGCTATTTCTTCATTCAAAGCTTTGTCGCCGACCATTTGGCGCATCATCGGCGCCTGCTGGTTTGACGTCGACTGAGCTTCGACGAAAATTCAACTTGCTGAGGTCGCGGTAGGAAAGTGCCATGAAATACAGAAATCTGGGGCGCTCTGGTCTCAAGGTCTCACCGCTGTGCCTCGGCGCCATGATGTTCGGCGACCGGACGGATGAAGCCCATTCAATAGAGATCATCGCAAGCGCCCGGGAGGCCGGCGTGAATTTTCTCGACACGGCCGATGCCTATTCCAGCGGTCGATCCGAAGAGATCTGCGGCAGGGCGATCGCCAAAGAGCGATCGCGCTGGGTGCTTGCGACAAAGCTTGCTAATCCCGGCGGTCCGGAGCCGAATGACAGGGGCACTTCGCGCCGCTGGATGCTGCAGGCCTGCGAAGCAAGCTTGAAGCGTCTGGGGACCGACTGGATCGATCTCTACTACCTGCATCGCGACGACCTCGATACGCCAATGGAGGAGACGATCTCCACACTTGGCGACCTGATCCGTGCCGGGAAGATCCGGTACTATGGGTTGTCGAATTATCGTGCGTGGCGACTTGCGACGTTCGTTGAAACAGCCCGGGCGATGGGCGTGCCCGCTCCCATTTCCTGCCAGCCTTGCTACAACCTGATGGACCGCACACCCGAAGTCGAACTGCTTCCGGCCTGCGCGCATCATGGGCTCGGCGTGGTGCCCTACAGCCCACTCGCGCGCGGGGTCCTGACGGGGAAGTATTCGCTTGGGGCAGTCCCGCCGCCCGAGACGCGGGCCGGTCGAAAAGACAAGCGCATCCTGGAGACCGAGTTCCGCCCCGAATCCATCGCGATCGCGCAGACTGTCGGCGCGCACGCTGCCAGGCGTGGAACCAGTGCGATGGCGCTTGCACTTGGCTGGGTACTCAACAACGGGCTGGTTGCTGGTGTCATCGCCGGTCCGCGCACGATGACCCAGTGGCAGGACTACGTCGCGGCAATGTCGTACCGGTTCTCTGCGGAAGACGAGGCGGTTCTATCGGCACTCGTTCCAGCCGGGCATCCCTCGACTCCCGGCTACACCGATCCGCAATACCCGCTGACCGGCCGCCAGCCGCTCACCGGATTCCCGCGCGCATGAAGCTCTGGATGAATTGACGCTGGAAGAGCAGGAAGGCGATCAGCAACGGCCCGCAGCTGAGCAGCGTGGCTGCGGTGATCGTGGACCAGTCGACTCCCTGCTCGATCGCCGCGAACACGCGCAGCCCTACAGTGATCGGTCGCGTGCCGACGGAGTTGGTGACGATCAGTGGCCAGAGGAAGTTGTTCCAGTGGTAGCTGACGGAAACGAGTGCAAACGCGATATAGGTTGGCCGGGCAAGCGGCACATAGACACGCCATAAAACCGTGAGGCTGCCGGCTCCCTCGACGCGCGCGGCGTCGTCCAGCTCCTTGGGCATGCTCTTGAAGGTCTGGCGTAGCAGGAAGATGCCGAATGCCGATGCCATGTAGGGCAGGGCCATCGCGAATACGGTGTCCACCAGGCCGAGCGAGGCCATTGTCAGGTAGTTCTCTACCAGCAGCACGTCCGGCATGATCATCAATTGGACGAGAACAAGTGCGAATGCGATGTCACGACCCGCGAACTCGAAGCGCGCGAAGGCGTAGGCGGCGAGCGTCACGAGCACGAGTTGCCCGGCAAGAACCAGTGTGACAAGCGTGAACGTGTTGATGAAATACTGAGCAAAGGGTGCGGAATCCCACGCTTTGTGGAAATTCGCCAGCGTGAGCGGTGCCGTCAGCACGAAGCGGGAGGCGTACTCCGGCGGATGGAACGCGGTCCATACGCAATAGACGAGCGGTGCGATCCATACGATCGCCAGCGTCCATGCACCGACCGTTTCGAGATGTCGGGATATGCCGCGTGCGGCGATCATCGGTAGTGGATCCGCTTCTCGAGTACGAGAAACTGGAAGAGTGCCGTCCCGCCGAGAATCGCGAGCAGAACGACAGTGAGGGCCGCCCCATAGGCGGTATCCCAATAGCGGAAGGCGACGTCGTAGATATATGAGAGCAGCAGATGGCTCGCGTTGTTCGGCCCGCCACCCGTCAATGCCACGATGTGATCGACCAGGCGAAACGCACCGATGACGGCATTGACCAGCACGAACAGGGTCGTGGGCATCAGCAGAGGCAGCGTGACGCGTCGGAAGAAGGTCCACCTGCCGCACCCTTCGATCGCTGCTGCTTCTGCGAGGCTGGGTGACATCTGCTGGAGGGCTGCAAGATAGAAAATCATGAAAAACCCGGCCTCTTTCCAGATCGTCATGACCATCATGCAGTAGAGCACCGTGTCGGGATTCCCGAGCCAATTCGTGGCCCCGAAACCGAAGGCGCGTAGGATCTGATCGATCAGGCCGTAGTCGGGTGTGTAGAAGAACAGCCAGATGTTCGCGACCGCGATCATGGGCAGGACGGTCGGCGTGAAATACGCAAGCCGAAGCCAGGCCTGCCCCGCCAGCTTTTCATTCACCCAAAGCGCCATCAGCATCGCCAGCGCCACAGACAATGGGATGGTGCCGAGCGCATAGATGAAGTTGTTGTGCATCGCCTGCCAGAAGATCGGATCCTCGATCATGCCTTCAAAGTTTTCGAGGCCGACGAACACCGACGGGCGATTGCGCTTCGGCGTGGAATGGAAGCTGGCATGCAGCGTGGCGACCGCAGGCCAGTGCGTGAAGGCCATGAGCAGCAGAAAGGCCGGCAGCAACAGCAGCCAGCCATAGATCGTTGCCTTGGTGCGGGTCATTCGGGACAAGCTGGGGCGGATGCGCAGTCATCCGCCCCTTTTCCGATCGTCAGCGCTGGAAAGGACGCAGGATGCGCGTGGCTTCGCGTTGTGCATCTTCCATCGCGGCCTTTGCCGGCTTTGTGCCGAGGATGGCGGCCTGCAGGCCGTCGTTCAGGGCCTTGGTTACCCGCTGGTTGTCGTGGGTCGAGAGCTCGGCCCACGCGTGGCGCAGCTGGTCGCGGGCGACCGCCGCGGGTGGGAACTTCACGACGTATTCCTTCATGCGCGTGGTCTCGAAAGCGTCCGGTCGGACGGCGACATAGCCGGTATCGATGCCCCACTGGGCCGCGCGCTCCGGTTCCGTCGCAAAACGGATGAACTTCATCGCAGCCTCGCGCTCGGCCGCCGTCGTCTTCTTGAAGATGTAGAAGTTGCCGCCGCCTGTCGGCGAGCCGAACTGCTTGCCAGCCGGCAGCATCGCGACGCCGAATGGAAACTTCGCATTGTCGCGCACGTTTGTCAGGTTGCCGGTGGTCGTCCACATCATGGCGACCTTGCGCTCGAAGAAATCGCGCGGCGTCGTGCCCCACTCGACGATCCCCGGCGGATGGACCTTGTGCTTGGTGGCGAGGTCGATCCAGTACTGCAGGGCCTCGACGACCTTCGGATCGTCGAAGAAGGTCCTGTTTCCGGCCTCATTCATCAGTCGCACGTCGTTCTGCGTGGTCAGCCCCTGGAACAGCCAGTAGGGGAAGCCGGAGGACGGGATCTGTATTCCCCATTGGGTGGTGTTGCCGGCGGCATCGCGCTTGGTCAGCCTCTGGGCGAAGGCGAGTTGTTCGGCCCAGTTCTTCGGGGGCGTCTCGGGATCGAGGCCGGCCTCTCGGAACAGGTCCTTGTTGTAGTAGAGGACGATCGTCGAGCGCTGGAAGGGCACGCCCCACGTCTTGCCGCCGGTCTGGCTGTTTTCCATGAAGGCCTTGTAGAAGCCGTCAAGCCACTTCCGGTCGTCGGGCGTGCGGAGCATGTCGTCGACGGGAACGATCGCTTCCTCGTCGATTAGCGTAAACATGTCGGTCGACAGCAGGATGGCAAAGTGCGGCGACTCGTTGCTCTTCAGTGCCGTCAGCGTCTTGGCGATCGTGTCCTGGTACGAGCCGGTATAGACCGGCTCGATCTTGATCGTCGGATTGGCCTTCTCGAAGTCGGCCGCCATCGTATCGATGAGCTTCGTGATCGGCCCACCGACGGCGACCGGGAAGTAGAAGCTCAGCTTCGTCTGCTGCGCCTCGGCCGGGCTACCTGCACAAAAGGTCGCGACGGCAAGCGTCGCGCAAAGGACCAGTCTTCGGATGCGATTCATCGGACATTCCCTCTCTTCGTGGAAATCTAGTTGCCGGACGCGCTTTCGATTCGGAAACCGTCGGAAAGCTTGAAGATATGCTGGCGATCCTTGTCCCAGGCGAGTGCCACGGTATCGCCCACGCCATGGTGCATGCGCCCCGGCATGCGGGCCACGATAGTCTCGGTGCCGACCCGGCCGGCAATGAGTGTATCCGCACCGAGATATTCGACCGTGTCGATGCGCGCGTGAACGCCGTCATCCGCAATCCGGATGTCCTCGGGGCGAATTCCGACGGCAAATCCCAAACCTGCATCAGCTATCCGTCGGCCTGCGGCTCCGGCGATTGCGCCGGCAGCGTCGAGAGCGACGACATTCATCGGGGGTGTGCCCAGAAATCGGGCTGCGAACGCTGTTGAAGGGCGCGTGTAGAGATCCTCCGGCGTGCCGTCCTGCTCGACCCGACCGTCACGCATCAGGATGACCTGATCCGCCATCGTCATGGCCTCGACCTGATCATGGGTAACGTAGAGCATCGTGATGCCGAGGCGGCGTTGCAGCTCGCGGATTTCCAGTCGCATCTCCTGGCGCAACTGTGCGTCCAGATTGGACAGGGGCTCATCCATCAGGCAGACCGGCGCCTGTGCCACGATCGCGCGGCCAAGTGCGACACGCTGTTGCTGGCCGCCGGACAATTGGGATGGCTTGCGTTCGAGCAGTGCCGAAAGGCCAAGCAGGCCCGCTGCCTCCGCCAGGCGTCGGACACGTTCGTCCGGCGCTACCTTCCGGACTTCAAGGCCGAAGCAGATATTCTGTGCAACGGACAGATGCGGGAACAGAGCGTACGACTGGAAAACCATCGAAATGCCGCGCGCGGCGGGCGCCAAGTCGGTGACATCTTTGCCGGCGATCCGGATGTGCCCCTGGCTCGGCCGATCGAGGCCGGCGAGGATGCGTAAAAGGGTCGACTTGCCGCAACCTGAAGGTCCAAGCAGGACCGCGAATTTGCCCTTTTCGACACGAAACGAAACCCGATCTAGCGCGCGGGCTTTACCCCAGTGCCGGCTGACCGATTCGATGACTATGTGCGACATTTCCCCATCCGGAAGCGCCAGTCGACGCTCGATCTTTCTTGTATCTCACCGCGTTGGCGGATTTATGACAAGCAGATTTCTGTTCTGCGTGCGGGATCAGTCGCGGCAGATGCGTGCATGGGCAACGCGGCCGATCGAGCCCTCCGGTTCGACACCGAAGCGGGTTTCCCGCTCTTCACGGGCCAACGCAAGCTTCTGTCCCTCTTCATCCTCGTAGAGCATGACACGCAAGCCGGCGTTTTCGCCGGAGGAACAGTCGAAATGCGCCAGCGCCTCCATACTTGCGGCCCGGACGTTGCCCGCCTGTATGGGCTGGCGGTAGATCACCCGGATCCAGGCCGTTCGCACCGCGCCGCCAATGCGCATGCCGGCAATATCGACATAAACCGGGTTGCCGCCCGCGGTTTCGCCCGCTTCTTCCCATTGGGCAGCACGAACCGGCAGCGAAATGCCGACGATCACGACCAGCCCGAAGATGGCGGCGCACAAGCGCAAACTTCCCTCCCGAACGCGGTTACCGGATAGGCCTACCACAGACCGGCGCTCGCCGAATAGTCGTGCGAAGTCGTGGCGGAATTCGGGCAAACTGGGTTACTGTCGCGTCCATCATGCCCGAAGCAAACGTCGCAGCGACCCCAGTATTCTACCGCAATCCCGTGCCGCTCGATCGAGTGCGCCATGCGGCAAAGAAGTTTGTAAGACCGCGCAACGCCGCATTTGCCAGTCACGTCAATTCGGTTCCGCTTGCCGCGGTCGAGTTCAACTCCGCCGCACGCAACTATCCGATCGTGTTCACGTCCGGCGATCCGATCGGTGCGGTTGCCGTCCTCGGATTTGAAGGGGCACAGAATCTTTTTATCGGCGAAGAGCAGCAATGGGCCGAGGATGTCTATGTTCCGGCATATGTAAGGCGATACCCGTTTGTCTTCACACGCACGCCGGAAGGCGAGTTCGTGCTGTGCATCGAGGAAGATGCCGGTAGCGTCGCGGACGAAGGCGGTGAGCCGCTATTCGTCGACGGCAAACCCGCGAAGATCGTCGAGGAGGCGCTTCGCTTTGCGGGAGATTTCCAGGTGCAGATCGACGCGACGCACGCTTTCACGCGGGCTTGCCAGGCGGCGGGCCTTTTTGTCGACAACCGCGCGTCGATCCAGATGCCCGAAGGCCGCTCGATCACGCTGCAAGGGTTCCGTACGATCGACGCAAAGAAGTTCGAGAATCTCCCCGACGCGACTGTTCTCGACTGGTGGCGCAAGGGCTGGATGATGCTCGCCTACAGCCACTTGATGTCGCTCGGGAACTGGCAATTGCTGGCGAACCGCGCCTCCCGAATCAAGAAAAAGAAGGCCTAGCTGGCTGATCAGGCCAAGGCGTCGGCGAGCAGGCTTGCGACGTGTACCGCTTCGCGTGCCGCACCATCGGCGATCTGATGCCTGCAACTCGTCCCGTCGGCAACGATGATCGTGTCGTCGCCGGCTTTCGAAATCGCGGGAAGCAGAGAGAGTTCCGCCATCTTGCGGGAGACATCCAGATTCTTCGGTTCATACCCGAATGCTCCGGCCATCCCGCAGCAACTACTTTCAATAAGACTCGCTTGCATGCCTGGGATCAGATTCAGCACGGCCAGTGTCGGTTTAACGGCATCGAATGCCTTCTGATGGCAGTGTCCGTGTAGCAGCGCCTTGCTCTGGGGTAGCGGCTTCAGCTTCAGGTTCAGGCGCCCGACGGCATGTTCACGAGCCAGAAACTCTTCGAACAGCATCGCGGAAGATCCGATTTTTTCCGCATCTGCGCCGGGGAGCAAAGTCGCGATCTCGTCGCGGAGCGCAAACAGGCACGACGGCTCGAGCCCCAGGATGGGCACGCCCTTTGCGGCGAAGGGAAGCATGGCCTGGACCAGGCGCCGAGCCTCCGATCGTCCTTCGTCGATCATTCCTGCGGACAAGAAAGTGCGGCCGCAGCATAGCGGGCGAGCTCCGTCGGCTGCGGTCGGTACGACGACGCGATAGCCGGCCGCCTCAAGTACGCGGATCGCCGCTCTGGCAATCTCCGGCTCGAACCAGGTGTTGAACGTATCGATAAAGAGTGCCACTTCGCGGCCGTGACCACGTGTACCAACCTCGCCGGCGCGGAACGGATTCGCGGACCAACGCGGCAGGCTGCGGTCCGCTGAAAAGCCTGCGATCAATTCGGATAGCTTGGCCAAGCCCGGCACGCGGTCACGCAGGTTTACCAGCCACGCAAAGCCGGAAACCATCGGTGCATATCTCGGCAGATATCCGATCAGCCGGTCGAACAGCGTGTAGCCGTGTCGCCGCTTGTAGTGATGAAGAAACTCGACCTTCATCTTGGCCATGTCGACGCCGGTCGGGCATTCGCGCTTGCAACCCTTGCACCCGACGCAAAGCCGCATCGTCTCGGCCATTTCGTCGGAAACCAGGGCGTCGGAACCGAGCTGCCCGGAGATCGCAAGTCGCAGCGTATTGGCACGTCCGCGTGTCAGGTGCTTCTCTTCACCAGTCACGCGATAGGATGGACACATCGTGCCGGCATCGAACTTCCGGCAATGACCGTTGTTGTTGCACATCTCGACGGCACCGGCGAATCCGCCCCAATCGGACCAGTCGAGCGCGGTATCGATCTTCGTGGCCGAATAGCCCGGCTTGAATCGGAACAGCGACCGGTCATCCTGCTTCGACGGCCGGACGATCTTGCCGGGATTCATCAAACGGTCGGGGTCGAACAGATCCTTGATCTCTTCGAAGGCGCCCGTCAGGCGTGGACCGAAGAATGGCGCAATCCACTCCGAGCGTACGAGCCCGTCTCCGTGCTCGCCTGAATAGGCGCCCTTGTATTCGCGCACGAGTTCGGCGGCCTCTTCGGCTATCGCGCGCATTTTCCTGGCGCCGTCCTCCTTCATGTTGAGGATCGGGCGTACATGCAGGCAGCCGACCGAAGCGTGCGCGTACCAAGTGCCCTTCGTGCCGTGGGCCTCGAACACGCGCGTCAGGCGGGCTGTATATTCGGCGAGATGCTCGAGTGGCACGGCACAATCCTCGATGAACGAGACGGGCTTACCATCACCCTTCATCGACATCATGATGTTGAGGCCGGCTTTGCGGACCTCCCACACTTCCTTCTGGAATTCGGCTTCGACTATCTCGACGACCGACCCGGGCAGACCAAGGTCGCCCATGAGTGCCACGAGATCCTTGAGCTTGCGCTGCTGCGTCGCCAGATCGGCTCCGGCAAACTCGACCAGCAGGATCGCTTCCGGCTCGCCTTTCAGGAAGCGGCTGACGGTTCCGCTATAGGCCGGGATGGCGCGTGAGAGTTCAATCATCGTGCGGTCGACGAGTTCGACGGCGACAGGTCCCAGCGCCACGATATGACGGGTCATGTCCATCGCCTGATAGAAGGTCGGGAAATGGACGACTCCAAGCGTCTTGTGCTTGGGCAGCGAAGAAAGCTTCAGATGTACGGCCGTCGAATAGGCGAGCGTGCCTTCCGAACCGACGAGCAGATGGGCAAGATTGTGGACGCCGGCCGGCTTTACGGTTTCGAGATTGTAGCCGCCGACCCGACGAAGCAGCTTCGGATATCGAGCTTCGATCTCATCGGCTTCACGTACGGCGATCTCGCGCACGCGCCGGACGATGTCGAGGAAACGCGGCGGACCAGAAAGCCCTTCGAGATTGCCGTTCACGGGGCCGAAATGCGCTCTCGTTCCGTCGGAAAGCAGCGCGTCGATGCCCGCGACGTTGTGAACCATGTTTCCGTAGAAAAGCGAGCGCGAGCCGCAAGAGTTGTTGCCGGTCATGCCGCCGATGGTGGCTTGTGCGGATGTCGACACGTCGACGGGAAACCACAGGCCATGCGGCTTCAGCGCGGCGTTGAGATGGTCGAGCACGATGCCCGGTTCGACGATGGCCGTAGAATTGCCAGCATCGACATGAAGGATCTTTTTGAGATGGCGCGCATTGTCGACGACGAGGGCAGCCCCGACCGTCTGTCCGCACTGCGAGGTTCCGCCACCGCGTGGAAGCACAGGCACGCCTTCGTCGGCGGCGATCTGAATCGCGATGCGCGCATCCTCGGCATTGCGCGGGATGACGATTCCGACAGGATTTATTTGGTAGATCGACGCATCCGTCGAATATCGACCACGGTCGTAGGCACCGAACAGGACGTCACCCTTGATCTCGCGGCGCAAGCGCGCCTCAAAATCGGAGCGGGCAGGAGGCTGGTCGAGCGGCATGGGATTGTCTCCGGTCAGTCGTAGGCTTCGGCGCGTGTATCCGATGCAAATGCCGCAAGGACGGATTCACGCTTGCCGGCAAGATGGGCTTCGAGAATGTCGCGCAGTGCAGCGCCATCGCGCGCATCGAGGGCGGCGATCATGCGCTCGTGCTCGTCAACTGCCTTGTCCCAACGCTGGGGCGACAGATTGGCGGCGTAACGTACGCGCTTGACGCGCGCGTTCAGTTTCTCGAACGTCTCGCCGAGCACGCTGTTGCCGCCAGCGCGGGCGATGCGCGTGTGGATCGCCTGATTGGCAGCGAAATAGGCCGCGCGATCGCCGCGCGCATGGTGTGCGCGCATCTCGTAATGCAACGCCTTGATCTCGGCGAGTTCGAATTCGGTGATGCGCGTCGCGGCGAGTTCGCCGGCAAGTCCTTCGAGTGCGGCGAGCACCTCGAACGTGCTTTCGATGTCCGCGCGATCGAGCGGGGCGACAATGGCGCCGCGGTTGGGCTCGATGCGCACCAGCCCTTCGGCCGCCAGGGCGCGCAGTGCTTCACGCAGAGGCGTACGTGAGATGCCAAGCCGGTCGCACAGGACGCGCTCGTTGAGGCGCACGGCGGGAGCAAGATCGCCATCCAGAATCATTTGGCGCAAGCGCTCGGCCGCGTTTTGCGGCAGGGTCATGCGCTCGGCGGGCCTTGAATCGTCTGGCATAAAAACATGGTATACAAGAAAAATGGCGAAGTCACGACTATTGACGGCGCTATTTTTAAATTGTATACCAAACTCACAAAACGAGGAGCGCCCTATGCTGAAGCTGAGCTTCGCCCCAAGCGGCCGTCATTTCCTGCAGATTCCGGGTCCCACGAACGTCCCCGATCGTGTCCTGCGCGCGATCGACAATCCGACGATCGACCATCGGGGACCGGAGTTCGGCGAACTTGGCAAGAAGGTGCTTGCCGGAATGAAGGCGATCTTCAAGACCAAAAGCCACGTGATCATCTTTCCGGCATCGGGGACCGGCGCCTGGGAAGCGGCCCTCGTCAACACGCTTTCACCCGGTGACAAGGTTCTGATGTTCGAGACCGGCCACTTCGCCACGTTGTGGCGCAAGATGGCCGAGAAACTCGGGCTTGCGGTCGACTTCGTCGAAGGCGATTGGCGTCACGGTGTCGATCCGGCCGCCGTCGAGGCCAAATTGGCCGCCGACAGGGGGCACCAGGTGAAGGCCGTACTGATTGTCCATAACGAGACGTCGACTGGCTGCACGACGCGCGTCGGTGAGATCCGGGCCGCGATGGATCGTGCCAAGCATCCAGCCCTGTTGATGGTCGACACGATTTCCTCCCTTGGATCGATTGACTACCGTCATGACGACTGGGGCGTGGACGTGACCGTTGCCGGATCGCAGAAGGGGCTGATGTTGCCGCCCGGCCTGTCGTTCAATGCCGTGTCCGCCAAGGCGCTCGAGGCCACCAGAACGGCGAAACTGACACGCTCCTTCTGGGGTTGGGACGAGATGATCGCTTCGAATGCGACCGGCTACTTCCCCTACACGCCGGCGACGAACCTGCTTTATGGACTTTCCGAGGCGCTCGACATGATGAGCGAGGAAGGTCTCGATCAAGTTTTCAAGCGCCATGACCGCCACGCGGAAGCGACCCGCCGTGCCGCGCGTGCTTGGGGGCTCGAAATCCTGTGCCTCGAGCCGAGGGAATATTCCAGCGCCCTCACCGCACTGCTGATGCCGGCCGGCCACGACGCCGACCGCTTCCGCAAGCTTGTCCTCGGTGCGTTCGACATGTCGCTCGGAGCCGGCCTGTCCAAGGTTGCCGGAAAGGTCTTCCGCATCGGTCATCTCGGCAGCTTCAACGATCTGATGCTGATGGGAACGCTTTCGGGTGTCGAGATGGGACTTTCCCTCGCTGGCGTTCCCCATCGGAAGGGCGGCGCTCAGGCGGCGATGGACTATCTCGCGGAGTCTGCCGCCAAGCCGGTCGCCGCGGCCGCCCGGTAGGAGGCGGCGTGTCGCTGAACTCGCCGATCGACTGGTCAAGTCTCGATCAACTGACCGAGGAGATTGGCGCGTCCGTACTCCCGCGCCTCTTGAAGACCTTCTATGGCGAGGCGGAAAAGCGGCTGGGCGCCTTCTCTCGACTTTCGCAGGAAGGTGCGGCTGGCGGCGAAGGCGGACAGCTCCATCGAGAGGTTCACTCGCTCAAGAGCGCTGCCGCTAGCTTTGGTGCACGCGCACTGGCCAAGCGTGCCGCCAGCCTCGAGGAGACGATCGAGAGCGGCGGATATCGTCACGATCCGGATGTGATCGCGGAGCTTGCCGGATTGCTCTCGGAGTTCCGGGAGGCGGTCGCGCGACGCGGCATCGTCGTCGACTGAACCATCAATGTCTCGGCGCAAGTATCGGGTGGGCAGGGGGCCTGTCGGCCGATAGCATGTGATCGATGGACAATATGCCTCCCAAACTCGACGCAGCGGCATGGGCGATGCTGCTTGTTCTCTCGGTGCTTTGGGGAGGTTCGTTTCTCTATGTGAAGGTTGCACTCGCCGAGTTGCCGCCGGTAACCATCGTCGCTTTGCGGGTCGTGATCGGCGGCGCGTTCCTGGTCGTCATACTCCGGCTGAAGGGACTGGCACTGCCACGCGATCCGGCGCTCTGGCGGGGGTTCGGCTTACTGGCGTTGCTCAACACACTTGTCCCGTTCGTGCTGATTGCCTGGGGGCAGCGCGAGATATCGGCGGGGCTAGCGGCGATCCTGAATGCGGCGACGCCGCTTTGGACGATCATGCTCGCGCATTTCCTGACAACCGACGAGCGGATGAACGTCAGGCGCTCGACGGGCGTGCTGATCGGCTTTGCCGGAGTTGTCGTCCTTGTCGGCCCGGAAGCCCTTGCGGGCATCGGCATATCCGTCCTTTCGCAACTCGCATGCGTTCTCGCGACGATCAGCTATGGGTTCGCATTGATTTGGGCGCGTCGATTCCGGGGAATGGACGGCAGCGTGGTCGCGAGCGGGCAGTTCATCTGTGCTGCACCGGCTGCCGTGGTGCTTGCCTGTCTTGTCGATCGGCCTTGGTCGCTGCCGATGCCAGGTCATGCGACGGTCGCCGCAATACTCGCTCTGGCGCTGTTCTCCACGGCATTCGCCTATCTTGTCTATTTCCGGCTTATGCAGCGCTCTGGGGCGGGCAATGCTTCGCTCGTCACGATGCTGATCCCGCCAAGCGCCATGTTGCTTGGAAGCCTGTTCCTCGACGAGCGTCCGGAGCCCGTCGCGCTCGCCGGCTTCGCGATGATCGCTGTCGGCCTTGCGATCGTCGACGGGCGCGTTCTGGCGTTGTTCCGGCGCTAGTCGACCGCCGCGAGATCGGGAAGTCCCCGCCATTGTTGGGCATGATCGAGCCCGTAGCCGACGACGAAGCGGTCCGGAATCGTGAAGGCGACGAAATCGGCATTGATCGGCACGACGCGGCGCGACGGCTTGTCGGCGAAGACCGCGATCTTCACGGGCGATCCGCCGAGACCCTCGAGCAGCGACTTGGCGAAACTGAGTGTACGTCCCGAGTCGAGGATGTCGTCGATCAGGAGGACCGGCTGGCCTCGCAGATCCTCAGGCAATGTACCGGTCACCCGGACCTGTCCCGAGCTCGTCGTCGCGTCCCCATAGCTCTTCAGGTTCACGAACTCGACCTTCGGATGGACATTGCGCTTGGCAAGCGCACGCATCAGATCGGCCGTGAACACAAAAGCGCCATTTAGGATCGAGATGATCGTAAACTCGCGTGGCAGGGCGACGGCGATCTCGCCCGCAAGAGCTTCAACGCGGGCGGCGATCTCGGCGGCGGAATGGAGGGTTTCCTTGGGGACGAGGGACATGGTCAGGTGTCACCGGCTGAAGAAATCGGTTGAAGTACTCGGAGGGGGCGGTTAAACGCCCCAAGACCTCATGCTTTTCGCTCATTCCACCGACCCTGCGCAAGCGCGTGCCGCCTGGATCCGCGATCTGGCGGTCCTGACGGCCGTCATCGGCGGGTTTTTCCTGCTGTTTCTCGGCCATCGGCCGTTGGCAGTGCCGAGCGAAGCCAGGTACGCCGAACTCGCTCGCGAAATCGTCGCCAGCGGCGACTGGATCACGCCGCGTATCAACGGCATCAAGTATTTCTTCAAACCCCCTTTGTTCTATTGGATCGAGGCACTGTCGATCCATGCGTTCGGACTGTCGGAGTTCGCGCTGCGTCTGACGACGTCGCTGTTCGCGCTTGCGGGCTGCCTGCTCGCGTATGTCGCCGGTCGCAAGCTGTTCGACCGGATGACGGGGATTCTGGCAGCGATCGTTTTGGCGACGACGCTGATCTGGTTCACGCTTTCGCGCATCATCCTGCTCGACGTTCCCGTCGGCGTGTTCCTGTCGCTCAGTCTGCTCGCCTTCCTGTTCGCGGTCCGCGAGCCGTTCGGCAGCCGCGCACGGAACGCGTGGCTCTACACGATGTATATCGCGGCGGCTGCGGCCACCTTGACGAAGGGCCTGATCGGCGTCGTCCTTCCGGGCCTCGTCATCGGCGCGTGGATCGTGTTGACCTGGAACTGGCGGCTGCTCCTCGAAGTCCGGCTGCTGTCGGGACTTGCGCTGTTCCTGGTGATCACGGTGCCATGGCATATCGCCGTCGGGATGCAGACACCGGAGTTTTTCCATTTCTATTTCATACGCGAGCACTGGGACCGCTTCACGTCGACCGTGCATGGTCGTGCGCAGCCATGGTGGTTCTTCGTGGCGATCCTCACTGCCGGCGTCTTCCCGTGGATCGGATTTCTGTTTCAGGCGCTGTGGCGCAATATCCAGCGGATCCTGTCGCGTACGCCGGACGGGCAGGCGGAGCTGTTCCTGGCGCTCTGGTTCTGGCTGATTCTGCTGTTCTTCTCCGCGTCAGATTCCAAGCTGGTGCCATACGTGACGCCAATGATGATTCCACTGGCGATCTTCATCGGCCGGTACCTTTCTCTGGCGTTCGAGGCACCGGCCGAATGGCCTGGCCTGCAGATCGGTTTGTGGGTCGTGGCAGGTGCTGCAGCACTGGTCGCACTCGTAGCGCTCGTCGTCGGCATTGCCGGCGCACGCCTGGCCCCGGCCGATTTGACGGATGAGATCGAACGCGCGCGCCCGATGATGGGATGGCTCTGTCTGGGTGCGACTGTCGCGGCTTTCTCGATTGCCTGGGCGCTGCGCAGGCGCGGTCCGGGCCTGGCCTTCCTGGTCGCTGTAGTGGCTGCCGCCACCTTCTTCCAAGGTGTCGACACATCGATGGCACAGTTCCAGCCGCGGTCGATAAAGCCTCTGGCACGGGAGATCGCGTCGCGCATTGCGCCAGGCGACGAGATCATCGCCTATCGCACATATCCGCAGGACCTTCCGGTCTATCTCAACCGGCGAATCTCGGTGGTCGGTTGGTCCGGCGAGCTCGATTTTGGCCGGCAGATAGAACCGGCGACGCAAGCATGGATGTTTGACGACGAAGCCGAACTCTGGCGGCGCTGGCACGGCGAAGGGACGGTCTATATGATCATCCCGCTGCATTTCGAAGCGACGGTCCGGCCGACTGCGGTGCCGCGCTATCGCGAGATCGCCCGCACGTCCCGCCACGTGCTTGCGACCAACCGGGTGGAGTAGGGGCCGGATGCTTCAGTACTTGCCGATAATACTGTTTGGAGTGCTGCTGAACGCGGTCGCGCAGCTCGCCTTGAAACAGGGCATGCGCCAGATTGGCGAGTTCGAATTCGCGCTCGCCAATGCCCTGCCGATCGGCTGGCAGGTCGGCACCAACCCGTTCGTGGCGCTCGGCCTGCTCTGCTATGTCGTCAGCGTCGGAGTCTGGATTCTGGTGCTGTCGCGCGTCGAGGTCAGTCTCGCCTATCCGATGCTTTCGATCGGCTACGTCGTCAACGCGCTCGCGGCCTGGTGGCTGTTCGGCGAGAACTTGACGCCGACGCGGATCGCGGGCATTGCCGTGATATGTTTCGGCGTCTGGCTCCTTTCGCGCACCTGAGGCCCATGAATACCCCGCTTCCCGCCGTCACGATCGTCGTACCCGTCTACAACGAAGAAGCAAATCTGCGGCCGCTGTTCGCGCGGCTGGCCATGACGCTCGATGCGCTCGGCAAGCCGTGGGAAGTGATCTTCACCGACGACGGCAGCCGCGACGGATCGATGGCGATCCTGCGTGAGCTCCATGTGGCCCGCCCCGACGCGGTGCGGGTGATCGAATTCGAACGCAACGCGGGCCAGCACATGGCCATCATGGCGGCGTTCGAGCGGGTTCGCGGCGATACCGTCATCACGATCGACGCAGACCTGCAGAACCCGCCCGAGGAAATCCCGAAGCTGCTTGCCGCGATCGACGCCGGCCACGACGTCGTCGGCTCGATCCGAAAGAACAGGCAGGATGTCGGCTGGCGCGTCTATGCCTCGCGGGCGATGAATTTCGTGCGTGAGCGCATCACCGGCATCCGCATGACCGACCAGGGCTGCATGCTGCGCGCCTACCGGCGTGGCGTGGTCCAGCAGATCGTCGCGACCGGCGAGCAGGCCACATTCATTCCCGCACTTGCGCAGTACTTCGCGTCGAATCCGGCAGAAGTCGAGGTCGAGCATGCGGCGCGCGCGGCGGGCGAGAGCAAGTACGATCTCTACAAACTCGTCAGGCTCAATTTCGACCTGATGACCGGATTTTCGGTCGTGCCGCTGCAGATCTTCACGATTGTCGGCATGCTGATCACGGCGCTGTCGGTGCTTCTCGTCGTCTATATGGTGCTTCGCCGGATAATCATCGGCCCCGAGGCCGAGGGCCTGTTCACTCTGTTCGCGATCCTCTATTTCCTCGTCGGGGTCGTCATCACCGGTCTTGGCCTCGTGGGCGAGTATGTCGGGCGCATCTATCGCGAGGTGCGCAAGCGGC
The DNA here is from genome assembly GCA_965279525.1 of Tagaea sp. GTDB lineage: Bacteria > Pseudomonadota > Alphaproteobacteria > CACIAM-22H2 > CACIAM-22H2 > Tagaea. The sequence goes on along the minus strand of CBDIIB010000004.1, from coordinate 906,629 downwards.
CGCGCTTCCAGATCCGCGCCATCCACGAAAAGTCCGAGTAGCCTCGGAATGTCCGGCATCGTCCTGTTCGGCTATTCCGACGTCGGCTTCGTGTGTCTCGATCTGCTGCTTTCGCAGGGGCGCGACGTGCGTCTCGTCGTCACGCACGAAGACGATCCGGGCGAAGCGAAGTGGTTCCGCTCGGTCGCACAGCGCGCGCGTGCCGCCGGTGTGGAAACTGTCACGGCCGAGATCAAGGACGGTCCCGCCGTCGAAGCGCGCATCGCAGCGATCGCGCCGGATATCATTCTTTCCTGCTACTACCGGCGCATGATCCCGTCGCGCATTCTTGCACATGCGAAGTTCGGCGCGTTCAACATGCATGGCTCCCTGTTGCCCCGCTATCGGGGGCGCGCGCCGGTCAACTGGGCGATCCTCAACGGCGAGACGCAGGTGGGCGTCACGCTCCATCACATGGTCAAGCGCGCGGACGCCGGGGACATCGTTGATGCCGAGGCCGTTTCCGTAGCCCCCGAGCAGACCGCCTACGAGGCGATGACTGGGGTTGTCGACGCCGCCCGCGTCGTCCTTGCACGACAGATCGACGGGCTTCTCGCGGGAACGGCGCCGCGCACGGCGCAGGACGAGAGCCACGCGACCTATTTCGGCGGTCGCCGGCCCGAGGACGGGCGGATCGACTGGAGCTGGCCCGCGGCGCGCGTCGTGAACCTCGTCCGTGCGGTCGCGGAGCCCTATCCGGGGGCGTTCAGCGGCGCCGGCGGGCGCCGGCTGTTCGTCTGGCGCGCGCGAGTCGTGGCCGGTTCCGCCTCACCCGGGACGGTCCTCGTGGACGGGCCGCAGCCCGTCGTCGCGGCAGGCGAGGGTGCCGTGGAACTGCTGCGCTGGAGCTTCGAGGACGGCCCTCGGGTCGAGTCTGGTGTGCTGGGACTGGCGGCGGGCACCCGGATCGGCTAGAACCGCCCGCGTCATATCCTGTCTCGCGGGAGTCGGTCCCCTTGGGTCTCAAAGTCCTTATTCTTGGCGTCAACGGCTTCGTCGGCTCCAACCTGTCCGAACGCATCTTGAAGACCACTGACTGGTCGGTCTACGGGATGGACATCCAGAAGGACAAGATCGAGGACTGCCTCGGCAATCCGCGGTTCAGCTTCGTCGAAGGCGACATCACGATCAACCGCGAGTGGGTCGAGTACCACGTCAAGAAGTGCGACGTGGTCCTGCCGCTCGTCGCGATCGCCACACCAATCACCTATGTCCAGCAGCCGCTGAAAGTCTTCGAACTCGATTTCGAGGCGAATCTCGCGATCGTCCGCGACTGCGTGAAGTACGGCAAGCGCGTGCTGTTCCCGTCGACCTCGGAAGTCTACGGCATGTCGACCGATACGCCGTTCGACGAGGAATCGTCGAACTTCGTTCTCGGGCCGATCCACAAGCAGCGCTGGATCTATTCGTGCTCCAAGCAGCTCCTCGACCGCGTCATCTACGCCTACGGATCGAAGAACGAATTGCGCTATACGCTATTCCGCCCGTTCAACTGGATCGGACCGAAGCTCGACAACATCTGGGCTGCGAAAGAGGGCTCCTCGCGCGTGCTCACGCAGTTTGTCGGCAACATCGTGCGCGGGGAGAACATCAGCCTCGTCGCCGGCGGCGCACAGCGGCGCTGCTTCCTCTATATCGACGACGCGATGGACGCGCTTGCGAAAATCATCGCCAACGACGAAGGCTGCGCTGACAACCGGATTTTCAATATCGGCGATCCGCGCAACGACTTCTCCATGCGCGAACTTGCGGAGATCCTTCTCGACGTGATCAAGGACTATGACGGCTATGCGGACGTGAAGTCCCGCATCAAGCTCGTCGACGTGGATCCCGATGGCTACTACGGCAAGGGCTACGAGGATATCCAGGTCCGCGTCCCGGCAATCGAGAACGCGCGCAAATATCTGGGGTGGACACCGAAGACCGATCTGCGGACGGCACTGCGAAAGACACTCGACTACTATCTGCTGGGCCGCCAGAAGGATACCGGCGACCTGACCGGCACGCCGGTCTAGTCAATTCTCGCCGATGGCAGAGCCGACCCGCCTCGCGATCAAGATCGACGTCGACACTGATCGCGGGACGCGGGAAGGAATAGCACCCCTTGCGCGTGCAATGGATCGCCATTCGATACGCGGAACCTTCCTATTCTCTCTCGGACCGGACAATACCGGCAGGGCAATCCGGCGGATCTTCCGGCCTGGCTTCTTCTCCAAGGTCAGTCGGACGAGCGTGATCAAGCTCTACGGCGTACGGACGCTGATGAATGGCGTCCTTCTGCCGGGGCCGGACATCGGGCGGCGCAATGCAGACGCGATGCGTGCAATCGCAAATGCAGGGCACGAGACGGGAATACATTGCTGGGATCACGTTCGATGGCAGGATGGACTTGCCAAGATGACCGTCGATTCCGTCCGCCGCGACTTTGCAAAGGCCCGTGCCGCCTACGAGCGCATTTTCGGCCAACCGGCGCGCACGGCAGGTGCGGCCGGATGGCAGGCTGACGCGAAAAGCCTGGCGGTCTACGACGAAGCCGGGCTCGACTACGCCTCGGATGCACGCGGCCTATCGCCGTTCCTGCCAAGGGCAGGCGGGCGCACGTTCCGGACCCTGCAAATGCCGACGACGCTGCCGACACTCGACGAACTTATCGGACGCCCGGAGTTTCCTGAGGATCGGTTGATCGAGGCCTATTTGGACCGGTTGGTTCCCGGCGCTCTCAACGCATTTACCGGGCATGCGGAACTCGAGGGAATGCACTATTCCGGATGGTTCGAGCGCTTTCTCGATGCGGCTGCCGAGCGCGGTGTACGGTTCGTGAATCTGGCCGAAGAGGCAAACGCCCTTGCAGGGCAGCCGGTTCCGGTCTCCGATCTCATCCAGGGGAGTGTCGACGGACGATCCGGAACGATGGCTGTCCAGAGCATGGCTGATGCCCAATTCGCGCGATGACGGTTTAATTATTTCAACCCTTTAGCGTTTGGACTTCCGAGTTGCCGTTAAATACGGCATAGTCTCTTTTTAGGACGTCGGAGAATTACGCATGCCTTCCCCGGACACGTCCGCGATGCACGTCGCGGCCGAGCCGCCCAAGAAGTCCAAGCACATCGTCCTGACCTCGCACCCGTCCAAGAGCGGGCCGCAGCCACTCAAGATCGAGTGGGGGGCCGGAGGAGCGCAGGCGCGTGGGCCGGTTATCGGGACCGTCGGCAACCCGCAGCATCGCAACGTCATCGGGACGCATTCGGGCAGTTATATGCTCTATCGTGCGCTCGCAGTGGCGGCGGGCGCCCTTTCGCCGCTGCATAAACCCGACCTTACCAATACGGCGCCAGCCGAGCCGATCGGCCCGTTCGCGCAATGGTCGGATCCTGCAAAAATCGTCAGCATCGATCCCTATGGCCACATGGTCGGGGATGTTTTCAGTGGATTGCTGGCGCAGGGCTACGACATCCGGCCGACGATCGCGGTCACGCGCGCGCACATCAACATGCCGGAACTGCAGGGAGCTCTCGCCGCTGGCCGTCTCAAGCCGGATGGTCGAATCGTCGAAGCGACAGGCGACGTGCGCACGACCAAGGTCGCGATCGAGCCGGTCTGGTATCTGCCCGGCATTGCCCGCCGCTTCGGCATCGCCGAAGCCGAACTGCGTAGCGGCCTGTTCGAGTATACGGGCGGGATGTTCCCGGAGCTTGTGACGCGTTCGGACATGAAGGTCTTCCTGCCGCCGATCGGCGGTACGACCGTCTATCTCTTCGGCGACGTCTCGAAACTTGGAGATCCGAAGACGGAGATCGGCGGCCGCGTGCACGACGAGTGCAACGGCTCCGACGTGTTCGGGTCAGATATCTGCACGTGCCGGCCCTATCTGGCGCACGGCATCGAGGTTGCGATCGAGACCGCCCAGCGCGGCGGCGTCGGTTTCATCGTCTACAATCGCAAGGAAGGCCGTGCGCTCGGCGAGGTCACCAAGTTCCTGGTCTACAACGCGCGCAAGCGCCAGGAAGGCGGCGACCAGGCCGCCACATATTTCAAACGGACAGAGTGTGTCGCCGGCGTGCAGGACATGCGTTTTCAGGAGTTGATGCCAGACGTGATTCATTGGCTGGGAATTTCGCGTATCGACCGTTTCGCGTCGATGAGCAACATGAAGTCCGAGGCGCTGACCCGCAGCGGTATCGAAATCGTCGAGCAGGTCGAGATTCCGGCAGGCCTCGTGCCCGCGGATGCGAGCGTCGAAATGGAAGCGAAGAAAGCGGCGGGTTACTTCTCCGGCAGCGAGCCTCCTGATGCACGCAAGCTTGCCGACACCAAGGGCCGCGGGCTTGATAGCTGACATGCCACTTGATCGTCCAGAAATCGCCGGGCCCAGCCCGCGCGTGCGCACGCTTCGCGACCCTGCCACGATCCGGCAGCGGTCGGGCGAGATATTCGCGGCCGCAAGCCGCGGCAAGTCTGCCCACTTCAACGTTGATCTTTCAAAGCTCGATCGGGCGGCCGAACTGACCGTGGGGTCGATCCGTCGCGACTATCCGTCGCTCGAAATCCCATATCATTCGCGTTGGCGGCATTTCGGGGTCGGGGGCATCGATCGCTGGAAGCGATTGCTGGCGAACCTGCCCGAAGACAAGCTCGAGCGTGCACGGGTCGCGATCGATCTCGCCGTGACGAGCGTGCTGCTCGATGCTGGCGCGGGCTCGGACTGGAAGTACCGGACAAAGGATGGTGTCTTCACGCGCTCCGAAGGTCTGGCAGTCGCAAGTTTCGACATGTTCGCATCGGGCGCGTTCTCTGCCTCGTTCGACAATCCGTATCGTGCCGATGCCGTCGGTCTGCGTCGCTTCGATGGCGAGCGGCTCGCAAAAGGCTTCAAGGTCGGCGAGAGCAACAAGCTCGTCGGGCTCGAAGGGCGCGCAGCCTTGATGCGGAATCTCGGCGTGGCGATCGCAAAGCGCCCCGACATCTTCGGCGCTCAGCCGCGCATCGGCAATCTGGCCGACTTGCTTTCAGGCGAAGCGCGCGACGGCAAGTTGCCGGCGGCACGCATTCTCGCCGTCCTGCTGGAGGGACTGGCCGATGCATGGCCGGCCCGGGTCGTCGTCGATGGCGTCAATGTCGGCGATGTCGGCGAACATCCGGCGGCCACCGAGGGAATGGTGCCGTTCCACAAGCTCAGCCAGTGGCTGACCTATTCGTTGCTTGAACCGTTCGAATCGCTCGGCCTGGAGATCGTCGAACTGGATGCGCTGACAGGTCTGCCCGAATACCGGAATGGCGGATTGTTCCTCGATACGGGCGTGATATCGCTGCGCGATCCGACGGCATCCGGCCAGGCCTATGCCGCGAACAGTGAGTTGATTGTCGAGTGGCGGGCGCTGACCGTCGTCCTGCTCGACAAGATCGCCGAACTCGTTCGCGAGAAGCTCGGGTTGACGGCGGAGGAGTTTCCGCTGGCGAAGGTTCTGCAGGGCGGGACCTGGACCGCCGGCCGGCGCATTGCCGCCGAGCGGCGTGCGGGCGGCAAGCCGCCGTTAGCGGTCGAAAGCGACGGAACGATCTTCTAACCGGGGAGTCGAAGGGCAATGTCGGGTTCGCTGCATGTGGTCGGGCATCCGCTGATCCAGCACAAGCTGACGCAGTTGCGCCGAAAGGAAACCGAAACGCGCGATTTCCGTCGTCTGGTGCGCGAGATCGCGATGCTGCTTGCCTACGAGGCGACCCGCGATCGGACGTTGACCACGGTCGAGATAGAAACGCCGATACAGAAAATGCGGGCGCCGACGCTCGCGGGCAAGGAGATCTGCCTTGTCTCGGTTCTGCGTGCCGGAAATGGCATTCTCGACGGCATGCTCGAGATACTGCCGTCTGCCCGCGTAGGTCATATCGGCCTCTACCGCGACCCTCAGACGCTTGCCGCGGTCGAGTACTACTGCAAGCTTCCCGAGGACGTAGCGCAGCGCGACGTCCTCGTCCTTGATCCGATGCTGGCGACCGGACACTCTGCGGTCGCGGCCGTCACGCGCGTCAAGCAGTCCGGTGCAAGCTCGATCAAGTTCGTGTGCCTGCTTGCGGCACCCGAGGGCGTCAAGGAGATGCACGCCAATCATCCGGACGTGACGATCTATGCGGCTGCGCAAGACAGCCACCTCAATGATCATGGGTACATCATTCCGGGTCTTGGCGATGCCGGCGACCGGCTCTTCGGCACGAAGTAGACACGCGGCATTCCGCTAGGAGAACCGCTTGATGGCCAAGCGCATCCTCGTGATCAATCCAAACTCGAACCGCAACGTCACCGCAGGGATCGATGCAGCCGTGGCGCCGATGCGCACGACTGGTGGCCCAGAGATCGAATGCGTGACGCTGGCCGAAGGCCCGCCCGGCATCGAGACGCAGGCCCATGTCGAGAGCGTTGTCGCCCCGCTGTGCAGGGCGATCGCTACAAGGGACAATGACTGCGACGCATTCGTGGTCGCCTGCTTCAGCGATCCCGGTCTCTATGCCGCACGCGAGGCGACCAAGCGGCCCGTACTCGGCATCGCCGAATGCGGGATGCTGACAGCACTGACGTTGGGCGAGAGATTCGGCATCATCGCGATCCTGCCGCGCTCGGTTCCGCGCCATCTGCGCTATGTCGGAACCCGTGGCCTCGAGGCGCGCTTTGCCGGCGACCGGCCGATTGGGTTGACGGTGGCCGAGCTTTCCGACGACTCCCGCACGCTCTCCCGGATGATCGAGGTCGGCCGCGACCTGCGCGAACGGGATGGGGCGGATGTCGTCGTGATGGGTTGTGCCGGAATGGCGCAGTATCGCGACCGGTTGCAGGAAGCGATCGGCATTCCTGTCGTCGAGCCGACGCAAGCGGCTGTTGGCATGGCCGTCGCGCGCGTCCAGATCGGCTGGTAGGGATCAGCGTCTGCGGCCGACCTGTTCGGGCGTGACGGCGAAGTTCTGATCCGTCATTTCGGCTCGATGACGCCGGTCTGGCTTGCGATCAGGCCGTAGTGCTCGATCCGGCGGTGCTTCGAAAAGGCGAACGTCGTCTCCTTGCCGTAGGTGCACAGGCTGAGGTCGCAATCGGCGACGATCAGTTCGTCCGCGACCGAGCGGGCAAGCGCCACGATCTCGCCGGTGGGTGCCACGATGCAACTCCCCCCGATCAACGAGCAGCCTTCCTCGATCCCGGCTTTCGCGGTCGCGACGACCCAGGTGGAATTCTGGTATGCGCCGGCCTGCATGACGAGTTGGTTGTGGAACTGGCGTAGATGCTCAGGCTCCGGCGCGGAGTGGACCATCGCCCAGCCGTTGATTGCCGGAGTGTTGTAGCCGAGCAGCATCAGTTCCATTCCCTTGAGACCCATCACGCGGTAGGTCTCGGGCCAGCGCCGGTCGTTGCAGACGGCCATGCCGACGATGCCGCCCATCGTCCGCCAGACGGGAAAGCCGATGTCGCCTGGCTCGAAATAACGCTTCTCGAGATGCTGGAACGGGCGCTCGGGCTCGTTCTCGGCGTGGCCGGGAAGATGGATCTTCCGGTACTTGCCGACGATGGCGCCCTCGCGGTCGACAAGGATCGCCGTGTTGAAACGCCGTCCCTCGGGCGTCTTCTCGGCATAACCGAGATAGAATCCAATCTTCAGGCGCTTTGCCTCGTCGAACAGCGGCTTGACGGCGGCGTTCGGCATCTCCGTCTCGAAGAACGCATCGACCTCGCGCCAGTCGGACATCAACCAGCGCGGGAAGAAGGTGGTCAGGGCCAGCTCCGGAAACACCACGATCTGGCAGCTTTTGCGCGCGGCGTCCCGAAGCATGGCGATCATCCGCTCGACGCAGGACGCACGGGTTTCGGCGCGTGCGATCGGCCCCATCTGGGCGGCACCGACGCTGACGATACGGGGAACGAGCTGCATTGGCGGCATCAGAAGATATCCGATATGTCTTCGGGGAAGATGGAGCGGCCGAGCGGCTTGGACCAGTCCGACGGGCCGTGCGGAAGATAGCGGCCGCGCCCGGGCTTGGCGACCGGATTGCCGCCCTTCGCGACAAGCTCGCCGCGCGAGAAGACGAGATCGACCCAACCCTTGACCTTCATGCCTTCGTAAGGCGTGTAATCCATCGCGTCATGCAGAAGGCTCTGGCTCACTGTCAACTCGCGCTCGTGGTCCCAGACCACAAGGTCGGCGTCACCGCCGACCGCGATGGCACCCTTCTGCGGATAGAGGCCGTAAAGCTTCGCCGGATTAGTCGCAGTGACGGCCACGAACTTCTCGAGTGACAGCCGGCCTTTGAGGACACCTTCGGCGAACAGCAGCGGCATGCGGATCTCCAGCCCCGGAACGCCGTTGGGGATCTTCTTGAAGTTCGCGTCCGTGCCGGCGACCTTCTTGCCTTGCGGGTCGTTGAAGCGATAGGGCGCGTGGTCCGACGAGTAGACGTCGAATAGCCCCTCGCGCAGGCCGGCCCAGACATATTCCTGGTTGATCTTGTCCCGCGGCGGGGGCGAGCACATGCACATCGCTCCATCGAATCCCGACTTGTCTAGGTCGTCCTGTGTCAGGAACAGGTACTGCGGGCAGGTTTCCGCAAAGACCTTCAGGCCGCGCGCGCGGGCGCGCCGGATCTCGTCCATCGCCTCGCGTCCCGAAACGTGGACGATCAGCACGGGTGTGTCGAGCATCTCGGCCAACGCGATCACGCGATGCGTGGCCTCGCGCTCGACCGGCATGTTGTGGCTGAAGCAGTGGTATTTCGGCCGCGTGCGACCCGATGCGATCAGCTTCTCGGCAAGCCATGTCATCGCGTCGTGATTCTCGCAATGGACCATCGTCATTGCGTTGTGTCGGCGGGCGAGGGCGAGGATGTCGAGGATCTGGCGGTCCGACAGCTTCAGCGCGTCGTAGGTCGTGTAGATCTTGAACGATGTCAGTCCGTCGGCGATCAGGGCGGGAAGTTCCTGCCCGAGAACCTGCTCGGTCGGGTCCGATACGATCAGGTGGAAAGCGTAGTCGATATAGGTCTTGCCTGCCGCGCGCGCGTGATACTCGTCGACCACCTTGCGCAGCGACTGGCCGCGATGCTGGGCGGCGAACGAGATCGTCGTCGTGGTTCCGCCGCACATCGCCGAGCGCGTGCCCGACTCGAAGTCGTCGGCGGTCCACACGCCCATGCCCGAGACCTGTGCGATATGGACATGGCTGTCTATACCGCCGGGCGTGACGATCCGGCCGCGCGCGTCGGTCTCGTCCTCTCCGCGCGGCAGATCGTGCCCGATCGCCGCGATTTTTCCGTCCTTTATACCTACGTCGGCGACGTAAACGTCGCCAGCGGTGGCAAGTCGCCCCCCCCTTATCACACGGTCATAAGCAGCCATTCGCTCGTCTCCCGGCCCCTTCCGTTGCGGGGGCGCTTCGCGGTATGAAGCATTGCAAACCACAGGCCCGGAGGACAAGCGAATGGCGCAACGGCTCGACGAGACCGCAAAGGGTGTCTACATCATCGCGGCGACGCCGTTCACCGAAAATGGCGAGCTCGATCTCGACAGCGCCGAGCGCATGACCGATTTCTACCTCGAATGCGGGGTGACCGGCATGACGATCCTCGGCGTCATGGGCGAGGCACCCAAGCTTAGTCCCCAAGAATCCTCCGATTTCGCCGCCCGCGTTGTAAAGCGCGTGAATGGCAAGGTTCCGGTCGTCGTCGGCGTCTCGTCGGCTGGCAACCGCAACCTCGGCGGCTTCACAAAGAAGGTCATGGATCTGGGGGCTGCGGGCGTGATGGTCGCCCCGATCGCCGGCCTAAAGAACGAGGAGCAGATCGAGGGCTATTACGACGCCGTCGTGCGCGAGATTGGCGAGACGCCCATCGTGCTCCAGGACTATCCGCAGCTGACCAATGTCCACATGTCGGTATCGCTGATCAACCGGCTGTTCGCGCGCCATGAATCCATCAAGGTGCTGAAACACGAGGATGTGCCGGGCCTGCGCAAGCTCACGAAGGTCCGCAAAGCGGACACGGACGGCAGCCGCAAGCGCCGCATCTCGATCCTGGTCGGGAATTCGGCACTGCACCTGCCGCAGGAAATGCGCCGGGGCGCCGATGGCGCCAATACGGGATTCGCCTATCCCGAGATGCTGGTCGAGGTCGTCGATCTCTTCCTGAAGGGAAAGCCGGAGGAAGCCGAGGATCTCTACGACATCTATCTTCCGATCGTCAGGCACGAGCAGCAGCCAGGTCTCGGCCTTGCCGTGCGCAAGGAAGTCCTGCGCCGGCGCGGCGTCATAAAGTCGGCCCACCTGCGTGCGCCCGGCCACGTCATGGACGCGGACGAGTACAAGGAACTCGACAGTCTGATGCAGCGTCTCGAACGCAAGCTTGCTGCCGTCGGCCGTTCGACCAAGCCGACGAAGCTGGCGGGCTGACGCCGGCCCGGCGGGGCCACGCCGGTGGCGCAGGGCCTTTGCCGCGACTGCTTCGTGCGGATCGAGGATCCACGTGCCGTGCGTTGCGGGAACTGCGGATCGACACGCATCGCGCGGCATCCCGAACTGGAGGATCTCACGCTCGCCCACATCGATTGTGACGCGTTCTATGCGTCGATCGAGAAGCGTGACGATCCTTCTCTTGTCGATAAACCGACGATCATCGGTGGCGGCAAGCGGGGCGTGGTCTCGACGGCCTGCTATATCGCGCGCACTTATGGCGTGCGTTCGGCGATGCCGATGTTCAAGGCGCTGCAGCTGTGCCCGCACGCGACCGTCGTCCGGCCGAATATGGCAAAGTATGCGTCAGTCTCGCGCGAAGTGCAGGCGGTCTTCGAGACCGTCACGCCGCTGGTCGAGGCGCTGTCGCTCGACGAGGCGTATCTCGATCTTTCGGGAACCCAGGCACTCCATCATGCGCCGCCGGCTTTCGTGCTTGCGAAGGTCGCTCGCCGTATCGAGGACGAGATCGGCATCACCGTGTCGATCGGGCTTTCGTTCAACAAGCTGATGGCGAAGCTCGCGTCCGAACTGGAGAAACCGCGTGGCTTCGGGGTGGTCGGCCGCGCCGAGGCGCGTGCGTTCCTGGCGGCGAGGCCGCTGCGGATCCTGCCCGGCGTCGGGCCGAAATTCGCGCAGCGCCTTGCCGAAGACGGCTACGGTTCCATCGGCGACATCCAGAAAGCGGGAGAGGCGGCACTCGTCCGGCGCTACGCGGAGACGGGGCGGTGGCTGGCCCAGATCGCCGAAGGGCGCGACGACCGAGCGGTCGAGCCCGAGCGCGAAGCCAAGACGATTTCGGCGGAGACGACGTTCCTCCAGGACCTCGGCCGGATCGAAGATCTCGAGGCCGAGCTATGGCCCCTGGCCGAGGAAGTCGCCGAGCGCCTCAAGAAGCATCACCTTGCCGGCCGGACGGTCCAGCTCAAGCTCAAGACCGCCGATTTCCGTCTGCTGACCCGTCGTGTGACGCTTTCTGCCGGTACGCAGCTGGCAGAGACGCTGTACAGGGCGGCACAGCCGCTTCTGGCGCGCGAGGTAGCGGCGGACCGCCAGCGCCGCTACCGGCTGATCGGGGTCGGGGCTTCGGAGCTTGCCGAACCGGGCGGCATACCTGCCCAGACCGACCTTTTCACGCCCGCCACGGCCGCCAGCGCCGACGATCCGAAGCTTGCGGCCGTCGAAAAGGCGATCGATGCCGTTCGCGGGAAATTCGGTAGTACGGCCATCCGGAAAGGGCGTGGGCTGGGTATCGGAAAAGGTCCCCGGCGGGGGCGTGACTTGCCCCGGTCGCCGCGCTGACGTAAGGTGGGTAAAGCACCAGAAACACTCAAAAAAGCGAATTTATGCCGGGTCCGCTCTCACCACAGGAAATCGTCAAGATCCTTTCGGATCATGAGAAGTTCCTCAATCGCAAGCCTGGCGGGGTTCGCGCCAACCTGACGTTGGCCGACATGCACGGCATCTCGCTTTCCCGTGCCAACCTGCGACAGGCGAAGATGCCGGGCGCAAATCTGTCGCGTGCGGTGCTTGCCGGTGCCGACCTGTCGGAAGCCGATCTCTTTGCTGTGAATTTCGATCGCGCCGACCTCAGCCTCGCGAACTTGTCCAAGGCCGATCTGCGCGGCGCCTACTTGCGCGGTTGCCGCATGCGAGGCGCCAATCTTCGCGGTGCCGACCTGCGCGGCGGCACGCTGATGCAGTCGCGCCGCGGCGACGGCATCGCTCTCGTCTCGGCCGACCTGCAGGGGTCGGACCTCGAGCAGGCCATCCTCGCCAAGGCGAACGCGCAGGGTGCCGACCTGTCGAAGGCCAACCTGACGGAAGCCGATTGTTCGGGCGCACGGCTTGCCGGTTGCAATCTCGAGATGGCATCGATGGCACGCGCCAACCTCGAGACCGCGAACCTCAAGGGCGCGAACATCATGGGCGCCAATCTTGCCGGCGCAAACCTCAAGGGCGTCGATCTGTCCGGCGCCATCATCGACGGTGCGGATTTCCGCGATGCGAACCTGATCGGCGCCAATCTCAACGGCGTCGACATGCATCGCGCGAACACGCAGGGCGCCAACATGGTCGCCCAGCAGGAAGCGCTGTCCGACGCGGTCCAGGCCCAGCTTCGTGACCACCAGCTCTGGATCAAGTCGGAAGGCCGCGTGGGACGCCGTGCCGACTTCACGAAGGCCGACCTCAAGGGTCTCGACTTTTCCAATGCGAACCTGTCTGGCGCCACGCTCACCGGTGCCAATCTCCAGGGCACCAAGCTGGTCAAGGCGCAGCTCATCATGTGCGACATGACCGGTTCCGACCTCAAAGGTGCGGACTTCTCGGAGGCGAATCTCAACGGCGTCAACATGAGCCGTGCGGATGCGCAAGGTGCTACCTTTGCCAAGGCATCGCTTGCTCCGGTCAACATGCCGATGCCCAACGGCCAGCCCTCGGGCCGCCTGTGGCCGGCCAATCTTGCCGACGCGAATTTCCAGGATTGCGATTTCGCCGGCGCCAACCTGCATCGCGCCAATGTCCTCGACGCCAATTTCACGCGCGCGGTCCTGCGCGATGCCGTGCTGCTCGATGTCGACCTGTCGCTCGCGAAAAGCGATGGCGCCGACATCGCCGGCGCGATCATGAAGCGCTGAGGATCGCCTTCAGCACGATCGACTGGTCGGCATCGGGATCGAGTGCCTTGGCGGCCTCGAACCATGCCGTCGCGGCGATCCCGAGGGGTGCCGATACCCTGGCTGCCTTCACCAGGGCCGCACCATAGGCCGCGTCCTTGTGACGCAGGGCTGCCGTGAAGACCTGATCCTTGTCCCAGTCGCCCGCGAGCATGCGCGGGATGTTCTGGACCACCTGCGGGCTAGCCGCGGCACCGGCCGCCAGCGCCTCGCCGACTGCCTTGTCGTCGAGTCCGAGGCGGCGGCCGAGCGCGATCCCCTCGGCGAGGGCGGCGATCTGCACGGCCCCCATCAGGTTGACCATCAGCTTGTAGGCCGTGCCTGCGCCGACATCGCCGAAATGGCGGATCGTGCCGGCAAGCGTGCCGAAGAGGGCGCGCAGCGCGTCGAGATCCGCCTGAGCGGCCCCCACCAGCAGCGTCATCGTGCCGGCCGCCGCATGGCTTGGAAAGCCGGTAACAGGGCTATCGATATAGCGTAGGCCCTTTGCCTTGGCATCCGACGCGAGAGAGGCGACGTGCGCGGCCGAGATGGTCGAGCACTCGACGACGAAGGCGCCGGGAGCGAGCGCGGCCAATGCCCCGTCCGCCCCTCGCCAGACGTCTTGCGACGCGACGTCGTCGGAAAGCATCGCGAACGCGACTTCAGCACCGCGTGCGGCTTGCGCCGGCGTATCGGCCCAGATGGCGCCTTTCTCGATCAAAGAGGCGGCGCGCGCACGGCTACGGTTCCAGACGCGCACGCGGTGCCCGGCAGCGACGAGCCGGCCGGCCATGCCAATTCCCATCCGTCCCAGGCCCAGGAATGCGACTTCGGTCATCTTTCAGTTCCTCTCGAGGCTGAATCCGCGCGTGCGTCGGCGAACGCCACCTCGCGCATCGTCTTGTCATACAGTTGAGGCAGTGTGCGCATCTCCGCCGGATGGTTGCCCATCGCGGTGAAGATCGGGGGCTTCACCGGCCTGCGAGCGCCGCCACGAAGGCGGGCAGGGCGAAGCAGCCGCGATGGATCTCGGGGCTGTAATAGCGAGTATTCAATTTCGCCGCCGCGAAGCGCCGGCGGATCGTGGCGAGCGGCACTTCGGCCGCGCGCGCGTCGTCGCTTGCCCAGCCCAGCGCCATCAGGCCGCCGTAATAGGACGGCACGGCTGCCATGTAGAACGAGGCGATCTTGAACGACTTCCCGCGGCGCTTACGGGTCATCGGGATCTCGCCGGGCTGGAGGAACGGCACGCCGTTCTGGTTCACGAGGATGCCCCCGGCAGCAAGGCAGCGCTTGCAGTCGCGGTAGAAGCCCTCGGTGAAAAGCACTTCGCCCGGGCCGATCGGATCCGTCGAATCGACGATGATCACGTCGAAGCGCTTGTCCGTTTCCGCGACGAATCGCGCGCCGTCCGCGATCACGAGGTCGGTGCGCCGGTCCTCGAACGCGCGCCCGGCGACGCTCGGCATCCACTTGAGGCACATGTCGACGACCGCGCGGTCGATCTCGACCATCGTTACGCTCGTGACGGATTTGTGCCGAAGGACCTCGCGCAGGATGCCGCCGTCGCCGCCACCAATGATCAGCACGCGCCGCGCGCGCCCGTGACCGAGGATCGGAACGTGCGTCATCATCTCGTGATAGACGTACTCGTCCTTCTCCGTGACCTGGACGATGCCGTCGAGCGCCAGCACCCGCCCATAAGTCGGGTTCTGGAAGACGACGAGATCCTGGTGTTCCGTACGCTCGCGGAAGAGCACCTTCTCGATCGACATGCCTTGGCGGACATGCGGATAGAGTTGCTCGTCGAACCAGATCGTCTTTGTCCGGGCGTTCACGTGCCGTACGGCCTTCAGGCCATCACGCCGCGGCGGCTCTCGACGATCTGGACCGAGGTCGGCGCGAAGGCGCGCTTGATCGCCGGGATCGCCTGGTAGGGATCGCACACGCCGCACATGAAGACGTCGATCGCGGCGTAGCCGCGCTCCGGCCACGTGTGGATCGAGATATGGCTTTCGGCAAGCACCAGGACGCCGGAAAGCCCGGCATCGGGTCCGAAATGGTGAAGATGGCAATGCAGGATCGTGGCACCGGCCGCGATGGCACCTTCGCGCAGCGCGGCTTCGGTCAATGCCGAATCGCCCAGATTGCTGGCACCCCAGAGCTCGACGAGGAGATGCGTACCGGCATACTTGATGCCGTTGCGCTCGACGAAATGGTCCTTGGCGACCGTGGTCTCGGTACTCTGGACATGGAAAGGCAGGTCGTGCGCCGCTGACTTGAGGGCCTTGGAGGCCGGGGACCGGTTTTCGCCGGTAACCACTTTCAGACTGCGCAGCGCCGCTTTGTTCGCCATTCCTTGCCCACACCTTCCCTTTTCCGACAGACAAAAGGGGCCGCCGACTCTCCATCGACCGCCCCGTGCATCTTGCTTGCCTATTTGGGCCGAAAAGCCGGCCGGTGCAAGCAAATTTTGGCCGCCTGCGTAGAAAAATTCAGGGTTCGCTTTCGGCGAATCGCGAAACGGCGTCGGCCCCATGAAGGATCGTATGTACGAATCCCGGTGCCCGGGACAGGAGATGGTCGGCGTAATAGCGCGCGACCACCAGGCGTCCCGCGAGAAACTCCTTGTTGCCACCAGAGCGCGCCAGGCGCCCGGCAGCGGCCAACGCGCCCTTGGCGAGCAGGGAGCCGCCGGCAACGATGCCGAAGAGATTCAAGAACGGTACGGCTGACGCCGCGGCGGACTTCGGATCCCGATCGCCTGTCGTGACCATATGCGCGATCGCCGTTTCCAGCGCTTCGCGGCCGGCGTCGAGTTGGCTGCCGATGACGGCGAGATCTTCGCCAGGAGCCGCAGCGAGGGCGCCCCGAATGCCGGCGATCTCGGCGAGGAACGCGCGCGCGGCCGCCCCTTTGTCGCGGACGATCTTGCGGAACACGAGATCGTTGGCCTGGATGCCGTTGGTGCCCTCGTAGATGGGCGCGATGCGCGCGTCGCGCAGATGCTGGGCCGCTCCTGTCTCCTCGATGTACCCCATGCCACCATGGATTTGCACACCGGTCGAGGCGACATCGCACCCGATGTCGGTCGCCCACGCCTTGACCACCGGCGTGAGGAGGTCGACACGCGCCTGTTGACGCATGCGCAGCTCCGGATCGGTCGCCTTTGCCGCGAGATCGAGCGACAGGTGCGCGGAGTAGGCGAGGGCGCGCGCGGCCTCGATCTTCGATTTCATGTCGAGAAGCATGCGCCTCACGTCGGGATGCCGCTCGATCGCGACCGGGCTGGGGGCGGTGGCGCCGAGTTCGCGGCTCTGCACGCGGGTCCGCGAATAGGCGCGCGCGGCCTGATAGGCACGTTCTGCGATCGCCACGCCCTGCAGGCCGACCGCCAGACGGGCGTTGTTCATCATCGTGAACATGCATTCGAGACCCTTGCCCTCGGCCCCGATGCGCCAGCCAAGCGCTCCGCCGCCGTCGCCGAACGCCATCACGCAGGTCGGCGAGGCGTTGACTCCAAGCTTGTGTTCGAGCGAGACGCAACGCAGGTCGTTGCGCGCACCAAGGCCGCCGCCGTGCGCCGGAAGGATTTTCGGGACAAGGAACAGCGAAACGCCCTTGGGACCGGGTGGTGCGTCGGGCGCGCGGGCAAGCACCATGTGGACGATGTTGTCCGTCATGTCGTGCTCGCCGTAGGTGATGAACAACTTGTTGCCGACGATGCGGTACGCCTCGCCGAGCGGGCCGTCGGATGCCGGTTCGCGCACGGCACGCGCCTTGAGGGCACCCACGTCCGAACCCGCCTGGGGTTCGGTGAGGTTCATGGTACCGGTCCATTCGCCGGATACGAGTTTAGGCAGGTAGGCGGCTTTCTGCGCCGGGTTGCCGTGGCTCGACAGCAGTTCGACGGCACCTTGCGTGAGCAGCGGGCACAAGCCGAACGACATGCTGGCGGACTGCCACATTTCCTGCACCGCGACGGCGAGCGCCCAAGGCAGGCCCTGGCCGCCATGCGCTTCGGCAAAGGGCAGGCCGTTCCAGCCGTTCGCGACGAAGCTGCGGTAGGCATCCGCAAAGCCGGGCGCCGTGCGCACGATGCCGTTCTCGAGTTTCGCGCCGACGGCGTCGCCGGGCGCATTGAGCGGCGCGATTTCATTTGCCGCAAAGTCCCCGGCCGCCGCGAGCACTTGGGCGAGTGTGGCGGCATCGGGCACGCCGCCGGAAGTCTGCTCGAGAGAAGCGACACCTGCGATCGCGTCGAGTGCAAACTGCATGTCTTCGAGCGGGGCGCGATAGCTCATGAAAGTTTCCTGGGAGGAGACGACATGCGACGGGAGGCGACGCAAGGTTACCGTGTTTTTCGAGTAAGCATCTGGCAGGAAATGAGAAACTCGGCATACATGAGACGGTCTCCTGAAATCTCCGATGTCTCGTAAAATTTAGCGCAGCATGTCCATCTCCTGCCAGAACCCGGCAAGACACTAGCGCGTTTTCACCGACGGTAAAAGAAAAAAAGCCTTCGATAGGAACGCCAATTATTCCGGGACGACCTTCCCCGGATTGAGGATCCCGTTGGGATCGAGCGTGCGCTTGATCGCTCGCATCAGGTCGAGTGCCACGGCGCTCTTGTAGTGGGGCAACGCGTCGCGTTTGAGCTGGCCGATGCCGTGCTCGGCGGAAATCGAGCCTTCGAGCTCCGCGACGATCGCGTGAACCGAATGGTTCATCGCGTGCATTCCGGCCATGAAGGCGGCGCGGTCGGCGCCGGCAGGCTGGCTCACGTTGAAATGGATGTTGCCGTCACCGGCATGACCGAACGCGCACACGCGCGCGCCCGGCACCATCCGTTCGCACAACTCGCTTGCCTGCGCGATGAAGGCGGGCAGGGCAGACACGGGTACGGACACGTCGTGCTTGATCGACCCGCCTTCGGGCTTCTGTGCTTCGGTCATGCTCTCTCGCAGCTTCCAAAGCGCCTTGCGCTGGGCGGACGATGTCGCCACGACGGCGTCGAGGGCAAGTCCACCCTCGAAAGCGTGTTCAAGCAGCCGTTCGACCATGCCTTTCAGCGCCCCGCCCATGTCGCCGGCGGCGAACTCGGCCAGCACGTACCAGGGATGCGGCCGGTCGAACGGGTCAGACGTGCCTGGAATGTGCCTGAGCACGAAATCGATCAGCCGGCGTTGGGTGAACTCGAAGGCGATGCAGTTGCCGCCGCTGCCGGCCTTGGCGTGGCCGAGCAGCTCGACGACCGCCTGCGGAGTGGGCACGGCGATCAGGCAGGTCTCGACTTCGCGCGGTGCCGGGTGGAGTTTCAAGACGGCGGCCGTGATGATGCCGAGCGTGCCTTCCGAGCCCATGAAAAGCTGCTTCAGGTCGTAGCCCGTGTTGTCCTTGCGCAAGGCCCCCAGCGAGGAAAGGACGCGGCCGTCGGCGAGCACGACTTCTAGGCCGAGCACCTGGTCGCGCGCCATCCCGTAGCGCAGCACGTTGCTGCCGCCGGCATTGGTCGAAAGATTGCCGCCGATCTGGCAGGTACCCTCTGCGCCGAGCGACAACGCGAAATAGCGGTCGGCGTCGGCGGCCGCCTTCTGGATGTCCGCCAGTACGCAACCCGCATCGACGACGATCGTGTCGTTTGCGGTGTCGAGACTGCGGATCCGGTTCATGCGCGCGAGCGACAGGACGATCTCGCTGCCGGTCGCGTGCGGAACGCCGCCACCTACGAGGCCGGTATTGCCGCCTTGCGGCACCACCGGGACTCTGGCCACGTCGCAGATGCGCAGGATTGCGGCGACCTCGTCGGTCGAAGCCGGCCGGACGACAAGTGCCGCCTTACCGACGAACAGGCCGCGTTCCTCCCGCTCGAACTTGGCCATGTCGGCAGAGTCCGAAATCCAGCCATTCGGGCCGACGACGGACTTGATCCGGTCGAGAACGTCGCCGGTCGGTCGGGCGATTTCGTCGAGAGGGGCAGTCATTGGCACAACCCGTATCCGAATTTGATCCAAGTCAAGAAACCGCCGAAAATACACGCCGCAATGGACCCAATCGGCGTGGCAGCGGTTTTTGAAGTTATCTATACTTCTTTGGGTATTCAAATGGTGTCTCGCCCTAGCGCGGGCACCGACGGTCTTCGTAGGCTTTGGCTGGCGTCAGCCGCCGGAGCTTGCGATCAGGGCCGCCGCTCCGGGGGGTGCGGCGGCCCACCCTTTTTGAGGGTGCGCGTACCCTTTTCCAGTGTCATATGCAGGGCGAGTGCTGCTGCCGCGAGGCCGGCAAGCGTCAGGGGCAGCCCGTCGCGTGGCAGGGCATCGAGCGCCAGGCCGATCAACGACGGCCCCACCGTTCCGCCAAGCGTGTAGGCGAAAACGACTGCCGACGTCGCGCGCATCAGCGACGCGCCGGAGAATCGGTGGCTGACGCCGATCATCGACAAAGTATAGAGCCCGCCGCCCACGCCGCCCCACACGACAGCGACGCCCAGGGTGACGGCGGGTGTCGGTGTCGCGGCCAGCGCCAGAAGCGATGCGGCGATCAACGCTACGAACGCCCAGCGTGCGATGCTTGCCGGATCGGCATGGTCGGCAAGCCAGCCGGCGGGATACTGTGCGACGAACGAGCCAATTCCGAGCGCAGCCGCGAGCATGGCGGCGACGCTTGCTCCGAAGCCAAGCGTGAGCCCCCAGTAGCTGCCGATACCGGCGAGGCCGACTTCGAACATGCCGCCAGCTGCGGCCGCCACCAGAACGGCAGGAATCGCCCGGACGACGGCGGCGAATCCGTGATCGCGCGTCCGCCCGTCGCCTGGCGCCACCGGAGCTGGTGCCAGCCCGATGACAATGAGCCAGCCGAGAATCCATAGGATCGATCCTGCGTATGCCGGCCGGTCTGTCGCCGGATCGAGCAGCACCAGCAGAATCGGTCCGCTCGCGAAGGAGGCGCCCAGGAACGTCTCGTAAAGGCCGACCATGCGCCCCCGACGTTCGGGCAGCGCAAGATCGGCGACCCAAGTTTCCGAAACGATCCAACGCAGTGCGGCGATCAGGCCGATCGAAAAATTGGCGACGCACCAGAGCGCGTAGTCGGCCGTCAGCGCGAAGACGAGCGGCAGGGGTGCGCCCGCGAGTGCACCCCACACGTAAAGGCGGTCCCCGCCGAACGAACGTGCAAGGCGAGGAACGAAGGGAGCGACAATCAGGATCGCAAGCCAGGGCAGCGCCGAGAATGCCCCGATCGCCGCGGCGGAATGGCCGAGTGATTCAAGCCGGATTGCCGCGAACGGGATCAGTGCGGAAAAGCCGACGATCGTGACGACGCCCGAGGCGCCGATTCGCAGGATGTCGAGCGATGCCGAGGGGCGGTGCCGAAGGGGGGATTCGTCCATGCGCCTTGTGTTAGATAGACGCCATGGCCGGATCGCAAGAGCGGAGTTCGGGAAATTTGGCATGCTGGCGCGCGATGGCGTCGGCAGATCTCGATTTCGTGATGCTGCTCGCTGCCCGGTTATACCCGGACCATCCGGAATCCCGCGCGTCGTTCGCCGGGAAACTCAATGCCGCACCGGATGCCTGCCTGATCGCCGAGCGCGAAGGGGGTGCGGTCGGATACTGCGTGGCGCTCTGGGCGACATGCGGACGGCCGCCGAAGCTGGATGAAGCCTCCTATGAGGTGCATGCGCCGCGCGGGCTCCATCTGCACGACATCGCGCTGGCGCCAACAGCGCGTGGACGCGGCCTTGTCGGCGCGGCACTTTCGCATCTTGCCCGCGTGGCAGGCGGTGCGCCGCTGTCGCTGATCGCAGTCAACGGAACTGCAGGGCTATGGCGCCATCATGGGTTTGTCGAGGCGGCGGTCGACGAAGACGTGCGTGCGACTTACGGCGCAGACGCGGTCTACATGGTCCTTGTCCGCTAGCGCGGTGCCGCGGCACGCGCAAGCCGGTCACGGATCGCGAGACCGAGCCCGGCCGACGGGATCGGCGCAACCGCGATCGTGCGAACGTGCGCCCGGTCGAGCGTCTGCAGGAACGAGAACAGGTTGTGCGCGGCCTCGCGCGGATCGCGTGTCGCGGACAGGGTAAGCGCCGGCACCCCGGCGGGCAGGGCCGGAAGCGGGCCGTAGCCGAGATAGGCCTCGCCGGAATCGGCCGTGCGCGCATCGAGACGCAGGCGTGCGCGTGGTGCGTAGTGGCTTGCCAGCATGCCCGGCGCGTTGATCGTGCCGCCTGCCCCCCCGAGCGGGCCGATCAGCGCTTCGATCGCTTCGCGCGCGATGCCGCCCGGGCGCAAAAGCCGTGCGACCGGACCGGAAAGGTCGACGACGGTGGATTCAAGACCGACACGGCACGCCCCGCCATCCAGAACGCATGCCACGCGCCCGCCTAGCGTGCGCGCGACGTCGCCCGCGCGCGTCGGCGACAGGCGGCCGGACGGATTGGCGCTGGGGGCCACGACCGGCTCGCCGACGCGCCGCAGCAGGGCAAGCGCCACCGGATGGTCGGGGATGCGTACGCCCAGCGTGGCAAGTCCCGCGCCGGCAAGGCGCGAGACGGCGGCACCTGCCTGGCGCGGCAGTACCAGCGTCAGGGGCCCCGGCCAGAAGTGCCGTGCCAGGATGTTCAGCGCGGGCATCGAACCGGACGAGGCGGCGGGCGTGGGCAAGGCTCGCGACATGGGCGATAAGCGGATTGAAGCGCGGCCGACCCTTGGCTGCATAAAGACGCAACACCGCGCGTGCGCTACGCGCACGGGCACCCAGCCCGTAGACCGTCTCGGTCGGGAACGCGACGAGACGGCCGCGCAGCAGGGCGGCGGCCGCCCGGCGGATGGCAAGATGCGTGGGCTTGGCGATGCTCATTTCCGGCCGCCCTTTAGCACGTGCCCTTGCTTCGGGCGAGGGCGGCGGCGCATTGTGCGCCGATGACAGGAAAAGTCGTGACGATCGCGCAACAGAAGGGCGGGGCGGGCAAGACGACGCTTGCGGCACATCTCGCGGCCTGCTGGGCGCAATCCGGCCTCAGCGTCGCTGCCGTCGACATCGACCCGCAGGGCTCGTTTGCCCTGTGGACCGAACATTCGCGCGCAGGCTAGGCCCGGACGCCGGCCTCGGTTTTTCCTTCGCCAAGCTTTCAGGATGGCGGCTGCCACACGAACTGGATCGGCTGTCGCGCGAGCACGACGTCGTGGTGGTCGACTCCGCCCCTCACGCACAGAGCGACTCCCGCACCGCGATCCGCTATTCGCATCTGGTGCTTGTCCCCGTGCAGCCTTCGCCAATGGATCTGTGGGCGACCCAGCCGACGCTCGATCTTGCGAAAGCGGAAAAGCGGCTCGCACTTCTTGTCGTCAACCGGATGCCGCCGCGCTCACTGCTGGCCGACGAGGTGGCGCGAAAGCTCGCGACGATCGATACGCCCGTCGCCAACATCGTGCTCGGCAACCGGACGGCCTATGCGTCGAGCCTCGGGCTGGGGCTTGGCGTGACCGAGGCCGAGCCGGGCTCGACGGCCGCACAGGAGATGACGCGCCTTGCCGCGGAGATCGCGGCCTATGCCGGGATCGGCCGCTAGGGCTATTGCGCGGCCTGTTCCGCTGCCGCTTCTTCCTCGATGCCGAGCGCATCGGAGAACTTGTTGAAGAACCCGGTCAGGGTGATGCGCAGCGTCAGTTCTACGATCTGCGCCTCGCTGAAATGGCGTCGGAGATCCGTGAGCATCGCATCGCGGATCCGGTTGGGTGTGTCGTTCACGGCCACCGAATAGGCGATCACCAGCCGGTCGATCTCGGTCAGGCTCGGGTGATCGACCTGCTCGGGAATCTGGGCGACGGCGTCGGCCGGCACGCCTTCGACCGCCAGCATCGGCACATGGTGGCCAACGCAGTAATGGCAGGCGTTGCGCTTCGACACGACGACGATGGCGAGCTCGAGATAGCGCCGCGGCAACGTGCCGGCGGCCCGCAGTTCCATCAACATGGCTGGCAGATGGCGCACTGCGGCCGGGACATGGGCCAGAATCCCGACCTGATTGGCGAAGGGGCCGTAGTCCGCGACATAGCGCCGGTAGATCGCCGCCGCATCGTCGGGGAGCTCGTCGGCAGGAATATTGCGGACTCGGGCCAAGTTTTCTCACTCCTCGAATGCGTGCGGGGCGGCGTATCAACGATCGGACCGGATTTTGCACGAAAACGCGGGCAATTCGAAGGGGGACGGATGCAGAACCGCAATCGGCGGCGGGCCACGACCATGCGTCTGGTCGGGGCCCTCATCGGCGAGGTGATCGACGCGCACGAAGGCGAGGCCGCCTTCGGCACGGTGGAGAGCCTGCGGCGCGGCTTCGTCGCCCTGCGCAAGTCGGGTGCCGCCTCCGCCCGTGAGGTTGCGCGGACCGCGCGCGCGGTCGAACGCGCGACACCGGAGACGGCGACGACCGTGGCCCGTGCCTTCGCCGCCTATTTCGCGGTCGTCAATATCGCCGACGAAGCGTTACTCGAAGACGAGCGGCGCGGGACGCCGAATCCGCGCGGGCTCGAGGAAACCATCGCCGCGATCCATTCCGGCGGAGTCGACTATGCGGATTTCCGCGCGAAGCTCGGCGCGCTCAAGCTGATGCCGGTCTTCACCGCCCATCCCACCGAGGCCCGCCGGCAGGCGGTCCAGAAGTGCCATCGCCGGATGTTCGATCTGGTGTCCCGGCTCGTCGCAGCCGACGAGGACCCGATCGCGCGCGCGGCCGCACTCGAAGACCTGCGCGCGGAGATGTCGGTCCTGTGGAAGACGAGCACGCTGCGAACCGGCAAGTTGACGGTCGACGACGAGATCGACAACGGCCTGCGTTTCTTCCGGGCCGCCCTGTTCGATGCGGTTCCCCAGACGCTGCGTGCCTTCGAGGCCGCCGTGAAGCGCGTCTACGGTTCCGCCGCGCGCGACTTCCAGGCGCCGCCCGCGATCGCTTTCGGCTCGTGGATCGGCGGGGACCGGGACGGCAATCCGAACGTGACGGCCGCGACGACATTGCGTGCCGCACGCACGCACGCGACCGAGATCCGCGAGACCTACCTGCACCGGATCGACGCGCTGATCGGAACGCTGACGCATGCGGCGGTCCATGTGCGCCTTCCGCCCGCGTTCGTCTCGGGACTCGCACGCGACGAGGCCGAGCTCGGGGCGGCCCCCTTCACGGGGCAGCCCTCCCGGTTCGCACACGAACCCTACCGGCGAAAGCTCGCCTTCATCCGCTACCGGCTGGTGAGCGGCGGTTATGCGCAGCCACAGGCGATGCGCGCCGACCTCGAGGCGATCCGCGAGGCGCTGATCGCCGACGGCGACGCGCGCCTTGCCGACGGCGCGCTCAAGGACCTGATCCTGCTCGTCGCCTCCTTCGGCTTCCATCTGGTGCGTCTCGACGTGCGCCAGGAGGCGTCCCGCCATCGAGAGGCGGTCGCCGAGATCCTCGCCTGCCTGCCCGGCCAGCCGCCCTATGCCGACCTTGCCGAGGACGCGAAGCTCGACCTTGTGCTGTCGCTTGCCGAACGGCCCGGGCCCACGCTGCTGCTTGGCGGAAACCTGTCAGCCGCGACGGTCGAGATACTCGACACGTTGCGTGCGATCGGCACGCTGCGCGCCGAACTCGGGCCGGAGGCGATCCGGACCTATGTCGTGTCGATGGCCGACCGGCCCACGGCCGTGGCGGAAGTCCTGTTCCTGGCGCGCATGGCAGGCCTCGTCGCGTTCGATTCCGCCGGCAAGCTCGCCGTGCAGATCCGCGTGGCGCCGCTCTTCGAGACGGCGGCCGATCTGGATGCCGCACCTGGGATCATCGACCGGCTGCTGGCCGAACCGGCCTATCGGCGCCTGCTCGACGCGTCCGGCGGCACGCAGGAAGTCATGCTCGGCTATTCCGACAGTTGCAAGGATGCGGGCATTCTTGCTTCATCCTGGCACCTGCATCGGGCGCAGACGGCGCTTGCGGCCTGCTTTGCAAAACACGTCGTGCCGTTCCTGCTGTTCCACGGCCGCGGCGGCAGCCACGCGCGCGGTGGCGGGCCGGTCTATGACGCCATTGCCGCCGCTCCGCGCGCTGCGGCGAACGGACGGCTCAAATACACCGAGCAGGGCGAGGTGCTTTCCTACAAATACTCGAACCGGCCGACGGCAGTGTACGAGCTGTCGACCGCTCTTGCCGGCCTGCTGCGCGCGACGTTCCCTTCGCCCGGCGAGCGGGTCGGCGTCGACTCGCGCTTTTCGGCGTCGATGGAGGCGCTTTCCGGTGCCGGGCTGGAGGCCTATCGCGGTCTCGTCGCCGGCGAGCCGGGGTTCCTCGATTTCTTCTATGAAGTCACGCCGGTCAGCGAGCTTGCCGCCCTGAATATCGGCTCGCGGCCGTCGCACCGGCCGCAGGGCGGAAAATCGCTGCGTGCGATCCGGGCAATCCCTTGGGTCTTCGGCTGGTCGCAGGCGCGCCTAGCACTGCCGGCCTGGTACGGCGTGGGTTCGGCCTTCGCCGCGTTCGCCGAAAAAAGCCCGCGCCATCCTGCGCGCCTGCGGCTGATGTACAGGCGCTGGCCCTATTTCCGACATTTCGTCGACAACGTGCAGATGGCGCTCGCCAAGGGCGATCCGGCGGTGGCGTCGCTCTATATGGGCCTCGCCAAGGACAAGACGGCGGCAGCGCGCATCTGGAAGCGTGTGGAGGCGGAGTTCCGCCTGTCCGAGCGGTGGCTCAAGCAGATCACCGGCGGGCCGCGGCTTCTGGCCGACAATCCGCGGCTTGCCGCCACGCTCGACCGGCGGGCACCCTATCTCGATGCGGTCAACGCGCTGCAGGTCCGCCTGCTGCGCCGCGCGCGTGGAACACGCGGGCAGGCCTGGCGCGAGCCGCTGCTGCTGACGATCAACGCGATCGCCGCGGGCATGCGCAACACCGGCTAGGGCCGGTTCACCACGCGCCCCGGGCGACAAAGTCAGGATTGCGGAAGCCGGGCTTGCCGTATTCGAGCAGTCGGCCGTCGGTCCGCTCGACATGGCCACCGGCCGCGACGAGAAGTGCTTCGCCGGCACAGGTATCCCATTCGCTGGTCGGTCCCATGCGCGGATAGAGATCGGCCGAGCCTTCGGCGAGCAGGCCGAATTTTGCCGCCGAACCGAGTTTCCGATGTTCTGCGATCCGGTGCGCCGAGGCGACCGCGCTTTCCGCCCCCGAGGCGTGACTCAGCGACGTGACAACGACAATGCCTTTCGTGGGCTTGGCGCGTGCACGCACTGGCGTTTCCATGCCGTCGCGCACCTGGCGAAAGGCTCCGGCACCGACGATGCCCGACCACACGATCCCCTCGACCGGCGACAGGATCGCGCCGAGGACGGGGCGGCCGTCCCGCACCAGCCCGATATTGACGGCGAACTGCCCGTTGCGCGCGACGAACTCCCGCGTGCCGTCGAGCGGATCGACCAGCCAGAAAAGCGGCGGGGCAGAACCTGCGAAGCCGGCATCGCCCCGTGCCTGCGATTCTTCGGCAATGACAGGTATGCCGGGCGTGAGGACGGCGAGCCCGGCAACGATCAGTGCTTCCGAGCGCTCGTCGGCTTCGGTCACCGGCGTGCGGTCGGCCTTGTCGCGCACGGCGAAGGCGCCCTCGTAGATATCGAGAATGGTGGCGCCGGCGCGCCTTGCAAGGGCGACGACGGCAGGGCGCAGGGCGGCGAGATCCGGTGTCGAAACTGTCATGATCGGCCCTGTCGTACGATGCCGCCGTTTGGCTTACAATACCCGGCATGTGCGGACGATATTCGCTGACCACGCCGATCGAGGCCCTGCGGGAGCTTTTCGCTTTCGACGGCGCTCCCGTAAATCTTCAGCCGCGCTGGAACATCGCGCCCACGCAGGCCGCCCCCGTCGTCCGGCTGGCGGGTGACGGCTCGCGCGAGCTGCAGATGTTCAACTGGGGCCTCGTGCCCTATTGGGCAGAAGATACGGCACTGCAAAGCCACATGATCAACGCGCGCGGCGAGACCGTGCAGGACAAGCCTGCCTTCCGGCAGGCCTTCCGCCAGCGCCGCTGCCTCGTTCCGGCCGACGGTTTCTATGAATGGCAGACGGTCGCCGCGAAGACGAAGCAGCCGCTGCTGTTCCGCATGCGCGACCGACAGCCTTTCGCATTCGCCGGCCTGTGGGAGCGCTGGATTCCGCCCAAAGGGGATGTGCTGGAGACGTTCACGATAGTGAACACGGCCGCGAACGAGATCATGGCGCCGTTCCACGACCGGGTTCCGGTCATCCTTTCGCCGACGGACTATGCCGCCTGGCTCGATCCGGCCGTCGATGCACGCGAACTCGTTCAGGCACCACCGAGCGAATGGTTCGAGCATGTCCGCGTGTCGACTTACGTGAACAGCGTGCGTCACGACGATGCAGGCTGCCACGAGCCGGCGCCGGATTCCGAGCCGGAAGCCGCCAAGCCGCGCAAGGCGGCGCCGGACCGCCGGCAGGGAAGCCTTTTCTAGACGAGGACCGAACGAATGGCCGACAAGACCGCGCTGCCGCGCGTCACCTACTCGAATATCGGTGTCGACTTCGCGCCGCTGCACGATTTCCTCGACCGCGAGATTCCCGCCTTCAAGGCGGAACTTGGCAGGTTCCATCCCAACCGGATCGCCGGCCGCGCCGACGAGGCCGGCACGCGCTATTCGACAGCGAGCCCGATCGACGCACGCCAGGCGATCGGCAGCTTCGTGGCGGCCGATGCCGGTGCGGTCGACCGTGCCGTCCTTGCCGCGCGCAAGGCGGCTGCGGAGTGGGGCTTGCGCGACTGGACGAGCCGCGTGGGCGCCATCCGGGCCGTGGCTGCGGCCGTCGAGAGGCGCAAATACGCGCTGGGGATCGCCTGCCTTCTTGAGGTGGGAAAATCCCGAGCGGAGGCGATGGGAGAGGTCGAAGAGACCGTCGACCTGTTGCGCTATTACGCCGACGAGATGGAGCGCAACGGCGGCTATGGCCGGGAGATGGCCCGCGCCTTCCCGCGCGAGGCGACGCGCGTCGTCCTGCGTCCGCTCGGCGTCTTCGGTGTCATCGCTCCCTTCAATTTCCCGCTCGCCCTGTCGACCGGGATGATGGCGGGGGCGATCCTCGGCGGCAATGCGATCGTCTACAAGCCGTCGCCCAAGGCATCGCTGTGCGGCGCTTTGCTCGCCGAGTGTTTCGAGGCGGCGGACGTCCCGCCCGGCCTTGTCAATCTCGTCTGCGGCGCGCCGGCAGGGCCTGTGCTTGCCGCGCATCCGGGGGTGGACGGAATCGTGTTTACGGGCAGCCATGCGGTTGGCATGGAAATGGTCCGGCGGTCGTCCGCGCGCGATTGGCTGCGCCCGGTCATTGCCGAGATGGGCGGCAAGAATCCTACATTCGTCACCGCGACCGCCGACCTCGATGTGGCGGCGGAAGGCACGATGCGTTCGGCGTTCGGGCTGCAGGGGCAGAAATGTTCGGCCGGTTCGGTCGTCTATGTCGAGCGTTCGGTGTTCGAGCCATATCTCGTCAAGCTCGTCGAGAAGACGGGCGCGTTGAAGGTCGGAGATCCATCGCAGCGCGACGTCTATATGGGGCCGCTCATCGACACGGCCGCCGGTGCTCGCTGTATGGACGCCGTCGCTCGGGCAGAGCGGGACGGCAGGCTCGTGCGTGGCGGCAGGCGATTGACGGGCGGTCTCTACGATCAGGGCGTCTATGTCGAGCCGACGATCTTGGCGGGCTTGCCGGCGGATCACCCGATCAATCGCGACGAGCTTTTCGCGCCCGTCGTATCGCTGCTGGCGTTCGACAGCCTTGCCGATGCGATCGCGCAGGCGAACGGTGTCGCCTATGGCCTGACGGCCGGTTGCTACGCGCGCGACACCGCCGAGATCGATTACTTCTTCGCGCGCGCCGAAGCAGGTGTGCTCTACGCCAACCGTCGGTCGGGTGCGACGACCGGAGCATGGCCGGGCATCCAGAGCTTCTGCGGCTGGAAAGGGTCGGGGACCACGGGTAAAGGCGGGCTCGGTCCGTTCTACGTACCGCAGTTCATGCGCGAGCAGAGCTGGACGTCGATGGAGGGATGAGCGCGAATCGCGAGTTTCGGATCGGCGGTTTGCTTCGATGTGGCGTGATCCGAATTATATCAATATAAAATTGTATAATCAAAACATCATACTTTAGATGGCAGGTATGCCTAGTCCGATCGGCGCGGCTTCACGCCCGGCAGCATACGTCCGAGGATCGGATCTCGGCGTACGAAATGGTGGAAAAGTGCGGCACCGACATGGAGTGCAAGCGTGGCAGCCATCAACCACGCGAGGACGACATGGGCGAGCAGCAGGGCTTCTCCCAGCGCCTCGTTCTTGCCGATCGGGTCGGGCAGGTTGACCAGCCCGAACCACTTCACCGGGAAACCGAACGCGTTCGAGCCGAGAAAGCCGATGATCGGCATCGCGAACATTAGGAAATAGAGGATGCCATGTGTCGCGTGGGCCGCGATCTGCTCGATCCAGGCCGACGGCGGCATCGGCGGCGGCGGATTGAGCAGTCGCCAGGCGAGCCGCAGGCCTGTTAGCGCGAAAACCGTCAGGCCGATCCACGCGTGCCATGAAAAGACCTGCACCTTCCAGTCAGAGTAGTCGAGACCGGTCATGTAGGTTCCGAGCCCGAACAGGATCGCGACAAGAAGTGCCGTGAGCCAGTGGAAGCTCCGGGCGATTCCGTCGTAGGTTCTTGGCGTGTCGCGGCGCACCATGCGCGGGGACTATGGGGCGAACGGGATGGTGGAGGCAAGGTGGGCGAAATCGTCAATCTGAAGCGTACGCGCAAGCGCATGGCGCGCGAAGAGGCGGCGCGGGCCGCCGACGCCAACCGGGCCGCCCACGGCCGCACAAAGGTGGAGCGCGAGAGCGAAGCCGCGCGTCGTGCGCTTGCCGAGCGGATGCTTGATTCCAAACGTCTCGACGATCAGTAGATCACGATTCCGTAGTCGCCGACCCGCTTGAAACCGAGGCCCTCGTAGCAGCGCTTTGCGGGAATGTTCTCTTCGGCGGTGAACAGGATCGCGCGTCTGACGCCGCGCGCACGGGCGGCAAGCAGCGCGCCGTGAGTCGCCATGCGCGCATAGCCGAGGCCGCGCTCCGCCGGCGGGCTGTAGACGCCACCCACTTGGACCATGTCCGGCAGCGTCGCGTTGAATCCCGCATAGGCGAGGATATTGTCGGCCATCGCCAGCACGAAAGCGCGACCCTCGTCGATCGCGCGTGCGATCTCCTCTCCGGCACGGCTGCGCGTCGCTTCGCCAGGCGACGCTCCGAGCGTCTCGCACAGATAGTCGTGGCGCCACCCGGTCAGTTCGTCGCGGTCCTTTGCCGTGGCCGCGCGAACGCGCTCGAGCATCGGCGCGCTGTCCGGAAGGTCGGCCAGATCGAGCCCGTAGAGGTCCTGGCGCGAGGCCATCTGCGCGCGCCGGAGCGAGAAGGGCGGCAGGGCGATCACGTCTTCGAGCAGCGCGCGGGGGCCGAGAAGGCCGGTACAGGCCCGCGGCAATGTGGCGGCGAGCGTCGCGTTGGCGAGTGCCACCGCGTCGGCCGGTTCGCATTGCAGCATCATGTTGCCGTTCCAGTAGAGGGCGGCAACGCCTGTCAGGACTTCACCGGCGAAAGCGCCGACATAAGTACCCTGATAGGGTTCGCCCCTGTCGACGATACCGGCCTGTTGCAGGTTTGATCGAAGGAACATCGCCGTATCGGGCGTGGCGGCGAGGAGCCGGGAAAGCGCCTCGCCGTCGGCCGTTTCGAGTACGCGGAATGCATTGCTTGCCATTCCGCCATTCTACTGCGTCGTCTAGAGAAACGCGAACTTGAGCACAAACAGGATCGCGATCGTCCAGACCGCGCCGGAAACCTCGGACGCCCGCCCGGCCAGCGCCTTGGCAGCCGCGTAGGTGATGAATCCGAAGGCGATGCCGTGCGCGATCGAGAACGTGAAGGGCATCGCGATGGCCGCGACCATGCCGGGGCCGTACTCGGTGATATCCGACCAGTCGAGATCGACAAGCCCCTTTGCCATATAGCAGGCGACAAGGACGAGGGCCGGGGCCGTCGCGAAGCCCGGGACGGAGTTCGCGAGCGGGGCGAACACGATGGCCAGCAGGAACAGGCCCGCGACGACGAGGGCCACGAGCCCGGTCCGCCCGCCGGCCTCGACGCCGGCAGCGCTTTCGATATAGCTGGTTGTGTTCGACGTGCCGAGAAGCGAGCCGACAAGCGACGCCGATGAATCGGCGACCAATGCCTGGCGCAGTCGCGGCAGCTTGCCGTCCTTGGTCATCAGGCCGGCGCGCTGGGTGACGCCGACGAGCGTACCCGCCGTGTCGAACAGGTCGACGAACATCAGCACGAGGATCGTCGAGATCACGCCCCACTGGAGGGCGCCCCAGATATCCAGCTTCAAGAAGGTCGGCTCAATGGACGGCGGTGCCGAGATGATCCCGTGGAAAGGGGTGAGGCCGAGCACGATGCCGACGGCGGTCGTGCCGAGGATCGAGATGACGATGGCGCCGGGTACTTTCCGCGCCTCCAGCGCCACCATCGCGATGAAGCCGAGGCCGGCGAGGATGGCCGCAGGCTGGTGCATGTCGCCCAGCGTGATCAGCGTGGCAGGATGCGCCACGACGATGCCGGCATTTTTCAGTCCGATGATTGCCAGGAACAGTCCGATACCGCCTGCGATGCCGTATTTGAGCGCGCGCGGGATGCCGTCGAAGATCCAGGCGCGTGCCGGGCTGACCGACAGCGCCACGGTCAGGACGGACGAGCAGAAGACGGCGCCGAGAGCCGTCTCCCACGACAGGCCCATGCCCTTGACGAGGCCGAATGCGAAGAAGGCGTTGAGGCCCATCCCCGGGGCCAGCGCGATCGGATAGTTGGCGTAAAGCCCCATGATCGCCGTCGAGAAGGCGGCTGCAAGACACGTCGCGACGAACACCGAATTCCGGTCCATTCCGGCGATCTCGAGGATCGAGGGATTGACGACGATGATGTAAGCCATTGTCAGGAAAGTGGTAACCCCGGCCACGACCTCTGTGCGCACGGTGGTCCCTGCGGCCGCGAGGCCGAAATAGCGTTCGAGCATGCCGGCTTCTCCTATTGTTTATTTTGGGAGAAGCGTAGCCGACATGGCCGATTCGGACAAAGCGCGCAGGAGCGCCGCGCCTAGAGCGGCTTTCGTATGAAACGCGCGATCTCGCCGACGATGCCGCGACGGAACGCGAGGACACAGATGACGAATACAACCCCCTGCACGATGGTGACCCACGAGCCGAGTTCAGCGAGGTAGTTCTGCATCGTGATGATCACCACCGCTCCGGCGATCGGTCCGAAGATCGTGCCGAGTCCGCCGACCAGCGTCATCAGCACCACTTCGCCCGACATCGACCAATGGACGTCGGTCAGCGAGGCGAGCTGGAACACCATCGCCTTGACCGATCCCGCCAGCCCGACGAGGGTCGCCGAAAGGACGAAGGCCATGAGCTTGTAGTGGTCCGCCTTGTAGCCGAGCGAGATCGCGCGCGGTTCGTTCTCGCGGATCGACTTCAGCACCTGCCCGAACGGCGAATGGACGATGCGGTAGATCGCGAGGAAGCCGGCCAGGAAGATCGCCGCGACGACGAAGTAGAGTGTCAGGTCGTTGCGCAGGTCGATGACGCCCAGCAGGTATCCGCGCGGGACCTTCTGGAGGCCGTCTTCACCGCCGGTGAAGGGCGCCTGCAGTGCCAGAAAATAGATCATCTGGGCCAATGCGAGAGTGATCATCGCGAAGTAGATGCCCTGCCTGCGGATGGCAAGGGATCCGACGACAAAGCCCATGCAAGCCGCAGTCGCCGTACCGGCGAGCACGGAAATCTCGAACGGCCAGCCCCAGACCTTCGCCGCGTGCGCCGCGACATAGGCTGCACCGCCGAAGAACATCGCGTGGCCGAACGACAGGAGGCCGACGAACCCGATCAGCAGGTTGAAGGCGCATGCAAACAGCGCGAAGCACAGCACCTTCATCAGGAAGACCGGGTAGATGAAGAACGGTGCCACCGCCAGGAACAGGACCATGGCCGCGAACAATACCTGCTGATGGCGCGGCATGCCGCCGGATCCGCCGTTCATCGTGTCCTCCCGAACAGGCCGGCCGGCTTGACGAGCAGGACGATCGCCATGATGACGAAGATGACCGTCGCGGAAGCCTCCGGATAGAAGACCTTGGTCAGGCCTTCGACGATGCCGAGGCTGAATCCGGTGATGATCGAACCCATGATGGAGCCCATGCCGCCGATGACGACGACGGCGAAGACGACGATGATCAGGTCGGCGCCCATCTGGGGGCTTACCTGGTAGATCGGGGCGGCAAGCACGCCACTGAATGCCGCGAGGCCGACACCGAAGCCGTAGGTCAGCGTGATCATGCGCGGCACGTTGATGCCGAACGCCTCGACGAGGGGCGGGTTCTCGGTCGCGGCACGCAGATAGGCGCCAAGCTTGGTCTTCTCGATCACGAACCAAGTGGAAATGCAGACGACGAGCGAGACGGCGACGACCCAGCCACGGTAGTTGGGCATGTACATGAAACCGAGATCGGTTCCGCCGCGCAGCTCTTCGGGGATGCGGTACGGAAGGCCGGAAGATCCGAACTGGTCGCGGAAGAGACCCTGGATGATCAGCGCGATCCCGAAGGTCAGCAGCAGGCCATAGAGGTGATCGAGCTTGTAGAGATGCCGCAACATCGTGCGCTCGATCAGGATGCCGGTGGCGCCGACGACGATCGGCACGATCAGCATCGACCACCAGTAGCCGATGCCCATCCAGTTGAGCAGCATCCACGCGACGAAG
This sequence comes from Tagaea sp., assembly GCA_965279525.1. Lineage (GTDB taxonomy): Bacteria > Pseudomonadota > Alphaproteobacteria > CACIAM-22H2 > CACIAM-22H2 > Tagaea. The sequence continues at coordinate 872,563 of CBDIIB010000004.1, read as the reverse complement.
GCACCCATCATGTACTGGGCGCCGTGGGTGAAGTTGATGATGTTGAGCAGGCCGAAAATGATCGCAAGCCCGAGGCTCAGCATCGCGTAGAACGAGCCGTTGATCAGCCCCAGCAGCAGCTGGCCGAACAGGGCCTGGGGCGGAATTCCGAAGATGTCGGGCATTGGACCGGTTGCTCGGAGAAGGAAAAGGGGGCGGGGGAACCTTCCCCCGCCCCGGTCAGGTCAGCCGGCGATCGGGCACTTGCCGTCCGCCAACGGGCGGAAGGCTTCGGCCGCCGGGATCGTCGCGCGGAGCTTGTAGTAGTCCCACGGCGCCTTCGATTCCGAAGGCTTCTTGACCTCGAACAGGTACATGTCGTGGATCTTGCGGCCGTCCTTGCGGACGACACCCTTGCCGAACAGCGGATCGTCGGTCGGCATCGCCTTCATGCGCTCGACGACCGCCTTGCCGTCGGCCGCACTCTTGCCGGCTTCGACCGCCTTCAGATAGTGGGTGACGGACGCGTAGACGCCCGCATGCACCATCGTGGGGTGGATGCCCTTGTTGCCCGCCGAGAAGCGTTTGGCGAACGCGCGCGAGGCGTCGCTCTGGTCCCAGTAGAAGGCTTCGGTCAGGATCAGGCCCTGCGCCGTCTCGAGGCCGAGTGCATGCACGTCGGTCAGGAACACGAGCAGGCCGGCAAGGTTCTGGCCGCGCCGGACGATGCCGAATTCAGCCGCCTGCTTGATCGAGTTGACCGTGTCGCCGCCCGCATTGGCGAGGCCGACGATCTTGGCCCGGCTCGACTGCGCCTGCAGCAGGAACGACGAAAAGTCGTTGGCATTGAGCGGGTGGCGGACCTGACCCAGCACCTTGCCGCCGAGCTTGTTGACGACGGCTGCCGTGTCGGCCTCGAGCTGGTGGCCGAAGGCATAGTCGGCGGTCAGGAAGAACCAGCTGTCGCCGCCGGTCTTCACGATGGCGCTGCCGGTTCCGTTCGCCAGTGCCCAGGTGTCATAGGTCCAGTGGACGGTGTTGGGCGAGCAGGCAGCCCCCGTCAGGCCGGACGACGCGGCGCCCGAGACGAGGAACACCTTGTTCTTGTCCTTGGCGATCTCGTTGATGGCGAGTGCCACGCCCGAGTTCGGCACGTCGACGATCACGTCGACCTTGTCGATGTCGATCCACTGGCGACCGATGTTCGAGCCGACGTCGGCCTTGTTCTGGTGGTCGGCCGAGACGAAGTCGACCTTGATGCCCTTGGCGGCGGCACCGAAATCCTCGACTGCCATGCGCGCGGCGAGGACGGAGCCTGCACCGGCGAGATCGGTGTAGAGGCTCGACATGTCGGTCAGGATGCCGATCTTGACGTTCGTCTGCGCTGCGGCCGGCATGGCGAGCACGGTCAGCGCCGCGGCCCCCGCCAGGATGCTTTTGAACTTCTTCATTTCGTTTCTCCCATGTTTTGGATTCTAGACGCCGAGATATTCGTGGAGCTTGTGCATGTTCGCTTCGAGCGCATCGTTGGCGATCTCGTCGACGATGCGCCCGTGCTCCATGACATAGTGCCGGTCCGCGACGGTGGCCGCGAAGCGGAAGTTCTGTTCGACAAGAAGGACCGTGAAGCCTTCTTTCTTGAGGCGGCGGATCGTATGGCCGATCTGCTGGACGATGACCGGTGCCAGACCCTCGGTCGGCTCGTCGAGCAGGAGGAGGCGCGCACCCGTGCGCAGGATGCGCGCGATCGCCAGCATCTGCTGCTCGCCGCCCGAAAGCTTGGTGCCTTGGCTCGAAAGCCGTTCCTTGAGATTGGGAAACAGCTCGAAAATGGTCTCGACCGACATTCCGCCCGGGCCGATTGTCGGCGGCAACATCAGGTTCTCCGCGACGTCGAGCGAAGCAAAGATGCCGCGCTCTTCCGGGCAGAAGGCTAGCCCGAGGCGCGCGATGCGGTAGGCGGGCATGCCGATCGTCTCGCTTCCTTCGAAACTGACCGATCCCTTGCGCGCACCGACGAGACCCATCACGGATTTCATCGTCGTCGTCTTGCCGGCACCGTTGCGGCCCAGCAGGGTCACGACTTCGCCGGCGCGCACGTCGAGATCCACGCCGTGCAGGATATGGCTTTCGCCGTACCAGGAATTGAGGCCGCGTACGGCCAGCATGGGCTCAGGCATGTCCGGCCCCCATGTAGGCCTGGATCACGTCGGGGTTCTTCGAGACGGCGGCATAGTCGCCTTCGGCCAGCACCTCGCCGCGCGCCAGCACCGTTATCGTGTCGGACAGGTCGGACACGACCGAAAGATTGTGCTCGACCATCAGCACGGTCCGACCCTTCGCGACGCGCTTGATGAGGCTGGAGATGCGCCCGACATCCTCATGCCCCATGCCGGCTGTCGGCTCGTCGAGCAGCATCATCTCCGGTTCGAGCGCCAGCGTCGTGGCGATCTCGAGTGCGCGCTTGCGGCCATAGGGCATCTCGACAGCGGTGGTTTCCGCGAATTCGGTCAGGCCGACCCAGTCGATCAGCTCGCGCGCGCGTTCGTTGTAAGCATCGAGAACGCTGTCGCTGCGCCAGAAGTCGAACGAATTGCCGCGCTTGCGCTGCAACGCGACTCGCACGTTCTCCAGCACGCTCAGATGCGGGAATACTGCGGAGATCTGGAACGAGCGAACGAGACCCATCCGGGCGATGTCGGCGGGCTTGGCGCCCGTGATGTCGCTGCCGTTGTAGCGGATGGCTCCGCGCGTCGGGTCGAGGAACTTGGTCAGGAGGTTGAAGCAGGTCGTCTTGCCGGCTCCGTTGGGTCCGATCAGCGCATGGATCGTGCCGCGGCTGACCTTGAGCGACACGCCATTCACGGCGACGAAGCCGCGGAACTCCTTCGTCAGACCCTCGGTTTCCAGGATGTAATCCGGCAAACGTTCTCTCCCTGCACGCCCTTGCATTCGTTGCTAGCAGAACGCGACCCACGAAATCAATCGACCATCGGCTGGCGGAAAAAGCGGCATTTCCGACACGTCCCTTGCCCTACATGTCTCATTTCACGTAACCTTTTTGGCGAAACTTCGATTTCCCTCAGCTATTTATGGGAAAGTTAATGGGATTTTAGATATTTTGGTTTAATCGCGAATGAAGTTCGGGATGAACGGCGAGACGCATCAGACGGACCGCACCGGAAAGATACGGAGATCGCGCGCGACATGAACCCGCAAGTCCAGACCGGAACATCGGATCCGCGTGCGGCCGGAACGTGCAAGGTCGGTCTCGTCCAGATCAACAACAGCTTTTCGGGCCAGAACTATCTGCCCTATGCGGTCGGCCTGATCGAAGGCTATGTGCGGAAATTCTCGGCCGATCCCGCGCGCATCGACTTCCTGCTGCCGGTCTACAAGCGCCAGCGCGTCGCGGAAACGGTTGCCCAGATGCTCGATGCCGACGTCGTCGGCTTCTCGACCTATGTCTGGAACGTCAAGCTGTCGCTGGCCGTGGCGCGCGAACTCAAGGCGCGAAAGCCCGGCATCCTGATCGTCTTCGGCGGACCGCAGGTCCCCGACCGCACCGAACCTTTCCTGCGCGAGAATCCGTTCATCGATGTCGCGATAAACGGCGAGGGCGAGCACGCGTTCACGAAGCTGCTCGATGCCTGGCCGTCGCGCGACTGGTCCGGCATCGCCAACCTGTCCTACATCCGCGACACCGAGTTTGTCTGCCACGCCAAAGGCCCGCGCATCCGGGATCTCAACGACGTGCCGTCGCCGTATCTGGACGGCATCTTCGCGCCGCTGATGGCAGCGAACCCGAAGGAAAACTGGATCGTGCTGTGGGAGACCAACCGCGGCTGTCCGTTCCAGTGCACGTTCTGCGACTGGGGTTCGGCGACGCAGGCCAAGGTCTTCCAGTTCGACCTTGCGCGTCTCGACCGCGAGATCGCCTGGTTTGCCGACCAGAAAATCGAGTTCATCTTCTGCTGCGACGCGAATTTCGGCATCCTCGCGCGCGACATCCAGCTTGCGGAATCGCTTGCCCGCACCAAGGCGGAACGCGGCTATCCGCGCGCCATCTCCGTGCAGAACACCAAGAACGCGACGGATCGCGCGTACCTCACGCAGAAGATCCTGTCCGACGCCGGGATGAACAAGGGCGTGACGCTTTCCATGCAGTCGCTCGATCCGGGCACGCTCAAGGCGATCAAGCGGCAGAACATCGCCCTCGATACGTACGAGGAACTGCAGCGCCGATTCACGCGCGACCGCGTCGAGACCTATTCCGACCTGATCCTCGGCCTGCCGGGCGAGACGTACGATTCGTGGGTCGACGGCATCTGCTGGCTGATGGACAACGGCCAGCACAACCGCATCCAGTTCAACAACCTGTCGATCCTGCCGAACGCGGAGATGGGCGATCCTGCCTATCAGGAAAAGTACGGCATGCGGACGGTCGTGACGAAGATCGTGAACATCCACGGCTCGATCGACGTCGATCCCGACGGCATCTACGAGACCCAGGACCTCGTCGTCGAGACCGCGTCGATGCCCGCAGCCGACTGGCGCAAGGCGCGCAGCTTCGCGTGGATGACCGCACTCATCCACTACAACAAGCTGCTCCAGATCCCGATCCTCGTCGCGCACGAGAAATGCGGCGTGCCGTTCCGCCGTCTGCTCGAGGCGTTCTTCCGGGCCGATGCGGGCGATTATCCGGTCATCGGCGCCATCCGCGCCTACTTCGACGACTATGCCCGTCAGATACAGGACGGCGCGGTCGAGTACGTGTACTCCGAGAAGTGGCTCGGCATCCACTGGCCGGCCGACGAACTGGTCTTCATCGATCTTGTCGCCGGCGGGAAGCTCGATGCGTTCTACTCCGAAGCCGAGCGTCTCGTCTTCTCGACGATCTCGGAGCACCGCTCGCTGGTGCCGCGCGAGACGGTCGCCGACGCCTTCCGCCTCAACCGGGCGCTGGTCAAGGAGCCGGGCGTGCTTGCCGACATCGAAGTGCGCCTTGGCAGCGATCTCTATCCCTATTATCGCGCGATCCTTGAAGGACGCAGCGAGGATCTGGTCGAAGAGCCTGTTGCCTACCGTATCGAGCGCTCGAAGGAGCCGTGGCCTGTTTTCGCCGACTGGTGCCGGGAGGTCGTCTGGTACGGCAACAAGAAGGGCGCCTATCTCTACGGCAACAAGGCGCTCGCGCGCCATCTCGCCGGACATTTCTAGAATGCCGGCTGGTCCGCGCCCGCGGCTGCTGGTGACAGGCTCGACGGGCGTGCTGGGTTCGGCATTCGTCGATCTGGCATCCGATTATTCCGGTCACGATTTCGTTTTTGTCGCACGCGAGGAACTCGATCTCACCGACGCAACGGCGGTGCGTGAGTTCGTCGGCAGGGAAGGGATCCGGCGGATTGTCCATCTTGCCGCCATATCGGGCGGCATCGATCTCGCCCGGCGCTATCCGGCACGCATCCTTCGCGACAATGTCGCGATGTGCTTTGCCGTCCTCGATGCCGCGGTTGCCCACCGGCTCGACAAGGTCGTTCTAACCCTGTCGTCGGGCATGTATCCGGCCGATGCCCCCCAACCCAACACCGAGAGCCAGGTCCACCAGGGCCTGCCGCACGAGACGGCCTATTCCTATGCGATGGCAAAGCGCCTGATGGAGCCTGCGATCCGCGCCTATCGAGCCGAACATTCGCTCGACGTGATCGGACTCGTCCCGTCGGGCATCTACGGACCCAACGACAACTACAATCCGGACGACTGCACCTGGATCGCAGGGCTGGTCCGGCGCTTTTGCGAATGGACGCCGCCGGCCGACGACCTGTCGATCTGGGGCGACGGCAGCCCGATGCGCGAGATCACCTATGCGCCCGACATGGCACGCGCATACATGTGGTGCCTTGCCAACCATTCGTCGGTGGGCCTGCTCAATGTCGGGTGCGGGCAGGCGCAGACAATCCGCTCGGTGGCCATGATGCTTGCCGACATCTGCGGCGTGCCGGCCGAACGCATCCGCTTCGATCCGGCGCGCGCGCGCGGCATCGACAGGCGCGTCACCGACAATTCGGCTTTCGTTTCCCTGTCCGGCTTCACCTATACCGATCTGCGCGCCGGGCTCGAGGCGACCGTCGCATGGTACAGGCGAATGCTTCGGGACGACCCCGGCGCCATCCGGCGCTGGCCACGCATCAAGGCGGAGCGATCGACGTGACCGGACTTCCCTGGCTTGCGACCGAGGATCGCGCCCGTGCGTTCCTCGGCCAGTACTGGTACTACGCGATGGAACTGGCGCCGGGCGTGATGACACCGGGGCAGCGGTTCCCGAATGTGGCGCTGACGCGCGACCTCATTTCAAGGATCGATCTGTCCGGTGCGCGCTGCCTCGACATCGGCACGATGGAAGGGCTCGTGCCGGTCCTGCTGAAGCGCCAGGGTGCTGCCGATGTCATTGCGGTGGACGGGCTCGATTTCTCCGACAAGATCGCTTGCGTCAAGGCGGCCTACGACGCCGATTTCGCATATCTGCCGAACATCATGTCGGGCTCGCTGCTGCGTGCTCTCGAAGAGCGGCACGCCGGCGAGATCACGCGTCATCGATATACCGGCGCGCCCGAACCCAAACAGGGGTTCGACGTCGTCATCTGCTCGGGCGTGCTCTACCATGTGTTTTCCCCGTTCCATGTGCTCGCGGCGGCGCGCAGCGCCCTGCGGCCCGGCGGCCTGATGGTGATCGAGACCGCCGCCCTGCCGCTCGATGCCTACATGATGCAGTACAATTTCGCGGGTACCGGCTACGTGCTCGGACCGTCGGATACCTGGTTCCCGACCGTTCCGCTCATCGACCATTTCCTGCGGTTCCTGAAGCTGATGCCGCTCGACGCGTGCTGGCTGCCTGCAGGCGACCATCTGGTGCGTTTCGCCTGCGTGGCGCGCGCTGCCGGACACCGCCCGACGCTGCCGCAGGAAACGCTGATGGAGCAGGCGACGTGGAACCTCGAGTACGCCACGCTGCTGCGCGAGGATTTCGCGCGCGGCGGGGAAGCAGCACCTGTACCTTATACGACGGCATCGCCCCGGCCGGTCTATCGCGCCGGCGTCGGGACCTGCGACCTGCACGCGACGATGCGCGCCCGCCCTGCCTTGGTGCCACGGGCCGCCCAGGTCGAACTCCGGCTGGGTGACATCGTTTGAGCTTCCGTGTCGCCGCACCCTGGCGCACGCCGATCTTCCAATGGCTCGGCGGCGACCATCCGATGATGACGAGCCTGCTGGCGCCGCGCGAGGGCTACGAGTTCCTGCTCGACCTGCCCGCACCCGATGCGGGCCACCGAGCGGTTGCAGCTGCCGAACGCGATGCGCTGGTCGAGGAGCTCGCCCTTGCCGTACCGTCCGTGCCGCGCGAAGCGATCATCCAGTTCGTCGAGAGCCGCGACCTGGAGAGCCAGGCGCAGGTCGTCGCGGCAGGTCCCGACCTGACTCTTCCGCATTCGATGCCGTTCGTGTTCGGCCAGCGGCCCTGGATGTCGCATATAGAGGAACTGATGACGCTGTTCGCGCCGTTCCTGTGGCACGGCAAGACGGGGAACGTCGATGTCCGGGCGACGCCGGTCTGGCAGCTCGTGCGCGCGATGCTGGAAAGCGAGCGCTGCCGCGCGATCTCGTCCCATCTGCGGCACAGCCACGCGTTCATCGGCCGGCTGTTCGACAGTCCGAAGATCGAGGCGAAATCCCACTATATCCCGTTCGGGATCGCGTTCCCGCCCGAGCTCCAGGCGCGCATCGACGCAGCACAGGACGCACGCGCGACGCGTTCGGGCTGCACGTTCCTGTTCACCAACTCGTGGGGCCAGCAGGATGAAAGCTTCGTGCTGCGTGGCGGCATGGAGACTCTGGCCGCGTTCGGTGCGCTCGTCGCGCGGCGGCCCGATTGCCGGCTGATCCTGCGCACGCAGATTCCCAAGATGTTCGGTCCGGATTTCGAGACGTTCGTCCGTTCGATCCCGAACGTCGAGATCGTCGACACACGGCTCGGATTTCCCGAGTTTATCGATCTGTTCCTGCGCGCCGACGTTTTCCTGATCCCGTCCTGCGGGCTCCATACGGTGTCTCTGCTCCAGAGCATGGCCTGCGGTGCCGCGACCATCGCGTCCGATGCGCCGGCGGTCGACGAGTTCGTGACCGACGGCGAAACGGGGATCGCGGTCAAGGGACGGCTCGGTCGCACGTCGTGGTATGACGCATGGGGATTTCTCAACCAGACGTTCGAGCCGTTGATGAAATCCTACGACGCAGCTTTCTCGGCCAATCTCGGTGCGGCGATGGAGGCTTTGGCGGGCGACCGGGCGCTGCGCCTTCGTCTTTCGCGTGCAGGGCGGGCGCACGTCGCGCGGAACCATTCGATCGGCCCATGGGTCGACGGCTTCGGACAGCTTCTCGATCGGGTCCGGTCGGGCCTCTGATCGACCGGACTGGACAAGTCGCCGGATACCGCGACATGGTCCTTCCATGCCATTCCTGGATCCAGAACAGGCTCGCCACCTTCTTGGCGAATTGCCGGAAGCGGAAGCTGTCCTCGATCTTCGGGGGCTTGCACGCGGCGAGGCTCTCGACAGGCTGAGGCGCCTGATCGAAGAGCGGGTTGCGCCTGCACCCCGCAGCTATTCCGTGCATATCGATCCGCCCGTTCCCGGTGGCGGCGAGACGCTCTTCCAGCCGGTTGGACGCTATCTGCTGGACGCGCGACGTCAGGGGCGCGTCGAACGGTTCGCGCCGCTCGCCGAGCCGCCGGGCGGCGGCTACTTCGTCGATCTCGGCCAATAGGGCCGCAGGTTCGGGCGCCCGCCCGCCGACGACCGGTGAATCCGGCGGTGTTTCCGGTATAAGCTTTGTGTAGCCAATGCCGAACGACCAGACATACACGGCCGATACCGCGCCGGAGATCCGCGCCGAACTGCACCGCACGCTCTATTCCGTGTGGCGGTTCGGGTCAAACGCGCTTGTTGGCTGGCGACCGACGGCGACAGGCATGGAGATCCTGACGGCGCCGAAGATCCGGCTGTTCGCCCTGAAGGACGCGCCGCGTCGCGTGTTCGTCGGCGGTCGCCAGATGGGCGACAAGACGTTCGAGGAGATATCAGAGGCGTTGCAGTCGCGGGCACTCGACCTGCGCCTCACGCAGTCGATCGGCGATGGCCCCGACCAGACGCCGGCCTCGGTCGTCGAGGAGGTTTTCGCGCCGTTTGCCGTCACCAAGACCGACCAGCGCGCCGTCCTGCTGCTCGACATTGTCGGATTCTCGAAGCTGCTGCCCGAGCAGCAGGCAAGCCAGCTCGCGACGCTCGAATTCGCGCTCAACATCGCCGCCGAGACTGCCCTTGCCCACAACATCGACTTCCAGATGTGCCGGTCGACGACGGGCGACGGGTTCTATGTCTGGAACGAGCGCAAGGGCCTCGGCGCGGACATCGACCTGTTCCTGGGCTACGTGCTGTTCGCCATTTTCCATGCGGCGTTGCGCCGCTCCGTCACGGTGCCCGAAGCGGTCCCGGGGCTGCGCGCCGTTCTGGGCATCGGCAGTCACTACAACTACCGCCAGCCCGACCGTACCGGCACCAGCCGCAACGACTTCATCGTCGGCGATGTCACGATCCAGGTTGCGCGCCTCGTCGCCAATTGCCGCCCCGACCAGATCCTGGTCGGCGCGTTCCATCGCTGGGACGACGTCAACGGCGTCTGGATCGACGAGGAACAGTTCGTCGAGCGCGTCGCCGGCGCCCTGTCTCGACTGATCGATCTGCCGGTGATGGGTCACAGGATCGAGCGGACCGCGCTCTATCTTACCGGCCGGCGCATGCCCGAGGGCCGCTTCCAGCGTCAGAAAATCCGCGTCGTCGACAAGCACGGGTTCGAGCACTATTGCTTCAACATGAAGCTCAATGCGTTCCTCGACGGGGTCGATCCCTATTATTGCGGGCTGCAGCATGCCGAGCTGACGCTCGTGCGCCCGACCGGCTGAGCATTCAGGGAAGTCGCGCGCCTTCGGTATTGGCGTGACCGATATTGAAGCCCTTGACGCGTGCGCCGGTCAGGTCGGCGTGCATGAAGCTCGTCGGCTGAGCGCGGGTCGATTGCGTTCCGTCGCTGTTCGAGATCGGCAGCGTGCCGGCGATCGCGTCCGACAGCTCCGTCTCGCGCATCTTGGCACCGTCGAACATCGCCCCGTGGAGCTTGGCGCCGCTCAGGTCGGCATGGAAAAAATCGGCGCTGCGCAGGTTCGTCAACAGAAGGATGGCACCCGCCAGTCGCGTGCCGATGAATCGCGCCTTGCGCAGCACCGCACCGCTGAGGTCGATGCCCGACAGGTCGAAATGGCTGAAATCGGCGCCTTCGAGGACGGCGGGGCTACCCTTCCGCCCGACCGAGGCGAGCCACTCGGCATGATTGTCGAGTGCCGTGCGTAGAGGCCCAGGCAGCTTGTCCCGCCCGAGCAGCGGCGGCTTTGCCGCGATGATGGATCTCGAAAGGTCGAGATTCTTGGTCTCGGCTGCGGACATCCTGGCGCCGGAAAAATCGGCGCCATCGGCTTTCGCGTTGGCGAGCTTGGCGCCGGACAGGTCGGCGCCGATCAGCGAGGTCTTGCCCATGCGCGCATCCGAAAGATCGGCGCCGCGCAGGTTGGCGTAGGCAAGGTTGGTGTTGGCGAGATTGGCACCGAACAGGATTGCACCCTCGAGATTGGCACCCAGGAAGCTGGCGCCCGACAGGTCGACGCCGGCCATCTGGGCCCGCGAGGCGGTCGCGTATTCCGCAAGGCAGTCCGTCAGGTCGGTCACGTCGAGACCGATGCGCCCGGAACCCGAAGCGCCCATCATCACGCCGCCGCGGAAATCGGCGCCGGACAGATTTGCGCCGTTCATGTTGGCGCCCTTGAGGGCGGCCCCGCGCAGCACGGCACCGCTGAGATTGGCGCCGTTCATGTCGGCAAAGGTGAGGTTGGCGCCGAAAAGATCGGCTTCCGTGAGTTCGGTGCGCGCCAGCCGCGCCTCGCTCAAGTTGGATCCCATCAGGCGCGCCCGCGCCATCGACCGTCCCTCGAAATTCGCTTTCGCGAGGTTCTTGTGGGACAGGTCGTGCGGTTTCTGCGGTGCGCCGGCAAGTGCTGCCTTCGTTGCCGCGAGATACTTTTTTACGTCTTCGAGTTCGGTTTCCGACATGGCCCAATACGCAACTCGTGGCGAAAATGGATTCGCCAGTGTGCATTGCAAGATTTGCGGAATTTGTAGGTGGAAGTCACGCAAATTGCGGTGACGGCTGTCACTCACGTGTCGATAAGTTCGCGTTATTTCCTAAAGTTTGCCAAGGATTTGCATTACGCAATCCCGCGAGCTCCAGTCGCTCAGCCCACCGCAGCCGACTTCACGCCGGTACCGATCGGGCAAGCCACGCCCGTCCCGCCAAGTCCGCAATAGCCGTCGGGATTCTTGGCGAGATACTGCTGGTGATACGCCTCGGCGTAAAAAAACTCGGGTGCCGCGACGATCTCCGTGGTGATCGGATCGAGACCTGCCTTGGCGAGCAGCGGTTCATAGGCTGCTTTGGATGCGAGCGCCGTCGCATGCTGTTCGGGCGAGAACGTATAGATGCCCGAGCGATACTGTGTGCCGACGTCGTTGCCTTGGCGCATGCCCTGGGTCGGATCGTGCGACTCCCAGAACGCCTTCAGCAGGGCGTCGTAACCCAGCTTTGACGGGTCGTACACGACGTGGACGACCTCGTTGTGGCCGGTGGCGCCGCTGCAGACTTCCTCGTAGGTCGGATTTGGCGTGAAACCGCCCGCATACCCGACCGCAGTGACGTGGACGCCGGCAAGCTGCCAGAACTTGCGCTCGGCACCCCAGAAGCAACCAAGCCCGAACATGGCCGGCATCATGCCCGCCGGGTGGGGCGGCTGGAGGGGCTGGCTGTTGACGAAATGCTTGGCAGGAACGGGCATGCGGGCCGTTCGGCCCTGCGGGGCGTCCCCGGGGAGCGGCATGACGGCCTTTTTGCGCATGAACGCGAACATCGCGACCTCCTGAGTTCGGACCCGGTTCGAAGTTGGGGTGCGAAAGGTTGCGCGTCAAGCGCGCTCAGGCAGCGGAAGGTGTGGAACCCGGCGTTCCGGAAATCGCCGCAGTCGGCGTAATGCCGCGCATATGGCGGTCGATCCGCATGCGATCGCTGTCCGCAAGCGACACCTCGACGCCGTGGCGGATCTGCATCAGCGTTTCGAGTTGCTTGAGCGAGAAGAACAGCCGCCCGCTCGCCAACTGGCGCGCGACCGCATTCATCTGCTTGGGTGCGTCGATGAAGACCTGGTGGGCGACCAGGCACGGCTTGCTTTCGCTGTCGCCCAGCGTGACGAACCACTGGGCGACGGAATTGGAGCCGATGTAGATGCGGTCGTTGATGAGTGTGTCGGTCATTTCTCGGTCGAATCGGGGGGTGTCGGGACGTGCCCGCATCTTGGCGAGAAGGGATGAATCAAGTGTTAACCGGCCACCGCCGGCGGCCTGCTGGATGACATTGAAAATCAGGGAGACGAACTGGTGGGCGCTGTAGGGATTGAACCTACGACCCCGGCCGTGTGAAAGCCGTGCTCTGCCGCTGAGCTAAGCGCCCGATCCGGTTCGTGGATGCGGGGTATAAGCGGGTGATTTCCGGGTGTCAAGGAAGCGTCCGGGCTTCCATTTCCATTCCCACGACACATATCCATCGGTGTGTTAGTTTTACCCGGGGGTTCGATGGCGAATCTGCAGGCGGCATTCGGGTTTGCACTCGTCCTGGCGGCGGCTGGTCCGGCTGTCGGGCAGGAGAGTCACGCCTGGGTTCCGGGTGATCGCGTCGAACTCGTATACGACGTGTTCGCAGGCGGTCGCATCGCCGGGATGTCCCTGGAATTCGGCGTCGTGGGCAACAATTACAGCATCTCGACGCGCCAGGCGTCCGCCGGCGTGCTGAGCTGGATCTGGCCGTGGCAGTCGTCGACGGACGTCCGCGGGCGTTTCATCGGCAGCGGGATGCAGCCGGAGACATTCCGCGTCAACGGCCAGTCGCGTGGCAAGGTTCGCAGCGTCGAAATGGACTATCGCGATGGCGAACTGCTCCGCGTCGACGCGATTCCGACAAACCAGGACGACAATCGCGACGAGGTCACGCCGGAACAGCGCCGCGGTGCCATCGATCCGGGGTCGGCGATCATGTCCGTGATCCGCCGGATCAACGAAGGGCAGGGCTGCGACGCGCGCACGCCGGTGTTCGACGGCCGCCAGCGCTACGACATCGTTTTCACCGATCGCGGCATGGGCGAGGTCGCGTCGGATACGGCATCGATCTTCAGCGGTGAGGCACGGATCTGCGAATTCCACTGGGTCCCGATCGCCGGCCGTCTGCGCCGGCCGGGCGTGCCGGCCCGCGCCGACGGCGACCGGCGTTCAGGGCGGGCCTACATGGCCGAATTCGGTGCCGGATCCGCCAAGGCGCCCGTGCGGATCGAGTTCGAGGCATGGTTCGGCACGGTCGTCGGCCATCTGCGCGAAGTGCGATATGTCGGGCAGGCCGCAGCGATCGACTGACGGTTCCGTCAGGTTTTCAGGTCGTCCGTCTCGGCGGCCAGCGCCCTGCCCGAGACGCGCACTTCGGCAAGGAAAAGCCCCAATGCGGCGATGACCGCGATGACGGCCGCCGCGAAAAGGCCGAGCGGCAGGGGCGACTGGTTGGCGCGTGCGAGGCCGCCGACGAACAGTGCCAGGATCGCACAACAGGTCAAGAATGCCGAAATGGCGACGAGTGCTATGGCACCGTTGACGATCGTCAGCCGGCGGCGCTGGTAGGCAAGTTCTCGTTCGAGCTGCGGGCGGCGCGCCTCGTCGGTAATGGCCCGGATCTGGTTGGCGGCAATCCGCATCCGGTCGACGACGCGTGCCAGGCGGCCCGTGAAGACGTTGAGCAATATGCCAAGGCCGTTGAGCAGGAAGACCGGCGCAATGGCGATCTGGATCAGGTGGGAGATGGACTCGTTGTCGGCCAGATTCGGAATCATTCGACGAGCTCCAGCAGTTGCCTGAAGTCGGAGATAACCGCATCGGCGCCCAGTTCGTCCACGGGCAGGTGGCTATAGCCGTAGTCGACGATCACGACGGGCACGCCGGCGGCCTGTGCGGCCTTCGCGTCGTTGGGGGAATCGCCGACCATCAGGGCTGCGGCCGGCGCCACGCCAAGGGCAGCGAGCGTATCGAGGATGTGGCGCGGGTCGGGCTTCCGGTGCGCCACGTCGCCGCCGACGACGACGGCAAATGGGGATGCAAGATCGAGCTCGGCGAGGAGCAGACGCGAGGGCGCATCGGCCTTGTTCGTGCAGACGCCAAGCGGCAGGCCGCGCCGGCGGAACTCGGCCAGCGTCTCGCGAACGCCGGGATAGGGGTGCGAATGCCGGGCGATGTCGGCCGAATAGATCTCGAACCAGCGCTTCAGCGCCTGATCGATGTCGGCGACGGGCCCGCCGGTCGCGGCGAATCCGCGCTCGATCAGAACGCGCGCACCGTCCCCGATCATGGCGCGGCCGGCGACAGGTCCGACGGCAGGTCTGCCGCGCTCGACCAGCAGCGTATCGAGGGCGGCGACGATATCGCCGGCCGAATCGACAAGCGTGCCGTCGAGATCGAAGACGATGGCCCGGGCATTGAACCTGTGCTTCATGTGATCCGTAACCGCTCGCAACAATTCGTGATTTCGCCGGACGGGCGCTGTATGGAAAGGTGCCCGCGCAATCGGAAGGGATATCGCACGCATGGCATCGCCCGACAACGATCTTGCCGTCATCGTCCTGGCCGCCGGCCAGGGCACGCGGATGAAATCGAAGCACCCCAAGGTGCTGCACGAAGTGGGTGGACGCTCGCTGATCGGCCACATCGCGGCCGAACTGGCCGGCCTCGGGGCCTTGCGCGTGGTGCTGGTCGTCGGCCCGGACATGGACGCGGTGCTGGCTTCCGCGCGTGCGGCCGCACCGGGACTGCGGATCGATGCGGTCGTCCAGCATGACCGGCGTGGCACCGGCCACGCAGCCCTGCAGGCCAAGGCGCTGCTCGACGGGTTCGCGGGCGACATCCTGGTCGCACTCGGCGATGCGCCTTTCGTGTCCGCCGCGACTTTCCGCCGTCTGCGCGAGGGCCTGCGCGGTGCCGAGCGGCCGGCGGTCTGCGTGCTCGGCGTGCGGCTTGCCGACCCGGGGCCCTACGGCCGGATGGTGACGACTCCCGACGGTGCGCTCGAGCGCATCGTCGAAGCGAAGGACGCGACGCCCGCGGAACGGAAGGTCGACCTCGTGAATACCGGCGTGATGGCGTTCGCCGGGGCCGGATTTTTCGATCTCCTCGGGCGCATCGAACCGAACAACGCGCAAAAGGAGCTCTACCTCACCGATGCCGTGGCGCTGGCGCGCAAGGCCGGCCATGCGGCACGCGCGGTGGAAGGATCTGCGGAAGACTGGCTTGCCGCCAATGATCGCGTCGAGCTCGCCGCCCTCGAAGCCGTCTTCCAGGCGCGCGCGCGCAAGGCCGCGATGCTTGCG
Source organism: Tagaea sp. (assembly GCA_965279525.1). Lineage (GTDB taxonomy): Bacteria > Pseudomonadota > Alphaproteobacteria > CACIAM-22H2 > CACIAM-22H2 > Tagaea. The sequence continues at coordinate 856,977 of CBDIIB010000004.1, read as the reverse complement.
GGCGTGACGCTGGTCGATCCGAGTTCGGTCTGGTTCAGCCACGACACCGTCATCGGTGCCGACACGATCGTTCATCCGTCAGTGCATTTCGGCCCCGGAACCCGGATCGGCAGCGGCGCGACGATCAAGGGTTTCTGCCATTTCGAAGGTGCGGATGTCGCAGACGGGGCCATCGTCGGACCCTTCGCGCGCCTGCGCCCGGGTGCCGCCATCGGCGTCGACGCGCATGTCGGCAACTTCGTCGAGATCAAGAACGCCACGGTCGAAGCGGGCGCCAAGGTCAATCACCTCAGCTACATCGGCGACGCACGTGTCGGGGCCAAGGCGAATGTCGGGGCGGGGACTATCACCTGCAACTACGACGGTTTCGAGAAATTCCACACGGATATCGGGGCGGGCGCCTTCATCGGGTCGAACAGCGCGCTTGTCGCACCCGTGAAGATCGGCGACGGCGCGCTTGTCGCGGCGGGGTCCGTCGTGACGCAGGACGTTGCGGCGGACGCGCTTGTCGTGGCGCGTGGCCGGCCGGCGACATCGCCTGGCTGGGCAAAGAAATTCCGCGACCGCCGTTCGGCGGAAAAAGCGGCAAAGAAGAAGGGCAAATAGGCATGTGCGGTATCGTGGGCATCGTCGGCAAGGGCAAGGCCGTACCTAGGTTGGTCGACGGACTGAAGCGGCTCGAGTACCGCGGCTACGACTCTTCTGGCATCGCGACACTCGTCGATGGCCGCATCGAGCGGCGGCGCGCCGAGGGGCGCATCGCCCAGCTTGAAGAGCTGCTGGTCCGCGAACCGCTCGGCGGGTCGACCGGGATCGGTCACACGCGCTGGGCCACGCACGGTGCCCCCAACGAAACCAACGCCCACCCGCACGCGACCGAAAGCGTGGCCGTCGTCCATAACGGCATCATCGAGAATTTCGCGGAACTGAAGGCCGAGCTCGAAGCCAAGGGCCGGAAGTTCGAAACCGAGACCGATACTGAAGTCGTGGCGCACCTGCTGACGGTGCTGCTGGCCGAAGGCAAGACGCCCGAGGAGGCGATGGCCGCTTCGCTGCACCGGTTCCATGGCGCATTCGCGCTCGCGGTCATCTTCAATGGCCGGCCTGACCTGCTGATGGCGGCAAGGCGCGGTTCGCCGCTTGCGGTCGGCTATGGCGAGGGCGAGATGTTCGTCGGGTCCGACGCGCTGGCGCTTGCACCGCTCACCCGGCAGATAAGCTATCTCGACGACGGCGACTGGGTCGTGCTGCATGCCGCCGGCGCGCAGGTCTACGACCAGAACGACAGGAAGGTCGAGCGCGCGGTCAAGGAAACGGCGATGTCGGGCGCCCTGATCGGCAAGGGCAACTTCCAGCATTTCATGCAGAAGGAGATCTTCGAGCAACCCGCGGTGATCGGCGACACGCTGCGCAGCTACGTCAATCCGGCGACACGCTACGTGTCGCTCCCGAAGATGCCCGTCGATCTCGCCACGCTGCCGCGCGTGCAGATCGTCGCGTGCGGGACTTCATACTATTCGGCATCCGTCGGGCGCTACTGGATCGAGCGGCTCGCGCGCCTGCCGTGCGACGTGGACATCGCTTCGGAGTTCCGCTACCGCGACCCGATCCTCGAGAAGGGCGGCATGTCGATGTTCGTTTCGCAGTCGGGCGAGACGATCGACACGCTATCGGCACTCCGCCATGCCAAGGCGCAAGGCCAGAAGATCGCGTCCATCGTCAACGTTCCGGAAAGCTCGATGGCGCGCGAGTCCGATGTGGTGCTGGCCACGCACGCCGGCCCCGAGATCGGCGTGGCGTCCACCAAGGCGTTCACCACGCAGCTTGCCGTGCTCGCAAGCTTTGCCTTTGCCGCCGCGCGCGATCGCAAGACGCTCGACAGCGCGCAGCTTCGCAAGCTCGCCAACGCGATCTACGAGGTGCCCGAGAAGGTCTCGGCGGTGCTGGCGACCGACGGCAAGATCCGGGCTGCCGCCGAGATCGTCGCCAAGGCGCGCGACGTGCTCTATCTCGGGCGTGGCACGTCCTATCCCATCGCGATGGAAGGCGCGCTCAAGCTCAAGGAGATCAGCTACATCCACGCCGAGGGCTATGCCGCCGGCGAAATGAAGCACGGGCCCATAGCGCTGATCGCCTCGGACGTGCCGGTGATCATCCTTGCGCCGACCGACGAATGGTTCGAGAAAACCGCCTCGAACGTGCAGGAAGTGCGTGCGCGCGGCGGGCAGGTGGTGCTGTTCGCCGACAGGAAGGGCATCGACAAGCTCGGCTCGCTTGCCGTCGCAGCGATCGAACTGCCGGACAGCGATCCGTTCGTCACGCCGATCCTCTATTCGATCCCGGTGCAGCTGCTCGCCTACTACGTGGCCCTGCTCAAGGGGACGGACGTCGACAAGCCGCGGAACCTCGCCAAGAGCGTGACTGTCGAGTAGTCTCGCACTTCCCTTCCGTCCGACTGGAGAATTCCGATGACTGAACTCGCCCGCACCGCCGGATCGACCGGCCTTGCCCTCAAGGACGCCTCGCTTTTCCGCCAGCAATGCTACGTGGACGGTGCCTGGGTCGATGCGGATTCGAAGAAGACCATCGCCGTCGACAACCCGGCGACGGGGGCGACGATCGGCACGGCACCGCTGATGGGTGCGGCCGAGACGCGTCGCGCCATCGAAGCGGCAAACCGGGCCTGGGCTGGCTGGCGCAAGAAGACCGGCAAGGAGCGCGCCGGCATCATGCGCAAGTGGGCCGACCTGATGATGGCGAATATCGACGACCTGGCGCTGCTGATGACCAGCGAGCAGGGCAAGGTACTGGCCGAAGCGAAGGGCGAAATCACGATCGGGGCCGCCTATCTCGAATGGTTCGGCGAGGAAGCCAAGCGAGCCTATGGCGACACGATCCCGACGACGTTCCCCGACAAACGCCTGGTCGTCATCAAGGAGCCCATCGGCGTGGTCGGCGCCATCACGCCGTGGAACTTCCCTTGCAGCATGATCACGCGCAAGGCCGGTCCCGCGATCGCGGCGGGTTGCACGGTCGTGCTGAAGCCGGCGAGCCAGACGCCGTATTCCGCTCTGGCGCTGGCCGAGCTTGCCGAGCGTGCGGGCGTTCCCAAGGGCGTGTTCAACGTCGTGACCGGCAATGCCGGCGAGATCGGCGGCGAGATCACGTCCAATCCGCTGGTGCGCAAGGTCGGCTTCACCGGCTCGACCGAGGTCGGCAAGAAGCTGATGGCGCAGAGTGCCGCGACCGTGAAGAAGGTGTCGCTGGAGCTTGGCGGCAACGCGCCCTTCATCGTTTTCGACGACGCCGATCTCGACGCCGCCGTCGAGGGCGCGATCGTTTCGAAATACCGCAACAGCGGCCAGACCTGCGTGTGCGCGAACCGCTTCTACGTGCAGGACGCCGTCTACGATAAGTTTGCCGAGAAGCTGGCGGCCGCGGTCGGCAAGCTCAAGGTGGCGGGCGGCACCGAAGCCGGGGCGACGAACGGCCCGCTGATCGACGGCAAGGCCGTGGCGAAGATCGAGGAGCATATCGCCGACGCCGTGTCTAAAGGCGCGAAGGTCATCGCCGGCGGCAAGCGCCACGCGCTCGGCGGGAATTTCTTCGAGATGACCGTCGTCGCCAACGTGGATTCACGCATGGCTGTGGCGCGCGAAGAAACATTCGGGCCGCTTGCCCCACTGTTCCGCTTCAAGACCGAAGAAGACGCTATCAAACTCGCCAACGCCACCGAGTTCGGCCTCGCGGCCTATTTCTACGGCCGCGACATCGGCCGCGTGTGGCGCGTGGCCGAAGCGCTCGAATACGGAATGGTCGGGATCAACACCGGACTCATCACGACCGAAGTGGCACCGTTCGGCGGCTTCAAGGAGTCCGGCATCGGGCGCGAAGGGTCGAAGTACGGTCTCGATGAGTTCATGGAAGTGAAATACCTCTGCATGGGCGGTATCTCGTGACAGGCAGCTACGACTACGACCTGTTCACGATCGGCGCTGGCTCCGGCGGCGTGGCGGGTTCGCGTCGGGCGGCGAGTTACGGGGCGAAGGTCGCCATCGCCGAGAACTGGCGCGTCGGCGGCACATGCGTGCTGCGCGGCTGCGTGCCCAAGAAGCTGCTCATCTACGGGACCCATTTCGCGCACGAGATGGAAGACGCGCGCGGCTATGGCTGGTCGGTCGAAGGGTCTCTGGACTGGGGCAAGCTCGTCGCAGCCAAGAACCGCGAAACCGATCGGCTCGAAGGCATCTACAAGAACCTGCTGTCGGGTGCCAAGGTCGAGACCATGCTTGGCCACGCACGCCTGAAGGACGCGCACACGGTCGAGATCGGCGGGCGTACCGTCACGGCCAAGTACATCCTGATCGCGTCGGGTGGCCGGCCGGAACGTCCGGAAATTCCCGGCATCGAGCACACGATCACGTCGGACGAGGCGCTTGACCTGCCTTCACTGCCGCGTCGCGTCGTCATCGTGGGCGGCGGCTTCATCGCGGTCGAGTTCGCGGGCATCTTCCGTGCGGCAGGCTCCGAGGTCACCCTCGTCATCCGCGGCGACAAGATCCTGCGCGGCTTCGACGAGGATATTCGCGACCATCTGACGGCGGAACTGGCGAAGCAGGGCATCGCCATCCGCACGGGCGAGAAGATCGCGCGCATCGAGCGCGCCGCGTCGGGCGACCGCGCCGTGCTTGAAAGCGGCGGCACGCTCGAGGCCGACAAGATCATGTACGCGACGGGCCGCGTACCCAACACGCGCGACATGGGTCTCGAGGAAGTCGGCGTGCATCTCGACAAGCGCGGGGCGATAGCGGTCGACGAATGGCAGCAGACGACCGTGCCCGGCATTTACGCGATCGGCGACGTGACCAACCGGCTCAACCTCACGCCGGTGGCAATCGCCGAGGGGCGGGGACTTGCCGAAACCCTCTTCAACGCCAATCCGATGTCGATGGATCATGGCGACGTGCCGTCCGCGGTGTTCAGCCAGCCGCCCGTCGGCACGGTCGGCTTGTCGCAGGGCGAGGCCGAGCGCCTCTACGGTGCCGAAGGTGTGGACATCTACCGCGCGACGTTCCGGCCGATGAAGCACACGATCTCGGGCGGCGAGGGAAAGACGATGATGAAGCTTGTCGTCGAGGCCGCGACCGGTCGCGTGCGCGGCGTACACATGGTAGGCGCGGATGCGCCCGAGATCATCCAGGGGATCGCCATCGCGGTGAAGGCCGGCCTCACCAAGAAGGACTTCGACCGCACGGTGGCGATACATCCCACCGCGGCCGAAGAGTTCGTCCTGATGCGCGAGAAGGTGAAGCGCTAGCTACGGTGCCGGGAACAGCGCGTCGGTGCGGCCGAGCAGATAATAGTAGGCGAGGCCGGCGAACTCGGAGATTGCCATCGACAGCCAGCCGATGTCGTTCGAAAAGGTCGACGGCCAGCTCCATGCGTACTCCATCGCCGGCGGCGTGGCGTAGCCGGTCGGAAAAGCGGTCATCATGCGCCATCCGGCTTGCCGGAAGCTGCCCATCGCGCGCGGCATGTGGCGGGCCGAGGTGACGAGCAGCCAGGTCTCGCCGTCTTTCGGCATCGCGAGCGCGTACGAAAGGACCGCGTTCTCGTGCGTGTTGCGCGATCGGTCCTCGAACAGCACGCGCGCGGGATCGAGGCCGAGCATCGGCAGCAGCACCTTTGCGCCGCCCGCGTCCGTCTCCTCCGGCACGCCAAGCTTGCCCGAGCCGCCGGAGTAGACGAGCTTCGCGTCCGGCCATCGCCGCGCGAGGTCGGCGAACGCAAGCTGGCGCGGCGGGATTTGGCCGGGCGAGTAGGGCCGCACGCGGAGCATCGCGTTGTCGGCGTCGCCGCCGAGCACGACGATGCCGTCGACCCGCTCGGGCAGGGCGGGCGGCGGTGGGAAGCGCTCCTCGAGTGTGTGCAGCGCCCAGTCGCCGAGCGGCGAGCTGCCGAGGATCCCCGCAGCCAGCAAGGTCGCGAGTGCGAGCCGCCGCCCGGCGCGCGCCCACGGCGTGAACAGCAGCACGACTGCGACGACGATTGCGTAATAGAGCCCGACCTGCGGGTTGAGCAGCGGACCGAGCAGTTTCGAGACGACGAAGAGCAGGTCCTGCAACATGGCCGACTTCCTTGTGTGCGTCAGAAGAGTGCCGGTCAACCGGCTGATTTGTCGATTGAATTCTCATCGGTTGCACATGCGAAGTCGGCTCTATAGTTTATCCACAACTCGAATTTGGGGACAAACATGCCTGCCAAATGGACGCCCGACAGCTGGCGCAACCGTCCTGCGCGCCAGATGCCAACTTATCCCGATGCCGCCCAGCTGGCGTCGGTCGAGAAGAAGCTCGCGTCCTACCCGCCGCTCGTTTTTGCAGGCGAGGCGCGCGATCTCAAGGCCCAGCTCGCGCGCGTTGCCGAAGGAAAGGCCGTTCTCCTCCAGGGTGGCGACTGCGCCGAGAGCTTCGCCGAGTTCACGGCCAACAACATCCGCGACACGTTCAAGGTCATCCTGCAGATGACCGTCGTCCTGATGTATGCCGGCGGGCTACCGGTCGTTAAAGTCGGCCGCATGGCGGGCCAGTTCGCCAAGCCGCGCTCGTCCGACGACGAGACGGTCGGCGGCGTCACGCTGCCCACCTATCGCGGCGACATCATCAACGGCATCGAGTTCGACGCGGCCGCACGCGCGCCGTCGCCCGAGCGCATGCTGAACGTCTATTCGCAGTCGGCCGCCACGCTCAACCTGCTGCGCGCTTTCTCGCGTGGCGGCTACGCCGATCTCCATCGCGTACATGGCTGGACGCTCGGCTTCGTCGACCGCAGCCCGGCGGGCGAGAAGTTCCGCGAGCTTGCCGACCGCATCTCGGACTCGCTCCAGTTCATGTCGGCCTGCGGCATCACGCCCGAAGCCGTGCCGCAGATCCACGAGGCGTCGTTCTTCACGAGCCATGAGGCGCTGCTGCTGCCCTACGAGGAGTGCCTGACCCGCGTCGACAGTACGTCGGGCGACTGGTACGACTGCTCGGCCCACATGGTGTGGATCGGCGACCGCACGCGCCAGCTCGACGGCGCGCACGTGGAGTTCTGCCGCGGCATCAAGAATCCGATCGGCCTCAAGTGCGGGCCGACCAGCGATCCGGACGAGCTGATCCGCCTGATCGACGCGCTCAACCCCGACAACGAGCCCGGCCGCCTGACGCTGATCGCGCGCATGGGCGACGACAAGGTCGCTGCCAAGCTTCCGCCTCTCGTGCGCAAGGTCGCGCGCGAAGGCCGCAAGGTCGTGTGGAGCTGCGATCCCATGCACGGCAACACGATCAAGTCGGCGTCGGGCTACAAGACGCGGCCCTTCGACCGCATCCTTGCCGAGATGCGCGGCTTCTTCGACGTGTGCCGGGCCGAGAACGTCTATGCCGGCGGCGTGCATTTCGAGATGACCGGCCAGAACGTGACGGAGTGCACGGGCGGTGCCGAGGCCATCCAGGATGCCGCACTGGGCGATCGCTACCACACGCACTGCGACCCGCGCCTCAACGGCACGCAAGCGCTCGAGCTCGCCTTCCTGATCGCCGAGAAGCTGCGCGCCCAGCGCGTCGATGATTCGCGTCTGCGCGCCGTCGGCGACGACGACTGAGCAGCTGCCGGTCGCCGGCGCCAAGGAAAGGGCCCGCAATGGCCGACGGACGCGCATCCGATCCAGAACCCAGCCAGCTCGGCCGCATCCCGGACGAAGGCGCCGTCGCGCGCCTGACCGACCACTACTTCAACAAGACGAAGGCGGCGGTCGGCCGTTTCGGCGACAAGCGGGTGACCTATGCGGTGTTCATGCGCCGCCCGGTCGTGTCGGCCCCGCGCCTGGCAGTCGAATGGCTCGAGCGCATCGCACTCGCGCGCGGCACCAAGTTCGACATCGACCTTCGCCACAAGGAAGGCGAATGGACGGGTGCCGGCGATCCGTTGATGTACATCTCCGGTTCGCTGTTCCATCTCGTCGATCTCGAGACGCTCTATCTGCAGAAGCTCGGCCCCGCCTGCGTGGCGGCCTACAACGCCTACACGATGTGCGTCGACCTGCCGCGCACCGAATTCCTCGCGATGGACGCGCGCCACTGCGCCGGGTCGGAGATGGCCGAGATGATGGCCTACGCCGCGTCGGTCGGCTCGCAGGCTGCGCGCCGCGAAGTTGGCGCCAAAGGGTTCATCGGCAATGCCACCGACGCGACCGCGCACTATTTCGGGCAGAAGGCCGGCTACGGCACGATGCCGCACGCACTCATCGGCTATGCCGGATCGACGCTGCGCGCCGCCGAGATGCTGCTCGAGGTGTTCGCGACCGAGAACGCCACGGTTCTGGTCGATTATTTCGGCCGCGAAGTGACGGACTCGCTCGAGGTGTGCCGCCGCTTTCCCGACGTGGCGCAGTCCGGCCGACTTGCCATGCGCCTCGACACGCACGGCGGGCGCTACATCGAGGGTCTCGATCTCGCCAAATCCTACGACGTGCTGGAGCGCAATGCGCCGCTGTCGCTTCGCGGATACCGGACCGAACAGGAACTGCGCTACCTGACGGGTACGGGCGTTTCGGCCGCGGCGATCTGGCACATGCGCGAAGCGCTCGACCAGGCGGGTTTCGCCAAGGTGCGCATCGTCGCGTCGTCCGGTTTCACGCCGGCCAAGTGCAAGACGATGGCCGTCGCCAACGCGCCGATCGACACGGTCGGGACGGGCTCGTACCTGCCGGAAGTGTGGACCGAGACCTACGCCACGGCCGACATCGTCGAATATGACGGCCGCCCGTCGGTCAAGGTCGGCCGCGAGTTCCTGCTGCGCAAGCCGGGCTGAACGACGATGGCACTGGCGACGCGCCTGACGCAGCTTCTTGGCCTCGTCCATCCGGTCGTGCAGGCACCGATGGCCGGCGGCATGACCACGCCCGAGCTGGTCGCTGCCGTCTCGAATGCCGGCGGCCTCGGCTCGTTCGCCGCCGCCACGACCGCACCTGCCGCGATCCGCCGCGAGGTCGCCGCGATCCGGGCGGCTACGGAAAAGCCGTTCGCGGTCAATCTATTCGTTCTGGCACCGGCCGAAGCCAAGCCCTCGGAAGTCGCTTTCGCCAATGCGCTGCTTGCCAAGTACCGGCTCGAGCTCGGCATGGAGACGAACGCCGCACCGCCGGCCAAATGGTCCGAGGATTTCGAGGCGCAGTTCGAGACCGTGCTCGATCTCGCGCCGCCGGTGTTCAGCAGCACGTTCGGCGCCATCGGGGCGCGCAAGACCGCAGCACTCAAGGCGCGCGGCGTGTTCGTGATCGGCACGGCGACCAATGTGGCCGAAGCGCGCACGCTGGAATCCCATGGCGTGGACGCGATTCTCGCGCAAGGTGCCGAAGCCGGCGGACATCGCGGCACGTTCATCGGGTCCTTCGACGATTCGCTGATCGGCACGATGGTGCTGGTCCCGCAGATCGTCGATGCCGTGAAAATACCTGTCATCGCGGCCGGCGGCATCATGGACGGGCGCGGGCTTGCGGCCGCCCTTTCGCTGGGCGCTTCGGCCGCCGCGATGGGGACGGCGTTCCTCGCGGCACCCGAAGCCGGCACTCACTCGCTGCACAAGGAAATGCTGGGCCGGATCGAAGACACGGGCACGACCGTCACGCGTGCCGTCTCCGGCCGGCACGCGCGCGGCTTGCGCACGCGCTATATCGAGGAGATGGCGCCGCACGCGGCCGAGATGCCCGCCTATCCCGTGACCAACGCTTTGACCACGCAACTGCGCGCGGAAGCGGCCAAGCAGGGCAATACGGATCTGATGGTGATGTGGGCCGGGCAGGGTGCGCGCATGGCGACGGTCCGCCCGGCCGCGCAGATCGTCGCCGAAACGGTCGAACAGGCCGAAGCAGTCCTTGAATCCATGCGGGGAAAACGATGAATCCGGTCGAACGTGCAATCGAAAAGGTGATTTTCTCGAGCCGCTGGTTCCAGGTGCCGCTTTATCTGGGGCTGGTCGCCGTGCTGGTGATGCTGTCGGTCAAGTTCATTCTCGAACTCGTCCATCTGTCGACGGACATCTGGTCGATGGGCGAGTCCAAGGTCGTGCTCGCGGTGCTGACGCTCGTCGACGTGGTCATGGTCGCGAACCTGATCGTCATGGTCGTGATCTCCGGCTACGAGAATTTCGTCAGCCGCCTCGATCTCGGCGAGGCGGAGGACAAGCTCTCCTGGTTCGGCAAGCTCGACGCGGGCTCGCTCAAGATCAAGCTCGCCTCGTCGATCGTCGCGATTTCGTCGATCCATCTCCTAAAGGCGTTCCTCGACGTCAACGAGATCCCCAACGACAAGCTCGTGATGCTGATCGCGATCCACGTCACGTTCATCGCGTCGGCGCTGATGCTCGCCTATCTCGACAAGATGGTCGGGCATAAGAACGACGGCGGGGAAAAGCATTGACGACGGCGCTCGCCCTCGCACTCGCCCAGATCGATCCGACCGTCGGCGACATCGCCGGCAATCTGGCCAAGATCCGGGCCGCGCGCGCGCAGGCCGCCGCGGCAGGAGCCGGACTCGTCCTTCTGCCCGAGCTCGTCGTCTCGGGCTATCCGCCGGAAGATCTGGTCCTGAAGCCCGCCTTCCAGGCCGCATGCCGCGCGGCGGTCGAAGCGCTTGCCGCCGACACCGCCGACGGCGGACCGGGTCTCATCGTCGGCACGCCGTGGATCGAAGCCGGCCTGCTCTACAACGCCGCCTGCGTGCTCGACGGCGGAAAGATCCAGACCGTCCGCTTCAAGCACCACCTGCCGAACTACGGCGTGTTCGACGAGAAGCGCGTGTTCGTGCCCGGCCCGCTGCCGGGGCCGGTCGCCTTCCGCGGCGTGCGGCTGGGGTTGATGATCTGCGAGGACATGTGGTTCGCGGACGTGGCCGAGTGCCTCGTCGAAAGCGGGGCCGAGATCCTCGTCGTGCCCAACGGCAGCCCGTTCGAGACCGACAAGCGCGACCGGCGCGTGCAGCTGGCCCTCGCGCGCATTGCCGAAACCGGACTGCCGCTTGTCTACGTGAACCAGGTCGGCGGGCAGGACGAACTCGTGTTCGACGGATCTTCCTTCGCGCTCAATGTCGACCGGTCGCTGGCCGTCCAACTCGACGCGTTCGCCAACGACATGGCGGTCTCGGTCTGGACGCGCGATGCGAAGGGTGCGCTTGCCTGCACCAAGGGCCGCGTGGCGGCCCCGCTGGAGCCGCTAGCCGAGATCTATTCGGCGCTGATGCTGGGCTTGCGCGACTATGTCGACAAGAACAGGTTCAAGGGGGTGATCCTCGGCCTGTCCGGCGGCATCGATTCGGCCCTGACGGCGGCACTGGCGGCCGACGCGCTCGGTCCGGCGCGCGTGCATGCGGTGATGATGCCCTCGCGCTTCACCAGCCGCGACAGCCTCGACGACGCAGCCGAATGCGCGCATCTGCTGGGCATCCGGCTCGACGAGATCGGCATCGAGCCGGCAGTCGCCGCGTTCGGCGCGATGCTGGCCCCGCAGTTCTCGGGTGCCAAAGCGGACATCACGGAAGAGAACATCCAGTCGCGCTGCCGCGGTCTCACGCTGATGGCGCTGTCGAACAAGTTCGGCCACATGGTCGTGTCGACGGGCAACAAGAGCGAGATGAGTGCGGGCTACGCCACGCTCTATGGCGACATGTGCGGCGGCTTCGCCGTGCTGAAGGATGTCTGGAAGACGACGGTGTTCGAGCTCTGCCGCTGGCGCAACGAGCACGTGCCGGCGGGTTCGCTCGATCCGCGCCGGCCGGTGATGCCCGAACGCGTCATCACCAAGCCGCCGACGGCCGAACTGCGCGAGGGCCAGACCGACGAGGCTTCGCTCGGCCCCTATGTGCAGCTCGACGCGATCCTGCGCGAACTGGTCGAGCACGAGCGCACGGTCGAGGAGATCGTCGCGAAGGGCTTTGCCGAAGCGGACGTGCGCCGCATCTGGCGCATGCTCGACCTGTCGGAGTACAAGCGCCGGCAGGCGCCGCCGGGCGTCAAGATCACCAGCCGCTCCTTCGGCCGCGAGCGGCGCTATCCGATCACGAACGGGTTCCGGGGCTGACATGTCGGTGCGCGTGCGCTTCGCTCCGTCGCCGACCGGGCGCCTGCATCTGGGCAACGTGCGCGCGGCCCTGCTGAACTGGCTGTTCGCGCGCAAGAACGGCGGCGTGTTCCTGCTGCGCCTGGACGACACCGACCGCGAGCGTTCCACGCCCGAATTCGCCGCCGCGATCGAGGAAGACCTGCGCTGGCTCGGTCTCGACTGGGACGAGTTCGCGCGCCAGTCCGACCGGCTCGACCGCTATGCGGCCGCCGCCGAGGCCCTGAAGGAGATGGGGCGCCTCTACGCCTGCTACGAGACGCCCGAGGAACTGAAGCTGCGCCGTTTCGGGCAGGTCGCGGATGGCGGCGTGCAGGTCTACGACCGCGCCGCCCTGCGCCTGTCGGCCGCCCAGAAGAAGGCCTACGAGGCCGAGGGGCGGCAGCCGCACTGGCGGTTCATGCTCGACTATGTCGAGACGGGGTGGGAGGACCGCATCCGCGGGCAGTGCGGCTATCACGCCAGCAAGGTCTCCGACCCCGTGCTGGTGCGTGCCGACGGTTCGCCGACCTATACGCTCGCCTCGGTCGTCGACGACATCGAGCTTGGCGTCAGCCACGTCATTCGTGGCGAGGATCACGTCACCAACACGGCTGTCCAGATCCAGATCTTCGCGGCACTCGCCAGCGACACCCAGATGCCGGCTTTCGCGCATTTCCCTCTGATCGCGGATGCGGGCGGGCACAGTCTTTCCAAGCGCATCGGCTCGCTGTCGATCGCGAACCTGCGCGCCGACGGGATCGAGCCGGTCGCCATCGCCTCGCTGATCGCGCGCTTGGGCACGGCCGATCCGGTCGAGCCGAAGACCGCACTTGCCGACCTCGTTCCCGGTTTCGGCTTCGCACGCTTCAGCCGCTCCTCGCCGAAGCTCGATCCCGAAGACATCGTCCGGCTCAACGCCAAGATCGTGCACCAGCTTTCGTTCGATGCGGTCGCCGCTCGCCTGCCGGTCGGCGCCGACACCGCCTTTTGGGAGACGGTGCGCCCGAACCTGAACCGGGTCGTGGATGCGGCCGACTGGTGGGCGCTGTGCCGCGAGCCGGTCGTGCCCGTCGCGGGTGATGTGGCGTTCCTGTCGCAGGCCGCAGGCCTGCTGCCGCCGGAACCCTGGACGTCGGAGACTTGGGGCGGCTGGACCAAGGCGCTTGGGGCGGCTACCGGCCGCAAGGGCAAGGAGCTGTTCTTGCCGCTGCGTCTGGCGCTGACGGCGCGCGAGCACGGGCCGGAGATGAAATCGCTGCTGCCGATGCTGGGAAGATCGCGTACCCTCGCGCGCCTCGAAGGCAAGGTCGCTTGATGGAACTCCACGTCCACAATTCGATGTCGCGCAGGAAAGAGCGGTTCGAGCCGCTCGATCCCGGCCACGTGCGCATGTACGTATGCGGGCCGACGGTCTATGACACCGCACACATCGGCAACGCGCGGCCCGTCGTGGTGTTCGACACGCTCTACCGCGTGCTGAAGCGCCTCTATCCGCGCGTCACCTACGCGCGCAACATCACCGACATCGACGACAAGATCATCGAGCGCGCCCTGCAGCGCGGCGTGCATATCGACACGATCACCGAAGAGACGATCGCCGCCTACCACGCCGACATGGCGGCGGTGGGTGCCTTGTCGCCGGATGTCGAGCCACGCTGCACGCGCACCGTGCCCCAGATGCTGGAGATGATCGGCACGCTCGTCGACAAGGGCCATGCCTATGCGGCGCAAGGCCATGTGCTGTTCGACGTGACGAGCTTTGCCGATTACGGCAAGCTCTCGGGCCGTTCGCGCGACGAGCAGATCGCAGGCAGCCGCGTCGAGGTCGCCCCCTTCAAGAAGGACCCGGGCGATTTCGTGCTGTGGAAGCCCTCGACGCCGGAGCAGCCGGGCTGGGACAGCAAGTGGGGCCGCGGCCGACCGGGCTGGCACATCGAATGCTCGGCGATGGCCAAGGACGTGTTCAAGACCCTGACCATCGACATCCACGGCGGCGGGCAGGACCTGCTGTTCCCGCATCACGAGAACGAGGTCGCGCAGTCCGTCTGTGCGCATGGCGGCGTCCAGTTCTCGAAGTACTGGATGCATAACGGTTTCCTCGTCGTGAACGGCGAGAAGATGTCGAAGAGTCTCGGTAATTTCTTCACGGTGCGCGACCTGCTGGCCAAATGGCCCGGCGAGGCGATCCGCCTCCTGCTGCTGAAGACGCATTACCGCGCACCGCTGGATTTCACCGAAGACGGACTGCGCGAGGCCAAGGGCGACCTCGACCGCTTCTATACGGCGCTTCGCGCGAGCGCGGATGTGGCGCCGTCGGCCGCCAAGGCCGACACGGTTCTGGCTGCACTTGGCGACGACCTCAACACCGCCAAGGCGCTGGCGGAAATGCACGAAATCGCCCGCCAGCTCAACACGACGCGTTCGCCCGATGCCAAGGCGGCGTTGCTCGACGCGGGCCGATTGCTGGGCCTGTTGCAGTGGGACCCCGAAGTCTGGTTCAAGCAAGTGGCCGGTGCGGGCCCGAGCGATGCCGATATCGAAGCGGCCATCGAAGCACGCCTTGCCGCGCGCAAGTCCCGGGATTTCGCCGAAGCAGATCGAATTAGAAACGATCTGAAGGCGAAGGGGGTCGTCCTCGAGGATGGCCCGAAGGGAACGACTTGGAAGCGGGGCGGGTAAGATGGGCGATCGGGTTTACATGTACGACTCAACGCTGCGCGACGGTGCGCAGACGCAGGGTGTCGATTTCGGCGTGGCCGACAAGGTCGCGATCACGCGCGCCCTCGACCGGATCGGCATCGACTATGTCGAAGGCGGCTGGCCGGGGGCCAACCCCACCGACGACGCGTTCTTCGCGCAGCTGCCGCAGCTCAACCACGCGCGCGTGTCGTCCTTCGGCATGACGCGACGCAGCGGCCGCTCGGCCGGCAACGATCCCGGCCTCGCGGCCGTGCTCGGCACGCCGGCACCGGCCGCGTGCCTTGTCGGCAAGACATGGGACTTCCATGTCGACCTGGCGCTCGGCATCTCGAAGGCCGAGAACATCGACATGATCGCCGAAAGCCTTGTCGAGGCGAAGAACCGAGGCAAGGAAGCGATGTTCGATGCCGAGCATTTCTTCGACGGCTACAAGGCCAATCCGGGCTTCGCGCTCGACTGCCTGAAGGCGGCGCACGCGGCGGGTGCGCGCTGGATCATCCTTTGCGACACCAACGGCGGAACGCTGCCGCACGAGATCGAGCGGATCGTCGGCGAGATCGCCAAGACCATCCCCGGCGACCGCTTGGGCATCCACTGCCACAACGACACCGAGAACGCGGTCGCCAACTCGCTGGCTGCCGTGCGGGCGGGCGTGCGTCAGGTGCAGGGCACGCTCAACGGGCTGGGTGAGCGCTGCGGCAACGCCAATCTCGTGTCGGTGATCCCCAATCTCGTCATCAAGATGGGATACGACGTCGGCATCGATGCGGAGAAGATGACGCATCTCACGTCGATCTCGCGTCTGCTCGACGAGCGGCTCAACCGCCCGCCGGCGCGCAACGCTGCTTATGTCGGCGAGAGTGCTTTCGCGCACAAGGGCGGCCTGCATGTGTCGGCCGTCGAGAAGGACCCGAAGACCTACGAGCACATCCCGCCCGAGACGGTGGGCAACCGCCGCCATGTCGTCGTGTCCGACCAGTCGGGCCGCTCGAACGTGCTGGCGCGCTTCAAGGACATCGGTCTCGAGATCGACGCCAAAAGCCCGGTCATCGGCAAGCTGCTCGACGAGATCAAGGCACGCGAACACGAGGGCTACACATACGACGGCGCGGACGGCTCGTTCGAGCTGCTGGCCCGCCGCCTGATGCATGGCGTGCCCGAGTATTTCCGCCTGCATTCCTTCCGCGTCATCTCCGAGCGGCGCTTCAACGCGCGCGGCGAGCTCGTCACGCTGTCGGAAGCGACCGTGAAGCTCGACGTCGGGACCGAACGCCGGCTGACGGTAGGCGAAGGCAAGGGGCCTGTCGAAGCACTCGACCGGGCGCTGCGCGCGGCACTCCTGCCGTTCTATCCCGCACTCGCGGAGCTGAAGCTCGTCGACTACAAGGTGCGCATCCTCGCACCCGAGCGCGCGACGGCCGCCGTCACGCGCGTGATGATCGAAAGCGCGGATGGCCACGCGCACGGCGAGATCCGCACGTGGGGAACCGTCGGCGTGTCCGAGAACGTCATCGACGCCTCGTACACCGCCCTCAACGATTCGATCACCTGGAAGCTCTACCGCGACGGCACGCAAGCCCCGGGGGCGTGATGGCGCTGCCCGAGATCGCGCCCGCGATCATCCTCGTGCGCCCGCAACTCGCCGAGAATATCGGCACGGCGGCGCGCGCGATGCTCAATTGCGGTCTCGTCGACCTGCGCCTCGTGCGCCCGCGCTGCCCGTTTCCCGACGAGCGGGCGAACCGGGCTGCATCCGGTGCCGATGCGGTGCTCGCCAACGCGAAGCTGTTCGACGAGGTCGAAGGCGCCATTGCCGACCTGACGCGCGTCTACGCCACATGCCCGCGCGACCGCGACATGGTGAAGCCGGTGCTGACGCCACAGGCCGCCATCGCCTCGACCCGGGCCGCCCTCGTCGCTGGCGAACGCGTGGGTTTCCTGTTCGGTGCCGAGCGCACGGGGCTGGAGAACGACGAGGTCACGCTCGCCGACGCGATGGTGCCGTTCCCGGTCAATCCGGATTTCGACTCGCTCAATCTCGCGCAGGCCGTGCTGCTCGTGGGCTGGGAATGGGCGCGCGCGCACGACGAAACACCCGAGCGCCGCGTGCGCACGGGGCGCGGGGAGCCCGCGACCAAGGAAGAGATCGACGGGTTCCTGAAGCGTCTCGAAGCCGAGCTCGACGCGTGCGGCTTCCTGAGAAACGAAGCGATGCGGCCGGCGGCGGTACGCAACCTGCGTGCCTTTTTCCTGCGCGCACGGCCCAACGCGCAGGAAATCCGCACCGCGCACGGCATGCTCACGGGGCTCGTCGAGCGGCCCCATCTGGCAAAAGCCGGAAAATCTCGACCGGGGCCTCGCGGCCGCGCAGGCTGAACTCGCCTGCCGCGATGAAATCCGCCGGTGCGCCGGCCGCTTCGAAGGTGATGCGGCTTGCGAGAACGCAGGTCCGCTCGCCGGCTTCCATCAGCCCGTGGCCAAGCTGCTCGATGCGCTGCGTGACGTTCACCGCGTCGCCCAGGATCGTGTAGTTGAGCCGTTCGCGGCTGCCGACATTTCCGGCGACGACGGGGCCGGTATGCACGCCGATGCGCACCCGCAGATCGCCCGTCGCGACGGCCGCGGCGATGGCGCGCGCCGTGTCGAGGGCCGCGCGCGCGTGGCTGTCATGGCTTTCAGGTGCTCCCCAGAAGGCCATCACGCCGTCGCCCATGAACTTGTCGAGCGTTCCCCCCGTCGCCTCGATCGCGGCGATGACCTGCGCGAAATGGCGGTTGAGCATGTCGGCCGTCGCTTCGGGCGTCATCGTCTGCGAGAGTGCGGTGAACCCGACGATGTCGGTGAACATGATCGTCACTTCGCGGGTCGACGAGACGATCCCGCCCCGCTCGGGATGGCGGGCGAGCTGGCGCACCAGCTTGCGCGGCACGTAGGCTTCGAACCAGCGCAGGGCCGCGATCAGGCGGTTGAAGGCGACCGCCTGCTCGTCGATCTCGCGGATCCGGCTGCGCGCGAGGCTGTCGGCGCTTTCGAAGTCGAAGTCGGCGAGCTGTGCGGCCGCGCGCGCGAAGCGCCGCGTGGGCCGGGCGAGACGCCGCGCGAGCACGACCGCGAACGCAAGCGCGAAGGCGAGAACGACCAGGCCGGCGAAACCGGCAAGCGCCATCGAGCGGACGTCGTCGGCGAAGTCGCCGACGCGGAAATAGGCGCCGACATTCCAGGGAACCGTGCCGAACTCGGGCAGCTGCTTGTGCAGGAAGATGTAGGTCTGGCCCTCGACCGAAACCGCGCGCAGGCCTTCGCCCTGGACCAGAAGCGGGGCCGCACGCCGGCCCGACCAGATCTGGGCCAACACCGGGTCACCGATCTCGGCGAGCGTGGGCAGCGGATGCTCGGGCGACAGGCCGGGGAAGGGCGTCATCAGCCGCCGGTGCGCCAGCACGGCCTCGTCGCCATGGAGGATGAACGGCACGCCGCCATACTCGGCCGCGACCGACTGTTCGACGATGACCGACAGGTCGCGCAGCGGCACGAGGGCGGCGAGCGCGCCGACGAACTGGCCGTCGCGCCACACCGCGTGCCGGCGGTTGACGGCAGGTCCGGATCCGGCATCCGTGAAGATGAACTCGCCCCAGCGGCCGCCCACGCTGGCATGCGCCTCGCGCAGGCCCTCGCGCACATGCGGCAAGTCGCCGAGATCGGGGAAGGTGACGTTGGCCGCATCGATCCCGCGCTCGACGATCACCGCCTTCGCGTCGGGATAGATGAAGACGAGCCGGTGGATCTGCGGGGCGCCGGCCAGCGCCCCGGTCATCAGGTCGGCGATGCGGCTGCGGCCGTAATTGACGCCCGGCTGTGCCAGCACCTCGGCGATGAAGGAGAGCTGGGCGGAGGCCGGGTCGAGCTGGGCGCGCACGCGGCTGGCGATCAGGTCGACCATCAGGTCGCCCTTGGCGCGGAAAAGGTCGTTCGTCGCGGTGCGGCCGACCGAAATCTGGATCACCAGGACCACCGCCAGCGCCAGCCCGACGAGTCCCGCAATCGACAGCGTCATCACGCTGGTCATCGACCAGCGCTGCAAACCCTCCTCAACCTCTTGTTCGCGCATGCAAATCCCGCGTTTGACAGAACCCCGGCGATGACTATACTCCGCCGCCTTCGGACGAGGTTCCCCTGCCTGGCAAGGCTTTGCCCCGTTTTAACGACGGGCCATTACCGAGGGATCGCTCGTTCAACTTTTTTTCGGCGGCGCGTCACGGGGTTGCGCCAGGCTCCACGAGGCCGCCGAGGAGACGATGAAACCATGTCGAAGCGTCAAGAGTCCAAATACAAGATCAACCGCCGCCTCGGGGAAAACCTCTGGGGCCGCGAGAAGAGCCCGGTCAACAAGCGCGAATACGGCCCCGGCCAGCACGGGCAGCGCCGCAAGAAGCCGACCGATTTCGGCACCCAGCTGCGCGCCAAGCAGAAGCTGAAGGGCTATTACGGCAACATCACCGAGCGCCAGTTCCGCAAGATCTACACGGAAGCCATCCGCAAGAAGGGCGACACGTCCGAGAACCTGATCGGCCTTCTCGAGCGCCGTCTGGACGCGGTCGTCTACCGCCTGAAGTTCGCGCCGACGGTGTTCGCCGCCCGCCAGATCGTCAGCCACGGCCACGTGCTGATCAACGGCAAGCGCGCCGACATCGCCTCGATGTTCGTCAAGGAAGGCGACACGGTCGAGCTCAATCCGAAGATGCGCGAGAACGTCCAGGTGCTC
Source organism: Tagaea sp. (assembly GCA_965279525.1). Lineage (GTDB taxonomy): Bacteria > Pseudomonadota > Alphaproteobacteria > CACIAM-22H2 > CACIAM-22H2 > Tagaea. The sequence goes on along the minus strand of CBDIIB010000004.1, from coordinate 837,382 downwards.
GAGGCGGTCTCCTCGCAGGAGCGCCAGGTTCCCGACTATCTGGAAGTCGTCGACCAGAAGGCGTTCAAGGGCAAGTTCGTGCGCACGCCGAAGCTCTCGGACGTGCCGTACCCCGTGCAGATGGAACCGAACCTCGTCATCGAATTCTATTCGCGCTGACGGTCGGGAACATTCCGGACAAGAAAGGCCGGTCCCTCGGGGCCGGCCTTTTCCGTTTCAGGCGGCTTTTTTCCCGCGCTTCATGTCCTCGTCGCGCCAGCGCCGCGCGATTTCGTCGAGCTTCTTGAAGACCAGCGACAGTTCCTCGCCGCGCGCGGTGAGCGAGTATGTCACCTGCGGGGGGATCGTCGGCTCGTAGGCGCGCGCGACGACGTCGGCGCTTTCCAGCAGCCGCAGCCGCTCGGTCAGCATCTTGGCGGAGATGCCGGCGACATGGCGCTTCAGCGCGCCGAAGCGCGTCGGCCCGTGGTTGCGCAAGACCCACAGGATGTACGTCGTCCACGGCCCCATCAGCAGGCGGAGCAGGGCGTCCATCGGGCAGCCCATCGGGCTTTTCGGCATCGGCATGGCTGGTCTCCGCGATCCAAGGGTAGTTACCAAACGGTACCTACTTTACAAAGCATATCGAAGACGCGATATGGTGTCGGTATGGAAATGTAACTTACTTCGAGGAGTCGAACAATGGCCAAGGTCGCGATCGTCTATCACAGCGGATTCGGGCACACGAAGGTCCTGGCGGAAGCCGTGGCCAAGGGGGCGGCATCGGTTGCCGGCACGACCGTCGACCTCATCCCGGTCGCCGAGGCCGAGGCGAAGGCCGAGACGCTGAAGGCCGCCGACGCGATCATCTTCGGATCGCCCACCTACATGGGCGGCGTTTCGGGTCCCTTCAAGACATGGGCCGATACGACCGCGAAGGCGTGGTTCACGCAAGACTGGAAGGACAAGCTCGCCGCCGGCTTCACGAACAGCTCCGGCCCGTCGGGCGACAAGTTCTCGACGCTCACCTACATGTGGACGCTCGCCATGCAGCACTCGATGGTCTGGGTGAGCCAGGGCGTCATGGTCGGCACCAAGCAGGGCGACGTCACGCTCAACCGGCTCTCCGCTTGGGGTGGCGTGATGGCGACGTCCGAGAATGCGGCACCGACCGACACGAACCCGTCGAAGGACGACCAGGCATCGGGTGCGGCTCTGGGTGCGCGCGTCGCGGGGTTGGCGAAGAAGCTGAAGGGCTGATTCGATGATCGAGTTCCACACCGCCGGCACGCCGAACGGCCGCAAGGTCGCGATCTTCCTCGAGGAGACGGGGCTGCCCTACAAGGTGCATCCGATCGACTTCTCGAAGGACGAGCAGTTCGCGCCCGGCTTCCTGAAGATATCGCCCAACAACAAGATCCCCGCGATCGTCGACATCGACGGTCCCGGGGGCAAGCCCCTGTCGCTGTTCGAATCGGGTGCCATCCTGTTCTATCTGGCGGAGAAGACGGGCCGCTTCCTGCCGGTCGATCCGGCCGCGCGCGCCACGACGCACCAGTGGCTGATGTGGCAGATGGGCGGCATCGGCCCGATGTTCGGCCAGCTCTGGCACTTCGCGAAGTCGGCGTCGGAGAAGGTTCCCTACGCGATCGAGCGCTACCAGAAGGAAGTCGACCGGCTGCTCGGCGTGCTGGAGAAGCGTCTGGGCGAAGCGCCGTACCTTGCCGGCGACTATTCGATCGCCGACATGGCGGTCTATCCGTGGGTGGCGGGCGACTGGTTCGGCGCCGATCCATCGAAGCTTCCCAACTTCCAGCGCTGGCGCGAAGCGATCGCGGCGCGCCCGGCCGTCCAACGTGGTATGAAGGTGCCGTGACGACGCTTCCTTCCATCTTCGTTTCGCACGGCGCGCCGACGCTGCCGCTCGACGACATCCCGGCCCGCGATTTCCTTCGCGGGCTGGGCGCCGCGTTGCCCCGCCCCAAGGCGATCCTCGTCGCCTCGGCGCACTGGGAGACGGCGGCACCTGCCGTGTCGCTCGCCACGAAGCCCGAAACGATCCACGATTTCACCGGCTTCCCGCGCGAGCTCTACGCGATTTCCTATCCTGCACCCGGTGCACCGGACGTGGCTGCGAAAGCGGCTGCCTTGCTGGATGCCGCCGGCATCGCCACGGCCGGCGATGCGGGGCAGGGGCTCGATCACGGGGCATGGGTTCCGCTGATGCTCGCGTATCCCGACGCGAAGATCCCGGTCGCCCAGATCGCGATCCAGCCGCAGCTCGGGCCCGCCCACCACATAGCCGTGGGCCGCGCCCTCGCCCCGCTGCGCTCGGAAGGCGTGCTGATCGTCGGCTCGGGTGGGGCTGTCCACAATCTTCGCGCCCTCGCCTGGCAGGGCAGCGACGCGATCGAGCCCTGGGCCAGGGATTTCGACGACTGGCTCGGCGCGAAACTCGAAGCAGGCGACGAGGCGGCGCTTGCCGACTATCGCGCGCAGGCCCCCAATGCGCGCCAAGCCCATCCGCGTGACGAACATTTGATCCCGGTGTTTCTTGCTTATGGCGCCGGCGGCAAGGGTGCGAAGGCCACGCGCATCCATTCGAGCTTCACGATGGGTGCCTTGTCGATGGCGGCGTATTCGTTCGCCTGAAACGAAAACGGCGGCCCGAAGGCCGCCGTTTCCCGTTCCGATGCGTGAATGTCAGGCCGCCTTGACCGGGACGCCCTTGGTCTGGAGCAGCTCGGCGAGCTCGCCCGTCTGGTACATCTCGCGCACGATGTCGCAGCCGCCGACGAACTCGCCCTTCACGTAGAGCTGCGGGATCGTCGGCCAGTTCGCGAAATCCTTGATGCCGTTGCGGATCTCGGGGTCCTCGAGCACGTTGATGCCCTTGAACTTGATGCCCAGATGCGTGAGCACCTGCACGACCGCGGACGAGAAGCCGCATTGCGGGAAGACGGGCGTGCCCTTCATATAGAGCACCACGTCGTTCGCCTTGAGGTCGCTTTCGATCCGGTCCTTGACGCTGTCCATGGCGATACTCCGAAGTTCGTAAGGGGGGTGGCGGCCCGCCTCAGGCGTCCGCCGGAATTTCAGTCTGGACGGCCAGCGCATGCAACTCGCCGCCCATGCGGCCCTTGAGTGCGGCGTAGACCATCTGATGCTGCTGTACGCGGCTCTTGCCCTTGAACAGGGCGGAAGCCACGTGACAGGCGTAATGATCGCCGTCGCCGCGCAGGTCGTCAATGCGCACGGCGGCGTCGGGCAGGGCCTCGCGGATCAGCTTCTCGATATCGGCGGCGGCCATCGGCATCGCGAATAACCCTAGTTTTTCGAGGACATGTAGCCCGGCAGCCAGCCCTCGTGGACCCGGCGCAGGGTATCGAGGGATATACGCACGCCGCCCGGGAGTGTCAATTCGGCGGTCCCCTTGACCGTGCCGATCTCGATGGCGGGCACCCGCGCCTTCTTGGCGGCGGCCAGCAGCTGCTTGGGCTTCCGGGTCGAAACGACGTAGCGGGCCTGGTCCTCGCCGAACAGGAAGGCGTTGCCGGCATCCTTGAGCACGAGGCTCGCCCCGCGCTTTCCGGCCAGCGCCATCTCGGCCAGCGCCACGAGCAGGCCGCCATCGGCCAGATCGTGGCAGGCATTGACCTGGCCCTTGACGATCAGCCCGCGCACGAAATCGCCGTTGCGCTTCTCGGCCTTGAGGTCGATTGGCGGCGGCGCACCTTCTTCGCGGCCTTCCAGTTCGCGCAAATAGAGCGACGAGCCGAGCCAGCCGGCCGTCTTGCCGATCAGCACCAGCGTGTCGCCTTCGTCCTTCAGCGCGAGATCGGTCGACTTGGATGCATCCTTGAGAAGTCCGACGCCGCCGATGGTGGGGGTGGGCAGGATCGCCTGGCCGTTGGTCTCGTTGTAGAGCGACACGTTGCCCGACACGACCGGGTAGGCGAGCGCCTTGCACGCCTTGCGCATGCCTTTGATGGCGCCGACGAACTGCCCCATGATCTCGGGGCGCTGCGGGTTGCCGAAATTCATGTTGTCGGTGATGGCGAGCGGTGTCGCCCCCACGGCGGTGAGGTTGCGCCACGTCTCGACCACGGCCTGCGCACCACCCGTCTCGGGATCGGCATGCACGTAGCGGGGCGTCGAATCCACGCACATCGCCAGCGCCTTCTTGCGGCCCGGCAGGCCGACGATGGCGGCATCGCCGCCCGGGCGCTGCAGCGTGTGGCCGCGTACCAGATGGTCGTACTGTTCCCAGATCCAGCGCCGCGAGGCGAGATCGGGGCAGCCCATCAGCTTCTCGAGCGCCTTGGCCGCATCGCGCGCCGGCAGCTTCTTCGCGTCGATCGCCTTGCGCTTCTTCGTCGCCTTCCAGGGCCGTGAATATTCGGGGCTCGCCTGAACCATCGGGGCGATCGGCATGTCGGCATCGACCTTGCCGTTCTTGCGCACGACGAGACGGCCGGTCTTCGTCAGGTGCCCGATGGTCGCGCAATCCAGCTCGTACTTGGCGAAGATCTTCTCGGCGACCTTGATCCGGTTCGGCTTCAGGATGATGAGCATGCGCTCCTGGCTCTCGGAGAGCATCATCTCGTACGAGGTCATCCCGGTTTCGCGCGCCGGCACGTTGTCGAGATCGAGATCGATGCCGAGCCCGCCCTTGCCGGCCATCTCGACCGACGAGGAGGTGAGGCCCGCGGCCCCCATGTCCTGGATCGCGACGATGGCGTCCGTGGCCATCAGTTCGAGGCACGCCTCGATCAGCAGCTTTTCCACGAAGGGGTCGCCGACCTGCACGGTCGGGCGCTTTTCCTCCGAATTGTCGTCGAACTCGGCCGACGCCATCGTCGCCCCGTGGATGCCGTCGCGCCCGGTCTTCGCACCGACATACACGACCGGGTTCCCGGCACCGGCGGCGGCGGAATAGAAGATCTTGTCCTTGCGCGCCACGCCGACAGTCATCGCGTTGACGAGGCAGTTGCCGTTATAGGACGCGTGGAAGTTGGTTTCCCCGCCCACCGTCGGCACGCCCACGCAGTTGCCGTAGCCGCCGATCCCGGCGACCACGCCCGACACCAGGCGGCGGGTCTTGGGATGCGACGGATCGCCGAAGCGCAGCGCGTTGAGGTTGGCGACGGGGCGCGCCCCCATCGTGAACACGTCGCGAAGGATGCCGCCCACGCCGGTCGCGGCCCCCTGATAGGGCTCGATGTAGCTCGGATGGTTGTGGCTCTCGATCTTGAAGATGCAGGCGTCGCCCTCGCCGATGTCGATGACGCCGGCATTCTCGCCCGGGCCGCAGATCACCCACTTGGCCTTGGTGGGGAGCGTCTTCAGCCACTTCTTCGAGGATTTGTACGAGCAGTGCTCGCTCCACATCACCGAGAAGATGCCAAGCTCGGTGTAGGAGGGCACGCGCCCCATGATGTTGCAGGCAAGATCGTACTCGTCCGGGGCGAGGCCCATCAGGTCGTTGGGCTGCTGCCAGGATTTCTTCTTCGTCTTGGTTTTCATTTCGAGAGCGCGTCCACGATGGCGTCGAACATCGGCGTGCCGTCGAGCGAACCGCCGAGTGCGCCGGCCGTGGCCGGGTCGGTGGCGTTCTCGGGATGCGGCATCAGCCCCATTACGGTCTTGGTGGCGTTGAACACGCCGGCGATGTTGGCAAGCGACCCGTTGGGGTTGCCGGCAGCACTGGTCTCGCCGTCGGGCGTGCAGTAGCGGAAGGCGACCTGGTCGCCATCCTCGATGCGCTTCAGCGTATCCGCGTCGGCGAAGTAGTTGCCGTCGTGGTGCGCCACCGGAAAGCGGATCACGTCGCTGGTCGAGTAGCGGTTCGTGAACATCGTCTGGCTGTTGGCGACTTTCAGGTGGACGTCGCGGCAGATGAACTTGAGGCCGGCGTTGGACAGCAGCACGCCCGGCAGCAGGCCCGCCTCGCACAGGATCTGGAAGCCGTTGCACACGCCGACGACAGCCGTGCCCTTGTCGGCGCGCGCGATCACCTCGCGCATGATCGGGCTGCGCGCCGCCATGGCACCGCAGCGCAGATAGTCGCCGTAAGCGAAGCCGCCGGGCAGCACGATCAGGTCGAGCTTCGACGGCAGCTCGCTGTCCTTGTGCCAGACGATGGAAGGACGCTTGCCCGAGGCGCGCTCGATCGCGTCGGCCGCGTCGTTCTCGCGATTGGAACCGGGGAAGACGACGATCGCGGATTTCATCTTGCCGCTACTCCGCGATCTCGATGCGGTAGTTCTCGATCACGGTGTTGGCGAGGAGCTTGTCGCACATCTGCTTGACGCTCGCTTCCGCCGAAGCGCGGTCCTTGGCGGCGAGCTCGATCTCGACATAGCGCCCGACGCGCACGTCGCCGATGCCGGCGAAGCCGAGGCCGGCGAGGCCCGCCGCAACGGCCTTGCCCTGCACGTCGAGGACGCCGTTCTTGAGGGTGACGTGGATCTTCGCCTTCATTTCGTTTCGATCCTCACTGAAGCGTGCCGGTACCCTTGTGGTCGCGCGGTCCGCCCTCGGGCAGGATGCCCAGGCGCCGCGCCACTTCCTGGTAGGCTTCCTCGACATTGCCGAGATCGCGCCGGAAGCGGTCCTTGTCCATCTTCTCGTTGGTCTTGATGTCCCACAGTCGGCAGCTGTCCGGGCTGATCTCGTCGGCGAGGATGATGCGCATCTCCTCGTGCTCGTTCCAGTGGCGGCCGAACTCGAGCTTGAAGTCGATGAGCTTGATGCCCACGCCCAGGAACAGGCCCGAGAGGTAGTCGTTGATGCGCAGTGCCAGCGCCATGATGTCGTCGAGATCGCGCGTGTCGGCCCAGCCGAACGCGGTGATGTGCTCTTCGGACACCATCGGGTCGCCGAGTTCGTCGTTCTTGTAGCAGTACTCGACGATCGAGCGGGGCAGGGCCTGGCCCTCGGCCACGCCGAAGCGCGTGCTGAACGAGCCGGCCGCGACATTGCGCACGATCACTTCCAGCGGAATGATCTCGACCTCGCGCACGAGCTGCTCGCGCATGTTGAGACGGCGGATGAAGTGCGTGGGAACGCCCATCTCTTCCAGCCGCATCATCAGGAATTCCGAGATGCGGTTGTTGAGCACGCCCTTGCCGGTGATGACGCCCTTCTTCTTGTTGTTGAAGGCCGTGGCGTCGTCCTTGAAGTACTGGACGATGGTGCCGGGCTCGGGGCCTTCGAACAGGATCTTGGCCTTGCCTTCGTAGAGCTGCTTGCGGCGGGACAATGGCGCCCCCTGGCGTCGATGGGGTGGGTTCCGCCCCGAAAAGTCGCGCCGCGCCATCGGTTTTGACAGGCGCGGCGGGGCGGAAAAGAGAGGCTTGTATAGCCCAGCGCGCACCCCCTCGCAATGCGCCCTTAAGCCTCTGGATTAGCGGGTTTTCACGGCGTTGTAAGGGTGCGAATCGGGGGGCCCGGCGGCAAAGCGCCAGACCGCGCGCCGCTCGCTCTCGCGGCTGCGGTCGGGCAGGGCCAGCAGGCTCGACGACGAGGTGCCGAAGCCCGACGGCAGCGCCACGTTCATGCGCGCCTCGCCGTCGCCTTCGCGGCTCGCCAACAGCGTTTCCCAGCCCTTCCAGTCGTCGCGGTCCGGATCGGGCGGCGAAGCCGCTTCGAACTTTGGCAGGTTCGCGGCGATGCGCGCCGAAGTCATGTCGTTGCGGTCATAGGCCGTGACCATCGACACGCCGGGCGGCAGCGTTTCGACCTGCACGCGGCCCGAGCCGAGCGATTTCAGCCAGTAGGCGTCGCGGTCGTCGGCGATCACCATGTTGAAGGGCCGGTAGGATTCGCCCGCAAGTGCGCCGAATGCCTTGGCCGCGTCGGCCGCATCGGCATGGTCGAGCGCGTCGAGCACCAGTTCGCCGCGCGTCCGCTTGCCGTCGGCCGGGCCCAGCGAGCCGCGCCGGTTGAGGATGGCCGCCACCACGCCCTGGTCGTTGAGCCCCATCCACGATCCGCCGGCAAGTTCGTCCAGCCCCGCGACCACGTCCGGCCGGTCCGGCCAGTGGCGGGCGGGGGGCTTCCAGGGCCGGTCGCGCATCTCGTCGCGATTGGCCCCCAGGATCAGGGGCCAGTCGTGGCCGGGGCGGCGCAATATGACAACCGTGCACATGTGACAAGCGGGTTCCGGCTCGCTATAACCGCACCCTGTCTTTTTCACCGACGGGGCTATCGACATGAGCGGTTTCGACGAACGTCAAAAGGGTTTCGAGAACAAGTTCAAGCACGACCAGGAACTCCAGTTCAAGGTCATGGCGCGGCGCAACAAGCTGCTCGGCCAGTGGGTCGCGGGCAAGCTCGGCATTGCCGACGCGGACGCCTATGCCAAGGAAGTCGTCTCGTCCGACTTCGAGAAGGCCGGCGATTCCGACGTGGTCGAGAAGATCCTGACGGATGCCAAGGCCAAGGGCGTCTCGATGACCGAAGCCGAACTGCGCGCCCAGATGGATCACCTGCTTCCCGTCGCCAAGAAGCAGATCATGGAGCAGGGCTAGCTAGCGGCGCTTCTTCGCCTTCTTCGGCGCGCCGAACACGCGGCGGAAGATCGTGTCGACATGCTTGGTGTGGTAGGCGAGATCGAACAGTGCGTCGATCTGCTTTGCCGACAGGTGCTTCTTGACCACCGGGTCGGTCTTGAGGCGTGCGGCGAAATCGCCCCCGCCGGCCTTCCAGATCTCCATCGCCGCCGACTGGACGAAGCGGTAGGCGTCCTCGCGGGCCATGCCGGCCTGCGTGAGTGCGAGCAGCACGCGCTGGGAATGGACGAGCCCGCCCAGCCGGTCGAGATTGGCCTGCATGGCTTCGGGGTAGATCGTCCATTTCTCGATCAGCCCGGCCATGCGGTTGAGCGCGAAATCCAGCGCGATCGTGGCGTCCGGCCCGAACACGCGTTCGACGGCCGAGTGGGAGATGTCCCGCTCGTGCCAAAGCGCCACGTTCTCCAGCGCCGGGACCACCGCCGCGCGCACGATGCGCGAAAGTCCGGTCAGGTTCTCCGACAGCACCGGATTGCGCTTGTGCGGCATCGCCGACGAGCCCTTCTGCCCGGGGCTGAAATATTCCTCGGCTTCTCGCAGTTCGGTGCGCTGCAGGTGGCGAACCTCGATGGCGAAACGCTCCATCGACGCGGCGATAACGCCAAGCGTGGCGAAGAACATCGCGTGGCGGTCGCGCGGAATCACCTGCGTCGATACCGTCTCGGGCACCAGCCCCAGCTTCTTCGACACGTATTCTTCGACGAACGGATCGATGTTGGCGAACGTGCCGACGGCCCCGGAAATGGCGCAGGTCGCGATCTCGGCGCGCGCTGCGACCAGGCGGGCGCGGTTGCGCTGGAATTCGGCGTGGTAGCCCGCGAGCTTCAGCCCGAACGTGACCGGCTCGGCATGGATGGCGTGGCTGCGTCCCACCGTCGGCGTGTATTTATGCTCCATCGCGCGCTTCTTGAGGGCCGCGAGCACGCGGTCGATGTCGTCGAGCAGCATGTCGGATGCGCGCACGAGCTGGACCGCGAAGGTCGTGTCGAGCACGTCGGACGACGTCATGCCTTGGTGCACGAAGCGCGCGGCGGGGCCGACATGCTCGGCAAGGTTGGTCAGGAACGCGATGACGTCGTGCTTGGTCTCGCGCTCGATCTCGTCGATGCGGTCGATCTCCCACTTGCCCTTCTTCCAGATCTCCTTGGCGGCCTTCTTCGGGATCACGCCGAGGATGGCCTGCGCGTCGCAGGCGTGGGCCTCGATCTCGAACCAGATGCGGAAACGGGATTCAGGTTCCCAGATGGCGGTCATCTGGGGGCGGGAATAGCGCGGGATCATGCTTCGACCTTGTAAGGAGAGTTAGGCGACCGGCACCGTCGTGCCGATCAGGCTGTCGCGCCCGACGATGGATGCGAGCCGGTCCTGCGACCAGCCTTCCGTGCCGTCCGGACGCTTCGGCACGACGAGATAGCGCAGATCGGCCGTGGAATCCACGACGCGGATTTCGACGTCGTCGGGCAGCGTCGTGCCGAACTCCGCCAGTACGGCGCGCGGTTCGATCACCGCGCGTGCCCGGTAGGCCGAGGTCTTGTACCAGGCCGGCGGAATGCCGAGGATCGCCTTGGGGTAGCACGAGCACAGCGTGCACACGACCATGTGGTGGAGCTTCTCGGTATTCTCCAGGGCCACCACGGCAGCAGTGTTCGACGTGTCGATGCCCATCTCGTCAGCGGCCTTCTTGGCGTCGGCCAGCAGGCGGGCCTTGAAGGCGGGATCGGTCCAGGCGCGCGCGACGATCTTGGCGCCCATGCCGGGATTGCGGCTGTCCATCAGCTCGATCTGCTTGCGCACCTCGTCGGCGGCGATGATGCCCTTGGCGATCAGCAGTTCGCGCACCGCGCGCTCCAGCCGGCGGTATTCGGGCCGCGGCTCGTGACTGGTGATCGGGGCGTGATCGTGATCATGCCCCACATGGATATGATCGTGATGGTCGCCGCTCATGCGCGTTCCTCGGGCTCGAGCCAGGTCTCGTAGATGTCCGCCGTCAGCGTCTCGCGGCCCTTGACCGTGCCGGGAAACAGCGCGTCGCGCTCGAAGCGCACCATGTAGAGCGGCAGCTTGGGCAGGCCCTTGCCGCCGAATGCGAGATCCTCGGGATTGTGGAACTCGCCCATCACGCGCTCGACGATGCCCGACCGGCCGCGCACGAAATGCGGCGTGCGGACATGCACCTTCCTGCCGGAGGATTCGGGCCAGGCGTCGCGCACACGCACCTTGTCGCCGGGGCCGAACCTCATCCTTCTTCTTCCTGCTTTATCTCGGCGAGCTTCAGCACGAGCTCTTCCTCGCCGATGATGTCCTTGTGGACGAGCACCTCGGAAATCGCGTGGATCCATTTCTCGTAATAGGCGAGATCGTCGTACTCGGCCGGCGGCAGGGATTCGATCGCGTTGCGAAGCTCGTCGGTGCGCACCATGCGGCGCGAGGCGTGCGACAGCAGGTTCATCAGCGCGTCGACCTGCTTGTCGAACTGCGTCAACTCGGGCTCGGTGCGGTCGATCTTTTCCGAGACGAACGGCGCGATGCCGCCCATGTCGTGGTGCGAACGGGGATGCGAATTCATGGCGCCAAGCCTAGCGGAGGAGGGAGGCCGTGTCGACCACGCGCGCGTATTCGCCGTCGATATTGGCAAGCGAGATCGCGTGCATGTCGGCGGCCGGGATCGTGCGGCCGTCGGCGAGTTTCTTGTCGAACGTCCAGCACGCGTCGCCGGCAAGACATGCATCAAAGCCAAGATTTCCGGCCATGCGCACCGTGGCCTCGACCGAATTGCTGGTCGAAACGCCGGCGAAGACCAGCGGCGGCGAACCGGCGGCGCGCAGCCACGCCTCCAGCCCCGTGCCGATGAAGGCACTGTTGGTGCGCTTGGCCTCCACGCGCTCGCCTTGTATCGGGACAAAGTCGGGCAGGAAATCGTTGCCCGGCTGGCCGGGCCGGTAGCCGGAGGCGGCCTCGGTCGAATCGTGGCGCACATGCACGACCGGGCGCTTCGTCGCCCGCCAGTGCGCGAGCAGGGCGGCGATGTTCGCCTCGGCACCCGGATTGTTGCGCGGGCCCCAATAGGGGAAGCGGATCGCCTGCTGGAGATCGATCAGGATGAGGACGGATTCCATGTCCGTCATTCTATACGAGCCTCAGAGCAACCCCAGACTCTTGAAGCTCGCATGGCCGGTCCGGCCGATGACCAGATGATCGTGGACGACCACGCCGATGGCGCCGAGTGCCTTGGCGATGTCCTTGGTGATGTCGATGTCGGCCCGGCTGGGCGAGGGGTCGCCCGACGGATGGTTGTGCACGAGGATCACGGCGGTGGCCGAAAGCTCGAGGCAGCGCTTCGCGATTTCGCGTGGATAGACGGGGGCGTGGTCGACCGTGCCCACCTGGTGGACCTCGTCGTGGATCAGCCGGTTGCGCTTGTCGAGGAACAGCAGGCGGAAATGCTCGGTGCGGGCGCGCGCCATGTCGGCCCGGCAATAGTCGATCAGCTTCTGCCAGCCCGACAGCACCGGGTTCGCCATCGCCTCGGCGCGGGCAAGACGCACCGCGGCCTCGCGCACGGCCAGCAGCGTGTCGATCGCGACGTCGCCCAGCCCGTCGATGCGGGCAAGCTCGGTGCGCGACGCCGACAGCACGCCGGCATAGCCGGCGAACCGGTCGACCAGCGACTTCGCCAGCGGTTTCACGTCGCGCCGCGGGATCGCGGCGAACAGCAGAAGTTCGACAAGCTCGTAGTCGTCGAGGCCGGCCGATCCCGCACGCCGGAAGCGCTCGCGCAGGCGCTGGCGATGGCCGTGGAAATGGGGCGCTTCGGACTCGGTCACGGGGGCCGATAGTAGCGGCCCTTCGCCCGATGACAATCTCCGGTTATCAAATGTAGCACGGCGCGCTTGTCCGGGGCCGGCCGATGCCGATAGGATCGGCGCCATGACAATTGAATTCCTGATCACGTCGCTGATCGTCGTCGCCTCGCCAGGGACTGGTGCCCTGTTCTCGATCGCAGCCGGCCTCACGCGCGGCGCACGCGCCGGCACGATCGCCGCGTTCGGCTGCACGCTGGGCATCCTGCCGCACATGTTCGCGGCGATCACCGGGCTTGCCGCGCTGCTGCACACCAGCGCGCTGGCGTTCGAGGTGCTCAAATATCTGGGCGTGGCCTACCTGCTCTACATGGCGTGGATGACGCTGAAGGAGGGCGGCGCCCTCGACGTCAACGGGTCGGATGCCGCACCCCGTTCGGCGCTGCGCATCATCCGCTCGGCGGTGCTGATCAACCTTTTGAACCCGAAGCTGTCGATCTTCTTCTTCGCGTTCCTGCCGCAGTTCGTCGGCCCCGACGATACGGCCCCCGTCGCGCACATGCTGGAGCTGAGCGCCGTCTTCATGGCGATGACGTTCGTCGTGTTCGCCGGCTACGGCGCCTTCGCGGCATCGATGCGCCGGCACGTGCTGACGCGGCCAAGCGTGCTGGCGTGGATGCGGCGCGGCTTCGCCGCCGCGTTCGTGGCGCTGGGGGCGAAACTCGCGGTCGCGGAACGCTGAGGAGCGAAGCTCAGGCGTAAGGCGGCTTGTCGAGGCCCTTGGGCGAGGCGGTGAAGATCTCGACGCCCGTTTGGGTCACGCCGACCGAATGCTCGAACTGGGCCGACAGCGAGCGGTCCTTGGTGACGGCGGTCCAGCCGTCGGACAGCACCTTCACGCGCCAGTCGCCGGCATTGATCATCGGCTCGACCGTGAAGAACATGCCGGCGCGCAGTTTCATGCCGTCGCCCGCCTTGCCGTAATGCAGGATCGAGGGCGAATCGTGGAACACGCGGCCGAGGCCGTGGCCGCAGAAATCGCGCACGACGGAGAAGCGCTGCGCTTCGGCATGCTTCTGGATCGCCGTGCCGATGTCGCCCAGCGTGGCGCCGGGCTTGACGGCCGCGAGGCCCAGCATCATCGCCTCATACGTCGTGTCGACGAGCTTGCGCGCCTTCACGCCCACCTCGCCGACCAGGAACATGCGGCTGGTGTCGCCGTGCCAGCCGTCCACGATGGTCGTCACGTCGATATTGAGGATGTCGCCATCCTCCAGCACCTTGTCGCCCGGGATGCCGTGGCACACCACGTGATTGACCGACGTGCAGATCGACTTGGGGAAACCCTTGTAGCCGAGCGGGGCGGGGATGGCCTTGGCCGCCACGATGAACTCATGGCACAGCCGGTCGAGCTCGCCGGTCGTGACGCCCGGCTTCACGAACGGCACGATGTAGTCGAGCGTTTCGGCCGCCAGGCGGCCGGCGCGACGCATGCCCTCGAAATCGGCGGGGCTGTGGAATTTGACAGCCCGCCCGTCGGAATCGATCAGGGGGGCGTCGACAAGCACGTCATTCATGGGGGCAATCTAGTCTTTCGCGGTCAATTCTTCCAGTGTCGGGGCAAGCCGGGCGCCGGCAAAGACGTCGGCCCCGGCGATATAGGCGCCGGCGGCCCCCGGATCGCCGGCAAGGACCGCGAGCGCGTGGACCAGTTCCAGCGCTTCGACCGCAAGGCCGCGCCCGCGCAAGGCCTGGGCAAGGCCCGCGAGCGTTGCGTCGGCCAGGGCGACCGGCTCGACCGGGATCGGCCGGTCGGGGGAGACGGGCTCGTCGACCACGCCTTCGTACCGCCGGTGGCAATAATCGGCATCGCGCGAATGGACCGAGCGGCAGCGGTTGGGGCGCAGCGCATAGATCGCGCACCCGCCTTCGTCGACGAACGGGCAGGGCGTGCGCGAGGCCTTGCGGGCCTTGGGATCGGTGCCGACGATGGCGGGGATGGAGGCACGCAGGCGGTCGGCCAGCGTCGTGCCCGCGATGTGCGCGTGGATCGCCAGCGCTTCGGCCGCCAGCACCGTCACGTGCTGGTGGCAGCACCAGTTGCATCCCTGCTTGCAGGCGACGGGGCCTTGCGCTTCGATGTCGTCGCGCGTGTTGGCCATCGCGCGGTCGAAGATCTCGTGCGAGGCGCGCGCGGCGGCCGCCACGGTTTCGGGCGTGGTCCCGGTAGCGAGCGCGTCTTCGGCGCGAAAGCGCGTGGCGAGAAGGGCGGGATGCATGGGCGGACGAGGATAGCATGAACGGCGTGCCCGCACCGATCGAGACGGAGCACCTGCGCCTGCGGCTGGTCTGCCCGGCGGATGCGGCCGACATGTCGCGCCTGATGACGCCGGAGATCAGCGCGCTCGTGTCGAACTGGCCGCTGCCCTTCACGCGCGAACGGGCCATCCGGCGCATCGCGGAAATGGTCGTCGCGGCGATCGCCGGCCGGGTGATGCCGCTCGCCATCGTGCGTCGGGCGGACGAGGCGTTCCTCGGCTATGTCAGCGTCCGGCGCAACGACACGGACCCGCGTCTTGCCGGCATGGGCTACTGGCTGGGAGCCGGGTTCCACGGACAAGGCTACATGCGCGAGGCGGCCCCGGCCGCACGCGACGCCGGATTCAGGCATTTCGACGTCGACACGATCGAGGCCGGCTGCCTGCCGGGCAACGCCGCCTCGCTGGCCGTGCTTCGAGCGCTGGGCATGGTGGCATTGGGCGAGCGCACGGTGTTCGCACCCGCGCGCCAGCGCGACGAACGCGTCCTCTATTTCGCCGTGCGCCGCGACGGATCTGCCCCTATCCTGCCGCCATGACCGATTCCGCCCCCACCGCCTGCATCCTCGTCATCGGCAACGAGATCCTGTCGGGCCGCACGAAGGACACGAACTCCGGCTGGCTCGCCGAACGGCTGACCGCGATGGGCATCCGCCTGCGCGAGATCCGCGTGATCCCCGACGTGGAAGAAACCATCGTCGCCGTCGTCAACGAGACGCGCGCGAAATACACGTATGTGTTCACCAGCGGCGGCATCGGCCCCACGCACGACGACATCACGGCCGAATGCATCTCGAAGGCCTTCGGCGTGCCGTGGGAGGTCAACCCGGAAGCCCGCGCGATCCTGCGCTCGAACTACAAGTCGGACGACGAGCTGACGCCCGCGCGCCTGCGCATGGCCACGCTGCCGCGCGGGGCGGAGATGATCGCCAACCCGATCAGCAAGGCGCCGGGCTTCCGCACCGGCAATGTTTACACGATGGCCGGCGTGCCGCGCATCCTGCAGGCGATGTTCGAGGGTATCGCGAGCCACCTCAAGGGCGGGCCGGTGCTGATCGCGCACACGATCACCGGCAACATGGCCGAGGGGCTCATCGGCGACGGGCTGGGGGCCATCCAGGCGCGCAACCCTGACGTCGAGATCGGTTCCTATCCCGGCCAGCGCCCCGACGGCACGTTCCGCAACGCGGTGGTCATTCGCGGCCTGCAGCGCGAACGATTAGCTGCCGTGGCGGCGGAAGTCGCAGCGCTGATCCGCTCGACGGGCGGGGAAGCGACCGACGAACCGCCGCCGTGACCATGCGCGTCATGTGCCCGCTTGGCGGAATTGGTAGACGCACGGGACTTAAAATCCCGGGCCGCAAGGCGTGCCGGTTCGATTCCGGCAGCGGGCACCACATGACCTTTACGGGCACGGTGTAGGTCCATGCCTTATGTACCCATGCTCAGCGAAGTCGCCTACGACTACCGCCCGCCGGACGCGGGCTGCATGGTCTATGCGGCCGACACGCCGTGGGGGCGGCTGGAGATCGAGGTGACGGTCACCGACCGTGGCATCTATTCGCTCGAAGTGTTCCACACCGCCGACCGCGCCGAGCGCGCCCCGTTCCGCCCGTCGCTCGAAGACGCCTATCACTGGACGACGCTGCACCCCGAACAGGCCGCCCTGTTCGCCGCCACCGTCGCCGCGCGCTATCTCGAAGAGCGTGCGGCCGGCGAGGCGGCGATGGACGGCGCGCAGTTGCAGCGGCTGCTGGCGGATCTGCTGAAGCGGTAGACACCCTCACCCCGCGACGTATACGTCGCGCCTCTCCCGCACGCGGGAGAGGGAACTCGACCGGTGCATCCCCTCTCCCGTTTACGGGAGAGGGCTAGGGTGAGGGACGTCATACATTCGTAAGTAGCAATTTAACCGACATTTCACGCCTTCCCGCTAGCCTGCCTCCATCGCGCAATCGAACGAGCGGGCAGGAGAGCGGACATGTCGATCAAGAAGAGCTTCGTCGTCACCAACGCGGTCACGGCGGGCCTGATGGCGTTGCTGGTCGGCGTGTGGGTCATGGTCACGCTGGCGCAGGACGCGGTGCAGGGGGCGACCGAAGCGCGCTACCGCTCGTATCTGCTGGCCGACGAGTTGCGGCAGAGCTCTGACGACCTCACGCGGCTCGCGCGCACCTATGTCGTGTCGGGCGATGCGGCTTACGAAACGCAGTACAACGACGTGCTCGACATCCGCAACGGCAAGAAGCCGCGCCCGCTCGACTATAACCGCATCTATTGGGACTTCATGGCCGTGGGCAAGAAGCCGCGCGGCGACGGCGAGACGGTGCCGCTGCAGACGCTGATGAAGCAGGCCGGCTTCACCGACCAGGAGTTCGACCGTCTCCGCCAGGCGCAGGCGAATTCCGACGGTCTCGTGAAGCTCGAGGTCGTCGCGATGAACGCGGTCAAGGGCCTGTTCGAGGACGCGACCGGCAAGTTCACGGTGCGCAAGGACCCGGACTTCGAGCTGGCGCGCAAGCTGATGCACTCGAAGGAGTATCACCAGTTCAAGGCCGAGATCATGGCGCCGGTGGACGAGTTCCTCGCCCTGCTCGACACGCGCACGGCTGCCGCCGTCACCGGCGCGCACAGCCGCGTGAAGCTCTGGCAGGGCGTGTTCGCCGTGCTGTTCGTGCTGCTGGCCGCCAGCATCGGTGCCACGACCGTGCTGCTCTATCGCCGCTGCATCGTTCCGCTGGGCGGTCTTACCGGCGTGTTGACGAAGCTTGCCGGCGGGCACAACGACGTCGAGATTCCGGAATCCGCGCGCGCCGACGAGATCGGCGGCATGGCCCGCTCGATCCAGGTGCTTCGCGACCATGCGGTCGACGCGGCCGGTGCGGCCAGCGCACAGGCGGCCGAGAATGCCGCCAAGGAGAAGCGCCGCGCGGCGGTCGAGGAACACATCAAGGGGTTCGACGCCTCGGTCGGCAGCACGCTCGGCATCCTGTCGACGGCGGCCAAGGACCTGCAGACCACCTCGCGCACGCTGTCGTCGGCCGCCGAGCAGGCGGACCGCCAGGCCGACGCGATGTCGACCGCCTCGCAGAGTGCGTCGAGCAACGTGCAGACGGTCGCCTCGGCGGCCGAGGAGCTTTCGGCTTCGATCGCCGAGATCAGCCAGCGCGTGATCGAGTCCGCGCGCATCGCCGGCGAAGCCGTGTCGGAAGCCACGCAGACCAACGAGAAGGTCAAGGCGCTGGCCGACGCCGCCCAGCAGATCGGCGACGTGGTCAAGCTCATCAACGACATCGCCGGGCAGACGAACCTGCTGGCGCTCAACGCGACCATCGAGGCGGCGCGCGCGGGCGAGGCGGGCAAGGGCTTCGCGGTGGTGGCATCCGAGGTGAAGAGCCTTGCCAACCAGACGGCCAAGGCGACCGAGGACATCGCCAAGCAGGTTAAGGCGATCCAGAGTGCGACGTCGGACTCCGCCGACGCGATCAGCGGCATCACCGGCACCATCGGCAAGATCAACGAGATCGCCACGTCGATCGCTTCGGCGGTCGAGGAGCAGGGGGCCGCGACCAACGAGATCGCCCGCAACGTGCAGCTTGCCGCCGCCGGCACCACCGAAGTCTCGGCCAACATCGCCAGCGTCATGCAGGCCGCCCGCGCGGCGGGTGCGGCGGCAGGCCAGGTGCTGTCGGCCGCCGACGGCGTGGCGAGCCAGGGCACGAGCCTCAGGACCGACGTCGAGCAGTTCCTCGCGCGGATCCGGTCGGCGTAGGCCGATTTTCTTGACAATCTTCAAGAGTCATATATATTCACAACAGCCGGAAGGTGTGCTGTTTGACAGGTGAATATGTGGTTGTAGTCCCGTCGCCTCGAAAAGCGCGGGACTGGTTACAAGCGTGCGGGATCAATGGCTTAAACAGGTTACCGTCGCCTGTCGTAACCTGATGATTTGCGGCCGTGTTACGTAACGCGAATCCCCGTTGCAGTAACATCGCTGCAACTTCAAAGGGATAAATACGTTACCGTTGCAGCCCGTTGCGGTTTACGGAACGTGACGGCCGCTGAGGTCGTATTCGTCGGCGTTGGTGATCTTCACCTTGACGATCTCGCCCACGGTCAGGGGCTTGGCGGACTTCACCTGCACCAGCCCGTCGATCTCGGGGGCGTCGGCCTTCGAGCGGCCGATGGCGCCCTTGGGGCCGGCCTCGTCGATCAGCACGTCGATCGTCGTGCCGACCTTCTTCTTGAGCCGCTTGGCGCTGATGACCTGCTGGGCGGCCATGAAGCGGTGCCAGCGTTCTTCCTTCACGTCTTCGGGAACGGCACCGGGCAGGTCGTTGGCGGCCGCACCCTTGACCGGCTCGTACTTGAAGCAGCCCACGCGGTCGAGCTCGGCTTCTTCCAGCCAGTCGATCAGCAGCTCGAAATCCTCGTCGGTCTCGCCGGGGAATCCTACGATGAAGGTCGAGCGCACCGTCATGTCGGGCACTTGGCGGCGCCACGACTGGATGCGTTCGAGAACGCGGTCCTGGTCGGCGGGGCGGCGCATCGCCTTCAGCACTTCGGGCGAGGCGTGCTGGAACGGGATGTCGAGATAGGGAAGGATCTTGCCCGCCGCCATCAGCGGGATCACCTGATCCACGTGCGGGTAGGGATAGACATAGTGCAGGCGCACCCACACGCCGAGCTCGCCAAGTGCGGCGGCAAGGTCGGTCATGTGCGCGCGCACCTTGCGCTTGCGCCACGGGCTTTCGGCGTGGCGGATATCGACGCCGTAGGCCGACGTGTCCTGGCTGATGACCAGGAGTTCGCGCACGCCGGCAAGGGCGAGGCGCTCGGCCTCGACCATCACGTCGCCCGCGGGCCGGCTCACGAGCTTGCCGCGCATCGACGGGATGATGCAGAAGCTGCACGAGTGATTGCAGCCTTCCGAGATCTTCAGATAGGCGTAGTGGCGCGGCGTCAGCTTGATGCCCTGGGCGGGCACCAGGTCGACGAACGGGTCGTGGCGCGGCGGCACGGCATCGTGAACAGCCTTTACCACCGCCTCGTACTGCTGCGGCCCGGTGATGGACAATACCTTGGGGTGCGTCTTGCGGATGAGGTCGCTTTCGGCGCCGAGGCAGCCGGTGACGATGACCTTGCCGTTCTCGGCGAGCGCTTCGCCGATCGCCTCGAGCGATTCCTGGCGGGCGCTGTCGAGGAAGCCGCAGGTGTTGACGATGACCGCGTCGGCCCCTTCGTAGGTGGGGGCGATCTCGTAGCCCTCGGCGCGCAGCTTGGTGAGGATGCGCTCGGAATCGACCAGCGCCTTCGGGCAGCCGAGGCTGACGATGCCGATCTTCGGGCCGGTTTTCGGGCCTGTCTTCGGGCCGGCCTTCGGCGCGGATTTCGGGGCGGTCTTCGCGATGGTTTTGGACATGATTGCGCCTGTATAAGCGCAAGTCCCGGCGAGCGCCAGTCCGGCGGAAATCAGGCCGCGGCGGGGGTTTCCGGGGCGGCCGGCGGGGCGTCGGCGGCGGGGGCGACGGCACCCTCTTCCTCCGAGACGAAGTCCTTGCCGACGACGGCGCGGGCACTCGCGGGCTTGCGCAGGCGCTGTTCGGTCCAGATCTCGACAAGTTCCGCGCGCCGGCGGTCGAACTTGATTTCCGACAGCTTGTGGCGCGCGACGGCCACGCGCTCGCCCAGCCACGGGCACACGAGCGCCACCCCGTAGCCGAAGAACGCCGCACCCAGGGCGATCGCCCACGAGCGCATCTCGGTGTGGACCGCGCGCGTCGGGTCGAACAGGCCGCCCGTCACGATGGGGGCGATGGCCGCGACCGTGACGGTACCCGATGCCCACGCAAGGAACATGCGCTGGGGATGGCGCATCATGAACGGCATCGCCGCCGGCACCAGCGCTCCGCCCACGAAGATCAGCAGCGACGGGTGGACGAGCAGGATCGCGACCACCAGCATGCCGGCGATCGCGGCGATCAGCAGGATCAGCGCGCCGATCAGCAGGCGGCGCGACAGGGGCGAGCGGGCCGCACTCATCGCGAACCCAGTTCGATGAACATCATCACGATCAGTCCGCCCATGCACGCGAGCGACAGCAGGCCGTAGGCCGCTTCCATGCCGCGGTCGCGGCCCATGCGGCGCGCGCGCATCAGCAGGCCTTCGCGGTCGGCGAGCATCGCGTCGAGGCGGTCGAACTCTTCCTTGGCTTCCTTGAAGGCGCGCTCGTCGGCGGCGCGCACTTCCTCGTCCATGACGATGTCGAACATGTCCGACACCGCACCGGTGCTCGCCTTCTGCACGATCTGGTCGCGCAGCTTCTTGCGCGTCTGCGGGTGGTGGATGTCCTCGATGACCTTGTCGGCCATGCGCAGGCAGACCTTGGCGAGATTGGGGAACTGCTTGCCCTGGCAGTCCTGCTGGAAGCGGCCGGCGACGCGCAGCACCGAAGGGGCCGCCGTCTTGTTGGGCTCGCTCAGCTTGTACCAGTGGCCGAGTG
The DNA here is from genome assembly GCA_965279525.1 of Tagaea sp. Taxonomy (GTDB): domain Bacteria; phylum Pseudomonadota; class Alphaproteobacteria; order CACIAM-22H2; family CACIAM-22H2; genus Tagaea. The sequence goes on along the minus strand of CBDIIB010000004.1, from coordinate 816,207 downwards.
CCCGGTCGGAGATCTCGGCGCGCGCGCCGAAGAAGCCGACCATGTGGCGGTCGAGTGCCGGGGCCACCTCGTTGGCGCAGGCGCGCTCCATCGGCTCGGCAAGGTCGGTGTGGGTGGCCGTCCACTTGCCGCCGACGGCGGGCGAAAGGCAGGGCGCGTCGGGGTTGAGCTTGTAGAGTGCGGCCTCGAGATTGTCGCCGTACCGCTCGAAGTTCTTCTCGGTCTCCTGCAGCCGCTTGGCGGGCATGTCGACGAGGCCGTGGTCGCCCGCCGACTTCATCCAGTACGAGACGAGCTTGCCCTGAAGCAGCTCGACGAACTCCTGCCGGCGCGCGGGATCGTTGACGACCTGCTGGAGAAGCGTGCCCGCACCCGCCGGATAGAACGACAGCGACTTGTAGCGGATCGGCCCCGCCGGATCGCAGCGCACGATGGCGCGCGCAAGGTTCTGCGCGTCGACGATGTCGTCGTCGCCTTCGCCGGCCTTCATGACGTTCGCGGCGCCGTGCTCGCCGACCAGCGCGTTCTCGACGAGCCACTTGTCGACGGCACCTTCCTTCACCATCCGGATGCCTTCGGGCTGGTTCAGGTACATCGCGTTGGCGACTTCGCGCGGATTGTCGCATTCCACGCTGCCGACGCGGATCGTGAAGCGCCGCCTGCCCAGATTGGCGCGCGGCGGCGCTTCGGGCTTGCGGCCGGCGGCCCACTCGTTGACCTTCTGCATGTCCCAGCGCTGGCGCACGTCGTCGTCGGTCAGGCCCATCACGAGATCGTAGAGGTCGCGCGGGAGCTGGGCGGTGTCGAGCAGGGCGGCCTGCGACGAGTAGCGCAGGCGGCGCTGCATCACGTCCTTGTCGTCGAAGCCTTCGCCCGGCATCTTGCCCGAGGCGAGGCAGTAGATCGTGAGGCCGAGCGCGAAGAGATCGTCGGCCGGGCCCGGCTGGCCCTTGGCCTCGCGCTTGGCAAGTGCGCGCTCGCACGTCTCGAACACCGCGGGCTGGTCGTAGCCGGCCGGGCACAGCGTGGGCGGCCCGAGCACGAACAGCGTCTGCTTGCTGTCCATCGAGAAGAGGTTGTCCGGCCGGATGCCGCCATGCGCGTGTCCGACTTCGTAGAGATCGGAAAGTGCCGCGAGTGCGGGGCGGATCAGGTTCGTCGTCAGCAGCTTGGCGTTGTAGCTGCCCCACATGCGCCGCGGCGGGGCGGGCGCGATCGGACGCTCGTAGACGAAGCCGTAATGGTCGGGCTTGCCCGGCAGCGTCAGCGTGCCGTGGTGGAAGAGCTTGAGCAGGCCGCTGCGCTCGATCTGGCGCGTGCGCTTGGCCGTCTCGATCCGCACGCCGGGGTTCGGCGCGCAGATATACGCCATCAGCGGGATGTCCGGATGCTCGACATGCTTGGTGACGAAGCACGGCGCCCACGCGCGCGAAAACTCGACCAGCGGCTGGTCGAGCCGGATCTGATGCTCGGGCCCGAACGGCAGCGTGAATTCGGGCGTCGGCCGGGACGTGGTCGCGATGGTATCGGTCACGCGGGATCGGGACTCTGGCGAGCGGGGCTATTTTCCGGAATGGCGGATAACCGATTTACACCGTTGGCTAATTTGTTCAAGCGCCATCGCGACACGAGTGCCGGATATCCCGAACCGGAATTTGCAAATAGCGAATCCTGCCCAAGACGTGGTCAGCCGCCCGGCACGATCCCCGGCGGCAGCGAGATCGCGTGGTCGGCGATGGCGCCGGCCGTCGCGAACCAGATCCCCGCGCGATGATTGCGGATATGCGACAGCGCCCGGCGCAGGTGGCGCAGACGATAGGGCTGGCCGACGAGGTAGGGATGGAGTGCGATCCCCATCACCAGCGGCTGCGCCTTCGACTGGGCGAGCATCTCGTCGAAATTGTCCACGATCATGTCGGCGAATGCATCGCCGCCGATCTTTCGACCGACGATCATCGGGATGTCGTTGAGCTCCTGCGGATACGGAAGCGCCAGGATGCGGCCCTTGCGCGTGCGCATCCACACCGGCTGGTCGTCCATGCACCAGTCGAGGAGATAGCGGTACCCGGCTTCCTGCAGCAGGTCGGGTGTGACGCGGCTCTGGCTGATCCACGGCCCGAGCCAGCCCTTGGGCGGCTTGCCTTCGTGGAGCTTGATCACGGCCGTCGCCTCGGCGATCAGGGCCGCTTCCTCGCTCTCGGCCAGCGTGCCCTGGCGCTCGGCATTCGTGCGGCCGTGGCCGACGATCTCGTCGCCGCGCTTTCGGAACGCCTCGAGCAGCGATGGCGCATACCCGTACATGCTCGAATTGGCGAGCACGGAACTCGGCAGCGACAGCTCGTCGAACAGCTCGAGCATCCGCCACGCACCCACGCGGTTGCCGTAGTCGCGCCATGCGTAGTTGAGCACGTCGGGCGCCGGCCCGCCGGGCGCCAGTTCGGCACCGAGCCCCTCGCCGAACGCGAAATGTTCGAGATTGAGGCCGAGATAGACGGCCAGGCGCGTCCCGTTCGGCCAGTCATAGGTCGGCCGGCCGCGGATCGGCGAATAGTCGTAGCGGTCATGCGTGGGAAGTTTCATGCCCGAACAATAAGGATGCGCCGTTCGCGCGCCAAGCTTCCGGTCGGGGGTTCAAACGGCCCCGGCGCGAGGGGGGGCAGGCGCCGGGGCCTTGAACGATCCGCCCCGAGGGGGGCTAGGGGCAGGATCATCGTTGGCGAGCGGTGAGCTCGGCCAAGTGACTTCAACATAGATGGCGATTTGCATTCTGCAAGAGGGTGCTCGATGAAATCCGGAAAAAAGCGATCTATTTCACCCGCTTCGTGTGTGTTTTGAAAATTCCCCAGCCGGGCGATTCGGCGTCCGCGCCGAGCCGCGACAGGTGCAGCGGCGCGCCATAGAGGGACCAGATGCGCAGGCACTCGCTCCACCGCATCGAGCCGTCGCCGCCCCAGACCATGTAGTGGGCGCCTTGCGGCAGATGGCGCAGGCCCGCATCGACACGCCGCGTCCAGAACGCAAGCGGCGTCTCGGGCGTCTGCGACAGCGGCAGCCAGCGGTTCGCCATCAGCGAATGAACGAGTTGGTCGTCGATCGTGTACTCGTCGAGTCCGCGCGTCGGCGGATTGACGGCCGCGAAGACCGGCGTCGAAAGCCTCAGCCCTTTCGCGACGTCCTTCATGTCCGCGCAGTGGAGACGGGCGCGGACAGGGCCGACCGCGTCGATCGCCGAATTGAGTTCGCGCACGAGCTGGCCAAGCACCGGTGCGGGGCGGCGTGCGCGCGCGAGATAGGCCTTCCAGTCGACATCGCGCTGGCGGGCGAGGCGGGCATGGTCGTGCGAATAGAGGATCTCGAATCCGTCCTCGACCGACTTGGCGAAGCCAAGCGCCCAGCGCACGGCAAGGTATTGCAGCCCCGTGCGCTCGGCGGCCGGGACATCGGCGTGATAGAGGCGGTCGAACACGTCGCATGCCGGCTCGACCAGATAGTCGCACGCGAAATGGAAAGTCGGCACGTGTGCGCGCAGCTTCGGTCGCTTTGACGCCAGCAGCGCCGATACGCGATCGCCGTCGATCTTGCGCCGCCCGAACAGGAAGCGTGCCGCCAGATGCGAGCGCGGTGCGAAATCGTTGACCACCAGCCGCCGCACGCCAAAGGCGGCGAACAGCGACGGCATCAGGCATGAGCCGGCCGTGAAATCGACCATGGTGAGTTTGGGCCATTCGCGCATCGGCACGATCCGCGCGTAGGCATCCATGATTTCCGGGACCCAGTCCGCGATCGTGCCGTCGAGCGGCAGCATCGCGCGCCGCAGGGTTTCAAGTCTGGTCATCGGTCGATCCGTTGTGGATGAAGAAGCGGAACAGGAGCAGACCGGCGACGAAGCCACCGACATGCGCAACCCACGCGATCTGGGTGCCGCCGTCGCCCGGCGTCCCGACGATGCCGAACGCGATCATGGACACGGCCCAGACGACGGCAAGGCCGATCATGCCGCCGGCTGCACCGCCACGGGGCCGGCCCATCAGGCGCAGCACGCCACCCATCAGGCCCGAGATCGCGCCCGAAGCACCGATCACCGGATCCGGGCTGACGGGATAGATCGCGAAGTGGGCGGCGGCGGCAAGCATGCCGCACAGAAGGTAGACGGAAAGCATCGTGCCACCGCCCACGCGCCGCTCCACGCCGGCACCGAAGGCGGCAAGGCTGACCATGTTGACGGCGAGATGTACCCAGTCGCCATGCAGGAACTGATAGGTGATCGGCGTATAGAGCGCTTCCGCACCTGCCGGCATGCCGCCGCTGTAGCGCTGCGGGATGAAGCCGAACGAGTCGATCGCCAGCCAGCCTGCATCGCCCTGGAGCAGTCGGATGGCCGCGAAGACAGCGACATTCACGGCGATCAATGCAAGCGTGAACGGCGGCAGGTTGATCGCGGGCTCGGAACCGGGGTGCGTCATCTTGGCCCGCGGGAATCGATGTTCTCGTACATGACTTATATATAGGGAGTAGCCACGCCACCTGTCGTGCAAAAGAACTCGTGCTGGCGCCGGGAACTCGAATTGGGGCAATGTCCGGCCGGAACGAGGGGGCCAGCCGATAAAATGACTAGCAGTACGACGGACGCGGCCGGCACCGACAAGCGCCTGATGGCTCTTGCGGTAGGCGCTATCGGCGTTGTCTTCGGAGATATCGGGACATCGCCGCTCTATACGATGCGCGAGGCGTTCACCGGTCCCCATCCGATGGACCCGACGTTGCCGCATGTCCTGGGCGTGCTGTCGCTGATCGTATGGACGCAGGTCATCGTCGTCACGCTCAAGTACGTTACTTACATCCTGCGTGCCGACAATCGCGGCGAGGGCGGCATGTTCGCGCTGATGGCGCTTGCGATGAAGGCCGCTCCCGCCGGCGTGCATCGTGGCGTGCCGATCGTGGCGGCCGGCCTGTTCGGTGCGGCGCTGTTTTTCGGAGACGCGATCATCACGCCGGCCATTTCGGTGCTTTCCGCCGTCGAGGGCCTGAAAGTCGCCACGCCGGAGTTCGAGCGCTACGTCGTGCCGATCGCGTGCGTGATTCTTGTCCTGCTGTTCATGATCCAGCGTCGCGGTACCGCGCGTGTCGGCGCCTTCTTCGGCCCTGTGACGATTGTCTGGTTCGCGGTGCTGGCCACACTGGGCGTCGTCTCGATCGCCCAGACCCCGGCGGTTCTTGCCGCGATCAATCCCTATTACGGCCTCCATTTCCTGTGGACCGACGGCTGGCGCGGCTTCCTCGTGATGGGAGCCGTATTCCTTGCGCTGACCGGTGCCGAAGCGCTCTACGCCGATATCGGTCATTTCGGGAAGCGTCCGATCCGGCTTGCCTGGGTGACGTTCGTGCAACCGGCTCTGGTCCTCAACTATTTCGGCCAGGGTGCATTGCTGATGCGCCAGCCCGAAGCGGCGGCGAATCCGTTCTTCCTGATGATCCCGGAAGTGCTGCTGTATCCGATCGTCATCCTCGCAACGGCGGCCACCGTCATCGCCTCCCAAGCGGTCATAACCGGTGCGTTTTCGCTGTCGCGCCAGGCGATCCAGCTCGGTTACCTGCCCCGCATGGAGATCCGCCACACGTCGGAAACCGAGATCGGGCAGATCTACATCCCCCGCGTGAACTGGATCCTGTGCGTCTGCGTGCTGGCGCTGGTGATCGGGTTCCAGTCGTCGACGAACCTCGCGTCCGCCTATGGCCTGTCGGTATCCGGCGAGATGTGCGTCGCCACGCTGATCGCCTACGTCGTAGCGCGTCACGTCTGGGGCTGGTCGCGCCTGCTGGCACTGACAGTCACCGTCCTGCTGCTCATCGTCGATCTCTCGTTCTTCCTGGCCAACCTGGTCAAGTTCGCCGACGGCGGCTGGCTGCCGCTTGTCGCCGGGGCCGGGCTCTATTCGATCTTCACGACGTGGAAGCGCGGCCGGCGGATCCTCGTCGAGCGGCTGCACGAGAGCACCGTGCCGCTCGAACCGTTCATCGCGCGGCTGCGCGACGGCAATCCGCCCCGGGTGGCCGGCACGGCCGTGTTCATGACGGGGACGACCGACGGCGTGCCGTACGCCCTGCTTCACAACATGAAGCACAACAAGGTGCTCCACGAGCGCGTCGTGCTGCTGACGGTGGTGTTCGAGCAGATACCGCAGGTCGCCGAAAAGGACCGCATGCAGGTCCTGGCGCTCGAAAAGAATTTCTGGCGGGTGACCCTGCGCTACGGCTTCATGGAAGGGCCGAACATCCCGCGCGTGCTGCGTCTGGCGCAGCCGCTGGGCCTGAAGTTCGACATGATGGACACGTCGTTCTTCTTCGGCCGCGAGAACCTGGTGATGAAGAGCAAGCCGCTGATGCCCCGCTGGCGCGAAAAGCTGTTCATCGCCCTGTCGCGCAGTTCCTACAGCGCCACCGCGTTCTTCCGCATCCCGTCCAACCGCGTCGTCGAATTGGGAACCCAAGTGGAGATCTAGCGATGACCCACCCGGCCTCGATCGATCCGAACTCCCTTTTTCCATTCGGTGCCGGCGCCCGGCACACGGTCTTCCTGAAACCACTGCTCGACGAGATCCATCCGCCGAGACCGCATCTGACGGCGGGTGCGTACAGCTACTATTCCGACTTCGACGATCCGACGCGGTTTTTCATCCGGAACGTCCGCTACGATTTTGGCTTCTCTGGTGCTCGGCTCGATATCGGCAAATATTGCGCGTTCGCGCACGACACGACGTTCATCATGTCGGACGCCAATCATGCCGTCGCGGGGCCATCGACATACCCGTTTCCGGTTTTTGGCGGCGAATGGGCGGAGAATATGTCGGCGCGCGACTATCCAGCGATCAACAAGGGCAGCATCAAGGTCGGCAACGATGTCTGGTGCGGCTTCAAGAGCACGATCATGCCCGGCGTGACGATCGGCTCGGGAGCCATCATTGCCGCCTGCGCGGTCGTCACGCGCGATGTCCCGGCCTACGCGATGGCTGCCGGCAATCCGGCGCGTGTCGTCAAGATGCGGTTCCCGGCACCGGTGATCGAAAAGCTGCTCGAGATCGCTTGGTGGGATTGGCCGGCGGCGCGCGTCGCCGCGGCGGTCCCGCTTCTCGTGAAGGGGGATGCCGCGGCACTCGCGGCGTTCGCGGGCTAGACCTGGCCGGGGGGACTGGCTAGCTTTGCGCCAACGGCCGTCGAGCCGGGATTCAAGAAGGGGAGGGTTCGATGTCGGGTCTTGGCATGTGGATTGTCGGGGTGATTTCAGCGGTTGTCGGCTTCATCGGTCTGGCGCTGGCTGCCGGCTCGCACGGGGGGCCGATGTATCTTATGGGGCTGCTGATCTTTGCCGCCGCTGCCGCTTTCGTGTTCTGGCTGATCAAGCGCTACTTCGACGAGCAGGAGGGCCATTAACTCGACGGCAGTGTTGCCGAGTCCGCACGAAACGGTGAAATAAAGATCAGTTAGCAGAACTGGCGCCGAATCAGGCGATGCGCAGCTTTGTCGGCAAAATTGAGGGCTTTGATTCTAAAACTAAAATCCATTCTATTTGGTTAATTTCCGTCAGTAACCGAAATACGACTCCCCGATCGGCGGTCGCTATGCTATCCCCAGCCGACTGCAACAAATCGAAATAATCGTTTCGACAGGACGGCTTGGATGATTGAGCTACTCGTCGCAGTGGCCGTGGCCTCGCAGGGAACCGAACTTTCCCCGCAACAGGATACACAGACGACGTCGTTCTCGACGGCTGTCGAAGCCCCCGTGACGTTGGCGCCCAACTACCTCCTCGATCCCAGCCTCCCGTTCGTATTTGTTCCCGGTACTGCCGAGAGCCCTCCGGCCATTGTTTCGGCGCCTGCCGTCAGTCCCGCCGCAAATGTGACGGCCAATTCGGCTCGCGCGGTGACTCGTGGCGGTGCTGCGACCGGCCCGGAAGACGATCTGGCCATTCTCGCCAGCCTCGAGAACAGCACCCAGGCAGCCCCGGACTGGGCAGGGCGCGTGCCGGGTGCCGCACCACGCGATGCGTTCGGCGCCGGTTCCGACCTTCGCCGCGTGGCGACACAGGTATCGCGGGCCGACGCGCGCTATCGCGTGGGCAAGCGGCAGGTGAAGCTTGAGATCTTCCGTCCCGACACCGAAGGCCCGCGGCCGGCCGTCCTGCTTCTGCATGGCGCTTCGGGCATGGGCAACGGCGCGTTCTATCGCGGTGCTGCCGAGAGTTTTGCCGAAGCGGGATATATCGTCTACCTGCCGCACTATCTGGGCGACCGGAACCGTAACCGGCCCCGTGGACGCGCCCTGATCGCCGAGTTCGAGACGCAGCACGACGTGGTCCGTGCGGCCGTCGACGAGATGGTCAAGGACCAGCGCATCGACCAGAGCCGCCTGGCGGCGTTCGGCTTCTCGCTGGGCGGGTTCCAGGCACTTGGGCTGTCGAGCCGCGACAAGCGCATTGCCGCGGTCGTCAACATGGGCGGTGGCATGCCGGGCAATGTGGCTCCCGTAACGACGCGATTGGCGCCGACGCTGGTGATCCATGGCCAGAAGGACCGGACGGTCCCGGTCGTGCGCGCGACGCAGACCCGCGACATCCTGCGCAAGCTTTCCGTTCCGCACGAACTCGCGCTGTTCCCCAATCAGCCGCATTTTTTCCAGGCTGCGGCCAGCCGTGAAGCGATCGACCGCTCGATCGGCTTCTTCGACCGCCACTTGAAGCCGGTCGAACCGGTCGCGACGGTCGACCTGCTCAAGGGTCGCTGACCCTCAACTTTCCATTTTTGCGGTCCGTGCTAGCTTATCGGGCATGATCGACGCCCGAAGCGCACTTCTTGCCGGCCTGATAGCACTTGGCGCGGGACTTTCCCCCGCCGCCAAGGCCCTGGTCCCGGCAGATCTGCGCCCGAACATGCGCGAGAATGTCGCGGCGATCGAGCCGGGTCTGGACGACACACGCCGCACCGCGGTTATGTCGCTTTACCAGTCGCGCGACTTCACGCCGCTCTGGCTGGGTACCGACGGGCCGGTGCCGCGCGCCGAACGGCTGGTCGAGACTTTCCGGACGGCCGCCGCTCGCGGCCTGATCGCATCGGATTACAGCATCCAGGATATCGAGCGGCTGCTGCGCGCGAGCGATCCGGAATCGCTGGCACGCCTGGACCTGCTGCTGACGCAGGCGGCCCTGCGCTATGCGGCGGACCTCCAGGGCGGGCGCGTCGCGTCGGTCAACCTGCCTTCCGACATCCGCATCGTTCCGCGCCCACTGGATGCCGACGCGCTGCTGCGCGATCTGGCACGCGCCGAGGATCCCGACAGCGTGTTCGACAGGTTGTCTCCGGCGGATCCTGCCTATGCGCGGCTCCTCGACTGGCTCGGGGAATATCGCGCGATAAAGGCGCGGGGCGGCTGGCGGACGATCTCCGGCGGTCGGACACTCGAGCCGGGCGCAAGCGACGCGCGCGTACTTGCCCTCCGCCGTCGGCTTGCGATGACAGACGGTGCGATGCTTGAACTGGCGCCGGGTGAGGATCCTGAGTTTTACGATCCCGAACTCGTCGCCGCGACAGTCCGCTTCCAGATCCGCCACGGCCTGTCCCCGGACGGCAGGATCGGGCCGCGCACGCTTGCCGCCCTCAACCGGTCCGTCGATTCGCGCATCGCGCAGATCGCCGTCAATCTCGACCGCATGCGCGCCCTGCCGGTGCGTCCGGGCGGCACCTACATCGAAGTCAACGTGCCGGGCTTCGCGCTTCGCGCGATGGAAGGCGGCAGCGAACGGCTCGTCATGCCCGTGGTCGTCGGCCGCGAGGCGCGCGCCACGCCGATCTTTTCCAGCCGCATCACCGAAGTGATCTTCAATCCGACATGGACGGTACCGTCCAAGCTGGTGCGCGAGGACCTGCTGCCGCGCCTGCGCGCGAATCCCCAGGCGCTCGTCGATCTGGGCTTCCGCTTCTATCGCGGCTCGGGCGAAGAGCGCGTCGAGATCGATCCGCGCAAGGTCGACTGGCGGCGCGTGAGCCCGCGCGCCATGCCCTATTGGGTGCGCCAGGACCCGGGGCCGAAGAACGCGCTCGGCCAATTCCGCCTGACCATGCACAACATGTTCGACGTGTTCCTGCACGACACGCCGGACCGCCACTATTTCTCGCGGGCCGACCGCGCGCTGTCGTCGGGTTGCATCCGGCTCGAACGGCCGTCCGAACTGGTCGAGTGGGTCTTGCGCAACACCAACGGCTGGGGCCGCGATGCGATCGAGGCAGCCGATGTCGACGGCCAGACGCGCGCCGTCTTGGTGCGCGGTCCCGTGCCCGTGCATCTCGTCTATTTCACGGCCTTCGTGAAGAACGGCGACCTGCATCTGCGCGAGGACATCTATGGGCTCGATGCGCGGTTCGTCGCCGGCATCGAGCGGCGGCCGATCGTCGAGGCACGCCTGCCGCGCGACACGGCAGCGCCGGCGCCGACACTCGCGCCTTGAGTGTGCGAAATTCCGCTGTGACGTCGAATCGAAAGGTTCACATCTCAATCAATCTTATTTGTTAAAAATCAATATTTTATAAGATTGTTTCAATGTGTTTCTTCGGGCTTGCCTTGTCGGTCGTCGGTGTGCATTCTGCACATACTAGTTTTGAGAGAAGGACTCGCCCACCGGCCATGTTCGACCGACACGAGCCCCCCAGCCGCCGCGGCTTTCTGTTCCTTGCCGCCGCCGCCACGACCAGCCTGATCCTGCCTGCGGGCGATGCCTTGGCGGCCAAGCCGAAGGCGAAGGTCAAGCGTGCGGCCGTGGCGCCATCGTCGCCGGTCCCCGTGCGGCCCTCCAGCACCCGTGCGCTGAAGCTCCAGATCGTCAATACCGGCGAGCGTTTCGACGCCGTGTACTGGCGCGATGGAAACTACCTGCCGGAAGCGACGCGCCGGCTGGATACGCTGCTGCGCGACTACAAAATCGGTGCCGTCACGCATATGGATCCCAAGCTCTACGACCAGATGTGGGAACTCTACCAGCGTCTGGATTCGAGCGAGCCGTGGCGCGTGATCTCGGCCTACCGTTCGCCGCGCACCAACGCCGCGGCACGCAAGTCCCAACGCGGCGTCGCGCGGAACTCGTTCCATATCCAGGGTCGCGCGCTCGACATCGACCTTGCCGACCGCTCGGTACACGCGATCCGGCAGGCAGCTCTGTCGCTGCAGGCCGGCGGTGTCGGCCAGTATCCGCGCAGCGACTTCGTCCATATCGACACGGGCCCTGTGCGCAGCTGGGGCTGAAGCTTCAGGGTGCTTTCAGGATTTCCGTACAGGCCGCCGGCAGTTTCGGGCGCGGCGCTGCCGCCGTCTTCGGCTTCGGTGCCGACTTGCGCCGTTCTTCGGCGTCCATGAACCACCAGTCGAGCGAAGCATCGCACCCGTCGCCCGGCGCTATCGCGGCCTGCGGCGTGCAGTCCGGGCTGCCGGCGGGGCAGGCGAGACGGACATGGAAATGCTCCCTGTGCCCGTACCACGGGCGGATCTTGCGCAGCCACGCGCGCTCGCCCGTCACGCCCGCGCACAGCTCCTTCTTGATCGCGAAATGCACGAAGATGCGGTCGACCTCGGCGAAGTTCGCGGCCGTGCGCAGCAGCCGCGCATGCTCGGGCCGCCACTTGGCACGGTCGACCGCGCGCTCGTCGGGCAGCACAAGATCCGTGATCGCGATGTCCTCGCGCGCCGCCGGCGGGAGATCGGGCTTCGGATCGAGATTGAGCCAGATGTCGGCGTCGTTGCCGTTCTGGTGGGATGCGTGTCCGAAGGCCATCGGCCCGCCGCGCGGCTGCGAAAGATCGCCGACATAGAGCGGCGGGAGGCCGAGTGCAGCCGCGGAGGCGCCGAGTTTCTTCACGTAGGCGACGGTCTGCGGATGGCTCCACACGCGGTTGCGCGATAGCCGCACGGCCTGATACCCGGGCCCGTCGGCGGGCAGGGCCTGCGCCCCGGCGATGCAGCCGTTGGCCGGACCGCCGATCAGCCGCGCGGGACCCGGCGAGGGGCCGCGCACGTCGCCCCAGTCCCTGGCGCCCGCCGGGCCGGCGAAGAACGCCAGCAGCAGGACCGCGACGGCACTAGGCCGCATCGGCCTCTTCCATCGCTTCGGCGGCGGCGAGCCAGCGCGTCTCGGCCTTGGCGATCGGATCGGCAAGTTCCTTGATGCGCTTTGCGTTGGCCGCCGACTTGCGCGGGTCGTTGTAGGTCGAGGGCAGCGCCGCTTCGCCCTCCAGTTTCTGGCGCTCGGCCGTCAGCTTGGCCAACGCTTCTTCCGCCGCCTTGAGCTCGCGCTTCAGCGCGCCCGTGTCGCGCGCCGGCCGCCTCGCGGGCACGGCTTTTGGCTTGTCGGTGGTCTGGCGCTGGGCGCGCCGTTCGGCGAGTGCGAGCTGGCGGTAGTCGTCGAGATCGCCCTCGAACGGCGTGACCTTGCCGCCGGCGACCAGCCACAGCCGGTCGCAGGTCAGCTCCAGCAGCGACCAGTCGTGCGTGACGAGGATGACGGCGCCCGCGAAATCGTTGATCGCGGCGACGAGCCGCTCGCGGCTCGCCATGTCGAGATGGTTCGTCGGTTCGTCGAGGATCAGCAGCTGCGGGGCATGCGCGGTGGCGAGCGCGAAGGCGAGGCGCGCCTTCTCGCCGCCTGAAAGGTTTTCCGCCTTCACGTCGGCCTTCAGTCCGGAAAAGCCGAAGCGCGCGAGGCGCGAACGCAAGACGAGCGGGGCGGCCTTCGGCCATTCGTCGCCGAGCAGCTGGAACGGCGACCGGTTAGGGTCGATGTCCTCGATCTGGTGCTGCGCGAAGAAGCCGGTCTGCAGCTTGGATGCGCGCATCGTGCCGCCGGCCATCGGTTGCATGCGGCCGGCGAACAGCTTGGCAAGCGTCGATTTGCCGTTGCCGTTGGCACCCAGCAGGCCGATCCGGTCCTCGGGATCGAGACGCAGGTCGATGCCGGTCAGGATCGGCTTGCCTTCCTCGTAGCCGACCGAAACGCGGTCGAACGTCACCATCGGCGGCTTGGGAAGCTCGACGGCGGGGAACTCGAAGCGCACGGCATCCTCGTCCCGCTCGACGACGATGGGCGTGAGCTTGGCCAACGCCTTCAGGCGCGACTGGGCCTGTGCCGCCTTTGATGCCTTGGCCCGGAAGCGGTCGACGAATGCCTGCATGTGCTTGCGCTGGGCGTCGACCTTCGAGGCCATCGCCGCCTGCAAGGCGAGGCGTTCCTGGCGCAGCACTTCGAAGCGGTCGTAGTCGCCGGTGTAGAGCGTCAGCTTCTTCTGGTCGAGATGCAGGATATGCGTGCACACCGCGTTGAGCAGGCGCCGGTCGTGGCTGACGACGAGGATCGTGCCCGACCAGTGCGCGAGATAATCCTCGAGCCACAGCGCGCTCTCGAGATCGAGATGGTTCGTCGGCTCGTCGAGGATCAGGATGTCGGGCCGGGCGAACAGCACGCCGGCGAGCGCCACGCGCATGCGCCAGCCACCGGAAAATTCCGATAGCGGGCGGTTCTGCATTTCGGTGTCGAAGCCGAGACCGGAAAGGATGGAGGCCGCACGCGCGACGGCCGTATAGGCGTCGATCTCGGAAAGCCGCATATGTATGTCGGCGATGCGTGCACCGTCGTCCGTCGTTTCCTCCTCCGCGAGGAGGGCGGCACGTTCCTCGTCGGCGGCGAGCACGGCGTCGAGCGGCGTGGTGGCTCCGCCGGGGGCTTCCTGTGCCACGAATCCGACGCGCGCGCGCTTGGGCATCGAGATGCTGCCCTGGTCGGGATGCAGCCGGCCGAGGATGGCATCGAGCAGCGTCGATTTTCCGGCGCCGTTGCGGCCGATCAGGCCGACATGGCGGCCTTCGGGGATCAGGGCGGTGGCGTCCTCGATCAGGGTGAGGCCGCCGATCCGCAGGGTCAGATTGTCTATTGCGATCATGGTGCTTCCCTCTAGCAGATCGGACGGGTAACGTCCCGCGCCATGGACAGGAAAATGACCCCGGACGGCATCGCCGCCCGAACCCTCGCCGCGGTCGGCATTGCCCGTGCGGCGGGCGAACTCCAGCGCCGCTACTTCGCGGACCGGGCCTCGATCGGGGCCACATTCAAGGGTCCCCAGGACTATCTGACCGTTGCCGACGGTGCCGTCGAAAAGCTCGTGTTCGGCCACCTCGCCGCGGCGTTCCCGACGGACGAAGTACTGGGCGAGGAGACCGGCGGCAGCCGCGATCCGCGCGCCCTGTGGGTCGTCGACCCGATCGACGGGACTGCCAATTTCGCCAACGGGATCGAGCATTTCTGCATCTCGATCGCGTTCGTCGCCGAGGGGCGCGAGGAGATCGGCGTGATCTACGATCCGATGCGCGACGAGATGTTCCTTGCCCGGCGCGGTTTCGGCGCCACGTGCAACGGCCGTCCGATGAAGGCCGTGACGAACGCCGACCTCGCCCGTTCGCAGGTCGAACTCGGCTGGTCGACCCGCCGGACGGTCGAAAGCTATACCGGCATGATCGAAAAAGCCGTCAAGGCCGGCGCTTCGTTCCGGCGGGCCGGTTCGGGCGCGCTCGGTATCGCGTACGTTGCCGACGGGCGCTGCGACGGCTACGCCGAACTCCATATCAATTCCTGGGATTGCCTTGCCGGCCTGCTGATGGTCCGCGAGGCGGGCGGGCGCACGAACGATTTCCTCGGAGCCGGCGGCCTTGGCGAGGGGGCCGCCGTGCAGGCGGCCGGAGCGGCGTTCTACGACCCGTTCTCGAAGGTCACGGGCATCGTGTAGCCGATGGCGCGCATCGGGCATGCGGGGCGGGGCGAACGTCCGGACCTCTCCGCCGGCCTGCTGGCGCAGCTGATTGCGCGGGACGGACCGGCATGCCTCGTCCTGCGTCTCGGGACCACAGAGGTGGAACGCGCACTCGGCGGCATCCTGATCGACTGCCTCTCCAAGCGCGTGCGTCTCGCGATCGAAGTCCCTGAAGCCGACCCGGCACAGGTCGCCAACGCGGTCGTGGCGCTTGCGGCACGGCTGGGCAAGCGCCGGCCGCGCGTCGGCCTTCTGCAGGCACGCGATATCCTGGCCACGCAGGAAGGTGCGCGTCTGCTGGCGGTCCCGTGCGATCCGCCCCCGCCGCCCAACTCGACGCTGGTTGCCGCTGCCGCACCGCTGGGTGCCGAACCGTTGCTTGGCCTGCTTTCCAAAGGTGCCGAAGTCCTCGTCAGCGGTCCGCTGTCGCCCGCCGCGATCGCCATTGCCTTCGCGCGCCACGAGCACCGCTGGACTTCCACCGACTATGACCGGCTCGCGTCGGCTGCCGCCGCGGGGCGCATCCTTGCGGCGGGTGCTGCCGCCGCTGGTGGCGATCTGGACGACAACCCCGCCAAAGCCGGCCTGCCGTTCGGCGATATCGCCGCCGACGGCGTCGTGACGTTCGGATCGACGGGGGCTGCACCGCGCGTTGCCGGTCTTGCCCTCTCGCTGCTCGACGGCGTGCGCGATCCGCAAGCCCTGGTCGAACCCGACGTCACGCTCGATCTTGGCGACGCCACGTTGCTCGGCCCGACCTTGAGCGGCGTGCGCGGACGCGCACCGGCGGACTGGCTTTCCGGATCGCTCGTCTTCGAGACGGGTTTCGTCGCCGAGGCCGAGATCGGCTACGGCGGGACGGGGGCTGCCGCGCGCGCGATCGCCGCGGCACGCGAACTTGAATCGCGCCTCGCCGCCTGCATGGGCGACGACCGGTTCCGCGTCGAGATCGTCGGCATCGACGCATCGACCAAGGCGGCGGGCGAGCGTGCGGCCAATCTCGCGATCGTTCCGGCCCGCGACGTGCGATTGCGGCTGGCCGTCCGCACGACGACGCGCGCGGCGGCACTTGGAGCCCTTGCCGAGTTCGCGGCCCTGCAGACCTTCGGGCCGGCCGGGGCCGGCGGCCTGCGGACGACGATCCAGCCCGAGCGCAGAACCTGCGAAGCGCGGATCCCGAAAGCCTTCGTACCCTGGAGCGCCACGCCGCCGGCGGGCGAGCCATGACGCCCTCGCTTCTCCCGCTACGCCTGCTGGCCCATGCGCGCGCCCGCGTGACGGGGAGCGCCGTCGTCCTGTGCGTGGGCCTGCGCGACCCGGCATCGTGGCATGTCGTGCGCGAGGCGGCCGACGCGGCGCGCGTCCAGGCATGGTTCGGCGCGTTCCGTGCCGCGCGTGTCGTGCGGCGCGAGTTCCCCGGGCTGGCAGCTTTCCATTTCGTGATCGAGGGTGCTGCCGGTGCGGGACGCGGCCACGATCTTGCGATCGATCCTGCCGCCCGCGGCCTTGCGCAGCGCCTGCTCGACATGCCGATATCCGTGCCGGCGCAGCTGGCGGCGTCGTTCAATCCTTCGTCGCCGCCGCCTCTTCCTTGAGCCAGGCCCGGAACGCTGCGACCTTCGTCCGCTCGGCGCGCGCGGGCGGGCTTACGACGAAATAGGCGAAACGCACGGGTGTTGCGACCGCGAACGGCCGCACGAGACGGCCGCTTGCCAGGTCGTTCTCGGCCAGACGCAGCTTGGCGAGCGCCACGCCGCGTCCGAGGATCGCTGCCTCGAGCACGAGGCTCGACTGGTTGAAGCGCGGCCCGAAGCGCGGGTCGATGCCGTTGACGCCGGCGGCCTTCAGCCACATCCGCCAGTCCGGGCATGTCTCGTCGCCGTCCGATGCATCGTCGTGCAGCAGCGTATGGTGCTTGAGATCGGCGGGCACCTTGAGCTTGTGCTTGCCCTTGAGGAGTGCGGGCGCGCAGACCGGCACGACTGTCTCGGGAAAAAGCCGCTCGACCAGCAGGCCCGGATACTGGCCCGAGCCGTAGCGCACGGCGACGTCGACATCGTCGCGCGCGAAATCGACGAGGGCGATCGAGGCCGACACGCGCACGTCGATTTCCGGGTGGCGTTCGGCGAAACGGTCGAGGCGGGGGACGAGCCATTTCGCGGCGAAGGAGGGTGCCGAGGACACCGTCATCACGCCCTTGATGTCGCGTTCGGTGACGTCGGCGACGGCCCCGGCGATGAGATCGAAACCATCGCGCAGGCCCGGCAGCAGCAGGGCGCCGGCTTCGGTCAGCGTGACCTTCTGTTTGTCGCGCCTGAAGACCTTCGCGCCAAGCTGGTCTTCCAGCCCTTTGATCTGGTGGCTGATGGCCGCCGGCGTGACCGCAAGCTCGTCGGCCGCCTTCGAGAAGGACAGCAGGCGGGCGGCGGCCTCGAAGGCGCGGAGCGAATTGAGCGGCGGGAGCCTGCGCGACATGGCCGTCAATTTCGGCCATTCGAGCGAAAAGTCCATCTTGTTTTCGCCCGCCGGATACTCCAATTGTACCCCCACGTAGCACAACCGGCCCCCGAGGAAGCGATGAGCCCGTCCGACAATCAGGCGACCGTGCGCGAGATCGATAGCGCACAGGCAAGCGACTGGCTCAAAGCCGGCGATGCGGTGCTGATCGACGTGCGCGAGGTCGCGGAATTCGCGGCCGAGCGGATCCCCGGCGCGCTGCTTTCGCCGCTGTCGACCTTCGATCCGGCAAGTCTCGCGGGCCTGAAGGGCAAACGGGTTGTCGTCGCGTGTCTGGCCGGCGGCCGATCGATGCGCGCGGCACAGGCACTGGCACCCGTGCTGGGTGCCGCCAATGTCGTGTCGCTTGCCGGCGGACTGGGTGCCTGGAAACAGGCGGGCCTACCGACCGTTCGCGGCTAGACGATCGCGAACTCCGCGGCCAGCAATTCGTAGGATCGTCGGCGGGCCGCCGGATCGTGCGTGATGGTCACGATCGAGATATCCGAGGCGCCGTGCGCCTGCGCCAGTGCCTCGATTTTCATTTTCACTTCGGCCGGATCGCCGACGATCTGCCGGGCGCGTGTGCGCGCGATGCGGGCGCGTTCGATATCGGTGTAGGGATAGGCGAGCGCTTCTTCCGGGCTCGGGATGGGTCCGAGTTCGCCGCGCTCGATGCGCAGGCGCCAGAGTTCGCGGCTTGCCGCCAACCGCGTCGCCTCGGCGGCCGTCGAAGCGCAGATCGCGAAGACCGCCAGTGCCGTGCGCGGTGCCGGATAGGCGTTCGACGGCGTGTAGTGGCGGCGGTACGCGTCACAGGCTTCGTCGCCGCCCTGGCCGCTGATGAAATGCGCGAAGGCGAAGGGCAGGCCGAACATCGCGGCATAGGCCGCACTCTGGTCGGACGAGCCGAGCACCCACATCTCCGGCATCGCCGGGCCGGCCGGCTGGGCGAGGATCTGGCGATACGGATGGCCCTCGGGCAGGTCGTTGGCGAGGAAGCCGAGAAGGTCGCGGATCTTGCCCGGAAACTCCGCGATGTCGTAGGGACCACCCGGCTCGAGCGCGTAGGCCGTGCGCTGGTCGGACCCCGGTGCCCGCCCGATGCCCAGGTCGATGCGGCCGGGAAACAGCGTTTCGAGCATCCGGAACGTCTCGGCCACCTTCAGCGGCGCGTAGTGCGAAAGCATCACGCCGGCCGAGCCGACGCGGATGCGTGACGTCAGTGCCGCGATGCGCGTGATCAGGATTTCGGGCACGGTCCCTGCGAACCCCGGCGCATTATGGTGCTCGGCGACCCAGTAGCGCGAATAGCCCAGCTTTTCGGCAAGTTGGGCAAGCTCGAGTGTGGCGGCGACGGCCTGTGCGGCCGTGCCGCCGTCGGGGATCGGCGACTGGTCGAGGATACCGAGCGAGATCGGGTGTTGACTCATGGGCTGAGCGTAGCCATGTACGCAGCTCATTGCCATCGCGGTCGCCAATGGATCTCGCCCAGATACTCGAAATCATCCGCAGCCAGGGCAACCTTGCCTATGGCTTCGTCGCGTCATATGCGGCGTCGAACTCGCTGCTGCTGCCGCTGTTCGCAGGCTATGCGGTCCACATGGACGCGCTGTCTTTCTGGCCGACCGTGCTTGCCGTCTGGATCGGCGGCATCGTCGGCGACGAATTGCGGTTCTGGATGGGCCGACGCTTCGGCGGGGCACTGTTCGATTCGTTTCCGCGCCTGCGCAAAGGCGTGGAGAAATCCGCACGCCTGATCGACAGGCACCATTGGTGGATGATGTTCGTCTACCGCTATCCCCACGGCGTTCGCGGCTTCGCGGGCTTCGCCTTCGGCATGTCGAGCATGCCGCGCTGGCGGTTCACGGCCCTCAACGTGCCGTCAGCCGCGATCTGGGCGCTCACGCTGGTGAGCATCGGCTTTGGCTTCAGCGAGGTTTCGGACAAGGCGCTGGGCGAAGTTGCCGGACAGGCGGCACTGGTGATGCTGATCCTGTTCCTCGCCGTCGCCTGGTATCTGTCCAAACGGCTCGACGCGGCGCTGCCCGACAAGGGCTGATCAGGGAAAGCGCGACAGCGCGTATTCGCACAGAGAACGGTAGATCGCGCGCAGGAACGCGCTCTTGATGTCCAGCGGACCGCCCCGGTCGCGCGGATCGAGGGCGAGCTGCACGGCCGCAAGGTCGCTCAGGCGGGCTTGCGGGAACTTGTCGTCCGGCCATGTCGCGCGCGCCGGCACGGCGCGGATGAAGGCCATCAGCACGCGGATGCGCGCGGCGAGCTCGGGCGAGGCTTGCTGGAGGTGGGTGTCGAGTTGGGAAGGCGACACCGCGACGCACACGGTGTTGTCCGCCGCGCGCGCACTTGCCGAGCGGGGCATGCCGTCGATCAGCGCCAGTTCGCCGAACATGGCGCCGACGCCGAGCCGAGCTATTTCGGCGTCCGGGGGCGCCGCTTCCGACGTGAATTCGTGGATCGCAACGCGACCGGGTTCGATGACCGCTGCGGTCGTGTTGAGCGTTTTCTTTCCTGGCACACTCAGGGTCTGGACGATCGACACCGTTCCGCTTTCGATCAGGAAGGCGTTGTCGCCGGGCTCGCCTTCCTTGAAGATCAGCGCACCGGCGGGAAAGCGGAAGCGCTGCAGGCGCGGACCTTGTGTGATCTCGAAATCGCGCAATGCCCCGTCGACGCCCTTCAGCGTCATGACGACCTTGCGTTCGAATTTCGGACCTTCGCCCATCAGGCGGGGGGCGGGGGGAGACAACTTGGCATCCCACAACTGTAGTCGGGATTCGCAGATTGCAAAGCCCGGGATGCGAATTGTTCACAGAAAAATTTGCGGAAACTTAGAGCGCTTTTTCCAGCCCCGACGTTCCGCGCGTGTCGGCACCTTTCAGGTTGGCTTCCCGCAGATCGGCGCCCGAGAAATCGCAATCGAGCAGGATCGCGTCGGAAAGGTCGGCGCCGCGCAAGTCGGCGCGGCGCAGGATCGAGCCGGTCAGATCGGCCTTCGCAAGGTTCGTCCCGCGCAGGTCGGCGCTCGAGAGGTTGGCTTCCTTGAGCTTCGAGTTCCAGTTGCGCTGGTTCATGTTGTCGACCGGCATCGGCGACAGGTCGGCATCGCGCAGCTTTGCCCCGGTCAGCGTCGCCTTGTCGAACTTGGAGCCCTGGAGCTTGGCCCCGGCGAGATCGCAGTTCGCCATGAAGGCCGACGAGAAATCCGCCATCTGGAAATAGCCGCCGGCAAGCTTGGCGTTGCGCAGGATGCACAGCGCCAGCCGTCCGGCCGACAGGTTGACGCCGGGCGCGTTGAGATCGGCGAGGTTGACGCGTTCGAAATCGGCCTGGGCGCCGCTGCGGCCCTCCGTCTTCAGCCATTCGAGATGGTCGATGAAGATCTGCTGGATCGACTTCTCGAGGCTCGAGATGTTGACCGGCAGGACCGCCTTCGAGGTATCGACGCGCGCAAGATCCTTCGTGCCGAAATTCGAGGCCGTCAGGTCGGCTCCTTCGAGATTGGTGTTGTCGAGCAGCGCTCCGGCTAGCGTGGCGCCGTGCAGGATGCAGTTCGACAGATTGGCGTTGGTGAGGTCCGCACCCGTCAGCACGACGCCGCTGAGGTCGGAGTTGGAGAGGTCCGCCTGGCGCAGGATGGCGCCGCGCATGATGCATCCGGTCAGGTCGGTGCGCGGGCCGAACACGCGGCTCATCTTCGCGTTGGTGAGATCGGCGTTGTTGAATTTGGCGTCGGTGATGACCGCGCCCTGCGGCTGGTTGTTGTGGTAGCTGAAGTTGCCGTCCTTGTCGCGAACGATGATGAAGCCGTCGCGGATGTCGGCGGCGGTCAGGTTGGCGCGCTCTAGATTGGCGCGCTTGAGCTGCGCGCCGCGCAGATCCGCCTTCGACAGGTCCGCCTCGTGCAGGTCGCAGCCCGTCAGGTCGGCGCCGAACAGGTTGGCGCGGGTGAGCTTCGCCTTGCCAAAGTTCGATTCGCACAGATAGGCGCCGACGAGTTCGGCTTCCGACAGGTCGCGCCCCTGGAAGTTCATCCGCTCGGCGACCTTGAACGAAAGTACCAGGCGCACGCCCCCGGTCTGTCCCTTGGCCATCTTCTCGTGCAGGCCGACGGCGTGGTTTATGTCGTGTTGGCTTACTTTTGTGCTCGGCGGCATCCGGGTTGCCCGTCTGTTGCGACTGGGGCGATAATGCGCGCAAAGAAGCTGTGCGGTAAAGCCGCTCGAAAGGACAGGGCGGATGGCGCATCTCAAGGTCCTGGCGGTCGCCGCGGCATTCGGGCTTGCCGCCTATGCGGTGGTCCGGCTTCTCGTGTACGTCAGCCGGGAGACCGGCCTTCTGCAATGGATGGCCTCGTGACATTCGATATCGACGCGGCGCGCGCAGTCCTTGCCGCAAAATTCGCGCCATGGATCGTCGAACTCGGAATCGACTTCGTCGAACTCCGGCGCGACGGCATGGCCGTGCTGCGGATGCCGGCAGGCGACCGGATCGCCCGCGAAGGTGGAATCGTCTGCGGGCAGGCGAGCATGGCGCTGGCCGACACCGCGATGGTTTTCGCGATTTCGGCGGCGTCGGGCGGTTATCGCCCGATGACGACCGTTTCGCAGACGACGACCTTCATCCGGCCGCTCGCTGGCCCGGAAGTGATCGCGCGCGTGCATCTGCTGAAAGTCGGCCGCACGCTGGCCTTCGGCGAAGTTTCGCTGGCTGCCGGCGCCGGGAGCGAGACCGCCGTGCAGGTCTCCTCAACTTACGCGATCCTGGGGCCGGTTGCATGAATCTTGCCGCGCATCTGCAGCGCAACGCGCTGCGCGATCCCTTTGGTCCGGCGCTCGGTCACGGCCTGCGCGTCGTGGCGGATTGGGCGGGCATGGCGCGCGATGTGGCAGCACTTGCCGGCGGCCTGCTGGCGCTCGGCCTGACGCGGGGCGACCGGGTGGCGATCGTCGCCGCCAACTCGCCGGACTATGCGCGCGCCCTCTACGCGATATGGCACGCCGGCCTTGCCGCGGTCCCTATCAACGCGAAGCTGCATGCCCGGGAAATCGCCTATTGCTTCGCCCACAGCGAGGCGTCGTTGATTCTCCATTCGTCCGACTTGGCGCAAGCGGTCGGCGAGGCGGCGGCCGCGATCCGCGCGGTCGAGATCGGCGGGACCGAATGGCGACGGCTCCTTGCCGCCGATGCCGTCGGAATCGCACCGACCGAGCCGGACGATCTTGCATGGCTTTTCTATACGAGCGGCACGACCGGGCGCCCGAAAGGCGCGATGTTGAGTCACCGCAACCTGCTGGCGATGGCGACGAGCTATTTCATCGACATCGATCCGCCCGCACCGGGTATCATCGTCCACGCCGCACCGATGTCGCACGGCTCGGGCCTCTACATGCTGCCGATGCTTGCGATCGGCAACGCGCAGGTCATTCCCGAAAGCGGGCACTTCGAGCCGACGGAACTCGCACGGCTGTTCGCGCATTGGCCGGCCGCAACGATGTTCGCGGCGCCGACGATGATCAAGCGACTTGTCGCGAACCCGCCTTCGGCCGATCCCGGCAACCTGCGCACCATCGTCTATGGCGGTGCACCGATGTACGTTGCCGACCTCAAGGCGGCTATCTCCGCCTACGGCTTCCGCTTCGCCCAGCTCTATGGCCAGGGCGAGTCGCCGATGTGCATCACCGGCATGACGCGCGCCACGATGGAGGCCGCCCATCGGGCGGGCGACGATGCGGTCCTCGGCTCGGCGGGAACGCCGCAGTCCGTGGTCGAAGTGCGGCTTGGCGACGACGGCGAGGTGCTGGTGCGCGGCGATAGCGTGATGAAGGGATACTGGCGGGATCCAGCCGCAAGCGCCCGGACGCTCGCGGACGGCTGGCTCCATACCGGCGACATCGGCGCGTTCGACACGCGCGGCTTCCTCACGCTCAAGGACCGCTCGAAGGATGTCATCATCTCGGGCGGATCGAACATCTATCCGCGCGAGGTCGAGGAAACCCTGCAGGCGCATCCGGGCGTCGCGGAAGTTTCGGTGATCGGCGTGCCGGATGCCGAATGGGGCGAGAGCGTCGTGGCGTTCGTCGTCGCGAGGGACGGCACGCTGGCGTCAGCCGATCTCGACTCGCTGTGCCTGTCGCGCATCGCGCGTTTCAAGCGACCCAAGGAATACAGGTTCGTCGAAGCGCTTCCCAAGAACGCCTACGGCAAGATCCTGAAGACGGAACTGCGCGCACGCATGGCGAAGGAGAAATAGGATGGCCGGACGGCTCGAAGGCAAGGTGGCGATCGTGACCGGTGCGGGTTCGTCCGGGCCCGGCTGGGGCAACGGGAAGGCCGCAAGCGTGCTCTATGCGCGTGAAGGTGCGCGCGTGATGTGCGTCGATCTGCGCCGCGAAGCCGCCGAGGAGACCGCGGCGATCATCGCGTCCGAGGGCGGGACGGCGATCGCGCATGCGGCTGACGTGTCGAAGGCCGATGACGTTTCGACGGTGGTGCGTGCTTGCGTCGCGGCATGGGGCCGCGTCGACGTGCTGCACAACAATGTCGGGATCGTGGCGCTCGGCGGGCCGGAAGAACTCGACGAGACCGACTGGGACCGTGTCGTGCGCGTCAATCTCAAATCGATGTTCCTCACCTGCAAGCATGTACTTCCGGTCTTCGTGGCGCAGCATGCGCGAGACGGACGGGGCGGGGCGATCGTCAACATCGCTTCGATCGCCGGCATCCGCTATCTCGGCGTACCGTACATCGCCTACGGCACGACCAAGGGCGCCGTGATCCCGTTCACGCAGTCGGTGGCGGTCCAGTATGCGGCCAAGGGCGTGCGCGCCAACTGCATCCTGCCGGGGCTGATGAACACGCCGATGATCGTCGAACCGCTCAAGGGTGCCTACGGCGGCGGCGACATCGCCAGGATGATCGCCGTGCGCGATGCGATGTGCCCGACCGGGAAGATGGGCGACGCGTGGGATGTGGCGCGGGCAGCGCTTTTCCTTGCCTCCGACGAGGCGAGCTACATCACAGGCGTGGCGCTGCCTGTCGATGGCGGCGTCACGCTCAAAATCCAGTAGAGCCGGGCGGCGGAGGTCCGGCGAAGCGCCGGAAAATCAGCGGTGCCAGCGTCACCACCAGGATGATGCGGATCAGGTGGTGCGAGGCGACGAACGCGGAATCGACCGACAATGCGAGCGCGATGAGGCTCATCTCCGCGAAGCCGCCGGGTGCGAAGGCGAGCACAAGGCCGGCGAAGGACTGTCCGGTCAGTCGCGCGAAGCCGATCGCGAAAAGGATCGCGAAGCCGAGCATGATCACCGTCGCGACGGCGCCGTGGCCGGCATCGGCCGCAATCGAACGCGGCGTCGTGCCAGCGAAACGCAGACCGATCGCCGAGCCGAGGACGACCTGTGCCGCGGCCGTGAGCAGATAAGGCGGCTGGCTTTCGGTGAAGCCCGCGAGGTGCACCGCGACCGAGCACAGCAGCGGTCCGAGCATTCCGGCAGCCGGAAGCCCGAGGCGCGTTCCGAGGAAGCTGCCGCCGATCGCGCATGCGGCAAGAATCGCGTAGTCCACCGGTGCGACGTCGAGGATCCCGACCAGCGCCTGCGTCTGCTGGGGTGAAATCAGGCCTTCGAGGCGGAACCAGATCGGAACGACGAGGACGACAAGCATAACGCGGACGGCGTGGCAGAGCGCCAGCGTCGGCACATTGGCGCCGTTCTGGCTGCCGACAAGCACCATCTCGGCAAGGCCGCCGGGCGTGGCGGCGAAAAAGGCAGTGACCTTGTCGAAGCGCGCGAACCGCCGGAGATAGACATAGGCGCCTGCGCCCGCGACGATCGCCCATACCGCAAGACCGGCCACGGTCCACAGCCACTCGTGCATGCGCGAGATGATCGCAGGCGTGAAGCTGGCCCCGAGGAGAACGCCGAGGATGGTCAGAAATCCGGCACGTATCCGGCGTGGCATCGTCAGCGGCACGGCACCCGACATTGCCGCGATCGTGGTGAAGGTGACGGCGCCCAGCATCCACGGCAGCGGGATGGTCAGCCAGCGGAACAGCGCGCCACCGGCTGTCCCGAGCGCCACGGTAACGAACAATGCCTTCCAGTCGATGCTGCCGGCCGTCGTCGTGTTCCCCATCAGGAAACGTAGCGACCGAGACGGACGGCCGTCTGTCCCTTGCCCAGACGGCGCGACGGCATGATCAGGACGCAGTTGTCGTACGGTGCGCGAACGACCTTGTCCCCGTCTCGCGCGATCTCGTCGCCTGTCTTCGCGATTACCTCAAGACCCTTGAATTCGGAAACGAACCGGAAATCCTCGCTCCCGATCGTCACCGCATGCGTGACTTCGATCGTGCGCTGCGCCGCCGGCTTGCGAGGCGGAAGGCGTTCCTCGATCCAGTCCCGGGCCACGCAGCCCGTCGCCAGCAGGAACCGCAAAGCCGTTTCCTTGGCGACATCGACGGAATCCGTCTCCCAATGCTGTCCGCACTCGATCAGGAGCGCGTTCTTCGGACTGGCGGGATCGGCGAAGGCGCCGTAGTCGCGCATCCGCTTGCCCGCCGAATGGCCTTCGTCGCTGACGATCGTCTCGGGCACGCCGATGTCACGCGCGAAACGGCGACCCTTCTCGAGCGGGCCGCTCAGCATCAACGGAAGCGTGGGATGCTGCATCGAGTGGATGTCGAGAAGCAGGTCGGCCTGCGCGACGAGCGGGCGGATTTCGCGCGCGCGCGCCAGCTCGCGCGATTTGCGCGGCCCGTCGAGCGTGGCCTCGGCCCAGACGCGGTTGAAATCCTCGTCGACAAATCGCGAGGCCTGCGGATTTGCGGGATCGAAGGAAAGAAAGGCGGCGATGTTGCAGTACATCAGCGTCAGTTTGCCGCGCACGGGCCGGACGCTCTCGCGCATCAGCCAGTCGAGCGCGATGGCGCCGCAAAGCTCGTTTCCATGCACGACGGCCGTGATCATGGCGTGCGGGCCGTCGATACCGGAATCGAGCGTCGTGGCGTAGTCGATGCCGGTATTCCCGGCCTTGTAGGCGGAGATGTCGGGCGGCGCGATATTTACCGGATAGCTGTCTTCGCTCACGTCACTCGTCCCCAATCATTCGCTCGTGCCGGAATTCTACGCAGGCTTTACAGAAATCCCAAGCCCGCGAGCCTCATGCCCAGATCGTCCGGGTCGACGAAATGGATCGCATGGAACCCGAGAGCCGCCGCTGCGGCGACGTTCTTGGGCGCGTCGTCGATGAAAACGCAGGACGTCGCCGGCTTTCCTGCCGCCGCAAGCACATGCCGGTAGATCGCCGGATCCGGTTTGGCGAGCTTCAGCTCACCCGACACGGTGATGTGGCGGAACCTGCCGAGGAACTTGAAGCGCCGCCGGCCGATCGGGAATGTTTCGGCCGACCAGTTCGTTAGCGCGTAAAGCGGCGTGCCCTTCGCATGGAGCCGTTCGAGGATGTCGACCGTGCCTTGAACCGGCCCGCCCATCATCTCGTCGAAGCGGTCGTAGAACGCGCGTATCAGGTCTGCCTTGCCGGGATGACGCGAAATCGCCTCGGCGACGGCGTCCGCGATCGTCCGGCCTGCGTCCTGGGCAACGTTCCAATCGTGGGTGCAGACTTCGGCGAGGAAGCGCTCGCGCTCTGCCTCGTCCGGTATCAGCTTGCTGTAGAGATAGCGTGGATTCCAGTCGATCAGGACGCCGCCAAGATCGAAGACGACCGTATCGGGCTTCATGCGCGGACCTCGAGACGCTCGACTAGACGGCGCAGGAACTGCTCGCATTGCGCGATCTGCGCCAACGCCACGAACTCATCTGGTTTGTGCGCCTGATCGATGTCGCCGGGTCCGCAGATGACGGTCGGAATTCCGCTCGCCTCGAACAGGCCCGCTTCGGTGCCGAATGCCACCTTGCCGGTCGCGTTGCCGCCCGAGGCGGCTTTGGCGGCCTGCGTGACCTCGGCATCCTCGTCGCCTGCGAGACCGGGAAAGGTCGAAAGCTCTTCGAACGTGAAGCCCGTGTCGGCGTGGATCGATTTCATCTTCGGCTCGAGTTCGCCGCGCACGAATTTTTCGAATTCGCCGAACAGATCGCGCGGGTCGTGGACGGGCAGGTGGCGGAACTCAAAATCGAAACTGCAGTCCTTCGGCACGATGTTGAGTGCCGTACCTCCGTGGATCGTGCCGGTGTGGATCGTCGTGAAGGGGATGTCGAACTCGCGGTCGAAGGGACCGTCGGCGGCGAACCTGTCGCCCATCTCGATGAGGCGGGCGATCGCGCGCGCCGCGAATTGGATCGCGTTGACGCCGCGCGGTGCGAGCGAGGAATGGCACTCGAACCCGCGCACATGCGCGCGGAACGAGAGTTTTCCCTTGTGTGCGCGGATGACCTTCATGCTCGTCGGCTCGCCGACCACGCAGCCCATCGGCCGGATCCCGCGCGCTTCCAGATCGGCAAGCAGGCGACGGACGCCGATGCAGCCGACCTCCTCGTCGTAGGAGAAGGCGAAATGGATCGGGGTCTTGAGCTTCGTGCGGACGAATTCGGGGGCGAGCGAAAGGCAGACGCCGACGAAGCTTTTCATGTCGGTCGTGCCACGCCCGTAGAGCTTGCCGTCGCGTTCCATCGGCTCGAAAGGCGAAACGGTCCATTCCTGTCCGTCGATCGGCACGACGTCGGTGTGGCCCGACAGGACGAGGCCCGGACGGTCTGCGGGGCCGATCGTGGCCCAGAGATTGGCCTTCTTCCCGGTCTCGTCGAACACGAGATGCGATTCGATGCCGAGCTTCGTCAGATATCCGCGCACCCAGTCGATCAGGGCGAGATTGCTGTCGCGGCTTGTCGTGTCGAACGACACGAGCTTCTTGACGATGTCGAGTGCTTCTTTACTGGGAAGGGACGTCATTGTCTCTCGGGATCTGGGGCGGGGGCTTGCGAAAGAGCGGGCGAGTATGCCCAACTCCACGGCATTGCAGAAGGGGGAGGGAACGCATGGCTGTGCTGCCGCGGATCGCGCTGATCGGCATGCACCTCGAGAGCAATTCCTTTGCGCCGCCGACGACCGAGGGTGATTTCAGGCGCCTTTGCTATCTCGAGGGGCCGGCCATCGTCGAAGAGGCGGCACGGCAAGCGCCGGCGATGCCGCTCGAAGTGCCCGGCTTCGTCAAGGAGCTGGCGCGGCTGGATTTCGCATGGGAGCCGGTCCCGATCCTCGTGACGGGCGCCGAACCCGGCGGCCCGATCGAGCACGCGTTCTTCGAGGATTGCGTGCGCAGGATCGTGGCCGGCCTCAGATCGGCCGGACGGATCGACGCGGTCTATCTCACGAACCACGGCGCCATGACTTCGACCGCCGAGTTCGATCCCGACGGCGTGCTCTACGCCGCCATCCGCGCCGAGATCGGGCGGGCGCCGTTCGTCACATCGGTCGATCTCCACGCGAACATCTCCGATCGCATGATCGACAGCGTCGACGCCTTCGTCTCGTACCGGACCAATCCGCATATCGACCAGGAGGAGCGGGGGGCCGAGTGCGCGCGGCATGTCGTCGAGCTACTGCGCGGCGGCCGTTCGGCCACGGCACTCGTGCGCCTGCCGCTCACGCCGGCATCCGTCACGCTGCTGACCGCCAGCGGTCCCTATGCCGACCTGATGAACGCGGCCGAAGCGCGCATGGCGTCGGACGCGCGCCTCATGAATCTTTCCGTCGTCGGCGGCTTCGTGTTCGGCGATACGCCGAAAAACGGGGTCGCGATCGTGGCGACGTCGCGTGAGGGGAAGGCGCATGCGAAGGCTGCGGCACTTGACCTTGCCCGTCTTGGCTGGGCCGATCGCCATCGCTTCGTGCGCACGTTGACGCCGATTGCCGATGCGATCGACCTTGCCCGGGCGGCGGCGGCCAAGATGCGCTCGCCGGTCATATTCGCCGATTCCGGCGACAATCCCGGCGGCGGTGGGCGCGGCAACACGACCGAACTGCTGCGCGCCTTGATCGCGGCCCGGGCCACCGGCGTTCTCTACGGATGTTTCGTTGACCCTGCACTGGCCGCCGACGCGCACGCGCGCGGGACCGGCGGACAGTTCGAGGCGGAGTTCAACCGGACGAATGCCGACCGCTTCGGCGAAAGGTTCACGGCGCATGCCCGCATCCTGGCCGTGACGGATGGACGCGTCGTCGGGCAACGGGGCATCTACAAGGGGCGAAGCGTCGAACTGGGCCTTACCGCGGCGCTCGATCTGGACGGGGTCGTCGTCGTCGTCGTCAGCCAGCGCAAGCAGTGCGCCGACCCCGTTTTCTTCGCGATGCATGGTCTCGACGTAGCCGGTGCCGCTGCGGTCGTCGTCAAGTCCCGCGGGCATTTCCGGGCAGGTTTCGACATCTTTTTTGCGCCGGAGAACGTGTTCGAAGTGGATACCGGCGGTCTGACGGCCCCGGTCCTCGAGCGCATCGAGTTCCGCCATCTGCCCCGGCCCGTCTTTCCGCTGGACCGGGACGCCGTCTGGAGTTCCGCCTGAGGCCCCCGGACGGGCTTGCCAGCGTCGATCCATCCTGTATCCTCCGCCCCGTCACGAGGGTCCGGCGCTCCGGCCCGTCGTTTGCTTGCTGACCGCGGGCAAACGGGGGCGGGGCGATCAAGGGCCCCGGATCGGGACCGGGACGCCGCAATCGGGGATTTTCTGGATGTTCGTGAAATTCGCAGGTGAATTCCGCCCGTTGTTTCTTGGCGCCCTGTTGGCCATCGGGATCGTGACCGGGCCGTCGAACGGGGCGCACGCACAGGATCTCGTGATCGGTGTCGGCGGCAACATCACGTCGATCGATCCCCATTTCCACAATCTGGCGCCGAACAACGGCGTGGCGACACACATTTTCGACCGGCTGGTGCATCAGGACGAGCAGCAGCGCCTGATCCCGGGCCTTGCCACGGAATGGCGGGCGGTCGACGACACGACCTGGGAATTCAAGCTGCGCGCGAACGTGAAGTTCCACGACGGCTCCCCGTTCGATGCCGAGGACGTCATGGCGACGCTCAAGCGCGTGCCGTGGGTCCCCAATTCGCCGTCGTCCTTCGCGATCTCGACGCGCGCCATCGCCGAAACGACGGTCGTCGACAGCCACACGATCCGTTTCCGCACGGCGAAGCCCTATCCGCTGCTGCCCAACGATCTTTCGATCGTCAACATCGTTTCCCGAAAAGCCGTCGAAGCGCCGACCGGCGATTTCAATCAGGGCAAGGCCGCGATCGGCACGGGGCCGTTCCGCTTCGTCGAGTTCGCGCCCGGCGACCGGCTCGTCCTGCAGCGCAGCGACGCCTATTGGGGCGGCAAGGCGCACTGGAGCAAAGTGACCATCCGGGTCATCACGAACGCTTCCGCCCGCACGGCCGCACTGCTCGCCGGCGACGTGCACATCATCGATCAGGTCCAGACGGCTGATGTCCCGCGCCTGCGCGCAAGCCCGGCGGTCGCCCTGTCGAAGATCACCTCGAACCGGCTCATCTATCTGGCACTCGACCAGAACCGCGACCAGACGCCGTTCGTGACCGACAAGCAGGGGGCCGTGCTGCCGAACAACCCCCTCAAGAACCGTCGCGTGCGTCAGGCGCTCTCGCGCGCGATCAACCGCGAAGCCATCACGCAGCGGATCTTCGACGGCGAGGCGATCCCTGCCGGCGGACTCCTGCCGGAAGGGTTCTTCGGCGCGTCCGAGAAGCTGAAGCCTGACGCGTTCGACCAGGATGCCGCGCGCAAGCTGCTCGGCGAGGCCGGCTATCCGAACGGCTTCGCCATGACGATACACGGGCCGAACGACCGCTATCCGGAGGACGAGAAGGTCCTTCAGGCGATCGGCCCGATGTTCAGCCGCGTGGGCCTCGACACCCGCGTCGTGACGAGCCCTTGGGCGAGCTATGCCACGCAGTCGAGCGCGCCGAACTATGCCTTCAGCATCATGCTCGTCGGCTGGGGGGCAGGGACGGGCGAGGTTTCGTCCCCGTTGCGCTCGCTGCTCGCCACGGTCAACCGCGAGGGGGGCATGGGTGCTTCCAACCGCGGCCGCTATTCGAACCCGCAGTTCGACGAAATGCTTGCCCGCGCCCTTGCGACGGTCAACGACGGTGCTCGCGCCAAATTGCTGGCGGAGGCATCCGAGGCGGCGATCGCCGACATGGGCCTGATTCCGCTGTACTACCAGGTCAATCTCTGGGCACACCGGAAAACAGTCCAGTATGCGCCGCGCGCCGATGAATACACCTTTGCGTATCAGGTTCGCCCGGCAAACTGACGGCCCTGGCGGTCCGTTCCATACGGCAGATTCGTTGGGACAATCCGCAAGGCACGTCGTAATCTCGTCCTATAATCGGACATCACATGGAGGCCCCCACCGATGAATCGACTTTCCTACCGCCTTGCCACCGCGTTCGTCGCGATCGGCATCGCCTGCATGGCGCCCGGCGCCCAGGCGCAGAACCTGACAATCGCCGTCGGCGGCAACATCACGTCGATGGATCCGCATTTCCATAATCTCGGTCCCAACAACAACATCGCGCAGTACTTCTTCGACCGTCTCGTCCATTTCGACCACCAGCAGCGCCCGATCCCCGGCCTCGCCGAGTCCTGGCGTGCGATCGACGACACGTCTTGGGAGTTCAAACTTCGCAAGGGCGTCAAGTTCCACGACGGCTCGGACTTCGACGCCCAGGACGTGCTCGCCACGTTCAAGCGCGTGCCGTGGGTCCCGAACTCGCCGTCGTCCTTCACCGCGATGGTCCGCGGTCTCGAGGTCACCGTCGTCGACGCGCATACGTTGCGCATCAAGACGCCGGCACCCCGTCCGCTGCTGCCGCTGGACATGGCGGTGGTCAACATCGTGAACCGCAAGAATTTCGAGGCACCGACCGCCGAGTTCAATGCCGGCCGCGCGATGCTCGGCACCGGCCCCTACAAGTTCAAGGAATTCGTGCCCGGCGACCGGGTCGCGATGGACCGCAACGACGCCTACTGGGGCGAAAAGTCGTCCTGGTCGAGCGTGACGACGCGCATCGTGACCAACGCCTCGGCGCGCACGGCAGCCCTGCTTTCCGGCGACGTCCAGATCATCGACCAGGTCCAGACGGCCGACATTCCGCGCCTGAAGCAGAACACGAACCTGCGTCTCGAGCAGGTCACGTCGAACCGCCTCATCTATCTTCACATCGACCACAACCGCGACGTGACGCCGTTCGCGGTGGACAAGGCGTCCGGCCAGCCGCTCGCCAAGAACCCGCTCAAGGATCTTCGCGTGCGTCAGGCGCTCTCGAAGGCGATCAACCGTCAGGCGATCGCGGAGCGCATCTTCGACGGTCAGGCCATTCCGGCCGGCGGCCTGCTGCCGGACGGATTCTTCGGCGCATCGCCGAAGCTGAAGCCGGAAGCGCTGGATGCAGCCGCTGCCCAGCGACTGCTGCGCGAAGCGGGCTTCCCCAACGGCTTCAAGCTGACCATCCATGGACCGAACGACCGCTATCCGGAGGACGACAAGGTTCTCCAGGCGATCGGGCCGATGTTCACGCGTGTGGGCATCGATACCGTCGTGCAGCCGCAGCCCTGGTCGACCTACGTCGCCCAGGCTGGTGCGCCGAACTACGCGTTCTCGGTGATGCTGGTCGGCTGGGGGTCGGACACCGGCGAAACGTCCTCGCCGCTTCGCGCCCTTCTGGCCACGCCGAACCGCGATCTCGGCTTCGGGGCATCCAACCGCGGCCGCTACTCGAACCCGAAGGTCGACGAGATCCTCACCAAGGCACTCCAGACGGTCGACACGGGCGCACGCGAGAAGCTGCTGTACGAGGCATCCGAACTCGCCGTGACTGACCTTGGCCTGATCCCGCTCTACTATCAGGTCAATCTCTGGGCGATGCGTTCGAACGTTTCGTTCCAGGCGCGCAGCGACGAGTACACGCTCGCCCACTTCGTCAAGCCGCGCTGATCGCGACCTGACGCGCACGACGGATGGGGACCCGGTTTTGCCGGGTCCCCATTTCCGAACCCCGAACACGCAGCGTCCATGACCGTCTTCATCATCCGCCGACTGATGCAGAGCGCATTCGTGCTGCTGATCATGTCGCTGCTGGTGTTTTTCGGCGTCTATGCGATCGGCGATCCGGTCGAGATCTTCATCGCGGCCGATGCCGACCAGGCCGAGCGCGAGCGTGCGATCATTGCGCTCGGGCTCGATAAGCCGGTCTGGGCACAATACGGCTATTTTGTCGCGAACGCGCTTTCGGGCGATCTCGGGCGTTCCTTCGTCTTCAACATCCCCTCGATCGACCTCATCCTGCAGCGCATGCCGGCGACGATCGAGCTTGCACTGTGTGCCGTGACGATCTCGATCGTGCTCGGCATTCCGCTTGGCATGTTCGCCGGCTACCGACCGGAAAGCCGCATCTCGAAGACGATCATGGCGACATCGATTGCCGGCTTCAGCCTGCCGACTTTCTGGGTCGGGCTGATGCTGATCCTCATTTTCGCAGTCGAACTCGGCTGGTTGCCGTCAACCGGACGCGGAGAACTCGGCCAGTTCCTCGGCATCCGATCGAGCCTGTTCACACTCGACGGACTTGCGCACCTGCTGCTGCCCGCGTTCAACCTGGCGCTTTTCAACATCTCGCTGGTGATCCGACTGACGCGTTCGGGCATGCGCGAGAACATGCCGATGGATTACGTGAAGTTCGCGCGCGCCAAGGGCCTCTCGCAGAAGCGCGTCGTCTTCGTCCACGTGATGAAGAACATCATGATCCCTGTCGTCACGGTGATCGGCCTCGAGATTGGGCAAGTCATCGCGTTCGCGGTGGTTACCGAGACGATCTTCGCGTGGCCTGGCATGGGAAAGCTGATCATCGACAGTATCAACAATCTCGACAGGCCGGTCATCGTCGCATACCTGCTTGTCACGGTTCTGATGTTCATCTTCATCAACCTCGTCGTCGACATCCTCTATTCGGTCCTCGACCCGCGCGTGCGCCTCGCGGACGCAGGCAAATCATGAGCGGCCCCGCTGCATCCGCGCCGTCGACCGAAGGCGGCGCCAGGGTCGAGACCCCGTTCAGGCGGTTCGTCGCCGACTTCAGTGAAAGCCGCATGGCGCTGGGCGCACTCGGTGTATTCGCCGTGATCTTCGTGGCCGCTATGCTGTGCGCGTTCATCAGCCCGCAGAACCCCTACGACCTGCGCCAACTCGACATCATGGACGGCAAGATGCCGCCGGGCTCCGTCAGCATGCACGGACTCGCCTTTTGGCTGGGTTCCGACAGCCAGGGCCGCGACATGGTATCGGCCATCCTCTACGGGCTGCGCACATCGTTCCTCGTCGCGGTCACTTCGGGCCTGATCGCTGCCTTTGTCGGGACCTCGGTTGGCCTTTTCGCGGCCTACTATGGCGGTCGTCTCGATACGATTCTCATGCGGATGGTCGACATCAAGCTGTCGTTCCCGGCGATCCTGATCGCATTGGTGCTGCTGGCGGTGCTGGGGCAGGGGGTGGGCAAGATCATCCTCGCCCTCGTCGTGATCCAGTATGCCTATTATGCGCGATGCGTTCGGGCGGCTGCGATGGTCGAGCGGCGCAAGGAGTATGTGGAGGCCGCGCAGTGCCTCGCCTTGCCCAAGAGCCGCATCCTGTTCCGCCATATCCTGCCCAACTGCCTGCCGCCGCTGATCGTGGTCGGCACGATCCAGATCGCCAATTCGATCGCACTCGAGGCGACGCTTTCGTTCCTCGGCGTCGGTCTGCCGATCACCGAGCCTTCGCTCGGCCTGCTCATCGCCAACGGTTTCGAGTACATCCTGTCGGGCGTCTACTGGATAAGCTTCTTCCCCGGCCTTGCCCTGCTGGTCACCATCGTGTCGATCAATCTCGTCGGCGATCACCTGCGCGACGTGCTCAACCCGCGGCTCCAGAAATGACGGCGCCCACGCTCTCGGTCGAGAATCTCGAGACCCACTTCTTCACGAAGGCCGGCGTGCTGAAAGCCGTCAACGACGTTTCGTTCTCGGTCGAACAGGGCAAGATTCTCGGTCTGGTGGGGGAGTCCGGGTCCGGCAAGTCGGTGACCGGATTTTCGATCATGGGGCTCGTCGATCCGCCGGGGCGCATCGTCGGGGGCAAGGTCCGGTTCCAGGGCCACGACATCGTCGGCATGCCGGAGGACGAGATCCGCAAGCTGCGCGGCAACCGCATCGCGATGATCTTCCAGGACCCGATGATGACGCTCAACCCCGTCCTCAAGGTCGAGACGCAGATGATCGAGGCCGTGCAGGCGCATGGCGACGTCGACCGCAAGACCGCCTGGACACGTGCCCGCGACGCGCTCGGCCAGGTCGGCATCCCCAGCCCGGAAGAGCGACTTGCCGCCTATCCGCACCAGTTTTCCGGCGGCATGCGCCAGCGCGTGGCGATCGCGATCGCGTTGCTTAACAAGCCCGACCTCATTGTCGCCGACGAGCCGACGACGGCGCTCGACGTGACGATCCAGGGCCAGATCCTCTACGAGGTGCAGAAGCTCGCGCGCGAGACGCGCACGGCCCTCATCTGGATCACGCACGACCTTTCCGTCGTCGCCTCGCTCGCCGACGAGATTTGCGTGATGTATGCCGGACGCATCGTCGAGCGTGGCTCGGTCGACGAAGTGCTCGACCGGCCGGCACATCCCTACACGGCGGGCCTGATCGGTTCGGTGCCCAGCCGCAACGAGAAGGGCAAGCCGCTGGTGCAGATCCCCGGTGTCATGCCCTCGATGCTGAACCTTCCTTCGGGCTGTTCGTTCCGCATGCGGTGCACCCATGCCGATGCGGCGTGCGCCAACGACACGCCGCCGCCGGTCGGCCGGAAACGGCAGGTCCGCTGCGTCCATCCCCTGACGGAGCTTTCCTGATGGCAGCCCCGATCATCGAGCTGAAGGGTGTTTCGAGGCGCTTCGTCAAAGGCCTCGATGTCGCTGCACGTCTTGCCGCGAAGTTCGGCGCAAACGTGCGCGAGGAGATCGTCCACGCGGTCGACAAGGTCGATCTTGTCGTGAAGGAGGGCGAGGTCGTCGGCCTCGTCGGCGAGAGCGGCTGCGGGAAGTCCACGCTCGGGCGCATCGTCGCGGGCATCCTGCCGCAAAGCGAAGGCGACATGCTCTATCGCGGGCGCAGGCTTGCCGATCTGCCCGACCGCGAACGCATCCGTGCCGCACTTGCCGTGCAGATGATCTTCCAGGATCCGTTCGCCTCCCTCAACCCGCGCATGCGCGTGGCCGATATCGTCGGCGAGGCGCCGCTCTATCATGGCCTGACCGATTCCGCAGGCGCCGACGGTTATATCGACGAGACGATGCGTCGGGTCGGCCTCGACCCGGGCTACAAGCGGCGCTATCCGCACCAGTTCTCCGGCGGCCAGCGCCAGCGCATCGGGATCGCACGGGCGCTCGCGGTGAAGCCGGAGTTCGTCGTGTGCGACGAATCGGTCGCGGCCCTCGACGTGTCGATCCAGGCGCAGATCCTGAACCTGTTCATCCAGCTGCGGCAGGAACTGAACCTCACCTACCTGTTCATCAGCCACGATCTGGGCGTGGTGCGCCATCTCTCCGATCGCGTCGTCATCATGTATCTGGGGCGCGTCGTCGAGGAAGGCACGACCGACGAACTCTTCGCGAAGCCCAATCACCCTTACACGATCGCCCTGCTCGGCGAGATCCCGCGCCTCGACACGCGCAAGCGCGTGTTCGCCCCGGTCAAGGGCGAGATCCCGTCGCCGCTCAATCCGCCGCCGGGCTGCCATTTCCATCCGCGCTGCCCGCAGGCCATGGCGCGCTGCAAGGTCGAAGCGCCCGTCCTGCGCGAGATCGCGCCCGGCCGCCGGTCGTCGTGCCACCTGAACGACGCGTCGTGACGGTACGTGTATCGGGTCTGAAGCCGGGCCGACGATTTGCCGACAAGGACGCCTATGAGGCGGCCCTCGAAAAGCGCCAGCGGGCGATGCTGGCGCTGCAGCAGACATACTGGCACCAGAAACGGCGCGGCGTGATCGTGTTCGAAGGAGTCGACGCGGCCGGAAAGGGCGGCGCCATCCGCCGCCTCACCGAAAAGCTCGATCCGCGTGGCGTCCATGTCTGGCCGATCGGTCCGCCGACCCCGGACGAGCAGGGACGGCACTATCTCTACCGGTTCTGGCAGCGCCTGCCGGCACCCGGCACGCTCGCGATTTTCGACCGTTCCTGGTACGGGCGCGTGCTGGTCGAGCGGGTCGACAGGCTCTGTCCGCCAGCGGACTGGAAACGGGCGTATCGCGAGATCGTCGAGTTCGAGCGGATGCTGGCGGACGACGGAGTGCGGATCGCGAAGGTCTTCCTGCATATCACGCCGAAGACCCAGCTCGAGCGCTTCGCCGAACGTCTCGGCGATCCGACGAAGCAATGGAAGCTCACGCAGGCCGACATCGACGCGCATCTGAAAAGCGACGATTACCGCCGCGCGATCGACGACATGCTCGCCCGCACGTCGTGGACCGGCGCGCCCTGGAAGGCGATCCACGCGGACAGCAAATGGCGCGCGCGCATCGATGCGCTCGACCATGTGCTGGCGGTTCTCGGCAAGGGCATCGACACGCGGCCGCCGCCGATCGATCCCAAGCTGCGCAAGGCAGCCCTCCGGATGATCGGCGGGCGCGGCTAGCACCCCGTCAAGGAGCGAACTGTTCCTTGAGGACGCGCTCTTCGAAATTGTGCTCCGGGTCGAACAGAAGCGTGAGGCGCTTCGTGCGGTCTTCGGCGACCTCGACGCGGACGACATCGCGGATTTCGGTGTGGTCGGCGGTGGCGCTGACCGGCCGCTTTTCGGATTCGAGGATCTCGAAACCCACCTTGGCGATCGACGGCAGCAGTGCCCCGCGCCAGCGCCGGGGCCGGAATGCGGTGATCGGGGTCAGCGCCAGCAGTTCGGCACCCATCGGGACGATCGGGCCGTGTGCCGAAAGATTGTAAGCCGTCGAGCCTGCGGGCGTGGACAGCAGCACGCCGTCGGCGATCAGCTCTTCCATCCGGACGACGCCGTCGATCAGGATGCGGATCTTCGCCGCCTGGCGCATCTGGCGCAGCAGGCTGACCTCGTTGATGGCGAGCGCCACTTCCTTGCGCCCGTTCTTGCGCCAGGCCGTCATGCGCAGCGGATGGAGCGTGACGCGCTGCGTGTTCTTGAGACGCGCGTGCAGGCCAGCGAGGCTGAACCCGTTCATGAGGAAACCGACCGATCCGCGATGCATGCCGAAGACGGGCACGCCGCGATCAATATTGGCATGCAGCGTCTGCAGGACGAATCCGTCGCCGCCGAGTGCCACGACGATATCCGCGCGGGCAGGCGGAACGTGCGCGTAGCGCCTGCGCAGGGTCGCAAGGGCCGCCTTCGCCTGGGGCGTGTCGGCGGCGACGAAGGCGAGCTTGGGATTGGGTTCGGCCATGACCGGCCGACTCATACGACGCGGAGGGGGGGCGGGGCCAGTTCCAATCGCTGGCCCGTCCGGGATCAGCCGCCGGTCACGGACATGTGCCGCTGCACGGCCGGGCCGGTATGCCGGCGGTCGATGACGAAATCGTGTCCTTTGGGCTTGCGCGCGATCGCCGCACGGATCGCCTTGTCGAGCATCCCGTCGTCGGCAGTGGCGCGCAAAGAGGCACGCAGGTCGGCCGCGTCGTCCTGGCCCAGGCACATATAGAGCGTGCCCGTGCAGGTAAGTCGCACGCGATTGCAGCTTTCGCAGAAATTATGCGTAAGCGGCGTGATGAAGCCCAGCCGTCGCCCGGTCTCGCGGACCGTGAAATACCGCGCCGGTCCGCCGGTACGATAATCCGTCTCGTCGAGGGTCCAGCTCTTCGCCAGTCCGGCGCGCACGAGCGACAGCGGCAGATACTGGTCGAGGCGTGCCTCGCCGCCGATGTCGCCCATCGGCATGACCTCGATGAAGACGAGATCGAAACCCTGCTCGCCGCTCCATGCGACGAGCCGGTCGAACTCGTCGTCGTTCATGCCTTTGAGCGCCACCACGTTGATCTTGACCGCGAGGCCCGCGCGTTTCGCGGCCTGCAGGCCTTCAAGAACCTGATCGAGCTTCCCCCAGCGGGTGAGAGCCGTGAACCTGGCGCTGTCGAGCGTGTCGAGCGACACGTTGATGCGGCGCACGCCGGCATCGACGAGCTCGTCGGCGAACTTGACGAGCTGGGAGCCGTTGGTCGTCAGCGTCAACTCGTCGAGCGCGCCGCTGCTTGTGTGACGACCGAGGTTGCGGATCAGGCTCATCACGTTGCGCCGCACGAGCGGCTCGCCGCCGGTGAGGCGCAGCTTGCGCACGCCGAGACGCACGAAGGCCGAGCAGAGCCGGTCGAGTTCCTCGAGGCTCAGGATGTCCGCCTTGGGCAGGAACGTCATGTCCTCGGACATGCAATAGACGCAGCGGAAGTCGCAGCGGTCTGTCACCGACACGCGCAGATACGAGATCGCCCGTGCGAACGGATCGATCAGCGGGGTGTCGGCATTCGGGGTGGTATTTCCGTCCATGCGTGACCTGGCGTTTCCTGCTGGGTCGTCGGCGTTATATCCGGATGAATATAGCGACCCGGTCCCCGGAATTCGACCCCTTCGTGGGGCGGGTTATTGCCGTAATCAGGCTTTTGGCGGGCCATCGTTGCGGTTTTCGGCCGCCCGCTTGGCCCGTTCGGCTTCGCGCAGATAGTCCTCGGTCGTGCGTGTGACCGGCCGGGCCGGGCCGGCAAACGGATCGATGGCGGCTTCGGCCTGCCGGACCAGACGGCAATCCTCGCACATGCGGATGCGTTCGACGACTTCGCCGGTCTGGAACATCCAGTGCTTGCCGGCCAGTTTCTCGGTGATCTTCTCGATCGCCGAGAGTGTCCCGAAAGGCTTGCCGCAGCGCACGCAGCAGGCCGGTTCCTCTTCCTTGACGAGTTTGGGTGATTTCGCCGCACTCGTGAAATCGATCTGCGGCTTGAGCTGGATGACCTTCTCGGGGCACGTCGCCTTGCAAAGGCCGCATTGCACGCAGGCTTCCTGGATGAAGCGCAATTGCGGCAGGTCCGGGTTGTCGATCAACGCGCCGGTCGGGCACGTGCCGACGCAGGCCAGGCAAAGCGTGCAGCCGTCCGTGTCGACCGCCAGTGTCCCGTAGGGCGAGCCGGCGGCAAGCGGCAGCACGTCCACCGGCGTCGGCGCCACCGAATGCAGGTGTCGCAGCGCCAGCAAGGTTATCTCGCGCTTGCCGCCCATCGGCAGGAAGCCGCCCGCCTTGGCCGGCTCCTGGGCGCGCGTGCCATAGAGTTCCGCTTCGACGGCTTCGGGATCCGTCGCGTCGATGATCGCCACGCGGCCTTCGCCGAAGCCGAGCCCGACCATCGCTGTTTCCGCCAGACCGATCTGTCCGGCAAGACCGGCAAGCTCGTCGCGCTTTGCCGGATCGACGAGCAGGCGGATCTGCGAAGCACCGAAGGCAAGTGCGGCGGAAAGGAAGTCGAACCCGATCTGCGTGATCTCGCTGACCGCGAAAGGCAGCACGTTGGCCGGCAGGCCGCGCCCGTGCCGCGCGATCATGTCGATCATCGCCTCGCCATGCCGCGAATCGTGGACGAAGAGCACCGGCCGC
The DNA here is from genome assembly GCA_965279525.1 of Tagaea sp. GTDB lineage: Bacteria > Pseudomonadota > Alphaproteobacteria > CACIAM-22H2 > CACIAM-22H2 > Tagaea. The sequence goes on along the minus strand of CBDIIB010000004.1, from coordinate 775,180 downwards.
TTCCCGTCGGCGCGCGCGTAGGCGAGCAGGAGCGTGCGCAGGCGCTCGAAGACGGTCTCCTGCGGCGGCAGCGCGTAGGTCGCGGCCCCCGTCGGGCAGACCGACGCGCACGAACCGCAGCCGGCGCACACATAGGCGTTGAACTCGACGCCATCGCCCTTCGACGTGATGGCGCCGGTCGGGCAGACATCGAGGCAGCGCTGGCAGCCCTTCTTGGTGTTGCGGCTGTGCGTGCAGATCGCCGCGTCATAGTCGATGTAGCGGGGCTTCTCGAACTCGCCGATCATGTCCGCCATCGCGAAGATCGTCCGCTCGACTTCGGCGGCATCTTTCGGATCTGGCCGGAAATAGCCGTCGCGCTTCTCGTGTGCCTGGAAGAGGGGGGCGCCGCCCGTCAGATCGAGGATCAGGTCGCACTTGGACGAAGCGCCGTCGCGCGCGCGCTCGAACCCGAGCTGGCCGCGCGAGGAGGGCAGGGCCGGCGCATAGTCGTCGACGACGATCTCGAACGCGCCCATATGGCCGCCCGCGCGCACGATCGTGCCCCTGAAGATCGGGACGTCGGTCAGGCGGGGCGGGCTCACCGAAGCGGGCTTTGATAGCAGGACGGTGCAGTCGAGACGCTCGCCGAGGCGCTTTGCCGCGTCGATCGCCGTCTCGTCGCGGCCGTAGATTAGTGCCACCCCTTGCGAGCGCATCGGCACGCTTGCGGTCGGCGGCACGTCGATCGCGGCTTCGGCGAGCAGGGCGGCGATCTTCGGCATCGCCTTGTCGGCTTCGTCCGACCAGCCGGCGCGCTCGCGGATGTTGACGAAGCGGATGTCGTTGTCGACGCCGAGTTCGGCGCGCGTCTCGGCGAAGAACGGCGCTTCCTGCGTGCAGGCGACGATCAGTTCCTTGCCCGACTTGAGGGCGGCTTCGAAATTCCCGAGCTGTGCGCGGCACAAGATCGTGTCGGGAACGACTTCGCCGACATCCGCGCCGGCAGCGGCGGAGCAAGCCTTGCGCAGGGCCTTGCCGTCGAGCGGAATCGTGCCCGTGCAGTCGCAGACCAGAACGAGCTTGTCGCCGATTTCCATAGGGGTATGTTGCAAAGCTGGCGCAGGCGATCAAGGCGTTTCTCGCGGACCTTGAAAGCGCGGGTCGCCGGGGTCATTCTCGATCCATGGCCGACGAGTTCCTGCTGAAGCCGAATCCGGACGATCCACGTCTGGTCGAGCGCGTGCGCGGCATCGACCAGACGGGTGCCGACGTCGAAACGGCGGTCGTGGTCGAGCGCCCACTTACGCTCTATCTCAACGCCCGCGAGATCGTCACGATGATGACGATCGCCGACTATCCCGAATATCTGGCGATCGGCTACCTGCTTAACCAGAACATGCTGGCGGCCGACGAGAAGATCATCGCGGTCGAGCACGATACCGAGCTCGATGTCGTCGTCGTGCGGACTGACCGAACGACGGATTTCGAAGACAAGCTGCGCAAGAAGACGCTGACATCGGGATGCGCGCAGGGAACCGCCTTCGGCGACCTGATGGAAAAATTCGACAAGGTCGCGCTTGCCAAGGACGCGCGGCTGAAGACGTCCTGGCTCTACCGACTCACCCGGAAGATCAATACCGCACCCTCGCTCTATCTGGAGGCGGGCGCCATCCATGGCTGCGTGCTGTGCCAGCAGGACCGGGCACTCGTCTATATGGAGGATGTCGGCCGGCACAATGCGGTCGACAAGATCGCCGGTTACATGTTCCGCCATGGCATGTCGGCGCACGACAAGATTTTCTATACGACCGGGCGGCTGACCTCCGAGATGGTCATCAAGACCGTCCAGATGGGCATCCCGATCCTCGTCTCGCGGTCGGGTTTCACGGCTTGGGGCGTCGAACTTGCGCGCAAGGCGGGCCTGACGCTGATCGGCCGCGCCAAGGGCTCGCGTTTCGTCGTGCTGGCCGGTGCCGAGCGCATCGAGTTCGATGCCGACGCCCGGGCAGTCGCCGACGAGGATGCGAAGGCGCGCCGCAAGGGGACGCGCGATGAGGACTGACATTGCCGGCGTCGTGCTCGCGGGCGGACAATCGACGCGCATGGGCGGGGGCGACAAATGCCTGCGCGACCTCGGCGGCCGGCCGATCCTGGCGCACATTCTCGATCGTGCCCGCCCGCAGGTCGCAAGGCTCGTACTTAACGCCAACGGCGACCCGGCGCGCTTCGCGCCCTTCGGGCTGCCGGTTGTCGCCGACACGGTCGAAGGCTATGCCGGGCCGCTGGCTGGCGTACTTGCCGGGCTCGACTGGGCGGCGGCCAACGCGCCGGCGGCAATTTGGGTGGCAAGCTTCGCGTCGGACGCGCCTTTTTTCCCGACCGATCTTGTCGCGCGCCTGCATGCGGCAGTGGCCGGGGACAAGGCCGACCTTGCCTGTGCCACGTCGGGCGGACAGGCGCATCCGGTCTTCGGCCTCTGGCGCGTCGACCTGCGCGAGGCTTTGCGCGATGCGATGGTCCGCGAAAAGATATATAAGGTCGACCGGTGGACGGCGCGCTATCGATTGGCGACGGTCGAATATCCGGCTGTTCCGGACGACCCGTTCTTCAACGCGAACCGTCCCGACGATCTTGAAGCCGCACGCCGGCAACTGGAGCAGACGGCCCGATGAACGACCAGCTTCAGCCAGAAGTCTCGCGCGACGAGCGCATGCCGATCGGCGTGCTGCTGGCGGCACGTCCGCCCAAGACGGCCTGGGGCGAAGAACAATGGATGCCGCACGACATCGTCGCCGGCACCACCGATCTGGCGCCATGGACGAAGATGCGCGTCGAAGGCGATGCGACGATCTGGTTCGCCGGGCAGTTCGAGCTGGAGCTGTTCGTTGCCGAGACCGTCATGTACCGGATGAATCTCGCCGAGCCGGTCCCGTCGGTCTACGTGGTGCTGCGTCGCGATCCGTCGCTTCCGGCACCCGGCATCGTCGTGCGGCATGTCACGGCCAGTCCCGGCGAGGCCGAGGCCTTCACAGTCGACGGCGTCCATTCGGTCGAAAAGGTGCCGATGACGTCGGCCATGGTGCAGTGGCTCACCGGCTATGTCGCCGCCTACCACGTCGAGGAGACGTTCAAGAAGCGCAAGCGCACGCGCATCGATCCGAACAAGGGGTTCGGCAAGGGGGCGGAGGGAAACGACTATCGTGCTTCCTTCGCGCAGAAGGAAAACGATGGCTGAGCACGACGGGCAGACCGAAGGGTTCGCGGGTCGCTGGTCGCGCCTGAAGAGCGAGGCACGCGCGACGCAAGCTGCCGTGCCGCCGGTCGAGGATCTCCCTCCGGCCGTACCCGAACAGGCGAACGAACTTCAGCCGGTAGCACCGCCGGCCGAGGAGAAGCCCGTCGAACTCCCGCCGCTCGAATCCTTGACGCGGGATTCGGACTACAGCCTTTTCATGCGCGGCGATGTCGCGTCCGACCTGCGCACGCAGGCGCTACGCAAGCTCTGGACGCTCGACCCGCACTTCGCGACCATCGACATCTCGGAGTGCCACTCGATCGACTTCAACGCCGTCCAGTGTTTCCCCGAGGGGCTCAAGAACACGATCTACAGGGTGGGCTCCGGCATGGTCGAGGCCGTGGAGGAGATCGAGCGGGCCGAGGCTGCCGAGAAGGCCCGCCTTGCTGCGGCGGAGACGGGTACAGCAGCCGATTCGACGCCTGCGGAGAGTCCGGCGCCCGAAGATCCGTCGTCCAAATCGGCCTGATCGAATTTTTGCATCGCAGTACGGCGTGCGCCCGAAACAGCGGGCCGGGCATTTTTTGAACATTCCGAATGCTGCAGCGCAACATGTCCACCGATGCGCAGCACGTTGTTGACATGCTCCGGCGTAGCGCTATCTACTAACCATCTTGTCGGCGCCGTTTTCCCTTTGGAAAGAGGATGTTGACAATGACTCGCAACAAAAAAGACCTGCGGAGATCAAACGCAAGGTCGCTTCAGGAACGCCAAGTTCGCCGCATGGAAAACGTAAGCCAGTTGACGGTTCGAACCGACGCGGTTTTCGCGACAAACCCGTTAGTAGCGGTGACAGTTTGAGCGATCTCGGCAGTCTTTCGGCATTGGAGCGCGCGATCGCGGTGGCCGGCGGCCAGTCGGCGCTTGCCCGGCTGATCGGCAAGTCGCAGGGCCATGTCTGGCACTGGCTGAAGGTCGGCAAGCGTGTTCCGGCCGAAGCCGTGCTCGCGATTGAAGGCGCGACCGGCGTCCCGAGGCACGAATTGCGCCCCGACGTTTATCCGGCCGCAGGCGGTACAGCGAAGATGGACAGCGCCGAAATCCCGAAGAGCGAAATCGACATCGATCCCGATGAAGCCGTGCGCGCGTCGTGGTACGCGCTGCTTGGCGAACTCCTTGCCGAAGTGCCGTCGCAGGAACTGCTGAACCGGCTTGGCGCCATGGAAGGCGACGACAGCGAACTGGGCGGCCATATCCGGGCGCTTGCCGCCGTCGCGCGCAAGACCACGCCGCACGAGGCGAGCGACGAGTTCCACGACCTGTTCGTCGGCTTGGCACGCGGCGAGCTTCAGCCCTATGCGTCGTTCTACCTGACCGGCTTCCTGCACGAGAAGCCGCTCGCCAACCTGCGCGGCGCCATGACCCGTCTCGGCATCGCGCGCACGAACGACCGGCCGGAACCCGAAGACCACATGGCCTCGCTTTGCGAGATGATGGCGGGGCTGATCGTCGGCGCTTTCGGCGAACCTGCCCCGCTCGAGGCACAGAAGCGCTTTTTCGACGCCCACGTCGCGACATGGGCGGAGAAGTTCTTCGCCGACCTCGCGAGCGCCAAGGCCGCACGCCTTTACATGCCGATCGGCCAGATCGGCCGCATCTTCATCGAAATCGAACGCGCGGCCTTCGCCATCGGCGAAGCGTCGCCAAGCAACGAACACGCGGGATAGAGAGGCAGAAAACGATGAGCCAGAACCCGGAACCCAAGGCGGCCTCGCGTCGCCAGTTCTTCAAAGTCGCAGGCCTCGGCGCCGTCGCCGCCGGTGCGGGAAGCGTCGCCGGAACGGCGCCCGCCAAGGCCGCCGAAACGACGGCATCGCCGTCGGCCGGTTACGCCGAAACGGCGCACGTGAAGACCTATTACGCCCTCGCGAAGTAAGGAGGCCGACCGATGCTTACCAAGAAATCCTCCGGCAAGGCCGCCGGTACGCGTCTGACGGCCGCCCTCGCGGGTGCCGCGGGCGGGGCGATGGATCGCCGCGCCTTCCTGCGCCGTTCGGGCCTCGTGGCCGGCGGTGTTGCCGCCGCGGCGACGCTCAAGTTCAAGACGGTCGAAGCCGCCGGTGCCTTCGGGCCGCCGAAGGCCGGCGTCGAGACGAAGATCGTCAAGAACATGTGCACCCACTGTTCGGTGGGCTGCACGGTCACCGCGGAAGTGCAGAACGGCGTGTGGACCGGCCAGGAGCCGACGTTCGAATCGCCGATCAACCTCGGCGCACACTGCGCCAAGGGTGCCGCGATCCGCGAGATCGTCCACGGCGACCGCCGCCTGAAATACCCGATGAAGCTCGAGAACGGCCGCTGGGTCCGCATGAGCTGGGCGCAGGCTGTCAACGAGGTCGGCGACCGCCTGCTGAAGATCCGCGAGAGTGCGGGACCTGACTCGGTCTACTGGCTCGGCTCGGCGAAGTTCACGAACGAGGCGGCCTATCTCAATCGCAAGTTCGCGGCGTTCTGGGGCACCAACAACGTCGACCACCAGGCGCGCATCTGCCACTCGACGACGGTTGCCGGCGTCGCCCAGTCGTGGGGCTACGGCGCGCAGACCAATTCCTACAACGACATCCAGAACTCGCGTTCGACGTTCCTGATCGGCGGCAATCCGGCGGAGGCGCATCCCGTCTCGATGCTGCACGTGCTGCGCGGCAAGGAGCAGAACCAGGCGCCGTTCATCGTCTGTGATCCGCGCTTCACGCGCACGGCCGCGCACTCGACCGAGCATGTGCGCCTGCGCCCGGGCACCGACATTCCGCTGATCTGGGGCATCCTCTGGCACGCGATCGAGAACGGCTGGACGGACCACGAGTTCATCCGCCGGCGCATCTACGGCTGGGAAGACGTCAAGAAGGAAGTGGCCAAGTACAACCCGGCCGAAGTCGAGCGGATCACCGGCGTGCCGGGCGCGCAGCTTCGCCGCGTGGCGCAGACGTTGTGGAACAACCGCCCGTTCAGCGTGATCTGGTGCATGGGCGGCACGCAGCACACGGTCGGTTCGGCCAACGTGCGCGCGTACTGCATCCTCGCGATGAACTACGGCACGATCGGCACCTCGGGCGGCGGTACCAACATCTTCCGCGGCCACTGCAACGTGCAGGGGGCCACGGATCTCGGCCTCGACGTTCTCAACCTGCCCAACTACTACGGCCTGACCGAACAGGCGTGGCGCCACTTCGCGCGCGGCTGGGGCGTGCCGTACGAATACATGCTGGCCCGCTTCAAGTCGAAGGCGCTGATGGAACTGCCGGGGACGCCCGCGTCCCGCTGGCATGACCTTGCGCTCGAGAGCAAGGCGAACATCCAGGGGCAGCCCGAGCCGCTCAAGGCAATGGTGTTCTGGGGCCACGGCGCCAATACCCAGACACGCGGTCCCGACGGCAAGAAGGCGATGGAGAAGGTCGACACGCTCGTCGTCATCGACCCGCATCCCGTGCAGATCCCGGTCATGGCGGCCGAGCGCAAGGACGGCGTCTACCTGCTGCCTGCCTGCACCTCGCTCGAGATGAGCGGCAGCCGCACGGCATCCAACCGGTCGCTCCAGTGGGGCAGCCAGATCGTCGAGCCGATCTTCGAATCGAAGAACGACTACGAGATCATGTATCTGCTCGCCGAGAAGTTCGGCTTCGCGACCGAGATGTTCAAGAACATCAAGGTCGACGGAAAGAAGCCGCTCGCCGAAGACATCCTTCGCGAGATCAACAAGACGTGCTTCACGGCCGGCTATTCGGGCCAGAGCCCGGAACGTCTCAAGGCGCACATGGCCAACCAGGACGCGTTCGACCGCGTCAGCCTGCGCGCGTTGAAGGACATCCCGGCCAAGGACGGGATGGCGGCCATCGCGAAGGACGAGTTCTACGGCCTGCCGTGGCCGTGCTGGGGCAAGCCCGAACACGGCCACACCGGAACCCACGTCCTCTATGACCAGTCGATCCCGGTCGCCAAGGGCGGCGGCAATTTCCGCGTCCTCTTCGGTGCCGAACGCGAGGGCGTGAGCCTTCTCGCCGACGGCGTCGCGGCACAGGGTTCGGAGATCAAGGACGGCCACCCGGCCTTCAGCTATGGCATGCTCAAGCGCCTCGGCTGGGACAAGGACCTGACGGAAGCGGAGCGCACGGAAATCGAGGACATCGGGCGGATGGTGTTTGCCGGCAACGCCGACAACGTCTCCTGGAACTTCGACACCTCGGGCGGAGTCATCCGCGTGGCGATCCTCCACGGCTGCGATCCCAAGGGCAACGCGCGCGCCCGGGCGAATGTCTGGAACTTCCCGGACCCGGTCCCGACGCATCGCGAACCGCTCTATTCGCCGGACCGCCAGTTGGTCGCCAAGTATCCGACCTACACCGACCGGATGCTCCACCGCGTGCCGACGCTGTTCAAGACGATCCAGGACCGCGACGTTTCCAAGCAGTTCCCGATCGTCCTGACGTCGGGGCGCTTGGTCGAGTACGAGGGCGGCGGCGACGAGACCCGATCCAACAAGTGGCTCGCCGAACTGCAGCAGCAGATGTTCGTCGAGATCAATCCGACCGACGCCACCCGGATCGGCGCCAAGAACAACGACGACGTCTGGGTCTTCGGTCCGGAGAACAACGCCCGGATCAAGGTCAAGGCGCTGGTGACCGAACGCGTGGGCCGCGGCGTGGCATGGATGCCGTTCCACTTCGCCGGCCACTGGATGGGCAAGGACATGCGTTCGTCCTATCCGCAAGGGACAGATCCGATCGTGCTCGGCGAGGCGGTGAACACCATCACCACCTACGGCTACGACCCGGTGACCCAGATGCAGGAAACCAAAACCACCTTGTGCCGCATCGAGAAGGCCTAAGGGCTAGGGAGCGATTGACATGGCTCGTATGAAGTTCCTCCTCGACGCCGAGCGTTGCATCGAATGCAACGCCTGCGTCACCGCCTGCAAGAACGAACACGAGGTGCCGTGGGGCATCAACCGTCGGCGTGTCGTCACCCTCAACGACGGCAAGCCCGGCGAGCGTTCGATCTCGATGGCCTGCATGCACTGCACCGACGCGCCGTGCATGGCGGTCTGCCCGGTCGACTGCTTCTACAAGACGGCCGAAGGCGTGGTCCTGCACTCCAAGGACCTCTGCATCGGCTGCGGCTACTGCTTCTACGCGTGCCCGTTCGGCGCGCCGCAGTATCCGCAGGCGGGCAATTTCGGTACGCGCGGCAAGATGGACAAGTGCACCTTCTGCGCCGCCGGCCCCGAGCCGTCGAATACGGAAGCCAGCTTCGTCAAGTATGGCCGCAACCGTCTGGCCGAAGGCAAGCTGCCGCTCTGCGCCGAGATGTGTTCGACCAAGGCCCTGCTCGCCGGCGACGGCGACGTGATCGCGGGCATCTACCGCGAGCGCGTCACGACGCGCGGTTACGGTTCGGGCGCCTGGGGCTGGGCGACGGCCTACGGCGAAGGTTCGCGTACCTGATGCACGCCGACCGGCCGGTGCCGCACGCCATCGCGCGTGCGGCACCGGCGGCCGGCTGATCTGGGGGGCAGGCACATATGGCAAGCATGCAGGGGTTAGAGACGATGTCCAGCGGTCAACGAACGGTCATGTGGGCGGTTTTCACGGTTCTGCTGGTCGTCGCGATCGGCTTCAGCGCCCGCGAAAGCGGCCTGCAGGAAGGCGCGCAAGGAAGCTATCTCGGACGCAGCGTGAGCAAGGCGCAGCAGGTCCCGGCACCGGCCCGCGACGCGCTCACCAATCGCGCCAACACGGCCCAGCGCTACTAGGCCGGAAGAGGGGAGAACCAACATGACGTTCGCCACGAAATTCCGCAGCCTGGCGCTGGCCGCATTCGCGATCGGCTTCCTCGCGGCAGGTCCGGCCGATGCGCAGGCACCGGCACCCGTCAACTCTTCGTCGACGCCGACGGTCAGCACCAGCGACAACGCGCGCCTGATGCCGCCGGCCGCAGGCGCTTACCAGAGCCCGTCGCAGCGGCCCGAAGCCGGCCTGATGGCGAACGACACCGAACTGCTCCGCGCACTGGCACCGACGCGCGGCTGGGTCTCGATCCCGGACCAGAATGCCGCCACGCTCATCCAGCCGGCCGGCCGCGACTGGCGCCAGACGGTCAAGGGCCCCGTCCGCGTCTGGGGCTCGTGGCTGATCCTGGGCATGTGCTGCGCGCTGATCGCGTTCTACCTGCTTCGCGGCAAGATCATGATCGACGGCGGGCTTTCCGGCCGGACGATCGAGCGCTTCAACGGAACGGAGCGCTTCGTCCACTGGATGACGGCCGGCGCTTTCGTCGTGCTGGCGATTTCGGGGCTCAACATCACCTATGGCCGCTATCTGCTCCTTCCGCTGCTCGGCCCCGACATGTTCACGAGCCTGTCGGTGCTGCTGAAGTACGCGCACAACTACCTGTCGTTCGCATTCATGCTCGGCATCGTGCTGATGTTCGTGCTCTGGGTGCGTCACAACATCCCCTCGAAGCTCGACCTGCAGTGGCTTGCCGTCGGCGGCGGGCTGTTCTCGAAGGGCATCCATCCGCCGGCCGACAAGTTCAATGCCGGCCAGAAGATCGTTTTCTGGTCGGTCGTCGGCGGCGGCGTCGCGCTCAGCGTCACGGGCGTCTGGCTGCTGTTCCCCTTCCAGTTCGGCGACATCGCCTCGATGCAGCTCATGCAGGTGATCCATGCGATCGTCGGCTTGGTGCTTACGGCGATCGTGATCGCGCACATCTATATCGGCTCGCTCGGGATGGAGCAGGCCTTCGACGCGATGGGAACCGGCCAGGTCGACGAGAACTGGGCGAAGGAACATCACGGCGTATGGCTCGCCAAGGTCAAGGGTCAGGCGATGCCGACCTACAAGATGGGCCACGACTGATACGCAGGCTAGAATGGGCCCGCGCCGAGCGATCGGCGCGGGCCTTTTTCGTTTCGGGAGACCGGTTCTGGCGATGAGGATATTCGGCGCAGTTCTCGTGGGTGTCCTGTTCGCCGCAACGGCGGTACGGGCGGAGATGGCCGGGCACGGCGCCATGGTCAACGCCATTGCCGTCTCGCCGGACGGCACGCGCGTGCTGACCGGCTCTTGGGACTATTCGCTGCGCGTGTGGGATCTCGCCACGCAGCGCGAGATCCGGGTGCTCGACGAACACAAGGCGTCGGTCAACGGTGTCGCTTTTTTGCCGGACGGCCGCACCGGGCTTTCGGCAAGCTGGGATACGACGCTGCGCCTTTGGGATATCGAGACTGGCCGGTCGATCCGCACGTTCGAGGGGCACAAGGCGAATGTCGCGTCGGTGGCCGTAAGCCCGGACGCAAGGCGCGCGGTTTCGGCGAGCTGGGACCGCACGATCGCGGTGTGGGATATCGCGACTGGCCGGTTGCTGCGCACGCTGGAAGGCCACAAGGCCAATGTCATGTCCGTCGCGTTCCTGCCGGACGGACGCACGGTGCTTTCCGGCAGCTACGATCTGTCCCTGCGGCTGTGGGACAGCGAGACGGGCCGTGAACTCGCCCTGATGGAGGGGCACACGAACAGCGTGAATGCCGTCTCCGTGTCGGCGGATGGGCGGCTCGCCGCGTCCGCGTCGACCGACGCGACGGTCCGGCTATGGGATCTGGGGGCCCGCCGCGAGAAAGCCGTTCTCGAGGGCCATCGGGGCTTCGTCACCTCGGTGGCACTCTCGGCCGACGGACTGACGGTGCTGTCCGGTGGGGGCGACCGCACGATGCGGCTCTGGCAGGTCGCGGACGGCCGCCAGATGCGCGAGTTTCTGGGCCACAAACGGCCCGTCTGGGGTGTCGCGTTCGTACCCGGCCGCCGGCTTGCTGTGTCGGCGGGCTACGACGAGGTGGCGAAGGTCTGGGACCTCGCGTCCGGCGCCGAAGTCGAGGCGCCGCAATAGCCCGGACGGCTCAGAGGCGGACGCTGACGGGTGCTGCGTAGCGATCCGCCGTCGAGGTCTGGATCGAGCCGAGCACGAAATGCGCGCCGACGGCGAGGACGATCGCGACCGCAAAACCGAGCATCATGGACTGCATTTTTTGTCTCCCGCTAGAACGGATTTATTGGGCCGGATTGTACTCAATCGGCCGGATTTTGCAATATTTGCCGTAGCTTGGCGCCGGTCTTCAGGGTGCTGTCGCACGGCGCAAATAGGCGATCAGGTCGGCTCGGTCGGCATCGAGCGTCAGGCCGCCGTACATCTTCGTACCAGGCACGAACGCTTCGGAATCTTTCAGATAGGCATCGAGCGTCGTGTCGTTCCACACGATGCCCGATCGCTTCAACGCGTCCGTATACCTGTAGTCGCCGACCGAGCCGGCCGTGCGGCCGAAGAGCCCGGCCAGTCTCGGGCCGACCCGGTTGCGCCCGCCGGCCTCGAGCGTGTGGCATGTGACGCACTTGCGGAAGATCTCCTCGCCGCGGCGAGGATCGGCGGCGGCAGCAGGTCCGACTGGCGCCAGTGCGACAAGTGCAAGCAGGGCGACCGCGAAGGTCCTGAATTGGCAGAAAGCATACATTCAAAGCGCTTCCGGACCGCCCGGGTCTACCGCTTCGAGTTCGATGACATCGGCATCGATCAGCAGCTTGCCCCGGTGCTCGAAATTGACGGTAACGCGACCGGCAATCGCCGACTGGACCTGTCCGATGCCCCAATCGGGACAATCGGGATGGCGCACATAGTCTCCGGGGACGAGATGACGCATGGGATTATCCTAGCCCAGGACCTGCCGAACTTGAAACCCGGGACCGTTTCGGGCGAGGCTGCCCGGGTCATGACCGGAAAGAACGAACTCAGGCTCGTCGAGTTGATTGCAGCCCGCATGAGTCACGACCTTGTCGGGCCCGTGGGTGCCACTGTCAACGGGGTCGAACTGCTGACCGAAGACCAGGCTGCCGATGCCGATGTCGTCCGGCTGATCGGCCAGTCCGCCCGCCAGGCAAGCCGCCGGTTGCAGGTTTTCCGCGCGATCTACGGTACGGCCGGAACGTTGCCCGCCGGAGCGCCATTTGCCGCAGCGGCACAACTGCTTTCCGGAATGCTCGACGGGGAAAAGGTCGCGTCCGGCCCCTGGACCATCGATCCCGGGATCGAAGCCGCAGCCGGCCGTGCGGGCGCGCGGATCGCACTCCTGGCCGCTTTCCTGCTGGTCGAGGCCTTGCCGCGGGGCGGCGAAGTGCGGCTGGATGCGAAGCTATCCGGCAACGCAGCCAAGCTCGATGCGACAGCGACCGGGCAGGGCGCCCGGCTGTTCGAAGAAGTGTCTGCGACATTGGCGGGCAAGGTTCCGGTCGACGAGCTTTCCGCCAAGGCCGCACCGGCAGAAATGCTGCGAATTCTGGCCGGCGCTCTCGGGGGGCGCATCGGCGTGGCGCCGGGCAAGGACATGATCGGAATTTCCGTCGCCTTTCCGGCACTTGGCGATGACTGACTCGGTTTCTGCCAAGGTTGGCGCGGACGGTCGCGTCCGCTATACCTGTTTGGGGAAGGTTCCGCTCGAAGGGTTCCTTATGCTGTGGGGCATCAGGTGCCTGGCGGGTTCGTGCCGGAACGGAGGACGTTGATGAAGTCGTTCTTGGTGGTAGACGATTCTCGGGTGATCCGGAACGTCGCGCGCCGGATTCTCGAAGCGCTCGGTTTCAAGATCGAGGAAGCGGCCGATGGCCAGCTGGCGCTCGAGGCCTGCAAGCGCGCGATGCCGGACGGGATCCTGCTCGACTGGAACATGCCGGTGATGAACGGCATCGAGTTCCTGCGTGCCTTGCGCGCGACGCCGGGTGGCGATGCGCCGATCGTGCTCTTCTGCACGACCGAGACCGAGATGACCAAGATCCAGCAGGCGATCGAGGCCGGCGCCAACGAATACATCATGAAGCCTTTCGACAGCGAAATCGTCGAATCCAAGCTGCTGCAAGTCGGCCTTCTCTGAGATGGCGCTGGCTCCGACCGAATCTGTTTCAGCGGGCGCATCCGGCCCTTCGCCGGTCCGCGTGATGGTGGTCGACGATTCGGCCGTGATCCGCGGTCTCATCACCCGCGCGCTCGAGACCGACCCGGGCGTCCAGGTCGTCGCGACGGTCGGCAACGGACAGCTCGCCATCGGCCAGCTCGGGCGCAGCGACGTCGACGTGATCGTGCTCGATATCGAGATGCCCGTGATGGACGGGTTGACGGCGTTGCCGAAGCTTCTCGAAGTGGCGCCCGACGTGAAGATCATCATGGCCTCGACCCTGACGCAGCGCAACGCGCAGGTCAGCATCGAGGCGATGCAGAAGGGTGCTGCGGACTACATCCCGAAGCCGACATCGACCGGCGCCATCAATGCCTCGGCCGATTTCAAGCGCGACCTGACCGAGAAAGTGAAGGCGCTCGGCCGCGCCCGGCGCGACAAGCGCGACCGCAACCGGGCGGCGGGCATGCCGGATGCGCGACCCCAGCACACGCCGGCCACGCGCGCGGCGACCGCGGCCGCGGCGAGTGCGGCACCGACACGGGCCTCGCTCCTGTCGCCGACTTCGCCGATCGTGCTGCGTCAGGCTTCGCGCACGCAGCCCCAGGTCCTCGCGATCGGCAGCTCGACGGGCGGCCCGCAGGCGCTGTTCACGCTGCTTTCGTCGCTGCCGGCGACGATGCGCCTGCCGATCTGCATCACGCAGCACATGCCCGCGACGTTCACGACGATCCTTGCCGAGCACATCACGCGCACGGCCAAGCGGCCCTGCGCCGAGGGTGTCGATGGCCAGCAGCTCGAAGCCGGCCGCATCTATCTGGCACCCGGCGACAACCACATGAAGATCGAGGTGCAGGGCGGACAGAAGGTCGTCCGTCTCACCAAGGAGCCGCCCGAGAATTTCTGCAGGCCGGCCGTCGATCCGATGTTCCGCAGCCTTGCGGCCGTCTATGGTGCTGCCGTGCTCGGCGTCGTGCTGACCGGCATGGGATCGGACGGCGCGAAGGGCGGCAAGGTGCTCGTCGAGGCCGGCGGCACGGTGATAGCACAGGACGAGGCCACCAGCGTCGTCTGGGGCATGCCCGGTGCGGCGGCGATCGCCGGCATCTGCTCGGCCGTCCTGCCGCTCGACAAGCTTCCGGGCGAGATCGTCCGCCTGACCGGAGGGCGCCCGTGAAGCCCGACGATTTCGCCTTCTTCACGAAGTACATCTACGACCAGACCGGCCTCGTGCTCGGCCCGGACAAGATGTACCTGATCGAAAGCCGTCTGGCGCCGCTCGCGCGCAAGTACAATGTCGCGAACATCGATCTGCTTGTCGGCCAGCTGCGCAGCGCACGCACGAGCGACCTGCAGCGCGACATCGTCGACGCGATGATGACGAACGAGTCGTTCTTCTTCCGCGACGGCAAGCCGTTCGACCAGTTCCGCCAGCTCGTGCTGCCCGGCCTGCTGCAGTCGCGGGCCGCCAAGAAGAGCTTCCGCATCTGGTGCGCCGCCGCGTCGACAGGGCAGGAGCCCTATACGCTGGCGATGATCCTCAAGGAAGAAGCGGCGAAGCTCGCCGGCTGGCGCGTCGAGATCGTCGGGACCGACATCAGCCACGACGCGCTCGAGCGGGCCAAGTCCGGCCTCTATACGCAGTTCGAGGTGCAGCGCGGCCTGCCGATCCAGCTTCTGGTGAAGTATTTCAAGCAGCAGGGCGACAAGTGGCAGATCGCGCCCGAGATCCGCTCGGCCGTGCAGTATCGCAGCTTCAACCTGCTCACGGAGTTCGCGTCGCTCGGCAGCTTCGACGTGATTTTCTGCCGCAACGTGCTGATCTATTTCGACCAGAAGACCAAGGGCACGATCCTCGACCGCATGGCCAAGCTGCTGCCTGCAGACGGGCTGCTGTATCTCGGCGGTGCCGAAACCGTGCTTGGCGTCACCGAGCGCTTCCAGCCGATGCCGGCCCAGCGCGGAATCTACCAGGTCGTGGCGCCTGGCGGAGCGGCGAAGGCGGTCTAGGCCGCCTTGCCTTTGGCCGGCGGATCACGCAGCACATAGCCGCGTCCCCAGACCGTCTCGATGTAGTTCTCGCCGTCGCAGGCCGTCGACAGCTTCTTGCGCAGCTTGCACACGAACACGTCGATGATCTTCAGCTCCGGCTCGTCGATCCCGCCGTAGAGATGGTTGAGGAACATCTCCTTGGTCAGCGTCGTGCCCTTGCGCAGGCTGAGGAGTTCGAGGATCGCGTATTCCTTGCCGGTCAGGTGCAGCGGTCGCGCGCCCGCCTCGACGGTGCGCGCCTCGAGATTGACGACGAGCTTGCCGGTCTTGATGACCGACTGCGAGTGGCCCTTGGCGCGGCGCACGATCGCGTGGATGCGTGCGACGAGTTCGCGCTTGTCGAACGGCTTCGTCAGGTAGTCGTCGGCGCCGAAGCCGAGGCCTTTGATCTTGGCATCGAGCTCGGTGAGGCCGGACAGGATCAGGATCGGCGTCTTGATGCGGCCGGCCCGGAAGCGGCGCAGGACCTCGTAGCCGTCCATGTCGGGCAGCATCAGGTCGAGGATGATGATGTCGTAATCGTAGAGCTTGCCGATCTCGAGGCCGTCTTCGCCCATATCGGTGGTGTCGCAGACGAATCCTTCCTGCTTGAGCATCAGCTCGATCGAGCGGGAAGTGGCCTGATCGTCCTCAACCAACAAAACGCGCATGGGCGCCTCCGGGTTAACGTTAATAAGTTAACACGCGCCGGTGCCGCGAAACAGGCAGAATTAACGAATTGCCGAGCATCTGATTGCATCCGGAAATAGTGCGGAAATAAACCGATTAACCATGTTAAATCAACGAACTGTACATATCTTTACAGATCATTAATCAAGCTTGGGTAAAGTCGCTTTCGACTCGAATTTGACTCGAATTCGACCTATTCCGGAGCTGCCCGCCGAATGTCCGCGCACGAGCTGATCGCTTCGGTCGACCGAATTCCGAATTACCGCTACTTCGGCCGCGTTTCGGCGATTCAAGGCATGCTCGTCGAGATCGGCGGCGTCGAGGACATGCTCGCCGTCGGCTCGCGCTGTTTCGTTTCCACCCGCGATCGCCGCCGCGTGCCTTGCGAAGTGGTCGGTTTCCGCCAGGGACGCGCATTGCTGATGGCCTTCGGCACCGTCGACGGCATCGGCGTGGGCAGTCGCGCAGAGATCGCGGACTCCGATCCGGTCGTCTATCCGCACAAGGGCTGGCTCGGGCGCGTCGTCAACGCGCTGGGCGAGCCGGTCGACGGCAAGGGGCCGCTGGCGATGGGGCCGGCACCCTACACGATCAAGGCCTCGCCGCCGTCCGCCCACAAGCGCCAGCGCGTGCGCGGCAAGATCGATCTGGGCATCCGGGCGATCAACACGTTCCTTACCTGCTGCCGCGGGCAGCGCATGGGCATCTTCGCAGGCTCGGGCGTGGGCAAGTCGTCCGTCATGTCGATGATGACGCGCTTCACGGCAGCCGACGTCGTCGTGATCGGCCTGATCGGCGAACGCGGCCGCGAAGTGCAGGAATTCATCCAGGACGATCTGGGTCCCGAGGGCCTCGCGCGCTCGGTTGTGGTCGTCGCGACGGGCGACGAAAGCCCGCTGATGCGCCGCCAGGCGGCGTATCTGACGCTGGCGATCGCCGAATATTTCCGCGACCAGGACCGCGACGTGCTGTGCCTGATGGATTCCGTCACGCGTTTCGCGATGGCGCAGCGCGAGATCGGTTTGTCCGCCGGCGAACCGCCGGCTTCGAAGGGCTATACGCCGTCCGTCTTCGCCGAACTGCCGCGCCTGCTCGAACGCGCCGGCCCCGGCATCGGTCAGGGCAGCATCACGGGCCTGTTCACGGTGCTGGTCGAGGGCGACGACACCAACGAACCGATTTCCGACGCGGTGCGCGGCATCGTCGACGGCCACATCGTGCTGGAACGCGCCATCGGCGAGCGCGGCCGCTATCCCGCAATCAACGTGCTGCGTTCGGTGTCGCGAACCATGCCGGGCTGCAATACGCCCAGCGAGAACGCCGTCGTTTCGCGCGCGCGCCAGCTGATGTCGCAGTACGACGACATGGCCGAAATGATCCGGCTCGGCGCCTACCGGCGTGGTTCCGATCCGCTGGTCGACGAGGCGATCCATTACAGTCCCGAGATCGAGGCCTTCCTGAAGCAGGGCAAGCGCGACCGGGCACTGCTTCCCGACGGGTACCGCATGCTCGCCGAGATTCTCGGCATGCCGGATCCGACCGCGGCCGGCGACGTGCCCGAAGAAGCCGCGCACGCGGTCTGAGCCGGTAGATGGCCGCCAAGAACAAGGGCCTGACGTCGCTGATCCGGCTCGCCGACGCGAACCTGAACGAGAAGCGGCGCGAACTCAACGAACTCGAACGCCAGGAAGACGAGCTGCGCAAGCGGCTCGACGCGCTCGAGGTCGAAAAGGTGCAGGAGCAGCAGAACGCCCGCTCGATGGAATTCGGCGCCTTCGCCTATACCGGGTACGCGCGCGGCGTGATCGAGCGACGCGAACGGATCGAAGCGCAGATCGCCGGCATGCAGCCGATGCTCGAGGAGGCAAGGCAGGCCGTCTCCGAAGCCTTCCAGGACCTCAAGCGCTACGAGATCGCGCTCGACCTGCGGATCAAGTCCGCGAAGGCGGAGTTCGAGCGCAAGGACACGATCGCGATGGACGAGATGAGCCTCAACATGCATCGGCGCAAACAGGCCGCCGGCGCCCTATGACCGGCGTCACGCTGCGCACGTCGCGCCTCGTGCTGCGGCCCTGGCGCGACGCGGACCGCGCGCCGTTCGCCGCCCTCAACGCCGATCCGGAAGTCCGGCGGTTCTTCCCCACATTGCAGACGCGCGCCGAAAGCGATGCGAACGCCGATTTCCTGTCCTCGCAGTTCGAGCGCACGCCCTACGGGCCGTGGGCCGTCGAGGTCCCCGGCGTGACGCCGTTTGCCGGCTTCGTCGGTCCGTGGGAAGTCAGTTTCGACGACCCGCCGCGCCGCGTCGAGATCGGCTGGCGGCTGGCGCGCGCGCACTGGGGCAAGGGCTACGCGACCGAGGCGGCGAAGGCGGCACTGGATTTCGCCTTCGGACCCGGCGGCCTCGCGGAGATCATCGCCTTCGTCGTGCCCGACAACCGTGCCTCGCGCACGGTGATGGAGCGGATCGGCCTCCGCGAGGATCCCGAAGGCGCCTTCGACCATCCGCGCGTGGCGGAGGGTCACCCCCTGCGGCGTCATCTGCTCTATCGCCTGCACCGCAAGGATTGGTCGCCGGCGGCGGAATCCCCCTACACCGTCCAAGGTTGAACGACCCGGTTGCATGGCAGGTCTGCCGGCCTGGCGCGTAAGGCGACAATGTTCGGCTTGCGGGTGCGCGAAGTTCCGCGAGACAATCGCCGCCTGCCCGCAAAGGAACATCCCATGGAAGAACGCAAGAGCAGCTATCTGACGATCCTGATATGCGGATCGCTCGTGCTGACCGTGATGATGGGGCTGCGCAACACGCTCGGCCTGTTCATGAAGCCGATGACGATCGAACTGGGGACGGGACGCGAGGTGCTCGCGTTCGGCCTGGCGATCTCGAACCTGCTGTGGGGGGCCGCCGGTCCGTTCGCCGGCGCCATCGCCGACAAGTTCGGCACCTCGCGCGCGATCCTTGTCGGCGGCCTGCTCTATGCGGGCGGCTTCTGGGGCCTGTCGGCCGCCACGGACGGCTCGCTGATCATCCTTGGCAACGTGCTTCAGGGCCTCGCGATGGCCGGTGCCGGGTTCTCGATCATTCTTGGGGCCGTCGGCCGCGCCGCACCGCCGGAAAAGCGCTCGATGGCGCTCGGCATCGTCGCGGCGGGCGGGTCGTTCGGCCAGTTCGCCTTCCTGCCCTATGGCCAGCTCTTCCTCGACGCGCTCGGCTGGCGCGGCGCGCTGTTCGTGCTTGCGGTCACGGCGCTGTCGATCCTGCCGCTGGCGCTCGGCCTGCGCGGGCTCGCGGCGCCGGCCAGTGCCCAGTCGCAGCAGACGCTGCGCGCCGCCCTCAAGGAAGCGTTCGGCCATTCGGGTTTCTGGCTGCTGACGATCGGCTTCTTCGTCTGCGGCTTCCAGGTCGTGTTCGTCGGCGTCCACCTGCCGGCTTACGTCGCCGACAAGGGCCTGCCGGGCTGGGTCGGTGCGTGGGCACTGGCGCTTGTCGGGCTGTTCAACATCATCGGCACCTATACGGCCGGCATGCTCGGCCAGACCCGGCGGAAGAAGTACCTGCTGGCCGGCATCTATATCGGCCGCTCGGTCGTGTTCATCGTGTTCCTGCTGACGCCGATCAGCGAGGCGAGCGTGCTGGTCTTTGCCGCGGCGCTCGGCCTCCTGTGGCTGTCGACCGTGCCGCTGACCTCGGGCCTCGTCGGGCAGATCTTCGGTACGACCTATATCTCGACGCTCTACGGGATCGTCTTCTTCTCGCACCAGATCGGCAGCTTCATGGGCGCCTGGCTCGGCGGCAAGGTCTTCGACCTCTACGGGTCCTACGACATCGTCTGGGGCCTGTGCGTCGTAACCGGGTTCATCGCGGCGGCCCTCCATTGGCCGCTGCGCGATGCCCCGCAGGCGCGACTGACGGCGCCGGCCGGGGCCTGAGTCACATGGGAACCCCGACCCAGATCGGCGTGATCGCCGGGACCGGGGCGGTGTTCCTGGGGGCCGTGTGGCTGTGGGCGACCAGGGGACCTGCGATCCTCCTCGACCTTGCGTTCTTCGCCTGTCTTTGAGAAAAGTTCCGGCGATTTGCGCGCGCCGAATTCACGGCGTGCCGAGGGAGGGTTTCGACGATGGCCAAGCTGGCATTCCTGGGACTGGGCGTGATGGGTTTTCCGATGGCGGGCCATCTTCAGAAGGCCGGCCACGCCGTCACCGTCTATAACCGCAACGCCAAGAAGGCCGAGGCGTGGGTGGCCAAGCACGGCGGCACCAGTGCCGCCACGCCCGCTCTTGCCGCACAGGGTGCCGATATCGTGCTGACCTGCGTTGGCAACGACGACGACCTGCGCTCGGTCGTCTACGGCAAGGACGGCGCACTCGCCGGCATGAAGGCGGGCACAATCCTCGTCGACCACACGACCGCATCGGCGGCCGTCGCGCGCGAGATCGAGAAGGCGGCGGCGGAAAAGGGCGTGGGCTTCCTCGACGCGCCCGTGTCGGGCGGGCAGGCCGGCGCCGAGAACGGCCAGCTCGGCATCATGGTCGGCGGCGCCGATCCCACGTTCGCCACGGCAGAGCCTGTCCTGAAGATCTACGCCAAGGCGCTGACCCACATGGGGCCGGCCGGTGCGGGCCAGCTCACCAAGATGGTCAACCAGATCTGCATCGCCGGGCTCCTGCAGGGCCTGTCGGAAGGCATGAACTTCGCGGTCAAGGCCGGCCTCGACACCGACAAGGTGCTGTCGGTCATCACCAAGGGTGCCGCCGGCTCGTGGCAGATGGAAAACCGCGCCAAGACGATGGTGCAGGGCAAGTTCGATTTCGGCTTCGCGGTCGACTGGATGCGCAAGGACCTGGCGATCTGCCTCGACGAGGCGAAGAACAACAAGGCCCGCCTGCCGGTGATCGCGCTCGTCGACCAGTTCTACGCGACCGTGCAGGCGCGCGGCGGCGGGCGCTGGGACACGTCCTCGCTCATCCACCTGCTCGCGAAAGAGTGAGCAGGGCCGGCAGTTCGGCCATCCGGTCGAAGACGGTCGCACCCGTCGCGGCAAGTTCGCCGCGCGCGGTGTGGCCGGCCCCGGCATAGGCGAAGGCCGGCATTCCGGCCGCCTTCGCGGCCGCAAGCCCCACGAGCGTATCCTCGACGACGACGCAGCGCGCAGGCCCCACACCCATCCGTTCGGCCGCGAACAGGAACAGGTCGGGAGCGGGCTTGCCGTGCTTCACTTGCGTGGCGCTGAACGTACGCCCCTCGAAGCGCGCCGAAAGGCCGCACAGCGACAGGCTCTTGTCGATGCGCGTGGGGTCGCTCGACGAGGCGAGGCAATAGGGCAGGGCGAGCGCGTCGAGGGCCGCCTCGATGCCGTCGACCGCACGCAGTTCGCCGTCATAGGCCGCAAGCGTGCGCTCGCGCAGGCGCTTCTCGAAATCGGCCGGCAGCACGATGCCCCAGCGTTCGCGCACGTTCGCGACCGTCCAGCCGGCCTTGCGGCCGACGAAGCTGCGGGTCGATTCCTCGAGCGTCAGGTCGACGCCGGCCGCGCGCAGGTCCTCGTGCAGGATCCGGTTGGCGATGCGCTCGGAATCGACGAGCACGCCGTCCATGTCGAAGATGACGAGAGCGGCGCTCATCGGACCGTTTCGGGCTTCGGCCAGACGAAGCGCAGGACGCGGTGCGTGCGGCCGTCATGTTCGCGCTCGTCGTAGGGCTCGGATGCGATGCCGCCCATCCGGCGGTAGAACGCGCACGCGTTCTCGTTCGCGAAATAGACCGTCAGGTACATCGGCGAGCCCGGGCACCGGTCGGCGACCCAGCGCGCGGCATCGGCCAGCAGGCGCCGGCCGATGCCGCCGCCGCGATCGCCGGGCAGGACGTGGAGGTTGTCGAGCAGCACGCCGTGCTCGGGTCCGATGTCGCGCATCACGCACACGAACCCGCAGGGCACGCCGTCGATCTCGGCGATCTCGGCGAAGCTGCGCGCCGGGTTCCATGCCGCCATCCGCGCGGACCAGACGGCCCGGCGTTCCTCGACCACGCCGCTTTCGAGGAACGCGTCCGACAGGATGCCGCGATAGGCGCTGCGCCAGCTGCGCACGTGCAGGTCCGCGAGGATCGGACCGTCGTCGGCCCGTACAGGTCGCACCGTGAAAGCCATGTCAGTTCCGGCCGCGCCGCAGATCCCGTTCGATGTCGACCGCCATCTGCGTGGGCTGCAGGTTGCGGCGGTAGACATGCAGGTTTTCCATGACGCGCTGGACATAGGTGCGCGTCTCCTCGAACGGGATCATCTCGACCCAGTCGACGACATCGACTTCCGGCGATCGCGGATCGCCGAAATTGCGCATCCATTCGCGCGACCGGCCGGGGCCGGCGTTGTACCCGGCGATCGCCAGCACGTACGAGCCGTTGAAATCGTCGATGAGCGACGCCAGATATGCGCGCCCGAGGCGGACGTTGTACGCCGGCTCGAACAGCTTCGCTTCGCTATGGGCATTCTGGCCGTCGGACTTGGCGACCGCGCGCGCCGTCGCGGGCATCAGCTGCATCAGGCCGCGCGCACCCGCACGGCTGACGGCCTCCGGCTCGAACTGGCTTTCCTGGCGGATGATCGCGTAGGTGAGTGCGCGTTCCGGCTTGTCGCCGGCGATCGGCATCGTCGGCCAGCCCAGATCGTGGAGCTGCACGCCGGCGACCTGCGCCGAACGCTTCGAGACGATGACCGCGAGGTCGTTGCGGCCGAGCTGGTGCGCGAACTCGGAGACCAGCGCGTGCTGGGCCGGCGTGCGCGCGACATTGGCAAGGCGCACGAGGAACGGGCGCGCGCGTTCGGGCTTCTCGCGCGTCTCGATCAGGATGCGCGCGGCCTGCACCGCCTCGCTGCGCTCGAAGGCACGGCGGTCTTCGGCCGTCGGCACGATCGCGGCCGGCCACGACTGGCGCGCGGCGCCGGCGAGCCGGCCGTTGGCGAGCTGACCGTAGTAGGTCGTGTGGTAGGACGCCGCGCGCACGTACCATTCGCGCGCCTTGTCGGCATTGCCCTGCGCTTCGAACGCGCGGCCCGACCAGTAGGCGCCACGTGCGCGCGATACGGGGAAGCGGGCGGTCTCGTGCACCTTTTCGAAATGCGCGAGGGCGTCGGCCGGCTTGTTCATCCGGCGAAGTGCGACCCAGCCCGCAAGGAATTCAGCTTCGAGGAAGTTGGCGCCGTTGGCCGGCGTCATCCGGTGTTCGGATGCCAGGCGATAGGCCTCGCCCGCGTCGCCGGCGACGATCGAGCGGCGCGCAAGCGTGCCGCGCTCGCCCCACCAGAGATCGGGCTTGGAGATGTCGCGTGGCAGGGCACGCAGGATGTCGCGCGCCGTCGCGTCTCGGTTGGCCTTGCGCTGGGCGCGCACGCGTTCGTACAGCAGGCCGGAATCGTCGCGCAGGGATTCGGGCACGCGGCGGCTCTGCGCCTCGGCGTTGCCGCCCGAGCGGATGCGCAGGCGCGCGTCGGCAAGCGTGCGCCGTTCGGGGCTGACGAGCGGGAAGATGCGCCGCGCCTCCTCGATCTTGCCTTCCCACAGCAGGCGGTCGAGTTTGGTCCAGTGAAGGTCCGGCGTGAACTGGCTGCGATAGCGTTCCATCCAGCGCTTGTGCTGGACTTCGTTGAACGTGCCCGAGACCCAATGGTCGCGGATGACCTGCTGGGCGCGCGCCCGGTCGCCCGACGCCGCGAGCGCGTCGGCATAGCGCATGGCACCGTCCGGCGTGAGCGGGTTGCGGGTGCCGAACCAGGCCAGGACGAGCGTGTCGTTCGCCGGCCGGTCGAGCAGTGCTTCTTCCGCGCGGCGCGAGATCGTGTCGAGGGCCGGCCAGTCCGGGTTCTGGTCGACGAACTGGACGATGTCCTCGAACGCCACGCCCGAGCGCGGCAACTGCAGTTCGAGCCACCGGAAAAGCTTGTTGGCGACCGGATGGTTGCCGCGGGCCAGCAGCGTGCGCGCCGCTTCCCAGCGCCCCGCTTCGACGGCCGCGAAAACCTGCGTGTAGATCTCGCGCTGCTGGGCGTTGAGCACCGGCGGTCCGAGGGGCGGGATCGACCGGGCGGCCGTCGATATCGCTGCCGACTGGGTCCCGCTCGTGCGCGCCTGGGCCAGCCGGATCTCGCCCGTCTCGACGGCAGCCGCGACCTGTTCGACCTCGGCGCCGTTCGCTTCGGCCTTCGACGCGGCACCGGAATCGCCCGGGATGGCAGCCGCATCGCCGCGCGTGCAGGCAGTCAGCGTCAATGCGGCCCAGGCGAGGGCCAGCGCGAATCGGGTCCTGGAAGTCATTCCACGAGTTAAGACCGCCCGGCCCCCCGGCGCAAGGCGCGAGGTGCGTGTTGCGTGGCGCGGCTTGCGGGTCTAAGTTCCCGGCCCGACAACCAGAAACCGTCCGGAGAGACCTCCCCATGTTCAAGGGATCGTTCGTCGCCCTCATCACGCCGTTTCGCAACGGACAGGTGGACGAGCCGGCGTTCAAGAAATTCGTCGCCTGGCAGATCGCGCAGGGCACGAACGGGCTCGTCCCGTGCGGCACGACCGGCGAATCGCCGACATTGAGCCACGAGGAACACGAAGCCGTCATCGAGATGTGCGTTGCCGCCGCCAAGGGCCGCGTGCCGGTGATGGCCGGTACCGGCTCGAACTCGACCGACGAGGCGATCAGCCTCACGCGCCATGCCGAACAGACCGGCTGCGATGCCGCCCTCGTCGTGACGCCCTATTACAACAGGCCGACGCAGGAAGGCCTCTACCGCCACTACGCGGCGATCGCGAAGTCGGTCAAGATCCCGATCTACATCTACAACATCCCCGGCCGCTGTGCTGTTGACATGTCGGTCGAGACAATGGGGCGGCTGGCGCAGATCAAGAACATCGTCGGCGTCAAGGATGCCACCGGCGATCTGACGCGTCCGGGCCTGCAGCGGCTCGCCTGCGGCGCCGATTTCGTCCAGCTCGACGGCGACGACGGCACGGCGCTCGCCTTCAACGCGACGGGCGGCTCGGGCTGCATCTCGGTCACCGGGAACATCGCGCCCAAGATGGTCGCGCGCATGCAGGCCGCCTCGCTGAAGGGCGACGGCAAGGCCGCCCTCAAGCTGCAGGACACGCTGATGCCGCTGCACAAGGCCTTGTTCGCCGAGACGAGCCCGGGTCCGGTCAAGTATGCCGCCTCCTTGATGGGTATTTGCACCGACGAGGTGCGCCTGCCGCTCGGCCCGATCACCTCCGAGACCAAGGAGCGGGTCCGCGCGGCGATGAAGGGGGCGGGGCTCCTGCGCTAGGGGGTTCCGACAGCGGCACCGATGGCAGCACCGGATACCGGCCGCAAGGTCGCCGCGACCAACCGCAAGGCGCGTCACGACTACACGATCGAGCGCACGCTCGAGGCGGGCCTCGTGCTGATGGGCACTGAGGTCAAGGCGCTGCGCGCGGGTGCGGGCGTGGCCATCGCCGAGGCGCATGCGGTCGAGCGCAACGGCGAGCTGTGGCTCATCGACGCGCATATCCCCGAATATGCCGGCGGCAACCGCCAGAACCACGAGCCGCGCCGGGCGCGCAAACTTCTGGTCAATCGCACCGAGATGAACAAGCTGATCGGTTCGGTCACGCGCGAAGGCATGACGCTGGTTCCCCTGCAGGTCTATTTCAACGTGCGTGGCATCGCCAAGGTCGAACTCGGCCTCGCCAAGGGCCGCAAGAAGGCCGACAAGCGCGCGGCCGTCGCCACGCGCGACTGGAAGCGCAGCCAGGCGCGGCTGTTGTCGGCCCGGCGCTAGCGGCCGGCCGCCGGATGCGCGTTCCGCTCCTCTACGCGACCAACACGGCCCTGCTCGCGACGCCGAATCTCCGGCTTCGTCCGCTTGTCCCTGACGACGGGCGCCATTTCGCCGAACTGCTCGGTGACGACCCTGCCGCGATCTCGATGCTGTCGCACATGCCCGAGCCGCTGACGGTGCCGGCGGCCACGGAGTGGATCGAACTTCGCACCGGACCTGGCGGCCATGTCTTCGCGGTCCGCCTCGCCGACGGCACGTTCGTCGGGACGAGTGGCTTCGGCGGCCCGCGCGACGGCGTGCCCGGTTTCGGCTACTGGATCGGCGCGCCGTTCCGCGGGCGCGGCTACGCGACGGAGGCCGGGAACGCCTGCATCGCGCATGCGCGCCGGCTGGGCGTGCGCCGCATGGTCGCCGAGACGTTCCCCGGGAATGCAGCGTCCGTGCGCGTGCTCGAGAAGCTCGGCTTCCGCGCCGAGGGGCCGGTCGAGCGCAACTATCCGCTGCGCGGTGGCCGGCGCACGCTCACGCTGCACAATCTCGACATTCCGGAAATGATCGTCTAAATCGATCATTTATTGAAATTCAATCGATTTTACGAAACCTCCGGAGAATGCGAGCATGTCTCGAATTCCAAGGAGGGTCCGATGGTCAAGACGGCGACATTCGCGGTGGTGCATTTCTCGGTCGCGTTCGGCGTCGCGTACCTGCTCACCGGCAGCCTGGCGGTTTCGAGCGCGCTGGCGCTGGTCGAGCCGTTGGTGAATACCGTTGCATATTTCTTCCACGAAAAGGCGTGGAACTTCTGGCAGGCGCGCAAGCTCACGCCAGCTTTCGCGCGATCGCGCCGAACACCGCTTCGAACATTTCCGGCGTGAGCCGGCGCGTGTTCGTGTTGTAGCGCGAGCAGTGGTAGCTGTCGGCCAGCAGGCGGCCGTCCGGCAGTTCGTGGAAGGCGCCATGCGCGAATTTCGCCGACGACGCGCGCCGGCCGAGCGTGGCCAGCACGGCGTCGTGCGCGATGCGGCCCAGCGCCAGCACGATCTTCAGGTTCGCCATCGCCTCGATCTCGGCGCGCAGGAATGGCCGGCACGCGGCGGCCTCGGCCGGAACCGGCTTGTTTTCCGGCGGCAGGCAGCGCACCGCGTTGGCAAGACGCGCACCGGTCAGTTCCAGATCGTCGGGGACCCACGCCGCATCCTCGCGCCCGCCGCGGTAGGTACCGCGCGCCAGTCCGAACTTGGCGAGCGTGGAATAGAGAAGGTCGCCCGCGAAATCGCCCGTGAAGGGCCGCCCCGTGCGGTTGGCACCCTTGAGGCCGGGGGCGAGACCGACGACGAGCAGGCGTGCTTCGCGCGTGCCGAAGCTGGGAACAGGCGCGTTGTGCCAGGCGGGATGGGCACCGCGCAGCTTCTCGCGCAGCGCCACGAGGCGCGGGCAGAGCGGACAGTCGCGCGTGGGTTCCAGCACGAGGGGCTTCAGGTGTTCTCGGCCGGCGTCGTCGGCAGGGCGGGGGAAGCGCCCGAGTTCTCGCGCCGCTCGCCGGTCGCGCGCTGGATGTGCTGGGCAAGGTCGAACAGGTCGACGAACATGTCGGCCTGTCGGCGCAGTTCGTCCGAGACCATCGGCGGCTGGGTGCGGATCGTCGAGACGACCGACACGCGCACGCCGCGCCGCTGCACGGATTCCACGAGGCGGCGGAAATTGCCGTCGCCGGAGAACAGCACGACATGGTCGAGCTTGTCGGCAAGGTCCATCATGTCGACCGCGATCTCGATGTCCATGCTGGCGCGGAAGCGCCGGCGGCCCTGGCTGTCGGTGAAATCCTTCATCGGCTTGGTGACCATCGTGAAGCCGTTGTAGTCCAGCCAGTCGACGAGCGGGCGGATCGGCGAATAGTCCTGATCCTCGGCCAGTGCGGTGTAGTAGAAAGCGCGGATCAGCCGGCCCTTGCTCTGGAAGAGCTGGAGCAGACGGCGGTAGTCGATGTCGAAATTCAGCGCGCGCGCCGCGTTGTAGAGGTTCGGGCCGTCGATGAAGAGCGCCAGACGCTCCTGCGGATAGAAGGCCATCGTGGAATTCCTTTCGGATATAACGTGCCGGATGCAATCGATCGGTAAAATGGAATTCCGGTTCCTTATCGCCTTTGCGCGGGCCGCACAAGCCGGCGTGCGTCGATGATCTTCGTCGCACTCGGCGCCAACCTGCCAAGCGAAGCCGGTCCGCCCGCGCGCACGCTCGTCGCCGCGATGGAAGCACTCGACGCGGCCGGCCTGCGCGTTGCCGCACGCTCGCGCATCTATGAAAGCCCGCCCTGGCCGCAGCCGTCCGACCAGCCCTGGTACGCCAATGCCGTCGTCCGCCTGGAAACGCGGCTGGATCCGGAGGCGCTGCTGGCGCGGCTGCATGCGGTCGAGCGCGCGTTCGGCCGCGTGCGCAGCGTGCCCAACGCGCCGCGGGCCCTCGATCTCGACCTCATCGACCATGACGGCGCCGTGCGCCACGACGTGGCCCCGCTGCTGCCGCACCCGCGCATGGCGACGCGCGCTTTCGTGCTGCTGCCGCTCGCCGAGCTTGCACCCGGCTGGCGCCATCCCGCCGACGGAACGCCGATCGCGGAACTGATCGCGCGGCTGCCGGCCGACACGATTTGCCGGCCGCTTGCGGAACGGCCCGCAAGCAACTGACCGGATTGGGCTTTCGGTCGGCGAAATCGATTGTTTTGCGATGCGGCAAGGGCTATATTCTTCGCCCATTTTGCGACTCTGTCGCCTTTCCCTCCGGAGCACCGTATGGCCCGCGTTACCGTTGAAGATTGCGTCGTCAAGATCCCCAACCGCTTCGAGCTCGTCATGCTCGCCGCCCAGCGCGCGCGCGAGATCCAGGCCGGCTCGCCGCTGACGGTGGAGAAGGACAACGACAAGAACCCGGTCATCGCGCTTCGCGAGATCGCCGACAATTCCCTCGACCTCGATAACCTCAAGCAGTCGCTCGTCCAGGGTCTCCAGCGCCAGGTCGAGAGCGAAGAGCCCGAGGAAGACGCGATGGAACTGCTCGCCGCCGACCGCGATGTCGCCGGCGTTGCCGAAGACGCGACGCTCGACGGCATCGAGGACGAGATGGAGATCGAGGACGCCGAGGAAAAGCTGGCCGGCGGCGATGCGGCGGCGGCTGCGGTCGAAGAGTAAGGCGGGGCGGGGGCCGGGTTGAACGCCGACGGCGCCACCGACACCCCTCCAGCGACGGCGGATGCCGGACCCGCTCCGGTACCGCTGACCGCCGCGGGCGGCGAAGCGCCCAAACGGGCCCGCCCGCCGATGATGCGGGCCTTCGAACTGGTCGAGCGCGTCAAGGCCTACGACCCCGAAGCCGACGAAGACCTCATCAATCGCGGCTACGTCTATTCCCTGAAAGTGCATGGCGCGCAGACGCGCGCCTCCGGCGATCCCTATTTCTCCCATCCGCTCGAAGTCGCCGGCATCCTGACGAGCTACCGGCTCGACACCGCGACGATCGTCACGGCCCTGCTGCACGACACGGTCGAGGACACGCTCGCCAGCATCGAGGAGATCGAGCGCCTGTTCGGGCCCGAGATCGCCCGGCTGGTCGACGGCGTGACCAAGCTTTCGCGTCTGGAGCTGCAGGCGCAGTCCGACAAGGCCAAGCAGGCGGAGAATTTCCGCAAGCTGCTGCTCGCGATGTCGGAGGACATCCGCGTGCTGCTGGTCAAGCTCGCCGACCGGCTGCACAACATGCGCACGCTCAATTTCATCCCGAAGATCGAGAAGCGCCAGCGCATCGCGCGCGAGACGATGGAGATCTATGCGCCGCTCGCCGAGCGCATCGGCATGCGTCGCATCCAGGAAGAGCTCGAGGACATCGCGTTCGGCGAGCTCAATCCCGACGCACGCGAGTCGATCGTCATGCGCCTCCAGCACCTGCGTTCGCGCGGCCAGGACGTGGTGACGCGCATCGCCGACCAGGTGGCGGCCGCGCTGAAGGAGGAGGGGATCGACGCGCAGGTCTCGGGGCGCGAAAAGACGCCGTTCTCGATCTGGCGCAAGACCCAGCGCAAGAACGTCGCGTTCGAGCAGCTCTCCGACATCATGGCCTTCCGCGTCATCGTGCCCGACACGGCCGAATGCTACCGCGCGCTGGGCTCGATCCATTCGCGCTGGCCGGTGGTGCCCGGGCGCTTCAAGGATTACATCTCGGTCCAGAAGCCCAACGGCTATCGCTCGCTGCACACCGGCATCTTCGGACCCGAACGCCAGCGCATCGAGATCCAGATCCGCACGCGCGAGATGCACGAGGTCGCCGAGTTCGGCGTGGCCGCGCACTGGTCGTACAAGGAAGGGCGCCCGGCGGCGGGCGACGCCAAGGGCACGTTCCGCTGGCTTCGCGAACTGCTCGACATCCTCGAGCACGCGTCGAACCCCGAGGAATTCCTCGAGCACACCAAGCTCGAGATGTACCAGGACCAGTGCTTCTGCTTCACGCCGAAGGGCGACCTCATCGCGCTGCCGCGCGGGGCAACGCCCGTCGATTTCGCCTATGCCGTGCACTCGGAGGTCGGCGACCATTGCGTGGGCGCCAAGATCAACGGACGCATGATGCCGCTGCGCACGTCGCTGTCGAACGGCGACCAGGTCGAGATCGTCACGTCCAAGGCGCAGGTCCCGTCGCCGACCTGGGAACGCTTCGTCGTGACGGGCAAGGCGCGCGCGCGCATCCGGCGCTTCATCCGCGCCCAGCAGCGCCACCAGTTCCTCGATCTCGGCCGCTCGATGCTGCAGAAGGCCTTCAAGTCCGAAGGCTACGACTATGCCGACAAGTCGCTCGAAGGGGCGGTCAAGCCGCTGAAAGCCGACGACGTCGACGACCTGATCGCGATGGTGGGGGCGGGCCAGGTCAGCGAGCGCGAGATCATCGGCGCGCTTTTCCCGGAAAGCCGCCAGCAGCCCAAACCCGCCAACGTCGTGCCGCTGCGCAAGCAGAAGCCCAAGGACGGCTCGTCGTCGCACGCGCATGTCCCCATCAAGGGCCTGATCCCGGGCATGGCGATCCACTATGCCGGTTGCTGCCACCCGCTGCCCGGCGACCGCATCGTTGGCATCGTCACCACGGGCCGCGGCGTGACCGTCCACACGATCGACTGCGACACGCTCGAACAGTTCGCCGACCAGCCCGCGCGCTGGCTCGATGTGGGCTGGGACGTCGAGGATGCGGCTTCCGGCGCCGGCTTCGTGGGCCGCGTGGCGCTGGTCGTGCGCAACGAGTCCGGCAGCCTCGGCTCGCTGTCGACCGTCATCGCCAAGAACGCGGGCAACATCACGAACCTCAAGATCGTGAACCGGACGACCGAGTTCTGGGAAATGATCATCGACATCGAGGTGCGCGACCTCAAGCACCTGACCAACGTGATCGCGGCCCTGCGCGCTACGCCGGTCATCAATTCGGCGGAGCGCGCGCGCGGATGATCCTCGGCCTTGGCTCCGATCTCGTCGACATTCGACGCGTCGAGAAGACGCTCGAACGGTTCGGCACGCGCTTTACGCACCGTCTCTACACCGAAGGCGAGCGCGCGAAGTCCGAGCGCCGGGCCAACCGGGCGGCCAGCTACGCGCGCCGGTTCGCGGCCAAGGAAGCCTGCTCCAAGGCGCTGGGGACCGGCTTCCGCCATTCGGTCTACTGGCGCGACATGGAAGTGGTGAACCTGCCCGGCGGCAAGCCCACGATGCGGCTGACCGGCGGGGCGCTGGCGCGGCTGGAGAAAATGCTGCCCCCCGGCATGCGCGCCCAGATCGACGTCAGCCTCACCGACGACCCGCCCATCGCGCAGGCCATCGTGATCATCACCGCGGTTCCGGCCGCGACTTGACAGGCCGCACCGGCCAAGCGCCTTATCCCGCCCCGAACCGGACCCTGAAGCCCAAGAAAACCATGTCGCTGCCCCCGACCGCAAAAGCCCAGCCGAAGAACGGATTTCTCGACGTCGTCAAGACGCTCGCCTACGCGTTCATCATCGCGATGGGCATCCGCACGCTTGCCTTCGAGCCGTTCAACATCCCGTCGGCTTCGATGGTGCCCACGCTGCTGATCGGCGACTACCTGTTCGTGTCGAAATTCTCCTACGGCTACTCGTTCGCCTCGCTGCCGAGCTATGTGACGACGCGCTTCCCGGGGCGCGCCTTGTCGCGCGAGCCGCAGCGCGGCGACGTGGTCGTCTTCAAGCTGCCCAAGGACGGCAAGACCGACTACATCAAGCGCCTGGTCGGCCTGCCGGGCGACCGCATCCAGGTCACGCGCGGCATCCTGCACATCAACGGCGAAGCCGCGGCGGTCGAGCGCATCGAGGATTTCGTCGAGACCGAGGGCGGCTTCTCGCGCCGCGTGGCGCAGTATGTCGAAACACTGCCCGGCGGGCGCCAGCATCGCGTGCTGAAGATGCACGTGGACGGCTACTACAACAACACGCCCGAGTTCACCGTGCCGCCCGGCCACTATTTCGCGATGGGCGACCACCGCGACAATTCCCAGGACAGCCGCGATCCCAACGCCGTCGGCTTTGTGCCGTTCGAGAACCTGGTGGGCCGCGCCGAGATCCTGTTCTTCTCGACCGACGGCAGCGCCAATCTGGTGCTGCCCTGGACCTGGTTCACCGCCGCGCGCTACAGCCGCCTGCTGAACCCGATCCGATAGGCCGCCGATGAAGGCCGCCCACGCAAAGCTCGAAGCGGCCCTCGGCCATCGCTTCGCCGATCCCGAACTGCTCGTCGCCGCCCTGTCGCATTCCTCGCTCGGGCGGCGCGGCAACGCGCAGCGCTCGGGAGCGGATTTCGAGCGGCTGGAGTTCCTCGGCGACCGGGTCGTGTCGCTCGTCGTCGCCGAGCTTCTGACCGAACGCTTCCCGACCGAGGAAGAGGGCGACCTTGCCAAGCGTCACGCCTATCTGGTGCGCGGCGAACAGCTGGCCGAGCATGCGCGTGCGCTGGGCATCGGCGAAGCGCTGACGCTGTCGACCAGCGAGCACCAGGGCGGCGGGCGCGACAATCCGGCGGTGCTTGCCGACGCGTTCGAAGCACTGGTCGCGGCCGTGCATATGGACGGCGGTTTTGCCGCCGCGCGCGCGATCGTGCGCCGGCTGTTCGAGCCGCTCGCGGTCGCCGAGACCGCCCCGCCGCGCGAGCCGAAGACTGCCTTGCAGGAATGGGCGCAGGGGCGGGGGCTGGCGCTGCCGCGCTATCGCACCTTGTCGCGCGAGGGGCTGGCGCACGCACCCCGCTTCACGATCGAGGTCGCGGTCGACGGCGAACTGCCGGCGACCGCCGAAGGAACATCAAAACGCGAGGCCGAGCGCGCGGCCGCCGCCACGCTTCTCGCGCGCCTGGAGTCGAAATGACGGACACGAAAACGCGCTGCGGCTATGTCGCGATGCTGGGAGCGCCCAACGCGGGCAAATCCACGCTGGTCAACCGGCTGGTGGGCACCAAGGTCGCCATCGTCTCGCCCAAGGTGCAGACGACGCGCACGCGCGTGACCGGCATCCTGGTCGAGGACGGCGCGCAGGCCGTGTTCCTCGACCTGCCCGGCGTGTTCGCGCCCAAGCGCCGGCTCGACCGCGCGATGGTGGATGCCGCCTGGCGCGGGGCGCAGGATGCCGACGCGCTGCTGTTCGTCGTCGACGCCAAGCGGGCCTCGCGCGGTGGTGACGACGAGGATGAAGCACTGATCCTCGACGGTTTGCGCAGTCGCAAGGCCAAGGCGATCCTCGTGCTCAACAAGATCGACCTGCTCGATCCGCCGGCGTTGCTGACGCTTGCCAAGCGCTACGATGCGACCGGATTGGTGTCGGAGATCTTCATGGTCTCGGCCGAGACCGGCGACGGCTGCGACACGCTGAAGGCCAAGCTGATCGGCCGGCTGCCGGAAGGCCCCTATCTCTACCCCGAGGACGAGATTTCCGACCTGCCGGCACGCCTGCTCGCCGCCGAAGCCACGCGCGAGCAGATATTCCGCCAGCTCCACCAGGAGCTGCCCTATGCCATCGCCGTCGAGACCGACAAGTTCGAGGAGCGCAAGGACGGTTCAGCGCGCATCGAGCAGACGATCTATGTCGCGCGCGAAGGCCAGCGCAAGATCGTGATCGGCGCCAAGGGCGCGCAGGTCAAGAAGATCGGCGAGATGGCGCGCGCCGAGATCGCCAAGATGCTCGACCGGCAGATCCAC
This sequence comes from Tagaea sp., assembly GCA_965279525.1. GTDB lineage: Bacteria > Pseudomonadota > Alphaproteobacteria > CACIAM-22H2 > CACIAM-22H2 > Tagaea. The sequence goes on along the minus strand of CBDIIB010000004.1, from coordinate 741,228 downwards.
CTGTTCCTGCATGTGAAAGTGGCACCCGGCTGGGACGAGAAGCGCGACTTCTTCAAGGACTGGGGCCTCGAATACGACGCGTGAGCGGCGTCCGCGAACTCCGTGCTGGCACGCCGTCGGCCGGGTTGGCATGATTGATGCCAATGAAGGGCTCGACACGACCGGCCCCCGAACAGGAGACAGGACCCCATGAAAGTTACCCGTACAGCAATCGCGTCGCTGGCGCTGCTGGGCCTCGCCGCCACGGCGAACGCCCAGACGCCCCGCACATCCACGCTCGACGCGGTCAAGAGCCGGGGCGTGTTGACCTGCGGCGTCAACACCGCCCTGCCGGGCTTCTCGGCCCCCAACGCGCAGGGCGAATGGCGCGGCCTCGATGTCGAGTTGTGCCGCGCGATCGCGGCCGCGGTGCTCGGCGATCCGACCAAGGCCAAGTTCGTGCCGACCACGGCCCAGCAGCGTTTCGTCGCGCTCCAGTCGGGCGAGATCGACGTGCTGACGCGCAACGCCACGCAGACGCTGCTGCGCGACACGACGCTCGGCCTGCACATGGCGGGCGTGAATTTCTACGACGGGCAGGGTTTCATCGTGAAGCGCTCGATGAACGTCACGAACGCCAAGCAACTCGACGGGGCGACGGTCTGCGTGCAGCCCGGCACGACGACCGAGCTCAACCTTGCCGACTATTTCCGCGCCAACCGGATGCGCTTCACGCCCGTCGTGATCGAGCGCCTGGAAGAGAACATCGCTGCCTACCAGGCCGGCCGCTGCGACGTCTACACGACCGACGCGTCGGGGCTAGCCTCCGTCCGCTCGAATCTCGCCGTCCCCGGCGACCACTACATCCTGCCCGAGCGCATCTCGAAGGAGCCCCTCGGGCCGATGGTCCGCAAGGGCGACGACCAGTGGTTCGGCGTCGTGAAGTGGGTGCTGACCGCGATGATCGAGGCCGAGGAATATGGCGTCACGCAGGCCAATGTCGACGAGATGCTGAAATCGACCAATCCCGGCATCCAGCGCATGCTGGGTGTGACGCCCGGCTTCGGCAAGGCGCTCGGGCTCGACGAGAAGTGGGCCTACAACGTGATCAAGGCCATCGGCAACTACGGCGAGAGCTACGAGCGCAATGTCGGCACGAAGACGCCGATCGGCCTCGAGCGCGGCGTCAACGATCTTTGGACCAAGGGCGGCCTGATGTACGCGCTGCCGCTGCGCTGACCGGAACCGGCGGGAAACAGGGCCCGTTCCGCGCAAGCGGGGCGGGCCTTTTTCGCGCCACGCCGGTGCAAAGGACCAGAGGATGACCGATCCCGGCTCCGGGAAGGCGCCAAGCCTCGCGTTCGGCTATGCGTGCGGCTTCGCGATGGCGATCGGCGCTTCGGTCGCGTTCGCCGCGGCGCGGGCGGGCATCCTCGGCGGGCTTTCCGCCGACGACATGATCTTCGCGCGTTTCGTCGTCGCCGGTACGGTCATGCTGCCCTTCGTCGCGATCTGGGGATTTCGCACACTGGGCGGCATCGGCTGGCCGCGCGGCATAGCCCTGCTGCTGACCGGCGGTCCGACATTCGCGCTCCTCCAGACCGGCGGCTACGCTTTCGCTCCGCTTGCGCACGGCGCCGTCATCGCACCCTCGACGGTGACGATCGTCAGCACGCTCGTCGCGGCGTTGACGCTGGGAGAACGGCTGACGCGCGCGCATGTCGTCGGCGCCGCGGTCGTCGTCGCCGGGATCGTCATGATCAGCTGGCAGGGGATCGCGCAGAGCGGGCAGGGCGACACGACGTGGATCGGCGATCTGCTCTTTTTCGCCTCGAGCCTGTTCTGGGCCGCGTTCACGATCCTGCTGCGCGTCTGGCGGCTCGATGCGCTGCGCGCGACGGCGGTCGTCTGCGTGCTGTCGGGTGCGGTCGTCGCGCCGGGCTATCTCGCGATCCGCGGCTTCGAGCATCTCGCGTCGCTGCCGTTCGCGGCACTCGCATTCCAGGGACTGACGCAGGGCTTCGTGCAGGCGATCTTCACGATGCTCGCCTACAGCCGCGCGGTCGCGATCCTCGGCGTGAGCCGCGCCGTGCTTTTCCCGGCGACCGTGCCGGCGATCTCGATCCTGATCGGCATTCCGGCGATCGGCGAGATTCCGACCCTGCTCCAGATCGCGGGCCTGCTCGTGGTCAGTGCCGGTCTTGCCGTCGCCATCGGGCTCATTTCCGGAACGAATACGCCGTCGCGCCCTTCACGTTGACGTCCACGTCGAGCCGGTGCTGCAGCGGCGGGTAGGCGCGCTGGCGGCAGTTCTCGCGTTCGCACACCCGGCAGCCCACGCCGATCTCGACGACCGAGCCGAGCTTTTCCAGATCGAGCCCGTCGGCATAGACGAGTTCCGACGCCTGGCCGATCTCGCAGCCGATGCCCAGCGCATAGGTCGTCGGCGGCTCGCGCCAGCCGCCGGCCGATTTCGCCACCGTGCGCGCCACGCAGAAGAACGTGGCACCGTCGGCAAGGCGGGCCACCTGCGTGAGGATACGCCCGGGGCTGGTGAAGGCCTCGTGCACGATCCAGCGCGGGCACGAGCCGCCGAAGCGCGAGAAGTGGAAGCCCGCAGCCGAGAAGCGCTTCGACACATTGCCCGCGATGTCGGTGCGCACGAGCCACAGCGGCACGCCCTTGTCGCCGGGGCGCTGCAGCGTGGACAGGCGATGGCACGCCTGCTCGAAGCTCGTGCCGAAATGGTGGCTCAGCATCTCGATGTCGTAGCGCAGCGCCTTCGCTGCTTCCAGATACGGCGCATACGGCATCAGCACGGCACCGGCGAAATAATTGTAGAGGCCCACGCGCACCAGCGTCTCGGTCTCCTTCGAGGCGAGCTTCGCGGTCGCGAGGATCATGTCGACGGGCTTGCGCGCCTCGAGCTGGCCGATCTGGTAGGCGAGATGGAAGCGCCGCGACGGGCGCGGCAGGATCTCGCTCAGCTGCAGCTTCTTGGTGCGCGTGTCGTAGCGGCGCACGGCACCGGCGAGCGGGCCGGGTTCGACGATGTCGACCGATATGCCGTGCTTGCCCTTGGCGTAGTCGACGAGGCCGCGCCACGGCTCGCCCGGCGGCAGGTTCGCCTCCGCGACGACCTTTTCGGCCGCGCGCTCGATCTCGTCGAAATAGTTCGTCCTGTCGTGGAAGAAGTCGCGCGCTTCCTCGGCCGGCAGCACCATCTTGCGCGTGGTCCCGCTGGGCAGGCCCAGCGTCATCGACTGCGCGTCGTCGCGCGCGAGGCGATAGGCGCGGTAGAGCTCGAGGATCGCCTTGGCGGCGTTGGGGGCGGCTTCCGCCAGCGACTTGATCTCGTCGCCGGTCACGCCGTGCGCGGCGAGGGTGGAATCCGAGAACACCTCGCGCAGGCCGCCGGCGAGCTTGCGGTCGTCGTCGTCGGATAGATCCGTGAGTTCGACATCGAACTGCTTGCCGAGCTTCAGCAGCAGCGAGACCGTCACTGGCCGCTGGTCGTGCTCGATGAGGTTGAGGTAGCTCGCCGAGATGCCGAGCTGCTCGGCCATGCGCGCCTGCGTGAGGCCGGACTGCTCGCGCAGGCGGCGGATCTTGTTGCCGAGCAGGGTCTTGCGCGCCATGGGGCAGTCTCCGGCCGTGATTTACAAACTTTACACCGCGGCGCAGCGGCTTGCAAATCCGGCGACGTATTTACGGTTTTCCGGGGTTTTCAGGCTTCGTCCTTCGCGCCCGCAGCGTGAAGATATTTACAGGCCGAAAGGTCGAACCCTCATCCCCGCGAAGGAGCCTGCCATGAGCGCCACCTGGAACACCGATCCCCGCTGGAACGGCATTGTGCGCGACTACACGCCCGAGGACGTGCGCAAGCTTGCCGGTTCGTTCCGCGTCGAGCACACGCTGGCCCGCAAGGGGGCCGAGCGCCTGTGGGACATCCTGCAGTCCGAGCCCTACGTGAACACGCTGGGCGCGCTGACGGGCAACCAGGCCATGCAGCAGGTCAAGGCGGGGCTGAAGGCGATCTACCTGTCGGGCTGGCAGGTGGCGGCGGACGCGAACAACGCGGGCCAGATGTATCCCGACCAGTCGCTCTATCCGGTTTCGTCGGTTCCCGACGTCGTCAAGCGGATCAACAACGCGCTGCGCCGCGCCGACCAGATCCAGACGATGGAAGGCAAGGGCGACACCCACTGGATGGCGCCGATCATCGCGGATGCCGAAGCGGGCTTCGGCGGTGCTCTCAACGCCTACGAACTCATGAAGGCGATGATCGAGGCCGGTGCCGCCGGCGTCCATTTCGAAGACCAGCTCGCGTCGGAAAAGAAGTGCGGCCATCTGGGCGGCAAGGTGCTGGTGCCGATGAGCCAGCATGTCCGCACGCTCAACGCCGCACGTCTGGCCGCCGACGTCGAAGGCGTGCCGACCGTGCTGCTCGCGCGCACCGACGCGCACTCGGCCCAGCTCATCACGACCGACGTGGACGAGCGCGACCGCCCGTTCCTGACCGGCGAGCGCACGCCCGAAGGCTTCTTCCGCATCAAGGAAGGCAAGGGCGTGGAATACGCGATCGCGCGCGGTCTCGCCTACGCGCCGTACTCGGACCTGCTGTGGTGGGAGACGTCGGAGCCGGACCTTGGCGAGGCGCGCGAGTTCGCGACCGAGCTGCGCCGCCAGTTCCCGGGCAAGATGCTGGCTTACAACTGCTCGCCCTCGTTCAACTGGCGCAAGAAGCTCGACCCGAAGACGATCGAGACCTTCCAGCAGCAGATTGGCGAGATGGGCTACAAGTTCCAGTTCGTCACGCTCGCCGGCTTCCACGCGCTCAACTACTCGATGTACGAGCTGGCGCGCGGCTATGCCAAGCGCGGCATGGGTGCTTATTCGGAACTCCAGCAGGCCGAGTTCGACGCCGAGAAGCACGGCTACACCGCCACGCGCCACCAGCGCGAAGTCGGCACGGGCTATTTCGACGCGGTCGCGGTCGCGATCTCGGCCGGCAAGGCCTCGACGACGGCGATGGCGGGCTCGACCGAAACCGACCAGTTCCACGACAAGCCACGCGCCGTTCCGCACGCCGCCGACTGAATCAAGAAGAAAAATGGGGGAGGCGGGGGAGGGCCGGTCCGCGAGGACCGGCCCTTTTCATTGTATGGATTGACGGTGCGCGGGCCGATCTCGGAATATCGGGCCTGGAGGTCAGTTCCCCATGTTCGATGCCATCAACCTGTCCGCGATACTCGTCGCCGCCTTCGTCACCAGCGCCAGCCCCGGTCCCGCGACGCTGGGCATCGCCGGCACATCGATGGTGGCAGGGCGCAGGCACGGACTGGCGCTTGCGGCCGGGATCACGACGGGTTCGCTGTGCTGGTCGGTGGGGGCGGCCCTGGGTCTCGGCGCGGCGATGATGGCGAACCCGTGGCTGCTCGAGTTCATGCGTTATGCCGGTGCGGCCTATCTGCTCTGGCTCGCGTTCAAGTCGGCGCGCGGTGCGCTCAAGGCGGGCGAAGCACCCACGGCCGCGATGGCGGGAGCGACACTCGGCAAGACGTACATGAAGGGCCTGCTGCTGCACCTGACCAATCCCAAGGCGATCCTGTTCTTCGTGGCGCTCTACGCGATCGGCATTCCGGCCGGCACGCCGGCCGAAGCGCTCGCCGGCGTCATCGCCGCGGTCGGCCTGCAGTCTTTCCTGATCTTCCATGGCTACGCGCTGGTTTTCTCGAACGGAGCCATCGCGCGCGTCTATGCGCGCCTGCGCCGCTGGTTCGACGTGACATTCGCGTGCGTGTTCGGGTATGCCGGCATCAAGGTGCTCGCCGCACGGCTGAACTAGGCCGGCGCACGCTGCAGGGCCGTCGGCACGGGCCCGCCGGCGGCGAGATAGACGCCCGCACCGATGACCGCCACGCCCAGCCAGTCGAGCGGGGCGGGCCATTCGCCGAGCACCGGGATCGCAAGCAGGGTCCCGATCACCGGCATCAGGCACGAAAGTGCGGCTCCGCGCGAGGCGCCGAGAAGCTGGAGCGCGCGGTTATACGCGACGAGCGCCACGACGCCGGACAGCACGCCCTGCACCACGACCTGGACCGCGATCTCGACCCAGCCGGTGCGCGAGATCCCGTCGCCGCCGAAGATCGCGTAGAATGGCAGATAGAGGATCGCCGACCAGACGCAGACCTGCGCGGTGGCGTCGATCGCCGTCATGCCGCTCGCGCGCATGCACAGCGTATAGATCGCCCACAGGAACGCCGAGAAAACGAACAGCGCCTGTCCGCGCCACTCGCCCGGCTCGCCTTGCATGAAGCCGACCCATGCAAGGCACAGGACGCCGAGCGGCAGCAGCGCGAAGCCGACGAGACGCGACGGCGCGAAGCGTTCGCCCAGGATCGCGAACGAGAACAGCGCCACGAACAGCGGCATGGTTCCGGGCAGCATGACCGAGCCGTGGCTGATCGGCACGAAGGCGAAACCGGATATCGAGACGAGCTGGTAGACGATCCCGGCCCCGGCGATCATGCCGACGAGCAGCCGCACGCCCTTGAAGCCGGGTGCGATCCGGCCGGGAGCAAGCCCGTGGCGCAGGGCAATGGGCAGCATCAGCAGCCCGGACGAGGCAAGGCGCAGGGCGGTGATGTCCCAGATCGACAGGCTGCTGGTGACGCCCCAGCGGTTTGCGATCATCCACGAGGCCCAGACCGTCATCGCGAAGGCGCCGAGGGATACACCTACTATGGTATTGCGAACATTGGACATTCAGTCGCCGCTAATTCCGTTGGGGAGCGAGGCTCGACGCTAGTTGCCTTCCCGGGTATAAGTAAATGCCATTCTATGTATGACTCGCATGAGGAACGCTGATAGCCGATGAGCTCCGCAAGCATCAATGTCGGCCAGTTGCGCGCCTTCCTTTCCGTCCTGGAAGAGGGCGGTTTTACGGCTGCAGCGCACAAGCTGGGTTTGACGCAGTCCGGCGTCAGTCAGGCCGTCGCGGCCCTCGAGGAATCGCTCGGTGTCGTCCTGCTGCTGCGCAATCGCGGGCGTGTGGCACCCACCGCCGCCGGTGCGGCGATCCAGAGCGATGCGCGTTCCGCACTTGAGGCGATCGAACGCGTGCGCCATCGCGCGCAGGCGCTGACCGGGCTGCAGTCGGGCCGCGTGCGCGTGGGCAGCGTGGCGAGTGCGGCCACGCGCCTGCTGCCGCCGATCGTCAAGAATTTCGGCGCGCGCTATCCGGGCATCGAGGTCGTGCTGATCGAGGGAACCGACAACGAGGTCCGCGACTGGGTGACCGGCGGTGCCGTCGACATCGGCCTGACTGCGGAATTGCCCAAGGACTACGACGCGATCCCGGTCGCCGAAGACGATTTCCTCGCGATCATGCCCAAGCGCCATCGCCTGGCGCAGCGCAAGGAAGTGAGCCCCGGCGAACTCGCCGAGGAAAGCTTCGTGATGCCCAATGCCGGCTCCGAAGCCGACGTGCGCGCGATCTTCACGCGCCAGGGCGTGTCGCCGAAGATTGCGTTCTCGGTGCGCGATCCCGCGGCCCTGCTCGCGATGGTGCGCGAGGGCGTGGGCGTGTCGATCGTGCCCGAACTGATCGTACCGTCGGGCGAACGGCGCCTTGCCGCGATCCCGCTCGATCCGCCGGCACGCCGGCGCCTGTGCGCGGTCAGCAGCCGCAACGGTCTGTCGCCGGCGGCAAGCGCGTTCCTCGACTCGCTCGCAGCGGCCGGCCGCCAGATCCAGTCGCGCCACTGACGCGCGCTCCCGTGCGGCCGGACCCCACAGGCATCGACGCCTACCGCCCCGCCGAGATCGCGCACCGCATCGAGGAAGCCGCCCGCACCAAGGCATCGCTTCCGACGGTTCCGCTGGTCGCACTCGGCCTGCTTGCCGGCGCCTTCATCGCGTTTGGCGCACTTTTCTCCATCGCGGTCCTGACAGGGGCCGATGCCGGCCACGGGCCCACCCGCCTGCTCGCCGGCCTCGCGTTCTCGCTCGGGCTCATCCTTGTCGTCGTCGGGGGCGCCGAACTGTTCACCGGCAACGCGTTGCTGGTAATGGCCTGGGTCGACGGGCGCGTCGGCGGGCGGGCCATGCTGCGCAACTGGACGATCGTCTTCTTCGCCAACTTCGCGGGCGCGCTCGGCATGGTCGTGCTGGCACATCTTGCGGGCCTGACCGCCGGCGAATTCGGCCGGACGGCAGCACGGCTGGCGACGGCCAAGTTGGCGCTCGGGCCAGTCGAACTGCTGACGCGCGCGGTCCTGTGCAACGCGCTTGTCTGCCTTGCCGTGTGGCTGAGCTTTGCCGCGCGCGACGTCGCCGGCAAGGTGTTCGCCATCGTCTGGCCGATCGCGGCGTTCGTGGCGCTCGGCTTCGAGCACAGCATCGCCAACATGTTCATCCTGCCGCTCGGGATCCTGGCGGGGGCGGCCGGCGGGATCGGTGACGTCGCGCACAATCTGGCGCTGGTGACGGCGGGCAATGTCGTCGGCGGTGCCGGCGGCGTGGCGCTGAGCTACTGGGCCGCCTACGGGCGCCGCGGCTAGCGGCTGCCGGCCTTGTTTCGAGGTGCCGTCGCGCGCGACCTGGCTTAGGATCGTTCCATGCCCGAATCCAAACAGCTCGTCGCGTGCCGGGTCGCCATCCGCGTGGGCGGCGAAGAGCTGGCCCTTCGCCGGTTCGCCTCGCCCGAGGAAGCCGCGAGCTGGATCCTGTCGACGGGTTCCAAGCTGCGTTCGGCGGTCGACGGCGAGCTGATGGGCAAGATCGCCGAGAAATTCATGATCGACCTGTCGGCAAACGCCATCGAGGACGGCCACAGCGCGCTCCTGCCGATCTTCGTGGGCAGCCTGAAGGAAACCGAAGGCAAGCTTCTCGAGAACGTTCGCAACTTCGAATCCCAGACGCTCGTCGAGTTCCACGCGGCTGCCGTCAAGCATGCGCAGGCCCGTCGCAAGCGGCGGCTCGTCGTGCGGATCGCCGGGACGACGGCGGCGGCACTTGCCATCGCACTCGCCTGGGTGGGCTTGAAGAAGCTACCGGCGGCGTTCGATGTCGAAGCGCTCGGGCGCCAGCTCCTGTCCGGCCCGCCGGCGAGCTTCGCGGGCGCATGGCGGCCGATGAACGCGACCGACGGCTGCGAGTCGAGCCGCATCGAGTTCAAGCGCGCGCAGTTCGATTTCGCCGCCGCCGGGCGCATCCGCACCTACAACGCGCATTACGACAATCCGAATACATGGACGCTCAATGTCGAATATTCGGATGGCGGCGTGCGCGTCGCGCAGACATTCCGTCTGACCGAAGAGACCGGCTCGCTGCAGCTTGTTTCGGTTTCGGCGTCCGATCCCGAGGTGCAGGCCGCCGCACGCCGGCTCGCCGGCGTGCGCTTCGTGCGCTGCAAATAGCGACTAGGCTTTGCGCCAGCGCGTCAGCGCGCGGATGGCGCCGCCCGCGACAAGACCCCAGAACGCGCCGCTGATGCCGAAGAACGTCAGCCCCGATGCCGTGACGAGAAACGTGACGAGGGCGGCCTCGCGGTCGGCCTCGTCCTTCATGGCACCCAGAAGTGCTCCGCCCAGCGCGCCAAGAAGTGCGAGGCCTGCGACCGCCTGGATCAGGATCGGCGGCGAGGCGGCGATGAACGCAGTCGCGGCCCCGGCAATGAGCGCGAATGCCATATAGCCGGCCCCGCACGCCGCGGCCGCCCAGTAGCGGCGCGCGGGATCGGGGTGCGCGTCCGGGCCGGCGCACAGGGCCGCCGTGATCGCCGACAGGTTCACGGCATGCCCGCCAAAGGGCGCACCCAGGATGCTGAACAGGCCCGTGAGCCTGAAGATCGGTCCCGCCGGCGGGTTGTAGCCGTTCACTTTAAGCACCGCGAAGCCGGGGATGTTCTGCGAGGCCATCGTCACGACGAACAGCGGCAGCGCGATGCCGATCGCGGCCGACAGGCTGAATTCCGGCATCACGAAGGCAGGCGGCGTCCATAGCGTGACCGGTGCGCCGGCCGTTCCGTCGGCGGCATAGGCGATGACCGCGAGCGTGACGAGCACGGTTGCCGGGATCGCGAGCAGCCGCTTCACGCGCGCGACGATCGCCCATGTGACGACGATCGCCAATCCGTAGGCCGGCATCTGCGCCACCGCCTTGACCGGGGCAAGGCACAGGCCGAGCAGCACGCCCGCCAGCATCGCGTTGGCGAGCGAGGCGGGGAGTGCGGCGACCCATCGGCCGAGCTGCTCCCAATATCCGGCCGCGACGATCAGCGCGCCGCAAATGAGAAAAGCGCCGACGGCACCTGCAAAGCCGCCCTCGACCGCTCCCGACGTGGCGAGCAGGGCAGCCCCCGGCGTGGACCATGCGATCGAGATGGGCTGGCGCGAACGAAGGCTCGTCCACACGCCTGCCGCCCCCATCGCGAGGGAGGCGGCGAACAGGCCGGACGCCGCCTGCGCCTGCGTGGCGCCCACGCCGACGAGCCCCTGGATGACGACCGTGAACGAACTGGCCCAGCCGACGAAGGCGGTGATCAGGCCCATCGTGACGGCCTGCAGGGAGATGTCCTTGCGCATCGCGACGGGGTAGCGGAAGTGCGGGCATTTTGCAAATCGCCCCCACCGGAGGCTGAGTACATTCCGAGGCTATCGAAAGGGGGGGAGGGGCACCCATTCTCGTCCAGAAGGGCGCCGGTCCGGCGCCCGCTCCGTTTTCAAGAATCCGAGGCCACACATGGGTACGATCCTGCTTATCGTCGTTTTGATCCTGCTGCTCGGCGGCGGCGGCGGCTACTACGCGCACGGCCGTTACGGCAGCTCCGGATCGGGTAGCGTGCTCGGCACGATCGTGCTCGTCCTGCTGGTCCTGTGGTTCTTCGGCGTCTTCACGGTCCACACGATCCCGCCCGCCTGAGACCGGCGGGCATCGCGCGCTTTCCCTCCCCCTCGAATCGGCCCATGTATCGGGCATGGAATGGCGCGACGAGGGAATCGTCCTGGGACGGCGGCCGCATGGCGAGCATGCGGCGGTCGTCACGCTGTTCACGCGCGAACATGGCCGGCATCTGGGGTTGGCGCGTGGCGGCGGGCACGGGAAATCGGCGGCCGTCTACGGGCTCGGCAATGTCGTGACGGCGACGTGGCGGGCACGCCTGCCCGAGCATCTGGGCAACTACACTTGCGAGCCGGCCCGCGCGGTCGGCGCCATGATGCTCGACGATGCCGACAAGCTCGACGCGCTTTCCTCGGCCGCCGGCCTGCTCGATGCGGTGCTGCCGGAGCGCGAGGCGCACGAGCCGCTTTACGTGGCCACGCTCGGCCTCGTCGAAGCGCTATCGCGCGAAGACTGGCAGGCCGACTATGTGCGCTGGGAGTGCCGGTGCCTGTCCGAGCTCGGCTTCGGTCTCGACCTCGAGAGCTGTGCGGCAACGGGCAGCCGGGCCGACCTTCGCTATGTCAGCCCCAAGACCGGGCGGGCCGTGTCGGGCGAGGCCGGGGCACCGTTCGCCGCCAAACTCTTCGCACTTCCCGATTTCCTGACCGGGGACGGGACGGCAAGTCCGGCGGAACTTGTCCAAGGACTTGAAATCGCAGCACATTTCCTGACGCGCTACGCGCTGGCACCCAACGGACGGGACTTGCCGGGCGCCCGAGTCCGGCTCTATGAGCGGTGGCGCAGAACGCTGTAAGCCGCCCTTGCCGGAGTAGACCCAAAACGATGACTGCCCCCTTTGCCGCCGACGTGCGTCCCGTCGATCTCAAGGACGCGCTGGGCGAACGCTATCTCGCCTATGCGCTGTCCACGATCATGGCCCGATCGCTGCCCGACGTGCGCGACGGCCTCAAGCCGGTGCACCGGCGCCTGCTGTGGGCCATGCAGCAGCTCAAGCTCGATCCCGCGTCCGGTTTCAAGAAGTGCGCGCGCGTCGTCGGCGACGTGATCGGCAAATACCATCCGCACGGCGACCAGTCGGTCTACGACGCGCTGGTGCGCCTCGCGCAGGATTTCGCGCAGCGCTATCCGCTGGTCGACGGGCAGGGCAATTTCGGCAACATCGACGGCGATAACGCCGCCGCGATGCGATACACCGAAGCGCGCCTGACCGAAGTCGCCGCCGAACTGATGCGCGGCCTCGACGAGAACGCGGTCGATTTCCGCCAGACCTACGACGGCGAGGGCGAGGAACCGGTCGTCCTGCCGGCCGCCTTCCCGAACCTGCTCGCCAATGGCTCGGCCGGTATTGCCGTCGGCATGGCGACGAACATCCCGCCGCACAACATCGTCGAGATCTGCAACGCGCTGCTGCACCTGATCAAGACGCCCAATGCGCGCGTGGCCACGCTCGTCGATCTGATGCCGGGACCGGACTTCCCGACGGGCGGCATCCTCGTGGAGAGCCGCGAGACGCTCGTGCAGGCCTACGAGACGGGCCGCGGCTCGATGCGCGTGCGCGCCAAGTGGGCGGTCGAGGAACTGCCGCGCGGCATGTGGCAGATCGTCGTCACCGAGATCCCGTATCAGGTGCAGAAGTCGAAGCTGATCGAGAAGATCGCCGAACTGCTGCAGGCCAAGAAGCTGGCGCTGCTCGCCGACGTGCGCGACGAATCGGACGAGAACGTGCGCGTCGTGCTGGAGCCGAAATCCAAGACGGTCGACGCCAAGGTGTTGATGGAATCGCTGTTCCGCAACACCGAGCTCGAGACGCGCTTCGCGCTCAACATGAACGTGCTCGACGCGAACAACACGCCGCGCGTGATGGACCTCAAGGAAGTGCTGCAGGCCTTCCTCGACCATCGCCATGTCGTGCTGAAGCGCCGGGCCGAGCACAGGCTGGGCCAGATCGACCGGCGTCTGGAAATCCTCGCGGCCCTGCTCGTCGCGTATCTCAACATCGACGCGGTCATCAAGCTCATCCGCAACGAGGACGAGCCCAAGCCCCTGATGATGAAGAAGTGGGGGCTGACCGAGGTGCAGGCCGAGGCGATCCTCAACATGCGCCTGCGTAGCTTGCGCAAGCTCGAGGAGTTCGAGATCCGCAAGGAGAACGACGCGCTGACGAAGGAGAAGAAGGAACTCCAGTCGCTGATGAAGAGCGACGACAAGCGCTGGGCCGCGATCGCGGAAGAAGTGCAGGGGATCAAGGCGAAGTTCGGCCCGCGCACGCCGCTCGGCAAGCGGCGCACCGAAGTGGCCGATGCACCCGTCGAATTGCTGGTCCCCGTCGACGCGCTGATCGAGCGCGAGGACCTGACGGTCGTGTGCTCGGACAAGGGCTGGGTGCGCGCCTTCAAGGGCCACTTGGACGAGACGGCCGCGCGCGAGGTCCGCTACAAGGACGGCGACCGCGAGAAATACGTGATCCGCACGCAGTCGGTCGAGAAGCTGATGGTGCTGGCGACCAACGGGCGCTTCTACACGATCCCGTGCGACAAGCTGCCGCGCGGGCGCGGCGACGGCGAGCCGCTGAAGGTGATCCTCGAACTCGCCAACGACGTCGACATCGTCCAGGTCTTCATCCATGTGCCGACGCGCAAACTGATCGTCGCGTCGACCGACGGGCGCGGCTTCGTGGTGCCCGAGGCGGCGTGCGTGGCGCAGACCCGCCAGGGCAAGCAGGTGCTCAACCTTGGCGAAGGCTCGGAAGCGCGCGCGATGTGCGCGGTCGAGGGCGACACGCTCGCCGTGCAGGGGACAAACAAGAAGCTGCTGCTCTTCAAGCTTGCCGAACTGCCGGAGATGGATCGCGGGCGCGGGGTGATCCTGCAGCGCTATTCCAAGGGCGCCACGCTCTACCAGATCCGCACGTTCGACCTTGCCAAGGGCTGGCCGACCGGCTTCGCGCGCTCGGACGAGCGCGAAAACGCGCCCAAGAACTGGGTCGGCGAGCGGGGCCAGGCGGGCCTGCTGCCGCCCAAGGGCTTCCGGTTCGGATGACTTGCACGCCGCCCGGCGGGCGGCTAAGCCTAGGCCTCAATCTTGCGGAGAGTTTCGCCATGACCGTTGCCGTCCGTCACCCCACACTCGTCGATCTCCTGTGGCCGTCCGAAACGCGCACGTTCGCGCGGGCGGCAATCCTCGCGGTCGTCGGGTCCGGGCTGCTGTGGGCGTCGGCCAAGGCGCAGGTGCCGATGTGGCCGGTCCCGATGACCATGCAGTCCTGCGTGATCCTGTTCATCGGCTTTGCCTATGGCGCCCGCCTCGGGGCGGCAACCGTGGCGCTCTACCTGTTCCAGGGTGCGATGGGCCTGCCGGTTTTCGCCGGCACGCCGGAAAAGGGCATCGGGCTTGCCTATATGATGGGCACCACGGGCGGGTTCCTCGTCGGATTCATGCTCGTTGCCGCCCTGCTGGGCCACCTGGCCGAGCGCGGCTGGGGCCGCACGCTTGCCGGCACGGCCGCGGCGATGGCCATCGGATCGGTCCTGCTGTTCGTCCCCGGCGTGGCCTGGCTGGCGACGTTCGTCGGCTTCGACAAGGCGATCGCCTTCGGGCTGACGCCATTTGTCGCAGGTGCGGTCGTCAAGGCGGCACTGGCGACGGCGCTTGTTGCGGCATCGCGCCGTATGGCCGTTAACCACGTCTGAGACCGGCCCGAAGACCCCGTAAACAGGGCATAAATCCGCTTCTTGTCCCTTGGACTTGCCCGGACGTCCGTGCCATAAGGGCGCGACCACGGTGTGCAAAACATCGGGCGGGAGGTTGTTCAGGTGCTGGTACTTTTGCGATTCAGCCAGTTCATCGATTGGGTGAACGGCAAGCTCGGTAATTTGGCGAACGTGATGGTGATGCTTGCCTGCATCGTCAGCGCGGGCAATGCCATGTCGCGCTACGCCTTCGACATCACGTCGAACGCGTGGCTCGAGGTGCAGTGGTACATGTTCTCGATCGTCGTCATGTTCGGTGCGGCGTACACGCTGCAGAGGAACGAGCATGTGCGTGTCGACATCGTCTACATGCAGCTCAGCGAACGCCAGCAGCTCTGGGTCGACGTGCTCGGCGGCCTGTTATTCCTGCTGCCGGGCTGCATCCTGTTCACGTGGCTGTCCTGGCCGTTCTTCTACCAGTCGTACCTGATCAACGAAGCCTCCAACAACGCGGGCGGCCTGCTGCGCTGGCCGGTCAAGCTGCTGCTGCCGCTGGGCCTGCTGCTGCTGTCGCTGCAGGGCGTTTCGGAAATCATCAAGCGGGTCGCGGCCCTGCTCGGCTACACCGTCGTCGACGCGAAGTACGAGAGGCCGCAGCAATGATCCCGTTGGAGTGGATGCCGCCGCTGATGTTCGGCGGCCTCGTCGTTTTCATGATCATCGGCTATCCCGTCGCGTTCTCGCTGATGGCGGCCGGCCTGTTCTTCGGTTTCGTTTCGATCGAGCTCGGGTTCTTCACGGTCAACTTCCTGCAGAACATCCCGCTACGGATGTTCGGCAGCATCCTTGCCAACGACCTGCTGCTCGCCATCCCGTTCTTCACGTTCATGGGCACGATCCTCGAGCGCTGCGGGCTTGCCGAGGACATGCTGGATTCCATGGGCCGGCTGTTCGGCACGATCCGCGGCGGCCTCGGCTATTCGGTCATCATCGTCGGCTTCATCCTCGGCGCCATCACCGGCACGGTGGCCGCACAGGTCATCGCGATGGCCCTGATCTCGCTGCCCGTGATGATGCGCTACAAGTACGACATCCGGTACGCGACCGGCGTGCTGGCGGCATCGGGCACGATCACGCAGCTCGTCCCGCCGTCGCTCGTGCTGATCGTCCTCGCCGACCAGCTCGGCAAGTCGGTCGGCGACATGTATCTCGGCGCCTGGGGCCCGTCGCTTATGCAGGTGACCCTGTTCGCGGCCTATACGTTCCTGCTGTCGCGCATCCGGCCCGAAGCGCTTCCCGCGATCCCGAAATCCGACCTGACCGAATCGCGCGCGGCCCTGATCCGCCGCTGCCTTGCCGGCATCATCCCGTCCGCCGTGCTGATCTTCCTCGTGCTCGGCACGATGATGATGGGCCTCGCCACGCCGACGGAAGCCGGGGCGATGGGGGCGGTGGGTGCCGTGGTCCTCGCCGTGCTGCATCACAAGGATCTGGGGCGGACCGGTTCCATCGCGTTCGCGGTCGGGCTGATCGCCGCCGGCATCGGCGTCGTGATCGGCCTCTACGCGTTCAAGTCGGTGCCGTTCCGCATCGCGATCGGCGTCATGTATCTCGGGGTCGTCTGGCTGTGCGTGCGCGCCGCCATGATCCCCGACCTGCGCGGCCTCATCGTGCAGGCCTACCAGAACACGATGCGCATCACCGCGATGGTCGTGTTCATCCTGATCGGCTCGACAGTGTTCTCGATCGTCTTCCAGGGCGTGGACGGGAACCGCTGGATCGAACACCTGCTGAGCTCGCTGCCCGGCGGCGCCTGGGGCTTCCTCGCATTCATCAACGTGTTCGTCTTCTTCCTGGCGTTCTTCCTCGACTTCTTCGAGATCGCCTTCATCATCGTGCCGATGCTGGCCCCGGTCGCGCAGAAGCTGCTGGCGCCGATGGTCGGTCCGGACGCCGCCCTGATCTGGTTCGGCGTCATCCTGTGCGTGAACATGCAGACGTCGTTCATGCACCCGCCGTTCGGCTTCGCGCTCTTCTACCTGCGAAGCGTGGCGCCCAAGGAGATCAAGACCGCCGACATCTACATGGGCGCGATCCCCTTCGTCATCCTCCAGGTCCTGATGGTCATCATCGTGGTGGCATGGCCGTCGCTGGTGACGTGGAACCTCGACAAGCCGCTCGGGCCCGATGCCGACAAGACGGAGATCATCCTGCAGGACGAGTTCCCGGCGGGGCCCCCGAATGTCGAGGACGAGGAAGCCGGCGACGTGAAGCAGGACGAGCCGGAAGCCGAAGCCGAAAGCGACGTCGAAAAGACCGAATAGCCGGACGTTCGGCGCAAAAGAAAACGCCCGCCCGGTTTCCCGGGCGGGCGTCCGCTTTTGAACGCCTCAGGCGGCGATCAGGACTTCTTGACCACCGTACCCTGGGTGTTCATGAAGTTGTCGAAACGGCCTTCCGCGACCTTGAACCAGTCGACCTGGTTGTTGCGGAACGCGCGCCACGACGTGAACACCTTCTTGAACAGCGCGTTCTTCGCCGACGTCTCTTCGTAGACTTCGTTCGCGGCGTCGAGGCAGGCCTTCAGGATGTTCGGGCTGAACGCGCGCAGCTTCGTGCCGCCGGCGATCAGGCGACGCAGGGCGGCCGGGTTCAGGGCGTCGTAACGCGCCTGCATGACCGTGTGCGCCTCGTACGTGCCGGCGGTGAAGATGGCCTTGTTCTCGGCCGACAGCGATGCCCACGCCTTTTCGTTGACGATGGCCGAGAGCTGCGGGCCGCCTTCCCACCAACCGGGATAGTAGTAGAACGGCGCCACCTTGTTGAAGCCGAGCTTCTCGTCGTCGTAGGGGCCGACCCATTCGGCCGCGTCGATCGTGCCCTTCTCGAGCGCCGGGTAGATGTCAGGAGCGGCGAGCTGCTGCGGCACGAGGCCGAGCTTGGTGAGCACCTGGCCGGCGAAGCCGCCGATGCGCATCTTGACGCCCGCGAGATCGGCCGGCTCCTTGAGTTCCTTGCGGAACCAGCCGCCCATCTGGCAGCCCGTGTTGCCGCACGGCAGGGCCACGATGCTGTAGGCCTTGAACAGTTCGGCCATCAGCTGGCTGCCACCGCCCGCAACCATCCACGCCGACTGCTGGCGCGAGTTGAGGCCGAACGGAACGGCCGTGTCGAACGCGAAGGTCGCGTCCTTGCCGACATAGTAGTAGTTCGCCGTGTGGCCGCACTCGACCGTGGCGGCCTGGACGGCGTCCAGAACCTGCAGGCCGGGAACGATTTCGCCGGCGGCGAACACCTGGATCTCGAACTTGCCGCCCGATGCCGCGGAAACGCTCTTGGCCAGCACTTCGCCGGCACCGTAGATCGTGTCGAGCGACTTCGGAAAGCTGGAGGCCATGCGCCAGCGGACGACGCCCTGGGCGATCGCCGGGGCGGCAAGCGGGGCTGCCGCCAGACCGATGCCGGCCGTAGTGATGAAATTACGACGCTTCATTCCCTGTCTCCCTGTTTTCTGTTCGTCAGAATTGCGTTGCTTGATCCACGCACGACCTGCCTTCGCCAGCGTATGGAACGACAGCGAACACAACCCACGCGAATGGCGAAAAGTACCATGGCCTGTTTGCGCCCGCCACAGCGGAATGCCGGTACCGCGGCCTGAAAATTGGGCAAAAGCCGGAAATATATCAGTCGCTTGCGGTAACCCTGTTCCCGGTCCGCGGGAGCGGCCATGCCCGTCTTGCGACCCCGCTCTGGTCGATCGGATGCCAGCCTTCGCGGGTCAGCGCCTCAAGCGGCTGGAAGCGGACCTTGTAGGACATCTTCTCGCTCTGGTGGATCCAGTAGCCCAGATAGACGTGATCGAGGCCGGCCCGGCGGGCCTCCTCGACAAGCCACAGGATCAGGTAACTGCCCAGCGACCGCGTCGGCGCCTCCGGCTCGTAGAACGAATAGACGGCCGAGTAGCCATGCCCCATCCGGTCGATCAGGCAGGCCCCCATCAGGTTGCCGTGCCGGTCGCGGATCTCCAGCACGTTCGAGGCTATGGCGCCGACCTCGATCATCGTCCGGTAATCCTCGAAATCCATGCGCGCCATCTCGCCGTCGCGGTGGCGTCCGACCTGGTAGCGCGAGAACAGCGCATATTGCTCGGCGGTCGCGATCGCGGGGCGGAACTCGCCGGCAAGGTCGGCATTGCGTGCCAGCACGCGGCGCCACTGGCGGGTCAGCTCGAACCGCTCGACCGGGATGCGCACGGCAACGCAGGCGTTGCAGCCGGGGCACGCCGGGCGATAGGCGAAACCCAGCGAGCGGCGGAAACCCGCTTCGGAAAGCAGGTCGTAAGACAACACCGCCTGCGGCCCCGTGAGATCGACGAAAATGCGCCGCTCCATCCGCCCTTCGATATAGGGGCAGGGCGACGGCATCGAATAATAGAAGCGTGCGGTGCTGCTGCCTTGCGCCGTCATGCGCCACCTGCCGGTGCCGCGCGCCGCGCTTCAAGGCCGGCAAGGATGTCGTGGACCAGCGCCTTGCGCGGATTGAAGAAGCTCCACAGCACGATCAGGCCGCCGGTGAAGGCGAGGCCCAGATAGAACAGGATGAAATGGACGCCAGCCTGGAGGAACCCGGCGGCGTTGCCGTCCGGTGTTTCGATGCGCACGCCCGCAAGCCGCTGGCCCCAGGTCGAACGACCGGACCCGGAAATCAGGATCGCGTTGTAGAGAAGCGGGATCAGCCCGACCAGGAACCAGGCCGGCGCCCACAGGATGCCGAAGCTCAGCAGGCCAAGGAAGGTCGCGGGGATGGCGGCGGCACTGGTCAGCCCGAAACAGATCGCGACATCGAGCACCCAGCCGAAAGTCCGGCGGCGGCGCAGGCCGGCCAACCGCCTCGGATCCGAGATTTCGGTCCACGTCGCATCGACGGACGGTTGGCTTGCCACCTCGTTCACTTCGCCTCCCGAATTCAATTTGAAGCCTATGGGAGCTTTCGGATGCCCGCAAGCGACTCCCGCTGCCTTGACGGCGGCCGGAATGCCATGTTCAACTTTCGACGAGTGGTTGAAGTTCCCTAATAATTAATCAATTTAATAAATACTCCAGGGGAACCATCAGGGAGGCCGACATGGCAAGCACGCAAGTGCGGCTGCCCGAACCCGACGAGGGTTGGGTCGCGAAGCTGTGGAGCGAGCAGGTCGAGCGCGATCCAGCACTGCACACCCACTCCACCCATGTCGCGACGGTCGCCTCGCTGCTCGCGCGCGAATTCGCGTTCGACGAGGCCGACATCCTGAAGATGCAGCTGGCCGCTCAGTTCCACGATATCGGCAAGCTCGATATCCCGCCCGACATCCTCTACGCGCCGCGCCGGCTGACGCCGGAAGAGCGCGTGCTGGTCGAGCGTCACTCGATCTACGGCCGCGATAGGCTGCGCCAGCTTGGCGCCACGCCGATGCTGGCCTATGTCGAGGACGTGGCGCTGCACCACCACGAGCGCTTCGACGGGACCGGCTACCCCGAGAGGCTCGCCGGTGCGACGATCAGCCTGCCCGCCCGCATCGCGACGGTGGGCGACGTCTATGCGGCCCTGTGGGAGCGCCGCTCGTACAAGCCCGCCATGTCCCACGATGCCGTGATCTCGCTGATGACGACGGGCGACGAGCGCATGTCCCCGTCGATGTTCGATCCCGACGTGCTGCTGGCGATGAAAGACGCGGTCCCGAAACTCAAGGCGGCGATGCCGGAATAGCCGGGCTCAGCCCTCGTGGACGCGCGGGCTGCCGGCTTCGACCGCGAAGCGGGCGGCCGTGCGGACCGGTGCATCGGGCCGCGTCACCGACGCCACGCTGCGCAGTTCGACATCTAGACGCTGGGCCGTCATCGCGAACGACATGTAGCCACGCTGATCGCTGTAGTGGCTGATATGCGGATTGGCCGGCAGGACGCGCGCGCGCCGTGCGGCATCGGGGACGGGGTCTCCGTCCGAACTGATCGAGGTGGCGAGGAACTCCGGCGCCAGCGTGGCCGAGCCCGGATCGTCGTAGTTTGCCTTCAACTCGCCGACCCAGTTCTTGTGCCAGTCGCCGGTCAGCACGACCGGGTTCGACGGACGAAGGCGTGCAAGCATGTCGTGCACGCGGCCGCGCGCGGCCGTGTAGCCGGCCCAGCTGTCCATGTTGTAGTGCCGGTTGCCCAGATCGATGCGCATCATCGCGACCTGCTGGCCGATCAGGTTCCAGCGCGTGCGGGCACCGGTGAGGCGTCCGGCGAGCCAGGCTTCCTGTGCCTGCCCCAGCATGTGCGCGCCGGGCGCGTCCATTTCGGCGCAGACCGGCTTGATCGTGTCGCCGCAGGGCTGGCGCGAGCGGTACTGGCGCGTATCGAGGACGGTGAGCTGTGCCAGATCGCCGAAGGCAAGGCTGCGATACATGTTCACGCCCGCGGCCGTCGGGCGCTGGATCGCGCGCAGCGGCTGATGTTCGTACCATGCCTGCAGGCCGGCATTGCGCCGTGCGAGAAGGGCTGCCGGATCGGGGCTGCTGTTGCTGAACGTCGCCGACCAGTTGTTGGAGACCTCGTGGTCGTCGAACGACAGCACGAAGGGCACGGCAGCATGTGCCGCCTGAAGGTCCGGATCCGATTTGTAGAGCGCGTAGCGTTGCCGGTAATCGTCGAGCGTGCGGCACACGCCGCCGGTGTGCAGGCGCGTACGCGGTTCGTTGCCGCGATAGGTGCCGCTCTCGTAGATATAGTCGCCGTAGTGGAAGGCGAAGTCCGGCGCTTCCTCGGCGATGTGGCGGTAGGCGGTGAAATAGCCGTGTTCGTAATGATTGCACCCGCACGTCACGAAACGCAGCCGTGCCGGCAGCGTGCCGGGTGCCGGAGCGGTACGCGCGCGGCCGGTGGCGCTCGTGTGGCCGTTCGCGTGGAAGCGGTACCAGTAGTCGCGCCCCGGCTGGAGACCGGCGAGTTCGACATGCACGCTGTGCGCCCCGCCGGCGGTGGCGGCGATGCTTCCGTGCCGTTCGATCGCGGCGAATTTCGGATCGCGCGCCAGTTCCCAGGCGACCTCGACCGGATTGCCCGGCATGCCGCCGCGCGGGGCCAGCGGCTCGGGCGCCAGGCGCGTCCACAGGACGAAGCCGTCGGGCCATGGATCGCCGGATGCCACGCCCAACGCGAACGGATCGGCACCTGTCGTGACGGAATTGCGAAGCGTGGCGGGGGCCGCACAGCCGGCAAGTGCCGCAGCGGCACCGATCAGAAGCGTACGGCGGGAGGGCCCGAGCCGGAAATCCGACATCCTTGGGCGCGTCAAGTCGCCGGAATGTCGCGCAGCAGGATGATCGAGATCCGCCGGTTGCGCGGATCGTTGGGATTGTCGGCGATCAGCGGCTCGGTATCGGCGCGCCCGACCACGCGCGCGATGCGCGCCTGGGGCAGGCCCGCCTCGATCATCGAGCGGCGTGCCGCGTTCGCGCGGTCGCTCGACAGTTCCCAGTTCGTGTACTGGGCGCCGCGCGGGAAGGGGACGGCATCGGTGTGCCCGGCGATGGCGACCGAGTTGGGCAGGTTCTGGACGATCTTGGCGACCGTCGCGAGCAGCTTGCGCGTGGCTTCGGCCGGCGACGAGGAGCCCGACGCGAACATCGAATAGCGTTCCTGGTCGACGAGCTGGATGCGAAGGCCCTCCGGCGTACGGTCGACGAGCAGGTTCTGCGCGAGCGGCTTCAGTTCCGGCACATCCTGGATGGCCTGGCGCAGGTCGGATTCGGCGCGCTCGAAGCTCTGCTCCTCGCGCTTGCCCATCTCGGCGATCATCTGCCGCTGGACCGCACTCTGCCGGACGACGACGCCGTTGCCGCCTTCCTGGTTGCCCTCGCTCTGCGTGCCGGTGAAGAGCGCACCCTGCGGCCGGTCGCCGGGACGGCGCTCGCCGGATGGGGCGGTGCCCGACGGGCCGGGACCCACGCCCGATGCGCCGCGCGCGTTGGGCTGCGGGTTCTCGCTGTCTTCGCTCGCTGCCTGCGACTGCTTTTCGGCGAAGTCGGGGCCTTCGGTGTCGCGTTCCTCGCCGGTGGGGGCGAGCGGCACGCCCACGACGATGCCGCCGGTCATGTTGGGAAGATCGCCGGGGCCGAGTGTGACGCCGCCGAGCACGCCGCCGGCACCCGAGGTGGAGCGCGACACGGCATCGAAGGCAGTGAAGTACTGCGCGATGCCCTGGCGCTTTTCCTGGTCGGTCGCGTTGAGCAGCCAGAGCAGCAGGAAGAACGCCATCATCGCGGTCACGAAGTCGGCATAGGCCACCTTCCAGCCGCCGCCATGCGCGCCGTCATGGCCCTTCTTGTGGCGCTTGACGATGATGACTGGATGATTGCTCTCGTCGGCCATTCGACTTTCCGAAGCTGCGCCGTCCCGCGTCGATTCCCGTTCCGCCCGCGCGCAAGGAATATGCGCTTGGTGCGCTGCGAGAACAACCGGCGGACCCGACCCGCTAAAATTCGATTAAAAACTATCCCAAGTTCGTTGACGACCCGTTAATTGTCGCCCAAGCCACTATGAACAATGGATATTTTATGGCGGCAGCAGGCGCAGCCGCCGCGAATCCTCGCCAAGTTCGACGCGCGAACGGGCAAGGCGCACATGCCGGCCGTCGGCCCAGTGTCCGGCAAGGTCGCGCCAGTGTGCCGAAAGCGGATCGCCTGATTGACCGGGAGCAACGATGAACAGCGAGGCGTCGAGATCGGCAAGGTCGTAGACCGCGCGATAGCCGGCCCCGTGCGTGTGCGCGAAGGGCCGCAGCGGATCGGACAGGCGCACGCCGCCGCGATTGACGGTGTAGTAGTCGCCGTGCGTCGGCACGTCCACGCCAAGCAGCGCGCCCAGCAGCGGGATGCGCGCGAAGACCGCGTTCTCGAACGGTGCCTGATGTTCGGCCCCCCAGCGCCAGCCGGCCGGATCGCGCCCGTGGCGTGCGGCGATCCAGTCGACGGCCGCGACAAGTGCCGCTTCGGCCGCGCGTGCGCATGCCCCTTCGCCCGTGCCGCCGCACCACGGCGAACGGCCGGCCAGCACATCGAGCACCAGACGCGGGCGCTCGCGCGTCATCGTCTCGGCGAAATCGCCGACGGCGACCTCGAGCGTGCGGCGCGTGAGTTCGCGCATCCACACGGCGAAGACCAGCGGCTCGCCGCGCGCCCGGTCCATGCGCCCGTCCCAGGCGCGCAGCCGCTCGAGTTCCGCGCGCGCGCGCGGGTCGGCCGGTGCCAGCGTTGCCGCCGCCGCGATCGTCTCGCGCGCGAAGACCGAATGCGCGTCGGCCAGCATCGCCTCGTGGAAGGCCGTGTCCTGGCCGTCGCGCGTGCCCAGCATCTCGACGATGCGCCGCTGGCGGTACGGGGGATCGAAGCCGAACGACAGATGGTGCGGCCAGCCGGCCCCCACCACACGGTCGTTGGCGTTCGACGCGAAGCCGGCCGGCGGGTTTTCGCTGGCGGGCATTTCGTCGAACGGCACGAAGCCGGTCCAGCCGACCTCGCGCAGCCAGCCGCGATAGGGGACGGGCGATGCCGCACTCGCGCGCATCGGCACGGCGCCCACCGTGCGCAGGCCGATCGTGCCGGCGGTGTCGGCATAGACCATGTTCTGCACGGGGCCGAGCCAGTCGCGCGTGGCGGCGACCGCTTCCTTCGCGTCGCGCGCCCTGTTGAGCCGCATCAGTGCCTGCGCCGTGCGGTCGGGGGCGAACATGAAGGGCAGGGCAAGCGCCATCGCGTGCCCGTCGCCGGCGGCCGCACGCGCGGCCGGATCGATGTCGGAGATGACGGCTCCGTGGCGCGTGCGCCGCACGACGAGGGTTTCCGGGCGCTGCCCGTTTATCTGGATCACTTCCTCGCGCGTCTCGAACGCGCGCGAGCCGCCGGGGATCAGATAGCGCGCCGGATCGGCCGGATCGACGCGCTCGACGAACAGGTCGGCCGCGTCCGCATTCGTCGTCGTGAAGCCCCACGCGACATGCGCGTTGCGCCCGAGGACGAGGGCCGGTGCGCCCGGTGCCGTCGCACCGGCATAGACGATTCCGGGCGCTTCGAGCCGCACCAGATACCAGACGCCGGGCGCACCCAGATTGAGATGCGGGTCGTTGGCGAGGATCGGCTTGCCGCTCGCCGTGCGGCTGCCGGCGACGACCCATTCGTTGGAGGCGGTGGCGGGGCCCAGCGGGGCGGGCAGCGTGTCGAGAAGGGCGGCGGCCAGATCCGCCGTCCGGCGGTCGGCGGGATCGAAGGCGACGGCGGCGTTGGCACCGTCGTCGCGCGGCCAGAGGGTTTCGAACAGGTCGGGTGTGAGCCGCTCGCCCAGGCGCGCGCGCAACAGCGCATCGCGCCAGCCGGCGTTCAGCGTGAGGCCCATCAGCTGACCCCACAGCAGCGTGTGCCAGCCTTCCCAGCGCTCCGGCCGGTGGCCGAGCCACAGGAACTCGACCGGCCACGCACCGCCGCGCGCGGCAAGGCTGGCGTTGGCGCCGGCGGCATAGGCATCGGCCTGTGCGCGCGTGTCGGCATCGGCGATCGCGTAGGCGCGGCGCGCTTCGTGCGGCAGGCCGAGCACGCGGTTGAACTTGTCGAGCGCAAGGGCGCGCGGCCCGATCGCCTCGGCTAGCCGGCCCTGTCCGATCAGGCGCGTGAATTCGAGCTGCACGAGGCGGTCCTGCGCATGCAGGAACCCGAGCGTGAACCACAGGTCACGCTCGTTCGCGGCCCACACATGCGGAATGCCGAAGCCGTCGCGCACGATCTCGACCGGCGCTTCGAGGCCGGCGGCGCGCAGCGTGCCTTCGGTCTGCGGCAGGCCGGTGCGCAAGTACAGGAAGCCCGCACAAGCGACGACGACGGCCAGCAGCAGAAGCCCTGCGAAGATGCCGCCGATCCAGCGCCAGGCCTTCATCGCGCTCACGTCATGTTGACGATGACGGTCTTCTTGGTCGTGAAGTGCTCGAGCATCGCCTCGAGCGTGGCCTCCTTGCCGAGACCGGAGGTCTTCACGCCGCCGTAGGAAAGCCCCGGCTGCACGACGAGGTTCTGGTTCACCTGCACGAAGCCCGCCTGCAGGCGCCGCGCGCCATCGAGTGCGGTCTTCAGGTCCTTCGTCCAGATCGTCGCGGCAAGGCCGTACTCGCTGTCGTTGGCGGCGGCGAGCGCTTCCTCGAACGTGTCGAACTTCACGACGGCCGTGACGGGCCCGAAGATCTCCTCGCGCACGACCTTCGAATCCTTCGGCAGGCCGGTGAAGATGACCGGGCGCACATAAAGTCCCTTGGCAAGCGCGGCATCCGCCGGCATCGCCGAGCATTCGTGCGCGGTGCCGCCTTCCTTCTTGCCGATCGCGATATAGGAATTGACCTTGTCGTATTGCTGGCGCGACACGATGGTGCCGATGTCGGTCGCCTCGTCGAGCGGATCGCCCATCTTCATCGCGTCGACCTTGGCCTTCAGCGCCGCGACGAACCGGTCGTGGATCTTCGCCTGCACGTACATGCGGCTGGCCGCAGTACAACTCTGCCCCTGCCGGGTGAAGCGCATGCCGGAAACCGCACCGGCGACCGCACGGTCGAGATCGGCGTCGTCGAGCACGATCATCGGGCTCTTGCCGCCCAGTTCCAGCGTGACGGGGATCAACTTGTCGGCGGCGGCGCGGTAGATGATCTTGCCGGTCTCGACCGAGCCGGTGAAGGTGATCTTGCCGATCTTCGGGTGCGCCACCAGCGGCCCGCCGCATTCCGGCCCCATGCCCGACAGGATGTTGAACGCCCCCGGCGGCAGGATCGTCGCCATCAGCTCGCAGATGCGCAGGACCGCGAACGGCGCTTCCTCGGCGCTCTTGACGACCACCGTGTTGCCGGCGACGAGGGCCGGCGCGATCTTCAGCGCCATCAGCATCATCGGCACGTTCCACGGGATGATGGCGCCGACCACGCCGATCGGCTCGCGCAGCGTCATCGTCAGCATGTCGGGATTGAACGGGACCGTCTCGCCCTTCAGTTCGCTCCCCAGACCGCCATAGAAATTGAACGCGTCGGCGAGCACGCCCGCCTCGACGCGGGATTCGGTGCGCAGCGCCTTGCCGGTTTCCAGCGCCACGAGGCGCGAAAGCTCTTCCTTGTGCGCGTCGAGCAGGCGGCCGCAATCGGCGACCAGCTTGCCGCGCTGGCGGGCGGGCACCTTGGCCCACGCGACTTGCGCCGCCGCTGCCGACTGGACGGCCGCATCGACGTCGGCCGCGTTGCCGGCGGCGGCATTGGCGACAAGCTCGCCGGTCGCCGGCGAGTTCACGGCGAAGGTCTCGCCCGATTTCGACGCGACGAGCCTGCCGTCGATCAGCTGCTTGCCTTCGAGCCGCTTGGCGAGCGCGCGGGGGTCGAGAACGGGACCGGTCATTTCATTTCCTTCGAAAGTTCGGCGACGATCGCGTCGCGGTGCTGGCCGAGTGCGGGGGCAGCGGCGCGCGTCGGTGGATCGGAAAAGCCCGAGATCTTGATCGGATTGCCGATCACCTTGAGCTTCGTGCCACCCGGCGTGGACGTCTCGACGACCATGTGGCGGGCCGCCGTCTGCGGATGCTCGAGTGCGCCCTTCACGTCGTTGATCGGGCCGGCCGGGATGCCGGCGGCGTCGAGCTTGGCAAGCCAGTTCGCGGCCGTGTTCTTGCGCAGGATGTCGGCGATCTCGCCTTCCAGCGCCAGCACGTGTTCGGTGCGCGAACCGTTCGTCAGGTATCGCTTGTCCTCGGCCAGGGCGGGCGCTTCGAGCACCGCGCACAGCTTGCGGAACAGGCCGTCATTGCCCGCCGCGATGATGATCTGCTGGTCGGAAGTGGGGAAGATGCCGAACGGCGTGATCGACGCGTGCCGCCCGCCCATCGGCCCCGGCACCTTGCCGGTGTTGAGATAGCGCGCGGCCGGGTTTTCCATCAGCGAGAGCTGGCAGTCGAGCATGCCGATGTCGACGAACGTCGCCTCGCCGGTGCGCTCGCGATGGAACAGCGCCGACTGCACGCCGATGGCAGCATAGAGGCCCGCACCCAGATCGCCGATCGACACGCCGATGCGCGCGACGGGGGCGCCCTCGTGGCCGGTCACGCTCATGATGCCGCCCAGCCCCTGCACGACCATGTCGTAGGCAGGTGCGGTCTTGTATGGCCCGGTGTGGCCGAAGCCGGACGCGGCGCAATAGACGAGGCGCGGATACTTCGCGTGCAGCGCTTCCCAGCCATAGCCGAGCTTGTCCATGGTACCGGGGCGGAAATTCTCGACGAGCACGTCGCACCGCGCCAGAAGCTGCTCGAAGATCGCGCGGTCCTCCGGTTTCTTCAGGTCGAGGCCGATGCTCTCCTTGCCGCGGTTGACGGCGGCGAAATAGACGGACTCGCCGTCGATGAACGGGCCGTACGCGCGCGAATCGTCGCCGCCGCGCGGGTCCTCGACCTTGATGATGCGTGCCCCCAGCTCGGCCAGCAGCAGCGTGCAGTAGGGGCCGGCAAGGATGCGCGACATGTCGAGGACGACGATGCCGGCGAGGGGGCCGCGCGGCATTTCGGACGGTACGGACGGCATGGTCAGGCGTTCTCCCGGCATGATGCGAGGAGACAGTCTTAGCGGACGCGCCGACGCAGGCCAACGACCTCGTTCGCGACGAGTGCCGCGAGGATGATGGCGCCCCCCAGCAGCGTCGCGTTGCTGGGCCGTTCGGCGAAGAGGAGCCAGACCCAGAGCGGTCCCAGGATGGTCTCCAGCAGTCCGATCAGGCCGACATCGGCGGCCGCGAGATGGCGTGTCGCGATCGTCATCAGCAGGCATCCGCAGCCAAGCTGGATGACACCCATCGCCATCAGGACGAAGACGTCGTGCGGACTTGCCGACAGCGGCCAGGCGAGCGGCAGGGCGAGCACGGCCGAGATGAGCCCGGCGACGAGCACGCTCGGCACCATGTCGACCCGTCCGCCGAGCTTGCGCATCACGGTGATCTGGAACCCGAAGGCGATCGATACGCAAAGGGCCGACAGAGGCCCGAGGATCGAGCCGAACTCGAGCGCATCGCCCACCATGATCGTCACGCCGACGATGCACGCCGCGATGGCGGCGAGCGTGCGCACGGCAAGCGGCTCGCCCAGCACGATGCGCGCGACGACGGCCGCCCAGAAGGGCGACGTGCTCATCAAGAACAGCGCCGTCGCCACCGTCGTGGCGCTGACGGCGTAGAGGAAGAAGAAGAATGTCGAGGCGAGCAGGGCCGCCGCCGTGAGCCCGCCCGCACCCAGTGCCGCGATCTTGGCCACGGTGTCGCGCCGGTAGCGCCAGAGCATGTAGGCCCCGAGGAACGCGATCATGCCCAGCGAGCGCCAGAACACCATCTCCCAGGCACTCGTCCCGTCGAGGGCGCGCACGAACAGGCCGCTCGTGCTCCAGGCGAACCCCGCGGCGACCATGATCGCCACGCCGCGCGGCGACGACCGGCTCATGATGTTGGCCGTGAACGCATGGTCGCCAGCGTGTTGAAGGCGAGTGCTCCGATCAGCACGGCCCCGCCGACCAGCGTGCCCTGCGTGGGCTCCTCGCCGACCGCAAGCCACGTCCAGAACGGCCCCAGCAACGGCTCGACCAGGGCGATCAGCGTGACCGACACCGGATCGAGGCGCTTGAGGGCGGTGTAGAAGAACGTGAGCCCGACCGACATCTGCACGAAGCCGAGCACGAAGATCGCCGCCGCGTCGCCCGCCGAAGTGCCGAACGGACTGCCGAAGACGAGTGCGACCGCACAGGCGATCAGGGCCGCGAACACCGTCGCCGGCCGCAGGTCGAGCGTGCGCGCACCCCGGATCAGGATGACGTTGACGGCCGAGACCAGCGCCACGGCGAGTGCGGCAAGCTTGCCGACCAGCCCGCCGTCGTCGAACGAAGCGCCCATCACGAGCACGAGGCCGGCGAACGCCACCGCGATGGCGATCCAGCTTGCGGCCGGGACATGGTCCTTGAGCACGATGCGCGCCAGCACCGCGACCATCAGCGGCGAGGTGGATTGCAGCACCAGCGCGTCGGCGACCGTCGTCGCGGTCATCGCGATGACGTGCAGCACGAAGCTCGCGGCCAGCAGCAGGGCCGACGCGATGGCGACCGGCGGCATGTCGCGCAGGCCCCGCAAGGGATCGATGCGCAGGATGAACGCCAGCACGAACGGGAAGCAGACCGCATGGCCGGCCGCACGCCAGAACACGATGTCCCAGGCGTCCGCGTCGACGGTGCGCATCACCACGCCGCCCGTCGACCAGCACAAGGGTGCAGCCAATGCGTAGAGGTAGCCTTGGGCGCGGGGCGAAAGCGCTGGCATGGGGAATCGGTATGTCCGGCGGGGGTTTCTCGGGCGCGTTTGTACGGGGGCGAGCGCATGGTTGTCCATAGGCGCCCCGGCGGGGTAGAACGGTTGCCGATGACGCCTCGCGCCAACTCGATGCCCGTTCTCGGGCCCGCCGGATTTTTTCGTCTCGCCTGGACGGAATGGGGCCCGCACGACGCCGCCCGCACGGTGATCTGCGTCCACGGCCTGACGCGCAACGGGCGCGACTTCGACGCGCTCGCACGCGCCCTTGGCGAGGAAGGCTGCCGGGTCGTGTGCCCGGACATGCCGGGGCGCGGCGCTTCCGACTGGCTGCCCAAGCCCGACGACTATGCCTATCCGATCTACATGCAGACGGTCTCGGCGCTCTATGCGCGCCTCGATGTCGAGAAGGTGGACTGGATCGGCACGTCGATGGGCGGGCTGATCGGCATGCTGCTGGCCGCCCAGCGCGGCCAGTTCATCCGCAAGCTCGTGCTCAACGACGTCGGCCCGTTCATCCCGGCGGCAGCACTCAAGCGTCTGGGCGATTATGTCGGCCGCGACCAGCGGTTCGAGGATTTCGGCGCGGTCGAGGCGTACTTGCGCAAGGTGCACGCACCTTTCGGCCAGCTTACCGATGCCGAATGGATGCATCTTGCCTTCCACAGCGCCGAGGAGTCCGGCGACGGCAATCTGCGCCTGCGCTACGACCCGGCGATCGGCAAGCCGTTCCAGGACAAGCCGGCCGACGATCTGGCGCTGTGGCCCTTCTGGGACCAGGTGCGCGTGCCCGTGCTGGCGATCCGCGGTGCGGATTCCGACCTCCTGCTGCGCGAAACGTTGCTGCGCATGGCCAAGAAGCCGAACTGCGACGCGGTCGAGATCGCCGGGTGCGGCCATGCGCCGGCGCTGATGGCGCCCGACCAGATCGGCACGATCCTGCGGTTCATCCTCGAATAGGCGGCTTTTGCTTCTCGTCCCGCTGCACGACGACAACCCGACGCGCCGCTTCGCACTGCTGACGGCCGCGAGCGTGGCGATCAACGCGGCGGTTTTCCTCTACCAGCTCACGCTCGACGAGCGTGCCGGCATGTTCTTCGTGCTCGGCTACGGCATGATCCCGGCCGTGCTCGGCGGCACGGGCGAACTTCCGCCCTATATCGACACGCCTGGTCCGTGGCTGACGGTGGTCAGCTCGATGTTCCTGCATGGCAGCCTGATGCATGTCGCGGGCAACATGCTCTATCTGTGGACCTTCGGGAACAATGTC
This sequence comes from Tagaea sp., assembly GCA_965279525.1. Classification (GTDB taxonomy): domain Bacteria; phylum Pseudomonadota; class Alphaproteobacteria; order CACIAM-22H2; family CACIAM-22H2; genus Tagaea. Next base: position 710,012 of record CBDIIB010000004.1, on the reverse strand, counting down.
GAGGATTCGATGGGGCGCGTTCGCTTCGCGCTGTTCTATCTCGCGTGCGGGTTCGCGGCCGCACTCTCGCAGGCACTTGTCGATTTCCATTCCGAGATCCCGATGATCGGCGCTTCGGGGGCCGTGTCGGGCGTGCTTGCCGCCTATCTGCTGCTGCACCCGCACGCCAAGGTCTACAGCTTCGCGTTCTTCCGGCTCGCGTGGCTGCCGGCCTATTTCGTGCTCGGCTTCTGGATCGTCGTGCAACTCGCCAATGGACTGCTGGAAGACGCCGATGCCGGCGGCGTGGCGTGGTGGGCGCATATCGGCGGCTTCGCCGCGGGCCTCGTGCTGCTGCCGTTCTTCAAGCGGCGCGACGTGCCGCTGTTTGCCGGCCGCACCCGCACGGGGCCGTGGGGCTAGGCGCTTCGTCCGCTGCCTGAACGGGGACGGCCAATCCGAACGTCGATATCCCGATGGGCCGCGCCATCGCGTCGGAATATCACGCTTGCCCTGAAATCCGACCGCCTGCGTCGGCAATTGCGGTCCGGCAAATCCTATTCTGGCGTCGCGCATAAAAGCCACCCCGTGCGTGCGATCCAGCCTGCCCGGGCACGATGCCTTCAACCGTTCAAGGAGAAAGCCCATGTCTCGCATCACGAAAGCAGGCCTTCTGGCCGGTGCGTCGGCGATCGCCGTCACGCTCGCCCTGGCGTCACCAGCACTCGCGTTCGACAATGTCGACTGGTCCTGGGATGCCACCATCACCGAAACGATCGTCAAGAACGTGAACGTCAACATCGACATCAGCCCGACCGGGATGGTGATGGTGGAATCGCTGCAGGCCAACATCGGCAACGTCACGGCGACGTCCGAAGTGACCGGCATCACGAACAACCAGCCTTCGCCCGGCGGCGTGACGGATGATGTCGTCATTCCGTTCCAGTTCCATTACGGGCTGGGTGTGGCCGGTGCGCCCGGCGAGTTCCTCGACGACGACTTCAAGAGCCCGAAGATCCTCTTCGGCTCGGTCAACGAGAGCGACGACGCGCCCAACGGCATCAACGGCACCGTGGTCGGCACGATCGGCGTGGGCGGGTTCGTCATCCCGGCGACGGCGTCTCTCGCCGCCGCCACCGAACTGGGCTCGGTCTCGAGTGCCGCAACGGCAGTCGCGAACAACCTCAGCATCGACTCCGACACTGCCCTGCAGCTGCACATCGGCCAGTTCACCGTTGGCGGTCTCTCGGGCAGCGAAGGCGGCGTTCCTTCCGTCTCGACCGGCAACTCCAACCTGACGATCGCAGCCGTGCTCGCCACGCTTGCTTCGACCGGTGGAGCCACGAAGGCCGAAATCCGGGCGACTTCGACGGTGGCCGACATCGTCAACGCCACGGTCGACAGCTCGGCAACGGCAGTCGCGAACAACCTCACGGTCACGATGGGCCCCAACGGGCTGCTCATCGGCGACGTGACGCAGTTCGCCTATGCCGACGTGACGGCGCGTTCGAAGGTGACGGACGTGACGCTCAGCAACTACACGGGCCTCGGTTCCCTGACCCGTCCGATCGTGGGTTCGGTCGCGACGGCCGTGGGCAACAACGCATCGATCTCCGTGAAGGCGCCGGTCGTTTCAGCGCAGTAACGGAATGCGTCTCGACAAGGGGAGGGACCGGTCCGCCGGTTCCTCCCTTTCTTTTTCCGGCCCGAACGGCAATACCCCGAACGGGCGGGAAGACCGCCGGAATATCACGCTTGCCCTGAAATCCATCCGTCTGCCCCGGCAATCGCGGGCCGGCACGGCGTATTCTGGCGTCGGACTTTCCCGACAAAGGAGCAGCCGTCATGTCTTCCATCTTGAAATCGGGCCTGCTGGCCGCCCTGTCGCTTGCTACCTCATCGCCCGTCCTGGCCTTCGACCGCGTCAGCTGGTCGTGGGACGCCGCGATCGTCGAGACGGTCACGAAGAACGTCGACATCCGCATCGACATCGCCCCGACCGACATGACGATGGTGGAGTCCCTGCAGGTGCATTTCGGCAACGTCGTCGCGACGACCGAAGTGACCGACATCACGAACAACCAGGCTTCGCCGGGCGGCACGGCCGGAATCGACGGGATCACGATCCCGGCGACGGATCTGGGTTCGGTCACCAGTGCCGCCACGGCAGTCGCGAACAATCTCGGCGTTGATTCCGACACGGCCTTGCAGCTGCATATCGGCCAGTTCGCGGCCGGCGGCGGCTCGGGCGATGGGCAGGGGCCGTCGGTCGCGCCGACGGGCAACTCGAACCTGTCGGTCGCGGCGTTCCTCGGTTCGCTGGTGCTCGAGGGTGCGCTTCAGAAGGCGATTGTCCGGGCGGCCTCGACCGTGGATTCCGTCGTCAACGCGACGGTGGAAAGTGCCGCAACGGCGGTCGCCAACAATGTCGGCGTGCGCATGGCGCCCAACGGAATGATCCTCGCCGACATGCTGCAGTTCGCGAATGCCGACGTGTCGGCGTGGTCGTCGGTGGCGAACGTGAGGCTCGCCAACTACACCGGTCTCGGCAGCCTCCCGTCCCCCATCGTGATCTCGATCGCGACGGCCATCGCCAACAACGCATCGTTCAACATGCGGGTACCGGCTCTTTCGGTGCAGTGAATCTGGACAGTTACATTTGTAGTTATGGTTGTATTTAATCCTTCAACAGCCTATAGTCCTGCGATCGGTCGGAGCGATCCGGCCGTGCGCTGTTTGACATCGTGAAGGATTGAAAAAAGCAGGACCGCAAGGTTTGGTTGACGGCGCTTGATTCCTGTCAACGTCAACCGGGTATCGAATGCGATCAAGGCGTTGCGTGTTGACGGTCAACTCGGCGTCAACTCGATGTCAACTCGGCGTCAACTCGGCGTCAACAGGACCGCAAAAATCTCGGGACAGACTTGCGGGTTCGTTATTTCTGCAGCGCCTCGGCGGCCTCGATCGCGGAATAGGTGAGGATGCCGTCGGCCCCCGCGCGCTTGAAGGCCAGCAGCGTCTCGAGCACGACCTTGCGGTCGAGCCAGCCGCGTTCGATGGCACCTTGCAGCATCGCGTATTCGCCCGACACCTGGAAGGCGAAGGTCGGCACCTTGAAGGTCTCCTTCACGCGCCGCACGATGTCGAGATAGGGCAGGCCCGGCTTCACCATCACCATGTCGGCACCCTCGTCGAGATCGAAGGCGACCTCGCGCATCGCCTCGTCGCCGTTGGCCGGGTCCATCTGGTAGGTGCGCTTGTCGCCCTTGCCCAGCGACTTGCCCGAGCCGACCGCATCGCGGAACGGGCCGAAATAGGCCGACGCGTATTTGGCGGCGTAGCTCATGATGCGGACATGCTCGAAGCCCTTGGCGTCGAGCGCGTCGCGGATGGCGCCGATGCGCCCGTCCATCATGTCCGAGGGCGAGATCACGTCGCAGCCGGCTTCAGCCTGCACGATGGACTGTGTCACCAGTGCCGCGACGCTCGCGTCGTTGACGACATAGCCGTCGCGCACCAGCCCGTCCTGTCCGTGCGTGGTGTAGGGGTCGAGGGCGGCATCGCAAAGGATGCCGATCTCGGGCACGGCCTTCTTGACCGCGCGCGTGGCACGGCACACGAGATTGTCGGGATTGAACGCTTCCTCGCCGTCCTCGGTCTTGCGGTCGGCGGGCGTGTTGGGAAACAGTGCTATCGCCGGGATGCCGAGCTTCGCCGCGCGGGCCGCTTCCTTGACGATCTCGTCCACGCTGAGGCGGGCGACACCGGGCATCGAGGCGACCGGGATGCGCTCGCCTTTTCCCTCGGCCACGAACATCGGCAGGATGAAGTCGGCGGGCGACAGGCGGACCTCGGCGACCATGGCGCGCGACCAGGCGTCGCGGCGGTTGCGGCGCAGGCGCGTGCGCGGATAGCTTCCCGAGGCGTTCATCGACAGTGTCTCCCTTTGACCCGATGGCGGCGATACCGTATCGAAAGTGCCGGGGAAATCCAACACGACGGAGACTAGGCTTGACGGACCACGGCACCGACGAGATAAATTTTACACGCAAGGGGCTTGGCGGCTACGTCGCGTTCACGCGCCCCAAGGCGCTCAACGCGCTGACGCTCGGCATGATCCGCGCCTACGAGCCGACGCTGGCGGCGTGGGCGAAGGATCCGGCCTTGCGCCATGTCGTGCAGTGGGGCGAGGGCGGCAAGTCGTTCTGTGCGGGCGGCGACGTGCGCGCGGTGTGCGACGCCGGCCTGGCGGCCAAGCGCGCGGGCAAGGCCGATCCGCTGACGCGCGACTTCTTCTTCGAGGAATACCGCCTCAACCGCCGCCTCGCGCGTTTCCCCAAGCCCGTCGTGTCGCTGGTCGACGGGATCTGCATGGGCGGCGGCGTGGGCCTGTCGGTCCACGGACGCTACCGGGTCGCGACCGAGCGCACGCTGTTCGCGATGCCGGAAAGCGCCATCGGCCTGTTCCCCGACGTCGGCGGCTCGTTCTTCCTGCCGCGCCTTGCCGGCCGCATGGGCGATTTCCTCGGCCTGACGGGCGAGCGCATCAAGGCGGCCGACATGCTGCATCTGGGGCTCGCCACGCATTATGTCGAGAGCGCGAAGCTGCCCGACCTCATCACCGCGCTGGAGAGCGAAGCGGCTGATGCCGTGCTGGCCCGTTTCCATTCCGATCCCGGTCCCGCTTCGCTGCCGGCACTGCAAACGCAGATCGACCGGTGCTTCGCACCCCGCACGATCGAGGGCATCCTTGCCGCCCTCGACGCGGATGGCAGCGAGTGGGGCGCCAAGCTCGCCGCGCGCCTGCGCAAGATGAGCCCGACGAGCCTTAAAGTGAGCCTTCGCCAGATGGAACTTGGCGGCGCCCTGTCGATCGAGGACGCGCTGCGCATGGAGTTCCGCCTCGTCCAGCGCTGCATGGCGGCCGACGATTTCTACGAAGGCATCCGCGCCGTGCTGATCGACAAGGACCATGCGCCGAAATGGAAACCGGCCACGCTCGCCGAGGTGACCGACGCCGACGTCGCGCGCTATTTCGCGCCGCTCGCCGACGGCGACGAGCTGACATTCGTCGACTGAAGAAGAAACAGGGGAGGAACGCGTCATGGCGACCATCGCATTCATCGGGCTTGGCAACATGGGCGGGCCGATGGCCCGCAACCTCGTCAAGGCCGGGCACAGCTTGCGCGGCTTCGACATGGTGGCGAAGAACGTCGAGGCGGCCGGGGTGGCACCCGCGAAGTCCGCGGCCGAAGCGGTGAAAGGGGCCGAGATCGTCGTCACGATGTTGCCCGCCGGGCCGCACGTGCGCGGCGTCTACGACGAGATCCTCCCCGTGACGCCCAAGGGCGCGCTGCTGGCCGACTGCTCGACCATCGATGTCGACACCGCGCGCGCGGTCGCGAAGAAGGCCGAGGGCTACGGACTCGACATGGTCGACGCACCGGTGTCGGGCGGGACGGGCGGGGCGGAAGCCGGCACGCTCACCTTCATGGTCGGCGGCAGTACCCGCGCGTTCGAGCGCGCCCAACCGCTGCTCGCCCAGATGGGCAAGACCATCGTGCATGCCGGCGGCCCCGGCAACGGGCAGGCCGCGAAGATCTGCAACAACATGATCCTCGGCATTTCGATGGTCGCGGTCGCCGAAGGTTTCAGCCTTGCCGAGAAACTCGGCCTCGACGCGCAGAAGCTTTTCGACATCAGCTCGAAATCGTCGGGCCAGTGCTGGTCGATGACGGCGTACTGCCCGGTGCCCGGGCCAGTGCCCGCGTCGCCGGCCAACCGCGATTACAAGCCGGGCTTCACCGCCGACATGATGCTGAAGGACCTGAAGCTCGCCCAGGCGGCCGCGCAGAGTGCCGGCCAGTCGACCCCGTTGGGGGCCGCGGCCCAGGCGCTGTACGCTCTGATGGTATCGGGAGGCCGGGGTAGTCTGGATTTTTCCGGCATTATCAAGCTGTTACAAGGTAAGTAATGACCTTTTAACCGCTTCCCCTGTATTTTGCTAAAACTATCCGGGTGTTAGCGGGGCCGCTTATGTCGATGAAAAAGGACTATCTGGATTCGGTCTCTCTGGTCGAGAGGCTGCATCGGCAATTCCTCGAGGTCGTGAAACTCGAGCTCGACCGGATGGGCATCCGCGACATCAACAACGTCCAGGCGTTGATACTGTACAATATCGGGCCGGACGAGCTGACCGTGGGCGAGCTCACGCAGCGCGGCTACTATCTGGGCTCCAACGTCTCGTACAATCTGAAGAAGCTCATCGACAACGAGTACATCTCGCAGGCACGCAGCCCGCACGACCGCCGCTCGGTGCGCGTGAAGCTGACGGCCTCGGGTCTCAAGCTGCACGGGCTGCTCGACAAGGTCTTCGAGCGCCACGCAGAGGAACTGACGCGCTCGACCGTGAAGCCGCAGGATCTCGCGATGCTCGAGCAGACGCTGCGCCGCATGGAGCAGTTCTGGACCGGCGCCATCGGCCAGGGCGGCTACGCGCCGCAGGTCACCACAGCAGCCGAATAAGCAGCGGGACGAGTATCGCCGTCGCCAGCGCGTTCAGCCCCATCGCGAGGCTGGCGAACGCACCCGCAAGCTCGTTCACCTGGAACGCGCGCGCCGTTCCGATCCCGTGCGCGCCCACGCCCACCGAAAGCCCGCGCGCGCGCCAGTCCTTGATGCCGGCGGCGTTCAGCGTCCATGTCGCGAACACGGCGCCGAGGATCCCCGTCAGGATCACGAGCACGGCCGTCAGCGACGGCAGGCCGCCGATCTGTTCGGAAATGCCCATCGCGACCGGCGTGGTCACCGACTTGGGTGCCAGACTTAACAACGTGCGCGACGAGGCGCCCATCAGCCACGCCGTGCCGACGGCCGTGACGATGGCCGTCATCGAGCCGGCGACGATCGACACCGCGATGGCGAGTGCCGAACGCCTGATCGTCGCGAAGTGGCGATAGAGCGGGACTGCCAGCGCCACCGTCGCGGGACCCAGCAGGAAGTGGACGAACTGCGCGCCCTCGAAATAGGTGCGATAGGCGGTTCCCGTCGCCCACAGCAGTGCGACCAGCAGCACGACCGCGATCAGCACCGGATTGGCGATGGGATTGGCCCCGCTGCGCCGGTAGACCGCGACGCCGATCTGGTAGGCCACCAGCGTGACCGTCAGCCCCGCGAGCGGCGTGGCCGACAGATAGACCCAGAGCTGGAAAAGCTCGTCCTTCATGGCTCGTCCGCGCGGCCGACGAGCTTGCGCATCACGAAGGCCGTGACGAGGATGGTCGCGAGCGTGGAGACGACGAGTGCTGCGAGGATGGCCTGCCACTCGGCCGCGACGAGATCGAGATAGAGCACCACGCCCACGCCTGCCGGCACGAACAGCAGCGACAAGTGTTCGAGCAGGCCGGCCGTCGTCTTCGCCACCGCCTCGGGCACTTCGCCCTTCACCATCAGCCAGGCAAACAGCAGCAGCATGCCCATCACGGGGCCGGGTACCGGCAGGCCGGCAAGGCGCACGACGGCCTCGCCGATCGCCTGGCAGACGAGAAGGAGCGTGAGCGCGCCGAGCAAGACGCGCCCGCCCGCCTAGAAGAACGCCTGGATGCCGGTCTGCGCGCGGCCGAGGATCAGCGCATGGATGTCGTGCGTGCCCTCGTAGGTGTTCACGGTTTCCAGATTCATCAAATGCCGGATCACGTGATACTCGTCCATGATGCCGTTGCCGCCGTGCATGTCGCGCGCCATGCGGGCGATGTCGAGCGCCTTGCCGCAGCTGTTGCGCTTGATGAGGCTGATCGTCTCAGGCGCGAGACGCCCCTGGTCCATCAGTCGGCCGGCGGTCAGGCACGAATTCAGGCCGATCCAGATCTCGGTCTGCATGTCGGCCAGCTTCTTCTGCACGAGCTGGTTGGCCGCGAGCGGGCGGTTGAACATCTTGCGCTCGAGCGTGTATTTGCGCGCCGCGTGCCAGCAATATTCGGCGGCACCAAGGGCACCCCATGCGATGCCGTAGCGCGCGCGGTTGAGGCAGCCGAACGGACCCTTGAGGCCCTTCACGTTTGGCAGCAGCGCGTCTTCGCCGACATGCACCTCGTCCATCACGATCTCGCCGGTGATCGACGCGCGCAGCGAGAACTTGCCCTCGATCTTCGGCGCCGACAGGCCCTTCATGCCCTTCTCGAGCACGAAGCCGCGGATGTCGCCGGCATCGTCCTTGGCCCACACGACGAACACGTCGGCGATCGGCGCGTTCGAGATCCACATCTTGGCACCGGAAATGACGTAGCCGTTCTTCGTCTTCTTCGCGCGCGTCGTCATGCCGCCGGGATCGGAGCCGGCATCGGGTTCGGTGAGGCCGAAGCAGCCGACCCACTCGCCGGTCGCGAGCTTGGGAAGGTACTTCTGGCGCTGCGCCTCGGTGCCGTAGGCGTGGATCGGATGCATGACGAGCGACGACTGCACGCTCATCATCGAACGGTAACCGCTGTCGATGCGTTCCACTTCGCGCGCCACGATGCCGTAGGCGACGTACGAGAGGCCGGCACAGCCGTAGCCCTCGATCGTCGAGCCCAGGAAGCCCATCTCGCCCATCTCGTTGAAGATGCCGCGGTCGGTCGTCTCGTTGCGGAAGGCCTTCTGGATGCGCGGCATCAGCTTGCCTTCGCAGAATTCGCGCGCGGCATCGCGGATCATCCGCTCGTCCTCGGAAAGGTCCGCGTCCATCAGGAACGGGTCTTCCCACTTGAATTCGGCCTTGGCGGATTTGCTCATTGTCGGGTTTCCGGTCGGATGGAGTGGAACGGGATTATAGGGCGGGGCGTGCCGATGGCGAGAGGGTCAATCAGGCAGCACGGCAGTCGCCTCGATCTCGAGGCGCGCGCGCGGTTCGAGCAGCGACTTCACCTCGACCAGCGTCATGGCCGGGAAGTTGCGTCCCAGCGTGGCGCGGTAGGCGTCGCCCACCTCGCGCAGGCGGGCGGCATACTCCGCCTTGTCGACGACGTACCAGGTGAGCCGCACGACATGCTCGGGGCCGGCACCGGCGGCCGCCAGCACCGCGACGATGTTGGCAAGCGCCTGGCGCGTCTGGCCGACGAAGTCGTCGGTCTCGAACGCGGACGTCGCAGGGTTCCAGCCGATCTGGCCGGCGACATAGATCTGCGTGCCGCGGGCGGCGATGCCGTTGGCGTATCCCTTGGGCGCGTCCCAGCCGGGCGGCAGGAGTGCACGGTTCAACTTCAGGCTCCGGGTTTCGGGGGCGGGATCCAGCCTTCGCACGCGTCGCGATAGGCTTCGAACTTCTGGCGCATCGTGTCGGGAAGGGCAACGGATTTGCGGGTGTCGAGATCCATGAACACCGTCACGATGTTCGCCTTGAGGCGCAGCGTGCCGGCGACATGGCCGTAGATGTCCATGTCGATCGACGTGCGGCCGATCTTGGCGAGCAGCAGCGTGAACGACACGCGGTCGCCCATCAGCGAGGGCACGAAGAAGTCGCACTCGGCATGCACGATGGGCGCCGAGCGGCGGTCCTCGAAGATCATGCGCGCATAGTCGATGCCGAGGCCACGCGTGTACCAGTCCTCGACCACGCCGTTGCAGAAATCGAAATAGTTCGGGAAATAGACGATGCCGGCTGGATCCGTGTGGCTGAAGCGGATCGGCAGCTCGACCGTGAAGGGGGCGGCATCCATCGAGATATTTTAGAACTAAAATAATTGCCGGGCAAGGCACGCGGGCTTGCGTGCCGGGGGCGACTGCATGATTGAATGATCTTTCCCTTCACGCTCCCGGATTCGCCCCGATGCCGCGCGACGCGCTCTTCGAATTCCACCGGATCGGCGCCTTCGTCAAGGTGACCGCCATCGACACCGAGACCGGCATCGAGGTCTCGATCGTCGGCCCGTCGAACGGCGGCGATGCGCTGCTGCGGGCGAACGCGCTGCGCAAGCTCGAGGCCGCATTGCGCCGCAACGAGGGCCAGACGCCCTAGGGGTCGAAAAGCCCAAAAATCGCAACGCCTTGGGGGCGGATTGTGGCGCCGCGACGACATATGGTAGCGTCCGCGCCAATATGACAGACGCCATCGCCCTTGCAGCCGACCACGGCGGATACGAACTCAAAGCCTTGCTGGTCAAGGACTTGGAAGCTGCCGGCGTGCCTGTCGTCGACCTCGGCACGAACGCGGCCGACAGCGTCGATTATCCCGACTTCGCCGACCGGCTTGCAGCCGCACTCAAGGACGGACGCGCATCGCGCGGCGTGCTGATCTGCGGGACGGGCATCGGCATCTCGATCGCCGCCAACCGCCACCGCCACATCCGCGCCGCACTCTGCCACGACGAGACGACCGCGCGCCTCAGCCGCGAGCACAACGATGCCAACGTGCTCGCGATGGGTGCCCGCGTGATCGGACCCGAGGTCGCGCGCGCCTGCCTCAAGGTCTTCCTGTCCACGCCGTTCGGCGGCGGACGCCACGAAAGACGCGTCGCCAAGCTCGGCTGACGCAAAGCAAACACGAACGCCAGAGGAACTTCCGCCGATGTCGCCTGCCGAACCCGCCCGCGTGATCGAATCAGACTTCGCCCAGCGCTTCTTCGGAACGAGCCTCAAGGATGCCGATCCGGACATCCGCGGCGCCATCGACCGCGAGCTTGCGCGCCAGCAGGATCAGATCGAGCTGATCGCCTCGGAGAACATCGTCAGCCGCGCCGTGCTCGAAGCACAAGGCTCGGTGCTGACCAACAAGTACGCCGAAGGCTATCCGGGCCGGCGCTATTACGGCGGCTGCGAGTTCGTCGACGAGGCCGAAGCTCTGGCCATCGCGCGCGCCAAGAAGCTGTTCGGCTGCAACTTCGCCAACGTGCAGCCCCATTCGGGCGCGCAGGCGAACCAGGCGGTGTTCTTCGCACTCCTGCAGCCGGGCGACACGTTCCTTGGCATGTCGCTCGCCGAAGGCGGGCATCTCACGCATGGCGCACCGGCCAACCAGTCCGGCAAGTGGTTCAAGGTCGCGTCCTACGGCGTGCGCGCGGACAACCAGCTCATCGACTACGACGCGATGGAAGCCAAGGCGCTCGAAGTGAAGCCCAAGCTCATAATCGCGGGCGGCTCGGCCTATTCGCGCCAGATCGACTTCGCGCGCTTCCGCGCGGTCGCCGACAAGGTCGGCGCCTATCTGATGGTCGACATGGCGCACTATGCCGGCCTGATCGCGGGCGGTGCGTATCCCAGCCCGCTGCCGCACGCGCATGTCGTGACGACGACGACTCACAAGACGCTGCGCGGTCCGCGCGGCGGCATGATCCTCTCGATGGACGAGGATCTCGGCAAGAAGATCAACTCGGCCGTCTTCCCTGGCCTGCAGGGCGGCCCGCTGATGCACGTGATCGCCGCCAAGGCCGTCGCGTTCGGCGAGGCGCTGAAGCCCGAGTTCAAGATCTACGCCCAGCGCGTGGTCGAGAACGCGCGCGCGATGGCGGCCCGCCTGGTCGAGCATGGCTTTGCCATCGTCTCGGGCGGCACGGACAGCCACCTGATGCTCGTCGACCTGCGGCCCAAAAAGCTGACCGGCAACGTCGCGGAAAAGAGCCTCGAGCGCGCCGGCCTCACCTGCAACAAGAACGGCATCCCGGCCGATCCCGAAAAGCCGATGGTCACGTCGGGCGTGCGCCTTGGCACGCCGGCGGGCACCACGCGCGGCTTCGGCCCGGCCGAGTTCCGCCAGATCGCCGACCTGATCGGCGAGACGCTGAACGGCCTTTCCAACACCAACAGCGGCGACAACGCGGCCGTCGAGACCGCGGTGCGCGCCAAGGTGGGCGAGCTTGCCCGCCGCTTTCCGATCTATCGCGGACTTTAAGAACAAGACGAAGGGAACGCCCCGAAGATGCGCTGTCCGTTTTGCGGTCATGAAGATACCCAGGTGAAGGACTCGCGCCCGACGGAGGATGGCTCGGCCATCCGGCGTCGGCGCTTCTGTCCGTCGTGCGGCTCGCGCTTCACCACGTTCGAGCGCGTGCAACTGCGCGAACTGACGATCGTGAAGAAGAACGGCGTCAAGGAGCCGTTCGACCGCGAGAAGATCCTGCGCTCGCTGATGCATGCGGTGCGCAAGCGCCCGGTCGAGCCCGATCGCGTCGAGCGCATCGTCTCGGGCATCCAGCGCCGCCTGGAGAGCCTCGGCGAGAGCGAGATCCCCTCGACGGTCGTCGGCGAGATGGTGATGGACGCGCTGCGCACGCTCGACCACGTCGCCTATATCCGCTTCGCCTCGGTCTACAAGAACTTCCGGGAAGCGAAGGACTTCGAAGATTTCGTCGGCAAGCTTGGCGGCGATTCCGACGAGTGAGGCCGACCGGGCCCATATGCGCGCCGCGCTGGCACTTGCCCGGCGCGGCCTCGGGTCCGTGTGGCCCAACCCGGCGGTCGGCTGCGTCGTCGTGCGCGACGGCACCGTCGTCGGGCGGGGCTGGACGCAACAAGGCGGACGGCCGCACGCCGAAGCCGAAGCGCTGAAGCGGGCAGGGGCGGCGGCGCGGGGCGCCACCGCCTATGTCAGCCTCGAACCCTGCAGCCATCACGGCAAGACGCCGCCCTGCGCCGATGCACTGATCGAAGCCGGTATCGTGCGTGTCGTCGCCGCGACCGGCGATCCCGACCCGCGCGTCTCGGGTCAGGGGCTGGAAAAGCTTCGCAAAGCGGGCATCGCGGTCGAGACCGGCCTGCTGCAGGACGAAGCCGACGCGCTCAATGCCGGCTTTTTCAAGCGTGTGCGCGACGGCCGGCCGATCTTCACGCTGAAGCTCGCCACCTCGCTGGACGGTCGCATCGCCACGCATCGCGGCGAAAGCCGCTGGATCACCGGCGAGACGTCGCGCGCCCGTGCGCACGCCATGCGCGCCGGGCACGACGCCACGCTCGTCGGTTCGGGAACCGCGATCGCCGACGATCCGATGCTCGACGTCCGCCTTGCCGGCTACGAAACGGCGCGGCGCGTGCGCGTCGTCGTCGACGGGCGCCTGCGCGTGCCGTTGACCGCGCGCGTCGTGCGCACGGCAAAGGATCATCCGACCTGGTTCGTGGTGCGCGCCGATTGCGATCCGGCGCGTGCCAAGGTGCTGGCCGATTGCGGCATCGAACTCATCCATCTGCCGCCGGACGGTGCCGGAAATATCGTGCCGGCCGACATCGCGAAGGCGCTGGGAAAGCGGGGCCTCACCCGCGTGCTCGTCGAAGGCGGATCGCATCTGGCAGCGGCATTCCTGCGCGCGGACCTTGTCGACCGGCTGGCCCGGTTCGGGGCCGGACTTGTGCTGGGGGGCGACGGCGTGCCCGCTCTGGCGGCCTTCGGGGTCGATCTCCTGGCCCAGGCACCGCGCTTTTCGCGCCTCGATGTGACCGAATGCGGCGAGGACGTACTGGAAACCTGGGCGCGGGCGACATAAGTTGCCGGCCATGTTCACCGGCATCGTCGTCGACAAGGCCCGCGTGCGGAAGCTTGCACCGGCCACCCGCACTTCCGATACGCGCCTCGAGATCGAGACCGCGCTCGACACCGCACGCTTCGCCATCGGCGCTTCGATCGCGTGCTCGGGCTGCTGCCTGACGGCGATCGAGAAGGGGCCCGGCTGGTTCGCGGTCGAAGCGTCGGCCGAGACATTGTCGAAGACCACGCTTGGCGAATGGCAGGTCGGCACGCCGGTCAATCTCGAGCCGTCGCTGCGCGTGGGCGACGAACTTGGCGGACATATCGTGTCGGGCCATGTCGACTGCACGGCAATTCTTGTGTCCGCGACGCAGGAGCAGGGATCGCACCGGCTGGTGTTCGAGGCACCCAAGGCGTTCGCGCGCTATCTGGCGCCCAAAGGCTCTGTCGCCATCGACGGCATCTCGCTGACCGTGAACGAGGTCGAGGACCGCCCCGACGGGTCGGCCCGCTTCGGGATCAACGTCATTCCGCATACCTGGGATGCGACGACGCTTGGCCGGACGGCCGTCGGCGGGCGGGTGAACATGGAAGTCGACGCGCTTGCGCGCTATGTTGCGCGCATCCTTGGAAAGGGCTGAGCGCGGCCGTGGCCTTCAAACCGACAAATCGCCAGACGGAAATCCTCGAGACCGGGAAGGTCGACGTGGCGTTCCTGTCGTCGATCGACGAGATCGTCGAGGACGCGCGCAACGGGCGCATGTTCATCCTCGTCGACGACGAGGACCGCGAGAACGAAGGCGACCTCGTGATCCCGGCCCAGTTCGCCACGCCCGAGGCCGTCAACTTCATGGCGCGCTACGGGCGCGGCCTCATCTGTCTCTCGATGACGCGCGAGCGCGTCGAGACGCTCGGCCTCAAGCTGATGAGCGCCGACAACGCCTCGCGCCACCAGACGGCCTTCACCGTCTCGATCGAGGCGCGCGACGGCATCTCGACCGGCATTTCGGCCGCCGACCGCGCGCGCACGATCCAGGTCGCCATCGATCCGGGCAAGGGTGCACGCGACATCGTCAGCCCGGGGCATGTCTTTCCGCTGGTCGCGCGCGACGGCGGCACGCTCGTGCGCGCCGGCCACACCGAGGCGGCCGTCGACATCGCGCGCATGGCCGGCCTCATCCCCGCCGGCGTGATCTGCGAGATCATGAACGACGACGGGACGATGGCCCGCCTGCCGGACCTCGTGCAGTTCGCCCAGCTCCACGGGCTCAAGGTCGCGACGATCGCCGACCTGATCGCGTTCCGCCGCAAGAACGACCGCATCATCGAGCGCGTGCAGGAAACCACGTTCGAGAGCGAGCATGGCGGCACGTGGCGCATGCTCGTCTACGTGAACCGTGCCGCCTATGCCGAGCACATCGCGCTCGTGAAGGGCGACATCTCCAAATCCGATCCGGTGCTGGTGCGCATGCATGCGCTCAACGTGCTCGACGACGTGCTCGGCGACCGCACGCTCGGGCGCGCGGGCACTTTGCAGTCGGCGATGCGCGCGATTGGCGAGGCCGGGCGCGGCGTGGTCGTCCTGCTGCGCGAGCCGCGCGCGACGAGCCTGTCGGACCGCGTGCGCGCGCGTCTGGGCGATGCCGCGGCTAAGCCGAAAACCGGCGGTGCCGGCGAGCTTCGCGACTATGGCATCGGCGCGCAGATCCTGCTCGATCTGGGCGTGCGCGACATGATTCTGATTTCGAACTCCCGCCGCTCGATCGTCGGGCTCGAGGGATACGGTCTGGATATAGTGGGGCACAAGAGCATCGATGTTCGGACGCGCTGATTTCACCGCCCCAACCAAAGCCGATTTCGCAGGCGCCCCACCGCGCCTGCTGATCGTCGAGGCCCGCTTCTATGCCGAATTAGCCGACGAACTGGCCGCGGGTGCCCTTGCCGCCATCGCGGCGGTCGGCGGCATCGCCGAGCGGGTCGCCGTTCCGGGTGCTTTCGAGATACCCGGCGCCATCGCGATGGCCGACATGGCCGGTGAGCGCGTGCCCGGCGTCGTGCCCTATGACGGCTTCGTGGCGCTGGGTGCCGTCATCCGCGGCGAAACCTCGCACTACGATTATGTCTGCGGCGAGAGTGCGCGCGGCCTGCAGGACCTCGCCGTGCGGCGCGGGCTTGCGATCGGCTACGGCATCCTGACGGTCGAGACCATTGGGCAGGCCTGGGCGCGCGCCAAGCGCAGCGAAGGCGACAAGGGGGCAGGGGCCGCGCAGGCCGCTCTCGCGATGATCGCCTACAAGCGCTCGCTCCGGCTCGCGCCATGAGCGGCAATTCGCGCAGGAACGGTCGCACCACGTCGCGTCTGGCCGCCGTGCAGGCTCTCTATCAGGTCGAGTTCGCGGCCGAGGATCCCAAGCACGTCGTCGAGCAGTTCCGCCGTTTCCGGCTAAAGCCGGGTTTCGGCGGTCCGGACTGGCCCGAGGCCGAGCCCGGCTTCTTCGCCGACCTCGTCGAAGGGGCGTGGTCGCGCAAGCCCGAGATCGACGCGCTGATCGTGCCGGCACTCGCGCGCGGCTGGACCTTGCAGCGCATCGATCCGGTGATCCGCGCCATCCTGCGCGCCGGTGCTTACGAGCTGCTCGCGCGCGGCGACGTGCCCGCGCGCGTGACCATCGATGCCTATGTCGACCTTTCGCTCGATTTCGATGCCGCAAAGGAAGCCGGCTTCGTCAACGGCGTGCTCGACCGCATCGCCAAGGACCGCCGTCCGCAGGAGATGGCGGGCAGGGCCTGACGATGGCGCGCGGCGAATTCGAGACCATCGCCGCCCTGTTCGCCCCGCTGACGCGCGGGCATCAAGCCGCCCTCGGGCTCAAGGACGATGCGGCGTGCCTGCGCCTATCGGCGAAGGACGAACTGGTCGTCACCGCCGACGCGCTCGTCGCGGGCGTGCATTTCTTCGATGCCGATCCGCCGGCCGACATCGCGCGCAAGGCGCTGCGCACCAACCTTTCCGATCTCGCGGCCAAGGGTGCGAGGCCCGTCGGCTATTTCCTGTCGATCATGCGGCCGCGCGGCTGGAACGATGCGCGGCTCGCCGCGTTCGCGCGTGGCCTTGCCGCCGACGGTGCCGCGTTCGGCATTCCGCTCCTTGGCGGCGACAGCACGTCCACGCCGGGGCCGTTCAGCATCGCGATCACGGCATTGGGAACGACGCGTCGCGGCACGATGCTGCGCCGGGACGGTGCCCGGGACGGCGATGATCTCTGGGTCTCGGGAAGCATCGGCGACGGCGCGCTCGGGCTGCTTGTCGCGTCGGGCAAGCTGAAGAAGCTCGCGGCACCGCGTCGGTCAGCGCTGCTCGCGCGCTATCGCGTTCCTGAGCCGCGCCTGGCGCTCGGGCAGGCACTTGTCGGGATCGCGCATGCGGCGATGGACGTGTCCGACGGACTTGCCGCCGATCTCGGGCATATCTGCCGGGCCTCGGCCGTTGGGGCAACCGTCGAACTCGACGCCGTTCCGTTCTCGGCGGCTGCCGAGGCGGCGATCAGACTTGACGTGAAACTGCGCGATACGGCGATTTCCGGCGGCGACGACTACGAATTGCTGTTCGCCGCTCCGCCGTCGGCGCGCGCCGCCGTTCTGAAGGCTGCAAAAAAGTCCGGCACGCCGGTCGCCCGGATCGGACAGGTTTCCGGACGGCGCCCGGTCGTGCGGATCGTCGATTCCCAGAGCCGGGTGCTGCGGTTGGCGCAGGCGGGCTTTACCCACTACTGAGGCTGGTCCATAGTCGCGCGATGCGTTTCCTCGTCGCTCTCGCGATTCTCCTTTGCCTTGCCGTGGCGCCGCTGCACGCCCAGGACAAGCCGGCCGAAGGCCCGATCGTCGACGATCCGGGCGCCGAGCTTTTCCTGCCGCGCATGCTGGTGCCCGCGATCCAGGGCGACCAGGTGCGCCGGCACTATGCGCTGCTGATCAAGCTGCGCATCGCGCGCAAGGAAGACATGGACGCCGTGCGCAACGCCATGGACCGGCTGCAGAACGCCTACGTGTTCGATCTCAACGACGTCGCCTCGCGCGGCGACCATTTCGACCGCGAGCGCGCCAAGCGCCGGATGCTCGCCTCCTCGGCCAAGATCCTCGGCAAGGAAGGCATCATCGAGGACATCGTCTTCGAGCGCGTGCTCGAACGGCGCATCGGAAGCTGAAAGCCGGAAAAGCGAAAATGGACTCCACCGTGTCGACGGCCGATAAGACGCGCCGCAACGTGATCGTGCTGTCGGTCGCCCAGGCCCTGCTGATGATCGGGACCTCGACGATGATCGCCGAGGCGGCCCTCGTGGGCCACATGCTCGCCGAGAACAAGTCGATGGCCACGCTTCCCGTGGGCCTCATGCAGCTCGCCGCGATGCTGACGACGTTCCCGGCATCGTTCCTGATGAAGCGCTACGGGCGACGTGCGGGATTCTCGCTGGGTGCCGCGTTCGGCCTTGCCGGACAGATCGTCTGCGTCGTCGGCATTTTCGACGGATCGTTCCTGCTGTTCTGTGTCGGCAGCATGCTGAACGGCGTCTATAGCGGCTTCGGCCTGTTCTACCGCTTTGCGGCGGCCGACGGCGTGCCCGCGGCCGGGCGCGGCAAGGCGATCAGCTACGTGCTCGCCGGCGGCGTGTTCGCGGGCGTCGCCGGGCCGGAGCTTGCCAGGCTAACGCACGACCTGTTCGAGCCCGTCGCGTTCGTCGGTTCGTTCGTGGCGCTCGCGTTCGTTTCGATCCTGGCGCTGCTTGCCGTCCAGCTCGTCGACATCCCGGTGCCGAGCGGCGACGAGCAGACGGGCGCCTCGCGCCCGCTTGCCGAAATCCTCACCCAGCCCAAGGCGGCGGTCGCGATCTTCTCCGGTGTGGTCGCCTACAGCGTCATGTCGCTGGTGATGAACGCAACGCCGCTGGCGATGATCGCCTGCGGCCATCTCTTCGACGACGCGGCGCGCACCATCCAGGCGCATGTGCTGGCGATGTTCGTGCCGTCGTTCTTCACAGGCACGATCATCGCGCGCTTCGGCCTGCTCAACGTCATGAAGGCGGGCGCGGTGCTGCTCGTCGGGTCGGCGGGCATCGTGCTCGCGGGGCTCGAGTTCTGGAATTTCTATGTGGGATTGATCCTGCTCGGGCTGGGCTGGAACTTCCTCTATATCGGCGCCACGACGCTGCTGACGGAAACGTACCGTCCGCCCGAGAAGGCCAAGGTCCAGGCCGCCAACGACTTCATCGTGTTCGGCACGGTCGCCGCCGCCGCGGCTGCGGCCGGCTGGCTGCAGAACACGATCGGCTGGTCGGCGATCAACGCAAGCGTGCTGCCGCTGATCGTCGCGTCGTTCGCGGCACTCGCGTGGCTCGCCGCGCGCAACCGGGGCGCGGCGCAGGGCTAGCCGAAGACCGGCACGCCGATCAGCATCGGGTGGAGCCACAGCGCGAAGACGACATAAGCGGCCAGCCCGACGGCCAGTGCGAGAACGTCGCTTTTGCCGAACGCCGTCGGCTGAAGCGTCGATCCTTCGACGCGCTCACGTTCGCGCAGCGACACGCGCGAGACGATGGCCCAAGCGAGGAATCCGCCGAACATCAGCATCGATCCCAGATCGCCGTTGACGAGCAGGTGTGCCAGCGCCCAGCACTTGATCGCCAGCAGCATCGGATGGCGCACCTTGGTCTTGATCCAGCTTGGCCGCTGGGCCGCCAGCAGGACGAAGACCGGCAGTAGAAGCAGGTAGGCGACATGCGTCAGTGCCTTGGGCGGTGTCCAGATGTCGACATATCCCTGGGCGCGATAGCTGCCGAAGCCATAGATCAGCAGGACGAAGCCGGCGATCGAAGCGGCCGTATAGATGCCTTTGTAGCCGTTGGCCCCAAGCCGCGCGATCAGGTCCGCCCGGAGCGCACGGCGGGTCGTGACGAGGTGCGTGCCGAGAAACAGGAGAAGGCCGGCGAGGAGGAAGGGCATGGCAATGGCGTTCCGGACAGTGAAAAACCGAGCGAATATGCGGGTTTGCGATGCCCGCGCAAAGCCTTGCGCTACAGGGGGGCATCTGGCATGTTCCGCCCCGCTTTCGGGCCCGCTTCGCGAGTCCCGAAGGAAGTCTTTGAACCTAAAAGAAAAACCGAGGACCGGAACTCATGTCAGGCGCGTTTTGGCTCATCATTGCGTGCGGTATTCTCGCGATCCTTTACGGGATCGTCGCGTACCGCCAGGTCGTCGCGGTTTCTGCCGGTAACGAAACCATGCAGAAAATCGCCGCCGCCATCGCCGAAGGCGCTGGGGCATATCTCAACCGCCAGTACCGCACGATCGCGATCGTCGGCGTCCTCGTGGCGCTGGTCCTCGCCTTCACGCTCGGCATCCACGTGGCCCTCGGCTTCGTCGTCGGCGCGGTCCTTTCGGGTGCCACCGGCTACATCGGCATGAACGTCTCGGTCCGCGCCAACGTGCGCACGGCGGAAGCCGCGCGCGGCGGCCTGCAGCCGGCACTCGACGTCGCCTTCAAGGCGGGCGCCATCACCGGCCTGCTGGTTGTCGGCCTCGGCATCCTCGGCGTGACGGGCTATTTCGGCGCCCTCTCCTCGTGGAAGGGTGCCACCTCTTCGGCCACCGTCGAAGCGCTCGTGGCACTTTCGTTCGGCGCCTCGCTGATCTCGATCTTCGCGCGTCTGGGCGGCGGCATCTTCACCAAGGGTGCGGATGTCGGCGCCGACCTCGTCGGCAAG
The DNA here is from genome assembly GCA_965279525.1 of Tagaea sp. GTDB lineage: Bacteria > Pseudomonadota > Alphaproteobacteria > CACIAM-22H2 > CACIAM-22H2 > Tagaea. The sequence goes on along the minus strand of CBDIIB010000004.1, from coordinate 689,849 downwards.
GTCGAAGCGGGTATCCCCGAGGATGACCCGCGCAACCCGGCCGTGATCGCCGACAACGTCGGCGACAACGTCGGCGACTGCGCCGGCATGGCCGCCGACCTTTTCGAAACCTACGCCGTGACGATCGTGGCCACGATGCTGCTCGCCACCATCTTCTTCACCGGCGAACAGACGCTGACCATGATGATGTACCCGCTGCTCATCGCGGGCGTGTGCATCGCGGCCTCGGTCCTGGGCACGTTCTTCGTCAAGCTCGGGCCCGACGGCAACATCATGAAGGCGCTCTACAAGTCGCTGATCGTGACCGGTGTCGCCTCGACCGTGCTGATCTTCTTCGTGACGCAGCAGTACATCGGCTTCGACACGAAGATCGGCAACTCGACCGGCATGGGCATGTTCATCTGCGCCCTCGTCGGCATGGGCGTCACGGCCCTGCTCGTGTGGATCACCGAATACTACACGGGCACCGAATACCGCCCGGTCCGTTCGGTGGCGGCCGCCTCGCAGACGGGCCACGGCACGAACGTCATCCAGGGTCTCGCGATCTCGCTGGAATCGACGTTCCTTCCGGTGGTCGTGATCTGTGCGGGCATCCTCGCCTCGTACCTGACCGGCGGTCTCTACGGGATCGGCATCGCGGCGACGACGATGCTGGCACTCGCCGGCATCATCGTGGCGCTCGATGCCTACGGCCCCGTCACCGACAATGCCGGCGGCATTGCCGAGATGTCGGGCCTGCCCAAGGAAGTGCGCAAGTTCACCGACGCGCTCGACGCGGTGGGCAACACGACCAAGGCGGTCACCAAGGGCTACGCGATCGGTTCTGCCGGTCTCGCTGCCGTGGTGCTGTTCGCGGCCTACATCTACGACCTGGAACGGCTGTTTCCGCAGCTGGCGGGCAAGGTCAATTTCAGCCTGACGAATCCGTACGTGGTCGTCGGCCTGTTCATTGGCGGCTCGCTGCCCTTCCTGTTCGGGGCAATGGGCATGACGGCGGTCGGCAAGGCCGCCGGTGCCGTGGTCGAGGAAGTGCGCCGCCAGTTCCGCGAGATCCCGGGCATCATGGCCGGGACGGGCAAGCCGGACTACGGCCGTGCGGTCGACATGCTGACGGCGTCGGCAATCCGCGAGATGATCATCCCCTCGCTGCTGCCGGTGCTGGCACCGATCGTCCTCTACTTCGTGATCCTGATGATCGCGGGACAGGCGGAAGCCTTCGCGTCGATGGGCGCCATGCTCCTCGGCACGATCGTCACGGGCCTGTTCGTCGCCATCTCGATGACGTCGGGCGGCGGTGCGTGGGACAACGCCAAGAAGTACATCGAAGAGGGCCACTACGGCGGCAAGGGGTCCGACGCCCACAAGGCGGCGGTCACCGGCGACACCGTCGGCGACCCCTACAAGGACACGGCCGGTCCGGCCGTCAATCCGATGATCAAGATCATCAATATCGTCGCGATCCTGCTGCTCGCGATCCTGGCCGGCGGCCACTGATCGCGGACGAACGGAAAGTCCAAAGACGAAAGGCCCCGGGAGCAATCCCGGGGCCTTTTTCGTCGGTCCGACCGCTGCCGGCTAGCGGGCGGGCGTCGCCTTGTTGAATTTTCCGAGATTGCCCAGAAGCTGCTCGACGAAGGTCAGTTCCTTGCCCGGGGCCGGCGTCTCGCGCGTCACCGGATCGACGACCAGGCCGTCTTCGAGGCTGTAGCGGCGCACGTCGCGCAGGGTCCCGTCATTGTCGAAATGGACGACGACGACCTTCTGGTCGAGCACTTCGGGCTCGAAGAAGGCGATCTGGTAGGTCCTGCGCATGATGTAGTACCAGCTCTGCTCGGCGTCGAAGACGCCTTGCGAGGCGGGCGAGCCAAGAAGCTGCTGCACGTCGTCGCGCGTCTGGCGGCCCGGTTCGAGCTGTGCCAGCTGTTCTTCGTCGGGCACATAGCCGCGCAGGTCGGTGAAGCCGAACTCGCACCCGCCCAGCGTCAGAGCCATGATTCCGGCCGCGATTGCCTGTCTTGCGCGCATCGTCGTTGATCTCCGGGCGCCTTTGCCCACATCTTGCTCCGGGAAGTTGGGCCGGGGGGAAGCATCTGTCAACGGGTGGCGCCGGCCCCGGCGGACAAAGGGTTCAAGAATGGTGTTTTCGAGGCTTTTTTCGGCGCGATGCCGCCAAGGATGCGGCGCATGCCCTCTATGTCGGGCTGGTGTCCCAGGCCAGGCATCCGGATTTCTATGCGCGTCTCGACGTGCCCGATTCGCTCGACGGCCGGTTCGACTCAGTGGCGCTGCACGCGTTCCTCGTCCTCAACCGGCTCAAGCGCGAGGAAAATGCGGCGGCCGCAGCACTCGCGCAGAATCTCGTCGACGCTTTCGTCGACGACATGGACCGCTCGGTGCGCGAACTCGGTGTCGGCGACATGGGCGTGTCGCGCCGCGTGAAGCAGATGGCGCAGGCGCTCTATGGCCGTGCGGCCGTCTACGAGGAAGCCGTCGCCGATCCGGACGATACGCGCCTCGTGGCCGCACTCGCCCGCAACCTCTATGGAACGCGCGAGACGACTCCGCCGGCGAGCCTCGCTGCCGCTGCGCGCTATGTGCGCGCCGCGATCGCGGCACTGGCCGACCAGGATGTTACCGAAGGGCGGATCGCGTTTCCGGAACCGGCGGTGCCGGCATGACCGAATTCATGCGGCCTTTGGCGCTGGATGCGCTGCGCGACCGGGCGGTGCACCAGCGGATCGAAGCCGATGGGCCCGAGCGCGTCGCCCTTGCCGCGCGCTTCGGCATCCTCGGCATCGGGCGGCTCGCGGCCGAACTCAAGCTCCAGCGTGTGCGTGCGGGCAGGGCGGTCCGGGTCGAAGGACGTATCCGCGCCAGCCTTTCGCAAGCCTGCGTCGTCTCGTTGCAACCGGTCGCGCAGACGATGGACGAGTCGTTTTCGGTCGTGTTCGTTCCGCCCGAAGACCTGAAGCCGCTGCCGGTGGACGAGGCCGGGGATGTCGATCTCGATGCCATCGACCCCGAGGAGGAACTCGAGGAGCCCCTTCCCGAAGGTCCGCTCGATCTGGGCGAACTGGTCGCACAGGAGTTCGCGGTCGCTCTCGATCCCTATCCGCGCGCGCCGGGTGCCGCCTTTACCCAGACCTGGGGGGAAGACGCGCCGGCCGAGGCGGCAAGTGCCCCGCCGGAAGGCAAGATCCGGCCATTCGCCGATCTGAAGGCAAGACTTAAAAAGGAAAAATAGCCTCGATCCGGGCGAAAGAAGGCTTGAGCGGCGGCCCGGAATTGTCTATCTAGGCCCCTGAATTCCGGACGACGTTTTGGTTTTACAGGGTCGTACGCATCGTGCGTCGGCTCTTGGACGAGGTTGTGTCATGGCGGTTCCCAAGAAGAAAGTTTCTCCCTCGCGTCGCAACATGCGCCGCTCGCACCACGCCCTTTCGGCGGCGTCGTATGCCGAGTGCCCGAATTGCGGCGAACTGAAGCGCCCGCACCATATCTGCGGCGCGTGCGGATTCTATGACGGGCGCGAAGTCGTCGCGTCCGAACCGGCGCAGGCTTAAGCCTGCGTCACGCCGCTAGGCCAGGGGGCCAACGATCTTGAGCCAGCGGCTCGTGTTGTCCGTCGACGCGATGGGGGGCGACAGCGCCCCCGGCATGGCGATCGCCGGCTGCGACCTGGCTCAGGAGCGCCACCCGTTCGTCGAGTTCCTGCTTTTCGGCGATGAGGCGAAGGTGGCGCCGCTCGTGGCGGCCACGCGCTATCTCAAGAAGACGGCACGGATCGTCCATACCTCCGACTTCGTCGCGAGCGACGCGAAGCCCGCGATCGCGTTGCGCTCGGGCCGCAAGTCGAGCATGCGTCTTGCCATCGACGCGGTGCGCGACGGCGAAGCCGCCGGCATCGTTTCGGCAGGCAATACCGGCGCCCTGATGGCGATGGCGAAGTTCGTCCTCAAGACCCTGCCGGGCATCGACCGGCCGGCGATCGCATCGCTGTTTCCCACGACGCGCGGCGAGAGCGTCATGCTCGACCTCGGCGCCAACGTCCAGTGCGACACCAACAACCTCGTCCAGTTCGCGATCATGGGCGAGGTGTTCGCGCGCTCGGTGCTTGGCCTTGCCCAGCCCAGCGTCGGCCTGCTCAATGTCGGCTCGGAAGAAATGAAGGGCCACGAAGAACTGCGCAACGCCGCCGCCTGGCTGCGGGAAACGCATCTGCCGATCCGTTTCCACGGCTTCGTGGAAGGCGACGACGTGCCTGCGGGCACGGTCGACGTGGTGGTGACCGACGGGTTCACGGGCAACATCGCGCTGAAGATCGCCGAAGGGACGTCGAAGCTCTATTCCGGTTTCCTCAAGGGCGCGTTCTCTTCGTCGATCTTCGCCAAGCTGGGCTACCTGCTGGCGCAGTCGGCCATCAAGAAGGTCCGCCTGCGCGTCGATCCGCGCCGCTACAACGGCGCCATGTTCGTGGGCCTCAACGGGATCGTCGTGAAGAGCCATGGCGGAACCGACGCGCTCGGCTTCGCCAACGCGCTCGGCGTCGCGGTCGACATGATCACGCACGGTCTCAACGAGAAGATTCGCGACGAGCTGGCGCATCTGGCGCCGCCGCCGTCCCCGCAGCTGGCGACGGGCTGAGGACGAAGATGCCTGGCACGATTCGTCGTTCGGTGGTTTGCGGAACGGGCGCCTATCTGCCCGCCAACGTCGTCACGAACGAAGCGCTTTCCAAGCGCGTCGAAACGACGGACGAGTGGATCGTCGCGCGCACCGGCATCCGCCAGCGCCACATCGCCGCCGAGGACGAGCGCACGTCCGACCTCGCCACCGAGGCGGCCAAGCGGGCGCTGGCAAACGCAGGTATCCCGGCCGACAAGATCGATCTCGTCATCGTCGCGACGACGACGCCCGACAACACGTTCCCGGCGACCGCGACCGCCGTCCAGGCCAAGCTCGGCATGAACGGCCACGGCTTCGCGTTCGACGTTCAGGCGGTGTGCTCGGGATTCGTCTACGCGATGTCGATCGCCGACAATTTCATCCGGGTCGGGCAGGTCCAGAACGCGCTGGTGATCGGGGCCGAGACCTTCACGCGCATCCTCGACTGGCAGGACCGCACGACCTGCGTGCTGTTCGGCGACGGGGCAGGGGCGGTCGTGCTGCGCGCCGAACAGGTGCCGGACGACGCCACGGGCCGCGGCATCCTGTCGAGCCACCTGCATTCGGACGGCCGCTACAAGGACGCGCTTTTCGTCACCGGCGGCCCGGGCTCGAACCGCGAGGTCGGCGTCGTGCGGATGAACGGGCAGGAAGTGTTCCGCCATGCCGTCGTCAAGCTGGCCGAAGTCGTCGAGGAGGCGCTCGGCGCCAACGGCCTCACCGGCAAGGACATCGACTGGCTGGTCCCGCACCAGGCCAACCAGCGCATCATCGACGGAATGGCCAAGAAGCTGGGGCTCGGCCCCGAGCGCGTGGTGTCGACCGTCGCGCGTCACGCCAACACGTCGGCCGCCTCGATCCCGCTGGCGCTGGCCGAAGCGGCCGGCGACGGGCGGATCAAGCAGGGCCAGCTCGTGTTGCTCGAGGCGATCGGCGGCGGCCTTACCTGGGGCGCCAGCGTCATCCGCTGGTAGGCCTTCGATACCGCAGGGTTTGATTCAACTCCGGCCGCCATCCCTTTGTATTTGACCGGTTTCGGTCCGTGGGCTAGCATTTCGCATAAGTCAATTTTCGCCGGGGGATTGCTATGTCGGAGACCACGGTTACGCGCGCCGACCTTTCGGAGGCCGTTTACCAGGAAGTCGGTCTTTCGAGGAATGATTCGGCAACCCTCGTCGAGACGGTCCTTGGTGAAATCGTCGATGCGCTGACGCGCGGCGAGACCGTCAAGATTTCGTCATTCGGAAGCTTCTCGGTCCGCCAGAAGGGCAAGCGCGTCGGGCGCAACCCGAAAACCGGCGAGGAAGTGCCGATCCTTCCGCGCCGCGTGCTCGTGTTCCGCGCGTCGCACGTGCTCAAGAACAAGATCAACCGAACGATGACGAAGGCGAGCCAGGCCACTCCGGCACTGGCCGCACCGGCAGCGCCGCCCAAGGCGCCGGGCCAACCCGGTTCCACGCCGACCAAGGGCTAAGGCCCGATGGCCGAGCCCTTCGCCGAGAGCGCACCCGTCCTGCGGCGGGGCGGGAAGTCGGCCGATGCGTTCCGCACGATCAGCGAAGTCGCCGGCGATCTCGACGTTCCCCAGCATGTCCTGCGTTTCTGGGAGACGCGGTTCGCGCAGATCAAGCCGCTGAAGCGCGCCGGCGGACGGCGCTATTACCGCCCAGAAGACGTCGAACTGCTGCGCCGGATCCGCGAGCTTCTCTACAAGCACGGCTACACGATCAAGGGCGTCCAGCGGCTGCTCAAGGACCATGGGCTTGCCGACATGCCGGTTCCTGGCCCGGCTGTCTCTTCGTCGCCGATCATCCCAAGGCCGCTTGTCGTCACGCCGCCGGCGGCGGTTGCCGTCGCGATGCCTTCACCTGCTGCGGCACCCGTGGCCGCGCGCGGTGCCGATCGTTCGACGATCCAGTCCGTCGTCGACGAGCTTGAAGCCCTTCGCACGCTGCTCAGGTCCCGGCCGCGCTGATCCGCCCGCTAACCGGACGTTAACCAGTCCGTGGCAAGATAGGCGGAACTTTAGATAAATTCGGCGTACCTTACGCGGACGATTCGCAAGGAATCCCAGGGCAGCTTCATGGCCGAACCGGCAGCAGCAGCGGAAGGCGAAGTCGAGGGCGCGGAAGCACCCAAGAAAAAGCTATCCGGCAAGAAGCTCATCATCATCATCGTGCCGATCCTGCTGCTTCTCGCAGGTGGCGGGGCGGCGTATTTCCTCGGCTTCTTCGGCGCGAAGCCGGAGGAAGGCGAGGTCGTTGCCGAAAAGGTCGAGCCGCCGCCCAAGACGACGATCTACGCGATGCCGGACGTGCTCGTGAACCTCAACACCCCGCCCAATGCCCGCGGCGCGTTCGTCAAGCTCACCTCGACGGTCGAGATCGTCGAAGCCGATGTGCCGGCGTACGAGGAATCGCTGCCGCGTGTCCTCGATACGTTGATCACCTATCTTCGCGAGCTGCGGCCCGAGGACTTGCGTGGATCGGCCGGGCTTACCCGCCTGCGCGAGGAATTGCTTGTCCGAATCAAGGTTTCGGCAGCTCCCGCACGCGTGAACGACGTGCTGTTCCGAGAAATTTTGGTGCAATAGTATTCGGCATTTTATTGTTTACGTTTAATTAATTAGGTCACTAACCTAACGTCGTTTCGAGTTGACGATAACGGCTTGTTAACCTTCGCTTGGCATATTATTCGGAAGTTTAGATAAATCCGGCCAAGATTCGACAGGTCGGATTGAAGGATGCCAATGGCGGACGACGAAGCGAAAGATGGCGGCGAGGAGGGCGCACCGGCTGACGGTGCGGAACCCAAGAAGAAGCTGCTTTCCGGAAAGCTGCTGATCATCATCGGCGCTGCCGTCGTGCTTCTGCTCGGCGGCGGCGTCGGCGCGTACTTCTTCCTCTTTTCCGGCCCGAAGCCCGAAGAGCAGGTTGCCGACAAGCCGCATGTCGAACCCGAACCCACGGGTCCGCAGAAGATCGTCTATTACAATCTCCCCGACCTGCTCGTGAACCTGAACGCGGGTGCCGGACGGCGCACGTCGTTCCTGAAGCTGACGCTGTCGGTCGAACTGAAAAGCATGGAAGACGCGGGCGTCTTCGAGGCGAACCTTCCGCGCATCGTCGACAACTTCCAGATCTATCTGCGCGAACTGCGCCCGGAAGACCTGCGCGGGTCGTCCGGCTTCCTGAAGCTGCGCGAGGAACTCCTCACGCGCGTGCAGCTTTCGGCGGCACCGGCCCGCGTGAACGATCTGCTGTTCAAGGAAATGCTCGTCCAGTGAAGCGCCGCTAGCGAAGAAAGTCCGAAAGGCGAAGACGATGGCCGACCCGAACAACATGTCCGACGAAGAGAAGATGGCCGCCGAATGGGCGTCCATGGAGGGCGGCGGCGACCAGGGCGGCGGTGGCGGCGACGCGACCGCGCGCGTGCTGAACCAGGACGAGATCGACTCCCTTCTCGGTTTCGATGCCGGCGGCGGCGGCGACGGCGGCACGTCGGGCATGCAGGCGATCATCAACAGCGCGCTCGTTTCCTACGAGCGACTGCCGATGCTCGAAATCGTGTTCGACCGTCTGGTGCGAATGCTGACGACGAGCCTGCGCAATTTCACGTCCGACAACGTCGAAGTGTCGCTCGACGTCATCACCTCCACCCGTTTCGGCGACTACGTCAACTCGATCCCGCTGCCCGCGATGCTCGCCGTGTTCAAGGCCGAGCAGTGGGACAATTTCGGCCTGCTGACGGTCGACTCGGCGCTGATCTACTCGATCGTCGACGTGCTGCTCGGCGGGCGTCGCGGCACGGCCGCGATGCGCATCGAAGGCCGGCCCTACACGACCATCGAGCGCAACCTCGTCGAGCGCCTCGTCGCCGTCGTGCTCGGCGACCTGTCGGCTTCGTTCGATCCGATCAGCAAGGTCAATTTCCGCTTCGAGCGGCTGGAAACCAATCCGCGCTTCGCGACTATCGCGCGCCCGGCGAACGCGGCCATCATCGCGAAGCTGCGCATCGACATGGAAGACCGCGGCGGCCGTCTCGAACTGCTGCTGCCCTACGCCACGCTCGAGCCCGTCCGCGAAATGCTGCTGCAGCAGTTCATGGGCGAGAAGTTCGGCCGTGACTCGATCTGGGAAGGCCACCTTGCGACCGAGCTCTGGGCGACCGACGTGGACATCCACGCGGTCGTCGACGAGCAGGTGATGACGCTGCAGGACGTGCTCGACTTCAAGGTCGGCACGCGCCTGATGCTCAACGCCACGCCCGAAAGCGAGATCAAGGTGCTGTGCGGACCGGAAAGCCTGTTCAAGGGCCGGATGGGGCGGCGCGGCCAGAACGTCGCCGTGATGATCGAACGCAAGATCAACAAGTACGAGGAATCGTGATGGGCCTGGAACTGGCGCTCAACGGCGTCCTCGCCGTCCTGATGGTGGCGGTGATCGTCTATGCGATGCTGCTCAACAAGCGCCTGGGCAACTGGCGCGAGGGCAAGGCCGAGCTGCAGCGCGCGACATCCGAGTTCGTCAAGGCGGCGACGCGCGCCGAAGAGGCGATCGCCGAACTGAAGGCCGCGAGCGAAGCTTCCGGACGCCTTCTCGAAGACCAGACGCGCAAGGCGCTTTCGCTGAAGGACGACCTCGAAATCCTCGTGCATCGCGCCGAACCGACGGCTGACCGGCTTTCCGATGTGCTGCGCCCGCGCGCCGTCGCGCAAGCGCCGGCGCCGCCCGCCATTCGCGAGCGCGAATTCTCGAACGTCGCAGTCCGTGCCCGCGACGAATTGCCGCCGATGCGTGCGGCAGAACCGCCGCTGGAGCGCGGGCCGACCCGATCGCTTGCCGAACAGGAACTGCTGCGCGCGATCGCCGACCGTCGCAAGGGTGGGACCCAGGCCGGAGCGCGCGCGTGAGGAAAATGATCGACCGCATCCGTCTTCTGCCGGTCCTTGTCGTCGTGGCGGCACTGCTGCTGATGCTGCGCCTTGGCGATCTCGGCGTTGCGGTTGCCCAGCAGGCGCCTGCGGCACGGCCGGTGCCTGCCGCACCGCCGCAAGGTCCGCGACCGGTCCAGCTTGCACAGGCACCCGCGGCCGCACCCGCACCGGCCGCCGCCCCCGAGCCGGCACGCCAGCCGCCCGGCCGCTCCGATGGCGAAGGCGAACGCACGTACAGTCCCGGCGAGATCGAGGCGCTCGAGGATCTTTCGAAGCGCCGCGAGGAAATCGACAAGCGGCAGGCCGAACTCGACCAGCGCGGCGCCATTCTCCAGGCCGCCGAGCGCCGCATACAACAGCAGGTCGAGGAGTTGAAAGCACTCCAGGCCGCCGTCGAGAGCGCCATCGCAAAGTATGACGAGCAGGAGCAGGCGCGCCGGACCAGCCTCGTGCGCATGTTCCAGAACATGAAGCCGACCGAGGCCGCCCGCATCTTCGAGCAGATGGAAATGCCGACGCTCGTCGAGATCGTCGAGGCGATGAACGAACGCCGTGCGGCACCGATCCTTGCCCAGATGAATCCGATCAGGGCGCAGCAGGTTACCGCTGAACTCGCGCGGCGCAAGCAGCCCGAGAACACGTCGCCCTCGCGAATCCCGGCGCGGGCCGGCTGACGAACGGTCTTTACCGTTTCTTTCCGCTCGATTAGGAACCTCTTAACGCGGCAGGTTTATGGATAAGGTCCGCGTGCGCGCGCCGGAATCGGGCGCGCACAAACTTGGACAAGGTTCGGGAGAAGCACGATGGCCGTCGATCTGCGCATGAACGTCCTCATTGTCGACGACTACAAGACGATGCTCAGGATCGTGAAGAACCTGCTGAACCAGATCGGGTTCACGAATGTCGACGAAGCCGAGGACGGCTCATCGGCATTGCAGAAGGTGAAGGGCAAGGAATACGGGCTGATCATTTCCGACTGGAACATGCAGCCGATGACCGGCCTGCAGCTCCTCCAGGAAGTCCGGGCCGATGCCAAGCTCAAGCACATCCCGTTCATCATGGTCACTGCCGAGAGCAAGACCGAGAACGTGATCGCGGCCAAGCAGGCAGGGGTCAACAACTACATCGTCAAGCCGTTCAACGCCGCGACGCTCAAGGGCAAGATCGCCACCGTCCTCGGCGACTTCTGATCCTTCCGGGCGAAAGGGGGGCAAGGTGGCCGCACGCAAGTCTGCCCAACGCCGGCGTCGCAGCACGCCGAAACCCAAGCCCCGCAAGGCCGCGAAGGCGAAACCGGCGCGCCCAGCGAAAGCCCGCAAAACTGTCCGCAAATCCGTGCGCAAGCCGGTGCGCCGGGTCGTCAAGGCTGCGGTTTCCGTCGGCAATGTCGCGGTCGGCGTCGAGCATCTGGCGCGCATCATCGCCGAAGCCAAGCGCGACCTTGCGGCTCTCGGCGCGCAGGACATCCGTGCCAAACACCTGCCGACCGCAGGCGACGAACTGACGGCGATCGTCGGTGCCACCGAGCGCGCCACGAACGCGATCCTTGATGCGGTCGAACGGATCGAGAAATCCGCGAATGCCGCGGGCGGCGAGCCGGGCGCGGCGATCCTTGCGGATGTCACCGCGATCTACGAAGCGTGCAATTTCCAGGACATTACAGGACAGCGGATATCGAAGGTCGTCTCCGTCCTCAAGGAGGTCGACCAGACCGTCGCGAGCCTGCTTGAATCCCTCAATCTGCCGCCGGTCGTGCTGAACGCCGGCAGGTCCGTGACCGCGGCGAAGTCGGGCGAAGCGGCCTTGCTGAACGGCCCCCAGATGCCCGATGCGGCACCCAACCAGGCCGATATCGACGCGCTGTTCGACAAGGCGTAGCTCCAGAGCGTAGAATCCGTGTCGATTCGGGCACTTAGCTCGAGCGGAGCGATTCTTGGTGTAAAATGCCAAAGATCGGCTTCGCACGAAGCCTATGGGATGCATCCGCGTGGCGATGTCGGCGCGAACGCACAGGGCTGGACTTGGTGACACGACGCGGCTGGTAATCTGGACAGCCGCGCTGCTGCTTGCGTTCGCATCGCACGATATCCCGGCCGGCGCGCAAGGCGTGCCTTGGTCGGCATTTCCGGCAACGCCTGCGGCACCCCCGGCAGCTTCTCCTGAGGCCGCCGCTCCGGCCGCAACGCCCGCCGAGACACCGCCGCCATTCCGCCCGTCGCAGGCAGCACCGCAGCCGGCCGCCGGTTCAGCACCCTGGGCATCCGCACCGACGACACCCCCGCCGCCGCCGGCTGCCGCCGCGGCACCGGCCGCACAGGTTGCACCACCGCCGGCCGCATCCGGTCCTGCCGCGACGCCGGCAGCACCCGCCGGGCCGAGCGTTGCCGTGCGTTTCGGCAACAACCAGGGTTTCGACCGGGCCGTCTTCGACTGGCCCGAGGATCTCGACTACCGCGTCGAACAGAAGGGGCGCGACGTCAGCGTGACGTTCGGTTCGCCCGTGGGCCTCAACCAGGCGCAGATCGCGACGGGCCTGCGCAACTCGGCGGCCAACGTGCGCGCGGTCCGCAACGGCGACCGGGCGACGCTCGACTTCACGCTCAACGAGAATATCGGCCTGCGTCATTTCCGTGCCGGTCCGCGCCTGGTGTTCGATTTCGTGCGCGACGGCTCGATCGCGACGGGCCAGCCGACGACGCAGCAGGTCCAGTTGCCCACGCCCGCACAGGCGCAGGCACGCCAGGAACAGGCCCAGCAAGCCCAGCAGGCGGGTGGTGCGGCGCGTCCGGCCGCAGCAGGTCCGGCTGGTGCGGGTGGCCCGCCTGCGGCATCGGCCGCTCCGGGCCCCGGCGGTCGTCCGCCAACGCCTGACTTCCAGGCTCTCACGCAGCAGGCGCAGGCGCTCGGGCTTGGCCAGCCGGCAGGGCCGGCCGGCGTTCGGGGGCCTGCGAATGTCGCGGCGCTGGGCGGGCGCGTGCCGGTCGAAATCGTTCGCGAAGAGAATTTCCAGTCGCTGCGCTTCGGCTTTGTCGAGCCGATCGGCGCGGCCGTCTTCGGCCGCGGCCAGAATCTCTGGATCGCGTTCGAACGGCCGGTGGACATCGACCTTGCGCCGATGCGCGACGGCGCCCAGATCCGCGACCTGCTCGGCGAGGTCGAGATCGTCGAAAGCCAGGGCACGGTGCTGCGCATGACCCCGCGCGGCGGCGCCAACAGCGTCGTGCGCCGCGACGGGACGGCGTGGATCGTCGAACTCGGCCGCCTGCCGCGCAAGCCCGAGAAGCCGCTCGACATCGTGATCCGCAATCCCGACACGCCGGCCGACGCGCGCGTGTCGATCGAGCTGCCGGGTGCCCAGACCGTGCTGCGGCTGCGCGATCCCGAGATCGGCGACGAACTTGCCGTCGTGCCGACGGCCGTCGCGGGCATCGGCCTTTCCGATACGCGGCGCTACGCCCAGTTCCAGATCCTGGCGAGCGTGCAGGGGGCCGTCGTCCGGCCCGACGACGACAGCGTCGCCGTCCGCCCGCTCGGCACCGGCGTCGAGATTTCATCGTCGCGCGCCCTGTTCGTGACGGCACCCACCGCGATCGGCACGCCGGGCGCCCCGCCGCTGCGCCAGGGGGCGCTTCTCGACCTTGCCGCCTGGCAGCGCGGCGGTGCCGCGAAATTCAACGAGGACCTTCCGGCAATGGAGCGCGCGATCACGGTCGCGCGGCCGGGCGACGCGCGCAATGCCGCACGCCTCGAACTGGCGCGTTTCCTTTTCGCGCACGGGCTGTTTCCCGAAACCAACGCGATCATGCGCCTGATCGGCGACGAACGGCCGCAGCTGCTCGACGGACCGCAGAACCGCGCGATGCGCGGCGTGGCCGAACTCTACAGCGGCAATCTGGAAGAGGCGGCGCGCTGGCTCAACCATTCGAGCCTCGATCAGGAAGGCGAAGCCGCTTTGTGGCGTGGCGCGCTTGCCATGTCGCAGAACGATTCCCAAGCCGCCCTGTTGCAGTTCGATCGGGCAACGGACAATTCCGACCGCTTCCCGCCCGTCTTCGCCAACCGGCTTGGCCTCGCGATCGCCGAGGCGCGGCTGGCGGGCAAGGAGCTTGAGCCGGCGCAGCGCCGCGTGGACCAGGTGATCGCGAACAACCCCAGCCGCGGCGACCGCGCGCGGGCCGACTATCTGCGCGGACGCATCGCGCTCGAGCGTGGCGACGAGCGGGCGGCCCTTGCCGCGTGGCGCACGCTCGATCTCGGGACCGTCACCAAGGCGCGCATCCAGGCCGAACTCGCGCGCATCGAGCTCCAGTCGAACAAGGGCGATCTTTCGCCGCAGGAAACCGTGGCGGCCCTCGAGCGGCTGCGTTTCGCCTGGCGCGGCGACGAACTCGAATTCGACATCCAGCGCCGGCTCGGTCGCGCGCAGCTTGCCGCCGGCGATTTCCGCGTCGGCGTGCAGACCCTGCGCGAAGCGGCCACGCGCTTCCCGCAGGCGCGCGATCGCGGCGAGCTTGAAGGCGACGTGCGGCGCGAATTCCGCAAGCTCTTCCTCGAAGGCACGGCCGACCGGCTTTCGCCGGTCGCGGCGATCGGCCTGTTCGAGGATTATCGCGAACTCGTGCCCAACGGCCCCGAAGGCGACGAGATGGTGCGCAAGCTCGTCGAGCGGATGGTCGCGGTCGACCTGCTCGACCGGGCGGCCGGCCTGCTCGACCACCAGATGCGCAACCGCCTGCAGGGCCAGCCCCGCGCCGAGGTGGGCACACGGCTCGCCGCGATCCGGCTGCTCGACCGCAAGGCGCAGGCGGCTCTCGAAGTGCTCGACGCGTCCGACGTGCCGGGCATGTCGGACGAGCTGCGCCGCGAACGCGCGCGACTGGCCGCGCGCGCCTTGGCCGATCTCGGGCGCGCACCCGAGGCACTCGCCCGTCTCGAAGGCGATCCGGCACCGGATGCCGACCTGCTGCGCGCCGAAATAGCGCTGCGCACGCGCGCCTGGGCACCGGCGGCACAGGCACTCGAGCGGCTGGTCGGAAACCCGCCGACGGGCACCGCGCAAATAGAAGACAACCGCGCGCGCCAGACGCTCCATCTGGCCGTGGCACTGGCGCTGGCCAGCGACGAAGCCGGAACCGCGCGCCTGCGCGAACGCTTCGGTCCGGCGATGGGCAAGTCGCCTTATGCCGAGGTCTTCCGCGTGCTGACGGCCGACAAGGCCGGAGCGACGCCCGACATCGCGTCGATCGCGGCGCGCGTGTCGTCCCTGGCGCCTTTCGAGTCGTTCCTGTCGGGCTACCGGCAGCGGCTCGCACCGCCTGCCGCCGCCGCCCGGGGCTGAGCGGGGGCGGCCGGAAATCGCTGGATTTCGGCAGCCCGATTTTTCCACTTGCATATGAGAACAAAACTGGTACTGTCCGGATATCGACGCGGCACCAATGGGTTCCGCGCCGAGATATTGAAGGGAACAAATGAGGTACTTGGGATATCGGGGATTTTTCCGGGACGTTATTCAGCCAATGGTCAAACGGCGATTTCCACAGGCGTTGGCCGCGTGGGGCGCCCCTGATAAGGAGAGCGGAACATGTCGACGGTAACTGCGTTGCGATCGGCCCCCCGGGAGCCGACCGAGAAGGACAACATGGACAAGGGTAAGGCGCTCGAGGCGGCTCTCAGCCAGATCGAAAGGTCGTTCGGCAAGGGCTCCATCATGAAGCTCGGCTCGCGCGACCAGACGGTGGCGGCGGAGGTCATCTCGACCGGTTCGCTGTCGCTGGACATCGCGCTGGGCATCGGCGGGCTGCCCAAGGGCCGCATCGTCGAGATCTACGGGCCGGAAAGCTCGGGCAAGACGACGCTGGCGCTGCACGCGATCGCGGAATCCCAGAAGGCGGGCGGTACCTGCGCCTTCGTCGATGCCGAGCACGCGCTCGATCCGTCCTATGCCCGCAAGCTGGGCGTGGATGTCGACAACCTCCTCATCTCCCAGCCGGACGCCGGCGAACAGGCGCTCGAGATCGCCGACACGCTGGTGCGTTCGGGCGCCGTCGACGTTCTCGTGGTCGATTCCGTCGCCGCCCTCGTGCCGCGCGCCGAACTCGAAGGCGAGATGGGCGACAGCCACATGGGCCTGCATGCCCGCCTGATGAGCCAGGCGCTGCGCAAGCTCACCGGCTCGATCTCGCGCTCGAACACGCTCGTCATCTTCATCAACCAGATCCGCATGAAGATCGGCGTCATGTTCGGCAATCCCGAGACGACGACGGGCGGCAACGCGCTCAAGTTCTACGCCTCGGTGCGCCTCGACATCCGCCGCATCGGCGCCATCAAGGACCGCGAGACCGTCGTGGGCAACCAGACGCGCGTCAAGGTCGTGAAGAACAAGATGGCCCCGCCGTTCAAGGTCGTCGAATTCGACATCATGTACGGCGAGGGCGTGTCGAAGACCGGCGAGCTCATCGACCTCGGCGTCAAGGCCGGGGTCGTCGAGAAGTCGGGCGCCTGGTTCTCCTACGACGGCACGCGCATCGGCCAGGGCCGTGAAAACGCGCGCGCCTATCTCAAGGAGCACCCCGAGGCGGCCGCCGCGATCGAAGCGGCGATCCGCGGCAATTCGGGCACCGTGGCGAGCGCCATGATGGCCGAACCCGGCGGCGCCGAAAGCTGAATTCCAGCCCGGACGGGCGAGGGGAGAGTGGCCCCGAACCCGTCCGGTCCAGGCTCCTGTTTCCGAAATTCCGGTATCGGGCCCCGGATCTCCTATCGATCCCGGGTCAATAGCGGGTCGGCCGTCGCGTAAGCCCGAAGTGCTGCGACCGCCGGCCCGTTTTTATGTGCGGCCGCCCCAACTGGACACTCCCGCCCGTCGAAGCTACATCTAGGCCCCTTTTCGGCCCGGCGGCCCCTGGCCGCCTGTTCCGGCATTACCGAGCCTAGAGAGCGAGCCTGCCATGACGAGTGCGAGCGACGTCCGCAAGACCTTCCTCGATTATTTCGCGAAGAACGGCCACCAGGTCGTGGCTTCCTCGCCGCTCGTGCCGCGCAACGACCCGACGCTGATGTTCACCAACGCGGGCATGGTGCAGTTCAAGAACGTCTTCACCGGCCAGGAGAAGCGCCCCTACGTGCGCGCGGCGACGTCGCAGAAATGCGTGCGCGCCGGGGGCAAGCACAACGACCTCGAGAACGTGGGCTACACCGCGCGCCACCACACCTTCTTCGAGATGCTCGGCAATTTCTCGTTCGGCGACTATTTCAAGGAACAGGCGATCGAACATGCCTGGACGCTGATCACCAAGGAATACGGCCTCGCCAAGGACAAGCTGTGCGTCACCGTCTATCACGACGACGACGCGGCGGCCGCCCTGTGGAAGAAGATCGCGGGCCTGTCCGAGGACAAGATCATCCGCATCGCCACGTCCGACAATTTCTGGGCGATGGGCGACACCGGCCCGTGCGGCCCGTGCTCGGAGATCTTCTACGACCACGGCCCGAAGATCGCCGGCGGCCCGCCGGGCTCGCCCGACGCCGACGGCGACCGCTTCATCGAGATCTGGAATCTCGTCTTCATGCAGTTCGAGCAGGTTTCGCCCAGCGAGCGCGTGTCGCTCCCCAAGCCGTCGATCGACACGGGCATGGGGCTCGAGCGCATCACGGCCGTGCTGCAGGGCAAGCACGACAACTACGACATCGACCTGATGCGCCGGATCATCCTCGCCTCGGCCGATGCCTCGAACGTCGCGGCCGACGGGCCGCACGCGGTCTCGCACCGCGTCATCGCCGACCATCTGCGTTCGGCCTGCTTCCTGATCGCCGACGGCGTGCTGCCGTCGAACGAGGGGCGCGGCTACGTGCTGCGCCGGATCATGCGCCGCGCGATGCGCCACGCGCACATCATCGGCTGCAAGGAACCGCTGCTGTTCAAGCTGGTGGCCACGCTCGTCGACGCGATGGGCCAGGCCTATCCCGAGCTCGTGCGCGCGTCGGCACTGGCGACCGAGACGCTGAAGCTCGAGGAGACGCGCTTCAAGGCCATGCTCGACCGCGGCCTCAAGCTGCTCGACGATTCCTCGGGCAGCCTCGGCAAGGGCGACAAGCTCGCCGGCGACGTCGCGTTCAAGCTCTACGACACCTACGGCTTTCCGCTCGACCTCACGCAGGACGTGCTGCGCGCGCGCGGCGTGGGCGTGGATACCGACGGCTTCTCGGCTGCGATGGACAAGGCGAAGGCCGAAGCGCGCCGCTCGTGGGCGGGTTCGGGCGAGAAGGCGGGGGACCGCGTCTGGTTCGAACTGCGCGAGAAGGTCGGGGCGAGCGAGTTCCTCGGCTACGAGACGGAGAGTGCCGAAGGCAAGGTCGCGGCCCTCGTCATCGACGGCAAGGAAGTGCCGAATGCCAAAGTCGGCGACAAGGTGGCGCTGATCGTCAACCAGACGCCGTTCTACGGCGAATCCGGCGGCCAGACCGGCGATGCCGGCGCCATGTTCACGGCCGGCGGTGCCGAAATCGCGATCGACGACACGCAGAAGATGGCCGGCGACATGCACGTCCACATGGGGCGTGTGACGAAGGGCGCCATCAAGGTCGGCGACTTCGTCGAGATGCGCATCGATGTCGACCGTCGCGACCGCACGCGTGCCAACCATTCGGCGACCCACCTGCTGCACGAAGCGCTGCGCCGTCGCTTGGGCGACCACGTCACGCAGAAGGGTTCGCTCGTCGCACCCGACCGCCTGCGCTTCGATATCTCCCAGCCCACGCCGCTGTCGGCCGACGACATCGCGGCCGTCGAGGCTGACGTGAACCGGCGCGTGCTCGAAAACCAGGACGTGTCGACGCGCCTGATGACGCCGGATGCCGCCGTCGAGGCGGGGGCACTCGCCCTTTTCGGCGAGAAATACGGCGAGGAAGTGCGCGTCGTCGCGATGGGCTATCCGCGCGGCAACACCGACGCCAAGCCGTTCTCGACCGAGCTTTGCGGCGGCACGCATGTGCGGCGCACGGGCGATATCGGCCTGTTCAAGATCGTCTCGGAAGGGGCGGTCGCTGCCGGCGTGCGCCGGATCGAGGCGATGACGGGCGAGGGGGCGCGCGCCTATCTGGCCGAACAGGCGCGCCTGCTGTTCGAGGCGGCGAGCATCGCCAAGACCGTGCCCGGCGACGTGCCCGCGCGCATCGGCGCGCTGATGGAAGAGCGCCGCAAGCTCGAGCGGGAACTTTCCGACGCGCGCCGCGCCCTTGCGGTCGGCGGTGGCGGGGCTGCGGCAGGCGGCGGGGCCGAGCAGGCGGGGGCGTTCAAGTTCGCCGGGCGCAAGCTCGACAACACGCCGGCGCGCGAGCTGAAGGCGACCGCCGACGAGATCAAGAAGCAGATCGGCTCGGGCGTGATCGCGCTCATCGCGACGGAAGACGGCAAGGCATCGATCGTCGTCGCGGTCACCGAGGATCTGGCCGGCAAGGTCAGTGCGGTCGATCTCGTGAAGCTCGGTGTCGCCGAACTCGGCGGCAAGGGCGGCGGCGGCCGCCCCGACATGGCGCAGGGCGGTGGTCCGGATGCGGCAAAGGCGGATGCCGCACTTGCCGCAATCAAGGCGGCGCTTGCCGCGAAGGCAGCCGCCTAGACCTTGCGCACGACCTTCGGGCGCCGTGCCGAGATGATGCCCGAGTTGATCCCGCCCCAGGAGAGTTCGCCGTTGAGGCGGCCGAACTCGATCTTCGGGCAGCGGTCCATCACGACATCGAGGCCGGCGGCTTTCGCTTTCGCGGCCGCTTCGTCGTTGCGCACGCCAAGCTGCATCCACAGCGTCTTGGCCTTGACCGCGATCGCCTCGTCGGCGACGGGGCCGACATGCTCGGACGCGCGGAACACGTCGACCATGTCGATCGGCACGTCGATCTCCTTGAGAGAGGCGCGCACCTTTTCGCCGAGCAGATCCTGGCCAGCGGATGCCGGGTTGACCGGGATCACGCGATAGCCTTTCGCCTGCAGGTATTTCATCGCGAAGAAGCTGGGCCGTGTCCAGTTGGTGCTGGCACCGACCATCGCGATCACCTTGGTACGGCGCAGGATGTCGCGGATGAACGCGTCGTCGTAGTGCAGCTGTTCCAATTCAGCACCCCTGCCAGGTCGGCTTGCGTTTCTCGATGAAGGCGTCGATGCCTTCCTCGGCATCGCGTGCGAGCATGTTGCGCGTCATCGCCTCGCTCGCATAGGCGTAGGCGTCATCGAGCCCCATTTCGGCCTGCGCGTAGAACGCTTCCTTGCCGATGGCCAGCGTCAGTGGCGATTTCGACGCGATCTGGACGGCCAGCGCCTGCGCAGCGTCGGCGAGCGTGGCTTCCGGCACGACACGATTGACGAGGCCGAGCGCCTTGGCGGCGGGCGCATCGACCATGTCGCCGGTCAGCAGCATTTCCATGGCCGCCTTGCGGCCGATCGCGCGCGTCAGCGCGACCATCGGCGTCGAGCAGAAAAGGCCGATATTCACGCCCGGCGTGGCGAAGCGCGCATTGTCGGCGGCGACTGCGAGGTCGCATGTCGCGACGAGTTGGCATCCGGCAGCGCTCGCCACACCATGCACGCGCGCAATCACGGGCTTGGGCAGGCGGACGATGGCTTTCATCATGCGCGAGCATTGCTCGAACAACGCGACGTAGGCGGCGCGGCCCGGACTGGCGCGGACTTCCTTCAGATCGTGGCCGGCGCAGAAGGCCGGCCCCGCACCGGCAATCACGACCGCCTTGACCGACTTGTCGTCGCGCAGGGCCGCGATCGCCCCTTCCAGCGCCGTCATCAGCCCGACGGAAAGCGCGTTGCGCGCCTGCGGACGGTTCAGCGTCAGCGTCGCCACGCCGTCCTTGTCAGTGCGCAGCAGCAGGTCTGTGGCAGGGGCGGAATCCGGCATCGTCACGGACCTCGGTGGGCGGGGTTGCACGCGGGGGCGCTTGTCGGGCACTTTGCGACCGTTCGGGCCTTCAATCAAGAACGGGCGAAACATGAGCCGCATCACCAAAGCCGAAATCGCCGAGATCGTCGCCGAGGCGCTGCCGTTTGCCGCATCGCTGGACCCGAAGATCGTCAAGCTCAAGGCAGGCGACGTGACGGTGCGCATGCCGTTCCGGCGCGATTTCATCCGGCCGGGTGGCACCATCGCCGGGCCGCTGATGATGGGGCTTGCCGACTTCACGATGTATGTGTGCGTGATGAGCCTGATCGGTCGGGTCGAACTCGCGGTGACGACAAGCCTCAACATCAATTTCCTGCGCAAGCCCGCACAACGCGACATGCTGGCCCATGGCACGATGCTGAAACTGGGCAAGCGGCTTGCCGTGATGGAGGTCAGCCTCCACTCGGTCGGCGACAAGGAGCCGGTCGCGCACGTGACCGGTACCTACTCGATTCCGCCACGCGGGTGAGAATTCAGAAGTGAAGCAGGGATTTATTTAACGGTAAAATATTACCACAACTATAAACACATTGATTCAATGCACTGATTAGACGTTGACTTGCTCGCCATAGAAACCGATATTCGCGCGCTCCCGGTCGCCCCTCTGGCGGGCGGGAAAAGACATTCGAACCTTCAAAGAAGCGAGCCAACCATGTCGACCCCGAATCTCACGGTCGCCGAGGCGCACAAAAGCAAGAAGTGGATCCTGATCGACGCCGAAGGCGTCGTGCTGGGCCGTCTTGCCTCGTTCGTCGCGATGCGCCTCAAGGGCAAGCACAAGCCTTCGTTCTCGCCGCACCTCGATGCCGGCGACTTCGTCGTCATCATCAATGCCGAGAAGGTGCGCATGACCGGCCGCAAGCTGGAGAACGAGGTCCACTACTGGCACACCGGCCATCCCGGTGGCGTCAAGCAGATCTCGCCCAAGCAGACGCTGGCTTCAAAGCACCCCGAGCGCCTTCTCGAGCGCGCGGTCGAGCGCATGATGAAGAAGGACAGCCCGCTGGCCCGTCGCCAGATGACGCACCTCAAGATCTATGCCGGCACCAGCCATCCGCACGATGCCCAGAACCCGACCAAGGTCGACTTCGCGGCGATGAATCCGAAGAACAAGAGGAGCGCCTGAGCATGGCCGAACCCCGTACCGATCGCGCGGAAAAGCCCAAGGCGAAGCCCGCCAGCCGCACGCTCGCCGACCTGTCGATGGCGTCCGCCGTCGCCGCGGCGCAGCCGACCACGACCCAGGCCGCTCCGGAGCGCGACAAGTTCGGCCGCTCCTACGCGACCGGCAAGCGCAAGAACGCCGTCGCCCGCGTGTGGCTGAAGGCCGGTTCCGGCAAGATGATCGTCAACGGCAAGGAGCTGAACGCGTACTTCGCGCGTCCGGCGCTGCGCATGATGATCAACCAACCGTTCACGGTCGCCGCGCGCGTCGGCCAGTTCGACTTGTGGTGCACGGTCACCGGCGGCGGGCTTTCGGGCCAGGCCGGTGCGGTGCGTCACGGCCTGTCGAAGGCGATGACCTACTACGAGCCCGAGCTGCGTCCGGCCCTCAAGCATGCCGGCTTCCTCACCCGCGACAGCCGCGTGGTCGAGCGAAAGAAGTACGGTCGCCACAAGGCGCGCCGCAGCCACCAGTTCTCGAAGCGCTAACCGAAACTCCCAATTCCGCCTCCGGGCGGACCGGAGTGGAGAAGGGCGCCCTCACCGGCGCCCTTCTTGTTTCAGGGGTCTCGCAATGGTCGAAGTCTCGATCTTTGAACCGCAGGATCACGCCCCGATGGCGGCGATGGTCGTCGACATCCAGAACCGCGAGTTCGGGGTGCCGATCACCTATGCGCAGCAGCCCGATCTGCAGGATCCGGCCGCGTTCTTCCGCAAGGGTGCAGGCGAATTCTGGGTCGCGCGTGCCGCGGACGGCGCCGTCGTCGGCACGATCGGCCTTGTCGAGTTCGCGCCGGGCGAGGGAGCGTTGCGCAAGATGTTCGTGCGCGCCGACTTCCGGGGTGCGGCACAGGGTGTCGCCCAACGCCTGCTCGACACACTGCTTGAGCATTCCCGGGCGCACGGGATGACCATCGTATGGCTCGGGACGACCGCGCACTTCAAGGCGGCCCACCGGTTCTACGAGAAGAACGGCTTCGACCTCGTCGCCGAAGCCGATCTGCCGGCCGCGTTCCCCCGGATGAAGCCCGATACGCGGTTCTACCGCATCGCACTTTGATGTATTCTGGATTCGAGGAGTGACTTCGATGGACAGCGCAACCTTGACCCGCACGATCTTCATCGACGGCGAAGCCGGCACGACCGGTCTTGGCATCGCGCAGCGCCTTGCCGGCTTGTCCGGCGTGGCCGTGCGCTCGATCGCGCCCGAGCGCCGCAAGGATCCCGAAGCGCGTCGCGAGATCATGGCGTCGGTCGACCTTGTCGTGCTGTGCCTGCCCGATGCCGCGGCGAAGGAATCGGTCGCGCTCGCCGATACGCTGGGTGCGAAGTCGCCCAAGATCGTCGATGCCAGTACCGCACATCGGGTGGCGCCCGACTGGACCTATGGCTTCCCCGAGATGACGTCCGATCAGGCGGCTGCCGTGCGCAACGCCACGCGCGTGGCCAATCCGGGCTGCTACCCCACCGGTGGCATCGCGCTGATCCGGCCGCTCGTCGACGCGGGCGTGCTGCCGGCCGACTGGCCGGTGACGGTCAACGCCGTCAGCGGCTATACGGGTGGCGGCAAGTCGATGATCGCCGAGTACGAGGCGCGCACCGCACCCGATTTCGAACTTTATGGCCTGGGTCTCGAGCACAAGCACCTGCCGGAACTGCAGCTCTATTCGAAGCTGACGCGCCGGCCGATCTTCGTGCCGTCCGTCGGCGATTTCCGGCAGGGAATGCTCGTCAGCGTGCCGCTGCATCTCGACGCGCTTCCGGGCAAGCCCAAGGCGGCAGACCTGCAGGAAATTCTCGAGAAGCGCTATGCCGGCAGCAAGCTCGTGTCCGTCACGGCGCCGGAGACGTCGGGCAAGCTCGAGCCGCAGGCGCTCAACGGGACCGACCGGATGGAACTGCGCGTCTTCGCCAACGAGAAGTACCGGCAGGCCGTGCTGGTGGCGCGCCTCGACAATCTCGGCAAGGGTGCTTCGGGTGCGGCCGTGCAGAACATCTCGTTGATGCTCGGCCTCGCGTGATTGTCCGCCGCTATCGCGACTGGACGCCGAAGATCGATCCGTCCGCTTTCGTCGCCGACAATGCCGCGATCATCGGCAATGTCGAGATCGGTGCGCGCTGCGGCATCTGGTACGGCGTGACCGTGCGCGGCGACGTGCACGAGATCCGCATCGGTGCGGAAACGAACATCCAGGACGGCTCGGTCATCCACTGCTCGAAGGGCAAGTTCGGCACGTATATCGGCGCGCGCGTCACCGTCGGGCATCTGGCGCTGCTGCATGGATGCATCATCGAGGATGGCGCCTTCATCGGCATGAAGGCGTGCGTTATGGATGGTGCCGTCGTCGAAAGCGGTGCCGTGGTCGCGGCGGGCGCATTGGTCACGCCCGGCAAGCGCGTCAAGAGGGGCGAGATGTGGGCGGGCAGCCCCGCCAAGCTGATGCGCCCCGTGACGCCCGAGGAATTTGCCGGCTTTGCCGATGCCGCCCGGCGCTATGCCGACCTGGCGGACGAGTATCTGGGCATTCGCTAGTCCGGCTGACGCCGCGGGATCGATGCAATCCCGTCAGGTATTTCCGCGAACCTTGCTTCTCTCGCCGGCGGCGGTCAGCGCCTTGTGCAGATCCCGGTCCGTAAAGGGCTTCTGCAGAAAAATTGCGCCGTTAGGGCCTTGAGCATGCGCGGACGAGGACGCACCGGTCGCCAGGACGACCGGTATCCCCCGGGCCGCGAGTGCCGCGACGAGGGGGTCGCAATTCCCGTCCGCGAGCGTCGCGTCGACGATCGCGACATCGACGGTATTCGTCGCGATGAATGCAAGCGCATCGCTTACCTGCATGGCGGTGCCCGCCACCGTGCAGCCGAAGTCTTCGACGGTCGCTTCCAGCGCGAACAGGATCATCGGATCGTCTTCCGCAAGAAGGATGCGCAGGCCATCGAGCGTGCCCATGGTCATGATTGCCCCGCTTCTTCCGGCGCGGAGGCCTTCCGGGTGTAGATGATGGTGACCCGCATGCCCATCCCCGGGCTCGAATCGACCCGGATGTCGGCCTTCGCGTTTTCCCGCAGCGACCGGACGATCAGCGCGCCGAGTTTTCCGCGCTTGGGCCACTCGACGCCGGCCGGAAGTCCGACGCCATCGTCGGAAATCTCGACGCGGCAACCGTTTCGATCGACAAGGCTGTGCAGGGTGATCGTGCCGCCGCTTCGGCCGGCAAACGCGTATTTGAGGGAATTGGTCAGGAGTTCGTTGACCACCAGCCCCGTCGGCAACGCGACGTTCACCGAAACGGGATAGGAATCCACTTTCAGGTCCAGTCGTATGCCTTCCACGGCATGCGCGTGCATCACCGACGAGACGATGTCGCTCAGATAGACGCCGAGGTCGACTTCGTCGCCTTTGCCGTGATCCGACAGCATCTTGTAGATGAGCTGGATCGACTCGATCCGTCCGGCCAGCCGGTCGAATGGCGACGTGCCGATCCGTCCTTCGGCATTGCGCGCCTCGATCCGGATCAGCGCCGTGATCATCTGCAGGTTGTTTTTGACCCGATGCTGGAACTCGAGAAGCAGCGTGTCCTTTTCCCGGATGCGCTGTTCGAGATCGCGGCGTTCCTCGTGCCCGTGCGCGCCGACATCGACCAGTGCTGCAAGCCGGAATGCAGGGACGCCGGCATCGTCCTCGATGAGGTTGGAGTAGGCGTCGACGATGGCCGGTTCGCCTTCGCTCCGCTCGATCCGGAATGTCCCGACCCGGTCGCGAAGTTCGACGATCGCGTCACCAAGTTTCAATTCCGCGTCGGTGCCTTCGCCTTGTCCGCGTAGGGAACTCCAGCCTTTTCCCTCGATTTCGCCCATCAGTTGCCCGGAAAGCCGCTCGAATTCCGGGTTGGCATAGACGATGCGCTCGGACTTCTTCACTTCCGAGACAATGATCGCGATCGGTATCTGATCGAGAAACAGCCGGAACTGCTCGCTTTCGAGAGCGCTGGCAAGATCCGGCGTGGCGAGGAGCGATTCGACGCGGTCCTGCGTCGTCTCTTCCGACTTCATTTCTTCATCCGCATTCATTCCCGACTGCCTTCGGTGCCGCGATCAAACGATCTCGCCGGAGCGATCATGCCCCGCCATGCCGGCACCATGGCGAATTCGCATCGGCCAAGACAGCGTCGGAAACTACCTATCCCGCACCCGCTTCGACGGCGCCGACTTCAGGCGGGATCGTCAATAGCGCTTTTCGCTCAGGAGTTTGTCGGCTTGAGCGACGGCAGCAAGCGCCCGATCGACGAGCGGGGTGACCGTCGCGTTGGCACCGTCGATCTGCCGGGCCATGCGCTCCCAGTCGGGAAGTATCGTCGCGATCTGGCTGAGGCCGGCGGAAAGCAGCTTGCCCGACTCTTCGAGCCCGAGCGTGCAGGTCGCCCAGGCAGCCGACTTGTCACCTTCGCGCTCGCGGATCGCCTGACAGGCCGGCCCCTGTTCGCCAAGATATGTCGCGAGCCGGACGGCGTCGGCCAGAACGGCTTCGCTCGCTGCCCACCAGTCGCGGACATAGGCATCGCCGAACTGGCGCGCGATCAGCTGCGTTGCGACATCCGCCTTGATGCGGGAAAGCGCGTCGGCGAGATCGACGGTGACAGGTGGTACGACCTGCGCCCCCGCCGTCCCGGCATGCAGGCATGCCAGGAAAGCGAGGGCGCGAAGCCGTTTCATGCCGCCTTGCGCAGGCCCGGGAGCACGCACTCGGCGATCTGAACCGCGTTGAGAGCCGCACCCTTCAGGAGCTGGTCGCCCACGCAGAAGAAGTCGAGACCGTTGGGCCCGAACACGAGGCTCTCGCGGATGCGGCCGACCTCGATGTCGTATTTGCCCGAGGCCGTGATCGGCATCGGATAGAGATTGGCGGCCGGATCGTCGACGACGACGACGCCCGGTGCGCGCCGCAGCGCCTCGCGGGCTGCCGCCGGCGTCACCGGCTTCTCGGTCTCGATCGTCACCGCTTCGGCGTGCGCGCGCAGCGTGGGCACGCGCACGGCCGTGCAGCTCGCCTTCAGGTCGGGCAGGCCCATGATCTTGCGGCTCTCCCACGTGACCTTCATCTCTTCCTTCGTGTAGCCGTTGGGCTGGAAGACATCGATGTGCGGGATCACGTTGAAGGCGAGGGGGTGGACGAACACCTTATTGCCGGCCTTGCCGCCGCCGGCCCACTTGCGCGTCTCGTCCTCGAGCTCGGCCATGCCTTCGGCGCCGGCACCCGATGCCGCCTGGTAGGACGACACGATGACGCGCTTCAGGCCGAACGCCTGATGGAGCGGCCACAGCGCCATGACCAGCACGGCGGTCGTGCAGTTCGGGTTGGCGATCAGGTTGTGGCCGCGCGCGGCAGCCGCGTTGATTTCCGGCACGACCAGCGGGATTTCCGGCTCGTAGCGGAAGGCCGACGAGTTGTCGATGACGATCGAACCCTGCTTGGCGAGCGTGGGCGCGTGCGCCTTGGCGAAATCGCCGGACACGGCCATCAGCACGAAGTCGATGCCCTTCAGGGCCTCCGGCTTGAACTCCTCGATCGTCTTTTCGCCGTACGGAGTCGTGACTTTTTTCGACGCGGAGCGGGCGGAAGCGAACAGCTTCAGCTCCGCGACCGGGAAACGCCGGTCGTGAAGCACCTTCACCATCTCGATGCCGACGGCGCCGGTGGCGCCGACGACGGCGACCGAATGGCCGCGTACGTCGTTCATAGTCCCGCACTCCTCTTCAAAAATCGGGAGCAGGATTATAGGGGTAAATGTTGCGCCGCACCAGAGTTTGCGACGGCCCGCCGCAGCAGCGGCACGGGCGAATGCCCCTGCTTCACGAGGAAGTTGTCGGGCTGGTTCCACCAGTCGGCGACGATGCCGGCATAGATCTGGCGGAAATCGATCTTGGCCTTGATGTCGCCCTGGTCGAGATCGCCGAGATCCGGAGCGCCGCCCCGGAAGCCGCCCTGCACCGAACCGCCGAGCGCCAGCAGCGGTGCCGCCGTGCCGTGATCGGTCCCGCGCGACAGGTTTTCCCCCGCACGCCGTCCGAACTCCGAGTATGTGACGACGAGCGTGTCGTTCCAGCGGCCGAGATCGGTCATCGCGCCCCGGAATGCGGCAAGCGCGCCGGCGAGGTTGCCGAGCAGGCGGGCGTGGCGCTGGCGCTGGTCGGCATGCGTGTCGAAGCCGCCGAGCGTCACCTTCCAGACCGGGACATCCACGCCGTCGGCGATCAGGTTTGCCGCGACCGAGAGGCTGCGGGCGAGCGGATCGCCGGCGAAGCGGCGCGGGAACCGGTCCCGCCCTGTCAGCTTGCGCTTGACCGCGTCGGCCGCCGACACGGCCTCGTTCTGCGTGCGCACGAGATGGCCCAGCGCGTCGGGCACGCGCGCGCGTGCGGCAAGAGCCGCCATCGATTCGCTCTGTGCCAGGAACTGGCGCGGCTCGCGCATGTTCACGAGCCGCGTGCCGGGCCCCGCGAGCGGGCCGATGTTCCCGGTGCCCACGACGATGCCATCGGCATCGGCCGTGCGCTTCCCGAAGACTGGATGCTCGGTCAGCGCATGGGTGATCCAGCCCTCGTTCGCATACTGGTCGCTGGCGGTTGCCTGTTCCCAGATCTCGATCGAGCGGAAATGCGAGCGGTTGGGCTTCGGATAGCCGACCGAGTTCACGATAGCCAGTTCGCCGCGTTCGAACGGATCGAGCAGCTGGTCGAGGGCGGGATGGAAGCCCTGGTCGGCCGTCAGGTTGCGGATTTCCGCGGCATCGATGGCAAGGCCCGGCCGCAGCCGGCGATAGAGCGGGTGCGCGTAGGGAATGATCGTGTTGAGTCCGTCGTTGCCGCCCTGCAGTTCGACCAGCACGAGGATGCGCTGGCCGACCGGACCGGGAAGGCCACCCGAGCGGGCCACGCCGGCACGGGCGGCCAGCGGCGCCGGCGCACCGGTCGCGGGCGCCGTTCCCTGTCCGGCGCAGGCCGGCAGCATGCCGGCAACGGCGAGGCTCGAGGCGGCGGACAGAAATCGGCGACGGTCCATGCGGTGCTGCCTCACATCAACTGGTAGACGGGGTCGAACAGGATAGCCCGCATCGACGCCTCGGCATCGGGTCGGACCGAATCCGCGACCGGTACGACGGGTGCGAGCGCACGCCACATCGTGTCCGGCCGGCGCCAGGCTGTCGGCAGCGTTGCCAGCCACGAGTCGGCGTCGAGATGCACGGCGCGGGCGACTTCCGGTGCCGGCGGGTTCATGGCAGGCGCAGGTGTCGGCGCCATCATCCCCATGCCCATCCCGTTGACGGTCGCGGCGACAGGCATCGCCATCATGTCTTCGGTTGCGGCGCGCGGGCGTGCCTTGCCGTCGGCCTTCATCTTCGCGATGTCGAACGTGAGCGTGCCGTTGCAATAGAGGTCGCCGGGACGGGACGTGCGGCAGGCCTGGTTTGCCGTCGCCTGCTGGCCGTCGAGTGCTCGGAAGTTCTCGCCGTCGACTTCGAGCCAGTCGACGAACATGTTGCGGTCGCCGCGCCGCACGCCGTTGGCATCGGCTGGTGCGCCGGCATCATTTACGAACTCCACCGATACCTTCCAGACCGGTTCTTCGACCGGAAAGCGCACGACGCGCCAGATCCAGTCGAGCCGGTCGGGCATGTTGCCGAAACGTGCGGTGTCGACGCCGAAATCGATCTCGTGCGTGGCGACCACGCGGTTGTCGTTGACGCGCAGCACGAAGCGCGGACCGCCCTGCCAAGCATCCGCGGCAAGGCGCAGCGCGATGTCGCGGCGGCCCGGTGTGGGTCGCGGTGCGACGAGCGTGCGGTTGGCGATCAGGCGCGCGAGCACGTCGTAGCGGGCCACGAGACTTGCCGGCGTGATCCACAGCGTGCCGCCGGGCCAGCCCTTGACGTTCGGCGGTTCGAACAGGTCCTGGCCGAGGCGCCGCCCGTGTACGGGCAGGGCGGCCAGATCGACGACCGGCAGCCCGAGATCGCGATGCACGCCGACGATCAGCGCCACCGGCGACTTGATGATCGCACCGCGGTTCGCCGGCGCCCAGAACGCGTCGGACAGGAACAGGGCCCGCAGGGCCGGCTTCATCTCGTAGCCGGCATCGCGCAGGACCGAAGCCACGCGTTCGATCTCGGCGCCGGCCGGCAGCCGCGTGTCGACGAACTCGCGCCAGAGCTTTTCGGTGACGAACTGCGCGGTGCGCTTCTGGGCGAGCAGGACGCGCGCCACGTCGTCGCCATTGAGGCCGACGGACCCGAGAAAGCTCTTGCCGCCTTCGTCGTGCATCGCCTGCACGAACCGGAAGCCGAAATCGGTCGTGCGCTCGATCGTGCGGCCGGTGAGGGCGCGCGCGATCTCCTTGATGTCGGTTTCGGTGTAGTTGCCCTCGCCAAGCGTGAAAAGCTCGAGCAGCTCGCGCGCGAGATTCTCGTTCGGGCGACCCTTGCGGTTCGTCTGGTTGTCGAGGTAGCGCAGCAGGATCGGGTCGGCGAGCATCGCATGGAGCAGCTTCGCGAAATTTCCGCCTGCCTCGCGGCGGAACAGCGCGTTCTGGTCCCACATGCGATGGACGTTGTAGCCCACAGCCTCGAATGCCGAGACGAAGTGGTTGTGCCAGAAAAGCGTCATCCGCTCGGTCAGCGGCGCAGGTGTCGCGATCATCTCGGCGTACCACCATCCCTTCAGCTGCTGCAGCTCGTCGCGCCGCGCCTGGATGAAGGGTTGGCGCTGCTCCTCCAGCATCGCCGGGAAGTCGCGGTAAGGCGGCCAGTTCTGCGCAAGGAATGCCGGGCGCGGCAGCAACGGTTCGCGCTGCATGCGCGCGAGCAGGCGGTCGACGGACGCGGCCCGGTCAAGCGGTGCGAGTTCCGCGATCTCTGCCGGCGTTGCGCCAAATCCCGTGCGCACGAGCAGATGGCGCGCGTCCTCGGGTGCCAGCGCGCGCGCCGCCGGCACGACGCCGAGACAACCCAGCGCCAGTGTGGCCGAAACGCCTATGCCTGCCCAAAAACTGCGCATCCGTTTCCCCGAATGAAAATGCCCCTGCCGGTGGGGCAGGGGCATCGCTCACTGTCGCGACTGATATCGCGACGGAAGAAACGCTAGCAAGTTACGTAGTGAAATTCTACTGAGCTTTTACTTTCACGTAACTGCCCGGTGCCGCCTCGACGACCGCGAGCTTGCCATCGCCCGGGACGCGCGCGGGAACCTGCTCGCCGGCATGGCTTTTCGCCCAGCTGTCCCAAAGCGGCCACCACGAACCGGCATGCTGGGTCGCGGTCTCGAGCCACTGGTCGGGCTTGTGCGGCAGCTTGTCGTTCGTCCAGTGGCAGTACTTGCCCGACGCCGGCGGATTGACGACGCCGGCGATGTGCCCGGACGCCGCGAGGCAGAACGTCGTCGGCCCGGTATAGAGCTGAGTCGCGATGTAAGTCGATTTCCAAGGCGCGATATGGTCCTCGCGCGTCGACAGGATGAAGACCGGAACGTTGATCTTGGTGAGGTCGATCTTGCTGCCGAGCAGCTTGATCTTGCCGCGCGACAGCCGGTTCTCCTGGTACATCTGGCGCAGGTAGAACGAGTGCATCGCCGCCGGCATGCGCGTGGAGTCCGAATTCCAGTAGAGCAGGTCGAACGGGAACGGCTCCTTGCCCATCAGGTAGTTGTTCACGACGAACGACCAGATCAGGTCATTGGCGCGCAGCATGTTGAAAGTCGTCGCCATGTCGGCGCCGTCGAGGTAGCCGCGCTGGTGCATCTTCTCTTCGAGGGCGGCAAGCTGCTCCTCGTCGATGAAGACCGAAAGCTCGCCCGCTTCCTCGAAATCGACCATCGTCGTGAAGAACGTCGCGGACAGCACGCGCTTGTCGCCCTTGGCGGCCATGTAGGCGAGGGTGGAGGCCGTCAGCGTGCCGCCGAGGCAGTAGCCGATCACGTTCACGGATTTCTCGCCCGTGGCCTTTTCGATCGCGTCGAGGGCGGCCAGCGGACCTTCGCTCATGTAATCGTCGAAACTCTTCTCGGCGAGTTCGCTGTCCGGATTGACCCACGACACGACGAACACGGTGTGGCCCTGTCCGACCGCCCACTTGATGAACGAGTTCTTCTCGCGCAGGTCGAGAATGTAGAACTTGTTGATCCAGGGCGGCACGATCAGCAGCGGCGCCTTGGCGACCGTCTCGGTCGTCGGCGCGTACTGGATGAGCTGCATCAGGTCGTTCTGGTAGACGACCGAACCGGGCGTGACGGCGATGTTCTCGCCGACCTTGAACGCCGCCATGTCGGTCATGCGGATCTGCAGCTTGCCCTTGCCGCGCTCGAGATCGCCCAGCAGGTTCGACAGGCCCTTGACGAGATTCTCGCCGCCGGTCTCCAGCGTCTCGCGCAGCACCTCCGGATTGGTCATCGCGAAATTCGATGGCGCCATCGCGTCGACGAACTGGCGGGTATAGAAATCGACCTTGCGCGCGGTCTTGTCGTCGAGGCCTTCGACTTCCTTGACCGTGCCCTGCAGCCAGCGCGCGGACAGCAGGTACGACTGCTTGATGAAGTCGAAGACGTAGTTCTCGTCCCACAGGGAGTCCTTGAACCGCCGGTCCTCGGACGTCGGGCTCACGACGGGCTCGGAGGGTTCGCCCAGCATCTTTCGCGTGGTCGACTGCCACAGCGCCATATAGTCCTGCCACAGCGAGAACTGCGCCTGCATCAGCTTGGCCGGATTGGCCATCATGCGGGCGGTCATGTCGAAGAAGGCCTGCCCCAGATTGAGCGGGTCGGGGTTGCCGAACTGCATGGGCGACTGGCGGGAGATGAAATCGGAAACCAGATGCTGGCTCTGCTCGGCGATGTGCGTCATCATCCGCGACATCTCGACCGGGTCGGGGAGTTTCACGTCGCGATCCGGCTTGTCGGCCATTTCTCCCACTCCGCTTTGGAATCCGGCGTCCCGATCAGGGGCTTGGACGCCGTCTTGAGTTCGGATTATAACGGGTTCGATGTTGCAATTCCTAAAGATGCGTATAGCCCTGATCGGGCTCGTTTTTCTGGCTTTGGCGGCATGTTCGGAGTCCGGACGGCCGGATGCCCGGGACGATGCTGCCGATCCTGGTGACCGGCCTTATCCCAATCTGGGGACATTTCCGCCGGTACCAGCCCCGGTTTCCGCAGCCAAGCGGGAATCCGAGCAACAGCGACTTGTCAGCCAGCGCGACGCGGCGCGCGCCTTCGATGCGCGCCTTCGCGCGATCGATCCCGTGCTCGACCCGACCGCACGGCCGCCCGAGGCGCCGGATCTGGCAGGGCAAGGGCGTGCCGGACAGGCTCCGGTTCCGGCCCCGGTCCCGGCGGTTGCTCCGCCCGTCCAGGCCGAAGCTCCGCGCGTCGTTGCCGCGACCCCGCCGGCCGCCGTCGCAAATCCGCCAGCCTATGTTCCGCCGCCCATGCCGGCCACGCCGGCTCCCGTCAGGATGACTCCGCCGGTCGTTCGACCGCAACAAGCGGCGGTGCCCGTCGCACAAGGCGTCGGTGCTCGAAGCGGCTGGATCATCGGCGACATCGATTTCGCCGACGGGTCGGCGTTGCTGACGCGCGAAGCGCGCGGCACGCTGCGCGAGGCCGTCGTCGCCGCACAGGAGCGTGGCGGGCGCGTGCGCATCACGCCGTCCGCCGGTCCGACGCTGTCGCCACCCGAGCAGGCGCTGTCGCCGCGACGTGCGGCCGCCGCAAGCGGCGAACTTGAAGCGCTCGGCCTGGACCGTGCGCGCATCCTGCTGGATCCGGGCGCGCTGCGTTCGGCGCGCGTGGCGGTCGAGTTCTAGCCGGCCAGGAACCGGACGGCGGCGACGACGCCGACCCCGCCCATCGCGGCGACCAGATCGCTCGACGACCAGCGCATGATCACCGCGATCGCGGCAAGTGCCGCCAGCTCGGCCGGATTTCCGCGCGCGGCGACCGGTGCGACGATCCCGATCATCACGGCCAGCGGCGTCGCCTTCAGCGCCACTTCGATGCGCGGCGTGACGCGCACGAAACGCATGAACCAGAACCCGCCCATGCGGCAGACGAACGAAGCGGCCGCGATCGCGAACAGGAACGGCAGGAAGTCGGGACGGATCGTCATTTCGGCACGTACCTGATGTAGGTGACGATGCCGCCGGCAGCGCCGGCAGCGACGATCGTCCATCCGCCGGGCGCGATGCGGTCGACAACCAGAGCCACGACGAGTGCCGCGACGGGGCTCGCCCAGTCGGGCCGCGAGCGCAGCATCGAGAGACCCATGGCGGCCGAGAAGGCGACGAGCAGGAAGTCGAGGCCGAGTGCCGCGGGGTTCGCGAGCAGGCCGCCGGCCGTTGATCCGGCCAACGTGCCGAGCAGCCAGGGTGCGATGGTCGCGGCACCCGCACCCAGGACGTAGAAGATGTCGCGCTCGCCATCGGCGTGCGCGCGCATCGAGATCACCCAGCTTGCATCGCCAAGGTAAAAGAGTGTCGGCACGATCTGGCGCGTCGGTGCCGCGCCAAGCCATGGCCACAGTGCCGCCCCGTAAAGGAGGTAGCGCGCGTTGAGCAGCAGGATCGCGGTCGCGATCGACGCGATCGCGTCGAAGCCGACATAGCCGTGCCCCATCGAGCTGACGGCCGCCAGCTGGGCCGTGCCGGAAAAGACGAGCACGCTCATCAGCATCGCCTCGAGGACCGACAGGGTCTCCTGTCGCGCGAGCAGGCCGAACGCCACGCCATAGATGAAGTTGCCCGGCGAGAGTGCTGCGGCGGGAAGGAAGCCGCGTTTGAAGCCCGCCCAGGTCGCTGGCGGTACGGCTGTCGAACTTTGCGGGGGGCTGTCGTCCATCGGATCTCGGGGCTCGGTCGGATGCCCTTTTAGGGAATGCCCACTTTCCCCGCAATGCTCGATAAAGCCGTTGCCCGCCAAACCTTTGGGCTTGCCCGTTTTTCCGGGTGCGCGGCGCGGGCGCGCATTGTAGATAGGGGCCTGCGCAAGGGCGTTTCGGCGCCCGATTCCCGCGCTGGAATCAGATCTGACGAGAAGACCATGCAGGACGATTTCTATCGCATCAAGCGGCTGCCCCCCTACGTGTTCGCGGAAGTGAACATGCAGAAGGCCAAGGCACGGGCCGTCGGCGACGATGTGATCGATCTCGGCATGGGCAATCCGGACCTGCCCACGCCGCCGCATATCGTGGCCAAGCTCACGGAAGCCGTCGCCGATCCGCGCACGCACCGCTATTCGATGTCGCGCGGCATTCCCGGCCTGCGCAAGGCGCATGCGGCCTATTACGGTCGCCGCTTCGGCGTCGATCTCGATCCCGAGACCGAGACGATCGTCACGCTCGGCTCGAAGGAAGGGCTTGCCAATCTCGCACAGGCGATCACCAGTCCCGGCGACGTGATCCTCGTACCGAACCCGAGCTATCCGATCCATCCCTACGGCTTCATCATGGCGGGTGCTTCGATCCGCCACCTGCCGACCGACGTGTCGACGCCCGAGGGCGTGGAAGCGTTTTTCGCGGCGATGGAGCGCGCGGTCCGCCATTCGGTGCCCAAGCCGCTGGCGCTGATCCTCAACTATCCGTCGAACCCGACCGCACAGGTCGTCGACCTGTCGTTCTACGAGCGATGCGTCGCGTTCTGCCGGGAACACGGCATCTGGATCCTGTCCGATGTCGCCTATGCGGAGATCTATTTCGACGACAAACCGCCGCCGTCGATCCTCCAGGTCCCGGGGGCGAAGGACGTCGCGGTCGAATTCACGTCGATGAGCAAGACCTATTCGATGGCCGGGTGGCGCGTCGGTTTCGCGGCCGGCAACAAGACGCTGATCAAGGCGCTGGCGCGCATCAAGTCGTATCTCGACTATGGCGCGTTCACGCCCGTGCAGGTCGCTGCCGCCGCCGCCCTCAACGGCCCGCAGGATTGCGTGGCCGAGGCGCGCGAGACCTACCGCCAGCGCCGCGACGTGCTGATCCAGGGGTTGGCACAGGCCGGATGGAACGTGCCGAGCCCGCCGGCATCGATGTTCGCATGGGCTCCGATCCCGCCGCAGTTCGCTGCCCTCGGTTCGCTCGAGTTCGCCAAGCTCCTGATGCGCGAGGCGAAGGTCGCCGTCTCGCCGGGTATCGGTTTCGGCGAGTACGGCGACGGGCACGTACGTCTCGCACTCGTCGAGAACGTCCAGCGCATCCGGCAGGCCGTGCGCCACATCAAGCAGTTCATGTCGGCCGCAGATCGCTTGCCAGATCCGCCGACGCAGAAACAAAAAGCATCGGCATGAGCCAGCCAATCCGGATCGCGATCGCCGGCCTTGGCACGGTCGGCGCCGGCGTCCTTCAGGTCGTCGCGAAGAACGGCGCGTTGATCGCACGGCGCGGCGGGCGGCCGCTCGAGATCGTCGCCGTGTCCGCGCGCGACCGCGCCAAGGCGCGCGGCGTGGATCTTTCGGGCATCGCATGGTTCGACGATGCGGCGAAGATGGCCGCCGACGCGGACTGCGACGTGGTCGTCGAACTAATCGGCGGGGCCGAAGGAATTGCCCGGCGCGTTTGCGAGACCGCCCTTTCGAAGGGCCGGCACGTCGTCACGGCAAACAAGGCGCTGCTTGCCCATCACGGAACGACGCTGGCAGCACTGGCCGAGGCCAAGGGGCTGACGATCGCCTACGAGGCGGCGGTCGCCGGCGGCATCCCGATCATCAAGTCGATCCGCGAGGGACTTGCCGCGAACCGGATCCACCGCGTCTACGGAATCCTGAACGGCACCTGCAACTACATCCTCACGCAGATGCGCAAGTCCGGCCGTGCCTTCGCGGACGTACTGGCGGACGCGCAGAAGCTCGGCTACGCCGAAGCCGACCCGAGCTTCGACGTCGACGGCGTGGATGCGGCGCACAAGCTTGCGATCCTTGCCGGTGTGGCGTTCGGCACGCGTATCGACATCGGCTCGGTCCATATCGAAGGCATCCGGCGCATCGGGGCTGTCGACATCCAGTTCGCGCGCGAGCTCGGCTTCCGGATCAAGTTGCTGGGCATCGCAGAACTTGGCGAGGACGGCCTCATGCAGCGCGTGCATCCGTGCATGGTGCCGCTCGAGACGCCGATCGCGCATGTCGAGGACGTCTACAACGCCGTCGTCGCCGAGGGCGATTTCGTCGGACGCGTCGTCGCCGAAGGGCGCGGGGCAGGTGCGGGCCCGACGGCTTCGGCGGTCGTCGCCGATCTCGTCGACATCGCGCACGGCCGCCGGCCGATGACCTTCCAGCTTCCGGCCGGCGAGCTTGCCGTGCCGACGCGGCTTGGCATTTCCGAGCGCCGCGGCGGATACTATATCCGCCTCGACGTGATCGACCGGCCCGGCGTGATCGCCGACGTGACGGCCGCCCTGCGCGACGAAGCGGTCAGCCTCGCATCGATGCTGCAGCGCGGGCGCGCACCCGACGAACGCGTGCCGGTCGTCCTCGTCACCCACGATACCCATGAGGCCGCGATGTCGCGCGCCCTCGAACGCATCGCCAAGCTCGGTGCGGTACTCGAAGCGCCGGTCGTCGTGCGCATCGAAAGCCTCTGACGCGATGAAAAAGACGGAGCAACCGATGTCCACTCCCATTTCGCTCGATCGCAACCTCGCCCTCGAGGTCGTGCGCGTGACCGAGGCGGCCGCCCTCGCGGCGTCCCGCCTGATGGGGCGCGGCGACGAGAAGGCGGCCGACCAGGCGGCCGTCGACGCGATGCGCCGCGCGCTCAACTCGCTTGCCATCGACGGCACGGTGGTCATCGGTGAGGGCGAACGCGACGAAGCGCCGATGCTCTATATCGGCGAGAAGGTCGGGCAGGGCGGCCCGAAGGTGGACATCGCACTCGACCCGCTCGAAGGCACCACGATCACGGCCAAGGGTGGTCCGAACGCGCTTGCGGTCATCGCGATGGCCGAGCAGGGCGGGTTCCTCAACGCGCCCGACGTCTACATGGACAAGATCGCGGTCGGCGGCGGCCTTCCGGACGGCGTCGTCGATCTCGACATGAAGCCCGAAGAGAATCTCAAGAACCTCGCCAAGGCCAAGGGCGTCGATCTCTCGGATCTCGTGGTCTGCATCCTCGACCGGCCGCGTCACGCCGAACTCATCGCCAGGGTCCGCGAGACCGGTACGCGCATCATGCTGATATCGGACGGCGACGTGTCGGGCGTGATCGCGACGTCGCGCCCGGACTCCGGCGTCGACATCTACATGGGTTCGGGCGGTGCGCCCGAGGGCGTGCTGGCGGCGGCGGCACTGCGCTGCATCGGCGGCCACATCCAGGGACGCCTGCTGTTCCGCAACGACGACGAGAAGGGCCGGGCGACGCGCCTCGGCATCAAGGATCTGAACCGCAAGTACGGGATCCTCGAACTTGCCAAGGGCGACGTCATGTTCGCGGCAACCGGTGTGACGGACGGCTCGATGCTGAAGGGCATCCGCCGCTTTCCGGGCGGGGCATCGACGCATTCGATCATCATGCGCTCGAAGACGGGCACCGTGCGCGTCGTCGAGGCGACCCACAATTACCGGGTCAAGCCGGGCCCGTGAGCGCGGCCTTCGCGGGCATCGAGCGCTCGGCTCTCGGCCGGCGCTGGCAGCCCCGAAGCGGCGAGACGAGCCGCATCCTCGGCCTCGCCCA
Organism: Tagaea sp.; assembly: GCA_965279525.1. Taxonomy (GTDB): domain Bacteria; phylum Pseudomonadota; class Alphaproteobacteria; order CACIAM-22H2; family CACIAM-22H2; genus Tagaea. The sequence continues at coordinate 651,445 of CBDIIB010000004.1, read as the reverse complement.
GCGTCTCGGAGTGAGCGAGACCGTCGCGCGCATCCTGGTCGGACGCGGCATTCCGGAAGAGTCGGCTGCCGGCTTTCTCGATCCCAGGCTGCGCGATCTGCTGCCGGACCCCTCGCATCTCAAGGACATGGACAAGTCCGTCGCACGGCTTGTCGCGGCACTCGACGCGCGTGAGCCCATCGCGATCTTCGGCGACTACGACGTGGACGGGGCGACGTCGGCGGCACTTCTGCACGGCGTGCTGACGGCCGCCGGCGGCGACGTGCGACACTATATTCCCGACCGGATGAAGGAAGGCTACGGCCCGAACGCGCCGGCCCTGCTCAAGTTGCGCGCTGAAGGGGCCGGCGTCGTCGTCACGGTCGATTGCGGGACGACCGCGCATGCGCCCCTCGAAGCCGCACGCGAGGCCGGTCTCGACGTGATCGTCGTCGACCATCATGCCGCCGAAGCCCGTCTGCCGGCGGCATTCGCCATCGTCAATCCCAACCGGATGGACGACGAGAGCGAGCATGGCCAGCTTGCCGCCGTCGGCGTGGCATTCCTGCTGGCGGTGGCGATCAACCGTGCGCTGCGCCTTGCCGGAAAGCCGCAGGTCGATCTACTGCCGTATCTCGATCTGGTGGCACTCGGCACGGTGTGCGACGTGGTGCCGCTCAACGGCCTCAACCGCGCGTTCGTGGCGCAGGGCCTGAAGGCGATCCAGGCACGCTCGCGCATCGGCATTGCCGCACTGGCGGACGTCGCCGGCCTGCAGGAGCGGGCACAGGCCTTCCATCTCGGCTTCCTGCTCGGTCCGCGCGTCAATGCCGGCGGACGGGTCGGCGAGGCCGATCTCGGCGTGCGGCTGCTCACCAGCGGCGATCCCGCGGAAGCGGCCGATCTCGCCCGTCGCCTCGACGGCTACAATCGCGAGCGCCAGCGCATCGAAGCGGAAGTGCTGGGTGCCGCGATGGCTGCAGCCGAAGCTCAATCGGACGGCGACCTGCTCGTCGTGGCGGGCGAGGGGTGGCATCCCGGCGTCATCGGCATCGTCGCAAGCCGGCTCAAGGACAGGTTCGAACGGCCGGCACTCGTCATCGCGATCGACGGCGAGACCGGCAAGGGCTCCGCGCGCTCGGGTTTCGGCTGGGATCTCGGCGCATCGGTCATCGCGGCACGGGAGGCGGGCCTGCTGATCAACGGGGGCGGTCATGCCAACGCGGCCGGCCTGACGGTCGCGCGCGACGCAATCGGCCCTTTGCGCGCGTTTCTGGCCGGACGCCTGGCCGAACACCTGAAGTCGGCCGAGCGCCGCACCGTCGTGGCTTACGACGGGACCCTGTCGCTCGCCTCGGCCAATGCCGAACTGATCGGCGAACTCGACAAGGTCGGCCCCTACGGCATGGGCAATCCCGAGCCCCGGTTTGTGTTTCCCGCAATACGGGTCGCGAAGGCCGACATCGTCGGCGAGCGTCATGTACGGTGTTTCCTACAGGATTCGCGCGGTGCCCGGCTGTCGGCGATCGCGTTTCGCGCGGTTGAAACGCCGCTAGGGGAAATTTTGCTGCGACGGGACGGCGCGAGCATTCATGTTCTTGGTCGGCTCAAGCTTGATACCTACCGCGGCACGGCGCGCGTCCAGCTCCAGATCGAAGACGCCTCGGAAGTTTAGGCATTAAGCAATAATTCACCACCGACAGCTAGATTCCGCCAGTGCGCCGAGTGCGATTGGAACGGGCTTGAAGTGTCGTGGAAAGAAAATTTTCAGCGAGCGGACCGCAGAGTGGTAAGCGGCGTTCTGACGCCGGAACGCGCGCGAACGGACGTGAGAGCGGTAAACGCCTGCCGGATGTGGCAGAGTCGAAGTCCGTGATGTCGAGTGACGAGTGGAGCAGGTAGTGCACGCCGAAGACATATGCCGTCGCGTGGCGATGCGATCGGTATCGGGCAGGCCGGCAGGGGAAGCGCAAGCATGAGCGCCCGCCCGCTGACCCGCATCGATCGCGCGACGTTGCGCGACATCGCCGCCGCAAACCAGCGTTACAACCAGCGCCTTCCTGACGGGCGTCGCGCGAAGCTCGCGTTCTTCGACCTTTCCGAACTGGAGATCGACGGGCTCGATTTCGCCGGTGCCGATTTCACCGGCGCGCGCCTGAAGGGCTGCTCGGCGCGCGGGACGAATTTCACCGGCGCCACGCTTTTCTGCGCCGACCTGCGGTTCGCGCGCATGCAGGGCGCCGTGCTCACGCACGCCGACCTGCGCGGGGCCAACCTGCGCGGGGCCGATCTCACGTCGGCGAACATGGTCGAAGCGGACATGCGCGAGGGAGCGCTCGCCCGCCAGGGGTCGCAAGGCCTTTCCGAAGATACGCAAGGCGGTGCGGTCGATGCCGCGACCGCGACCTTCCGGGGGGTCAATCTGACGGGCGCCCGGCTGACGCGTACGATCGCCATGCAGGTCGACCTTTCGGACTCCAAGCTTGTCGGCGCGCAGCTCGACGGCGTCGACTTCCGCAATGCGAATTTCACGGGCGCCGACCTGCGCGAAGCGGGCGTGCGCAACTGCAACCTTTCGGGCGCCAATCTGCGCGGAGCGGTCGCGATCGGCGCCGCGTTCGAAGGCGTCACGCTCGGCGATGCGGATGCAAGCGGCGCCATTCTCGATGCCAGCGTGCGCAGGGCTTTCGAGATCGCGGGCAATCCGTCGATCCGGCTGCGGGTTCTCAGCGAGAAAATCGAGGACTCCATGGTCCTGCACGCGCGCTGGATCGCCACGCAGGGCGGTGCCGGCAAGCGGCTCGATCTTTCGAACGTCAACCTGATGGGGCTCAATTTCGACGGCCAGGACATGTCCGGCGCATTGTTGCGCAATGCCTATGCGGGCGGAGCCAGCTTTCGCGGGGCCACGCTCGTGCTGACCGATTTTTCCCTGGCGGACCTGAACTCGGCAGACCTGTCGGGCGCCGACATGCGCGCGGCGACGCTGAAGCGGGGTTTTCTTGCCCACGCGAAACTCGTCGGCACCAACCTCCAGCCGGTCCGGATCGGCGGCCCCGACGGGCAGATCATGGCGGCCAACCTCGAGCGCACCCGGCTATGGCACGCCGATCTTTCGAATGCGGATCTTCGCCGGGCGATCCTGTCCGGGGCCGATCTCGGTCACACGAATCTCGGCGCCGCCGACTTGCGCGAATGCGTGCTGGAAGGGACGAATTTCACCGGCAGCAACCTGACGCACGCCCAAGTCGATCCGACCTTCATCCGGCCGATCGGCTGAATCAAAACGCCTGAAGCCCCGCCGCGCGACCTGCGGGCAGGGCTGTCAGGACGACAAAACCGAATTCAGGCCTGGACGTCGACCGTGCGGCCGCGACCGGAATCTTCCGGTGGCTTGATCGAGGCGACGAGTCCGACGAGTGCTTCCTGCGCGTCGTTTGCGGCCTTGAACGACGAAATCGCCGCAGCCTGCTTCACGCTGGAGTTTGCGCCGGCAAGTGCAGAGATGGCCGAATCACCGGCAACGCTTGAGATGGTAAGTGCCATTGGGTTTCTCCCGTTGGATAATTAGTTCTAATGCTAAAATGATATCCGAATAGCGACCCCGTCGCCAGCGTTGTTTTGAGCTATTCCATTTGCATGTAATATCATAGAGTTAGATCACAGCATGGAAACTCCGGATCGGCCGCGCTCCTACTTACGTGCCAGACCCGTCCTTTGGCTGGCGATGACACTGGGTGCCGTGGCGGTTGCCGCGGCTTTCTGGTGGGGCCCGAGTGCGGGCCTGCGCTTCGCGCTGGACCGCAGCTTCGCAACTCTGGGCTATCGCGTGATCGACATGGGCGAAGCATCGGTTTCGCTGCTCGGCCGGCGCATCGATATCGGCCGCATCGAACTCGAACAGCCCGGTGGCGGGGTTGTCCATCTCGATCTGGCCGATCTCAGCATCTCGCCTGCGGCCCTGCTCGATGGCCGGATCGACGTGCCGCACGCGCGGATATCGGGGCTCGCGATCGAGATCGTGCGCGGGAGCGATGGCGACATCCGCATCGCCGGTTTTCCGGTCGCGGCCGCCCCTGCGCAGGCCACGACCATTACCGACAAGCCGGCCCTGGCACTCGGGATCGGGAATCTCGAACTGACGGAATCGCGCGTCACGCTTCGAAGCGGGACGACGCGCATCGAGGTCGAGATCGCAAGGCTTGCCATGTCCGATCTCGCGATCGGCAATCCGGCATCGCAGGTCGGCTACGAACTCGCGGCGACTGTCGGCGGACGCCCGCTGAAGGTCGTCGGAACGGCGATGCCGTTTGCGCCGATCCCGACATTTTCCGTGCGCCTGGAAGCCGATGCCGTGTCGCTCGGACCTTTTTCGGCGCTGCTTGCACCAGCACTCGCCGGAACGCTCGATGCATCACTCGAGATCGAGCGTGACACCACCGGGCGCGCGACGGCCGAAGGCAAGATCGCGATCCGTGCGCCTTCGATCGCGGGCCTGTCGGCCGGATCCATCTCCTGGACCGGCAGCCTGACGATGCCGGATGCCCGGCGTATACAGGGCAAGGGCGTGCTCGACGCGGCCGGCCTGAAGTTCGCCGAAGACGCCGTGCGCGCGACGTTCGGCGCACTGCGCATCGACGGTGCGTTCGATGCGGCGATCGGCGGATCCGCGGCCATCTCCGGATCGCTCGATGTCGACGATGCTGTCTTGTCGATGGACGGCTCGGGCGAAGCATCGGTGCAGACCGCGCGGGTCGACATGCAGCAGCTACGGCTTGCGGCGGACGGCAAGGTCGATGGCCGCTTTACGCTCGCAGCGGCGTCGATCGCCGGCAAGTCAGCGGCGGGCACGCTTCGCGCAGACACCCTTCAGGTCCAGGGGATCGCATCTGCCGCGGCGAAAGCCCGGACATTCGAGGGCGGTCTGGCCGTCGGGGTGCCGGTCTTCGAGCGTGCCGGCGAACGCTTCGCTGCCGGTCGCGTCGCGATGGAGACGCTCCGGGTCGATCTCGAGGACGGAAACGGGACCGTTCGTGGCACGATATCGATCGACGGGGCGGCCGCGCGGACGGCTGACGTCGACTTCACCGCAGCGAACGCGAAATACGACGGATCGATCGATCTGCGCGCCGACGGTGCGACGGCCACCGGCAAGCTCGATGCCGGAAAACTGCGCCTGGCCGTACCTGCGGCCGACATCGTGGCATCGATGGATTCCGCCGGGTACGACGGCAGTCTGTCGGCTGGACCCGCACCGGCAACTGCCGAAGGAGGCGTGAAGCTGGGCGGCGTGCGCGTCGTCGACGCGACGGCGCGCGAACTGTTCGCGGCCGGCTCCGTCGAGCTAGCCGGGTTCGCATTCGGCCAGGCGGGGACGAGCGCGTTGCGTGCGACGATCTTGGAACCGCGCGTGCTGCGTCGCGAGAAGGCGATGGCGGGGCGTGAAGCATTCGGATGGCGCCTGCGGGCACCGGCCGCGTCGATCGAGGATGCGCGGATATCGCCCGAAGGCGGCATCGCGGTGGCACTGCTTCGCTTCGACCGGCCGACGGTCCGCGTCACGCGGACCAAGAACGGTCTGCTCAGTTTCGAGCGGGGCGCACCGCCTGTGCCCGGCGCGTCCGGTCCGGTGGCGCCGTCGCCCGGTCTGTCGCTCGGACGCCTCGAAGTCGTCAATGGCCGCGGAACCTTCGAGGACCGCACGCCGCACGCTGTCGTCCGCGTGCCGTTCGAACGGCTTGCGCTCACGGTTTCCGATATCGACGACCGGCGCCCGGAACGGCCGAGCATCGTGACGCTCGATGCCCGTGTCGGCAGCTTCGGAAGCGCCAAAGCCAGCGGAACCGCGTTCCCGTTCGCACCCCGCCTGTCGTTCGACATCGAGTTCGCCGCGCGCGCGATCGACCTGCCGCCGATTTCGGCCTATGCCGACGACGCGCTCGGCGTCGACGTGCGCACGGGCACCGCCTCCATCGAAGGGCGCATCGTCGCGCGAGAGGAGAAGCTCGAAGGCATGACGAAGTGGCGCCTGGCGAATGTCAGGCTCGACGAGCGCGATGCGGGTGCGCTTGCGGAACAGGCGGGTGCGCCGGTCGGTACCGTGCTGTCGCTCCTTTCGGACGACGACAACAACATCGAACTGGAGATTCCCGTCGCCGGCGAGCTCTACGATCCGACTTTCGATACCGCGGACGCGGTCCGGCAGGCCGTCGGCGGCGCGCTGCGCGGTGCGTTGTCGACCACGCTGACCGTGCTCTTTCCGATAGGGACATTCTTCTCGTCGATAATGGATGCGGAACGGCGCGGAACCGGTGTGGCGCTTCCGGTCATCGCTTTCCCGCCGGGGTCGAACACGTTCGACGCGGCGACGGGAGAGATCGTCGCGGGTCTTGCCAAGCTGTTGATCGCGCGGCCTGCGGCACGGCTGGAGGTTTGCGGCTTCGCGGTGCCGGCCGACATCGAGACGCTGCCGCGCCGCCCGGGTGCGCGTGGTCAGGTCGATGAGAACGCGTTGCGCCGGCTTGCCGCCGCACGCGGTGAGGCAGTCAAACGCCGGTTGGTGGAGAATGACAGGGTCGATGCGGCCCGCATCTTCGAGTGCAGGCCCGTCGTGGAAGAAAACGCGGATGCCAAGCCCCGGGCCGAGCTCCGGTTCTGACTAGCCCTTCGGCGGTTCGGGCGGGGGATGGTCGATGCGGGCCAGCAACTGCAGCCCGATCGCCCCTTCGAAGTCGCCGCCGGTCGTGTCGCAGTCGACGATCGTCGCCCAGCGCAGGTCGGCGCCGCGGAACGATGTCTGCACGAGCTGGCAGCGCTGGAAGCGCGCATGGCGCAGGTTGGCACCGTCAAGCCGCGTCGTCAGCGATTTGCCGGACTGGACGACCATCGGGGCGAGATTGCAGCTTTCGAAGTTGGCCCGGACGAGATTGGCGCCCTTGAGGTTTGCGCCGCGCAGGTCGGCCGTGCGGAAGTCGGCGCCGCGCATATCCGCCCCTTCGAACAGGCTCGCCTGCAGCCAGGCACCGCTGAACTTCGCGTGCGCGATGCAGGCATCCTTCGCCTTCATCGACGTCAGCAGCACATGGTCGGGCCACTCGACATCGCGCAGGTCGAAACCGGAAATGTCGAGCAGGTGACCCGAAGCGCCGCCGGTCTCGATCCAGGTGCCGTGATCGCGCACCAGCGTGTGCAGCGACTCCCGCAGCATCGTCATCGGTTTGCCGCGCGGCAGGTCGGTCAGGGCACCTGTCTCGTCGCAGCCCGTGCGGTCGGCGGCGATCATCGTGGCGCCGTAGAGATTCGCGTTGCGCAGGATCGCTCCGCGCAGGTCTGCACGCGAAAGATCGGCACCTTCCAGATCGGCGCCCTCGAGCGTCGCGTTCTTGAGATTGGCCTTCGCGAGATTTGCACCCTTCAGGATCGCGTCGGTGAAATCCACCATCATCGCGACGGCGCCGGACATGTTCGCGTGGCTCAGGTTGGCGTTGACCATCTTGGCGCGCGACATGTCGGACGGATCGGAATCGACGGTCACGCCCTGCAGGTCGCTGGCCATGCGCTTGGTGAAGATGGCGCCTTCGCGAAGGTCGGCGTTGAAAAGTTCTGCGGCCGTGAGATCCGCGCCCTTCAGGACCGCGCCACGCAGGTCGGCGCGCGTCAGGTTGGCGCGCACCATCTTCGCCTTGGTCAGGTTGCAGCAGAACAGCAGGGCGCGCTGCAGGTTCGTACCCGAAAGGTCGCACTCCACCATGATGGCGCCGGTGAAGTCGGCCTCCGACAGGTTCTTGCAGGCGAGGTTGAGGCCCGTGAGGTTCCGGTACGAGAAATTGGCGCGCTGGCCGCCGGCGCGGCCGAGGACGAAAAGCTCGTGCTTGCGCACGGCCAGATCGCATTCGCGCTGGTCCATCGCGCGGCGGCGGTGGATATCGTCCGGGTTGACCAGGGCGGACATCGCGAACCTCCGGGAGTCGACTGGGAAACAATTGTCGCCCGCTTCCCAACGGACGGCAAGAGTCGACGATTTGCCAATGCTGGCAAACAATTGCGGCGAATTTAGGCCGCGGCAGGACCGGCCTTCGTGAAGCGGTCCGGGTCGAGGCCGTCAAGCGGGACGGGCGGTGTCCTGCCCTGCGAGAGGCCGGCAACGATCCGCGCGGTAATCGGGGCAAGTGTGATCCCGTCACCTTCGTGGCCGGCCGCGACGAAGAGGTTGGTGCGCAGCGCCGAGCGCCCGAGCAGTGGCCGTTTGTCTGGAACGAACGGGCGCAGCCCGGCAAAGGCACGCAGGATTTCAAGCGAGGCGAGCGCCGGCACCCGCCTGGCGCCTTCCGCAAGGATGGTCCGGTACCCGTCAGTCGAAACGCTGCGGTCGTAGCCCACGAACGTGCGCGTGTTGCCGATGATGTGCTGGCCGTGCGGAGTCGTCTCCAGCGTGAAGCCGTATCCCATCCGCACCAGCGGGTCGCTCGACGTGCTGGCCGCTTCCGGGTCGAGCTTCGCCGTGAGGTAGCGTGCCGACACGAGGAAGCGCGAGGCAAGCCGGCGGCCGCGCGTCGTGACGAGCAATTCGCCGCGCCGGGGCACGACGGGCAGATCGAGGCCGACCAGGGCGCCAAGATCGCGGCTCCAGATGCCCGCGCAGAATACATATTGCTCGGCAACGAGCTCGACGGTTTCTCCGTAGGCACCCTCGAGATCGGCGCGCACGATGCGCGCGCCCGCGACGTCGAACGCGACCGGCCGCGTTCGCCAGAGCGTGAGCGCACCATGCGAGATTGCCGCCTCGACGAGGGCGAGCGTGACGAGATAGGGCGTCACCTGCGCTTCGTCCGGGCAGTCGAGACCGCCATGCAGTGCCGGCGAAAGGGCCGGCTCGCGTTCGAGCAGGGCCGCGCGATCGATCACGTCTGCCACGACGCCAGCCGCGCGCAGCAGCTTCGCGTGCGCTTCCATCTTCTCGAACTCGTCCGGCGTCTCGATCAGCATCATGCCGCCGCGGCGGACATATTCGATGCGTGCAATGCCGAGTTCGGACGCGAGTTCGGCGTACAGGAGCTGGCTGGCGCGCGCGAGTTCGAGAGCGGGCCCCGGCGTCTTCGTCGAGACCGAAACGTAGCCGTCGCATGCACCCGAGCTGCCGGCGTTCGGCTGGTCCCGGTCCACCAGCATGACGCGCCGGCCCGACTTGGCAAGTTCGAAGGCGCAGGCGGCGCCGATGATGCCGGCGCCGAAGACGGCGATTTCGGTTTCGATGCGGCGCATCGCGAAATTCTCCCTGGCGGCTTTGGTGGCATGGTTCCGCGACGCTTGCAAACCGCCGCATCGACCGTCCAGCGCACCGACACCCGTTACGATTGTAGGGCGGTAGAAGTTTCAATGCATCCGAAATAGAACTGCATCGGATTTTCACGACTGCCGATGCAGAGAAAGGACTTCCGATGTTCGGAGATAATGCAATACGCCCGCGCCTTGCCGCCGGCGCCTTCGCGGCTTTGGCGCTGCTGTCGTCTGCCGGCGCACGCGCAGAAGGTTGGTACGTCAAATCCTATACCGAGATCGCCGCCCCGGCCGCCGCGTCGAACGGCGAGAGCGAGATGGCGGAATTGAAGGCGATCGTGGCGAAGCGCGGCGCCGATGACATCGCGCGCTTCCGGTGGTGGTCTGTCGGCGGGCCGGCCTATCGCTGGAACGAGATCATCCTCGACGAGATGCTGCAGGGTTTCGTCACTATGCCGTTGGCCGCCCGGCATCTGGCGCTGTTCCATACGGCAATCGACGATGCGATGGCCGCCAGCCGGCAGAATCGCCAGCCGGGCTCGCGCCCGCGTGCAACGACGGTCGATACCGCGCTGAAGGCTTCTGCACCCGGCGCACTTGCGCCGTCCGAACACGCGGCTGCGGCTGCCGCCGCGGCAGAAGTTCTCGGCTATCTGTTTCCCGCCCGCGCTGCCGCTCTCGCCGCCCGCGCCGAGGAAGCGATGCGCGTGCGCCTGCTGGCAGGTGTGGAGTACCCCTCGGAAGTCGCTGCCGGCAAAGCGCTCGGCGTCAGGGTCGCGGCTTTGGCGATCGCGCGCGGCAAGGCCGATGGCTCGGATGCAAAATGGACCGGCACCGTGCCCGATGCGGCGGGCCAGTGGAAAAGCGCCAATCCGCCGGTCGCACCGGCCGCAGGCGGCTGGAAGACCTGGGTGCTGAAGACTTCGAGCGAGGTGCGCCCGGCAGCTCCGCCCGCCATCGATTCGGATCGCGTGAAGACAGACCTCGCTGAACTGAAGGCGTTCAATCGCACGCCGCCCAGCAACCATCGCGCGACCTACTGGGAAGTTTTCGGCGGCGCGCGCGTGCATGTTCTGTGGAACGAGATCGCACGCACGAAGTTGCTGGAAAACGGCACGGCGCCGGCTGCCGCCGCACGCATCCTCGCGGCACTCAATGTCGCGCTGGCCGATGCCGGCGTCGCCTGCTGGGAGGCGAAATACGTCTACTGGTATCCGCGTCCGACGCAACTCGACCCGGAACTGAAGACGGTCTTTCCGGCACCCAACCATCCGGCCTATCCGTCGGCACATAGCTGCCTTTCGACCGCCGCTTCCGCCGTTCTGGCCAAGTCCTTTCCGCAGGATGCCGCACGCCTGTCGGCCATCGGCAAGGAAGCTTCGGAAGCCCGCATCTGGGCCGGCATCCACTACCGCTTCGACATCGAAGCCGGCCAGGAGATCGGCCGCAAGGTGGCCGAGAAGACACTGGCCCGCTCCTTCGCCGGCAAGACGAACTGAAACTCGGACGTCAGGTAAGATCTGGCAGAGCCGCCGGCGGAAACGCCGGCGGCTTTTGCTTTGTACCGAAATTGCTCCCTGACGGCTTTCGTGGCACGGTTCCGCAACGACTTCAAATGACTGAATCGCCCTTCAAGCGCGTCGGAGCCGCACCCGACACCGAGATATTCGTCGACGGCAGAAAGGTGCCGGCGCGATCTGGCGAAACCGTCGCCGCGGCGATGCTTGCCGACGGTTCTTGCCGCGTCCTTTGCGCGGTCGGCCGCTGCTATCAGTGTGTCGCCATGATCGACGGCGAGGCGAACCGTCGAACCTGCCGCACGCCGGTGAAAGCCGGAATGCGCGTGACGTCGGACGCAAGCGCGCCGTTCGTGCGTTTCGACAGGCAACGCGTTCCCATCGACTGCGGCGATGTCGTCGTCATCGGTGCCGGGCCGGCCGGTGCGGCCTGCGCGCTTGCGCTCGCGGCCGAAGGGGTCGCGACGACGCTGCTCGATGACGGCGATGACGCGGGCGGCCAGGTCTGGCGCAAGCCCGCCGGCCCGGACGCGGGCTCGGGTGCCTGGCTTCGCGTGCGCGTCGCGAAGGCGAAACATCTCGACCATCGGGCAGGCATCGAAGTTCTAGATCTTCGCGAGGGCAGGGAAGTCTGGGCGCTCGACGGCCACGGCCACGGCCATATCCTGCGTCCGCGCGCGATCGTCATCGCGTCGGGTGCCATCGAGCGCAACGTGGCGCTGCCGGGTTGGGATCTTCCGGGTGTTCTCAATCTCGGGGGCCTGCAGGCCTTGGCGAAGGGGCAGGGGATCGTGCCCGGCGCGCCTGTCCTGCTGGCGGGGTCCGGCCCGCTCCTCTATCTCGTCGCCGACGATCTGCGTGCGGCGGGAGTCGCGATTGCCGCCGTCGTCGACGCGTCGGACTTTCCCCCGCTCGAGGTCCTGGCAAGACTGGCGAAAGCGCCCGGGCTGGCGACACGTGCGCTGGGATTCGAATGGCGCCTGCGCCGCGCCGGCATTCCGGTCCTGCGCGGCCGCAAGGTGTCGCGCATCGACGCAAGCGGTGCAGTCAGGCGTGTCGCCGTCGTACCGGCTTCAGGGCAGGGGCGGACCCTTTCGTTCGATGTCGGCGTCGTGGGGTTGAGCTTCGGTCTGCGCCCGGACATCGAACTTGCGCAGGTCGCGGGTGCCGCCCTCGGCCACGATCCGGCGCTCGGCGGATGGCACGCGATCGTCGATGGCGGTTGCGGGACGAGCATCGACGGACTCTATGCGATCGGCGAGGCGTGCGGCGTGCGCGGCGTCGAAGCGGCCCTGTGCGATGCGACGATCGCGGCGGAGGCGATCGTCGGCCATCTAGGGCGCACGCCATCGCCCGAACTGGGCGCCGCGGTCCGCGCCGCGCGCGCGCGGCGCATGAAGTTCGAGCGTGCGGCACGGGCACTTGGCACCTGGACCCGCGTGCCCGAAAGCGGTGCGCAGGCGGATACGATCGTCTGCCGGTGCGAGAATGTCGCGCGGCGCGATCTCGATGCGGCACTGTCGCTCGATCTGGGATCGCCGGCGGCGATCAAGATGGCGACGCGCATCGGCATGGGGCTTTGCCAGGGGCGCGTGTGCGCGTCGGTTGTCGCGGCCGCGCACGGGATGGCAGATGGCCCGCCGCGCGCACGATTTCCGCTGCGCCCCTGTCCGGCGGACGCGTTCGCGCCGGACGTGCCGACCGTCGCAAGCTAGGCCGCGCGCGCCCTTGCGGCCGTTTCGTCGTTCGCGTTGGCATTGCGGGCGGCGCGTGCGGCACGGTTGCGCACGTCGTCGTGCAGCACCCACATCACAGTGACGAAGAACGCCGCGAACGCGACGAAGACCAGACCCAGGAAAAGCATGTCGGACGTGTCCATTCGATTTCTCCCGTTGCGCTTATGGAGGGAGTTTTCATGGATCGCCGACGCGTCGCATTGATGTAAGTCAAGGGTCTGGCGCGCTATGCGAGGTCGGGCACGAGCTTTCCTTCGACGACGACGGGGATCGCGTCGAGCGTCACGGTGCATCCGCGCATCGGCAGGTCGAAATGGCCGAGCGTATGCCGGCCGGCGACCTCGTTGGCGCCAGTCGAGTAGAGGAAATTTCCGGCGAAGGCGCGTTGTTCGGTGCCGTTCGTCTGCGCCTTGTCGTAGAGGGCGAGCGACTCCCAGCGCGCCGCCGGGTTCATTCCCCAGCCCACATGACTTGTCGCGTAGGCAGACCTGTCACCCCAAGCGGCGAAGTAGGCCTCCATCAGTGCCGCGTCCGTTCCGTCGCCGGAGACGCGCACGACGTGATCGTCGGCAATGTCGAAAACCACTGTCGATTCGAGATAGCGCTTGAAGGTGAGGTTGAGATCGCCCGGTGCCAGGACGAGGCGGCCATTGACCGTGCCGGCTGCCGGAAAGCACAGGCAGAGACCGCCGGGCCAATGCGCGATCGTGCCGGGCTTGGTCGTGTAGCCCCAGCTTCCGCCGGTGCGCGCATCGCGCAGATCGATGCGCAGGTCGCTGCCGGCCGCCGACGTCACGTGCATCTCGCGCGCCGACCGGATGCGGCGCAGGCCTTCGCGGACCTTCGGCTCGAGCGACGGATCCGGGCGCAGCCGCTCGAGTACTTCGGGATGTTCGTCGGACACCATCAGCACGCGCGTGCCGGCAGCGAGGATCGCGGGGAGCTCGGGCGCATGCAGCAGCCCTTCAAGCGTGACGTCGACGACGACGCGCGCGGCCTTGAGGGCCTCGATCGCCGGCTGGAATCCCTGCAATGCCGCCGATGCGCCCGTCGACCGCACGGGGACGGGTGCCGTCTGCCGGGGTGTCGGCATCACGACATGGCAGGTGCGCGCGCCGATCCGGGCAAGCGCGAGTTCCGCGAGATGGACGTTGAGTTGGCGGGACTGGGTCTCGGAGAGGATGGCGACCGAGTCGTCCGGGGATATCGCGCTGAGACGGAAAACGTCCGCGAAAAGTTCGATCCACTTCGCTTCGATTCGGTCGTCCCGCATTTTCAGTCTCGATGTATCCCGGATCGCGCCTGTAGACCCGCGCTAAAAATGGGGAATAACTCACTGAAATCAAACAAATTCTACGGTCGTCTAAATGTGCTCAAATTATAGGCGGATTTGGAAGTGCTTCCTGTATGTCAGAAACAGACTTCGATAGTAGGGTAATTTATGCGGCCGACTAGGTATCTTTCAGAATTTAAACGACTATTACGGAAAGCCTCGTTATTTTATCTATTCGAAAGACTTATGTTGACGTGTTGATGCCGGTACCGTAATTTATTCCGGTCGGAATCTGGGCAGAGAGTACCCGAAAGCAACAGGGATACAAACGGCACAGATGCTTACGCGATGGACGTCGGTTCATCGCCGCAGATCGACAGCGTAGCGAACGGGACGACAATGGCCGAGCGCGAGACTTTCACGATCCGGGTTGGACAGGATCTCGTCGTCGACGGGTTCAAGAGCAGTACGCTGCTCCGGTTCGAAGGCAGCGGCCTTTCTCTGGCCAGCGTCTCCGTCACCCAGGTCGGCAGCGACACGCTGATCACCTTCGCGAACTCGAACACGCGCGTGCGCCTGACGAACTTCGACGCGCCGGACCTGCTCGGCGGCTCGGGCAACTACGCCAACGCATTCCAGTTCTCGGCCACGTTCTCGAGCGACAATGGTGCGACGGGCACTTCCGGCAGCGACACGTTCGCGGGCGGCAGCGGCAACGACGTGCTCAACGGCGGCAACGGCAACGACAGCATTTCCGGCGGTGCAGGCAACGACACGATCGCCGGCGGCAGCGGCAACGACACGCTGCTCGGGCAGACCGGCAACGACGTGCTCAACGGCGGCACGGGCAGCGACCTGCTCGATGGCGGCGAAGGCAACGACACGCTTGCGGCCTCGGCCGACGACACGTTCACGAACGGCTGGTCGGCGTTCAATGCCGGCACGCCGGGCGTCGAAGGTACGGGCGAAACCGTCTCGATCCAGGGACAGGTGCGCAGCTACGACGTGTTCGAGGGCGGTGCCGGCATCGACCGCATCTCGCTCAGCAGCGGCAACGACGCGCTCTTCCTCGACGACAGCTACAGCCCGCAGCCCACGCCGGGCGGGCGTATCCGCGGCGTCGAGTACATCGACGCCGGCGACGGCAATGACGTCGTCGACCTGACGAGCCGCAACTACTCTGTCGGCGACATCACCGTCGATGGCGGTGCTGGCAACGACATCCTGTGGACCAGTGCGGGCAATGACAGCGTGCTGGGTGGCACGGGCAACGACAGGATCTGGACCGGGGTTGGCAACGACACGATTGCGGGCGGAGCGGGCAGCGACACGATCGACGGCAGCGCCGGTTTCGATACGGCCGTCTTCTCCAGTTCCTACGGCGGCTACCGGCTGACCGGGACCCCGAGCAATTTCGAGATCGTCGACATCGATCCGACGAACGGCGACACCGGCACCGACCGCATCCAGAACGTCGAGTTCCTCGATTTCAACGGCACCATCGTTTCGACCGCTTGGGCACTCAACGATGCGCCCTCGGCCGCGAACACGACGATCGGCGGCCCCGAGGACGGGACGCTATCCGGCCGTCTCGCCGGCGTCGATCCCGACGGCGACACGCTTGTCTTCGCGCCCGTCACGGGTCCGACGAACGGCACGCTGACGATCAACGCCGACGGCACGTACGCCTATTCGCCGACGGCGAACTGGAGCGGCACCGACGCGTTCAGCTACCGGGTTTCCGACGGGCGCGGCGGCACGGCCACCGGCCAGGTCACCGTCAACGTGGCACCCATCGCCGATCAGCCGTCGCTGACGGTCTCGCTCGGCACGCCTGTCGTGAACATGGGCACGAGCAGCGTGTCGATGACGGACTACAGCGGGTCGGCTGGCTACAACAGCAGCTACGGCATCTACACGATCGGCGCCGACGGCCTGCCGTCGACCGGCCAGATCGTCTGGGCGAACGTCAAGGACCATGTCGGCCAGACCGCGACGGTCTCGGGCGTCGATCCGACCAAGGTCGGATTCTTCCTGATCCCCGACGGTGCTTCGAATAACGGCAACAAGGTCACCGACGGCGAATCCGTCCGTTTCGAGAAGAACGCGCAAGGCCAGTGGACGGTCATCGACTCCCAGGGCAACCGCTTTTCGGGCGACGGCGCCAACGTGCTGTTCGACAAGCCGGCGCTCAACGCCGGCAACTATGCCCAGCTCCAGGACAACGCGACGGGCCAGGGCGACCAGAACTGGGAAGATCTCGCCGGCGGCGGCGACAAGGACTTCAACGACCTGAACGTCGCGACGGCTTGGACGTCGAACAACAACGGCCGCGCCACGATTCCGCTCAACATCGCGACCGCAACGCCGGATGCCGACGGCTCCGAGCGCCTGTCGATCCAGGTTTCGGGGCTGCCCACCGGTTCAATCCTCAAGGACGCGTCGGGCGCCACCCTCGCGCCGAACTCGAACGGCGTCTATTCGCTCACGACCGCACAGCTTCCCGGCCTGACGATCACCACGCCCGCCGGCTATAGCGGACCGATCACCGCGAACGTCGTCTCGGTCTCGACCGACGGCACGTCGGTCGCGTCGGCTTCGGCTTCGGGCAATGTTTCGGTCGACGTCGCGAACGACGCGCCCGTCGCACCCGGCGGCAGCGCCGTCGGTGCCGTCAACGCGCCGATCACGGGCCAGCTCGCGGGCACGGACGCCGACGGCGACAAGCTCACCTTCAGCATCGCGCAGAATGGCGCGCCGTCGCACGGCAGCGTGACGATCAATCCGGACGGCAGCTACAACTACATTCCGGCGAACGGCTACAACGGCAACGACAGCTTCACGTACCGGATCGTCGATGGTCGCGGTGGTGTCACCACCGGCACGGTCACGGTCGGCGTGGGCAACGTCAACACGGCACCCGTCGCGCAGAACGGCGCGGCGCAGGGCGCTGAAGACAACACCGTCACCGGCACGGCCGTCGCGACTGACGCCAACGGCGACGCGCTGACCTACACGGTTCTCGCTTCCGGCGCCCCGCAGCACGGCGCCGTGACGATGAACGCCAACGGCACGTACAGCTACGTGCCGAATGCCGATTTCAACGGGACCGACAGCTTCACCTATAAGGTCGCCGACGGTCGCGGCGGTTTCTCGACGGCGACGGTCACGATCACCGTCGATCCGGTCAACGACCGGCCGGTCGCCACGGCGACGAGCGTCGCCGGCAACGAGGACGGCTCGGTCACCGGAGCAGTCACGGCAAGCGACGTCGACGGCGATGCGCTGACCTTCTCGGTTCCCGCCAATGGCGGCCCGGCGAACGGCACCGTGACGATGAACGCGAACGGCACGTTCACCTACGCGCCGGCTCCGAACTTCAACGGCACCGACACGTTCACGTACCAGGTGTCGGACGGCAAGGGCGGCACGACGACCGCGCAGATCTCGGTCAACGTCGCCGCCGTCAACGACGCGCCGACGACGGCGCCCGCGACCGCCACGGGCAACGAAGACAACGCCATTTCCGGCCGCGTCGTCGCGAACGACGTGGACGGCGACACGCTGAGCTACGCCGTTCCGGCGAATGGCGGCCCGGCCAACGGAACCGTCGCGATGAATGCCGACGGGTCGTACACGTATACGCCGGGTGCGAATTTCAACGGCACGGATGCGTTCACCTACACCGTCTCGGACGGCAAGGGCGGGACGACGACGGGCAGCGTCCAGGTCTCGGTCGCGTCGGTCAATGACGGACCGACCACATCGGGCGGTACGGCTTCCGGCAACGAAGACACGACGATCACCGGCCAGCTCGCCGGTTCAGATGTCGATGGCGACGCGCTGACTTTCTCGGTGCCCGCTTCCGGCGCGCCGCAGCACGGCACGGTCGCCGTTGCTGCCGACGGCAGCTACACCTACACGCCGGGCGCCAATTTCAACGGCACGGACTCGTTCACCTACACCGTCTCGGACGGCAAGGGCGGGACGACGACCGGCACGATCGCCATCGATGTGGCGTCGGTCAATGACGGCCCGACGACATCGGGCGGTGCGGCCGCAGGCAACGAAGACGCGCCGATCACCGGCCAGCTCGCCGGTTCGGATGTCGACGGCGACGCGCTGACATTCTCGGTGCCTGTCACGGGCGCCCCGCAGAACGGTTCGGTGACGGTCGCTGCCGATGGTTCCTATACCTACACGCCGAACGCCAACTTCAACGGGACTGATTCGTTCACCTATACCGTCTCGGACGGCAAGGGCGGCACGACGACCGGCACGATCGCGATCGATGTTGCTTCGGTCAATGACGGCCCGACGACGTCGGGCGGTGCGGCCGCGGGCAGCGAAGACGCGCCGATCACGGGCCAGCTTGCGGGTTCGGACGTCGACGGCGATGCGCTGACATTCTCGGTGCCCGTGTCGGGCGCCCCGCAGAACGGCTCGGTGACGGTCGCCGCTGACGGCAGCTACACTTACACGCCGAACGCCAATTTCAACGGCACGGACTCGTTCACCTACACCGTCTCGGACGGTAAGGGCGGCACGACGACGGGCACGATCGCCATCGACGTCGCATCGGTCAATGACGGCCCGACGACGTCGGGCGGTGCAGCCGCAGGCAACGAAGACGCGCCGATCACCGGCCAGCTCGTGGGCTCGGACGTTGATGGCGACGCGCTGACATTCTCGGTTCCCGCCTCGGGCGCGCCGCAGCACGGTTCGGTTTCCGTCGCTGCCGACGGTTCCTATACCTACACGCCGAACGCCAACTTCAACGGCACGGACTCGTTCACCTACACCGTCTCCGACGGCAAGGGCGGGACGACGACGGGCACGATCAATGTCGGTGTCGCGTCGGTCAATGACGGGCCGACCACGTCGGGCGGCGCTGCTGCCGGCAATGAAGACGCGCCGATCACGGGCCAGCTCGCCGGTGCGGATGTCGATGGCGATGGCCTGACCTTCTCGGTTCCCGTCTCGGGCGCCCCGCAGAACGGTTCGGTGTCGGTTGCCGCCGACGGTTCCTACACCTACACGCCGAACGCCAACTTCAACGGCACGGACTCGTTCACCTACACCGTCTCGGACGGCAAGGGCGGGACGACGACCGGCACGATCAATGTCGATGTCGCGTCGGTCAATGACGGGCCGACGACGTCGGGCGGTGCCGTTTCGGGCAACGAGGACACGACGGTCACCGGCCAGATCGCGGCCGCCGACGTCGACGGCGACGCATTGAGCTTCGCGCTTGCCGCCAATGGCGCGCCGGCAAACGGAACCGTGACGGTCAATCCGGACGGCAGCTACAGCTACGTCCCGGCCGCGAATTTCAGCGGCACGGACTCCTTCACCTACGCGGTGTCGGACGGCAACGGCGGCACGACCACCGGCACGATCTCGGTCGCGGTCGGTGCGGTCAACGACGGGCCGGTCACGGCCGGCGGTGCGGCTTCAGGCAGCGAAGACAATTCGGTTTCCGGCCAGCTCCTGGCGACGGATGTCGATGGCGACACGCTGAACTACTCGGTGCCGGTCTCCGGTGCGCCGCAGCACGGTTCGGTCACGGTGGCGGCTGATGGCAGCTACACCTACACGCCGAACGCCAACTTCAACGGCACGGACTCGTTCACCTACACCGTCTCGGACGGCAATGGCGGGACCGCGACGGGCACGATCAGCATCGATGTGGGTTCGGTCAATGACGGCCCGGTCACGTCGGGCGCTGCCGTCACCGGCAACGAGGACACGGCGATCGCCGGCGCGCTCTCGGCCAGCGATGTCGACGGCGATGCGCTCTTGTTCGCGAGCGGTGAAGGCCCCGCGCATGGCAGCGTGACGGTCAACTCCGACGGCACGTTCGTCTATGTTCCCGGCCCGAACTACAACGGCACGGACTCGTTCACCTACACGGTTTCCGACGGCAACGGCGGGACGGCGACCGGTACGGTCAATGTCGGCGTGGCTTCGGTCAATGACGGCCCGGTCGCGGCCGCTGGCACGGCTACAGGCAGCGAAGACGCGCCCGTGTCCGGCCAGCTTTCGGCAAGCGATGTCGACGGCGATGCGCTGACCTTCGGCCTTGCGTCCGGTCCGCAGAACGGGGCCGTCACCGTCAACCCGGACGGCAGCTTCACCTACGTTCCGGCCGCGAATTTCAACGGCACCGACAGCTTCGTCTACAGCGTGTCGGACGGCCAGGGCGGCACGACGACGGGGCAGATGACCGTCGGCGTGGCGTCGGTCAACGACAACCCGATCACGGCCGGTGGCCAGGCTTCGGGTGCGGAAGATGCGCCTGTCGTCGGCATGCTGGCGGCAAGCGACGTCGACGGCGATACGTTGACGTTCGCCCTTTCGGCCGGCCCGCAGAACGGTACCGTCACGGTCAACCCGGACGGCAGCTACAGCTTCGTGCCGGACGCCAACTTCAACGGCACCGACAGCTTCACCTATACGGTTTCCGACGGGCAGGGCGGCACGACGACCGGGACGGTCGACGTCGCGGTCGGCGCGGTCAACGACGGCCCGACGACGACGAACGGTGCGGCGAGCGGTACGGAAGACGGCACGGTCACGGGCCAGATCGTCGCGAGCGACGTCGATGGCGACACGCTGAGCTACTCGGTTCCGGCCAATGGCGGTCCGGCCAACGGCACGGTCTCGATCGCGCCCGATGGTTCCTATACGTACACGCCGAACGCCAACTTCAACGGCACGGACTCTTTCACCTACACCGTCTCCGACGGCAAGGGTGGCACGACCACCGGCACGATCTCGGTTGCAGTCGGCGCGGTCAACGACGGCCCGACGACGACGAGTGGTACTGCGAGCGGCACGGAAGACGGAACGGTCACCGGGCAGATCGTCGCGAGCGACGTCGATGGCGACACGCTGAGCTACGCGATCCCCGCAAACGGTGGCCCCGCGAACGGCACGGTCTCGATCGCGCCCGACGGCTCCTACAGCTACACGCCGAACGCCAACTTCAACGGGACTGACTCGTTCACCTACACGGTCTCCGACGGCAAGGGCGGGACGACGACTGGCACGATCTCGGTCGCAGTCGGCGCGGTCAACGATGGCCCGACCACGACGAGCGGCACGGCCGCCGGCACGGAAGACGGCACGGTCACGGGCCAGATCGTCGCGAGCGACGTCGACGGCGACACGCTTAGCTACGCGATCCCGGCCAACGGCGGTCCTGCGAACGGCACGGTCTCCATCGCAGCCGACGGCAGCTACACTTACACGCCGAATGCCAACTTCAACGGCACGGACACGTTCACCTACACCGTCTCGGACGGCAAGGGTGGCACGACCACCGGCACGATCAGCGTTGCGGTCGGTGCGGTCAATGACGGCCCGACCACGACGAACGGCACGGCCTCGGGCACGGAAGACGGCACGGTCACCGGGCAGATCGTCGCGAGCGATGTCGACGGTGATACGCTTAGCTACTCGGTTCCCTCGAATGGCGGCCCGGCGAACGGCACCGTGTCCATCGCACCGGACGGTTCCTACACCTACACGCCGAATGCGAACTTCAACGGCACGGACTCGTTCACCTACACCGTCTCGGACGGCAAGGGTGGCACGACGACCGGCACGATCAGTGTCTCGGTTGGCGGCACGAATGATGGGCCGACGACGACGGACGGTACGGCGAGCGGAACGGAAGATGGCGTTGTCACCGGTCAGATCGTTGCCGGCGACGTCGACGGCGACACGCTGAGCTATTCGGTCCCGACCAATGGTGGCCCTGCGAACGGCACGGTCAGCATCGCTGCCGACGGCAGCTACACCTACACGCCGAATGCGAATTTCAACGGGACAGACTCGTTCACGTACACCGTCTCCGACGGCAAGGGCGGAACGACGACCGGCACGATCTCGGTTGCAGTCGGCGCGGTCAACGATGGCCCGACGACGACGAGCGGCACGGCTTCCGGCACGGAAGACGGAACGGTCACGGGCCAGATCGTCGCGAGCGACGTCGACGGCGACACGCTGAGCTACGCGATCCCGGCCAACGGCGGCCCTGCGAACGGCACGGTTTCGATCGCGCCCGACGGTTCCTACACCTACACACCGAACGCCAACTTCAACGGTACGGACTCGTTCAGCTACACCGTCTCGGACGGCAAGGGCGGAACGACGACCGGCACGATCAGCGTTGCGGTCGGCGCCACGAACGACGGTCCGACGACGACGGGCGGCACGGCTGCCGGTACGGAAGACGGCATCGTCACCGGGCAGATCGTTGCGAGCGACATCGACGGCGACACGCTTAGCTACTCGGTTCCCGCGAACGGCGGCCCGGCCAACGGCACGGTCAGCATTGCGGCCGATGGCAGCTACACCTACACGCCGAACGCCAATTTCAATGGCACGGACTCTTTCACCTACACCGTGTCCGACGGCAAGGGCGGAACGACCACTGGCACGATCTCGGTTGCGGTCGGTGCGGTCAACGACGGCCCGACGACGACGAGTGGCACGGCGAGCAGCACTGAAGACGGCACGGTCACCGGCCAGATCGTCGCGAGCGACGTCGACGGCGACACGCTGAGCTACTCGGTTCCGGCCAACGGTGGTCCGGCCAACGGTACGGTCTCGATCGCGGCCGATGGCAGCTACACCTACACGCCGAACGCCAACTTCAACGGGACTGATTCGTTCACCTACACCGTCTCCGACGGCAAGGGCGGAACGGCGACCGGCACGATCTCGGTTGCGGTCGGCGCGGTCAACGACGGCCCGACGACGACGAGTGGTACTGCGAGCGGCACGGAAGACGGCGTCGTCACGGGCCAGATCGTCGCGAGCGACGTTGATGGCGATACGCTGAGCTACGCGATCCCCGCAAACGGCGGTCCTGCCAACGGCACGGTCTCGATCGCGTCCGATGGTTCCTATACGTACACGCCGAACGCCAACTTCAACGGCGCGGACTCGTTCACTTATACGGTCTCCGACGGCAAGGGCGGGACGACGACCGGCACGATCAGCGTCGATGTGGCGTCGGTCAACGATCTGCCGCAGACGGCGGGCGGAGCGGCCGCGGCTAGCGAAGACAATGCGGTTGCCGGCCAGCTGGCAGCGACGGATGCGGACGGCGACGCGCTCAGCTATTCGGTCGCGCTGGATGGCGTGCCTGCAAACGGCACGGTGACGCTGAACCTGGACGGTTCCTACACCTACACGCCGAACGCCAACTTCAACGGGACCGACTCGTTCACCTACACGGTTTCGGACGGCAAGGGCGGTTTCGCGACGGGCACGGTCGAAGTCGAAGTCGGTGCGGTCAATGACGGACCGACGACCGCGGGCGGTGCGGCCGCCGGCAGCGAGGACGGCACGATCGCCGGCCAGATCGTCGCGAGCGACGTGGACGGCGATGCGCTGGATTTCGGCCTGGCGGCGAACGGTGGCCCTGCGAATGGCACGGTCTCGATCGCGCCCGACGGCAGCTATACCTACACGCCGAATGCCAACTTCAACGGCACGGACTCGTTCACCTACACGGTCTCCGACGGCCAGGGCGGCACGACGACCGGCACGATCGCGCTCGAAGTCGCTTCCGTGAACGACGGACCGACGACGACGAACGGCGCGGCTTCCGGCACGGAAGACGGCACGGTCACCGGCCAGATCGTCGCGAGCGACGTCGACGGCGACACGCTGAGCTACTCGGTTCCTGCGAACGGCGGCCCTGCGAACGGCACCGTGTCCATCGCACCGGACGGTTCCTACACCTACACGCCGAACGCCAATTTCAACGGAACGGACACGTTCACCTACACCGTATCGGACGGCAAGGGCGGCACGGCGACCGGGACGATATCGGTCGCGGTCGGCGGCACGAACGACGGCCCGACCACGGCCGATGCAACGGCGACTGGCAGCGAGGACGGCACGGTCACGGGCCAGATCGTCGCGAGCGACATCGACGGCGATACGCTGAGCTACGAGATCCCGGCGAATGGCGGCCCGGCGAACGGCACGGTCTCGATCGCTGCCGACGGTTCGTACACCTACACGCCGAATGCCAATTTCAACGGCACGGACACGTTCACCTACACCGTCTCGGACGGCAAGGGCGGCACGGCGACCGGCACGATCAGCGTCTCGGTCGGAGCGGTCAATGACGGGCCGGTCACGACGGGTGGTACGGCCGACGGCACCGAAGACGGCACGGTCACGGGCCAGCTTGCCGCCAGCGACATCGAAGGCGATGCGCTGACGTTCGGCCTGGCTGCGGATGGCGGGCCTGCGAACGGCACGGTCTCGATCGCACCGGACGGCAGCTACACCTATACGCCGGCGGCGGACTTCAACGGCACCGACAGCTTCACCTACACCGTCTCGGACGGCAACGGCGGCACCACGACCGGCACGATCAGCGTCTCGGTCGGTGCGGTCAACGACACGCCGGTCGGCGTGGATGCGACGGATGCGGGCGACGAGGACACGGCGATCGCGGGCCAGCTCGCGGCGACCGACGCCGACGGCGACGCGCTTGCCTATTCGCTCGAGAACGGGCCGGCGCACGGCACCGTCACGCTGAACCTCGACGGCTCCTACACCTACACGCCGGATGCGAACTATTTCGGCGCGGACTCGTTCACCTACTCCGTCTCGGACGGCAAGGGCGGCTTCGCGACCGGTTCGGTCGATCTGTCGGTCGCGTCGGTCAACGACACGCCGGTTCCTGCGGCCGAAGCGGCGGCGACGGTGGAAGAAACGGCGATCGCCGGCCAGCTTTCCGCGACCGACGCCGACGGCGATTCCCTCAGCTACGCGCTTGCCGACAATGGCGGCCCGGCGCACGGCACCGTCACGCTGAATCTCGACGGTTCCTACACCTACATGCCGACCGCCGATTTCAACGGTTCGGACTCGTTCACGTACACCGTGTCGGACGGCAAGGGCGGTTTCGCGACGGGCACCGTCGCGCTGTCGGTCGCGTCGGTCAATGACGGCCCGGTCGCCGTCGCGGGCACCGCTTCGGGCGACGAGGACACCGCCATCGTCGGCCAGCTCGTCGCGAGCGACGCCGACGGCGACACGCTGAGCTTCACCGTGGCGCCCAACGGCGCGCCGGCGCACGGTTCGGTCGTCATCGGCCTGGACGGCACCTATACCTACACGCCGGGTGCGAACTACTTCGGCAGCGACACGTTCAGCTACACCGTCTCCGACGGCAGCGGCGGCACGTCGACGGCGACGATCACGGTCGGCATCGCCTCGGTCAACGACGCGCCGGCCGGCGAAACCGCGACCATCGCGGCAGGCGAAGACAACGTGACGACGGGTCAGCTCTCGGTGACCGACGTGGACGGCGACACGCTCGCCTACACGCTCGTCCCCGGCCAGGGTCCCGCACACGGCACGCTGACGCTGCAGCCCGACGGCTCGTTCACCTATACGCCGGCCGCCAATTTCGTCGGTGCCGACAGCTTCAGCTACACGGTCACCGACGGCAAATCGCCGCCGGTCACGGTGGTCCAGCAGATCGGCGTGACGAACCTGAACGACCCGCCGGTCGCGGCGGTCGCCGCGTATCTGTCGCGCCAGGACGTCCCGCTTACCGGCCAGCTCGTCGCCAGCGACATCGACGGCGACACGCTGACCTTCTCGGTCGCGAACCACGGCGGCCCGGCACACGGCAACCTGCAGATCAATCCGGACGGCACGTTCGTCTACACGCCCAGCTTCAACTACATGGGGCCGGAATCCTTCACGTTCAACGTATCCGACGGCAACGGCGGCACCGCGACAGCGACCGTGGCGATCCTGATCAACGAAACCAACGACGCGCCGGACGCGCAGGCGACCCAGTTCGCGCTCGCCGAAGACACGGTCCTCGCCGGCAACATCCAGGCGCGCGACGTCGAGGGCGACCAGTTCACCGTCAGCCTCGCCAACGGGCAGGGCCCGCAGCACGGCGTCGTCACGGTCGAGCCCGACGGCCGCTTCGTCTACACGCCGAACGCCAACTACTTCGGCTCCGACAGCTTCGTCGTGCGCATGGTCGACCAGTATGGCGCCGTCTCGACGCAGGCCATCGCGCTGGCCGTGACACCCGTCCACGACACGCCGACGGCAGCCAACCTGGTCGTCTCGACGCTCGAGGACACGCCGCTCAATATGCCGTGGGCGACGTTCAATCCCGACGGCACGTCGCTGCAGTACCGCGTCGTCTCGGCGCCGGCACTCGGCACCTTCACGATCAACGGCGAAGCCGGGTTCACCTATGTGTCGGGCCCCGACATCAATGGCCAGGACCATGTGGTCTACCAGGTCAGCAACGACGGCTTCCAGACGTGGACGTCCGGAACGATCGACATCGGCATCGCACCGGTCAACGACGCGCCGCGTCCGCTGATCGACACCTTCTTCACGGTCGAGGACCAGTGGGTCCGGATCGTCCTCGAGGCCTCCGACATCGAGGGCGATGCGGTCGCGAACTACACGATCGTCGGCAATCCCGCCAACGGCACGCTGATCGATCTCGGCAGCGGGCAGTACGCGTACGTGCCCGATCCCGACTGGTACGGCACCGACACGTTCCGCTATTCGATCACCGACGAGCACGGCGCTTCGGCCGAATACACGGCGACGGTCGGTGTGTCCCCGATCGGCAATGAGCCGGTCGTCCAGTCGGCCACCTACACCGGCCTGCAGGACCAGTACGTCTACGGCACCGTGCCGATGTACGATCCCGATACACCGCTGTGGCAGTACTACCTGCTCGATCCGATCGTCACGGAAGGTGCGGGCGGCGGCCTGTTCGAACTCATCAACACGCATACCGGCGAATTCGTGTTCCGTCCGACTGCGCACTGGTCGGGCACGTTCCAGGTCGAGCTGCGCGCGGTCGACATCAACGGCAACGTTTCCGAGCAGCCGGCCTACATCACGTTCACGCTCGAAGCGGTCAACTACGCGCCTGCGGTCGTGGGCGACTATGCGCTCGGCACCAACGGCTACGCGCCGATGAACACGCCGCTGACCGGCAACCTGGCGGCACTGGGTTCCGATCTCGAGACCGCGCAGGCCGATCTGGTCTGGAGCGTGGCTCAGCAGGCCGCCCACGGCACCGTCACGATCGACGCGAACGGCGACTATGTCTACACGCCGAACCACGGCTACACGGGCTGGGACACGTTCCAGTACCAGGTCACCGACGCCAACGGCGTCGTTTCCAACGCCGGAACGGCGGCGGTCCACATGAATCTGGTGGCGCTACCCACGGTGTGGGGCGACCAGCCGGAATTCGACGCCGTGCGCTCGGGCATGCCGATCTCCGGCCAGATCAGCGCCACGGACGAGAACGGCCCGCTGCAGTTCTACGCGATCGGCGATGCGGTCACGTCGGGCCGCCTGACGCTGAACGTCGACGGGACGTTCACCTACAACCCGCCGATCACGTTCTCGGGCCAGGACAGCTTCATGATCCAGACGTTCGATCCGATCGACGGATCGAGCTCGGAGAAGATCTACAGCTTCGGCGTCGCCGCCAACAACGGGCCGACGGCCCTCGACGAGCATATCTCTGTCGAAGGCGGATCTTCGGCGGCCGGCCAGCTCGACGCGTTCGATCCCGACGGCGACGCGCTGTCGTTCGGCATGGCGAGCGGTCCGGCCCACGGTGCCCTGCAGGTCGCCGAGGACGGCAGCTACGTCTACGTGCCCGCCAACGGTTTCTCCGGCACCGACAGCTTCAGCTACTACGTCACCGACGCGCTCGGCTACTCGACGACCGCCATCGCGACCATCGAGATCGCACCGGCGCCGACAATCCACGACACGTCGCCCGGCCAGGTCACGGTCACGATGGGTGCGGGTGTGGACGTCGTCATGGCTTCGGCCGCGAGCGACACGCCGGACGTGGTGGTGGGCTTCGATCACACGGAAGACCGCATCGACGTCACGGCCCTGTTCGGCGATGCTGCACCGTCCGACTGGGCGGCGCATCTGACGCTCGAGACTACGGCGGCGGGCACCTATATCGGCGTCGACAACGCGGCACCGGGTGCTCCGGAATGGTCGCTGCTGCTGGCGAACACGACGATCAACAGCCTCGACGACCTGCTGCTGACGGCCAACCAGAACCAGGTCTGAGCCGGCCCCGCAGCGCTCCGCTGCGGGCGGCCGGATCCGGTCCTAGCCGGCCTTTGTGGGTTCTGGGGCCGGCTTGCGCTCGGCGGCGATATCGCCGAGCTGGCGCAGGTTCGCGAACGACACGAGATGGAGATAGACGAGCCCGAGCCCGCCCGATCGGCGCAGCTCGAGGAACTTGTCGTCGGGCAGGTCGTTGAGCTTGCGCTCGTCGACCACGCCGAAACCCTGGAAGCCGATGCGCTCGCCCCCGGGCAGGCCGACCTCGATCCGCCGTTCGATCAGCAGGCCCAGCTTCTCGAGAAGCTGGACGATCTGGGCGGTACGCACCTGGTCGCGGTGGATGTCGGCGCCGAGCTGGAGCATCCGGTCGAGATATTTCGAGCGCTTGCCGTCCTCGAAAAAGCGCAGCGGCGCCTTGTCGGAAACCAGCTCGCTGCCCTCGTCGACGCACAGGATCAGGCGGTCGCCGTCGGGCGACTGGGCGATCAGGAAGGGATAGCGGCGCAGGTAGGCAGGCATGTAGCTGCCCGGGCGCCACGTGCCCTTGCCGTCGACGAACAGGTTCTCGTCGGGCCGGAGACCGACAAGGATCGCCGCCATCGGCGTGGGCTTCGTGACGAACACGATGGGATAGTCGCGTGCCGCCGTCGGGAACTCGGCCCCGGTGATCGGGATCGCGCGCGACTTGGCGGCGAAATTGTACGAGCGGAGATCGGCGATACCCCATTCGGCGTGGCGTGCCGGCTCGATCGGCCGGACCCGCTGGTACAGCGGCGGAAGGCCGGAATTCTCGGGAGCGGAGGCCGGGGCGGGGGCCGGAGCTGTGGGGCGAGCGGTCGGCTTCTTCGGATCTGGCATCGGTCCCACGGGGTTCGTGTTGTCTGGCCTTGTCCGCAAGGGCGGCCGGTCAGCGCTCGGTAAGCGCCCTGTCCGTCGCCTTGAGGATCGGCTTCAGAAGATACTGCAAGACGGTCCGTTGGCCAGTAACGATATCGACCATCGCGGTCATTCCCGAGGAAATCGGCAGCGGCCGCTCGGAATCGCCCAGGCTCATCCGGTCGGCCCGGACCCGCACGATGAACCACGGCTCGCCGCGCTCGTCCGGGATCGTGTCGGCGCTGATCCGGGCGACCGTCGCGTGGATGCCGCCATAGATCGAGAAGTCGTAAGCCGTGATCTTCACGAGCGCGGTCTGGCCGACATGCACGAAGGCGATGTCGCTCGGCCGGATCCGGGCCTCGACGAGCAGCTCGTCCTCGCTCGGCACGATTTCCATGATGACGCTGCCCGGCTCGAGCACGCCGCCGATGGTGCGCTGCGCGATCTGCTTGACGGTGCCAGACGTGGGGGCGCGCACGTCGCGTCTTGCCACCCGGTCGGCCATCGAGCGCAGGATCTCCGCCGTGGTGGCCAGTTCCGAGCCGCGCTGGGCAAGCTCGACCGACGCCTCGCGGCGATAGGCGCGTTCGCGCTCGGCCAGCCGCGCCTCGATCTCGGCGATCGCGGCGCGCGAACCGGGGATGGCGAGGCGGGCGGCACGAAGCTGGCCGTCGATCTCGTTCGACTGGCGCTGGAGGCGGATCAGGTCGAGCTGCGAACGGTAGCCGCGCTCGGCCACTTCGCGCACGATCTCGAGCTCCCGGTTGGAAAGTTCGTGGCTGCGCGTCAGCCAGTTCTCGCGGTCCTGGAAGGTGCGCAGCTCCTGCTGGCGCTGGGTGAGCAGGCGCGACAGGCCGTCGCGCGCGGACTCCAGCTCCTGCCGGCGGCTCTGGAACAGGCCGCGCTCGGCCTCGACGAAGGCCTTGCCGTCGAGCAGCGTCTCGTCGGTGAATTCGGGTGCGGGTGCCCCGGAGATTTCCGCCTTCAGGCGGCCGACGGCTGCGGACAGGGCCAGATAGCGCTGGCGGTTCTGCTGGAACTCGGATGCGAATGCCACGTCGTCGATGCGCGCGACGATCTGGCCCTCGACGACCTTGTCGCCTTCGCCGGCCAGAAGCTGGCTCAGGATGCCGCCTTCGAGGTTCTGCACGCGCTGGACTTGCAGCGACGGCACGACTTTGCCGAGGCCGCTCGCGTAGGTGTCGACGCGCCCGACACTGGCCCACAGGATCGCCGCCGCCATGAAGGCGGCGACAAGCACGAAAAACAGGGCGCCCCAGGCTGGCGGGGATATGCGCGTGCCGGCAAGGCGATCGGGGACCGCGGCCTGGCGGGCGAGGGCGGGGGTGTTGTTCGCCATCAGTCGACCCGTTCGACGCTGCGCGAAGTACCGCCCGGCGGACGGCGGCGGCCGAGCGCTTCGAGGACCTTCTCGCGCGGCCCGTCGGCGATGATGCGGCCGCGGTCGACGACGATGAGCCGCGTGACCAGCGTGAGCAGCGACGGGCGGTGCGCGACCAGCACGAGCGTGCGGCCTTCGAGCATTTCTTCGAGGCGGATCTTCATCGCCTGTTCGGAGCCCTGGTCCATGGCGCTCGTCGGCTCGTCCATCGCGAGGATCTTCGGACGGGGGAGCACGGCGCGGGCCATCGCGATCGCCTGGCGCTGGCCGCCGGAAAGGCGCTCGCCGCGTTCGCCGACGGCCCAGTCGTAGCCTTCGGGATGCTGGCGCACGAATTCGTCCACGCCGGCAAGCTGGGCCGCTTCGAGGATTTCCTTGTCCTCGGCATAGGGCACGCCGACGGCGATGTTGTCGCGCACGGAGCCCGCGAACAGGATCACGTCCTGCGGAACCGCGCCGATGTGTTTGCGCAGGTCGTCCGGATCGAGCTGGCGGATGTCCGCCCCGCCGATCATGATCTGGCCTTCCTTGGCGCGATAGAGGCCGAGCAGCAGCTTCAGGATCGAGCTCTTGCCCGAGCCGATCGGACCGACGATGCCGACACGCTCGCCCGCCCGGATCGCGAAGCTCACGTTGCGCAGCACCTCGTTGCCTTGGCCAGGATAGGCGAAGGACACGTTGCGGAATTCGACGTCGCCGGTCAGGTTCTCGCGCTCGAGATAGCGCCGGCGCGCGTCGCCTTCCTTGGGCAGCGCCATTATCCCGTCCAGCGTGTCGAGCGAGGCCTGGCTCTGCTTGAGGCGGGTGAGGATGCCGGCGATCTGCCCCAGCGGCGCCATCGCGCGGCCGGCGAGCATCGTGCAGGCGATCAGGGCGCCGGTGGTCAGCATGTTCTCGGTGAACAGGTAGACGCCGTGCATGATGATGAGCATCGTCACGAGGTTCTGCGCCAGCATCGAGAAGTTGATGGCGAGCGACGAATAGACCTTGGACGTGACGGCGGCACCGGCCGACGCCTCGACCGAGGCTTCCCAGCGGTTCTGCATGCGGTCGCCCGCACCGACAGTCTTGATCGTTTCGAGGCCCGCGACGGTCTCGACGAGGACGGCGTGGCGCACGGCACCCAGCGCCATCGCCTGCTTGACGACGCGCTCGAGCGGGATCTGGATCGCGAGGCCGACGAGCAGCACGATCGGGAACGCGATCAGCGGCGTGAGCACGAGCCAGCCGCCGATGAACCAGATGCCGGCAAGGAACATCACGACGAAGGGCAGATCGACGAGCGTGGTGACCGTCGCCGAGGAGAAGAACTCGCGAAGTGTTTCGAATTCGCGCAGGTTGTTGGCGAAGCCGCCGGCCGACGACGGGCGGCTTTCGAGCCGGATGCGGATGACCTGGTCGAAGATGCGCGAGGCGAGGAGGGCGTCGACCCGCTTGCCCGCGAAATCGACGAAATAGCCGCGCAGCATGCGGATCGCGAAATCGAACACGTAGACGAGCAGGATGCCCGTCGACATCACCCACAGCGTCTCGATCGCGGCGTTGGGCACCACGCGGTCGTAGACCGTCATCGAATAGAGCGGGGCAAGCATGGCCAGCACGTTGATCAGGATCGAGCCGAGCACGACATGGATGTAGGAAGGCCAGGCGAGGAACAGCGCCTGCCAGAACCAGCGCTTGCTCTTGGGCTTCTCGATCTCGTCGGCAGGATCGGTCTGTGCGGCTTCGCGCCGCGGCTGGACGAAGATGGCCGCCCCGGCGTACATCGCGTTGAGCTCGGCCATGTCGAGCCACTCGCTGCGCCCGGTGGCGGGGGCGAGCACGCGCAGCGATTCAGGCCGCGCTTCGGTCGCGATCGCGGCCTGCGCGCCTTTCAGCATCAGAACGACCGGCATCGGCTGGCGCGGCACGGCCTCGACCATGATGGTGCGCGCTTCGGCCTCGAGGCCCATCTTGGCGCAGGCGTCGACGAAGGCGCCGGGCGTTTCGGGTGCTGCCGGCATGTTCTCGGCCGCGTCGGCGAGGTCGAAATGCCGGATCATGTGGGCGAAGCACTGCGCAAGCGAACCGCGAGGCGGGTCGACACTGGGTTGGCTGCCGATGGACGGCGGTATCTGACTGGCGCTAGCGGGCAATTCGCGGACTCCCGGAATGCGCGGGACCTGACTTCGGCCCCACGATTCCAACTACAATTAACTAAAGCAATAAAGTTAAAGGTTCCCTAAAATTTGAGTTGTTTGCTGACTTAACTAAGATTTTTATAATACAAAACAATTATTTAAGGCTAACTTTTAATGCTATTTCGATAGTGCATTTCCGCGTTACCGGACGGGCGGTTGAATCCCGGACCGGGCGCTGGCAAGAGTGGGCAAATGCGGCTGCCCGATACGTTTCCCCCCGACCTGGTCGTGCTGGTCGCCGACGACGATGCCTTCGCCCGGACCCTGATCCGCAAGATTCTCGAAGGGATCGGCATCGGCAACGTGCTGCTTGCGGCCGACGGCGCGGAGGCACTAGCGATCTTCGCGTCCGGCATGGCGAAGATCGACATCGTCGTGTCGGACCTGCACATGCCCAAGCGCAACGGCTTCGAACTGTTCGAGGCAATCCGCG
The DNA here is from genome assembly GCA_965279525.1 of Tagaea sp. Classification (GTDB taxonomy): domain Bacteria; phylum Pseudomonadota; class Alphaproteobacteria; order CACIAM-22H2; family CACIAM-22H2; genus Tagaea. Next base: position 618,640 of record CBDIIB010000004.1, on the reverse strand, counting down.
CGATCGACCCGGACGTGCCGTTCCTGCTCGTGACCGGCGACGCGCGCGAACGCGCGGTCGCCGAGGCACGCGCGCGGGAAATCTCGGCCTATGTCGTCAAGCCGCTGTCGCCAGCCCAGCTTCTCGAAAAGCTCACGGCCACCCTCCAGCGCGATCCGGGCTACGCCAACCGCATCTGGCTGCGCACCGAGGAAGGCACCGCGTTCCGGCGCGAGGCTTCCGAGCGCATGCAGGCCGTCTTCGACATCTGGCGCATCGGGCGCACCGACGGCACGATGCCGCCGCCCGCGATGCTGAAGGGCTGGGGCATCGAGCGGCAGGCACCCTTCGACCGCACGGTCTTCGTCGTCGACGTCGTGCCGCCGGCCTCGAGGCTGCGATACTCGTATGTCGGCGCCGACATCCTAGCGAAGTTCGCCCGCGATCCGACCGGCGAGCATGTCGACGAGCAGTCCTACCTGCACCGGCGCTACGCGATGCCGGCCTATGAGCGCGTGCTGGGCCAGCGCGTGCCGCATTACCGGTCCGTCAAGGGGATTGAGGGATTTCTGTTGCTGCGGTATCGCCGGCTGCTGCTTCCCTTCGGCGACGCTTCGGGCGTGCAGGCCGTGCTCGGCTGCGTGGATATCCTTTGAACGCACATGAACGCCTGCCGGTCGAGAACTAGAAGACCGACCAGCCCGTGCGCCGCGACAGGCTTTCCAGCGCCAGCGCCCCCACCAGCGAATTCCCCGACGCGTTGAGACCCGGCGCCCAGACCGCGATCGATGCCCGGCGCGGGGCGATGGCAAGGATGCCGCCGCCCACGCCGCTCTTGCCCGGCAGGCCGACACGGAACGCGAAGTCGCCCGACGCGTCGTAGTGGCCGCACGTCATCATGATCGCGTTGATGCGCCTGGCCTCGTCCGGTCCGACGACGCGCTGGCCGCCGATCGGATCGATCCCGCCATTGGCCAGGAACAGCCCGGCGTGGGCGAGCTGGCGGCAGTTCATCGCGAGCGCGCACTGGTTGAAATAGGTTTCCAGCACGTTGCCCACGGGGTTCGCGATGTTGCCGAAGGCGCGGATGAAGTTGGCAAGGCTGGCGTTGCGGAAGCCCGTCTCGGCTTCCGAGCGTGCGACCTCGCGGTCGACGCTGACGCTGGCATCGTCTGCCAGCTCGCGCAGATACGTCAGGATCTCGGCAACCGCGATTTCCGGCCGTCGCCCGGCGAGGATCGCGTCGGTGACCACGAGCGCACCGGCATTGATCAGCGGGTTGCGCGGGATGCCCTGTTCGCGTTCGAGCTGGACGATCGAATTGAAGGGCGACCCCGACGGCTCGCGCCCGACCCGGCGCCACAGCGCGTCGCCCACGCGGCCGAGCGCCAGCGTCAGCGTGAACACCTTGGACACGCTCTGGATCGAGAACGGAACTTCCGCATCCCCTGCCGCTGCGGTCTCGCCGTCGCAGGTCGAGATCGCGATGCCGAAATGGCGCGGATCGACGCGGGCGAGGGCCGGGATATAGTCGGCGACTTTTCCACTGCCGAACTGCGGTGCGATGTCTTCGCGCACGGACGCGACGAGGCCCGCCAGATCGTGTTTGCGCGTCACGCCGTTACCTCCGCCCTAAGCCACGACAAGACTTGCAGCTTCCGCCGCCAAAGTCGATGCTTGGGTGAACCGGCACCAAGCCGGACCATTGGGGGAAAACGATGACGTATTGCCTTGGGATCCTGCTGCCGGCGGGGCTGGTGCTCGCATCCGACTCGCGTTCGAACGCCGGCGTCGATCAGGTCGCACTGGTCAAGAAGCTCGCCATCTTCGAGGTTCCCGGCCAGCGCATCATCGCGATCCTGTCGGCGGGAAACCTCGCCACCACCCAGGCCGTCGTCAGCGCGTTCCGCGAGACGGCGGGTACCGGCCTCTACGGCCAGGATCTCCATGGCGCCAACACGATGTTCGACGTGGCGATGATGGTCGGCGCGAAGCTGCGCGAGGTGATCGGGCGCGACGGAAGTTTCGTCCAGCCCTTCGGCGATCCCAACGGCAACTTCCTCGTCGGCGGCCAGATCGCCGGCGAGCCGCCGCGCCTGTTCCACATCTATTCGGCCGGCAACTTCGTCGAGGCGTCGGACCGTTCGCGTTTCCTGCAGCTTGGCGAGACCAAGTATGGCAAGCCGATCCTCGACCGGGCACTCACCGGGACCAGCACGCTCGACGAGGCGGCGAAGCTCTCGCTGCTGTCCTTCGACGCCACGATGCGAAGCAATCTATCGGTCGACGCGCCGATCGACCTCTTGCGCTATGCCGCCGGCAGCTTCTCGGCGAAGAACTTCGCCACGCTCGAGAAGGACGATCCCTACTGGATGGAACTGCGCAAGCGCTACTCCGACGGCCTGTCGAGCCTCGTGGCGAGCATCCCGCCGCCGCCCGTCTGGGGCTGATCCCTCAGGCTTCGACCAGCGCCACCTGTCGCTTGAGGCAGGCGGCGAGATCGTAATTCTCCACGACCGTCTTGCGGGCGTTGGCGCGCAGGCCGCGCTGGGAAGCCGGATCGCGCAGCACTTTCGCCAGCGTGCCGGCGAGCGCATCGGCATCGAAGAAACCGACGAGCCGGCCGTTCTCGCCGTCGCGGATCACTTCCTCGACCGGCCCCGTGCGCGAGCCGACGACGAGGCAGCCGGCGGCCATCGCCTCGACCATCGACCACGACAGCACGAACGGATAGGTGAGGTAGACATGTGCGGCCGACACCTGCAGCACGCGCAGGAAGGTCGGGTAGGGCACGGTGCCGAGGAAATGGACGCGGGATACGTCGATGCGGCCGGCAACCTCGTCGAAGAACCGCTTGCGATACGAGATGCCGTCCTTGGGTGCCGCCCCGTAGCTGACGCCGTCGCCGCCGACGACCAGCACGCGCGCGTCGGGCATTTCCGCCAGCAGGCGCGGCAAGGCGCGCATGAACACGTGGTAGCCGCGATAGGGCTCGAGATTGCGGCTGACGAACGTGACGATCGGGTCGCCGGCGCGGAACGTGTGCCCGTCGTGTTCGAGGACTGCCGCCGCGTCGGGCCGGACGATGCCGGTATCCACGCCGTCGAAGCACACCTCGATGCGGTCGCGATAGGCGGCCGGGAACGTGTCGCGCTGCCAGCGCATCGGGGCGACGGCGCTGTCCATCGCGTCGAGCGACACGAGCTGGGAAGCCCGCTTGGAGCGCGCGTGCGCGCGTGCCCCCACGCTGTCGGGCGCGAATTCGGGGTCGAATCCGGTGTCGCCGCCGCGCGTGGGATAGAAAAACTCGAGATAGAGATGCAGGCGCGCGTCGGGCAGCACGTCCTTGACGAACATCGCCTCGCCCCAGCCGGGGTTGGCGCACACGATGTCGGGCACGAAGCCGCCGCCGGCCAGCCGGCCGATCGCCTGCGCGCACGCCTCGCCGCGCAGGATCTTGGTCTCGAAGTCCTGCGCCCACGGGTGTGCTTCGCGCGTCGTGCCGCGCGTGGGCGCGTAGGTCTCCGACACGACACCCTCCAGCGGCGGGTTCCGGCGGATCGACAGGGCGCGCACACGATGGCCGCGCGCGGCAAGCGCCGGGGCGAGTTGCCGGTATTGGCCCGGAAAGTTCTGATGAAGGAACAGGATGTTCGCGGGCTTCATCGTGTCGGCTCGGGGACACTCTTGAACGAGAAGCAGTTGATCACGATGTCGACCTGCGTGCCGTCCGTCGCGAGCGGCAGGAAAAGGCGCCGGACATGGTTGAAGTCGCGGTTCGGGAAAGCGTAGGGCGACGCGAGCGTGTTGGGCAGCCGCGTGTCGATCGTCGCGTTGATGCTGGCAACGAGCTCGACGGCGCGCTCGGGCGGGATCACCTCGTCGAGATAGTGGCCGGTGAAATCCCGTCCGGCATACTGCGCGATCTGCGTTCCGATCAGCCGATAGCGGAAGCGGCGGCCGGCGGCACCGGCCTTCTTCTCGACGTCGAGCATCATCATCAGCGGCAGCATGGCGCGCGGGATCTCGACCATGTCCATGTCGCGCCGGCCCGGCAGGCGCCCGCCGCGGCATTTCGAGAGCCAAAAATCGTACATGGCTGACAGGACCGGTTCGGCGTCGTCGTACGGGCGCATGCCGGATTCGATGGGTCGGAAGTTGGCTTGCATCGCTCCGCGGGCCGGGTCAGCACGACCCAATTCGGCGCCTTCAGCTTCGGTCAATCGGCGCCCGGTTGCCATCCTGAAAAACGGCCCGCCGGATTCGCTCCGGCCGGTGCTGCCGCCCTACCTTGAGCGGTACATCAGGATAACTAGTTAACCATCTGGAATAATGGCGTTCCCTAGGGGATTCGAACCCCTGTATCCACCGTGAAAGGGTGGTGTCCTAGGCCTCTAGACGAAGGGAACGTCGGCCGTTGCCGGCATCGAAAGCGGGCTGCTTGTACCGGGGTCGGACGGGCAAATCAAGCCTCGAAGGCGGCCTTCGCGGCGGCAAGCGGCAGGCGCACGCAGTCGTGACGGCTCTTGTGCCGGCCGACGGGGGCGAAGACCTGCCAGCCGGTCCCGTCGGCGGTACCGGCGAGAATGGCATCGAGCTCGCCGGCAGCCGTGCCGATCGCCGCCTTCGTGCCGCCTTCGAGGGCGGCGGCAAGCGTGGCGGCCGAAGCACGGCACAGCGCGCAGCCGCGCACGAAATGGCGGACCTTTTCGATGCGCTCGCCCGAAAGCGCGAAATCCAGCGTCACCCGGTCGCCGCACAGCGGATTGTCGAGCGTGGCGGTGCGGTCGGGTGCGTCGAGCCGGCCTTCGCGCGCGGTGTCCTTGGCGCGTGCCAGGATCGCGTCGTGATAGAGCGCTTCGCTCACAGCAGCACGCGCCGTGCTTCGGCGAGACCCTCGAAGAAGCGGTCGATGTCGGAATCGTCGCTGTAGAGGGCAAGCGAGGCGCGCGTCGTGCCGGCAAGGTCGAAGCGCGCATGCAGCGGCTGCGCGCAATGGTGCCCGCCGCGCAGTGCCACACCCTTGCCATCCATGATCTGGCACACGTCGTGCGGATGCGCGCCCGCCAGGTCGAACGACACGACCGGGGCGCGCCCCTGCAGGCCCGAGGGCCCGAGGATGCGGATGCCCGGTGTGGCCTGCAATCCGTCGAGCAGGCGCTGGGCAAGGCGCGATTCTTCCGCCGCGATCGCCGGCCACGGGAGGCCCGCCAGCCAGTCGCACGCGGCCCCAAGCCCGACGGCGGCCCCGATGGGCGGCGTGCCCGCCTCGAATTTCGCCGGGGGCTTGGCCCATGTGCTGCCGGATAGCTCGACGCGCGCGATCATCTCGCCCCCGCCAAGGAACGGCGGCATCGCGTCGAGCAGTTCGCCCTTCGCCCACAGCACGCCGATGCCGTGCGGTGCGAACAGCTTGTGGCCGCTGAAGGCATAGAAATCGACGCCGAGGGCAGGGATGTCGACCGGCCCGTGGGGTACACGCTGCGCGCCGTCGAGCAGCACGCGCGCCCCGAGCGCCTTCGCGGCCGCGACGACCGGGGCCGGATCGAGCACCGCGCCCGTCACGTTCGACACGTGTGCCAGCGCCACGAGTTTCGTGCGCGGGCCGATGAGTGCTGGCAGGGCCGCCACGTCGATGCGGCCTTCGTCGGTGACGGGAAGGAACTTGAGAACGACGCCGCTTCGCGCCGCAAGCATCTGCCAGGGCACGAGGTTGGAATGATGCTCGAGACCGCTCAACACGATCTCGTCGCCCGGTGCCAGCATCGCGCCGAACGAATGCGCCACAAGATTGATCGACCCCGTCGTGCCGCCGGTGAACACGATCTCGTCGGCAGGTACCGAAAGATACGAAGCGACCCGCTCGCGCGCCTGCGCGTAGGCTTCCGTCGCTGCTTCGGCCAGCCGGTGGACGCCGCGCTTGACGTTGGCGCGCTTGGCGGTCTCGAAGTCGCGCACCGCTCCCAGCACGCCGAACGGCGTCTGCGCGCTTGCCGCACTGTCGAGATACGCGATCCCGTCGCCCAGGATCGGGAACTGGCGGCGATACGCGGAACTCACGCGCCTTTTCCCTGTGCGGCACGGAAGGCGGCAAGCGCTTCGGGCGTGTCGAGATCGACGAGGACGGCGTCGTCGTCCATCTCGACCTCGCACACCTTGTCCTCGTGCCGGCGGACCAGCGAGCGCGCACCCTGGTCTCCGTCGAGCGCCATCATCTCGTCGAAAAAGCGGCGCGCCCACAGGACCGGATTGCCGCGCTTGCCGGTGCGCGTGGCCACGCAGATCGCGCGATCCTCGTGCGGGGCGAAGGCCGAGACCAGCCGGTCGACATGGGCCGACTTCACCTGCGGCATGTCGCCCAACAGCACGACGACGGCATCGCAGTCGGCGGGGACTGCCGCCAGGCCTGCGCGCAGTGACGTGGCGAGACCTTGCGCGAAATCCTTGTTCTCGACGATGCGCACCTTGCGCCCGGCAAGGCCGGCGCGCGCGCGCGACGCCTCGTTGCCGATCACGACGACGGTGTCCACGCAAGCGGAGCCCGTCGCCGCCTCGACCGCGCGGTCGAGCAGGCTCAGCCCGTCGATCTCGACGAACAGCTTGTTGGCCGGCGCCATGCGCGAGGATTTCCCGGCCGCGAGCACGATCGCGCACACGCGCGGTGCCGTCGGCGCGGCCGTGCCCGCACGCGGCGTGGGGCGCGGGATCTCGGCAAGCAGGCCGCCGACGCCGAGTGCTGCCACGCCCGCATCGTCCACGACGATGCCGGCGGCATGGCGCTGCAGGATCCAGTCGAATCCGTTGAGCTTGGGCGAGCGGGCACAGCCGGGCAAGCCGATCACACGTAGGTCGCCGATCGAAGCGAGCAGCAGCAGGTTGCCGGGATCGACCGGCATGCCGAAGCGCTCGATCTTTCCGCCGGCCGTCTCGATCGCGGCCGGGATCACGTCGCGCCGGTCGACGACGGCCGAAGCGCCCAGCACGAGGATCGGATCGAAGCCCTGTGCGGCGAGTTCGCGCAGGCGTGCCGCGACCGCACCGACCGCGTGGTCGCAGGTCTTCGTCGCGGCAAGCTCGCCGCCGAGGGCCACGATCCGCGCGCGCGTCGCGGCTTCGGTGTTCTCGAGGATCGAAGGCTTCAGGCCGGGTAGGGTGGTCTGCAGCAGGGCGGCCCGCCGGGGGGCATAGGGTGCAAGCCGGACAGCTTTCGATGCAGCGGCCAGCGCCAGGCACTTGCGCAACGCGGCACGCGGGGCCGCGAAGGGAATGATCTTGATCGTCGCGAGCATGCCGCGCGCGGGTGCGGGTGCGAAATCGTCGAGCGTGGCGACCGTGATCGCCTCGTCGACCGCGTTGAGCGCCGATACGAGGGCCGCGTCGATGCGCGCAAGGCCGCCGGCGCGCGCGAACAGGTTGCATCGTCCGGTGAAGGGGGCGGCCACTTCCACGCCGTCGCCCGCGATGGCGCGCGCCAGCGCGTGGGCGGCCTCGTTCTCCGGCACGTCATCGGCGTCGAGGCGGGCGGCGACGACTTCGCCGATCCCGGCACTGCGCAACGCGGCGACATCCTCGGCCGACAGCACGCGGCCCTTGCGGTAGGCAAGCCCCGGCAGCTTCAGCCCGTGCGCGAGGATCGCCCCTTGCGCCTCGTCGATGCGGGTGGGGCCAAAGCGCATCTGGTCATTCCCCGCGTCGGATCTTGGTGATCTCGGCGACGATCGAAACCGCGATCTCGGCCGGCGACAGGGCACCGATGGCAAGCCCGACGGGCCCATGGATGCGCGCAAGCTGGGCGTCGGTAAAGCCGCGTGCCTTCAGCCGTTCGAGGCGGGCGGCGTGCGTCTTGCGCGAACCGAGCGCACCGATATAGAACGCGGGCGAATTCAAGGCGGCTTCAAGGGCCGGGTCGTCGATCTTGGGATCGTGCGTCAGCGTGACGATCGCGGTCCGCACGTCGGGCTTCAACACCGCCATCGCCTCGTCCGGCCAGTCGGTCGAGACCTCGTAGCCGTCGAATTTCTGCGAGGCGGCGAAGGCACGGCGCGGATCGACGAGCGTGGTGCCGTAGCCGGCCAGCGTGGCGATGCGCGCCAAGGGCTCGGCGATGTGAACGGCTCCCACCACGATCATGCGCGGCGGCGGATTGAAGGCATGGATGAAGACCGGACCGGCCCCGGTCTGGAGCGTGCCGCTCTCGTCGCGCCTGATCATGTCGGCGGCACCGGCCAGCATGTCGACGTCGAGGCACAGCGGCCCTTCGCTCTCGGTCTCGAAGATCAGTTTCTGGGCGCCGGACTTCAGGTTCGTGGCGAGGGCCACCGGCCGCTTGGCGGCGCGTGCCTTCTGGAGCGATTCGAAAATCTCAGGCTTCATGGCCTAGTCGAGCCTCTCGACATAGACCTGCACCTTGCCGCCGCAAGCGAGGCCGACGTCCCAGGCCTGCTCGTTCGTCACGCCGAAATCGAGCAGGCGCGGACGGCCGTTGCCGATCGCGTCGAGCGCTTCCTTGATGACCGCACCTTCGATGCAGCCGCCGGAAACCGAGCCGACGAACTTGCCCGCACCGTCGACGGCAAGCTGCGAGCCGACGGGCCGGGGCGAAGAGCCCCATGTGGTGACGACGGTGGCGAGGGCGACCTTGCGGCCTTCCTTGCGCCAGCCGGCGGCCTGGTCGAGAACATCGTCGCTCATGCGGCCATTCCCTTCCATTCGAAGCGGCCCGTGCGCCGCGGACCCGGCGGGGCAGCCAGCGCCTCGACGAGTCCGGCGAGGCTGGCGAGATTGTGCACGGGGCGGAACTCGTCGACATGCGGCAGGATCGCCCGGACACCCAGAGATTTGGGCTGGAATCCGCTGAAGCGCAAGAGCGGGTTGAGCCAGACCAGCCGACCGGAAGATTTCGCGAGCCGCTCGACCTCGCGCGACAGGCCCTGGCCGGCTTCGCGGTCCAGCCCGTCGGTGACCAGCAGCACGGTCGGGCTGCGCGCCAGCACGCGCCGGCTCCACTGCCAGTTGAATTCGTGCAGGCAGGCCCCGATGCGCGTCCCGCCCGACCAGTCGTCGACCAGTTCGCTCACCTTGGCGAGTGCGAGATCGATGTCCTTGCGGCGGAGTGCGCGCGTCACGTTGGTCAGCCGCGTGCCGAACAGGAAGACGTGGACGCGCTCGCGGTCGTTTACCAGCAGATGGACGAAATGCAGGAAAACGCGCGCATAGCGTTCCATCGAGCCGGAAATGTCGAGCAGCACCACCAGCGGCGGATGCTCGGTGCGCCGTTCCTTGAAGCGCAGGTGTACCAGATCGCCGCCAGAGCGCAGCATCGCGCGCATCGTGGCGCGCGGGTCGAGCCGCCTTCCGCCGGAACCGGTGCGGAAACGGCGCGTGGCACGTTCGGGGAAGGGGGCGGCGAAACGCTGGAGGGCGCGCGTGGCGGCGGCCATCTCCTCGGCGCTCATCTGCTCGAAATCCTTCTTCTGCAGAAGCTCGCTGTCCGACCACGTCATCGCGGCGTCGAAATCGGTGCGGTCTTCCGGCGTGCCGTCGCTTCCCGCCGGCGGCGGGCGGTGGAAGGCTTCGGCCACGCGGCGAAGTGTGGGGTCCTTGGGTTCGTCGGCGTCGGGATCGACCGCACTTGGCAGCAGCATGCCCATCGCGCGTTCGAGCAGCTTGGGATCGCGCCAGAACAGGCGGAAGGCCTGGTCAAAGATCTCGCGCTGCTCGCGCCGGTTGACCAGCGTGGCGTGCAGCGCCCAATAGAGGTCCGCCTTTTTCGACAGGCCCGCCGCCTCGACCGCGCGCGCCGCCTCGATGCCGCGCCCCGGCCCGACCGGCAGGCCGGCGGCGCGCAGCAGGCGCGTGAAACGCACGACGTTTTCCAGCAGCGTTCCCGCCTCGCTCATGCGCCGGCTCCGGCCTCCACCTCTTTCAGGAGCTTCAGCGCCGTCGTGCCGCGGATCTTGGCGATGTCGTCCTGGTATTTGAGCAACGCGCCCAGCGTGTCGTCGATCGTGGCGGGGTCGAGTGCGATGCGGTCCAGCGCCACCAGCGCATTGGTCCAGTCGAGCGTTTCGGCGACACCGGGAAGCTTGAACAGTTCTTCGCCGCGCAGCTTCTGCACGAACGCCACGACCTGCGCCGACAGCGCCTCGCCCACGCCCGGGCATTTGGTGCGCACGATGGCAAGCTCGCGCTCGGCCGTCGGGAAATCGACCCACGCGTAGAAGCAGCGGCGCTTCAGCGCGTCATGCACCTCGCGCGTGCGGTTGGACGTGACGATGGCGAGCGGCGGGGCGGGGGCCTTGATCGTACCCAGTTCCGGAATCGTCACCTGCCAGTCGCCGAGCACTTCGAGCAAATAGGCCTCGAACGGCTCGTCCGCGCGGTCGAGCTCGTCGATCAGCAGCACCGGCGGGCCGGCGGGATCGGGCGACAGCGCTTCGAGCAGCGGGCGGCGGATCAGGAAGCGCTCGGAGAAGATCGCGTCGTCGAGCGTCTGGCGGCTGGTGCCGGCGGCTTCGGCGAGGCGGATCTCCATCATCTGGCGCGGGTAGTTCCACTCGTAGACGGCCGTGCTCGCGTCCAGCCCTTCGTAGCATTGCAGCCGGATGAGGCGCCTGCCGAGAGCGGCGGCCAGCACTTTGGCGATCTCGGTTTTGCCGGTTCCGGGTTCCCCTTCGAGGAAGAGCGGCCGTCCCAGCTTCAGCGACAGGTAGAGCGCCGTCGCGAGGCTCCGGTCGGCGATGTAGCGATGGTCGGCGAGCAGGGCGAGCGTGGCATCGACGCTTGCCGGCAGGGTCGGCTTCGAATTCATGTGATCTTCTTCGGGTCCGGGATCGTATCAGGAACGAAGGGGCAGAATGGCATGACCGTGCGGGCTTTCGGAAGGGTGGCGTTTGCAGGGCTGTGTGCCGCTTTCCTGTCGGCATGCTCGGGGCTTGGCGTGCTCGAAGCCCTCACGCCGACGGGCGGCTACGTGGCCAGCCGCGATATCGCCTACGGGTCCGATCCGCGCCAGACGCTGGACGTCTACGCGCCCGAAGGTGCGGCAGATGCACCGGTCGCGATCTTCTGGTACGGCGGGTCGTGGGCCTACGGCAGCAAGGCGCAGTACCGCTTCGTCGCCGAGGCGCTGGTCCGCCGCGGGTTCGTCGTGGTGCTGCCGGACTATCGGCTCACGCCCGCAATCCGTTTCCCCGCTTTCGTCGACGACGCGGCCGCTGCCGTCGACTGGACGCTCGCGAACATCGGGCGCTTCGGCGGGCAGGACGCGCGCGTGCTGCTGATCGGCCATTCGGCCGGCGCCTATAACGCGACGATGGCCGTGCTGGCACGCAAGGTGCCGCTGCCCCGCATCGCGGGCGTGGTCGCGATTTCCGGTCCCGCCGACTTCGATCCGAAGAAGGGGCGCGCACTGCTCGCCGCGTTCGGCCATGTCGAAGACAACACGACGACGCAGCCGCTTGCCCTTGCCAGGGCCCGCGGAACCGGCGACCTGCCGCCGTTCCTGCTGCTGCACGGCGAGACCGATGTGGTCGTGGCGCCCCGCCAGTCGGTCGCACTCGCCGCGGCGATCCGCGACGGCGGGGGGCAGGCGCGCGACATTCTCTACCCGTCGACGGGCCACGCGGACATCATGCTGGGCCTGACGACGAACTTCGCGGGCAGCCTGCGCCTGCTCGACGAAATCGTCGCGTTCCACGCGCAGCGGCCAGCCGGAAAGTCGTAAATACTATCGAATTCCGCTTGCAGGACGCGCTAGACTCGCAGGTGCCGCAGCCGGGGGGCGGGCGCTTGGCAAAGCCGGATTGGGAACTCGTGGCGGGTGACGGCCGTGCCGGCTGGCATGCGTCGATCGACGCGCTCTGGCGCTATCTGCGGTCGCGGCGGCCGTCGGGTCCGCCGTTCAGGCGCGCCGATTTCGATCCGATGGACGTTCCGCGCCTTCTGCCGCACGTCTGGCTGTTCGACGTGCTGCGCGACCCGCTCGATTTCCGATACCGCGTCGTCGGCACCAACATCGTCGCGGCGATGAAGTTCGATCCGACCGGCCGGACGCTGTCGGCCGTCTATCCCGACATGCGCGACGAGATCGGCGCGGTGTGGGAGCGTCTCGAATTCATCGCCGGCAACGGGCAGGCAACCTGGCGGCGCGGAACGGCGATCGCGTCGCGCTTCGACACACGCGACACGATTGAGAACCTGATGCTGCCGTTCGTCGATGCCGGCGGCAGCGTCGAGATGATATTCGGCCTGTCGGTGATCTACCGGGCCGACGGCAGCGAGTTCTAGCCCGCCGCCGCCAGTGCGCGCTTGGCCATCACGCCGACCAGGTGGGCGCGATATTCGGGGCTCGCATGGATGTCGCCGTTGAGGCCCGAGGCCTGGACCTTGAGCCCTTCGATGGCACCGGCCGACCACGACTTCGCCAGTGCGGCTTCGGCTTCCTTCCAGCGGAACACGGCGGCGGCAGCACCCGTCACGGCAACGCGCGCACCGGCCGGACCCTTGGCGACGAACACGCCGACGAGCGCGTAGCGCGACGCGGGCTGGCCGAACTTCATGTAGGCGGCCTTCTCGGCGACCGGGAAGCTCACCGACACGATCAGTTCGCCGGCCTTCAATGCCGTCTCGAACATGCCCTTGAAGAACTCGTCGGCCGGGATCTCGCGCGTGTTCGTCTTGATCGTGGCACCCAGTGCCAGGCACGCAGCCGGATAGTCGGCCGCCGGATCGTTGTTGGCAATCGAGCCGCCGATCGTGCCGCGGTTGCGTACCTGCGGATCGCCGATGCTGTCGGCAAGACTGGCCAGCGCGGGCAGGGCCTTCTTGATCTCGGCCGAACTTGCGACGTCGACATGGCGCGTCATGGCGCCGATCGTGACCTTGCCGCCCGAAACCGTGATGCCCGCGAGGTCCTTGATCGCCGACAGGTCGACGACGGCGCTCGGCTTGGCGAGGCGCTGCTTGAGCGTCGGGATCAGCGTCTGGCCGCCGGCCATCGCCTTGGCGTCACCGTCGGCACCGAGCAGCTTGACGGCGTCGGCGACGGAAGCGGGCTTGTGATAGGCGAAATCGTACATGGGGTTTCTCCGTCCTCGGATTACTCGGCGGCCGCGCGGCGGCCGGAATTGCAGATGGCCCAGATCTTCTGGGGCGTAGCGGGCATGTCGATGTGGCGCACGCCGTAGTCCTTGAGTGCATCGACGACGGCGTTGATGACAGCCGGCGGCGAGCCGATGGCACCGACTTCGCCCACGCCTTTGACGCCCAACGGATTATGCGTGCACAGCGTGACCGACGTCGCGACCTTGAACGAGGGCAGGTCGTCGGCGCGCGGCATCGTGTAGTCCATGTACGAGCCCGAGCGCAGCTGGCCGACATCGTCGTAGTTGCAGTTCTCGAGCAGCGCCTGGCCGATGCCCTGCGCCACGCCGCCATGGACCTGGCCTTCGACGATCATCGGGTTGATGACGCGGCCCACGTCGTCGACGGCGGTGAAGGCGATGACCTTGGTCACGCCCGTGTCCGGATCGATCTCGACCTCGCAGATATGCGCGCCGCCCGGGAACGTGAAGTTCTTCGGGTCGTAGAACGCCGTCTCGTCGAGGCCGGGTTCGAGCGTTTCGAGCGGGAAGTTGTGGGGCACGTAGGCCGTGAGTGCGATCTCGCCGAACGCCTTCGACTTGTCGGTGCCGGCGACCGAGAACTTGCCGTCCTTGAACTCGATGTCGGCCTCGGCGGCTTCCATCAGGTGGGCGGCGATCTTCTTGGCCTTGTCGACGATCTTGTCGAGCGCCTTCACCACCGCCGTCCCCCCGACCGCGAGCGAGCGCGAGCCGTAGGTGCCCATGCCGAACGGGATCTTGTCGGTATCGCCGTGCACGACCTCGATCTGGCCGATGTCGATCCCGAGCCGCTCGGCGATGAGCTGGGCATAGGTCGTCTCGTGGCCCTGGCCGTGGCTGTGGCAGCCGGTGAACAGCGTGACCGATCCGGTCGGATGGACGCGCACCTGCGCGCACTCGAACAGGCCGGCGCGCGCACCCAAGGCACCCGCGATGTTCGAGGGTGCGATGCCGCACGCTTCCACATACGTGGAAACGCCGATGCCGCGCAGCTTGCCGCGCTTCTTCGCCTCCGCCCGGCGCCCCTCGAAGCCCTTGTAGTCCGAAAGCTTCAAGGCCCCGTCGAGCGTGGCGAAATAGTCGCCGCTGTCGTACTGCAACGCGACCGGCGTCTGGTAGGGGAACGCGTCGGTCGGGATGAAATTGCGCTTGCGGATTTCCACCCGGTCCATGCCCATCTCGGCCGCCGCGATGTCCACCAGCCGCTCGATCAGGAAGGCCGCCTCGGGGCGTCCGGCGCCGCGATAGGCGTCGACAGGTACCGTGTTGGTGAAGATCGCCTTCACTTCCGCATAGATCGCCGGCGTCGTGTACACGCCCGCGAGCAGTGTCGCGTAGAGATAGGTGGGGATCGCCGGCGCGAAGGTCGAGAGATAGGCGCCCATGTTCGACAGCGTCGAAACCTTCAACGCCAGGAACTTGCCGTCCTTGTCGAGGGCGAGTTCCGCGTGGCTCACATGGTCGCGGCCGTGCGCGTCGGAGAGGAACGATTCGCTGCGCTCGGCCGTCCACTTCACCGGCCGGCCGATCTTGGCCGCCGCCCAGGTGACGAGCGCTTCCTCGGCATAGTGGTAGATCTTCGAGCCGAAGCCGCCGCCCACGTCGGGCGCGAACACGCGAAGCTTGCTCTCCGGGATGTGCAGCACGAACGCGCCCATCAGCAGACGGATCACGTGCGGGTTCTGGCTGGTCGTGAAGAGCGTGTAGTCGCCCGTCGCCCGGTCGAACTCGCCGATGGCCGCGCGCGGCTCCATCGCGTTGGCGATCAGGCGGTTGTTGACGAGATCGATCTTGGCGACCTTGTGCGCCTTCTTGAACGCGGCGGCCACGGCATCGGCATCGCCGATGTGCCAGTCGAAGCTGATGTTGCCGTTGGGGCCGCCGTCGTTGACGATGGGCGCACCCGGCTTGATCGCGTCGCGCACCTGCGAGATCGCCGGCAGTTCGCCAAGCTCGACCTTGATGAGTTCGGCCGCGTCCTTGGCCTGCTCGAGCGTCTCGGCGATCACGGCGGCGATGGGATCGCCGACATGGCGCACCTTGCCCTGTGCCAGCACGGGATGCGGCGGCTCGTGCATCGGCGAGCCGTCCTTGTTCTTGATGCCCCAGCCGCAGGGCAGGCCGCCAACGTTGTCGGCCGCGAGGTCGGCCCCGGTGAACACGGCGACGACGCCCGGCGCCTTCAGCGCCTTCGACGCGTCGATCTTGCCGAGCTTGGCGTGGGCGCTCTGCGAACGCAGGATGTAGACGTGGGTCTGGTTCGGGCGGTCGATGTCGTCGGTGTAGTTGCCGCGACCCGTCAGGAACCTGAAGTCTTCCTTGCGGCGCACCGAAGCGCCGATCCCGTCGACCGTCATGGTGATTCCTCCCGTAAAGCGTTTCGCGTTTTCGCGATTGTGCTTATTTCGCGGCGGCCATCGCCTTGGCGCCGGCCTGCACCGACTTCACGATGTTGTGGTAGCCCGTGCAGCGGCAGATGTTGCCTTCGAGCCATTCGCGCACTTCGTGCTCGCTGGGGTTCGAGTTGTGCTTGGCGAGCTCGATGGCGCTCATCACCATGCCGGGCGTGCAGAAGCCGCACTGCAGGCCGTGATGTTCCTTGAAGGCGGCCTGCATGGGATGCAGGTCGTTGCCGGTGGCGAGGCCCTCAATGGTGGTGATCTTGGCGCCTTCGGCCTGGACCGCCAGCATCGTGCAGCTCTTGACCGACTTGCCGTCGACATGGACGACGCAGGCCCCGCACTGGCTGGTATCGCAGCCCACGTGCGTGCCGGTCATGCCGAGCTTTTCGCGCAGCATCTGCACGAGCAGCGTGCGGCTCTCGACCTCGGCCGACACGCTCTTGCCGTTCACGGTCATGGAAACCTTGGGCATCGTCTCTCCCCTTCGTCTGGATATCGGGCGGGCGCCCAGTCGGGCCGACCGCATTGATTGGACGCGAGTTTCACGCCCGTCACTGTAGGACGTCAAGCCAAACCGGCGTGACGTTTCAGTTGCCGAGCACCATCCACAGGACGACGCCGATCGCGACGACGAGTGCCGCGATCCAGACCGTCTGCGGCAGGCCGCCCGCATCGCCGGATACGGCGGGAACGGCGGCGTCGGGCGTTTGTGCAGGTGCGGGAGCGGTGCCTGCGGCCGGAACCGCGACCACTTCGGCGAATTTGCCGAAGAATTCATCGGCGAGTTTCTTGGCCGTCGCGTCGATCAGGCGCGAGCCGAGCTGCGCCATCTTGCCACCGACCTGGCTGTCAGCCGTGTAGCGCAGGATCGTGCCGCCCGATCCGTCGTCTTCCAGCGTGACGACCGCCGAACCCTTGCCGAAACCGGCCACGCCGCCCTGGCCTTCGCCGGCGATCTTGTAGCCGTTGGGCGGGTCGAGATCGGAAAGCGTGACCTTTCCGGTGAATTTCGCCGTCATCGGCCCGATCTTGAGGCCGACCTTGGCCGAAAGCTCGGTATCGGAATTCTTGACCAGCTCGTCGCAGCCCGGAATGCACTGCTTGAGGATCTCCGGGTCGTTGAGACCGGCCCAGACGGTCTCGCGGGGCAGGGGGAGGCGATATTCGCCGCTCAAATTCATTTCACGCTCGCCGGTTTGATTTGTCTGGGAAGGAGGGTGTTACGCAAAAAAACATGGAAATTCCATACGATTTTACCATATTTAGCACCAACGCCGTCGGCGCCCCCGGAATGCCGACGTGGAAGAGCAAACAATAGCGCGTTTCGCGCCTTCACAGGGAGCAAGAGAACCGCATGTCGAAACTCACGATCAACCGCCGCACCGCCCTCGCATTGGGTGCCGGTGCGGCCTTCGCCGCCTCCGCCCCGGCGATCGCCCAGAGCCGCCAGCGCATCACCGTCGTCACCGGCGGGACCGGCGGCGTGTTCTATCCCTATGGCGGCGGCCTCGCCAAGCTCTTCTCCGAGAAGATGGCGAACACGCAGGCGACCGCGCAGGTCACCGGCGGGTCGATCGACAACATCAAGCTGCTGCATGCCGGCGACGCCGAACTCGGCCTGTCGACGATGGACAGCGCCTACGACGCCTTCATGGGTGTCGAGGCCTATGCCAAGGACGGCAAGCAGGACGTGCGCGTGCTGGCGCTGCTCTATGATTCGTTCTTCCATGTCGTCGCCAGCCAGTCGTCGGGCGTGACCAACATCGCCAGCATGAAGGGCAAGCGCATCGGCGTGGGCTCAGTCGGCTCGGCGACGGAATCGATCACCGACCGCGTGCTCGAGGCGGGCGGGCTCGACTTCAAGCGCGACATCACGCGCGACAATCTGGGCGTGGCGGAATCCGCCGGCGCCATCAAGGACGGCAAGATCGCCGCCTTCTTCTGGATCGGCGGCATCCCGACGGCGGCCGTGCGCGAACTCGCCACCGGCGGCCAGCCGCCCATCCGCTTCGTGCCCACGACGCGCGAACTGGCGGTGCTCGACGCCAAGTGGCCCAACCTCTACCGCCCGATCACGCTGCCGGCCAACGCCTATGCCAACCAGCCGGAAGCGGTGTCGGGCCTGGGCGTGGCCAACGTGCTGGTCGTCTCGTCGAAAGCGCCGGCCGCCCTCGTGACCGCGATGCTGAACGCGATGTTCGACAACCTCGCCGACGTGCAGGCGATCCATCCCGAAGCGCGCCGCCTGACGCTGGCGGGTGCGGCGGGCAAGGCCGCGATCCCCTACCACCCGGCGGCCGAGGCCTATTTCAAGGCCAAGGGCGTGATGAGCTGATCGAAGCCGGATCGGTTTGCCGCAAGGGCCCGGACGGAAACGTCCGGGCCTTTTGCTTATCGGCGGCACGAAAGGCTAGAGTGCGATAGCGTCAAGCAGCCCGGTCCAGTGGCAGCAGCGCGACAGGGAACAGGGGCCGCATGGCGAACACGGCAGGACTGGATAAGGTCGAACTGACCGCCGAGGAACTCGAGCGGTTGTCCTCGGACAGCGAAGGCGGGCCAGCCCAGCGCCTGTCGGGCTGGCTGGGGTGGCTGACCGGCGCCGTGGCGTTCGGGCTTGGCGGCTATTCGCTGTTCTGGACCCAGTTCGCGATCAACACGACCTTCTACCGCTCGAGCTTCCTTGCGGTCGCGCTGGCCCTCATCCTGATCCTCTATCCGCTCGTGCGCGTCGATGCGGCCTTGCGCCGCGCCACGATCGAGGAATGGTGCGTGGCGGCGCTGGGCCTCGGCGCCATGTTCGCCCTCTATACCGAGGGGCGCATCTTCGAGCGCGCCCCGTTCGCCGGCGGCATGCTCGTCGTCGTGGCGCTGTCCTTTGCCGCCTATCCGCTGATCGTGTCGAACCGCTTCCTCGCGCGCACGCAGCTTGTCGACTGGATCTTCGTCGGCTTCGCGCTGTGGACCGCATGGTATCTCGCGGCGAATGTCGACGAATACAAGTCGCGCCCCACGCGGCCTTCCGCCGACGAACTGGTGCTGGGTGCCACGCTCGCCCTGCTGATCCTCGAAGGAACCCGTCGCACGATCGGCTGGATCCTGCCGTTCGTGACGATCCTCGTGCTGGTCTACGGCTATTTCGGCCCCTACATCCCCGAGCCGTTCGACCATCGCGGCTTCTCGCTCAACCGCATCATCGGGCAGAACTACCTGACGCTCGAAGGCATCTTCGCCACTCCGATGGACGTGGCCGCGACCTTCATCATCCTGTTCACGCTCTATGGCGCCGTGCTCGACCGGGGCGGGGCGGGCAAGTTCTTCATCGACTGGGCGTTCGCGCTGTTCGGCAAGAAGCCGTCGGCCTCGGCACCAGGGCGCGCGGTCGTGGCATCGGGCTTCCTGCTCGGCACCGTGTCGGGCTCGGGCGTGGCGACAACCGTGACGGTCGCCTCGCTCGCCTGGCCGATGCTGAAGAAGGCGGGCTATCCCCCGGCCGTCGCCGGCGGCATGCTGTCGGCGGCCGGCATCGGCGCCACGCTGTCGCCGCCCACGCTGGGTGCTGCGGCCTTCATCATCGCCGAGTATCTCGACATCGACTACCTGATTGTCCTCGTCTACGCGACGATCCCGACGCTGCTTTACTACGTGTCGTGCTGGCTGATGACCGAGGCCGACTCCCGCCGCCTCGGGATCGCACCCATGAAGACGTCGGATGCCTCGCTGTGGGCGCTCACGCTCGGGCACGGCTACCATTTCCTGTCGCTGGCGGCGATCGCGTTCTTCCTCGTGCTCGGCTTCACGTCGTTCCTCGCGGTGTTCTGGTCGATCGCGATCGCGTTCGGCCTGTCGATGATCCGCGAAGACAGCCGGCTCGTCACCGTGCCGGCCTTCTTCGCAGGGTGCGCGGCGGCCGTCGCCGCGTGGGCCTTCGGCGTGTCGGACATGCCCGAGGCGATGGGCCTGCACGAACTGTTCGACGGGCGCATCTCCGCGTCGATCTTCTGGGGCATGGCGGCGGCGATCGCAGTTTCGGGCGCGCAGGCACTTGCCGCCGCGCGCGCGGGCCGCGAACCGGACCCGGCCGCCACGCGCATGATCGAAGCGCTGGTCGACGGCACGCGCTCGACGCTCGGCATCGTCGCGACATGCGCGTGTGCCGGTCTCATCGTCGGCATCGTCAACCTCACGGGTCTCGGCCTGACGCTGTCGTCGATCATCGTGGCGCTGGGCGGCGGCGAACGGCTGCCGGTTATCGCGTTGGCGGCGCTGGCCATGTGGGTGCTCGGCCTCGCCGTACCGGTCACGGCAAGCTACATCATCGCGGCGGTGATGCTCGTGCCCGCACTTGCCAAGGTCGGCATCCCGGCACCGGCCGCACACATGTTCATGTTCTACTACGCCGTGCTTGCCGACGTTTCCCCACCCACGGCGCTCGCGCCCTTCGCCGCCTCGGCGATCACCGGCGGGCGGCCGTTCCCCACAATGATGCAGGCCTGGAAATACACGCTGCCGGCGTTCGTCGTGCCGATCATGTTCTGCCTGACGCCCGAAGGGCTGCAGCTCCTGATGCTGACACCCGACGCCAAATGGCCCGCGAGTGCCGGCGATTGGTGGGGTATTGCCGAAACGACGCTGACCTCGTGCCTGGCTCTCGTCGGCCTGTGCACCGGCATCACCGGCTATGCCCGCGCCCACGCCAACGCGCTCGAGCGCGTGCTGTGCCTCGTCGGCGGCATCCTGCTGATCGCCGCCGACACAAGTGCTGACATCGCGGGCGCGGTGCTGCTGGCGGTCGGGCTCGGGATCCACTGGATGCGGACGCGAAGGGTGGCGGGTTAGTTAGAACCGCAAACGCGCCGCGCTCCGGACTAGGCAAATGCCCGTTTGGCCGTCGACAAGGCCGGCGTCCGCATTGGCGCAGCCACAGGAAGCTGCGCCAGATGGGCGCGGCTCAGGCCCGACAGTTCCATCAGCAGCCGGGATTTCAGGGGACCGACGTGCCCGACTGCCGAAAGTACCGCGTTGCGCATCGCGCGGCGCAGCGTGCCGGTCAGTGTCGCCATCGCGGTGAGCCGGCCGGCAAGGGCAAGGACGCGTGCCGCCGCCGGGCGACGCATTTCGCCATACGCGTCGAGCGCCGATTGGGGCCGTGTGCCATTCAGCACGCCGGCCAGAAGCTGGCCGAGCACACAGGCATCGATAAGGCCGCAATTCATGCCCTGACCGCCGGCGGGACTATGGACGTGTGCCGCATCGCCGACGACGAACAGCCGACCGCTGCGGAACGACGACGCGAGCCGGTGATGAACGCGGAAGCGCGAACTCCAGGTCACGTCGCGTATCCGGGCCGGCTGTGTTGCGGGGCCGCGCGCGTCGAGCAGCGCCTGCATGTCGCCGGCCGTCGGATGCGCCGGTGCTTCGTCGACGGGTGCTACGAGCCTGTAGGTTCCGTCGGGCAACGGGGCGACGACGAGCAGCCCGTCGGGCGCGAAGAACAGCGAGACCTCGCGCGGTCCCAGCGGCCAGTCCATCGCCACGTCGGCGAGCACGAAGGGCTGGACGGGCGTCTCGCCCTCGAACGCGATGCCGGCGGCCTTGCGAACGACGCTCTGCATCCCGTCGGCACCCACCGCATGGCGTGCCCGGATTTCGTGCGTTCCATCGGACGTTTCAAGCAGCGCCTGCACGCCGCTCGCGTCCTGCCGAACGCACGAGACCGCCACGCCGCGATGGATGCGGCCACCCAGCGCCTCGAGCCGTTCAGCGAGCACAACTTCGGTCGCGTCCTGCGGAAGCATCAGCAGGTAGTTGTGCCGGCCCGGCAGCGTGTCGAAGGGAAGGGTGAGGAGCGTGCGGTCGCGCTCCTTGATGCTGAAGGCCGGCAGTTTCAGCCCGCGTGCGGCGAGCGTGTCGGCCACGCCGATCGTGGCGAGCATGTCGAGCGTATGCGCGTGGATCACGGCCGCGCGCGAGGTGTTCTGGCCCTGCACCAGCCGGTCGACAAGCACGTGCCGGATGCCGGCCTGCTGCAGGGTTATGGCGAGTGCCAGGCCCGTCGGGCCGGCGCCGACGATCAGGACATCGGTTTCGGTGGGAAGCATGGGGAGCGGCTCCTTGGGCCGGGTTCGAGATAAGTCAACGAGTGTTGATTTATTCCGGAGACTTGAATTTGTCAACGCTTGTTGGCATAAGGAGCAATGCCGGAAACGCGGGACAGCATGTCGAAATCCGAACGGACGCGCGCGGCGATCCTCGCGGCCGCGCGCGAGCTGTTCGCCGAAATGGGCTACGAACGCGCGACGGTGCGCGACATCGCTGCGCGCGCTTCGATCGACGCCGCCATGGTGATCCGCTATTTCGGCAGCAAGGACGGGCTGTTCGCCCGCGCGAGCGCGTTCGACCTGAAACTGCCGGACCTGTCGAAGGTCGCCGCGGGCCGGCGCGGCGAAGCGCTGGTCGGGCATTTCCTCGATATGTGGGAAGGGGCGGCCGGCAATGGCGGTCTGACGATCCTGCTGCGCGCGGCGGCGACCAACGTCGAGGCCGCCGACAGGATGCGCGAGATCTTCGCGGGCCAGGTGGCGCCGGCGCTGATGCCCGGTGCGGGGCGCGCCGAAGCCGCCCGGCGGGCCGGCCTCGTTGCCACGCAGATGCTCGGGCTGGCGCTGTGCCGCTACGTGTTGAAGTTGCCCCCGGTCGTGGCGATGACGCGCGCGGAAATCGTCGGTGCGGCCGGACCGACGGTGCAGCGATATATCGCCGGCAGCATCGGCTGATTCCGGAAGCAGGCCGTCGGCGAATTAATGAACCCGGGGCACGGATGAAGTGCCGTGCCACGGGCTAGTCGCAGGGCCGCGCGCTGATAGAACTCGCTCCTTCGGATACGCAACGACGAAGGAGAACCGAACATGCCGCTCGCCCGCATCGCCGTCCCGCACCATCTGCCGGCGGAGAAAGTCCGCGCCCTCGCCGACGCGGTGCATCGCGGCCTCGTCGGCACGTGCGGCGTGCCGGAGAAGGACCGCTTCCAGCTCGTCACGCGCTTCGCGGACGGCATGATGATCCTCGATCCGACATTCCCCGACGTCGCGCGAACGAGCGACGCCTGCGTGGTCGAGATCGCGTTCCTGAAAGGACGCACGCGCGAGCAGAAGCGCATGCTGTTTCGCGCCATCGCCGACGGTGCCGTGGCGGCCGGCTTCGCGGGCGACGACATCTTCGTCGCGCTGGTCGAGAACGGCGCCGAGGACTGGTCGCTGGGGCACGGTCACGCCTATGCGGACGTCGCGCATCGTTGAGGGAAGACGCCTACGATTGTGCGTATTCCTATTTCAGCAAACATCCCTATCATGCGGTGCAGGGCGCAAGCCTGTGCTGTTTGACATCGTGAAGGGGGAACATGAGTCGCGCGGTCGGGGCGGATGCGGAATCGCGCCCGTCGCACGGCACGTAGCACGTGAAGCGCGCGGACGTTACATTCGTTTTGTTTCAATGACTTAAATAGGTTACCGTAACCTGATGTAACCTATTTCCAGCACGGTCAGCCGATCGCCTTGCGCCGCTGCATCGCCGCCCAGATCTGCGGGCCGGCGAGGGCGAGCAGGGCGATGCCGATCAGCGTCGCCGACAGCGGGCGGGTGAGGAACACGGTCCAGTCGCCCTGGCTGATCGTCAGCGCGCGGCGCAGCTCCTGCTCGGCAAGCGGCCCGAGGATCATGCCGATGATGACCGGGGCCGAGGGGAAGTCGAACCGGCGCATCGCATAGCCGATCAGGCCGACCGCGTAGAGCAGCACGAGGTCGATCACGCTCTGGCTGATGCCGTAGGTGCCGATCGTCGCGAACACGAGGATGCCGCCATAGAGCCACGGCTTTGGGATGGCGAGGATCTTAACCCACAGTGGCACGAGCGGCAGGTTCATCACCAGCAGCATCACGTTGGCGATGTAGAGCGAGGCGATCAGGCCCCACACGAGCGCGGCCTGATTCTGGAACAGAAGCGGGCCGGGCTGGATGCCGTAGCTCTGGAAGGCCGACAGCATGATCGCGGCGGTGGCCGACGTCGGCAGGCCGAGCGTGAGCATCGGCACCAGCACGCCGGCGGCCGACGCGTTGTTGGCGGCCTCGGGGCCGGCCACGCCTTCGATGGCACCGTGGCCGAATTCCTCGGGCTTCACCGACAGCTTCTTCTCCAGATAGTACGAAAGGAAGGTCGGGATCTCCGCACCGCCCGCGGGCAACGCGCCGATCGAGAAGCCGAGGCCGGTGCCGCGGAACCACGGCTTCCAGCTGCGCTTCCATTCGTCCTTGGTCATCCACAGCGAGCCGGAGAGCGGCAGCAGCTCGTCATTGCCGTGCGCGTGGCGCGAGGCGAGCCACAGCGTCTCGCCGACCGCGAACAGGCCGACGGCGACGACGATCACGTTGATGCCGTCGAGCAGTTCGAGCAGGCCGAACGTGAAGCGCGGTTGGCCGGTCTGCAGGTCGATGCCGATGAGGCCGAGCCAGATGCCGAAGAACAGCGACGTGAGGCCGCGCGAGGTCGAGTTGCCGAGAACGGCCGACACGGTCACGAAGGCCAGCACCATCAGGCAGAAATACTCGGCCGGGCCGAACTTGAGGGCTAGTTCCACGACGATGGGCGCCAGGAACGTGATGCCGATCGTGCCGATGGTGCCGGCGACGAAGCTGCCGATGGCCGACGTGGCGAGGGCCGCACCCGCGCGCCCGCGCTTGGCCATCTTGTTGCCTTCGAGGGCCGTCACGATGGTGGCGCTTTCGCCCGGCGTGTTGAGCAGGATCGACGTCGTCGAGCCGCCGTACATCGCGCCGTAATAGATGCCCGCGAACAGGATGAAGGCGCCCGTCGCGTCGACCTTGTAGGTGATCGGCAACAGCAGCGCGATGGTGAGTGCGGGCCCGAGGCCCGGCAGCACGCCGATTGCCGTGCCGAGGAACGTGCCGAGCAACGCGAACATCAGGTTGTTGGCCGTGAGCGCGACCGCGAAGCCGCCGGCGAGTGCCGTGAGCGTGTCCATCTAGAAAAGCGCCTCGATCGGCCCGGCACCGATATTGATGCCGAGGCCGCGTGAAAATCCGAAATAGGCCGTCGCCGAAAGAAGGATGCCGAGCGCCACGTCCTTGAGCGGACGCTCGCTGCCGAAGCAGCGCGCGGTGCACGCGAACAGCAGGCTCGACGCGATGATGAAGCCCGCGTCCGCGATGAGCGCCAGGTTCAGCGCCAGGCCAAGCAGCAGCCAGCGCGCACTTCGCCAGTCGATTGGCAGCGTGAGTTCAGGGTCGTGCGACGTGTCCCAGCTGCCGCGCGCGTTCTGCACCAGCAGGATTATGCCCAGCAGCGCCAGCCCGCCCGCGACCGCGAACGGAATCACCTGCGGGCCCACGCGCGCGTAGAGCGATGTCGGGATCAGCGACGCCTCGTAGCCGACGATCGCGGCGAAGCCGAGCACGCACAGGCCGCACCAGAACTCGGCCGACAGACGCAGACCCATCCCATCCCCTCCGAAAAGAAACGGCGCGGGCCGTCCCCCGACCCGCGCCGCGACTTGCCTTCAGTCGATCCCGGTCAGGCCGCGAGGCCGAGACCGCGCAGCACGCCTTCGATGCGCGCCACTTCGGCCTTCACGTAGTTCCCGAAATCGTCGCCCGCCTGGTAGATCTGGGTCCAGTCGCGCTTGGTGCATTCTTCCTTCCACTGGCTGCTCTTGGCCATGCGGTCGACGAGGCCGAGAAGGGCGGTACGCTGGGCCGCCGACACGCCCGGCGTGGCGAACACGCCGCGCCAGTTGAACAGCTCGACGTCGACGCCCTGTTCGATCAGCGTCGGCACGTCGATGCCGGCCTGGCGGGTGGGTGCCGAGATCGCGATGGCGCGAAGGCGCCCGGCCTTCACCTGCTCGGAGAACTCGCCCCAGCCCGACACGCCGCACGTCGTCTGGCCGCCGAGGATCGCCGCCTGGGCGGGACCGCCGCCGGAGAACGCGACGTAGCTCATCGCCTTGGGCTCGACGCCGAGCTTCTGGCCGATCATGCCCACGAGGATGTGGTCGGTGCCGCCGGCCGAGCCGCCGGCCCACGAGACCGAACCCGGGTTCGCCTTCACCGCGGCGGCGAGGCTCTTCATGTCCTTGTGCGGCGAATTGGGCGGCACGACGACGACCTGGAACTCGCCGGTCAGGCGCGCGATGGCGGTCGCGTCGGTGATCTTGACCGGGCTCTTGTTCGCGATCAGCGAGCCGACCATCACCATGCCGCCGACCATCAGCATGTCGCCCTGGCCGCGCATGGCGAGGAAGCGGGGCAGGCCGACGGCACCGCCGGCACCCGGCACGTTCTCGAACTGGAAATTGGACATGATGCCGGCCGCACGCATCACCTGCTCCATCGAGCGGCCGGTCTGGTCCCAGCCGCCGCCCGGAGCCGCGGGGATGTACATGCGCAGACGGTCGATCGTCTGGGCGTCGGCGATGCCCGGTACGCTTGCGAGTGCCGCGGCTGCCGCCGAATACTGGAGCAGCGAACGCCGGTTCAGGTTCTGGATCGTCATGTTTTCCTCCCGTTTTATGCCGTCGGGGAGCGCCGGATTTCTGTTCGTTCGCGCCGTCCCCTGTCGAACGGGTTGTAGCGGAGGGGGAAATCGCGTGCAAGTACGGGCGGTGCTACGGAACTTGCTCCGTTAGGCTCGAAAGCCTATCCTTGCCGTCGTGCGGGGGATTATGCGGGTGCATCGATCATGAGCGTTCCGCGCCGGGCCTCCTTCGTGCATGTGCGCGTCGATCGGGTACTGGCGATCGCGTTGGCCGTCGCCGGCGTGATCTGGGCGTTTGCCGGTGCCGCCCTTTATTCGCAGCGCTCGCATTCCGCCGAAGCCGCCACGCTGTCGCTGATGGAGACGTGCCGGCTCTCGCGCGAGAGCGTCGAGCGTACGCTCGAATCGGTCGACCGCATCGCCCAGCTTGCCGTCGCCTTCCACCGGCGCATGTCGGGGCTCGACACGGCCCTGCTCGACCGACTTGCCGCTTCGGCGCCGGGCCTGATCGATTTCGTCGCCGTCGCCGATGCCGCCGGCAATCTCGTCGCCGTGTCGGGTGCCGGTGGTGCCGCCGTCAACGTCGCGGACCGCGACTTCTTCGTCTTCCACCGCGACGGTGCCGGCGACGTGCCGTTCCTCGGTGCCTCGCGGGTGAGCCGCGTGTCGAACAACAATTCGATCCCGTTGTCGCGCCGCATCGCCGGCCCGACCGGCGCATTCGAGGGTGTCGTCGTCGTCTCGATGATGCCGGCACGCCTGCTCGCGATCGCGCGGGCGGTCGATCTCGGCAACGACGGTGCCATCGGGTTGGTCGGGCAGGACGGCCTGACGCGCGTGCGCATCTCCACCGGCGGCAATGTCGACGCCACCGCCCACGATCTCACCGGCCATGCGGCGTGGGCGGCACTTGTGTCCGATGGCGGCGCCATCGTGCGGGCACCCTCGCCAATCGACGGCGTCGACAGGCTTGCGGCCTTCGAGTGGATCGGCGAATGGCCCATCGCCATCTTCGTCGAGACCGCCGCTGCCGACATGGCCGTTCACGCGCAAGCCATGGACCTGCCGATCGTCGGTGCCGCCCTGCTTGGCTCGCTAGCGGTCTTCGCGATGGCCTGGCTGCTGCGCCGGCGGCTCAACGAGCTGGAATCTGCCCAGCACGCGATCCTGGACCGCGAGCGGCGCTTCCGCGATTTCGCCGAGACGACGGCCGACTGGTTCTGGGAGCAGGACGCCGAGCTGCGCTTCACGTTCCTGTCGGATTCCAACTACCGGCTTTCCGGCTCGCAGCCGGAATCGCAGTACGGCATGCGGCGCGACGAGCTCGGCGTGATGGGCGTGGACGAAACCGGATGGGCCGAACATCGCGCCCAGCTCCAGCGGCGCGAGGCGTTCCGCGATTTCCGCTACGAGCGGTTCGACGCGATCGGGCGGCGCCGCTTCCTGTCGATCAGCGGCAAACCGATCTTCGACGACGCGGGACAGTTCGCCGGCTATCGCGGCTCCGGGCGCGACATGACCGAGGAGATGGAAGCGCGCCAGGCGCTGGCCATCGCGAAGATCCGCGCGGAAGACAGCGAGCGCACGCTGCGCGACGGCATCGAGGCGCTGCGCGACGCCTTCCTGATGTTCGATGCCAGTCGCCGGGTCCTGATGTGGAACCGCAAATACGAGGAGATGTACCCGCACGTGCGCGGCCAGATCGAAATCGGCATGCTCGCCTACGACCTGATGCACCTGCACGCGGCTGCACCGCTGTTCGCCGTGCCGGCCCACGAGCGCGAAGCGTGGGTCGTCGACCGTCTGTCGTTCGTCGTGCGCGGCGGCGTGCCCTATGACCGGCAGCTCGCCGACGGCCGCACGATCCGCGTGATCGGGTTCTCGACCGCGTCCGGTGGCGAGATCCACCTGCTGCAGGACGTGACGACCGACATCGCCGCGACGCGGGCACTGACGCAGGCCAAGGAAACGGCCGAGGCGGCAAGCGATGCCAAGTCGCGTTTCCTCGCGACGATGAGCCACGAGGTGCGCACGCCGATCAACGGCGTCATGGGCATGGCGAGCCTGCTGCTGGATACAGCGCTCGACTCCCAACAGCGGCTCTACGTGCATTCGATCCGCGACGCGTCGGACTCGCTCCTGCAGATCATCAACGACGTGCTGGACTTCTCGAAACTCGAGGCCGGGCGGCTCGAGTTCGAGGATCTCGCGTTCGACCTCAACGCGCTCGTCCGCTCGACCATCGAGATCGTCGCCGCGCGCGCGAAGGCGAAGAACCTGACGCTCGAATGGCAGATGAACGGCGACGTTCCCGAGCGCCTGCGCGGCGATCCCGGGCGTCTGCGCCAGGTGCTGCTTAACCTGCTGTCCAACGCGATCAAGTTCACCGAGCGGGGCAGCGTGCGGGTCGAGGCGTCGGCACGCGTGCAGCCCGACGGGCGGATCCGCGGCTGGTTCTCGGTGCGCGATACCGGCATCGGGATTCCGGAAGACCGCCTGCCGCGCCTGTTCCGCGAATTCGAGCAGCTCGACGGCTCGATCGCGCGGCGCTTCGGCGGCACGGGGCTCGGGCTTGCGATCTCGCGCCGGCTGGTCGCGCGCATGGGCGGCGAGCTCCGGGCGGAAAGCACGCCGGGCGGGGGCAGCGTGTTCCTGTTCGATGTCGTGCTGACCCAGGCGAGCCTCGAGAGCGATGCCAAGCCCGGCAACATCGACTGGGCGGGCGAGATCGAGCGGCTGTCGCGCGCGCGCAACCGGCCGCTGCGCATCCTGCTGGCCGAAGACAACCAGACCAACCGGCTGATCGTGTCGGCGATGCTCGAGCCGATCGGCCTGCGCGTCGATACGGCGGGCAATGGACTGGAAGCAGTCGAAGCCCAGCGCGTGGCACCCTACGACCTCATCCTGATGGACGTGAACATGCCCGAGATGGACGGCTATGCCGCGACCGCCGCGATCCGGGCGCTCGACGGCGAGGGCGCCGGCGTGCCGATCCTCGCGG
Organism: Tagaea sp.; assembly: GCA_965279525.1. Taxonomy (GTDB): domain Bacteria; phylum Pseudomonadota; class Alphaproteobacteria; order CACIAM-22H2; family CACIAM-22H2; genus Tagaea. The sequence continues at coordinate 589,589 of CBDIIB010000004.1, read as the reverse complement.
TCACCGCGAACGCCTTCGAAACGGACCGGGAGGCTGCACTCGCCGCCGGCATGAACGATTTCATCTCCAAGCCGTTCCGCAAGGAAGCGCTGCTTACGCTCGTCGTGCGCCATCTTGCCGATCCGGGCAGCCGGGCCGGGCAGGCGGCCGACTAGCGGGGGGCTGGCGTCCCGCCGCCCGCATACCTAGATTGACGCGATGCGCAGAGCGAGTCCCGCCGATCCACTCCACGTCCCGGGTGTTGCCGACCAAGAGGTCCGCACCATCGCGCGGCTGCTTCCCTATCTCTGGCCGAAGGACCGGCCCGAGGTGCGGGTTCGCGTCGTTGCGGCCGTCGTGCTGCTCGTCTGCGCCAAACTCGCCACGATCATCGTCCCTCTCTTCTACCGCTACGCCGTCGACGCGCTTTCGAGTGCCGGGGGTGCTGCCGTCATCGTGCCGGTGGGCGTCGTGCTTGCCTATGGCGGTGCCCGGATCTGCTCGCAGGCTTTCAACGAGCTGCGCGAGATCGTGTTCGCGCGCGTGGCGCACCAGGCCATGCACAAGGTGGCGCTGGAAACCTTCCAGCACCTGCATCGCCTGTCGCTGCGCTTCCATCTGGACCGGCAGACCGGCGGGCTCAACCGCGCGATCGAGCGCGGGACGGCGGGCATCGAGAACCTGCTTCACTTCATGCTGTTCCAGGTCGTGCCGACGTTCCTGGAGATCACGCTAGTCTGCGGCATGCTCTGGTACCTCTATGACTGGCGCTTCGCCGCGGTCACGTTCGTCACCATCGCGCTGTACGTGGCCTACACCTTCGCGATCACCGCCTGGCGGCTGCGCTATCGCCGCGCGATGCTGGAGGCGGAGGGCGAGGCGTCGACCAAGGCAGTCGATAGCCTCCTCAATTACGAGACGGTCAAGTATTTCGGCAACGAAGGGCACGAGGCACGCCGGTTCGACCGTTCGCTCGACGCATACGAGCGCGCGGCGGTGCTGTCCAAGACGTCGCTTTCGATCCTCAATGTCGGGCAGGGATTCGTCATCGCCATCGGCCTGACGCTCGTGATGCTGCTGGCCGCGTTCGACGTGGCGGCGGGTGCCATGACCGTGGGCGGGTTCGTGATGGTCAACGCCTACCTGATCCAGCTCTATCTGCCGCTCAACTTCCTCGGCATGGTCTATCGCGAGATCCGCCAAGCCCTGATCGACATGCAGTCGATGTTCAAGCTGCTGCACGCGAACGCCGAGGTCGTCGACAAGCCCGACGCCGCCGAACTGAAGGTCGCCGGCGCCCATGTGACGTTCGAGAACGTGACGTTCGGCTACGATGCGCGTCGCTCGATCCTCAACGGCATCGATCTCGACGTGCCGCCGGGCAAGACGCTGGCCATCGTCGGTGCCTCGGGTGCCGGCAAGTCCACGATCTCGCGGCTGCTGTTCCGCTTCTACGACGTGACAGGCGGGGCCGTGAAGATCGACGGGCAGGATCTGCGCGATGTCACGCAATCGTCCGTGCGTGCGGCGATCGGCATCGTCCCGCAGGACACGGTGCTGTTCAACGACACGATCTATTACAACATCGCCTATGGCCGGCCGTCCGCTACGAAGGAAGAGGTCGAAGAGGCGGCACGTCTGGCGCGCATCCACGAGTTCGTGCTGTCTCTGCCCGACGGCTATCAGACGCGCGTGGGCGAGCGCGGCCTGAAGCTTTCGGGCGGCGAGCGCCAGCGCGTGTCGATCGCGCGCACGATCCTGAAGCGTCCCAAGCTGCTGGTGTTCGACGAGGCGACCAGTGCGCTCGACACGCGGACCGAGAAGGCGATCCAGGAATCACTTCGCCAGATTTCCGTCGGCGTCACGACGCTGACGATCGCGCACCGCCTTTCGACGGTGGTCGATGCCGACCAGATCGTCGTGCTCGAGAAGGGCAGCGTGGTCGAGCGCGGCACGCATGCGGGCCTGCTCGCCGCCGATGGCGTCTACGCCCAGATGTGGCGCCGGCAGCTCGAGACGCGCGAAGCACTTGCGCGCATCGAAGCCGATGCCGTCGAAGGCTCGCCGCAGGCCGCCCGCTAGGTTTCAGGCGAGCTGGGCGACGAAACTGTCCACCGGCGGGATGCGCGGGATGATGCCGTTGGCGTGCAGGAACCGCGCGAAGCGCAGTTCGCGCGCCTTGTCGACCGCACCCGGCGTGTGCGCATAGCGCGGCACGCTCGCCCGCCAGGCGCGCCGGTTGAGCTCGTTGTCGAGCTGTCCGCGTCCCTTGATGAACAGGCCCCAGGCCGCGTCGGTATTGTTGGTGCAATAGAGGGCGCCGCGCTCGACCGCGTCGAGAAATGCGCGCAAGCGCGGGTCGCCCGCACGGGCACGCTCGCGGTTGGCGGTGAAGGTGAGCGCATCGTGCGTGGGCACGCCGTGCTCCTCGAGGAAGAAGGCGCGGCCCTTCGATCCCTCGATCTCGAGCTGGAACAGCTCGAAGTTCCGGAACGCGCCGATGACGCCGTCCACGCGCTTGCTCAGCAGGGCCGGCGACAGCGAGAAGTTGACGTTGATCAGCTCGATCTCGTTGGCACCCACGCCGACTGTGGCGAGCATGGTGCGCAGCAGGGCGCCCTCGATGCCGGAAATCGAATAGCCGATCTTGCGGCCGCGGAAATCGGCCAGCGTCTTGATCGGGCCATCGGCCAGCACCGTGATGGTCGACAACGGCGTGTCGATGAGTGCGCCGATGCGCATCGTGGGGATATCGTCGACGGCCTGCCGGATCTGTGTGTGCGGATAGCTGACCGCGACGTCGCCGCGACCGGCCGCGACGAGACGCGGCGGATCGTTCGGATCGGCCGGCGGCACGATGGTCATCGCCAGCCCCGCTTCGCGGAAATAGCCCAGCTCCTGTGCGGCCAGGATCGGTCCGTGATTCGGGTTGATGAACCAGTCCAGCAGCAGCGTGAAAGGTTGGCCCTGCGCTGCCGCCGTGCGGACGAGGGCAGGGGCCGCGAGTGCGGCAAGGGCACTGGCGATCGCGGTGCGTCGGGAGATCATCTTTGAAGGTCCTTCCGGTGGTTCAATCGGTTTGGGCGGTGACGGGCTGCCACGGCACGAGGCGGCGCAAGGCCGCGTCGATGGCGGCATAGAAGGCGATCGCGAAGATCGCGAGGACGAAGAGGGCGGCGAACAGCAGGTCGACCTGCATCTGCGCGTTGGCCTGCAACATCAGGAACCCGAGGCCAGCGGACGCACCGACCCATTCGCCGATCACGGCGCCGATGGGGGCGACGGCAGCGGCGACACGGATGCCGGAAGCGAGAGCGGGCAGGGCCGCCGGAAGGCGCAGGCGCAGCAAGACCGCAAGCGGGCGTGCCCCCATCACGTGCGCGAGGTCGAGCCAGCCGCGCTCGGTACGCACCAGTCCGTCATAGAAGGCGGACGTGACGGGAAAGAAGATGATGAGGGATGCGGCGGCCACCTTCGAGGCGATGCCGAAGCCGAACCACAGCACGAGCAGCGGGGCGATCGCGAAGATCGGGATCGCCTGGCTTGCCAGGACGAGCGGCAGGAACCAGCGCCGCGCCGTGCGCGACTGGGCGAGCAGCAAAGCCGAGACGATGCCGCACGACACGCCCAGTGCCAGCCCGAGGACCATCTCGACCAGCGTGATCACCGCATTCTCGAGGATGAAGGCGTATTGGCTGGCAAGCGCATTCGCCACGCGCATCGGACCGGGCAGGATGTAATGCGGCACGCCGGTCGCGCGCACGACGAGTTCCCAGACGGCGCACACGCCGGCAAGCACGAGAATGGGGCGAACGGCGCGCATCATGCGGACGCACCGGCGGCATGCGCGAGTTCGCCGATCAACCGGGCTTCAAGTGCGAGCAAGGCCGGATCATCGAGCGGGCGGGGAACCGGACCATCGGGATGGATCGGTGCACCCAGCCGCGCCGGCTGACCGGAAATGACGCGGATCTCGTGGCCGATGCGCAGCGCTTCGCGCGGATCATGCGTGACGAGCACGACGGTGCGTCCGGCGAGCAGCGTGGCGGCGAGTTCCTGAAGCCGCCAGCGCGTGATCGTGTCGAGCGCCGCGAACGGCTCGTCCATCAGCACGAGCGGCCGGTCCTCCATCAGCGTGCGGGCAAGGGCCACGCGCTGGCGCTGGCCGCCGGAAAGCGTTGCCGGCATCGCGCGGGCCTTGTCGGCGAGCCCCACCTGCGCGATCAGGGCAAGGGCATGGTCCCGGTCGGGCGGCGTGCCGCGCAGCCGGCTGCCGAGCGACACGTTCCCCAGCACGTCGAGCCACGGGCAGAGCAGGTCCTGTTGCGCCATCCACGCGATGCGTCCGTCGAGCGGCCGCCCGTCGCCGGCGACGATCCGCGTTCCAGGCGAGGCGGGCGCGAGCCCTGCGACGAGCCGCAGCAGCGTGCTTTTGCCCACGCCCGAGGGGCCGAGCAGGCAGACGATGCGCCCGGCCGCGAGGTGCAGGTCGAGGCCGTCGAACAGCGCGACGCCGTCATAGGCCACGCCAGCGGCACGGATATCGACGTCGAAAACGGGCGGAGAGCGGTCGAAGGTCAAGCGCGCATCCCTACGCCGGTACGAACCGGATCAGGTTCTCGGGTGTGATCTCAGCCGGCACACTGCCGGCACCCCGTGCGAACGCCCCGATATAGCGCCTCGTTGACGCCGATGGCAAGCGGCACTAACTCCTTCGCATGCAGGCACGCCCCCGTTTCATCGGCTCGGACATCTACCGGCGGTCGCGCTATGGCTCGAACCATCCGCTGGCGATCCCGCGCGTGTCGACCTGCATCGACCTTTGCCGGGCGCTCGGTTGGCTGCCGGACGACGTCTATATCGACAGCCCGACCGCGACACCCGACGAACTGACCCGCTTCCACGACCCGGAATACGTGGCGGCCCTGCAGGCGGCGGAAGCCGCGCAGTCGATCGACGCCGAGGCGTCGGTACGCTTCAATATCGGGCGCGGCGGCAATCCGGTCTTTGGCGAGATCTTCCGTCGGCCGGCAACCGCGTGCGGCGCCTCGCTCCATGCGGCCGACCTGCTGGCAGGCGGCCAGGTGCGGACGGTCTATTCGCCGGCTGGCGGAACCCATCATGGCCGCAAGGCGGCGGCGAGCGGATTCTGTTATCTGAACGATCCGGTACTGGCGATCCTGCGCTTGCTGGATCGCGGCGTCGCACGCGTGGCCTATGTCGACATCGACGCGCATCATTGCGACGGGGTCGAAGCGGCCTTCGCCGAGGACCCGCGCGTGCTGATCGTCTCGATCCATGAGGCCGGGCGCTGGCCGAACACGGGCGCATTCGATCCGGATACCTGCGATACGCTGGTCAACTTGCCTGTACCGGCAGGCTTCAACGACGACGAGTTCGCCTTGCTGCTGGAAGAAGTCGTGGTGCCGCGCGTGGCGGCGTTCGGTCCGGAAGCACTGGTCGTGCAGGGCGGGGCGGACGCGCTCGCCGACGATCCGCTATCGGGCCTGTCGCTGTCCAACAACGCGCTGTGGCGCGCGGCCGCGGCACTGAAGTCGCTCGACCGGCCGATGCTGATGACCGGCGGCGGAGGCTACAACCCTTGGAGCGTGGCGCGCGCGTGGAGTGGCATGTGGGCCACGCTCAGCGGCCACGACATTCCGGATCGTCTGCCGGAGTCCGCCGAGGCGATCCTGCGGGCCTTGCACTGGCACCGGCGAAAGGATCAAATCAGGCCGGAAGCGTGGTTCACGACATTGCGCGATGCGCCTGCGGGCGGACCGATCCGTCCGGAGATCGTCGAGATGGTCCGCCGGGCCGCATGAGGGCAAGGACAAAGATGACGACACGACGCAACCTCGTGGCACTGGTGCTGGCCTTCGCGTTCGCCATGCCGGCGACTGCGCAGAATCCGACGGTCCGCTTCGAGAAGTCGGACCTGACGATCGAGAGCGGAGGCAAGCGCCACCGCTTCACGGTCGAGTTCGCAGACAACGACGAGCGGCGCACGCTGGGCCTCATGCATCGCCGACAGATGGCCGCAGATGCCGGCATGCTGTTCGATTTCAAGCGCGACGGGCCGGTCGCGATGTGGATGCGCAACACGCTCATTCCGCTCGACATGCTGTTCGTCGACCGCGACGGGATCGTGCGTCACATCCACGAGCGCGCGGTGCCGATGTCCGAAGCGATCATCTCCTCGGAAGAGAACGTGCGCGCCGTACTGGAACTGAACGGCGGCACGGCGGCACGCCTGGGCCTGAAGAAGGGCGACAGGCTCGTCCACGCGATGTTCCGCTGAGCTAGACCTTGCGCGCCAGCGTCAGCCCGTCACCGACGGGCAGCATCGAGATGTCGAAGCGCGGATCGTCCTTCAGGCGCAGGTTGAGTTCGCGCAGTGCCACCGTATCCGCGCTTGTCACAGCCGGATCGGCGACCTTGCCGCCCCACAGCACGTTGTCGATCAGCAGCAGTCCGTTGGGCCGCAGCAGACGGGCGATGCGCTCGACATAGGCGGCATAGCCGGTCTTGTCGGCGTCGACGAAGGCGAGATCGACCTTGCCTTCGTATCCGCCGGCAAGCAGCGCATCGAGCGTTTCGACGGCGGGCGCAAGGCGCAGGTCGATGCGCTCGGCGATGCCAGCTTCGCTCCAGTATCGCCGCGCGACCGATGTCCATTCTTCGGACACGTCGCAGCAGATCGCGCGTCCGTCCGCCGGCATCGCCTGGACGACGCTGAGCGCGCTGTAGCCGGTGAACGTGCCGACCTCGACGTAGAGCCTGGCGTCGATCAGGCGGGCGAGCAGGGCCATCAGTTGGCCCTGCTCGGGGCTGATCTGCATGCCGCCCATCGGCAGCTTCGCGGTCTCCGCGCGCAGGCGACCCTGCAGCGGCGTCTCGCGCAGCGACACGGACTGGATATAGGTGCGGATCTCCGCAGGCAGGCCGAACATCGCGCGCGACATGGGGGGATTCCTTCAGGTTGCCGGACAGGGTCCGGTTCGTGTATCACATCGCGCGAAGGGGCATGCACCTTCACAGGCCCGGTCCGGAGCGTAGCTCAGCCTGGTAGAGCGCCAGCTTTGGGAGCTGGATGTCGAGAGTTCGAATCCCTCCGCTCCGACCGGTCTTCATTTGAAGTTGGCGCAATGCGGCAATTGTGTGGCCGGACATGCCCAGCTTGTCCCGGATGATCTGCAACCGAAGGCGCATCCGGATCAATTGAGTACATTCCGACCCTGACCGGAATTGCACTTTCCGCCTAGAACTCGCGGCAAGCCGGCGACTTCCTTCGATCTTTCCACCGGCATCGCTTCGCGACTGAGACGGAGGTGCCGAGTGACGATCGTACAACGCAATCCGGTTGCGACAGCACCGCCTGTCCCGCCCGAATTGACCCAAGTCGCCCTCAATCAATTGATGACCGCACACGGGCGCTGGCTGACCGGCAAGTCGGGTGGAAGGCGGATGGTGCTCAAGTTCCTCAACGGCAAGAAGCTCGACTTCAAGGGTTGCGACCTTACGGACGCCGAGTTCGTCGGCAGTTCCCTGGCCGACAGCATCTTCACCCGTTCCAAGCTGCTGCGCGCGAGCTTCTACGGAACAGATCTCCAGCGGTCCTCATTCGTCGATGCCGACATGACGCGCGTCGACCTGCGCGCAGCCTGCCTCCGGGGGGCCGATTTCTGCGGTGCAACGATGCACAAGGCCGACATGCGCGACGGTACGCTCGTCTCCAAGGACGCCCACGGCGAACTCGACTATGCGAAGGCGACGAAATCGGTGACCGACGCATCCGACGCCCGGTTTGTCGGCACGACGATGACCGAGGCGCGTATCGGGCATGCTCTCGCCACGAAGACGGACATGACGAACTGCAATCTCACCAACGCGAACCTGAGCGGCGCTGACCTCAGCGGTTCGGATCTATCCGGCGCCATCTTCAAGGGCGCGGATCTCACGAACACGAACATGTCAAACTGCGTTCTTGCCGGTGCGACATTCGGCGGGGCGCGGATGTTGCGTACGAACCTCGAGTCCGCCGACCTCGTTGCCGCCTCGTTCGACGGGGCAAGCATGACCGTCGTGAACATGGCGAATACCAAGCGGTCGATAGATCCGGTGGCTGCGGGATTCGATCTGGCAGGAGCACTTGTCTCCCACGCCCTCTGGGTCAACACATCGGGAAAAGAGGGCGTGCAGCTCGACGTGGAATCCTACGACTTCTCCGATGTCGACTTCTCAGGCGCCAATCTTTCCGTGTCGAAGTTCCTGCGCTGCACGTTCCGCAAGGCAGACTTCACCGGCGCCAATCTCGCCTTCGCAAGCATGATCGGCTGCCAGTTCACCGAAGCGGTTCTCAGGAACATCAAGGCGCGCGGCGCCAACTTCTCGAAAGCCAATCTCATGGGAGCCGACCTGAACGGCGCGATCCTGGGGGCGCTTCCGCTCGCGCTCGGTTCGGCCCGATCGACATGGCCGACACGCTTTGTCGATACGCAAGCGACCGGCGCCGATTTCTCGAATACCGATCTCAGCGATGCGGTGATGCGGCGCGCGATCTTGCGAGGTTGCGATCTCTCGGATGCGGACATGCGCGGAGCCGACCTCGAGCGGACCGACATGGTCTCGGCGACGACGACCAATCTGAGATGCCAGGGGCCATCCGATCCGACACTGGCGGCATCGCGGCTTCCTGCGATGGCGAGCGTCTGACGCCGAACCGCGTTCACGCGATCAGCAATGCCGTCCCGTAGAGTCCTGCGGCAAAAACGGTGTGCGCGGCGATGTTGAGGAAACGGATCTGCATCGGGTTCGGTTTCTTCGATGCCGCCCAGCCGGCACCCATGCCGGGCTGCATGAGGAACCAACCCGCCCCCACGGTGACAAGCCCGAGGATCCAGGCCGGCAGGAATGTCGGGGCGTCGGCCCATTCCGGTCCCGCCACAACGAGCAGGATGCCGGCATAGAGGATGCCGATCGCATAGTGCGCGATCCAGCCGACGGCAAGTTCGTTGGGCCACGGCGCCGCCGCCGCGATGTCGTCGTGGAACAGCTTGCCCTTGGTCATGTGGCAGAACCAGCGGCCGGCGAGCGCCCAGTTCGGCAGCGGCTTTCCGAAAGTCCGGTTGAGGAAGATTGCCCAGACATCCATGAGTGCGGTGGCACCGATGCCGATCGCGAGCGAGCGCCAGAAAAATTCGGTCATCGTGTTGATTCGCTCCGCCGGTTGTCGGGAGCCGGATTCTCGCACTGCGGCCGCAGGGTTGACAAGCACGCCGGCCGTCTGGCCTGCTCGGCACGAAGAAGGAGATCTCGCACATGGAATATCGCCGCCTCGGAAATTCGGGCCTTCGCGTGCCCGCCCTCAGTTTCGGCACCGGCACGTTCGGCGGCGGCAACGACTTCTTCAAGGCGTGGGGATCGACCGACGCGGCGGGCGCTTCGCGCCTCGTCGACATCTGCCTCGACCACGGCGTTTCGATGTTCGACAGCGCTTCGGGATATTCGGCCGGCCTTGCCGAGACGATCCTCGGGCAGGCGATCAAGGGCAAACGCGAGCGCGTTCTGATCTCGACCAAGGCGACGTTCCCGACGGGGACGGGACCAAACGACTACGGTTCGTCGCGCCAGTATTTGACCGAGGCGGTCGACAAGGCGCTGAAGCGGATGGCGGTCGACCATATCGACCTCTTCCAGCTGCACGGTCAGGATTACAACACGCCGGTCGAGGAAACGCTCGCCACGCTCGACGGATTCGTGAAGGCCGGAAAGATCCGCTACATCGGCTGTTCGAACTTCTCGGGTTGGCATCTGATGAAGTCGCTCAACGTCTCCGACCGCTACGGCTATCCGCGCCATGTGGCGCACCAGGCCTACTATTCGCTGCTCAACCGCGACTACGAGTGGGAGCTGATGCCGCTTGGCCAGGATCAGGGCGTGGGGGCGGTCGTGTGGAGCCCGCTTGGCTGGGGCAAGCTCACTGGCCGGATCCGGCGCGGCCAGCCGGCACCGGCCGGAACGCGTGCCGCGCAGATTCCGGAAACCGGACCGAAGTTCGAGCCCGAGCGCCTTTACCGCATCGTCGACGCGCTCGACGCGGTCGCGAAGGCGACGGGCAAGACGATCCCGCAGGTGGCGCTCAACTGGCTTCTCCAGCAGAAGACGGTCTCGACGCTGATCATCGGCGCGCGTGACGAGAAGCAGCTTGTCGAGAACATGGGCGCTGTCGGCTGGAACCTGTCGGCCGAACATCGCGCTGCGCTCGACGCCGCCAGTGACGTCACGCCCGCATATCCGGTCTGGCATCAGCGCGGCTTCCCGATGCTGAACGAGAAGCGCTGAGACCGCGCAGTGCGGCTGACGTTTCTGGGCGGGGCAGGGACCGTCACCGGTTCCAAGTGCTTGGTCGAGGTTTCGGGCCGGCGCGTCCTCGTCGATTGCGGCCTGTTCCAGGGTCTGAAGGAGCTCCGGCTTCGCAATCGCGCGCCGTTTCCGGTCGAGCCGGCCCGGATCGATGCGGTCGTGCTGACGCACGCCCATCTCGACCATTCGGGCTACCTGCCGCTGTTGGTTCGCGACGGTTTCCGCGGGCCGATCCATTGCACGGCACCCACACGCGACCTTTGCGCGATACTCCTGCCAGACAGCGGCTATCTGCAGGAGAAGGAGGCCGAGTACGCCAACCGGCACGGTTTCTCGAAGCATCATCCCGCCTTGCCGCTCTATACGGCGGCGGAGGCGATCTCGAGCCTCGACGGCTTCGAACCGCAACCGTTCGAGCGGGCCTTCGAAGCCGCTCCCGGCATATCGGCGCGCTTCCGCCCGGCAGGCCACATCCTGGGTGCGGCGACGGTCGAACTGTCGGCTGCCGGGCGGACCATCCTTTTCTCCGGCGATCTGGGCCGGCCCGGCAGTCCGACGATGCTGGACCCGCAGATCGTCCGTCGGGCCGATTTTGTCGTCGTGGAATCGACCTATGGCGACCGGATGCACGAGACGACCGATCCCGAGGACATGATCGCCGACATCGTCGTCCGGACTGCCGCTCGCGGCGGCAGCGTCCTGATTCCGACGTTCGCGGTGGGGCGCGTGCAGACGCTGCTTCTGCATATCCATCGGCTGAAGCTGGCGGGCCGCATTCCCGACCTTCCGGTGTTCGTCGACAGCCCGATGGCGAGTGCAGCGAGCAAGGTCTTCGCCAGCCATCTCGGCGCGCACCGTCTCGATGCGCGAGAATGCGCCGGCCTTGCCGCGACGGCGCGCTATGTCGACAGCGTCGAGGAATCGAAGCGGCTGGGCCAAAGTCGCGTGCCACGGATCATCCTGTCTGCGAGCGGGATGGCGACGGGCGGGCGCGTCCTGCATCACCTGAAGTCGCTCGGTCCCGATCCCGCGAACACGATCCTGTTCGCGGGCTTCCAGGCGGCCGGGACGCGCGGTGCGGCAATGGTCGCGGGTGCGCGAAGCGTGAAGATCCACGGGGCACAGGTGGCGATCGCCGCCGATGTCTTCAATCTCGGCATGCTGTCCGCGCACGCGGACCGCGAAGAGATCCTTTCCTGGCTATCGAAATTCGAAGCGAAACCGAAGCACTGCTTCGTCACGCACGGCGAGCCGCCGGCAGCCGAGGCCCTGCGTGCCGAGATCGAACGCCGGCTGGGATGGATCTGTTCGGTGCCGCAGGGCGGCGAAGTCGCGGAACTCGCCGGTTAGGGCAGGCGGCCGACGAGCCGGTCCTCGACCGTCTGGAGGTGGCGCCGCATCGATTCCGCCGCCTTGAGCGGTTCGCCGTGGGAAATCGCGTCGACGATCGCGTCGTGGTCGGTGAAGCTGTGGTGAGCCGTCGACGGGCGGTCGCCTTCGGGGCGGGGGCGCCCCCACGTGACCGCACGACGCACGCCGTTGAGCGTGTCCAGCATCGCCAGCAGGACGGGGTTGCGCGCGGCCTCGGCGATCCCGTGATGGAACCGCGCGTCTAAGGCTTCGTACTCGCGCCAGTTTTTCGCCGACCGGCAGGCCTTGTTCAGCGCCTGCAGTTCGGCGATCTCGGCCGCCGAGATGTTCAGGGCCGCAAGATGGGCGAGTTCCGGCTCCAGCGCGATGCGCGCACGCATCATCTGGAGCGCGTTGGTCCGCTCGGCCAGTTCGGCGATGTCGAGCATCTGCGGCGGCTTCGGGCCGACGAAGGTTCCGGTTCCGACGCGCCGCCAGAGCTGACCTTCGCCTTCCAGGACCGCCAGCCCCTTGCGCAGTTCCGCGCGCGTGATGCCGAGCCTTGCCGCCAGATCGCGTTCGTTGGGCAATCGGCCGTTGTCGGGCAATTGCACGCTGGCCAGAAACGCACGCAGCGCCGACACCACGTCGGGGCGTTCCTTGGGCGTCTGGTCTCCATCCATGTTCTTGGCCCTGACAAAAAATCGATCGACGGCCGAAATACCATAGTCCCCAAATGCGGGCAACCATTGGAGGAATGGTAAAGGATTAATAAGTGATTGGTTGAGGTCGAAAATTGGCCATGCCCGGAGTTTCTCGTGCCTTCCCGACGCCGGGAAGGCCCGGTGCTTTGCGGTTGTGGCCGGCGAGTTGCCTGCCGCGCAAACGATGGTAAAGTCCGCCGATCGACAGGGGACTCTTCGCGCCATGACCAAGCCCGCCCGCATCTTCAAGCCGACCAAGACCGCCATGCAGTCAGGCCGCGCCAAGTGCAAGGCGTGGGTGCTCGAGTTCGAGCCGGCAGCCGCGAAGCGACCCGATGCGCTGATGGGCTGGGCCGGATCGGCCGACACGCAAGGCCAGGTCCAGCTGCACTTCGCCAGCCAGGACGAGGCCATCGCCTATGCCGGCCGCCACGAGATCGCTTACGAGATCGGCGTGGCGAATTCGGTTCGCGTGAGACCGAAGGCATACGCCGACAATTTCAAATTCGACCGGATCCGCTGATCTTCGCGCGCCGGACGGGCCCATAGCTCAGCTGGATAGAGCAACAGCCTTCTAAGCTGTAGGTCGCTGGTTCGAATCCAGCTGGGCTCGCCAGCCGCCCGGGCGGGACATCACTTCGGGAAAAGGTCGTCCAGGCTCGTCTCTTCCATCGACGACGTCATCGATGCGGCGAGACGCTCGAACGGGCTCTGCACGATCTCCTGTGCCTTGACGATCGCTTCGCGGCGGATGACTTCGCGCACCGACAGCGGCAACGACTTGAAATGGGTCTCGCACTGCCGCTGCAGGCGGCGGCGCTCGGCATCCTCTGCCGACATGAGGTCGAAATAGCACGCGGGCGCGTCGGGTACCGCGCTGCGGACCGCGGCAACGAATACGCCTAGGGCTTTTTCCGGACCTACGGCATCTAGGCTTTTCAGCGTGTCGCCGAGTTCGTTCATCGTCTGGTGCGCCGCGTCAGTGTCGTTCCGGGCAAAACCTAGACGATTTCATCCGTCCCTGTCTCGCTTCGAAAATCCGGAATCGCGGGGTCGTCGGGACGAAGGGACCGCAGGAAAAATCGTGAAATCAGGCGACGAAATTGATCGGATCGCGCGTGGCGCCGCTGCGACCGGGCGGCGGCGGTGCCGGCGGCGTTCCGAATACCCGGGCCACGCGCCGGTTCTCGTCGCCGGAAAGGACGATATCGACGAACACGCGCGTCGAATTCACGTAAAGCCCGACATTCTGCGAGAAAGGCGGGGACGGAAGCTGGGCGCGCGGCTTGGCTTCGGTTTCCGCCGCGGGGTCGCCTGCAACTGCCTTCTTTGAAGCTTCAACGAGGGTCTGCCGCGACTGGTTGGCGATGGCCGAGGACGCCGCACCGCCACCAATCGACGCGCCAGCGCCGCCGCGTGCGGCCTGCGCCGCCGGGGTGGGCTGCGAAACGGGAACCGGCCGAGCAAAGCCCGGCAGGGTCGACGTTGCGGTGATCGGCGGCAGAGCCACCATTGCGACAGTCCTTCTGACAGCCATTTCGCGGACGGTATTCGACCGATCCGTAGTTACTTCGCAATATAAGCGCCAAATTCGAGTATCGCAACGAAAACAAGCACTTTGGTAAAAATTTGTTAAAACGAAATATACGCATTTTTTTACAGATACTTACGGATTTTCCTTCAATCGCTGCTCGGGCCGGCGTCGGTCCGCAACAGGCGCCGGAAAGCCGAAATTTCGTCTGCCAGGGCGCGCCTCGCCATCGCTTCCATCCGGCGATATCGGGCGAGGACGTCGTTGCCGAGTACGGTCACGACCGCACCGCCACCGCGCCGGCCGCCGGCCTCGCTGGCGACAAGAGGTGCCCGGAACGCCCGGTTCATCTCGTCGACGAGAGTCCACGCGCGCCGGTAGCTCATGCCCATCGCGCGCGCCGCGGCGGAAATCGAGCCGGTCTGTCCGATCGCCGCGAGCAAGGCGGCCTTGCCTGGCCCGAGCGCGATCGCCTCGCCGAGCAGGATACGCAGGCGCGGGCCCTCCGCACGCGCGGCGGGCGGCCGCTTACCCGCCATAGAGCGACTTGGGATCGACGAGAACCGGACGGTCGACGACGAACCGTCCGTCGCGCACGACGCGGAAAAAGCAATCCCGGCGCCCGGTATGGCAAGCCACGCCGGTTTGATCGACGCGCAGCAGGATCGCGTCGCCGTCGCAGTCGATGCGCAGTTCCACGAGACGCTGCGCCTGGCCCGAACTCTCGCCCTTGCGCCACAGTTTCATTCGCGAACGCGACCAGTAGCACGCGGTACCGGTGCGCAACGTCTCGCGCACGGCATCGCGGTTCATCCACGCGACCATCAGGACTTCGCCGCTGTCGTGCTGCTGGGCGATCGCGACGACAAGCCCCTGCGCGTCGAACGCGATCTCTGCCAGCAGGTCATCGAGCGGCTCCATGCGTCAGCCTTGTTCGCGCGCGACCTTGCGCAGGCGCTGGAAACCGCGGTCGAGATCGGCGATCAGGTCCTCGGGTGCTTCGAGACCGGCATGGACGCGCACGAGTTGGCCGGCGTCGGTCCATGGCGTCGCGGTCCGGTTCGCACGCACGTCGGAGGGGACCATCAGGCTCTCGAAGCCGCCCCATGAGAATCCCATGCCATAGAACTCGAGGTCGTCGACCATCGCGGCGAGTGCGGCACGCGGAAGCGGCTTCAGCACGAAGCTGAACAGGCCCGAGGCGCCCTTGAAATCCCGCTTCCACAGCGCGTGGCCCGGGAAGTCGGGCAGGGCGGGGTGCAGCACGCGCGATACCTCGGGCTGGTTCTGCAGCCATTTCGCAAGCGTCACGCCCGTCTCGAAATGCCGCGGCATCCGCACGCCGAGCGTGCGCAGGCCGCGCAACGCGAGGTACTGGTCGTCCGGGCCCGTGCATGCGCCCAACTCGTCGACCGCCGCGCGCATGGTCTTGTAGACCTCCTCGTCGCGCACGGTGATGAGCCCCATCATGATGTCGGAATGCCCGCCGACATACTTCGTGCCGGCCATCACGGACACGTCGACGCCGAGATCGAGCGGACGGAAGTAGAGCGGCGTTGCCCAAGTATTGTCGAGCGCGGTCGCCACACCCTTCGTCTTGCACGCCGCGACGATCGCCGGCACGTCCTGTATCTCGAACGTCATGGTGCCCGGTGATTCCAGTATGCACAAAGTCGTGTTCGGCCGGATGAGGGCGGCGATGCCGCTGCCGATCATCGGATCGTAGTATGTGGTCTCGACGCCGTAGCGCTTGAGGACGACGTCGAGGTAGCGCCGCGTCGGACCGTAGGCCGTATCGACGCACAGGACATGGTCGCCGGATTTGGTGAAGGCCATCAGGGTCGAAACGATCGCGGCCGCTCCGGAGCCGACGGCGAATGTAGCGTAGCCGCCTTCAAGTTCCGCGATCGCGTCCTGCAAGGCGAATGTCGTCGGCGTGCCATACCGGCCGTATCGCATCTGCCCCTTGTGTTTCGTCTTCTGGACGGCATCGAGGGCGTCAAGCGTCGGGAAAAGGATCGTCGACGCGTGATAGACCGGTGGATTGACGACGCCGAAATTCGCTTCTGGGTCGCGACCGAGCGTGGTGACCTTCGTTTCGGGCTTCATATTCGCAAATCGCCTGTTTTCTTGAGGAAAGCCCGCGACTATAGCGCCGGCCGCACGCATCGACCAACCCCACAACGTATCGATACAAACCGATTGAGACCGGTTCCTACGCCGTGTTAGCGTCCTGCTTCTTGGCTTGGCAAAGCGGCCTTTTCCGGGGTTAACGCTTCCGCCGAGCTGGTTCTTAGAAATCATCCGATCCGACAGGGAGTTCAATTCATGAAAACCATGGCTACCGTTCTCGCGACGGCCGTCGTTGCGATCGCCGCTGCCGTTCCGGCGCAGGCGCAGGCGCCGGCTTCTTCGCCCACGCTCGACGCCGTGAAGGCGCGCGGCTTCGTCCAATGCGGCGCCAACGGCAGCGTTGCCGGCTTCGGCATGCCGAACGCGCAGGGCGTGTGGACCGGCCTCGACGTCGACTCTTGCCGCGCGGTCGCGGCAGCCGTTTTCGGCGATGCCACGAAGGTCCGCTACACGGCGCTCACCGCCCAGCAGCGCTTCACGGCAATCCAGTCCGGCGAGGTCGATATCCTCGCGCGCAACACGACCTGGACGCTGTCGCGCGACACCTCGCTCGGCCTCGACTTCGTCGGCGTCAACTTCTACGACGGCCAGGGCTTCATGGTGAAGAAGTCTGCCAACATCAAGAGCGCCAAGGAACTCAACGGCGCCACGATCTGCGTGCAGCCGGGCACGACGACCGAACTCAACCTCGCCGACTATTTCCGCGCCAACCGCATCCGTTTCACACCGGTCGTCATCGAGCGTCTTGAAGAGAACATCGCGGCATATCTCGCCGGCCGTTGTGACTCGTTCACGACCGACGTGTCGGGCCTCGCGTCGGTGCGCGCGTCGAACACGCCGAATCCGGCCGACCACGTGATCCTGCCGGAAGTGATCTCGAAGGAGCCTCTCGGTCCGTCGGTCCGCCACGGCGACCAGCGTTGGGCCGACATCGTGCGTTGGTCGCTCGCGGCGATGGTGGAAGCCGAGGAAATCGGCCTTTCCTCGACCAACATCGACTCGCAGCTCACCTCGACGAACCCGGCCATCCAGCGTTTCGTGGGCGCCACGGGCGGCCTCGGCGCGATGATGGGTATCGACAACAAGTGGGCCTACAACATCGTCAAGCAGGTCGGGAACTACGGCGAAAGCTTCACCCGCAACGTGACGCCGCTCGGCATCGAGCGCGGTGTCAACAACCTGTGGACCAACGGCGGCATCATGTACGTTCCGCCGGTGCGCTAAAACGGCAGCCGTCGGCGTCCGGGGGCAGCCCCGGACGCCGATGGCCCGTTTCTTGAAGGACCACCGATGCGGCCGATCAAGAGCCGCAGGTCCGACCGGTAGAGAGTAAACAGCGAGCGGAGGGGTGGAGCGATGGCCGGAATTTCGGCAGGCTCCGGTGGGCGGCCAAGCGGCAGCGCCATGCGCATGTCGCTCAACGATCCGACATTCCGGGCGATTTTCTGGCAGGTCGTCGTCATCGGCGGCTTCGGGTTGATCGTCTGGTGGCTGATTTCCAATACGTTGCGCAATCTTGAAGTCCGGGCGATCGCGACGGGGTGGGACTTCCTGACCCGCGAAGCCGGTTTCGCGATCGGCGAGTCCGTAATCGAATTCGAGCCGGAACACTCCTATGGTCGCGCATTGTGGGTCGGGATCCTCAATACGCTGCGCGTCGCGGTCGTCGGCATCTTCTTCGCGACGATCCTTGGCACGGTCATCGGCATCGGCCGCCTGTCCAAGAACTGGCTCGTGGCCAAATCCTGCTCGGTCTATGTCGAATTCATGCGGAATCTTCCGCTGCTCGTGCAGCTGTTTTTCTGGTGGGCGATTTTCCAGGATGCCTTTCCGGGGCCGCGCGAGGCGCTGCAGCCGCTTCCGGGCGTGTTCCTCTCCAACCGTGGCATCAAGCTTCCGATTCCGGCCGAACACTGGATCCACGTCTGGATGGGTGCGGCACTCGTCATCGGCATTGTGGCGGCCTTTTTCATGAAGCGTTGGGCCGCTGCACGACAGGCGGCGACGGGCGAGCAGTTCCCGGTATTTCTGACGGCGATCGGCCTGATATTCGGGTTGCCCTTCGTCGTCTGGCTGCTTGGCGGTGCGCCGATCGCGATGGACTGGCCGGTCATGCGCGGTTTCAATTTCCAGGGTGGCCTGACGATGACCCCGGAGTTTGCCGCACTGGTGGTCGGGCTCATCACATATACGGCCGGGTTCATCGCTGAGATCGTGCGTGCGGGCATCCTCGCCGTTCCGCATGGGCAGACCGAAGCCGCCTCGGCTCTCGGTATCCGCAAGGGGCCGATGCTCCAACTCGTGATCCTGCCGCAGGCCTTGCGCGTAATCATCCCGCCGATGACCAGCCAGTTCCTGAACCTGACCAAGAACTCGTCGCTTGCCGTGGCGATCGGCTATCCCGATCTCGTTTCGATCGCCAACACGACCTTGAACCAGACCGGCCAGGCCATCGAAGGCATCTCGATCATCATGGCGGCCTACCTGACCGTCAGTCTTTCGATCTCGGTGTTCATGAACTGGTACAACAAGCGTATCGCCTTCAAGGAGCGCTGAGAGATGGCGAACGGTCATACCGCGACGATCGGCGGCCCTTCCGGCGGCGTGATGGATTCGAAAGCGGCCAAATGGGTGCGCGCGAATTTCTTCTCGAGCTGGTGGAACACGGCCCTTTCGCTTGTCCTGCTCTATCTGGTCGGCAAGACGCTGATCTGGTTCCTCGGCTGGGGCGTCTTCAATGCGGTGTGGTACGGCCCGGCCGCAGACTGCCGCGCCGTCAAGGGGATCGGTGCCTGCTGGGCGGTCTTTCCCGAGAAGTGGCGGTTCATTCTCTTCGCCACATATCCCTACGAAGAGCAGTGGCGGCCCGCGATCTCCTGCGTGATCTTCTTCGCGCTCTACATCTACAGCGCGATGCGCGTGAACTGGAACGCGCGCCTGCCGCTCGTCTGGATCGTCGGCCTCGTCTCGATCGCCGTGATCATGTGGGGCGGCATCCTCGGTCTCAGCTTCGTGCCGCAGGAGCGTTGGGGCGGACTCGTCCTGACGCTGATCCTGTCGACCTTCGGTATCGCGCTCGCGTTCCCGCTCGCGATCCTGCTGGCCCTCGGGCGGCGATCGCACATGCCGGCGATCAAGACGCTGTGCGTCGTCTACATCGAACTCATCCGCGGCGTGCCGCTGATCAGCCTGCTGTTCATGGCATCGGTCATGTTTCCGCTGTTCCTGCCGGAAGGCATCACGATCGACAAGCTGCTGCGCGCGCAGATCGCGATCATCGGCTTCGCCGGCGCCTATCTCGCCGAAGTGGTGCGCGGCGGCCTGCAGGCCCTCCCGAAGGGGCAGTACGAGGCAGCCGACGCGCTTGGCCTGTCCTATTGGCAGGCCACCGGCAAGATCGTCCTGCCGCAGGCCCTTCGCATGGTCATTCCGCCGATGGTCAATACCTTCATCGGCCTGTTCAAGGACACCTCGCTCGTCCTGATCATCGGTCTTCTCGACATTCTCAACGCGGCCAAGACCGCGGTGAGCGATCCCGCCTGGCGCGGATTCGGCCCGGATGTCTATTTCGGGGTGTCGCTGATCTACTTCGTGTTCTGTTTCGCGATGTCGAAATACAGCCAGCAGGTCGAGCACGAGCTCAACCGCAGCCACCATCGCTGATCCTCAATCGCTACTGACGGAGTGACTTGCACATGACCGCAGCCCAGGCCGCCAAGACTTCCGAACCGCCGATGATCCAGCTCAAGAAGCTGAACAAGTGGTACGGCGAATTCCACGTCCTCAAGGACATCGATTTCGAGTGCCGGCGCGGCCAGAAGATCGTGGTGTGCGGTCCCTCGGGGTCCGGCAAGTCCACGATGATCCGCTGCATCAACCGGCTGGAAGAGCACCAGAAGGGCGATCTGATCGTCGACGGCATCGAACTGACGAACGACCTCAAGAACATCGAGGCGATCCGCCGCGAGGTGGGCATGGTGTTCCAGCACTTCAACCTGTTCCCGCATTTGACCGTGCTCGAAAACCTGACGCTCGCCCCCATCTGGGTCCGCAAGGTGCCGAAGAAGGAAGCCGAAGAAACGGCGATGTTCTTCCTCAACCGCGTGCGCATCCCCGAGCAGGCGAACAAGTATCCGGGCCAGCTTTCGGGCGGCCAGCAGCAGCGCGTCGCGATAGCTCGATCGCTGTGCATGAAGCCGAAGATCATGCTGTTCGACGAGCCGACCTCGGCCCTCGATCCGGAAATGGTCAAGGAAGTTCTCGACACGATGGTGTCGCTGGCGCGCGAAGGCATGACGATGATCTGCGTCACGCACGAGATGGGCTTCGCCAAGGCCGTGGCCGACAAGGTCGTGTTCATGGACAAGGGCGAGATCGTCGAGGCAAACGAGCCGGAAGCGTTCTTCTCGAATCCCCAGAACGAGCGCACGAAGCTCTTCCTGTCGCAGATCCTGAATCACTGATTGAGGTAAGGCAGCGCCGTCAGTCGAGCGGCCGCGGGTCGACGATCCGCGTCTGTTCGCGGGCGAACACGTTGAAGCCCCAGCGCTGATAGAAGGCAAGCGCGCTGGGATGATCGAGCGTGCAGGTATGCACCCAAAGGCGCGAAGGTGCCGGATCGGCCGACCAGGCCCGGTCGAGCGTGGCCGACATGAGCATGTCGCCAAGTCCCTTGCCTAGAAATCCGGGCATGAGTCCGAAATACCGGATCTGCGTTCCGGGCCCGTCGGTCTCGCGCCGGTCGAGTTCGGCATAGCCGGCCGGAGCGCCGCCGGCATAGAGCACGAGGATGTCGACTCCCTCGACGTGGATTGCAGCGGCGAGTGCGGCGTCCGACAGCGTTCGCCGCTCGTACCAGAGCCATTCCCGCCCGACTTCGGCATAGAGGAAGCGGTAGAAGGGGAGCGGGCATTGTTCGACGCGGAAGGTGGCGACGGAAAACGGATAGCGCCGCTGTCCGCGCGCCGACGGCGCCGGGCGCGCCCGCATCTCGAGATGCGTTATGGCGACGTCAAGCTCGTCAGCCACGGGCAAGCTCATCCGGCTTCGATCGGCGGGCCGTCGGCAAGGCCCCACTCGGACCACGAACCGTCGTAGATCGCCACATCCTTGGCGCCGAGAACGTGGAGGCCGAGTGCGATCACGCAAGCCGTCACGCCCGAACCGCAGCTCGCCACGATCGGCTTGGTGGCATCGATTCCCGCGGCCGCGAACTGCCGGGCGAGTTCGAGCGGTGGCAGGACGGTGCCGCTTGCCGGATCGAGCAGCTGCGTGAAGGGCAGGTTCTTCGATCCCGGAATGCGGCCGCTGCGAAGGCCCGGGCGCGGCTCCGGCGCCGTGCCGGCAAACCGGCCGGCCGCCCGTGCATCGATGACTTGAACCGCTCCGGTCGCGATGTTCGCCACAAGGTCAGTCTTGGTCCGGACGAGCTCCGGGCGCAGGTTTGCCTTGAACCGGCGGGCCGCGACGGAAGGCGTCCCGCTCTGGGTCGGCCGGGATTCTTTCGTCCATTTGGGAAAGCCGCCGTCGAGAACCGAAACCATGTCGTGCCCGAATATCCGGAACATCCACCAGACGCGGGCGGCACTCATCAGCCCGTAGGCGTCGTAGACGACGACGTGGGTCTGGTTGTCGATGCCCATTGCACCGACGGCTTCGGCGAATGCTTCGGCAGACGGCAGCATGTGGGGCAGGTCGTTCGAATGGTCGCTGACGGCCTCGATGTCGAAATACGAAGCGCCGGGAACGTGGGCTGCCGCGAACTCCGCCGCTGCATCGCGCTTGGCGGTCGGCAGGTGGTACGACCCGTCGAGCACGCGCACGTTTGCGTCACCCAGACGTTCGGAAAGCCAGTCGGTGCTGACCAGGGGCGGGGTCGTCATGTGGCGACCTTTTCAAACGGAGTGGAAACGGGATTCGCTTGCGGCTTGTCCAGCCAGTGCGGGACAGGCAGGTTCTTGGAGCGCAGGAAAGCCGGGTCGAAAAGCTTCGAGGCATAGCGGGCGCCGCCGTCGCACAGGATCGTCACGATCGTGTGGCCCGGCCCGAGCTTGCGCGCCAGTGCGATGGCGCCTGCGATATTGATTCCGGTCGATGCACCCACGAACAGCCCTTCTTCGATCAGCAGGTCGAAGACGATCTGAACTGCTTCTGCGTCCGGAATGCGGAAGGCGTGATCGACCTTGAGGCCCTCGAGGTTTTTCGTGATGCGGCCCTGTCCGATCCCCTCAGTGATCGAACTGCCTTCCGACTTCAGCACGCCGTCGGTGAAGTAGCTGTAGAGGGCTGCGCCGAAGGGATCGGCAAGCCCGATCTTCACGCCGGGCTTGAGTTGGCGCAGCGCCTGTGCCGTTCCGGCAAGCGTTCCGCCCGAGCCGACGGCGCACACGAAGCCGTCGACCTTGCCGTCGGTCTGGCGGAAGATCTCGGGACCTGTCGTGCGCACGTGCGCCTCGCGGTTGGCAACGTTGTCGAACTGGTTGGCCCACAGGGCGCCGCCGGGTGACGAGCGGCCGATCTCCTCCGCAAGCCTGCCCGAGACCTTCACGTAGTTGTTGGGATTGGCATAGGGCACGGCCGGCACCAGCCGCAGTTCGGCGCCGATCAGGCGGAGGAAGTCCTTCTTCTCCTGGCTCTGCGTATCCGGCATCACGATGACGCTGCGATAGCCGCGCGCGTTGCCGACGAGGGCAAGCCCGATGCCCGTATTGCCGGCGGTGCCCTCGACGATCGTGCCGCCGGGCTTGATCAGGCCCTTGGCCTCGGCGTCGAGGATCATCTGCAGGGCCGCACGGTCCTTCACCGACCCGCCGGGATTGAGGAACTCGGCCTTGCCGAGGATCTCGCAGCCGGTCGCGGCACTTGCCTTCTGCAGGCGGATGAGGGGGGTATTGCCGATGGCGCCGACAAAGCCGTTCCGGATCTCGTTCAAGTCCGTGTCTCCCATTTCGTCCGGAGCTGCGCCCGGTTGAGGGCGAGCCATTGCAGGGTCATCAGGGTAAAGGAACTCCCGATGCGTCTGCCATCGAAGAATGCTGCGAGCGCCCCGTCGAAGGGCTCGACCAGCACGCGGATGTCCTCGCCCTCGTGGGCGAGACCATGGATTCCGCCTGCGGCCGAAGAGTCGACCCGGGCGACGAACATCTCGACCATTTCGCTTGTCCCTCCCGGCGACGCAAACGCCCGGCCGGCCGGGACGATCTCCGATGCGGTCAATCCCGTCTCCTCGGCAATCTCCCGGCGGGCGACTTCGACCGGATCTTCACCGGGCTTGAGCATGCCGGCGACGCACTCGACCATCCATGCCGGACTGCCGGCCACGTAGGCGCCGATGCGGAACTGTTCGATCAGCACGACGCAATCGCGATCCGGATCATAGAGCGTCACGCTTACCGCATGGCCGCGCTCCATCAACTCGCGTGACAGGACCGGGCTCCACCCGCCGGCGAAAAGGCGGTGGCGCAGCCGGAACTCGTCGACCTTCAGGAATCCGGCATATCGCCTTTCCCGGGAGAGGATCTCGACATCGTCGTTTGTCATCCGATTCGTCCTCAAGGCATGGGCAAGACAGGCATATCGTGGCGTCAGCCACTTCGAAAGCGCATTCGCATGACGCTTGAAGTCGGTTGCCAGGAGCGCCAAATCTCAACCTGCAACGGATCGAGAGGGCGACATGGCCGAACCTGAAACCGTCTGGGTGCGCGAGACAGGCCCCAGATACGAGAACAGCGTCGAGATCGGTACGCATCGCCTGACGGCCGACGAGCCGGCCGTCGCCGGCGGTGCCGGACGCGGACCGCAGCCGTTCGAGTTCCTGCTGTCCGGACTTGGCGCCTGCACCAGCATGACGATCCGCATGTACGCCGACCGCAAGGGCTGGAAGCTTAACCGTGTCTCCGTAAGGCTCGACATGGACAAGATCGAAGCGGCCGACGGGAAGGGCAAAATCGACCGGATCGTCCGGGAAATCGAATTGGAAGGCGATCTGGATGCCGAACAGCGCCAGCGCCTTCTGGCGATCGCCGAGCACTGTCCGGTCCACAAGTTCCTGTCCGCCGAAAAGCGGATCGAGACGCGCGCGCTTACGTCCCGATCCTGACGGGGCCTGCCAGTCGATCCAGCGTGGCGACGACCGACAGCGGAACGATCGCGCTGGTTTTCGGATTCTCGGGCGAGGGCAGGCCCTCGGTCCGGACCGAGAAGCTGACGCTGTCGGATACCAGGTCGAATTCGTGGATGTTGCGCTCGATCGTCGGGTCGGCCCAGATCTCGACCTCGGTCCGGTCGGGGCCAATTCCGGCAAGGCTCAAGGCTGCGGCGACGTTCACGTTCGCCGGAAAACCCTTCGCCGCTGCGCGGGCGGCCCCCCGGAAAATGCAGGTGGGCTCGCGGATCGCATCGAGATTGATTCCGGACGAGATGATGTATGGCGCACCGGCGAGGCCGCGTGGCGGCTTGCGGTTGCGCATCGTCACGCGTTCGATCCGCCCGAGTGCTGCCGCCGCGACCGCATCGAGTGCCAGCAAGGCGCCGGTCGCCACGACAAGGCGCGCACCCGAGGAGGCTGCCAAAGCGATGACATCCGGACTATCCAGAAGGGCCGCGGCATTGACAGTCACCAGCGTGCGTCCGCGCGCGAAAGCGGCGGCAGCCGTGTCGCGCAGGGCCGAGGACGGGCCACAGTCGACGACGGTTTCGCAAAGCTCGACAAGCCCGGCCAGCGGAACCGCCGGCACGCCGAGTTTCAGATCCATTGCCTGTCGTGCCGCCTTGCCGGCATCGCGGCTGGCCACGGCAGTCAGGGTCAGATCTGGCCGACCGGCCGCAAGCATTGACGCGACCTTGCTGCCGATTGCCCCGAGTCCCACAATTCCGATCTTCATGGACGCGATTATGGCGGAATTTCCAGATTTTCGAAGCACCTAGCAATGCCTTGAAAAGGGTTCGGTTGACCCGCCGCATCGTATATAAGTCCTTGATACGAATTTCGACGGAGGCAAAATTGCGTTTCGGACTTGCTACCGCCGTCGCCGCGCTGACGCTGAGTGTCGGCGCTGGTACCGCTTTTTCCCAGCAGGCCTGCCTGACGCGCGATGAAGCCGTCGCTGTCAAGGCGCGCGTCATGCAAACCGAGTTGATGGTCGCAACGCTCTCATGTGTCCGGGCGGTCGACCAGAGCTCGAAATACAACGCCTTCGTCGAGCGGCACTCCGCCGAGATCCAGCGGTACAACCGCCTCATCCAGCAGCATTTCGCGCGCATCGGCGGGGGCAACCCCCAACGCCGCTACGACACGTTCACGACGGCCCTGGCAAACGACGCGTCGAATCGTTCGATGGCAAATCCTACCTTCTGCCACGACACGACCGAACTTTTCGAAAGCATCGTGCGCATCGAGCGGGGCAAGCTGGGCGAGGCGGTCGAGGAGCGGGCCAAGCATACGCCGCAACGGTTCGGCGAGTTGTGCGGACGCGATCCGGCGATGCAATACGTGCTCGCGCGCTGACCGTGCCCCCGGTTTTCCGGTAGAGAACTCCCCAAAAGAAAAGGGCCGGTCTTTCGACCGGCCCTTCGCATTTCCAGCCGAGGCTGGGTCGTTTACTGGAGGACGATCTCCACGCGGCGATTCTGCGGCTCGCGCACGCCATCGGCGGTGCGGACGCGCAGTTCGCCTTCGCCGCGACCGACCGTGACGATCTGGTTCGCCGCGATGCCCTGACGGACGAGTTCCGCCTGGACGGCAGCTGCACGACGCTCGGAGAGGCGCTGGTTGTACTGCGGCGAGCCCGACGTGTCCGTGTGGCCCGTCGCCGTGATGCGCGTCACGTTGCCCTGCTTGGCCGTGGTCGCCGCCTGCTGGATGATGCGGGCTGCTTCCGGCGTCAGGACCGACTGGTCGAAGTCGAAGAAGACCAGGAAGTTGCGCTGGATCTGCGGGGCAGGTGCAGCCGCCGGAGCGGGTGCAGGCGCCGGCGCAGGTGCCGGCATGGGTGCCACGACCGGGGTTGCCATCGGGGCAGGGGCCGGACGTGCCGGAGCGCCGAATTCCCAGCGCAGGCCGAGCAGGACTGCGTGGTTCATCGGCCGATCCATCGTGATCGAGTTTTCGCCGGCGAAAGCCGCACTGTACGCTGCCGTCGTGCTGTACTTCGGCTTCTGGAACGTCGACATGAAGCGATAGTCGAGCGTGAGCTTCAGCTGCGGGGCGAGCGGGTAAGCCGCACCGGCGATCAGCTGGTAGCCGACGAGATCGTCGGTGTCGTCGACCGCCGTGATCCCGTTGCCCTTGGCCGTCAGGTCCGAACGCAGCCAGCCGAGGCCGAGACCGAGATACGGCGTGAAGGGCAGGCCGGCATTGAAGTCGTAGAGCGCGTTTCCGAAGACGCCATACTGATGGAGGTTGCCACCAGGCCCGGTCAGGGCGGTGCCGTTGCGCTTGATGCTATCGACGTTGTTGTCACGGAAGTTGAGTTCGAGTTCCGTGCGCCAGCCGTTGCGGTAGCCGTAGCCGAGCGCGCCGACAAGGGCGTAGCCCATCTTGTAGTCCGTATCGATCGAAGATGCGCCCGGGCTGGCGCTGCCGCCCTGGTCTTGCAACCAGTTAATGCCCGCGCCGCCGCCGATGTAAAAGCCGGCCACGTTCTGGGCGGCTGCCGGAGCGGCCAGAGCCAGAAGGGTTGCTGCTGAAAGCAGAACGGTGCGCAAACGCATGAGGGTTAATCCTTTTGTCGTCGAAGTCGGAAGAACTAGGGGTGATTCCGGTTTCCCGGGAATCGCTCAATCAGTTACATACCACAGCGTGGCGGAATGTGGATGCTCATCCGACATGTTTCGTGAGGCTGTGGCTGATGGGACACACACACCAATTCAGATGAAGAGTATCATTTATCTATTTATTCTATAACGATTTCCACGCGTCGATTTCGCGGCTCGTTGGCCAGATCCGGGGTCGGTACCAGGAGTTGGGTCTCGCCGCGGCCGATCACAACAATTTGTGTTGCCGGTATCCCCTCCCGCACGAGGACATCACGCACGGCATTCGCACGCCGGATCGAGAGCGCCATGTTGTAGCGCGGGGCGCCCATCGTGTCGGTATGCCCGGTCGCGCGAATTCGGGTGAAAACACCGGATTTCGCCGAATCCGCCGCCTGGACGAGTACGCGATTGGCATCGTCGCTGATGGCGGACTTGTCGAAATCGAAAAAGACGGTGAAGGCCCGAGGGCCGGCAACCGCCGCGGCCGCAAGTGCCGGAGCGGGTGCAGCCGGCGGCGGAGCCGGTGCGGCGACGGGCATTGCCATGGCGGCCGGCATCGCGGCGGGCACGGCCAGTGTCGGATTGAACGCATAGCGCATGCCGACCATGATCGAATGGTCGCGATACGGGATCGATGCCGAATCGCCGGCACTGCTGCCGATGCTGGCCGACTGTGTCGCGAAATAGCGGTAGCTCGCACCCAGCGCCGTGTTCGTGCCGATCCGGTAGTCGAGACCGGCGATGGCCTGATAGGCGAACACGTTGGCGCTTCCCGACACGATCGCATTGCCTTGATCGGGGCCGACGTCCTTTGCGCGCAGGCGCGCACCGCCCGCGCCGACGCCGATATAGGGAACGAACGACGTTTCGTTCGCGAAATCGTAGAGGAGGTTGCCCATCAGGCTCGTCACGTCGAGCCGGCCGCCGCCGCTGGTTCCGGCCGCGTTGTCCACGCTGCGCACGCTGCCCGCACGATGTCCTAGTTCCAGTTCGCCGCGCAGCCCGTTGCCGAAGCCGTAGCCGACCGAAGCCGTGCCGGCCAATCCCGTGCCGATGCTGACGGTCGAACTCTGTCCGCCGCGGCTCATGCTCGAGTTCTGCGGCTTGTGCACGCCGACATTTCCGCCGACATAGATGCCGTCGAGATAGTCGGGCCGCTTCTGCGCCTGGGCCGTCGTGACCGCCAGGGCGAGCGTGAGGAGGGTTGTGGAAAATGCGCGCAAGACCATGTGACACCAACTCGATTCGGAATATCCACAGGGACCGTCTCACATCGCTTCCGAGTCGCCCAAGCTCGACTCGACGCGATAGGATCAAGCGATGGAAATGAAGGGAATCCCGTTCGCGACGGTCGACTGGTCCGGCGTCGAGCGCACCGAGCACAAGGGCGAGACCGGTGTCGCGCATTGGCGCACGCGCCACTTCGCCGACATCCGCGTGCGCATGGTCGAGTATTCGCCGGGCTATCTTGCCGACCATTGGTGCCAGAAGGGGCACGTGCTGTTCGTGCTGACGGGCGAACTCGAGACCGAGCTTGCCGACGGACGCGTGTTCAAGATGGGACCCGGGCACAGCTACCAGGTGGCCGACGGCGCCGAGGCGCACCGTTCGCGCACCGCGACTGGCGCCACGCTGTTCATCGTCGACTGATCAGTGGAAGTCGCGCGACGGATAGTGTGCGTGCGGGGGCGTTTCGTGCGCGCGCGCCGTCCCGTCGACCAGTTTGCCGAGCAGCGACGAGCGGTCCGCGAGCTTGCGCGCGATGACATGGATCACCTCGCCCTGGCGCTGCACCTGACCTTCGATGCGCAGCAGGCGTGCCCCCATCACGATCGCGCGGTGCGCCTCGAACACCTGCGGCCAGACGATCAGGTTGGCGACACCGCCCTCGTCTTCGATCGTGACGAAGATCGTGCCGTTCGCCGTGCCCGGGCGCTGGCGCAGCAGCACGATCCCGGCAAGCACCACGCGCACGCCGTCCGTCATGCCCTGCAGGTCGGCACAAGGACGCTCCCGTTCGAAATGCGGGCGCAGCAGCGCCATCGGATGCGCTTTCAGCGACAGGCGCAGATGCGCGTAATCCTCGGCGACCGCTTCGCCCAGCGTCATCGTGGGCAGGTCGACACGCGCGTCCGTCGGCGCAAGGTGTCTGAACAGCGGCAGCGCGGATTCATCGCGGATGCCGGTTTGCCACAAGGCCGGGCGCCGATCGAACCCGCAGGCCGCGAACGCGTCGGCGCGCGCCAGCGCATCGAGATCGCGGCGGCCGAGCTGCGAACGGCGCGCAAGATCGGCCGGGCTGCGGTAACCGTCGGCTGGGCGTGAAGCGACCAGCGCGTCGGCCGCAGCCTGCGCGAGGCCGTTTATCTGACGCAGGCCGAGGCGCAGCGTCGCCGCGTCGGGAAGCGTGCAGTCCCACTGGCTTTCGTTGACGCAAGGCGGGTGTGCGACGACGCCATGTGCCTGCGCATCGCGCACGATCTGGGCGGGCGCGTAGAAGCCCATCGGCTGGCTGTTGAGCAGGGCGGCCGCGAACGCCGCCGGATGATGGCACTTGAGCCAGGCCGAGACATAGACGAGCAGGGCGAACGATGCCGCATGGCTTTCCGGAAAGCCGTAGGTGCTGAAGCCTTCGATCTGCCTGAAGCTGCGTTCGGCGAACCCGCGCCCGTAGCCGCGCTCGACCATGCCCTCGATCATCTTCGTGCGGAACTTGCCGATCAGGCCCGAGCGCTTGAACGTCGCCATCGCGCGACGCAGCGCATCGGCCTCGGTGGGCGTGAAACCGGCGGCGACGATGGCGATGCTCATCGCCTGCTCCTGGAACAGAGGTACGCCGAACGTCTTGCGAAGCACGGCCTCGAGTTCGCGCGAGGGGAACTCGACCTTCTCGGCACCGCTGCGCCGGTGCAGATAAGGGTGCACCATGTCGCCCTGGATCGGTCCCGGCCGCACGATCGCGACCTGGATGACGAGGTCGTAGAACATCTTCGGGCGCAGGCGCGGCAGCATGCTCATCTGCGCGCGGCTCTCGACCTGGAAGACGCCGATCGCGTCGGCCTTGCACAGCATGCCGTAGACGGCCGGATCCTCGGCCGGCACGTCGGCGAGATCCTTGAGCGTCGGCCCGCCGGTGCCGGCCACCAGATCGAACGCCTTGCGGATGCAGGTCAGCATGCCCAATGCCAGCAGGTCGATCTTCAGGATGCCGAGCGCGTCGAGATCGTCCTTGTCCCATTCGACGAGCGTGCGGCTGTCCATCGCCGCGTCGATGATCGGGCATATCTCGTCGAGCCGGCCGCGCGCGATGACGAACCCGCCGACATGCTGCGACAGATGGCGCGGGAAGCCGATCAGCGCGCGCGTCAGCGACAGCATCAGGCGCAGACGCGGTTCGTCGGGATCGAGACCGGCCTCGGTCACTTGCGTGTCCTCGACATCGCCGTCGCCGCGGCCCCATACGCCGCCGGCCAGAACCGCGATCGCGTCCGCTCCGACCCCCAGCGCCTTGCCCACCTCGCGCAGTGCCGAGCGCGTCCGGAACGAGATCACCGTGGCCGCGAGACCCGCGCGCGTGCGGCCATAGCGCGAATAGACGTACTGGATCACTTCCTCGCGCCGCTCGTGCTCGAAATCGACATCGATGTCGGGCGGCTCGTTGCGCGCGGCCGAGATGAAGCGCGCGAACAGCAGGTCGATGCGGGTCGGATCGACCGCCGTGATGCCGATGCAGTAGCACACGGCCGAGTTGGCGGCCGAGCCGCGCCCCTGGCACAGGATGCCGCGCGAGCGCGCGAATTCCACGATGTCGTGCACGGTGAGGAAATAGGGCGCGAAGCCGAGTTCCCCGATGATCTCGAGCTCGCTCGCGATCTGGACGGCCACCTTGTCCGGTACGCCGTCGGGGTAGCGCCGTGCCGCACCTTCGTGTGCGAGGCGGGCGAGCGTGGCCTGCGCGCTGCCCGGTTCGGCGTCGGGCAGGTCGGGATAGTCGTAGCGCAGTTCGTCGAGCGAGAAGCGGCAGGCGGCGGCGATGTCGAGCGTGGCGGCAAGCGCGTCTGGCCAGCGCTTGAACAGGCGCGCCATTTCCGCCGGCGTCTTCAGATGGCGCTCGGCGTTGGCGTGCAGGCGGTAGCCCGCCGTGTCGATCGTGCGGCCCTCGCGGATGCAGGTCAGCACGTCCTGCAGGGCACGACGCTCGGGCACGTGGGCGTGCACGTCGTTGGTGGCGACAAGGCGGACACGCGCGGCCATGGCCGCCGCAGCGCGCCGCGCGATCTCGGCAGCGTCGTCGCCCCGATAACGGAAGCTGGCAGCAAGATAGGCGTCGCGCGCGAACAGGCGGGCGATGTCCGCCAGCCCGTCGGTCTCCAGCACGACGATGACCGCACGACCGGCAAGTTCGCCCAACTCGGCAAGATCGAGCCGACAGCCCTGTCCGTGGCCCGCGCGTTGCCGTCCGGTCGAGACGAGTCGCGACAGGATCGCGTAACCCTGCCGGTCCTTCGGGTAGCACAGCAGCGGCGGACCGCCTTGCGGCTCAAGGCGCGTGCCGACGAGAAGCTGCAGGCCGGCTTCCTTCGCCGCGACATGCGCGCGCACGATGCCGGCCAGGCTCGCATGGTCGGCGATGCCGATGGCGGCAAGACCGAGAGCCCGCGCCTGCGCCACATATTCGTGTGGATGGGAAGCGCCCCGCAGGAAGCTGAAATTCGTCGTGACCTGCAACTCGGCATAACCGGGAACGGGCGGCGATTCGCGCGGTGCAGTCGCGCGCCGGGACAGCACATGGATGTCGCTCACGCGAACAGCCCGTGCAGGTACCAGCGCGGCGGCTGTGCGCGCCCGGGCGTCCACAGCCCTTCGCGGAAAACCCAGAAGCGCCGCCCGTCGCGATCCTCGAGCCGGTAATAGTCGCGAGGTTCGCCGCGCTTGCGCCACCATTCGGTGCCGATGCGCTCGGGGCCGGCGGCGGCGGCGACATGGTGGACGAGCCGGCGCCAGCGGAACAGCAGCGGCGGCGCATCGGGCAGTTCGGCCGCGACGTCGATCGGCTCGGGATGCACGAACAGGCGCAGCGGGCGCGGGGAAGCCGGTGCCCGCGCGCCGCGCAACAACGCGGGCAGCGGGGCAAACGGTGCGACGAAAGCCTGCGCGCGCTCGGGCACATGGCTTTCGACATGCGCCAGCCGCACCACGTTCGCGGCCCCCAGCCGGTTGGCGAGCCGGTCGACGAGCGGGGCCATCAGCGGCGCCTTGGCGAGTTCGGCTGCCGCGCAATCGCCGTCGGGCAGCAGCGAGCGGGCAAAGCGCTGCTGCTCGGGATCGAGCGTATCGACGAGTTCGGCGTCGAGCGTTGCGAGTTCGAAGCCGAAACCGGGATCGATGCGCTGGATCGGTTCGGCGAACAGCCGGCATAGTGCGTGCGCATCGCGCGTCGGCCGGCTGGTGCCGAGCGCCATGCGTGTCGCAACGCCATCGACGCGATGGAAGACGAGCGCCACCCGTCGCGCACCGAGAGCCGCACTTTCCAGCCGCGCGCACAATTCGCGGGCAAGCCGTTCAAGCGTGCGTTCGATGTCGGCAGGAGCCGTGATCGGTTCGGCGAAAGAAAGCCGTGACCGCAAGGCCGGCGGTGGTGCATCCGGGGAGAGTGGCTCGGCTTCGGCGCCCAGAGCCTGGAGCAGCCGGCGCGCGATCGTCGGGCCGAAGCGCCGGGCGAGGGCGGCACGGCCTCCGGCGGCATCGGCCAGCGCATGGAGATCGCCGATCCGCCGCAGGCCGAGCCGGTCGAGGTTTGCAAGATCCTCGACCGCAAGGCGCAGGCCTGCGACCGGCAGGCCGGCGATCGCCTCGCGTGTCGTGCTTGACGCGAAAATCGACACGGCCGTCGGCGCGAAACGCGCGCCGGCCCATGCCGCCCCCAGCGTGTCGGCAAGACAGGCCCGCACGACGAGACCCTGGTGCTTCAGCCGCGTGGCGACGTCCGCGAGCAGCGCTTCCTCGCCGCCGAACAGATGGGCGACACCGCTGGCATCGAGGCGCAGGCCGCTGGTGTCGTCTTCGATCGCCACGCAAGGCGACCAGCGCTGCGCCGA
The DNA here is from genome assembly GCA_965279525.1 of Tagaea sp. Taxonomy (GTDB): domain Bacteria; phylum Pseudomonadota; class Alphaproteobacteria; order CACIAM-22H2; family CACIAM-22H2; genus Tagaea. The sequence continues at coordinate 556,674 of CBDIIB010000004.1, read as the reverse complement.
TTCGGCGAGCCGGCGCAGCAAGGCGCGGTCGGCTTCCGGCGCGTGGCGTTCGACGCGCAGGTCCGGAACCCGCGCATGCGCTTCCGCCAATGCCAGCCCGGGCCGCAGGCCCGCATCTTTGGCACGCGGGCACACGGCGGCAAGCTGCAGGCCGCCCTGGACGGACGCGAATGTCGCGCGCGCGACCGGATCGATCGCGTCGTCAGCCTGCCGCGCGCACCGGTCGGTCGGCAGATGCGGCAGGAAGATCGAGAGAAATCGCCGGCCGCTCGTCATCGGCAAGTGTCCATCCGTCGCGACGGTGTTCGATGTTCCATTCGCCCGGCGTGCCGCCTTGCGCGCGCGCGAGCGTCAGGCGCCAGCGGCGGCTCTCGCCATCCGTGGCGTCGGCGGGAAGGGCGGCGGCACGCCAGCGCGTGCGCGCGGCACTCGCCTGGTCGAGTTCGCCCGGCGGGCGCAGCAGCAGGGCCGTCGTGCCACCCATCTCGGCGGCAAGCTGCAGGCGGCGCGACTGCGTGAGATCGACGCCGTCGATTTCGGCGACCGCTCCGGCAAGTGCGGGGTTGCGCAGCGCTTCTTCGAAAGCCCACAGCGCATCGGCGCGCTTGGGCGCATTGACGATGAGCAGGCGCGCAGGCTCAAGCCCGAGTGCCGCGAGACCGGCCGCACTCAGATCGGGGCGGCGCGCGATCCACAGCACCGGGCCGTCGCCGGCGAGCCGGGCGAGCAGGGCGGTCGCGAAGCCCGCGGCGGCCCCGTCGTTCGAAGCGCCGGCGATCTCGTGCAGTGCGCCGCGTGGCAGGCCCGACCAAGGCAGGGCCGTGTCGATCGCCGGGATCCCGAAGGCAAGCGGACCGCGGCCGGGCGGCACGCGTTCGCCGAAAGCCGCCAGACGGGCCTTCAGTTCCTGGACCGTGGTCGAGGCGGGGCGACGCAGGATGCCGGATTGGGTTGCCATGGTGCTTCTGATCAAGGGGTTGCGGATCTTTCCGAAGCTCGACTGGTTCCGGCTCGGCAGGCTGGCAAGACCAAGCCGCGGCATTCGCGCAAAGCTTTCGTGCACGATATGTTCCGGAAAGAAACCATCGATCGGCGGGGGCGAGAAAGTCGCTTCGAACATTGGCGGCTCCTTGGCGTTCGTCTTTTGTTCAATTCTCGGTTTGTTCTATATTTTTGTAGGATACGCGTCAAGCGATCGTCTCTACCATTAGAAAAATTGATCTTGCAATTTGCAAAGCCGAATGCGATATTCAGTTATCAGACTACAAGACAAACCCCGGAAGCACGTGAAAATCATGCCCCGCAAGATTGCATCGCTCCCGACCAGCCGCCGCAAGGGCAGCAGCACGAAGTCCGATACGCCGGACATCGCCGAAGTGCTCGCCAGCCTCAAGAAGATCCTGGTCGAAGACGGGCTGCTGCCGCACACAAAGCACTGAATTCCGGAACGACCGGAAATCAGGGCCACGTCGAATGGACGTGGCCTTTTGCATTTTCAGACTGACTTCTATTTTTCAGGCCAGGACACGTCCCAGACCGTGCTTGTCGGCGAGATAGCTCCCGAGTGCGGCCTGGTCCGCCAGTCCGATATGCAGGCCCAGCTTCGAGCGGCGGAACAGGATGTCGTTCGCCGTCCGCGCCCATTCCTCGCCAACCATGAGATCGACTTCGGCGGCATACAAACCTGCGCCGAAATGCGCACCGAGATCTTCGAGTTTTGACTTCCCTTCGAGAAAGCGGAACACGCGGCCGCCCTGTCGACGTGCCATCGCATGAAGATGTTCGGGCGGCACGAACGGAAACCGTGCGGCCAGCGCGCCGGTGAAACGCTCGAAATTGCCGTCGACACCGTCAAGTTCGCCCCCGGGCAGACGCGCGCCGGCGGTCCAGGCAGGCTTCATCTTCGGGAAGAACGGGGCAAGTTTTTCCAGCGCGTGCTCGGCAAGTCTGCGGAACGTCGTGATCTTGCCGCCGAAGATCGACAGCGCCGGCGCACGGCCGCCGCCGTCATCGAGCGACAGCACATAGTCGCGCGTCGTCGCGGTCGCATTGTCGGCGCCGTCATCGTAGAGCGGCCGCACGCCCGAATAGCTCCACACGACATCGGACGGCGAAACGGGCTTTGCAAGAAACCGGCTGACGGCCGTGCAAAGATATTCCGTCTCGGCCGACGTGATCGAGACGCGGCCAGGATCGCCGTCATGCGCCACCTCGGTCGTGCCGATCAGCGTGAACTGCCCCTGGTAGGGAATGACGAAGACGATGCGCCGGTCTTCGTTCTGCAGGATGAAAGCGTGCTCGCCCTCGTACTGGCGCGGAACGACAATGTGGCTGCCCTTGACCAGCTTGACCGACGCCGGCGCATTGGCGCCGAGGATGCCGGACAGCGTCTGCATGACCCAGGGCCCTGCGGCATTCACGACCGCATGCGCCTTGACCTCGGCCGTCTGTCCCGAAATGCGGTCCGAGAGCGACACATGCCAGAGGCCGCCTTCGCGCCTGGCCGACGTCGCCTGCGTGCGTACGCGAATGTCCGCGCCGAGATCCGCGGCATGGCGCGCCGCCAGCGCGACCAGACGCGCATCGTCGACCCAACCGTCCGAATAGACGAAGCCGACGCCGATATCGGCGCGCAATCCCCGGCCATACGGGTTTCCGGGCAGATCGACCTTGTGCGAGCCCGGCAGTTTCGATTTCCGGCCCGGAACCCAGCCGAGATGGTCGTAGAGGAAAAGGCCCGCGCGGATCATCCAGGCCGGGCGCTGGCTTCGATCGTACGGCAGCACGAAGCGCATCGGCCACATGATGTGCGGCGCCCCGTCGAGCAGCACGTCACGCTCGGACAGCGCCTCGCGGACCAGCCGGAACTCGTAGAACTCGAGATAGCGAAGCCCGCCATGGATCAGCTTGGTCGAAGCAGATGACGTCGCCGAGGCAAGGTCGTTCTGTTCGACAAGCAGGACCGAAAGGCCGCGGCCTGCGGCATCGCGCGCGATGCCGCAGCCGTTGACGCCGCCACCGATGACGAGAAGATCGTAAGGAGAATCCGTATTCATGATGGAGCGCAGAATAGCCATAAAAGCACGGCAGGGAAGCCTTCAGTCGCCGAAGCCCTTGGCGCGCAGGCAGGCGGCCGTCTCTGAATCGAGGCGACGGACGTAGCGTGTTTCGGCCATCAGCGCCAAGTCGGCCTGCGCGCGGCAGCGATCGCGTGCCGACGCATCGCCGTCCTCGCGGCACGGCGCGGGCGACGCGGAGAGCGGGGCGGGTCCAAGCCGTCCTTGCGCCTCGATCGCGCACGCGTTGCGTATCGCCGACTGCTCGGCCGGTGCAAGCGTGGGATGCTTCAAGGACAGGGCATCCGTTCCGGGGCTGCAGGACGCCACAAAAACGCCATAAGCCAAAGTCACGAGTAGGGTTGTGATCCGCAAGGCCATGACCGTCATTGTAGTACCGCAGGACGAATTCGGGTAAGGGAACGGGATGCGAATTCGAATGCTGCCGACGATTGTCCTGTGCGCCGCCTTTCCGGCGATCGCGGGTGCACAGGCACCGGCACAGGAAAGCAAGCCCGAGCCGCGGGGCACGCTGTCGGTCGTCATTGAGAACGACAAGTTCAATTCCCCGAACACCGAGCGGCAGACCGACCGCAATTTCACCAACGGCGTCCGGTTGAACTGGATATCCGAACCGCGCGAAACGCCCGAATGGGGCCGAAGGCTTGCGGCATGGGTCCCGGTCTTTCCGGATGGTGGCGTCACGCGCGTCGGCTACGCCGTCGGCCAGAACATGTACACGCCCGAGAATACCCGCACGCGCGAGCGCATCTATAACGACCGGCCCTATTCGGGCTGGACCTATGTCGCCGCTGCGATCACGTCGAGCCGGGAAGCCGGCGATGCCGCGCGCCTCGACACGCTCGAACTCAATCTCGGCATCATCGGCCCGCAGAGCTATGCCGCCGAGACGCAGCGCGAATACCATCGCCTCATCGGGTCGCCGCTGCCCCAGGGGTGGGGCAACCAGCTGCGCAACGAACCCGGGATCGTGCTGTTCTACGAGCGCAAGTGGCGCAATGTCGCGCGCTCCAGCATCCTGCCGGGCATCGAGGGCGATTTCTCGCCGCATGTCGGCGGATCGCTCGGCAACGTGTTCACCTATGCCGGCACCGGGGTCACGCTGCGCGTGGGCCACAATCTCGGCGTCGATTACGGGCCGCCGCGCATCCGTCCGGGCCTTGCGGGATCGATGCATTTCGACACGGACGAAGGCGAGCCGTTTGCCGCCTATGCCTTCATCGGCCTCGAGGGCAGGGCGGTCGCGCGCGACATAACGCTCGACGGAAACACGTTCGCGCGAAGCCATTCGGTCGACCGCCGTCCGCTCGTCGGCGACCTGCAGATGGGGATGGCGATGGTCTACGCGCCGGTCCGCGTCACCTTCACCTATGTGATGCGCACGCGCGAGTTCGAAAGCCAGGGCAGCCCCGACCGTTTCGGGGCGCTTTCGATGTCGATCAAGTTCTAGCCGACCGGTACGAGGGCAAAGCCCTTGCTGCGCATGCAGAAATCGTTGAGCTGCATCTCCATCATCTGGCGCTCGTGGAAATCGGAAAACGGCGTGTAGTGGATGCGCCCGTACCGGTCGCGCGAGACAGACCGCCTTGCGAAGCTGCCGAACATGAAAGACTGGCGCTGCGCCTCGGCCCAGGCCATCTGCCGGCACTCGCTTGCCTCGCGCCCGGCATCGTCCGGACCGAAGGCCGGGTGTTCCCAGCGCATCGGCGTGCATCCCCCGGCGAGGACGGCGATGAAAACGGAGATGAGCAGCGGATTTCGCATATGGCCGCCCGACAACGGCCGGCGAGGGGCGGGCATTCCGCCCGGAACGGCCCCTGCAGTTGGCGAGAAAATGGCTCCCTGGGTTAGATTCGAACTAACGACCAGCCGATTAACAGTCGGCTGCTCTACCGCTGAGCTACCAGGGAACGAAACGAGGCAGGCTTATATCAAAATCCGGCCGGTGCGCCAGTCGAAAAAAGGCGAGGTGGAGGCCGGGGGCGGAATCGAACCGCCGTATAGGGGATTTGCAGTCCCCTGCATTACCACTTTGCTACCCGGCCGCCGGGCGACGGCAGGACGTATAGTGAGGCCGACCCCGGGGGTCAACAGGCCGGTATCCTCTGCCGGCTCCGGATGACGTCTCGGTCAGGACACCGATTCAACGGTCTAGCTGCGCTTTGATTGTCACGCGGGCAAGACAGACTTATAAAGTTACCTGCGGCGGTTTGGCTGTCGATTCGACAGTCAGCGCATGTCGCATGGTTCTAACCGGAAGCTCTGCCGCGATGGATTACGCCGCCGCACGTCACAACATGGTCGAAAGCCAGTTGCGCACCAACAAGGTGATCGACGAGCGCCTTGTCGCGGCGATGGCGCGTGTGCCACGCGAAGCATTCCTGCCCGACGCGTTGCGGTCGATCGCCTATGTCGACGAGGATATTCCGCTGGGCAGCGACCGCTACCTGATGGAACCGATGGTGTTTGCACGCCTTGCGCAGTACGCGCAGATCCCGAACGGCGGACGCGTGCTTCTGGTCGGCGCCGGTTGCGGCTACGGGGCGGCCGTCCTTGCGGCTGCCGGAGCCACGGTCTTCGCGCTCGAAAGCGACAGCCATTTCGTTGCCGCCGCCAAGATCGCGCTATCGAGAGGAACCTACGGCAGCGCGATCGTCGTCGAAGGCCCCCTCGAAAAGGGCTGGCCGTCGGCTGCACCCTATGACGCCATCATCTTCGAAGGTGCGACCGGGCAACTTCCGTCGGCATATGCCGGCCAGCTCGCCGAAGGCGGGCACATTGTCGGCGTCGTCGCGCAGCCCGATCAGCCAGGACGCGCCACGATCTGGCGGAAGTTCGGCGCGACCTTGACCAGCCGCATCGTTTTCGACGCAGGGACGCCGATGCTGCCGGGTCTTGCCCTTGAACCGGGGTTCGTGTTTTGACGGCTTCGGCGCAACCTTTGCACGCCCCGTGCGGTGTTGGAAATCCGGTAGGTACTGAAATGAGTTCGAGGAGCACGGCGAGAATGAATATGTTGATGCGGCGGACGGCGACGGCGGCAATTGCGCTCGCGATCGGGATCGCGGCCATGCCTGCCGATGCCCAGTCGCTCGATGACGCGCTTGCCAGCGCCTACCGCTCGAATCCCGAGCTGCTCGCGCAGCGCTCGGCGCTTCGCGCGGTCGACGAGCAGGTGCCGCGCGCGCTTTCGCAGTGGCGTCCGACGGTGCAGGTAACCGGCAATGCCGGCCCGGCGCGCGACTACAACGCGGTCACGACCACCAACTACAACGGCGACGGAAGCTCCGATCGCGGCACGACGACCAACGAGCGTAACCGCCGCCAGGCGACGGCTACGCTCCAGATGACGCAGCCGCTCTACCGCGGCGGCCGCTCGACGGCCGAACTCGCGCGGGCCGAGGCGAACGTCCAGGCATCCCGTTCGCAGCTTGCCGCGACGGAGCAGCGCGTCCTTCTCGACGCGGCGACGGCCTACATCAATCTCGCGCGCGAACTTGCCGTTCTTGATCTCAACATCAACAACGTGCAGGTCCTGCAGCGCCAGCTCGATGCGGCGCGCGACCGCTTCCAGGTCGGCGAAATCACGCGCACCGACGTCAGCCAGGCCGAGGCGCGACTGGCCCAGGCGCAGGCGACCCGGACCGGATCCGAAGGCAACGTGAATACCGCGCGCGCCGCCTATCTGCGTGTCGTGGGCGAGCAGGCCGGTCGTCCGGCCGTGCCCGCGGTTCCGGTCGGCCTTCTTCCGGGTTCGGATGCCGAGGCGCGCGACATGGCGCTCACCGTAAATCCGACGGTCAACCAGGCACGCTACACGCACGAGGCATCGGGGCACGACGTGTCGCTGATCGAGGGCGAAAAGCTGCCGACCGTGGGTCTTCAGGCCGACGCGATCCGCTCGCAGGAGCCGGCGGGCAGCCGTGGCGTCCGCCGCGACACCGTCGACCTGCTGCTTACCGTGACCGTGCCGATCTATCAGCAGGGCCTGACGGACGCGCGGGTGCGCGAAGCCAAGCAGACCCAAGGCCAGCGCCGGACCCAGATCGACGTTTCGCAGCGTCAGGTCGTCGACGAAGCCAATCGCGCATGGCAGCAGCTCACCACGGCCAGGGCGCAGATCCAGTCCTTCCAGTCGCAGATCCGGGCCAATGAAATCGCCCTCGAAGGCGTGTCGCAGGAAGCCCGGGTCGGGTCGCGGACCGTTCTCGACGTCCTCAACGCCGAGCAGGAACTGCTCAACAGCCGGGTCAGTCTTGTCCAGGCACAGCGCGATCAGGTCTTGGCGTCCTTCCAGCTCCTGTCCGCGACGGGTCGCTTGACGGCCCGGGACCTTGCGCTGAAGGTCGAACTATACGATCCGACGGCATATCTCGAGGCGACGCGGAATCGTTGGTCGGGTACTGACATACCCGACGAGGCGCCGCGCCGGTAAGGTAGGATGAGCGACTGCCTTGGCGGATATCTCTGGCGTGACAGCGATTCGTCGCCTAAGCTCTGGACTTGGAATGGTTAAAGCACGACGATGACGGACCCAAAGAACCAACAAGAACCGTCGATGGAGGAGATCCTCGCCTCCATCCGTCGAATTATTTCGGAAGATGGAGACGCCGGTAAGGCGCCGCCAGCGGCGCCTGCCGCCGCCGAAGCAGCACCCCCGCCTCCTCCGCCACCACCCCCTCCGCCGCCACCCCCGCCGCCTCCGCCTGCTGCAGCACCTCCGCCGCCACCGCCACCTATGGCGGAGCCGGAGCCTGAACCGGAGCCTGAACCCGAGCCGATGATGATGGAGGCGCCTCCGCCGCCTCCACCACCCCCGCCGCCGCCGCCCCCTCCGCCGCCGCGTCCGCGCATGCCCATGCCGGAACCGGAGATGGACGACGTTCTCGAGCTCACCAACGTGGTGGACAAGCCGCCGCCGATCATGGCCGAGGAGCCGCGGCGCCTGATGTCCGACGACACGGCGCGTCAGGCTTCCGACGCGTTGCAGGGTCTCCAGGCCCGCGTGCCGCGTAACCTGCTGCTCGGAAACTCGGATCTCACGATCGAGGATCTCGTCCGCGCCGAACTGCGTCCGATCCTGAAGGCGTGGCTCGACCAGTATCTGCCCGATCTCGTCGAGCGGATGGTCCAGCGCGAGATCCGCCGGATCACCCGCGAGTCGCAGGACTATTGAGCGATAGCCCCGCGTCCGTTTAAGACAGCCGCATGACCCAGCCATCGAACGACGAGACCGCTGCGGGCGGTCTCGCCAAGACCTATTCGCCCGCCGAAATCGAAACGCGCCGCTACGCCGAATGGGAGCGTACGGGCGTTTTCGCGTGCGATCCGACGTCGGCCAAGACGCCCTTCACGATCATGATGCCGCCGCCCAACGTCACGGGTTCGCTGCACATGGGCCACGCGCTGACCTTCACGATCCAGGACGTGCTGACGCGGTTCTGGCGCATGCGCGGGCGCGACGCGCTGTGGCAGCCGGGCACCGACCATGCGGGCATCGCCACGCAGATGGTCGTCGAGCGCCGGCTGGCCGAGCAGGGCGTGTTCCTCGATCGCGGCGGCGTGCCGACGGGCGGCAACAAGACGCTGATCGGACGCGAGAAGTTCCTCGAGGAAGCCTGGAAGTGGAAGGCGGAATCCGGCGGCACGATCACGCGCCAACTCCGCCGGTTGGCTGCATCGCCCGACTGGGCGCGCGAGCGCTTCACGATGGACGAGGGCCTTTCGAAGGCCGTGCGCAAGGTTTTCGTCGATCTGCATGCGCAGGGCCTGATCTATCGCGACAAGCGGCTCGTCAACTGGGACCCGAAGCTGCAGACGGCGGTCTCGGATCTTGAGGTCGAGCAGCGCGAGATCAAGGGCAATCTCTGGCATTTCCGCTATCCGATCCAGGGCGAGCCGGGGCGCTTCATCACCGTCGCGACGACGCGGCCGGAGACGATGCTCGGCGACACGGGCGTGGCCGTGCATCCGGACGACGAACGCTTCAAGGATCTCGTCGGCAAGCGGGCGATCCTGCCGCTGGTCGGCCGCGCGATCCCGATCGTCGCTGACGAGTACTCCGATCCGGAGAAGGGGACGGGTGCCGTCAAGATGACGCCGGCGCACGACTTCAACGATTTTGCCGTCGGCAAGCGCCACGGTCTTGCGATGATCAACGTGCTCGACAAGGATGCGCACATCACCGGCGACGTGCCGGAGAAGTATCGCGGTCTCGACCGCTATGCCGCGCGCAAGGCGATCGTCGCGGACATGGAGGCCGAGGGCCTGCTCGACAAGGTCGAGCCGCACGCGCACACGGTTCCGCACGGCGACCGCTCCGGCGTGGCGCTGGAGCCGTGGCTGACTGACCAGTGGTTCTGCGATGCGGCAACGCTCGCCAAGCCCGCGATCGAGGCGGTCGAGCAGGGGCACACGGTGTTCGTGCCGAAGAACTGGGAAAACACCTATTACGAATGGATGCGCAACATCCAGCCGTGGTGCGTCAGCCGCCAGCTCTGGTGGGGGCATCGCATCCCGGCCTGGTACGGACCGGACGGTCACGCCTTCGTCGCCCACGACGAGGCAGGCGCGCAGGAACAGGCGATAGCGAAATACGGCAAGCGCGTCGATCTCGTGCAGGACAACGACGTGCTCGACACGTGGTTCTCGTCCGCCCTGTGGCCGTTCTCGACGCTTGGCTGGCCGGATGAGACACCCGAACTGAAGCGCTACTATCCCGGCGACGTTCTGGTCACCGGCTTCGACATCATCTTCTTCTGGGTCGCCCGCATGATGATGATGGGCATCCATTTCGGCAATCCCGGTAAGCCGCTCGCCGAGCGCGTGCCGTTCAGGCACGTCTACATCCACGCGCTGGTGCGCGACGAGCGCGGCCAGAAGATGTCGAAATCCAAGGGCAACATCATCGACCCGCTCGACATCATCGAGAAGTACGGCACCGACGCGCTGCGCTTCACGCTGTGCGCGCTCGCAGCACAAGGGCGCGACATCAAGCTCGCACCCGCGCGCGTCGAGGGCTATCGCAACTTCATCACCAAGCTGTGGAATGCCGCTCGCTACGCGCGCATGAACGGCGCGGTACCAGTCGCCGGGTTCGATCCGACGTCGGTCAAGCTGACCGTCGACAAGTGGCTGCTCGGCGAGCTTTCGAAGACCGCTTCTGCCGTGACCGTCGCGATCGAGGGCTACAAGTTCAACGAGGCGGCCGACGCGATCTACCGTTTCGTTTGGGGAACCTTCTGCGACTGGTACCTCGAATTCACCAAGCCGCTGCTCCTGCAAGGCAGCGAGGCCGAAAAGGCGGAAGTGCGCGCGACGACGGCCTTTGCCATCGGCCAGTGCCTGAAGCTGCTGCATCCGTTGGCACCCTACGTGACCGAAGAACTCTGGGAGACGCTTGGCTACCGCAACGGCGAGACAGGACTGATCTCGGAAAGCTGGCCCGCACTTCCCGCAGGGCTCGGCGATGCGGCCGCACAGGAAGAGATGAATTGGGTCGTCGACGCGATCTCGGGCATCCGCGCACTGCGCGCCGAGATGAACGTGCCGCAGGGCTCGCGGCTTGCCCTTCTGCATCGCGATGCGGGCGAAACCGCGCGCGGCCGGATCGCGCGCCACGAAGGGTTGATCAAGACGCTTGCGCGCATCGACACGATCGCGCCCGAGCAGGGTGGGGCGACCAAGGGTGCCGCCACGCTCGTCGCCGCGGACGCGACGCTCGTGCTGCCGCTTGCCGGCGTCATCGACGTGGGTGCCGAGCGCAAGCGGATCGAAAAGGAAGTGGCGCGCCTGGCCGGCGACATCGACAAGATCGGCCGCAAGCTCGCCAACGCCGATTTCGTCGCGAAGGCCGATCCCGAAGCGGTCGAAGAACAGCGCATCCGCCTTGCCGATGCCGAAGCGGCACGCAAGCGGCTTTCGGCATCGCTGGTCCTGCTCGGCGAAATCTAGGCCTTCGGATCTTCCATCAGCGAGACCTGGGCGGCGACGACGCGCCAGCCTTCGGCAAAGCGCACCCATGTCTGCTGCTGGCGGCCGATCTTGCCGGGAACGCGGCGGAACAGCGTGGATGCCGTCGCGAAATCGCGTCCGAACGTGGTGATGACCGTGCGTTCGAGCTTGCGCTGCAGGCCCTGCCCAGGACGCGAGGCGCGGAATGCCTGGATCTCGGCATAGCCGTAGAGATTTTCCGTGGCGCCGTAGCGAACCGTATAGGGCGCGTCCTTGAACAGCTCGTCGAGCACGGCGACATCGTTCGTGGTCAGCGCCCCCTCGTAACGTTCGAACGCGGCGACCATCTCGGCATGGATTTCGGGGATGTTGATCTCGGGCATGTTGTTCCTACCGTGCGACGGGAGCGGCGCAGATGCCGGTCCGTTCGAGTTCGTGGGCGACGCGCAGGGCAAGATCCTCGCGCCAGGGAGCGGCGATGACCTGCACGCCGACCGGAAGTGGAGAAATGCCCCGCACCGGGACGGCCGCGACCGGCAGGCCGATGAACGAGATCGGCTGCGTGTAGATGCCGATGTTGGGGCGCAATGGCACTTCCTTGCCGTCGAGCACGAATGTCTGCTGGCCGATCAGCGGTGCCGTGCATGGTGTGGACGGGGCGAGCAGGATATCGAACTTCTCGAAGATTTTTTCCGTCTCGCGCTGGAACCAAGTGCGGAAGCGCTGGGCCTGCGCGTACCACGCGGCCGGCAGCAGGTTGCCGGCGATGAGGCGGTCGCGCGTTGCCGGATCGAAATCGGCGGCCCGGGTGCGCAGCCGGTCGATGTGCAACTGCGCGCCTTCGACATTGGTGATCACGAACGCGGCGGCGCGCGCGCGATGGACTTCCGGCAGCTCGACGCCCGCCGTGGCACCCAGTGCCTTGGCGACCTTGTCGGCCGCCGCATAGACGACCGGATCGCCGCCGCGCGCGAAATAGCCGCCGAGCGCCCCGATCCGAAGCCCGGCAATGCCCTGTTCGACCGACGGGAAGGCGGGATCGACGGCACGCTGGGCGCAGGCCGGATCCGCCGGGTCGGGACCCTGCAGGATGTCGTAGGCGAGGGCGAGGTCGGCCGCACTGCGCGCGAACGGCCCGAGATGGTCGAACGACGCGACGAACGGGAAGGACCCGGCCCGCGTCAGTCGCCCGAATGTCGGCTTCAGGCCGAACAGGCCGCAGAACGACGAGGGCACGCGGATCGAACCGTTGGTGTCGGAGCCCAGGGCAAGCGGCACCATTCCCGAAGCGACCGCCGCACCCGAGCCGCCGGACGAACCGCCAGTCATGCGGGAAACGTCGTGCGGATTGCGCGACGGGCCGTCGTGCGCGTTCTCGCCTGTGAAATCGTAGGCGTATTCGCCCATGTTGAGCGCGCCAAGCAGCACGGCGTCGGCGGCGTCGAGGCGGGCGACGAGCGGGCCGTCTGTTTCGGCGGGCGCCCGGTCGCGGTTGATCTTCGATCCCGCGCGCGTGGGCAGGCCGGCGACGTCGAACAGGTTCTTGACCGCGAATGGCACGCCGGCGAGCGACCCAAGCCTGCCGCCGGTCGCACGCCGTGCATCGATGTCGCGCGCCCTGGCGAGCGCACGCTCGCGCGTCACGTCGGTGAAGGCGTTCAGCACCGGGTTGCGCGCATCGATCTGGGCAAAGTGGTTCTCGGTCACGGCGAGGGCGGAGAGGGACCCCTCGCGCACGCGTCGGGCGATTTCCGTTGCCGGCATCTCGATCGGGATCATGGCCGGAAGATCGCCGCGCTCTCGATGTCGTCGGGAATGGCGAATTCCGTGACGAGCCGGGCGACTTCCGCGGTGCGCTGGAAATTGACGATCACGCCCGGCCGGTGCTCGGCGGCGATCGTCAGGCCGACGGCCGCCGCCGCACGGTCGACATAGTCGGCGATGTTGTCGGGAGGTGTCGGCATGGCGCTCGTTTCGCTGGGTTCCGGAGCACGATAAGGCTAGCAAGAACCTCGCCAAACCCGGCCCGTTCCCATATCGTTCGTCCGGAGTTGCGCGCCGCCGCCGCTTACAGCATAACGACCGCCCGCCGAGGGCCCGAGGACGATGAAAAGCTACTACATCACGACGCCGATCTACTACGTCAACGACGTGCCGCATATCGGCCACGCCTACACGACGCTTGCCTGCGACGTGCTGGCGCGATTCAAGCGCCTCGACGGCTACGAAGTGTTCTACCTGACCGGTACGGACGAGCATGGCCAGAAGGTCGAGAAGGCCGCCGTCAGCGCCGGCATGACGCCCAAGGACTTCACCGACAAGGTCTCGGCCAATTTCCGCGCCCTCGCCGCGACGATGGGCTATTCGAACGACGATTTCATCCGCACGACCGAGCCGCGTCACATCCGCGCCAGTCAGGCGATCTGGCAGGCGATGGCCGCGCGCAAGACGCCCAAGGGTAACGACAACATCTATCTGGGCAAGTACGACGGCTGGTACGCCGTGCGCGACGAAGCCTACTACGACGAGTCCGAACTCACGACCGGTCCGGACGGCAAGAAGCGTGCACCTTCCGGGGCCGAAGTCGAATGGGTCGAGGAGCCTTCGTACTTTTTCCGTCTGTCGGACTGGGGCGAGTGGCTGCTCGATTTCTACAAGTCGAACCCGGATGCGGTTGGTCCGGCCACGCGCCTCAACGAGGTGCGCAGCTTCGTCGAGCAGGGGCTGCACGACCTGTCGATCTCGCGCACGACGTTCGGCTGGGGCGTCAAGGTGCCCGGCGACGAGAAGCACGTGATGTATGTGTGGCTCGACGCGCTGACCAACTACATCACGGCCGCCGGCTATCCCGATGTCGATAGCGACAAGTTCCGCAAGTTCTGGCCCGCCGACCTGCACATGGTCGGCAAGGACATCGTGCGTTTCCACACGGTTTACTGGCCGGCCTTCCTGACAGCCGCAGGGTTGCCGCCGGCAAAGCGCGTGTTCGCGCACGGCTGGTGGACGAACGAAGGCCAGAAGATCTCGAAATCCACCGGCAACGTGATCGACCCGGTCGCGCTCGTCGAGCGGTACGGCCTCGATCAGGTGCGGTACTTCCTGCTGCGCGAGGTCTCGTTCGGGCAGGACGGCGATTTCAGCCATGCCGCGATGATCCGGCGCACGAACACCGACCTTGCCAACGACCTTGGTAATCTTGCCCAGCGCGTGCTGTCGTTCGTGGCAAAGAATGCCGGTGCCGCGGTGCCTGCGCCTGGCGTTTTCACCGAGGCCGACCGCGCGATGCTCGATGCGGCGGCTGCACTGCTCGTCATCACGCGCGCCGAACTTGCCCAGCCGGCGTTCCACAAGTCGCTTGAAGCGATCTTCGCGGTCGTTGCCGACGCCAACCGTTATGTCGACAGCCAGGCGCCGTGGACGCTGCGCAAGACAGATCCCGCGCGCATGGCGACGGTCCTTTACGTGCTGATGGAAACGCTGCGCCGCGTCGGACTGCTGTTGCAACCCTTCATGCCCGCGACGATCGCGCGGCTGCTCGACCTGCTGGCGATCCCGGCCGACGGCCGGCAGTTCGCGGCATGGGATGCTGCCTTGGTCGCCGGAACGGCGCTGCCACCGCCCAGCGGGCTGTTTCCGCGTTATGTCGAAGAGGGGCAGGGGCCGAAGGCCTGACCCGCGCCATGCTCGTCGATAGCCACTGCCATCTCGATTTTCCGGAGCTGCAGCGGGATTTTCCCGGTGTGCTGTCGCGCGCGCGCGCGGCCGGCGTCGAGACGATGCTTGCCATCGGCACGAAACTTTCGAAATTCCCGGGCGTGCGGGCAATCGCGGAAGGCAACGCGAACATCTTCTGTACGGTTGGCATCCATCCGCACGAGGCGGCGAACGAGCAGGCGGCGGTCGAATCGCTGCTGGCACTTGCCGAGCATCCGAAGGTCGTCGGCCTTGGCGAGACGGGGCTCGACTATTTCTACGAAAAGAGCCCGCGCGCGCCGCAGATCGAGAATTTCCGCGCCCACATGCGCGCGGCGAAGGCTTCGGGCCTGCCGCTGGTGATCCACACGCGCGATGCAGACGCCGACACGGCCGAACTGCTCGACTGGGCGCATCGCGAGCTGCCGGGCGTCACCGGCGTTCTGCATTGCTTCACGTCGTCGCTGGAGCTTGCGCAGAGGGCGATCGCGCTCGGCTATTTCATCTCGATCTCCGGAATCGTCACTTTCAAGAATGCCGAAGACCTGCGCGCGACGGTGCGCGCACTGCCGCTCGAGCGGCTGCTGGTCGAAACGGATTCGCCGTACCTGGCGCCGATCCCGAAACGCGGCAAGCCGTGCGAACCCAGCTACGTGCTGCACACGGCCCAATTCGTCGCGGACCTCAAGGGCGTTTCGCTGGACGTTCTCGGCAAGGCGACCAGCGATAACTTCTACAGCCTGTTCGCGCGCGCACGCCGGCCCGCATGAAGCTGAAAGTCACCGTTCTCGGATCCGGGTCGTCGGGCGGCGTGCCGCTCGTCGGCTGCAGTTGTGTCGTGTGCAAGTCGGACGATCCGAAGAACCGGCGCCTCAGGGTTTCGATCGTCGTGGAAAGCGCCACGACGCGCATCCTTGTCGATGCCAGCCCGGACCTGCGCGCCCAGCTCCTGGCCTTCGGCGAGACGAAGTTCGACGCCGTGATCTTCACCCATGCCCATGCCGACCACATGCACGGCATTGACGAGCTGCGCTCGGTCAACCACGCCCGGCTGGCGCCGCTCGACTGCTACGCCGATGCCACGACGCTGGCCGAAGCGCAGGCCCGTTTCGGGTATGCGTTCGGGTCGGTCGACGACCTGCCGGGCGGCTATTACGTCGTGCCCGTCCTGCAGCCGCGGGCCGTCGAGCTTGGCCGTCCGTTCCGGATCGGCGACATCGACGTGGTCGGGTTCGAGCAGATGCATGGTGGCGACCGGACGCCGACCCTGGGACTTCGCTTCGGACGCTTCGCATACTCGACCGACGTGAAGACCCTGGATGAGGCAGCCTTCCGGGCGCTGGCAGGGGTGGACACCTGGATCGTCGACTGCCTGCAAGAGCAGCCGAACTGGGCCCACAGCCATTTGGACCAGTCGCTCGACTGGATCGGCCGGGTCCGGCCACGTCGGGCCGTGCTTACGCACATGAACCACCGCGTCGACTACGACACGTGGCGCGCCAAGCTGCCCGCGAGCGTCGAACCGGCGTATGATGGCATGGTTCTGGATGTCGAGAATTGACAGCCTGAAAGTCGCGTAAGTATTTGCACGATATATCGATGCAGTATTTTTGATAATATATATTATGCGATAATAAGATCGCGGCTCCTGCCTCTGGTACACTGGTTCATCGCCCGACTCCGGGCTCTCGATCGTCGGTCACAAAGCAGATGCAGAGCGACCTCGACTACGCATGGTTCTGGCTGCTCGCCAATGCGGGCGAAGTGCGCGACCTGCTGGTCGCGGCGGCGGCCGCCGGCGTTGTGCCGTTTCTCGGCTACCGGGCCTGGGTGGCGCGAAAGCTGGTCGCGGCCCAGCAGCGGACTGCCGAGGCAACCGAGCTTGGCAAATCGGCCGAGGTCATGGCGGCGGCCTTTGCCGGGCTTGGCGGTTCGCAGATCCAGGTCCGCGTCGGTGCCATCTACACGCTCGAACGCCATGCCCGGGAGCGCCCCAAAGATCAGGGTCCCATCGTCCAGACGCTGGCCGCCTTCGTGCGCGACCGTTGCCCGGCGCCCGTCCCGGCACTCGTCGACGGCGCCTACAAGGCCCCGGCACCGGAGACTGTCTATCGGCAGCCGACGACCGACATCCAGGCGGCGGTCTCGGTCCTCGGCCGGCGCCAGCGTGCCAACGATCCGCCAAACGCGCGGCTGTCGCTCGCCGGGACAAACCTTTCCGGCTACGACCTGTCGGACGGCGATTTCACCGGAGCGAGCTTCAAGGGCGCCTATCTCTGCGGAACCAATCTTGCCGGCACCAAGCTGCTACGCGCCGATTTCCAGCTTGCCGTGCTGGAGAACGCCGATTTTTACGGCTCCGAGGCCGCCGAAGCCTCCTTCTCCGCTGCCTATTGCGGCGGTGCGCGCTTCGCGCATGCGAACCTCAACGATGCCGCCTTCATCGACACCGACCTGCGTGCTGCCGACTTCACGGGTGCGCGCCTGGATCGCGTGGACATGCGTGGCGCTGCCATCGACGGTGCCGCCTTCGACCGCAAGCGCTTGCCGCCCGGCTCGACAAGCGGCTGACGCCTCGCCTAGGTTGGCGGCGCCCTTTCCAATCTTCCCCCTGCCCGCCGGAAACAGCCGAAATGACAGCAGATCCCTCGCCCATGTCCCGGCTGCTCGCCGTGATGGCCCGACTGCGCCACAAGACCGAAGGCTGCCCGTGGGACGTCGAGCAGAATTTCGCGACCATCGCGCCCTACACGATCGAGGAAGCCTACGAAGTCGCCGACGCGATCGAGAAGAACAACATGGCGGCCTTGCGCGAGGAACTCGGCGACCTGCTGTTCCAGGTGGTCTTCCACGCGCGGATGGCCGAGGAAGCCGGACATTTCGATTTCGAGGCTGTCGCCACGGACCTCAGCGACAAGATGGTCCGCCGCCATCCGCATGTGTTCGCGACGCGCGAAATCAAGGACGCCGATGCGCAGACCGAAGCCTGGGAAACCCTCAAAGCGCACGAGCGCAAGGCCAAGGATGCGAAGTCGGGCGTCCTCGACGGCGTGCCGGTCGCCTTCCCGTCCCTGATGCGCGCGCAGAAGCTCCAGAAGCGCGCGAGCCGCGTGGGCTTCGACTGGGGAGACGCCAAGCTGGCGCTGGAGAAGGTCGCCGAGGAAGTCGAGGAACTCGGTGCCGAACTCGGCAGTCCGCGCCAGGCCGCGATCGAAGAAGAGGTCGGCGACCTGCTGTTTGCCGTCGTCAATGTGGGGCGGCTCGCCGGCGTGGACGCCGAGACGGCGCTGCGGCGTGCCAACGCCAAGTTCGAGCGCCGGTTCGGGCGTATCGAAGCGCTGCTGGCCGAACAGGGCCGCACGCCCGCACAGTCGGACCTCGCCGAGATGGACGCGTTGTGGAACCGCGCCAAGGATGAGGAGCGCGCTTGAGCCTCGAGCGCCACTACACGTCGAGCGACGGTCTGAAGCTTTTCTACCGCCTCTACGAGCCGGTGCAGGTCACGGCGCTACCGGTCCTGTGCATCCCCGGCCTCACGCGCCACTCGGGGGATTTCACGTCCGTGGCGGCACGGCTGTGCGCCGCGGGCCGCCGTGTCGTCAGCCCAGACCTGCGCGGGCGCGGCCGCTCGGCCTATTCCGCCGACTGGCGGACCTACGACCCGGCCTTCTATTTCGACGATCTGCGAGCGTTGCTGGCGATCGAGGGCCTGCACCGTTTCGTCGTGATCGGCACGTCGATGGGCGGGCTGCTCGGCATGGCGATGGGGGCCGCGATGCCGGCATCCCTCGCCGGCCTGATCGTCAACGATGTCGGCCCCGACATTTCGGCCGAAGGGCAGTCGCGCATTCTCGACTACATTTCCGTCGACCGGCCGCAGCCGGACTGGCCGTCTGCCGCGACGCATATCCGCAAGCTGCTGCCTAACCTGTCGGTCAGCGATGAAGCTGGCTGGATCCGCGTGGCGAAGAACACCTATCGCCAAGGTGCGGACGGGTTGCTCCACTTCGACTGGGACGTGAACCTGCACAAGGCTGTCCGCCGAGGCGTCGATCCCGATCTCGACCTGTGGGCACTCTGGAAATCGGTGGCGCATCTGCCTATCCTCGCCGTCCGTGGCGGCGTTTCCGACGTGCTTTCGCCCGACACGTTTGCCCGCATGAAGCGGACAAATCCCGACCTCGCGCAGATCGAGCTGCCAGGGGTCGGTCACACGCCGTCGCTCGAAGAACCCGCCAGTATCGAGGCCATCGATGAGTTCCTCCGCCGCAACGAAATCTGACCTCCCCGTGTTCGAAGACGTGCGCGCGGCGGCCCGGCGCATCGACGGCCATGCCGTTCGCACGCCCCTGCTCGGCTCGCCCGCCCTCGACGAGAAGCTTGGCGGCCGGCTGCTGGTCAAGGCCGAGCCGCTCCAGCGCACGGGCTCGTTCAAGTTCCGCGGCGCTTACAACAAGCTCTGCCAGATCCCGGAAGCCAGGCGCGCCAATGGCGTCGTCGCTTATTCGTCTGGAAACCATGCGCAAGGAGTTGCCGCTGCGGCGCGCATGCTGGGCATTCCGGCGTGGATCATCATGCCCAAGGACGCGCCGGCGATCAAAATCGCGCGCACGAAGGAATTCGGCGCGACCGTCGTTCCCTACGACCGCTACACCGAGGACCGCGAGGCGATGGGCCTTGAGCTGCAGGCCAAGCACGGCGCTACGCTCGTGCGTCCCTACGACGATCCGGACATCATCGCCGGCCAGGGAACGATCGGGCTGGAGATCGCGGAACAATGCGGCGCGCTCGGCATCAGGCCGGACGCCGTCATCGTCTGCTGCGGCGGCGGCGGCCTGGTGTCGGGCACGGCACTGGCGCTCTCGCAGGCCATGCCCGGCGTGCCGGTCTATTCCGCCGAGCCGAAGGATTTCGACGACACGAAGCGCAGCCTCGAAAGCGGCAAGCGGGAGTCCAACGATCCCAAGGCCCGTTCGATCTGCGATGCACTGCTCGCCGCAACGCCGGGCGAGATGACATTCGCGCTCAACAAGCGGCTGCTGAAGGGCGGCCTTGCCGTCAGCGACGATGAGGCGCGTGCCGCGATGGCGACCGCGTTCTTCGAACTCAAGCTCGTGGTCGAACCGGGCGGAGCGGTGGCACTCGCCAGCGTGCTGAGCGGCAAGTACCCGATCCGGGGAAAGACGGTCGTCGTCGTCGCCTCGGGCGGCAATGTCGACCCTGCCCAGTTTGCCCAAGTCCTCGGCGCCTGATGCCGGGAAATTCGGCAGCCAAGTCGCGGTAAAACCGGAACTTTCGCGTGGGTGCCGCTGGCCTCCGGCTTGCAAGCCGGGGAGGAAGGGCGCGTTTGCGTCCGCGATCCTCCGGCGAAAGGCCTTCCAGCCATGACCAACTCGTTCTCCCGTCGCACCTTCGGCCTTGGCCTTGCGGGTGCCGCTGCTGCGAGCACACTCGCGGCCCCTGCCCTGGCACAGGCAAAGACGCGCGTGAAATTCACACTCGACGTCGATTTCTGGGGACCGCAGTCGAACTTCCTCTACGGTGTCGAGAAGAACTTCTTCGCCGACGAAGGCCTCGACGTGCAGATCGATGGCGGTGCGGGTTCCGGGCAGGCCGTTACCCGCGTCGCACAGGGCACCTACGACATCGGCTTCGGCGATTTCGGGACGCTCGCCCGCTTCACGGCAACCAACCCGGCGACCGCCGTCACGTCTTTCTTCGTGCTGTGGGACCTTCTCCAGCACGGCATCGTCTTCAAGAAGGGCGTCATCACGTCGGCCAAGGACATCGAGGGCAAGGTCCTCGCGGCGCCCGAGCCGGACGCCGGCCGGCAGATGTTCCCGCTGTTCGCGCGTGCCGCCGGGATCGATCCCTCGAAGGTCACGCTTCGCCACATCGACTTCCCGCTGCGCGAGACGCTCGTCGTGCGCGGCGAAGCGCAGGGTGCGACCGGCTTCGTGTCGTCGGTGGCGCTCAACATGGTCCGTGCGGGTGTGCCGCTCGACCAGATCGGCTGGATCGCCTATGCCAGCGTCGGCATCGACCTGTTCGGCTCGACGATCTTCGCGCGCAAGGACTTCCTTGAAAAGAGCCCGGACGTGGCGCGCGGCTTCGCGCGGGCGACCGCGCGATCGATGCAGGCGATGATGGCCGATCCGCGCGCCTCGATCCAGGCGGCGGTACGCCGTCAGCCACTCAACACGATGGAAGTCGAACTGCCGCGCTACCAGATGGTGCTCGAGCAGTCGATCGCCACGCCGACCACGCGCGCAAACGGCATCGGGCATGTCGATGCCGCACGCCTGACCAAGAACATCGTCGCGCTGTGCGAGACGTTCAACATCCCGCAGGTGCCGTCGAACGACCTCATCTACACCAACGCGTTCCTGCCGGCCGCCGAGCTTCGCAAGCTTCCGTCCGGCGTCTAGCGCCTAGGTCCGGGCCTTCGCCGCGGTCTCGATGCCCGACAGGAATGTCGTGCAGGCGAACTCGGCGAAGGCTTCGGGCGTGGTCGGTCCCGCCGGATCGAACCACGTGTAGGTCCAGTTGATGAATCCGTAGAGGCCCATCGCCGCCGGCCAGCGCAGCGCCGTATTTCCCTTGAGCGAGGGCGCCACGCGCGCCAGCAGGCCCGCGGCCGTTTCGACGAGCCTGCGCTGCTTGGCGATGATGATGCCGCGCTGTCGCGGGGCAAGGCTTTCAAGTGCGCTCACCAGCAGGACGTGCCGCGCGCGGGCGTTGGCATAAAGCCTGAGATGGGCATGCAGGAACGCCCGGAGCTGGGCGCGCGGATCGGCGGATTCGGCAAGCGCGGCCGTCGCCGCGGCGTCGAGCGCATCGACATGCGCGTGCAACAGGTCGAAAAGGATCGCCTCTTTCGATTCGAAGTAGTGCCAGATCAGCCCCTTCGAAATCCCGCAGGCCTGTGCCACGTCGGCGGTCGACGTGGCGGCGAATCCGCGCGACGCGAAGAGTTCGGCCGCCCGATCGCGGATCAGTTGCTGTTTTGCGCCGAAATCGCCGGCCCGGGCCCTTGGCATGGCGCAAGACTAGCGGGACCGGCGGGCGGCCGAAAGCGTTGCGCGAACGCCATCGGCTGGTCCATCCTGCGCCGTCGCCACCGGAAGCCGGGCCCCCCTTTGTCGAGACCTGCCACACAGCACACGCGGCGCGAGGTCGAGCAGCTCCTGGCAGCGCTCGAAGGCCACGCCGACCGCGTCATCTCGGCCGCCAAGGAAGTATCCGGCGCGATCGCCCAGGAGGAATTCGGCATCTACGCGAAGTTCCGCGGGTCCTGTGACGATTTCGACACGCTGGCGATCGTCATCGAGTATCGCCTCAAGAACCTGCGTGGCGGCCGCGACAAGGCGCTCGAGGCGCAGTTCGAGGAACTGACCCTTTTCATGCTTTCGGCGACCCTGCAGACGAGTCTCCATTTCCTGCGGCTGCTTGCGCATCGCAACGAGCTTCCGCTCGGCTCCAAGGACATCTTCCTGTCCGAGCTGCGCAGCCTTTACAGGGTCAAGCAGCTGCTTGAAATGGATCGTTACAAAAACAAGATCTCGTCGCGTGCGGTCAAGGACATCGAGACGGCCGAAGAGATCCTCGGCGTGATCATCGAGCGCGCGCCGAGCCTGCTGCAATTGGAAGTCGGCGGAGCCGTATAATGCTTTCCAGCACACAGATCGACCGCGAGAACGAGATCGTCATCGCCAAGGTGCGCGAGATGCTCCTGGCGCTCGAGCGCGGCGCCACGCGCGTGATCCTCGCAGCACAGCAGGCGGCCAACGAGGCGAACGACGACAAGTTCAAGGCCTATGTGGCGTTCCGCGAGGTCGTCGACGATTTCGACACGCTGGCGATCGTCATCGAATACAAGCTGAAGCGCCTACGCGACGAGAAGGCCGCCGCGCTTGCCGAGAAATTCGACGAGCTGACGGCGTTCATGCTTTCGTCGATCGTCACGGCGAGCCTTCATTTCCTGCGCATCCTGGCCGAAAAGCGCGAGTTGCCGCTGGGTGCGCGCGACGTCTTCAAGTCCGAGCTGCGCAGTCTCTATCACGCGAAAGAGCGTATCGAGAGCGAGCGTTACCTGAACCGGCTCAACGATCGCACGCGTGCCGACCTGATCGCGGCCGAGCAGATCCTCGAGGTTGTCATCGAGCGTGCGCCGCGCCTGCTGCGGTTCGACGACAAGGAAGACTGAGCTTCACCGGCCGCCCGGCCGGTTGGCGCCCTTCGCGCGGTCCATGATCAGCTTGCGCTCGACGGCACGCTCGCAGCGCAGGCGCTGCAGCCCGGCCAGATGTTGGGTTTCGCGCAGGTTCTTGCCGGTCTGGGCGACCGCCTTCTTGATCTCGCGGGCATAGAGCGCATCGCAGTCCGAATAGCTGGCTGGCGGCTTGCCGGTCTGTGCGCCGGCGGGGTGCGCCAATGCCAGCAACGCGACGAGTCCGAAGATATTTTTCCAGAGCATATCGGCAGCCTATCTGATCTGGAGTGCGGGCCGCAATTCCAACGCAGTGGTAGAAAAACATTATAACTATTTGATTTATAATTATTTATATGAATTTTTGATTCCGATAAAGCTCTTTAAATAAATTCTCATAAAATCACTTTGACATTTTCATAAAATTATATATAAATGCTCTCACACTCTTCACCCGGCCTTCTTCCGCCGGTCTCCATGTTCAAACTTCCTCGGTCAAGTTGGTCCCTTGGCCTGGTCCGCCGGCTTGCAGAACCCTCCGGGTCATTGCAAGCCGGCTTTTCTTTTTCATTCCCAGAATATGAAGAACGCGGCGCCGACGAGGCATCCGAAGGCCGCGAGATGGTTCCATTTGAGCCCCTCGCCCAGCCAGACGATGGCGAAGACCGCGAACACCGCCAGCGTGACGATCTCCTGGATCGTCTTCAGCTGGACGCCGGTGAACGTGCCGTAGCCGTAGCGATTTGCCGGTACCGCCAGGCAATACTCGATGAATGCGATGCCCCAGCTCACGCCGATCGCCTGCCAGAGCGGCCAGTGCGGATACTTGAGATGGCCGTACCAGGCGAACGTCATGAATATGTTCGAGCATATGAGCAGCAGGATCGTCAGCATCTTGGCCCCTCCGAAGCCGCTTGCCCGTGCGGCGGAATCGATGTCAGTTCATTGATGTTGTGCGCGAAAATACGGTAAAGTCACGCCTCATGGACTCGGAAGAAGCCAAGGAACAGGTCGACAAGGCGGCGCTCCAGATTCTGGCGTCGTCGGTGGGGCAGATTCTTGGCGAACATTCCAAGATCCAGCAATTCGTCAAGCTGGCGGCCGAGCGGCCGACGACGATCAACATCGACCGTGCCCGCCGGACCTTCGACGCCCTGCCCGTCTACCAGCGCAAGCGCGTTGCCGAGACGGCCGAAGGCGTCGCGATCAAGCAGAAGAACAGCATGACGATGTCGTCGATCCTGAACCGCCTGGGCGGCACCAAGTCGGCGGCGGCGGCCATTGCCGCCAAGGCGCCCGCACCGGCGGCCGAGCCGAAGAAGAAGTCGGTCAAGGAAGTCGTCTGGAAGTGAACTAGCCGCTGCGCCGGACGACGGCGATGGCGCCCGCCGCGATCAGCACCATGCCGACCGCCGCCAGCGGATCGGGGACTTCGCCGAAATAGAGGATTCCGATCCCGGTCGCGATCGCGACCTGCACGAAGACAAGCGGCGCCATTTTCGAGAACTGGCCGAGCGAATAGCCGCGCGACAGGCAACGCTGGCCCAGCCAGGTCAAGGCACCGAGCAGGAGAAGCGGACCGAGAGCGGCACCGTCTGGCGGGGTCCAGGCGAATGCTGCCAGAGGTGCGCCGAGCAGCAGACCGCTCAGGATGAACCAGAAAGCGATGCGGTCCGGCGGCTCGGTCGCCGAAAGCTGCTTGACCATCATCATCGCGATCGATGTCAGGCCAGCGCTGGCGAGCGCCACGAAGGCAAAGACGTTATAGTCGCCGGCCGGCTTGACCACCATCAGGACGCCGGCAAAACCGACCGCCGTCGCGACCACGCGCTGGATGCCGAGCCGCTCGCCGAATACCAGCACGGCAATGGCGAGCGACCAGAATGGTGTCGTGTAGGAGAGCGCGAATGCGTCGCCCATCCGCATTTGCATGAGTGCCACGACGAACAACATGAAACTTGAGAATCCGGCGGCTCCCCGCAGCAGGTGTCCGAGCGGCCGCCGGGTCGCGACGCTTCCCCATCCCTTCCGCCAGATCATGGGCAGGAAAAAAGGAAGCGCGAAGGCGTGTCGCAGGAAACCGACGGTTCCCCACGACATTTCAGCGGTCAAATGCTTGAGCAATCCCCCGCAGATGGCAAAGCAGATGGCCCCGCTGACGATGTAGATGGCACCCTTGACGTCGTTTCGGGCCGTATCGCCCATCGGATTCCGGTCTCCTCCAGCAGGGCCAGCACCTTAGCGAGCCCTTCGCATATCGCCAGCGAAGAGTGTAGCTTGCCCGCCATGACGCCCCAGGAACTCGAATCCCGCCTGCTTTACCGCGACGGCCTGATGCTTATCCTCGACAAGCCGGCCGGCCTTGCGGTCCATGCCGGCCCGCGCGGCGGCGAGAACCTGCGCGACTTTTTGGGCGGCCTGCAGTTCGGCAATGCCCAGCCGCCCGACCTCGCCCACCGGCTCGACCGGGATACCAGCGGCTGCCTGGTGCTCGGGCGCAATCGCAAGGCGCTTTCGAAGCTCGGGCGGCTGTTCTCGGCAGGTCAGGTGCGCAAGGTCTATTGGGCCGTCGTCGTCGGCAAGCCGCCGCAGGACGAGGGACTGATCGACCTGCCGCTCGCCAAGGAGAACCGCAAGACCGGCTGGAACATGCGCGTCGATCCCACGGGCCAGCCGTCGCAGACCGGCTACCGGCGCATCGGTTCGGGGGACGGACTTTCGTGGCTCGCCCTCGAGCCGAAGACCGGCCGCACGCACCAGCTGCGCGTCCATCTTGCGGCAATCGGTTGCCCGATCCTCGGCGATCCGGTCTATGGCGGAACCGCGACGCGCGCCGCACGCTATACGCTGCATCTTCATGCCCGCGAGATCCGCGTGCCGCTCTATCCGCGTCGTACGCCGGTCAAGGCGGTTGCCCAGGTTCCCGAGCACATGAAAGTCCAGATGCGCCTTTGCGGCTGGAAGGACGGGCCCTTGCCGCAGGTCGAGCCGGCCGCATGACTGTGGCGCTGCCTCCCGAAGCGGCGCACGAGACCTTCCGCATCTCGGACGACGCGATGCGCGTGCGGTGGCCGATCTTCGCCGGATTGCTGCTGTCGCTCCTGCTCCACTTCCTGATCGCGCTTTCGTGGATCGAACTTCAGCCGCGCGATTTTCCTGATGCCGAGCGGTTTGTGCCGATCGAGATGGTCCCTGAGTCGGCCCTTGCCCCGCCACCACCGGCACCGGTGCCCGAGCCTCCGCGCGTCCCGCCACCACCTCCTCCTCCTCCGGCGCCGCCGCCCGCGCCACCTCCTCCTCCGCCTGCCCCTCCTTCTCCGCCCGCGGCCGCACTTCCGCCGCCGCCCCCGCCGCAACCGGTCCAGCGCGAGACGGCGACAAGCGCCCCGCAATCGAGCGCTGCACGCCCTGTCCAGCGCGCGGAAGCCCCGCCGGCACCGACGCCACCGGCAACCCCGCGCAATACGGAAAGCCGCGACGGGCTGCTCGCACCCAACGCGCCGCCGGTCGAGCGCGTCGTGCCGAGGGCGGGAGTCTCGGCAAGCCGCACGCGAACCGAGCCGGCGCCGTCCGGGCCCGTCGGCGAAAAGGTAAGCCAGAGCGAGCTCGACCATCTGCTTGCACAGGTGTTCCGCGCGTGGCTGATCGACTACCGTGCCGCCCGGTTCAAGGACATCGTGATATCGGGAAATTTCCAGCTCAATCCCGACGGGACCTTGGGCGCGCCCTTCGGCATCCAGGACCCGTGGGCGCCGGAAAAGATGATCGCGAACTATGCCGAGCTGCAACGCCCGGACCTTCGCGACCAGCGGACGGCGCTCGAAAGCTTCCTTGGTGCGATGCGTCAGGCCCAGCCCTTCAAGCGCCAGCCCGACGCGCCGCCGATGACGGTACCGAAGGTTCTCAGTTTCTCCTTCCGTATTGGGGATCTATAAGCCCACTGGTAGTGTTGCGACGCGAGAGACAGGACGGACGAATTGGCACCGCAGCTTAGAATTCTGGCGACTTCGGGGTGGGACGATTACGCGCTTCTCGACTCCGGCGGCGGGCGAAAGCTCGAACGCTTCGGCAGGCTGACGCTCGTGCGTCCGGAGCCGCAGGCCCTGTGGACCCCATCGGGCCCGGCGGATGCGTGGGAAAACGCCGACGCCTTTTTCGATTCCAAGCCCGGCGACGCGAAACCCGGCGACGACGAGGATGCTTGGGGACGCTGGCGCTTTCCCCGTCCGCTGCCGCCCGAGTGGCCGGTGCGCTATCGCGAGGCCACCCTCGCCTGCCGCTTCACCGCGTTCCGCCATGTCGGCCTGTTCCCCGAGCAGGCGCCGCATTGGCATTGGATGGCCGCGCGTGCCGCAAATGCGGGCGGCGAACGGCCGAAGCTTCTCAACCTCTTTGCATACACCGGTGCCGCAAGTCTCGTGGCGGCGGCCGCAGGCTACGAGGTGACCCATGTCGACGCGTCGAAGAAGGCGATCGCCTGGGCGAAGGAGAACCAGGCCGCATCCGGCCTGACGCAGGCGCCGATCCGCTGGATCTGCGACGACGCGACGAAGTTCGTCGCGCGCGAAGTGCGGCGCGGCAACCGCTATCAGGGCATCCTGCTCGATCCGCCGAAATTCGGTCGCGGGCCGGCGAACGAGACCTGGCGCATCGAGGAAGGCTTGCAACCGATGCTCGCCGACTGCGCGCGGCTGCTGGCCGATGGCCCCTCCTTCCTGATGCTGACCGCCTACGCGATCCGGATGTCGGCACTGTCGTTGCTCGAAACGGCGCGTGACGCTCTGTTGCCGCGCGGCGGCACGTTCGAGGCGGGCGAACTGGTGGTGGCACAGCAGGGCGAGCAGCGGCATCTGTCGACGTCGCTCTATGTCCGCTGGTCGGGCCCGGGAGCGGCCCCGTGACGGGTGCGCGCATCCGCGAGATCGCCAGCCCGACGAACCCGCTGATCAAGGACATCCGGGCGCTCCACATGCGCAAGGCGCGCGTCGAGACCGGCCAGTTCATCGCCGAAGGTGCGCGCACGGTGCGCGAAGCGCTCGATCATGGCGTGGTTCCCGAGATGCTGGCCTATCGCGCCGACCAGCGCGACCAGCCGTCGGTGGCGGGCGTGCGCAAGGCCGCCGGCGATGCCGGTGCGCTGCTGCTCGAAGTCTCGCCCAACGTGCTCGAGAAGATCTCGCAGCGCGACAATCCGCAGAGCGTCATCGGCGTGTTCCGCCAGAAAGTGTTGCCGCTGTCGGCGCTCGATCCGTCGAAGGCGCCGATCTGGCTGGCGCTCGAAGGCGTCAAGGATCCGGGCAATCTCGGGACCTGCGTGCGGACGGCCGACGCGGTCGGTGCCGGCGGCGTGATCCTGATCGGCACGACATGCGATCCGTTCAGCCCCGAAGCGGTGCGCGCGACGATGGGATCGATCTTCGCGGTACCGCTGTTTGCCGCCGAAGCCGGTCCGGCCGTCGAATTCGTCCGTGCCTGGCCGGGAACATGTGTGGGGACCGCCCTGCAGACCGAGACGGATTACCGCACGCTCGCGTATCCGCGACCGACATTGATCGTCAACGGAACCGAGCAGAGCGGGCTCAGCGCCGAGATGCGCGGTGCCTGCGGGCATCTGGTTCGCTTGCCGATGCGCGGTCGGGCGGACTCGCTGAACCTTTCCGTCGCGGCGGGAATCATGCTCTACGCGGTCGCGGACGCGCAGGAGACCGGTTGAGCGTCAGGCAGTCTTCGTGCGGACGACGATGCTGAGGATGAGGTCGACACGTTCGTCGCGATCACCCATCGGAAGCATCAGCCTGTCGATCCCGGTATAGTCGTTCGCCTGCTCCTGCGTCAGGTCGTGATGGTAGAGCGCGACGCCCTCGTCGGCCACGCGGCGGTAGCGCGATAGGACTGACTCGAGCTCCGTCGGCTTGACGCCCGTACCGACCGGAAGCCCGGTCACTTCGCGCCTGAGCAGGTCGACGACCATCGTTCCGGCCAGGCGATAGACAAATCGATCAGCGCCCGTCCGGACATCGACGAGCGACAGGTACGGCAGCAGGTCGGGAATGTCGATCGGGTCGAGATCGGCGCGCGCCGGAAAACGGCGCTGGCCCCGGATTTCGGTCCAGTAGGCATGGAGTGAATGCAGACGCGGATCTGCGCTCGACGGTGGCGGCCGGTCGACGAGTATCTGGATCGACATTGCGTAAGCTCCCCCCGAATTTCCGTTCGAGGATGATTTCGCCAGCGCAAGGATTTAAACACTTTGTATGCCGGATGTCCGGCAAAACGACCAGGAAGACTGAAATTGTGCGTTGCTTGCGGTGCAGCCGGGACATTCAGCGCTTGACGATCACCGCTTCGAAATACTCGGCTGGCGCCACGACCGACGGGGTACCCGAAACGTTGAAGCGCTCGATCAGCGCCATGATGCCGGCGTTGAGCGCTTCCTGCCCCTTCGCATCGAGGGCTTCGAAAGCTTTCAGCACGGGGCCATACGTGCCGCGGAACACGTCGATCCAGTGCGTGGCCGAGCGGTACCGGAACGCGAAGTGCCGGAGCGTGCCGCCGACCGATGCCTGATCGCCGAACATCTGCTTGAGGTTCGCTTCCACGCCCCAGCGCGACGGGGACTGCAGCCCCGGTGGCGGCGGCACGTGCCTGCCGACGACCTTGAACAGCTGCCCGATGAAACCATCCGGGGTCCAGTTCGCAAGGCCGATCTTGCCGCCCGGCCGGCAGACACGCAGGAGTTCCTTCGCTGCCCGTTCCTGATCGGGCGCGAACATGACGCCGAAGGTCGAGACGACGACATCGAAGCTGTTGTCGGCGAACGGCAGCGCTTCGGCGTCGGCTTCCTGGATCTTCAGCGGCAGGCGCTCGGCATTCGCCCGTTCGCGGGCCCGGTCGAGAAGTGCGGGAACGTAGTCCGTCGCGGTGACTTCGCAGAAGCGGCGTGCGGCGGCCAACGAGACATTGCCGTTTCCGGCTGCGACATCGAGCACGCGTTCGCCGGCGCGGATATCGAGCGCTTCGCACAACGATTCACCGACGATCTGCAGCGTCGTGCCTACGACGGCGAAGTCGCCGGACGCCCACATTTTTTGCTGGCGTGCCTTGATCGCCTGGAAGGGTGGGACTTCGGCAGCCGTAGTCGAGATCGTGGATTGCATAATGAATTTCCTTGCGTGCCTCCGGAAAATGCCCGAAACGGGCCATCCGCGCATGGTGTCGGAATGTCATGGCGTTCGCCGAAGGTGAATGACTGATCCTCTGAAATGCATGATCGAAATTCCGCAATCGCGATTTTCGGATGCGTTCGAATACATAAGGATGCCCCGATGAACTTCGATCCATTGTCGGACGTGTTGCGTGCAGTCCGCCTCCGGGAGGCGGTGTTCTTCGATGTCGAGGCAAACGCGCCGTGGGTCGCGGAATCCCCGCATTCACAAGTCGTCGGTCCCGGGATCTTGCCGGGCGTCGACCACGTGATGGCCTATCACGTTGTCACGAGCGGCGAGTGCTGGGTTGCGATGGCCGAGGACGGCGCGCAGGCGATCCGGCTCACCGCCGGCGACGCGGTCGCCTTTCCGCAGGGCGAGGCGCATGTGCTGTCGAGCACGCCCGGAATGCGGGCCGATCCCGTGCTCGACAATTTCCGGCCGCCGGCCGTACCGAACTCTCTGCCCGTGCGTTTCAAGCTTGGCGGCAGCGAGCCGGAGGGCGTGCATCTCGTGTGTGGATTCCTCGGCTGCGACGCGCGGCCCTTCAATCCGCTGCTGAGCGCCCTGCCGCGCATGATGCACATGCGCGGTGACAAGAGCGGCGGCTGGATCGACCGATTCATGAAATTCGCGACGATGGAGACCGCCGAACGGCGCATGGGCGGTCCTTCGATCCTCGTAAAGCTGGGCGAGATCATGTTCATCGACCTGGTGCGCCAGCATCTTGCCACTCTGCCGGACTCCAGCACGAGTTGGCTCGCGGGCCTCAAGGACCGCCATGTCGGGCGGGCGGTCAGCCTGCTGCATCAGTCGCCGGCCGAAGAATGGAGCCTCGAGCGCCTGTCGAAGGAGACCGGCCTCTCCCGGTCGTCGCTCGCCGAACGTTTCCAGCGCCATGTGGGACATCCGCCCATGCAGTACCTGACCTTGTGGCGCATGCAGATCGCATCCTCGATGCTGGTCGACGGCAACGTGCCGATCGTGGAGATTGCCGGCAATGTCGGATACGAGTCCGAGGCGGCCTTCAGCCGGGCGTTCAAGCGTGCCGTCGGCATGTCTCCCAGCATGTGGCGCGAACGGCGGGCGACTGCCGCAGCCGTCCATTTGCCGTGAGCCTGCGCCTTCCGGGCATCCCGCAATCGAATATTGATCGCCGGCCCGGGATGGCCGATCCTGATCGCCGCCTGTTCGGGAAGTCGTCCAGCCGGCTGACGATGGCGAAGCACCGGGAGAGAAGTCGATGAGCTTCGATCCGCTGTCCGATGTCCTTCGTGCCGTTCGCGTGCGCGAGGCGCTGTTCATCGATGTGGAACTGAGCACGCCATGGGTCGCCGAGGCGATGCCATCGGCAATGGTCGGCCCCTCCATCCTTCCGGGCTGCGACCATGTCATCGAGTATCACGTGGTGACGCAGGGCGAATGCTGGGCCTCGCTCTACGACAAGGGCTGGGAGCCGGTGCGGCTTTCCGCCGGCGACGTCGTCGCGTTCCCGCAGGGCGACGCGCACATCCTGTCGAGCGCTCCCGGCATGCGTTCTTCGCCCGATGTCGACAGCTGCCGCCCGTCGGCCGCACCGCGCGCCCTGCCCGCGATCGTGCGCATCGGCGGCGGCGGGACTCGCGGGCACATCGTTTGCGGCTTCCTGGGGTTCGATGCGCGGCCGTTCAACCCGCTGTTAAGCGCCCTGCCGCGCATGATGCACATGCGCGGCGACAAGAACGGCGGCTGGATCGACCGCTTCGCCAGGTTCGCCACGCTGGAGGCGAACGAGAAGCGGGCCGGCGGCGCTTCGATGCTCGCGAAGCTCAGCGAGATCATGTTCATCGATCTGGTGCGCGATCATCTCGCGGGCCTGCCCGACGACAGCGCCAACTGGCTCACGGGCCTGAGGGACCGGCATGTGGGCCGCGCGGTCGGCCTCCTGCACCAGTCGCCGGCGCAGGCCTGGAGCCTCGAACGCCTGGCAAGGGACACCGGGTTGTCGCGCTCGTCGCTGGCCGAGCGGTTCCTGCGCCATGTCGGCAAGCCGCCGATGCAGTACCTCACCTTGTGGCGAATGCAGCTCGCCTCCACGATGCTGGCGGATGGCAAGGCACCGATCGCGCAGGTGGCCGGCGAAGTCGGCTACGAGTCGGAAGCGGCTTTCAGCCGCGCCTTCAAGCGCGCGGTCGGAACGTCGCCGAGCCAGTGGCGCGAACGCCGATCCGCACCGCCGCCCGTCATCGCCGGCTAGCTGCCCGGTTCAGGAAGGTGGCTTGAACGTCTGCGCCACCTGCCGGAAGACCGGCAGAGCTTCGAGACGTGCGGCGTGTGCGGCGAGTGCCGGATGGTCGCCCGGCACGAACAGGCCGGGATGCGCTTCGACGACGAAGCGGAGCACCGTCGCGATGGCGATGTCGGCATGCCCGATGCGTCCGCCGAACCAGTAGCCGGCTGCCGGGCACTCAGCTTCGAGCACCGCGAGTGTGGAAAGGATCTGCGCACGGCACCGGTCGGCCCACATCTGCGACACTTCGCTGTGCATCCGGAATTCGTAGAACAGGCTGACCGCCTTGTCGCCGAGCCCGGTCGCGAGCGTCGCGACGCGCAGCGCCCTGTGCCGCTCGGGTTCGGCACGCGGGAACATCGCCCGATCGGCGGGGACGAGCCCGTCGAGATGGTCGAGCATCGCGTGGCTGTCGGCAAGGACGGTGCCGTCGTCGAGCACCAGCGCGGGCACCCGGCACAGCGGATTGAGTTCGCGCAGGCGATCGGCGTCCTTGAAGGCCGACCAGGTCCGATGCTCGAACGGCATTTCGTAGAGCGTGAGCGCGATGCCCACGCGCCGCACGAAGGGCGAGTCGTATTGGCCGATCAGGATCACGGGTGCCCGCACCTCGAACAGGGGAACAAGAATGGCGGAGGGGATGGGATTCGAACCCACGATGCAGGTTTCCCCGCATAACAGTTTAGCAAACTGCCGCCTTCAGCCACTCGGCCACCCCTCCGCCGGGAGTGGGTAAATCACACGGCATATGCTGGTTGGCTTCTACGGGGGCCGGCCCCCGGTGTCAACGCGAAGCGCCTGTCCCGCCACGATTTATGCCGCCTGCCGGGGCGTGGCTCCGGGGCCGTCCTGTGCTTTGGGCGCAACACGATTAAAATGCCGATTCAGTTAATTCAAAATTTTGACCAAGTTTTATGGATTGTTAACCAATAGGGCGCAAATCTATATGCACGCGGCCTGAGAAAGGTCGCCCGACACAAAGGACCAGAAGCCGTTTTCGGCGCAAAAAGTCGGATTTACGGACCCAGAGGAGCCAGGACCCATGTCTTCCATTTCCCGCCCGGTGATCGACACCCTTCTCGATCTCATCGACAACAAGCTGACCGCCATGGACGTGATCGACCGCGAGGATGCCCGCATCCACTCGGTGCTCGAGAACGCCAAGCGCGAACTGCTGGCCGTGCGCGGCCCGGCACTCCCCCGCCGGACCCTGCGCCCGCGCAACAGCATCCGTCCGGGCAGCGCCATCATCCAGCAGGACCAGACCGTCGCCGCCTGATTTCCGGCCGGGGATGCCAGGCATGGCGTCCCCGGCTTGACGGCCTCGACGCATCTTTGCCGTTGAACTAGCTTGTCCCGCCCGCGACCGGCGATTCCCGCCCGTCGCGACTTTGCGGGATTACCTGATTGAGCAAGACGCGCCGTCCTTCCCCTGCCGGAATCCTGCCCTCGCAGGATTATCGCGCCTATGTCGCCCAGGGCCGTATCGCAGCCGACATCGCGGTGGCCGACGACCAGATCCAGCCTGCCAGCATCGACCTGCGCCTCGGCACGCATGCCTATCGCGTGGCCGCCGGCTTCATGCCGGGCATCGGCAACACGGTCAAAAGCAAGCTCGACCGGTTGAAGATGCACAGCGTCGACCTGCGCGAAGGTGCTGTCCTCGAACGCGGCTGCGTCTACATCATCCCGCTGCTTGAACGCCTGAAGCTGCCCGCCGACATCGCGGGTACGGCAAACCCGAAGAGCACGACGGGCCGGCTCGACATCTTCACGCGCCTGCTGTGCGACGGCGTGCGCGAGTTCGAGAAGGTGCCCGCCGGCTACGAAGGTCCGCTCTATCTGGAAGTGAGCCCGCGCACCTTCTCGATCCTCGCGCGCACCGGCCAGGCGCTGAACCAGCTGCGCCTGCGCCGCGGTGCACCCGACTTTTCCGACAAGGCGCTCGCCGCTCTCGACAAGAAGCTCGGGCTGGTCTTCGCACCGGACGAGAACCGCGAGCGCGCCAAGATCGGCCAGGGCCTGTGGATCTCGATCGATCTCGAAGGGCCTGACAGCGACACGATCGGCTACCGCGCGCGCCACAACACGCCGCTCGTCGATCTTTCGAAGATCGGCCATTACGACCCGGCCGAGTTCTGGGAGCCGCTCAAGCGCAACAGGCTGCGCTCGCTCGTGCTCAATCCCGACGATTTCTACATCCTCGTCAGCCGCGAGAAGATCCGCGTGCCGCATGCCTACGCGGCCGAGATGGTTCCCTACGACACGTCGGTCGGCGAGTTCCGCATCCACTACGCCGGCTTTTTCGATCCCGGCTTCGGCTACGGCGCCAACGACATCCAGGGAACGCGCGCCGTGCTGGAGGTGCGCTCGCACGACGTGCCGTTCCTGCTCGAGCACGGCCAGGTCGTCGGCCGCTTCGCGTTCGAACACCTGACGGCGGTTCCCGACAGGATTTACGGAATGGGTATCGGTTCCAATTACCAGCGCCAGGGTCTGACTCTGGCCAAGCAGTTCCGCCGGAAGCGCTAGAACGGCACCGCAAACTTCAGTTGACGGCAGTTGACGAGAGTTTACCGTCAACATTCCAAGTTCTTGATTCTGCTTTATAGTTGACGAGATGACGTGAATTTCTTGTGTCATGTAGGACGTCCGGAGGCTCCTGTTTCCACTCCAATCTCGTTTTAGATATATATCCTAGTATAAGAAAAATAGCAAACAAAACCCGTATCTGGCGCTCGCCCTGCCGGTTGGCTAGCGTTGTCATGGAACTGTCATTTTCAAACGGGGGCCCGACCGACCATGCCGAAAACTTTGCCGCTGCTAGGCGCGACCTTTGCCGGACTTGCCGCAACGCTGCTTGCCGGAACCGCGAGCGCGCAGACCCCCGTCTCGTTCGTATGCAGCGCGCAGCAGGAATACTGCCAGGCGCTCGTCTCGGCTTACGAGCGCACCGGCGGTGGCAAGGTCTTCATGGTCCGCCAGTCGACCGGCGAGGCGTTCGCCACGATCCGCGCGCAGGCCGCCAATCCGCGCAACGATCTGTGGTGGGGCGGTACGGGCGATCCGCACCTGCAGGCCGCACTCGAAGGCCTCACCGAACCCTACACCTCGCCGCTGCTGCCGCAGCTGCACGACTGGGCGCAGAAGCAGGCGACGCGCTCGGGCAACCGCACGGTCGGCGTCTATTCGGGCGCGCTCGGTCTCGTCTACAACCCCGGCCAGCTCGCCAAGCGCGGCATGCGCGAGATCAAGTGCTGGTCCGACCTGCTCGACCCGAAGCTGAAGGACGAAGTGCAGGTCGCCGACCCGAACTCGTCGGGCACGGCCTACACGTTCCTCGCGACGATGGTGCAGCTCTTCGGCGAGGACAAGGGCTTCGACTTCATGAAGGCGATGCACAAGAACGTGAACCAATACACGAAGTCGGGCGGAGCCCCCGTGCGCGCGGCCGCGACCGGTGAAACAGCCGTCGGCATCGTGTTCATGTCGGATGCGCTGGTGCAGATCCTCGAGAAGGCGCCGATCGTCAACGTGGCGCCATGCGAGGGCACCGGCTTCGAAGTCGGCTCGATGTCGCTGATCAAGGGCTCGCGCAACATGGCGGGTGCGAAAAAGCTCTATGACTGGCTGCTGTCGCCCGAAGCCCAGGCCATCGGCCTGTCGGTGAAGTCGTACCAGGTGCCGGCCAACAAGTCGGTCACCCTGCCCCCGGAAATCGCCAAGGCGGTCGACGCCAAGCTGATCGACTACGACTTCGCCAAATACGGCGACCCGGCCGAACGCACGCGCCTGCTGGCGCGCTGGGACCGCGAGATCAAGGCGGCGGCGAAGTAAGGGGCGCGGCTTACGCCTTCGACAGCCGCCAGGCGACGGCCAGCGCGATCGCGGCGGGCACGGCGAACACGACGAGCAGGATCGGCAGTTCCTGGGCGAGCGTGTAGCCGGCCTTCGTGACGCCGACCCACATGTTGGCGACGGCGAGTGCGAGCCATGCCGGCAGGAACAGCGTCGCACCGGCGGCAATGGTGCTCGTGTCGGTCCCCCACAGCTTGCCGAAAAGCAGGAACACGCCGAGAAGCAGGATTCCCGCGCCGATCACTTGAGCCATGTGCATGGATTCACCCTTCCCGGTTTGATGCGTCAGCGCGATTTATAGCTGCGCTTCGGGATTCGGCGAAGGAAGTCGTGGATGCCCGGCATTCGCCGGGCATGACGCCTAGAGCCGAGTGGCGTCCTGCCCCGCCTTGGCAAGCACCTCGTCCACATAGGCCGACTTCGCGTCCGTATAGGCCTCCCGGTCGGTCCGATGCCGAAGCGCCAGTTCGCGCTTCAGCCGCTCGTAGCGCTGCGCCTCTTGCCTATGCGCACGCAGGTAATCCCGGAACGGCAGTCGCAGCCACGGCTCCGCCGTCGGTTCCGCGACATGGACATGATGTGTCCGGCGTTCGCCATAGGGCGGCATGCCCTTCACGAAGAACAGGCGATCCGTCTTCGGGTTCTCTGCCCAGAAGACGTAGCCGAGCGTGCGGAGCGGTTCGACGAACGTGGCACGTGCGACGGCCAGCGAGCGGACCGCGACGAGGATGTCGATGATCGGCTTGGCGGCGAGGCCGGGAATGGCGGTGCTGCCGAAATGCTCGAGTGCCATTTTCCCGCACTTGACCGGTGCTCAGGGCCGCGCGCAGGCATTCGGCTTCTTCGGCGAACCGTGCAGGCCAGCGCGGATCGTAGTCGACGATCTCGATGTCATCCATGACGGCCTAAAAACCCTAGACCGCCATCCCCTTCACGACAGCCGGCCTTGCGCCGATCGCGTCGAACCAGCGTTTCACGTTCTGGAACCCGGCGAGATCCACCTTGTGATGCTCGTGGCGCGCGACCCACGGATAGGTGGCGATGTCGGCGATCGAGTAGTCGCTGCCGGCGAGATACGCGGCCTCGCCGAGGCGCTTGTCCATCACGCCATAGAGCCGGCGCGTTTCCTTGGAATAACGTTCGATGCCGTAGGGCACCTTCTCGGGGGCCGCATGCATGAAGTGGTGCGTCTGGCCGAACATCGGCCCCACGCCGCCCATCTGCCACATCAGCCATTGGAGCACGACCGTGCGTGCGCGCGGGTCGGCGGGCAGCAGCTTGCTGCCCGTCTTCTCCGCCAGATAGATCAGGATGGCGCCGGATTCGAAGACCGAGATCGGCTTGCCGCCCGGGCCGTCATTGTCGACGATGGCCGGGATCCGGTTGTTGGGACTGATCGCGAGAAACGCAGGTGCGAACTGCTCGTCCTTGCTGATGTTGATCTTGTGGACGTTGTAGGCGAGCCCGAGTTCCTCGAGCATCACGGAGGCCTTGCGGCCGTTGGGCGTCGTCCACGTATAGAGATCGATCATCGGCTTGGCGGTTCCTTGTCCGGGTTCAGGGCGCGGTGACGACGGCGATGTCGACGATCTTGCGCGTGCCCGATGCGATGGGCCCGATCTCGCGCATCTTGCCGTTGACGACGGAGAACTCCCACAGGCGCGACGCGGCGACCGCGAATCCCGAATAGTTCTTCATGTCCTTGTCGGTGAAGATGTCCATCGCGTCGATGCGCGTGCCCGGCGGCAGGCCCGGTTCGCCGATCGAGGCGAGCGTGCCGTCGTTCGGCGGGTCCTGGATCAGGTAGGCGCCGTTGGCGGAATCGTACTCGAAGAGCTGCGTCTGCTTGGCGCCAGCGACCGAGTTGATGTAGGCCCCCGCCGTGACGTTCGGTTTCTTCCCGGCGTTGGGATCGCCGGCCGCGAACGCGAGGCGGCCGTCGACCGCGGCTTCGCCGGTATCGACATTGACGCGCAGGCTCTGCCCGTTCGGACCGATCACGCGCAGGCGGTTGGCCTGCGGGTTGAAGTCGACGACGGCGCCGTCCTGCGTTTCGAGCGGAACGGACAGTGTCGACACCTTCTCCGAGCGGCCGCTGACCACGTCGATGCGATAGATGTTGCCGGCGGCATCGAGGCCGTAGAGCTTTCCGTCCGCGGGGCGGACATCGATGCCGATCACGCGGCTGGCGGTGCCGAGCACGGCGACCATCCATGTCTTCTGCGGGCTCGTGGATTCGAAGCGGACAAGCTCGTTGCGGTCCGTCAGCCCGACGAGTTCGAGCGCGCTGGCGGCGGTGGACGTGGCGGCGAGCACGGCGAGCGTGCAGGCAAAAATGCGGGTCTTCATGGAAGGTCCTTTCTGGAGCTACCCCTTAGCGGAACTTACGCCAGAAAATAGTTAATGGATCATTGGGCCGCGCGGTCTTCCTTGGGCATCAGCGCATACGGATGTGCCACACCGGGCAGCTTCATCATGCGCTGGCCCCAGTCGCGGATGTTCGGGTATTTGCCGGCGTCGTACTGTGCTTCTTCCGCCGTCGCGATCCACGGGAACACCGCGATGTCGGCGATGGTCGGGTTCGGGCCGGCAAGGAACTTCGACGTGCCCAGATGCCGGTCGAGCAGTTCGAGCGACTGCTCGCCGCGCCCGAACACGAACGGCAGCGCCGGACTGTCGGGCTGGTTGCGCCGCAGGAAGCGGGCCTGCCCCACCGACGTCATGCGATCGAGATCCCACGCGAGCCATTCGGCGATGCGGCGCTTCTCGTGCGCGGCCGAGCCGCCGAAGGCGCCGAAACGGTCGGCGAGATACTGGAGGATCACGTTCGACTGGACGATCACCTCGGTGCCGTCGACCAGTGCCGGCACCTGGCCGTAGCGGTTGATCTTCAGATGGTCGGCGGTCTTCTGCGCCCCGGCACGCAGGTCGACATGGCGGTAGTTCCACTTGGCGCCGAGCATGCTCAGCATCAGCGCCACCTTGCAGGACGGCAGCGACAGGTGGAAGCCGTGGAGCGTGACGTGCGCCGGCGCCTTCGATGCAGCCTTCTTCGCCGGCACGTCGTAGCCGGCCTTGCCGATGCGCGCACCCTTGGCGGCCTTCTTCGCCGACTTTGCTGCCGACGCCTTGATCGCCGGCGTGGCTTTCAGGATTTTCTTGGGCTTCGGCTTGGGCGCCGCCTTCTTTTTCTTGGGTGGCGTCTTCTTCTTCGCAGCCATGGTCCTATCCTCCGAGTTTCGCTTTGAGGATCTCGTTGACCTTGGCGGGGTTGGCCTTGCCGCCCGTACCCTTCATCACCTGCCCGACGAACCAGCCGAACAGCGTGACCTTGCCCGAGCGATACTCGGCGACCTTCGCCTCGTTCTCGGCCATGACCTTGGCGATGGCGGCGTCGATGGCGCCGGTATCGGTGACCTGCGTCAGGCCCTTCTCGGCGACGATGCTTGCCGCGTCCTTGCCCGTCTCGACCATGAACTGGAACACGTCCTTGGCGATGCGGCCCGAGATCGTGTCGTTTTCCATGAGGTCGAGGAGCCCGGCGAGGTTCTTGGCCGAGACCGGCGAGTGCGCCACGTCGACGCCCTTCTTGTTGAGCGCACCGAACAGCTCGACGATCACCCAGTTGGCGGCAAGCTTCGGGTCCTTGCGGCCCTTGGCGACGGTTTCGAAGAAATCGGCCTGCTCCTGCTCGGCCACCAGCACGCTCGCGTCGTAGGGCGAGAGCTTGTACTGCGACACGAAGCGCGCCTTCTTGGCGTCGGGCAGTTCGGGCATCGCGGCCTTGATGCGCGCGATCGTCGCGGGATCGAGCACCAGCGGCAGCAGGTCCGGGTCCGGGAAATAGCGGTAGTCGTGCGCGTGCTCCTTCGAGCGCATCGGGCGCGTGATGCCCTTGGCGGTATCCCACAGGCGCGTTTCCTGGATGATCGTGCCGCCGTTCTCCAGCTCCTCGACCTGGCGCATCGCTTCATACTCGATCGCCTGCATGACGAAGCGGATCGAGTTGACGTTCTTGATCTCGTTGCGCGTGCCGAACTCGGTGGCACCGACCTTGCGCACGGATACGTTCGCGTCGCACCGCATGGAGCCTTCCTCCATGTTGCCGTCGCACGTGCCCAGATAGCGCAGGATGGCGCGCAGCTTCTTCAGATACGCCCCCGCCTCTTCCGGCGAGCGGATTTCCGGCTCCGACACGATCTCCATCAGCGCCACGCCCGACCGGTTGAGGTCGATGTAGCTCTTCGACGGGCTCTGGTCGTGCATCGACTTGCCGGCGTCCTGCTCGAGATGCAGGCGCGTGACGCCGACGGTCTTGGTCACGCCGCCGGGCATGTCGAGTTCGAGCTTGCCGCCGGTCACGATGGGCCGCGTGTACTGGCTGATCTGGTAGCCCTGCGGCAGGTCGGCGTAGAAATAGTTCTTCCGGTCGAAGATCGACACTTCGTTGACCTTCGCCTCGATGCCGAGGCCGGTCTTGATCGCCTGCTCGACGACGAAACCGTTGATGACGGGCAGCATGCCGGGGAACGCCGCGTCGACGAAGCTCACCTGCCCGTTCGGATCGCCGCCATAGGTGGCCGAAGCGCCCGAGAACAGTTTCGCCTGCGAGACGACCTGCGCGTGGACCTCGAGGCCCACGACGACTTCCCACTTGCCGGACTTGCCTTCGATGATCATCGCTTCACGCTCCCGGGCGCGCGGTGAAGTTGGCGGCACTTTCGAGCACGCCACCCACGCGGAACAGGGTTTCCTCGCCGAACGGCTTGCCGATCAGCTGCAGCCCCAGCGGCAGCCCGTCGCCCGACAGGCCGGCGGGCACCGACATGCCCGGCAGGCCGGCGAGATTGACCGGCACCGTGAACACGTCGTTGAGATACATGCCGATCGGATCGTCGTCCTTCTCGCCGATGCCGAACGCGGCCGACGGTGCGGTGGGCGTAAGCACCACGTCGCACTTCTTCCACGCTTCCTTGAAGTCGTTGAAGATCAGCGTGCGCACGCGCTGGGCCTTCAGATAGTACGCGTCGTAGTAGCCGGCCGACAGCACGTAGGTGCCGATCAGGATGCGCCGGCGCACTTCGGCCCCGAAACCTTCGGCGCGCGTGTTCTCGTACATCTCGTCCAGCGACTTGCCGGGCACGCGCAGCCCGTAGCGCACGCCGTCATAGCGCGCGAGGTTCGACGACGCTTCGGCGGGCGCGATGATGTAGTAGGTCGGCAGCGCGTACTTGGTGTGCGGCAGCGAGATCTCGACCGGTTCGGCACCCGCGGCCTTCAGCCAGTCGATGCCCTGCTGCCAGAGCTTCTCGATCTCCGCCGGCATGCCGTCGACGCGGTATTCCTTCGGGATGCCGAACTTAAGGCCCTTCACGTTGCCGGTGAGTGCCGCCTCGTAGTTGGGGACCGGTACGGGCACCGACGTCGAATCCTTGGGATCGTGCCCGGCCATCGACTTCAGCAGGATCGCGGCATCGCGCACGGTG
The DNA here is from genome assembly GCA_965279525.1 of Tagaea sp. GTDB lineage: Bacteria > Pseudomonadota > Alphaproteobacteria > CACIAM-22H2 > CACIAM-22H2 > Tagaea. The sequence goes on along the minus strand of CBDIIB010000004.1, from coordinate 514,924 downwards.
CGCGCCATCGGCCCGGCCTGGTCGAGCGACGAGGCGAACGCGACGATGCCCCAGCGCGAGCAGCGCCCGTAGGTCGGCTTGATGCCGACGATGCCCGTGAAACTCGCGGGCTGGCGGATCGAGCCGCCGGTGTCCGTTCCAGTGGCGGCAGCAACAATATGCGCGGCGACCGCGGCAGCCGAACCGCCGGACGATCCGCCGGGCACCAGGTCCTTGCCGTCCTTGCGCTTCCACGGGTTCTTCACCGGCCCGAAATGGCTGGTTACGTTGGCCGAGCCCATCGCGAACTCGTCCATGTTGAGCTTGCCGAGCATCGTCGCCCCGGCATCGAACAGGTTCTGCGAGACGGTCGACTCGTAAGGCGGCTTGAAGCCTTCGAGGATGTGGCTGCCGGCGGTCGTCTGCACGCCCTTGGTGCAGAACAGGTCCTTGATGCCGAGCGGGATGCCTTCGAGCGGACGCCCCTCGCCCTTCTGGAGCTTTGCGTCGGCGAGTGCCGCCTGCGTCAACGCCATGTCGGGCGTCTCGACGATGAAGGCGTTCAGGTGGCGGTTCTTCTCCATCGCGGCGAGATACGCCTTCGTCAGCTCGATCGCGGAGAAGCGGCCGGCCTTCAGGCCGTCGCGCAGTTCGGCAATGGTAAGATCGACAAGCTCGGCCATCACTCGACCACCTTCGGAACGGTGAAAAAGCCGCCGAGATCCTCGGTCGTCGATACGCGCACCGGGTCGGTCGCGTTGGCGAGCACCTTGTTGGGATAGCCGCCGTCGGTGACCTTGTCTTCGCGGCTCGGCATCACGACTTCGACGGTCGAGGTCATCGGCTCGACCTTCGAGGTGTCGAGTTCCTTGAGCTGCTCGACCCAGTCGAGGATCGTCTGCAGCTCGTTCGCCATTTTCGGGCGGTCTTCGGGTGCGAGCCGGATGCGTGCCAGCTGTGCAATTCGTGCGACGGTAGCCTGATCGAGCGACATGCGGTATGTCTCGCCTTGGGCCTTGAAATGACGGTGAAAACGTCGGTGAAAACGGGCCGGGAAGCTAACATCCGACATGCCGATCCGCAACCCCACCGACCTTCTGGCCGAACTGCCGGAAAAGACATGCCTTCTCGGCCTCGACCCGGGCGAGAAGACGGTCGGGCTTGCCGTGTGCGACCCGGGCCTTTCCATCGCCTCGCCGCTCGAGACGATTCTCCGGGGTCGCAAGGCGAAGGCCGACTATGACCGGATCGCCGAGGTCGTCGCCAAGCGCAACATCGGCGGCTTCGTGTGCGGCATGCCGACCAACATGGACGGCACGCTCGGCCCCCGCGCGCAGGCGGTGCGCGCCTTCGCGCGAAACCTGCTGGCGCGAATCGACCTGCCGCTCGTGTTCTGGGACGAGCGCATGTCCACCCAGGCCGTGACGCGCACGCTGATCGAGGCCGACATGAGCCGTGCCAAGCGCAGCGAAGTCGTCGACAAGATGGCGGCGTCGTTCATCCTGCAGGGCTATCTCGACTGGGTGCGGATCGGGCGATGAACGCCGTCGCCGCCGCCCTCGCCCCGGTCTTCGGGCTGATCGCATTGGGCGTGGTGCTGAAGCATTATGCGTTCCGCGACACGGGCTTCTGGGAGCCGGTCGAGCGGCTGACCTATTTCGTGCTGTTCCCGCCGCTGCTTGTCACGTCGATCGCCGAAGCGCGCATCGACGGCGTCGAGACGATCCAGCTCATCGCCGCGTGCCTTGCCATGATGTCGCTCGTCGCGGCCGGCCTGTTCGTGCTGCGCCGCCATCTCGGGATGGACGGACCGGCCTTCACCTCGGTCGTGCAGGGATCGCTGCGCTTCAACACCTATGTGGCCCTTGCCGTGGCGGCGGGCCTGCACGGCAAGGCGGGGCTTGCCCTGCTTGCCATCGTGCTCGCCTTCGCGGTGCCGCTCGGCAACGCGATCAGCGTGCTGGCCCTTGCGCGCTTCGGCATGCGCGGCGGCGGCGGGTCGGCCTCGGTCGCCTCGGAAGTGGCGAAGAACCCGCTGATCCTTGCCTCGCTCGCCGGTCTCGCCCTGTCGCTCGCCGACATCGCCATCCCGGCCACGCTTTCGCAGATGGCCGACATCCTCGGGCGCGGTTCGCTGGCACTCGGCCTGCTCACGGTCGGGGCCGGGCTGTCGCTCGGCAGCGTGGGCGCGCACGTGCGCGGCATCGTGCTTGCGAGCCTTCCCAAGCTCGTGCTGTCGCCGCTGCTGGTCTGGGCGATCGGGCGGTGGATCGGGCTCGACCCGATGGCGCTTTCCGTCGCCGTCATCTTCGCCGCGCAGCCGGCGGCCACGTCGAGCTACATCCTCGCGCGCCGGCTGGGCGGCGATGCGGCCCTGATGGCAAGCATCGTGTCGGGCCAGGTCGTCATCGCGGCGGTGACGCTGCCCCTCGCCCTCGCCCTTCTGGGTTGACCGGCAAGCCGGAAAGTATGAGGCTTCGCGCATGTTCAAGCTGACGGAAGATCAGGCCACCCTGCGCGCCCGCGCGCGCAAGTTTGCCGACGAAGTCCTCGCCCCGACCGCCGCCGAGACCGACCGGACGGAGGCGTATCCGTGGGCGAATGTCGAGGCGATGCGCAAGGCGGGCTTCCTCGGCATGACGGTCCCGAAGGATCTCGGCGGCCAGGGCCGCTCCTATCTCGACACCGTGCTCGTCATCGAGGAGATCGCGCGTGCCTGCGGGGCATGTGCCCGCATCGTGGTCGAGACCAACATGGGTGCGGTGGGTGCGGTCGTCGCCTACGGCACGAAGGCCCAGCGCGAGCTCGCCGCGTCCTGCGTGCTGTCGGGCGACAAGCCGGCGATCTGCATCACCGAACCCGAAGCCGGCAGTGCGGCGACCGACATGACCACGCGCGCCGACCGGCGCGGCGGCGGCTACGTGCTCAACGGGCGCAAGCACTGGATCACCGGCGGCGGCGTGTCGCGCTTCCACCTGATCTTCGCGCGCGTGTTCGACGAAAAGGGCAAGGAAGAAGGGATCGGCGGCTTCATCGTCGTGCGCGATCCCAAGGCCGGCACGCCCAAGGGACTTGTCATCGGCAGGCGCGAGCCGGCGATGGGCTTGCGCGGCATTCCGGAAACCGAGATCGCCTTCGACAATCTCGAAGTGCCGGCCGACATGGTGCTGAACTCGCCGCGCGGCTTCGGTCACGGCTTCGGCGACCTGATGGACGCCTATAACGGCCAGCGCGTGGGGGCCGGCACCGTGGCGCTGGGGCTGGCGCAGGGTGCCTACGAGCACGCCTGCGAGTACGTGAACCGGCGCGAACAGTTCGGCCGGCCGATCGCCGAGTTCCAGGGCCTGCAATGGATGATCGCCGACATGTCGGTGGCACTCGAATCCGCCCGCGCCCTGATCTGGCAGGCGGCCGCGTCCGCAGGACCCGCCGGCTTCCCCGAGCCCGCGATGGCCGCGCGCGCCAAGCTTCTGGCGTCGGAGTCCGCGATCAAGATCACCAACGACGCGCTGCAGCTCTGGGGGGCAGCCGGCTATTCGCGCAACAACCCGATGGAACGCTATGTGCGCGACGCGCGCATGTTCCCCATCGCCGGCGGCACGGCGCAGATGCTGCGCACGCTGATCGCCAGCAACGTGCTGGGCAAGCGCTTCCCGCAGACGCGCGAGGGCTACCTCAAGCGGCCGAAGGCGGCCGAGTGAGCACGCGCACCTCCATCGCCGCCAGCCGGCGATAGATGATCGCCTCGCGCCGGATCGGCCACCAGCGATAGAGGAAGATGTCGACCGGATGCCACATGGCGATCCAGCCGATGATCGTCAGCCCCTCGCCGATCCAGCCGAACCACGGTCCGTCCGTCTGAAGGACCAGAAGTTCGCGCGCGATGCCGCAGACGGCGAGGAACGCGATGCCGACGAAGATCGCGCGCCTTCCTTCGGCGAGCCGCTCGCGCATCTCGCGCCAGGCCATCTCCTCGCGCCATTCGAAATAGCCGCGGATAGCCGTCGGCAGCCCGTCGGCTTCGGCGTCGCCGGCCGGCACTTCGACCGTCATCGTCAGGGCCGTGTCCGAAGGCTGCTCCTTCGCGCGCGCGACGATGTAGGCGACCGCCGCCGGATCGAGGTCCTTGTCGTGGAACGGGGCCGGATCGAAGCTCTGGAAGAGCTGGCGGACCGTGTGCAGGCGAAGGTCGATCGCGGCGGTCACGGCACGATGCCCTTGCCGGCACCGACGGCAGTGCCGCTCGCGTCCCAGAAGCCGCGCTTGGCCATGCGCTCGTAGATCCGCTCGACGACCGCTTCGATGCGCGGGTCGGTGCCGCGCGCGGGGGCGGTGCGCTTGCGCGTCATCTCCAGTGTCACGCCGGCCTCCACCCACGACTTGCCGTCCGAGATATAGACCTGCAGGAAGCCCTGCAGCCGGTCGCAGGCATAGGCAAGGCGCGCTTCGGGTGTCTCGTGGGCCTCGAACTCGCGCCACAGCGCTTCGAGCCGGCCGCCGAGATCGGCGGGCAGGCTGCCGAACAGGCGCTTTGCCGCCGCCTCTTCCTTGGCGACCGCCGCTTCGCGGGCGGCCGCGTCGTAGGCGAAGGCGTCGCCCGCGTAGATCTCGACCAGATCGTGGACGAGCACCATCGACAGCGTACGCCCCAGATCGACCGGAAAGCCTATTTCCGTCTCGAGCAGGATCGCGCACAGCGCCATGTGCCAGCTGTGCTCGGCCGAATTCTCGCGCCGCGAACCGTCGGCGATGAAGGCCCGGCGCTCGACGGTCTTGAACCGGTCGGCGAGGACGAGAAAATCGAGCATTGAATCGATGCGGTCGGACATGGTTTCGTGAGTGTGGCGCGACCGGGCGCCGTCGTCAAAGCGGGGAAAAATGGCTCTTCTGGAAGTCGTGCTGGCCATGCTGGTCGTCGCCATCCTGCTGGCGCACTTTTCGGAAGCCCTGCGCATTCCCTATGCGGTGCTGCTCGTGATCGCCGGCATGGCACTCGCGTTCGTGCCGGGCCTGCCCGAACTGGGTTTCGATCCGCAGCTGGCGATGGCGCTGTTCCTGCCGCCGCTGCTGTTCTCGGCCGCCTATTTCACCTCGTGGCGCGATTTCCGTTTCTACCTGCGGCCGATCCTCCTGCTGGCCATCGGCCTCGTGCTCGCGACCACGCTGGGCGTGGGCCTCGTCTTCAAATGGCTGGTGCCCGAAGTGCCGTGGGCGATCGCCTTCCTGCTGGGCGCCATCGTCTCGCCGCCCGATGCTGTCGCCGCCGCCGCGATCCTTGAAAAGCTGCGCCTGCCCAAGCGCATCGTCGCGATCCTCGAAGGCGAGAGCCTCGTCAACGACGCGACGGGACTCGTCCTCTACAAGTTCGCGCTTGCCGCGGCACTCTCCGGCACGTTCTCCGCCGTCGAGGCTGCCGGCACGTTCGTCGTCTATGCCGTCGGCGGCTGCGCACTTGGATGGGGGGTCGGCGAGGCCGCCGTCTGGATCATGAAGCGCATCCACGAGACGCTGCTGCAGATCGCCTTCACGTTCGTCGTTGCCTTCGGCGCCTTTCTCGGCGGCGAGATGGTGCACGTCTCGGGCGTGCTCGCCGTCGTCGTCGCCGGTCTCGTCGTGGGCTGGCACGCGCCCGAGTTCTTCTCCGCCGAGGCGCGCGTGCAGGGCCAGATGGTATGGAGCGCCGTCGTCTTCTTCCTCAACGCGATCGTCTTCATCCTGATCGGCCTGCAGCTCGACGGCATCCTGTCGCGCCTGGCGGGCTACGATCTCGACCAGCTGCTGTGGTGGGCCTGTGCCATCTCGCTGGCGGCAATCGCGATCCGGCTCGTCTGGGTGTTCCCGAACGCCTATCTGCCGACGCTGTTCGCGTCGGTGCGCGAGCGCGAAGGCGTTCCGCCGCCGGGCTGGACCCTGATCGTCGGCTGGACCGGCATGCGCGGCGTGGTCAGCCTTGCGGCCGCCCTCGCGATCCCGCTGACGTCGCACGACGGCACGCCGTTCCCGGCGCGCGATCTCGTCGTGTTCCTTTCCTTCGCGGTGATCTTCGCCACGCTGATCGTGCAGGGCACGACGCTCGGTCCCCTCATCAAGTGGCTGAAGGTCGGCGGCGACCGCAATGCCGAGATCGAGGAAGAGATGGCCCGGCGCAAGATGGTCCACGCCGCACTGGCCGAGATCGAACGGGTCGCGGAGCTCGATCTCGTCGCGCTGGAAATCGCCCCTGCCCTGCGCACGTCGTACCAGAACCGCCTGCGCCCCGACGAGCCCACGCAGGAGCACCGCGAACTCGAGCACGCCCGCCGTCAGGCGCGGCGCGTGCGTCTCGAGATCGTCAATGTCGAGCGCCGCCGCCTGCTGAAACTGCGCCGCGAGCGCGAGATCGGTGACGACGTGCTGCACAAGCTGATGCGCGAAGTCGACCTCGAGGAGATGCGCCTTGCGGCACTTGGCGTGGACTAGCCTGCTGCTGGCCAATGCCGCCGCCGCACAGGTCGCCGACGTGCCCGTCGCCGTGACCGCGAGCGACGGCTTCGGTTTCGGGGCCCGCTGGCAGGTGGAACTGCAACGCGATGCCGGCGCGCTGAAGGCGGGCCAGCTTCTGGAATGCCGGGTCGATGCCGCGCCCGACGCGCTGCCGCGCACCGACGTGACGTGCCTTCTGCCCGACGGGCGCCGCGTGGCACTCGGCGAGCCCGACGGAAGGCCGGGCGTGCTGCCGGTCGACGTGCGGGTGCGCAGCCTGCGCCTGCTGCTCAGCGCAGGAAGCCGCTGATCCCGTCATAGAGCAGCTTCAGTCCGGCGAGCGACAGCAGGATGTAGCAGATGAGGTACAGGCGCTCAGCCTCGATCCTGTCGTGCCAGCGCCGGCCGAGCATCACGCCGACGGGCACCGCGGGTGCAAGCACGGCGGCAATCCACAGCGTGTGCGGTTCGCCCAGGCCGAGCCACACATAGGGACCGATCTTCAGGATGTTGCCCATCGCGAAGAACGCGGTGACCGTTCCGGCATAGACGGTCTTGTCGAGCTTCTGGCGTAGCAGGTAGATCTGCAGCGGCGGTCCGCCCGAGTGTGCCACGAACGTCGTGAATCCCGACATCGAGCCCCACAGCAGTGCCGGACCGAGCGCCGGCTTGGTCGCGGCCGGCGGCGGGCCGGATGCCGGGCGCAGGCGTGCCCAGAACCAGCGCCCCGTGAAGACCAGCGTGATCGCCGCGATGGCCAGCACGATGAGGCGCTGGTCGACATAGACGAACGCCAGGAACCCGATGCACAGCCCGATCAGCAATGCCGGTGCCAGCAGCTTCAGGTTCGGCATGCTCCACGTACGCGGCGGGTAGGCCCGGATCGCGAACACATCCTGCAGCGCCACGATCGGCGCCATGACGATAGCCGCTTCGAGCGGATCCATGACGAATGCAAGGAACGGGATGCCGAGCGTGGCGAACCCGCCGCCGAATCCGCCCTTCAGGAACGAGATGACGAAGACCGTCGCGTAGCCCACGACGTAGAACAGCGGATCGGCCGGAAGGTCCATGCCGGCCACTTTCGCGGTCGGCCCGTGCGCCGACAATCGAAACATTGTCGCGAGACGGTTGTTGCGAATACGCCTTCAAGTCGGCAGATTTGCGCCCCACCCCCAGACACGATGGTCCCGAATGCCCGCCTTGCCGCTCGACGGAATCCGAGTTTTCGACCTTACCCGCATCCTCGCCGGACCGACCTGCACGCAGCTGCTGGGCGATCTCGGCGCCGACGTGATCAAGATCGAGCGGGCGGGTGCCGGCGACGATACGCGCAAGTGGGGCCCTCCTTACGTGACCGATGCCGCCGGCAACGCGACGAACGAGAGCGCCTATTACCTGTCGGCCAACCGCAACAAGCGCTCGATCTCGCTCGACCTGTCGAAGAAGGAGGGCCAGGAACTGGCCCTCCGGCTCATCGCGAAGTGCGACGTGCTGGCGGAGAACTTCAAGGTCGGCGATCTCGCGAAGTTCGGTCTCGACTACGCCACGCTTTCGAAGAAGTTCCCGAAGCTCGTCTACTGCTCCATCACCGGCTTCGGCCAGACCGGACCCTACGCGCCGCGCGCGGGCTACGACATGCTGGCACAGGGGCTTGGCGGCATCATGTCGGTAACAGGCCCGGCACAGGGCGCGCCCGAGAGCCGCCCCTACAAGGTCGGCGTCGGCATCGCCGACATCATGACGGGCATGTACGCGGCCGTGTCGATCCTCGCCTCGCTGCGCCACCGCGATGCCACGGGCGAAGGGCAGCATATCGACATGGCGCTCCTCGATACGCAGGTGTCGTGGCTGGCCAACGAGGGGCTCAACCATCTCGTCTCGGGCAAGACGCCAGTGCGGCAAGGCAACGCGCATCCAAACATCGTGCCTTACGACGTGTTCGCCTGTGCCGACGGGTTCGTCATCCTTGCCATCGGCAACGACGGACAGTTCTCGAAGTTCTGCGCGTTTGCCGGAAGGCCCGAGCTTTCCGCCGATCCGCGCTTCGCGACCAACCCCGCGCGCGTCGCCAACCGCGTCGAGCTGACCCGGATCATGAACGAGGTCACGGGCGCCAAGTCGCAGCGCCACTGGGTGGAAGGTCTTGCCGGTGCCGGCGTGCCCTGCTCGCCGGTCAACGACATCGCGCAGGTGTTCGAGGACCCGCAGGTCAAGGCGCGCGGCATGCGCATCGAGATGGCGCATGCCAGCGGCGTGGACGTGCCGCTGATCGCCAGCCCGATCAAGATGTCGAAGACGCCGCCCGCCTATCGCCGGGCGCCGCCGACCTGCGGTCAGCATACGGATGAAGTGCTGGGCGAGGTGCTCGGCCTCGACACGGCCGCTGTTGCCGATTTACGTGCGCGCGGCATCGTGTGATAACCCGACCGATGTCCCCCGCCCGCTCCCTCCTCGCGTTTTTCCGTCTGCCGCTGCTGCGCGAGATCGGCCTGCATCTCGGGCTGCTGGCGGTCGTGCTGCAGGTCGGGCTGACGGTCCTGCATGTCGCGCCGGCTTTTGCAGGCGTCGTCGGCGGGCCGGCGCTTGAGTCCGCGTGGTGCGGCACGACCGATCACGAACCGGCCGTTCCCGCTGCGACGCACGCCCGGGACGTGTGCCCGCTGTGCCAGTTGCCGCCGCTGGGCCCGGTTCCCCGGACGGTCGCCGAATTTTGCGTGCCGGTCACCTGGGATGCCCGGCCTGTCCGGTATTTCAACGCGGCCGTCACGGTCGAGCCGATCGGCTTCGCCCGCCCGATCCAGCCACGAGGCCCTCCGCTGTCTGCCTGAAATCCGAATCCGTCTTTCGATTTCAAGCAACCGGAGTAGAGACATGTCTTTCACGATCCGTGCGGTCGCCGTCGCGGCCGCAGCCCTTGGCGTCATCGCGACCGCCGCCCATGCCCACGTCACGCTCGAACAGCCGCAGGCTGTCGCCGGCAGCACCTATAAAGCCGTCCTTCGGGTACCCCACGGCTGCGAAGGCTCGCCGATGATCCGCCTGCGCGTCCAGGTTCCCGACGGCATGGTCAACGTGAAGCCGCAGCCCAAGCCGGGCTGGGAGCTTTCGACCGTCCGGGGGCCGCTGCCCACGCCCGTCGCGGGCGACCATGGTGCGCGCATCACCGAAGGCGTGCGCGAGATCGTGTGGAGCGGCGGCAGGCTGCTCGACGAGCACTACGACGAGTTCGTGTTCCGCGGGCAGCTGCCCAACAAGCCGGGCGAAACGATCCATGTCGCGACCGTGCAGGAATGCGAAAAGGGCGTGGAACGCTGGATCGAGATCCCGACGGCCGGCCAGGGTGCCGGGAGCCTCAAGTTCCCTGCCCCGACGCTGCGCCTGACGCCGCGGCCCTGACGGGAACGGCAATGCGCCGCATCGTCCTCCTCTTCCTGCTCCTGCTGCTGCCGGGCGAGGCGGCGGCACACTCGATGCTGCTGTCGAGTGTGCCGCCGGACGGTGCGGTGCTGTCGTCGCCGCCTGCGCGCATCGAACTGCGCTTCAACGAACCGGTCGTGCCGGTCGCGCTGCGCGTCATCGATGCGACGGGCACGACGCTGCACGGACCCGAAGGCGCCCACGCGACGGGCGACACCGGCGTGGCGTTCGATCTGCCGGCCCCGCTGGCTGACGGGCGCTATGTCGTGTCGTACCGCGTGGTATCCGCCGACACGCATCCGGTCGCCGGCAGCATCGTCTTCGCCGTCGGCATGGGCATCGGGGAAGTGCCGCCCGACGAAGGCGATCCGGCGCTCGACGCATTCTGGTCGAGGATCGCGAAAGCGAACCGGTTCGTGCGCGACCTGCTGCTGGCCGTCGGCTGCGGCGGGTTGTTCTTTCTCGGCTGGATCGCGCCACCGCTCGGAGGCGACTTGCGCCGCGCGTTCGCCGTCGCGGCCGTGCTGGCCGGGGTGGCGACCGTCGCGGGTGTCGGGCTTGCCGGTGCTCGGGTAGCACTCGCACCCGGCCTGCTCGATCCCGCTGTCTGGCGGATCGGCGCCGCGACATCCGCCGGGATATCGGCGTTGTCGATCCTGGCCGGCATCGGGCTTGTCCTGTCGGGCCGGCGGACCGCGACGATGGCTTGCCTTGTCGCCATCGCGATCGGCACGGCCTTGACCGGCCATGCGGCGACCGGCAGCCCGCGCTGGCTCGTTCCGGCAGCGCAGGCGATCCACAGTGCTTGCGCGCTGGTCTGGATCGGCGCGTTCGTTCCGCTGCTGTGGGGATGCGTGCGGTGGCGGGACGAAGCGCTTGCGAAGGTTGCCGACCGTTTCTCGCGTGTCGGCATTGCCTGCGTTGCGGGTCTCTCCGTCGCGGGGCTGGCCCTGGCGGCAACGCGCGTCCCCTCGGCAGAGGCGTTATGGACAAGCGAATACGGCCTGCTGGTCGCGATCAAGGGCGTGTCGTTCGCACTGATGCTTGGCCTTGCGGCGGATAACCGCTTGCATGCCCTGCAGGCGGGGCGCCGGCGGTTCGCGCGCAATGTCGCGTTCGAGCTGGCGATAGTGCTGGTCGTTCTCGCGACGACGGCGATCCTTTCGCACACGCCGCCGCATGTGCCCGACGCGCATGCGGGCCACGCCGTCGCGGCGCGGACAGGTCCGTCGATCGCCCTGTCGCGCGACGGGCGCGTGCTGTTCGTCGAGATCGACGGTACGGTCCTCGATGCGCACTTCGCCGATGCGGCCGGTGCGGCATTCGATCCGCTGGAGGTCGAGGTGGAGCTTTCGTCGCGGGCCAACGCGATCGCCGGGCTGCGGCGCAAGGCACGGCGCATGGGACCCGGCCATTATCGCGTCGACGAGGCGAGCCTTGCGATCGCGGGCGCGTGGCAGATCGAAATCGGCGCGCTGGTGACGGATTTCAGGAAGGACCTGTACGCGACCGAGCTCGTCGTCGGTCCGCGCGGCCGCTAGCGGGCGGCGTCCAGTTCGCGGATGCGCGCGTCGAATACGGCAAGATCGTTGGCGAGGTCGGATGCAAGCTGCGAGGCGGCCGCCAGCGGCAGCTCGCCCGACGACCCGCCGGCCGAAAGCGCCAGCAGCTTGTCGAGAATCTCCGCGCACTTCACCTGTGCGGGATCGGGGACGTGGATGTTGCTGCCGGACGTGACGGTCATCGGAGTCGCACCTTACAGGGACGATGCAAGCTACGTCGAGGAAGGTTAACAAAGCGTTTCGAGCCCGGAAAACGGGGCTTTTTGCGGCGCGTCTTGCCTGCCCTGCCAAGCGTCGATATAACGCCGCTTTAATGTCTTCCATCCCGCTTCCGACCGGCCGACTTCGACCGCGCCATCTTCTGGGCATCGAAGGGCTTTCCGCCGAGGAGATCACGCTTCTCCTCGATCTCTCCGAATCCTATGTCGAGCAGAACCGGGCGCGCGGTGCCAAAAGCACGCTGCTGCGCGGACGCACGATCATCAACCTGTTCTTCGAGAACTCGACGCGCACGCGCACCTCGTTCGAGCTGGCCGGCAAGCGGCTGGGCGGCGACGTCGTCAACATGTCGGCCGAAGTCTCGTCCATCAAGAAGGGCGAGACGCTGATGGACACGGCCGTGACGATGAACGCGATGCTGCCCGACGTGCTGATCGTCCGCCACCCGGACTCAGGGGCCGTCAAGCTGCTCTCGGAAAAGGTCGACTGCGCGGTCATCAACGCGGGCGACGGCACGCACGAGCACCCGACCCAGGCGCTGCTCGACGCGCTCGCCATCCGCCGCCACAAGAAGCGCCTGCAGGGCCTGCTCGTGGCGATCTGCGGCGACATCCTGCACAGCCGCGTGGCGCGCTCGAACATCCATCTGCTGACCACGATGGGTGCACGCGTGCGCGTCGTGGGTCCGCCCACGCTGATGCCGACCGCGATCGACCGGATGGGCGTGGAAGTGTTCCACGACATGCGCAAGGGGCTGGAGGGCGTGGACATCGTCATGATGCTGCGCCTGCAGACCGAACGCATGCAGGGCAATTTCGTGCCCTCGGTGCGCGAGTATTTCCGCCTCTACGGCCTTGACTACGACAAGCTCGAGGTTGCCAGCCCCGACGCCCTCATCATGCATCCGGGGCCCATGAACCGCGGTGTGGAAATCGACAGCGAGGTCGCCGACGACGTCGACCGCTCGCTGATCCGCGAGCAGGTGGAAATGGGCGTGGCCGTGCGCATGGCCTGCCTCGACCTCCTCACACGCAACCTCATCTCCAACTCCGGGAGCCCGGCATGAGGTTCCCGCACGGTGTCGTCCCCGCCAAGACCGCGGGCGGTCGCGGCGGCCCGCCGGTCGCGTATGTGAACGCGCGCCTGATCGATCCGGCGGGCGGGAGCGAATCGCTCGGCGGCCTCGTCGTGCGCGACGGTGCTGTGGCGGACATCGGCCCGCAGCTTGCCAAGGCCAGCGCGCTCGCTGCCGCCGGCCCGCACGGCATGGAGACGATCGACTGCCACGGCAAGTGCCTTTCCCCCGGTCTCGTCGACATGCGCGTGCAGCTGCGCGAGCCGGGCGAAGAGCACAAGGAAACAATCTCGACCGCCAGCGAAGCGGCTGCCGCCGGCGGTGTCACGACCATGGTGGCGCTGCCCAACACGCGTCCCGTCATCGACGACGCGGCCCTGGTGGAATCGGTCGCGCGCCTCGCGCGCGAAACCAGTCTGGTGCGCGTGCATACCTATGCGGCCGTCACGCGCGGCCTCAACGGCAAGGAGATGACCGAGTTCGGCCTTCTCGCCGCGTCGGGCGCACTCGGCTTCACCGACGCCACGCACACGATCACCGACGCGCAGCTGATGCGTCGCGCCCTGACATATGCGCGCAGCTTCGGCCTGCCGATCATCCAGCACCCGGAGGAGCCGCAGCTCGCGCGCGGCGCCATGACCGAGGGCGAACTTGCCACGCGCATGGGCATCCCCGGCATCCCGGCTGCGGCCGAAGTCATGCAGATCGAACGCGATCTCCGGCTTGCCGAGCTTACCGGCGGGCGCCTGCACTTCGCGCACGTGTCGACGGCCGAGGGACTTGCCGCGATCCGGGCGGCGAAGGCGCGCGGGCTCGCCGTCACCTGCGACACCGCCCCGCACTATTTCGCGCTCAACGAACTGGCGCTGGCCGACTACCGCACCTTCGCCAAGGTCTCGCCGCCCCTGCGCGGCGAAGCCGACCGGCGTGCGGTGATCGAAGCGCTGGCCGACGGCACGATCGACGCGATCGCGTCGGACCATTCGCCGCACGACCAGGATTCAAAGCGCCTGCCGCTCGGCCAGGCCGCTGCCGGCACGGTCGGGCTGGAGACACTGCTGCCGGTCACGCTGGATCTCGTCCACAACCGCCAGCTTTCGCTCGCCGCGGCGCTCGCCCTCGTCACCAGCCGGCCGGCGGCCTTGCTCGGGCTCAAGGAAGGCCGGCTTGCCAAGGGCATGCCCGCCGACTTCGTGCTGTTCGACGCCGAAGCGCCGTGGAAGGTCGACGCGAAGAAGCTGCGTTCCAAATCCAAGAACTCGGCCTTCGACGACCGCCTCGTGCAGGGCCGCGTGCTGCGCACGGTCGCTGCCGGCATCCCGATCTTCGCGGCCGGCTAGATGGCGATGTTCGATCCGACGGCGGTGTCGCCGGCCGTGCCGTTCCTGGCGCTGGCGACCGCCATCGGCTACGCGATCGGATCGATCCCGTTCGGCCTGGTTCTCACGCGGCTCGCCGGGCTCGGCGACATCCGCAAGATCGGTTCGGGCAATATCGGGGCGACCAACGTGCTGCGCACGGGCCGCAAGGGGCTCGCACTCGCCACCCTCCTGCTGGATGCCGGAAAGGGTGCGTTCGCCGTACTCGCCGTTCGTGCCGTGTGGGGACCGGATGCAGCACTCTATGCTGGCTTTGGCGCGCTGCTCGGCCATCTATTCCCGGTGTGGCTCGGCTTCAAGGGCGGCAAGGGTGTCGCGACCACGCTCGGCACGCTGATCGCGGTCGACTGGGCGGTCGGGCTTGCGGCGTGCGCCACCTGGGCCGTCGTCGCGGCCGTCTTCCGGATGTCGTCGCTCGCGTCGCTGCTCGCCGTTGCCCTGACACCCGTCTACGCTTGGTATCTGCCGCGGCTCTGGGCGCCGGGAGAGGAAATGGGCGGCGACCTGCAACTCGTGTTCTTCGGCACGGCCATCGCCGTGCTTGTCTGGATCAAGCATCATACAAACATCCGTCGCCTGCTCGCCGGCGAAGAACCGAAAATAGGCCAGAAAAAATAACGCTAACCGCAGGTTGACTCGCTTCCGGTGCTGCGCGTTAATCGCGTCCGCATGTCGGAGCGAAATCTCAGCGAAGTCGAACGGCGCGACCGGTTGCGGCTAATCCGCAGCGAGAATGTCGGCCCCGTCGCTTTCATCCAGTTGCTGCGCCGCTATGAAAGCGCTGCTGCCGCCCTCGCTGCCATTCCCGAACTTGCCCGCCGGGCCGGCAAGAAATCGATCCGCATCGCCTCGATCATGGAAGCCGAACGCGAGATCGCCGATCTTGCCAAACTGGGCGGCCGCTTCGTCGCGCGCGGCGAACCGGACTATCCGCCGTTGCTTGCCGAGATCGAGGATGCGCCGCCGCTGCTTGCAGTCCGGGGCTTTGCTCATATCTGGAAGCGGCCGTGCCTTGCCATGGTGGGGGCCCGCAACGCCTCGCTCAACGCGCAGAAATTCGCGCGCATGCTGGCCGAAGAGCTTGGCCAGGCGGGCCTCACGGTCGTGTCGGGGCTGGCACGCGGCATCGACACGGCCGCCCACCAGGGCTCGCTCGCGACAGGCACGGTCGCCGTGATGGCCGGCGGGATCGATGTCGTCTACCCGGCCGAGAATGCCGCCCTGTTCGCCAGGATCGTCGAGACCGGGGCAGCCGTCTCCGAAGTCCGGCTGGGCGAAACACCCCAGGCCCGGCACTTCCCGCGGCGCAACAGGATCGTGTCCGGCCTGTCGCTCGGCACGCTGGTCGTCGAGGCGGCCCTGCGGTCGGGATCGCTGATCACCGCACGGCTTGCCGGCGAGCAGGGGCGCGAGGTCCTGTCGGTCCCCGGATCCCCCCTCGACCCCCGTGCCGGCGGGTCGAACGACCTGCTGCGGCAGGGGGCGACCCTGGTCGAGACCGCCCGGGACGTCCTCGACGCGATCCTCCGCCGGCCTCTTTCAGAACCTGAGAAACAAAGTGAGGATACTTCTCCAATATCCTCAGATATTGATGAAATTATCCTCGACAAGGCCCGGGAATCGATCCTCGGCATGCTTGCCCCTGCCCCCACCTCAGTTGACGAAATCGTGCGCGAGTGCCAATTGTCCGCCCCCGTCGTCCTGGCCGCCCTGCTCGAACTGGAGCTGGCCGGTGCAATCGACAGGCATCCGGGAAACCGGGTCTCGCGACGTCTCTGACGGCGCAGGAACCGGCCCCTTACAGGGGTTTACGCGGAAAGTTAGATGAAACTCGTCATCGTCGAATCGCCTTCGAAGGCGAAAACGATCAACAAATATCTCGGCGACGAGTACCGCGTACTCGCCTCCTACGGGCATGTCCGCGACCTTCTGGAGAAGGACGGGGCCGTAGAGCCCGACCGCGAGTTCGAGATGCACTGGCAGATCGGCGAGCGGGCCAAGAAGCCGGTCAGCGAGATCACCAAGGCACTCAAGGGTGTGACGACGCTGATCCTGGCAACCGACCCCGACCGCGAGGGCGAGGCGATCTCCTGGCACCTCAAAGAGGTGCTCGAGGAAGCCAAGAAGCTCAAGGACATCGACGTCAAGCGCGTGGTCTTCAACGAGATCACGAAGAGCGCGATCATCGAGGCGATGCGCCACCCGCGCGACCTCGACCGCGATCTGGTCGACGCCTATCTGGCGCGCCGCGCCCTCGACTACCTCGTCGGCTTCAACCTTTCGCCCGTGCTGTGGCGCAAGCTGCCGGGCAGCCGTTCGGCCGGACGCGTCCAGTCGGTGGCCTTGCGCCTCATCTGCGAGCGCGAGAACGAGATCGAGCGCTTCCGGGCGCGCGAATACTGGACGATCGGCGCCCAGTTCACGGCCAAGGGCGGCGAGAAGTTCGAAGCGCGCCTGACGCATCTGGATGGTGCACGCCTCGACAAGTTCGATCTCGCCAACGAGGCGGCCGCCCAGGCGGCCGTCGCCAAGATCGAGGCCGGCGACCCCTATAAGGTCGCGACCGTCGAGCGCAAGCGCGTGCGCCGCAACCCGATGGCGCCCTTCACGACCTCGACGCTGCAGCAGGAAGCCTCGCGCAAGCTCGGCTTCGGCGCCTCGCGCACGATGCGCATGGCCCAGCAGCTCTACGAAGGCTTCGACATCGGCGGCGAGACCGTGGGTCTCATCACCTATATGCGTACGGACAGCGTGACGCTGTCGGGCGAAGCGGTGCGCGCGGCGCGTGCCCTGATCGCCGAGCAGTACGGCAAGAAGTTTCTGCCCGACCAGCCGCGCATCTGGAAGACCCAGGCCAAGAACGCGCAGGAAGCCCACGAGGCGATCCGCCCCACTGACCTGCTGCGCCGCCCCAAGGATGTCGAGCGCTATCTCGCCGACGATCTCCTGAAGCTCTACGACCTGATCTGGAAGCGCACGGTCGCATCCGAGATGGAAAGCGCGCAGCTCGACCAGGTTGCGGTCGATCTCGCCTCGCCCGACGAGCGCACGACGCTGCGCGCGACCGGCTCCACGCTCGTGTTCGAAGGCTTCCTTGCACTCTATCGCGAAGACCGCGACGATCCGTCGGAAGCCGACGACGACGAGAACCGCCTGCTGCCGCCGCTCGCCGAGGGCGACGCCACGCCGCGAGGGCCCGTCAAGCCCGAGCAGCATTTCACCCAGCCGCCGCCGCGCTTTTCCGAAGCGAGCCTCGTCAAGCGGCTCGAAGAGCTCGGCATCGGCCGCCCTTCGACCTACGCCTCGATCCTCGAGACGCTGCAGGAGCGCGGCTACGTCAAGCTCGACAAGAAGCGGTTCACGCCGGAAGACCGCGGCCGCGTCGTCACGTCGTTCCTCGAGAACTATTTCCGCCGCTACGTCGAATACGATTTTACGGCCAAGCTCGAAGACCAGCTCGACGAGATTTCGGGCGGCCGTGCCGACTGGCGCAAGGTGCTCGCCGAATTCTGGGTCGATTTCTCGAAATCGGTCGACGACACCAAGGAACTGAAGATCCGCGACGTCATCGACCGGCTCGACGAAGCGCTTGGCCCCCACTTCTTCCCCGAGAATCCCGGCGGCACCGATGCGCGCGTGTGCCCCGCATGTTCGGGCGGGCGTCTGGGACTGCGTCTCGGCAAGCGCGGTGCCTTCATCGGCTGCTCGAACTATCCGACCTGCAGCTTCACGCGCCCCCTCACCGTCGACAACGGCGACGGCGAGAGCGGCGGCGGTGTCGCCAACAAGGTGCTCGGCGTCGATCCGGCAAGCAACGAGGAAGTCCAGCTTCGCAACGGCCCGTTCGGGCCTTACGTGCAGCTCGGCACCGGCGGCGACAAGGTCAAACCCAAGCGCCAGTCGATCCCCAAGGACATGAAGCCGGAGGACGTGGACCTCGAGATGGCGCTGAAGCTGCTGTCCCTGCCCCGCCCGATCGGTAACCATC
Source organism: Tagaea sp. (assembly GCA_965279525.1). Lineage (GTDB taxonomy): Bacteria > Pseudomonadota > Alphaproteobacteria > CACIAM-22H2 > CACIAM-22H2 > Tagaea. The sequence continues at coordinate 496,840 of CBDIIB010000004.1, read as the reverse complement.
CCGAGGATGGCCTGCCGATCCTCGCCGGGCTCGGCCGTTTCGGCCCGTACATCAAGCATGGCGACAAGTACAAATCGATCGGCACGACCCAGGACGCGCTCGAGATCGGCTTGAACCGCGCCGTCGACATCCTCGCCCAGCCTTCGACCGGCCGGCGCTTCGGGCGTGCCGCGGCCCCGGTGGGCCGCGTCGTGGGCAACCATCCTGAAGACGGTGCGCCGATCACGGCCGCCGCGGGCCGCTACGGCCCCTACGTCAAGCACGGCAGCACCTACGCCAACCTGCCCAAGGACCTGACGCCCGAGGAAGTGAGCCTTGACGATGCCGTCCGCCTGATCGCGGACCGCAGGGCACGCGCAGGCGACGCGCCCGTGCGCAAGAAGGGCGCGAAGAAGGCGCCGGCTGCCAAGAAAGCTGCGGCACCCAAGGCCGCCGCAAAGGCCGAGAAGCCCGCTGCTGCCGCGAAGGCGGAAAAGCCGGCGGCCAAGTCGCCGGCTGCCAAGCGCGTGCGCAAGAAGGCGCCCGAACCCGCGGCCGACTAGCTCCGTTCGAGAACCGCCAGCGCCGTGCGCAGTATCTCGTCGCGCCGGAACGGCTTCTCGATATGCGGGGCGGTCGTCTCGTTGAGGTAGCCCGCGACTTCGACGGAGAGCACGTCCCCGGTCACGAACACGAACCGGCGCGCCAGTTCCGGATAGTTTGCCGAGACCTTGCGATGGAGACCCGGGCCGTCGAGGCCGGGCATGCGCATGTCGCAGAACACGAGATCGAAATCCGTCGCGGCAAGCAGCACAAGTGCGTCGTCGCCATTGGCCGCCAGCTGGGTCCGTGCACCGCAATCGGCGAAGATCTCGGCCAGCGTGCGCAGGATGTCCGGCTCGTCGTCGACCAGCAGGACATGCGTGTCGGGCGGGAGCTGACGGGCCGTTTCCGGGGCAATCGTGTCGTCGGCGGCACGGCGTGCGAAAGGAAGACGCACCGTGAACCGGGCTCCGCCGTCCGGCGCGTCGTCGACCTCGATCGTGCCGTCATGCGCCTCGACGATCCCGCGGCACACCGACAGGCCCACGCCGGTCCCCGAACCGGCCGGCTTGGTCGTGAAGAACGGCTCGAAGATCCGGGCCCGCAGCGCCTCGGGAACGCCGCCGCCGTTGTCGGAGATCTCGAGCGTCACGTATCCGGAATCCTCGGTGTCGAGCACGGCGCCGATGCGCAGCCTGCGGTCCGCCGGCCGTTCGCGCACGGCATGCTGGGCATTGACCACGAGATTGCTGACGACCTGCGCCAACTGGTCGCCGTCACCCCACACGTCCGGCAGGTCGGCGGGCAGGTCGAGTTCGACATCGACTCCGTCGGCCTTCAGCGCATAGGACAGCAGGTCGAGCGTGCTGCGCGCGACCGCGCGCAGGTCGACCGGCGCCCGCTCGGCCGGTCGCTGGCGGGCCATGGCCAGGAACGTCTTGACGATGCGGGCACATCTGTCGGCGGCCTTGGCGATGCGGTCGGCGCGCGTCCGCGTGCGCTCGTCGTCTGCGGTCTCGCAGAGCAGCGAAGCCTGCCCCACGACGATCGCGAGCGGATTGTTGAGTTCGTGCGCCACGCCGGCCAGCAGCGAGCCCATCGCCGCCATCTTCTCGCTGCGGAAAAGCGCGTCGCGCTGGCGCTCGACCTGTTCGGCCGCGATCTCGCGCTGGATCGCCATCCCGATCAGCGTGGCCGCCGCCTGGATCGCCTCGATCTCGAGCGGTTCCCACCGGTGCTCCGTCCGGCAATGGTCGAAGCCCACGCTGCCCCACCAGGCGCCCCCGACCATGACCGGCACGCGGATCAGCGACTGTACTTCCTGCCGGCCGAGCCATTCGCGCTTGCCCGGGTCGAGTTCGCTGACGATGCCGTAGACGGTCTCGCCGCGCGACCGGGCCTGGCGCCAGTCCTGGAAAGCCGTGTCCTTGATCGGAAAGCCTTCGAAGTCCGGATTGCCGACGATGCGCGCGATACCCGGCGCGTCCCACTCGAACACGTCCTTCTGGGTGATCTTGCCGTTCGCCCGCGTCTTGTTCTTGCCCAGCATCGTCCGGCTGACGCCCAGCGCGTTGCCAAGCCGCGTGAGCATCTCCTCGACCGGGCTTCGCCAGCGCGTCTCGACCAGCAGGCGCTGGGCCGTCTCGACAACGATCGTCAGCACGGTCTCGCGCCGGCGCAGGTCGCTGATGTCGATGCGGATGGCGACCGTGCCGCCGTCGGCCGTCCGCCGGTCGATGGCCCGGATCCAGCGTCCGTTGGCGCGGCGCACGTCGTAAGGTTCGCGCGGGTCGCGGTGCCGGCGCAGACGGTCGGCGACGTGGGCCTCGACCGCGACCGGATCGACGAGGCTGTCGTTGGTGCTCGCCAGTGCGCGGACCTGGTCCTCGAAGCGCGCTCCGGCGACGAGCAGCGGCGCTATCGCGCGGTACATCTCTCGATAGCGCGCGTTGCACGTGACGAGGCGGTCGTCGGCGTCGAACAGCGCGAAGCCTTCGGGGAAGCTCTCGATCGCGTCGACGAGCCGGCGGTGCGCGGTCGCGGCGGCCTGGGTGGACGCGATGCGCCGCGTGATGTCGCCGAGCGTGGACAGAAAGCCGCCGCCGGCCATCTTGACCTTGTTGAACTCGACCACCCGCTCCGTCGCCAGCGTGCGCGTGAACGAGTCCGGCAGGCGCGCCACGTTGTTGTCGAGGATCGCCGAAACCGGATCGCCTGCGACGCCTGGCGGTGGCGGGCCGAAATCGCCGCGCGTGGCGAGGAACGCCAGGATGTCGCGATACGGACGGCCGACCTGTGCAAGGTTCCGCGGCAGGCCGAGGATGTCGATCGCGTTGGCGTTCCACAGCGCCAGCCGCTCCTCGCCGTCGACGACGATCAGGCCATCGGTGATGTTGTCGAAGGTCGAACGAAGCAGCAGGGTCTGCTGGCGGGATTCGATCTCCCTGGCCTTGATGTCGGAGACGTCGACGCGCACCGAGACCGTCGAGCCATCGGCCGTACGCCGGTCGATCGTGCGCACCCAGCGTCCTTCCGCCTGGGGGACGTCGGATGGCGGGCGCTGGAGGCGGCGGTCTTCGAGACGCTTGCGCACGTAGGCCTCGCGCGCCTCGGGTGGCACGCCGGCACTGGGGGCGGACAGCCGGATTCGCAGATGCGTCTCGTAGCCGATCCCGAGCGTAAGTTCGGAAGCGGATTCGGCATAGATCTCGCGATAGCGGCGGTTGGCGTGGAGAAGCCTGTCGTCCGCACTCCACAGCGCGAAGCCTTCGTCGAGCGCATCCAAGGCCTGGACGAGGCGCGCCTCGTTGCGCCGTGCTTGCAGGGCAAGGCGCCAGCCGACGATGCCGACCGCCAACCCCAGCGCGCCGACGGCCCAGCCGAGCATCTCCATCGAAAATTCCCCGTTGCCGGCGTCCGCCCGGGGTCAGCCCCGGGCACCGCGCGGTGCGGGAAGGAACGTACCGAGTTTTCGCCGTAATGCCAGCATTTCGAACGGCTTGACGAGGTAGTCGTTGACCCCGCGCTCACGTGCGGTCACGACTTTTTCCTGGTCGGAATCGCCAGTGATCATCACGAAGTAGACTTGGCAAAGTTTACGGTCGGTGCGCACGACATCGAGCAGTTCCAGCCCGTTCATCGGGCGCATGTTCCAGTCGGCCAGCACGACGTCGTTGCGCCCGAATTCGAGTGCACGCATGCGCTCGAGTGCCTTGTTCCCGTCGCCGACCGCCCAGACGCGGGGCGCGCCGAGCGACTCAAGCATGTCGCGCAAGGTCAGCCGCATGTCGGCATCGTCGTCAACGATCAGAAAATTCATCCGGACTCCGTTTCGCCCCAAAAAATAATCACGGCCGGTCTCGTTGTGCAACTGCGTTGCGCCGGGGGCCGGACAGGGTCCACTTTGGGGGCGTGCCCCGAACGAGTCGCCCCGCCGCCCGCCTGACCGCCCAGCTGGTCCTGGATACGCTTGCCCGCATCCCGGTACCGATCGACAAGCGGCGGCTCATCAAGCAGCTGGACCTGAAGGGCGAGGCCCGGCGCGCGCTCAATCACCTGCTGCGCGACATGGCCCGCGACGGGCAGATCGCTTTCGTCGGCGAAGGCCGGATCGTGCGTGCCGGCGCCAGGGCGTCGAAGGAGGCAATCCCGCTCGAGATCGTCGGAACGGATGTCGAGGACGGGACGCTGCTGGCCAAGGCGCTGGAATGGACGGGCCCCTCGCCGCTTGCACGCCTCCGGGTCGCCGACGGTCACCCCGCCCCGCCGGTCGGCGCGCACGGGATCGGCCGGTTCGAGTTCGTCGACGGCGAATGGATCGCCACGCTCGTCCGGCTTGCCGACCTCGTGCCCGAGCGCGTCGTCGGACAGATCGAGAAGGCGGGCAGTGCCTGGCGCCTCCGGCCCACCGACCGGCGGGTGAAGACCGACTATACGATCGAGGCGGACGCGATCGGCGAAGCCCAGCCGGGTGAACTCGTGCTGGCCGAACTGCTGCCGCAGCGACGCATCGGCCTGCCGCGCGCGCGCGTGGTCGAGCGCATCGGCCGGCTCGGCGATCCGCGGTCGGCAAGCCTGATCGCCATCCACGCGCAGGACATCCCGACCGTGTTTCCTGCCGAAGCACTTGCGCAGGCCGAGCGCGCGAAGCCTGCCCCGGTCGGCGCACGCGAGGATCTGCGCGAGTTGCCGATCGTGACGATCGACGGTGCCGACGCGCGCGATTTTGACGACGCCGTGATGGCTGTGGCCGACGACGCCCCCGACAATATCGGTGGCTGGCGGCTGATCGTCGCCATCGCCGACGTCTCGTGGTATGTGCGCCCGGGCGATGCGCTCGACCGGTCGGCCTACCAGCGCGGCAATTCCTGCTATTTCCCGGACCGCGTCGTGCCGATGCTGCCCGAGCGCCTGTCGAACGACCTGTGTTCGCTGCGACCGGACGAGGACCGGCCGACGCTGGCCGTGCACATCGTCATCGACAGGAGCGGAACCAAGCGCAGCCATCGCTTCGTGCGCGCGATGATCCGCTCGGCGCAGCGCTTCACGTATGAACGCATACAGGCGATCGCCGACGGGCACGAGAAGGCGCCGGGCTGGATCGCCGACAAGGTCGTGGGGCCGCTCTACGGCGCCTACAAGTCGTTGCTCGCGGCCCGCGTCGCGCGCGGTGCGCTCGACATCGACGTCGAGGAACGCAAGGTCGAGCTGGGCGCCGACGGCAAGGTCGCGAAGATCGCACCCCGCACGCGCCTCGACAGCCACAGGCTGATCGAGGAGTTCATGATCCTCGCGAATGTCTGTGCCGCGGAAACGCTGGAGCGCAAGCGCCTGCCTTGCATGTACCGCGTGCACGAGCCGCCAGCCGTCGACAGGGTGGAAGCGCTACGCGAGACGCTCGAAGGGCTCGGCTTGCGTCTGGCACGCGGGGCCGCGATGCGTCCGCACGATTTCGGACGCGTCCTCGACTGGGCGAAGGGCCAGCCCCATCACCATCTGGTCAACCAGATGGTGTTGCGCAGCCAGTCGCTGGCGGTCTATTCGCCGGTCAATCAGGGGCATTTCGGCCTGTCGCTCGCGCGCTACGCGCACTTCACGTCGCCGATCCGCCGCTACGCTGATCTTCTCGTGCATCGGGCCCTGGTGTCGGCGGGTGCGCTTGGCGAGGGCGGGTTGCTCGACCCCGGCCCCGTCCCCGATTTCGCGGATGCCGGGGACCATATTTCGGCGACCGAGCGCCGCGCGGTAGCGGCCGAGCGCGACGCGATGGCGCGCTATATCGCCGCATATCTCGAAGACCGGCAGGGGGCGACCTTCCAGGCACGCATATCGGGCGTGCAGAAATTCGGCCTGTTCATCACGCTCAACGAGATCGGCGCCGACGGACTGGTGCCGGTCCGCTCGCTGCCGAACGATTTCTACCATTTCGACGAGCGTCGCCACACGCTGACCGGCAGCCGGAATGCCAAGGTCTATACCCTTGGACAGGCTGTGGAAGTCCGCCTGCGGGAAATCGACGGCCTGACCGGCAGTCTGGCATTCGAGCTGATGGATGCAGGTCCCGGTCGGGCACCGCGCGGCAACTTCAAGCGCGGCCGCCGCCAGCGCTGAACGGTCTCCAAGGGACTGTTGCAGGAATGCCGCAATGCCGGTCCGGACTGTTGCCCGGATTCCGGTAAGCATATCTTCATGTAGTCCTTTCTATATTATGGGGGTCAGGAGCTTCATTTCATGCCTTTTTCACCGCCCAATGACGCTGTCACCGAGCCGCCACGGTCCTGGGCCGTCGGGATGCGCCGGGGTGCGGGCGGGCGCTGCCCGAACTGCGGAACGGGTGCTGTCTTCGACGGCTATCTCAAGATCCGGCCGGCCTGCACGTCCTGCGGGCACGCGCTCGACACCTACCGTGCCGACGATGCACCGCCCTATTTCACGATCTTCATCGTCGGACACATCATCGTCGGCGCGATGCTGATGCTCGACAAGTACGTGCTGCTTCCGTTGTGGGGACAGGCGGCCCTCTGGTTGCCGCTCACGCTATTCCTCACGCTCGCCCTGCTGCGCCCGGTCAAGGGTGCGGTTCTCGGCGTGATGTGGGCGAACCACACGCGGAGCTGAGCGCGAATGTCCATGCGCCGTTCAACCACCCGACGCGCACCCCGCCTTGGCGCCCTGATCGCGACGCTCGTCGTCTTCGCGACCGCGTGTGCCGGACCGCGCGAGGCCGCCCGGCCGGCGCCCTCGTACGGCCAGTCGGCGGCGACCACGCCCGCCAATTTCTACCAGCGTGCCTACGACGAGCTTTCGTCGCGCTATATCCAGCCCGTCGACCTCTCGACGCTCGCGATCGCCGGCCTTGCGAACCTCAGCAAGATCGATACGCGCATTTCCGTGCGGCAGTCCGACACGCGCATCGACCTCTACGACGGCGAAACGCTTGCCGGCGGCTTCGAGTTGCCCCGGCGCGACGACGTCCAGCGCTGGGCTTCGGCGACGGCACAGGCGGTCGATTCCGCGCGCAGCGTCTCCACCGTGCTGCGCGACACGCCGAACGACCGCGTCTTCCGCGCGTTCATGGACGGATCGCTTTCCAAGCTCGACGCCTACACCCGCTACGACGATCCCGATCGCGCGCGAGAAAGCCGTGCCGTGCGCGACGGCTTCGGCGGCATCGGGGTGACCGTCGGATTCGAGAACGGCGAAACACGAGTCGACATCGTCTCGCCGGAGACTCCGGCCGCGCGCGCGGGCCTGCGCGTCGGCGACCGTCTGGTGGCGGTCGACGGCCGCTCACTTCTCGGTCTTTCCGAACGCGACGTGATCGCGCGCCTGCGAGGGCCCGTCGGCACCGAGCTGCGTCTCGAGGTGCGCCGGCCGCCTTCCGAGCGCGCCACCGAGATGCGCCTGCTGCGCGGCCACATCGTTCCGCCGACCGTGACCTACCGGCGCGACGGCGATCTCGCCTACGTCAAGGTCTCGGGCTTCAACCAGCGCACCACCGAAGCGCTTGCCGACGCGATCCGCCGCGCCAAGGTCGAGATCAAGCCCGCCATGCGCGGCATGATCCTCGACCTGCGCGGCAACTTGGGCGGACTGCTCGACCAGGCCGTCGGCGTGTCGGACCTGTTCCTTTCCCAGGGCATCATCGTGTCGACGCGCGGCCGCCATCGTGCCAGCCACCAGAGCATGACCGCCCAGCCGGGCGATGTCGGCGAGGACGTCCCGCTCGTCGTGCTGGTCAACGGCCAGTCGGCCTCCGCATCCGAGATCGTCGCCGCCGCTCTCCAGGACAACGGGCGCGCGATCGTCGTGGGAACGACGTCGTTCGGCAAGGGATCGGTCCAGACGCTGGTCCAGATGCCCAACGACGGCGAACTGGTCATCACCTGGGCCCGGTTCCATGCCCCGTCGGGCTATCCGCTGGCCGACCTCGGGGTCATTCCGGCCTATTGCACCTCCGGGCGCAGCGACAGCGTGGCGGACGCGCTGGCGGCCGTGCGCAGCGGCCGGCTGACGGACGCCGCGACGATGGTCCGCTGGCGGGCCGCCGACCACGCGAACATGGCCGGTCTCAAGAGCTTGCGGGAGATCTGCCCCCCCGACAGCGCCAGCCGGGACGGCGAAGTGGCCATCGCAACGGCCCTGCTGCGCGATCCCGCGATGTTCTCGCGGACCCTCCAGTCCGTCCAGCAGGCGGCCTTGCTCAAGTAGCCGGCTTGACAACCCCTGTCCGGGCGCTATTGTCCCGGCCCGATTAACGAATTCTCCAGTTTCGAGGGCCCATCCATGGCCAAGTCCAAGCCGATGCTCATCAAGCTCAACAGCACCGCCGACACCGGCTTCTTCTATGTGACCAAGAAGAATCCGCGCAAGACGACGGAAAAGCTCGAGCTCAAGAAGTACGACCCCGTCGCGCGCAAGCACGTGGTCTTCAAGGAAGGCAAGATCAAGTAAACGGTGCCGCGGCCCCTCGGGGGGGCCGCCGGTGACGGAGCAACCGGGTGCCGGCGACGGCAGCCCGGTTTTTCGTTTTCAGCCCTCTTCCGAAGACTCGGACCGGTTCCGGCCCGCCTGTTTGGCCCGATAAAGTGCCGCGTCCGCCGCCTGAATCAACTCGGCCGGATCGAAGCCCTTGGGCTTGCTTGCGGCGATCCCGACGCTGATCGTGATCGCGATGCTGCCGACGGGATGGTTGACGACGATCGGCGCCTGCTCGACCTTCGAGCGCAGGCGTTCGGCAACCACCCGGCCGACCTTGTCGTCGGCCTCGGGCATCACCACCATGAATTCTTCGCCGCCCCAGCGCGCGACCGTGTCGAACGGACGCACGTTGTGCTGCAGGCGTTCGGCGACGGCCCGCAGCACCTGGTCGCCGACCGGGTGACCGTAATTGTCGTTGACCGTCTTGAAGTGGTCGATATCGATCATCAGCAGCGCCATCGTGCGCTCGGAATGCGTCGCACGCTGGGCAAGATTGCCCATATGCGCTTCCATGTAGCGCCGGTTGTGCAGCCCGGTCAGCGCGTCCGTCAGCGCCAGCGCCATGTTGCGCTCGTAGTTGTGGCGCAGGGCCTCCATGTAGCGGCGCCGGCGGATCTGCGTGCGCACGCGCGCCACCAGCTCGTTGGATTCGACCGGCGTGAGCAGGTAGTCGTTGACGCCGATATCGAGGACGCGCGCCAGCCGCGCGTCGTCCCCGTCCTCGATCACGGCCATCAGCGGCATCTGGCGCGTGTGTTCGCCCGAGCGCAGTTCGGCGCAAAGGCGCAGCGCGTCGACCTTGCGCATCAGCGTGTTGATGATGATCGTGTCGTAGACCGACTGGTTGGCCCGCTGGAGCGCGTCGGCCGGGTCGGCCGTCACCTCGACGGCGGCATCCTCGCCCTTCAGGTTCTGCGTGAGCATGCGCGTCAGGCCCGGCTGTTCGTCCACCACCAGCAGCCGAGCACCCTTGGTCGAAATCTCGCCCTGGATCGTGGCACTGTCGTCCGCCATGCCGAACCGGCCGGACGTGGCGCTGCGCAGGCGCCATTCGTCGGCCAGCATCTTGAGACGGACCAGCGAACGGATGCGGGCATAGAGCGCGACATCGCGCACCGGCTTTGTGAGGAAATCGTCGGCGCCGGCCTCGAGGCCGCGCACGCGGTCCTCGCTCGCGGACAGCGCCGTCACCATGATGACGGGAACGTGGCAGGTGCGCGGATCGGCCTTGAGGCGCCGGCAGGCCTCGAAGCCGTCCATCTGCGGCATCATCACGTCGAGCAGGACGATGTCGGGCGGATTGAGGAACGCCTTGTCGAGCGCTTCCTGGCCGCCATAGGCGGTCATGACGTGGAAGTATTCCGAGCTGAGGCGCGCTTCGAGCAGCTTGACGTTCGGAAGCACGTCATCGACAACGAGAACGCGCGCCGTCATGACAAACCGCCTCGACTAGCGCCCTTCAATTCAGGAAGCGCTGGATGGTTTCCAGGAACTTGGCGACCGAAATCGGCTTTGCGATATAGGCCTCGCAGCCGCCCTGACGGATCTTGTCTTCGTCGCCCTTCATGGCGAATGCCGTGACGGCGACGACCGGAATTCCGCGCAGGTCCGGGTCTTCCTTGAGCCACTTCGTGACTTCCAGACCCGAGACCTCGGGAAGCTGGATGTCCATCAGGATCAGGTCCGGGCGGTGCTGGCGGGCCATCTTCATGGCCTCGATGCCGTCCTTGGTCTGCAGCGTGGCGTAGCCATGGGCTTCAAGCAAATCGTTGAAGAGCTTGATGTTCAGCTCGTTGTCTTCCACGATCAGGACGGTTTTTGCCATCGCCTCACACAGCTCGCTTTCGGCCCGTCCGCAGGAGTGGTAAAGGGCCAATGACGTTGATTTAGCATGTTCCTGCATCTTCGCACTAGCCTGTAAATCCACACGAAACGGCCCCAGCGTTAAGCTGATATTAAGTTGGAGTTTGTAAGGCGTATGCGATACGGGATCGATCTCGGCGGCACCAAAATCGAAATTGCCGCCCTTGCCGACGACGGTTCGCTGCGGCTTCGCCGGCGCGTCGCCAGCCCCCAGGGCGACTACAATGCGACGGTTACCGCACTCGCGGAGTTGGTCCGCTCGGCCGACGCCGAACTCGGGCTCGCCCCGTCGGTCGGGGTCGGCATTCCGGGCACCATTTCGCCGGCAACCGGTCTGGTCAAGAACGCGAATTCGGTCTGGCTGATCGGACATCCGCTGGACAGGGACCTTGCGGCTGCGATCGGCCGACCGGTCCGCATCGCCAACGACGCCGACTGTTTCGTCCTGTCCGAAGCCAGCGACGGTGCCGCAGCCGGGGCGCGAAGCGTCTTCGGGGTCATCATCGGAACGGGCGTGGGCGGTGGGCTGGTCTATGAAGGGCGGCCGATCGTCGGCATCAACAGTATCGCCGGCGAATGGGGCCACAATCCCCTGCCCGCACCCCGCATCATCGATGGCCGCGACGAGCGGCCCGGTCCGCAATGCTATTGCGGACGGAGCGGCTGCATCGAATCGTTCCTGTCCGGTCCGAGCCTGGCACGCGACCATCTTGCCGCGACCGGGCGCAAATGCACGACGCGCGAGATCGTGGAAACCGCAGCCGCCGGCGATGCCGACGCGCGCGCCACGCTGGCGCGCTACGCGGACAGGCTCGCGCGGGCACTCGGAACCGTCATCAATATCTTCGATCCGGAAGTGATCGTGCTGGGTGGCGGGCTTTCGAATCTCGACTATCTCTACGAGACCGTCCCGTCCCTGCTCGCGAAGTTCGTCTTTTCCGATACGATCGCCACACGCCTCGTGCGCAACTTGCACGGCGATTCAAGCGGCGTGCGCGGCGCGGCCTGGCTCTGGCCGGCCTGACCCCTGGCGATCAGCAGTTCGGCTTCGGGAGCGCGTCGAGGCGTTCGAGTTTCGCGCGGATGCTGAATTCCGGATACTCGAACGAGTATTCGGACGCGACCGCGTTGTCCAGCATGCGCATCGACGTTTCATAGGTGGGCGTACCCGACTTGTCGTCGGGATTGAAGTACGCCATGCGCACGCGCCAGCTCGGGCGCGCACCCACGGCAGGCGCGCGTGCGGCAAGCTTCGGATCGACCGGCGTCCGGTCGCCGATGATCGCGGACACGTCGAGCGCGCCGTCGAGCGTCGCCCCGTCGAACACCGCGCGCGTGACGAGACGCTCCCCGCCTTCGGCGAGATTGATCAGCAGCAGCGAATGCGCCGTCGGGAACATCGTGCCCGGCGGCAGCACGATCGTCGTGTCGGGGGTCGAGAATTCGGCCATGCCGCCCTTGTCGGGATCGAGCTCCGCCCGGCCGCGCAGGTCTTCCACCACCTCGCCGTCGCGCGAGGTGCGCAGCGAAAAGCGATAGTTGCGCCCGTCGCGCGATTCGAAACTCGAGAAGGAAATGTCCGAATCGACGTCGCCGCCGGCGCCGCCGCTCATGCGGAAGCGCATGCGCTGGGAAATCGTCCAGCCTTCGCACACCTCGCCCCAGTCGATCACGAGCGCGCCGTCGATCGACCCCACGCCGCCGCTGCGGCCTTCGCCAAGCGACAGCGAATAGGCGGCGCGATGCGGGGCGATCGTCTGCGCATGCGCGGACGCGCTGAAAAGCAGCGCTGCGGCAATTGCGGTGCAGAGACGTGTCAGGCGCATTCGGGGCTCCAGGATCGACACTTTCCGGCACCAATATGGCGCAATAAGGGCCGATTGCCAGTCCGGGCGGGCGGCCCCGGTCAGTCCTTTTTCTTGGCCGGCGGCAGCTCGTGCTTGATGTGCAGCTCCTTGAGGCGGGCCGGATCGACCGAATTTGGCGCCTGCATCAGCAGATCGACGGCCCCCTGCGTCATCGGGAAAGCGACAACCTCGCGGATGTTCGGCTCGTCGGCCAGCAGCATGACGATGCGGTCGATCCCGGGCGCCGAACCGCCGTGCGGCGGGGCACCGAACTTGAACGCGTTCAGCATGCCGCCAAAGCGTGTCTCGACGTCGGCCTGCGTGTAGCCGGCGATCTCGAACGCCTTGTACATGATCTCCGGCAGATGGTTGCGGATGGCACCCGAGGACAGTTCGACGCCGTTGCACACGATGTCGTACTGGAACGCCTTGATCGTCAGCGGATCCTTGGTCGTCAGCGCTTCGAGGCCACCCTGCGGCATCGAGAACGGATTGTGGCTGAAGTCGATCTTGCCCGTCTCCTCGTCGAGTTCGTACATCGGGAAGTCGACGATCCAGCAGAAGCGGAACGTGCCCGGTGCGATCAGCTCGAGCTCCTCGCCGAGCTTGCGGCGGGCGGCACCGGCAAGCTTGGCTGCCGCCAGCGGCTTCTTGTCGGCGACGAAGAACACGGCATCGCCCGGCCCCACGCCGGCCGCCGCCTTGAGCTTCGCCATCCGGTCGGCATCGAGGAACTTGGCGATCGGCCCCTTGGCCTGTTCGCCCTCGAACACGATGTAGCCGAGGCCGGGTGCCCCCTCGCCCTGCGCCCAGGCGTTCATCTTGTCGAAGAAGCTGCGCGGGCGGTCGGCGGTCTTGGGTGCCGGGATCGCGCGCACGGTCCCGCCTGCGGCGGCGATGCCCGAAAACACCTTGAAGTCGGATCCGGCGAACACCGACGTGACATCCGCGATGACCAGCGGATTGCGCAAGTCCGGCTTGTCCGATCCGTATTTCAGCATCGATTCGTCGTAGGGGATGCGCGGGAAGCGGCCGTCGTCGACCTTTCGGCCGCGCGCGAACTCGCGGAACACGCCGGCCAGCACGGGTTCGATCGCGTCGAACACGTCTTCCTGCGTCACGAAGCTCATCTCGAAGTCGAGCTGGTAGAACTCGCCCGGGCTACGGTCGGCGCGGGCATCCTCGTCGCGGAAGCAGGGGGCGATCTGGAAATAGCGGTCGAAGCCGGAGACCATCAGCAGCTGCTTGAACTGCTGCGGGGCCTGCGGCAACGCGTAGAACTTGCCCGGATGCAGGCGCGAGGGCACCAGATAGTCGCGCGCTCCCTCCGGCGAGGACGAGGTCAGGATCGGCGTCTGGAATTCGGTGAAACCCTGCTCGATCATGCGCCGGCGGATCGACGCGATGACGTTCGAACGCAGCACGATATTGGCGTGCAGGCGCTCCGAGCGCAGGTCGAGGAAGCGGTACTTGAGGCGCATCTCCTCGGGATAGTCCTCCTCCTGCGCCACCTGGAAGGGCAGCACTTCGGAAGCGGACTGGAGCGTCACTTCGTCGACGCGCACTTCGATCTCGCCGGTCGGCAGCTTGGAATTGACCGTCTCGGCGATGCGCGCGACGACCCGGCCGGTGACCGTGATCACGCTTTCGGGGCGGAATCCCTCGACGGCGGCGAAAAGCGGGCTCGACGTGTCGAGCACACACTGGGTGATGCCGTAATGGTCGCGGAGGTCGACGAACAGCAGCTGGCCGTGGTCCCGCTTGCGATGGACCCAGCCGGAGAGGCGGACGGTCTGGTCGACGTTCTCGCGGCGAAGCTGGCCGCAAGTGTGGGTGCGATAGGCGTGCATGGAGGGGCGATTCCTTGAAGCAAATCCGGGGGGAAAAGGCGCATGTCGCGCCCCTGCTTGTCAACCCCTCGGGGTTTCGTCCTTGAGGGGGGTGCGAATGAGGTGTAACCAGTGGGAATGACGTTGATTTCCGAGTCCGCCGATCTGGCGGCATTCTGCGCCAAGGTTTCCCGGTCGAGCTACGTCACCGTGGATACCGAGTTCATGCGGGACCGGACCTATTATCCGCAGCTCTGCCTTGTCCAGGTCGCAGGACCCGACGATGCGGCCGTCATCGACGCGCTCGCCCCCGGGCTCGACTTGGCACCGCTGCTTGCGCTGATGGACGAGCCGGGGATCCTCAAGGTCTTCCATGCCGCCCGCCAGGACCTGGAAATCTTCTTCAATCTGGCCGGCCGCGTCCCCTCGCCGCTGTTCGATACCCAGGTCGCCGCGATGGTCTGCGGCTTCGGCGACCAGGTCAGCTACGAGACCCTTGCCGCCCAGCTCGCCCGTGCACGCATCGACAAGTCGGTGCGCTTCACCGACTGGGCCCAGCGCCCGCTGTCCGAACGCCAGGTCACCTACGCCCTGTCGGACGTCACGCATCTGCGCCCGGCCTACGAGGCGCTGGCGCGCAAGCTGGCGGCCAACGGGCGTGCCGGCTGGCTGCAAGAGGAGATGGCCACCCTCCTCGACCCCGCCACCTACAAGGTCGATCCCGAGGAAGTGTGGCGGCGCATGCGCCCGCGCGGCGCCAAGCCCAAGTTCCTCGCCGTGATGAAGGAAGTCTGCGCGTGGCGCGAGCGCGAGGCCCAGCGCCGCGACACGCCGCGCAACCGCGTCGTCCGCGACGAAACGATCCTCGATCTTTGCGCGCACGCGCCCACCACGCTCGACGATCTTGCGCGCATGCGGGGCCTGTCGAAGAATTTCGCCGACGGGCGGCACGGGCAGGACCTGCTCGATGCGGTCAAGCGCGGGCTTTCGCTTGCCCCCGCCGAGATCCCGACCCTGCCCGACCAGCCGGACCTGCCGCCGGGGCTTGGGCCGGTCGTCGAGCTTCTCAAGGTGCTGCTCAAGATGAAGTGCGAAGAGCAGGGTGTGGCGCAGAAGCTCGTCGCCAATACCGCCGACCTCGAACGCATCGCGGCCGACGACGCGGCCGACGTGCCGGCGATGAACGGCTGGCGGCGCGAGGTGTTCGGCAATGCCGCCATCGACCTGAAGACGGGCAAGCTCGCCTTCACCCTCAAGGGCAAGAAGATCGTCCTGCTGACGCTCTAGGGTGCCTTCGGCACGCCGAGGAACGACAGCAGGTCGTTGAACGCGGCATCGCGGATGCCTGCGTCGAACCGCCCGGCGTTCCACTGCCAGAAGCGCCGGGGCGTATCCACGTCGAAGCGGTTCGTCGCCCCGCCGTAGCGGATCGCCAGCACCTTGTCGGCTCCCGACGAACGCTCGGTCAGTGCCACGCAATCCAGCGGCGACGTCCCGCTGTCGCTGTCGGCCAGCAGCATCAGGAACGGGATTTCGGACCGCCAACTGACGATCTGCCGGCAGGTCGGGTAAAACGCCGCCGCCGATCGCGCCGCGATGCGGCCCGCGCGCGTGGAATTGCCGAGGGCCGCCATGATCCCTGCCCCGCCTTCCGCCCAGCCGACCAGATGGAGCCGTGCGGGATCGATATTCGCCTGGCGGCGCAGGCCGGCCGCGGTGCGCGCGATGTCGTCGCCGATGGCATCGACCGGCGCCCGGTCGCATCCGCCATCGAGGCCGTAGGCGGCCGGATAGTCGAGCGTCAGCACCACGAAGCTTTCGCGTGCCAGCCGTTCGGCCGCGAACGCGACATGGGGACCCACGCCCTCGCAGCCGGGAACAAGGATCGCCGCCGCGTGCGGACCCGAACCGCCGGGATCGATCGTCGACACGAAACGCTCGATCGGCTGCGGCACGGGCGCGATGCGTGCCGCGCATGCGCCGAGAGCCAGGCCCGCGGCCAGGACGAGAAGGCAGACAGGCTTCATCAGCGCAACTTGATGACCGGCCGGCGGTCGAGTGCGCGACCCAGCGCTTCCATCCGGCGGCCAACGAGCTCGCCGACCATGCCGCCCATGCGTTTGGGAATGCCGAGCACGATGTCCTTCGCGGTGAGCTTGAGCTTGCACCGGGCGAACACCGATGCGGCACCGCCGGTGAGGCGATAGGCGACGCGCAGCGCCAGCCCCAGCTGATAGGCCTCGCGCAGGCTCTCCTCGTCGAGCAGGTACCAGGCCGCACGCGTCGTATCCGGATCGGGCTGGCCTTCGTAACGCGCGAAAAGCGCCAGCGCCACATAGGCGCGCCCCGGATGGTCGATGCCGGCGACCGGCATGTAGAGTGCCCGCGTGAACGCGATCTCGCCGCGATGGTCGGGATGCTCGTTCCACGCGATGTCGGCAAGATGGCAGGTCGCGAGCCGCAGGCGCGCGCGCGACTTGTCCTTGAAAAGCGGCTCGATCCAATCGGCCAGCGTCTCGGGATCGACCTTATAGCGCCGGTTGCCCTCCAGCATCGCGCGTGCGCCGGACAGAAGCGGGTCGACGCGCTTGAGCTTCGCGGGCAGCGAATCGTAAAGGCAGCCTTCGCGCAGCCCGTAGGCGGAAAAGACAAGCCGCTCGGGCTTGATCCGGCGCAGCGTGCGCTCGAGCACGAGGGCGGCCAGAGGCAGCGTCTCGATGCGCTTGCGCGACACGCCGGTAAAGCCTTCGAGCGAAGCACGGCTCTGGGTGGCCACGAGCCCGAGGAACTCGATCGCCGCGTCGCGCCGGATGGCGTAATGGTGGATGACTTCGAGCGCGTAGTTGTTGTGCGACATGTGGAGCTTGGCGAGTGCGCGCCATGCCCCGCCGACCGCGTAGAAATCCTGCCCGCGCGCGGCGCGCAGGAATCCCAACTCGTGCAGATGGTCGTCGATCATCGCGATCAGCTGGCCGCGGTTGCGCTCGGCCACTTCGCGCAGCCGGAGCGGCCCCAGCGGCAGCGTCGCGTAACGATCGGCCCGCCCGTCGGAGAGGCCGACAAGCTCCAGGCTTCCGCCGCCAAGATCGCCCATGGCTCCGGTCGCTTCGGGCGTGCCGGCGATCACGCCAAGGGCGGACAGCCGCGCCTCTTCGCGCCCCGACAGCACCACGACGGGCAGCCCGGTCGTATTGCGCACGAGCCGGACGAACTCGGGCCCGTTGCTGGCATCGCGCGCCGCAGCGGTGGCGAGTGCAAAGGTCTTGCGAACGCCCATCGCCTTGATGAGCTCGGCGAAGCGGCGGAGGTTCTGGAGCGCCGATTCCATGCCCTCGGCGTCGAGTTCGCCGGTCCGCTCCAGACCGCGACCGAGACCGGACAGGACCTTCTCGTTGAACAGCGGCAGCGGCACGCGGCTCGTGCCGTCGAACACGACGAGGCGGATCGAGTTGGACCCGATGTCGACGACGGCGACCGGGCGGCGGTCGAAACTGTCTGGCTTGCGCGACCGTCGTGCAGTCATGGAACCGGCATCAGGTGACGACCTTTACCTTCGACTTGTCGGCCTTGCGCAAAGCGCTTCCCCGGCCGGAGAGGCTGGGGTTCGTCATGAAGAAATGGTGGGCGCTGAACGCGTCCGGACCCGCCGGCAGGCGCGTGTAGGCGCCTTCCGAATCGAGCGCCCAACTCTGCTTCACGTCACGCAGATTCGCCACCATGATCTGGTCCTGGATCTGCTCGTGGACCGTCGGGTTCTCGATCGGCACGAAGCTTTCGACGCGGCCGTCAAGATTGCGGGGCATCCAGTCGGCCGACGAGATGAAGACCTTTGAGCGCGGGTTGGGCAGACCGAAGCCGTTGCCGAAGCATGCCACGCGACCGTGTTCGAGGAAGCGGCCGACGAGGCTGCGCACGCGGATGTTCGACGACATGCCCTTGACGCCGGGCCTGAGACAGCAGATGCCGCGAACGATGAGGTCGATCTGCACGCCGGCCTCGCTCGCCTCGTACAGTTTCTCGATGATCTTCGGGCAGACGACCGAGTTCATCTTCGCCCAGATCGCGGCCGGGCGACCGGCTTTTGCATGTGCGATCTCGTCGTCGATCAGTCGGACAAGCGTCTTGCGCAGCGTGAGCGGCGCAAACGCGAGCTTCTCCATCGCCTCGGGCGTGGCGTAGCCGGTCATGAAGTTGAACAGACGTGCCGCGTCGTTGCACAGGGCCGGATCGCACGAAAAGAACGAGAAGTCGGTATAGATGCGCGCGGTGATCGGGTGGTAGTTGCCCGTGCCGAAATGGGCATAGGCGCGCATGCCGCCGGCCTCGCGGCGCACGACGTACGAGATCTTCGCGTGCGTCTTCAGATCGATGAAGCCGTAGACGACCTGTGCCCCCGCCCGTTCGAGATCGCGTGCCCAGCGGATGTTCGCTTCCTCGTCGAAGCGCGCCTTGAGCTCGACCATCGCCGTGACGGTCTTGCCCGATTCCGCCGCCTCGACCAGCGCGCGGACGATGGGCGAGTTATCCGACGTGCGATAGAGCGTCTGCTTGATCGCCACGACCGCCGGATCGCGCGCCGCCTGGCGCAGGAACTGGACGACCACGTCGAAGCTTTCGTAGGGGTGGTGGACGACGATGTCCTTGTGTCGGATGGCGGCGAAGCAGTCACCGCCGAAATCGCGGATGCGTTCGGGAAAGCGCGGATTGTACGGCGGGAACTGAAGATCGGGCCTGTCGGAAACGATGAGCTGCTTGAGATCCGCCATGCCGAGCATGCCCCCGAGGCGGAAGCAGTCCTCGCGCTTGACCTGCAGCTCGTCGAGGACGAACTGCTGGAGATCCTCGGGCATGCCTTCGTCGACCGCGAGCCGGATGACCACGCCGCGCCGGCGGCGCTTGAGCGCACTCTCGAACACCCGCACGAGGTCTTCTGCTTCTTCGTCGACTTCAAGTTCGCTGTCGCGCAACAGGCGGAAGCGGCCGGAACTGCGCAGCTCGTAGCCGGGAAACAGCCGGTCGAGATGCATGAAGATGACGTCCTCGACCGGCACGAAGCGGATCGTGTCGCCGGGCAGGCGCACGAACCTGTCCACCTGATGTGGCACCGGGATCAGCGCCTGGAGGATGCGCTTGTCCTTGCGCGCAACGAGCTGCATCACCAGCGCCAGCCCCTTGTTCGCGATGAACGGGAACGGGTGCGCCGGATCGATCGCCAGCGGCGTCAGGACAGGGAAGATCTGCTCGGCGAAACGCCGGGCAAGCCAGCCGCGGTCGTCGGCCGTGAGTTCGGAAGCCCCCACGACCGAGACTCCGGCCTTGCGCAGTTCAACGACCAGTTCGAGCCACACCGTCTGCTGGGTCGCCATCAGCATGGCCGCCCGGCGGTGGACCGCGACGAGCTGCTGGGCCGGCGTGAGACCGTCGTCCGACGGTTGGGTGACGCCGGCCTCGACCTGGCCCTTCAGGCCGGCGACGCGCACCATGTAGAATTCGTCCAGGTTGCTGGCCGAAATCGACAGGAATCGCAGCCGTTCGAGCAGCGGGTGAGCCGTGTTACCGCATTCCTCGATGACTCGCTCGTTGAATGCCAGCCACGAAAGCTCGCGGTTGATATAGCGGCCTTCGGCCATGTCGGCTGCTGGGACCGGGTCTTGCAGTTTGGGCTCGCCGTTCAAGGTTTCGGTCCTCCGGAAGAAGGGTTCATGGTATCACGGAGCGAATTTACCCGCAGTTTGATGGCAAGTTTTTGAAACCCAAGCGTCTTTTTTTGCTTCGGCATGCCAAATCGTCCCGCGAGGACCCCTTTCTGGACGATTTCGACCGGCCGTTGAACAAGCGGGGCCAGCGCGCGGCGCACGCGATGGCCGAATGGCTGGCCGCGCGCAGCCTTCACCCGGATCTGGTGTTGTGCTCGGCCGCCGCCCGGACCCGCGAGACGCTGGCTGCCGTCCGCCCGGCCTTGGGTCCCACACCGGATATCCGGGTCGAGCGCAGGCTCTATCTGGCCGACGCCGAGACGATCCTGGAGGTGCTTGGCGGGCTCGACGAGAGCCCGGAGCCGCCGTCACAGGTCATGCTCATCGGCCACAATCCGGGTCTCGAGGACCTGGCCCTGCGGCTGGTTCCGCCCGGCGAGATCGAGACGCGCCGGCGCATCGCGACGAAATTCCCCACCTGCGCGTTCCTCGATCTCAGCTTCACGGTCGACGACTGGGCCGACATCAGTTCGACGCGCGCAAGCCTCAATGCCTATCTGGTGCCGACCGATATCGGCTGATCAGGATGCGGCCCGCTCGAGCGCCGCGAAGGCCGAGAGCAGCACCGCCTTGCGGTCGAGATTGAGCCCGTCGCCCGCACTTTCGAGCCGGCCCAGACGGTCCCACGCCTCGACCCAGGGCTGGGTGCCGCGTCCAGCACAGCGGGCGGCAAGCTGCGCTTCGGCCGGCAGGACGGCACGCTCGCCGGCGGCCGTCTTGGCAAGCCGGTGGACGATCCCGCCCATCAGATCAAGAGCCGTGCGGAAACTTGCCTGCGCGTCGTCGCCCTTGCGTGACATGGTCTCGGCGAAGCCGTGCACCTCGCCGGTGTCCAGCTTCGGCAGGCCGGCCAGCAGATCCAGCAGCGTGCGGTAGAGCTCCGCTCCGCCCCGGTCGGCAAGCTCCATCGCGCGGCCGATCGAGCCTTCGCACAGACCGATCAGGGTCTGGCGTTCGTCGGGCTTGAGCTCCGGCCGGTAGCGCTGCAGCAGGGCGTCGACCGTTGCGGCCGGCAAAGGCTGCACGAACAGCATCCGGCAGCGCGACCGGATTGTCGGCAGCAGCCGGCCCGGCGCATTCGACACGAGCAGCAGCAGGCATTTTGGCGCCGGCTCCTCGAGCGCCTTCAGCAGCGCGTTCTGCGCCGAATCGTTCATGTCCTCGGCGGTGTCGATGACGACGACGCGCCAGCCGCCCTCCGCCGCCGTGCGATGCAGCAGGTCGACCGCGCGGCGCACCCAATGGACGATGATCTCCTGCGAGGGCTTGTTGGGCGGGCTCGAATTCGGATTGGGCATGCCGGGTTGCAGCGTCAGCATGTCGGCATGGCCTTCCGCGGCCACGCGCCGGAAGACCGGATGGTCGGCGGACAACGCCAGCGACTTCGGCGCCGGCGGTGGACCGCCACCGAACAGCCCGCCGGATTGCTCGGCCTGGCTTGCACCCTGTGCCAACGCAAAACGCGCGAAGCGGAAGGCGAGCGTTGCCTTTCCAACGCCGCGAGGGCCCGCGATCAGCCAAGCATGCGGCAGCCGGCCGGAATTCCACGCATCCAGCAGGCCTGCCTCGGCCGCATCGTGGCCGACCAGATCGGGATTGGCCCGCGGCCGGGGGGCCTTGTCTTCGGGTTCGTCGTTCACGCGGGCAACCGGGCGCCGAGCCGTTTGCGCAAGACGGTCAGGATGCGCTTCTCGACCGTATCGATATCGCCGCGCGCATCGACCAGCGCGCAGCGTTTGGGTTCGGCCCGCGCGATCGCCCGGAAGCCGCGCCGGAGCCGTTCGTGGAAGGCGATGTCCATCCGCTCGTAGCGCGTTTCCGTCCCGGCCCGCGCCAGTGCGCGCTTCAGGCCGGCTTCGACCGGAAGATCGAAGATCAGCGTCAGGTCGGGCTTGAAGGTACCAAGCGTCAGGCGGTGCAGCTTCGCGACGAACGCGCGGCCCAGCGCGTGACCGTAACCCTGATACGCCATCGTGGAATCCGCGAAGCGATCGCAAAGGACGAACGTGCCGCGCGCGAGTGCGGGCTCGATGATCCGCCGGACATGCTCGATGCGCTGGGTGTAGTTGAGCAGCGCTTCGCTTTGCGGGCTCCACGCGCCCGGCTCGCCTTCCACCAGCAGCCGGCGCAACGCCATCGCCTGCGGCAGGGCGCCGGGCGGTCCTCCTGGTTCGCGCGTGGCGAGGATGTCGATGCCGGCGGCAGACAGGCGGGTCGCGAGCCGCGCGATCTGGGTCGACTTGCCGGCCCCTTCTCCGCCTTCGAAGGTGATGAAAAGCCCGCGACGGCGCGGCCGTGGGCTCACTTCTTCGGGCCGAAAATCAGGTGGTTGAGGGCGGCCGACAGACGTTCCGAATAGCCCAGCCGGTCCACGCTTTCCTGCGCGATCAACGGAACTTCGATCGGCGTCAGGCCGGGTGCTGTCAGCGAGATGCGGCCGAGAGCCTGGCCACCCGCGATCGGTGCGGGCACCGGACTGTCGTAGCTGATCCTGGCCTGGAGCTGCGGGCGCAGGCGGCGCGGCATGGTGATCGCGACGTCCTGTGCGGCCAGCAGCGGCACGCTGCCTTTGACGCCGAGCCACACATCCGTCCGGTCGACTTCCTGCCCGGCAGTGAACAGCCGGTAGGTCTGGAACTCGCGGAAGGCCCATTCGACCATCCGCTCGGACTCCTCGGCGCGCTGGCGCATCGACGTCCAGCCGTTGAAGATCGCGATCACGCGCCGTCCGTCGCGCATCGCGGAGGCCGTCAGCCCGTAGCCCGCCTGCTCGGTATGGCCGGTCTTGATGCCGTCGGCACCGATGTTCTTGTAGAGCAGCGGATTGCGGTTGCCCTGCGTGATGTCCCTGCCGGTCCGCTCGTCCTTGCCGTATGTGAAATTGAGCTCGCGGTAGTATTTGTAGAACTCCGGATGGTCGTCCACGACGCGGCGCGAGAGCGTGGCGAGATCGCGTGCCGTCATGTAGTGATCGGGATCGGGCCAGCCGGTCGCGTTGCGGAAATTCGAGCCGTTCAGGCCCATCCGCCGCGCCTCGGCATTCATCTGCTCGGCGAAGGCTTCCTCGCTGCCGGCGAGCGCTTCGGCAAGCACGATGCACGCGTCGTTGCCCGACTGGACGATCATCCCGCGGATGAGATCCTCGACCTTCACCCGCCCGTTGAGCGGCACGAACATCTTCGAGCCCTGCATGCGCCAGGCGCGCTCGGACACGGGCAGCATGTCTTCGAGATTGAGCTTGCCGGTCTTCAGCGCCTCGAAGACCAGATACGCGGTCATCACCTTGCTCATCGACGACGGCGGCATGCGTTCGTCGGCGCTGCGCTCGAACATGACGAAGCCGGTATGGTAGTCGAGCACGATCACCTGGCGCGCCGAGACTTCGGGCATCGCATCCGACGGCGCGCGTGCGGCCGGTGTGGCGGCCGGACGCTGAGCCGGTGCCTGCTGCTGGGCGCGCGGTGCCGCCGGCGGGCGCTGCTGCTGCGCTTCGACGGCCGGCGCAACGGCGGCGGCAAGCAGGACGGCGGCGACGACGAGACGGGCGCGCATGGTCAAAAATCCCCTCAATCGACCACGATGCGCGCTTCGGGCACATCGGAGGCCATCTGTTCGAGCATCCGGTCGGCATCCTTCACGTCGGCGATCGGGCCCACGCGCACGCGATAGAGCTGGCTGCCATTGAGCGATACCGGAACGACGCGCGAGGAACCATAGCGCGAAAGCCGGACCGACAGCCGGTAGGCATTCTCGTAGTTTCCGAAGGCGCCGGCCTGCACCCACAGGCTCGAACGCTCGGCAGCCCCTTGGGTCAGGACCGGGCGCGCGGCGGCCTGCTGTTCGACGGGCAGTGCCGCGACTTCGCGCGATCCGCCGGGTGCTGCGGCCGGACGGGCGGATGTGGCGGCAGGCGCCGTGCGCGGCGTCGCCGCCGGACCGCTGCGTCCCTGGACGGCCGCCGGTGCAGGTGCCGGTGCTACGGCAGCCGGTGGCGGCAGATCCTGTGCCGCCTGCGTACGGATCGGTTCGGCCTGGCGCGCGAGCGGTACCTGCGTTTCACGCGGCCGGCCCTGGCGCGTCGTCGTTCCCACGCGGCTGCGGTCCGTCTGGACCGGCGGCAGCGTGGCGGACGGCGGCGGCAAAGCGGCCGAAGTCGTGCGCGTCTCGCGCGCACCGGGCGGCGGCGGCAGCGCATCCGAGGCGACGGACGTGCGCGGTGCCGCGGCGACGGTCTGGGTCTCGTCGCTGCGCCCGGTCAGCTCCGCCTTCAGGCGCAGGCTGTCTTCCGCCATCATGTCGACACGAACGCGCGCGGTCCCCTGCCCTTCGAAGCCGAGAAGCTGTGCGGCCCGGCGCGACACGTCGATGATGCGACCGCGGGCGAACGGGCCGCGGTCGTTGACACGCAAGACGATCGACCGTCCGTTGTCCATGTTGGTGACGCGCACGAGGCTGGGCATCGGCAGCGTGGTGTGCGCCGCCGTCAGCGCGTTCATGTCGTAGAGTTCGCCGTTGGCCGTGTTCCGACCGTGAAAATTGGTCCCGGTCCGCTCGCCGCCGTAAAACGACGCGATGCCGGTTTCCGAGTAGTTCCAGTCTTCCGCCGGATAGTACCAGGCGCCGGCGATCTGGTAGGGCTCGCCGACCTTGTAGGTTCCCTGCGCACGCGCTGCCGGGCCGGAGGCCGGCGTTTCGGGCGTGCCTTGCATCGACTTGACGACGGAAACGCCGAACTTGAGCTCCGAACACGCGCCAAGGCCGAGCGCGGCGATGGCCGTGCCGACCAGAACAGACGCGCGCAATGCTGAACCCAGGACGGACATCGTATTCCTGACGGACAGGCGCGAATCGACGCGCCTGAAACATGACAAATCGAGGCTAAACCTCGCCGATACTGTCGGCAAGCAGGCCCACCGACGTGGCAAAATTGACGGACCGGTTCCAGCGCATGATCGACCGGAAATTGTTGTAGACGAGGAACGCGCGACCGGCCACGCCGTCGGGCTGGACGATCGACGCGGCCAGATCGCGCCCGGGCAGGTCGCCGCCGTCGGCCGAGCGCACGCCGAGCGCCTGCCATTCGGCGAGCGTCTTCGTGACCTTGTTGTGGTCGACCAACTCGCGGCTGAAACCCGCCGGCAGGCTCGCCGCACGGCCCCAGTTCTCGTCGCCCTTCCAGCCGGCGCGCACGAGGTAGTTTGCGATCGACGCAAACACGTCGGCGCGCGAATTCCAGATGTCCGCCCGGCCGTCGCCGTCGAAGTCGACGGCGTATGCGAGATACGAGGACGGCATGAACTGGCTTTGGCCCATGGCACCCGCCCACGAACCGCGCATGTCGCTGGCCTTGATGAGGCCCTTGTCGACGATGCGGACGGCATTGAGCAGTTCCTCGCGGAAGAACTGGCTGCGCCTGCCGTCGTAGGCGAGCGTGGCCAGGGCCGCGAAAATGTTGAAGCCGCCGGTCAGCCGGCCGAAATCGGTCTCGACCGCCCACAGCGCCACGATGAAGCGCGACTGGACGGCATAGCGCTGGGCCACGCGGGTCAGCAGATCGCGGTTCTCGGCGAGCCGTGCGCGGCCGGTGTCGATGCGCACCTTGTTGACCACGCGCGCGAAGTACTGCTCGAAGGTAAGGCGCACTTCGGGCTGCGACCGGTCGAGTTCGAGGACCCGGCCGATCGGGGCGATGCCGGACAGGGCCTGGTCGAGTGTCCCGGGCTTCATGCCCTTCTGCACGGCTTCCTCGCGGAACCCCCGCAGCCAGACTTCGAAGGGCATGTCGTTCGCCAGCACTGCATGCGGGAAAGCGGCCGTGGCACCCAGGGCCCCGAGGAACGTGCGCCGACTCGTGTCTGTATCCATGCGCGATGATTGCCATGGGCCGTACAGGCTACGCAATCGGGACTCCGGGTATCGCGCAAGTGGTTGCGCAAGGCCGCAAAAACGGGCAGTTTGCGCCGCCTTGACCATGTCGATCGCCGTCGCCCTGCCGCCTGCCGATGCGCGCCACGCCGCCGCGCTGATGGCGCGCGCCCTCGGCCCGGACTTCGACACGGCCTCGCTCGCCATCGAAAGTCCGATCGACGGGGCCGTCAACCGGACCTGGCCGGTCGTCCATGCCGGTCGCAAGTACGCGCTGCGCCTGCGGCGCGAAGAGACGCATTTCCGGTACGAGAAGGGCGTGGCGAAGTCGGCGCTCGTCGCCGCGATCCATTCCGCGAAGCGTGCGGGCGTGCCGGACGCACTGGCGGCCGACGGACTTGCGACCGCGAAATCCGGCACGCTCGCCCCGCCTTTCGCCCCTGCCCTTGTCTACTGGAGCAACGGCGACGAACTCTGGCCGCTGCCGTGGGAACTGACCGGATGGTGCGAGGGCACCACGCTAGCCCGCAAGGCCGATGCCGGCGCCATTGCGCGCGCGGGCCAGGCGATCGCCGCGATCCACGCCGTGCGCTTCGACGGCGGCTATCCCGATCTGCTTTCGCTCGGGCGTGTCCCGCAGGATTTCGCGGGCTGGCTCGGTGCCGGGATCGCACGCGAGCTTGCGCGCGGCCGGATCCCCGAGACACTTGCGCGTTTCGTCGAAACGGTGGCCGCGCGCGCCGACCGCAAGGTCACGTGGACGCTGGCACACAACGACCTGCACGGCCTGCACCTGATCGACGATGCGGCACGCGCGACGATTTGGGTCATCGACTGGGACAACGCGGTCGTCGCACCGCCCGAGCTCGACTTCGTCAAGCTGCGCTACTGGACGCGCGTGGACGGCGAAAGCGGCCAGCTGACGGCCGACCCCGAACTCTACGGCGCGTTGCGCGCGGCCTATGCCGCGGCCGGGGGACCCGTGCTCGACATCGCCGTGTCGCGTGCATGCGAAGCGCTGTGGCTGTTGCGCGTCTTCCATTTCGAGATCGACCGGAAGCTTGCCGGCAAGCCCACGCCGCGCCTTTTTCCGCCGGCCGAAACCTATCTTTCTGCACTCCACGATCTGGCACGGGCAGCATGAGCGCGCTTGTCGTCATCCCGGCGCGCTACGCCTCGTCGCGTTTCCCCGGCAAGCCGCTCGCCAAGGTCGGCGGCATCGCGATGATCCAGCGCGTCTGGGCGATCGCGCGCGCGGCCGACGGCGTGTCGCGCACGGTCGTGGCGACCGACGATGCGCGCATTGCCGACGCGGTGCGCGCCTTCGGCGGCGAAGCGGTGATGACGCCGGAGAGCTGCCGCAACGGCACCGAGCGCACGTTCGCCGCGGTCGAGGCGCTGGGCGCGCGCGAGACGGCGATCATCAACCTGCAGGGGGATGCCGTCCTTACGCCGCCCTGGGTGATCGGCGCGCTTGCCGGTGCCATGGCCGCAGACCCTGCGATCCGCATCGGCACGCTTGCCACGCGCATGGCACCCGACGCGTTCGCGGCGCTGAAGCGCCAGAAGGAAGGCGGCCAGGCTGGCGGCACCACGGTCACGTTCGACCGCAACGGCGACGCGCTCTATTTTTCGAAAAGCCTGATCCCGTTCGTCAAGAAGCCCGGAGGCGAGCTGCCGATCTTCCGGCACATCGGAATCTATGCGTTCCGTCCCGAGACACTTTCGGAATACGTGACGCTGCCGATCGGCCCCTTCGAGCAGGCCGAGGAGCTCGAGCAGCTTCGGGCACTGGAGAACGGCATCCGGATGCGGGTCGTGCAATGCGACTATCGCGGACGCACCCACTGGTCGATCGACAGCCCTGCCGATCTCGTCGAGGCCGAGGCGATCCTCGCGCGCGAGGGTGAACTGCTGCCGGCCTACGACGGAAGTGCGCGGGTCGCGTGATGCGCCGCGTCCTTCTCGTGCGACACGGCAACACGTTCGAGGACGGCGCCCCGGTCGTGCGCGTCGGTTCGCGCTCGGACATTCCGCTGACGGCCAAGGGCTTCGCACAGGCCACGACTTTCGCCGAAGCGGTGCGCGGTTCCGGCATGGCCGCCGGGCCGTTTCTGGCGGGGCCTCTCCAGCGCACGCGCGCCTTCGTCACGCACGGCTTCGGCTTCGTCCCGCGCATCGAGGACAGCCTGCGCGAAATTGACTATGGAACTTGGGAAGGCCGGACGGACGCCGACATCGCCGCGACCGCCGGCGCCGATACACTCGAAGCCTGGAACCGCCGCTGTGTGTGGCCGGTCGGCCAGGGCTGGTCGCCGGATCCCGACACGCTGGAGCGCGGTGCCGGCGAGCTCGTGCGCGAGCTTGCCGCCGGCGACGGCCGCATCGTGCCCGTACTCTGCAGTTCACAGGGGATCCTGCGCTATTTCGCGAAACTGGATGCCGCGTGGTTCTCTGCCGCAGTCGCCGGCGCCAAGCTCGGTGTGGCGACAGGATCGTGCTGCGGAATCAGCCTTGCGTCGCCGTCGTCGGTGCGCGTCGATTTCTGGAACCGGAAGCCCGACGCCGCGATGCTGCGCGACTGGCGTGCCGTAGCGGGTGAAAGTGGGCACGACTGAAGTCACGCACTTTAGCCTGCATCGGCTTCAGGCAAGGGGACGCTAAAGATCGTAACGCTTCAGGATGCGGTCGATCTTCGTGCCGTCCTTCAGCGGCAGGGCTTTCTTCACACCGTAATCGACGAATCCCATCTTCGAATAGAAGCCGAGTCCGGATTTGTTGTCGGCGCGGATCTGGGCGTTGATCGCGACGAGGCCCAGTTCACGCGCCTTGGCCATGGTCGCCACGAACAAGGCGGCCCCCACGCCGGGCATTTTCGGCCGAATGCGGGCGAAGCTGCCGATATCGCCCCAATCCGTCGGCAATTCCTTGTTGCGGCCCAACGCTTGAAAACCGTAGAGCCGGTCGGCCTGCGCCACGAAGCAGGTGAGGCAGCCTTCGCCCGCGATGTAATGCTCGACGAAGTAGTCGGGCGTGAATTCGGTTTCCCAAGCGGTCGTGCCGCCGATTTGGATGATCTCGTTGATCAGGTCGGCGAGTTCGGCGGCGTCGGCCGGTATCGCGGGGCGAATCGTCAGCGTCATAAACGCAGGATATAGCCGCCCGCCGCCGCCCAGTCAGCCGCGTCGTGCGTCGCCAGCAGGCAGGGTCATCCAGACCCTTTGTTTTATTCGGCTCCCTAGGAATCCGACGGCGGAGCCTCGGCGGGATCGGCGTCTTCGGGTTCGCCGGCGACCGGTTCGGGTGCCGGAAACAGCGCATCGATCCGCCCGAGCTTGTAGTAATACGCAAGCCCGACATATTCGCGGATCGCTTCCGACAGGAAATTGAGGTTGTGGCCGAGCCGGAACGCGCTGTCGAACGGCTGGTTCGGGTCGGTCGCGAAGTCGATCGGATAGGCCAGCAGATGCGGCCAGCCGGCCTTGCGGAACGTACCCATCGCACGCGGCATGTGGCGTGCCGAAGTGATCAGCAGCCACGTTTCCTCGGGTTCCGGCTTGATCAGGTCGAGCGTCAGGCGCGCGTTCTCGTAGGTGTTGCGCGACTGGTCCTCGAAGATGATCCGCGTGGTGTCGAGGCCGATGCGCGCGAAGATGCGCCGCACGACGTCGGCTTCGGTGTCCTTGCCGTCGATGAGCTCGATCGAGCCGCCGGTGAAGACATGCTTGGCTGCAGGATAGCGCCGGGCCAGCTCGATGAACGCGTCGAGCCGCGGGCTGCCGGCGGCCAGCAGCGAGGACGGCACCCCGCGCTTGCCGATGACGTAATAGTCGATGACGCCGCCCAGCACGAGAATGCCGTCGACGCGCGGCGGCGGCGACACGAGTGGCGGGAAACGGTCCTCGATCGGGCGGAGCGCCACCTGGCCGATCGGATAGATCGCGACGGCGACCGTGAGCGTCGCGGCGATGCAGACGAGGACCCGCCCGAGACGCCACCAGCGCGTCCACAGCACGAGGCATCCGGCGACCCAGATCGAAAGCAGCAGGCTCGCCGGCTCGGCCACGAGCCAGAACAGCTTGGAAAGCATCAGTTGGATGTCGGCGGGCATGGACACGAGGCGCGCACTCTAGGGCCGTCAGGCCGCCTTGCGCAACCGCCCGGAGCCGTTCAGGCGACGATCAGGCGGTCCGCCGGCAGGGTGACGGTCACCGTGGTGCCGCGGCGCGGCTCGCTTTCGATCGTCAAAGTACCGCCGTGCAGCTCGACGAGTGCCCGCGAGATCGGCAGGCCGAGACCGATCCCGCCTTCCTTCGCCACGAACGGGCTGGTTGCCACGCGCATGAAGGGCTTCAGCGCCAGTTCGACTTCGTCCGGCGTCATCCCGACGCCGGAGTCCGTCACGCGCAGGCACGGCGCGCCGGCGGCATCCAGGCCGCACCAGACGTCGACGCGCCCGCCCGGCGGCGTGAACTTGACGGCGTTGGTGACGAGGTTGGTGCTGATCTGGCGGACCTTCGTGGCATCGCCGTGCAGCCGGACGGCGGAATCGAGGTTTTCGAAAAGGGACACGCGCTTGGCTTCCGCCTGCTTGCGCACGAGGCGCACCGAGGCGTCGACGATCTCGGCAAGGCGCATGCTGTCGTCCTGGATCATCAGCTTTCCCGCCTCGAGACGCGAGAAATCCAGGATCTCCTGGATGATGGCGAGCAGGTGGAATGCCGCCTGGATGATGTCGTCGAGATAGGCTCGTTCGCGCTCGGGCAGCTGCTTGCCGACGCGGATCTGCAGGAACTCCGCGAAGCCGATGATCGCGTTGAGCGGCGTGCGCAGCTCGTGGCTCATGTTGGCGAGGAATTCCGCCTTCGCCTGGTTGGCATGTACCGCGTCGTCGAGCGTGATGCGCAGCGTGTGCTCGGTCTGGCGCATCTGGGCGGCGATCGCCGAATAGCGGTCGGCGCATTCCTCGATTTCGGCGAAGTCGGCCGGTGGCGTCGGCGAGTCCTCCGGTGCCGCGTTGAACGCGCGGGCAAACGCACCGTCGATCTGGCGTTCGACGCCATGCGCGAACTTCCAGGCGGCAGCCGTCGCCGCGGCAGCCGCCACGGCGATCGCGATCCAGCGCGGGACCCCTTCGGTCAGCACCGCGATAACGCCGGTGCCGAGCACGCCCGCGAGTGCTGCGGCCATCAGCGTCGACCGGAGGGAACGGCGTGGCTTCATGAGGTCCGCCGGCAAAGGAACGGCCGAATGGCTGACATGTCTTGCTTTCTCGAGTCACGGTCGACAGGACGGCGACACTATTGCCCGCGCAGATTAACGAATGATGACCTGACATTTTCCAAACGTGATGCCGGCAACCACAGCATACTTAATCCGGGACGAACGCAACCGCGAAGCGCCGGATGGCGTACATTTCCGTCCTCGGTCGCCGCGACGGCAATAAGAACGGTTTCTGGCATCCCGGATCGGGCCTGAGTATAACGGCAACCCTGCAGGACGGGTGGCCGAGTGGTTTAAGGCAGCGGTCTTGAAAACCGCCGTAGGTGCAAGCCTACCGTGAGTTCGAATCTCACCCCGTCCGCCATTTCCATCGTCGATGCCTTGTCTCCGGCCGGGTCCCTCGCGGCCTGGATCTCCGAAGTCGAATTCGCGCTTTCGCATCGGCATTCCCGATGCTATCGAAAGACACAATTTCAGAACGCATCTCCGTCAGTACATACAATCAACAACATGCGAAAGATTCAACATGGAATCGGGTTTGCGAAACTGCGGCATTCTCGCAATGGCGTTCGCGTTGTGCGGGTGTGCGATCGACTACACCGACATGTCACCGATGAAGATCGGCGACGCAATCTATGCCGACCCCGCGTACGGCAGGTTCGAACATGCCGGACTCATCTCGATGGTCGGACGGGCAAAGCGCCGCCTCGTCGAGTTCTACGGCGAGCAAAGGTCTGCCGATCCGGATGTCGTCTTCTGCAAGACGCAGGCCTGTTCGATCCATTTCTCCGGTCCGGATATCCGGTCGAGGGCGTTGGGTACCGGAAGCATCGGGCCGGGAGGAAGCTATCGGGCTCCGCGTCCGACCGTCGTGATCGTCCGCGAGGGACCCATTGCCGAGAACGTGCTCGTGCATGAATTCAGCCATATCGAACACCATGCGCGCTTCGGCACGGGCCGTGCCCCGACCTGGTTTCACGAGGGTGTCGCGGTCTACATGTCCGGGGAGCCCGACTGTGCGGGCGTGACCGCAAACGGCATCGACGATCTCTCCAGGCTTTCGGGCGGGAATGCATGGGGTCAATATACGAACGACCGGTCCCGCCTCCGGCCGACCTATTGCCAAGCGTCCGCCGAAATCCGGGCGTGGCTGCAAAGGAACGGCAAGCCCGCACTCCTGAAACTGATGGACGACGTAAAGTCGGGCAAGCCGTTCGCAGGGATATATGGACCGTTGGGCAAAGCCGTACCGTAGCCGCCAGCGGTTCGCAGTCTTAATCGATTGTAAACTTTCCGCCCCCGAAGATGGAGGTCGGCACCAAACAAGTCGGGGGAAGCGTGGCAGATGCGGGCGGCATAAGGTTCGAAATGCCGGACCTGATCGATGTCCTCGAGACGCTCGACGCGGACGGGCTCGACGCCCTGGAATTCGGCGTCATCGCGATGGCGGCCGATGGCGTCGTCGTCGGCTACAACAATTCGGAATCGGCGATGTCCGGTCTCGCCAAGGACCGGGTGATCGGACGGCACTTTTTCTCGGCTGTCGCTCCGTGCACCAACAATTTCATGGTCTCCCATTGCTATGAGGTCGAGACGGTCCTCGACCGGACGATCGACTACGTCTTCACGCTGCGCATGAAACCGCGAAAGGTGGAGCTGCGGATGCTCAAGCGGCCGGGCGCGCGTTCGATGTATCTGGCGGTGCGCGCATCGTGAGCGACCGGGACGATCTTGCACGGGCGCACGAGGAGCTTCTCCAGTTCTTCTATCTTTGCCCGGTCGGGATCGTGAAATTCGCGCCCGACGGCCGCATCGACATGGTCAATCCGCTCGCCGCCCAGCTCCTGATGCCGCTGTCGCACGACTCGGAACTGGCGAACCTCTTCTCCGTCCTGTCCGACTGGGTTCCCGAACTGCCGGTCCTCGTGCGCGACTTCGAGGCCGAAGCGGGCATGCTGTTCGAACAGCGGCTCGTATCGACGGGTGCGGGGCCGCGCCAGCGCGTCCTGTCGATGACGGTAAACCGGATCGCCCGCCCGACATTCATGGCCGTGATCCAGGACGTGACCGAAGCGGCCCTGAAGGAACGCCGGATCCACGAGGACCAGCAGCGGTTCCGCGCGATATTCGAACAGATCCAGGACTACGCGATCTACACGCTCGACCTCGAGGGGCGGATCGTCGACTGGAACCGCACGCTCTATCGCCTCGGCGGATGGACGGCCGAAGACGTCGTCGGCAAGCACGTCTCGGTTTTCTTCCCGCCGACCGAGTTCGACGCCAATGCGTCCGGACAGGTCCTGACCCGCGCTTCGCGACGCGGATCGGTCGAGATCGAGGGCCGGCGCGTGCGCAAGGACGGCAGCGTCTACTGGGGCGATGCGGTCGTGACGGCACTTCCCGACAAGGACGGGAACGTGACCGGCTTCGTCGTCATCTCCCGCGACATCAGCGAACAGAAGGACCGGCAGGACGAGCTCCTGCGTCTGGCCACCACCGACCCGCTGACCGGCACCTTCAACCGGCGCCATGCGACCGAGCGGCTGGCCGAGGCCTTCGACCGCCACAAGCGCTACGCGAGCCCGGCGACCGTGATGATGATCGACATCGACCACTTCAAGAAGGTCAACGACACCTATGGCCACGATGCCGGCGACGCCGTGCTCCAGGAGCTGGCGCGGCTTCTGCGCGCGCAGCTACGTGGCGTCGACATGGTCGCACGCTGGGGCGGCGAGGAGTTCCTTGTGCTGATGCCGGAGACGCCGGCGGAGCCTTCCGCTGTCGTGGCAGAGCGGATATTAGCCGCAGTCCGTACAACGCCGTTCGCCGTGTCCGGCGGCAAGATCGCGCTAACGGTCAGCATCGGTACGGCATCGTTCACGCCGGACATCGCGTCGGTCGACGCGCTGGTCAAGCGGGCCGATACAGCACTCTATGACGCGAAATCAGGCGGACGCGATCGCCTTGCGACCGCTTGAGCGGCGGCTCGGGATCGGAATCCACCAACTTGGTGCCATATTCGCGGGCATCGGCCGGGCAAGGACCTACCCCCTGTACCCTGTCCGTTCCGTATTGTCCGGCCGGATCGGGATATCCCCAGACCGGGCTGTGGTTGCCGGTCGGCCCGAATCCCATGTAATACGGAATATCCGTTACAAAACATGAGTCTCGCGGGTAGAATCGGACTCGACGGACAAGGACGGTAGATGGACACGACGCCGCAGCGGACGGACGAGGAAACGCTTCTTTCCGATCTTGATCGGATCAAGCGCACGGGCAATACCGTCCCGCGCATGTCCGTCGTCATTTCCATGCAGCGGCAGGCGTGGTTCAACCGCCGGCGCGAGAACTATTACGTCATCTTTCACGCCATCCGCGAGATGGTGCAGCGCGCCGAAGGCACGATCTATTCGCTCGCGAATTTCGACATCGTCTTCGTGTTCCGCGTCGACAATCCCCAGCAGTTCGAAAGCATCGTCACCGAGCTCGACGACCTGCTGCGCCGCCATTCCGTGGCGACCGGGATGCCCGACGAGAACATCGAGGAAGCCTGCTCCTGGTACAGCTTCGAAACGCAGTTCCCCGATTTCTACGACTATGCGAAGGCGGCACTCGAGGAACAGAAGAGCCAGCAGGAAGCCCGGCTGCGCGCCATGCAGCGTGCCGGTGCAGCCGCAGGCCCGGCCTACGGCCAGAGTTTCCAGACGCTGACGCCTGCCGTGCTTGGCGCGCTCGACGAAGCGTTCGGCAAGGCCGACGCCAAGACGCTGCTGCGCAACCAGCCCATCTCGATCGCGCTGACCGCCAACCAGCTGCGCCCGATCTTCCGCGAGTACTATTTCAGCGTCAACGACACGCGCAACCTGCTGCAGCCGCGCGTCAACATGCGCGGCCAGCGCGGCCTCTTCCAGATGATGACGCGCACGTTCGACACCCGGCTGCTGCGCGCACTTTCCGAAGGGTTCCTGACGAAGACCGCGGGCAACATCTCGATCAATCTCAACGTCGACACGATCCTTTCGGACCGCTTCCGCGAGTTCGACCAGCGCATCGGCTCGTTCATCGCCAAGGGCAACATCATCATCGAGATCGCGCGCCACGACGTGTTCGCCGACTTCGAGGCCTACAACCGTGCCGTCGACACGCTGCAGAAGGCCGGCTACCGCTCGCTGCTCGACGGACTGACGCCCGACACGCTGACGTTCTTCCGTCGCTCGGAACTGCGCGCCGATCTGGTCAAGCTCTTCTTCTTCAAGGACCATGCGGAAGACTGGCGCATGAAGGGTCTCGCGGCGATGCTGGCGGAAGCCGACATCAACCGCATCATCATGGGGCGCTGCGAGACGCCGATGGCCTTCGAACTCGGCCAGGCTGTCGGCATCCGCATGTTCCAGGGCTGGCATGTCGACGCGCTGATGCGCGCGATGATGCCGGCGACCCCGCCGGCACGCTAGGCCCTCGCCGGCCGATGCGTCTGGCCGATCTCCCGACCCCGTCCCTCGTCCTCGACCGTTCGCGGCTGATGCGCAACGTGGCGCGCATGCAGGCACGTGCGAAGGAACTGGGCGTGACGCTGCGCCCGCACATGAAGACGGCGAAGTCCGCCGAAGTCGCCCTGGCCGTCCATGGCGGGCAGCCGGGGCCGATCACCGTCTCGACGCTCGCCGAGGGCGAGTATTTCGCCAAGGCCGGCTTCACCGACATGCTCTACGCGGTCGCGATCGCGCCCGCCAAGCTCGACCGGGTCGCCGGACTCATGCGCGCGGCCCCTGCCCTCAAGATCCTGACCGACGATGTCGACGCCGCGCGCGCCATCGTCGCGCGTGGCGCGGCCCTCGGCGTGCGCTTCGCTGCGGTCGTCGAAATCGAGACCGGCGGCGGGCGGGCCGGCGTCGATCCGCGCTCGCCGGAGCTTGCCGCCATCGCGGCCGCCCTCGGCCCCGCAGGCATGCTCGCGGGCGTGATGGCGCATGCTGGCCATTCCTATGGTTGCGACGGGATCGCCGAGATCGAGGACGTGGCCGAAGCCGAGCGGGCCGGCGTGGTCGAGGCAGCCGAGTTCCTGCGCACCAAGGGCCATGCGTTCGATCATGTCAGCGTTGGCTCCACCCCAACGGCCCTGCATGCGCGCCATCTGCGGGGCGTGACCGAGATGCGCCCCGGAAACTTCGTGTTCTTCGATCTTTTCCAGCACGGGCTGGGCATGTGCGGGGCCGAGGACATCGCGGTCGGGGTGCTCGCCTCGGTCATCGGGCATCATCGCGGGCGCAACCATCTGCTGCTCGACGCCGGTGCTCTGGCGCTGTCCAAGGACACCGGCGCCAACCGGCGCATCGACAATGTCGGCTACGGATTGATCCGCGATCCCGGGCAGGCGTGCCCGCGCGAGGATCTCGCCGTGCTCGACGTCCATCAGGAGCACGGCATCCTGTCGGCGCGGCGCGGGCTGGATGCCATCGATCCCCTGCCCTTTGCCGACTGGCCGGTCGGCAGGCGCGTGCTCGTGATGCCCAACCACGTCTGCATGACGTCGGCGATGTACCCGCGTTACCACGTGGTCGACGGCAACGACGAGATCGTCGCCGTCTGGGACCGCGTCAACGGCTGGTAGTCAGAACGGATATTTGGGGTTGGCGATCCGGGTGCGTGCGCGGGCTTCCTCGCGCAACGCGCCATGCAGGCCCGCATCCCTGTCATGCCGGCCGGCGCGGATCGCGCCGACGAGCGAACGGTCGGCCGCCTCTGCCGGTGCCGCGTTCCCGCGTGCGACGGTGCCCAGCGCGCTTGCCAGCATCAGCCCCTGCAGCCGCCGGTCATCGCCCAGTGCGGGCAGCAATTCACGGGCAAAGACATGTGCGGCGAGAGACGCAAGCTCGCCGGCATCCGGCCGGTCGACGGGCAGCCCGGACGGCAAAGGACCGGGTGCGGATGCCGCATCGATCGCGGCAAGAAGTTCGTACTCGAGCTCGGCGATCCGCCGGCCGGTGAGTGCCAGGTCCAGCGACATCTCGCCGCCGCCCACGAACCGCTCTCCCTGCTGGAGGGCGATCACCGCCCAACGCGCGTGGGCCATGATCTCCCAGTAGCGGATCGCGGCCGGGTCGATCGCGCGGCCGGCCACCTTCGTATAGCCGCGCAGGAAATCAGCGCGGGCCCCGATGCCGCCCGCCTCGCGCGCGACCTGTCCGAAGCGCCAGCACTTGGCGCAGAACCAGCCGATGTCCTCATCGGGATCGCCCCAGCCGGCAAACTCCCAGTCGAGGATGCCGGTCAGGCCGTTTTCGTCGGCCATGTAATTGCCGGTGCGGAAGTCGCGGTGGCACAGCACGACGGTGCGGCGCGCCGGCGCATTCAGTTCGAGCCAGCGCAGCCCCAGTTCGAGTGCCGGTCGCGGCATGCGGTATCCGTCGAGCCAGGCGCGATAGCCGGAGATCGCCGCGAATGCCGGCTTGCCGTCGGGGACAGGCAGGAACGAAAGGTCGGCGCGCGGCGGGCGGATCGTATGTATCTTCGCAAGCTCGCCGCCGAGTGTTTCGGCCAGCGCCACGCGGTCGCCGGTCCATTTGGCGTCGTTCGCCAGCACGTGGCCAAGTGCCGTCCCTTCGACGCGCCGCATCACATAGAAAGGCTTGCCGAGCACGGCGGCATCCGCGCACAGACCAAGCGGTTCGGGCACGCGCACGCCGGCTCCGTGGGCGGCCGACAGGATCTCGAATTCCTCCGCGCGGCCAAGGCTGACCGCAACGCCGGTGGGCGCGTCGGTGCGCAGGACGGCTTCCAGCGTGCCGGCATGGCTGCCGCCGCGGATGCGCGCGGTGAAGGCCCAGTTCTCCTGGATCGCCCCGCCCGACAGCTTGCGCCATGCCGTGATCTGGACCTGTTCGGCCGCGAGCGTGCCGATCAGCCAGCCGGCGAGTGCGGGCGGCGGGGCGTCCGGTCTCAGCGCCACGCCCAGAACTCCGTGCGCTCCTGCGCAAGGAAGCGGGCGAGCACCATTTTGTGGACTTCCGAAGCGCCGTCGACCAGCCTTGCCTGACGCGCGTAGCGGTACATCCATTCGAGCGGCTCGTCCTTCGAATAGCCGCGCGCGCCCAGCAGCTGGATCGCGGTATCGACCGCCTTGTGCAGCACGTCGGCGACGGCAACCTTCGCCATCGACACTTCCTTGCGCGCGAAATCGCCCTGGTCGAGCTTCCAGGCCGCGCGCATCGTCAAAAGCCGGCCGATCTCGATCTGCATCGCGGCCTCGCCCAGCAGCCACTGCACGCCCTCGCGGTCGATCAGTTTCTTGCCGAAGCTCTTGCGCGTCTCGACATAGGGCAACGCGATTTCCATCGCGCGGCGCGCCATGCCGAGCCAGCGCATGCAGTGCGTGAGGCGCGCCGTCCCCAGCCGGATCTGCGTCAGCTTCAGGCCGTCGCCGATTTCCATCAGCCGGTCGGCATCGTCGATTTCCAGCCCGTCGAATTCGATCTCGCAGTGTCCGCCATGTTCCTCCGGCCCCATGATCGGGATGCGGCGCACGATGCGCCAGCCCGGCTGGTCGGCATGGAACATGAAGGCGCTGAGGCCCTTGCGCGCATCATCCGACGTGCGCGCGATCAGGATGAAGTGCTTGGCTTCGCCGGCCCCGGTGATGAACCATTTGCGACCCTTGACCGTCCACTTGCCGCGCTTCTTCGTGGCCGTGGTCAGCATCATGCCGGGATCGGAACCCGAACCCGGATGCGGCTCGGTCATCGCGAAGGACGAGCGCACCTTGCCCTCGACGATCGGTGCAAGCCACTTCCGGCGCTGGACTGCCGTCGCGACCTTGCCCAGGATCATCATGTTGCCGTCGTCGGGGGCGGCACTGTTGAACACGACCGGCCCGAACAGCGCCCGGCCCATCTCCTCGTAGCAGGCGGCCATGCCGACCGTGTCGAGGCCGCCGCCGCCCATCGATTTGGGCATCTGCAGCGACCAGAGCTTCGCCTTCTTCGCCTTGGCGCGAAGCTTCTGCAGAAGGTCGAGGCGCACGTTCTCGCCGTCACCCCAGTTGATGTCGTGCGCCTCGAGCGGGATCAGTTCGCGGTCGACGAAATCGCGCACGGCGCTGCGCGTCTTCTCGACGGCGGGCGAAAGTTTGAAATCCATCGGTTGTTTCCGTTACGGCTTGAAGAAGGGCGCGTTGAGCAGCAGCTGGGTTTCCATCCGAGCCAGCAGCGGCGTGGCGGCCTTCAGGTATTCGCCCCATGCGGGATCGGCCGCCATCGCGGCGCGGCGCGTCTGGCGGTCCGCCGCGTCCTTGTAACCCCACATGTGCAGGACCTGGTTGAGTCCGCCGATGTCCGCCTGATACCAGCCCACGCAATTGCCCAGATGCTTGAGTTGGGTCGCGAGGCCCTTGGTCTCGTAGACCTTCATGAACTCCGGCGCCTTGCCGTGGAACGTGGTGTAGAGGCGATAGTCGACAAGCCCGTAGCTGCCCGAAGGCTGGCCCGGCATCGGCCAGAAAGGTGCCGGCTTCATGATCCGGTTTTCCTGCGACGCGAAGCGGCCCTGCCCCTGGGCGAGCCACGCCTTCCACGCCGGATCGGCGGCCATCGCGTCGCGGCGCGCCTGGCGGTCGGCGATGTCCTTGTAGCCCCAGATGTGGATGAGCGTGTTCACCGTACCGACGTCGACATGATAGTAGCCCAGCGGCGCGCCCAGATGGCGCTTCTGCACGTCGAACGCCTCCACAGGATACTCGGCGAAATAGGCCGGCAGTTTGCCCGGAAATGCGGTGTAGGTGCGGACGTCGACGATCATCGTGGGGTCTCCGTTCAGAGGAAAGCGAGGGTATGGCCGCCGTCGACGACGAGAGTCGTGCCCGTCATGTAGCGTCCGGCGTCCGAGGCGAGAAGCAGGAGCGCGCCGTCGAGATCGGCCGGCTGGCCGAATCGTGCCAGCGCCACGCGCGCGACCATCTTGGCACCGGCGGGCGTCTGCAGATAGGCGCGATTGAGATCGGTCTCGATGTAGCCGGGCGCGATCGCGTTGACGCGGATGCCGGATTTCGCATGGCCCAGCGCCATGGTCTGCGTCAGGCTGATGATTGCTGCCTTCGCCGCCGCATAGGCTGGAACGCGGACGCTGGTGCGCAGCCCCAGGATCGACGCGATGTTGACGATCGACCCGCCATGCCCGTGCGCGACCATCGCGGCGGCGGCCGCGCGCGCCACGCGGTTGGCGCCGTCGAGGTTGGTCGCCATCGTCTGCGCCCAAGCCGGATCGTCGATGTCGGCGAGGTCCTCCTTCAGCGCGATGCCGGCGTTGTTGACGCAGATGGCAAGCCCGCCAAGTTCGGTTTCGGCTTCCGCGATCGCGCGCGTGACGCTGGCACTGTCGGTCACGTCCATCGCAACGGGAAGGGCGCGGCCGTCGAAGGCGGCGATCTCGGCGGCGAGTTCTTCCAGCCGGTCGACCCGGCGGGCGGCAAGCGCCACGCGGGCCCCTGCCCGCGCGAGCGTCAGCGCCATGTGGCGGCCGAGACCGGACGAGGCCCCCGTCACGAGGGCGACCTTGCCGGCGAGGTCGAAGATGGAACTCAAACGATCTCCCTTGCCCGCGCGCGCAGCGCGTATTTCTGGATCTTGCCGGTCGACGTCTTGGGCAGCGCGCCGAACACGACGTGGCGCGGACACTTGTACCGCGCGATGCGCCCGCGCAGCCAGTCGATCATCTCCGCACCGCTGATGCCCGTCACGCCGGGCTTCAGCGTGATGAAGGCGCAGGGCGTTTCGCCCCATTTCTCGTCCGGCTTGGCGACGACGGCTGCTTCCATGACGGCCGGGTGCCGGTAGAGCGCCTCCTCGACCTCGAGGGAAGAAATATTCTCGCCACCGGAAATGATCACGTCCTTCGAGCGGTCCTTGACCTCGATGTATCCGTCCTGGTGTCGGACGGCGAGATCGCCGGTGCGGAACCAGCCGCCCTTGAACGCCTTGCGCGTCGCCTTCGGGTTCTTGAGATAGCCCTTCATCACCGTGTTGCCGCGAAGTGCGATCTCGCCCATCGTCTGCCCGTCGGCGGGGACCGGCTTCGACTTCGCGTCGAGCACCGCAAGTGCGCCCAGCGTGGGATAGCCCACGCCCTGGCGCGCCATCAGTCTTGCACGCTCGTCGACGGGCAGGTCGGGCCAGCCCGGCTGCCACTCGCACAAGGTCGCGGGGCCGTAGCTTTCGGTCAGGCCGTAGGCGTGCGTGACGCGGAAACCCATCGCCTCCATCGACGCGATGATCGCCGACGGCGGGGCGGCACCGCCGGTCATCACCTCGACCCGGTGCGGCAAGGCAAGCTTCACGTCGGCGGGTGCATGGGCCAGCGTGTTGAGCACGATGGGTGCCCCGCACATGTGCGTCACGCCATTGTCGCGGATCGACGGAAAGATGAGGGCCGGATCGACGCGGCGCAGGCAGACATGCGTGCCGCCGACCGCCGTGACCGCCCACGTATAGCTCCAGCCCGAGCAGTGGAACATCGGCAGCGTCCACAGATAGACGCTGTCGGGCCGCACGCCGAAGGCCAGCGCGTTGCCCAGCGCGTTGAGATAGGCGCCGCGGTGATGGTAGACGACGCCCTTGGGATCGCCCGTGGTGCCGGACGTGTAGAGCAGGCAGATCGCCTGCCATTCGTCGGTCGGCCAGCGGCCCTCATAGTCCGGGCGCCCCTGCTTGAGGAATTCCTCGTACTCGACCGCACTCAGGCGCGGGCCCTCGCCCTTGTATTCGCGGTCGTCGATGTCGATCACGAGCGGCTTCTTCTTCACCTTCTCCAGTGCCGCCTGGACCGTGGGCGCGAACTCGCGGTCGACCAGCAGGATCTTGGCGGCCCCGTGTTCGAGGATGAAGGCGATCGTCGCCGCGTCGAGCCGATAGTTCAGCGCGTTGAGAACGCCACCGGCGAGCGGCACGGCATAGTGCGCCGCCAGCATCGCCGGCACGTTGGGCGCCATCACCGCGACGGTCTCGCCGCGCTTCAGGCCGTTCTTGACCAGCGCGTCCGCGAACCGGCGCACGCGCGCGGCGAACTGCGCGTAGGTATGTCGCGCGCGCCCGTGCACGACCGCGACCTTGCGCGGATAGACCGCGGCCGAGCGGAACAGGAACGAGATCGGCGTCAGCGGCTCGTGGTTCGCCGCGACCTTGCCGAGGTCGGCCTCGTACATCGACGCGACGGTGCGTTTGGTTTTTCGTCTGGCGGCCAAGTCATTTCCTCCCGGACTGACGACATACGATTGTCGGCAGACCGCGCTACCCCGTCAACGCTCCAGATGCTAGGATTCGGCCGATGATCAAGATCGACATCGTCTCCGACGTGATCTGCCCGTGGTGCTATATCGGCAAACGCCGGCTGGAACGAGCGCTCGCCGCCGAGCCGCCGGGCAGCGTCGAGGTGGGCTGGCGGCCGTTCCAGCTCAATCCGGAAATGCCGGCCGACGGCATGTCGCGAAAAGACTATCTGCGCGCCAAGTTCGGCGATTCCGACGGCGGCAACCGCTACCAACACGTGATCGCCGCCGGTCTCGAAGAAGGCATCCCCTTCGCGTTCGACCGCATGCAGCGCACGCCCAACACGGTGCGCGCCCACCGGCTCAACCGTTTCGCCGAGCGTGCCGGCCAACAGGATGCGGTCGTCGAAGCACTGTTCCTCGCCTATTTCGTCAAGGCGCTCGACGTTGGCGATGTCGACGTGCTGGTCGACGTGGCGGCCGGCTGCGGCCTCGACGCGGCTTCCGTGCGCGCCTACCTCGTGTCGGACGAGGACGACGAACTGATCCGCGAGGAAGACGCGTTCGCGCGCAAGATCGGTATCAATGGCGTGCCATGCTTCGTCGTCGACCGGAAATTCATGGTCTCCGGCGCGCAGCCGCCCGAGACATTCGCGCAAGTGTTCCAGCGCGTGCGCGAAAGTGCCGCCGCCCAGTAGGCTCCTGTCCGGCTGCGTGTGCCTGACGCGCCGCGCGTTCCTGGGCGGGCTCGTCGCGTTCGCCGCAAGCGATGCGCAAGCGCAGTCGCCGCTGTGCCCGTCGGAGAAGGCGGCGATCATCGTGCGTCCGCGCCCGAAGGCGCCGAGCTACGATTATTCGTTGACCATCGCCGATCTCGCCCGCATCACGGCCGAGCGCGCCGGCCCCAAGGGCACGCTCACCCAGCACGGCAAGCGGCCCGCCGGCCTGACGACGGCGAATTTCCAGACCAACTGGCTGATCACGCTCAACGGCAAGCGTGACGGCAAGCGCAGCTGCATGAAGCCCGCCCGCATCGAGGTGGATGTCGGCATGGAAGCGCACCATGTCTATGTGGCGCGCGACGCCACCCAGGTCGCGACCTGCCGGCGCGAGGTGGTGCTCGAGCACGAGAACCGCCATGCGCGCATCAATCTCGACTGCATCGAGGATGCCAAGCGGCGCATCGAGCAGGTTCTTGCCGCCTTCATCCCGGCCCTGCCGACGATGGAGGGCGAGAACATCAGCCCGCAGGTGGTCGGCGAACGCTACAAGCAGATGCTTGCCAAGCCCATCGGCGATGCGTTTCAGGGGGCACTCGCCGCCGCGAATTCCCGGCACGCCGCGATGGACACGAACGCGGCCTACGCGCGCGACTGGGGAAAGTGCGGCTAGGCGACGAGCTTGGCCAGTTCGCCCAGAAATTTGCGCATGCCCTTCAGCCGGTCGGCCGGGTCATCCCACGCGCGCAGATAGACGAGCTTGTGGTCGGGGCGCAGCTTCAGCACCGTCGGCTGCTTGAACACGAGCTGGATGAGCCGCTCGGGCTGGGCGAACTTGTTCTTGCGGAAGCCGATGACGGCCCCCTTGGGCCCGGCATCGACCTTGTCCACGCCGGCCGCCTTGCACAGGCGCTTCAGTTCGATGATGTCGAGCAGGTTCTGCACTTCGGCCGGCAGCTTGCCGAAGCGGTCGACGAGCTCGGCGGCGAACGCGTCGATCTCGACGCGCTCGACTAGCGTGGCGATGCGCCGGTAGAGGCCGAGGCGCACGTTGAGATCCTCGACGTAGGTGTCCGGGATCAGCACGGGCGTGCCGATGCCGATCTGCGGCGCCCATTCGTCGACCGCCGTCTTCGGGCCGGCGACGCGTGCGGCATGCACGGCGTCTTCGAGCATCTGCTGGTAGAGCTCGACGCCCACCTCGCGGATATGGCCCGACTGTTCCTCGCCCAGCAGGTTCCCC
This sequence comes from Tagaea sp., assembly GCA_965279525.1. Taxonomy (GTDB): domain Bacteria; phylum Pseudomonadota; class Alphaproteobacteria; order CACIAM-22H2; family CACIAM-22H2; genus Tagaea. Next base: position 452,739 of record CBDIIB010000004.1, on the reverse strand, counting down.
GCCCCGCGGATGTCGAGATCGTAGGAGGCGAGCTGGAAGCCCGCCCCGAGGCTGTCGAGCGTCTGCATGACTTCGAGCCGCTTCTGGGCGCCGGCCGTCAGTACCTTGTCGCCGGGCACGGTGAAATAGGCATAGGCGCGCAGCTTGGCGCGGCCCACGCGCCCGCGCAGCTGATAGAGCTGGGCCAGGCCGAACATGTCGGCGCGGTGGATGATGATCGTGTTGGCGCTCGGGATGTCGAGGCCGCTTTCGATGATGTTGGTCGACAGCATGATGTCGTAGCTGCCGTCGACGAACCCCACCATCACGTCCTCGATCTGGCCGGGGGCAAGCTGGCCGTGGGCGATGGCGATCTTGCACTCCGGCACCACCTGCTGGAGACGGTCGCGCACCGCACCCAGATCCTCGATGCGCGGCACGACATAGAACACCTGCCCGCCGCGGAACTTCTCGCGCATGATCGCTTCGCGGATGACGACCGGGTCGAACGGCAGCACGAAACTGCGCACGGCGAGGCGATCCACCGGCGGGCTCGCGATCAGCGACAGGTCGCGCACGCCGGCCAGCGCCATCTGGAGCGTGCGCGGGATCGGCGTGGCCGATAGTGTCAGCACATGCACGTCGGCGCGCAGTTCCTTGAGTCGCTCCTTCTGCGCGACGCCGAAATGCTGCTCCTCGTCGACGACGACGAGCCCGAGCTGCTTGAACTTGATCGACTTGGCGAGCAACGCGGTCGTGCCGACGACGATCTCGACGCGGCCGGCTTCCGCGTCCTCGCGCGCCTGCTGCTGGTCCTTGGCGTTGACGAGGCGCGAAAGCTGCGCGATGCGGATCGGGAAGCCCTCGAAGCGGGCCTTGAAATTTCGGAAATGCTGGCGGGCGAGCAGCGTGGTGGGCACCACGACCGCGACCTGCACGCCGGCCATCGCCGCCACGAAGGCCGCGCGCAGCGCCACCTCGGTCTTTCCGAAGCCCACGTCGCCGCAGATGAGCCGGTCCATCGGCTTGCCGGCGGCAAGATCCTCGAGCGTGTCGGAAATCGCGCGCGCCTGGTCCTCGGTCTCGACATAGGGGAAGCGCGCGCAGAACTCGTCGAACAGCCCGTCGGGCGGGGCGAGGCGCTCGCCGTCCTTCATGCGCCGTTCGGCAGCCAGCTTGATGAGCTGGTCGGCGATCTCGGCCACGCGCTTCTTGACGCGTGCCTTGCGCGCCTGCCAGCCGGCCCCGCCGAGCTTGTCGAGCTGTGCCCCCGCCTCTTCCGAGCCGAAGCGCGACAGCATCTCGATGTTCTCGACCGGCACGAAGAGCTTGTCGTTGTCGGCATAGAGGATGCGCAGGCAGTCGTGCGGCGCGCCCGCCACGTCGATGGTGACCAGCCCGTCATAGCGCCCGATCCCGTGATCGACATGCACGACGAGATCGCCTTCGCCCAGCGCGGCCGCCTCGGTGAGGAAATTCTCGGGCCGGCGGCGCTTGCGTGCGGCACGCACCAGCCGGTCGCCGAGCACGTCCTGTTCGGTGATCGCGGCGATGGTGTCGGTCGTGAAGCCGTTTTCGAGGCCCAGCACGGTCGTGGCGACGACCTGATCGGGCAGCGCCTCCAACTCGTCGACATTCTTGACGACGGCCGTCTCGCTGAGACCGTGCTCGTGCAGCAGGTGTGCGAGCCGCTCGCGCGATCCGGCCGAATAGGCGCAGACCAGCACGCGCCGGCCCGCGACCCGCTCGGCCGCCACGCGCGCGCGCACGGCATCGAACAGGTTGGTGTCGGTCTTGGCGCGGTCGGCCGAGAAATCGATGCCCCCGCGCCCGCCGGCATCGAGGCAATCCGCCGCAACAGGCCGCGCGAACGGCGTGAGTGCCACGACCGCGCGCGTGGCCAGCAGCTTCGTCCATTCCTTGGATTTCAGATAAAGCGCATCGGGCGGTAGCGGGTTGTAGCTCGTCGCCGTCTCGCCGAACTTGTCGGCCGACTGGCCGCGCCGGAACGCCTCGCGGGCGAGCTTGCGCGCCTCGAAGAACTCGTCGATCTGTTCGAACCGTGCGGCCGCCGCCTCGTCCACCTGCGCGTCGAGGCTGACGACGGCGCTCGGCAGATAGTCGAACAGCGTTTCCAGCCCGTCATGGAACAGCGGCAGCCAGTGTTCGAGGCCGGCATAGCGCTGGCCGGCTGACACGGCGGCATAGAGCGCGTCGCGGTCGTCGACGGCGCCGAAATTCTCGCGATAACCGAGCCGGAAGCGCTCGATCGATGCCGGATCGAGCAGCACTTCGCTGACGGGCTTCAGCGCGAACGCGTCGAGCTTGCCGGTGCTCTTCTGGCTCATCGGATCGAAGCGGCGGATCTGTTCGATCGTGTCGCCGAAAAGGTCGATGCGCACCGGTTCGGACAGGCCCGGCGGGAACAGGTCGACGATGCCGCCGCGCAGCGCATATTCGCCCGGTTCGCGCACGGTTTCCGAGCGGCGGTAGCCGTCGCGCACGAGGAAGGCGCCGAGTTCGTCGAGCCGCAGCTTGCCGCCGAGCCGGGCGACGAACACCGCGTCGGCGAAGCGCGCACGGGCCGGGACGCGCTGGGTGATCGCGTTGACGGTCGTCAGCACGATCCGCCGCCCGACACCGGCATCCGGCGGCTGGGCGAGGTCGACAAGCGCGTCGAGCCGGCGGCTGACCACGTCGCCGTTGGGGGAGACACGGTCGTAAGGCAGGCAGTCCCACGCCGGGAAGCCCAGCACGGTCGCCCGGGCGCCTGCGAAGGCCAGCGCTTCGGCCAGCACGGACACGCGCGCGTCGTCGCGCGCGACGTGGATCACGTCGCTGCCCTGGCGCAGCAGGGCCGCCAGCACCCCGGCATCGACGCCGGGTGGCGCACCCGCCACCTCGAGGCGTTGGCCGGCCTTGAGACGATTGTCGAATGATAGTTTCAGCAATGGCTTATAGGGGTAGTTTGAAGTTGATAAGGAGCTGTAGCACGTCGCTCTCGTATTCAGCCGGCGGATCGGCCCGGCCCATGGCCCAGTCGAGGATGTTCGGATCGCCCGCCTGGAGGAGCTTATCGTAGCTGTCGAGCTGTTCGGCCGTGAATCCGGGCACATGCGCGCGCGCGAAGGTCCCGAGCAGGATGTCGGTCTCCTTCATGCCGGTATAAACGCTGCGGTGGATCAAGCGCTTGCGGCGCGCTTCCAAAGATTCGCTCATGGCGGCCTGGCTGGAATCGGGGCATGGATATAGCGGGCTTGGACCACGCTGTCACCCTCCGCCGGAACCGTCACTCCCATGCGTCCGCAGATCCTATTCCCGCTTTTTGCCGACGTGCGCACTTTGCCCGGTGTCGGGCCGAAGATCGCGCCGTTGGTCGAGCGCGCGGCAGGCCCGCATCTGGTCGACCTGCTGTGGCACCTGCCGACCGGCCTGGTCGACCGGCGCTTCTCGCCCCCGGTGGCCGACGCGCCCTCGGGCGCCATCGTCACGCTGCGCCTGACCGTGGTCGCGCACGTCAAGCCGCGCACGCCGCGCCTTCCCTACAAGGTGCGCTGCGAGGATGATTCCGGGCCCATCGATCTCGTCTTCTTCCATGCCAAGGGCGACTATCTGGAGCGCCAGCTCCCCGTGGGCGAGACGCGCATCGTCAGCGGCCGGGTCGAACGCTTCCGCGACGACGTGCAGATGGCCCATCCCGACCATATCGGCCCGCCGGACAAGTTCGACGAGATCGCGACGGTCGAGCCGGTCTACGGCCTGACGGCCGGCCTGTCGCCCAAGCTGCTTGCCAAGGCCACGCGCGCGGCGATCGCCAAGGCGCCCGAGCTGCCAGAATGGGCCGACGCCGCCCTCGTCGCGCGCGAAGGCTGGCCGACCTGGCGCGCCGCCATCGAGCGCGCGCACGCACCGGCCGACGAGGCCGACACGCGGGCCGATACGGCCTGGCGCCGCCGGCTCGCCTACGACGAACTCCTCGCCAACCAGATGGCGCTTGCCCTCGTCCGCCTCAGCCAGAAGCGGCGCAAGGGGCGCGCGATCAAGGGCGACGGACGTTTGCGCGAAACGGTGCTGAAAGCCCTGCCCTTCAAGCTGACGGGCTCGCAGCTCCAGGCCCTCGCCGAAATCCTCGGCGACATGGCGGCACCGGGCCGCATGCAGCGCCTGCTGCAAGGCGACGTGGGTAGCGGCAAGACCGTGGTCGCGTTCCTCGCGATGCTCGCCGCCGTCGAATGCGGATTGCAGGCCGCCCTGATGGCGCCGACCGAGATCCTCGCGCGCCAGCACTACGACACGATCCGCCCGCTTGCCGAACTTGCCGGTATCGAAGTGGCGGTGCTGACCGGGCGCGACAAGGGCAAGGCGAAGGCCGCCGTGCTCGAAGGGCTCGCCTCGGGGCGCATTTCGGCGGTGGTCGGCACGCATGCGCTGTTCGAGGAGAGCGTCGAGTTCAAGGAGCTCGGCCTTGCCGTCATCGACGAGCAGCACCGCTTCGGCGTGCACCAGCGCGTCGCCTTCGCCGCCAAGGGCCTGTCGGAGGACGGCGAGGTCGACACGCTGATCATGACCGCCACGCCGATCCCGCGCACGTTGGTGATGTGCGCCTACGGCGACATGGACAATTCGAAGCTTCCCGAGAAGCCGCCGGGCCGCAAGCCGATCAAGACCGTGGCGCTGCCGCTCGAACGCATGGATGACGTGATCGACGGCATTGCGCGCCAGATCGACAAGGGGGCGCGCGTCTACTGGGTGTGCCCGCTGGTCGACGAATCGGAAATCCTCGACCTTGCCGCCGCGACCGAGCGGCACGCGGCACTTTCACATCGCCTTGGCGAAGGTCGCACGCACCTGATCCACGGCAAGCTCAAGGCCGCCCAGAAGGACGCCGCGATGGCCGCGTTCGTCGACGGGCCGCCGGGCGTGCTGGTGGCCACGACCGTCATCGAAGTCGGCGTCAACGTGCCGAGTGCGACCGTGATGGTGATCGAACATGCCGAGCGCTTCGGCCTTGCCCAGCTCCACCAGTTGCGCGGGCGCGTGGGGCGCGGATCGGGCGAAAGCTCGTGCCTGCTGCTCTACGGCCAGCCGCTGGGCGAGACCGCCAAGGCGCGGCTATCGATCCTGCGCGAGACCGAGGACGGCTTCCGCATCGCGGAGGAGGACCTGAAGCTGCGCGGTGCGGGCGAAGTGCTCGGCACCAAGCAGTCGGGCCTGCCGCAGTTCCGGCTTGCTGACCTTGCGGTCCATGCCGACCTGCTGGAGATCGCACGCGACGATGCCAGGCTTGCCATCGAGCGCGATCCGAAGCTGGAAGGCCCGAGATCCGGCGCGCTGCGCACGTTGCTCTATTTGTTCGGGCGGGATGCCGCGTTCAAGCTGGCGAGAGTCGGCTAGAGAAACGCTTCCAGCGCCGCGAGCGTTCCCGCCGGGTCTTCCTCTGGCAGGAAATGACCGCACGCGAGCGCATGGCCGCGCACGTCGGCGGCCCAGTCGCGCCAGACCGTGAGCGGGTTCTCGGCGCGTTTGGCCAATCCGCCCTGCCCCCACAGCACGAGCGTGGGGGCCGCGATCTTCCGCTTTCCGAAATCCGCCGCGTCGATGTCGAAATCGATCGAGGCACCGGCGCGGTAATCCTCGCAGGTGGCGCGGATCGTCTCCGGGTCGCGGAACGCGGCCTTGTAGGCGTCGAGCGCTTCCGGCTCGAAGGCCGAGAAGTCGCGGCTCCAGCGACGTAGCTTCTCGGTCAGGTAATAGTCGGGATCGGCGCCGATCATCCGTTCAGGCAGGCCGTCGGGCTGGGCGAGGAACTGCCAGTGGTACATCGAGCGCGCCAGCTTGTGGTCCATGCGCGTCCAGGTCGCATGCGTCGGGATGATGTCGAGCGTGACGAGATTCGTGACGGTGTCCGGATGGTCGAAGGCGAGCCGGTAGGCGACGCGGGCCCCGCGATCGTGGCCGCAGACGGCGAAGTGCGGCAGGCCGAGATCGCGCATCAGCCCGACCATGTCCTTGGCCATCGTGCGCTTGGAATAGGCGGCGAAGTCCGGCCCCGCCGGCGGCTTGCCGGAAGCCCCGTAGCCGCGCAGGTCCGGGCACACGACGGTGAAGCGCTTCGCCAGCGCCGGGGCCACCTTGCGCCACAGCACGTGTGTCTGCGGATAGCCGTGCAGCAGCAGCAGGCCCGGCCCGGCGCCGCCCTTGCGGTAGTGGATCGCGACACCCTCGGGCGAATGCGTCCCGGTCTCGAAGCCTTCGAACATCGGCCGAGTAGGCCCGACTTGCCGCCGTTGCGCAACGACCGCGCGGCCCGCTAGTGTGCCGCCCATGATCGACAAGACCGTGGCATCGATGGCCGAAGCGATGAAGGACGTGAAGGACGGTTCCGTCGTCCTGATCGCCGGCTTCGGCAATTCCGGAATTCCCGTCGAGCTGATCGACGGACTGATCGAACAAGGTGCGAAAGACCTGACGGTCGTCTCGAACAACGCCGGCTCGGGGCGCACCGACGTCGCCAAGCTGCTGGCAACCGGGCGCGTGCGCAAGCTCGTGTGCTCCTATCCGCGCACGTCGGGATCGGTCGTGTTCGAGGAGCTTTATTCGGCCGGCAAGCTGGAGCTGGAGCTGGTCCCGCAGGGTACGCTCAGCGAGCGCATGCGTGCCGCCGCCGCCGGCATCGGCGGCTTCTATACGCCCACGGCCGCGGGCACGAAGCTCGCCGAAGGCAAGGAATCGCGCACGATCGACGGGCGCGAATACGTGCTGGAGATGCCGCTCAAGGGCGACGTGGCGCTGGTCAAGGCCGAGCGCGCGGATCGCTGGGGCAACCTCACCTATCGCCTGGCCGCGCGCAATTTCGGGCCAACGATGGCGGCCGCGGCCGACCTCGCGGTCGTGCAGGCGCGCGAGATCGTCGAGCTTGGCGCCATCGATCCCGAACTGGTCGTGACGCCGGGCATCTTCGTCGACCGCGTCGTCCATGTCCCCAACCCGAAACAGGCGGGCACGCCATGACCGGCCTCAGCCGCGACGACATCGCCAAACGTGCGGCGGCCGACCTTTGGGACGGTGCCGTCGTCAATCTCGGCATCGGCGTGCCGGGGCTGGTCGCCAACTACGTGCCGGCCGGGCGCGAGATCGTCTACCACTCGGAAAACGGCGTGCTCGGCGTGGGGCCGACGCCGGAACCTGGCAAGGGCGATCCCGATCTCATCAACGCGTCGAAGGCGCTGATCTCGCTGGTGCCGGGTGCGTCGATCTTCCACCACACGGACTCGTTCGTGATGATCCGTGGCGGCCATATCGACCTTGCCCTGCTCGGCGCCATGCAGGTGTCGGTCGAGGGCGATCTCGCCAACTGGTCGACCGGCGACGAGAAGATGCCGCCGGCCGTCGGCGGGGCGATGGATCTGGCGGCCGGGGCCAAGGGCGTCTACGTGCTGATGGAGCACAACACCAAGGACGGCAGCCCGAAGATCGTCGAACGCTGCACCTATCCCCTTACCGCAAAACGGGTCGTCAAACGCATCTACACAAATCTTGCGGTCATCGATGTCATGCCGTCGGGACTGGTCGCGCGTGAACTCGCCCCGGGTGTCAGCTTCGCGGAATTGCAGGCAAAAACCGGCGCGAAGCTTGATCTGGCGAATGATTGGCGCCCTGTATCCGTTTGAAAAGACGGGGCCTTGCCAAGCAAATTAACGTTCGATAAACTAAACTCGAAATCACTTGAGCTGTGGCGGCAAAGAAATGCCGTCGGGTGAGAAGCGCCCCCGCAACCCAAGCAAACACTAGTCGGGCAAGAATTGGCCCGCATGGGGTCTTGCTATGGTCGCTTCACTGCAGAATTCAGTGAACACGAATACGAGTTCGATCGCCGCCCTCGCGTCGCTGAGGACGATCAACAACAACCTTTCGGTTGCTCAGAAGCAGCTGCAGACCGGCTATCGGGTCGCCGATGCGTACGACGACGCGTCGTCCTTCTCCGTTGCCCAGGGTCTGCGCGGCGAGTTGCAGGCCTATGCGGCCGTCCAGGCCTCGCTCGCCAACGGCGTCGGGCTGGGCAGCGTCACGCAAGGGGCGCTCACCGGCATCAGCGACCTTACGGGCAATCTCGAAGCCAAAATCACCCAGCTTGCCGACGGTGGCATCTCGGCAGGCCAGCGCGCGATCTACACGGTCGACTACAACGCGCTGACCAACCAGATATCGAACTTCATCAGCCAGGCGAACTACAACGGCACGAACCTTTTGTCCGCCGGCTCCGCCTCGAAGACGTTCCTTGCCGACGCATCTGCGAGCACGCTGACGGTCAACAGCCAGTCGTCGGTCAGTGCGGCCTTCACGACGTTCGCTGCCTCGTCGGTCGCCTCGGCATCGGAAGCCACGCTCGCCCTCACTTCGCTTTCGACGTTCGCGGACGCCGTTGCCACGTCGCTCGGGCAGAACGCGTCGGAATCGCGCTCGCTGACGCTGCAGTCGAACTTCACCAATTCGATCACCGACGCGATCACGATCGGCGTCGGCGCGCTGGTGGATGCGGATATCGGCAAGGCGTCGGCGGCGGTGCAGGCACTTCAGGTACGCCAGCAGCTTGCCATCCAGTCGCTGGCGATCGCCAACCAGCAGCCGAGCCGCCTGCTCGGCCTGTTCCCGACGTTCAACTGATTTTTGCGGGCGGGAAGGCAGCGCGCGCCAGCACGCGCACCGGCACGCTCTCGCCCGCGATGTCGATCGAGAACTTCCAGGCGAGCATTTCCTCGCGCGTGAACGGCTTGGGCGCGCGCACATAGCCCATCGCCACGCAGCGCCCCAGCGTCGTGCTCCAGCCCGCCGACGAGATTTCGCCCGCCGGCCGTCCGTCGGCGAGGATCCCTTCCCCGCCCCACAGCCAGATATCCGGACTCTCGACCGCGAGCATGACCAGCCGCTTGGCGACACCCGCTTCGCGCTTGGCGAGGATCGCCTTCTTGCCGATGAAATCGGGCTTGGCCAGCGCCACCGCGTGCATCAGCCCCGCTTCGATCGGCGTTTCGTCGGAGCTCAGCTCCGGCCCGAAGGCGCGCCGTCCGGCCTCGATGCGCAACGCGTCGAGCGCGTAATAGCCGATATCGACCAGCGTGCCGCCCGACGCCTCGACGAGTGCATCGTAGATTCCGGCCGCGCAGTCCGTCGCGACGTGCATCTCGTAGCCCGGCCCGCCGGCATAGCCCATCGGCAGGATGCGGATGCGCGCGAGGCCGACATCGGCCTCCGCGCTCTGGCCGAGCTTGATCTCGGGTACTGCCGGACAGACCTTCGACAACAGCGCCTTCGATTTCGGCCCGAGCAGCGATAGCGTGGTGGTCAGCGCACTCGCGTCGGCGAGCGTGACGGCGGCCCCGTCGAGGCGGCGCGTCAGCCAGTCGGTATCGCGCACGAGCTGTGCGCTACCGGTGATCAGCAGGTAGGAATCAAGCGCCGTGCGGATCAGCGTCACGTCGGCCTCGAAACCGCCGCGCGCGTTGAGGATGCCGGTATAGACCGTGTTGCCGACGGGCACGTCGACGTCGTTGGCGCACACGCGTTGCAGGAACGCGACCGCGTCGCGACCCTGCACGCGGATCTTGGCGAAGCTCGACTGGTCGATGATCGCGACACCCTCGCGCGCGGCCGTCTGTTCGGCGCGCACGCGGTCGAGCCAGACGGGCTTCCACGCATAGGGGAATTTCTCGTCGGCGGGTGCGAACCAGTTGACGCGTTCCCAGCCCATCTTGGAGCCGAAGCGCGCACCCTTCGCGGCAAGCCTGTCGTAGATCGCCGAGCGGCGAAGCCCGCGCGCGCTTTCCATCTCCATGCGCGGCCAGCGCATGATGTAGTGCAGGCCGAGGCTTTCGACGGTGCGCTCGCGCAGGAAACGGCCGTTCGCGTGGAAATCCGCGAAGCGGCGGATGTCGACGTCCGCCAGATCGACCGGCGCTTCGCCGCCGACGATCCATTCGGCCGTCAGCCGCCCAGCCCCGCCGCCATTGGCGATGCCGGCCGAGTTGAAGCCCGCGCACACGAACACGCCGGCAAGGCCGGGCGCTTCACCCAAAATGAAGTTCCCGTCCGGCGTGAAGCTCTCGGGCCCGTTCAGGAGTTGGCGCACTTCGGCCGTTTCCAGGCACGGCGTGCGGTGGAGCGCATTCTCCATCAGGATCTGGAACTGGTCCCAGTCCTCGGGCAGCAGCTGGAAGGCGAAATCCTCGGGGATGCCGTCCATGCCCCAGGGCTTGGCGACCGGCTCGAAGCCGCCCATCACCAGACCGCCGACCTCTTCCTTGTAATAGATGTAGCCGTCGGGATCGCGCATCACCGGCAGGTCCGGCGTGATGCCGTCGATCTTCTTCGTGACGATGTAGAAATGCTCGGCCGAATGCAGCGGCACCGCGACGTTCATCTTGGCAGCAAGCTGGCGCGTCCACTGGCCGGCGGCGAGCACGACGGTTTCGCACGCGACCGACCCTTGCGTCGTCTCGACCGAGGCGATGCGGTTGCCTTTGAAGCCGAAGCCGGTGACGCCGACACCCTCGGCGATCGTGACACCCATCTGGCGGGCACCTTTGGCGAGCGCCATCGTGAGGTCCGCGGGATTGGCCTTGCCGTCGCCCGGCACCCACATCGCACCCGTCAGGTCGTCGGTGCGCATCAGCGGCCATTTCTTGCCGGCTTCCGATGGCGTCATCGGCTCCATGTCGACGCCGAAGCCGCGCGCCATCGCGGCCTGTCGCTTCAGCGCCACCCAGCGTTCGGGCGTGCGCGCCACATTGACCGAGCCGCACTGCTTCCAGCCGGTGGCCTGGCCCGTCTCGGCCTCGAGGCTCGAATAGAGCTCGATGCCGTATTTGCTCATCTGCGTCATCGCGCGGTTCGGGCGCATCTGGCCGACGAGACCAGCCGCGTGCCACGTCGTGCCGCTGGTCAGCCGCGCGCGCTCGACGAGCAGCACGTCCTTCCAGCCGAGCTTGGCGAGATGGTAGGCCGTCGAGCAGCCGGCGATGCCGCCGCCGATCACAACCACGCGCGCCGACGACTTCAACCCCGCCATACCCGCTACCCCTGTCTAGTTGACCCGCGTGAGAAGCGGCTTGCCTTCGAGTGCGTTGATCAGGTTGTCGACCACGAGATCGCCCATCGCCTTGCGCGTCTCGACCGTGGCCGAGGCGACATGCGGGGCGAGCACGACGTTCTCCATCGCGATCAGCTCGGCGGGCACGTTCGGCTCGTCGGCGAACACGTCGAGACCGGCACCGGCGATCTTGCCCGCCTTCAGGGCCGCGATCAGCGCCGGTTCGTCGACGACCGAACCGCGTGCGACGTTGACGAGATAGCCCTTCGGCCCCAGCGCTTCGAGGATTTCCGCGTTGATCATGTTCTTGGTCTCCGCCCCGCCCGGCGTGATGACGACCAATACGTCGCACCACGCGGCCATGGCGGCGAGCCTGTCGAAGTAGCGGAACGCCACGCCGGCCTGTTTGTTGCGGCCGAAATAGCCGACCTCCATGTCGAAGCCCAGGGCCCGCTTGGCGATCGTCTTGCCGATGCGGCCCAGCCCGACGATGCCGATCTTCTTGTGATGCACCGACGTCGTCAGCGGCTGCATGCCCTTGGCGACCCAGTCGCCCGCGCGCACATACCTGTCGGCCGCCACGTAGCGGCGCATGACGTTGAGCACGAGCCCGATGGCCGTGTCGGCCACGCAGTCGTTCAGCACGTCGGGCGTGTTGGTGACGGCGATCTTGCGCTGGGTCGCGGCCGGCACGTCGATGCCGTCATAGCCCACGCCGAAGCACGAGATCAGCTCGAGCTTGGGCAGCGCATCCATGATCGCGGGGCCGGTCTTGATCGAGCCGCTCCACTGCAGGAAGCGCACCTTGTCCTTGAGGGCCGCGAAGAACGCCGGACGGTCCGGCTCCGCCGGCATCTTGTGGACGGTGAAGCGCTCCGTCAGCCGGTCGCCGCAATTGAGCGGCAGCGGGGCGCCGGAAATAACGTCGGGTTTGGTCGCCATCTGGGGTTCTCCTTCAGGCCTTGAAGCGTTTGACGAGAGCGTCGGCCGCTTTCAGCAACAGGCCGAAATCGCTGCCGACCGCGACGAACTGGAAGCCTTCGGCAAGGCGCTTCTTCGCCTCGTCCTCATTGCCGGTCAGATACCCGCCCGCCTTGCCGGCCGCCCGGATCGGCTTGATGGCGTCCGAGATCGCCTTCTGCACGTCGGGGTGCTGGAAGTTGCCCAGATGGCCCATCGAGGCGGCAAGGTCCGACGGACCGATGAACACGCCGTCGACGCCGTCGACCGCGGCGATCTCGCCGATGCGCGCGAGCGCTTCGGTCGTCTCGACCTGCACGAGCACGCAGATCTCGTCGTTGGCCTTCTTGAGATAGTCGTTCACGCGCCCGAAATTGGACGCGCGCGCCGACGTCGACACGCCGCGGATACCCTGCGGCGGATAGCGCGTCGCGGCGACGGCCTTGCGCGCTTCGTCGGGCGTCTGCACGAACGGGATCAGCACGGTCTGGAAGCCGATGTCGAGCAGGCGCTTGAGCAGCACCGCGTCGTTCCATGCCGGACGGACGATCGGCACGGTCGAGCCGACCTTGATCGCCTGAAGCTGGCTGACCAGCCCCGGCAGCTCGTTGGGCGAATGCTCGGTGTCGAGCAGCAGCCAGTCGAAGCCCGATCCGCCGACGCCCTCCGTTCCCATGTTCGAACACAGCGTCGACCACAGACCGATCTGCTGCCTGCCCTCCTTGAGGGCCTTCTTGAACTGGTTGACCGGCATGTCCATCGACGGGTTCCTTCCCTTGGCGATTCTTGTGCTTTTTTACGACATTTCCGCGACGATGCGGGCAACATGTTCTGCGATCGACGGCGACGAGGTGAGGCCGGGCGATTCGATGCCGTAGAGCGCCACCAGCCCCGGAACGCCGTGGGCTTCGGGGCCCTGGATCACGAAATCCGGGTTCGGGGCGCCTTTGGGCACGATCTTGGGCCGGATACCGGAATAGGACGGGACCAGCGCCCCGTCCGCCAGACCCGGCCAGTAGCGGCGCACCTCGGCATAGAAAACGTCGGCGCGGCGCGGATCGACGTCGTATTCCAGGGCCTCGACCCATTCGACATCGGGGCCGAACCTTGCCTGCCCGGCCAGGTCGATCGTGATGTGGACGCCAAGCCCGCCCTGTTCGGGCACGGGATAGATCAGCCGCGAGAACGGCGTGCGTCCCTGCAACGCGAAATAGTTCCCCTTGGCGTAGTGGAGCGGCGGGATCGACGCCGGCGGGATCCCGTCGATCGCGTGCGCGACCTTCATCGCCCCCAGCCCCGCGGCGTTGACGAGCGTGCGCGCCTTGAGGCGCATCGGCGAAGCGCCGCCCGTTTGCACGACGATGCCGTCGTTGGCGACGGCACCGCCCACGACCGGCGTTTCGAACGCGATCATGGCGCCGTGCGATTCCGCGTCGCCCTGGAAGGCGAGCATCAGGCCGTGGCTGTCGACGATCCCGGTCGACGGCGACAGCAGGGCGGCCACGCAGACCAGTTCCGGCTCCAGTGCACGCGCCTCGGCCGCGTCGAGCATGCGCAGGTCGTGCACGTCGTTGGCCTCGCCTTGGGCCTTCAGGTTCTCGAGATACGCCACCTGCGCATCGGTCGTGGCGACGATCAGCTTGGTCGTGCGGCGCGCCTCGATGCCGCGCTCGGCGCAATATCCGTAGATGAAATTCTTGCCGGCCACGCAGTGCCGGGCCTTCAGGCTGCCCGTCGGATAGTAGATGCCGGCGTGGACGACCTCGCTGTTGCGCGAGGAGGTTTCGGTGCCGATCGCGTCGGCCGCCTCCAGGACGATGACGTCGCGCCCGGCCTGCGCCAGAGCCCTTGCGACGGCGAGCCCCACGATCCCCGCGCCGATCACGACGCAGTCGGCTGTTTCTGTCGGACTCATGTCGGTGCGGGAACCCAGTTTGCCAAATCGGACGGGCAAGGTAGAACAGTCGCATGGATTTTGGAACCATACGCGCCGCCGCCGTCGCGGCGATCGCCCTGTCGGTCCTTGCGGCCTGCGCCAGCGAGCGGCCCGGCCCTGCGAACGTCCCCCAGATGGGCGTGCGCAGCTTCCTCGACATCCGGCATCTGTGCGCGCTCGGCGTATCGCCGCCCATCGCACTCGACGAAGCGCCGGGGCCCGGCCGCTACAGGGTCCGGATGACCAATACCAGCGTCATCTATGCGCCGCCGGTGGATTTCGACGTCCGGCTGGCGGGCGGCGAGATTCCCGAAGGCGCGCTCGAGGGCTACCGCGGCATATGTCCGGGTGAGTCGCAGAGCTTCAGCATCCGGATCGAGGTCGCGGCCCTGGACGCGCAGGGGCGCACCGCGGCTTATGGCTACACGCACGTCAGTGCGACATCGACGACTCGCCTGATGCGCCTGCCCCCGGACGAACGTCCGCGCATGCCCCGCAAAACCTGACGGTCAGTCGTCGCCGTAGGGACCGGGGGCAGCGTCGACCATCGCCTCCCAGATCGGCAGCACGATGTTCCCGGGCTTGTTCTGCCCGTAGACGATCGCCTTCTTGGCGGCGTCGAACATCTCGCGCGTGGGAACCTTCGGGACGATCATGAAGCCGGCGCGGTCGAGCGCTTCGATCGCGGCATACGCCTGCTTGGTGTAGTCCTCGAAGAAATACCGGGTGTCGGCCTTGCGGATCGCCTTGGCCAGCAGGATGTCGGGTGAATCGCTCATCAGTCGAACAGCTTGTCGATATCCGCCTGGGAATTGGTCTTGTCCGCATCCTGCGGACCGTGCAGCACGACGCCGCCGGTATCCTTGACGTGGAGCGGGTTCTCGTCGGGCAGCGGCATTTGCCCGATCTCGCCCGGCCCCCAGATCTCGAGCATCTTCTGCACGCGCTCCTCGATGAAGGCCAGCGTGCGCACGACCTTGTTGATGCGCTGGCCGGTCAGGTCCTGGAACGAGCAGGCCTCGATGATGCCGGTGCACATGTCGGATATCTCCGACACGCGGTCCTTGGCGAATTCGTCGATGTTCATCGCGCGGACCTCGCGCGAGATTTCCTCGATGCGCTCGACGCCGTCGAAAATACGCGACGTGGCGTCCTCGGTCTGCGCCACGACGGACGACAGTTCCATCGAAGCGCTGGAAAGCTTGTCTTCCTGCGCCAGCGGGTGCTTGAGCGCGCCGATCTCGCGCTTGGTCTGCTCGATCCGGCTGGCGATCCCCAGCACCTCGTTGCGCACCCGGTCGATCTCGTTGTGGTCGAGATTGACGAAGCTGTCGATCTTGCGCGCGATGCCCTGGATGTCGCCCCGCAGCCCTTCGATCGCGGCGGCCGTGCGTCCGTCGTCGGCATGCGAAGCACCATTGAGCGCAGCCGCGACGACGGGCATCGCCCCGCCGTTCGGCTTGATCGCGCCGTTGCGCATCAGCAGCTTCTCGGCCGTGAAGACGGATTTCTGCGGCGGCGCCATGTTCCCACAAGCCCCTGAAACAAAATGCATTCGTGTGGCGCAAAGCGTCCGCTACACCACCGATGGAAGGGATTTTATCACGAACGACTCGGCGAATGCGCGGGATAAAAGCGCGCTCAGGGGCGTGCCAGGGTCGCCCGGTTACCGCCGGATACCACGATATTGAGGACATCCGGGGCAACCCCCGACAGCCAGCGCAGATATTCGAGCGCCTGCAGCGCACGCCCCATCCCGACCGGCACGCCGTGGTGCAGCGATATCAGCGTCAGCGCGCCGAGGATCCGCAGGTCGACGATCTTCGCCGGATCGCGCACTTCAACGGTGTCGCCCGCCCCCAGCAGCGGCAGCAGGTCGACCGCGAGGTCGAGATTGATGCCGTCGGACATGTCGCCCCAGCCCGGAAAGCCCGGTCCCCAGCGCTGCGCGAAGCGCGCGAAATCGGCCGCCTGGGACCCCAGCGCCTTGTCCGGTGCGGTGCCGGCGGCGCCGCGCGTGTCGACATCGACGATCGTCGCCTCGCGCACGATCTCGCAGCGCCCGCCGGCCGCCCAGACGCGCATGCCCAGATCGGGATCGGCGAAATGCTTGCGGAACCCCTCGTCGAAGGCACCGCCCACGCGCGCCAGCGTCGAAGGCCGCGCCACGAAGAAATACGGATAGTAGCGCCCGTAGACCGAGCCCACGAACGTGAGATGCCGGACCCGGCGCGGGAATCCCAGCAGCAGCGTCGGGCAAGCCCCTTCGCGCGCGGCCAGATGCGCCAGCGACAGGCGAAGGGCACCTTCCGTCAGGCGGTTGTCGTCCGCGATCAGCGCGATCACGTCGCCGCTGGCGTGCGAGAAGCCCAGATTGCATGCCGCGATGGAACCGCGCGGCGCCGTTTCCGGAACCCAGCGCACGCCAGGGCGCGAGATCTCGTAGGGCGAGACGACGATGATCTCGTGCTCGATGCCGGCTGCCGCTTCATGCGCGGCCGCGATGGCGCCGTCGATCAGCGTCGGGAACAGGCTGGGAAGGACGAGGCTGACCTTCATTTCGCATGTACCGTCGGCGCGCTTTCGAGCGGCCGGTTCTGGCGCCACCACGCGATCGTGCGCGCGATCCCCTCGTCGAGGCCGACGCGCGGGCGCCAGCCGAGTTCGGTCGCGATGCGCGTGCAGTCGAGCGACAGTTCGGTATCGATCGTCGGCCGGCCCGGGTCGAGCACGATCTCGAGCGGGCGGCCGGCGGCGGAAACGATGCGCTCGGCAAGCTCGCGCGTCGTCACGGCCGTCCCTGCCCCGACATTGTAGAGCGCGAAGGGCTTCGCAGGTGCCGCGACCGCCGCCTTGACGGCCGCACACAGGTCGTCGGCATGCACGAGATCGCGCGCCGCGCGCCCGGTTCCCCACAGCACGAGGCGCCCGTCGGTCGCCGTCAGCGCCTTGGTGACGGTGGCGCCGAACACGTGGCTGCGCGCCAGGTCGTACTTGTCGTGCGGGCCGTAGACGTTGGAATGTCGCAGCACGGTGAAGCGCGTGCCGCCCAGGCCGGCATACCAGGCGCACATCCGCTCGAAATAGACCTTGGTGATCGCGACACCGGCATAGGCCGGATGGATCTCGGCGTTCGGATCGAAATCCGCCTCGCGCTGGGGTTTCGGCGACGAGGGATACATGACCGAGCACGAGAACCACACGACGTGCGGCACGCGCATCCGGTGCGCTGCGGCGAAGACACGGCCGTTGAGGACCTGGTTGTCGACGATCATCGACAGCGGATCGCCCAGATTTGCACCCGCCCCGGCGGTCGCGGCGGCCGCGTGGATGACGATGTCGGCGCCGTCGAGGGCGGCCGCCACGCCCTGCTCCGTCGTCAGGTCGGCATCGATCCAGCTTATGCGCGGATGGGAAAAGGCCGCCCGGCGGTGCCGGATGCCGACGACGGTATAGGCCGGGTCGTCAGCGAACGCCTCGGCCACATTGCGGCCGACAAAACCGGTAGCTCCGAGAATGACGACACGAATCATGCGGCGGGAAGCTTAACGCCGCATTGCCGCCTTGTCAGGCGTTCAGGCGGAGATGTCCAGCTTCTGGCCGCGGCCGGTCAGCGCCACGCTTGCCGCGTCGTTGCTTTCGCTTGCGGCCGACGCGATGCTCGACTGGACCTGCTGCTCGACCGTCTGCGTCACGGCCTGCGAAACGCTGTTCTGTTCTTCGCCGCGCTGCAGGCTGGCCTTGAGCACGGGCAGGAAGCTGGCGGTCAGTCCGGATGCGCCGTTGGCGGATGAAACTGCCATTGGGATTCTCCAAAGGGACGAATTTCGATGGTCGCCCGATGTTCCCGCCGAACCGCGTTCCTGTCACCAAGTATCGTTTCGAATCTGCCTCTAATTTTCTTCAATTCCAGTCTGTTAGCCGTGTTTCTTGCGACCCTTTCGAGCGCGAGCGATGCCTTCCTGGATCATCTTGGCTGCGCCCTTGGCATCGACCCATTTGACGATCGTGACCCACTTCCCCTTCTCCAGATCCTTGTAATGCTTGAAGAAGTGGGCGATCTGCTCGATCAGGATGGGGGGAAGATCCGTGTAGTCGCGCACGCCCGAATAGAACGGGTGCAGCTTGTCGACCGGCACGGCCAGGATCTTCTCGTCCGCCCCCGCCTCGTCTTCCATCAGCAGTGCGCCGATCGGGCGCGAGCGGATGACGGCACCGGGAACCACCGGCACGTGGCCGACCACGACCACGTCGACCGGATCGCCGTCGCCCGACAGCGTGTGCGGGATGAAGCCGTAATTCGCCGGATAGTGCATCGCGGTGTGCAGGAAACGGTCGACGAACAGCGCGCCCGAGCGCTTGTCGATCTCGTACTTCACCGGCTCTCCGCCCAGCGGGATCTCGATGATGACGTTGACGTCGTGCGGCGGCTTCGTGCCGATCCTGATCTTGTCGATGTTCATGGCGCGTCTCCGCGTCGACGGAAATTCAGGTCTTCCGGCGCACGCCGTTGAGGACCTTGCTGGTGATCCGGAGGCCATGCTTCGCGTCGGCATGGCCGCCGGCATAGAGCGTGGCGATCAGCTTGTTGATGCGTTCGGCGTGGCTGCGGTAGATCGACACGAGCGATCCCGGCGACACGTTCGACACGCCCTCGAAATCGGCGAGGGCCTGCTTCTCGATCACGCACGGCACGTGCTTGGTGCCGTCGCGCACGTCGATGACGATCCCGTTCTGGACCGCATCGTAGTGGGCGCGGCCGGCACTGAAATCGAGTGGCATCCATAACCCCAAGCGTTCGCCGCGAAGACATACGCGAGCGTCGGACGATTCATTAGCGACTTCGAACCAGTGCGTCCACCGCTATCACCGCAATTCCCGTGCCGGTCTGATTCCGCTCCGCCGGCCGCCTGTCACAGTGTGGGAATCCGCAGTCTCGGCGTCGGTGCCAAGGCTCACCCCGGGCATTTTGTGGTCGAATCCGGCGCGACTGGGCCCCTTCGGCGCGATCAGCGCAGAAGATCGCCGACCTTCGGGGTGCAAGGCTTTGCAATGCAGGATGCCGCATCTTATCCATCGCCGTCACATCCTTTGATAAGCAGAGGCATTTTGCTAAAATCTTCCATTGCCGATCCGGATTCTATTTCCGCTCGGTCCGGTAAACGGAGGCTCTCAGATGAACATGCGTCAATTGACTTTCGCCTGCCTGTTGATCTGGACTGTTTTTCTGCCCGCCCAGCAGAATCCGGCAAACGGTGCCCCGGCTCGAGACATAAAAAACATCGGCAGCGTCGATTTCAATATCCCGCATCACCAAATCTCGCGGGTCAGTTACGATCTTACATCCGATCAGAACTTTCTTTTCGTGGCTTGGTCTACGAGGAAGCTCGAGGATCCTGACTACGCCGCCGGCATCTGGATATTTGATCTTTCCAATCCGGCCGTGCCGCGGAAAGTATTTGAAACGGATCTTGGCAAGCAGTGGGTCGGCTCGCTGCGCGTTCATGGCGAGCGACTGATCTTCTTCACGTCACGGCCCACGGGATCGGCATTCGTCGTGTACGACATAACCAAGCCGGGCCAGCCCCGTAAAATATCGGAAATTTCCGACATTCCGGAGTTGTCGAAGTCGTGGCCCGCGGAAATTTCGCCGGACGGGAACAGGATCGTTCTCACAAACAGCGAAAAGCGCACGCGCGTGGGCCTGGACATTGGCGATCCATCTGCGCCGAAATCCTTCGATCCTCCACCGGCTCGCACTTTTCCACCTTTCTTCCGGTATTTTCTGCCGGACGCGCACCACGGGGACGAAACAATCACCGACGTATTCGGACCGTTCCAGCTGTCCTTTGACAGCGATGGCGCGCTCAATTTCTGGAGCGACGGGAAGGTCGTTCGGTCTTTCAGCCCCGACACCTATGTCGATTCCGCAAGGATACTTGCTACGCTCGACGCCGTGCTGACTCTCCGACGCGGGCATTTCCGGATCCAATCCACTCTTCCGCGGCCGGTCACCGGCAGAAACCTGATTCGTACCCACGCCAAGGCCCTTGCCGTCTTCCAGGATCTCGAGATCCGCAGCTTCGGGTCTCGCCCGACGACGAGGGCACTCGAAGCTGCGGGTGTGCTCCGTTTGATGGATGGGCCCATGGCGGATGTTTCGGAAGCCATGCGCATCCGCATCCTGAACGACTATGGGTACATGCTCGACTGGTCAAGGAAGTCCGACCAGGCCGTTCCCGTTCTGCGGAAAGTCGTCGAACTGTCTCCCGGCCGTGCCGTCGCGCATCTCAATCTCGCCGATGCGCTTCAGAATACGCTGCGCAGCGCGGCGTCGGAGGACGACAAGGCGTCGATGTGGCAGGAAGCTTCCGTTGAGTATGCACGATACCGTGAACTTTCCGGCAGGGAAGCGCCGAAAGCATCCACTCTTGCGGCGTTCAATCTGCCAAACGCGGTCAAATCGGCCGCGTCGGTCTGCGACTACGTTGCGGATGCCTTCAACAACGATGGCCAGAATTTCATTAGAACAGGGAAAGGTGCTGCGATCGTAGACGGCGAGAGAAAGACGTTCTCGGTCGGATATGCGCGCAGCTCCTGCTCGAACCCTTACATCAGGGTCGACGGTCTCCATGAGTTCGACGACGGACCCGCTGCTTATCAAGCCGATGACGTGGACGGATATAACGCCGACGAAATCCTGATCGTTCCGTTCCGGAACAAGTCCTATGTCCTCGGCGTGATCGACAAGGGGCCAAGCCAGATCGTCGAACCCGGCCGCGGCACGATCTGCACCTTCCGGCGCAGCTTTACCGCCCGACTTGCCGAGAATCTGTCCGCGCCGCTTTGCGGCGCGTTTCTTGCGGGCACGCTGGAGCAGCGCGTGAAATGGCGGAAGTTGGACGCAAAGACCATGCAGCAGGAAACCGTCGACGCGATAACGGGTCGCGACTTTGCGAGTTTCGACGGCGATGCCGAAGTCACATTTGAAAGCCCGGGACAGGTCCGGCGGATCGGCCATTTCGGAATTTTCAGTGGCGCCGGCTGCGGATGCGATCACTCCGGCGTTTCGCTGATCGAAGGGAGTTCCATGATCAAAGGAGAGCCCAATAGTTCGCTTCTGGAGCTTCAATCGAAATGGTGGATATGCGGTGGCGCCGATGCCGCAATACTGGCCGCTAACGGGCGCAACTACGTCGAGTTGACAAGCGGGCGGGCGTACCAGCGCGAAAAGCCTGAAAAGGCCCTGCTACGGCTTTCCAAAGGGAAGTTCGAGCCGATGTGCCGGATCCGGCAGGTTCCGCGATACACACCCGAAATGAAATGAACTTCATCCGGAAATGCTGGTGAGCCCGCCGGGACTCGAACCCGGAACCCCAACATTAAAAGTGTCGTGCTCTACCAATTGAGCTACGGGCTCATGCCTCGACGAGACGGTGCGAAAACTAGGGCCGCACCTGCCCGGGGTCAACCGCCTTGGCGTGACATCGGCTTACAGCGGTGCCCGCGTGACGGAGACGGGCAGCAGCGTGGGCTCGGCGTCGCCGCCGGCGGGCCTTGCGGCGGCGAATTTGGCCCGCATGGCCGCATCCACGCGCGGGCTGACGAAATGCGAGATGTCGCCGCCCAGCCGCCCCACTTCCTTGACGAAGCGCGACGAGATGAACTGCTGGGTCTCCGAGGCCATCAGGAACAGCGTCTCCACCTTGGGGTCGAGGCGCTTGTTCATGCCGGCCATCTGGAACTCGTACTCGAAATCCGAAACGGCGCGTAAGCCGCGCACGATGATGCGCGCCCCCACCGACTGGGCGAACTTCATCAGCAGCGTTTCGAACGGGCGGACCTCGATGCGGGCGGCGACGTCCGGCATCGCGGCGACTTCCGCACGCATGATCGCCACGCGCTCTTCCAGCGAGAAGAGCGGCCCCTTGCCGGCATTGACGGCCACGCCGACGACCAGCTTGTCGACGACCAGCGCGCCGCGGTGGATGATGTCGATATGCCCGTTGGTGGCCGGATCGAACGTGCCGGGATAGATCGCGACGCGCGGTCCGCTCATTTTCCCTCCCCGGCCGGTGCCCCCGGCGCTTCGGCGGTGTCGTCGCCGCCAAGATCGCCCAGGCGGGCGACCGAAACCACCTTCTCGCCGTCGCCGACGCGGAAGACGGTCACGCCCTGGGTCTGGCGGCGCGCGATGCGGATGTCATCGACCGGCGTGCGGATCAGCGTGCCGCCGTCCGACACGATCATCAGCTGGTCCCCGTCGCGCACCGGGAACGAGGCCACGACCACGCCGTTCTTGTCGGTCGTCTCGATGTTGGCGATGCCCGAGCCGCCGCGGCCGGTGAGCCGGTATTCGTAGGACGAACTGCGCTTGCCGAAGCCCTTGCTCGTGATGGCGAGCAGCACTTCCTCGGCCGCCGCAAGCTCGGCATAGCGTTCTTCCGACAGCACGAGGGCGGCACCGGCGACGGCTTCCGGCGTTTCGGCTTCGGCCGTCTCGGCCGCCGCCTCGTCGCTCATGCCGCGGCGCTGGCGGGCCATGCGCAGGAACGCCTCGCGTTCGACCGTCTCGAGGTCCATGTGGCGCAGCAGCGCCATCGAGATGACCTCGTCGTCCTTGCCGAGCTTGATGCCGCGCACGCCCGTGGAATTGCGGCTGGCGAAGACGCGCACGTCGTCGACCGCGAAGCGGATGCACTTTCCCTCGCGCGTGGCGAGCACGACGTCTTGCGTATCCTGGCAGGGCTGGACGGCGACGAGACGTTCGCCCGCCTCCTCCAGCTTCATGGCGATCTTGCCCTTGGACATGATGTTCGTGAAATCCGACAGCGCGTTGCGCCGCACGTTGCCGGCGGACGTCGCGAACACGATGTGGAGCTTGTCCCACAGCGTGGCGTCGGTCGGCAGGGCCAGCACCGTCGCGATGCGCTCGCCGTCGGCCAGCGGCAGCAGCTGGACCATCGGCTTGCCGCGGTTCTGCGGGTTGCCGAGCGGCAGCTTGTAGCATTTGAGCAGGAAGACGAGCCCGCGCGTCGTGAAGAACAGCACCGGCGCGTGCGTGTTCGCGACGAACACCTGGCTGACGAAATCCTCCTCGCGCGTCGCCATGCCCGAGCGGCCCTTGCCGCCGCGGCGCTGGGCGCGGTAGCTCGACAGCGGCGTGCGCTTGATGTAGCCGGCATGCGTGACGGTGACGACCATGTCCTCGGGCTGGATCAGGTCCTCGATGTCCTGCTCGCCGTCGCCCTCTTCGAGCGTCGTGCGGCGCTTGTCGGCGAACTCGGCCTTGTAGGCATCGAGCTCGCCGCGCAGGATCGCGTAGAGCCGTTCGCGCGAACCCAGGATCTCGATGAAGTCGGCGATCTGGGCGACGATGTCCTTGAGCTCGCCTAGGATCTTGTCGCGCTCGAGACCGGTGAGGCGCTGCAGGCGAAGTTCCAGGATCGCCTTGGCCTGCTCTTCGGAAAGCCGGTACGTACCATCGACGACGCTGCGCCCGGGTTCGCCGACCATCTCGATATAGGCGCCGATGTCGGCGACCGGCCAGGCGCGCTCGATCAGGCGCTCGCGCGCCACGACCGGGTCGGGCGACTTGCGGATCAGTTCGATCACCGGGTCGAGATTGACGACCGACACCGCAAGGCCGATCAACGTGTGCGCGCGCTTGCGCGCCTCGCGCAGCAGATAGCGCGTGCGCCGCGTGATGACTTCCTCGCGGAACTCCACGAAGCAGCGGATCAGTTCCTTGAGGCCCATCAGCACGGGCTTGCCCTGGTCCAGCGCCAGCATGTTGTAGCCGAACGAGGTCTGCAGGCCGGTGTACTTGTAGAGCTGGTTCAGCACGATCTCGGGGTTCGCGTCGCGCTTCAGTTCGATCACCACGCGCACGCCGTCGCGGTCGGATTCGTCGCGCAGGTCGGAAATGCCCTCGATGATCTTGTCGTTGACGCACTCGGCGATGCGCTCCATCAGCCGGGCCTTGTTCTGCTGGTACGGGATCTCGGTGACGACGATCGCCTCGCGGTCCTTGCGCAGCTCCTCGATGTGGCTGCGCCCGCGCAGCAGGATCGAGCCGCGCCCCGTGCGGTAGGCCTCGCGCAGGCCACCGCGGCCCATCACGATGCCGCCGGTGGGGAAGTCGGGGCCCGGAACGTGCTTCATCAAATCGTCGAGCGTGATCTCGGGATCGTCGAGATAGGCGCCGCACGCGTCGATCATCTCGCCAAGGTTATGCGGCGGGATGTTCGTCGCCATGCCGACGGCGATGCCCGAGCCGCCATTGACCAGCAGGTTCGGGAACACGGCGGGCAGCACCGTCGGCTCGACCGTGCTGTCGTCGTAGTTGGGCTGGAAATCGACGGTTTCCTTGTCGATGTCGGTCAGCATCAGCGACGCGGCCTTGGCCAGGCGCGCTTCGGTGTAGCGCATGGCCGCCGGCGGATCGCCGTCCATCGAGCCGAAATTGCCCTGCCCGTCGATCATCAGCAGGCGCATCGAGAAGTCCTGCGCCATGCGCACCATGGACTCGTAGATGGCGCTGTCGCCGTGCGGGTGATACTTGCCCATCACGTCGCCCACGATGCGCGCCGACTTGCGGTAGGCGCGGTTCCAGTCGTAGCCGCTTTCCTGCATCGCGTAGAGGATGCGGCGGTGGACGGGCTTCAATCCGTCGCGTGCGTCCGGCAAAGCGCGGCTCACGATCACGCTCATCGCGTAATCGAGGTAGCTGCGCTTCATCTCGTCTTCGATCGAGACCGGCGAGATGTCGGTAGGGCCTACGGAGGGCGGAATCTGGTCGCTCAAGTTCGTGTCACGCGTGCGGATTTCAGGGGCCCGGAACCGTCCGACTCCGGATGCCGAAATCTAGCAGGACGCACATGCACAAACAAAGCCGAAATGGGCATCGTAACGCGTTGGAATAGATCGTAAATCCACCCCCAACCGAGGGCGCTTTGAAGGCCCCCGGACTAGGCCAGAATCCCGTGCCGGCGGGACAGCGCCGCGACGTCGTTCCACACGTCGAATTGGGCCTTCACGAAGGCAACCGTGCCCGCGTCGACGGATGCCGTGTGCGACACGTAGGCGTGGTTCGAACGCACCGCCTCGACTACGTCGAACTTCGCGTCCATGTCGACGTTCCAAACGCTCTCGCCCGGCCGGTGAAGCGCCGTCATGTCGAGCGCCGACCGGCCCGGCGGCAAGAGGCCGTTCTGTTCCAGCTCCTTCATCATCGCGAAGGCTTCGCGCCGGCTCATGTCGTGCGGGTTGTATTTCTCGACCACGTCCGCCGCATTCACGCCGGCCGGATCGCGAAGCGCACTCGCGGCCTCAGCCACGCCGAAGGCGCGGCGGGCGACGTTCGCGATGCTTGAGGCATAGGCGGCGATTTCCATGACCGGCTCCGGGGAAGATGACGATGTCTCGCCATTCCCATGAGCAGGACGCGTACCAATTTGCGAAAACCCGGAAACACGGGATTATCCGACGGTGTCCGCAACTATTGCGGGCGGCATCCCGGCAGTTCTTTCCCGGTCGCGGAAGAAAGGGCCGGCCGTTTTAGCCCTTGGGCGCTGCCGGCCGGTCGGAAACGAGCTGGCCGGCGTGGCCCCAGTTCTCGCGCTCGACATCGTCGATCACGATATGCGTGTTCTGCGGGTTCTTGCCGAGCACGCGCACCAGCGTGTCGGTGAACTCCTTCACGATCTGCGCCTTCTGGTCCTTCGTGGCGCCGGCCGTCAGCTTGATGTTGATGAAGGGCATCGCGCGCCCTCAGAACGGAATGTCGTCATCGATCGGGCCGGCCGGCTTGCGCGCACCGCCACCGCCACCCGACGAGCGACCACCGCCGCCGCCACCGCCGCCGGACGAGCCGCCGCCGAATTCGTCGTCATCGCCGCCGCCACCCATGCCGCCGCCCCCGCCGCCGCCCTTGCCGCCGTCGAGCATCGTCAGTTCGCCGCGGAAGCGCTGGAGGACGACTTCGGTCGAGTACTTCTCGACGCCCGCGTTGTCGGTCCACTTGCGGGTCTGGAGCGAGCCCTCGACATAGACCTTGGCGCCCTTCTTCAGATACTTCTCGGCCACTTCGCCGAGCTTCTCGTTGAAGATGACGACGCGGTGCCACTCGGTCTTTTCCTGGCGCTCGCCGCTGTTCTTGTCGCGCCACGTTTCCGACGTCGCGATGGAAAGGTTCACGACCTTGCCGCCGTTCTGCATCGAACGGACCTCGGGATCCTTGCCGAGATTGCCGATGAGGATGACTTTGTTGACGCTGCCGGCCATGGCAATTCTCCAATCGAGTCGCACAAGAACGAAGCGCCAACTTGCAGAAGCCGGGGGGGCGGCGCAAGCCCCAAAAGCGCCGCACGATTTCTATCCACAATGCCCTTCCTGAGGCGTCGTAAAGGCCCCGCGACCGCCCTATATTCCCGTCTCCCTCTTCTCAGGATTTCCCCCGTATGGCGACCCGTCCCGAAGGTCCGTGCATCTCCGTCCGCGGCGCGCGCGAGCACAACCTCAAAAGCGTCGATGTCGACCTGCCGCGCGACAGCCTGGTGGTCGTCACGGGCCTGTCCGGCTCGGGCAAGTCCTCGCTCGCGTTCGACACGATCTATGCCGAGGGCCAGCGCCGCTACGTCGAAAGCCTGTCGGCCTATGCGCGCCAGTTCCTGGAGCTGATGAGCAAGCCCGACGTCGATTCCATCGACGGCCTGTCGCCCGCCATTTCCATCGAGCAGAAGACGACGAGCCGCAACCCGCGCTCGACCGTCGGCACCGTGACGGAAATCTACGACTATCTGCGCCTGCTCTATGCGCGTGTCGGCGTGCCCTACTCGCCCGCCACCGGACTGCCGATCGAAAGCCAGACCGTGACGCAGATGGTCGACCGCATCCTCGCGATGAAGGACGGCACGCGGCTCTACCTGCTTGCCCCCGTCGTGCGCGGGCGCAAGGGCGAGTACCGCAAGGAACTGCAGGAACTCCAGAAGAAGGGTTTCCAGCGCGTCAAGGTCGACGGCAAGCTCTACGAGATCGACGCGGCCCCCACGCTCGACAAGAAGCGCAAGCACGACATCGAGGTGGTGGTGGACCGTCTCGTCGTGAAGCCGGACCTCGGGCCGCGCCTGGCGGACTCCGTCGAGACGGCGCTCAACCTCGCCGAAGGCCTGCTGTTCGTCGAGAATGCCGACACGGGCGAGCGCACCGTGTTCAGCTCCAAGTTCGCCTGCCCCGTTTCCGGCTTCACGATCTCGGAGATCGAGCCGCGGCTGTTCTCGTTCAACAACCCGTTCGGCGCCTGCCCCGCCTGCGACGGGCTGGGTGAGAAACAGTATTTCGACCCCGAGCTCGTCGCCCCCGACCATCGCCTGTCGCTTGAAAACGGCGCCATCGCGCCCTGGGTCAACGAGACGCAGAAGTATTACGCGCAGACGCTGGCGAGCCTTGCCAAGCACTTCAAGGTTTCCACATCGACGGCGTTCGGCCAGCTTCCGAAGAAGGTGCAGGATTCGATCCTGAACGGCACGGGCGAAGACCCCGTCACGATGGTCTATTCGGACGGGCTGCGCGACTACAAGACCAACAAGCCGTTCGAAGGCGTGATCCCGAACCTGGAGCGCCGATACCGCGAAACCGACAGCGCGTGGACGCGCGAGGAACTGTCGCGCTTCCAGTCCGCGCGGCCGTGCGAGGCGTGCAACGGCCACCGGCTGAAGCCCGAAGCGCTCGCGGTCAAGATCGGCGGCAAGCACGTGTCGGAGGTGACGACCTTCGCCATCGACGAGGCGGCGAACTGGTTCTCCAACATCAAGAAGCAGCTGACGCCCAAGCAGAACGAGATCGCGGCGCGCATCCTCAAGGAGATCAATGCGCGGCTCGGCTTCCTCGTGAATGTGGGTCTCGAATATCTGACGCTGAGCCGCGCCTCCGGCACGCTGTCGGGCGGCGAGAGCCAGCGCATCCGGCTGGCCTCGCAGATCGGCTCGGGGCTGACGGGCGTGCTCTACGTGCTCGACGAACCGTCGATCGGCCTGCACCAGCGCGACAACGACCGGCTGCTGGAAACGCTCAAGCGCCTGCGCGATCTGGGCAACACCGTGATCGTCGTCGAGCATGACGAGGACGCGATCCGCGTGGCCGACTGGGTCGTCGACATGGGGCCGGGTGCCGGCATCCATGGCGGCCAGATCGTGGCGCAAGGCACGCCCGACGACATCGTCAAGAACCCGGCGAGCCTGACCGGCCAGTACCTGTCCGGCTTCCGGCAGGTGCCGATCCCCAAGACGCGCCGCCCCGGCCACAAGGGCCAGAAGATCAAGGTGCGCGGCGCCAAGGGCAACAACCTGAAGGCCGTCGACGTGGAAATCCCGCTCGGCACCTTCGTGTGCGTGACCGGCGTTTCGGGTGGCGGCAAATCCACGCTGGTGATCGAAACGCTCTACAAGGCGCTCGCCCGCCGCCTGATGGGCGCGCGCGAGATCCCGGCCGAGCATGCGGGCATCGACGGGATCGACTTCCTCGACAAGGTCATCGACATCGACCAGTCGCCCATCGGGCGCACGCCGCGCTCGAACCCGGCGACGTATACGGGCGCCTTCACGCCGATCCGCGACTGGTTTGCCGGATTGCCCGAGGCCAAGGCACGCGCCTACGGCCCGGGCCGCTTCTCGTTCAACGTCAAGGGCGGGCGCTGCGAGGCGTGCCAGGGCGACGGCGTCATCAAGATCGAGATGCACTTCCTGCCCGACGTCTACGTGACGTGCGATGCCTGCCACGGCAAGCGGTACAACCGCGAGACGCTCGAGGTGAAGTACCGCGACAAATCCATCGCCGACGTGCTGGAGATGACGGTCGAGGAAGGGGCGGAGTTCTTCAAGGCCGTGCCCGCGATCCGCGAGAAGATGGACACGCTCGTGCGCGTCGGCCTCGGCTACGTGCATGTCGGCCAGCAGGCCACCACGCTGTCGGGCGGCGAAGCCCAGCGCGTCAAGCTCGCCAAGGAGCTGTCGCGCCGCTCGACCGGCAAGACTCTCTACATCCTCGACGAGCCGACGACGGGCCTGCATTTCGAGGACGTGCGGAAACTCATGGAAGTGCTGCACGCGCTCGTCGACCAGGGCAACACGGTCGTCGTCATCGAGCACAATCTGGAAGTCGTGAAGACCGCCGACTGGATCGTCGATCTCGGCCCCGAAGGCGGCGGCAAGGGTGGCCGCGTCGTGGCGCACGGCACGCCCGAGGAAGTGGCGAAGTCGAAGGAAAGCTACACGGCGCGCTATCTGGCGCCGTATCTCGCCAAGGGCGGGTCGGTTCGCAAGCGGGCGTAGGTCGTGGATGCCCGGGTCAAGCCCGGGCATGACGGCTAAAGCAGCGCCCCATCCGTCATGCCCGGGCTTGACCCGGGCATCCACCAACTTTGACTTCTAATGCGAATGCCGGTGATGGCTGTCGGGCATGTGCGCGTGGGCGTGGCGCAGCGGTACATGGACATGCGGGTGCGAATGCGGCGCTGCCGGATCGATGCCCGGCGGGTGATCATGCGCGTGATGTTCGTCGTGCGTGTGCCGATGCGCATGGGTGAGTTCGGCGTGCTCATGCGGATGCGCGTGGCGCTCGCTCACATGCAGCCACACGCCGATGGCCATCAGCGCACCCGCCGCGAACAGCTCGCTCGACAACGGCTCGCCGAGCACCGCCACGGCCGCCAGCGCCCCGATGAACGGGGCGAGCGAGAAATAGGCGCCGGTGCGCGCCGTGCCCAGATGGCGCAGCGCCAGCACGAACAGCACGAGGCTGATGCCGTAGCCGAGCAGGCCCGTCGCCGCCCCCAGCGCCACTGTCGCCGCATCCGGCAGGCTGGCGCCGATCCAAAGTCCCAGCGCGATGTTGACGGGTCCCGCGACCAGCCCCTTGATCGCCGCGATGACGACGGGGTCGGCGAGCGCCACCTTGCGCGTGACGTTGTTGTCGATCCCCCATGCAAGGCACGCGGCCGCGACGAGCAGCGGGGCGCCCAACCCGTCGGGCAGGCGCGCGGCCGGCCAGCTCAGCACGGCGGCACCGGCAACGATGGCGAGCATGCCGACGGCGATGCGCTTGTCGAAATTCTCGCGGAAGGCGAACCACGCCAAAAGTGCCGTGAACACGCCTTCGAGGATCAGCAGCAGCGAGGCGGTCGCCCCATCGAGCCGCGTGAGGCCGAGCATCAGCAACGCAGGCCCCGCGATCCCGCCCGCCACGACCGACAGGGCAAGCCATGGCAGATCGGCCCGCACGAGCCTGGCTTCGCCGGCCTTCGGCCCGGCAAGCCGGAACGCGAGCAGGCCCACGCCGGCACCCGAATAGAGGATGCCCGCCAGCACCCACGGATCGACCGAGCCGAGCAGGACCTTGGCGATCGGCGTCGACAGGCCGAACAGCGCTGCGGCGGCGAGTGCGTAAAGGATGGCGGATCGGTTCATGGCGGATAGCGTACCCGAAGTCGTGGATGCCCGACATTCGCCGGGCATCCACGACTTTTGATTGCTTTCGACCCTGTCTTAGCTTATATTCCTCGAATTGGCTGAATATTTACGGCCATGCGCTGTTTGACAAGTGAATATGTTCCGTGTTCGCGATACTACAAAAATCGTGAAAAACACGGCTGAGGTTACAAGCCAACAACTTCAAAGGCTTAAATACGTTACCGTAACCTGTTGTCGCCTATTTCAGCGCCTCGCCCGCATCTTTTCGGGGTCGTTGTACGGGTCTTCCGGATCGACCACCTCGCCCTTCAGCGGCGGCTCGGGTTTCCAGGCGCGCACGCGCTGCATGGCGGCGTCGATGTCGACCTGGAGCATCGTGGCGCCGAGCTTGTTGCGCAGTTCCGTCGCTTCCTTGCGGATCTCCGGCCCGCCGCGCTGCTGGGCGAGCGTCAGCCACGTGTAGTTGGTGATCCGCAGGTCGGCGTTGAGCGGTCGGCCGAAACCGATCTGCGCGAGGCGGAACAGCGCACCCGGATGGCCGCGCCCGGCGGCGAGCGTGTACCAGCGGCGCGCGTCGTCGCGGTCCTGCCCCACGCCGTCGCCGTTGTAGAGGCGTTCGCCCACCATGAAGCGCGCCTCGGTGCTGCCCAGATCGGCGGCCCGCCGGTACCAGCCGAACGCCTTCGCGCGGTCGGGCTCCACGCCGCGCCCGTCGTCGTTGAGCGAGGCCATGTCGAGGATCGCGGGCGTGAAGTCGAGTTCGGCCGCGCGCGTCAGGTACACCAGCGCCTGTTCGGGTGCCTGCGCCATGCCGCGCCCGACCGCCGCCGCCTTGGCCAACGCATAGAGTGCTCGCGGGTAATCCTTGGCACCCGAAAGCCGGTACCAGCGCACTGCCTCGCGCGGGTCGAGCACGATGCCGCCCCCGCCCTCGTCCGACATGCGGCCCAGCAGGAACTGCGCTTCGGCATTGCCGCGCTGGGCATAGGGCAGCAGCAGCAGATAGGCGCCGTTGAAGTTGCCCTTGTCGAACTCGGCCTTGCCCTGCACGAAGTCGGGCGGCAGGACCGGGGCGGCCTGCATCGTCGTCGGCATGCGCTCGGGCGGCGGCCCTTCGGGGGCCGGTGCCTGCGCCGCCGCGAACGCGAACGCGGCCGATACCAGCAGCAGCTTGGCGGGGCGGTGCTTCATGCCTTGGCCGCGATCGCCTCGATCTCGATCAGGAACTCCGGGCTCGCCAGCGCCGAGACCACCATCAGCGTCGAGGCCGGCGGACGGGACGTTCCAAGCGCCCGGTCGCGGGCCATGCGGGCCGGCACGATGTCGGCGGTGTTGACGAGCAGCACCGTGACCTTGACGAGGTCGGCATAGCTCATGCCTGCGTCGGCCAGGATCGCCTTGATGTTGGCCCAGACCGCGTCGGCCTGCGCTTCGATGCCCTTGGCGACCTTGCCGTCGGGCAGCACGCCGATCTGGCCGGAAACGTAGAGCGTGCGGGCCCCGGACGTGACTTCCACGGCGTGCTGGTATTTGCCGGAAGGCGGGGCGATGGTGGCCGGGTTGAATGCCTTGAACATGGGGGTTTCCTGCCTGTATCTCGTGCCGGTGGGGAATCGTCCCGAACAATAGCAGGTTGGCGGGAATGGATCGAACGAAGCGGGTGCATGTGGTGGGCGGCGGGCTGGCCGGGTCGGACGCGGCCTGGGCGCTGGCGCGCGCCGGCGTGCCGGTCACGCTGCACGAGATGCGCGGCGTGCGCACGACCGAGGCGCACAAGACCGACCGGCTGGCCGAGCTCGTCTGCTCCAATTCCTTCCGCTCGGACGAATGGGAAGCCAACGCCGTGGGCCTCCTGCATGCCGAACTCCGCGCCGCCGGCTCGCTCGTCATGGCCTGCGCCGACCGCCACAAGGTGCCCGCCGGGGCCGCCCTCGCCGTCGACCGCGACGGCTTCGCCGAAGCGGTGACCGCGGCCATCGACGCCGAGCCGCTGATCGACGTGCGGCGCGAGGAGATCGCGGGCCTGCCGCCGGCCGAATGGGACAACGTCGTCGTCGCGACCGGGCCCCTCACCTCGCCCGCACTCGCCGACGCGGTGCGCGCCCTTACCGACGAAGCCTCGCTCGCCTTCTTCGACGCGATCGCCCCAATCGTCCACAAGGACAGCATCGATTTCACGAAGGCGTGGTTCCAGTCGCGCTGGGACAAGGGCGGGCCAGGCGGCGACGGGGCGGACTACGTCAACTGTCCGATGGATCGTGAACAGTATGATGCATTTGTCGCCGCACTCGTGTCCGGCGAGAAGACCGAGTTCAAGGACTGGGAGAAGGACACGCCCTATTTCGAGGGCTGCCTGCCGGTCGAGGTGATGGCCGAGCGCGGGCCCGAGACGCTGCGCTTCGGCCCGATGAAGCCCATCGGCCTCACCGATCCCGCCACCGGCCGGCGCGCGCACGCGGTCGTGCAGCTCCGCCAGGACAACGCGCTTGGCACGCTCTACAACATGGTCGGTTTCCAGACGAAGCTCAAATACGCCGATCAGGTGCGCGTGTTCCGTTCGATACCCGGCCTCGAGAAGGCCGAGTTCGCAAGGCTCGGCGGCATCCACCGCAACACGTTCCTCAATTCGCCAAAGCTGCTCGACGGCGAGCTGCGCCTCAAGGCCGATCCGCGCCTGCGCTTCGCAGGGCAAGTTACCGGCGTGGAAGGCTATGTCGAGAGTGCCGCCATCGGCCTGCTCGCCGGGCGCTTCGCCGCAGCCCAGTGGCACGGCCGCGCGTGCGCGCCGCCGCCGCCCACGACCGCGTTCGGCGCCCTGCTCGCCCATCTCACCGGCGGTGGCGACGCGAAGACCTTCCAGCCGATGAACTGCAATTTCGGGCTCTTCCCGCCGCTCGATCCGGGTACCGACAAGAAGCTCAAGGGCCAGGATCGCAAGAAGGCCTACGCGCACCGCGCGCGCGCCGATCTCGACGCGTGGCTGGCGAACGGCGCTTCAGAAGCGGCCGAATAGGTTGGCGAAGAACAGCCGCCAGATGTCCGCCGGATGCGGCGCCTGCAACGAGGGTGCGAACGCATCGTGCTTCGCGCGTTGAAGCCGGTCGAGCCACAGCTTCGCGAGCGTGCCCTGCAGCGCCACGGGCTTCGGCACGCCGCGGTGCTGCTCCAGCAGTTCGCGCGCGCGCTTGGCGACGGGCATCACCGCCGCTTCGAGCAACGCACCCGCCTTGCCCTCATGGATGATCTCGGGCGTGAGGCCGGCCGCAGCCACGAGATCCGCGGGCAACACGTTGCGCCGCTGGCGCGAGAAATGGGGCAACGCGATCAGCGAACCGGCAAGCCCGTAGCCCGTGCCGATATTGCGGCACGCCTCGCCGCCCGCCGCGACGGCAAGGTCGCCCGATGTGGCGGCGGCGTGGGCTTCGAGTTCGCCAAGATCGGCGAAGGGCGTATCGTCCAGATCGCGCTCGCGCGCGTCGACCAGCTTGCCCAGCAAGGCCATGTCGAGCTTCGCGTCGGCGATCGCGCGCACGATCGGGTGTCGGCGCACGCCGCCGCCGCCGGCGATCTCGGCCAGCGCCTCGCGCCACCATTGCAGGCGGATCTGCCCGAGCAGCGCTTCCGATACGGTCTCGCGCACGCGCGCGATCTCGACATTGAAGGCATAGAGTGCGACCAGCCGCTCGCGCAGGCCGGCAGGGGCGAACAGCGTCGTGCGCCAGCGTTCGGGGTCGTGGCGGCGCAGCAGGGTCTGGGCTTCGGCGAGCGCTTCCGGGTCCATGCGGTGCTATATAAAGCCTGTCACAAGCGGAATCGATCTTCGTGAGCACCCGGACCCGAACGACCGAGAATTTCCCCGTCGGCTCCTGGCTGGTCGCGCGCGAACACCGGCCGGCCGTGCACGCCTTCTACCGCTTCGCGCGCGCCGCCGACGACGTCGCCGACGACCCGGCCCTCGACGCAGCCACCAAGACCGCCCGGCTCGAAGCGCACGACCGCGCGCTCGCCGACGGCAGCGAAGGCCCCGACGAGGCGCTCGCCCTGCGTGCCGTGCTGCTCGGGCGCGGCCTGACGCTCGACCATCCGCGCCATCTCCTGCAGGCCTTCCTTGCCGACGCGCGCAGCCGGCCGTGCCGCACCTGGTCGGACCTGCTCGCCTATTGTCGCTTCTCGGCCGCCCCGGTGGGGCGCTTCCTGCTCGACCTGCATGGCGAGGACCGGGCACTTTGGCCCGCGTCCGACGCGCTGTGCGCGGCCCTCCAGGTCGAGAACCATCTGCAGGATGCCGCCGGCGACTGGCTCGACCTGCACCGTCTCTACATCCCCAAATCGTGGCTCGACGAAGCCGGCCTTTCCGAACGCGACCTGCTCGGCCCCGCGCTGTCGGCGAAGCTGCGCGCCGTCTATGACCGCGTGCTCGAACGCGTCGACGCGCTCAACGCGCAGGCCCGTCCGCTGGCGGCCTCGATCCGCGACCGGCGCCTGCGCATGGAGACGGCGGCGATCGTCGACATCTCGCACCGGCTGGCGCGCGCCCTGCGCCGGCGCGATCCGCTCGCTTCGCGCGTGGCGCTGGGGCCGCTCGACAAGGGACTGGCGCTCGCGCGCGGCCTCCTCGCCGGGATCGTGCCGTGAGTGCGCGGCGGCGCTCGACCTTCTATTGGGCGATGCGGCTGCTGCCCGCGGCCCGGCGCGAAGCGCTGTTCGCGCTCTACGACATCGCGCGCGCCATCGACGACGTGGCCGACGGCCCGGGCACCGTCGAGGAAAGGCGCGCGGGTCTTGCCGACTGGCGCCGCGAGGTCGCCGCGATTTACGAAGGCGTGCCGAGCCATCCGGTCGCACGCGCCTTCCAGCCGCATGCCCGATCCTTCGGCCTGCCGCGCGCCGAACTCGACGCGCTGATCGACGGCCAGCTGATGGATCTCGAGCCGCAGGTCTTCGACGAAGCGCTGTTCGTCCTTTATTGCCGGCGCGTGGCCGGCACGATCGGGATGCTGGCGCTGCCGATCTTCGGCACGTCGGGCAAGGCGGCGCAGACCTATGCGCTGACGCTCGGCGAAGGGTTGCAGCGCGTCAACGTGCTGCGCGACATCGACGAGGACGCCGCGCGCGGCCGGAACTATCTGCCCGAGCCGCGCGATGCTTTCGCTGCCCGCGCCGGGGCCACGCTTGGCCGGGCGCGCGCGATGCTGGCGCATCTCGACCGGGCCGCCCTGCGTCCGGCGATCGTGATGGGCGAACTCTACGAAACGCTGCTTGCCCGCATCCTCGCCGGCGGCGGGCGTCTGGGTGCATTCGACAAGGCCGGTGCCGTGATGCGCGGGCTATGGGCAAGCCGGTGATCGACGTTCATGTCGTCGGCGGCGGGCTTGCCGGCCTCGCGGCCGCCCTGGCGCTGTCGGATGGCGGCGCGCGCGTGCGGCTCTACGAGGCCTCGCCCAATTTCGGCGGGCGCTGCCGGTCATTCCACGACCCGCTGCTCGACCGCGAGATCGACAATGGCGGGCACGTCGTCCTCTCGTCCAACGACGACGCGTTCGGATATCTCGACCGGATCGGGGCGCGCGACGAGCTTGTCGGCATCGTGCCGGCCGCCTTTCCGTTCCTTGATCTTGCCACAGGCGAGCGCTGGTCGATCCGGCCCAATGCCGGGCCGATCCCGTGGTGGATCATGGCGCCCGGCCGGCGCGTGCCCGGGACGCGGCCGGCGGATTATTCGGAAGCGCTCCAGCTCTATTTCGCGGGCGACACGGCGCGTGTCGCCGACCGGCTCGATCCCGACGGCCCGCTCTACAAGGCGCTGTGGGAACCGCTCGCCACCGCCGTGCTCAACACCGATCCGCGCGAGGCGGCCGCGCGGCCCCTCGCCGCGATGCTGGCCCGCACGTTCGGGCGCGGAGAGGCGGCATGCCGGCCGTTCGTTGCGGCCAACGGCCTGTCGCGTGCCTTCGTCGATCCCGCCCTTGCCGCCCTCGCGAAAGCGGGCGTGACGGTCGAAAGCGGCATGCCGCTCGATGCCGTGCGCGTGGCGCGCGGCCGCGTCGAAGCACTCGCCTTCGCCGGCACCGAGGTCGACTGCCGGCGGTCCTGCGTCGTGCTTGCCGTCCCGCCGCATGCGCTTGCCCGCCTCGTTCCGGATATCGGTGCGCCGGGCGACATGTCGCCGATCGTCAATGCCCATTACCGGCTTGACCGGCCGGTGGCCCTGCCCGGCGGGCAGCGCCTGCTCGGCCTGATCGGCGGCACGGCACAGTGGCTCATCGCGCGCGGCGACGTGGTCAGCGTCACGGTCAGTGCGGCCGATGCGCTCGTCGAGCGCCCGCCGGAAGCACTGGCGGCCCTGCTCTGGCGCGACGTGGCGAGCGCACTGGACCTGCCGCCTTTGCCCGTTCCGCCAGCGCGCACGATCAAGGAACGCCGCGCCACACTGCGCCTGACGCCGGCCCAGGAAAACCGGCGGCCAGGCCCGGTTACGGCGGCACTCAACCTGTTTTTGGCCGGGGACTGGACGCAGACCGGCGTTCCGCCGACAATAGAAGGAGCGATTCGCTCTGGTCGTCGCGCGGCCCAGGCGATTCTACAAGGACATCCGCCGGATCAGGCCGGTGCGTGACAGCCGCCCATACGGAGAAAAAGAACAATGATCGACCTTCTCGCCAAGATCGGCCTCGACAAGCTCGACAGGGCGCTCGCCTACGGCGTCGCCCTCGCCCTTGCCCTCGCCCTGCTGACCAACTCGTTCCAGCCCGACTATGCGTGGGCCACGTTCTTCGTGCGCTGGCTGCACGTTCTGTCCGGTGTGATGTGGATCGGCCTGCTCTGGTACTTCAACTTCGTCCAGATCCCGTCGATGCCGAAGATCCCGGACGAACAGAAGCCGGCCATCGGCAAGGTCATCGCCCCCACGGCGCTGTTCTGGTTCCGCTGGGCCGCACTCGCGACCCTCATCACGGGCCTGCTGCTCGCCATGATGAACGGCTACCTCGTCGCCGCACTCACGCTGACCGGCACCGGCGCTTCCAAGCTCATCGGCATCGGCATGTGGCTGGGCATCATCATGGCCTATAACGTGTGGATGATCATCTGGCCGAACCAGAAAATCGCGCTCGGCATGGTCGAAGCCGACGCGGACGCCAAGAAGAAGGCGGCGCGCACGGCGATGATCACCAGCCGCTTCAACACGATGTTCTCGATCCCCATGCTCTATTTCATGGTGGGCGCCCAGAACATCGCCGCCTGATTTCCAACACAGGCGAACGACGATCGCGGGGCCCTTCGGGGCCCCGTTTTCGTTTTCAGATCGGATCGAGGCTCAGACCGGAACCAGGCAGGCGGCCACGCGCCGCTCTTCGGCCAGCAGGACGTTGTAGGTCCGGCACGCGGCACCGGTGTCCATCAGGTCGGCGATCATGCCCGCCTCGCGCAGGGCGGAACGCACGGCCGGCGTCACGAACTGCGTGCGCGTGCCCATGCCGATCAGCAGGATGTTGGGCCGGCGCGAAGGTTCGAGCGACACGAGCGCCGCGAAATCCCCGACCGTAAGTGCTGCGATGTCGCCGAACGACCACGGCAGGACCGCGTCGGGAAGCAGGATGATCGGGCCGGCATGGCGCTGCCCGCGGATCGTGAAGGCGCCTTTGCCGTAGGCGTCGACGATCTTGCGGTCGGGATGCGGGGCCGGCGGCGGGGCGGCCACGGGGATCGACCTAGGGCTTCGCGACCGCGCCGTCGGCGGCCGCTTCCTTGCCGGGCGGCGGGCCGCG
Source organism: Tagaea sp. (assembly GCA_965279525.1). Lineage (GTDB taxonomy): Bacteria > Pseudomonadota > Alphaproteobacteria > CACIAM-22H2 > CACIAM-22H2 > Tagaea. The sequence continues at coordinate 414,546 of CBDIIB010000004.1, read as the reverse complement.
GCGCAGCTTGTCCTCGCCGAGGAACAGCAGGATCGGTGCCGCGATGAAGATCGATGAAGAAGTCGCGAGGATCACGCCGAAGAGCAGCATCCAGGCGAACTCTTCCAGCGCTTCGCCGCCGTAGAGTGCCAGCGGCACGGTCGCCAGGAACGTGGCGATCGACGTGCCGATCGTGCGCGACATCGTCTCGTTGATCGAAAGGTCGATCAGGTCGCGCAGCGACATCGACTTGTACTTGCGCAGGTTCTCGCGCACGCGGTCGTAGACGACGACCTTGTCGTTGACCGAATAGCCCATGACCGTGAGCATCGCGGCCACGGCGACGAGATTGAACTGGAACCCGGTCACGACGTAGAAGCCGACCATCTTCGTGATGTCGAGTACGAGCGTGACCACGGCGCCGACGCCGAACTGCCATTCGAACCGGAACCAGATGTAGAGCAGCATCGCGAAGAGGCTGAGCCCCAGCGCGATCATGCCGGCCTGGAAAAGCTCGGCAGAGACCGACGCGCCGACGGCCTCGACCCGGCGGACCTGAAGGCCGGTCACGCCCTGCTGGAGGGCGCCGCGCACGCGTTCGACCGCGCGCTGCTGGGCCGCGTCGTCGCCCGGCTGGCGCTCGAGGCGGATAAGCACGTCGTTAGGCGAGCCGAACTGCTGGAGCCCGGCCGGCCCGACATTCTGGGCGGCGAGAATGGCCCGCAGCGCCGGGAAGTCGGCCGCCTCGGCCGTGCGCGCCTCGATGACGATGCCGCCCTTGAAATCGATGCCGTAGTTCATGCCGGGCTGGAAGAACAGGATCACCGACACCAGCGAAAGAAGCGCCGATACCGCCAGGCCGACATTGCGGCCTTTCATGAACTTTATGTCCGTCTTGTCCGGGAAGATCCGCAGACGCGGGAAGATGCTCAGCATTTTTCCGTCTCCGTCGCGGGGTCAGACCGGGAGGGCTTCGCGCTTTTTCGCGCGCAGCCACGTGACCATCATCAGGCGCACCAAGACCGTCGCGGTGAACATCGACGTGAGGATGCCAAGCGTGATCGTCACGGCGAAGCCGCGCACGGGCCCCGAGCCGAAGGCGAACAGCAGCATCATCTTGATCAGCGTGGTGAGGTTCGAGTCCACGATCGTCGAGAAGGCGCGCGCGAAACCGGCTTCCATCGCCGCATACGGCGTCTTGCCGGACTTGGTTTCCTCGCGGATGCGCTCGTTGATCAGGATGTTGGCGTCGACCGACAGGCCCAGCGTCAGCAGCAGGCCCGCCATGCCCGGCAGCGTGAGCGTCGCCTGGAGCAGCGAAAGGCACGCGACCGTCAGGAACAGGTTGGCGATCAGGCCCACGCAGGCGAAAACGCCGAACAGCCCGTAGCTCCACACGATGAAGACGAACACGAGGACCATGCCGGCAAGGATCGAGGCGATGCCGGCCCGGATCGCGTCCGCTCCGAGGTCGGGACCGACCGTGCGCTCTTCGACGATCGTCAGCGGGGCCGGCAGCGCGCCGGCGCGCAGCAGCACCGAAAGATCCTGCGCGTCGCGCGCGGTGAAGCGGCCGGAAATCTGGCCGCGTCCGCCGGTGATCGGCTCGCGGATGACGGGGGCACTGATGACCTTGTCGTCCAGCACGATCGCGAATGGACGACCGACATTCTGGCGCGTCACGTCGGCGAAGCGCCGGGCGCCGAGGGAGTCGAACTCGAAATTGACGATCCACTCGCCGGTCTGCGGGTTGGTGCCCGCCGACGCCTTGGTGAGATTCGCACCCTCCACTTCGACGCGCTGGCGGACGGCATAGACCATCGGCTGGCCGTCGGCGCGCCGCTCGTTCTCGGCACGCAGGAATTCCACGCCCGGCGGCGGACGCTGGCCCGAGGTCGGGTCGGCATTCGGATCGAGCAGGCGGAAGGTCATGCGCGCGGTCGTGCCGAGCAGCTTCTTGATGCGGTCCGGATCGTCGACGCCCGGCAGCTGGACGAGGATGCGGTTGGCGCCCTGGCGGGCGATCTGGGGTTCGTTGACGCCGGTCTCGTCGATGCGACGGCGCACGATCTCGATCGACTGGAGGACGGCCTGGGTCGCCTTGTCGCGCAGGGCCACTTCGGTCAGCGTGATCGTGACCGTCCCGTCGGTTGCCGCCTGGATGTCGAGGTCGGCCGTACCGGCGCCGAGCCCGCCGCCGCCCACCATCGTGACGATCTCGCGCAGGTTCGCGACCGCTGCCGGCGCCTGCCCCGGATCGCGGACCTGGAACACGACCGAATTGTCGCGCCCCGAGATGCCGACGATCTGGATGTTGGCCGCGCGCATGCGCGTGCGGACCTGGTCCTGGATGGTCGCGATGCGCTCGCGCACGACGGCCGGCATGTCGACCTCGAGCAGCAGGTACGATCCGCCGCGCAGGTCGAGGCCGAGATTCATCGCATAGGGCCACCAATCCGGCCGCGGAGCGACGTTCGGGACGGAAAGCAGCACGCCGGCCAGACAGACGGCGATGATGCTCCAGATCTTCCAGCGCGAGAAAAACAGCATCGTGTGCGCGGCGCGCGAGGCCCGGGGGCCCCCGCGTCAGTCCTTCAGCGTGGCGACGTATTCGGCATGACCCAGGCGCGCGTAGAGCTTGCGCCGGATCGGGTCCTTGAGCGTGTCGACGGCCTCGGCAAGTGCCGGATCGCCGCCCTTGGCGCCGATCGCAGCATCGACTTCCGCCTGGCCGGCACCTTCCGGCAGCCCCAGCATCGACCAGTAGGTCGGCCCGGCGGGCGCCTTCTTCTCGGACTTTTCGGCCTTGTCGTCGGCCGCGAGCGGCTCGGTCTTGGCCATGATTTCCGAGATCATGGCGCGCATGATGCGCACCCGCACGCCGTCGCCGATCTCGAGGACCGCTTCGCGGTCCGAGACGATGCGCTGGATCGTGCCGATCAGGCCGCCCGTCGTGACGACCCGGTCGCCGCGCTTCAGCGCGTCGATCATCGCCTTGTGTTCCTTGACCTTCTTCTGCTGCGGACGGATCAGCAGGAAGTAGAAGACGACGAATACGGCGGCCATCAGCATCAGCTGGGGCAGCACGTCGGCGGCACCGCCCCCGGCGGCTTGGGCGTAAGCGGGCGAAATGAACATCGAACAGGGCTCCGTCGTCTTGATCGGGGGTGTGGGTCGGGGCGCGACTATAGCCACCCCGCCCCGAATTGCAACGCTCCATATGTCCGGAATCTTCCTTTCGGATTGACCACTTGCACCCCCGGGGGCTAGTTTTCCGGCCCTTGCCACTCGCCGGACTCCGCCATCATGGACGACGCCAAGATCACAGCGCTCCTCACCCGTATCGCCGATGCGCTCGACCGGATGGCCCCGCCGGCGTCGATCTCGGCCGATCTGGACGCGGGCGACGCGTTCGTCTGGAACGCGGACGGCAAGCGGCTCGAGACGGTCGCGAAGGTCAACCGGGTGGATCTCGACCTGCTGCGCGGCGTCGAACGCCAGCGCGAGATCCTCTTCGACAACACGCTGCGCTTCGCCGACGGGCTGCCGGCCAACAACGTGCTGCTGTGGGGCGCGCGCGGGACGGGCAAGTCGTCGCTCGTCAAGGCGGTGCACGCGACGATCAACGAAAAGCGCCCGCGGGCCCTCGCCCTCGTCGAGATCCATCGCGAAGACATCCCCTCGCTGCCCCGCCTGCTCGCGCAAGTGCGCGGCAAGAAGCGGCGCATCGTCGTGTTCTGCGACGATCTTTCGTTCGACGGGCAGGACGCTGCGTACAAGTCGCTGAAGGCCGTGCTCGACGGCGGCATCGAGGGTCGGCCCGACAACGTCGTTTTCTACGCGACGTCGAACCGGCGCCACCTGATGGCCCGCGACATGATCGAGAACGAGCGTTCGACCGCGATCAATCCCGGCGAGGCGGTCGAGGAAAAAGTGTCGCTGTCCGACCGCTTCGGCCTGTGGCTCGGATTCCACAATGCCGACCAGGACACCTATTTCGCGATGATCGAAGGCTATGCCCGGCGCTACGGACTTGACCTGCCCGTCGAGGAATTGCGCGCGCAGGCGAACGAGTGGTCGGTCACGCGCGGCGCGCGCTCGGGTCGCGTGGCCTGGCAGTTCGTGCAGGATCTCGCCGGCCGCCTGGGCAAGCGTCTGGACTGACGTTCCGCATGGGATTGCGCGCACCCACCCGGGTCGTGCTTAAATCGGATCCGGAATTTATCCGAGGTTGTCCCCTTTGTCCGAGAAGCCGCGCGTCCTGGTGGTCGACGACGAGCCCGGCATCCGCGAGATGCTCGTCGAGTATTTCGGGATGCAGGGATTCGAGACGGCGGATGCCGCCGACGGTGCTGCCGCGCGTGCCAAGGTTCCGGCGTTCGGCCCCGATCTGGTTCTCCTCGATCTCAACATGCCCGGCGAGAACGGCCTCAGTCTCGCGCGCTGGCTGCGCGAGACGTCTTCGGCCGGCATCATCATGCTGACCGCAGCTCACGGTACCGTCGACCGCGTTGTCGGGCTGGAAATGGGGGCGGACGACTACGTTGCCAAGCCGTGCGATTTGCGGGAACTACTTGCGCGTGCGCGAAGCGTGCTGCGCCGCAGGGTGGCTGCCGCACCTTTGCCGGCCGGCGCGGCAGCGACCGACGGCATCCGGATGGGGCGCTGCACGCTTGAACTCGCAAGACGTCGCCTGGTCGACGCCGACGGCGCGGAAGTGGCGCTGACGAGCATGGAGTTCGACCTGCTCGCTGCGTTCGCGGCGAACCCGAATCGTCCGATGGATCGGGACCGGCTGCTCGAATTGGCCCACCACAAGCGGTGGGAACCCTTCGACCGAAGCATCGATATCCGCATCGCCCGCCTGCGCCGCAAGATCGAGCAGGACCCGTCGAAACCCGAGATCCTCCGGACGGTCCGCGGCGCCGGCTACATGTTCGTTCCCGGCAAGGATTGAGGTCGGCACTGAAACAATTGAAACAATAAATCCGGAATACAGAAATCTTCCCGATACGCTCGGAGCATACGGTTCTCGCGTCCTCCAAGCGCGAAGGTCCAAGATGACTCCAAGCCAGATCATCCTCGTCCGCGACAGTTTCGCCAAGCTGACACCCAGCCACGAGGCCGTCGCCACCCGCTTCTACGAGAAGCTGTTCGAGATCGACCCGTCGACGCGCAAGCTGTTCAATGGCGACATGCGCACACAGGGCATCAAACTGATCGTGGCACTGGCGACCGTCGTGCGCGCGCTCGACAATCTGGGTCCGGTTCTCGAGACGGTGCGCGAACTCGGCCGGCGCCACGTCAAGTATGGCGTCGAGGAACGGCATTATGCGTCCGTCGGCCAGGCCCTTCTGGAAACCCTGCACGAGTGCTTCGGGGCGGCTTTCGACGGCGAGATGCGGACAGCATGGACGTCCGCCTACCAAGCCGTCTCCGGAACGATGATCGAAGCCACCCGCAGTTCAACCCCGCAAGCGGCCTGAGAAATTCCCATGGACAAGAAGCAGACCGAACGCGCCAACGACCGTCGTCGGACAGGCACCGTTCCCCTGACGCTCGACTTCGTATTGACCGAAGTTGTCCGCATCCTCGACGAGGAGCGCGCCAATGAGGAAACCTCGGATCCCCGTCAGCTCGCAGCCTGATCCATTTGCCGGCGCTAGTTCGAAGCGCTGGACTGCGAGCCCAGATAGTCGATCGGGTTGACCGCCTGCGTTCCGCGCCGCACCTCGAAATGAAGCTGCGGACCGGTCACGTTTCCGCTTGAGCCGACGCGCCCGATGGTCTGCCCCTTGCGGACCTGGTCGCCACGCCGGACGGCAAGCTCGTCGGCATGGGCATAGGCCGTGACGTAACCGCCCTCGTGGCGCAGCAGCAGCAAGTTGCCGAAGCCGCGCAGCTCGTTTCCGGCATAGATCACCACACCGCTCTCGGCCGCGCGGAACGCCGTGCCGCGGGGTGCGGCGATGTTGATGCCGTCGTTCTGCAATCCGCCCGGCTTCGGCCCATAATCCGAAACGACGACACCGCGCACCGGCCAGAGCATGCGCCCGGCAATGGCGCGTACGCCGGCATCTCCATCCGGTGCCGAGGTCGGCGGATTGGCAGGCGGCGGGAGAGCGGCGGTCTGCGGTGGTGCCGGTCCGGACGGCGGCGATGTGACCTGCGGCGCGGCGGAGGAAGCCGTTTGTGGCGGCGGCAACGGTGCTGCCTCGACCGTGCCGCGCGGCACACTTGTCCCGCGCGTCGGCGGGTCGGTGGGGACCATGACGGTCGGGATCGATGACGGTGTCGTCGCCGACGCGATTGTCCGCGTCCGGGATGGCAAGGCGTTGGCCGACGCGAATGACGAAAGGCGGCTCGATCGCGTTGACGCGGACGAGTTCGCGCAGCGGCACGCCGTAGCGTTGGGCGATCTGCGATGCCGTGTCGCCGGCGCGGACCTCGTGGGTCCGGACCGCCGGGATCGACAGGCGGGTCCCCGCCTCCAGCGCATATGGCGGGGCAAGCCGGTTCGCATCGATAAGGGCGCGCGTCGGGACACCGGACCGGCGCGAGATCGTGAAGATCGTATCGCCCGGACGGACGACATAAGCCGCACCGGTCGCGATCGTTTCGCTCGACGTCGTCCGCGAGGCAGCGGCTGCCGGCGCACCGGTACCGAGCACGACAGGCGCAGGCGGCCCGCTGCGCGCGCACGCGCCGAGACCTGCCGCAAGAATTCCGACAAGCGCGAACTTAACCGACCTGCGCATGGCCCCTGCCCTCACACCGGCAGACCGGCCACCATCGGCACGAATCGCACGGCGTCGAGTTCCTCGATTTTGGCACGCCCGCCCGTCTTGCGCACGCGGATCAGGACCTGGGCGCGCTTCTCGAGTCCGACGGGCAGCACCATCACGCCGTCGTCGGCGAGCTGGTCGACGAGTGCGCCGGGAATGTCGACGGGGGCCGCCGTCACGATGATGCGCTCGAACGGCGCCTGCTCGGGCCAGCCCTGCCATCCGTCGCCGAACTTCGTCACGACATTGTGCACGCGCAGCGCCTTGAAGCGCGCTTCGGCTTCCAGCAACAGCTCGCGATGGCGCTCGATCGTGTAGACGCGGCGGACCATGCGCGCGAGCACGCTCGTCTGGTAGCCCGAGCCCGTCCCGATTTCGAGAACCTTGCTTCGCGGCCCAGCTTCCAGAGCCTGCGTCATCAGCCCGACGACCGACGGGCGCGACAGGGTCTGCGCGTGCCCGATCGGCAAGGCCGCATCCTCGTAGGCACGATCGCGGAACGTCGGCGGCACGAACGCCTCGCGCGGCACCCGTTCGATCGCAGACAAGACCGCCGTGTCGGCGATGCCGGCGGCGCGCAGGTCCATGACGAGGCGGATGCGGTGGTTGGGCGTGCTCATGCGACTTCCGGCAAGTGCTTGGCGAGCGACTTCAGCGTCGCGCGATGCGTGAGGTCGAGATGCAGCGGCGTCACCGAGATATGGCCGCGATCGGTCGCCCAGATGTCGGTTCCCCTGCGATCGTCGTGGCCGCGTGTGGCGGAACCTATCCAGTAATACGTCTGACCGCGCGGATCGGTGTTCTTCACGATGTCGTCACCCGACTTGTAGCGCCCCTGGAAGGTACGCACGATCCCGCGGACCTGTCCGTGCGGGACATCGGGGAAATTGACGTTCATCAACACCTCGCGCCGCCAGCCGATTCGGGCAAGCTTGCGTATGACGCTCGCCGCATGATGCTCCGCGGTCGACCACTTCGCCGGATGCGGATGCGTGACGACCTGCGAGAGCGCGATCGCGGGCACGCCGAGGATCGTCGCCTCCATCGCGGCGGCGATGGTGCCGGAATAGGTCACGTCGTCGGCGAGGTTGCCGCCCCGGTTGATGCCCGAGAGGCATAGCGTGGGCGGCTTGTCGCGCATGATCTCCTGGATGGCGAGCATCACGCAGTCGGTCGGCGTGCCGTCGACGGCAAAGCGGTTGCCCTTGAGCCGGTGCACGCGCAGCGGACGGCGGATTGTCAGGGAGTGGCTGACAGCACTCTGCTCGCTCTCCGGCGCGACGACCCAGACGTCGCGGCTCAGAGTCCGCGCGATGCGTTCGAGCAGTGCGATACCGGGCGACGCGATGCCGTCGTCGTTGGCGACGAGGATGCGCGATTTCGAAAGGTCGATCGGCTTGCCGAACATCCGGTTCCGGGCGCCAGGTCGGGGGGCTTGACGGTCGATTGCGACTCGACGTTCCCGACGCGCCGAATCTTTATAAGGCTGGCGCGACTCGGGCGTCCACAGATCGGCAAAAAGCGATTCGCGTCCGGGACTTAGCGGGCCTGGTTGAAATCGGTTTCGGGCAGCGACGACGGGACGGGTGCCGCAGCGGCCGCTGCCGGGACCGTTTCTTCCGGCGTCTCGTCGTCCGCAACCTCGCTCTCGGAGCGGCGCTTCTCGATCATGTAACCGATCCAGATCGACGCCTCGTAGAGCAGATACATCGGGATGGCGAGCGAGAGCTGGCTCATCACGTCCGGCGGGGTCACCACGCCGGCAAACGCGACGACGCCGACCACCGCATAGCGGCGCTTGTCCTTGAGGGTGTCCGCCGAAACGAGGCCCACGCGCACGAGCAGCAGCAGCAGGACGGGCAATTCGAAGCTTATGCCGAAAGCGAGGATGAGCGTCATGACGAGCGAGAGATACTCGCTCATCTTCGCTTCGAGCTGGATGGGCAGTGCCCCCTCGCCCGCCGGCACCTCGAAGCTGGCGAAGAACTTGAGCGCCACCGGCAGCACGAAATAATAGAGCAGGCTGGCGCCGAGCGTGAACATCACGGGCGTCGCGATCAGGAATGGCAGGAACGCGTTTTTCTCGTTCTTGTAGAGACCAGGCGCGACGAACATCCAGAGCTGGCTCGCGATGATCGGGAAGGCGAGACATACGCCGACGAAGAACGCGACCTTGATGTATGTGAAGAACGCCTCGGTCGGTGCCGTGAAGATCATCCGGCGACCGGACTGGCCGTCGAACACCTGCTGAAGCGGATCGACGAGGAAGTTGAAGATCTGCGTGTGGAAGTAATAGGCGACGATGAAGCATGCGAAGAACGCGAGGATCGAATAGAGCATGCGCTGGCGCAGCTCGACCAGATGTTCGAGCAGCGGCATTTTCTTGTCTTCGAGATCGTCAGCCACGGTAAATTCGGATCAATTCGTTTTTGCGACGGCGGGAATTGGTGCCGGGGTTTCGACAGGCGGTGCCGCGACGGCAGGTGCAGGTGCCGGCTCGGAGATGGCGGGTGCGGACAGCGTCTCGGGCGGTGCGAGCGCCTTCTGGATCTCGCCCTTCGGATCGATCGCGTTCTGGATGGCGCCGGACAGACCGCCGGTCGTGATGTTCTGGACCGACTGGACCTTCTTCTTCACTTCCTCGAGTTCGGACTCGCGGATCATGTCGTCGACGTTGTTCTGGAACTCGCGCGCCATCGTGCGGGCCTTGCCCATGAACTTGCCCATCGTGCGCAAGGCATTGGGCAGTTCCTTCGGGCCGATGAATATCACCGCCACGGCCCCGATCAGCACGATCTCGCCCCAACTCAGATCCAACATGGCCGGCCTTGCGCGCCTTCCCCGGTCGCGTCCGGACTAGACCTTCGGCTTTTCGGCGCTCGCGTCGTGGGCCGTCGCCGGCGTGGCGGTCACCTGCGGTGCGACGCCGGCCTGGGCGGGCTGCTCGCCGGCCGTGCCTTCGTCGTCTTTCATGCCCTTCTTGAAGGCCTTGATGCCCGAAGCCATGTCGCCCATCAGCTTCGGAATCTTGCCGGCCCCAAACAGCAGGAGGACGACAACAAGAAGGATCAGCCAGTGCCAAATGCTCGTCATACCCATCGAAGTCGCTCCCGTGATGCGAAGACCGGGCCTGCTAGAACGCTGTATTAAAAGCGTTCCTGACGGACCCTCGGTCGAAATCGGGGCGGAGTGTGGCAGACGCGCGCGCCGACCGCAACCGCTCCCGGGCGGAATTTCTACCCCCTAGATAGGGTCGGCGGCCGGAAAAACAAAGACTTGGGCGGGATCGAGTTCGACACCGAGCACGTCGCCCTCGGCCGGAAGGAAGCGCCCGGGCACGCGGGCATGGAAGTGGCTATGACCGTCGTCCCCCTCGCCCGCCTGCTGGCCAAGGCACAGATGGATCCACGACGAGCGCCCGAGCAGGCGTGCGGCAAGGACCTTGGCCGGATGGCGCGCGTCGGGATCGTCGCGCAGACGCAGCCCTTCGGGCCGGATGAGGATCTTCACCCGCGCGCCGTCGGCGAAGCCCGCAGCGGCGACGGTTCCGAACGGCGTGGCGGCGGTTCCGCTCGCGACGCGCGTTTCATATTCGTTGAGCTGGCCAAAGAAGCGGGCGACGAAAGCGGTCGCAGGCTCCCCGTAGACGCGCAGCGGCACATCGTCCTGCTCGATGCCGCCTTCGCGCATCACCGCGATCCGGTCGGCCATGAACATCGCCTCCTCGGGATCGTGCGTGACCATCAGCGTGGCCGCCCCGCTCCGCTTGAGGACATGCAGCGTATCGTCGCGTATCGTCTCGCGCAGGCGCGCATCCAGGCCGGAGAACGGCTCGTCCATCAGCACGACGCGCGGCTTGGGTGCCAGTGCCCGCGCCAACGCCACGCGTTGCTGCTGTCCGCCCGAAAGCGTGTGCGGCCAGGCATGCAGCTGCGCCAGCATGCCGACGGCTTCGAGCGCTTCGTGCACGCGCGTCGCACGTGCCTGCACATCCAGGCCCGCAAGTCCGAACGCCACGTTGTCGGCCACGTCGAGATGCGGGAATAGCGCGTAGTCCTGGAAGACCAGCCCGACGCCGCGCCGTTCGGGCGGTACAGCGTAGCCGGGCTCGGCGACCGCACACCCGTCCAGGACGATCGAGCCTTTCTGCAACGGTTCGAGCCCGGCCGCCACGCGCAACAAGGTCGACTTTCCGCAACCCGACGGACCGAGAAGACAGACGAGTTCTCCCGGCACGACGGCCAGCGAAACGTCGACCAGCGCACGCGTGCTGCCGAACGAATGGGAAATGCCCTGCAGGCGCAGGCCCGGCAATTCCGGGAGCTTTGATTCGAGATCGAAGTGCGGGCGGGCGGTCATGACCGGGGCAAGCTAGGCGACCGCCGTCCGGTACGCAACTTCACTCCGCGCGCGGCGCCTCGGCGGCCCGATCCTCGGGCGACATCTCGCGGTCGTCGACCAGCTCCGGCTCGGATTCCGCCGCATCGCCCATCTCGGGCTGGGCCGCAAGCCCGCTGTCCTCGCTGTAAGCGCTGACGGCCGGACGCGTATCCAGAAGACCGAGTTCGCCAAGCTCCCGCAGGCCGGGCAGCGCCTTGATACCGTCGAGACCGAAATGCTCGAGGAAGCGGTCGGTGGTGGCGTAGGTGACCGGCCGGCCCGGCGTCTCGCGCACGCCCTTGGGCCCGACGAACCCGGCTTCCATGAGGATCTCGAGCGTGCCCTTCGACAGCGCCACGCCGCGGATCTCCTCGATCTCGGCGCGCGTCACCGGCTTTTCTTCAGCCGTCTGGTAGGCCACGATCGCGAGCGTCTCGAGGGCAGCACGGCTGAGCTTGCGTGACTGGACGCGCTCGATCTTGAGCTTGTCGGCGACGTCGGCGGCGGTGCGGAACGCGAACTTTCCCGCCACGCGCACGAAATTGACGCCGCGTGCCGAATAATGTTCCTCGATTTCCGCCAGCACCGCCTTGATGTCGACGCTCTTGGGCAGGCGGCGGGCGATATCCTTGATGCTGAGCGCTTCGGACGACGCGAAAACGAGGGCTTCGACCACGCGGACAGCCTGTGCATGCAGCTCTTCGGGCGGCAGTTCGACCGCTTCGGCTTCGCTCGCCTCGGCCGGAACGACCGCCTCGGCTTCGGCTTCGATTTCAGGTTCGGCGATTTCGTTGGCCGTGTTCATTGCGGTGTCCTGTCGACGGGAAATTCGGCGATCTGGTTTTCCGGCGGGCGGCGCAGATAGATCGGCCCGAAGCTGCTGTCCTGGCGGATCTGGAGTTGCCCGGTCCGGACCAGTTCCAGCGTGGCGGATAGCGTCGCGGCGACATGGCTGCGCCCGACCGTGTCGTCGCGCAGGCCCGGCGGCAGAAACGACTGCAGGGTCGTCCAGTCCGGGATGTGCATGCTGCCGAGCATTTGCGAAAGCCGTTCGATCGCCGCTTCCATCGTGTCGAGCTCTGTCGCGACAATGCGCAGGACCGGCTTTTCCGACGAACGGTTGCGATACTCGGCATAGGCCTTGAGCAGGTCGATGAGCTTGATGTCCCAGACCTCGGTCGTCTCGACCGGAACGCCTTCGGGTGCCCCGCGCACGAAGACGTCGCGCCCGAGCAGGCCGCGCCCCATCAGGCGTGCACCGGCTTCTTGCATGGCCTGAAGGCGCTCGAGCTGGTAGCGCAGCGCCGCCTCCATCTGGGCGGCGGTCGGCTCGGGTTCGGGCTCCTCGGGCGTGGGCGGCAGAAGCAGCTTCGACTTGAGGAATGCGAGCCACGCCGCCATGACGAGGTAGTCAGCGGCGATCTCCAGCCGCAGGCGTTTGGCCGCCGCGATGAACGCCAGATACTGCTCGGCGAGCGCCAGGATCGAGATGCGCGTCAGGTCGACTTTCTGGTCGCGCGCAAGGCCGAGCAGCAGGTCGATCGGCCCGTCATAGGCACCGAGATTGACGACAAGCGACCCGTCGTCGGCCACGAGCGGCTGACGTTCGGGATCGGGCTCGAAACCTGGATCGACGGCCGCGTTCATCGGACGCCCAGTTCCCTTGTTGTTACCGGCAGGAGATTGGTTCGCTTAGCGGACATTTCACCGTAACTTCGACGCACAAGACGCTGAGACACATACATAAATTTTCGAAACCGGTTGCGACTCGACCGCTATCCGGCTCAATTTGGATACCCCATGGTTCGGTGGGACGGAAGCGCCACCTTTTCCACAGAACCCCAGCCAGGGCGGTGCCGGAATCCGTCAGACCGGTTCGGTGTCCCGCGTTGCCCACATCGACTTGAAGGCCGGGCGCGACTGGCATGCGGCAAGCCACGCCTTGACGTTCGGGGCCGCGTCGAAAAGTTCCGTTGCCGGCGTCGCGTAACGGATTATCTCCGCCACATTGACGTCGGCGACCGTGAAACGGCCCCCGACGAGATGCTTCGTTGCCGCCAGAGCCTTGTCGAGCACCGCGAACCGGCTGCGCAGCGCCTCGACCGAGGCTGCCGCGAGTTTCGTGTCGCGCTCTGCCGGCGGCTTGGCGACCATGTTGTAGAGAACCTGGATCGAATGCGGCTCGACCTCGGTCGCGGCCCACAGCGACCACATCGTCATCTGTCCGTCTTCGGCAGGCGACGCTGCGGCGAGAGGTCCGCCATGCTTGCGGGCGAGATAGAGATTGATCGCCAGGGATTCGTGCAGCACCAACCCGTCGTCGTCGATCGACGGGATCTGGCAGTTCGGATTGATCTTGGCGAAGTCAGGGCTTCGCGTGTTGAGCGGAGCGTCCTTCGAAAGCGGATCGGGCAGCCGATTGGCCTGGATGACCGGCACATGCTTGAACTTCAGGCCAAGCTCGTTCGCAAGCCAGATGTTGCGCGAAGCGCGCGAGCGGTAGACGCCGTAAATCGTCAGCAAAGGTCTCTCCTTCGGTTCATCCGGCCAGAAACGCACTCAGTTCGGCTTCGGCACCCGCCGTGTCGAATCCTGCGCGCACCCGGGCATTGCGAAGCCGGACGCCGGACGCCACGCGTTCGGCGCCTTCGTCGTCAAGCGGGCGCGCGGCCAGTGCGACCTGCTCCATTTCCGCGAAATCGCCGTTGCAGTGCAGGACGACGTCGCAGCCCGCGAAAAGACATGCGCGCGTGCGTTCGGCCATCGTGCCGGCAAGCGCCTGCATGGACAGGTCGTCCGAAAGCAGCAGTCCGCCGAACCCGATATGCCGGCGGATCACGTTCTCGATCACGAAGGCCGAGGTCGTGGCCGGACGGTCGGCATCGATGTCGAGGAACTTCACATGCGCCGTCATCGCCCACGGCAGGTCGGCCAATGCCTTGAAGGGCGCGAAATCCGTCCGCTCGAGATCGGCGCGAGACGCGTCCACGACCGGCAGTTCATGATGGCTGTCCGATCGCGCGCGGCCATGCCCCGGCATGTGCTTGACGACCGGGATGACTCCGCCATCGAGCAGCCCGTCGGCCACGGCGCGTGCATAGGTGGCGATCACGGCCGGATCGGCGCCATAAGCCCTGTCGCCGATGACGTCGTGGGCGCCGGGGACAGGCACGTCGGCGACTGGCGCGCAGTCGACATCGATGCCCAGTGCGGTGAGTTCGGCCGCGATCAGCCGGAAGTTCGTCCGCACGGCCGCGACTGCGGCAGCCTGACCGCGCACGGCCGCACGCTCGACGAAGGTCTTGGCCGGCGGCGATTTGCGCCAATGCGGCGGGCGCAGGCGCGCCACACGTCCGCCTTCCTGGTCGATCAGCACCGGCGCATCGTCGCGCCCGACGGCTTCGCGGAACGAGGCGATCAACGCACGGGTGGCATCAGGCGTCGAGATGTTGCGCGCGAACACGATGAAGCCCAGCGGATCGGCTTCGCGCAGGAAGCCGAACTCGGCGGGCGTCAGGGCGGTGCCGGCGCATCCGAAGATCGCGGCAAGCGGGTGGCGTCGAGTCATCAGCGCACCACGTTGCAGCCTGCGCCGCGCGCGCGCAAGGCATCGCATGCGGCACGGGCGGCTTCGGGGCTCGCGAACGGGCCTGCCTGGACACGGATGAACACGCCCCTGTCGCCCAGATCGGCAGGCACGAACTGCGGCGACAGCCCGCCGAGGACGTCGGAATACTGGCGTGTAACGCGCGCCCATTCGCGTTGCGCGTCGGCCATGTCGCGCACCGAGGCAAGCTGGATGCGCGGGCCGGGCCCGGCCGGTGCTGCCGCTGCCGGCGCGGCCGGAGCCGGTCGTGCGGCGGCCACGGCCGGCGCTGCGGGTGCTGGCAGCGACGGGGCGGCCGCAAGCGGCGCAGGGGCACGTGCGGCCGGCGGCGGTGTCGGCGTCACGACGACGGCGTCCGGCGGGGCCACGATTTCGGGCACGACCGGAATGGCCGCCACGGGTGCCGGCGGGGGTTGCGGTCGGGGCATCGGCGCTTCGGGGCCTGGCAACAGCCGTTCGCCGGGTCGGGCCGGCGGGACGGAACCTGCGGCCGGCGGGCGTACCGGCGCCATACCGCCCGTCTGCTGGCCGACACGGTCGTATATCTCGGTATTCTGGAACGGCACATCGATCCCGCCCGGATTCTCGGGCTTGACCTTCATCGGTCGCGGATCGGCCCGCACGACCGGAATGTTGGCCGGATCGAGGCTGCCGTCGCGGTTCTGCACGAAGTAATAGGCGATCAGGCTACCGAACCCGACGATCGCGGCGAACGCGAACACGGCCCCGAACATGCGGGCACCGCCCTTGCCCGACTGCTTGCGCGCCGCGACAGCATCGTGCGCGGCCTCGCCGTCGATCTTCAGGATGGGGCTCGCACCTTCGGGCAGCATCGCCTACCGCATCTCCTCGACAGGGCGCACGCCGAGCAACTCGAGCCCGGCCGCGATCGTGACACCCAATGCGCGCAGCAGCGCCAGGCGCGCCTTCGTAAGCTCCAGGTCGTCCGGTACGACGAAGCGCAGCGCCGTCTCGTGGTTGCCGCGGCTCCACAGCGCATGGAACTGCGAAGCGAGATCGTAGAGCCAGAACGCCACGCGGTGCGGCTCGCCCGCCTCGGCCGCGGCTTCGAGCATGCGCGGGAAACCGGAAATCTGGCGTAGCAGCGAAAGCTCCTCGCCGTCGACGATGCGGTCGAGATCTGCCTTCGCGAGTGCGGCATCCGACGTGTCGATGTCCGGGAACGCCTGCAGCGCCTGGCGGAACGCCGAGCGGTGTCGCGCATGCGCGTACTGGACGTAGAAAACAGGATTGTCCTTCGACTGTTCGCGCACCTTCGCGTAGTCGAAATCGAGATGCTGGTCCTGCTTGCGCGTCAGCATGACGAAGCGCACGACATCGGCACCCACTTCGTCGACGACGTCGCGCAGCGTGACGAAGTTGCCCGAACGCTTGGACATCTTCACCGGCTCGCCCTTGTCCATCAGGTTGACCATCTGGCAGAGCTTCACCTCGAAGGTGGCACGCCCCTCCGACAGCGCCTTGACGGCCGCGTCCACGCGCTTGACGTAGCCGCCGTGGTCCGCGCCCCACACGTCGATCAGCCGCACGAAGCCGCGCCGGTACTTGTCGAGGTGATAGGCCATGTCAGCCGCGAAATAGGTCCAGCTGCCGTCGGACTTGCGCAACGGCCGGTCGACGTCGTCGCCAAACTCGGTCGCTTTGAAGAGGAGCTGCGGGCGCGGCTCCCAGTCGTCGGGCTTCATGCCCTTGGGCGGCTCGAGCACGCCCGTGTAGACGAGATCTCGCAGCTTGAGCCGCTCGATCGCCTCCTCGACGCGGCCCTCGCCCACGATGTCGCGCCGTTCGCTGGTGAACACGGCATGCTTCACGCCGAGCGCAGCAAGATCGCCGCGGATGAGCTCCATCATCGCGTGGATTGCGAAGGTGCGGAATTCGGCAAGCCATTCGCCTTCGGGGGCCGAGCGGTACTTGTCGCCGTGCTTCTGGGCAAGCGACTTGCCGACGGGCACCAGATATTCGCCGGGATAGTAGCCTTCCGGGATCTGGCCGATCGCCTCGCCCAGCGCCTCGCGATAGCGAAGATGGACCGAACGTGCGAGCGTATCCACCTGGGCGCCGGCGTCGTTGATGTAGTACTCGCGCGTCACCGCAAAGCCGGTCTTGTCGAGCAGCGAGGCGAGCGCGTCGCCCACGACGGCACCGCGGCAATGGCCGACATGCATCGGGCCTGTCGGGTTCGCCGACACGTATTCGACATTGACCGGCCGCCCTGCCCCGGCCTTCCCGGCGCCATATCCGGTGCCGGCCGCGAGAATCGCGCGCACCAGATCCCGCCAGACCGACGGATTGAGCCGCAGGTTGACGAAGCCGGGTCCCGCGATCTCGGTTTTCTCGACGCGCGGATCGGCGGCGAGCTTGTCGGCCAGCATCTGCGCCACGTCGCGCGGTTTGGTACCCGCCCCTTTCGCAAGGACGAGCGCCGCGTTCGTGGACAGGTCGCCATGCGTCGGATCGCGCGGTGGCTCGACGACGGCGCGCGCGAGATCGAGACCGGCGGGCAGTTTTCCTTCAGCCACCAGCGCTTCGAGCGCCACGCCGAGGGCGGCGTGGAATTCGGCAAAGATGTTCATGCCGCGCCCCCGAACAGGCGCTTGTGTTCCTGCAGCGCGAAATTGTCGGTCATGCCGGCAATATAGTCCGCGACGGCGCGCGCAAGACGCGGCCGGTCGTCCGCACTCACGCGGGCCTGCCATTGCGCCGGCAGCCCGGCCGGGTCGGCAAGATATCTGTCGAACAGGGCGCGCACGACGTCGCGGGCCCGGCTGGTCATCGTGTTGACGGTGTGATGGCGGTACATGCGTTCGAAAAGAAACCCCTTGATCGCGGCCATTTGATGGCCGAACGGAATGGAAAAGGCGACAACCGGATGGCCGAGCTTGCGGACCGCGTCGGCCGAAGCCGGTCGAGCCTTCGCGATGCGCGCGCGCGTTTCCGTCAACGCGTCGGCCACCATCGCGCCGACCAGCCGGCGGACGAGTTCGCCGGCAGTCCGCGCCGGCTCGATCCCGGGGTGCTCGGCCTGGATGGCGGCGCAGGTCGGGCCGACGAGCGCCAGCCCGGCGAGATCACCGAGACCGAACAGGCCGGCGCGCAGCCCGTCGTCGAGATCGTGCGCGTTGTACGCGATGTCGTCAGCAAGGGCGGCGACCTGTGCTTCAGCACCCGGGTAGGTATCGAGTTCTAGATCGTGGCCGGCGACATATTCGGCGATCGCGGCCGGCAACGGCGGATGGAGCGGGCCGTTATGCTTGACGACGCCTTCGAGGCTCTCCCAGGTCAGGTTGAGGCCGTCGAAGCCGACATGCCGGCATTCGAGCTTCGTCAGCACGCGAAGCGTCTGGGCGTTGTGATCGAATCCGCCGTAAGGCGCCATGGCACCATGCAGCGCCTCTTCGCCCGCGTGGCCGAAGCAGGTGTGGCCGAGATCGTGGGCAAGCGCCACGCACTCCGTCAGGTCCTCGTCGAGACCGAGCGTGCGCGCGAGCGTGCGCGCGATCTGCGCCACTTCAAGCGAATGGGTCAGGCGCGTGCGGTAGTGGTCGCTTTCGTGCGCCACGAAGACCTGCGTCTTGTGCTTGAGCCGGCGGAAGGCCGTCGAGTGGATCACCCGGTCGCGGTCGCGCTGGAAAGCGGTGCGCAGCGTACTCTCAGGTTCGGCCACGCGCCGGCCCCGGCTAAGCTCCGGAAAGCATGCGAAAACAGCCCGTTGGCCTTGATCGGGCGGCGCGGAAGGCGGTCTCGACTCGGCTTGGCGAACCCGTGACATTGCCCGGGCAAGCTAACGTCGGCCTTCCGCCCCCGCAATGTCGAATCCCCACGCTCCTGGCAGGGATGTTTTGCGTTCGTTCGCGACGTCCATTGACATGGCGGGAACAATTCTTAACTGTTAGGGAGGATCAGGAGTTCGACCATGACCGACGCCGCCCTCGCCGATACGCCGAAGACCGTCAATGTTACCGAGTCTGCGGCCAAACGCATCGCCTTCATCCTCTCGCAGGAGGAACACAAGGGCATGATGCTGCGCATCTCCGTGTCTGGCGGCGGCTGCTCGGGCTTCCAGTACGGCTTCACGTTCGACGATGCGGTCGCTCAGGGCGATCTGGTCGTTGAACGCGACGGGGCAACCGTCGTGATCGACGAGACTTCGCTCGACCTGCTCGGCGGCTCGCAGATCGACTATGTCGAAGACATGATCGGCGCGTCGTTCCAGATCAAGAATCCGATCGCCAAGAGCTCGTGCGGCTGCGGCAACTCGTTCTCGGTCTAGAGAACTTCCGTTGAAGATCGCGACCTGGAACGTCAATTCCGTGCGCGCGCGCGCACCGCATCTGGTCGCATGGCTGAAGCAGGCTTCGCCTGACGTCGCCCTCCTCCAGGAACTGAAGTGCCAGGACCCCGAGTTCCCGGCGATGGAAGTCGAGACGCTCGGCTACAACATCGCGACGCACGGCCAGAAAACCTACAACGGTGTCGCGATACTCGCCAAACGGCCGATCGAGGACGTGGTGCGCGGCCTGCCCGGTGATCCAGCCGACGAACAGTCCCGCTACATCGAGGCGACGGTCGATGGCGTGCGTGTCGCGTCGATCTACCTTCCCAACGGCAACCCGCAGCCCGGCCCCAAGTTCGACTACAAGCTGGCCTGGATGGCGCGGCTAGTCGCGCACGCGCGCGGCCTGCTCGCCCTCGAGATGCCCATCGTGCTCGGCGGCGACTACAACGTCTGCCCGACAGGTGCCGACGTGTGGGACGAAAAGGCGATGGCGGGCGATGCGCTCGTCCAGCCGCAATCGCGCGCGGCCTGGCGCACGCTTGTCCATCAGGGCTGGACCGATGCGCTGCGCCACCGCCAGCCCACGGCCCGCTTCTTCACCTACTGGGACTATTTCCGCGACCGCTTCACGCACGACCATGGGCTGCGCATCGACCACCTGCTGCTTTCGCCGCAGGCGGCGGACCGGCTCGACGATGCCGGCGTCGACCGCAGCCCGCGCGGCTGGGAAAAGCCGTCGGACCACACGCCCGCTTTCGTGGAAATCCGCGCAGCCTAGATCTTGTAGGCGAGCCGCAACCCGCCCCAGTGCCGCCCGCCGACCGAGATCGGCGCGGACACGTCCTTCATCAGCGCATATTGCCCGCCGCCCATGTCGCGCCGGTAGGTCTGCACGAGGAACGCCTGCTCGTTGCGTCCTGCGGCTAGTCCGACGCGGTCGGCAAAAATGCGCCGGTTGCGGCAGTTGGCGGTGTTCCACGCGACGTCCTTGCCCTGGGGCTTGGAGAATTTCGCGTTGTGCGTCGGCAGATACCCGTTGCGATCGACCGCGGCGCAGAACACGACGCGCGGATCGATACTCAACATCGGTTCCTGGATGCCGGGGAAATGGCGGTCCGTGACGTCGAGAAAACGCGTACGCATCTGCTGGGGACTGGTACCGGCAATCGGCGCATAGGTCTCGTCGAACAGGTCCGCCAGTGTCACTTCGCCTGCCGATATCGCCGCTTCGAGG
This sequence comes from Tagaea sp., assembly GCA_965279525.1. Classification (GTDB taxonomy): domain Bacteria; phylum Pseudomonadota; class Alphaproteobacteria; order CACIAM-22H2; family CACIAM-22H2; genus Tagaea. The sequence goes on along the minus strand of CBDIIB010000004.1, from coordinate 394,264 downwards.
GCGGCACTCAGCTTCGCGGCCGTCTCCTGCGCCGCCTTGATGAACGGCGTGTCGACGGTCTCGAGGCCCGAAGCGGCCGTCACGGCGATCAGCCGTTCGCCCATCGCGACAAGCCGGTCGACCCGCTCGCGCGTGCTGTCGAGCGCCTTGGTCGACGCCTCGACGCCCGTCGTCATCGCTTCGATCGAATCGGTGACGCGGGTCGAACGCTGGTCGATCTCGCCGACAGCCGTACTGATCTGGCCGATCTGCGAAGAGACGCCAGAGATGTGCGTGCCGATCGAGGCCATGACCTGACCGATCGACGCAGCCCCCTGCTCTGCCGACTGCGCACGCTGGATCGATGCTTCCGACTGTCCGATCAGGCGGCCCGCCTTGTCGGTCAGCGCCTTGAGCGTCGTGTCGATCTCGGACGTCGCTTCCGCGGTCTGGCGCGCGAGCGCCTTAACCTCGCTTGCGACCACGGAAAATCCCCTGCCGGCTTCACCGGCACGCGCCGCCTCGATCGTCGCATTGAGTGCCAGAAGGTTCGTCTGCCGCGCGATCGCGTCGATGCCCTTGGCGACCTTGCCGATCTGGTCGAGTGCTGCGCGAAGCCCCGAGAGTTCCGTGGCGAACGTCCGCGTGGTCTGGACGAGTGCCGCGATGTCGGCGATGGCGCCGTCGACCTGCCTGCGCGAACCGTCCATGTCCTGGAGAACCCGTGCCGAATTCTGCCCTACTTCTTCGGCAGCTGCGGCAACGGCACCGTTGGCTTTCGTCAGCTCCTCGGTGGCGCCGCGAACCGTACCGAAATGCGCGACCTGTCCCTTGAGGTTGCCAGTCAGTTCGTCGATGTATCCCGCGACGTCCGCGATCTCGATTCCGAGCGAACCCGCTTCTGTCGCAACGTTCGCGAGCATGCGCGACTGCGACAGCGGTGCGTCCTTGCCTTCCATAACCCCGTCCTCCGGCAGATCCGCTAGCGGATCGTAATCTGGTGGGCGAACCGGTCGCCGTCGCTGAGCGTGACGCGCGTGAAGCCCATAAGCTTCAATACATCCAGAAAGGTAAATAAATTGTCGACCCCGTAATCTTGCAAAAAGGACGAGCCGCGGGCCACAGCAGTAAGCTGTGCCAGCAGGGCGCGAGCGCGGAAGACGGTGTCAAGCTGGCCCGACACCAGCGAAACGACGATCAGACGGTCGGCGCGATCGCCCTTGGCGAACACCACGTAGGCGGGTGCGTAGCTTCCGGCGAGCTGCGAAGCGGTCAGTCCGTTCACGAAATCGAGCCGTTTGTCGCGCGTTGCGTCGATCAGGACCTTCGCGCGCGCGACGTAGATCTCCTGGCTCGACGCCTGTGGATAATAATATCCCTCGTGGCGATCGACAGGCTGTGCCTGAACCGACGTCGCCAGCAGGAGCAGACCCAGGATGCCAGCGCGGATCACGCCGCAGCCCCCTTGAAAACTGGGCCGTGCGGACGAAGGCGGATGCCCGGGCGCAGACGCTTCCATGTCAGTGCTGCCGGATCGGCCGGGTTGGGGCCCGGCGTGGCGACGACGAGCACTTCCTCGGCGATGGGCTGGAAATCGGCACGGAAATGGACTGAACTTTTTACCGCGACGATCCGTTCGCGGATGGGTTCGACGCCAAGATGCCGGAACATTTCCTGATCGGCCGTCTGGACCTTGTGCGACGAAAGCACCAGGCGCACGCCGTTTGCTTCCAGCAGCGCCATCGGCCCCAGCTTCATCCGGCTGCCACCGTAAAATGGCCCAGTGCACAGGAACTCGCCGTTGCCGGTGCGCAGGACCTTGAACGGACCGACAACCGGCTCGACGCCGGGCCAACCCGAAATGGCACCAATGCGGAACTCCGCCGTGTTGCCCACGCCGACTTCATGCGCGAATTTCGCCGATACCGGATCGATGAGCATGCCGAGCACGGCGCCTTCAGGGCGCAGACGCAACATGGCGGCAAGCAGACCGGTGGTGTCGCCATTCCCGCCGGCACCGGGATTGTCTTGCGTATCCGCGAGCACGACAGGCTTGCCATGCCGCCCACCGCGCGCCACCGCGCGCTTGATCGCTTCATCCGGCGTGTAGAGTTCGGCGACATAGTCGCGTTCCGCATCCTCGACTGCGCGCGCGAGCTCGCCGACGGCGGATTCGACGGTGCCCTTGTCAGGCCCGTAGCCAAAAACCGACGGCGCGCAGTCGCGGATGTCGGCGGCCGGAAAGCCCGTGCAATAGGACAAGACGACGCCCGTGCGCGTCTCGATCTCGCCAAGCCGGCGGTAGAGCCCGACACCCGGCTCGATCAGCGTGCATTGCGCGGTGATCGGGATGATGTAGGGCATCTGGCGGAATGCGCCGGCAAGCCGGCTGCCGCTCTTGAGCAGGCCGTCAAGAAGGCCGAAGGCGCGTCCGCCGGTCTCCGCCATGTCGACATGCGGATAGGTGCGATACGCGACGCAGGCATCGACAAGTTCGATCATCGCGCGCGTGACGTTCGCATGCAGGTCCAGCGACACCACGATCGGCACGCGCGATCCCACGACCTTGCGCACCCGTGCCACGATCTCGCCCTCGCCGTCCTCGAGACTGTCGGTGACCATTGCGCCGTGCAGGTCGAGATAGACCGCGTCCACGGGAAGCGCCTTGGCGAGATCCGCGCACATCGCGTCCATGACGATCCCGAAAATCTCGTCCGACACCTCTGCCGACGGCGTGGCGTTCGCGCAGATCAGCGGGACGAGCGAATGTCCGGCCGCACCGGCCGCCGCGATGAATCCGGCGATCGGCACGTTCATTCCGACGAACGCCGCCGGGATCGCCGCCCCGCGCACCATCGATGGCCAGCCGCCACCGCGTTCGAACGCGGCCCGGTCGGCCTTCGACGGGGCAAAGGTATTGGTTTCGTGCTGGAAGGTTCCGACCGCAATGCGTGCCATCAGCTGTCCGCGTACATCTGGGTTTCGTTGGCGCCGCCCGGATGCGTGACCGCACCGTTGGCGGCCGTTCCGACGGTCTGCGAATACTTCCATAGCGTGCCCGACTGGAAGTTATGGGCACGCGGCTTCCACGCGGCCTTGCGCGCGGCAAGCTCGGCATCGGCGACCTCGAGCGAGAGCGTGCCCTTGATGGCGTCGATCGCGATGATGTCGCCGTCCTTGACGAGGCCGATGGGCCCGCCGAGCGCAGCCTCGGGGCTGACGTGGCCCACGCAGAAACCGCGCGTGCCGCCCGAGAAACGGCCGTCTGTGATCAGTGCGATCTCGTCGCCCTTGCCCCAGCCATAGAGAGCCGCGGTGGTCGACAGCATCTCGCGCATGCCGGGCCCGCCCTTCGGCCCCTCGTTGCGGATGACCATGACGTCGCCGTCCTTGATCTCGCGCTTGAGGACGGCGGCGAGCGCCTCGTCTTCGCGTTCGAACACGCGCGCAGGCCCGCGGAAGGTCTGCTTCTTCATGCCGGCAACCTTCACGATGGCGCCCTCGGGCGCCAGATTGCCCTTGAGGCCGACCACGCCGCCGGTCTTGGTGATCGGACTGGCGACCCGGTAGACGACCTTCTGGTTCTCCGGGAACTTCACGTCCTTGAGGTTCTCGGCGATCGTCTTGCCCGTGACGGTAATGCAGTCGCCATGCAGGATGCCGGCATCGAGCATTTCCTTCATGACGACCGGCACGCCGCCGACCGTGTAGAGGTCGACCGCCGTGTATTTCCCGCCCGGCATCAGATCGGCGATGTAGGGAGTCGACCGCATGATCTCGGCAACGTCCGAAAGATCGAACTTGATTCCGGCCTCGTGCGCCATCGCGGGCAGGTGAAGGCCTGCGTTCGTGGAGCCGCCGGTCGCCGCGACGACGCGCGCCGCGTTTTCCAGCGATTTCAGCGTGACGATGTCGCGCGGACGGATATTGCGCCGGATGAGATCCATGATCTGCTCGCCGGACGCCACGCACCAGCGGTCGCGGCTTTCGTAGGGCGCCGGCGTGCCGGCCGAGCCGGGCAACGCAAGCCCGATCGCTTCGGAAACGCATGCCATGGTGTTGGCGGTGAACTGGCCGCCGCACGATCCGCCGGTCGGCAGCGCCGTCTGCTCGAGAAGTTCGAGATCGGCATTCGACATCTTGCCGGCGGCGTTCGCACCGACGCCCTCGAACACGTCGACGATGGTCACGTCACGGCCCTTGAACTTGCCCGGCAGGATCGTGCCGCCATAGATGAAGATGGAGGGCACGTTCAGACGCAGCATCGACATCATCAGGCCCGGCAGCGACTTGTCGCAGCCCGCGATGCCGATCAGCGCATCGTAGCAGTGGCCGCGCACCGTAAGCTCGACCGAGTCCGCGATCACTTCGCGGCTGACGAGCGAGCTGTGCATGCCGGCATGGCCCATCGCGATGCCGTCGGTGACCGTGATGGTCGTGAACTCGCGCGGCGTCCCGCCGGCGGCGGCGACGCCCTTCTTGGCGGCCTGTGCCTGGCGCGACAGCGTGATGTTGCAGGGGGCCGCCTCGTTCCATGTCGTCACGACGCCGACGAGCGGCTGGGCGATCTGCTCCTTCGACAGTCCCATCGCGTAGAGCATCGAGCGATGTGCCGCACTCGTCGGCCCGACCGTGGTGTGGCGGCTGGGCAGTCTGGATTTGTCGATGGGCTGGTCGGACATGAAGGGTTTCCTCGTTGACGACTTCTGCGAGGCAAAATAGCCCGTGCGAGCCGGTTTTGTGTAGCGTCTTGATCCGCCAGCGGCGGTCAGGCCGGCGGCTTTTCGCGTGTCAGAGCCGCCGCCAGCGTCCCGATGGCCGCCACGCATGGCAGCACCGCGAATGCCGCATCGTAGGCGTCAGACGAATAGATCCGGGCCCCGGCGCGCATGGCACCGTCCCAGTTGAGGTCGAGCAGCAGGCCGATCAGGGGCTGGAAGATGGCGCCGGAGCCGACGACGCCTGTATTGACGAGCCCGTAGGTCGCTCCGCTCGCATCCGGCGGATTGTGCGCGCGGGCGGCTCCGTAGGCGAGAACCATGCCCGACGCGAAGATGCCGTTGAAGAACATCAGTGCCGCCAGGACCGGCGTCGGCAATCCGGGGATATAGAGGATCGCGATCAAGGAGACGGTCATTGCGCAGCCGTTCCCGATCTGGAAGATCCTGCGCCGTGCGGCACGATCGGACAGCCAGCCGATCAGCGGCGAACCGACGGCCCAGCCGACGAACATGACCGACGATAGCGCCGCCGCCCCGGCCCGCTCGAAACCGTAGACCGAAACGAGCCACGGCACCGCCCAGAGTCCGGCGAAGGCCAGCATCGTGCCGGTCATCGAAAGCCCGTAGACGGCATTGAGCCAGGTCTGGCTGTTGCGCGCCGCGATGCGCAGGCCCTGGGTCAGACGGCCTTTGCTCTGCGTTGCCTTTGCCGGCACCTCCGGGACAGTCAGGAAAAGCGACAGCGAGATCGCCGCGCCGAATGCCGCGAGCACACCGACCGCACTACGCCAGCCGAACCCCTCGACAAGCAGGGCGAGCGGCGCTTGTCCGAATACGGCACCCAGCATGCCGACCGCCTGGCCGAGCCCGGCAAGGCCGGAGAACCTGGCTGGCGGAAGCCACAAGGTCGCGACCGTCAGCAGGCCGATCCACGAGAACGATGCGCCAAGCCCGATCAGCAGGCGTCCGGCATAGGCGAATTCGATCGCCGGCGCGGTCGCGAACAGCAGCGCGCCCACGGCCGAAATCCCTGCCGCGAAACTCATCAGCCGGCGCGGGCCGAACCGGTCGATCAGCACGCCCACCGGAATCTGCATGCCGGCATAGGCGTAGAAGTAGAAAGCCGAAAGGCTTCCGAGCACGGCGCCACCGACCGCGAACTCGGCCATCAGCTCGCCGACGATGACCGATGTCGAGACCCGCTGGATGAATTCGTGGCCGAAATAGGCCGCGGCAAGTCCGAACGCCGCATAGGCGCGAAAAGATGTCATCGCCCTGTCCGTGGCCGCCTAATACTCGACGCGGTCGGGCTTGGCGAACCATGCCGCGAACACGGCGCGCGCCTCGTCGGCCAACATGCGGGTGGCCGGAAGCGCCCGGGCATCGATCGGCTTGGCGACCTCGACATAGAATGCGTCGTCGTCGAAGCCGATCTTGGCGGCGTCTTCGCGGTTGGCCGCGTAGCACATCCGGTCCAGTCGCGCCCAAAGGATGCCGCCCAGGCACATCGGGCATGGCTCGCAGCTCGTATAGATCGTGGCACCCGAAAGGTCGAACGTGCCGAGCCGCGCGCAGGCGTCCCGGATAGCGACGATCTCGGCGTGCGCAGTCGGGTCCGACGTGCCGATCACGCGGTTCCAGCCTTCGCCGACGATGCGTCCGTCCTTGGCGATCACGGCGCCGAACGGCCCGCCCTCGCCCGCGCGCATCCGCTCATCGGCCAGCGCTATGGCCCGGCGCATGAAATCCGTTTCGTTCATTTCTGCGCCTTGGACGTCAGGACCGCATGGATCTTCTGGGCAAGCTGCGACGGCGAGAACGGCTTCACGACATAGGCATCCACGCCGTTGTCGCGGGCCTGCACGACGAACTCGGGGCTGGCGCGGCCCGTCAGCATGATGAAGGGCATCGTCGGCCATTTCTGACGCACGGCCTTCAACAGCTGCAGCCCGGTCATCTCCGGCATGTTCCAGTCGGAAATGATCAAGTCGTACTTCTGCATCCCGGCATTCAGGATATCGAGCCCTTCGGCGCCATCCTTGGCGAGGGCCACGTAGGGAATTTTCAGCTGCTTGAGGACCGTCTGCGCGATCTTGATCGCGAACGCGTCGTCCTCCACGAGCAGGACCGACAGATTGGAGAAAGCCTGCTCCATCGTCTGCGGAGTGTTCATTGTCGTGCCCCGATCCCTTCGATCAATCCGCCGGCGCGGCGATATCCGCGTAGCGCGTCTTGAGTGCCGCGACAGCCTCTTCGACGAGTCCCGGCAGGGTATCGGAGACAGGTGCTGCGGTCACGAAATCCCCGGTCTCGCCGGCATGCTCGATCTTGCGGGCCGCTTCGAACGTGCGGGCGAGCCCCATGTTCGCCGCGGAACTCTTGAGACTGTGGGCCGCACGCGTCCATGCGATTCCATCGCCTGCGATCCGTGCGCGAGCGATCTCCGCCAGCAAATTTTGCGCATTCTCCGCAAAATCTCCGACGAGCGAGGCGACGATCTCCCGTCCCATCTGATCTTCAAGCTCGCCAAGGACACCATCGTCGATCACCGCATCGCTCGCCGAAAGCCGGTCCTGGATCGACGGCGCTTCGCCCACCATCTCGTCCGGCGCCACGCCGCCGACACGCGCGAGCGCCCGAGCAAGATCGTCGGGCACGATGGGCTTGGCGATGTAGTCGTTCATGCCGGCCTCAAGGCATCGGTCGATGTCGGATTGCATGGCGCCAGCGGTGGCCGCGATGATCCAGATTGTCGCCTTCGGCGGCGGCAGGGCACGGATCACTTTCGTCGCTTCGATCCCGTCCATCTCCGGCATGTGCATGTCCATCAGCACGACGTCGTAGTCGTGCGCCTGGACGGCCGCGACCGCCTCGCGGCCGTTGTTCGCGATCTCGATCGTATGGCCGGCGACCTTGAGCAGGCCGGTCGCGACCTTCTGGTTCACGATATTGTCTTCGACAAGCAGGATGCGTTGCGGACGCGCCGCCTGCGCCAGCACGGTCTGGGTCTCGCCGCGCGGCGCCACACCGACGGGCAACGAAAGTTCGAAATGGAACTCGGAACCCTTGCCGGGTTCGCTGTCGACGCCGATTTCCCCGCCCATCGCATTGACGAGACGCCGGCTGATCGCAAGGCCGAGCCCGGTGCCGCCGAACCGGCGCGAGATCGAGGAATCCGCCTGGACGAAGCTGCCGAAGAGCTTGGCTTGCGCCTCCTTCGAGATGCCGATGCCCGTATCGCGGATCCCCACGCGCACCCGGGCGACGCCGTCGGCGGACGCAAGGCTGCGCACGATTACCGTGACGCCGCCCTTGTCGGTGAACTTGACCGAGTTTCCGATCAGGTTGAGCAGGACCTGGCGCAGGCGGCCGGGGTCGCCGCGCAGGTAGGTCGGCACTGCCGCGTCGATCTCGGCGACGAGACCGATACCCTTTTCGCCGGCCTTCGACGCCATCAGCGCCACGGCATCCTCGATCGCGTTGCGTACGTCGAAATCGATGCTTTCGACGTCGAGCTTGCCGGCTTCGAGCTTGGAGTAGTCGAGGATGTCGTTGAGGATCTGCAGCAGCGACTGGCCGCTTTCCAGAACGATGCGCGCGTTGTCGCGCTGCTCGCCGTCGAGTTGGGACTGAAGCAGCAGGCGCGACATGCCGATGATGCCGTTCATCGGCGTGCGGATCTCGTGGCTCATCATTGCGAGGAATTCGGACTTGGCCTTGGTCGCGAGTTCCGCGCGGTCGCGCGCATCCTTGATGTCGGCCATGGCCTGTTTGAACACCGCCATCGCGCGGGCGGTGTCGCCGAGTTCGTCGCGCCGCTCGAGGTAGCGTATGTGGACGTCCGCATCGCCGCGCGCGATCTTGCGCATCTTGCGGTTCAGGCTGTCGAGCGGCAGCACGATGTTGCGCACGAGCAGCACGCCGACCACGAGCAGCACGATCGCGGCAAGGACGATGACCACCACGATCATGTTGCGCGTCGCTTCGATCGTTTCGCCGGCGTCTTCGCGGAACACGAAACCGTTGTCGGCTGCGATCTGCGTCAGGACTTCGAGATCCTGCCGGATGCGCGCCCCGAGGGCCGTTCGTTCCCGCGCGACTTCCGCGTCGCCCGTCCGCGCCCGTGCCGCCGACGCGCGCCACTTGTCGACGTTGGAGCGGATGTCGGCGGCGACGGCGGAGATATCCTCCGAGTTGCCCCGCTCGGCCGCGACATCGAGGTCCTTCAGGAAGTCGTCGACAAGTTTGTAGAGCCGATCCATGTCGCCGGCATCGCGGTCGGTGAGTTCGATGACGGCGAAATCGGTCTGCGCCAGACGAGCGAAATTGATAGTCTGGAGCGGCCCGTCGAACATCTGCACGGTCAGGGCGCCGAGCATGCGCGCCGCGACGAACGCCGTGAAGCCGAGCGTCGAGGCCGCAAGCAGCGCGAACAGGAAGGCGGCGATTAGCTTGGCGCGGATCGACAAGCGTTGCGCTCCCGGAGCCGGATTACTGGACGACGACCTGCATGGCCATGCGGGGATGGATGCGGCACATCACCGCGAACGTCCCCGCGCGCCGGAACGGCACGCCGATACGGGTATTGGGTCCCTGCCGGCCGACGTCGAACTCCCCGCCGGCCGTCTCCGAATAGACGTTGTGACCGAACCGGTCTTCGTTGACGAAAAGAACCTGGCCGCCGGCCCGGATGCGGACTTCCTTCGGCTCGAAATCGATGTCGCGCTGGACGACCGTCGCATCGGCCCCCTGCGCAAGGGCGAAATGACCGATGCCGAACGAAACGGCTGCCGCGGCGATCGTCATTGCCAATAGTCGCATTGGTAAACTCCTCTGCCGAAGCGGCCATTATAGCAAAGCATGCCGGCCGCGCGCGAAGCCTCGCAGTGGATAATTCGCACGATTATACAAAAGGTTACGGCGGAGATGCTACTTCCAGAAGGGGCGCTGTTCGGCGAATCGCTGCCAGACCTTCGGAAGATGCTCGAGATCGATGCGCACCCGGGCGGCGATCCAACCGGTCACGATCCCCTCGGCGCGCGCAAGCAGTTCCGGCGGCAGGCCACCGGAATCCCGGCCGAGTTCGGCAAGCAGCGACTTCGCCACAACGGCATCGTTCAGTGCCCCCAGATGTTCCTGCACGTCCGCCAGTGCCGCAAGATAGGTCGTCACCGGCTTTCTCGGGAAAGCGCCCCGGAAAAACTCGGCGGCATAACGCAGCTTCTTGCACCGGATGCGCAGTTCGTGGAGTTCCGCCTCCGGAAGCGCGGCCACGTTCTTGCCAAGCCTGGCGACGTTCCGGTGGAGTTTGCGCAGGACGACACGCGCGAATTCCCGCACCGGCGCTTCGCGCCATTCGCCCATGCCCGGCGCCCAGCTGCCCTGCTCCCACCACGCCTCGATATCGAGCAATGCATGGGTCAGGCGCGGCGTCTCGAGCATCGCCTGCACTTCGCGATAGGCCCGCCGGCGTGCCGCATCGGCCGCTTTTGTGACGCGCGCCAGGCCGGGTTCGTCGTCGAGATGGCGGCTGAGCGGCTTCAATAGCTGGCTGCGAAACACGTCCCAGTCACGTGCGGCACCGCAACTCGACGCGATCCAGCGCAGTTCCTCGGTCTTCCGGCGGCGCTCCGGCTCGGGCAGAACGTCGCGAAAGGCGGCAAGCGCGGAGCGCATGCGGCGCAACGCCACGCGCAACTGATGTACGCCCTCGACCGAGGGCTTGCTTCGCACGAGGGATTCGTTGGCCCGCGCATGCGCGAGGCACGCGCGGCCGATCTCGCGGAACGTGCCTGCGACGCTCGCGTCCTTGTCGATGCCGACCGAGACCGCCCGCACGGCACCGCGCGTCGGCAGCGACATCGCATAGCCGCGCTCGGCCTTGCTGCGGGATTCGACGACGGCCGGGACGATGTCCACGATCTCGCGCGCCAGTCCGTAAAGCTCGCCCGGATCGCCGGACTTGAGTTCAAGTTCGACTTCCGAGATCTGGGATTGCCCGTCGGGGCTGTCGATCGTTCCCTTGTCGATCGCCAGCTCGATAACGCTGCCGGCGCGGCGGATGCGCCAGGACCGGCGGCGGAAATCCGTCGAGAAAAGCGGCGCCAGCCGTGCCCGCACCTTGGATTTCGCCAGCAGCTTGCGCGCGTCCTTGTCGCCGATCTCGGCAAGCCAGGCATCGTCGAGGACGGGGCTTTCCCCGACGATTTCACGCTCCCACTCGCCGCGTGCGAGAAGTCCCAGCGTGGGATGGCCCGCGGTTTTCAGCGTCTGGATGCGTCGCTGGCCGTCACGGCGGACGCGCAAGGCGAGTTCGGCGGACAGCAGCCGCCGGTCGGGCGTATCGAAATACGTCGTGCGCAGATGCTTGCGCGTGCCGGCCCCGGTCACCAAGGCCTTCAGGCGCGGATCGCGCGCGAGCTTGGCCAAGGCATCGGTCGGAACGGCGAGCTTGAGCTCGATTTCCGCCTTGTCGTCCTGCCTGTCCATGCCGCCGATCCGCTCTATCCCGTCGCGACCGCCAGCCCGCCGCCCTTCGTTTCTGAAGGGCGGCGGGCTGCGGATGGGCTGAGGTTAGACAGGTGGCCGTCAGCGCCGCAAGCTACGTTCTGTTGCCGTTTAGTGACAGCCAAATCAGGTTAATATTAAGTTTTCATAATAATGGCTTATCGATGTTTTTTCGTAAAATACATCGACCTACATTGTGCCGTTGAATGCACCCCCGTCGAGCACGATGTTCTGCCCCACGATGTAGCCCGCGTGTGCGCTGCACAAGAACGCGCAAGCAGCGCCGAACTCCTCCGCCGTCCCGAAGCGCTCGGCCGGGTTGGCCTTGCGCCGGGCCTCGGTGATCTCCTCCACCGGCTTGTTGGCAGCCTTGGCGCCGGCAACCATCGTCGAGCGCAGGCGGTCGGTATCGAACGGGCCGGGCAGCAGGCCGTTGATCGTCACGTTGTGCTTGGCGACCTGGCGCGACAGGCCGGCGACGAATCCCGTCAGTCCGGTACGGGCACCGTTGGACAGGCCGAGGAACGGGATCGGGTTCTTCACGGCGGCCGACGTGATGTTGACGATGCGGCCGAACTTGCGCGCGATCATCCTGTCGATGGTCGCCTTGATCAGCATGATCGGCGTGACCATGTTGGCTTCGAGCGCGGCATGCCATGCCTTCTCGTCCCAGTCGCGGAAATCGCCGGGCGGCGGACCGCCGGCATTGTTGACCAGGATGTCAGGCTCCGGGCACGCGGCCAGCAGCTTGGCGCGACCTTCCGCGGTCGTGACGTCGCACGCGACGGTGGTGACCTTCACCGCGAAGCGGGTGCGGATATCGGCCGCGACGGCTTCGAGCGTGTCGGCCCCGCGCGCGTTGATGACGAGGTCCACGCCCTCGGCCGCGAGCGCTTCGGCGCAACCCCGGCCGAGCCCCTTCGAGGCGGCGCAGACGATGGCCGTGCGGCCCTTGATTCCCATGTCCATTGTCGGCAACTCCAGTTTTCGGTTTCAGGTTTCGAGCCCTTCGCCGCGCAGCACGTCGCGCGCGAGATGGATTGTCAGTGGCCGTTTCGATGCCAGAGCGGCCGTGTCGAGGGCAGCCGCAATTCGTCCGACGGCCGCCAGCGAGCGTTCGAGCCTTGTCGCCACGTAGCGTACCGTATCCGGAGGCACGCGCAGCTGGCGATCGGCAAGTTGCTTCACGAGAACCGCCTCGACCAGTTGCTCGTCGGGCTGTGCGATCCCGACTGCCGGAAGTGCCCGCAGCCGCGAGGCAAGATCGGCAAGCCCGATCTGCCAGCGCGCCGGCGCTTCGCGTGCCGTGAAAAGCGCCCATTGGCCGCGTTCGGCCAGCAGGTTCAGCAGGTGGAACCATGCCTGCGGGTCGGGCGGATTGCGGTCTACATCCTCGACCACGACGGCCGGACAGGCTGCGAGACGGGACGGCAGCGATGCCGTCTCGATATCCGCCGGCGCCAGCACCGAAGCGCCCGCGCGCAGCCGCCAGGTCTGGGCAAGATGCGTCTTGCCGCTACCGGCGGGCCCGTACACCACAAGCGCTGCAGCCGGCCATTTCGGCCAGGAGTCGATCCACGCGACCGCATCCGAGTTCGCCGGTGCCACAAGGAAATCTTCGCGTTCGAGCGCCGGCCGATGGGGAAACTCCAGCGCCAGCTGTCCGCCGCTCACGGCGGGTCGCTCCCCAGATAGAGCGAGCTTTCCATGTATCGCTTCATGGCGAAGCGGAACAGCACGCCGAGCGCTGCCGCCACCGGGATCGCGATCAGCACGCCGACGAAACCGAACAGCGCGCCGCCGGCGAAGATCGAGAGCATCATCCAGACCGGGTGGAGCCCCGTGCGGTCGCCCACCAGCTTCGGGGTGACGAAGCTTCCTTCGATGAACTGGCCGAGCAGGAACACCGCCAGAACCGTCCCGACATCGAACCAGGACGCGAATTGGAAAATAGCGATCGACATGCCCGTCGCCATCCCGACGAAGACGCCGACATAGGGGATGAAACTCAGGACGCCCGTGAGGATGCCGACGAGCAGCCCGTAGTTGAGGCCCGTCAGCGTCAGGCCGGAAGCGTAGAACACCGCCAGGAAGAGGCAGACCAGCGCTTGCCCGCGCAGGAAGCCCGCGAGCCGGGCGTCGATCTCGTGCAGCAGTTCGCGGATCGTGTCCGCATGCCGGCGCGGCAGCCAGCTGTCGATCTTTGACTGGACGACCCCCCAGTCGCGCACCAGATAGAAGACGACGACGGGCGTGATGAAGACCAGCGCCACGATGTTGACGACTGCGAGGCCGCCGGTAAGGACGCTGCCGATCGTGCGTGCCGCCCATCCGAGAGCCGTGCGCACCGTGTCGCCTGCCCCGCTCAGCTGCTGGACGTCGACGGCGCCGACATGGGCGAAGATCTCGTCCAGATACGGCTTGGCGAGTTCGAAGAGCTGGCGCGAAACGACGACCAGCCTGTCACCGAGGCCGACGAGCTGATGCTGGAGGACAGGTGCCAGAAGCACCAGGAGCGTGATCACCGAGACGAAGAACGCGATCGTCACGATCGCGGCGGCAAAGACACGCGGAATGCCGATCCGCACGATCCGGTCGACGAGCGGATCGATCAGGTATGCGATCGCGGCCGCGACAACGAATGGCAGGAGCACGCCGCTCAGCATGTAGATGAACAGGCCGAAAAGGCCGACGATGGTCACCCACGCGATCGGGTGGTTCCAGGCGAACTGGCGGTTCGGCTCGGGGTTTGTCATGCCGCATCCTCTTCCTCGGCGAGCCGCCTTGTCCAGCGCACCAGATAGGCCAGCCCGGAGGCGAGCGTCGTTATCGCCGTCACGTCGACGAGGATCCAGCGCCAGCGCTCGAAATCCAGCCCCACACCCAGTTCGGCCAGCACGACCGCCGCAAGAAGGATCTGCAGCGTCGTGTTGAGCTTGCTGATTCGCATCGGGTCCGACTTGAAACTGCCCGTGATCGCGACCACGACAAGGGCCCCGCCGACGATCAGCAGGTCGCGGAAGATCACCATGATCGTGAGCCAGGCCGGGATGTGGCCGGTCCAGCCGAGCACGAGGAAAACCGACACGAGCAGCGCCTTGTCGGCCAGGGGATCGAGATACGAGCCGAGTTCGGTTTCCCAGCCGAACCGTTTCGCCAGGAAGCCGTCGAGTGCGTCGGTGGCTCCTGCCGCGACGAACAGCCAGAACGCGATCTCGAACTGCGCGCCCAGCATCAGCCAGACCGCGACGGGGACGGCAAGCAGGCGTGCGAAAGAAAGCAGATTCGGCAGATTGATCACGGACGTTGTCCGCCACGCCCGGCAAGCAGCAACCGCCAGCCGCCGTCCGCTTCCTCGAGAGTCAGGTCGCGCTGGGCAAGTGCGGTGCGCAACGAGTCCGTGCCGCCTTCATGCTGGATGTCGACGATCGCCCCGCCTTTGCCCAGAACGAGGATGTCGAGCCGCCGGACGCTAGCGACTTCGGCCAACCGGCGGCGCAGCGCCACCCATTCGGCAAGGTCGCCGACCGGAACGGTGGCGCGCAACTGGGCCACGTCGCTGCCCTGGACCAGGACCTCCGCCTTCCAGCGCTCCTCGATCGCATCGGCCGCCGCACGCGCGATGCGCGGCCAAGCCGTCTCGGCGGTCTCGCCCGCGGCGAGCCGGAAGGCCTGCGGCCAGTCCGCATCTGGAGCCGCCGCGCCGATGCGCGAAAACTGGACGCGGACCGTCGAGCCGCCGGCAGCCGCCTCTTCCGATTCGGCACTGACGACAATCACGCCCTGCGTGCCGTACCGTGCGGCGAGTGCGCGCAAGCGCGCGCGATCGAGCAGCGCGGCCTGCTCGGCACCGATCAGCCCGGCATCCTCGATATCGGCCTGCGGCAGGATCCAGGGCTGCAGTCCGACCGGTACCGGCAGTCCCGACCAGGCGATGCGCCAGGCGTTTTCGTCCTCCCACAGCAGTGCCTGTCCGTCGCGGATCGCGACGGGAACGACGAGAATCCGGCGCGCCGGCGTTTCGGCGAACGCGACGCTGCGGCTGCGGAACAGTTGGCGTACGTCGTTGGAGCGGAAGCGGTAGCCGAGAGATCCGATCCAGCGGGTTCCCGATCCCCGCTCGGTTTCGACCTCGAAACTGTCGATGAGCGGAGCGATCTCGGCGACCGGCAATCCGGGCAGCGTGCCGCGCGCCTCGACCGGCACCATCCGCTCGACAAGCCGCCGCCAGGCAAGCCGCTGGCCTTCCACGATGGCCTGTTCGCGCGCCTGGGCCGCCGTGGCAGCACTCCGGTCGACCTCGACCCCGCGCACGGAGAACACGTCCACGGCAACCGGCGGCGGAACCTGGGCAAGGGCGGCCATGCCGGTCGCCACTGCCATCGAAATTCCCAGAACCAACGCCCGAAGCGCCATTGCAAACCGTTCCGAATCCTTTATTTTCCGCCCGTCGCCGGGGGCTCGGGTACCGTTATAGCCAATCCGGCAAAGGGGCGCCAATGAGCACGAACCGTTACGCCGAAGCCGGGGTGGATATCGACGCGGGCGAAGCCCTTGTCGACGCGATCAAGCCGATGGCCAAGTCAACTCGCCGGCCCGGCTCCGAGGCTGGTCTGGGCGGGTTCGGCGCGCTTTTCGACCTCAAGGCCGCCGGTTTCAAGGACCCGATCCTTGTCGCCACGACCGATGGCGTGGGCACCAAGCTGAAAATCGCGATCGAATCGGGTCGCCACGAGACGGTCGGCATCGACCTTGTCGCGATGTGCGTCAACGATCTGGTCGTGCAGGGCGCCGAACCGCTGTTCTTCCTCGACTATTTCGCCACCGGGAAACTCGATGTCGCAGCGGCAAAATCTATCGTCGCGGGCATCGCGGAGGGTTGCCGGATTTCCGGATGTGCGCTTGTCGGTGGCGAGACGGCAGAAATGCCCGGCATGTATGCAGCCGGCGACTATGACCTCGCGGGATTCTCAGTCGGAGCGCTCGAGCGCGGATCCGGCATCGACGGAACGACGGTCGCGGCCGGCGACGTCGTGCTCGGCCTTGCTTCGTCGGGCGTGCATTCGAACGGCTTTTCGCTGGTGCGTCGCGTCGTCCACACGGCCGAACTGTCGTGGCAGGCCCCGGCGCCGTTCGCCACCGACATGTCTCTTGCCGAAGCACTGCTCGCCCCCACCCGGATCTACGTCAAGAGCTGCCTTGCCCTCGTGCGGGCGGGACACGCCAAGGCAATGGCGCATATCACCGGCGGCGGTCTGGTCGAAAATGTGCCGCGCGTGATCCCGGACACCGTCCAGGTCCGCATCGACGCGAAGGCCTGGAAGCTGCCGCCGGTCTTCGCGTGGCTCGCCAAGGGCGGGCAGATCGCGCGTGCCGAGATGGTGCGCGTGTTCAACTGCGGCATCGGCATGGTCGTGATCGTGCCGGCCGAACGGAAGGACGCCGCGATGGCGCTGCTGCGCGAGGCCGGCGAAAAGCCCATCGAGATCGGCCGCGTTGTCGCCCGCCCGAACGCCGATGCGCCTGGCTGTGTGGTCGACAATCTCGACAGCTGGACGATCTAGCGTGAAGCGTCTGCGTGTCGGCGTCCTGATATCGGGCCGCGGCAGCAACCTGCGCGCCCTTGTCGAGGCGGCCCGGTCCGCGGACTTCCCGGCGGAACTGGCACTGGTGGTGTCGAACGTGCCCGGTGCCGGCGGACTTGCGATCGCCGAGGAAGCCGGCATCGCGACCGCGACGGTCGATCATCGCGCCTTCAAAGGGCGAGAGCCATTCGAGCAGGCGCTCGACGCCACGCTGCGATCGGCCGGCATCGAGTTCGTCTGCCTTGCCGGTTTCATGCGCCTGCTGACGGCGGGTTTCGTCGATGCCTGGCGCGACCGGATGATCAACATCCATCCTTCGCTGCTGCCGTCGTTTCCCGGACTCGACACGCACAAGCGGGCCTTGGCGGAAGGCGTGCGCATCGCCGGCTGCACGGTGCATTTCGTCCGGACGACAATGGATGTGGGGCCGATCGTCGGCCAGGCGGCCGTGCCGGTACTTCCGGGCGACGACGAGGCGGCCCTTGCCGCACGCGTCCTTGCAGCCGAACACAGGCTCTATCCCGCTTCCCTCCGGCTGATCGCAAGCGGTCGGGCGCGGATCGAAGGCGACCGCGTCATCGTGGCGGATGCCGGCAACCCCGTTGCGCTGATCGTCAATCCCGCCGTTTGAAAAATCGGCCGGGATCGCCTATCCTGACCGTCCAATTCGGAGGTTTCCATGGCCGGCGCACCGCAGAACAAGATCGATCCCGAGTTCAACTACGACATGACCCAGCATCTCGACACGTGGTCGGACTTCAACAAGCTTGCCAAGTGGGTTTCCGGCCTGACGATCCTGATCCTCGTCGGGATGTACGTGTTCCTCGTTCCACACGGCTGATCGCGGGCGCACGGCGCTCGAAACGAAAAGGGCCGCGCCGGTTTCCGGCGCGGCCCTTCGCTTTTCCGGACAGGCCGGATCAGCCGACGATTTCGAGACCCGAGAAGAAGAACGCGATTTCGACCGCGGCGTTCTCGAGGCTGTCCGACCCGTGGGCCGAGTTCGCTTCGATGGATTCCGCGAATTCCTTGCGGATCGTGCCCGGTGCGGCGTTCGCCGGGTTGGTAGCACCCATGACTTCGCGATACTTGGCGACCGCGTTCTCGCCCTCGAGGACCTGGACGACGACGGGACCGGACGTCATGAACTCGACCAGCGAGCCGAAGAACGGGCGCGCCTTGTGCACGCCGTAGAACGTCTCGGCCTGCGCCTTGGTCATGTGGATGCGCTTCTGCGCGACGATGCGCAGCCCCGACTTCTCGATCAGCGCGTTGACGGCACCGGTGAGGTTGCGACGCGTCGCGTCCGGCTTGACGATTGAAAAGGTGCGCTCGATGGCCATAGGATACTCTCTGGTATGAAATTGCGAAGGGTGAAGACGCGCGGCTTATAACGGTGCGCGCGCCGTATGGCAACCAGCCTCGGAATTCAGCCGGCCTTCTCCCATCCGCCCTTGTCGCCCTGACGCCAGTAAGTCAGCGCATGACCCTGCGCCTTCAGCGCCTTCCAGCGGCTGCGGGCCGCCTCGACGGCCGCATCGTCGTTCCCGTCGAAAACCTCGCAGATCAGCTTCCACGGCTCGGGATCGTCCGCGGTCTGGCCGTCGAGCAGCACCAGCAGTGTCGCTTCGTTCGGGTTCTCGACCCGGGTCGTGATCCAGATCGGCTGGTCGGCCGCGAACGGGTCGTTGCCGTTGGCCGGCGCCATGGCATGCGGCAGGAACGAGCGCTCCTCGTAGGTCCACAAGGTCGCGTCGACCGATGCGGCACGCTCCACGCTTCCGGCGACCACCACCGCGCGATGCCCCTGCCCGACCGCCTTCTCGAGGATCTTCGGAAGTGCCGTTTCGAGCGTGGAGCTGCGCAAGTGGTAGAAGCGGATTTCCGTCACGCTTCCTCGTAGTTGTCCGCGACGAGCCGGTCGAGGAGGCGCACGCCGAACGCGGTGGCACCCTTCGGGCAAGTGGCCGTGTCCTTGCCGCTCCAGGCCATGCCGGCGATGTCGATATGCACCCACGGCACGTCGTTGACGAAGCGATGCAGGAACTGCCCGCCGATGATCGAGCCGGCCCCGCGCCCGGCGGCGATATTCTTGACGTCGGCGGCGGGGCTGTCGATGTCGCGGTCATAGGCTTCGCCGAGCGGCAGGCGCCAGACCTTCTCGCCGCTCGCGGTTCCCGCCGCGATCAGCTTCTTCGCGAGTTCGTCGTTGTTCGACATGATGCCCGCATATTCGTGGCCGAGCGCCACGATCACGGCCCCGGTCAGCGTGGCGAGATCGAGCATCGCCTTGGGCTTGAAACGGTCCTGCACGTACCAGAGCACGTCGGCCAGCACGAGGCGGCCTTCGGCGTCGGTGTTCAGCACCTCGATCGTCTTGCCGGACATCGACTTGACGATGTCGGACGGGCGCTGCGCGTTGCCGGACGGCATGTTCTCGACGAGGCCGACAGCACCGATCGCGTTGACCTTGGCGTGGCGTGCGGCGAGCGCTTCCATGGCGCCGATCACCGCGGCCGATCCGGCCATGTCCCACTTCATGTCTTCCATGCCGGCCGACGGCTTGATCGAGATGCCGCCGGTGTCGAACGTGACGCCCTTGCCGACGAACGCGATCGGGCGCTTGTCCTTTGCCTTCGGCGCGCCGTTGTACTGCATGACGACCATCCGCGTCGGCCGGGACGAGCCCATGCCGACACCGAGGATCGCGCCGGCGCCCATCTTCTCGAGCTGCTTCTCGTCGAAGATCTCGACCTTCACGCCGAAGGCCGTCAGGCGCTTGCAGCGTTCGGCAAGGCTCTCCGGATAGAGGACGTTCGGCGGTTCGGAAACGAGATCGCGCGTGAATGCGATCGCGTCGGCCACGCGGTCGAGAGGGCCGTGTACCTTGCGCGCGGCCGCGACGTCGGTGACCAGCAGGTTGAGCGCCTTCAGTGTCGGCTTGGCATCTTCCTTTTCGCGCGTCTTGTATTTGTCGAAGCGATAGGCGCGAAGCTTGGCGCCGAAAGCCAGATGGGCAGCCATGTCGCCGGGATTGAGCGAAGCACCCGGGATGTGCTCGACCGAGACCGTCGCCAGCACTTCGCCGACATGATTGAGATGCGCCACGAGCTTGCCGCCTGCGGCTTCCGCGCCCGACCTGTCGAGCTTGTCGAGCTTGCCCAGACCAGCCAGCACGATGCGGCCGAACGGCACGCCCTTCGGCGCCACGATGTCGAGGAACTCGTCCTTCTTCCCCTTGAACCGCGTGGAGGCCATCGCGCGGGTGACGACACCGCCCGTCTTCTTGTCGAGGGCGGCAGCTGCCGGTGTCAGTTTCCGATCTTCGAGAACGCCGACGACATAGGCACCGCTGGACGGAGGCTCAGGCTTCAAGAACGCGATTTTCATTTCGATTTTCCTCATGCACCGGACGCGCGCGAGCGGTACAATAGAGAATACCTAACGAAATAAAAGTCCGCACCGTCGCCGTTCCCCATGTGTTCTCGATATTGCGCTGCAAAATCAATCGGCTGCACCGAAAGCCGGCTCCCTTATACTGGGACGATACGATGAATCGAATCACCGCCTACATCCTGCGCCAGGTCCTCGTCACGACAGTGTTCGTGCTCGTCACGCTGACCCTTGCGATCTGGCTGACCCAGTCCCTTCGCTTCATCGAACTGATCGTCAACCGAGGGCTCGGGTTGGGTTCGTTCTTCTATCTGACCGCACTCCTGATGCCGAACTTCCTTTCGCTCGTGACGCCGATCGCGCTCTTCATGTCGACGCTGTTCGTCTACAACCGGCTGACCGTCGACAGCGAACTCGTCGTCATGCGGGCCGTCGGATTCGGTCCGGGCCAGCTTGCGCGTCCGGCCATCCTGCTCGGCGTATTCGCGACGGCCATCGGCTACGTGCTGTCGCTCTATCTGGTTCCGCTGACGTTCAGCAAGTTCAAGGAATTGCACTCCGACGTGCGATCCGATTATTCGGGCCTTCTCCTGCAGGAAGGCGCGTTCACGAACATCGGCCCGAGCCTGACGGTCTATGTGCGCGCGAGAGAGAGCAACGGCGACCTGCGCGGCATTCTCGTCCATGATTCGCGCGATCCGGCGACCTCGATCACGCTACTTGCCGAACGCGGGACACTCGCGATGACGGACGACGGTCCGCGCGTGATCCTGCTCAACGGCAACCGGCAGCAGGTCGACAGGGCCGCCGGAAAACTCTCGCTTCTCTATTTCGACCGCTATTCGGTCGAGATCGGCCAGACGTCGACGGCGCGCGAATTCCGGTGGCGCGAACCGGGCGAACGCTATGTCAACGAGCTTCTCTGGCCCGACCTGACGGAGGCCCACGACCGCCAGTATGCCCCGCGCCTGATTGCGGAAGGCCACACGCGGCTCTCGGCCCCCCTCTATGCGCTTGCACTGGTCCTCGTCGGGCTCGCCTGCCTGCTGCCTGGCGATTTCAACCGACGCGGCCTCAGCAGGCGGCTGCTTGTCGCCGCCGCCTGCGGGCTTGGCGTGGAAGCGCTGTCGATCGCGGTCCCCAATCTTGCCGCCCGCTCGCCGGCCGCCATTCCGTTCCTCTACGCGGTACCGCTTGCGTTGATCGCGTTGTCCGCATGGGTGCTCACCAGTCCGAGCCTGCGCCGCCGTGCCGGCAGCGCCGATGGCCCCCAGCCGGCGGCGGTGTGACGGCAATGCGGCTTTCCTCGACCCTCCTTGGCTATATCGGCCGCCAGTTCGCGTTCGCGATGATCGGCTTCCTCGCGATGTTCCTGGCGATCGTCTACATGTTCGACGCGATCGAGCTTCTGCGCCGCGCTTCCAGCAGGCCGAGCATGTCGACAGGGATCGTCCTGCGCATGGCCCTGCTCAAACTTCCGCACATGGCCGAGGAACTGGCGCCGTTCGTCGTGCTGTTCGCCTCGATGATCACGTTCTGGCGTCTGACCCGTTCCCACGAATTGACCGTCGCGCGTGCGGCCGGCGTTTCGGTCTGGCAGTTCCTGCTGCCGGTCATCGGCTTTGCCGCCCTGTTCGGGGTCTTCAAGGTCGCCGTCATCAATCCGGCCGGTGCGGTGCTCTATGGCCAATTCGAGCGTCTGGAAGCCCAACTGATCGGGGGTGGATCCAGCTTACTCGCGGTCTCGAACACCGGCTTCTGGCTTCGACAGGTCGACCCGAACGGGAACTCCGTCGTCTACGCGCGCCGGGTGGCTTCGCAGGAAATGCAGCTCTTCGACGTCATCATCCTCAACTTCGAAGGACAGGACCGGTTTGTCAGCCGTGTGGATGCGGCAAGTGCGCGTCTGGAGACGGGCCACTGGCTCGTGACGGATGCATGGCTGACAGCACCCGAGCGTCCGGCCCGCTTCGAGACTTCGTACCGGATTCCCACGGCGATGACAGCCGAGCAGATCCAGGATTCCTTCGCTTCGCCGCTGACCATTTCGTTCTGGGAACTGCCGGGCGTCATCCGCATGCTGGAGGCGGCGGGCTTTACGGCGACCCGTCACCGCCTGCACTGGCATCAGCTTGTCGCCACGCCCATCCTGCTTGCCGCCATGGTCCTGATCGCCGCGACGTTCTCGTTGCGGCCGCATCGGCGCGGCGGAACCGGGCTGCTGGTCATATCCGGCGTCTCCGTCGGGTTCGTGCTCTTCTTCGCCTCCAGCCTGGTCGGCGCGCTCGGCCAGAGCGCAACGATCCCGGTCGCCCTTGCCGCATGGACGCCTGCCGTCGTCTCGAGCATGCTGGGCATCGCCATGCTGCTGCATCTCGAGGACGGATAGCCGCCATGTCCCCGATTTGCACCCGCCACCCGTTCCGCCTATATATCGGGCCGCCATGAAAATGACCGTCAACCTTAGACGATTCGCGCTCTGCGCCGCCGTCGCCCTGCTTGCCGTCTCGCCGGCTCTTGCCCAGGAGCAGCGGATCGTCGCCGTCGTCAACGACGATATCGTCTCCAATTTCGACATCGACGGCCGTATCGCGCTGACTCTGGTTTCGACCGGGGCCCCCGATTCGCCCGACGTGCGCCAGCGCATGCGGGCACAGGTCCTGCGCCAGCTGATCGACGAGCGGATCCAGGTCCAGGAGTCCAAGCGTCTCGGGCTGACGATCCCGAAAACCGAGATCGATGCCGCGATCAAGCGCATCGAGCAGTCCAACAAGCTGCCTGCTGGCGGCCTCGACCAGATCCTCCGGGGGGCCGGCGTTCCGCGCAGTGCCATGGACCGGCAGATCGAGGCGACGATGGCCTGGCAGCGCCTGGTCACCGGCCGCCTGCGCTCGCAGATCGAGGTGAGCCGCGATGAGGTCGACGAAGCCCTTGCGCGCTATACGCAGGGCGAACCGGTCGCGGAGTACCTGCTTTCGGAAATTTTCATCGCCATCGACAATCCCGACCAGGAAGACGATGTCCGCCGAACGGTGGACGACCTCGTGAAGCAGCTCGTCAGCGGCGCCATCCCCTTTGCCGTCGCAGCCCAGCAGTTCTCCCAGGCCGCGTCGGCCACCGATGGCGGCGACATCGGCTGGGTGCAGCGCGGGCAATTCGATCCCGAGACGGAAGGCATCCTGGCGGCGACCGAATCCGGGCGCATGACCCAGCCGATCCGCTCGCCGTCCGGCTACTATCTCTACGGCATGCGTGACAAGCGCGTGCTCGCTCCCGCTTCGCCCGACGATGCGCGCGTCGACATCGCCCAGATCGTCTTGCCGGTTCCGGCCGGCGCCACGCCGGCCGACCGCGATTCGGTCATGTCGCTGGCCGAGACGATCCGGGAAACGGTTCAGGGTTGCGCCGATCTCGAGCGGGTTGCCGCGGAAATTCGTGTTCCGGCACCGGTTCGCGTACCTGAAGTGCGTATCGGCGACCTCGCCGCATCGACCCGCGACCGCATCCGGCCGCTCAAGGTCGGCGAGACGACCGAGCCGACATTGTCGGACGGCGGCATCGGCATGGCGATGGTGTGCGTGCGCACCGAGCCGCAATCCAATCTGCCGACGGCCGCGGACATCGAGGACAACCTGATCCGCCAGCGCCTCGACAACGCGGCGCGGCGCTACCTGCGCGACCTGCGGCGCGTCGCCGTCGTCGACATACGCGCGTGAGCCCAGGGGGCAGTGCCGGCCCGGCCGACGGCCTGCCGCCGCTCGCCGAGATCGTCCGCAAGCACGGCCTTGCCGCGCGCAAGTCGCTCGGCCAGCACTTCCTTTTCGACCTGAACCTCACGCGGCGCATCGCGCGCGCGGCCGGCGACCTGTCGCAAGGCACGACGATCGAAGTCGGCCCGGGCCCGGGCGGCCTCACGCGCGGACTTCTGGCCGAAGGGGCCCGGCATGTCGTCGCCATCGAGCGGGATGCGCGCGCCCTGCCCGCACTCGCGGAAATCGCCGCGGCGTATCCAGGCCGCCTCGAGACGATCGAGGCCGACGCCCTCGAACTCGACGCCGCATCGCTCGGCACGCCGCCGCGACGGATCGTGGCGAACCTCCCCTACAATGTCGGGACACCGATGCTGCTGGGCTGGCTCGCAAGGCCAGATGCGTTCGAGTGCATCGTCGTGATGCTGCAGAAGGAAGTCGTCGAGCGGATCGTCTCGGCACCGGATGAAGAAGGTTACGGCCGGCTTGCGGTCGCCGCGCAGTGGCGCTGGACTGCCAGGCGCCTGTTTGACATTTCACCCGGCGCGTTCTCCCCGCCGCCGGCGGTCGTCTCGGCGGTTGTCGAATTGCGCCCGCGTGCGGAGCCACTGGCACCTGCCGACGCCGCTACACTTGAGCGTGTGACGGCCGCCGCTTTCGGCAAGCGGCGCAAGATGCTGCGCCAGTCGCTGAAGTCGCTCGGACACGATGCGGGGGCCTTGTGCGCCGAAGCCGGCATCGATCCGACCCGGCGGGCCGAGACACTGTCGATCCCGGAATTCTGCGCGCTCGCGCGCGCCGTCAGCGCCCGTCGCGCAGGCGCCTGACGAAGTCACCCAACCCGATCTGACGCTCGCGCCGGGTGCGTTCGGCCGTCAGGATCGCCTGGACCTTGGCGACCGAAGCGTCGAGATCGCGATTCACGACGATGTAATCGTATTCCGGCCAGTGGCTCATCTCGTTGGCCGCCTGCCCCATGCGCTGGGCCACGACATGTGCGGGGTCCTGCGCACGCGCGTTGAGGCGCCGCTCGAGTTCCGATGTCGACGGCGGCAGGATGAAGACCGAGACCAGATCGTTCTCGGCCTGCTCGCGAAGCTGCTGCGTGCCCTGCCAGTCGATGTCGAACAGCACGTCGAGACCCTGGGCAAGCTTCGCTTCGACGTACTTGCGCGGCGTCCCGTAGTAGTTCCCGAACACCTTTGCATGTTCGAGAAATTCACCGCGGTTGATCATCAGGCCGAACTCGGTCGCGTCGACGAAATGGTAGTCCTTCCCGTTCGTCTCGCCGGGACGCTTCGGGCGCGTCGTCGCCGATACCGACATGCTGAGCGACGGCTCGCGGCGAAGGAGCTCGCGGCTGATCGACGTCTTGCCCGCACCCGAGGGCGAAGACAGCACCAGCATCACGCCGCGTCGGTTGATGTCCGGATCCACGTCCGTCACTCCACGTTGGCGGCCTGTTCGCGCAGCCGGTCGATGGCCGTCTTGAGCGCCAGGCCGATCCGCGTCAGTGCTATGTCCGACGACTTCGAACACAGCGTGTTGGCTTCCCGGTTGAATTCCTGGCTGAGGAAGTCGAGCTTGCGCCCCACCGCACCGCCCTTTGCGAAAAGCTCGCGTGCCTGCCCGATATGGGCGCGCAACCTGTCGAGCTCCTCGCGCACGTCCGCCTTGACGGCGAGCAGGGCCGTCTCGTGGGCGAGCCGCTCGGGCGCTATCGGGTTCTGCGACCCGAGCAGATCGGCGATCTGCGCTTCGAGCCGCGCCTTGATCGCGGCTGGCTGCGTGGCCGCATTCGCGGCCGCCTCGCCTGTCAGCGTGGCGACCTCGGCAAGAGTCGCATCGAGGATGGCGAGCAACGCCCGCCCTTCATCGCGCCGCGCGGCGACAAGACCGTCGAGCACCTTGTCGAGCGAGGACAATATCGCCGCATCGATCTTCGCCTGCTCGGCCTCTGCTAGCGGCGTCTCCACGACCGTCTCGATCACGCCGCGAACGCCGAGCAGGCCGTCGAGGCGAGGTGCCGCCGCGTCGAGGCGGCCGGACAATTCGCCGATCAGTGCGATCACCTGATCGAGGGCCGCCCGGTTGATCTGCAGACGTGGGGCTGCCGCCGGCGTTTCGAGCGTCAGGTTCAGCGACACGTTGCCGCGGTCGAACCGCTTGGCCGTGCGCGCGCGGATCTCGTTCTCCAGCCGGTCGAATCCCGGCGGCGTACGCAGCCGCACGTCGAGCCCGCGGCCATTGACCGAGCGGGCTTCCCACGTCGCCGTGCGGCCGAGCGCTTCGGCACTGGCGCGCGCGAAACCTGTCATGCTTGCAATGGTCAAGGCGCGTCTCCGGAAAAGGCGAATCGCGGCGGGGGACTGGAAAGAGTTATACAGGCCCCTGCGAAGGGAACAACGGCATGTGGAACTGGCGCAGCATTTTGATCACCGGCGGCTCGTCCGGCCTTGGCGAGGCGATGGCGCGCGCCCTCGCCCGCCCCGGAACCTTTCTTGCGCTGACCGGCCGCGACGCCGGACGGCTCGCCGGCGTGGCCGAGGCCTGCCGGCTGCAGGGCGCTGAGATCGTCCAAGCGGCCATCGACGTGGGCGACCGCGAAAGGATGGCCGCGTTCGTGACCGAAACGGACGCGCACCGACCGCTCGATCTCGCAATCGCCAATGCCGGCATTTCGGCCGGGACACAAGGCGGTTCGGAAGGTGCTGGGCAGGCGCGCGCGATCTTCGCCGCGAATGTCGACGGCGTGGTCAATACCGTGATGCCCGCACTCGAAGCGATGGCGCCGCGCGGGTCCGGACAGGTCGCGATCATCTCGTCGCTTGCCGGCTTCCGCGGATTGCCGGGGGCACCCGCCTACTGTGCCAGCAAGGCTGCGGTGCGCGTCTGGGGCGAAGCGCTGCGCCCCGACTGGCAACGCCGCGGGATCAAGGTCAACGTGATCTGCCCGGGCTACGTCACCACGCGGATGACCGCGAAAAACGATTTTCCGATGCCGTTCCTGATGCCGGCCGAAAAGGCCGCGCGGATCATCCTTGGCGGGCTGAAGCGCGACCGCGCGCGCATCGCCTTTCCTTGGCCGATGTACGCCGCCATCCGGCTTGTCGCGGCGATCCCGCCAGGCCTTCTCGATCCGATCTTGCGGCGCCTGCCGCGCAAGGGCTGATCTAGGCCGCGCGGACTGCTTGCATGAACGCGGCAAGCCGGGTCTCGTCCAGCGCACCATCCGTCCGCACGCCGGAGCAAAGATCGAGCCCATAGGGCCGCACCTCGTCGATCGCGCTGGCCGCATTGTCGGGCTTGAGGCCACCGGCAAGGAACACCGGTATTCCGACCGCCCGCACGATCGCGGCACTCGTCGGCCAGTCATGCACGCGGCCGGTACCGCCCAATTCCTTCACCGAAAGATTTGGATTTCCGCTATCGAGCAGAAATGCGTCGACATGCGCCGACAGGCCTTGCGCTTCGGTCACGCTTTCCGGCCCGCTCACATGGATGACCTGCACGAGCCTGATGCCCGGGCACGCCGCGCGCACTTCGGCATAGACCGACACATCGTCGACCGCATCGACGATCTGCAAGGTGGTCGGCCGGCAGGCCTGTGCCTGCGCGATCAGCCCGACAGCTCCTGTCTCGCTCGACAGCAGGAACGTCGCGACCGGCGGCGGGACGATGCGTGCGATCCGCGCGGCCTCGTCAAGCCCGATCACGCCAGGGCCGCTGGGCATCGGCCCGACGAGGCCAAGCGCGTCGGCGCCGTGCCGGATGGCCAACTGCGCTTCCGCGACCGACGAGATGCAGCAGATCTTGACGCGCGTGCGCATGGCTTCAGTTCCTCGTTGCCCGCGCGCGCTCGATCTCGCGCAGCCGGGCGACATTGCGGTTGTGCTCGGCGAGGGTGCGCGCGAACACATGCCGCCCTTCGCCGTCGGCGACGAAATAGAGCTCGTCGGTCTTCTGCGGATTGAGCGTCGCCTCGATCGTGGCGCGCCCCGGATTGGCGATGGGTGTCGGTGGCAGGCCTTCGTTCGTGTAGGTGTTCCAGGCATGGCGCGTCTCGAGATCGGCGCGGCTCAAGGGCCGCCCGAGCGGTCCTGCCGGATCGATCCCGTAGGCGACGGTGGGGTCCGCCTGCAGGCGCATGCGCTGGCGCAGCCGGTTGACGAACACGCCCGCCACGCGCGCGCGCTCGTCGGCATGGGCGGTTTCCCGCTCGACGATCGAAGCGAGAACGACCGCCTCCTGCACCGTGGCGAACGGAATGTCGGCGGCGCGTTTGGGCCAGAGTTCGGCGAGTACATCGCGCATCGCGCGCTGGGCGCGCTCGATCGTGCGCGCGCGTGCATCGCCCCAGCTGTAGAAATAGGTTTCCGGCAGAAGGCTGCCTTCCGGCGGCAGCGGATCGACGTCGCCGTCCATGCCTTCGGCAGCACGCAGCAGGTTCGCGACCTGAACCACGGTCAGGCCCTCCGCGATCGTCACGCGCCGTTGCACGGTACGCCCGCTTGCCAGCAGTTCGCCGGCACCACGTGCCGAGATTCCGGCGGCGAACAGGTACTCGCCCGCCTTCAGGCGTGTCGCCAGTCCGTCGATCCGCGTTCCGAGGCCGAAGGCCAACGGGCTTGCGATCACGCCATTCGCGGCCAGCAGGGCAGCGGTCTCATCGCCGCTACTGGCGCGCGGGATCACGAGCTGGATCGGGGCGTTCGACGGTCCTGCGCCGACATAGAGCGTCCACAGGTGCCAGGCGCCGGCACACCCGGCCAGCACGACGAATGCCGCGGCGAGCGTGAGGAATCTGGCCGGCCGCAACGGCGCGACCCGTCAGTCGAGTTTGGAAAAAATCACGGCCGCATTCGTGCCGCCGAAGCCGAAGGAATTGGACAGCGCATGCCGGATCTTGCGCGGCTTGGCATGGATCGGCACGAGATCGATGTCGCAGCCATCCGACGGATTTTCGAGATTGCGCGTGGGCGGAGCCACCTGGTCGCGGAGCGCCAGAATCGAGAAGATCGCCTCGACGCCGCCGGCAGCGCCAAGAAGGTGCCCGATCGCCGACTTCGTCGACGACATCGACAGCTTGTAGGCCTGCTGGCCGAACAGGCGCTTGACCGCTCCAAGCTCGATCTCGTCGCCAAGCGGCGTCGAGGTGCCGTGCGCGTTGATGTAGTCGATATCCTCGATGTTGCGCTTGGCATTGCGCAGCGCACCCGTCATTGCGCGGAAGCCGCCGCTGCCGTCTTCCGACGGTGCCGTGATGTGGTGCGCGTCACCCGACAGGCCGTAGCCCGTGAGCTCGGCATAGATCTTGGCGCCGCGCTTCTTCGCGTGCTCGTACTCTTCAAGCACGACCACGCCGGCGCCCTCGCCCATCACGAAGCCGTCGCGGCCCTTGTCCCAGGGGCGCGAGGCACGCGTCGGCTCGTCGTTGTAGCCGGTCGAAAGTGCTCGCGCCGCCGCGAAGCCCGCGATCCCGAGCCGGCAGATCGCCGCCTCCGCACCGCCAGCCACCATGACGTCGGCATCGCCGAGCATGATGAGACGGCCCGCATCGCCGATCGCATGCGCGCCCGTGGCGCACGCGGTGACGGCCGAATGGTTCGGCCCGCGGAAACCGTACTTGATCGACAGATGGCCCGACGCGAGGTTGATCAGTGCCGCCGGAATGAAGAACGGCGAGATGCGCCGCGGCCCCCGCTCCTTCAGCGTGATCGAGCCGTCGTAAATCGTCTGCAGGCCGCCGATGCCCGAGCCGATCATCACGCCGGTCCGGTCCTGGCCTTCCTCGTCGGTCGGCTTCCAGCCGGAATCCTCGACAGCCTGCGTCGCCGCCGCCAGCGCGAAGACGATGAACTCGTCCATCTTCTTCTGGTCTTTGGGCGGGACCCAATCGTCGGGATTGAATCCACCCGACGCCGTGTCGCCGCGCGGAACGCTCGCGGCGACCTTGCACGGAAGATCGGAGACGTCGAACGCCTGGATGGCTCCGAGGCCGGACTCGCCGGCCACGAGGCGCTTCCAGGTCGTCTCGACCCCGCAGCCGAGCGGCGTGACCAGACCGAGGCCCGTTACGACGACGCGACGCATGGATTGCACTCCGAGCGGACCGGAACTCAGGCCTTGGCCTTGCCGATGAACTCGATCGCGTCCTTCACGGTCGAGATCTTCTCGGCGGCGTCGTCGGGGATCTCGATGCCGAATTCCTCTTCGAACGCCATGACGAGCTCGACCGTGTCGAGGCTGTCCGCGCCCAGATCGTCGACGAAGCTGGCGTTCTCGGTGACCTTGGCATCCTCGACGCCCAGATGCTCGACGACGATCTTCTTAACGCGTTCGGCGATGTCGCTCATTTTGTTCCTCTCGTTCGGCTCGGCATCGACCCTGCACGGATTCTAGGATCCGCCGGGCCGGCACCCTCTAAGTTCCGTCTTCCCGGTCATCCGGTCAAGGCGGAGTCGATTGCATAAGTCGCGGTTTGGTAACACGGAATTCGGTCCGTTGACTAGCCCGCGAAACGGTTTGCGATCAACCGCTTGCGAGGGCCTGCCGGCGTCAAATCATCGCCATGCCGCCATTCACGTGCAGCGTCTGCCCGGTGACGTACGCCGCCTGCTCGCTGGCGAGGTAGACGACGGCGGCGGCGACTTCGGCAGCATTGCCCATGCGGCCGAGCGGAATTCCGCCCAGCAGGCGCGTCTTCTGGTCGTCGGTCAGAGCCTCGGTCATCGGCGAAACGATGAAGCCCGGCGCCACGCAATTGACCGTGATGCCGCGCGAGGCGACTTCCTGCGCCAGCGCCTTCGACATTCCGATCATGCCGGCCTTGGCGGCGGCATAGTTCGCCTGCCCCGGATTGCCGGTGACGCCGACGATGGACGTGATGCCGACGATGCGGCCCCACTTGCGCTTCATCATGCCGCGCAAGGCCGCACGGCTCAGCCGGAAGCCCGCCGAAAGATTCACGTCGATGACCTTCTGCCAGTCGTCGTCCTTCATGCGCATCGCAAGGCCGTCGCGCGTGAGGCCGGCGTTGTTGACGAGGATGTCGACCTGGCCCAGGGCCGCTTCAGCGTCCTTGAACAGTTTCTCGGTCGCCGCCGCATCGCCCAGATCGCCCGGGCACACGAACGCGCGCTCGCCGATGCTGGCCTTCAGCGCCTCAAGCGGTTCGACACGCGTGCCCGAAAGGGCGACCTTGGCGCCGGACGCGGCAAGCGCCTGCGCGATGGCACCGCCGATACCGCCCGAAGCGCCCGTGACGAGCGCACACTTGCCTTCAAGGCTGAACATGCCGACCACTCCCTATAGCGTCTTCACGAAGGCTTCGATGTCGGCCGGCCCGTTGAGTGCGATGCCCGCGACGTCCGCCTCGATACGCTTGGCTAGACCCGACAGCACCTTGCCGGCACCCAGTTCATAGGCCTGCGTGACGCCCTGTCCCTTCATGTAGGACACGCATTCGCGCCAGCGCACGCGGCCGGTGACCTGGCGCACGAGAAGCTTCGCGATCTCGCCGGCATCGGAAATGGCCGATGCCGTCACGTTGGCGACGAGCGGGACGCGCGGCGGCGCCATCTTCACGGAAGCGAGCGCCTCCCGCATGTCATCCGCCGCAGGCTGCATCAGCGAGCAGTGGAAGGGCGCGCTCACGGGGAGCAGCATCGCGCGCTTGGCGCCCTTGGTCTTGGCGATCTCGAGCGAACGTTCGACCGCACCCTTATGGCCGGAGACGACGACCTGTCCCGGCGCGTTGTCGTTTGCGCATTCGCAGACTTCATCCTTGCCCTCGGGCGAGGGGCGCGAGGCGGCCGCAACCTCTTCGGCCGCCGGCAGGTCGAGCCCCAGCAGGGCGGCCATGGCGCCCGTCCCGACCGGAACGGCCTTCTGCATGGCGTCGCCGCGCTTGCGCAGCAGGCGTGCGGCATCCGCAAGCGTAAATGTGCCGGCGGCGGCGAGTGCGGAATACTCGCCCAGCGAATGGCCCGCCACGAACGCGACATGCTTGCCCAGATCGAGCTTCGCCTCGCTCTCCAGCACGCGCATCACGGCCATCGAGACGGCCATCAGGGCGGGCTGGGCATTGGCGGTCAGCGTCAGCTCGTCGGCGGGGCCTTCGAACATCAGCTTGGACAGCTTCTGGCCGAGAGCCTCGTCCACTTCCTCGAAAACGAGACGGGCGGCCGGAAAGGCTGCGGCGAGGTCGCGGCCCATGCCGGGAGCCTGGCTGCCTTGGCCGGGAAACGTGAATGCGCGCATCGTCTGGGAAATCCTGTCGAATTCTTGGGCACGGCGGAGCGCTCCCGTAGCCGTCACACATTCGCAAGTCAAGCAGCGGCCGCGCGACGTTATGCCTGGTTGCGTTTCCACCTTCCTTCGCTAGAATTGGGAGCTTAAGCACCTAACTTGTTGAATTGGATAAATCATGGTCCGGTCACTTGCCCTTTCAGTCCTGCTCCTCCTGACGGCCGCCCCGACTCTTGCCCAGCAGAAACCGATTCGCGTGGAGACAGCCTGGGCGCGCGCCAGCGCCGGCGAGGCCAAGAACGGTGCGGCCTATATGACACTCCATAATGTCGGCACCGGGCCGGACAGGCTGCTGTCGGTGACTTCCTCGGTTGCCGGAAAGATCGAGCTTCACAACCACATCATGGTCGGCAACGTGGCCCAGATGCGCCCCGTGGACGCGATCGAGGTTTCGCCCGGTTCGCCCACGGTCCTGCAGCCGGGCGGCCTGCATGTGATGCTGCTCGACCTGAAGACCCCGCTGAAGGCCGGCCAGAGCTTCCCCGTAACATTGAACTTCGAGCGTGCCGGCAAGGTCGAAGCGACGGTCGCGGTCCAGCCCTTGCGCGCCCCGGCCCCCGGCGGCGGGATGCCGCACCGCCACGGAAGCTGAAAAACCCCTTCCGGACCCCGCTCTTGCGGGGCCGGGGCATACCGTGTATATCCCCGCTCCTTCACGACGGACGGGGCCATATCCCGTCCGTTCTCCTTGCCGCCTTCCCCGGCCCCCGATGGGCACAGATGGCGGCTTGGACCCGGGCCTGCGGCGGCAATCGGTCGACGCGGGTGCTTTGGGTCCGAAACCCGAGAGGAGCTGCCGATGGCGTTCTACGAGAACGTATTCATCGCGCGTCAGGATCTGGCTCAGCCCCAGGTTGACGCGCTTGCCGACCAGTTCACCGAAACGCTCAAGACCTTGGGCGGTGAAGTGAAGAAGCGCGAATATTGGGGTCTGCGCTCGCTGACCTTCCGCATCAAGAAGAACCGCAAGGCGCACTACGTGCTGCTTTGCATCGAGGCGCCCGCCAAGGCGATCGCCGAGATGGAGCGCACGATGGGCCTCAACGAGGACATCCTGCGTCACCTGACCGTGCGCGTCGAAGCGATCGACGAAGCGCCGTCGGCGATGATGCAGAAGCGCGACGAGCGTGAAGGCCGCGGCGACCGCGAAGGTGGCGGGCGCTACGGCGACCGCGACAATTTCCGTCCCCGCCGCCGCGATGCGGAAGCGGGCGAACCCGCCGCTGTCGAAGGAGCGATCTGAGCCATGGCGAATCCCTCGAACGAACGTTCCTCGGGCGAACGCGGTGAGCGCGGCGAACGCGGCGAGCGCGGTGAAGGTGGCGGCGGCTTCGGTGGCCGTCGTCCGTTCTTCCGTCGCCGCAAGTCGTGCCCCTTCTCGGGCCCGAACGCGCCGAAGATCGACTACAAGGACATCCGCCTGCTCCAGCGTTTCGTCTCGGAGCGCGGCAAGATCGTCCCGGCGCGCATCACGGCCGTTTCGGCACCCAAGCAGCGCGAGCTGGCGCGTGCGATCAAGCGCGCACGCTTCCTCGGCCTGCTTCCCTACGTGCTGAAGTAACAGGGCCGGTACGGGGCCGCGCGTGACGAACGCCGGCCCCGCACCTCCCGACAAAGGACGGCAGATGCCGACGACTTACGCGATGATCGCGGTCGTAGCGGGTTCGGCGAGTGCGCTGGTTTACGCCTCGCTGCTTACCGCCTCGCCCGCCGCTTTCCTGCTCGCCTACCTGGCGCAGCTGCCGCTGTTCGCGGTCGGGCTGTGGATGGGTACGGGTGCGGTGGCGATCGCGTCGATCGCCGGGATCATCGTGACCTTCATCGCCGGCGGCTTCGTCTTCGCGGTGATCTATACGGTGGCGAACGCCGCCCCGGTGATCGTCATCGTCCGCCAGGCAATGCTCTGGCGGCCGGCCGCCGCCGACGGTGCGGCCGGCGGGATCGACTGGTATCCGCCGGGCGGGCTCGTGATGGCGCTTCTCGCCCTGTCGAGCGCGCTGTTCGCCGGCGTGGCGCTCTCGTTCGCGGGCGAACCGGGCGGCCTTGAAGGCACGCTCGAGACGTTCATCGTCGAGACGTTCCGCCGTCTGCGCGGCCCTGCCGGCCTCGAGATCGCCAATCTGGAAGAGTTCGCGTCCCAGATCGCGCGACTTTTCGCGGGCGTCGTCGCCGTGTCGTGGATGATCATGACGCTGCTCAACGGCATCCTCGGTCAGGCCATTGTCCGCCGCGCCGGCGTCAACCGCCGCCCGTCGCCGTCGATGGCCGACATCGAGCTCCCGGCGTGGCTGATGGGCCTGACCGCGATCTTCGCGCTCGGCTCGTTCTTCGAGGGCTTCGGCGGCTTCGCCTCGCGCAACATGATGGTGATCCTCGTCGCCGTCTACGCGATCGCGGGGCTCGGCGTCGTCCACGCGCTGATCCGGAACCTCAACTGGCGCGGCATGGCGCTGGGTGCGGTCTACGGTTCCGTCATCGTCTTCGGCTGGCCGATCGTCGTGCTCGCGGTGCTCGGCCTCATCGAACCCTACGCAAACCTCAAGGCGCGCGGGCCCAAGGGCTCGCCGCCCAACTCGTAACCCAAATCGAACGACGGCAAGGTCAAGGAGACAAGACATGTCCCAGATGGACGTAATTCTGCTGCAACGGATCGAATCGCTCGGCCAGATGGGCGATGTGGTCAAGGTGAAGCCCGGCTTCGCGCGCAACTACCTACTGCCGCAGAAGAAGGCGATGCGCGCGACGAAGGAGAACATGGCGTTCTTCGAGAAGCAGCGCGCCCAGCTCGAGGCCCAGAACCTCAAGCAGCGCGCCGACGCCGAAGCCGTCGCCGCGAAGATGGGCGACAAGTTCGCCGTCGTCATCATCCGCCAGGCGGGCGAGAGCGGCATGCTGTACGGCTCGGTCTCGAGCCGCGACATCGCGGTCGCCGTCACCGAAGGCGGCGTGACCGTCACGCGCGCGCAGGTCCTGCTCGACCAGCCGATCAAGGCGCTGGGCCTGTTCAAGACCCGCCTCGCCCTGCACCCGGAAGTCGCCATCGCGATCACCGTCAACATCGCCCAGACGCCGGAAGAAGCGAAGCTCCAGGCCGAGGGCAAGGCACCCAAGCCGACCGCCGAAGCCGCACCGCCGGCCGAACTGACGGCCCCGGAAGAAGCGCCGGCCGCCGAAGAAGCCGCCGCCGCGACGGAAGAAGCACCGGCCGAAAAGCCGGCCAAGAAGGCCCGCAAGACGAAGGCAAAGGAAGAGAAGGACGAGGCGTAAGCCCCTCACCTTCCTTTTTCTTCGTCGATCTTGCCGATCAGCGGCGCGCGTCCCTCCGACGCGCGCCGTTTTTCGTTTCTTGCGGCCGGCCGATGTTGTCCACACAATCCACTGGATAACTTCGAATTCGAGTCGATCCGTCGCAATTCGATTGTTGCCCGAGCGCGGACACGCCTATGGTCGCGGCCCCGATGGAAACACCCCTTCCCAGCAACGTCGCACCCTTTCCCAACCGCACCGGCGACGAGCCGGCGGCGCGGATCCCGCCCCACAATTTCGAAGTCGAGATGGGATTGCTGGCGGCCTTGCTCGCCAACAACCGCGCGTTCGAGAAGGTCAGCGAGCTGCTGCTGCCCGAGCATTTCGCCGACGGAAGGCACGGGCGCATCTACGACGCGGTCGGCAAGCTCGTGCAGAAGGGCCAGCAGGCGAACGCCGCCACGCTGAAGAACTATTTCGAGCATGACGGCGAGCTGACCGAGATCGGCGGGGCCGAGTATCTGGCCCGCCTGCAGGCCGCCGCCGTCACGATCATCAACGCGCAGGACTACGCGCAGCGCATCTTCGACCTCTATCTGCGCCGCCAGCTGATCGACATCGGTACCGACGTCGTCAACGAGGCGTTCGCCTTCGACGTCGAGAGCGACGCCAACGCCAAGATCGAGGCGGCCGAACAGAAGCTGTTCGATCTTGCAGAGAAGGGCCAGGTCGAGGGCGGCTTCAAGACGTTCAACAAGGCGCTGACGGCCGCCATCGACATGGCCACCCTCGCCTTCAAGCGCGACGGGGCCGTCACCGGCGTCACGACGGGTTTCACCGATCTCGACGACAAGCTCGGCGGCCTGCACAAGTCCGACCTGATCATCCTTGCCGGCCGTCCGTCGATGGGCAAGACGGCGCTCGCCACCAAGATCGCGTTCAACGCGGCGATCGCCCGCCAGGCCTGGCTGGAGCGCGCGACGCTCGAAGGCCTCGACAAGGACAACCCCGACGCCGAAGGGGGTACCGTCGCGTTCTTCTCGCTCGAAATGTCGGCCGAGCAGCTCGCCAACCGCCTTCTGTCCGAGCAGGTCGAAGTCCCGTCGGACAAGATCCGGCGCGGCGAAGTGTCGGGCGAGGATTTCCCGAAATTCGTCGAGGCCGCCCAGCGCCTCGCCACGCTGCCGCTGCATATCGACGACACGCCCGCCCTGTCGGTCTCGGCCGTGCGCACGCGCGCGCGGCGCCTGAAGCGCACGCACGGGCTTGGCCTCATCGTCATCGACTACCTGCAGCTTCTCGCACCCCCGCCGGGCAGCCGGGCCGAAGGCCGCGTGCAGGAAATCTCCGCCATCACCCGTGGCCTGAAGGCGCTCGCCAAGGAACTCGACGTGCCGGTCGTGGCGCTCTCGCAGCTCTCGCGCGCGGTCGAGCAGCGCGAGGACAAGCGCCCGCAGCTCTCCGACCTTCGCGAATCAGGCACGATCGAGCAGGACTCGGACGTCGTCATGTTCGTCTATCGCGAGGAGTACTATCACAGCCGCTCCGAGCCCTCGCGCCGCCCCGAGGAAGACGAAAGCAAGTTCAACGAGCGTCACCAGAAATGGCAGGAGCGCGGCGAGCAGGTGATGAACGTGGCCGAGGTCATCCTCGGCAAGCAGCGTCACGGCCCGATCGGCACGGTGCGGCTGCGCTTCGACGGGCAGTTCACGAAGTTCTCGGACCTCGCCGCGTCGGAATACCTGCCCGACATGCATGACTGACGCACGGCCCGCTTCGCTGCTGACCGTCGATCTGGCCGCACTCGTCGCCAACTGGCGCGATCTGGCCGCGCGCGTGGCGCCGGCGGCGTGTGCCGGCATCGTCAAGGCGGACGGCTACGGGCTGGGTGCGGGGCCGGTCGGGCGCGCGCTCTATCGCGCCGGCTGCCGGCATTTCTTCGTCGCCCGCCTCAACGAGGGACTGGAACTGCGCGACTATGTCGGCGAAGACGCGAGCGTGTGCGTGCTCGACGGGCTGGGGCCGGATGAAGCACCGTTGTTCCGCCGGCGCGACCTCACGCCGAGCCTCAACGATCCGGGCCAGATCGAAGCGTGGGCCAAGGCCGCGCGCGAGGCCGGCGAGAAGCTGAAAGCCAATCTCCATTTCGACACCGGCATGTCGCGCCTCGGGCTGTCTCCGCGTGAGACCGATGCGCTGATCGCCGATCCGTCGGTTCTGGCCGGGCTCGACCTGCGCTACGTCATGAGCCACCTCGTCAGCTCGGAAGAACGCGACAACCCGATCAACACGGCCCAGCTCGACCGGTTCACGAAAATCCGCGCGGCCTTCCCGAACGTGCGCGCGAGCTTCGCGAATTCTTCCGGCGTGTTTCTGGGCAGCGCCTATCATTTCGATCTGGCGCGCCCCGGCTGCGCCGTCTACGGCATCAATCCGACGCCCGATGCCGCGAACCCGGTGCGCACGGTGGCGTGCTTGGAAGCGCGCATCCTGCAGGTCCGCGAAATTGACCACCCCCAGACCGTTGGCTATGGTGCGACGTGGCAGGCGAATCGGCCGACGAAAGTCGCAACGATCGCCTGCGGTTACGCCGATGGGTGGCTGCGCTCGCTGTCCGGTCGGGGGGCCGCCTATATCGGCGACAAGCAACTTCCCTTCCTCGGTCGCGTCTCCATGGATCTGATCACCCTCGATGTCAGCCAAGCACCCGAGGCCCGCCCGGGCCAGATGGTCGAACTGCTCGGCAGCCGCATGACGGTCGACGAGGTGGCCAGCCACGCCGGCACGAACGGCTACGAGGTGCTGACGCGTCTGGGCAAGCGTTTCGCGCGCAGCTATCTCGAGCCTGCCGCATGAACCCGCTTGCGACCGTCGGCCGGTTCTTCCTGGGTTTCCTGCAGCAGGTCGGCGAGATCTCGCTGTTCAGCTCGCGTGCGGTCTCGCACTGTTTTCGCCCGCCCTTCTATATCCGCCACATCCTGCGCCAGATGCTGGATATCGGGTATTTCTCGCTTCCCGTCGTGGGCCTGACCGCGCTTGTTCACCGGCATGGTGCTCGCACTCCAGAGCTATACCGGGTTCGCGCGCTTTTCCGCCGAAGGTGCGGTCGCGACGGTCGTGGTCCTGTCGGTCACCCGCGAGCTTGGCCCCGTCATCGCCGGCCTGATGGTGGCCGGGCCGCATCGGTGCCTCCATCGCCGCCGAGATCGGCACGATGCGCGTGACCGAGCAGATCGACGCGCTCCACACGCTTTCGACCAACCCGATGAAGTATCTCGTCGCCCCGCGCCTGATCGCGGGTGCGGTCACGCTGCCGATGCTGGTCGTCGTCGCCGACATCATCGGCGTGTTCGGCGGCTACATCGTGGGCGTCTACAAGCTCGACTTCAACGCGGCGGTCTATCTCAAGCAGACCTTCGACTATCTCGAGTTCATGGACGTGTTCTCCGGCCTCGTGAAGGCATCGGTGTTCGGCTTCATCATCACGCTGATGGGCTGCTACCACGGCTACAAGTCCGAAGGCGGCGCCCAGGGCGTGGGCCGGGCGACGACCAACGCGGTCGTCTCCGCCTCGATCCTGATCCTGATCTTCAACTACGCGATTACCGAAATCTTCTTCGCGACACGCTAGGTGGGGACGCGCATGGCCGAAACCCCGAAAATCCAGATCCGCGGCCTCAAGAAGCGCTTCGGCTCCAAGGTCGTCCTCGACGGCCTCGATCTTGACGTGGGCAACGCGGAATCAGTCGTCATCATCGGCGGATCGGGGACCGGCAAGTCGGTGTTGCTCAAGTGCATCCTCGGCCTTCTCGATCCGGAAGAAGGCTCGATCAAGGTCGACGGGCAGGAAGTGATCGGCATGCCCACGCGCGAGCGCGAGGCGGTCAACCGCAAGTTCGGCATGCTGTTCCAGTCCGCCGCCCTGTTCGACTCGCTCAGCGTCTGGGAAAACGTCGCCTTCGGCCTGATCGCGGCGCAAGGCAAGGCCAAGCGCGAGGCCAAGATCATCGCGATCGAGAAGCTGGCCCAAGTCGGCCTGCCGGCACAGGTCGCCGAACTGCAGCCCTCCGAGCTTTCCGGCGGCATGCGCAAGCGCGTGGGCCTCGCGCGCGCCATCGCCACGCAGCCCGAGATCATCTTCTTCGACGAACCGACGACCGGGCTCGACCCGATCATGTCCGACGTCATTAACGACCTGATCGCCGACTGCGTGCATCGCCTGGGTGCCAGCGCGCTGTCGATCACGCACGACATGGCGAGTGCGCGCAAGATCGCGCACCGCATCGCGATGCTCTACCAGGGCAAGATCATCTGGCAGGGCCCGGTCGGCGAGATCGACCATTCGGGCAATCCCTACGTCGACCAGTTCATCCATGGACGTGCCGAAGGCCCGATCCGCATGCAGATCCCCGTCTGACGATGGCAAAAGCGGCTGCCCGCTTCGTCTGCCAGGAATGCGGGGGCGTGCATCCGCGCTGGTCCGGGCGTTGCGAC
This sequence comes from Tagaea sp., assembly GCA_965279525.1. Taxonomy (GTDB): domain Bacteria; phylum Pseudomonadota; class Alphaproteobacteria; order CACIAM-22H2; family CACIAM-22H2; genus Tagaea. The sequence continues at coordinate 354,280 of CBDIIB010000004.1, read as the reverse complement.
GCGTGCGGGGCGTGGAACACAATCGTCGAAGAAGCCGTGCCGGACGTCGCCCCCAAGGGCGTGTCGGGCAAAGGCGGCAAGCGCGTCTCGTTCGTCGATCTCGAAGGCGAGAGCGAGCAGGCCCCGCGCCGCAAGACCGGGATCGCCGAGCTTGACCGCGTGCTGGGCGGCGGCCTCGTCAAAGGTTCCGCCGTGCTCGTCGGCGGCGATCCGGGCATCGGGAAATCGACGCTGCTGCTGCAGGCGGCGGCAGCGCTCTCGAAGAACGCGCGTGTCGCCTACATCTCCGGCGAAGAAGCGGTCGACCAGATCCGCATGCGCGCCACGCGCCTCGACCTTGCCAAGGCCAAGGTCTCGCTCGCGTCGGCCACAAACGTGCGCGATATCCTCGCCACGCTCGATGCCAGTGACGCGCCCGACCTCGCGGTCATCGATTCGATCCAGACGATGTATATCGACCAGCTCGACAGCGCGCCCGGCACGGTCGCACAGGTGCGCGCGTCGGCGGCCGAACTCATCCGGCTCGCCAAGCGGCGCGGCATCGCCGTGATCCTCGTGGGCCACGTCACGAAAGAAGGCACGATCGCCGGCCCGCGCGTGCTCGAGCACATGGTCGACACGGTGCTCTATTTCGAGGGCGAGCGCGGCCACCAGTTCCGCATCCTGCGCGCGGTCAAGAACCGCTTCGGTCCGACCGACGAGATCGGCGTGTTCGAGATGACGGACGCCGGCCTCACTGAGGTTCCCAACCCGTCTGCCCTGTTCCTTGCCGAACGGCGCGGCGAGGTTTCCGGTGCCGCCGTCTTCGCCGGCATGGAGGGTACCCGCCCCGTGCTGGTCGAGATCCAGGCGCTGGTCGCCCCCAGCACTTACGGCACGCCGCGCCGGGCCGTGATCGGCTGGGATTCCGGCCGGCTCGCCATGGTGCTGGCGGTGCTGGAAACGCGCTGCGGTCTCGCTTTCGGCGGGGCGGATGTCTACCTGAACGTGGCCGGCGGTCTTCGCATCGCCGAACCAGCCGCCGATCTTGCGGTCGCCGCGGCCCTCGTTTCGGCCCTGACCGACACGCCCGTCCCCGGCGAATCGGTCGTTTTCGGCGAAATCGGCCTGTCGGGCGAAGTGCGCGCCGTCGGCCAGACCGAAGCCCGCCTCAAGGAAGCCGCAAAATTGGGGTTCGGTCGGGCGTACTGCCCGCCGCGCGGCAAGCGCGGCTCGTCGGTGGCGGGCATCGACGTGCGCGAACTGCGCCTGCTCGGCGACCTTGTCGAGGCGCTGGGCAACCCTGCCCCCCGCCGCATGGCCCGCCCCGGATAAGCTGGTATTCTCGGCCTTCGATGCTCGATTCGCTCCCTATCAACGCTTTTGACGGTGCCGTCGCCCTTGTGGTGCTGGTTTCGGCGCTCGTCGCGCTGATCCGGGGCTTCGTCAAGGAAGTCCTCAGCCTTGCCGCCTGGGCCGGTGCCGCCCTCGTCACGCTGTGGGGATTCGCCCTCGCCCGCCCCTATTTCCGGGCCTTCATCGACAGCCAGCTGCTGGCCGACGTGGCGGCCGGCATCACGCTGTTCGTGGCGAGCCTGATCGTGTTCGCGATGATCGCGCATGGGACCTCGGCGCTGGTACGCCGTTCTTCGAGCCTTTCGGCGGTCGACCGGTCGCTCGGCTTCGTCTTCGGCATATTCCGCGGCCTCGTCCTGCTTGGCCTCGCCTGGCTGGCGCTTGCCTGGGCGATCCCCGAGGAAAAGCGGCCTGACTGGATCTACGAAGCCCGTACGCGCCCGCTGATCGAGCAGATCGCCGAGTATCTGGTCGGTCTTGCGCCACCCGAATTCCGGGGCCAGGTCCGGAGTGCCGGAGACCAGGCACAGCGCGGCACGGAGGCCCTCAAGGCCCTCCAGCGCCTGCAGCCGAACGGCCAGCCGAATCCCCCTTCACAGCCCGGCGAAACGGGATATAAACGCGACGAGGTGCAGGGCATGGAACAGCTCATCGACCGCGTCCGGCCGGCCGCACCCAGCCGTTAGTTTGTCGAGATCGCGCGCCCTCCGGGCCGAGGGCGCATTGGGGGTTTCATGGACCGCTCATCGGTGACGACCAATCCCTTCGACGACGACAAGCTCAAGGAAGAATGCGGCATCTTCGGCATTCTCGGGCACAAGGACGCGGGCGCGCTCGCGGCCCTCGGCCTGCATGCGCTCCAGCATCGCGGCCAGGAAGCCGCCGGCATCGTCGCCTTCGACGGCAAGCAGTTCCACACGCACCGCGCGGTCGGCCTGGTCGGCGACAATTTCGGCGACCAGAAGGTCATCGCGGCGCTGAAGGGCGACAGCGCCATCGGCCACGTGCGCTACTCCACCAGCGGCGGCACGATCCTTCGCAACATCCAGCCGCTCTTCGCCGAGTTCGAGTTCGGCGGCTTCGCGCTCGGCCACAACGGCAACCTCACCAACGCCGACACGCTGCGCCGCAGCCTCATCAAGCGCGGCTCGATCTTCCAGTCGACGACCGACACCGAAGTCATCGTCCACCTGATGGCGCAGGCCCAGGGCGACGTGACCACGCGCCTGATCGCGGCGCTCAACCAGGTCGAAGGCGCCTATTCGCTGACCTGCATCGCCAAGGACACGATCATCGCGGTGCGCGACCCGCGCGGCGTGCGCCCGCTCGTGCTCGGCAAGCTCGACGACAGCTGGGTGGTCACGTCGGAGACCTGCGCGCTCGACATCATCGGCGCGGACTACGTGCGCGATCTCGAAGCCGGCGAGATGGTCGTCATCGACCGCTCCGGCATCCGGTCGATGAAGCCGTTCCGCGTCGAGGTGAAGCGCTTCTGCGTGTTCGAGTACATCTATTTCGCCAGGCCCGACAGCGTGGCCGAGGGCATATCGGTCTACGAGGCGCGCAAGCGCATCGGCGCCGAACTCTCGCGCGAGAGCGGCCTGCCGGCCGACCTCGTCGTACCCGTCCCCGACAGCGGCGTGCCTGCGGCCCTTGGCTACGCGCAGGAATCCGGGATCCCGTTCGATCTGGGCATCATCCGCAACCACTATGTCGGCCGCACGTTCATCGAGCCGACCGACCAGATCCGCCATCTGGGCGTGAAGCTCAAGCACAACGCCAACCGGGCCGGGCTCGCGGGCAAGCGCGTGATCCTCGTCGACGATTCGATCGTGCGCGGCACCACATCGAAGAAGATCGTCGAGATGGTCCGTCAGGCCGGTGCGACCGAGGTGCACATGCGCATCTCCTCGCCGCCGACGAAGCATTCCTGCTTCTACGGCATCGACACGCCCGAAAGCAGCCAGCTCCTCGCCCACAAGAACGACGTGGCGGCGATGGCGCGCATCATCGGCGTCGACAGCCTCGCCTTCATCTCGATCGACGGGCTTTACCGGGCGATGGGCGAGCCGGGCCGTGACCCCAAGGCGCCGCGCTTCTGCGACGCGTGCTTCACGGGCGAATACCCGACGCGCCTCACCGACATCGAGGAACGCGGCGACAACCCCGTGCAGGCGAGCCTGCTCGAGATCGCATGAACGTGATCGCCGCCGGTCTGCGGCGCCTCTGGGATGCGGTCTTCGCCGTGACGTTCGCGATTTCCGGGATGCAAATGCCGGCGTTCCTTGGCACCTATCGCCATCGTCTCGACCAGAGCGCCCTCGAACTCGACCGCCAGCTTTCCGCGATGCGGATCTCGCCCACGCCGGATACGTCCAGCATCGCGAGGTTCGAGGCGGTCATCCCCGAACTGCGTCAGGCCGTCGTCGATCTGGGCGGCAACGGACTCGGCCGCCTTCGCGCCTTCGCCGCGAATTTCGACTGGCCGGTCGTCGAGGCAAGCCTGCGCCTGCATGAGCCGAGCCTGCCGCTGACACTCGAGGCCGCCGCCTATGGCGCCGGAGCGGCGATCCTGGGTCTGGTCATCGCTGCCGCGACGGCGGGCATCGCGCGGCGCCTGTTTTTGCCACGCCAGAGAACGCTGAGGGACGCATGAAGCGCCTGCAAGGTCGCATTGCCGTGATTACGGGAGCCTCGCGCGGCATCGGGCGCGCGGTCGCCGAACGCTTCGCCGCCGAGGGTGCGCATGTCGTGGCACTCGCGCGCACGGTGGGCGCGCTCGAGGAACTCGACGACGCGATCGTGCGGGCCGGCGGCTCGACGACGCTGGTTCCCGTCGATCTGGCCGAACTCGACAAGCTCGACCAGCTCGGCCCCTCGCTCTACGAGCGGTTCGGCAAGGTCGACATCCTGGTCGGAAATGCCGGCGCGCTCGGCACGCTTGGCCCCGTCACGCACCACGACGCCAAGGACTGGGAAGATGTCTTCAAGATCAACGTGCACGCCAACTGGCGGCTGATGCGCACGCTGGAGCCGGCCCTGCGGCTGTCGGATTCCGGCCGCGCGATCTTCGTCACGTCGGGAGCCGCCCACAGGTTTCGCGCCTATTGGGGTGCCTATGCGACCAGCAAGATCGCGCTCGAGATGATGGTCAAGACCTGGGCACAGGAACTGGCGTCCACGTCCATCCGCGTGAACCTGCTGTCGCCCGGCGCCGTCGCCACGCGCATGCGCGCCGCCGCCTTCCCGGGCGAGGACCAGGCCGCCCTGCCCCAGCCCGCGAACGTCACCGGGGCTTTCGTCGACCTCGCCGCCGCCGACTGCCAGCGGCACGGCGAAACCGTGGAGGCCTACTGATGTCGGCACTCGGCCCGATCGAACAGATCCAGCTTTCGGTGCGCGACATCGGTGCAGCGAAAGCGTTCTATTCCGGCAAGCTGAAGCTGCCGCTGGTCGCCGCGGGCGACGACCTTGCCATCTTCGACACCGGGCAGGCCAAGCTGATCCTCACGAAGGGCGAAGCACCGGCATCGGGCGTCGAGTTCGGCTTCACGGTCGCGAGCCTCGAAGCGGCCCTCGCCCCCCTGATCGCCGCCGACGTGCGTGTCGCGGTCCCGCCGCGCACCGAACCCTGGGGCGGGCGCGTGGCGAAGATCGCCGATCCCGACGGTAACCTTCTGTCGCTTGTACAATATCCCTGACCGGCCCATATCTGCGCGGGGCCATACCGGCCCGGCAGCCACCCACGGAGCACGACCCGATGACGATCTCGATGTACCAGATCAGCGCCCCCGTTTTCACGAAGATGCTCGGCGCGCTCTCCAACGTCCTCGACAAGGGCGCGGCCTTCGCCGTCGCCAAGAAAATCGATCCGGCCGTGCTGATGGCCTCGCGCCTGGCACCCGACATGTTCCCGCTCACCCGCCAGGTGCAGATCGCGGCCGATTTCGCCAAGGGCCCGATGGCCCGCCTCGCCGGCCTCGAAGTTCCCAAGTGGGAAGACAACGAGACGACGATGGAAGCGCTCAAGGCGCGCGTCGCCAAGACGGTCGACTACGTCAAGTCGTTCAAGCCAGCCCAGATCGACGGCAGCGAGACGCGCGAGATCGCGCTGACAATCGGCGGCCAGCCGGTGACGATGACCGGGCAGGAATACCTCCTGCACAACGCGCTGCCGAACTTCTATTTCCACGTGACGACCGCCTACACGATCCTGCGCCACAACGGCGTCGAGGTCGGCAAGCGCGATTTCCTCGGGCGCACTTAGTCCGCTAGCGCTTCTTCTTTTTGTCGTCGTAGGGGTTGCTCGACGCCCGCAGCTGCAGGCGCACGACGACCCCTTCGAGACCGAAGGTCTCGCGCAGCGAATTGACCAGATAGCGCTCGTAGGAATCCGGCAGCGAGACGAGCTTGTTGCCGAAGATCGCGAACGTGGGCGGCCGCTGGCCGACCTGGCGCATGAAGCGCGGGCGCGGCCTGCGGCCCGACACGATCGGCGGCGGGTGGGCCTGGACGACGCCTTCGAGCCAGCGGTTGAGCTGCGGGGTCGGCAGGTCGGCGTTCCAGCGGTCGTGCATCGTGACGACCGCTTCCATCAGCTCGTCGAGCTTGCGCCCCTGCAGCGCCGAGATCGTGACGAACAGCACGCCCTTGATCTGCGGCATCGAGATTTCCATGCGGTCGCGCAGCTTGCGCAAGGCCACCTGCGGATCGTCGATGAGATCCCACTTGTTCGCGCACACGACGATGGCGCGCCCCTCGTCGGCGGCCAGCCGCGCGATCTGCAGATCCTGGTTCTCGAGCATCGTCGTCGCGTCGATCACCAGCACGCAGACATGCGCGTCGCGGATGTTGCGGATCGTGTCGCCGACCGACATCTTCTCGAGCGTGTCGTCGATGCGCGCCTTGCGCCGCAGGCCCGCCGTGTCGATCAGGCGGAACTTGCGCGATTTCCACTCGAACGGCGTCGAGATCGAGTCGCGCGTCGTGCCCGGCTCCGGGCTCGTCAGCATGCGCTCGTCGCCGAGCAGCCTGTTGACCAGCGTCGACTTGCCCACGTTGGGCCGCCCGACGAGGGCCACGCGGATGTCGGGCTTGGCGACGGCTTCGTCGGGAAGTTCCTCCGGCTCGGGCGCGTCGTAATCCTCGACCGCGTCGGCAGGTGCAAACACTTTCAGCGCCTCGTGCAGGTCGGCAAGCCCCTCGCCGTGCTCGGCCGAGACCGCGATGGGCTCGCCAAGACCGAGGCCCGCGGCTTCCGCCACGCCGAAGCCGGTGCGCGCCGCGTTCTCGGCCTTGTTGGCGACGACGATGGTCGGCTTGCCGGTCTTGCGCAGCCAGTTGGCGAAATGGGTGTCGTGCGGCGTCAGCCCCTCGCGCGCGTCGACCACGAACAGCGTCACGTCGGCATCGGCGACGGCGCGCTGGCTCTGCTTGGTCATGCGCGCGGCCATCGTCTTGGGCGGCGCGTCTTCCAGCCCGGCGGTGTCGTAGACGGCGAAATTGAGGTCGCCCAGCCGCCCGACGCCCTCGCGCCGGTCGCGCGTCACGCCCGGCGTGTCGTCGACGAGCGCGCGCTTGCGCCCGATAAGACGGTTGAACAGTGTCGACTTGCCCACGTTCGGGCGGCCGACGATCGCCACGCGCCAAACCATCTGGAAACTGCCTTTCAGCGCACGGCGGCGATGTCGCCGTCGTCCGTAAGCACGAAAATGGTGCGGCTTGCCGCGATCGGCGCCACCTCGGCCGAACCCGGCATCGAGATGCGCGAGACGACGGCACCGCTGGCGGCGTCGACGACGACCGCATATTCCTTGTTGTTGGCGACGACCACGCGCTGGCTGGCCACGACCGGCCCGGTCCACACGATGCGGCCGCGCTTGCGCGCCGCGTCGGTGAAAGCGCCCAGCGGCGTCACCCAGACCACGCGCCCGTCGCGCCGCTGCAGGCACGCGAGGTCGCCGTCCACGCCCATGACGAACACGTAGTCGCCGGCGATCCACGGCTGGCCGAGCGAGCCGATTTCCTGTTCCCAGATGCGCGTCCCCGACCGCAGGTCGATCGCGACGGTCCGGCCCGACTGGGTCGACACGATCGCGAGGCCGCGGTCGACCGCGGGCCGGCCGCGGATGTCGGCCATGCCGGAGACCTGACCCGTGCGGATCACGCCCGACAGCGTATCGGACCACAGCACGCGGCCGCTTTCGGCACGAAGTGCAAAGAGTTCGCCCGACGAATAGCCGACCAGCACGGTCGAGCCGTCGACGACCGGGCTCGCCGCCCCGACGAAGCCGGCGGATTCCGAAATACCCGAATGCTGCCAGATGCGCTTGCCGGTCGCGGTGTCGACCGCATGCGTCTGGTTGTCGATCGTGGCGACGAACACGCGCCCGCCCGCGACCGCCGGCCCCGAACGGGCGGGCGCACTCATCTGGAAGCGCCAGACTTCCTTGCCGGTCGCGGCCTCGAGCGCCACGAGCTGGCCGTAGCCGGTCGCGAAATAGACCCGGTCGCCCTCGACCGCCGCCCCGCCGCCCGACCCGCCGCCACTGCGGTCCTCGTTGGGCTCGCCCACGAAGGTCCACAGCCGGCTGCCGTTGCGCACGTCGATGGCCGCGAGCCGCGAGCTGGCGTCGGCGGCAAACAGGCGGCCGTCGGCGACGACGGGCGAACCGCTGACGCGGCCCGAGCGGCTGTTGCCGTCGCCAATCGAGGCCCGCCACGCATAGGTGAAACCGTCGACGCGAACGTTGCCGATCGACGTGCCCGGCTGGCCCTGCGGCTGCGGCCACTGGGCGATGTCGGCAGCTTCCGGAAGCTTGACGTCGTGCCCGCGCAGGCGCTCGTCCGGTTCGATCCTGCGGTCGACCGTGAGCACGGACGTACGCTCGCCCGGCAGCGGCGGCTTGCTGGCACCTTGCATCCAGTCGCAGGCACCCAGTGCCGAGACGGCCGCGATCAGGACGAGAGAGCGCCAGCGCATGACTGTTCGACGTCCCGTCAGCCGGCCAGCGCTGCGGTGATCTCGGCCGCGCGCTGGCGCAGGCCGGCAGGCGCACTCAGATCGTCGGCGAGCGAGCGGTAGATCTCGAGCGCCTTGGCCCGGTCGCCGGCGCGCAGCAGCGCAAGCGCTTCGACTTCGCGCGCGGCATGGCGCCACGCACCGGCGGGCGACTGGAGGGGCCCGAGCGCCTTGGTCACGTCGGCCGGTGCTTCGCGATCGACCGCGAGCAGGGCGGCGACGACCGTGGCCCCTTCGCGTAGCTGCTGGTCGACGGAACTGTCCGCCGCGATCTGCCGGTAGAGGGCGAGGCCCTGCGCGCGGTCGCGCTCGAGCGTCACCGAGGCTTCCTTGAGGCGGGCGAGCGAGGCGTAGCCGGCCTTGCCGTCGCGCGCCAGGGCACGCAGCTCGGCGATGGCGCGTTCGGCGTCGGTCGCGGCAAGGTCGCTCGCGGTCACGAAGCGCAGCGATTCGGCCTCGGCACGCTTGCGCTGGTGGTCCTGCCACATGACCCACGCGGCGGTGCCCACGACGATCGCGACGGCCGCACCCACGACCAGCGGGGCGAACTTCTTCCAGAGCTTCAGCGCTTTCGCGCGCCTCAGATCCTCGTCGACTTCATCGAATACGTCGGCCACGGTGCCTCGACTCTTGGGGGCGGGAAAAGGTGCGCCAAACTAGCCCGTCCGGCCGCAGGGCGCAAATCACGAATGGCGCCACACCGGCGCCTCAATTCCATTGCCGATTAGGCAGTTAGCGCCCGCTTTTCAGGGCTTGGAGCCGCTCGAAGGCATGGACGTAAGGCTCCATGTTGACCCGCCGGTCGACCGCCCCCGGCCCGCCCATCGTCGTCAGCGACATCTCGAGCGCCTTCAAGAGCAGTTCGGCGCAGTCGAGTGCCTGCGTCTCGCACGCCTGTTCGAAGGCCAGAATGATCTTGTCGCTGAGGCGGCGCGTGTAAATGGTCATCGACAAGTCTCCGGGGGAAGGCCCCCAAGCATGACCATATCGGCGACCGTTTTGTCAAAGCAGGCGAATGTAGCGTGCCTCGCGCCCGCGCGGCGTCGTCACGTAGGAAGCGCGCACGGCCTGGTCGACGTCGACCGACGGAATGCTCGACCGGCGCAGGCACGCGGCGTTGACGAACACGTCCTTGCCGCCGTCGCTGGTGGCGACGAAGCCGTAGCCCTTCTCGGGCGAATACCACTTGATCGTGCCCTCGACATCGACCGCACCGGCCATGTCGACCTCGTCGCGGAAATTGCCGCCCCGCGGTGCCGGACGTGCACCGCCACGCGGTGCGCCCATTCCGCCGCCACCGCCACCCGGGGCACCGCCGCCCGTGCCCGCACGGCCGTCGACCTCGTGCACGCGCACGACCTGCGGACCCTTCTTGCCGGGACCGACCTCGCACTTGATCTTCGCACCCTCGCCCGGCGGCGGCAGGCCCGCCTGCTCGAGGGCGGCGGCATGCAGGAACACGTCCGGCGACCCGTCCGTCGGTGCGACGAAGCCGAAGCCCTTGGTCGTGTTGAACCACTTGACGACCGCTTCGATGGTCTTGGTCGGGCCGGGATTGAAAGGGGCCATATTCTGTCTGTTACTCCGGGGTGGGGACGATTGGCCGCACGCTACTTAAATCGCGGCCGGAACGCCACAGCCTATTTGCGGGCGCTCCGGCCCCCGTCCCCGCCCCCGGAACCGTCCGGGTCAGCTCTGGAAAATCGGCTTAAACCCTCCGAAAATCATGCGCTTGCCGTCGAACGGCATCTCCTTGAACATGTCCTTGAACTTCGGATCGGACATCATCTTCTTCATGGCGGCATCGCGCACCTTGCGCGACGGCCATTCGATCCACGCGAAGACGACGCTCTCGGTCTTCTTCGCCTTCACCGAACGGTGGAAGTCCGTCCACTTGCCCTTCGGCACGTCGTCGGCCCACGCCTCGACCTGCCGGATGGCGCCCAGATCGCGGAACATCTTCGTCCAGCCGAGCTTGGCCAGCTTCGCGTAGGCCGCCTTGTTGCGCGTCGGCACCGCCAGCACGAAACCGTCGACATAGCCCATCTTGGTTTTCATCGTTTTCTCCTCCCGTTGCTTGACCTGCATACCGACCGGTCGGTATGTTGTCAATCATGTCCACCGCCGCCCCGGCCCTGCCCAACGCCCGCGCGAAGCTGCTCGACGCCGCCGTCACCCTCGTGCGGCGGAACGGCTTCGCGGCGACCAGCATCGACGATCTTTGCAAGGCGGCCGGCGTCACCAAGGGCGCGTTCTTCCACCATTTCACCGGCAAGGAAGATCTCGGAGTCGCGGTCGCGGACCACTGGCGGGTCTGGACGAGCGGGTTGTTCGTCGAAGCCGCCTATCACAAGCACCGTGATCCGCTGGCGCGCATCCTCGCCTATCTCGATTTCCGGAAAACGCTCGCGCAGGGCGACCTGCCGGACTTGACCTGCCTTGTCGGCACGCTGGTGCAGGAGGTCTATGTCTCGCACCCGCGCGTGCGCGATGCGTGCGACGCGTCGATCTTCGGCCACGCGACCACGCTGGTGGCCGACATCGCCGCCGCGATGAAAACCCACAAGCCCCTGCCCGGCTGGACGGCCGAAAGCCTGGCGCTGCACACGCAGGTCGTGCTGCAGGGTGCGTTCGTCGTCGCCAAGGCGCGCAACAACCCGGCCGTCGTGATCGACACGATCGACCACCTCAAACGCTATGTCCGTTCCCTGTTCCGCCCCAAAAAGAAGAAAGCCGCCAAGCCATGAGCCACGATCTGCAGATCGAACGCACCTTCAAAGCCTCGCGCAAGGCGATCTGGCGCTGCTGGACCGAGACCGAACTGCTCAAGCAATGGTTCTGCCCGAAGCCGTGGGGCGTGGAACATGCCGAGTTCGACCTGAAGCCCGGCGGCAAGTCGCTGGTCATCATGAAAGGCCCGAACGGCGAGCGCCACGAGAACCCCGGCTGCTGGCTGGAGGTGGTGCCGATGGAACGCCTCGTCTTCACCGACGCCTTCACCGCAGGCTTCGTGCCGACCGCCAAGCCCTTCATGGTCGCCTACGTGCACCTCAAGGACGCGCCGGGCGGCGGCACGCACTACGTGGCCGGCGCGCGGCACTGGACCGAGGCCGATTGCAAGCAGCACGAGGCGATGGGGTTCCACGTGGGGTGGGGCATGGCGGCGGATCAGCTGGAGGAATTGGCGCTCAGCCTCCGCTGACATCCGACAGCTTAGCGCGAAGTTCCGCGTTCTCCTTCTCGAGAGCCTCGAGGCGTTCGCTCACCGAGCCCATCGCGTCGGCGAGTTCTTCGCGCGTGAAGCGCGGCACGATGTGCTGCGGGCAGTTCCAGTCGAACGCCGACAGGCGAAGGCGCACGATGCGCTCCGGCTTTGCCTTGTACCCGACATCGACGACCTGTGCCGTCAATGCGAGATCGGCATCGAGAGACACGGCCTCGGCATGCGCGTAGATTTTAAGTCGCGCGCGCGCCGCGTGATCCATCAGGATCATGGCCACGCGGCCTTCGCCGCGCAGGTTGCCCACGCTGATGTACTGCCGATTGCCACGATAGTCGGCGAAGGCAAGCGTCTGCGGATCGATCACCTTCAGGAATCCCGGCGGCCCGCCGCGATGTTGCACATAGGGCCAGCCCGTCTGCGAAACGCTGGCCATGTAGAAGCTGTCGCGCGCCGCGATGAAGGCGGCCTCGTTCGGGGTAAAGCGGTCGAACTTCCTGTCGCCTGCGAAGCGGGCGAATACCTCGGCGCTTCCCATCTCCGCCTGCACCGCGCGCACGTCGTCGGTAGCCGCGATATCGAGAAAACCGTAGGCCATTTTCCCTCCTGTCCGGAACGCTGGGCCGATCGGCCCGGCGATCACAGGAATAGGCCATTCCGGATTGTTCGATAATCCTGTAACTTCTATAGATATTCTCTCGAATTACGGGATATTCATGGACCGTCTGGAAGCGATGTCGATCCTCACCCGCGTCGTCGACACGGGCAGTTTCTCGGCCGCGGCGCGCGACATGCGAATGCCGCTGGCGACCGTCAGCCGCAAAATCGGCGATCTCGAATCCCATCTCGGCACGCGCCTTCTGGTCCGCACGACCCGCCGGCTGGCACTGACAGACGCAGGTGCTGACTATCTCGTCGCAGCGCGGCGCATCATCGAAGCGGTGAACGAGGCAGAGAGCAAAGCGGCCGGCGAGTTCGAGACGCCGCGCGGCGACCTGGTATTGACCGCGCCGATCCTGTTCGGCCGCCTGCATGTGTTGCCGATCGTCGCCGAGTTTCTCGCCGGATATCCCGAGATCGACGTGCGTCTGCTGCTGTCCGACCGGAACCTGCAACTGGTCGACGAGCATATCGACCTTGCCGTGCGCATCGGTGCACTGCCCGACAGCAGCATGGTGGCAACGCGCATCGGCCAGATGCGCACGGTCGTGTGCGCGAGCCCGGCCCTCCTCAAGAAATACGGCACGCCGAAAACGCCTGCCGACCTCGTGAAGATGCCGTGCATCAGTTTCACGATGCCCACACGGCTCGCCGTCTGGTCGTTCCGGAAGGGTGGCACGAAACGGACGAACGACATCTCGATCCGCCCGCGCCTCACCGTCTCCACGGCCGATGCCGCGGTCTGGGCCGCCACGCAAGGCGTGGGCGCCGTGCGTGTGCTCCACTATCATTGCATCGACGCGATGCACGACGGCACCCTGCGTATCGTGCTTGAACGCGACGAGCCGGAGCCACTGCCCGTGCATCTCTTGCATGCGGCACGCGGCGAGTTGCCGTCGAAGATGCGGGCGTTTCTCGATTTCGCCGCTCCGCGCCTGCGAGCGCGGCTTGCCGATGTCGAGCGAACCCGGCGCTAGCGGCGCGCGGGCATCACTCCCACTCGATCGTCCCCGGCGGCTTCGACGTCACGTCGTAGACCACGCGGTTGATGCCGCGCACTTCGTTGATGATGCGCGTGGCCACGGCCGCCAGGAACGCGTGCTCGAACGGGTACGAGTCCGCGGTCATGCCGTCGGTCGAGGTCACGGCGCGCAGCGCGCAGACATAGTCGTAGGAGCGCGCGTCGCCCATCACGCCGACGGTCTTCACCGGCAGCAGCACCGCGAAGGCCTGCCAGATCTTGTCGTAGAGGCCGGCCTTGCGGATCGCGTCGAGATAGACGGCGTCGGCCTTGCGCAGGATGTCGAGCTTCTCGCCCGTGATGTCGCCCGGGATGCGGATCGCGAGGCCCGGCCCCGGGAACGGGTGGCGGCCGACGAGGCTTTCCGGCAGGCCGAGTTCGCGGCCCAAGGCCCGCACCTCGTCCTTGAAGAGTTCGCGCAGCGGTTCCACCAGCTTCATGCGCATGCGCGCCGGCAGGCCGCCCACGTTGTGGTGCGACTTGATCGTCACCGACGGGCCGCCGGTGAACGACACGCTTTCGATCACGTCGGGATAGAGCGTGCCCTGCGCGAGGAAATCGGCCCCGCCGACCTTCTTCGCTTCTTCCTCGAACACGTCGATGAAGGTCGCACCGATGATCTTGCGCTTCTGCTCGGGGTCGCTGACGCCGTCGAGCTTGCCGAGGAAGTCCTGCTGCGCGTTGCGGTGCACGAGCGGGATGTTGTAGTGGCCGCGGAACAGCTCCACCACCTGGTCGGCCTCGCCCAGCCGCATCAGCCCGTGGTCGACGAGGATGCAGGTGAGCTGGTCGCCGATCGCCTCGTGCAGGAGTACGGCCGCGACGGATGAGTCGACACCGCCCGAAAGCCCGCAGATCACCCTGCCCTTGCCGACCTGCGCGCGGATCTTGGCGATCGCCTGCTGGCGGAAGGCCGCCATCGTCCAATCGCCCTTGAGGCCCGCCACGCGCGTCGTGAAGTTCTTGAGCAACGCCGCCCCGTGCGGGGTGTGGACGACTTCCGGGTGGAACTGCACGCCGTAGAAGCGGCGCGCATCGTCCGCGATGGCCGCGAACGGAGCACCCTCGCTGGTGGCGACGGTGCGGAAGCCGGGTGGCAGCGCCACGACGCGGTCGCCGTGGCTCATCCACACTTCCTCGCGCGTCCCCTTGGGCCACACGCCGTCGAACAGCGTGCAGTCCTGGAAGATGTCGATGAAGGCGCGGCCGAATTCGCGGTGGTGGCCGCTCTCGACCTTGCCGCCGAGCTGGGCGCACATCGTCTGCTGGCCGTAGCAGATGCCGAGCACGGGCACGCCCGCCTCGAACACGTATTGCGGGGCGCGCGGCGTGTGGCTCTCGGTGACCGAGGCGGGGCCGCCCGACAGGATGATGGCGCTGGCGTCGAACGCCTTCAGGCGCGCTTCGTCGGCGTTGAACGGGAGCACTTCGCAGTAGACGCCGCTTTCGCGCACGCGGCGCGCGATGAGCTGGGTGACCTGGCTGCCGAAATCGAGGATCAGGACTTTGTCTGACAACGTGCGACGTCCCTTCAAAAAGCGGTCGATCCGATTACCCGAAACGGCTCTGGCGGACAAGGCCCAGCCGGCTCTGTGCCGCCGCAAGGTCGGGCCAGCCATAGGCGGCCTGCGACACCGCGACCCCCCACAGATCCTCGTCGCGGTCAGCGATGTAGCGCCCGCCCATCCGTTCGTAGAAATAGCGCGCGGGATTGCTGTCGAGCACCCAGACATAGGCCTTCGCAAGGCCGCGCTCGCGAAGGCCAGCGAACGCCGCCCCCATCAGCTGGCGCCCGATGCCGCGATCCTGATGGTCGGGGTGGACATAGAGCGTGAACACCTCGCCCGAGCCGAAATCGGGGTTGCCGGACAGGAACGGCGCCGAGGCCGGCCTATCCTCGATGCGCGACTTGCCGAAGCTCGTCATGCCGATCACCCCTGCCCGGTCGTCATAGGCGACGAGGATCGGGCAGTGCAGCCCCTTGTGGCGGATCTGGTGCGCCCATTCGACCGTCTGGCGGTCGTACGACATGCCCGTCAGCGCGCGGGCCGGCAGCAGCCCCGCATAGGTCGTGCGCCACGCATCGACATAGACGCGCGCGATCCCCCTTGCGTGGGCGATGTGGGCTTTCAGGAGCTGGACCGGCATGGCGGAGCGAGCTTACGCGCTGCGCACGAACGCGGCCACGAAGAACCCGTCGGTGCGGTCGCGCGCGGGGTTGAGCGTGAGGTACGGCCCCGCCGTCGGGCACGGGGCCGACGACATCTTCGCCCATAGTTCGGGCACCGGCAGCACGGCGAATTCCGGGTGGGCGGCGGCGAAGGCGTCGGCCTGCATCTCGTTTTCTTCCGCCAGCAGCGAGCAGGTCGCATAGACGAGATGCCCGCCCGGCTTCACGAGGCGGGCGGCACTTTCAAGGATGCGGCGCTGCTTGTCGGCAAGCTCGGCGATTTCGGCCTCGCGCAGTGTCCAGCGCGCGTCGGGATTGCGCCGCCAGGTGCCGGTCCCCGTGCAGGGTGCGTCGACCAGCACGCGGTCGTACATGCCGGCGTGCTTCTTGACCCACTTGTCGCGCTCGTCCGACAGCGTCGTGCGCTCGACATTGAACACGCCGGCGCGGCGCAGGCGCAGGCCCGTGGCGTCCAGCCGCTTGGCCGACACGTCGCACGCGGCGACCTGGCCTTTGTTGCCCATGGTGGCCGCGATGGCGAGCGACTTGCCGCCGGCCCCGGCGCAGAAATCGCACACGCGCATGCCGGGTTCGGCACCCACGAGCAGGGCCACGAGCTGCGAGCCTTCGTCCTGTACCTCGACCAGCCCTTCCTTGTAGGGCTCGCTCGCCATCAGCGCCGCGCGCGTCGCCGCGCGCAGGCCCCACGGCGACAGGCGCGTGGGCTCGGTCTCGATGCCGATGTCCTTCAAGAGGCCGCGCAGCGTCTTGCGGTCGGTCTTCAGGATGTTGGTGCGAAGATCCAGCGGCGCTTCCTCGGCGAAGGCGGCCATCTCGCGCGCGTGATCGTCGCCGAAGCGGACGCGAAGGCGGCCCACGATCCAGGCCGGCACGTTGGCGCGCACGGCTTCGGGCTGGTCGGGATGTTCGATCGAGCGGCCCGACAAGGCTTCGGCCGCGGCCTGCTCGCCGCGCGACAAGGGCGGCGGGTCGTACTGCTCGCCCGAGAACGTCGTGGCGATCTTCTCGGGCGGGATCTTCTGCAGGATCGCCAGATACGCGATGGCCCACGCGCGGCCGTTGGGCGCGAAGGGCTCGCGGCGTGCACCGTCGCGGATGCGCGCCAGCCACCATTCGAGCTGGGCGCGGTGGCGCAGGCAGCCATAGACGATGGCCTGCACGGCCGTGCGGTCCTTCGAGCCGATATAGCGGCGCGAGCGGAAATAGTCGTTCGCCAGCCGGTCGGCCGGCGTGCGGTCGGCGATGATCTTGTCGAGGATCTCGATCGCGGCGGCTGCGCGCCCGCCGGGCGTCATCAGCTCAGGCCGCCGCTGTAGTTGGGCGCTTCGCGCTCCATCGTCACGTCGTGCACATGGCTTTCGCGCAGGCCCGCACTCGTGATCTTCACGAAGCGCGCGTTCTTCACCATGTCGACGAGATTGCGGCTGCCGGTATAGCCCATCGACGCGCGAAGCCCGCCGACGAGCTGGTGGATGATCCCGCTCACCGGCCCCTTGTAGGGAACGCGGCCCTCGATGCCTTCGGGCACCAGCTTCAGCGAATCCTTGATCTCCTGCTGGAAATAGCGGTCGGCCGAGCCGCGCGCCATCGCGCCCACCGATCCCATGCCGCGGAAGGATTTGTACGAGCGGCCCTGATAGAGGAACACCTCGCCCGGTGCCTCGTCGGTGCCGGCGAACAGCGAGCCGATCATCGCGCACTCGGCCCCCGCCGCGATCGCCTTGGCAAGGTCGCCGGAATACTTGATGCCGCCGTCGGCGATGACGGGCACGCCCGCCGGCCGTGCCGCTTCCACGCAGTCGAGCAGCGCCGTGAGCTGCGGGATGCCCACGCCGGCGACGATGCGCGTCGTGCAGATGGCGCCCGGGCCGATGCCGACCTTGACGGCGTCGGCCCCTGCGTCGATCAGCGCCTTGGTGCCGTCGGCCGTGGCGACGTTGCCGGCGATGATCTGGCTGTAGTTCGACAGCTTGCGGATCTGGCGGACCGTGTCGATCACGCCCTGGCTGTGGCCGTGCGCGGTGTCGACGACGACGATGTCGACTTGTGCATCGAACAGCGCTTCGGCGCGCGCGATGCCGGCAGCCCCCACGCCGGTTGCGGCGGCCACGCGCAGGCGGCCCTTCTCGTCCTTCGACGCGTTGGGAAAGC
Organism: Tagaea sp.; assembly: GCA_965279525.1. Lineage (GTDB taxonomy): Bacteria > Pseudomonadota > Alphaproteobacteria > CACIAM-22H2 > CACIAM-22H2 > Tagaea. The sequence goes on along the minus strand of CBDIIB010000004.1, from coordinate 336,681 downwards.
GCTGCGCCTTCTCGATGTCCTTGACGGTGATGAGGCCGATGCAGCGATACGCCTCGTCGACGACGAGCAGCTTCTCGATGCGGTGCTGGTGGAGCAGCCGCTTGGCCTCGTCCTTCGACACGCCTTCCTTCACGGTGACCAGGCTCTCGTGCGTCATCAACTCGCGCACTTTCTGGCGCGGGTTGGTGGCGAAGCGCACGTCGCGGTTGGTCAGCACGCCGACCAGCTTCTTGGTGCCCGGCTCGACGACCGGCAGGCCGGTGATGTGGTTGGACGCCATCACCTGGAGCGCGTCAGCCAGCGTCTGGTCGGGGCCGATCGTCAGCGGGTTGACGACCATGCCGCTCTCGAACTTCTTCACCTTGCGCACTTCGTGCGCCTGCGCCTCGATGTCGAAATTCTTGTGGATGACGCCGAGGCCGCCGGCCTGCGCCATCGCGATGGCGAGCGCGCTTTCCGTGACGGTGTCCATCGCGGAGGAGACGAGCGGGATGCCGAGATCGATCGTGCGGGTCAGCCGCGTGCGGGTGTCCACGTCGCCGGGAAGGACGGACGAAGCCGCCGGCTCCAGGAGAACGTCGTCATAGGTAAGCGCGTCGCGGATCTGCATGCCGCCTCCGGTCACGGGAAGTGGCGCGCATCAATACACCAGTCGGGCGGCGGCGGGAACCCCGTTCGAGGCCCCGGGAATCGTTGCCTTTTCAGCCCCTGAAGCCGATCGCGACGATGTAGAACTCCGACGACTCGGATCGCGAGGCCGGCGGCTTGACGCGCACCACCTTGTCGAAGCGCGTCTGGGTCGCCTTGAAGATGTTCACCTCGTCCGGCCCCTGGCGGAACTTCGCCACGAACGCCCCGCCCTTGCGCAGCGTCTGGGCCATGAACTCGATCGCCGCCTCGACGAGGATGACGATACGCATGTGGTCGGTCTCGCGATGGCCGGTGGTCGAGGGCGCCATGTCGGAAAGCACGACATCGACCTTGCCGCCCAGCACCTCCTGCAGTTTCGCGGGCGCCTTGGCATCGAGGAAATCGGCCTGCAGGACGGTGGCACCCGCGACCGGCGCCATCTCGAGGATGTCGAGGGCGACGACCTTGCCGCAGCCGCGCTCGACGGCGACCTGCGTCCAGCCGCCGGGCGCCGCACCGAGGTCGACGACGCGCGAGCCCTTCTTCAGCAGCTTGTACTTGTCGTCGATCTCCATGAGCTTGAAGGCAGCCCGGCTGCGATAGCCCTGGTCGATCGCCTTGCCCACGTAAGGATCGTTGAGCTGGCGCGAGATCCATTGCTGGGACGCGGTCGAGCGGCCCTTGGCGGTCTTCAGTTTCACATGCAGGCGCCGCTCGGTCATGCGCTCATCTCGCGCATCATGCCCAGCAGGATGCCTTCGCGCAGGCCCCGGTCGGCGACGCGCAAACTGCCCACGGCCCAGCGCCGGCAGATCCCCTCCAACACCGCGCAGCCCGCGACGACGAGATCGGCGCGCTCGCGCCCGATGCACGGATGGCGCGCGCGTGTCTCGAAATCCTGGCTGGCAAGCTCGGCCGAATGGCGGCGCATCTCGTCGAAACCCAGAATCGAGCCGTCCACGCGGTCGCGCTGGTAGTGGCGCAGGCCCATCGCGAGGCCCGACAATGTCGTGACCGTTCCCGACGTGCCGAGCATGTCGACATTGCCGGCGGCGACCTGCGCCGCGATTGCATGCCGCGCGTCCAGTTCGCCCAGCGCCGCGGCGATCTCGAGGACCACGCTTTCATAGACGTCGCCGGCGACCGCGTCGGGGCCGAAGCGTTCGGCCACCGGCACCACGCCGAACGGCAGCGACACGAAATCGACGATCCGCCAGTCGGTCTCGTCCTGGTCGAGCCACATCACCTCGGTGCTGCCGCCGCCGATGTCGAAGACGATCGCGTGCGGGCGCGAGGTGTCGAGCAACGGCGCGCAGCCGGCAAGTGCGAGGTTCGCCTCTTCGGCAGGTGCTATCGGCTCGAGCAGCAGGCCGGTCTCCGCGCGCACGCGCGACAGGAACGTCATGCCGTTGCCGGCACGCCGGCAGGCTTCGGTCGCAACGCCGCGGAAGCGCACGCTCTCGCGCCGGCGCAGCTTGGACGCGCAGATCTGCAGCGCTTCGATCGCGCGGCCCATCGCCGTCTCGGTCAGGACGTTGTCGCGCGACAGCCCCTCGCCGAGGCGCACGATGCGCGAGAAGGCGTCGACGACGCGAAATCCGTCGCCCGCCGGCCGCGCCACAAGCAGGCGGCAATTGTTGGTGCCCAAGTCGAGAGCGGCGAACAGGCTGTCTTCGGATCGCCCGTGCACCGCCGACGGCCGGTCATCGCGCCGACTGGCGCTTGCGTAGACCACGCCAAACTCCCTGTCGCCTCCGACCCCGGCTCCCCCGAGCCTGGCCTCCGGCGAAAACGCTTTTCGCCGAACACTCTAGACCCCGCATCCGGCACAAGCAATCCACCCGGCGCCACCTCGACCGGCGCTCGAATTGACGCAGGCGCCGAACGGCGATATACGACACCCCGCTTGCCGAACGGCCCTGCTGGGGGATCGTCTAACGGTAGGACCGCTGACTCTGACTCAGCTAGTCTAGGTTCGAATCCTAGTCCCCCAGCCAGTTTTTTCAGATACTTATGGGAATTAGCGTCAATACAGTTGCCATTATTTTACAGCTTCTTCCTCACTTTTTTACAAATAATGCCTTTTCGCGCGTACACGTTGATTGAGCGATTCGGCCAAGGCGGAAGGTTCAATTCGTGGAAAAACTCAAAAAAATGCCGTCGGCGACGTTCATTCTAGTATAAAATTATTGTTTGCATTTATATTTACTAAACAATATTAGGATGTCTAAAAACTAAATCACTTATGCGTCGCCATGAAAGTGCTGGTTGGGTCCTATTGCGGTTCATCCGGATGCCCATCCGGTCCCGCAGCCAGTGCTGCCGCCGATACCGAACCAACGCCGTCTGGCCGTAAGCACGAAAATCCGCCGAAGTGGGCGTCATCCGCTCCTCTTGTCAGGCGTATTTTACAATACTCTGCAGGAGGGTTTTTACGGGTACAGGCCAATAAAAAAAGGTGTCAATCCAATAACGCCACTCCGTCCAACTTGTCGCCATGCGCGACACATTTCCCGTGATCGCCTAACACTTCGATCACCCGGCAGTTGGAAATTCGTCCGCCAGAACACTGGGTGATCATGCGCTGAAGTTCTAGCTTCAATGCCAGCAATTGCTCGATACGTCGCTCGACATGAACGAGTTGCACGCGCGCGATCGTATCAGCAGCTTCACAAGGTTGATCGGGACGATCCGACAAGCTTAACAGGTCGCGGATTGCCTCGATCGGAAATCCGAGATCGCGAGCATGCCGGATGAAGGCGAGCCTATCCATATCGGCTCTGCCGTAGATGCGCTGGTTGCCGCTGGAACGCTCGGGCCGCGCCAGCAGCCCGATCTGCTCGTAGTAGCGGATCGTCTGCACCTTGCACCCGACCGCTTCGGCAATGCGCCCGATTGTGATCTGCAAGCCAGCCTGATTTTTCATAGCGAATGCTCCGATATCGAACTCGAATATACTTGAAGCTACAGTAGCTATAGCATCTATCGTCCCTTTGTCGGAACCGAAGGGATTTACTCATGAAGACCGAAAGCGCCACACAACCCATTGAAAGACTTCACTGGTCTGTCAAAGGGATGGACTGCGCGAGTTGCGCGATCAAGATCAAAGGTGCGATCGGACCCGTCTCGGGAGTTCAAAATATCTCCATCTCCGTGATGGGGCAGACTTTGACGGTCGATGTCGGAGTGGGCAGCAATCCGGCCGCTGAGATCGAACGACGAGTGAGTTTGCTTGGCTACGTTATGGCACGCCAATCGGCTCCCTCGACGCCGATTGCTGCACACGCAGCGACCCATTCGCATGCGGACGGTCACAATCATGATCACGACCATACCGAGAAGACTGTCCCTGGTCAGGAAGACAAAGAGTTGGGTTGGTACGAGACATCGAAGGGCCGTCTGGTCGTTACGACGGGTGCCCTCCTCGGATTTGCCTGGTTCGCGAAGCTCCTTGAACTTGGTTCCGTCGTCGGCTGGGCCTTTGCACTCGCCTGCGTGATCGGCGTTGTTCCGGTTGCCCGACGAGCCTTTGCTGCATTGTCAATGGGGCAACCCTTTACGATCGAGATGCTGATGACCATCGCGGCCGCCGGCGCGCTGGCGATCGGGGCATCCGAGGAAGCGGCCTTGGTCGTATTCCTGTTCGCGATCGGGGAAGTCCTCGAAGGCGTTGCGGCCGATCGCGCCCGCGCGGGCATTCGCGCACTCGGTGACCTTATTCCGCAAACCGCTCTTGTCGTATTCGAGGGCGCGACGCGCGAGGTCCGCGCCGCGACCCTCGCACCGGGCCAGATCGTGCTTGCCCGACCAGGCGACCGCATTCCGGCCGACGGCGAGATCGCAAGCGGATCGACCAGCATTGACGAATCGCCGGTCACGGGAGAATCCGTTCCGAAGCCGAAATCCGTCGGAGAGCCGGTATTTGCCGGATCGATCAACCGCGAGGCGGCGATCGAGATCCGCGTCACGCGGCATGCCGAAGATAATACGATCTCGCGCATAATCCGCCTTGTCGAAGAGGCACAGGACAAGAAGGCGCCCACCGAGCGCTTCATCGACCGATTCAGTCGCGCCTATATGCCCGCTATCGTGGCGCTCGCAGCGGTTGTCGCGATTTTTCCTCCACTCATGTTGGATGGCGATTGGCAGACATGGATCTACCGGGCGCTTGCGTTGCTTTTGATCGGGTGCCCGTGTGCGCTGGTCATATCGGTGCCGGCTTCGATTGCATCCTCGCTATCGGCTGGTGCACGCCGCGGACTGCTGTTGAAGGGTGGAGCCGTAATCGAGGCCGCCGCGCGGACGCAGGTGGTTGCGTTCGACAAGACAGGCACGCTGACGCAAGGCAAGCCAGTCGTCACCGATGTGCGCGCTTTCCATGGAAGCGAAAGCGAGAATGTCGCATTCGCCGCCAGCGTCGAAGTGCAATCTTCTCATCCTCTCGCCCAAGCGGTAGCCGTCGAAGCGACTCGCCGCGGTGTAATGGTCGCGCCGGCCTCGCAAGCAACAGCGATTCCCGGTCGCGGCGTCGAAGCATTCGTGGCAGGGACCAAGGTTACGGTCGCTTCGCCGCGCTACGCTGCCGAACTTGGTGCACTGCCGGCGGTTGTCGCGGAGGTCCTCGCAACGCTGCAAGGCGACGGCAAGACCGTCGTCGTCATCGTCCGCAACGACATGGCGACCGGGTTGATCGCTTTCAGGGACGAGCCCCGTATCGATGCGAAGTCTGCCGTCGACGAGTTGAGCGCAATTGGTGTTCGCTCCGTCATGCTGACGGGCGACAATGCGGCGACCGGACGCGCGATCGCGGGAGCCCTCGGGATTGACGTGCGTGCCGAGTTGCTGCCGGACGCCAAGGTCGAAGCGATCCGCGAGCTCGCGAAATCCGCGAACGTGATGATGATCGGCGATGGCATAAACGACGCGCCCGCGCTCGCATCCGCGAATGTCGGCATCGCCATGGGCTCCGGTACGGCAGTGGCGTTGGAGACGGCGGACGGCGCGTTGATGGGAGATCGGGTCGCAGACGTTCCGCGCCTGATCCGGCTTGCTCGCGCCACGATGGCGAATATCCGGCAGAATGTCGCAATGGCGCTGGGCCTCAAGGCGGTGTTCCTGGTTACCAGCGTTTTTGGGCTGACCGGGCTTTGGATTGCGATTCTGGCCGATACCGGGGCGACGGTTTTGGTGACCTTGAATGCGCTGCGCCTGCTTCGCCACGATTCAGGCACTCGATAGACCGGACCTGACGTGATGTCGAAGGCCGAGACATTCGGTTTGCGTTGTTCGCCAGTTACCTGCTGGTGTTCTTCATCCGGACGGCCGTTGCCGCACGGATGGCCGGATCGAACGTATGGCTGTTCGGTACGGGGAACCGCGAACAGCGCGTTCCGGCGGCCTTGTTCCGGTTCGCTTTTGCCGGAATGCTGCTGGGCCCGTTGTTTCGAGCGGAATCCGATGACGATCCGAATCGACTGGTGATGGAAGACCGGATATGGGGGATCGATCTCGACATTGTCGGCGGGGCGCTCGTCGTGATTGGGGTCTATGTCGCCTTGGTTGCCCAGTTCCAGATGGGCAAGTCGTGGCGTGTCGGAACGGCCGCCGGACAAAGCGGGCCGCTCGTTGCAGCGGGCCTTTTTACGGTTTCCCGCAATCCCGTCTTTCTCGGCCAGATGGTGATGTTTGTCGGACTTCTCGCCCTTTTCCCGGATGGGATGCAGCTTGTCTTGACGGTTTCACTCGTTGCGGCCGCGATCATCCAGGTTCGCGTCGAAGAACGTGCTCTTGCCGTCTCCCTCGGATCGCCCTATCTCGAGTACAAGCGCAAAGTCCGACGATGGCTTTGATATTTCCACAACGGCAATGACCCAGATTCTCGAAATTGTCCGCGAGTACGGAAGCCTCGCTTACGCAATCTTGTTCGCGTATGCCGCACTAAAGAGCGGCAGCCTCCCGCTGTTTGCAGGAATTGCCGCGCAGGCAGGTGCCCTCGATCCGGTCGCCGCAGGCTCGGCAGCTTTTGCCGGCGGATATCTCGGGGACGAAGCACGGTTCTGGGCTTCGCGGCGGTATGGCGACCGCATCGTGGCGAGGTACGGCTGGTTGGCTCCCTACTTTGATCGCGCGACCGCCATGCTCGGCCGCTACGGATACTGGTATATCTTCTTGTATCGGTATCCCAAGGGGATGCGAACCGTCGGCGCGCTCCCGGTCGGGTTGACGTCGATCCGCTGGATCAATTTCACGCTATTGAACGCAGGTTCGGCATTGATCTGGGCGGCGCTCATGGTCGGGGCGGGCTACATTCTCGGCGCGACAATTGCGGATGCTGTAGAGGCGAACTTCGGGATCGCAAGCATCGCACTGCTTGTTGCCGGGCTGGCGGTTCTCGTCCTCGGCTTCCGGTTCACCGCCGTACGGGAGACGAGGACATGAGGCGAGCCCGAACGCTCGTTGTTCTGGCGCTCGCCATGGCGCTCGCACTCGGGATCGATCAGACCTCCAAATGGCTGATCGTGAACTCGATAATGCAGCCGCCACGCATCATCGAGATCACGTCCTTCTTCAACATCGTTCTTCTCTACAATACGGGCGTCAGCTTCGGCATGTTCGGCGGGTCCATGGCGGATCGGCAGATCGTTCTGATAGCTCTCAACTCGGTGATCGTGGCCGGGTTGCTGGCATGGGCCTGGCGAACGGATATACCTTCCGAAAGAATCGGGCTCGGGACCACCTGCGGCGGTGCCCTTGGGAACATTGCCGATCGATGGCGCCAGGGCGGGGTGACCGACTTTCTCGATTTTCACTGGGCCGGCTGGCACTGGCCGGCGTTCAACTTCGCCGACGTGGCCATTTTCGTCGGATTCTCGATGCTGTTGATCCAGTCGTTTTACCCTGCACCGGCCGAGCCGAAGGGGGAACTGCCATGAGTTTGATATCATCTTCAGATCGTGGCTTGTTCCCGGCGCTGTTCGGCGCATGGCTTGTGGCCCTGACGGCATCGCTCGGCGCTTTGTTCGTGGGGGAGATTCTCGGACAGACGCCTTGTCTCCTCTGCTGGTATCAGCGTATCGCGATGTTCCCTCTCGCCGTTTTGCTTGGGGTCGCCTGCCTGAACGACGACCGCCAGGTCGGTCGGTATGCGACGCCTCTCGCGGCGATCGGCGCCGCTCTGGCGTTCTGGCACGTTCTCGTTTTTTATGAGGTAATTCCGACGGCGATCGAACCTTGCGGGCAAGGTCCCTCTTGTCGCGGATCCGACATGACCGTCCTCGGCGTCGTGCCGCTCCCGGTTCTATCGCTCGTGGCCTTCGTATCCATTCTTGGCTTCCTTCATCTTGTCGCGCGACGAGGTACACATGAATAGACGCAAAATTCTGGTCGCGACGACGGCTGCTGCCGCGCTCGGGATATTCGGCGCGGGAACCTATTTCGCGACCGGAAACCGTGCGCGCGAATCAGCGTCACCGCCTGCCGATTCGACCGCGCTCATTCGTCCGCATTCCCCTATCCTCGGACCGACGGGTGCGCCCGTCACGATCGTCGAGTTTTTCGATCCGTCCTGCGAGGCCTGTCGGGCGTTCCACCCCATCGTCAAACAGATCATGGATCGTTTCCCCGGCAAGGTCCGCGTCGTCATCCGCTATGCGGCCTTCCACCGCGGATCGGACGAAGCGGTGAGAATTCTCGAGACAGCAAGGCTTCAGGGGCTGTTCCTGCCGGTCCTCGAAGCGTTGCTGGCAGCGCAACCGCAATGGGCGGCTCACGACGCCCCGCGCCTGGACATCGCGTGGAGCGCGGCAGGACAGGCCGGCCTCGATGTCGAAAGGGCCCGCCGCGAACGCCTGATGCCTCATATTGCCGCAGCTCTCAATTTTGACGCGGCTGACGTCGCCACGCTTGGTATTCGGAGAACCCCGACCTTTTACGTCAATGGCAAGCAGCTCGGGGAGTTCGGACCGCAGCAGCTTCTGGAACTTGTCCAAAGCGAGGTCAATCGATCGTGATTCGCGAATCGTTCATTCGGATTTCGGCGTCCGTCATCGCCGCCTTCGTTCTGGGTGGTCTGGTTTCGGGAAGTGCCGTCGCCCACGAATTCAAGATCGGAGACCTGCGGATTGAGCATCCATGGTCGCGAGCGGTCGTTGCGAAGGCGGCGACGGCAGCCGGCTACTTGGCGATCCACAATGTCGGCAAGGAGCCGGATCGTCTCGTCGGAGCCAGCACGCCCCATGCCCGTGCCGTCGAAATTCATGAGATGACCATGACTGACAACGTGATGCGGATGCGCCCCGTCGCAGGTGGTATCGAAATTCGTCCGGGCGAAGCCGTTCGAATAGCCCCGAACGGGCTACACCTGATGATCATCGGTCCGGATAACGGCTTCGTGCAGGGGGCCCGGATTCCGATGACATTGGAGTTCGAGCGAGCTGGCAAGATCGACATCGAACTCGCCGTCGAATCGGCCCGGGCCCGTGCAGGCGAGCACCAAGGTCATTGACGCGCATGTCGTTTCTACGTGTATTTCGTTGGGTGTCATGGGGAGCCGTGTGTATTGCGGGCTTCCTGACGCTTGCGGTGAGTGCGGGCTGGCTCGTGACCGACGGCCCTCTATCCGAAGCCGAATTAGACTCGGCATCCGCAAGCCAGTCGATCGGCGGTTCGTTTGCGATGACCGATCATCGCGGACGGCCATTTACCGATGCCGATCTTCGCGGGAAACCGGCGATGATCATCTTTGGATTTACGGCATGCCCCGACGTGTGCCCCACGGCCCTCGCTGAGATGAGCGGCTGGCTCGACGTCTTGGGTCCAGCCGGAAACGACATTGCCGCAGTCTTTGTTTCGGTCGATCCCGAACGGGACGATGTAACGAATATGGCGAACTATCTCGGCTTGTTCGACAGCCGGATCATCGGATTGACCGGCACGCCTGAGCAGCTTGCTCGATTTGCGAAGGCTTACCGGATCTATTATCGCAAGGTACCGGTGGAAGGCGGCGAGTACACGATGGATCACACCGCCGGCGTTTACCTGTTCGGCCAGGATCTTCGCTTCGCCGGCCTGCTGGATTTTCACATGGAGCAGGCGACGGCCTTGGAGAAGATCAGGCGCCTCTTGCCCTGAGGGGTAAGCGTCGTGTTCTCCGTTGGCGTCACCGGTGAAGTTTATCGGCCCGGTTGATGAACTTCTTTCGCTACAATGGTTGAGCAGTATCTACCCTCGATCTTCGAGTCAGCGTCGGCAATCCTGCAGGATGCACCGGCCCGGTTGCGTCTCTACCAGATCGCAATCCCGCCCGCTGCGGCGAGTGCGGCAACTGCCGCACCAAACTCCCACTGCCAGAACGACAACGCTGCGCCGGCGGTTCCCACACCGATCAGACCAGCCGTAATGAACGGCACGGCGCAGCAAGCGCCACATGCAAGGACAAGGCCCAGAATCGGTTTCATCTGTTGTTCCTTTCGAGACAATTGCGGGACCGTACAACATCAAGTAACTTGAGATTCAAGACTATTCGGAGAGCCTGCATGCAGCCTGCCCGCGACCTAAGCATCGGCCAAGTTGCAACGCGCACCGGCCTTTCGGTTCCCACCATCCGTTACTACGAAGAGATCGGCCTGGTGCGGCAGGCCGGACGCCGCGAAGGTGGCCATCGCACCTATGGTGCAGGCGAACTTCGCCGCCTGACCTTCATCGCGCGTTGCCGCGATCTCGGTTTCGCGATCGAGCAGACCCGCTCGCTGCTCGCTGTCACCGTCGACAACCGGCCTTGCGCCGATGTGCGCGCGATCGCCCAGACGCATCTGCTCGCTGTCGACGCGAAGATCGCGGAACTGAAGGAGATCAGGCGCCATCTCGACGGCTTCGTGAAACAGTGTTTCGGCGCCTGCGCCTGCAGTTCCGCATCGAACTGCACAATGATCGGCGACCTGTCGAAGCCGGCAACCAAGCGCAAGCGCCGCCGCAATGGGTAATGTCCTGGCTTTCGTCGGCGCCGCCGTCGCCGAGATCGCGGGGTGCTTCGCGTTCTGGGGCTGGTTGCGCATGGGCCACTCGGCCCTCTGGCTCTTCCCCGGCGTCGCAGCGCTGACGCTGTTCGCCTACCTGCTGACGCTGGTCGACAGCGCGTTCGCCGGACGAGCGTATGCCGCCTATGGCGGGGTCTATGTCGCCGCCTCGCTGATCTGGCTATGGGCCGTCGAAGGTGCGAAGCCGGATCGCTGGGATTTCACCGGTGCCGCGGTCAGTCTCGCAGGGATGGCGATCATCCTGTTCGCGCCACGTTCGGCATAGTCATTGGCAAGGTCGAGCTACCTGCCCTCATAAATCCGCTTAAGCCGTGGCCTCCTGACGACGCTCACCATTCTCCCAGAGAACTTGCTGTCAATCTGCGTCAGCAGGCGAAAGAACATGATAACGCTACGGCGCCGAGAGGGGGTGGCTGAGCGCCAAAGTCGACGATTTCAGCTTTACGCGCTGTCGCCGTGAGTCTCCATGACGAGCTCGGCGGTCATTGCGAGGCGATCACGGCCCTTCGCCTGAGCCGCTTTAATGTCGCGCTTAAACCATTCTCGCTGAAAATCCATCAAACGATCGGATGCTACCTGATAGCCCGAGTTAGATGGGTAACCTCGTGCCCTGTACGCATCGCAGACAGCTTCAAACGCGATGAGCGCAGACGTCGATTCAGCGAGTCCTGTCGGGTCACTCGGGAATGCCTCGACCGCGAATTTGAGGACAATCGCTTCAAGTGCCGCACGGTCCGGCGCGTTGAGAATTGCATCAACGTCGAATGACAGTTTTGCATTGCAGCTCGTCGCCATTTGTTATCTCCAGAGCGATCTACTAATTCAATGAATTATCAATCAGATCGCCTTCCTCAACAAATGCCGATACCGAATGGCCTCGGAATTGAGTTATGCACTTTCTATCAAAAGTAGCCGCAGCGGCACAATTTCATCGAAGTTTATGCGCTTGGTAGATATCTGTCAGCTACCCAAGACGGCGTAGCATGGCGGATCAACAGCCTCAATCCGACTCAAAAGGGATTGGGCCAGTCAGATCGTCACGAACTGCGCCATCATCCCGGCGTCCTCGTGTTCAAGTACATGACAGTGAAACATGAAGGGAGACTGCCGCGTTGCCGGCTGCCGGAAGCTAACCAGGAGCTCAACCGGCCGGTCGGCGAGTAGCGTGTCTTTGTCGCCCGCTAGATGGGCAGATGGCGGCTCGCCGCCGATTGAGAGGATCCGAAAGGTCGCCCCGTGGATATGGAACGGATGGGTCATCAGATTCGGTCGGACTTCCCAAATCTCGGTCGAACCCAAGGGAACTTCGAAGTCCACGCGCTCGGGGTCATAAGGCCGGCCGTTGATCCCGAACATGCCGCCCGGTCCATGCTGCATGCTGCCCATTGCCGCACCCTGCCCCATCATCGATGGGCCCATGTCCAAGGATACGATCCGGCGCATCGGGTTGCCGGTTACATTCGTCGGAGCCATCGATGACAGCGATGCTGGCAGAGGCGTGGGATGGGCCGCGAGGCCGGCATCGACCTCGAAGCGCAGAAGGCGCCCGCTACCCCGCCCCATCGTCCGAGACACCGCTGGTGCGCGTCCTGCGAGGATTGCGGCCGTATCGCTGGCCGTTTCCAGCGCGGCAGGACGCCCGTCCGTGAAATCGACGACGATCTCGTATCGCTCGCCTGGCCCGATCACCAAGTCTCTTCGTGCCATGGGGGCCGGCAAAAGCCCGCCGTCGCTGCCGACAACATGGAACGTCCGCTGGTCATCGAAGCCGATATCGAAATTCCGTGCGTTTGCGCCATTCAGGATCCTGAGCCGGACGAGCCCCGCTGGAACACGTGCAACCGGATCAATCGCGCCATTTACGATGAACGTATTGCCGCGCATACCCATCATCGTCGTATGCATGTTCGCCATGTAGAGCGGGCGGCCAAGAGGATCAAAAATGCGATCCTGAATTACGAGTGGTAGATCATCGACGCCATACCGACTTGGAAGGCGGCCAACCGGCCCGTCGGCGTCGTCGACAATGGCCATGCCGGCAAGGCCGAAATAGACCTGCCGTCCTGTATCCCCATGCGGATGTGCGTGATACCAGGCGGTCGTCGCCGGTTGATCGATAAGAAACTCGCTCGCCCATGTCTCCCCGGGCGAGATCGGACGGTGGGGTCCGCCATCGGCTTCCGCCGGGATCAGCAATCCATGCAGATGGGTCGATGTCGGCCGGTCCATCCCGTTGCGGACAGAAAGACGATACTTGCCGCCTCGACGGAACCGCAAAGTCGGCCCGAGATAGCTGGACGAATAGCCCAGCGCTTCGGCAGGACGTTCGGGATGGAACGCGTGTGCCGACTTGCGCGCTTCGAGCTCGATCGGACCGGATGACGCATCCATGAGTCGTGGGATCGGCAGGCCAACGCCCGCGTCGCTGCCGGCAGCGAGCAATGGCTTCGGCACCAGCAGAACTGCGCCGAGGGCCAGAGCCGATCGCCGGGACAGTCGACGGGGTTCTCGCTTCATCTTCGCGCTAATTCGGCTTCACGATCTCGAGCACATAGAAAACGCCATCTGAATTCTCGGTCACGAAGTTCACTTTTTCGCCGACCTTGATCCCTTTCAGGATCGCAGGGTCCTTCGCGGTGAAGACCATGGTCATTGCCGGCATATCGAGATTGGGAAGCGGGCCATGCCTTAGTGTGACCTTGCCTTCAGCTTCATTGATACGCCGGACTTCGCCTTCGACCCGATCGGTCTTCTGCGCGAGTGCGGCTCCGGATACACCGGCACTCAACAGAAGTATTGCTGCCAGGCGGCTGAGCAAGTTCGACATCTTCTTTCCTCCGGATTAATCCGATTGGCACATGTCAGCGACGGACAGAGATAGAGCCGACCATGCCGGCCTCGACATGACCCGGCATCAGGCACCCGAACATGAACGTCCCAGCCCGCGTGAACTGCCAGACGATTTCGCCCGTCTTCCCGGGCTCAAGCGTGACGGCGTTGTCGTCGTCATGTTCCATGCCGGGATGCTGCTGCATGACCTTCGCGTGCTCCATCAGCTCCTTCTTCGTCCCGAGCATCATCTCGTGCTTGATCTCGCCGACATTCTTGACGACAAAGCGGATCGTCTCGCCCGGCTTTACAGTCACCTTGTCCGGAAGGAAGCGCATCTGGTCGTTCATCACGACCTCGATGGTCCGGGATACTTTTTTCGGGTCGCCTGCCTTGCCGACCGCCGAATGGGCATGCCCACCGTCGTGTCCCGGCGCTGCCAATGCAATAGTTGCCGAGACGGCTACCAAAAGCGCGGAAAATCCGAACAGAATACGCTTCATTCTGAGATCCTTTCTTGGAAGACGGGGGGTAAGTGAGAAGTCAACCCTTCCACTCATAGGCGACAGTGCCAGGCGGGTGCTTGTACCAACCCGGATCCTTGTAGTCGTTGCGGGCGAGCCCTTCGCGCACCTTGACGACAGAGAACATCCCACCCATTTCGAGCGGCCCGAACGGGCCGCGACCGGTCATCATCGGGAGCGTATTCTCGGGGATGGGCATTTCCATCTCCTGCATATCCGACATCCCACGCTCGCCCATGACCATGTAGTCCGGCGCCACCTTCATGATCTTGTGGACCACCTCGCGATGATCGACGCCGATCATCGTCGGCACATTGTGGCCCATGGCGTTCATCGTATGGTGCGACTTGTGGCAATGGATCGCCCAGTCGCCGGGCTCGTCGGCCGTGAACTCGATCGCCCGCATGGCACCTACGGGAATGTCGGCGCTCACTTCAGGCCAGCGCGCCGTCGGAGGAACCCATCCACCATCCGTGCCGGTCACGACGAAGTCGTACCCGTGCAGATGAATCGGATGGTTCGTCATCGTCAGGTTGCCGACCCGGATTCGCACGCGGTCGCCCTTGCGGACGACGAGCGGATCGATCGCCGGGAAGACACGGCTGTTCCAGCCCCAGAGATTGAAGTCGAGCATCGTCGAGTTTTTCGGGGTTTTCGCGCCGGGCTCGATGTCGAACGCGTTCAGCAAAAAGACAAAATCCCGGTCAACGGCATGGAGACGCGAATCGCGTGGATGCACGACGAAGAAGCCCATCATGCCCATCGACATCTGGACCATCTCGTCGGCGTGCGGGTGGTACATGAAGGTCCCACTCTTCTTCATGACCATCTCGTAGACGAAGGTCTTGCCGACGGGGATATGCGGCTGCGTCAGCCCCCCTACCCCATCCATGCCGCAGGGAAGCAGAATCCCGTGCCAATGGACCGTCGTGTGCTCCGGCAGCTTGTTCGTGACGAATATCCGCAGTTTGTCGCCTTCGACGCATTCGATCGTGGGCCCAGGGCTCTGGCCGTTATAGCCCCAAAGATTGGCCACCATGCCGGGCGCGACCTCCCGGGTCACAGGTTCGGCAACAAGATGGAACTCTTTCCATCCGTCGCGCATCCGCCACGGCAGCGTCCATCCGTTCAGTGTCGCGACCGGGTTGTAGGCCCGGCCTGTAGCGGGTGCCGCCGGCGCCACCATCGTCGCGCCGGATTGGTTCTGGGCTTCAGGGATGGACGCAAGGCTCGCCTTCGAGACGATACCCGCACCGACCATTCCGGCCGCTGATGCACTGAGGAAACTGCGTCGCGAAAACATCGGGTACTCCCGTTGGCGATCCGGAGGGTGTCGAAACTTTATCAATGGCCGGCTGCGGGGGCTTCCGGTGCCGCCGTCGACGAAGATGCAGCCGTTCCACCCGAGTATCCGCCGGCCAGCAACGCGTTGGCGAGATTCGTGGTCGAGATCCAATAGTCGCGCAAAGCTTCGACTGAAGCGATCTCGATAGTGGTTTTCTGGCGCGCGTCGGCGAGCAGATCGAAGACGCCAGTCAACATGCCGTTATAGCGCTGTACGCTTTCGTCCATGATCCGTGCCTGCAGTGGCAGCATATGAACTTCGTAGTGGCGTGCGATGTCGTAGGCGGTGCGTTGGGCCATGTATGCCTCCCGGGCGTCCGCCCTGGCGGAGATCGCAGCCTGCGAGGCGCGCGTCAGGAGCGCCATGAACCGCGATGACTTGGCGTGACTGGCCTGATTCTGGAAGTCGAATACAGGAACCGAAATCGTGCCGGTTGATGCAACGGCGCCAAGTGCGCGCGCACGCGGCAGATCGTAGAAGCCGGTCCCTGCCCGCAACTGACCCGTCTCATATCCGTCAAGTTCGAACTCTCGTGTCTCCGCCGCGATATCGAACACCATCGCGCGGATATCGAAGCGACCGCTCGCCGCGACAGTCTCGGGATCGGCAATTTGTTCAAGCTGCGTCGGCAGGGGCGCAAGCGCCTCCGGCAACCGGTACTGGGTATCGATGCCCCAAATCCCCAGAAGGCGCGTGAGGCGCTCGCGCGCAGCCGTCTCGCCGAGCCGGGCCCGGGCCGCCTGGATGCTGACCGTCCCCAGAGCCGCATTCTCTCGATACTCATTCAGGCGCGGCCAGTTGCCGACCCGTGCCATACGCCGCCCGAGCTCCGCCGAAGCTTCAGAAGCCGTCTTCAGATCGTCGGTCAACTTCGTGACCTGCCGGGCCGCGACGGCAGCGGCGTGCGCTCGCCGAACATCGAGACCCAGCCGGACGACCTGACCAGCCATTTCAAGCTTCGCCTGCTCGAACTTCAGGGCGTCGGTCTCTGTTGTGGCACGGCGAAGGCTTCCGATGACGGACGTCGCGAAAAGCACTTCGACGCTCTCTGCCGGCGGGACAGCGGCCGTCGCCGCACGCGCGATATCGCCGCCCGACAAGCGCAGATCGAAGTAGATGCGGTGCAGCGAGGGACTCGCAAGAAGTGCGATCCGCACGGCCGCGTCAGCGTCGATCTCCTGCGACAGGATTCCGCTCAATGCCTGCCGGACCGGGGCAAGATCGGCATAACCCGCCTCTGTAGTCGACGCGACACGACTTCCACCTGACGTTACAGACGCGGTAGTCGGGCCGGAAGAACCGCCGAACTCCCCCGCACACCCCGCCACAAGTGAACCGGCGAGAGCGACAGTCGCAAATCGGGCAAGTGACCGAAAAGGCCATGGGTTGGTCTTGTTCATGAATTTGGCTTCACGCTGCTCAAGGACGGGGTTGTGCCGGGCGGCCACGAAGCTGACCGATATGCCCACCGAGACGTGCCGCTTCGTCATTGGCACTCCGCCAGTCGGTCTCCGTTCCGTTTTCGATCGCCGGTGGCGCCACGAAGACTGACCCGTTACGCGTTGTACTGGCGGCAGGCCGCTCCACAAGTGGGGCCAGCATGCTCGGAGCCACCCGCGGAGCTTCCGGGACCTGTGTCTGGGCTGTCGCGACTGCCGACATGCCGGCAAAAGCAGCGACGGCAAGCCCGACTACAAGCACTCTGGTGCAGAAATCGGTTGGTTTGGATGCAGGTCCGGTATGAAACACGGCTATCCCTTCTTACTCTCGGAACTGGACCTTGTTTGACTGTTGGCTGTAACGGGGGTGTTTCGTGCATCAGCCGATTTTGTAACGAAGTGTATCGACGACGCCTACGACCCACTTTTTCGATCGATCTCAGCGTGAACCTTGCGGATCTCCTCGGGCCACTGGGCACGGATGTATCCAAGGACAGCGCGGATCTCGTCATCCGACAGTCGCCCCTCGAATGCCGGCATGTCGGACACGTAACCTGGGCCCGCGAAACGTCCGACTCCGTACTTCGTTATTTCGAACAGGACTTTCATTGGATGATGCCATGTATGGCCCGAAGCATCGTGCGGAGGCGCAGGCAGTCGGCCCGCGGCATTGCGGCTGCGCCAGTCTGGCTGCCCTTCGAGACGCGCGCCGTGGCAGGCCGCACATGATTCGGCATAGATCCTGGCACCTGTCGCGATCACGGCAGGATATTCGTCAGGCACCGCCGACCGGTTCACGAACCAGATGACGGCACCAGCGCCGACGATCGCTGCAACAACCGAAGTTACAGCGACACTCGATTTCTGAATCATGGGCTTGTCGGGAGTTTTGGTAGCGTCACGATGACACGTAGCCCTTGATCCGGCACGTTCTCGATCCCGACCGACCCATCGTGTGCACGGATCACCGAACGGACGAGCGCGAGCCCGAGACCGACACCGCCTGTTTGCCTGCTGCGCGAGGTTTCGAGGCGGACAAAAGGCTCGAACACGTCGTCCTTGCGGGCCTCCGGGATACCTGGACCGTCGTCCTCGATCGTCAGAATCGCATCATGCCCTTCACCGACAAGCCGTATCCTCGCACGATCGCCGTACTTGACTGCATTCTCGACCAGATTGACGAGGGCGCGCTTGAGCGCGATCGGGCGGCCGTTGACGACACAAGGATCACAGCGCTCGAGTTTGGCGTCGTGGCCAAGATCCGTCGAATCGTCGACAATCGTCCGAACAAGTGAGCTGAGATCTAAAGGCCGCCGGACTTCAGCGATCGCATCGTCGCGGAAGAACGAAAGCGTCGAGTTGACCATCTCCTCCATCTCGACGATATCCGAGACGATCTTCTGTTGCTGCTCGGTATCGTCGAGAAGTTCCGCGCGCAGGCGCAGCCGCGTGATCGGTGTTCTGAGATCGTGGGATACGGCCGCCAACATGGCCGTCCGGTCGCCGAGCAGTTTGCGGATCCGCCGCTGCATCTCGTTGAATGCGCGCGCCGTCTGCACGACCTCGGCGGGTCCTCGCTCGGGCAGTGGTGGCGCATTCATATCGTTTCCCAGGCGCTCGGCAGCCTTGGAGAAAACGCGCAGCGGACGGATGGCGATCCGCAACAGCCATACGGCGAGCGGAACGACAGCGAGAGCCATCAGAACCGTCGAGACGATGGCACTTGTCAGTCCGCCTTCAGGTACATGACTTTTACTGACACTGGCATTGACCCAGGTGCCGTCCGAGATACGCAGTGAAACCAACAGGAAATTCGGCTCGAACGCTGAGCCGGTGTCCGAACCGTGTGACAGTCGCAGATCATCCAGTCGCGCGCCCGGAATCCGCTCGACCAGACGCGCGGCTGCCTCCCGAAAGCGGGAATCCCCACTATCGACAGCAGCGATGGCGCTTTGCCGATCCCAATGGGCCTCGATTGACGAGCCACCGATCGCATGGACGATCGTCTCGCGAGCGCTTTCAGGCGCCGATTCGACAAGGTCTTTGATCGCCGCAAGTTTCTCGCCGAGCTGGGTTTCTTGGCTCGCTGCCAATCGGTCCGTGAGCTCGACGTGATAGAGTCCCATGCTCAGGCCGTGCGAGACGAAGACGGCCAGAATCAGCACCGCAATCGCACGCGCGACGAGACTGGAAAGCAGTCGAGGCCGCGCGACTTTCAAGGCACACCCACCCGAGCCGAGAATATGTATCCGACACTGCGGACTGTCTTGATCAGCTTCGGCTCTTTGGCGTCCTCCTCGATTTTCTGTCGCAGCCGACTGACCTGAATGTCGATGCTGCGGTCGAACGGCGAGCTTGCCCTGCCACGTGTCAGGTCGAGAAGCTGGTCGCGCGACAACGTGCGCTGCGGATGCTCGACAAAAGCGACGAGCAGATCGAACTCGCCGCCCGTCAGGTCGACAAGACGTCCGTCTGGTGCCGTCAATTCGCGTTTGGCAAGATCCAGCTTCCAGCCCTCGAACTCCAGACGGCTGAGGCCGCCCGGAACAGCGCTTTGGCCGCTACGTCGCAGGATCGCCTTGATGCGGGCAAGCAATTCCCTCGGATTGAACGGCTTGGCAAGATAATCGTCCGCACCCATCTCAAGTCCGACAATTCGATCGGTATCATCGCCCATCGCCGTGAGCATGATGATCGGAATGCCGGACTCGGACCGGATCCGCCGACAGAGCGACAGACCGTCCTCACCCGGCAGCATCACGTCGAGGACCACGATATCTACCTTCGTCTCCGCCAAGACGGCACGCATACGGGGGCCGTCGGCGACGACGCTGACGCGGAACCCGTTCTTCGACAGGAACCGCTTGAGCAGTTCGCGTATCTCGGTGTCGTCGTCAACGACCAGGATATGGCTGGAGCCGGTCATGATTCTCGGCGTAGTTTGACTTGTTGAAGATTAGCTGGGTGTCGCCAAAATCCCTATACTGGATACAATTCGTTACGAGCGGTCGCCGAGCGGCGTTGCCGGCCGATCGCGTTCCGGCAGACCGGGATCGGTCCATCAGAGGGCGCATCGTCCTGACCGTGCCGGTCAGTACGCCGAATATGCCTTCGCCGACACCAAAATAGCCGATGTCGAGTTCGACAAGCTGCGGGATTGCGGCGACGCGGCCGACATTGTCAAAATCGAGTCCGTGGCCAGCATGGCACTCGAGGCCGATATCGGATGCATGCAAAGCCGCAGTCGCCACACGCTGTAGCCCGTGCATCGCCACTTGTCCCCTTGAATGCGCATAGGCGCCGGTGTGAAGCTCCACGAAGGGTGCGGCGACCCGCTTCGCGCCATCGAGTTGGCGCCGGTCGGGTCGATAAACAAGGAAACCCGGATGCCAGCATCCGCGAGCCTGTCGATGTATCCGGTCGGAGCCTCCTCATTGTCGGCAACGTCGAGTCCGCCCTCCGTCGTGATCTCGCCGCGCCGCTCAGGCACAATGCGGCAGGCATGCGGCCGGAGTTCCAGCGCGATCTATGCCATCTCGGCTGTCGCCGCCATCTTGTAATGCAGGCAGCGCGTTTCGTCGTCGCGGATATGGCGGCGATCTTCGCGAAGATTCGCCGTGATCCCATCGGCCCCGGCTGCCAGAACGAGCTTGCGGCGGAAACCGGATCCGGATGGGTTCCGCCACGTGCGTTGCGGATCGTGGTGACGTGTTCAAATTTAACGCCGAACCTGGGTAACTTGCCGTTCCTTCGATCTATTGCGCATGATCATATCCGCCATCCGGATTGCCGCGACAAGGCTGCCGACATCGGCAAGACCCTTGCCGGCGATATCCAGTGCCGTTCCATGATCCGGCGAGGTTCGCACGATGGAAAGGCCGAGCGTGACGTTGACGCCGCCGTCGACATCGAGCGTCTTGATCGGGATTAGCGCCTGATCGTGGTACATGCAGATCGCAACGTCATATGTCTGCCGTGCGCGTGCCGTGAACATCGTGTCCGGCGACATCGGCCCAGCGACCGAAACGCCTGCTTTCCGGAGCCGCTCAACAGCCGGAGCGACAATCCGGATGTCGTCGTCGCCCATGGCACCGCCTTCGCCGGCATGCGGGTTCACGCCGGCGACCGCGATCCGGGGAGCATCGATCCCGAAGTCCCGCCTTAGCGCACTGGCGACGGTCTGCGCCGTTTCGACAATGGCATCCGTATTCAAAGCGGCAAGCGCATCGCGAAGCGATACATGGATCGTCACTGGCACGACCCGAAGATCCGGACCCGCAAGCATCATCACCGGAACAATCCCGGTACCGGCGATCTCGCCAAGGAATTCTGTATGTCCGGGGTACCGGAAGCCAGCCGCGTAAAGGGCGGCCTTCTGAATCGGATTCGTAACGACAGCCCCGACCTCGCCGCGCCTTGCCGCGACGACCGCAAGTTCGATTGATTGGATGACCGCAGATGCATTGGCTGGATCCGGCCTTCCGGGTTCAACGGGCTTGGCCAGCTTGACCGGGATGACCGGCAATACCCTCCGAAATTGACTTGCGGCTTCCGCCGCGCTTCCGACTACGGCAACCGGGACGTCACGCCCGAGATATCGGGCGACCGTCGCCGTCAGATCCGGATCTGCGAAAAGGACGAATGTTGGGCCGGACTCTTTCAAGCGTAGCCAAGCATCGAGCGCCAGTTCCGGCCCGACGCCGCCGGGCTCGCCCATCGTCAGTGCGAGCGGCAGTCCGGAGACGAAATCTGTCTCGCTTGAAGAGTCGGACGTCATGGCAATTTGTTCTAACTCCTGCTCGTGAGCGAGCCGTCTATCCCATGGTCCTGCCCAGAACATCATCCAGATCTGACCATAGGTCCTCGATCGTCTCGAGGCCTGCGTGAATCCGTACGACAAACCCCTCGGTATCCCAGCGCGTCGTCTTGCGCTGCATGGCAGGATAAGCTGGAACGATCAGGCTTTCAAAGCCGCCCCAGCTCGAACCCATCTTGAACAGTCGGCTCGACTCGAGGGCGATCGCGACGCGGGCACGATCCTTCGTTTGCAAAACAGCGCCGAACAGCCCTGATGCTCCCGAGAAGTCGCGCTTCCAAAACTGGTGGCCGGCAGCACCCTCGAGACCGGGATGCAAGACACGGCGAACCGCCGGGTGCCCCGCCACCCGACGCGCGAGTTCAAGGCCGGCGGCTTGATGGGCCTTCATCCGGACAGGCAGGGTGCGCAGGCCTCGTAGGGCGAGATAACAGTCCTCGCCGCCCAGTCGATTTCCGAAGCGCCCAGCCGTCTCCTTGAGACGCCGGAACACTCCCTCGTTCCGTGTCGAAAGTGTTCCAAACATCACATCTGAATGTCCCGATAGATACTTGGTCCCCGATTGCAGCGCGATGTCGACGCCGAGATCCAGAGCTTGCATGAAAACCGGCGATGCCCAAGTTCCGTCGAGCACGCTGACGGCACCCTTGGCGCGGGCGGCACGGGCGATGGCTGGCACATCCTGTACCTCGAATGTCAGCGATCCGGGCGATTCGAGAAAGACAATCGTTGTTTCTTCCCGAATCAGATCTGATATTCCGGCACCGATCTCGGGGTCATAGCTGGTCGTGGAGACGCCGAAGCGCCCGAGAACTTCGTCGCAGAACGTGCGCGTCGCGCCGTAGACATTATCCGGGATCAACACATGAGCCCCGTGCCCTACGAACGCCGAAAGCGCCGTCGCGATGGCTGCGGTCCCGGAGCTTACGATGACGCAGTGCTCGGCATTCTCGAGCGCTGCAACTGCGCGCGCCAGCGCTATAGTCGACGGAGTATTGTAGAGGCCATATCCCACTCCATCGAAAAACAGGTCGCGACGGCGATCGTACGCATCCATCGTCTCGTAGAGTATCGTCGATGCATGAAAGATCGGCGGGTTGACGGCCCCGGCCTGAGCGGGCGGATCCCGTCCGGCATGGGTCGCGATCGTGTCGATGCCGTCGCGTTCGGAACGCTTCTTCTCCATCAGTGGAGCACCTGTTCGACGAATCGGCGGGCGCGCTCACAGCAATCGCCGCAGAAGAACCGCTCCGGCGTCGTGACTTCCTGAATGGTTCCTTCCGCCATGAACACCACTCGGTCGGCAACAGCCTTTGCGAAACCCATCTCATGGGTCACGCACACCATCGTCAGCCCGCTTCCGGCAAGATCAATCATGACGTCGAGAACTTCCTTGACCATTTCCGGGTCGAGTGCGGATGTCGGCTCGTCGAACAGCATCACGCCGGGCCGCATCGCAAGCGCGCGGGCAATTGCCACACGCTGCTGCTGTCCACCGGAGAGTTCGGCTGGATACTTCCTGCATTGGTCGGTCAACTTGACTTTCTCGAGCAATGCCATGGCGGCAGCTTCCGCTTCGACCCGACCCAACCCCAGAAGTTTCTCTGGGCCGAGCGTGAGATTCCGCAGCACCGTGAGGTGCGGGAACAGATTGAACGACTGGAACACCATGCCGACATCCCGCCGGAGCGACAGCACGCTATCGCAATCGGGGTTTGTTTCGCGACCGGCGATCAGGATTCGTCCACCCTGATAGCGCTCGAGCGCGTTGATGCAGCGCACGAGTGTCGACTTCCCCGATCCGGACGGTCCGCAAACGACGACCCGTTCGCCCGCAGAGATTTTCAGATCGATGTCCCGCAAGACGTGTAACGCCCCATACCATTTGTTGAGGCGGCGGATGTCGATCATCGGCTCGGAGGCGGGCTCCTGCATTCTACCGTCCCCGCAATAGGCTTCGCTCGACGCCGCGGCTGTAGCGCGACATCGCGAAACAAAGGCTCCAGAATACGAGGCCGGCCACGAAATAGCCTTCGGCCGCCAAGCCAAGCCATTGGGGATCCGACGCCCCGGCCGCGACAATGTTCAGGATTTCGAACAGTCCGAGAGCGACGACGAGCGTCGTATTCTTGAGAAGCGCGATCGAGTTGTTGACCAACCCAGGAACTACGTTGCGCATGACTTGCGGCAAGATGACGTAGAGCGTCGTCCGCCAGTAGCCGAACCCGATAGCCGCGGCGGCTTCATACTGACCCCTCGGCAGCGACTGCAAGCCGCCACGGAACACTTCGGCGAGATACGCCGCTTCGAACATGACGATTCCGGTTACTGCCAGACCAAGCGGATCCAGTTCCGAGCCCACCGGCAGTGCATAGGGCAGCAGGATCCGCGCCATGAAAAGGACAGCAATCAGAGGCAAGCCGCGGCAAATCTCGATGTAGAAGGTACAGGCGATCCGGATCGCCAGCAGATCCGAATGCCGGCCAAGCGCCAGAAAGATCGCCATAGGAAAGGAAAGCACGATACCGGCAACACCGAGCACCAAGGTGAGGAACAGTCCGCCCCACCGATCCGTCGGCACGTTCGACAGGCCGAAAGCTCCGCCCTTCAGCAAGAGGACCGCAAGTACTGGAAATGCCGTGAGCAGGAGAATGCCGGCCAACCGCTTGCCCGGCAGACGGGGTACGACAAGCACGGCGATGCCGACCGCCAATAGCAAGAAGGCGACATCGACCCGCCATCGCTCATCCGGCGGGTAGAATCCGTAGGTGAACTGTCCAGCACGGGCCACGACGAAGGCCCAACAGGCCCCTTCCGGACTGCAGTCGGCGCGGCTGTTCCCCGACCAAGTTGCCGATAAGACGGCCCAATCGAGTATCGCGTATGCGATTCCGAGAATCGCTGCCGCAACGACGGCCGTCAGCACGACATCGACAGGTCGCGCGAAGAGGTTTCGTCGGGCCCAGGCGACGGCGTTTGTCATCGCCCGACGATCCGCATATGGCGGTTAAAGAGGTTGCTGAGTCCCGTGATGCCAAGGCTGAGAACGAGGAATACAGCCATCGTCAGCCCCATGATCTCGATCGCACGCCCGGTCTGGTTTAAGGTCGTACCGACGAAGATGTTCACGATATCTGGATATCCGATGACCGTCGCAAGCGACGATGCCTTGAGCAGATGAAGATACTGGTTGGTCAATGGCGGGACGAGCAGCCGGACAGCCTGTGGGATGACGACGAGGCGAAGTGTCTTCATCCGATCGAGTCCGAGCGACAGCGCAGCCTCGCGTTGACCCCGATCGACCGCTTCGATGGCGCCGCGTACCAGCTCCGCTATGAATGATGCGTTATAGATCGCAAGCGCGATCACCAGAGCGGCAAGCTCCGGCGACAGGGCAATACCTCCGGCGAAGTTGAAGCCCCGCAGTGCCGGCACCTCGAAATGGATCGTCGCATGCGTGGTGAGAAAGACGCCGGCGACAACCGCAACGATCCAGAGTGCGGCGAGGCGGACAGTCGGAAGCGCCTCTCCGGTCGCCTCCCGACGGCGTCGACTACGGCTCAAAATGAAGCCAAGGCCGATGATGGCAACAATCCCGATTCCGCAGAGTGTCCATGCCCCGAGACCGGTCGTCAGCCAGGGCAGGAAAATGCCGCGGTTACTCAGGAATGCGACATCGCCGACCGAAATCGCCTGCCGGGCCGGCGGAAGACCGCGGATGACCACATTGTACCAGATCAGGACATGCAGCAGCAGCGGGAGGTTCCGGACTGCTTCGATATAGACGAGGGCGGCATTCGTGACCGCCCAGTTCGGGGAAAGCCGCGCGATACCGATCGTAAACCCGAGAACCGTCGCCGCGACGATTCCGAGAAGGGCGACAAGCATCGTGTTTGCAACGCCGACAACAAAGACCCAGCCGTAGCTGTCGGTCTCGTTGTAGGGGAGAATACTGAATGGGACGCCGAAGCCGGCTTCCTGACTGAGAAATCCAAAGCCGAGGCTGAGGTTCCTTACTGCCATATTGGCCTGGACATTCTCCCAAGCGACCCAGCCGAGAACGCCGGCGACGAGAACGAACATGGCTTGATAGGCGAAACGCCGAAACTGGCGGGTCGTCGGCGCGCGGGCCATTGATGCCGTGTCTGCGGTCAGATCCACAAGTCCCTGGGTTCGAGCGTCATGCATCGTGATCAATTACCGGGAACGCCATGCGGGACATCGCTATCCCGCATGGCCGCACCGGCGATCAGCGGAAAGGCGGGCTGTAGAGAAGGCCGCCATTGCTCCAAAGGCTGTTCAATCCGCGTGCCAGTTTGATCGGACTGCCACTACCAAGGTTACGCTCGTAGAGCTCGCCATAGTTGCCGGTTGTCCGGATCACCTTGACCGCCCAATCCTGCGGCAGATCAAGCATCTTGCCAAACTCGCCCGTCTTGCCAAGCAAACGCTGAACTTCAGGATTGGTGGAATTCTGGCTCATCTCGACGACATTGGCCTGCGTGATGCCGAACTCTTCGGCCGTAATGATCACGTTGAGCACCCAGGAAACGATGTCCTTGAAGCGGGGATCGTCCTGCCGGACTGTCGGTCCCAGCGGTTCCTTCGAGAAGACGTCAGGGAGTATCTCCCAGTCGTCGGGGTTCTTCATCGCTGTCCGGCTTGCGGCAAGCCCGCCACGCTCGTTCGAATAGACGTCGCAGCGTCCCGATTCGAGATTCTGCTGGTTCTGTTCGCGTGTCGCACCCGTAATGGCCGTGTAGGTCATTCGGTTCGCCCGGTAATAATCCGCAAGGTTGAGCTCCGACGTCGTGCCGGCGGACACGCAAACCGACGCGCCGTTGAGGTCTTTTCCGCTCTTGGCCCCAAGCTTCTTGGCGACCATGAACCCCTGGCCGTCGTACATGTAGACGCCCGCCCAGTCGAGATTGAGCGAGGAGTCCCGCGAGTAGCTCCAAGTTGCCGTTCGAGCCAGAAGATCGGCCGCACCCGACTGAAGCGTGGTGAAGGCCGCACGGAACTCGAGAGGTACGAATTTCACCTTTGCCGGATCGCCGAGAATTGCTGCGGCGACTCCGCGGCAGAACTCGACTTCCATTCCCCGCCAGTTTCCGGCGTTGTCCAGCGTCGACATGCCCGTCGAAACACCGGTTGATACACCGCAGTTAAGTTCGCCGCGCGCTTTTATCGCGTTCACGGTGTCGCCCTGCGCGGCGAGAGCCGCGACCGGCGACGCCAATGCGAAGGCGGCGGAGATAGTCAGAATCTTGAGGCTTCCGGACATGCTTACCCTCTCTTGAATGAGTTTGTTTGACGGTAAGGCCCAGCGGACGGTCCCTGTTCCGTCCGCTCGCGCTCAGGCGTTCTGGGCCGGGTAGCCTGCGTCCTCGAGAGCCTTGGTGACCTCCGCGAGATTGCCGACGCCGTCGATCGTGACGCGCCGGCCCTCGATGTCGATGTCGATCTTCGAATGGGGCGCCACGCCCATGATGGCGTTGGTCACGCGCTTGGCGCAGCTCTGGCAGTGCATCTTTTCGACTTTCAGTACCGTAGCCATACGACTTCTCCTTGGGAGGTTCAGACCTCGCTCACGCAGGTTCGAGCAAGGCAATCACGATGCAAGTTGCCAACGTTGGAAGGTCAACGAAATTTTCCGGATACGGATGCCCGCTTTTTGGGCGCGGTGTCCCGGCAGGCCTCATGACCGCAATCGGCTTTTGCGGTCCGGCGTCCCCCGAACCCTTTGAGGTTTGCAAGATTGCCGGCACGGCCCCCGGGCGTCGAAGCAACCTTTGGCTCCGCGAGATCACTCAGGATGGGGCAATCGGGCCGATGGTCGCCGTGACAGTTTTCTGCAAGATGCCTGAGCGTTGCTGCCATCGCGTTAAGCTCCAGGATCTTCGCCTCCAGCGTCGCCAACTTCTCAACGGCAATCCGTTTGACGTCGGAACTCGCCCTACTGCGATCGTGCCAAAGAGCGAGCAAGCTCGATATTTCCTCAATCGAAAAGCCAAGGTCACGTGCCCGCCCGATGAAACGGAGCGTATGAACATCGTCCGGCATATATACCCGATAGCCACCTTCGGTTCGGACAGGTGCCTTGATCAGGTCGATCGACTCGTAGTAGCGAATCATCTTCGCCGATACGCCAGCGGCCACCGCGATTTCGCCGATATTCATGATCGCCTCCCTTCAATCTTCGCTACGCCGGCGTGAATCGGCGCAGGCGTAGCGCGTTCGAAAGCACAAAGACACTCGACATCGCCATCGCACCCGCTGCCAGCATGGGCGACAGGAGGGTGCCGGTGAATGGGTAGAGAACGCCGGCGGCAACGGGCACGAGTGCTGCGTTGTAGGCAAAGGCCCAGAACAGGTTCTGCTCGATGTTGCGCATCGTTGCGCGCGAGATCGCCAGCGCTGTTGTGACAATCGTCAGATCGCCCGAGACGAGAACGACTTCCGCACTTTCGATCGCCACATCCGTTCCCGTCCCGACCGCGATGCCGATGTCGGCCTCGGCGAGCGCCGGAGCATCGTTGATGCCATCTCCGACGAAAGCGATAGCGCCGTCCGACGCGCGCAGTTTCCGAATTTCTTCAAGCTTGCCCGCCGGAAGGACCTCGGCCACCACTGTATCGATGCCAAGTTGCCGAGCAACAGCCTGTGCCGTGACCTTGTTGTCTCCAGTGATCATCGCGATCTTGAGACCGAGCCGATGCATGGCGGCAATGGCAGCAGCAGTTGTCGGACGTATAGGGTCTGCGACTGCAATGAGGGCTGCCGCCTTGCCGTCGATTGCAGCATAAAGTGGCGTCTTGCCTGCCGCGGCAAGTACCACGACAGCATTTTCAAACCCGGCGATATCGACGCCAAGCTTGATCATATGCCGGTCTGCACCGACATCGATTCGCTTGCCGTCAACGAATCCGCCAACCCCGAAGCCCGGCACCGCATTGAACCCATCGACAGCGCTTGGCACCAGACCCTCGGCTCTGGCTGCGGCAACGATCGCTGCGGCAACTGGATGCTCGGACAAAACTTCGACCGAGGCGATTCGCGCAAGCACGTCCAAACGCGTGAAGCCTCCCGCCAGGACCATGTCCGTCAGCTCTGGCTTCCCTTTGGTCAACGTGCCTGTCTTGTCGAAGGCGACAGTCTTTACGTCCCGAAGTGCCTGCAGCGCATCGCCGCGGCGGAACAGCACGCCGAGCTCCGCTGCCCTGCCCGTTCCCACCATGATTGAGGTCGGCGTGGCGAGGCCCATTGCACACGGACACGCGATGATCAGGACGGCAACCGCGTTGACGAGTCCGAACGTCAGCGCGGGATCGGGTCCCCATATCCACCAGACAGCGAAGGTCAGCCCTGCCGCTGCAAACACGGCCGGGACGAACCATGCCGTCACCTTGTCGACCAGTGCCTGGATCGGAAGCTTTGCACCCTGTGCGCTCTCGACCATCTTGATGATCTGGGCGAGCAGTGTGTCGGCTCCAATCCGCGTTGCCTCGAACACGAAGCTGCCGGTCGTGTTGATCGTTCCGCCAACCACGCTGGCACCCGTCGCCTTAAATACAGGCACGGACTCGCCTGAGATCATCGACTCGTCGACATAAGACTCGCCATCAACGAGCGTGCCATCGACAGGGATTCGGTCTCCTGGCTTGACCTGAATGCGATCTCCCAGCTTGACCTGCTCAAGCGGGATCTCGATAACAGCCCCCTGGCGCAATACGCGTGCGGTCTTTGCCTGCAGCCCGACCAGCCGCTTGATCGCCTGACTGGTTCGACCGCGGCTGATCGCCTCCAGCCAGCGACCCAGCAGGATCAGCGTCACGATGACAGTCGCGGCTTCGTAATAGAGATGAGCTGTTCCAGCCGGCAGAATACTGGCCGCAAAGGTCGAGACTAGAGAGTAGCCATAGGCACTGAGCGTCCCAACAGAGACCAGCGAGTTCATGTCCGGCACGCCCCGCAGCAGTTTCGGCAGACCTATCCGATGAAAGCGGATGCCGGGTCCGAACATCACGAGTGTCGCCAGCACGAAGAAGACATACTTGAGGTACTTGTGCCCGACAGCAAGCTCGACCCACGAGTGAACCTCCGGGATCGCATGTCCACCCATTTCGATTGCAAAGATCGGAAATGTCAGTGCTGCCGCGAAGAGAAGCGACTGCCGCAGGCGACCGATCTCTTCGGACTTTGCGTCCGTCGTTTGCTTCTGGCCAACCGAGTCCGTCAAGATCTTGGCGTCATAGCCAGCCTTTTCAACGGCTCGCTCGATGGCGCCGACCGGTACCAGACCTGCATAAAGTTTCGCCGTCGCCCGCTCGGTCGCCAGATTGACTGCGACATCTGCCACGCCTGGTACTGCCCTGATAGCCTTTTCAACGTGACTAACGCACGATGCGCATGTCATTCCGGATACCGAATACTCAACTCCGATCATCGGAATTGCATAGCCGGCCTTTTCGACAGCACCCGGAATTTCCGCGATTGCGCCGGAGTCGGCGAGTGACATACTTGCCTTTTCACTCGCGAGATTGACGGAGACAGATCTGATGCCAGGCGTGGCCGCAAGTGCATTCTCGACGTGCGAAACGCAAGATGCGCAGGTCATGCCTTCGATCGGAACGGTCAGAGCGAGTTCGGCCTCAGGCAACTTGGTAGCGATAGCCGCAGTCATGGAATTCTCCCTTCTGGGAGACTTCGTGCACCCTTCCCTCGTGGGAAGGTCAAGGGGCTAATTCATTCCCCGTGGACCCGACGGCCAGAACGCGATCAGGTGCGCAGGTATTTAATGAGAGCTAGTGCTGCAAGCACAAGAACCACGAGGACTAGCAGCCCGAAAATCCACATCAGCACCATATCACCAGGCATAGACATCTCATTGTGGCCCATCGGATTTCTTCCCATCTAGATTTTCGCGTGATGCTGCGCTGAGCCTTCGAATTGCCTTGGTGACGTCATCTGACGATATACCCCTCGTGTATCAGGCTGATTTCGTAACGTAACGAATTGTACCAGCGACAGACGTATAGAGAACTTCTCCAATGCTGCCTGCTGTGAGATAGTACCGAGATGAAATGCTCGGCAGCGCATCGCTGGTTGGTTGTCGCAATTGCAACCCTCGCTATCGTGTTCGGCCCATTTAACGAAGCGACGAGCCTTGTGACAGCGCCGTCCACCATCATGGGCGAGATGTCGGATGGCATGCCCTGTTGCCCAAATGGGCAGCCTGTTACCCCGGATTGCGAAAAGGCTTGCCAGCTATTGGTGGCCTGCACGCCAAATTTTGTTTCCGGATTGCCGTTCAAATCTCCGGCGAGCTTCGAATTTCTGATGGCCCGAAGTCTCGACAAGCCAAGCAGCGATTTTCTGGACAGACCAATCGGCATGAAGCCGCCGGCGCGACCTCCGCGAACCTAGGGCATCGCCGGCGCTTGCGCGTCGGCCGGGATTACCGGCAAGCCAACCGGTGATCGAGAGTGCGTGGACCTATGCCGCGCGCCGTCGAACTTTTTGTTCGGCGAACCGATGTGCCTCGAACCTGGGATCGCAAAATCATGTCAACGCTCTTCTCCAACCGCGCCACTGCGGCGGCGCTCGCATGCGCCCTGTCGGTCGTTTCAGTTGTGCCGGCAAGTGCCGAAATCGGCGACTACGAGTTTCGCCTGATTCAGACAACCATCAAGCAAGGCAGCAACGCCGAGGTAGCGGTCCGGCTGATCGACAAGCGAACCGGAAAAGCCGTGCCAGGTGCGGTCATTTTCGCGACTCGCATCGACATGGCGCCAGACGGCATGCCTACCATGAACTCGCCGATCGAAGCGTTGCCGTCCAACGAACCTGGCATCTATCGGTTCAGAACCGCCCTGACGATGGTCGGCGGTTGGCAACTGTCGCTAGCGGCGAAGATTCAAGGCGAGACGGGCACGCTCGATAACAAACTTCTTCTAAAGGCCGTAAAATGAACCGGTTAGCCATGACATGCCTTGCTCTAGGCGTCGTATCGATGTCCGGCGCTGGAGGCTACTGGATCGGACGGCAGGATAGCTCAACGGAGAACACCACCAATGGGGCGTCCTCCGCCGCAGGTGCGTCATCCAGCCTCGATCCGGTCATCTACTATGTCGATCCGGACGGCAAGCCCGTTTATTCGGCGACACCCAAACAGACCGACGATGGACGACCTTTCCGCCCCGTCCATGCGGATGAGGACGTCGGCTTCGAAGACAAGTCGTCGGTCTCTGCAGATATCCAAGAAAGTGCAGCCCCCAGACGCATCCTCTACTACCGGAACCCGATGGGACTAGCCGACACCTCGCCGAAGCCGAAGAAGGATTCGATGGGGATGGAATACATCCCCGTCTACGACGACGAGAATGATGGACCGGCCGTAAAGATCTCGCTTGGTAGGCTTCAGCGAACCGGTGTGCGCTCCGAGGAAGTCGTACGCCGGGCGATCGTCAGGGTTGTCCGCGCACCAGGGACGGTGCAGTTGGACGAGCGGCGGATCTCAGTCGTCGCGACACGAAGCGACTCTTTTGTTGAAGAGGTCGCCAGCGTCACGACAGGTGATCGCGTCACGAAGGGGCAAAGTCTTTTCAGGATTTACTCTCCTGAAATCGCCGTCGCCGGTGCGCAGTTCCTGACCGAACTCAGAAATTCAGGTCCCGGAGCTGGTTCCGGCGGCGCTCGGCAACGCCTGGAGAATCTTGGCGTAATGCCAGACGCGATCGCCGAGATCGAGCGTACCCTAAAGCCGCCACTCTCGATAGCGTGGAAATCACCTCGCGACGGTGTCGTACTCGAGCGCAACATCGCCAGTGGGATGAAAGTCGCGGCGGGCGATCCTCTGTTCCGGATCGCGGACATTTCGACCGTCTGGGTTGTCGCCGATATACCGGAATACGACCTCGCGGCAGTTCGCGTGGGTGCAACTGCGCGCATTCGATTCCGGCATCGAGGAGTAGATCCGGTCGAGGGCCGAATTTCGGTGATCTACCCTCAGATCGGCGAGATAGCCCGGACGGGAAAGGTGCGGATCGAAATTCCAAACCCATCGGGCTTCCTGCTCCCGAACATGTATGTCGATGTAGAGGTCGGCACCGGTACGCCCGATCCGGTCGTCGCGGTGCCCGACAGCGCCATGATCGATTCGGGTAACCGGCAGATCGTCATCATCGACAAAGGCGGCGGGCGGTTTGAGCCACGCGCCGTCAAGATCGGCACGCGTGGCGAAGGTTACACCGAGATCCGGGACGGGATTGCCGTTGGAGAAAAGGCCGTCGTCGCGGCGAACTTCCTGATCGACGCCGAAAGCAATCTGAAAGCAGCGTTGCGCAGCCTCACGTCGCCGGAGCCACGGCCATGATTGCGCGCCTCATCCGCTGGTCAGCCAGCAATCTTGTCCTGATCCTGTTCGGAACGCTCCTCGCCGTTGCAAGCGGCATCTATGCGCTTCGCACGCTTCCTCTCGACGCGATCCCTGATCTGTCGGACGTTCAGGTCATCGTCTACACCGAGTACCCCGGCCAGGCACCGCAGGTCGTCGAAGACCAAGTCACCTACCCATTGACAACTTCAATGCTGACCGTACCGCGTTCCAAGGTGGTGCGCGGCTTCTCCTTCTTCGGCGTGTCGTTCGTCTACGTCATCTTCGAGGATGGGACGGATGCCTATTGGGCGCGCAGCCGCGTGCTCGAGTATCTGAACGCAGCCGCCCGGCGCCTTCCGGCGGGCATCACGCCAAGTCTGGGACCCGACGCGACTGGTGTCGGTTGGGTCTATCAGTACGCCGTCGTCGCCAGGGAAGCGACGCTTGCCGAACTCCGATCCTTGCAGGATTGGGTAATTCGCTATGCAGCGTCGAAAGCCGAGGGCGTCGCCGAGATCGCCAGTGTCGGCGGCTTCGTCAAACAGTATTCGATCGTCGTAGATCCCAGTCGCCTACGCGCACAGGGCATTCCGCTCAGTCGGCTGCGGGATGCCGTGAAGGCGAGCAACTCGGATGTGGGCGGACGTACGATCGAGATGTCCGAGTTCGAATTCATGGTAAGGGGCCGCGGATACCTCAAGAGTATTGCAGATATAGAAAATATCACTCTCAGATCTGACCGCGGTGTGGCGCTTCGGATCGGCGATATCGCAAGGGTTGAGATCGTCCCGGACGAACGCCGCGGCATTGCCGAGCTGAATGGCGAGGGCGAAGTCGCGAGCGGCATCGTCCTCCAGCGGCTCAGCTCCAATGCCCTGACCGTGATCCGGAATGTCAAAGAGCGGCTCGCCGAGATATCGACCAGCCTCCCGTCCGGAACCGAGATCGTTGCTGTTTACGACCGATCCGAGCTGATCGACCGTGCGATTCAAAACTTGAAGGTCACGTTGATCGAGGAAAGCATTATCGTCGCAATTGTCTGCGTCGTATTCCTTCTGCACTTGCGCAGTGCGCTCGTTGCCATCCTCATGCTCCCCGTTGGCATCCTGATGGCTTTTGCGGCGATGAAGGCCATCGGGCTTGGCTCGAACATCATGAGCCTTGGCGGCATCGCAATTGCCGTCGGCGCGATGATTGATGCCGCGATCGTGATGATCGAGAATGCGCACAAGCATCTCGAGCGATCGCCTCCGGACAAACCCCGCGTCGAGGTCCTGATCGCAGCGGCGAGCGAGGTCGGTCCTGCGCTGTTTTTCAGCCTGCTCGTGATTACCGTCTCCTTCCTTCCCATCTTTACGCTGGAAGCCCAGGAAGGTCGTCTTTTCGGCCCGCTTGCCTTTACCAAGACGTTCGCAATGGCCGGAGCTGCAATCCTGTCGGTAACCCTGGTACCGGCCCTCATGGTGATCTTTGTTCGGGGGCGTATCGTTCCCGAGCAACGAAATCCGATGAACCGATTCCTGATCTGGATATATCGACCGATCATCCGCGGCGTTCTGAAAGCCCGAACGCTCACCATTCTTGTCGCGATTGCCGTCCTTGGAGTTACCATCTGGCCTGCAAGGCAGCTTGGATCCGAGTTCATGCCGGATCTTGACGAAGGCACCCTGATGTACATGCCGACGACATTACCGGGTCTGTCGGTAACGAAGGCGGCCGAGCTGCTGCAGGTGCAGGACAGGATAATCAAGACCTTCCCGGAGGTCGCGTCGGTTTACGGCAAGGCCGGACGTGCGCTCACGGCGACCGACCCGGCACCCATCGAGATGTTCGAGACCATCGTCAACCTCAAACCAAAGAGCGAATGGCGTCCGGGCGTTACCATCGCCAGCCTCAAGTCCGAGATGGATCAGGCACTCCAGTTTCCAGGGGTTTCGAATGCATGGACGATGCCGATCCGCGCCCGCATCGACATGCTCGCGACCGGAATTCGCACACCCGTCGGCGTCAAGGTTTTTGGGACCGATCTCGCACAAATGGAATCGGCGGCCCGCGAGATCGAGCGTGTACTTCGATCTGTCCCCGGGACTTCCAGCGCATATGCCGAGCGGGTCATTGGGGGCTACTATCTCGAAATCACACCAGACCGTATGGTACTCGGCCGATACGGACTGTCGATCCGCGACGTGCAGGACGTGATTTCGATGGCGCTGGGCGCCGAAATCCTGACGACGACGGTTGAAGGTCGTGAGCGATACGGGGTTGCAATCCGCTATCCAAGGGACTTCAGAAGCGACCCACAATCGATCGCCCATGAAGTGCAGATCCCGCTCCCCTCCGGCGGCACCCTGCCGCTCGGCGAGGTCGCCAAAGTCGAGCTGACACGCGGAGCGACTTCGATCCGGACGGAGAACGGCCAGCTCGCGGTCTATATCTTTGTCGATATCGTCGGGCGCGATCTCGGCGGTTACGTAGCGGATGCTCAGCGCGTGGTGGCAAATGAGGTGAGACTGCCCCCCAGTACTCATGTCACTTGGAGCGGACAATTCGAATATCTCCAGCGCGCCGAGGCTCGCCTCAAGATCGTCGTGCCGGCGACCCTGCTCGTCATTTTTATGCTGCTCTACATGAACTTCCGGGCACTTCCCGAGACGCTCATCGTCATGCTTTCGCTACCCTTCGCACTCGTGGGCGGCGTCTGGCTGATGTGGTGGATGGAATTCAATACATCTGTTGCTGTCGCCGTCGGATTCATTGCCTTGGCGGGAGTAGCGGCCGAGACCGGTGTAATCATGCTGATCTATCTCCAACAGGCGGTGTCGGAAGTGAAGGCTGAATGTAGTTCCGCTTTTAGGGAGTTTACTCAAGCAGACTTGCGTCAAGCGATCATGCGCGGTGCAGTCGATCGTGTTCGTCCGAAGATAATGACGGTCATCGCCATCATGGCAGGTTTGTTCCCCATCCTTTGGAGTACAGGGGCCGGTTCGGAGATCATGCAACGCATCGCTGTGCCGATGATCGGCGGAATGATGTCATCGACAATTCTGACGCTGGTCGTGATACCGGCTGTCTATGGAATCGTCAAAGGATGGGGGCTGCCCGCAGAAGCAATAATGAACAATGCCGCTACTCCAAAAGTTGGCGACGCAGCGCGAAAGTCCGTCTCGTAGATGAGTAATTAAATTTTCAGCAACCGCAGTCGCAGCGAGTTGCCGACGACCGAGACTGAACTGAGGCTCATTGCCGCGGCCGCGACGATCGGGCTGAGAAGCCATCCGAACGTCGGATAGAGCACGCCGGCTGCCAAAGGGATACCAAGCACGTTGTAGACAAACGCGAGAACAAGATTCTGTCGAATGTTCCGCATCGTCGCCTGACTGAGAACCCGCGCGCGCATGATTCCGACCAGATCCCCTTTCAGAAGAGTTACTCCCGCACTCTGCAACGCGACCTCGGTGCCAGTGCCCATCGCGATGCCGACATCGGCTTCGGCCAATGCAGGAGCATCGTTCACGCCATCACCGGCCATCGCCACAACACGGCCTTCGGCGCGCATACGTCGCACGATCTGATTTTTCTGCTCCGGCAGCACCTCCGCCTGAACCTCGGAAATCCCGAGCTTTTCAGCAACAGCGGAAGCGGTCGTCTTGTTGTCACCAGTCAGCATCACGATATGCATTCCTGCGGCACGAAGATCCGAGATCGCACCTGCAGCCGATGCCTTGATCGGGTCTGCGACACCAATCAAGCCTGCCACCCGGCCATCGACCGCAACCAGCATCGCTGTTCCGCCACGCTGGAGTTCCCCGATCCGCGGATCTAGCGCCGTGGTATCAACTTTTTGTTCCTCCATCAGCTTTGCATTGCCGAGTGACACATCTCGTCCCGCGACGCGCCCGGACACACCCCGCCCGGTCAGCGAGACAAAGTCGGTGACATCGCCGATGGCCAACTTCTTCTCTTGTGCTGCTAAAACAATTGCTGCGGCAAGTGGATGCTCGCTTGACCGTTCAAGACCGGTAGCGAGAGCCAGAACTTCATCTTCCGTGAATCCATTGGCCACAACAACAGCGACGACTTTCGGCTTTCCCTCTGTGAGAGTTCCGGTCTTGTCGACGACGAGCGTATTGACCTTCTCCATCCGCTCCAGAGACTCGGCATTGCGGATCAGGACCCCGGCACCTGCTCCCTTGCCGACACCAACCATGATCGACATCGGCGTCGCGAGCCCGAGCGCGCACGGACAAGCAATAATGACGACACTGACGGCCGCGACCAGCGCATAGGCGAATGCGGGCTCCGGCCCCCAGATCACCCACGCTACGAACGAAATGAGGGCTATCACAAGGACCGCGGGCACAAAGTATCCGGAGACCTCGTCCGCAAGCCGCTGGATCGGCGCCCGACTGCGCTGCGCCTGGGACACCATGTGTACGATCTGGGACAGCATCGTATCAGCGCCGATCTTCTGCGCTTCCATGATGAGACTGCCCGTCCCGTTGACGGTTCCGCCAATCAGACGCGCGCCAGGCTCCTTGGCAACCGGCATGGATTCACCGGTGACCATTGATTCATCGACAGGACCTCGGCCGTCAACGACGATGCCGTCGACCGGGACAGCGCCGCCCGGGCGCACGCGCAGCTTGTCGCCGATCTGGACCTGATCGAGCGACACGTCTTCGTCATCGCCGTCGGCCTTGATACGTCGCGCCGTTTTCGGCGCCAGATCGAGCAGCGCGCGAATGGCGCTGCCGGTCTGCTCGCGCGCGCGGATCTCGAGATACTGCCCCAACAGCACGAGCACGGTAATGACTGCAGCCGCCTCGAAATAGACGGCGACCAGCCCCTCTGCATCCCGAAGCCCGGGCGGAAACAGATGAGGCAGGAATGCGGCCACCAGGCTGTAGAGATAGGCGGTTCCGACGCCCAGCGCGATCAACGTGAACATGTTGAGCGCACCTGTCCGGACCGAAATCCATCCACGGACAAAGAATGGCCACCCGGCCCAGATCACGACCGGCGTGCCGAGAGCGAACTGGATCCAAAGGCTCATAGTCGCAGGCACATAGTGATGCAGATTCAGCCCCGGGAAATGGGCTCCCATCTCTAGAGCGAGCATGGGCACACTTAGGACTCCGCCGACCCAGAAGCGACGCCACATATCAGCGAGCTCGGGATTCGAGCCGGCATCGCCAACTCCGTCGACCGGTTCGAGCGCCATTCCGCATTTGGGACAGGTCCCCGGCGCATCTCGCCGGATCTCCGGGTGCATCGGGCATGTATAGACGGCACCGGTTCGTGCGGGCACATTGCCTGAAGCCGCTTGCCTGCCGGCAAACTTGGCAGGCTCGGCGGTGAACTTCCCCAGACATTTGGAGCTGCAGAAATAGAAGACCTGTTCAGCAAAGGTACTTGAGTGCTTCGCTGCGGCCGTATCGACCATCATCCCGCATACGGGATCCTTGGCATGTCGGCCCGAAGTGTTCGGTGCATGGGTATGGCTTGAATGATGGTCTGAGGTTTTCATGATGACATCCCGAGTATCTGCAAATGCCGCCCGAATTGCGGCGGGCCGTCACACAACACTCCAACGATGGTATGGCTAGAGGCCTGTAATACTGAAAGTTTCCTAAACTATAGTTGTGGACGCGTTGACTTGCATCAAGGATGCATGCCGAAAAAAGGCGCAATCTCGGGATCAAGCTAGGACTTAACTTCGGGAGATTCCCATGCGCACACATGTCATTTCAGCAGCCGCCATCCTTACTCTTCTCGTCGCAGGGTCGGCCCTCGCTCAGACTTCGCCG
The DNA here is from genome assembly GCA_965279525.1 of Tagaea sp. Lineage (GTDB taxonomy): Bacteria > Pseudomonadota > Alphaproteobacteria > CACIAM-22H2 > CACIAM-22H2 > Tagaea. Next base: position 297,880 of record CBDIIB010000004.1, on the reverse strand, counting down.
CAGGCTGGCGCAGATCCCCATCATCCCGCTGGCCAATCGACGCCTCTGACATGGCCGCCTGCGATGCCGGGCGCACAACTCGGCATGCCTGCAGGCGGCGGCATGATGGGCGGCGCTGACATGGGCCGCATGATGTCGATGATGCATGGAAATGCGATGATGGCCGGCATGGGTTCGCGTCATATCGAAGGTCGGATCGCGTTCCTCAAAGCGGAACTCAAGATCACGCATTCTCAGGATGCCCAATGGGCCAAGTATGCCGACGCTCTTCGCGCCAATGCGGGTAGTGCGCCTTCTCCTATGCCTCCCATGATGTCGGGTACAATGGGCCAGCCGTCTGCACCAGACATACTGGACCGACAAGAGCAGACGCTCGTGAAGAGCCTTGCTGCCGTGCGCGGAATCAAGGGTGCACTTACTCCGCTCTATCAAGTATTGACCGGCGACCAGAAGAAACTTGCCGACGAGCTTCTCGCCGGTCCGATGGGCATGATGTAACAAGCAATCGGCTGAATTATTTCGTTGGCGCCCTTGGAGGAAGCAATGATCGACGAAACTCAAGTGCCATGGTGGCGGACACGAAGCTGCTTCATCCTTTTCGTATTCCTTGCGATTGCAGGATACTTTGTGATTACCGAACATCGGGCACATGCCATCAGTGCCCTTCCCTATCTGCTGCTTCTCGCTTGCCCTTTGATGCATATGTTCCACGGTCATGGCGGGCACGGCGGCCATAAGCATGGCGATCATAAGGAAGCCAGCGCAGTGGATTCCCAGAAGGGAGACAAAGTATGAGCCCCGACGCCATCCCGGCCTACGGCCTCTGGTCGCTCGTCATATTCAACAGCCTTGTTTTCATCATTTTCGCCTATAGCTTCACGAAGCCGCAGACGACAGTTGACTGGCGTTCGTTCGGAGCGTTTTCAAGCTTCATTGTCGCGCTGTTTGTCGAGATGTATGGCATTCCGCTGACGATATACCTTCTGTCCGGATGGCTGCAAAGTCGTTACCCGAGCATAGATCTGATGTCTCATGACTCGGGGCATCTGTGGACAACGATCCTTGGCACGGAGGGAAATGCCCATCTCGGGGCGCTGCACCTTGTCAGCAATGTATTCATCGCCGGTGGCTTCATCCTTCTAGCTGCAGCATGGCCAGTCCTGCATTCTGCGCAGAAGAATCATCAACTTGCCTCAACCGGCCCTTATGCCCGGATGCGGCATCCGCAATATGCCGGCTTTGTCGCGATCATGGCCGGGTTCCTGCTGCAGTGGCCGACGATCCTGACTCTTGTCATGTTCCCGTTCCTTATCGCGATGTACATCCGGCTTGCGATCAACGAAGAACGACAGGCCGAAAGGGAATTCGGAGACCAGTATATGCAGTATGCTGCAAGGACTCCTCGCTGGTGGCCGCGATTTGGCCAAACTGTCATCAGCACATAGGCGAGCGTCACTGCAAATTCATTGATGTCGACGTCTTGCGCGCTCCCGATAGAGTGCCTCCGGGCTCGTTCCAATTTCGGCCGCCACCGTCTTCCATTCGCCCTTGATTGGAAGGCGTCCGTCGTTCGCCGCGATCCACGCGTCGAGACGATCGGCGACGGTGCGTAGCGACAGAATTTCCGCGCGCAGGCGGGCCTTCTGAACTTCGTGCGCGAGATATGCCGCCCAATTGGCCGCCAGCGTGGGACTCCCATTGAGGGCATCACGCATTGCGGGTTTACTAATTGCCAGTGTGCGTGTCGGCATTACGGCGACGGCATCGCAGTGATAGCGGTCGGAAAACAGTGACGCCTCGGCAAGGATGGCATCGGAACGTGCTCGCTGGAGAATGAGGTGCTCGCCGCCCGATTGGAGGCGAACAAGATGCACCTCACCTTCCAGGACATGATGTAGCGCCCGAACGGCATCCCCTTGGCGAAAGAGGTACTTTCCGGTTGCAAATGCGCCCGAACGTGCAGGCAGCGGGCGAAGAAGTTCGAGCAGAGCCTTTGACATGATCTCTATCATGTCGTGATCAGTGCCATTCTGGCAAGGATCTGGCGACAACATTCCAGATGGAGAAATTCATGAAGAGATACTTGACTGCGGCCACCTTGCTGGCGATTCCAGCCACGGCGATTACGCTCCACGCCGCGTACACTCAAATGCCCGACAGCATGTCGCAGCATATGCAGCATGGCAGGGTGTCATCCGGCGCATTCGACTTGGCGACACCGACGATGTCTGGACAAGACGCCTTCGGTACGATTCAGGAGATCGTGCGTATTCTCGAATCGGACCCGAAGACGGACTGGTCGAAAGTTGATCTGGAAGCGCTGCGCCAGCATCTGATTGACATGAACGATGTCACGCTGAAGTCAGACGCGAAGACGGCACCGGTCGAAGGCGGGATTTCGGTAACCGTCACCGGCGCCGGCCGCGCTGTCGATGCCATCAAGCGAATGGTGCCTGCGCACACAGCCGAGCTCGACAAGATGAACGGCTGGCGGGCGAAGGCCGAGAAGCTTCCCGATGGCGTCCGCCTGACCGTAACGGCCGTCGATCCTGCTCTAGTAATTCGAATCCGTGGTCTGGGCTTCATTGGGCTTATGGTCAGTGGCGCGCACCACCAGCCGCATCATCTTGCGATGGCCAAGGGCGAGTTCGCCCACACGCATAACTGAGTGTCGGCGGCCAGGTTCGGAAAGGCATCGTCACATAAGAAGAATTCAGCACTCATTGCTGGCTGTCGAGACGTCGCGCCAGATCCATCAAGCGTCGCATTGTGCGGACGGCACCTGGAAGACCGCCGAAAACCGCCTCGCCGACAAGGAAGTGGCCGATATTGAGCTCGACGAGCTGCGGTATCGCGGCGACATCGGCAACGTTGTCGAAATCGAGGCCGTGCCCCGCATGGCATTCGATGCCGAGGTCCGCAGCACAGGCAGCCGATTTGACCAGGCGCCGGAGTTCGCTTGACCGGCCGGCTCCAGTCTCATGGGCGTAGGATCCCGTGTGCAGTTCCACGATATGTGCGCCAACAGCTTTCGCCGCGTCGACCTGAAGAGGATCCGGATCGATAAACAGGGATACCCGGATGCCGGCATCAGACAGCTTGCGGATGAACGGTCGAAGTTCATCGACGTTGTCGGCAACATTCAGGCCGCCTTCGGTGGTCACTTCAGTGCGCTTCTCTGGCACCAGGCAGCAAGCGTGCGGCTTGATGGCAAGCGCGATGGTGAGCATCTCGTCCGTTGTAGCCATCTCGAAGTTCAGTGGTGCATGTATCTCGGCCTTGATCCGCCGCATGTCGTCGTCGCGGATATGCCGTCGATCTTCACGCAGATGGGCCGTGATTCCATCAGCGCCAGCAGCAACTGCCATCCGGGCAGCCGCGACGGGATCGGGATGGATGCCGCCACGGGCATTTCGAATCGTCGCGACGTGGTCGACGTTCACTCCAAGGCGAAGTGTCATTCGGGGCTCCATTCGTCATCATTGAAATTCGCCAAGCGCGAGCATCGACGATGACCGACGATTTATGCGGAGCGCTGGTCGCTCCGCAATTGGAGAATTGTCCTGATTGTCTCGTCGCAGAGCGCAAGGCACGCTGAACTCGCACGCGGTAGCCGTACTTCTCGATGGTCCTAGACGAATGCGGCCAGCCGTTGCTGTAGCGGCTGGCCGGTTCGAAAGGAAACAATCGATGGTGATGCTGGCGTCAGTCCCCCATGCCTGGGCCGTCCATGGAAATACCCATCGACTGCGTCGGTCCTGCAGGTTTGCGCTTCGCCGCGGGTTCTTTCGCCGCACCGACGGCCGTTGGGTTCATCGAGCCGTCCGTCTTGCCGCGAGCCCTGCCATAGGTCTTGCTGCACTTGTCGGTGCTGTGACCCAGCGCCGTAGCGATATCGGCCCAAGAGGCACCAGCCGCCTTCATCTCGGAAGCAAACCGGTGGCGGAACGCATAGGGCGAGACAGTCTCTTTCAGTTCCGGGAACAACTGCCGCCCGATGCGGATCATCGCATGGCAGAAGTCCAAGGCTTTCATACCTTGCAGCATCACCTTGTCCTTGTCGCCGAGAGCGGCATCGAGCAGCTTGCGCGATGGAGTATCCACGCTGAACCTGATCCACCTCTCGCCAAGTCCGCGATCGCCTGCGGCTCGGGCCTTCACTCCGCCAGCGATCGTCAGCTTGAGTTCCACGCCATATCGGCTGATCAGGATGCCCCTTGCCAATTCTGCCGGCCTCGCACCGGAGTTCATCGCCATGGCGATCGTGAGATGAAGCACCACGTTCTTCGGCATCATCGTTTGCGCGTAATCGAGGACCAGATGTGCCCAGTCAACGGGAAGCTCCCGCAGAACCTTCAGCTTCGACTTGCGCGGCTTCAGTTCACGTGCCGTGAGCAGCGTACGATCTTCACCGAAGGCGTACCCGTTGACCGCGTTCAGGATATCGACGAGGTTCTCCATCGCCCCGATGAATTCCTTCGGAACCGGCTGCTTCGAGTTCAGGCGCTTGAGCGCGGTATCTGCAAGATTGCTCAGAAGGCCAGGACCATAGGCGCGTATCGCGGCGCACGCCTTGTTATAGGTCGACTTTGCCGCGAACTTTTCGAATGCGCCGAACCCGCCCTTTGCCACGGCGATGGCGATCTTTTTGTACGCCTGCAACGTCGCGGCACTACAGGCGTTAGCGGGTTCGTCTTTCCGTTTCAGGCGATTTGCGACTTCATTCGCCCGGGCGATCAGGTTCCGGATAGAGACGTCCGCACCCGCGAAAACAGGCGCCGGGAATGCCGCAGCCTGAGATTCCTTCCCGGCATCGCCCTTCGGCAAGCCATTGGGATTTTTGAGTTTTTCGTTAGACATCGTACCCTCCATTGCGGGAGGACGCGTAATGCGGCCTCCACGACAACGAATATGGACTACGGTTCCGGAACGTGGCCTGACGCCAATCCCGCGCCTTCTCGCCACGATAACGATCGCCACGTACCAGCCTTTCTCCACCTGCACGACGGATGTCTTTCGGAGCATGTGATGATCGCGACAGGCGCCATCTTGGCAATCGGCTCGGCGGTCCTGTTCGGTATCTCGGCGCCTATAGCAAAGATACTTCTGGGCTCGTCTGATGCGTGGACGCTGGCCGGCGTTCTATACAGTGGGGCGGGCTTCGGCCTGCTGCTCGTTCACCTCGCAGGTCGTGGATTCCGTGGGTTGGCTGAGGCCAAGCTATCGAGACGCGAACTGCCTTGGCTGGCCGCCTCCGTGGTTTCGGGCGGCGTTGCAGGTCCAGTTCTGCTATTGGCCGGCCTGACCCGTACGGGGGCCGCCACAGCTTCGCTGCTTTTGACCCTCGAAGGCGTACTTACCGCCCTACTCGCCTGGTTCGTGTTCAGAGAGAATTTCGACCGGCGTATCGCAATCGGGATGCTGAGCATCGTTGCCGGGGCTATTGTCCTTAGCTGGCAGCCGGAAGCTGCGTTCGGTGACCTTCTCGGACCTGCGGCAATCGTTGGTGCCTGCCTAGCTTGGGCACTCGACAATAACTTTACCCGCAAGGTCTCACTATCCGATCCCGTGCAGATCGCGATGATCAAGGGACTGGTGGCAGGGCCTGCCAACCTAGTTATCGGGCATCTTACTGGCGGCATCCTGCCGGCGCCCTCGGTCGTCTTGCTGGGGTCTATTACCGGGTTCCTTGGATATGGCGTAAGCCTTGTCCTGTTCGTGCTTGCCCTACGCCATCTCGGAACGGCTCGGACAGGTGCCTATTTTTCGGTCGCACCATTCATCGGCGCCGCCGCTTCGGTCCCTTTGCTTGGCGAAATAGTATCGGTCCAGTTGACCGCAGCGGGAGCGCTTATGGCCATCGGTGTCTGGCTGCATCTGAGCGAACGGCACGAGCACGACCATGTGCACGGGGATCTGCAGCACGACCATCGTCACACCCATGACGACCACCACCACCATACCCATGACGAGCCGGTCGATCCGACGCACACGCACAGCCATTGGCATCAGCACTCGCCCCTCCGCCATTCGCATCCGCATATGCCGGACGGCCACCATCGACATTCGCATTGATTGCCATTGGTGACTCTTTGTCGGGCCTACATGCTATTCGCCGGGATACGGGGGGCCTGGGTCGATTTGGCGAATCGTGAGGTTGGTTGCCTATGACAGCCATCTCTCCTCCTGAGCCCCTCTCACGTCGGCACGACCTTCCATTTCCTCATGCCCGTTCTGCTGCTCCCTTCTCCATTTGGAGCGACCTCGATCGATTTTTCCGGGTTGAAGGGCCACATTCTTTCTAATTTAAGAAGGAAATTGCTATCTAAGAGTGTTCCTAGTTTTCACCCAGATGAATGCTCGAATGTATGTGCTCAGAGCTGCATGAATTGAACTAGAATCCCGCCCCGTTGAAGCAGTGCCCAGGCCGTTCGATACGAATTTCGCGCTGGAAATTACGCCCTCGGTCTCGACCCGTATTCACATTCTTTCAATGAAAGAATGTGGGTGGCGACGTGAGCGACATCCGGTGAGTATTTTTCACTAACCGACCTAGCTGTCGAAGCTATGAAGGTTGTTCACCCGAGGCAGGGTTGAGAAGCTGGGGTTGCGAGACCAACCAGTTCGGAACCCGGAGAAGCCTCGGATGAACGTGCACAAGAATGCGCGGCTTACGCCGCGCGGTCGATCCCTTTTGGTGAGCCGGATCATGAAGGAAGGTGCCACGGTGCGCGCGGCGGCCCAGGCCTTCGGGATATCGGCGCGAACGGCGCATCGCTGGCTGGGGCGCTACCGGTCGGCGGGCGAAGCGGGCCTGTCGGACCGCAGCTCGCGCCCGCACCGCCGGCCGCACGGGCTGCCGGCGCGGTTGATCGACCGGATCGAGGCCTTGCGCCGCAAGCGCCGGACAGGTCCGCAGATCGCCGCGATGCTGGACCTGCCCCGCTCGACGGTCGGCCTGGCCCTGCGCCGGATGGGGCTGGGCAAGCTCAAGGCGCTGGAGCCGCGGCCACCGGTCGTGCGCTACCAGCGCGAGCGGCCCGGCGAGATGATCCACATCGATACCAAGAAGCTCGGGCGCATCGACGGGATCGGCCATCGGGTGACGGGCCAGTACGCCGGCCATCATCGGGCGCGCAGCGTCGGCTGGGAGCATCTGCACGTCGCGATCGACGACGCCTCGCGGCTGGCCTACACGGAGCTGCGCGCCAGCGACGGGCGGGAAGACGCCATCGCGTTCCTCGAGCGGGCACTGGGCTGGTTCGCCCGCCTGGGCGTGCGCGTCGAGCGCGTCATGACCGACAACGGCAGCGCCTATCGCTCCGGCCTGTTCGCCCAGACCTGCGCCGTGCGCGAGATCAAGCACGTCCGGACGAGGCCCTATACGCCGCGAACCAACGGCAAGGCCGAGCGGTTCATCCAGACCAGCTTGCGCGAATGGGCCTATGCCAGGCCCTACCGATCCTCGGCACAGCGCGCCAACGCCATCGCCCCTTGGATCGACGCCTACAACGCCACTCGCGTCCACTCAGCCCTCGGACACCCGCCGCTCGCCAGGCTGAACAACCTTCTTGGAAACGACACCTAGGGGCGGGCGCTTGCCAATGCCGGTCGTCGTCAGAACAGCGTAAGCGTGATCGCGAGGCACTTGACGACCCGACTGCAGTACAAGGCCAAATGTCCGCGGAGGCGGACGGCGCGAGGCGACGCTCTAACGAACGCCTTGCAAGATCGCCACGTGGCACGAAGTAAGATTCCCGGCCGACGGCGGCGTTGGAGCGAAGGCGAGCGCCACGATGACCTAACGTCTTCGGAAGACGAGCGTTATGAACTACGTTAGGCATAAACAATTGAAACAAAATTGATTTTCCAGATTCTAACAATCTAACGGACATAACGCGAAGAGAGAGACAGTAGGAGGGACGAAATTGAGTTCGCAGATCCCTCATCAGACGGGAGATGTGCAATACAAATTCAAGTCCTCTATACGTACATACATGTCTGTTATAATGTTAGAATGTTATGTGATGAGATATTCAATATATCATTCAATGCATTACATGATGATTTTCTCATAACGCATAACCTAACGGCGGCAAATAGCTGTTAGATTATCGAGTATGGGCGCCTTTCATTTCCCTTGAGCGAACCGCTTGGTGTTGCTGCGTTTCTTGGCAACACGCCCCTTTGCCGGCTGTCGCCGTGACCGCTTGGGCCGTAAGCGTTCGTCCAGAAAGATAAAACTGGCGAGGACATGCACGAGGCGACGCACTCCCCGCTTCTCTGGCCGTCGCCGGGCAGGCGCCGCCGCCACGATCCCGACCGCAACCGCGCGCAGACCGGCAGCGGCCAGGCGCCCCGACGCGTCGCCAGCAACCTGCCCAAGGATGGGCATCCAAAAGCTGGCGGCCAACAAGTTGGTCCAAAGGTCGTCGAGCATCTTCTTATTCCCTCAGTTGATCAGTTTGACGTCCGTTCCGGTTCCCGGACCGGTCAGCGCGCGAGCGACACGATCCAACAGCCGGAGGCTCAGTTGCCGGGCTTTTGCCAGCTTCATGAGGCGCGCGAGCGCTTCGGGCTGGACCTCAGGGAGATCGTCTGTACGGACACCAAGCTCCGCAGCACGACGTCTCAGTGCCTGGGCCAGAAGTTGAGGCACCTGATCCGGACCAGGCATCTCGACAGTCAGCACGCGCATGCGTGAAAGAAGTGCCGCCGGCGTGTCACCCGTTCCATTGCTCGTGAACAGAAATGCCACCTCGCTGAGATCGACGGCCGATCCCAACCCCTCGTCCATCCAGGCCTTCTTGGTCGTCGGCTCGCACCAGCCCAGAAGTGTCTCGGCAACCTGTCCATTCCGTCGATTTCCACCAGACCGATCGAGCTCGCTGAACTGGATGATCGGGTTTGCGCACTTGTGCTCGACGCAAACCATAACTGGGAAACTGGGAGAAGCTGTGCTCCAGCCTTTTGCCGTGCCTCTTAACAGCCGGCTATCCGCTGACCCGGCAAGGTCGAATTCGGCATGCGGACGCGCAACGAGCTCGGCAGCGCGCCTGATAAGCGCGTCCTTACCTACACCGGGTGGGCCCACGAGAAGCAATGGCCGATCAGCCGCAGCGCGACCACCAGCAACCACTTGGGCAACGGCGCTGGCAGCAGATTGAAGATGCGGAAACTCGAGCTCCAACGTAACGGCTAGCACCTCCGGTGAGACCGGCGAAGTCCACAGCGGCATCGGCAAGCAAACCGCACGAAGTTGATCACCATTCTCGATATGCCGGAGGCTCTTCGCGCGTGGTGCGATCACCTTCCACTTGCCAGCGGATGCACCGTGCTTGCGCATCTCCTCCAGAGCCATCGCGGCAGAAACAGCGTCACCCGTCGCTTCGAACTGGCGCCGATATTTCTCGAGATCCCCGAAGATATCGACAAGATGAATACGGGTGCGAAGCTCGCGATAGACTTCGAAGGCGAGATTGCGCGCCTTTCCCGCGTCAGGATTCGTCAGCGAACCACCGACGCTATGGCCGACCAACTCGGCAAGAATCTGGGCCAGCTTGAATTTTGCCAACATCGACCCTTTTCGGGCCGACAGCGCGAGGAAAGTTCCGACGATGTCTGCATCGAGCTGGCGGTCGTGCGCCCGCACCGCAAGCGCAAAGAGTTCCTCTGCAAGCAACTTGGAAAGGTCGACATCCGCTTCAATAGCGAGCGGGCCTGTTGCCTTTTCCGACAAAAACCGCTCGAGCCGCCGCGCCCGAAGTGAATCGAGTGCACCGAGAGGTACCGTTCGCCAGATGGCGGAATCCGGATTGATTGCCGGTTCGGAGGTGAGCGACATCGGAGAATTCCTTGCCTTGGTGGATGGCGATCACTATAGTAACCCATTGGGTTACTTGTCAAGGAAAATCCTGTTGCTACCGGTTCCCGGTCGTGTATCTCGTCAACCAATGAAGCCGATAACCGCCGCCGATATTCAGCATTGGCGGGTCAGGCACAACCTGACCCAAGCGCAAGCTGCGCTCCTCCTTGGCGTATCCTTGTCCGGCTTTCGAAAATGGGAGCAAGACGCGCGCACACCGCCCGTTCACATCGGGCTGCTGATCGAACGTCTGAAGCCGTCGGACTATCCGGCCGACGCGGGTAGCGGCGGCAAACGCCCCATTGGCGTCGGTACGCCCACCTCGCCCAAGCCGCGAAAGCGCTAGATCACATTCATTCTATATCTTTAAAGCGATATTTTCGGCCTTACCTCAAGAAAGGGTGGTCGTTTCCCGACAAAACTCACATACCGTTGGGATGTCGAATGCGAAGCTGAAGCCGAGCGACCTTCCCGACTGGCCCCGCCTGATGCGGCTGCCGGTCGCGGCGGCGTATTGCAGCGTCAGCGAGACCCATTTTCTTTCGAATTTCTCGGTTGCCCCTCTCCGGATCGGCGGAGCTGTCCTTTGGGATCGAGCGGAACTCGACATTTACATCACGAATCTGAAAGACATAGACTCTGGCAACCCAGAAGACTGGTTGAGCAAAGTGGCATGAAGATCAACGTCACTCATGTGCAGATTGTTCGAACGAGAGCGGCTGACGGAACCCTCGTCGAATACGCCTATTTCCGCGCACCTGGCCTGAAGCGCGTCCGCCTGCCTACGCCGACGGATCCTGCATTTGTGGCTGCGTACCAGAACGCATCCACGGCAAAGAAGATTGAACCGAAGGGCGGCTCTCTCCGCCATCTGATCACCCAGTACAAGTTGTCACCGCACTTCCTGTCGCTGGCGGCGCGGACACGCAAGGACTACGCAAAGCTGCTCACGCACCTCGAGCCGCTTGGCGAGATGCCGCTCGTCAAGGTCAATTCAGCCTTCATCGAGGGTTTGCAGGCAACGCTCGCCCCACGTCTCAAATGGCGCACGACGAACTACCTGTTCGATATCTTTCGTTCGATGTGGCGACGAGGCTCGAAAGGTCCGAGGAAACTCACGGCCGGCAACCCCTTCGAGGGGCTCGAAGACATTCCTCGCCCTGCAAATCTGCCGAAACGGAACCGCCGGTGGACCGACAGCGAGCTCGCCGCCGCACTTGATCTCGCTGAACAGCGCGGACTCTACGGGCTGCGGGCCGGCCTCGCTCTCGCTGCCTATTCCGGGATGCGTCGCGCAGATGTGATCTCGGTTGAGTGGTCTGCAGTGAAGGCCGGTCGATTGGCATATACGTCCAAGAAGACAGGCGTGCATGTCGATATCGCGATGCCTCGGGAACTCGTCAATATCCTGAAGACGACGCCGCGAAGCGCCAAGTCTTCGACGATCGTCGTGAACGACGAGGATGCGCCGTACACGCCAGACGGGATCAACTCGTCCCTGAAGAAGCTGCGCACACGCCTCGGCACGTCAGCGACTGGCCTTGCACTCCACGGCCTGCGCCATACCGTTGGAGCGACGCTCGCCGAGGCCGGGCGATCGAGCGACCAGATCAAGGCTGTCCTGGGTCACCTCAGCGATGATATGGCATCGGAATACACACGCACCGCCGAGAAGCGTCGGCTCGGCGATGCCGCCATTTCGCTGAACCGGAAGTTCAAGAGGAAGGCTCCCCGGAAACGCGCGCGCAATCATGAAAACAGGCAGAGTACGACCTGAGGTTTTTTACAAAAGGGCAGGAAATCTCGGGTTTTTTTACAGGAATTCTGGCAATTAACCCATTGATATAGAAATAGATGTTTTCTGACTCTGACTCAGCTAGTCTAGGTTCGAATCCTAGTCCCCCAGCCACTTCCGTTCCCGGCCGCCCCTTAAAATCACGCTTCGGCGACCGCCATGCGCCACATTCCGCGCAAAGCCGCCTCGAAATCGCGGACATAGCGGGTCTGGTCCATCAGCGGCGACGCGCGCATGCGGGCGCGCAGACCCGTGCGCAAGGCGGCCAATGCTGCCGGATCGGCGACGGCGGCGACCGCACGCGCGACGTAAGCGTCCACGTCCGCCGCGACCCAGTCCGCGAGGCCGGCCGCCGACAGGATCGACTCCCCCATCCGCCCGAGCGGCGGTTCGGCGCGCAGCGTCACGACCGGCACGCCCAGCCACAACGCCTCGAACGTGGTCGCCCCGGCATTGAACGGGAAGCAGTCGAGCGCCACGTCGATCGCGCCATAGGCGGCCCACGTGACCGACTGCGGCGAGGTCGCGACAAGGTCGAGCCGCCGCAAATCCCCGCCTGCGGCGGCAAAGCGCGCGGCGAGCCTTGCCTTGACGCCGTCGTCCGCCAGCGGCGGGCTGTTGAGGACCAGGCGCGCATCGGGGACTGCCGCGAGAACGACAGCCCAGGCACCAAGCGTCGCGTCGTTGATCCGCTCGATCCGCCCGAAATGGCCGAATGTCGGATGGCCGGCACGCAAGGCGGGCAGCGGTGCGACGTCCGGCATCCCGTCCTGCGGCACGTAGCAATAGGCGTGCGGCAGGCGCCAGATCCGCTCCACGAAGGCGCTTTCGGCACCTTCCGGCGCGATCCTGCCGTCGGAGACGAACCAGTCGACCGCCTTTAGCCCGGTCGTGGTGCAGTAGCCCAGCCATGTCGCCTGCACAGGTGCGGGCTTGCGCGCGAAAATCCCGAGACGCCCGCCCGACGTGTGGGCGGCAAGATCCACGAGGATGTCGATCCCGTCGGCGCGCACCAGTGCGGCGGCGGCATCGTCGTCGAGCTTCTCGATCGGCCGCCACCGGTCGGCGAGGCCGCGCAGCATCGCGGTCGTTCCGTCGGGTGCCCGGACATTGGCGTAGGCATAGGTCTCGATGGCCGCCGGATCGCGGCCGGCGAGGATCGGCCGCACGAACTGCGTGACCGAATGCCGACGGAAATCGGGCGAAACGAAACCGACCTTCAAGCGCCTGTCGGCATCGCGTGCGCGCCGGATGGCGGGCGCCTGCGCCAGCAGATGGTCGGCGAACCGCCCAGCCCAGTCGGCATGCAGGTCGCGACACGCAAGCGGACTCGTCGCCGGATCGTAGGTCGAAAGATAGAGCCGGTTGATCCACGCGGGCTCGAACGCGGGGTCCACCGCGATCGCCCGGTCGAATCCCGCCCGCGCCTCGGCGAAGCGGCCATCGGCCAGCCGGCAGCAGGCGATCCCGAAATGGCCTTCGGGCCGGGCCGGCATCAGGGAAGCGGCACGCGCGTAGAGTTCCTCGGCCGCCGACCAGCGATCGAGACGCTTCTGGATGTTCGCGATCTCGTAGAGGCAGGCGAAATCGCCGGGATGGCGGCGGACCGCTTCGGCGGCGACGCCAAGTGCGCCCGCGACGTCGCCGCGATCCAGCAACAGGTTCGCAAGGATCGGTCCCGTGCGCGGATCCTGCGGGGCCGCGGTCATGGCTTCGCGGCCGGCCGCGATCGCCTCGTCGGGCCGCGCCGCCTGGATCAGCGCCAGGAGCCGGATATGGTGTGCGTCCGCAAGATCGGGCTTGAGCGCAAGTGCACGCGCCGACGCATCGGCCGCCGTCGCGAAATTCCCGAGATGGAGATGCGCCACACCGCGCAGGAAATGGCCCGGCCAGAAATCCGGTTCTTCGGCCGACGCGGCATCGATCCGGTCCACGACGGACGCGACGTTGCCGCTCCTGACCTGATCGCCAAGCGCGTTCCAGCGTGCGGCGCGGAACTCTATGTCAGATTTCGAAGCGGAATCCGTCTTGCCGTCCATCCGCGATTTTCGAACCGCCGGACACCCTAGTCAAGCCGCGACCCCCTCGCATGGCACAAGGGGAGCCGGCAGGCCGGCCCCCTCGCGTCAGGTCAGTACGCGTACTTGAACTCGGGCAGCTTCTGCAGCGACTCCTTCGTGGCGCCGCGCAGGATGACCTTGTCGTCGCGCAGCTCGAGATTGCTGTACGGGATGACGACATACGACGTGCCGACGCCGAGGAATCCGCCGACCGAAAGCACCGCGAAGGGTACCCGGTCGTTCGGCGTGACGATCAGGTCGTCGATCTTGCCCACGATCTCGTTGCCTTCGTTGAAGACGGTGGCGCCGACGACCTTCGACGTCCGGTAACCGGTCGCAAGCGTCTGCGCGTCGATGCGGACGAACGAGATCGTCTGGGGCGTACCCTGCGCGAACACGGGAGCGGGTGCGAACACAGGGCCGGCAAGTGCCGCGGCGACGACGATCGCGGCGGAAATGAGCGGGATGCGGGACATGTATTTTCCTTTGGTTGTCGGGGCTGGTGCTGGAAGCGGCGAACCTATCGGGTCGCCGGCCCCGCGATAGCGCCGGAAAATACTCAGACCGCCGGCGGATGTGCGCCGGCGTCGAGCCACACGACGTCTTCGGGCGCAAGTTCGGCAGAGCGGATATAGGCCGGCCGCGGATATGGAAACGTGCCAATGGGGAAATAGACGACGATCAAGGCCTGCCCGTCCGCGCCGCGCATCGGCAGGCCGAGACGGCCGAAACGCACGCTGAGATTCACGAACAGCATGTCGCCGCGGAACCAGAACGGCGTTCCCTCGTCCATTGCCCGCAGGATCATCGTGTAGCGCAGGCTGCGGAAATTCGCCGGCGCATAGTCGAGCACCTGCCGGCCGCGCGGGTTCGAGCCGTAGAGGAACGTCAGCTCCTCGCCGACGATCCGGTATTCGAGCGTCGCAGGCCCCGTGCGCCGGAGCGTCGTCGTCCACGGGATGACCGCCGGCGGCAGGCGGAAGGGAGCGAACGCCGCGATGTCCGGAACGATGCCGTCGGCAGCATGCGCCTCGCGCCAGCGGTCGAGGACGATGCGGGCCGGTTCGGGAAAATCGGATGGCAAGGCAGGCAGGCTGGAAACCATCCGTTCGGCAACTCCTGCGACGGGCCACTCATGCAATGCCAGGAACCCGGCCGCGCAGAAGTTTGAGCATATTGTATGTAGCGGTACAAAATTCACCAATATCCAATAGATCTAAGCCCTTCCGAGACATACGAGTTCTTAACCATCGATATGTAGTTTTTGGGTCATGTTGGACTCCCCCCGGACATCCGCCCTGCTCCGCCGGCTCTCGTCGCCCAAGGTCGCGGCCGTGTGCTTCGCCGCACTGGTCGTGGCCGGAATTTGGTCGGTCGCGATCTGGCGCCTCGCCAGCGATCACCACGATTTCCACGAGTCCGCGAAGAACGAACTGCTCGGTGCACAGAATCTGCTGTCGGCCCAGGTCGGGCGGACGGTCGAATCCGCCGAAGGCCTGATCGAGGCGGCCGAAGTCTGGCTTGCCGAGCAGACAGACGGTGCGAAGCTTGCCGAGCTTGCGGACGTCGTCGACCGCCTGCAACGCCGGCACAGCCTTCCGCTGAATGTCCGCGTCTTCGCCGCGGACGGCCGGATGATCCCGTTCGGTCCCTATGGCAGCGAGGCGATCAACGTCGCGGACCGCGAATATATCCGCGCGCTCGACGGGCTCTCCGCCGGTGCGATCCATATCGGCCTGCAGATCGTCGCGCGCAATACCGGCTTGCCGTCGATACCGCTGGCCATGAAGACACGGCCGAACATGTTCGGCATCGGGTATATCGTCACGTCCATTCCGGTGGCGCCGCTTGCCGAAATATTCCGCGACCTATTCGTCTCCGCCCGCGGAATCGTCGGCATCGTGCGCGACGACGGCCACATCCTGTTCCGCAGCCCCGACGTCGAGGGCATCGTGGGACGGCGCATCAATGTCGACGACTACGCCGGCGTGTCAGGCGAGCGGCGCGCCCTCGGGCTGATCGACACGCGCAACGGTGTCGACGGGCGGCCGATCGTCCTGGCTTTCAAGCGGATCGAGAAGCAGCCGCTCTATGTCTATGCGAGCTTCCGCAAGTCGGACATCGAAGCGACGATCGACGGCCGCCGGACGTGGACCGTCGGCTTTGCCGCACTTGCCACGCTGCTGGCCTGCATGATGGCGGCACTGGTCGTCCGATTCACGGCCTTGCGCGACCGCGAGGCCAGCCGCGTGCGTGCCGCCCTTGTCGCGGCGGAAGCCGCCAACGCCGCCAAGCGCGAATTCCTCGCCAATGTCAGCCACGAGCTGCGCACGCCGCTCAACGCGATCATCGGCTTTTCCGAGTTCGTCGTGATGCAGGTCTTCGGCCCCCTGCCCGAGCGCTACCGCGGCTATGTCGGCGACGTGCTGACTGCCGGACGCCACCTGCTGGGCGTGGTCGACCAGCTCCTCGATCTCGCGGCGATCGAGGCCCGCCGCCTGGTCCTCAAGCCCGTCGAGCTCGATCCCGGTTCGGCCGTGCGCGACGTGCTGGAGATGATGCGCCCCATCGCGGTCGAGCGGGACGTGAAGATCGAGGCCGTGGCACCGGCGGGACCGCTCACGGTCGTCAGCGATGCAGGCGCCTTGCGCCAGATCCTGGTCAACCTTGCCGGCAACGCGGTCAAGTTCTGCCGGGCCGGCGGCACCGTGCGCGTCGGCTGGATGTGCGAGGACGGCGACCGCCTGCGAATCTGGGTCGCCGACGAGGGCGACGGCATCCCCGCCGCCGACATCGGTCATATCTTCGAGCCGTTCTGGCGCAAGGAGAGCGCGCAAGTGAGCCGGCGCAGCGGGACGGGCCTGGGCCTGTCGCTGACGCGCCAGCTCGTCCTGCGGCTGGGCGGCACGATCCGCGTTGAAAGCGAACCGGGCAAGGGCAGCCTGTTCGAGGTGCTGCTGCCGTCCCGGATCGCAGCGGAGCCGGCGCAGGCGGCGTGAACCGGTGCGGCCGGATGCATCCGGAGCTAAAGTGCCGCCATGCCGCAAATCGAATCCCACTACGCCAGCACCGACATCGCTGAGCGCCTGATCGCCGCCCTGCGCGCGGCCAAGGGGGCGGACGTCGCGATCACGCCCGAAGCGCTCGCCCCGCTCGACCATTTCCACAATCGTGGTGTCGTCGCGACGCGCGAGCTGCTGGCGATGCTGGCCCCCTTGCCCGGTGACCATGTGCTCGACATCGGCTGCGGCATCGGCGGGCCGGCGCGCTGGATCGCCAAGACCGCCGGCTGCCGCGTGACCGGCATCGACCTGGTGCCGGAATTCTGTGCCGCCGGCGAAGCACTCTGCGCGGCGACCGGCCAGTCCGATACGGTGACGATCCGCAACGGCGACGCGCTCGCCCTGCCCTTCGCCGACGCCGCGTTCGAGCGCGCCTATTCGCAGAACGTCGCGATGAACATCGCCGACAAGAAGGCAATGTATCGCGAGGCGCTGCGCGTGCTGAAGCCGGGCGGCACGCTCGCTTTGTCCAATCTCGGTGCCGGGGCCGGCGGGCCGCCGCACTATCCGACGCCGTGGGCGGCCGACGCGGCTGCGAGCTTCCTTGCCACGCTGGAAGAGACGCGCCGCGATCTCGAAGGTGCGGGCTTCGTCGTCGTGTCGATCGAGGACACCACCAAGCATGTGCGCGACACGCTGGCCGCCATGCGCGCGAAGATGGCCGCCAACGGCCGGCCGGCATTGTTCACGCATGTGCTGATGGGCGAGCGCATGTGGAGCTATCAGGACAACGTCTTCCGCAGCCTCGACGAGGGCCGCCTATCGGTGATCGAAGCGGTGGCGTGTCGGCCGCAAAGTTTATAGGTTTATTTACTGGACGCGTTCACGACCCTGTGGCAGAGTGCTTTCCAGGTTCGCCGCGCTCTTTGACAGGTGAATAGGTTGCATGTTGCACGGAGCACTCGTCCGGTTACATCCGTTTAACTTCAACAGTTTAAATACGTTACCGTAACCAGTTGTAACCTGATGATTTGCGGTCCGGCTCAGGCGGCCGCAAGTTCTTCCGACGGATCGAAATCGAGTTCCACCTTGGCACCGTTCGGATCGTTGAAGAATATTTGCCAGACGTTCGTTCCCACCTGTCGCGACAGCCGGTAATCGATGCCGTTCGCCTTCAGCCGGTCGACGGTCGCGGCAAGGCCGGTGGCGCTGAAGGCCATGTGGTCGATCACGCCGGCCGGCGGGCTCGGCAGTTTGCGCCCGGCCACGACGTGCAGCACCCACTGCTCGCCGACATAGAACCAGATGCCGGGGAAGCCCATGTCGGGCCGGTAGCCTTCCTTGAGGCCGAGGATGCCGGTGTAGAAGCGGCGCGTCTCCTCGATGTCGCGCGCGAGGATCGTGAAATGGTTCATGCCGGTGACGTTCATCTGGCCTTCGCTCCCCCGATGATGCGCGCGATCGCTTCGTAGCCGCGCCGCCGCGCGTGTTCGAGCGGCGTGATCCCGTCGCGGTCGGCGATGTCGTTGCGTGCGCCCTTGTCGACGAGCAGGCGCACGATCTCGGTGTGCGCCGCCCCGCCGTCGCCGAGGATGACCGCTTCCAGGAGCGCGGTCCAGCCCAGCCGGTTGACATGGTCGATGTCGATGGCGGTCTCGAGCAGGATGCGCACCGTCGCGACATGGCCGTGATGGGCGGCCGGGATCAGCGCCGTGCCGCCATAGCGGTTGACCGATCTGAGATCGGCGCCGTTGGCCAGCGTCAGGCGCAGGATCGCGTCGCGCCCTTCCGCCCCGGCATAGAGATAGGGGCTGTCGGAGATCGCGTCCTTCGCGTTGACGTCCGCACCCGCCGCGACCAGCACGCGGGCTGCTTCCAGATGGTCGCCGTGCGTGGCCAGCAGCAGCGCCGTCCGGCCGCCTGCATCGCGCGCGTCGACGGTGGCACCCGCGGCAAGGGCCTGCACCACGGCCGCCGCATCGCCTTTCGCGGCGGCGACAAGAAGTCCGGCATCGGCCGGCCGGGGGGCCTGTGCATGCGCCATGTCGATCAGGCCGGCACCCAGCAGTGCCGCTCCGGAAATGAAGGTCCGTCGTCGCATCGGCACACACAATGCGCCGGGTCGCGTCACCTCTCAAGACCGGCGAAAAATCCGTCCGGCGGATCGGCGGGGGCTGCTAGGCTTGGCGCCGTGCAGACGGTCGACGCGATTCCTTCTCCGGTCCTTGTTCCGACGCTGGCGGCAGGCGTGCCGCGCGATCTTTGCACCGATTGCGGCATCTCGCGCACCGCCGAGCCCAAGCGCTGCGGCACGGCCTGCCAGTTCATCAAGCCCGACTATCCGCGCCTTGAGGCGCAGGTCCATGGCCGCACCCGCGACCCGGCCCGCGCCGACGAAACCCATTTCGGCCCCTTCCGCCGCATGGTGCGCGCCTCGCTGAAGGCCCCGCTCGACGGCGCGCAGTGGACCGGCATCGCCACGCGCATCGCCGAGAAGCTGCTGGCCACGAAGGCCGTGGATGCCGTGCTGGCGATGGCGCCCGATCCGGCCGACCGCTGGAAGCCGATGCCGGTCCTCGTCACCGAGGCGTCCGGCATGGCCCAGTGCCGGGGCATGCGGATGGGCTACGCCCCGCTGCTGGCGCTGCTAGAGCCGGCGCGCGCGCGCGGCTTCAAGCGGCTCGCCATCGTCGGCATCCCCTGCCAGGTCTACGCGCTGCGCGCGATCGAGAAGGAGATGGGCTTCGAGCGGCTCTATGTGATCGGCACGCCGTGCTCGGACAACACGACGACGGCGAATTTCCACAAGTTCCTCGAACTGCTCGCCGCCGATCCCGCCACCATCACCTATCTCGAGTTCCGCGCGGACTACCATGTCGAGCTGCGCTTCGCGGACGGGCATAAAAAGGAAATACCGTTTCTCGAATTGCCGATCTCGAAGCTGCCGCGCGACTTCTTCCCCCTCACCTGCCGCACCTGCGTCGATTACACAAACGCGCTTGCCGACATCACGGTCGGCTACATGGGCGGCGAAGGCGAACAGTGGCTGATCGTGCGCAACGAACGCGGCGAGGAACTGCTTGCCCTGCTCGGCGACGAGGTCGCGACGAAGGCGCCCGGCAGTGCCGGAAAGCGCGCCGGCCCGGTCAAGGGCTTCCTTGCCAACACGCTGCGCGCCGCCGGCGGCCTGCCGCTGCGCCGCATGCCCGACTGGCTGCGCCCGGTCGTGGGCTGGCTGATGCCGCGCATCGGCCCGCGGGGGCTGGAGTTCGCGCGCGCGCGCGTCGAGATGAAGGCGGTCGAGACGGTCGTGCATCTGCGCCGCGAACGCGCGCGCCGCCTGCGCGCGATGGTTCCCGACCATGTCTGGCGCCTCGTGAAGCCCTACGGGCTCGTGCCCGCCGACGACGAGACGAAGCGTCCGTGACCGAGCTTCGCCCCGACGAATGGCTGCTGTCGCTGGCCGGCAACGTGCGCCTCGTGGTGCCCGCCGACATCACCGGGATCTCGAGCTTCGTCTTCCTCGAACAGGAAGACTGGTTCGAGGACGAAGCGCCCTTCGTGCGGGCACTCGCCCCGCATATGCGCATGGCGCTCGACATCGGCGCCAATCTCGGTTTCTACGCGGCCACGTTGGCGGCCGCGCGCGTGGCCACCCTCGCCTTCGAGCCGCACCCGGCTCTGGCCGACAAGCTGCGCCGTTCGGCAAAGGCGATGACGGGCGTGCAGCTCACCGTGTTCGAGGTGGCGCTGGGTGCCGCCCCCGGCGAGGTCGAGTTCGGCGGCCATCATTTCCACGAAGGCTCGCGCATCGGTGCCGGCGGCGGCCTGCGCGTGCAGGTCCAGCGCCTCGACGACCTGCTGCCGGCCGCGTACATGCCGGCGGTCGATTTCGTCAAGATCGACATCGAGGGCGCCGAGGTGCAGGCGATCGCCGGTGCGGCGCGGTTCCTTGCCAGCGGCGATCCGCTCGTGATGATCGAGATCCGCGACGGCACGGCCTGGGATTTCGCCGCGCTGCAGGCGCTCGAAGCGCACGGCTATGCGCGCTATCGCCTCGTACCGGCTCTCAATGCGCTTGTCCCGATGGGCGACGGGCCGGACTCGCCGACCAGCTCAATGCCTTCGCCGCCAAGCCTGCGCGCGCCGCGATGCTCGCCAAGGCGGGCCTGCTGTGCGCGGCCGCACCGGTCGACGACACCGACGCCTTCTCGCATCACGCGCGCGCCTGCGATCGGGCGCGCACGGTCGGCCTGCGCCATGGCGACCTGCTGCGCGCGCATGCGCTGTTCGATGCGATGGCGCCGTCGCTGGCGCGCGACCTTTCGCTTGCACGCGTCGAAGCCGATCTCGGGCACCGGCAACGCGCGTCGGCGCTGCTCGCCCCCCATGTGCCGGCCGCTGTTGCCGGCACGCTGGCGGTTCCGGACGAACCCTTCTTGTGCCCGCTCGCGGTCTATGAAGGCCGGTCGTCGCCGATGGGCCGGCAGGCCTGGCTGCGCGCCCTCGTGCTCGAAAGCTTCCACGCGCTCGCAGCACCCTCCTCGCTGTTCGCCGATCCGGCGGGCCGCGAGGCGGCACTGGAGTTCGTGCTCGCCGCGGGGCTGGGCACGGCCGAGACCGTGCGCCGGCTCTTTCTCTTTCGCCTCGCCACCGGCCGCAAGGCGGCGGCGGGACCGCATCCGCTGCTGGTCGACACCGGTCCCGGCAATCTCAACGCCGCGTTCTGGCGCCAGATGCAGCTCTACGGCGACGTCTAGGGCGCGTCCTCGCCCGAGCGCGAGATCGTGCGGTCGCGGCCCACGAAGCAGCTCATCGCAAGGCCCATCGCGATCAGGCTCGCGATCATCGCCGAGCCGCCAAGCGACAGCAGCGGCAGCGGCTCGCCCACGACCGGCAGCAGGCCCGCGACCATCGCCACGTTGACGAAGACGTTGGCGAAAAACATCGCCGCCACGCCGGTCGCGAGCAGCCGCGCGAACACGCTGCGCGCGCGCACCGCGATCGCCAGCAGGAAGACGAGGATCACCGCATAGACGCCCAGCAGCGACATCGAGCCGACAAGGCCGAACTCCTCGGCAAGGACCGCGAAGATGAAGTCGGTCTGCTTCTCGGGCAGGAACTGCAGCTGGCTCTGGGACCCTTGCGCGAAGCCCTTGCCCCAGATTCCGCCCGAACCAAGGGCGATGCGCGACTGGATGATATGGTACCCGGCCCCGAGCGGATCGCTCTCCGGATTGACGAAGGTGAGCACGCGGCGCTTCTGGTAGTCGTGCAGGAAACTCCAGGCGACCGGAACCGCACCCGCCACGCAAGCACCCAGAAGCACGAACTTCCACAGCCGCACGCCGGCCGCGAAGAACACGACCATGCCGGTGAACGCGATCAGCAGGGCCGAGCCGAGCTTGGGCTGGACGAGGACAAGCGCCGCCGGGACCAGCACCAGGGCCGCCGGCCACACGAGGAACAGCGGATTGGCCATGCGCTCCTGCGACATGCCGTGGAAATAGCGCGCGACGACGAGCACGACGCCGATCTTGACGAACTCCGAGGGCTGCACGCGCACGATGCCGAGATCGAGCCACCGCTTGGCCCCCATGCCGGCCACGCCCGCGATCTCGACGCCGACGAGCAGCAGCACGCCGAACGCGTACACGACATAGGCGAAGCGGAACCAGTCGCGGATGTCGACCAGGGCGGCGGCAAGCATCATGACGAGCCCGATGCCGACGAAGATCGCCTGGCGCTGGGCCCACGGCTCCCAGTCGCCGCCGGCGGCCGAATAGAGCATCGCGCAGCTCACGGCCGTCAGCAGCACGATCAGCAGGACAAGCAGCCAGGGCACGTCCTTGAGGCGGCCGAAGACGCCCGGGCGTGCGCGCTGGGTGGTGAGTCCGATCGCCATGCGTTCTTTTTAGCTGAATTTCCGTGTTATAGCATTGAACAAACGTCGTTAATCCCCGATCCGAAGAAGCTGAAAACATCAAAAATGTGTATGCTTTACGATTAACTTTTCTTTTACTATAATTGTAGGATCGAACGACCCCACGGAGAATCCCGATGGCATTGACGATCTCTCAGGCGGCGCAGCCGATCCTGGACTTCCGGAACGCGAAGACCGAAGCGTTCAACGACGTCACGACCGATTTCGCAGACCGCACCAAGCAGCGCGTGCTGACGCAGGTGTCGCAAGGCAACCAGATCGCGGGCAACTCGCTTGCCGCAATCAACGGCCGCGGCAGCAACGTCGATATCTCGGCCTAAGACCGACGGTTTCAGCCGATCGGGTATTTCGAGCGCCAGCCCTTTCGGGTGTGGCGCTTCTCGCGTTGGTCACCTGTGTTAGGATTCCGACCCGACAGCGAGTCGTTTCTCCAGCCCCGCGAGGCCACGATGGCCGGTCCCGTCTATACCCTGAAGGTCACGGCCGACGAGGCCAAACTGATGGTCTATCTGCTGCGTCAGGCGCAGATGAAAGGCGATTCCGCCATCGCGATGGGGATCGCCGAGAAGGATCTGCTGGCGTTGACGATGGACAACTACAAGAGCCTTGCCGACAAGCTCGAGGAAGCGACCGTCGGCAAGCGCCCGGCGCGTCCGCAGAACGTCAAGAAATGGATCCCCGGACAGACCGTGGCGGCCAAGAAGTTCTCGTCCGGCGCGAAGCGCTGACCGGCGCTCAAGCGCGCGCGCGCATCTCGAAGAAGGCAGCCTCGACCGCCCGCGCAAGACCGGGACCGTCGCAAAGCTCGCTGGCGCGCATTCGGGTCCGCAGGCCAGCGCGGATTTCCGAAAGACGGTCGAGATCTTCTGCTGCCGCGACCGCGCGCTCGACATAGGCATCCACGGTGTCGCAGCACCAGTCTTCCATCCCGAGCGCGCCCAGCAGGCAATCGCCGTAACGGCCAAGCGGTGCCCGGTCGCGCTTCGACACGACCGGTACGCCCATCCACAGCGCCTCGAAACTCGTCACCCCGCCATTGTGGACGAACGGGTCCAGCGCGATGTCGACTTCTCGGTACGCCGACCATGTTGCCGGCTGCGGACGCGTGTATCGGAGATCCAGACGCTCCGGCGCGATCCCGTGCGCGGCAAAGCGCGCCGCCATGCGGGTGCGGACATCGGCATCGACGAAGGGCAACGCGTTGAGGAAGATCCGTGCATTCGCGACCCGCAACAGGATCCGCGACCAGGTCTCTATGACGCCGTCGTTGATGCGCACGAGGCGCGAGAAACTCGCGAACGTCACGTGCCCGCGCTTCAGTGCCGGCAACTTCCCCGGGGTCGGCATCTCGTGCGGCGGATCGTAGGCAAAGCACGCGCGCGGCAGGCGCCAGGCGCCTTCGACGAGCCCGGTTTCGGCCCCCGGCGGCAGCATCCGGGCATCGCCCAGATACCAGTCCATCGCACCCAGCCCCGTCGTGCCGCCATAGCCCAGCCACGTCACCTGCACGGGCGCCGGCCGTCGCGCGAAAACCTTCAGGCGCGTTCCGGCCGTATGGCCGCCGAGATCGACCAGAACGTCGATGCCATCCGCGCGGATCGTTTCGGCCAGCTGTGCGTCGTCCTGGTCGGCCACATCTCGCCAGTTCGAGAAGCACTTGCGAAACCGTGCCGTCTCGGAATCGGGCTGGGTGGTCGAGCTATAGGCGAAACTCTCGATCCGCGCCGCGTCGTGATTCTCGACCAGCGGACGCAGGAAATGGCGGACGGAATGCGCTCGCAGATCCTGCGAGACGTAGCCGACGCGTAGCCGGCGCAAATGCGTTGCCGGTGCGGGAAAATCCAGCCGTGGCTGCTCGGGCGCGAAACGCGCGGCCCATTCGAGATAGCGGGCTTTCAGTGCTTCAGCCGACAGCGAGGGATCGTAGTTTGCCGCGAACAGGTCGTCCGTCCAGGCCTGTTCGAAATCGGGCGACAGCGCGATCGCGGCGGCGAAGGCGGCCCGCGCTTCGGCGATCCGCCCTTCCTGGAGAAGGACGGTCCCGAGCCATTGCTGGGCACGGGCAGGATCGTTCGATCCCTCGAGTGCGGCCCGGGCTTCGCGTTCGGCGCGGGCGAATTCCCCGAATGCCATCGCGTTGACCGACCGGCGCTGCGCCAGCTCCGGCGACCGCACGCCGGCACGCTCGGCCGCGTCGAGCGAAGCCGCGACGGCATCGTAGCGGCCAAGCCTGTGCAGCAGATCGACGTGGACGATTCGCGCTTCGACGGATTCCGGCGCCAGCTTCAGGCAGGTCTCGAGATCGGCGATCGCCGACTCTCCGTCGCCCACCGTCGCGGCCGCCCGTGCGCGCACCAGATAGGGTCCCGGCAGGTCATTGGCGAGCGCCACGGCCTCGGCGGCCGTGCGCCGCGCCTCGTCGACGAACCCGGTCGCGAGATAGACC
Organism: Tagaea sp.; assembly: GCA_965279525.1. Lineage (GTDB taxonomy): Bacteria > Pseudomonadota > Alphaproteobacteria > CACIAM-22H2 > CACIAM-22H2 > Tagaea. The sequence continues at coordinate 272,768 of CBDIIB010000004.1, read as the reverse complement.
TGCGCGCAGACGAGCTTGGCATCGGCGTGCGAGGCTGCTTCCTGCTTGTGGTCGAGGGCGCGCGCATGCGCCAAGGCCTCCCGCCACGCGCCCGCATTGGCATGCCGGGCGATCGTGGCGATGGACGCGAAAATCTGGTCGGTCACGCAGCCGGCTTGGAGGCGATGGCCTCTTCCAGCTCGTAGAAGGTCGGCTGCAGTTCCGAAGGAACGCTCTTGCGGCCGATCTCGGTCGAGATCTGCGGGGCGTTGCCCTGCAGATGCGCCACGAACGTGTCGCGGATGATCTCGTAGAACTTGAATTCGTCCTCGTAGACCTGCTTCAGGCGGGCGGCCATCGGGCCGATGATGCCGTAGGAAAGCAGCACGCCGAGGAACGTTCCCACGAGCGCCGAACCGATCAGGCCGCCGAGGATGATCGGCGGCTGGTCGATCGACGACATGGTCTTGATGACGCCCATGACGGCCGCGACGATGCCGAGTGCCGGGCACGCATCGGCCGTGGTGGCCAGCGCGTTGCCGCCACGCATGACCTCGTGATGGTGCTTCTCGAGTTCCTTGTTGAAGATCTCTTCGAGCTGGTGGGCGTCTTCGACACCCATCGACAGCATGCGCATGTGGTCGCAGATCAGCGCGATCGCGTATTTGTTCGCGAGCACCTTCGGATAGGCCATGAAGATGTTGGATTCATCGGGCTTCTCGATGTGCGGCTCGACCGCCAGCGTGCCCTTCGAGCGGGCGAGCTTGAGGATCGTGAAGATCAGGCACAGCAGGTCGATATAATCCTCGCGCTTGTATTTCGGGCCGCTGAACACGCGGCCGAAATCCTTGAGCGCATGGCTGATGACCGAGCCCGAGTTGCCGACGAGGAACGATCCGGCTGCCGATCCGCCGATGATCAGGAACTCGAACGGCAGCGCTTTCAGGATGATGCCGATCTTGCCGCCGGCGATGATGTAACCGCCGAACACGCAAAACAGCACCAGCAACAGCCCGACAATGGCGAACATCCGGCCCTCCTTGGGACCCCGACCGACGAAACCCGAATCGATACCTTAGAGACGATTGGTTAACGGTTGGTAAGTAGCCGGAAAATCGGTTCTTTTCCAATCTCTTGGGTCTAAACCCACAATCTTCCTACAACAATGGACCGGCCCGTGATGCCGATCAAGGGGCTTCCCCGCCAGCCCGGTCGCCGACCACGCTCAAGACCGGCTTGCCTGGCGCTGCGGCCGCCGGCTGGACGGAAGCTTCGGCCAACCGCATCCGGCCCTGCAACACGAGCGAGACCGGGATTGCCGCAAGGTACGCGACGCCGAGGGCCAACAACGTGGCCCAGGGTGCGCTCGCGAGAAAGGCAAAGAACAGGCCGACCATCACGAGTGTCGGAACCATCCAGCCACGCGGGATATGGATTTTCTTGCCCGAGAAAGTCGGCAGTCGGCTGACCATCAGGAAAGCGACGACGGCAAGCGTCAGCGCCCCGACGACCGGCTTGTCGACCCAGCCCGGGCCGACTTCGAAATGCAGCATCATCGGCAGCAAGGCCAGCCCCGCCCCGGCCGGTGCGGGAACGCCGGTGAAGAAATGACCGGCCCATCGCGGCGGATTGGGATCGGCGAGCGCCGTATTGAAGCGCGCAAGGCGCAACGCGCAACACACCGCGAAGCCGAGCGCGATGACCCAGCCCACGCCGCCCCAACCGTTGAGCACCCAGAGATAGACGATGAGCGCCGGTGCCGCCCCGAAGCTGACGAAATCGGCCAGCGAGTCGAGCTCAGCGCCGAATTTCGACGTCCCGTTCAGCAGTCGCGCCATCCGGCCGTCGAGGCCGTCGAGGATCGCGGCGACCACGATTGCGGCAACTGCCATTTCCCAGCGCGCGTCGATCGCGAAGCGCACGCCGGAAAGGCCCGCGCAAAGCGCGCCGACCGTGATCGCGTTCGGGATCAGCCGGTTCATGTGACCGCCGCCGATCCGATGGTCCCGGTCGCGCTGGCGGCGCTTGCGCACCCGGCCGAACATCAGCGTGTCTCCCCTTCCCGGCGCGGTTCGCTCGAAGCGAGATCGGCAATGACCGTCTCGCCGCCGATCGTGGTCTGGCCGATGCACACCAGCGGCTCGACGCCTTCCGGCAGGTAGATGTCGCACCTGCTGCCGAAACGGATCAGGCCGTAGCGCTGCCCGGTGCGCACGTCGTCGCCGTCCTTGATGTCGTAGAGGATCCGACGCGCGACGAGACCGGCGATCTGGACGAACGCGATTTCACGTCCGTCCGCCATCGCCACCCGTACCGACATGCGCTCGTTGTCGTCCGAAGCCTTGTCGAGGGCGGCATTGAGGAACAGGCCCGGCCGATAACGAGCACGCACGACACGGCCGCCGGCCGGCACGCGGTTGACGTGGACGTTGAACACGTTGAGGAACACCGAAATCCGGGTAAGCGGCCGGTCGCCCATTTCGAGTTCCGGCGGTGGAACGGCCGGTACGATGAGCTGCACCATTCCGTCGGCCGGGCTGACCACCAGCCCCGATCGCGTCGGCACGACACGGTCCGGATCGCGGAAAAAATAGATCATCCACGCCGTCACCAACGCCAGCACGGCGGCCAACGGCGCCCACGCGAAGGCCGCCAAGAACGTCGCGACGACCCCGCCCACAACGAACGGCACGCCCGCCCGATGCATCGGTGCCGATACAGATTTCCACATATCACTCATATGTTTAGCCGCCAAATTTCATGTTTTTATACAACAACAGGGGTCGAGTTTAACGCCTCGCCCTGAAATTGGCCACTGATGCCCGGCTCAGTTCGTCTTTGGTAGGGCAAAGACCTGGCCCGGATAGATCAGGTCCGGATCGCCGATCTGGGCGCGGTTGGCCTCGAAGATCGTCGTGAAACGCAATCCCTCGCCATAAACCCGGCGTGCGATCCGCCAGAGCGAGTTCCCCGGCTGGACGACGACGATCTGTTGCCCCGGAAGCGGCGCCGTCAGCGTGTCACGCTGGAAACGCGTCTCCGCGCGCGCGACGACACGGCCGTCCGGACCGATCAAATCAGTGCGCAGCGTATAGGTTCCGGGTGCTAGCTCTTCCACACGCATTTCCCAACGGCCATCCGGACCGACCGTTGCGCTCGCGACAGGCCTGTTGTCGACATAAAGCCGGACCGCGGAGCCGGGATCGGCGCGGCCGGCGACGACGACTTCGCCCTTCTCGCCATAATCGAGCGCGTCGATCGCGACGCGCTGGCCGGGGATCGGCGTACCGGGAACCTGGATCACGTTCGGTGCCCGGCCTGGTTCCGTCGGCAGCAAGGCCGCAAGCGGACCACCGCCGGAACCGATCGATCCCCGTGGCGGGACGACCATCGCGACGCTCTGGTCGGAGGTCAGCACACTGCCGTCCGGACCGGGTGCCCGCAGCCGCAGATCATGCGGACCGGGAGCGAGCGGTTCGACCGTCACGAAAACCCATTCACCGCGACCGTCAGCGGTGACCTGACCGATTTCCTTGTCGCCATCGAAGATCGTGACCGGCGCGTTGGGTGCCGCACGCCCGGCGATGACAGCATCGCCCGAGGGACTGACGCGCACCACGTCGAAACTGGGTCGCACGGGGGTCGATGCGGCAGGCGGCGGTGCCACCGGCAGGGGAACGGGAGCCTGCGGCTGCGCGGAAACCGGTGGAGCTGAAATTGGTGGCGCCGCAGCGGTCGTCCGGGCGGGCGGACGTGTCTCTTCCGCCTGCCAGCCGCGCAACGCGATGACGCTCGCGACGATGAGGAAAATCGCGCCGACCAGGGCGAGAAGCGAATTACGGTTCATGCGCGGGTTACGACTCGAAACGAGTTGAATTCGATCAAGGCAGACTATGCCTGCCCGTCTCCGGTCGCAATCTCCGCCCTGCCGTCGTCAGGGCGTGCCGCTGCGGACCCGGTTGGAAATCGGCTTCAACTGACGCAGATACGCGATCATGGCCTTGCGATCCTCGGGGGTAAGCTTGGATGTCGATTTCGCGACCACCTCGCCCATCTCGCCGCCGACGGAATCCCCGTCGCGCGTCATCCCGCTGCCGAGCAGGTCTTCGAGTTCGCCGTCCGACCATTTGCCGATTCCCGTCTCGGCGTCCGGCGTGATGTTGGGGACCTTGCCGCCACCCGGCGGGTTGCCGTCGCCGGCATAGGCCATGGCCTGATCGAGCCCGCCCAGCCGGTTGCGGGGCGAGTGGCATTCCGCGCAATGGCCAAGCGCCCCGGCGAGATACGCCCCGCGGTTCACCTGCGCGCTCTTGGCCGGGTCAGGCCGGAATTCGCCCGGTGTGAAATGCAGCAGCTTCCAGCCGAACTGGAGCATGCGCAGATTGAACGGGAAGCCGATGTCATGCGGCCGATTGGGCCGGTCGGAGACCGGCAGCGAGAAAATATAGGCCTTGAGATCGACGAGGTCGGCGTCGGCGATCTTCGTGAAGGACGTATACGGAAACACCGGAAAATAGTGGGCGCCATCAGGGCGGCGCCCCTGACGGACCGCACGGATGAAGTCGGCGTCGGACCAGCTGCCGATGCCAGCGGCCGGATGCGCCGTGATGTTGGGGCCGTAAAAGCTGCCGAACGGCGTCTTCAATTCGCGTCCGCCGGCAAGCAGCTGGCCGTTGTTCTTCGTATCGGTATGGCATCCGGCACAACCGCCGGCGGCGAAGATGTACTCGCCCTTCTTGATGTCGCCGACCTGTGCTGTTGCCGGCGTACCGAACGCGAGTGCGAGAACGAGCGCGCCCGCAAGGCGGAAATTCGCCACCCTGCGGGCGCACCACGTCACTTCGCGCTACTCAGTTCGCCGGGCGGCGGAACGGCGTGTGGCAGGCGCCGCAGGTCTGGCCGAGTGCGGGGAAACCCGCCTTGAAGCCGGCTTCGTCGTTTGCCGCGGCAAGCGTGACAAGGTTGCTGGCGGCCGCGACTTGGCGGTCGAAGATGCCGTCGAATTCGGCCTTGCGCTCCCAGATCGCCGGCAGTGCCGCGGTCTGCCCCTTGTCGGGGCCCGTGCCGGCCGGGAAAAGCGCCTTGGCGCGCGTTGCCGCATCCCGGACGCTTGCGGCGGCCGCACCGGCTGCCTGCGCGTTCCAGGGCGCTTCGCCGCGGACGATCGGCGCGAGCACCCGCATGGCACCACCATTCGCCTTCATCGCGTCCTGTCGCTGGGCAATTTCGGCCGGCGCCTGCGCGACAGCCGTGAAAGCCGTGCCGAGAATCGCTGCACCTACGCAGACGGCGCATGCGGCTTGGCGGACGAAAGACTTCATAGGGGATGATCCTTTTCCGGTTTCTCGGTTGACTTCAGGCACGTATGACAGCTGCCGTAGAGCTTGAGATACGGCTCGTGTCGATTTAAGCATTCACCCGATCAACGCGGCAAGACGGACAACAATGTCGATGCAGGCAATACACTGTTTTATTTTCGGTAACAATAAATGACGGAAATTCGTGCGGTCTGCGTTTACTGCGGCTCGTCCGACGAAGGCAAGCCGTCGCACCGGACGGACGCATTCCGGTTCGGCGGGCAGTTGGCTTCGGCCGGGATCGATCTGGTCTATGGCGGCGGTCGCGTCGGCCTGATGGGTGCCATCGCGGATGGGGCAATCGCCGGCGGCGGGCATGTCGTCGGCATCATTCCGGAGCACCTGATGAAGGCCGAAGTCGGCCATGGCCAGGTCACCGAACTGCATGTCGTCGGGTCCATGCATGTCCGCAAGGAAATGATGTTCACGCGCTCGGACGCGTTCGTCGTCCTGCCCGGCGGTGCCGGCACGCTCGACGAGATGTTCGAGATCCTGACCTGGCGCCAGCTCGGCCTGCACGACAAGCCGCTGGTGATCGTCAACCTCGACGGATACTGGAACGGCCTGATCTCGATGATCGACGGGATCATTTCGGCGCGTTACGCGCGCCCGTCGTTCCGCAGGTTCTACGAAGTCGTCGACGGGATCGATGCGGTCCTCCCCGCATTGCGCGCTGCCCCGGCTTCGCGGACGGTGCCGCAACCAGAAAAGCTATAGGTCGCCCCGAAGGTCGGGTTTTCGCCTGGAATCATCGGAGTAGCGGTGCCGATGGCGCTCGGTGCTGGATTTCCGGGCGCGCGTATCGTATCCCTCCCCCTTGGAATCGCGTCTGTCCTAGGGGGAGTCCGCAATTATGAAAAAGATAAAGGTCGCCAATCCGATCGTCGAGCTCGATGGCGACGAAATGACCCGTATCATCTGGAAGATGATCCGCGAGCGGCTGATCACGCCGTTCCTGGACGTCGACCTCAAATACTACGATCTCGGGATCGAGAACCGCGACAAGACCGACGACCAGGTGACCGTGGATTCCGCACATGCGATCCGCCAGCACAAGGTCGGCGTGAAGTGCGCGACGATCACGGCCGATGAAGGCCGGGTCAAGGAATTCAACCTGAAGCAGATGTGGCGCTCCCCCAACGGGACGATCCGCAACATCCTCGATGGCACCATCTTCCGCGAGCCGATCATCTGCAAGAACGTGCCGCGCCTGATCCCGGGCTGGACGGCGCCGATCGTGATCGGCCGCCACTCGTTCGGCGACCAGTATCGCGCGACCGACTTCATCGTGCCCTCGGCCGGCAAGCTGTCCATCACCTTCACCTCGAAGGACGGCGAGACGAACATCCGCCACCAGGTGTTCGACTTCCCCGGCCCCGGCGTGGCGCTGGCCATGTACAACGTCGACGAATCCATCCGCGGGTTCGCGCGCGCATGCTTCAACTACGGCCTGAACCGCGGCTACCCGGTCTATCTCTCGACGAAGAACACGATCCTCAAGATCTACGACGGGCGCTTCAAGGACATCTTCCAGGAGATCTTCGACGCCGAGTTCAAGGACCGCTTCAAGGAGAAGGGCCTCATCTACGAGCACCGCCTGATCGACGACATGGTCGCCTCGGCGCTCAAGTGGCCGGGCAACTTCCTGTGGGCGACGAAGAACTACGACGGCGACGTCCAGTCCGACACGGTGGCGCAGGGTTACGGCTCGCTCGGCCTGATGACGTCGGTGCTCACCACGCCGGACGGCCAGTGCATCGAGTCCGAAGCCGCACACGGCACGGTCACGCGCCACTACCGCGAACACCAGAAGGGCAAGGAGACGTCGACGAACCCGATCGCGTCGATCTTCGCCTGGACGCGCGGCATCTGGTATCGCGGCCAGTTCGACAAGACCCCCGAAGTGTGCCTGTTCGCCAAGACGCTCGAGCGCGTGTGCGTCGAGACGGTCGAAGCCGGGTCCATGACCAAGGATCTCGCCACGCTGATCTCGCCCGACCAGCCCTACCTGTCGACGTCGAAGTTCCTCGAGAAGATCGAGCAGAACCTCCACAAGGCGATGAACTGAGCCGCCACCTGCATCCCGGGCCGGCCATTGCGCCGGCCCGGGGTTTGGCGCACGCTACGGACGCCGTTCACCGCGTCGAGTTCGACAGCCCTTGCTGCGTCCCTTCATCAACAGCCGCCCCCTGACACGCGCCGCCGACGCGCCGGCCGGCGTCGTCAATGGCGCCGACCTCGGCGAGCACATCGTCGTCGATCTCGGTACGCCGCTGTCCACGTTCGATCGCCCGGGTGCCAAGGCCTATGCGGCGGTCGACCGGCGATTTCCAGACGGCCAGCATCTTGCCTTCGTCTGCGAGCCGGACCGCTCGGTCCGGATCCGTGCGGCACAGCGCCAGCGCGGCGTCTCGCGTTCGGGCCTGCTCTCCCTGCTCGACGCGGGCGTGCTGAAGCGCAATGGCACGCGCGATGCCTACGCCTTCGTCTACGAGAAGCCCGTCGGCCCGACACCGCCCCGGCGCATGTGGGGCGGCTGGGCACCGCGCACGCTGATCCAGAACTTCCTGAAGCCGATGTGCGCGGCACTTGCCGAAATCGTCGAACGCGGCGAGATCCACGGCTCCATCCGGCCCGACAACGTCTTCAACCAGGACACGAAGGGGCAGCTGTTCGCGCTCGGCCCTTGCGTGCTCGGTCCGGTCGGCTACGACCAGCCGGCCCCCTTCGAGCCGATCGAGCGCGCCCTGGCCACACCCGACGGCAAGGGGATCGGCGGTTCGATCGACGACATGTTCGCGCTGGGCATGACGCTCTATTGCTTCTCGACGGGCAAGTATCCCGGCGAGGGACAGGAGCCCGACGCGCTCATGGCGCGGCGCCTCGCCTACGGCTCGACCAGCGCCATGATCGACACGTCGCAGATCCCCAGCGAACTGTTCGATCCGGTCATGGCCCTGATCGACGACGACGTGAAGACGCGCTGGTCGCTTGCCGCCATCACCGACTGGACCAACGGCCGGCGGCCGCAGATCCCGCAGAAGCGCCCGTCGGCGCGGCGCGGGTCGCCGCTTCAGATCGGCCCGGTCCAGTGCCTGGAGCCGCGCGAACTCGCCTTCGCGGTCCATCGCTACCCCGAGCAGGCATCCACGGCGCTCGAGCGCGGCGAAATCGCGAACTGGATCAAGGCGAACGACATCCAGCTTGCCCTGTCACTCAATATCGAGGACGGCCCGACGCAGCTTATCGCGACGAAGGAAGTTCTCCTCGCGCGCGAAGCCGTGCGCCTCGACCCGGTCGGTCCCATCCGGTACCGCGACCTGTCGTTTTTCCCGAACGGCGCCGGTGCCGTGATTTACGCGGCCCTCCTCGACGGCGGCAAGCGCCAGCAGTTCGAGGAGCTGTTTTCCGCGCGCCTTGTCCATCTCTGGGCGAAGGCAGCGACGCCGCTCGGACTGATCGACGAACCGGCAAAGGCCCTGCTCGATCTCGAGGATCGGGTCTCGAACGGCGTCGAGAAGCTCGAAAGCGCGCTCTACAAGCTCAATGCCGACGCGCCGTGCCTGTCGCCCGAGGTGCAGGGCCGCTGGGTCGACACGCTCGGCGATCTCCTCGACGTGTTCGAGGCGGGGCTGGCGCGAGGAAACTTCGAGCCCGACGCGCACATCGTCGCGTTCCTGGGTGCTCGAGGCGGCATCACGGCAGCCGATCTGGGCGCCGTGCGCACGTTTGACGGCAAGGATCCGCGGCGTGCGGCCGCGATCCTCAAGCTCGGCGTGCGCATCGTCGTCGAGGCGAAGGGCAAGCAGCTTCCGCACCTTACCAAGATCTGCCATGCGGCGGCGCGAGCACTGATCGAACGCCTGCGCAATCCGGCAGTGCGCGAGGAGACGATGGCGAAGGCCGATGCCGCAGCCGCTGCATTCGACATCCAGGGGCTCGCGGACATCGCGACCGATCCGGACGTGTTCGGCGCCGACAACGCCGAGTTCACGCGTGCCAAGCAGGAATTCGACGCCAACCAGCGCATCCTCGACATGCGCGATTCCATCGTCGAAACCACCGCGCGGATGGGCAGCGAAAAAGGCCAGGAGATCGCGCTGGTGATCCTCTCCGGAATGGCCGTCGTGACCGTGCTGTTCCAGCTTTTCTCCCAGATCGGCAAGGTCGGACAATGAGCTTCCGCACGCTTCTGATCATCTTCGCGATTCTCGCGGCAACGATCCTGATCGCAGCCGTCGTCGTGCTCAAGCCGTCGATGATGGTCTACGTGTTCGGCATCTTCGCGCCTTGCGCCGTCGTCGGGCTCCTCGAAGGCGGCGGCAAACGCTTCATCTCCCTCGGCGGCGGCGCCATGACGCTGGCAGCCGCCGGACCGGTCATCCTGGTCGGCCTGCTCGACCCGATCCGCAATCCGACGGCGGATCCGATGGCCTGGATCATCCCGCTTTGTGCGGCCGGTGCGGGCTTCGTCGTCGCTTTCGCAGCACCGGCGATCGGCCGGGCGATGCACCGGCGCACGCAAGGCGACCAGTTCCAGCTGATCGAACAGAGGCAGGCGGAGTTGCGCGCGGCATGGGGCGATTCGCTCGATGCCCCGAAGCATGAGGAACAGGCCTCGTGAAACCGGAGAGACGCTCGATGGGACGAATCCCGCGTGGGGCTGCACTGCTTGCCGCACTTGCCGTTGCCGCTTGCGGTGGAGGCGGTTCGGACGGCGGATCGTTGCAACTCGCCCAGATGGGCTCGTTCCATGTCGGCGGCCGCGACGTGACGATCAGCGGACAGCCGGTGCGCGAAGTCGTCTTCACGCCAGGCGGCGTGCCGGCGCGCGTCGATCCCAACGGAACGTTCTCGGTCGAGCACGCCTACGTGCAGTACTTCATCCCGAGCTATCGCCGGTCGCTGGTGCCGATGCTGATGATGCACGGCGGCGGACTGACGGGCGTCACCTACGAGACGACGCCCGACGGACGCGAGGGGTGGGTCAACTATTTCGTGCGTCGCGGCTGGTCGGTGTACAACGCCGACGCCGTCGAACGCGGCCGTGCCGGTTGGGCCCAGACCTTCGAAGGCGCGCCGGTGTTCCTTGCCAAGCACGACGCCTACGAGCGCTTCCGCATCGGCGGCGGGCCCGGAACATATGCGCGCCAGGAGGTCCTGCCCGGGAGCCAGTTTCCCGTCGAAGCCTACGACAGCTTCGTCAAGCAGATCGTGCCGCGCTGGACGACGACAGACAACGCGATCGTGGCCGCCTATGTCGCGATGATCGACCGCGTGTGCCCGTGCGTGCTGCTGGCGCACAGCCAGGCCGGCCAGTTCGTCTTCCGTGCCGCCGAATCCCGCCCCGACAAGGTGCGCGCGATCGTCGCGGTCGAGCCGGCAGGCTTCGGAGAACCGGCGAACGTGGAGAAGCTGAAGTCGGTTCCCGTCCTTGCCGTGTATGGCGACTATATCGACCAGGATGTGCGCTGGCCGATCATCAAAGGCAACGGCCTGCGGTATTTCGACGCCATCCGGGCCATCGGTGGCGACGTTTCGGTCATCGACCTTCCGCAGATCGGAATCAACGGCAATAGCCACATGCTGATGATGGACAAGAACAACGCCGACATCGCCGGCGTCATCAACCGCTGGCTTGCCGATCGCGGTCTCTGGCGCTGAACCTGTCGCGCAGCAACGAATAGAGTCCGGCGGCGACGATCAGGCCGATACCGGCGAGGGTCGGCGTGTCGGGAAGCGTGCCCCAGATCGCGAAGCCCGACAGGACCGCCCACACGATGGCGGTATAGCGGAACGGCGAGATCACCGAAATCTCGCCTGTCCGCATTGCACGGATCATCAACTGCGTTCCCGTACCCACGAACAGGGCAGCCGCGACGACGCAGCCCAGTTCGCGCAGGCCCATCGGCCCCCACCCCGCCCCGACGACGCCGGCCGCGGCCACCGTCGCGACAGCTGAAACCCCGCCGAGCAGGACCAGAATCGAAGGTACCTGCGCCGGTATCGTGCGCGTGAGCGTGTCGCGCAACGCGAAGATGACCGCCGACGACAGACTGACGACGAGCCAGATGTCGAACCCCTCGACGGTCGGCCGCAGGATCAGCAGCACCCCGGTCATGCCGCAGAGGACCGCGAGGATCTGTCCCGGTCCGATCCGCTCGCCCAGGATCCAGCGCGAAAGCGGCAGAACGAAAAGCGGTGTCGCCATATGGATCGCCAGTGCCGTCGCGATCGGGATATAGGCGAGCGAAACGACGTATGCGACTGTGCCCGCCCCCTCGGCGACCGTGCGCAGGAGCGTGCGTGGCTGCAGCAGCCCGCCGACATGTTCCAGGGCCCGCAGGCGCCACGCCAGCACAAAAATCACCGAGACAAGCAGCAACCCCCGCACGAAGAGCAGCTGTGAAGGGTTCGTCACTTCGCTGGCAGTCTTCATGAACGTGTCGGATGCGACGAACAGCGCCATCGCCGCGGACATCGCGAGGATGCCGCTGGTATTGCCGGTACTCATGCGTTGCGTGCGCGCACGCGTTCGCGGTGCAGCGCATAGAGTCCGGCACCAAGGATCAGGGAAATCCCGCCCCAGGCGACCGGATCGGGAAGATCGCGCCAGAGGAACCAACCCAGCGCCGATGCCCAAATCAGGGCGGCATACCGGAACGCGCCGGTGAAGCTCACTTCACCCTGACGCATCGCCTTGACGACGAGCGTGTACCCCATGCCGACAAGCACGGAAGCCAGCGCCAACAACATGAATGCCCCGGCATCGACCGGCACCCAACCTTCAAAAGCGCTTCGCACAATGGCCACGAAGGTGACTGCACCCGCCATGGTGATCGCGATCAACAATGAAGGAATTTCGGTCGAGATCTTTCGGGTCGACACGTCGCGCAACGCGAAGAAGATCGAGGAGCCGAACGACAGCAGGAGCCAGGGATCGACGCCGTCGACGGATGGGCGGAGGATCAGCATGACCCCGAGAAATCCGACCAGAATCGCGGCGATGCGGCGCCAGCCGTACCGTTCGCCGAGGAAGGCTGCCGCCAACGGCAGCGTGCATAGCGGTGTGGCCATGTTCAGGGCCACTGCCGTCGCGAGCGGAATGTGGGGAAGAGCCAGCATGTAGGCGAACGATCCGACCGTCTCGAATCCGGCACGGCCGACGACCATCGGATCCGCAAGACTCCGCCAGCGCGAAAACGCGCCGGTCAGGTAGGCGACGACGGCAAGTCCGAGCGTCACCATCAGGCCCCGGATCGCCATGGCCTGGACGATCGGCATCTCCTGCGCGATCAGCTTCATCATCGCGTCGTTGATCACGAAAAAGACCGTCGACAGCGTCATAAAGCCCGCAGCGCGGATGTTGTCCTGCTTCCTGTCGGATGTCGGGCGGGCGGCATCATTCATGGTCAAGACAGTACCCCAGCAGGTCGCTGTCGCAATGCCCGGCAAACGCACGGCCGTATCGCGTTCGACGCGTGTCTTCGGCCGCGCATGCCCGTCGCGGACATGGCGGATCGCCGCCTCCTTCCCGACCTGTCCTCACTCGATGCGCCACGGCGCATGCGCGAAGCGGCGCATCATGAAATCGACGAATGCCGCCGTCTTCGGAACCTTGTGCCGGCTCTGCGGATATACGACGGCAATCGGCACCACATCGCCTTTGTGATGGTCGACCAGCACCGGAACAAGCCGGCCATCCCGGACATATTCCGAAAACACGAAGTCCGCGAAACGGACGAGTCCCATGCCCCGCAGACCCATCTCGAGGACCGCGTTGGCGCTGTCGGCCGTCGCAGGTCCGTTCACGGCGACCGTTCCCCCGCGGAACGGCCAGCGGGCGAGCTCCGGCATGCCCGCCATCGTGATGCAGTCGTGGCGTGCAAGGTCATCCGGCTTTCGCGGGATGCCGCGTCTGGCGAGATAGGTCGGCGACGCGCAGATCATGCGCTTGAGCTCGCAGATCTTGCGCGATACGAGACGTTCGTCGCCGACACTGCCGATCCGGATCGCAAGATCGGCGCCGGACTCGATGAGGTCGACGCGCCTGTCGTCGAGCGACAGTTCCACCTTCAGGTCCGGATAGCGCAGCGCGAACTCCGGCAGCGCCGGGACAAGCTGGTGGATCGCGAACGCGTTGCCGGAGTTGACCCGCAGCAATCCGCGCGGGCGCTCGCGGAAGCCGGCCACTTCGGTTTCGGCGCTCCGGATGTCTTCAAGGATGCGACGCGCGCGCTCGAAATAGGCTTCGCCTTCCGGCGTCAGCGACAGCCGGCGTGTCGTACGCTTCATCAGGCTGACGCCGAGGCGAGCCTCCAGACGCGTCACGAGCTTCGACAGCGCCGACGGCGTCAGCTTCAACGCGCGCGCCGCCGCCGAGAAGCTCTCCCGCTCGACCGTCTCGACAAAGGCCGCCATCTCGCCTGTGCGATCCATCCTGCCCGGCTCCATCTATGAACGTTATTCACAAATACTGGTCCAACAAGCCGGATTATCGCCATTGCGGATCGCGGTCAAGATCGGCCATCCGATCGAGGAGATGGACATGAGCGATATTTCAGCCGAACTGATGGCTTATCACGTCGAAAACGCGCGCCGCCTGCGGGCCGAAGCCTATGCGTCGCTGTTTGCAGCACTGGCGCTACGGATCGACGCCATCCAGAAAGCGATCGCGGCGAAGCTGCATACGCCCAGCAGCACCCACAGCACCGCGTCGTAGCCACCCCAGCCCCAGATGACCGCAGCGCCGACCGGCGCGACCGCACGCGCTGTGTTCGCCGGAAATGCTAACGCCCCGTTGATCGTCGCGTAGCCGCGCGGTCCCATCACCTCCGGGACGATGGTCCCGCGCACGATCGTCATCATCCCGTTCGAAGCTCCGTAGAGTATCGCGAACAGGAACAGCATCGTTGCATTGCCGCCGACGAGGACCAGCAGCAGTACCGAGACCGGAAGGATCAGTATGGCCACACGCCCCGTCGAGCGTGCGTCGACCCGGTGGCCGAGCATCATGAGGACGACGCGTCCGGCGACCTGCATCGGCCCGATGGTCGCCCAGACCGCGACGATGACGGACGTGTCGACCGACCGCTCGTTCAGAAGCGGTATGAGGTGGAAGACGATCGCGGCACCCGCAAAATTGAACCCGAAATAGGCAATGGCGATACCCCAGAACACGGGCCGCGCCATTGCCGCACGCAAGGCCGACGGCGCGCCGGCCGCCGCCGCATCGGCAACCCTGGCGGCCTCCCCTTTCGCTTTCGTGCCGGGAAGCACGGCAAGATGGATGCCGCCGCCCACGACGACGACGATTGCGCCAAGTACCCGCAGCGCAGTCCGCCAATCCCAGGACTCGACGAGCCACTGCGCAAGCGGAACGAACGCCGTGCTCGCAAGCCCCCCGACAAAGGTGAGGTAGAGAATTCCCCGGCGCCACTCGGTGACGTTCGCGGCGATCACGGCAAAGGCCGGCTCGTAGAGTGTCGCGGCAAGGGTCACGCCGAGCAGTGCCCAGACGGCGAAGAACTGCCAGGGTGCTTCGACGAACGACCAGAGGATCAGCAGCATCCCGCCGACGATCGAGCCGAGCGTCATCGGCCAGAACGCGCCGCGCCGGTCGATCCACTGCCCGACCGGTACCGCCGCGACACCGGCGACGAGGAGCCCGATCGTCAGGGCGCCGTTCGTCTGTGTCTTGGCCCAGCCAAGATCGGACTCCATCGGCGTGACGATGACCGCAAAGCCGTAATAGAGGGCGCCCCACACGACGAGCTGCCCGATGGATAGTATGCCGACAAGCCGCCACTCGGCCATTCGTCCCCGCTTGCGAGCCTTCCAATTGCCGGCCGCGCCATGCAACATGCCCGCTCTGCAACCGGCGAGGCAAGAGAATGGCCGAGGAAAAGTTCGATTTCGCGACGCGGGCCATCCATGCGGGTGCCGCACCGGATCCCACGACGGGCGCGCGGTCGACCCCGATCTACCAGACGACGGCCTATGTCTTCGACGACGTCGACCACGCGGCTTCGCTCTTCAACCTGCAGACCTTCGGGTACATCTATTCGCGCCTGACGAACCCGACCGTCGCTGTCCTCGAAGAGCGGATCGCCAATCTGGAAGGCGGTCGTGCCGCCGTTTGCGCCGCGTCGGGTCACGCGGCCCAGCTTCTGGCTTTCTTCTCGATCATGGAGCCCGGCGACGAGTTCATCGCGAGCCGGAATCTCTATGGCGGCTCGATCACGCAGTTCATGCACGCGTTCAAGAAGTTCGGCTGGATCTGCAAATTCGTCGACCCTGCCGATCCCGAGAATTTCCGGCGTGCGCTTTCACCCAAGACAAAGGCGATCTTCTGCGAGGTTCTCGCGAACCCCGGCGGATCGATCGTCGATCTCGAACCGATCGCCGCGATCGCCAAGGCGGCCAAGGTCCCGATGATGGTCGACAACACGCTGGCGACGCCGTTCCTGTGCCGGCCGTTCGACTGGGGTGCGGACATCGTGCTCCATTCGACGACCAAGTTCCTTTCCGGTCACGGCAACGCGATGGGCGGCGCCGTCGTCGAAAGCGGGCGCTTCGACTGGTTCGGCACGGGCGGCAAGTTCCCGTCGATGACCGAGCCGGACCCCGCCTATCACGGCCTCAAGTTCGCCGAGACATTCGGGGATTTCGGCTACTCGATGAAGACCCGCGCGGTCGGCCTTCGCGATCTCGGCCCGACGATGGCGCCGCTCAACGCATTTCTTACGATCACCGGCATCGAGACGCTCCACCTGCGCATGGCCCGGCACGTCGCGAACGCGCAGGCCGTCGCCGAGTTTCTCGAGACCCATCCGGCGGTGGCGTGGGTGTCCTATGCCGGTCTCGCCGGCAGCCCCTATCGGGCACTCGCGAAGAAATACATGCCGATGGGGCCCGGCTCGGTCTTCACGTTCGGGGTCAAGGGCGGCTACGAAGCCGGCGTGGCGCTCGTCGAGGGCGTCGAGTTGTTCAGCCATTTGGCGAATGTCGGCGACACGCGTTCGCTGGTCATCCATCCCGCATCGACGACGCACCGCCAGCTCACGGTCGAGCAACAGGTCGCCGCCGGTGCCGGTCCAGACACGATCCGCCTGTCGGTCGGTCTGGAAAGTCCCGATGACCTGATCCGCGATCTCGCGCAAGCACTCGCACGCACGTCCAAATAGCTCCCTGCTATTCGGCCGGCTGGGCACTCGCATCCGCACGACGCACCGATAGATCCGGCTTGTCGCTCGGTAGGAAGGCGCCGATCAGCGCCACCAATGCCGCACAGGCCCCGAGCAGGATGAAGAGCCAGAAAAAGCCGCCGGTCCTGTCATAGATCTGGCCGACCAGCGGAACACAAACGGCCGCGACGCCCAATGCCAGGACGAACTTCGCGCCATACGCCGTACCGCGCCACTTGCCGGGCGTGAAATGGGCGAGCATGCCGTTTTCCGCCGGAAGTGCTCCGACATTGACGAAAACCATCGTCACCGCGACGGCCAGCAGCGGCCACGATTCAAGATAGGCCGCAAAGGCAAGTGCCGGTGCCTGGATGGCAAAGGCGACGACATAGACCCGCTTCATCGGATACCGGTCCGCCAGAAGGCCGCCGAAATACTGTGCCGTCGCGCCGAACAGATAGACGAGCGTGACGAGAGCGCCCGCCCCCAGAGCACCGCCGTCGGTGATGTCCGCGAGCCGATCGGCAAACAGCTTGGGCAGCATGATCATGAAACTCGACCCGATCAGGCCGACCAGCGTCATCGTGAAGGAAAGCAGGATGAACGCGCGCACGGCATCGCCCTGCGACGGCTCGGGCGTCGGCTTGACATCGCGGGCGGTATCGACGACCCGCCCCTGCCGAGCGCAGACAAGTAACGCCAGACCGATCGCGACGGACGTGAGGCCCGGAATGATGAAGGCCGCCCGCCACGAGATCGTGTCGGTCAGAACGCCGGCGACGAACGGGCCAAGCGCAATTCCGACGGCGCCATAGACGCCGTTCACGCCCAGCGCCCGCCCCCGGTTGACCGCCGTGCGCACCAGCCAGGCCATTCCGACGGGATGGTAGATCGAGGCGAACAGGCCGATCGCCGCCAACCCGAGCGCCACTTCGAACGGCGATCGCGCCGCACCTGTCGCGACGGCAGCGGCTCCCGTCCCGATGAAATAGACGACCATCATGCCCACGGCCGACCAGCGATCGCCGATCCAGCCCGCCGGAAGCGCCGCGGCACCGAACAGGATCTGGCCGGCGAGCATCAGCGTGATCAGCTCGCCATAGCTCAAGCCCCAGCTTCTCTCGAGGGCGATCACGACGGTCGGGAAAAGCATCGTCAGCAGATGCGAATAGGCGTGCCCGACGTTCGAGAACGACTGGGCCAGCTGCGGTGATGCCATGCTTTGATTTGTCTGAGCCATTGTCCCGCGAGGATGCGGTGGCTCTGGAGGTCAGGCAACAACACAAATGTTGCCTGACAAGCTCCGGGCCGGGCGGGCAACCCCTGATTCACAGTTGAATCAGAGGGTTCACCCGCCCGACGCTGTGGAGCATCAGCGGCGGTAGTAAGCCAGGATCGCGACGCGGACCTTCGATGCGAACCGGCTGCGGCCGTGGATTCGCTCGATATCCAGCAGGACGCCGGAAATGGTCGAGCGCTGCTCGCGGGAGATTTCACCCAGAGCGGTCCAGAATTCCGGCTCCAGCCGGATCGATGTACGGCGCGACCCGATCCAGACGCTTCGCGGCGTGATCTCGATGCAGGGATACTGCGGCTTGGCCGCCTTTCCGCCACCGGCCGCCTGGGGATCCACCGTCTCGACGAGCGCGGGCGGCTGCACGCGTGCTTGTCTCGCCGGCATCGCATGCGGGTCGAGGGTACCGATTTCCGCACTCGGGTTCCGCGGGCGGAGCGCGCGGGCCATGTTGTCCGTTGTCATTTTGCTCTCCTGTAATGGGTAAACGTCGCGTTCGACGAATACAAAAGGACAGGCCCAGAGCACTTCCACCGCCTTGTAAGCGCAAATGTGCAACGTCGGAAATATCGCGGTTCTGGAAAGCGAATTGTCCCGAACAGCATTGTTTTCATATGGACATACATGGACTTCTACAATTGTACGGGGACACCTGGAGAAAAAGTCGACTACCGGCAATTCCCGTAGGAGCGAATTGTCTGGTGACACAAAAGGCGGTCCTGCACACGTTGACGCGTGACTGCCGAGAGGGTTACCGGCTAGATTCGAATCGCTCGAATCTCTGGAACTCGTCGAGTGGACGATACAATCTAAGACTCCGCCGGTTTCGGCCGGAACCATGGAGCAAAAATGTCCGACACGAACCTGATCGAAAACCTTCGGGCCGCAATGGCCAAGCGGGGAATCAGCATAAAGGACGCCGCACGAATGTGCGGCATCCACGCGGATACGCTTGAGCGGATATTCGGCGGGCGAACGCGCAAGATCGATGCCCAGATGATCGATCGCATCGCCGCATGCGCGGCCTTGCGTCGCAACGACTGGCACGACCGGCATCGCTTCGTCGCCGAAGTGTTCGATCTGCCGCTTGCGCCCGAGACGACGCGAAAACTCGACTTCCAGATCGAAGTCCTGATGGCGCGCGTTGCCCAGCTTGAAGGCGGACAGAGCGCTTCCCAGCCGGACGAGTCCGGCGTGCAGAACGCACGCATGGACGACAATCAATTGCGGACGGAATAGTCGCCGGATTTCAGGAAGGCGGGCGGACGTCGCGCGAATAGCGCCGTCCGCCCGGTCCCGTTTCGATTACTTTGCGGCGAGCGCCGCAAGCATCGTCTTCAGACGTTTCTTGAGCCGCTCGTCCTGAATCGACGCGATCTTGCGCGCGATCTTGGCGGTTTCATCGTCGATCTTGCGTTCCGCCTTGCTCGGAACCGATCCCTTCATCTCCGTCTTCGGCGAGCCCAGCCCCTCGAAGAAAAAGACGACCTGGACACCGAGGACGGCAGCGAACTGCCAAAGCCTCGAGGCGGAAACGCGGTTGGCGCCGTTCTCGTACTTCTGGATCTGCTGGAACGTGATCCCGCAAGCCTGCGCGAGCGCCGTCTGCGACATCCCCAACTCGATGCGCCGCCGGCGGACGTTGCGACCGACCTGGACATCGACCGGTGTCGTCCGGCGTGTCTCGGCGCGCGAACGGCGGCGCTTCGGCTTCACGCGAGAGGTTAAGTCGGAACTGCTCATCTTAGGGCTCCTTGAATAGACGAATCAAAACGCGGGTACCCTCGAGTTTTACCCTTCTTTGTATCTTCGACACAACAAATTTGGCGCACAATAGTAGTACCCGCTTCGGCTGCGAACCTGTAGCAAGACAGAACCCCCAATTGGGTTCAAATCGAGACATGAATTTTTTACCGAATATCGGTCAATCGCACGATGGAGCAGGACGCACGGGCTGCTTCAGAGATTCCGTCGTACGCAGAATTCCACCACTTTGGGGCCTTTGTATGGCCAACATGCCCCCCGATTTCGACTACGAAAATGCTCCACCAAAAGCTGTTTGTCGATCTTAATCGACGTTCTTGGATAGCCATTGACCAAGCCGGAGTGCGTTTCGAGCCCTGAACTTGGCGAAACGCAGCTTCGGGTCTAAAGTGCCGCAAGACTTCCAGAACGAAAGAAAAATGACCGGTTCCCCCATCCCCTTCCCGGTGCGCCGCATATCCGGATTCGACGATCCACCTGCTCCGCACCGCGACGGCGAGCGTCGGCCGAAAGGCCTTCCGCCCGCTCCGGGAGAGCCGACCGCATTCCAGCGCGCATGGCTCGCACGCGGTCTGCAGCAGCCTGGCGGCAAGCTTCCGCTGTTTCTCGAAGAAGCCAAACGCGTCGACCACCGGACCGTGAAGGCCTGCATCGAAAAGGGCTGGTGCGAGCCTTGGTATGCGAACCCGACCAAGCCGGACTGGCTGGTCTGCAAACTCACCGACAAGGGCCGCGGACTTTTCGAAGCGGCTTGAATCCCTTGAGATCGGCCCCCCCGAACTTCACCGCACGCGTGGCGTGCTGTTTCCTGCCCTTTGCGGCCGGATACTTTCTCTCCTACGCGTTTCGGGCGGTTAACGCCGCGATCGGTCCGGACCTGTCCGGCGAACTTGCGCTCGATCCGGCGGCGTACGGTGCGATCACTTCCGCCTACTTCGCGACTTTCGCACTGGCCCAGCTTCCGCTCGGGATCGCGCTCGACCGCTGGGGGCCGCGTCGCACGGAGGCTGCCTTGTTGTGCATTGCGGCAGCGGGCGCGATCATTTTCGCCCAGGCGCAAAGCGCCGGCGAGCTGCTGGTCGGACGCGCGCTGATCGGACTTGGAGTGTCTTCGTGTCTGATGGCCGCGTTCAAGGCCAATACGCTTTTCTGGCCGATCGAGCGGCTGCCGCTTGCCAACGGTCTGCTGATGGGGTTCGGCGGCCTTGGTGCCGTCAGCGCGACCATTCCCGTCGAATGGATGCTGGGTGTCACCGACTGGCGAGGCATCATCGCGATCATGGCCGTCGCGACCGTCGGTGTGGCTGCATGCATCTGGTTCGTTTCGCCCGATCCGCCGCCCGTTGCCGTCCGCACGACCCTCGCCAGGCAGGCCCGCGGGATCGCGGACCTGCTCGCGAGCGGATCGTTCTGGCGCATCACGGCCCTCACCGGGATCTCGCACGGCACGTACCTCGCCTATCAGACGCTCTGGGCCGGGCCTTGGTTGCGCGACGTCGCGGGACTGGATCGAACAGGTGCGGCACTGGGCATGGCACTGGTGACCGGTGCGATGGCGTTCAGTTATCCGATCTTGGGGGCATTGGCAGACAGACTTGCCGCGCGCGGAATTCCGACGGCGAGTTCGTTCGCCGTCTACTCCGCTCTTTTCATCCTGCTTCAGATACCGCTGGCGGCGGGCTGGACCGGACTGCCGCTGCTTGCATGGACCGCGTTCGGCTTTCTCGGCTGCGGTACGGTCGTGGGCTACGCGGTGCTGACCCAGCAGGCGCCGCCGGAAATGGCGGGGCGGGTCAACGCGGCGATAAATCTTGTGGTATTTTTTACCGCCTTCGCGGTGCAGTGGTCTGTCGGCGAAATCCTGAACATGTTTCAGTCTGAACCGGCAACAGGGCATACTATTGCACTATCGGTCGCGACCGGGTTGCAAGTCTTGGCGTGGCTGTGGTTCATACGGGGCAATAGTCGGCGCGGATGGCGGCGAAGCAACCGATCCGTCTGATCCAGGTGCCGGAAGGAGACGGATGGAGCCGCGATGTTCAAGCGAAACAAGTACGAGTTTGCGATTTTCAACGAACAGGTCCGCGCGGCCGTCGCACGTGGCGAGCAGCACAAGATATACAAGGACGAATGGCAGAATCAGCACTTCATCGAAATCACGGCGATGAACGAGAAGGATGCGACGGCGCGGATCCGCGCCCGTTACCCGCAAGAACAGGGATTCGTGATTCTCGGATGCAAGGAAATTCCCTCGGACTGATCCTGCGCGCCGTTCCGGTTCTGGTCTGGCTCTGCCTTTCCGGACCGGTGCCCGCTCGGGCGCAGGTCGCTCCGCTCGAGGATCCCTCGGGTTTCTGGCTGGTTGCCGAAACCGGCCCCCCGGTCAACCAGGGTCTCGCGTCGATCCCGATCCTCGGACTTGCCGTACGCGCCCAGATCGGCAACCCGCGCACGATCTGGGAAATCCGTCGCGAGAACGGAACCTATACGATCGAAATTCCGGCACGCGACCTCGTGTTCAGCGGCCTTGCATCTGCAGATGGCCGATTTCGTGCCGAGATTCCGGATCCCGGTACACCGCAAGGCCGCATTTCCCTCGATGTCCGGATTGCCGACGGGCGGCTGACCGGGCGGCTTGCGTTCCCGAGCCATGCTTTCGAACTGGCGGGCCGGCTGCCGGAATCGGTCGAAACGCTCCGGCAGGCATACGTGGCGGCGCGCGCGCGCCTTGAAGAGCTCGACGGCCCCTATGTCGTTCCCGAGATCGAACGCCTGCGCCAGGAGAACATCGTGTTGATCGAGCGCGTCCGGCGCGTCGAGAACGAACTGCGCCAGCGCGGTGCGCCCTCTGCGGTCCGACCGCCGCCGGCAGAGGCCCAATCGAGTCCGCGCATCTCCGTGCGGGGGATGACCGGGACGCTGGCAGTTTCGCGCGCGACGGCCTTGCGCGCCGCCCCGGATCCCGGCGCACAGATCGTCGCACCGGCAGCCGTCGGCCAGCCCCTAGTCCGGCTTGCGGAAGCCACGATCCCCGGATGGCTCCTGGTTGCCGATGCAAGGGGCACCGTCGGCTTCGTCCAGGCCGCAATGACCGGGCCTGCTTCGACCGCGGCAGCGCCAGCGGCAACGCGAGCGGCGCGCGAAATTTCGATCAGCTTTCCGGCATGGGATCCGGGCCGGATCGGCCGGCGGATGACGGTTCTCGATCCCGGTTTTGTCAGCCTTGTCGGGCGTGTCCGTGGCGATGCCACCCTGCGGGATGTCCGGATTGCCGATGGTCAGACCGTCTTCAACCCGGACGGCAGCTTCACCTCGGTCGTGCCGGTCCCTCGAGAAGGTCGGAAAATCCGGATCGAGGCGTCGTTCGCGAACGGTCCGGCATCGATCCTGGAATTCGAAATCGCAGTCGGACGCTGATATTTATCAATAGTTTACGGGCTGTTTTTTGCACGATTTGGCAACTTGTGGTACTCTCACATCATGCCTCTTGCTCCTGTCCTGCCACCAATGCCGGTTCAGGTCGCCGTCGCGCATCACCATCCGCTGCCGACGGCAATCCCGTTGCCGCACGCGTCGTCGCCGGGCGTACGTGGACAGACGGCAAAGGCCGTCAAGCATGCCGGAGAAGCAGACTCGGCGCGTCGTGGCCGGTCGAGCAGCGAGACTGATGCGTCCGTCGACGAAGACGCGAACGCACTTGGCGCCAAGTCCCAGCGCAAACCCGGACAGCACACCCTCGACGTCGAAGTCTAGCCCGCCGCCAGTGCCCGCTCGACGCGCAGCGCGAGCACTTCGGGCGTGACAGGCTTGACGATGTACCCGTTGGCGCGCAGTTCGCGCGCGCGCTGGGCCAGATCGCCGGTCGCCGTCGCCGTCAACAGCACAACGGGTATCCGCGCCCGGTGGATCTCCGGCATCGCACGCAGTGCCGCAAGGAAAGTCAGGCCGTCCATCGGCTTCATGGCGATATCGCAGATGATCAGGCTCGGAAGGCGATCCGCGAGACGGATAGCGTCAAGCGCTGCCGATCCGTCGCTGGCCGCGTCGACGAAGCCGAAACCCAATCGCTCGAGCATCTTCAGAAGCATCGTGCGGACGACGGCTTGATCGTCCACGACCATTGCGCCGAGTTTTGCGTAAATATTGTCTGTCATGCAGGGAGCAGACTAGCGCAATGCGCCGCCCGCAGGCGAGAGCGCCATTAGCAGTTTCGCCCGCGCGGTTTCGAACCGCGAACGCACGGACTCGATCCCGTCAGCCACCGCCAGCCAGTCCGCTGCCGAAAACGCCGCTTCGAGGGAATTTGCGGCCTCGCCGACCCCGAGTGCGCCGATCGTCCGCGAGGCGCCTTTGAGCGCATGCGCCGCGTCCTTGCCCGCTTCGGCATCGCGCGAACTCGCCGCCGCCGACATTTCTTCGACCAGCCGACCGCCATTCTCGAAATACAGGCCGATGACCTGGCGCAGGTCGTCGCTGTCCCCGCCATAGAGCTGCTTGAGTGCTGCAAAATCGAAATCCCCGCCGCCCGCTGAACCGGGCGTCTCGTCTTCTGCGGCCGGCGCTTCCCCTCGCCCCAGGACATTGGCAAGCGCCCGGGCGAGTGCCGCCAATGTCGCCGGCTTGGCGACGAAGTCGTCCATTCCGGCAGCAAGACAACGCTCCGCCTCCCCGGCCAGCGCGTTGGCGGTCAAGGCGACGATCGGCGTGTGCGTCGAACCGCCAAGCTCCGCGGAGCGGATCTGCTTTGCCAGCTCGAATCCGTCCCAGACAGGCATGTGGCAATCGGTCAGGATCGCGTCGAGCCCGCCCTTGCGCCAACGCTCGAACGCCGACCGGCCATCGCCGACGACTTCGTGCGAGTAGCCGAGTTTCGCAAGCTGCCGGGTGACGACGGCCCGGTTGGTCGGATTGTCCTCGGCGACAAGAACCAGCCCGCCAGCGACGGGCTTTACCGTGCTTGCCGGCCGCGGCGTTACGTCGACCGTGCCGCCGAGCACGGCGCGCAGCAGCATGTCCCGGCGCACCGGCTTCAGCAGGAAAGCGTCGATCCCGCGATCGAGAGCCTTCTTGCGCAGCCCAGACCGGTCGACGGCACTCGTCAGGACGATGCGCGTTTCGAAAAGCAGCGGTGTGCCGCGGATCGTTTCGCCGAGCACGATCCCGTCGATCCCGTCGAGGCCGAAATCGACGATCACCGCATCGAAAGGCGATCCGCTTTCGGCCGCCCGCTCGATCAGGTCGAGTGCGGCACGCGGCTCGACCATGCAGACGACGTCGGCACCTGCCGCCGACAGGTACGCCTCGAAAATCCCGCGCGACGTGGTCCGGGGCTCGACGACCGCGACGCGCTTTCCCGCAAGCGACAGCTGGGGCTCCTGCGGCGCCACAACATCGAGCCGGATGGAGAACCAGAAATTCGAACCTGCACCTGGCTCGCTGTCCACGGACAACCGGCCGCCCATCAGTTCGACAAGACGTGTCGAGATCGAAAGGCCAAGGCCGGTTCCGCCGAAGCGGCGCGTCGTCGACGTATCGGCCTGGCTGAAAGGCTGGAACAGGCGACCGATGGCATCGGCATCGAGACCGATTCCGGAATCCCGGACGGAAAAGCGCAAGGTCCCGGCAACGGCATTCGCGACCGGCACCACCTCGACCGCGACTTCGCCCTTCTCGGTAAACTTGATGGCATTGCCGACCAGATTGAACAGGATCTGCCGGAGCCGTACCGGATCGCCGAGGACAATGGCCGGCACAAGCGGATCGATCCGCGACGTCAGCTCGAGGCCCTTGCGCCGCGCCTGCGGGGCGAGCGTCTCGACGACGCTCTCCACGATGGTGCGCGGCGGGATCTCGATACGCTCAAGATCGAGCTTGCCGGCTTCGATCTTCGAGAAATCGAGGATGTCGTCGATGATCTTCAGAAGCGAAGATGCGCTCTCGCGCACAATCTCGACCATCGAATCCTGCTCGCCGTCGAGCCCGGTATCGTGCAGGAGCTCGAGCATCGCGAGCACGCCGTTCATCGGCGTGCGTATCTCGTGACTCATCGCCGCAAGAAACCGCGATTTCGCGTCGTTCGCGGATTCGGCGAACTGGCGCATCCGCACGAGTTCGGCCTGTGCGCGCTTGCGGTCGGTCACGTCGATATAGGTCGACACGAAGCCGCCTTCGGGAAGCGGATTGGAATGGACCTCCAGCACCCGTCCGTCGGGGCGCGAGACCTCGAACGTGGCACCTTGCGACCCTTCCCGCCATGTCCGGAACGCGGCCTGAACGTCGAGCGCGCCACGCGCGACCATGAACCGCGCCATTTCGCGCTGCGGGTCGGCCGCCTTCGTCACTTCCGGCGGGACGGCGTAATAGTCGACGAAGCGTTGGTTATAGGCGACGACCTTGAAACCGGCGTCCGAAACGACGACGCCTTCGTCCATGTTGTCGAGTACGGCACGCAGGAGCGCCCGCTCGCGCGCAAGCTCGCGTCGAAGCCGTGCGATCTCGATGGCCTGGGTCTCTTGCGGTTCTTCCGGGGGCATGTCGAATTCGGTCAGGCGGCCCGGCTTGCCGCGCTTGTCAGCGCCGCTGGGGCGCCGGCGGCGCCGCAGTCGGGTTCTTGCAGTCGCCGATGGACGGGGACGAACAACGCTTGCCGTCCGGCATCGTGGCGCCGGAAAGATCGGTGTCGGACCGGATGTCCTGGAAGCGCAGGCCGGCGCCAGTCAGGTCCGTATTGACAAAAATGACTCCGAAAAGCGCCGCGCCGGCAAGATTGGTGAAGCGCATGTCGGCATCGGAGAAATTGGCACCGCCAAGATCCGCGCCCGTCAGGTTGGCGCCTCGGAGCCTCGCACCTTTCATATTGGCATCGCGCAGATTGGCGCCACGCAGATCCCGCCCTTCGAGATTGGCGCCCTCGCATTTCGCCGCGCGTGCAATCCGGCATGTGTCGCTTTGCGCGTGTGCCTGAGACAATGCGCCCCACGACAGCAGGATGAGTGCAGCCCAGAAAATAGCGCATGCAGACGGAAGGCGAATCATGTGGGGATTCTGATCCAAATTACGGAGTCGTCAAGGCCCAGATCCTTATTTTCATTCGCATTTCGCGGATCGACAGGATTAGAAATCCATCTGATCTGTTGACCGACTCGGAGCGTGCGCTGCATACACGAAGTCCAGTCCACCGGCGTCAGAAGATGCAAAACGACATCGTTCTTCGAGCAATGGCTTCCGTGCTTGGTCCGGACGACGCAATCGTCCGGGATGTCGAGAAAGCCATGCGTACTGACGACGGTCTCGACTGGCTCATCGCCAAGGCGGCTTTCGACAGTCTGTCGCGCGTCAAACGCCAGGAAATCGCCGACATGGCACGCTGGATGGCCGAAGAGTCCGTTCGCGAGCTCCGGACGATCGCCATTCCGCAGCGGCGGCGCTAAAAGCCCCTTCAAAGCATTGAATTCCATGAAGGACGGAGCGAAACTCCTCCTCCACGAAATGCGCGGCTTTCCGAGCGCAAGAAAAATCCGAGAATGACCGACGAAACCGAAGGCGTCGAGGGCAAGGCGACTTCCGACGAGGCGCGGGAAATCCCGCCGCCCAAGGACTATACGAAGAGCACGCATTTCCTGTTCGACCATAAGATATTCGCCATACCGGATTGCTGCATCACGTCGGACCCGAATACGGGCGATCCCGGTCTGTCGTTGCCGCTTGGCGAGGTCCGCGCATTCCTGCCGCTCGGCCCGCTGATGAAGATGTTCAAGGATTTCACCGAGGACGATACGCGCCTGCTGAACGTCGCGATGCGCGGCCTCACGCATGTCCGCGAGATCCGACCTGGCGATTCCATCCCGGCCGAGATCCTCGACGGTTCGGCATCCTGGAGCGTGGGGCCCGAGCAGCTTGATCGCGCGCGTGGCCGGATGCTTGCCGCCCTTGTCACGCTGGACGGGACCGCATTCGATCCGACCCATGCCGATATCGGCGCCGCCGCCCTGTGCAACGATCCGAAATTCGACGCCCGACGCACGGCGGCACTCAAGATCGTCGAGGAGAAGCTGGGCGACATGCTCGGCAACCCGAAGACTGTCTTGGGCATCATCGAGCGGATTTCCCGCGAGCTCTCCTATATCGAGGGTCTGCGCGAGCGCTACGGGCTCGTCAGCCGCATTTCCGCGCGTATTCTCTCGGCCGGCCGGCTCTACAAGAATTCAGGCGGCCTCTCCGAGGAAATCTATCGCGTGCGCATCCTGATGCGCGCACCGATGGAAGAATACAGAAGCGCGTTCGCGAATATCGACGCGCAGTTCGCCGAAATCCTGAACGTCGTGCGCAAGCCCGAAGAAATGGTCGCGTTCATCCGCAAGAACCGCGACGGGCTGCACCAGCGCCTGATGATCTGGGACGCGCTGATCGCGGAATGGCAGGACGAGGACGCCAGCGCCAAATCCAAGCGTCTCGAGATGATGATGCGCGCGACCTACAGGTTTGTCGCCCGCCGGTTTCCGGCAGATCAGGACTGGACGCTTACCCGCTAGATTGCTCGGCCTGCGGATAAGCGATCGCGAGGACCTCAAGCTGATCGGTGCCGTTGGGCGTGCGGACGTCGACCGTATCGCCAACCCTTGCCCGCAGGAGCGCCCGAGCGACAGGCGAAATCCACGCGATCTCGCCCGCTTCGCCGCGCGCCTCGTCGATGCCCACGATCCGCACCGTCCGCTCCTCGTCGCGCGCGTTCACGAAAGTCACGCTCGCGCCGAAAAAGACCTGGCTGCGGTTCTTCTGCATCTGGGGATCGACGACTTCGGCGATCTCGAGGCGCTTGGTCAGGAAGCGGACACGCCGGTCGATCTCCCGCAGCCGGCGCTTTCCGTAGATGTAATCGCCATTCTCGGAGCGGTCGCCATTGCCTGCGGCCCACGACACGGTTTCCACGACCTTCGGCCGCTCGACCCTCAGCAGGTTGCGCAGCTCGTCCTGCAGGCGCTGCCAGCCGGCCGGCGTGATGTAGTTGCGGGTACCCGGCGGAAGCGGCGGCAGGAGATCGTCGTCCGGCAGTTCCTCCTGATCGGTTTCCTTGGTGAAAGCCTTGCTCATCGCCGTTCCGTCCGCGTGCCGGCCAGCGCGCGTTTGATCCGGCCTAGCCTGTCGTGCACCTGCGGTCCCAGCCGGATCGCCAGCCCCGTCATCAGCACGTCGATAAGCGCCAGCTGCACGATGCGCGAGGCCATCGGCGTGAAAATCTCGGCGTCTTCCGCCGGCTCGGCGAGGATGGCGACCGTCGCGCGCTCGGCGATCGGCGAGCCCGGCGCACTGAGTGCGACGACCTCAAGCCCCCGGGCTCTGGCCGCTGCGGCAATGTCGGTGAGGACACGCGTCCGTCCGGTGTTGGAGATGACGAAAAGGACATCGGCTCCGGGCTCGGCTGATTCGATCGCCATCGCGGCCATCAACGGGTCGGCGAGCTGCCGGCAGGGGATCTGGAACCGCGTCAGCTTGTGGACGGCGTCGACCGCGGTCGCCGCGGAGCCGCCGAAGCCGCAGACCATGATCTGGCGCGCACCGGCGAACAGTTCGACGGCCGCGGCGATCCTGTCGGTATCCATCCGGTTGCGCACGGCCCGCAATGCTGCCGTGGCGGCATCGACGACCTTGGGCGCATAGGCTGCGGCTTCGTCGCCCGGTTCCACATGCGCGCTGACATAGGCCACGCCGGAAACCAGGCTTTGTGCGAGTGCCACCTTGAACTCGGGAAATCCCGAATAGCCGAGCGAGCGGCAGAACCGGAGCACGGTCGGCTGGCTGACGGCGGCATGGCGCGCGAGCCGTGCGATGGCGACGTGCAACGCCGCATTCGGATCGGCCAGCACCGCGCGCGCGACGGCTGCTTCCTGCCGGGGAAGATGCTGGAGCCGGGCGCGCAGTTCGTCGATCAGGCCGGACATTTCACATCCGCCATCGTGGGCGGCCCCGACTGCAGTATCGTGGCCCCCTCCTCCGCATCGCCGACATTCTGCCGGAACACGGCAAACAGCTCGCGCCCATAGCCCCAGTGGTTGGCTTCAGGTGCAAGCACGGCAGGTGACCGTGCGGCAAGCTCCGGCTCC
This sequence comes from Tagaea sp., assembly GCA_965279525.1. Classification (GTDB taxonomy): domain Bacteria; phylum Pseudomonadota; class Alphaproteobacteria; order CACIAM-22H2; family CACIAM-22H2; genus Tagaea. Next base: position 243,088 of record CBDIIB010000004.1, on the reverse strand, counting down.
GCGAGCATGATTTCGGCAAGTCCCAGCTCCGCATCGAGCCGGATGACATCGCCGTCGCGCACGCGGGCGAGCATGCCGCCGCAGGCCGCCTCCGGCGACAGATGGATCGCCGCCAGGACCTTGCCCGAAGCGCCGGACATGCGGCCGTCGGTCAGCAACGCCACGCGCTGCCCGCGGTCCTGCAGCACGCCCAGCAGCGGCGTCAGCTTGTGAAGTTCGGGCATCCCGTTGGCACGCGGCCCCTGGAAACGGATCACGGCGACGAAATCGCCGGTCAATTCGTCCCGGGCGAAGGCCTGCTGGAGATCGGATTGGCTTTCGAAAACGCGTGCCGGCGCTTCGATCCGCCGATGCGCGGGTGCCACGGCCGAGACCTTGACGACGGCCCGACCCAGATTGCCCGAGATCGTCCGGATGCCGCCTTGCGGATCGAACGGCCGTGCCACGGGTCGCAGCACCTTGTCGTCGCCGGTCGCGGCAGCACCGTCGCGCCAGGCAAGCCGTCCGGCATCGAGCCAGGCCTCGCGCGCGTAGGCCCCCAATCCCGTTCCGGCGATCGTGCGGACATCATCGTGGAGAAGGCCGGCTGCCAGCAGCTCGCGGACGAGAAAAGCCATCCCACCGGCAGCGTGAAAATGGTTCACGTCGGCGGAGCCGTTCGGGTAGATGCGGGTCAGCTGTGGGACTGCCGCCGAAAGGGCGTCGAAATCGTCCCAGCGCAGCACGATGCCGGCCGCGCGCGCCATGGCGACGAGATGGATCGTGTGGTTCGTCGACCCGCCGGTCGCGAGCAGGCCGACGATCCCGTTGACGAACGCCCGCTCGTCGAGGATCTCGCCGATCGGCGCTTCGCCGGCAAGTGCCAGTTCGACGGCACGCGCCGCCGCCGCGCGCGTAAACGGGTCGCGCAGCACGCTGTCGGGATTGGGGAAGCTCGCACCGGGCAGGTGCAGCCCCATGATCTCCATCAGCATCTGGTTCGAATTGGCGGTCCCGTAGAACGTGCAGGTTCCGGGGCCATGATACGAGGCTGCCTCGGCCGCCAGAAGATCGGCACGGCCAAGCTTGCCCTCCGCGTAGAGCTGCCGCACGCGGCTCTTCTCGCCGTTCGGCAGGCCCGAAGTCATCGGGCCGGCCGGAATGAAGACGAACGGCAGGTGCCCGTAAGCCAGAGCCCCCATGACGAGACCCGGCACGATCTTGTCGCAGACACCAAGGCACAGGGCCGCATCGAACATGTCGTGCGACAGGGCGATGGCGGTCGACAGCGCGATCGTGTCGCGGCTGAACAGCGACAGCTCCATTCCGGTCTGGCCTTGCGTGACGCCGTCGCACATCGCGGGCGTTCCACCGGCGAACTGCGCCACGCCGCCGGCGGCGCGGACCGCTTCGCGGATCAGGGCCGGATAGGTCTCGAAAGGCTGATGCGCCGACAGCATGTCGTTATAGGCCGAAACGATCGCGACGTTCGGCGCGCGACCGTCCTTCAGTTCCGCCTTGTCGCCCGGCGCGCAGGCCGCAAATCCGTGCGCGAGGTTCCCGCAGGACAGGGTCGAACGGCGCGGTCCCTTCGCGCGTTGTGCTGCGAGACGTTCAAGGTAGGCCGCGCGCCGGTCCGCACTTCGGGCACGTATCGCGTCGGTCACTCTCCGGATCGCGGCACTGGCCATCAGCTGAGCTCCTCGTGCCATGTCCGCCCGTCGCGCTCGATGAGGGCGGTCGCCGCCGGCGGCCCCCAGCTCCCGGCAACGTAGTTCTTCGGCGGCTCGCCGGAACGCTCCCAGTGGCGGATCGTCGCTTCGATCCAGCTCCATGCCGCCTCGACTTCGTCGCGACGCATGAACAGCGTCGGATTGCCGCGCACCACGTCCATGAGCAGCCGTTCGTACGCCTCGGGAAAGCGGGTCGAGAACGTTTCCGCGAAGCTCAGGTCGAGCGGAACCGACCGCAGCCGCAGGCCGCCCGGGCCCGGCTCCTTGGTCATCAGGCGAAGCGTGATCCCCTCGTCGGGCTGGAGGCGCACGACGAGCCGGTTCGCGACAAGTGCCGTACCCGCCCCCGATCCGAAGATCGAATGGGGAACCGGTTTGAACTGGACGACGATCTCGGACGTCTTGCGGGCCATCCGCTTTCCGGTACGCAGATAGAACGGCACGCCCGACCAGCGCCAGTTCGCGATCCCGAGCTTGATCGCGACGAACGTTTCGGTGCGGCTGACCGCACCCTTGCCGAGTTCCTCGCCATATCCGGGCACGGCCGCACCGTCGATGGCGCCGGCCACGTATTGGCCGCGCACGACATGTCCGTCGCGCGCACCGTCGGCCAGCACGTCGAGCGAGCGCAGGACCTTCAGCTTCTCGTCGCGCACCGCATCGGCGGTCAGCGCCTGCGGCGGTTCCATCGCGACGAGGCAGGTGAGCTGCAGCAGATGGTTCTGGACCATGTCGCGCAGCGCGCCGGCGGATTCGTAGTAGCCGGCCCGGCCCTCGAGACCGACGGTCTCCGACACCGTGATCTGCACGTGGTCGATCCACATCGAGTTCCACAGCGGCTCGAAAAGGGAATTCGCGAAGCGCAGGGCCAGCAGGTTCTGGACCGCTTCCTTTCCGAGATAGTGGTCGATGCGGTAGATGTGCAGTTCGTCGAAGACCGCACCGATCTCGTCGTTGATGCGCTGTGCGCTCGCAAGGTCGCTGCCGATCGGCTTTTCCACGACCAGGCGCGCGCCGTCGCGCGCCAGCCCCGCCGCCCCCAGACGACGCGCGATCGGGCCGTAGAACTGCGGCGACGTCGCCAGATAGAACACGCGCACGCGCGAACCTGCCGGACCGAGCGTTTCGACCAGCCGGTCCCAGCCCGTGTCCGCTTCCGCATCGAGCGTCACATGGTGCAGGCGCGCGCGGAACCGGGCCCAGGCAACCGGATCGGGATCGCCCGGGCCGAGATGGCGGCGCACCTGTCCCTCGACGAAGGCGACATAGGCCGCATTGTCGTAGTCGCGCCTGGAAATCGCGAAGATCCGCGCCTCGGGCGGGATCTGTCCGTCGACGTCGCGATGGAAAAGGGCCGGTAGAAGCTTGCGTGTCGCAAGGTCGCCGGTCCCGCCGAACACGACATAGTCGAACGCCGCCACGGGTATGATCTGTGCCATCAACCGACCTCACGTTATGTAACTTTACTACGTATACCGAAATTAATACATGAAACATGGATCATACGTAATAAAATTATGGAATTATTGGGGCATCAAACGCTTTCGGGCGATTTGACGTACGTGCGGTGTAGTTCCTTGCCGCGATGAATGCGCCCAGCGACAATCGCCTGACTCAAAGGAACAACTGCCGATGGCCGACACCAGAACGCCGGGTCGCTCCGCATCGCGGCCGAGCTTCGCGGAGATGTTCACGCCTAAACTGGTCTCCGTGTTGCGCGAGGGCTATGACGCGCGCGCGTTGAAGGACGATGCCGTTGCCGGACTGACTGTCGCGATCGTCGCCATTCCGCTCTGCATGGCGATCGCGATCGCGTCCGGTCTTTCGCCGGATCGCGGTCTCTTCACCGCCATCATTGGCGGCTTCCTGATCTCTGCATTCGGCGGCAGCCGCTTCCAGATCGGCGGTCCGGCCGGCGCCTTCATCGTGCTGATCGCATCGATCGTCGAACGGCACGGCTATGACGGGCTTGTCATCGCGACGCTGATTGCGGGGCTCGTGATGCTGACCGTGGGGTTCCTGCGGCTGGGCACCTATATCAAGTACATCCCCTACCCCGTCACGGTCGGGTTCACGTCCGGCATCGCCGTGATCATCTTCGCAAGCCAGCTTCGCGAGCTTCTCGGCCTCGACATCCGGAACGAGCCGGCGGCCTTCCTGCCCAAGCTGGTGGCAATCTGGGATGCGCTGCCCACGTTTCGCTGGCAGACCATCGGGATCGCTGCCCTGGCACTCGCAACGATCCTCGTCCTGCGCAAGATCCGGCCGGCATGGCCGGGCCTGCTGATTGCGGTCGGCCTTTCCAGTGCCGTCGCCGCCATCCTCGGTCTCGATGTCGCGACGGTCGGAACGCGCTTCGGCGGCATCCCCGACCATCTTCCTGCACCGTCGCTGCCCGACATCACTTTTACGAAAATGCGCGCGGTCCTGCCCGACGCGCTCGCGATCGCGTTCCTCGGCTCGATCGAATCGCTGCTATCGGCCCTCGTCGCCGACGGCATGACCGGCCGGCGGCACCGCTCCAACTGCGAACTCGTCGCCCAGGGCGGTGCGAACATCGCAGCCGTGGTCTTCGGCGGCATGCCTGTCACCGGCACGATCGCGCGCACCGCGACCAACGTTCGCGCGGGTGCGCGCGGACCCGTCGCCGGGATCCTGCACGCGCTCTATATCCTGCTGTTCATGATGTTCGCCGCACCGCTTGCCGCGTATGTGCCTTTGGCCGCACTCGGCGCCGTCCTGGCGATCGTCTCGTGGAACATGGCCGAGCGCGCGGAGTTCGCCGCCCTGCTGCGCGCCTCGCCCGGCGACGCGCTGGTGCTGCTCGCGACGTTCCTGCTGACGGTGTTCGAGGACCTGACCACCGGCATCGCCGTGGGCGTGACGCTCGGCGCCTTCCTTTTCCTGCACCGGATGGCCGAAGCGATCGAAGTCGAAGGTGGCGGCCCGCTTGTCGCCCAGGATATCGCCGACGGGCCCGCCGATGCACGCATCCCCTATCCCGGTGCAAGCGCGCTCGACCCGGACGTCGTCGTCTACAAGATCAGCGGCGCGTTCTTCTTCGGTGCCACGGCGAGCGTGATCGCCACGCTCGACCGGATCGGGCGACTTCCCCGCGCCTTCATCCTCGATTTCGACAATGTGCCGCTGGTCGACGCGACGGCGGCGAAGAGCCTGGAGCGGTTCTCCGAAAAGCTGATCTCGAACGGAACGATTTTCGTGATCGCCGGTGCCCGCCCGGCGGTACGCAAGGGCCTTCTGGCGGCAGGGCTTCGTGAGCCGGCGATACGCTATGCCGCGACCGTCGCCGATGCCCGGACGATCGTCGGCGACCTGGTCCGCTGACTTTTCACTTCGGCGGTTTCGGCCGGTCTTCGTCGAACAGGATGCGGCTTGCCGCCCCTTCCATGTCCTCGTACTGGCCGCTGCGCAGCGACCAGAGAAACGCCACCAGGGCCGCGAGCGCGAAGAACAGCGAAACCGGTATAAGGACGATCAGGGAATCCATCAGGCTTCCTTCCTGCGCGAAAGGCGCAGCGCGTTCGCGACGACCGCGATCGACGAGCTCGACATCAGGGCCGCCGCGATCGGCGGCGTCACCATGCCCAGCACCGCCAGAGGCACGGCCAGCGCATTATACACGATCGACATCGCGATGTTCTGGCGGACGAGCACCCGGGCGCGCGTGGCCACGTCGAGCAGCTCAATGACCGCGGCAAGCCGGCTCCCCTGGAACACCGCGTCTGCGGCGACCTGCGCGACGTCGGCACCGGATGCCGGCGACAGCGACGCATGGGCCGCAGCCAGTGCCGGCGCGTCGTTGAGACCGTCGCCCACCATCAGGACCCGCCGGCCGCTTGCGGCCAGTTCCGCAAGCCGCGCGGCCTTGGCCGCCGGCGAGACCTTGCCACGGTACGCCGCGATGCCGAGCCGGTCGGCGATCCCCCGGACAACTTCGATCCGGTCGCCGGACAGGAGTTCGACCGCAAGACCGCGCGAACGGAGCGCTTCTATTGTGCTGGCCGCATCGGCGCGCGGCGCATCGGCGAAGGCAAAGCGCACCTTGCGCCCATCGCCGAACCGCAGCCAGATTTCGGGACCGACAGGTGGTGATTCCGCCGTATCGACATCGCAGAACTCGCGCGATCCGAGCTTCACGTCGCCCCAAGTGAGCCCGGCGCCGGGGATCTCGACGACGCCGCCGGCGATGCCGTGGCCCGCACACGCACGGCAGAGCGCACGCGCCAACGGGTGACGCGAACTGGCGGCGATCGACGCCGCCAGGCGCAGGTCATCTTCCCTCGATGCAGGATCCGACTGAAGCACGAGCTGGCCTTGCGTAAGCGTGCCGGTCTTGTCGAAAACGACTGTATCGATCTCGGCGAGGCGCTCGAGTGCCGTGGCGTTCTTGAGCAGGATGCCGCCGCGCATGAGGCGCCCCGAGGCGATCGTCTGCACCGAAGGAACCGCAAGCCCGAGCGCGCACGGACAGGTGATGATGAGTGTGGCGACGGCATAGAGCATCGCCACCTGCCACTCGACGCCGACCAGATGGAACCAGCCCAGGAACGTGGCGAGCGCCGTGACGTGGACGACGGGCGCATAGAGGCGGGTCACCCGCTCGGCGATCGCGACGAACCGTGAGCGGCCATGCTCGGCGGTTTCGACCAGCCGGACGATCTCGGCCAGCAGCGTGCGCTCGCCGGTGGCCGTCGTCTCGATCCGCAGGGCAGGACCGAGATTGATCATGCCTGCGAAGACTTGGGCACCCGGGGCCACGTCGCGCGGCAGCGTTTCACCCGTGACGACGGACTCGTCGACGGCCGAAATGCCCTCGCGCACGCAGCCATCGACTCCGATCCGTTCACCGGTGGCGACCAGAACGATGTCGCCGACGCGCACTGCATCGGCAGAAACACTGCGCGATGCCTCGCTCGCATCGACGACCGTCACCGGGCGGGCCGAGAGTGCGATCAGGTGTGCCGCACTGGCGCGCGCACGTCCGCGCGCGCGGCGGTCGAGATAGCGGCCGGCAAGGAGGAAGAAAAGCAATGTCAGTGCTGCATCGAAATATGCGTAGGGGCCGCCCCGGATCGTTTCCGACAGGCTCATGGCCGCCGTCATCGTGACTCCGACGGCGATCGGCACATCCATGTTGAGGCGACCGCCGCGAAGGGCGGCGATCGCCGACCGGTAGAACGGAAGCCCTGCGTAGAAGATGCAAGGCAGGCCGATCAGCGCCGAAACCCAGTGGAGCAGATCCTTCGTCGCGGGGCCCATGTCGACGCCGACCCAGACCGCGACCGACAGCATCATCACGTTTCCGGCGGCGAACCCGGCGACGCCGGTCGCGCGGAGCAGGTCCTTCTCCTCGCGCGCATGCGCATCGTCGAGGCAGCCCGGATCGAACGGGACGAGACGGAAGCCCAGCCGCGAAACCAACGCCACGAGCGACGACGCCCGCTCGGCCGCACCCCGCCATTTCAGCACGAACCGGCCGGTGGAGAGATTGACGCGCGCATCGAGGACGTCCGCTTCGCGCGCATAGACGCTTTCGATCAGCCAGACGCAGGCGGCACAGGTCAGGCCTTCGACCATCAGGTGCAGTTCGGCGTTGCCGGCGGCATCGACGTGCGTACGACCGGCATAGTCGAAGACGACATTCGCCTCGGGTTTGAGGTTCCGCGAACCGGCGGCCAGTTGTCGGCGCGCATAGAATGAGTCGAGGCCAAGTCCACGTACGGCTTCGTAGGCTGCTTCGCACCCGGTGCAGCAGAACCGCATGCCGGCTTCGACCGGAGATGCACAATGGATGCATCCGGCTTTGGCAGTCTCCGCGATTCCGTCGAACGGGGCCATGACGGCGCCTATCGGACCACGAAGCGCGTGGCGCTGTGCGACCGGTCGCCCATCCGGTCCGCGACGAGGCGGACTTCCCACTGCCCCTTGAGCGGCAGTTCCGCGACCGCCTCATACTTGCCCGGGCCGGCGGGGCGGAACTCGAGCTTCCTGTCGTCGGTCCCGCCAAGCGGCCGGACGAGCGTGCCGGCGAGCTGGAGGTCGACCAGCACCTGACCGTCGCGATCCCGCGCGTCGACGATGACTGCGCCGTCCGAATAGCGCAGACCGAACGTCCAGCCGAGGGCGCTTTCCTTTTCTTCTTCCGCAAGGACGCGGTTGAACTTCCGGCCGCGTTCGGACGCGTTTTCGTAGGCAAGACCAGGCCAGCTCGTCATCGCGAAATAGACCAGCGCACCGTTCGCCGAAGCCACGAAAAGGAACATCAACGGAAAGACGACCCAAAGGTAACGGTCGCGGAAGGACTTGTCGGAGAAAGGGCCGATCATCGGGGGTTCCTTTGCGTCAGCGTCCGGGAGCGAGAAAGACGGAGTCGTATTCGGCACGTGCGCCGCCGCCGACGCGCTCGAGCTTGAACTCGATCTTCGTGGATGCGGCATTGCGAAGTCCTGCGAGAGGCGCCGTCACGAACACGCGGTTGTTCGCGACAGAGTCCGGCTTGGCGACGATTTCCAGCACGTCGCCCGTCGACCCATCCCCGACGGCCGAAAGCACAGCGCCACCGATGCCCGAGATGGCCAGCCGATAGCTCTGCGGCTCGTGCGTCTTGTTGAGGACATGGATGGTGTACGCGTTGCGGATGCGGCCATCGACGAGCGTGGAGAAAAGCGGATTGCGATCGCGCAGGACGCTCAGTTCGACCGTCGTGCGCATCAGCAGCGCCGTCAGCATGACCGAGCCGACGACGGCGAGAACCGCGGCATAGAGGATGGTGCGCGGACGGACGAAGCGGTGGGTCGCCGGCGCTCCGACCGAACGGGCCTGCTGGTTGGCCAGCGTGTCGAAGCGGATCAGGTCGCGCGGGCGCCCGACCTTGTCCATCACGGCATTGCACGCGTCGACGCACAGGCCGCAGCCGATGCATTCGAGCTGCTGGCCGTCGCGGATGTCGATGCCGGTCGGGCAGGTCGCGACGCAGGAGTTGCAGTCGACGCAGTCGCCGCGGCCGGCCCACGGATCGACGCCGTCGGCCTTCTTCGCGAGCTTGCCGCGCGGCTCGCCACGCCAGCCTTCGTAGGTGACGACATAGGACTGGTCGTCGAGCATGGCGCTCTGGAAGCGCGGCCAGGGGCACATGTAGGTGCAGACCTGTTCGCGGGCGAGGCCGGCGAGCGTATATGTCGTCGCCGTGAAGAGGCCGATGAAGAAATACTCCGTGAGGCTGGCACGGCCAGTGAATATCTCGCCCAGCAGCGTCGGCGCGTCGCCGAAATAGAGGACCCAGGCGCCGCCCGTCGCCATGGCGATGGCAAGCCAGCTCGCGTGTTTCGCCGTCCGCTTCGCGATCTTGGCCGCAGAATTCGGCGCCGCGTCCAGCTTCATCCGCGCGTTGCGATCGCCTTCGATCCAGCGCTCGACCAGCATGAACAGGTCCGTCCAGACCGTCTGCGGACAGGCATAGCCGCACCACAGCCGCCCGAACAGCGACGTGACGAGGAACAGGACGATCGCGGCAATGACCAGAAGTCCGGTCAGGAAGTAGACTTCCTGCGGCCAGATCTCGAGCATGAAGAAGTAGGCCTTGCGGCCCGGCATGTCGATCAGGATCGCCTGGTCGGGCGCGCTCGGCCCGCGATCCCAGCGCAGCCAGGGTGCCAGATAGTAGACCGCAAGGCACAGTCCCAGGACGGCCCATTTGACCGTCCTGAACGTGCCGGATACCGACTTCGGATGGACCTTGATCCGCGAAGCATAGAGCGGCTGTGCCGCCTTCTGGACCTTCGTCGAAACCGCATCGTCAACGACAACGGATGGCGGCACGCGTGCGTCGGTGGTTGAGCCGCCATCCATTGCCAATGACCTTTACTTGCCGCCGCCCAATGCGTGGACATAGACGGCGAGCATCTTGACCGTCGCGTCGTCCAGTCGCTCGGACCAGGCCGGCATGGCGCCCTGCCTTGCGTTGCGGATCGTTTCGACGAGCGTCGCCTTGTCGCCGCCGTACATCCAGATGTTCGCGGCGAGATTGGGCGCACCCATCTCCTGGTTGCCCGTCCCGCCTTCCTGATGGCACGCCACGCAGTTTTCGGCATAGACGGCTGCACCGCGGCCGGCTGCGGCCGCGTCGCCCGAGCGGCGCGACAGCGACAGCACATACTCGGCCACGTCGTCGATCTGCTTCGCGGTCAGGATCCCGTCAGCACCGAAGCGCGGCATCTGCGAAAGGCGCGACTTGTCGTTCGAGTTGCGCACGCCGTACTGGATCGTCGTGTAGATCTCGTCGAGCGAACCGCCCCAGATCCAGTTGTCGTCGACGAGGTTCGGGAAACCTTTCGACCCTGCGCCGCCGGCACCGTGGCATGGCGCGCACTGGACGCCGAACGCCGAACGACCGCCGGCCATCGCATAGGTGCGAAGGTCGGCCGACTTGCGGATGTCGCCCAGCGAACTTTCGGCGATGCGCCGGACATTCGGGGCATGCGTCCGCTTCGCGGCTTCCATTTCGGCCGCGATCTCGCCGCGCATCGTCCAGCCGAGGATTCCCGGCGTGTGGCCGGACAGAGACGGCCATGCGGGATAGAAGACATAGTACGCAAGCGACCAGATGATCGTCGCGTAATACGTGTAGAGCCACCATTTCGGCAGCGGCGTGTTCAGTTCCTTGATGCCGTCCCATTCGTGGCCCGTGGTATCGGTCCCTGTGACGGCGTCTTTCTCGATCTTCGTCGGCATGTCGTGCGCTCCCCTTGGGGACTTCGTTCAGCGTTCGTCGTCTTGCAGCGGGATCCGGGCCTGATGGTCCATATGCGGCTTGCGCGATGGCCAGAAAACCCAGAGCAGCATTCCGACGAAGAACAGGAAGAACCAGACGGTCGAGACCGTTCCGAGGATCTGGCTCAGTTGCATCGGGTCCATGGTCGGTGCTCCGTTACTGACGAAGTTGTTCGGGCTTGACGTTGCGGAAGTCGACGAGCGTGCCGAGCATCTGCATGTAGGCGATGACCGCGTCGAGTTCCGTCACCTTGCCGGGATCGCCGGCGAAGTTCGAAACGACGGCTTTCGGATATCGCGCGACAAGTCCGGCCGTGTCGGCATCCGGATTCTTCTGCGCCTCCAGATCGGCCTTCGCGTTCGCGATCATCTCGTCGGTGTAGGGCACGCCGATCATCTTCAGCGTCTTGAGATGCGCCTGGATGTCGGCGTACTCGAGCGGCCGCTTCGCCATGAAGGCATAGGTCGGCATGATCGATTCCGGAACGACGGCGCGCGGATCGATCATGTGGGCGACATGCCACTCGTCGGAGTACTTGCCGCCGACACGCGCCAGATCCGGCCCGTTGCGCTTCGAGCCCCACTGGAACGGATGGTCGTACATCGATTCAGCCGCGAGGCTGTAGTGGCCGTAGCGCTCGATCTCGTCCCGGAAGGGACGGATCTGCTGGCTGTGGCAGTTGTAGCAACCTTCGCGGACATAGATGTTCCGGCCGGCCAGTTCGAGCGGCGAATAGGGGCGCACCCCTTCGACCCGCTCGATCGTCTGTTCGATCGTGAACAGCGGGACGATCTGGACGAGCCCGCCGATCGCCACGGTGATCAGCGTGCAGACGGCCAGCAGGACGACGTTCTTCTCGAGGATCGCGTGATTGAAAGCCATTCTTCGCTACTCCCCTTAAGCGGTCGCGACGACGGCGGCAGTGGCGCGCACAGGCGCCACGTCCGTGATCGTCTTCCAGAGATTGAACGCCATGATCAGCGCGCCCGCGAGATAGAGCAGCCCGCCGAGCAGCCGGATGACGTAGAACGGATGCATCGCTGCGACCGTCTCGCCGAACGAGTACTGCAGGAAGCCGAACTCGTCGTAGGCCCGCCACATCAGGCCCTGCATGATGCCCGAGACCCACATCGCCGTGATGTAGAGGACGATCCCGAGCGTCGCGATCCAGAAGTGCCAGGCCACGAGCCGCTGCGACCAGAGCCCTTCGCGCTTCCACAGCTGCGGCACCATCCAGTAGAGCATGCCGAACGAGATGAAGCCGACCCAGCCCATGGCGCCCGAATGCACGTGGCCGACGGTCCAGTCGGTGTAGTGCGAGAGCGCGTTGACCGCCTTGATCGACATCATCGGCCCTTCGAAGGTCGACATGCCGTAGAACGCGACCGCCGTGACCGAGAAGCGCAGCGACGCGTCGGTCCTGAGCTTGTCCCACGCGCCCGACAGCGTCATCAGGCCGTTGATCATGCCGCCCCAGGACGGCATCCACAGCATGACGGAGAACGTCATGCCCAGCGTCTGCGCCCAGTCGGGCAGCGAGGTGTAGTGGAGATGGTGCGGTCCGGCCCAGATATAGAGGAACACCAGCGACCAGAAATGCACGATCGACAAGCGGTACGAATAGACCGGCCGGCCCGCCGCCTTCGGAATGAAATAATACATCATTCCGAGAAACGCCGCGGTCAGGAAGAAGCCGACCGCGTTGTGTCCGTACCACCACTGGATCATCGCGTCCTGCACGCCGCCGGGCACCGTGTAGCTCTTCCAGCCCGTCCACGACACCGGCACCTGCACGTTGTTGCCGATATGCAGCATCGCCACGGTGATGATGAACGACAGGATGAACCAGTTGGCGACATAGATGTGCTCTTCGCGCCGCTTCACCAGCGTGCCGGCATAGACCACCAGGTAGAGCACCCAGACGATCGTGAGCCAGATATCCACGAACCATTCCGGCTCGGCGTATTCCTTGCCCGACGTGATGCCGAGCACGTAGCCGAGTGCCGCCAGCACGATGAAGAGCTGGTAGCCCCAGAACACGCACCACGCACCCAGCGAGCCAAGGAACAGGTTTGTCCGGCAGGTCCGCTGGACGATGTAGAACGAGGCCGCGATCATCGCGTTTCCGCCGAACGCGAAGACCACCGCTGACGTGTGTACCGGCCGCAGGCGGCCGAACGACGTCCACTCGAGTCCGAGATTCATGACCGGGAACGCGAGCTGCGAGGCGATCACGTTCCCCATGAGGAAGCCGACAACGCCCCAGAAGATCGTCGCGATCAATCCCGCGCGCACGACGTCGTCGTTGTATTGCGGTACGGCCTGCTCGCGCGTCGATGCACCATGCGCATGGACGCCGCCGGCAGTGGCGGATACGGATGCCATTGGACCCCCTCAGTGTTCTAGACTTGCCCCGGACTCGTTCTTACTGCAGTGCACTATGGTCTTTGGCGATCGATGCGACATTGATGCAAATCAAGGCGAACGCGGTCGGTTCAATGCGACAACTTGGCCGCTCGGGAGGACCAGAATGAGCCAAGCAGTACCGGTATTTAGGGGGCCGACCCCCTATATTCGAAAAACGGCTCTGGATAGACCTTGGGTCTGGCTGGCGCGGGGATGGGCCGATTTCCAGGCCGCCCCCAAGGTCAGCCTCGCTTACGGTGCCGCGTTTGTCGGCGCGAGCTACGCCATTGCTCTTTTTCTCGTCGCGACCGAGTCACTGTACCTTCTTTTGCCACTTGCCGCCGGGTTCCTTTTGCTGGCCCCGCTGCTGGCGGTCGGTCTCTACGAAGCGAGCCGGCTGATCGGCATCGGGAGAACACCGTCGGTCGGCACCTCGCTTGCCGCCTACCGGGCGAACCCCGAGCACATGGCCTACATGGGCTTCGTGCTGATGCTCATCAATCTGTTCTGGACGCGCATGGCGATGCTGCTGTTCGCGCTGTTCTTCGGCAGTCCGCGCGGCACTCTGCAGGATCTGGTCGACATGACGCTTTTCTCGCCGGCGTCCCTGCCCTTCCTGGTCGTCGGCACGGCCATCGGGTTCGTGCTTGCCGCCGTCGTGTTCGCGATCTCCGCCGTGTCGATCCCGATGCTGCTGGACCGGCCGGAGACGCCCGTCTGGGTCGCGATCGCCACGTCGTTCGTCGCCGTTCGCGAGAATTTCAAGCCGATGGCGCTGTGGGCCGTGCTGATCTGCGCATTCACGTTCTTCGGAATGCTGCCGTTCTTCCTCGGCCTCGCCGTCACGATGCCGCTGATCGGCCACGCGACATGGCACTGCTACAAGGATCTCGTGGAAATTCCCGAACCTAGCTGACCAGCCGCCAGGCGATCAGCAGCAATGCTGCCGCGTTGAACATCATCAGCAATGGTGCGAGCGCGCCAAGTGCCGTTCGCCAGCGCCGGGCAGCCATCGCGCCGGCGAACTGGACGACGAGCAGGGCCGGCAACGTGCCGGCGACGAAGCCCGACATGGCGACCGCTCCCTGCACGACGCCACCGCTGCCTGCAGCGGCAGCGAATGCGCCGTAAAGAAATCCGCACGGCAGGAATCCAAGTCCGACACCAAGCGCATAGCCCCTGATCCCTGTCGGTGTCGCGACGAGCGGGCGCACGCATGCTGCGACCCACCGCCCGACGGCACCGCCACCCGACGGGGCACGTCCCATCGCCTGAAGCACGAAAAGACCTGCCGCCAGAACGAGGAATGCCGCAAGGACGTAATCCAGCCCCGTCAGTCCAGACACCGCACCACCGACTGCACCGAGCGCCGCACCGATCCCGATGTAGCTGGTCGCACGCCCCAAATGGTACGGCGCCAGTAGCAGCCCCTTCAGGCGCTCGATGCCCAGGCCCTCGATCCTCGCAAGCGACTGTGCCACGACAAATGGCCCGCACATCGCGGCACAATGCGTGAAGCCGCCGGCAAGGCCCGCCAGGAAAAGGGCAAAGGCAAGTCCGAGCATGTCGGAGCCTGCGGCGATCGCCAGGTCGGTCGGATGGTCCATATCAGGTTCCGCAGAACGTCGCCTGGACGACCTCATCGGGCTTCGGCGGGTCGGCATAGGCCGCGTAGGCCGGCTGGTCGTCGTAAGGTTTCGACAGGACGGCCAGCAGTTCGTCGAGCGGGCCTTCATCGCCCGCTTCGGCCGCATCGAGCGCAGCCGCGACACGGTGGTTGCGCGGAATGAAGGCCGGATTGGACCGGCGCATCAAAGCCTGCCGCTCGACATCGACCGAAGCCTCCTCGGCAAGTCGCAGGCGCCAGTTCGCCACCCACCCGTCGAATGCCGCCGGATCGGCGAACTGCGCGCGCACCTGACCGTCAGCAGACGCATCCGCAGAACCTGCATCGCACAGATGCCGGAAGGTCAGCGTGAAGTCCGCCGACTGCGCGGCCATGCAGTCGAGGAAATCCTGCGCAAGTGCCGCATCGCCTTCGCGCGCCGTAGCGAGCCCGAGCTTGCGGCGCAGGCCGGCAACGAACGACTCTTCGAACCTGTCGGGGAACGCGTCGATCGCCGCCTGGGCCGCTTCGACTGCCGCCCCCTCGTCCGCGCCGAGCAGCGGCAGAAGCGATTGCGCGAGCTGGGCAAGATTCCAGTGCGCGATCCGCGGCTGGTTGGCATAGGCATAGCGCCCGCCGCTGTCGATGGAACTGAAGACGGTTCCGGGATGGTACGTGTCCATGAACGCGCAGGGACCGTAGTCGATCGTCTCGCCGGCAATCGACATGTTATCGGTGTTCATCACGCCATGGATGAATCCGACGAGCTGCCAGCTGGCGATCAGATCGGCGGTCCGAGCGACGGTCGCCTCGAGAAACGCGCGGTAGGGCTCGCTCGCAGTGACCGCATCCGGGACGAGACTTGCGATGGCGTGGTCGGCGAGCTGGCGCAAGGAGGCGACGTCGCCGCGCGCGGCGAAAAACTGGAACGTGCCGACCCGGACATGGCTGCGCGCGACCCGAGTCAGGATCGCCCCGGGCAACACGCTTTCCCGATAGACCCGCTCCCCGGTCGCGACAGCCGCAAGCGAGCGCGTCGTACGGATACCCAATGCCGCCATCGCCTCGCTGACGATGTATTCGCGCAAGACCGGACCGATGGCCGCACGTCCGTCGCCCGAGCGCGAAAACGGCGTGCGCCCTGAGCCCTTGAGCTGGATTTCCCGTCGCATCCCGTCGCGGTCCCGCACCTCGCCCAGCAGGATCGCCCGTCCGTCGCCCAGTTGCGGAACCCAATGGCCGAACTGGTGCCCGGCATAGACCATCGCCAGCGGGTCGGCACCCTCGGGCATCCGGTTTCCGGCAAGCATCGCGACGCCATCCGGCCCGCTTAGCCATTTCGCATCGAGCCCCAGCTCGTCGGCAAGCGGCAGATTGAGCCGCAGCAGCCGGGGCGCGGCGACGGGGGTCGGCGCAAGCCGTGCATGGAACTGCGACGGAAGTTTCGCATAGGCGTTGTCGAACGCGATGGGAGGAGCGTGCATCCGTACAGACTAGCCCACTTCGCTCTGCGCGCGCGAGGGCGCCGGCGGCGCGAAACGGCGCAGACGCAGCGCGTTCGACAGGACGAACAGGCTCGACATCGCCATCGCACCGGCCGCGATCATCGGCGACAGCAGCACGCCGAAGTGCGGATAGAGCGCGCCGGCGGCAAGCGGGATCAAGGCGACGTTGTAGGCGAATGCCCAGAAGAGATTCTGCTCGATGTTGCGCATGGTCGCCTTCGAAAGCGAGATCGCCGCCACGACCACGCGCAGATCGCTCGACATCAGCACCACGTCGGCGCTTTCGATGGCGATATCCGTGCCCGATCCGACCGCGATACCGACATCGGCCTGTGCCAGTGCCGGCGCGTCGTTGATGCCGTCGCCGACGAACGCCACCGGCCCGCCGCCCGCATGCAGCGATTTCAGCACATCGAGCTTTCCGGCCGGCAGGATCTCGGCATGGACCTCGTCGATGCCGAGCTCGGCCGCGACAGCCCCTGCAGTCGCCTTGTTGTCGCCCGAAATCATCACGGTGCGCAGCCCCAGCTTTTTCAAGGCCGCGATTGCGGCCCGGCTGGTCGGGCGCAGCGGATCGGACACCGCGATAAGCCCGGCAAGGACACCGTCGATCGAGGCGTAAAGCGGCGACCTGCCAGAAGCGGCAAGCGCCGCTGCGGCGCCCGAGAATGCCGCGACGTCGAGGCCAAGTCGCTGCATGTACCGGTCGGCACCGACCGCGACCTGGCGGCCGTCGGTGCGCGCCGTCACGCCGTAGCCGGCCAGGGCTTCGAACCCTTGCACGGACGAAAGCGCCAACCCCGCATCGCGCGCGCTCCGGGCAATGGCCGCGGCGACGGGATGCTCGGAAAGCGCTTCGACCGACGCGACAAGACGAAGGACATCGTCGCGCTCGAACCCTTCCGCGACGACAAGGTCGGTCAGCGCCGGTCCGCCCATCGTCAACGTGCCTGTCTTGTCGAATGCGATCGTCGCGACGCGGCGAAGGGCTTCAAGCGCGTCTCCGCGCCTGAAAAGGATGCCGAGTTCCGCGGCACGCCCCGTCCCGACCATGATCGAGGTCGGCGTCGCAAGACCCATCGCACACGGGCATGCGACGATCAGGACGGCGACGGCGTTTGCCAGCCCGAATGCCAGCGCCGGTTCCGGTCCAAACTGCCACCAGACGGAGAATGTAACCGCCGCGACGGCAAGCACGGCGGGAACGAAATACGCCGTGATCCGGTCGACCAGCGACTGGATCGGAAGTTTCGCACCCTGCGCACTCTCGACCATCCGGACGATCTGTGCCAGCAGCGTGTCGGCACCCACGCGGGTCGCCTTTGCCACGAAGCTTCCGGTCGTGTTGACGGTGCCGCCGACGACGTCGGACCCGGCCGATTTCAGGACCGGAACCGGCTCGCCGGAAATCATTGACTCGTCGACATGCGAGCGCCCCTCGATCACCGTGCCGTCGACCGGTACGCGCTCGCCGGGCCTGACCTGCACGCGGTCGCCGACCTGGATATCCGACAGCGGCACGTCGGCGACCACGCCGTCGCGCACGCGGCGTGCCGTCTTCGGCTGCAGGCCGACCAGCCGGCGGATCGCGGCGCTCGTCCGGCCGCGGCTGAGCGCTTCGAGGTAGCGGCCCGCGAGGATCAGCGTGACGATGACGACCGACGCCTCGTAATAGACGTTGGCGGTTCCGGCCGGCAGCAGGTGGCGCGCGAACGTCGCGACGACCGAGTATCCGTAAGCGCTCAACGTGCCGATCGACACAAGCGAGTTCATGTCGGGCGTGCCGCGCAGCAGGTTCGGCAGGCCTTTGGTGTGGAAGCGCAGTCCGGGTCCGAAAAGCACGATCGTCGCCAGGACGAAGAAGGCGATGTCCAGCCCGCCATGGCCGAACAGGATGCCGACCCAGTCATGTATCGCCGGGATTGCGTGCCCGCCCATCTCGACGACGAAGATCGGTGCCGTCAGGACACCCGAGAAGATCGTCGCACGACGCAAGGCCTCGAGTTCGACCGTCTTCGCGTCCTGCACGCGATCCGTGGCGGCCTTGTCGTCGAGGAGACGCGCATCGTAGCCCGCCCGCTCGGTCGCGGCTTCGACGGCACCGGCGGCGAGTTTGCCGACCTGCGAGGTGACCGTCGCGCGCTCCGTCGCGAGATTGACCGCCACTTTGGAAACGCCCGCGACGGCGCCGATCGTCTTCTCGACGCGCGAGACACACGACGCGCAGGTCATGCCGGAGATGGCGAACTCGCGCGTTTCGACGGGAATTGCGGAACTGGGCGTGGCGGTCATCTCTGTCTCCGGATTGCACCCTAGCAGGCATGCGCCTTGCCGCCACGGCAAGGTCAAGTCCGGACGCAGATGGCCTTAAGGATCGAGCGGCAAACCGGCACCGGCACCAAGGTCGAGGAAGGTGTATCGGTTGCGGATCAGACGTGCGTTCGCGACGGCCTGCGCATAGAAATCGCGCGGCCAGCCCAACTCGGCCGCCGTCCGGGGTGCGCCCGCCCGCTCGAGGACCGCGTCGAGTTCCGCCGCCGGACGGATGACGGTGGCGATCTCCGCCCGGATGGAATCCCAGCTACCGGCAAGGACTTCGTTGATCTCGGCGGCCTTGCGCCTGTCGAAGCGCTTTTTCCTGAAGTCGTTCCAGCATTCGCCACCGATGTCTTCGCCGAAGATATCGAGGAGCGTCGTGCGCTCGGACGTGTCCGCCTCGACACGAAGCGTGCTTTCGCCGAGAAGTCGCTCCTGCAGCCGTGCCATCGTCAGCGTCGCGACGCCGACCTGTTCGCCGTGAAATGCCGGCGGCCATTCAGGATCGCCGAGCATGTCGGCATAGTGACTGATCAGGTGCTCGCCCTGGCTTGCCGCATGGCTGCTGCCGCAGATCGCCGTGCCGAAACCTGACAGGATCAAGGTACGGACCAGCCGCTCCATCGCACCCAGATCGCCGCGCATCAGCGCGCCGGACTGCGCGAACAGCGCGTCCTCGTCGTCGGCCAGAAGTGCGAAGGGCATCGTCCTGTAAGGCTGGCCAAGAAGGCGATGGGCAAGCAGCCAGTCCGCCTGTGCCGTCGACCGGCAAAGGCTGTCGCCAAGCCCCGAGCGGATCATCCGCGGCGGTGCCGCCGCCATGATCGAAAGATCGAGGAACACCGCGAGTGGTGCTTGTGCCGGGAGCGACTTCTTGTGGCCGTGGACGGTGATCGCCGCACTCGTCGACACGTAACCGTTCATCGACGGTGCCGTCGCGAACGCGACATAGGGCTTGCCGGCGCGCGTGGCGGCGTACTTGCAGATGTCGTTGATCGTGCCCGAACCGACGGCGACAAGCGCGTCCGCACCTTGCGTCGCTTCGACGAGCTTCGCGACCGTCCCTTCGTCGGCATGCGGCGCATCTTCAAGACGGATGCCGGCGACGGACCAGCGTCCGGCCAGCGCACGCTCGACCGCGGCACCCAGCACGCGGTGCGTCGTCGGGTCGCTGACCACCGCGAGTTTCCGGCCGAGCGGCAAGCCGTCGAGACACGCCGGGAGATCGTCCGCGAGCGACGGTGCGATGACCACACGCCGCGTGGCGACGGCCAGGTTCGCGCCGCCATCCGGATCGGCGCAGGTCCCTGCCAGAAGCCGTGCGATCAGGTCGTTCTGCGATGACTCCAATATCCGCCCCTTCATCCAAGTCCTTGACCCTAGCCAATTCCTTATTTCAATATCAATCAAATATATGTCGTTTAGTGATTGATTTCGATTTCCGTCACGTTATCCTGTTGGCATGACAGGCAGCATCACTCCCGCCACCCGCCGCAATCCGATCGCCCGCCGTGCCCTCCTGCGGCGTGAACTTGCCCTGCGCGGCGCCGTTTCGGTGGCCGACCTCAGCGACATCCTCGGTGCTTCGAGCGCCACGATCCGGCGCGATCTCGACGTGCTGGCGCGCGAAGGCATCGCCGTGCGCGGCTATGGCGGCGCCACGGCGCCGTCATCGCGCCCGGCCGAGGAAGCCTTCGCGATCCGCGAGCGCAAGGACGTCGAAGAGAAGCAGGCCGTCGCGCGCGCGACCCTGCCGCTCGTCAGAAACGGCGAGACGGTCTTCCTCAACGACGGTTCGACCGTCGCGGCATTCGCCCGCGAGCTCGCGGCGTCCGGGCTGGAGCTTTTCGTCGTCGTCTCGGCAGTGAACGTCGCCCATATCCTGATCGAGAACCCGCGCATCACCGTCTGCCTGCTGGGCGGCCTCATGCGCCGCACGTCGCTGGCGACCGGCGGGCCGATCGCCGAGACGATGCTCGAGCAGTTCAGTGCCGATCGCGCGATCCTGTCGGCCGATGCCTTCAGCGTCGAAGAAGGCATGAGCTACACCAACGCCGACGACGCCAGCATCGCGCGCAAGATGGTCGCGCGCGCGCGCCATTGCGTGGCGATGGTGACCGGCCGGAAATTCGGCTGGAACGCGCGCATGTCGGGGATTCCGGTGGCAGATATCGACGTCCTCGTCACCGACTCCCTTCCCGCCGGACAGGGTGCCGACCTCAAGGCCGCCGGCGTATCGGTGGTCGAGGCGCGGACATGACGGGCGACGCCGGTTCCCTTGCAAGGCTGGCCGCCCTGTCGATCTGGCCCGCACCCCCGGCATTCGCGCCGATCCCGGGCGGGCGCACGAACGAGAATTTCCGCGTCGATGCCGGCGGGCGCACGTATTTCGCAAGGATCGGCGTCGATCTCCCGCACCACAACATCAGCCGGAAGACCGAGATCCGCTGCATCGGCCTCGCGGCCGCGGCGGGCGTCTCGCCGCCGGTGCTGCACGCCGGCGACGGCATCCTCGTCACCGAATTCGTCCCGGGCGTCACGCTCGTGCAGGGCCAGCCGGTCGGCGACGACGTGCTGGTCCGCCTCGCGCAGGCGCTTGGCCGGCTTTTCGGCAGACCGGCACCGGCCGACCTTCCGCCTTTCGATCCGGTCGACATCTGCCGGGGCTATCTTGCCGCCCTGCCGGGCGGCACGCTGCCGGCCCGCAGCCTCGCGCGCGCGGCCGGCATCCTTGCCGCAACACCGCGGCTGACGGACCGCACACTCATCCACGCCGACCTGATCCCGGAAAACGTGATCGTCGCACAAGACAGCCTCGCGATCGTCGACTGGGAATATGCTGGGCGCGGCGATCCGGCGGTCGATGTCGCGGCGGTCGTGATGAATTTCGCCCTCGACGCGCGGCAGGCGGCACTTTTCGTCGACGCCCATGGCGGCGTCGAACTCGAACTTGTCCGGGCGCTCGAACCGGTCATGGCGCTTCGCGAGGTGCTGTGGTGCGAAACGCAGCGCCATTTCGTCGGCGTGCGCGGCGATCTCGAGGAATATTCGGCCCTGTGCTGGAAGCGCATCGACGCGATGCCGGAATGAACGGGCGCTACGACATCGCCATCGTTGGCGCCGGCGTGGTCGGCTGTGCCATCGCGCGCGAATTCTCGCGCTACGACATGCGCACGATCCTGATCGAGGCGCGCAGCGATCTTGGCGACGGGGCGAGCAAGGGAAACTCCGCCATCCTGTCGACCGGGGCCGACACGCCGTTCGGCACGCTCGAATGCCGGCTCGTCACGCGCGGCCACGCGCGCTATCTCGCCGAAGCGCCGTCGATGGGCCTGCCGTTCCTTGCGACCGGCAGCCTGACCGTCGCATGGAGCGAAGACGAGATGCGCCGGCTCCACACCATGCACGACGAGATGCTCGCCGCCGGCTTCGGCTCGGGATCGCTCGTCGGTCCCGACGGGATCTATGCGCGTGCGCCCGACCTTGCGCCCGGCGCTTGTGGCGCCATCTGGGAGCCCGACGAAGGCCTCGTCGATCCGTTTTCCACGCCCTATGCCTACGCGCTCGACGCGATCGCCAACGGCGTCGAATTCCGCGCGTCGTCACCCGTCACGGCGGCGACGCGCGGCGAAGGCGGATGGGCACTCGAAACGCCGCACGGACCGGTCTTGGCCGGCATGGTCGTCAACTGCGCCGGCCTGTGGGCCGACCGGGTCGAGACGATGGCCGGATATGCGGATTTCGTCGGCCGGCCGCGTCGCGGCCAGTTCCTCGTCTACGACAAGAGCGCACGCCCGCTCCTCGACGTGATCGTGAAGCCGGTCCCCTCGCCCACCTATCGCGGCATCCTGATGGCGCCGACGATTTTCGGAAACATTCTCGTCGGTCCGACCGCCGAGGAGATCGACGATCCGGACGACTGGCGCACGACGCGTGAGGGCCTGGCCACGCTTGTCGAAGCGGCACACCGGATCCTGCCCGCACTCGCCGGACACGAAATCACCGCGACCTATTGCGGCGTGCGACCCGGGACGGAAAGGCCAGAATACAGGATCATCCCGCGCGTCGCGGAAAACTGGGTGACGGTCGGGGGCATCCGCTCGACCGGTCTGTCCGGTGCCCTCGGGATCGCTGAGCACGTCGCCGGCCTCGTGCTCCCCGAAATGAAACGTGCGACACGCAAGGCCGCGACGGTGCCGGTGCGCGTCCCCAGCCTGCGGGCCGGCGATGCGCGGCCCTGGCAGAGTTCCGACGATCCGGCATATGGCGAGATCATCTGCCATTGCGAAGGCATCACGAAGGGCGAGATCCGCGACGCGATGGCCTCGCCGCTCGCCCCGCGCTCGCTCAAGGCGCTGAAGCGGCGCACGCGCGCGATGTTCGGGCGCTGCCAGGGCTTCCACTGCGCCGCGCGCGTCCAGGTCCTGTTCGAGAGCCTGTCCGCGCCATGACCCGGTTCGACCCGCCCGCGATCGTCATCGGTGCAGGCCCTGCGGGACTTGCCGCCGCACAGGCGCTCGCCCGCGGCGGTGCCAGTTCAGTTCTCGTCATCGACCGCGATGATGCGGCCGGCGGCCTGCCGCGCTTCTGCCGGCATCCGGGCTTCGGATGGGAGTTCACCCGCCGCCTCCAGACGGGTCCCGGTTTCGCGAAGCGGATGATCGGCGCCCTCGATCCCGCCATCGTGACCGTGGCGACGCGGACATCGGCACTCGCACTGCGCTCCGGCCCCGAAATCGAGATCCTCGGTCCCGAAACCGGACACCAATGCCTGCGCCCGCGCGTCGTCGTGCTGGCGACCGGCATCCGCGAAAGGCCGCGCAGCGCCCGGCTCGTCCCCGGCCGACGGCCCGAACGCGGCGTGCTGACGACCGGCCAGTTGCAGCAGATGGTCGCGCGCGGTGTGCCTGTCGGCGGCAAGCGTGCCGTCGTCGTCGGGACCGAGCATGTCGCGTTCTCGGTCCTGCTGACGGCACGCCACGCCGGCCTCGAAGTCGTCGCGATGGTCGGTTCCGAAGACCGGATCCTGTCGTATCCCGCCGCCGGCTGGATCGCGCGCGGCCTCGGCATCCCGATCCATCTCGCGTCGTGCATCGAGGACATCGCGGGTTCGGCGCGTGTCGAGGCCGTCTTCGTGCGCGGCCCCGCCGGTATCCGCCGCATCGAATGCGACACGATCGTCTTCACCGGCGACTTCGTTCCCGACGCAACCCTGCTGTTGGCTGACGACATCGATCCCGACACCGGCGGGCCGCTCGTCGACCAGCACGGGCGCACGAACCTTCCCGGCGTCTTCGCCGCGGGAAACGTGCTGCGGGCGGTCGAGAGCAGCGGATGGGCCGCGATCGAAGGTGCATGCGTCGGCGCCAACGCCGCCGCGTTCCTGCGCCAGCCGACGGCCTGGCGGGGTGCCGCGACGCGCATCGTGGCCGGTGCCGGTGTGGGCTACATCGTGCCCCAGTTCCGTTCGCCGGACGAACCCGTGGCGCCGCTCCCAGTCAGCCTGCGCGCCAACGCCGATGCCGTGCGCGGCCGCCTGAGGCTCGCCGAAGGCGGCATCGAACGCTGGTGCCGCTCCGGCGTCGCGGCCCTGCGCCTGCGCCGGATCGCGATGGACCCGGCCGCCTTCGCCACGTTGAAGGGCGATCACGGGCAGCGCGCGACGATCGAAATCGACTGAACGCGACCTTCAAGGAGCAAGCCACGATGGACTTCATCATGATGCTGACCCGCAGCGACCGCACGGTCGAGGATGCCGACACGCTCGTCGACGCGATCATCGCACTCGGCGTGCGGCATATCGGCTTCAAGGATGTCGGCGTGCCGTTTGAGGTGATGCAACGCCTCGTCGCGAAGATCCGCGCGGCCGGTGCCGTCTCGTATCTCGAGGTCGTCAGCACCTCGCCGCAGACCGTGCTCGGCTCGCTTTCGGCCGGGCGCAAGCTGGGCGTGGACCGCATCCTCGGCGGCACGGATCTGGCGGCCGCCAAGTCGGTCCTCGGCGATCTCGCCAGCTACTATCCGTTTCCCGGCAGGCCGGCGGGACACCCCACGAAGCTCGGCGGTTCGCCCGAACTGGTCGGCGAGCATTGCCGCGAAGCGCGCAAGCAGGGCTGCGGCGGCGTCGACCTGCTCGCCTACCGCGCCACCGAAGCCGACCCGATCGCGTTGGTGCGCGCGGCGCGCGGCAACCTTTCGGGCGGCACGCTGATCGTCGCGGGCAGCGTGAACTCGGCCGCACAGATCCGCGAACTCGCGAAAGCCGGTGCCGACGCGTTCACGGTCGGCTCGGCCGTCCTCGACGGCTCGTTCGCGCCCACCAAGGGCGCCCTTTCAAGCCAGATCGGCGACATCCTCGCCGCCTGCGCCTAGCACCGGACCGAAGCGCCCGTGCGAATGGCTTCCTGCACGGCAGCAACGACCTTCAGCGTTTCGAGCCCTTCGCGTCCCGAGACGAGCGGTGCTTCGCCGGCGCCGACCACGCGGCAGAAATGCGCGATCTGGAGGCGCAGCGGATCTTCGGCGGGCGCGTGGATGCGTTCGGCATGCAACGGCTCCCACCAGCTCCGCTTGCCGGCGTTCGACCAGACCTCCAGCCGCGGGATCGACAGCGAGCCGTGCGTGCCGCCGATGTGGTAGCAGGACTGGTCGGTCTGCGGATAGACCGGGTTCTCGCCGGTCGTCTGCTCCCAACTCCACGGCGCCACGATCGTGTCAGAGACGGACACGGTGCCGAGCACGCCGTTCGCGAAGCGAAGCAGCACCACGCACGTCTCCTCCACCTCGTTGGAGCGCACCGCGTTCGACGACAGCGCCTGGACAAGCTCCACCTCGCCGCACAGATGTCGCAGCAGGTCGATGTCGTGGATGAAGTTGGTCAGCACGGGGCCGGCACCGGCCTGGCGGCGCCACGCGACATCGAAATAGTCGTCGGGCTTCATCAGCCAGAAGAATCCGTGCACGGCGACAATCCGGCCCAGTTTTCCGGAATCGATCAGCGCCTTTGCCGAGCCGATCATCGGGTTGTGCCGGCGGTGGTGGCCGACCAGCAGCTTCACGCCGGCAGCTTCGGCCGCCGCCACCAGTCGCGTTGCGGATGCGACATCGTCGGCGATCGGTTTCTCGACGAGGACGGGAATGCCGGCCGCGACCGCTTCCAGTCCGTTCTCGACATGCATGCGCGTCGGCGTGGCGATGACGAGACCGTCGGGCCGGTCGGCCGAAAGCAGTCCGCCCAGGCTCGCGAAATGCCGCACGCCCAGACGCGCGGCGAATGCCTCGGCGGACGCGGCCGGATCGACGATCGCCGCAAGCTCCGCTTCGGGTGCGGCAAGGATGTGTTCGGCGTGCCGCTGGCCGATAAGGCCGGCGCCAAGCACTGCGAGCCGGATCGGACGCGTCATATCCCCCACCTTCCGTTTCGCCGGGAAGCCTAATCCGGCGCTGTCCGGGCAGCCAGCTTGCCAGTTCGATCCGGTATCCTTGATGGCCGGGCGGAAAAATGACAGTTTCGTGACTGAACGACGGCCAACCCCCATGAGCCGTCCCGTACCCCTGCCGGAGGAAACCGATGCCCCGCAACACGCGCCGCCAGATCCTCGCCCTTGCCGCCCTTGCCCCGCTGCTCGCCGCCGCACCTTCGATGGCACAAACGCTCGAGGAGAAGCTTGTCATCGTCACGTCGTTCTCGCGCGACGTGACCGGCCCGTTCGTCGACGCCTTCCAGAAGAAGAATCCCGGCACGAAGGTCGAGATCCAGAGCCGGTCGACGACGGCCGGCGTTTCGTTCATCCGCGAGACCCGCAGCAATCCGCCCGACATGTTCTGGGCCTCGGCACCCGACGCGTTCGAGGTGCTGAAGAAGGGCAACCTTCTCCAGAAATATACGCCGGTCGCCACCGGCATCGCCCAACGCGTGGGCCCTGCTCCCGTCAACGATCCCGAAGGCTATTATTTCGGCTTCGCCGCGTCGGGTTACGGCATCATGTACAACACGCGCTATATGCGTGCGAACGGCCTGGCAGCACCCAAGGAGTGGGACGACCTCAAGAACCCGGCCTATTTCGGGCATGTCGGCATTTCGGCCCCCTCGCGCTCGGGCACCACGCACCTGACGGTCGAGACGATCCTGCAGGGCGAAGGCTGGGCCAAAGGCTGGGCAAGCATGCTCGAGATCGCCGGCAACTTTGCGTCTGTCTCCGACCGCAGCTTCGGCGTGCCCGATGCGGTCAATTCGGGCCAGTACGGCGTCGGCATCGTGATCGACTTCTTCGGCCTGTCGGCGAAGGCGTCGGGCTTCCCGGTCGAATTCGTCTATCCGACGATCACGACGATGGTGCCCGCCAATATCGGCATCGTCGCCGGTTCGCGCAGCCCGAACGCCGCGCGCGCCTTCGTCGAGTTCCTGCTGTCGGAAGACGGACAGACGCTGCTGCTCGATCCCAAGATCCAGCGCCTGCCGGTGCGCACGTCGATCTACGACAAGGCGCCCGCCGGCTACCCGAACCCCTTCAAGGACACGAGCCTGGGCTCGCGCGTCGTGTTCAACAACGATGCGTCGGAAACGCGCTACGAACTGCTGAACTCGCTGTTCGACCGGCTCATCACCTTCCGCCTCAAGGAACTGACCGAGGCCTGGAAGGCGATCCACGCCGCGACGGCCGCCGTCGCGCGCAGCAAGTCGACCGAGGGGGCAAGGCTGCTGGCCGAAGCACGCCGCCTCGCGACGAGCGTGCCGGTGACCGAAGCCCAGGCGATCGATCCGCAGATCGCCGGCTCGTTCCAGGAGAAGCAGAAGGACAAGCCGGTCGCCGCCCGCCAGGCCGAGTTCGAAGAACAGTGGGATGCCTTCGCGCGCCGCAACTACGCCGAGGCGAAGTCGCTCGCCGAGCGCGCCGCCAGCGCACGTTGAACGGCGCCCTGGCAAATGCCGTTCCCCGCCGGCGCGCGTCGCTTCTGGCGCGCTGGCGGGCGACGCCCTTCCACCTCGTCTGTGCGGGCATCGTCGCGGCGTTCCTCGTCGCGTTCCTGATCGTACCAGTCGCCAGCGTCGTCTTCATCGCGTTCTGGGACGGCAGCGGGTTCACGCTGGTCCACTTCGCAGATTTCTTCCGCACCTCCATCATGATCGAGTCCACGTGGAACTCGATCTATGTCGCCGTGATGACGGTGGCCTTCGCCACGCTGCTCGCCGTGCCGCTCGCCTATTTCACGGTCCGTTTCCGCTTCCGCGGCGCCGCGCTGATCCAGACGCTCGGCGTCATCCCGCTGGTGATGCCCCCGTTCGTGGGCGCCGTCGCCATGCAGCTCGTCTATGGCCGGAACGGCTCGATCAACCTGCTGCTGATGGACTGGTTCGGCTTCCGGATCCCGTTCATGGAAGGGCTCAACGGCGTCATCTTCGTCGAAGGGCTGCACTATTTCCCGTTCATCCTGCTCAACCTTTCCGCCTCGCTCGCCAACATCGATTCCGCGATGGAGGAGTCGGCGCAGAACCTGGGCGCTTCGGGCTGGCGGCTCTTCTCGCGCATCGTTTTTCCGCTCGCCATGCCCGGATACATCGCGGGTGCGGCCCTCGTCTTCGCCAAGGTGTTCGACGATCTTGCCACCCCGCTCCTGCTCAACGTCACCAACATGCTCGCTCCGCAGGCTTATCTGCGCGTCACGTCGGTCGGGCTTGCCGACCCGATGGGCTACGTGATCTCGACGATCCTCGTCGTGCTGTCGGTGGTGGCCGTCTGGCTGTCGATGCTATCGCTGCGCAACCGCGACTATGCCACCCAGCAGCGCGGCGGCGGCGGGCTTGCCCGGCGCGATCTGGGCAAGGGCGAGGCCGTGCTGGCCTATGGCTTCATCGTCTTCGTCCTGCTGCTCGCACTCAGCCCCCATTTCGGCATCCTGCTGCTGTCCTTCGGCACGATCTGGTCGTTCAGCGTCCTGCCCGACGCGTTCACCTTCGCGCACTACTCGACGGTCTTCCGCGATGCCGGCGGCTTCATGGTCAACACGGTGCTCTATTGCGGCATCGCCGCGCTGATCGACGTGGTCCTCGGCACGATGATCGCGTACATCGCCATGCGCACCGGCCTGCCGGGGCGCAACCTGCTCGACCAGATCGCGATGGCGGCGGTCGCGGTCCCCGGCCTCGTGCTCGGCATCGGCATCCTGCGGACCTATTTTTCGGTCGACCTTCCCTTCGGGGCCGGATCGTTGGCGACCTTCTGGCTGATGCTGGCCATCGCCTATTCGGTGCGCCGTCTTCCCTATGCGCTGCGCTCGTGCACGGCCGCTCTCCAGCAGCTCCACCAGAGCCTCGAGGAAGCGGCCGAGAATCTCGGCGCGACGAAATCATCGACGCTGACACGCATCGTCGTGCCGCTGATGGCCGGCGGCATCCTCGCAGGCTTCGTGACGAGCTTCGCCACCGCCGCCGTCGAGCTTTCGGCGACGCTGCTGCTCGTCACGCGCGACGCGAACGCCCCGCTTTCCTACGGCATCTATGTCTACATGCAGTCGCCGGCGGGACGCGGGCCGGGTGCGGCACTGGGTGTCGTCGCGGTCGTGGTGGTCGCGGTGGCGACGTGGTTCTCGTACCGCGTGGCGGAGCAGGACCGGGCAAAACGGACACGAAGCGGAATGGCGATATGACAGGCGTTACGATTGACCGCGTATCTTTCGACTACGGCAGCACGCCAATTCTCGACGACGTGTCGCTCGAGGTCGCCAAGGGCGAGTTCTTCGCGTTCCTCGGGCCGTCAGGGTCCGGCAAGACGACCCTGCTGCGCCTCGTCGCCGGCTTCGGCGTGCCGTCATCCGGCACGATCCGGGTCGGAACCCGCGACGTGACGAGCACGCCGCCGTGGAAGCGCAATGTCGGCATGGTCTTCCAGAGCTATGCGCTGTGGCCCCACATGACGGTGGCGGGCAACGTCGCGTTCGGGCTCGAGCAGCGGGGCATGGCGCGCGGCGACATCGCGAAGAAGGTGCGCGGCGTCCTCGAACTCGTCGGGCTTTCCGAACTTTCCGAGCGGCGGCCGGCGCAGCTTTCCGGCGGCCAGCAGCAGCGCGTGGCGCTCGCCCGCACGCTGGTGATCGAACCCGAGGTGCTGCTGCTCGACGAGCCGCTTTCCAATCTCGACGCCAAGCTGCGCGTCGAGATGCGCCAGGAAATTGCCACCCTCCAGCGCAAGCTCGGCCTGACGACGATCTACGTCACCCACGACCAGGAAGAGGCGAACGCCGTCGCCGACCGCATTGCCGTACTCGACGGCGGCCGTATCCAGCAGATCGGCCCGCCGATTTCACTTTATGACCGGCCCGCGAACCGCTTCGTCGCGGCATTCCTCGGCACGGCCAACCTGATCGAAGGGACTCTCGATCCGGCGGGCCGTTTCTCGGCCGACGGGTTCGCGCTCGACCGGATCGAGGGGGCCGCCGGTGCGGCCTGCCTCTCGTTCCGGCCGCAGGACGTCCAGCTATCGGCCGGCGGTGCGGGCCGTGTCCTGCATCGCGAGTTCCTCGGCGGCACCGTGCGCTATGCCGTCGCGGTCGGCCCGCATCGCATCATCGTCGACACGGTCCACCATCGCGAGGCGCCGACCTTCGCGGTCGACGCCCCGGTCGGCGTGACGATCGATCCGGGCCGCGTGGCGCTGCTGCGCTGACGCGTCAGGCGGCGGACACGCCGCAGCTGGGTGCCGCGGCGGGATTCCCGGTGCCCCTGAGATTTTCGAGGATCTGTGTCCAGCCGCCCTCGTGCTTGCGCGCGGCCTCCGCGTCCGGGAACATCTCGTGCTTCAGGATAATTTCGGTCGACGTGCCCCGCGCGTGGAAATCGACGGTCACCAGCGTCTCGCGCTCGAGCGTGTGCACCGAGATCCACGTGAAGACCAGCCGGCGCGGCCGGTCGATCGTGCGGTAGACGCCGCTATGTAGGATCTCGCCGCTTGGCCCCTGCATGCGGATCTCGAACGTGCCGCCTTCGCGCGGATCATTACGCACGATCGACGGCGGAAAGCTGCCGGGCCGCATCCAGGCCGCCAGCAGTTCGGGATCGAGCCAGGCGTCGAACAGTTCGCCCGCGGGGACCGCGAACTCGCGGCGGATGGTGATCGCGGGCACGGGCGTCTCGGTTGCGGCTTTCATTTGCGCTTGCCTTTCATTTTGGATCGCTCGGTCATCAATGCGTCAAGGGCGGCCAGCCGCTCTTCCCAGAACCGCCGGTAATGGTCCATCCAGCCCGCCGCCTCGGCCATCGCCTCGGCATTGAGGGCCAGCACATGCTCGCGCCCGACGACGGTGCGCCGGACGAGTGCGGCACCTTCGAGAACGCGCAGGTGCTTCGACACCGCGTTCAGCGACATCGGGAAGTCCTTCGCGATGTCGGTCACGCGGGCGTCGGCCGAAGCGAGCCGCGCAAGGATCGCCCGGCGTGTGGGATCGGCCACCGCCTTGAAGACCGCATCGAGATGTCTGGATTGATATTCAACCATATGGATGAATATTGATGAAATCGAAGTGCCCGTCAAGCCGATCTTGCAAATGTAGTGGGCTTATTTTCTTGAATTACGGATGATATTCTGGCAGAGTCTGTCGACTGGTCGACGCGCTCTTTGACAAGTGAATAGGTTTTGGTTGCACCGAGTGCCGTTGCAGTAACATGCCTGCAACTTCAAAGGGATAAATACGTTACCGTAACGCGTGGTAACCTATTGTTTCAGGCGATCACGGCCTCGTCCGTCCGCGTCTCGCCCCGGTTGTCGACCCAGGTGATGCTGACCTTGTCGCCGACCGCCCCACCCTTCACCTTGAAGGCGTAATACGGGTTCTTGGCGATCGACGGGCCCCACTGGGCCTGCATCACCTGACGGCCGTTGATCGTCGCCGTCACTTCCGTGATGAACCACGCCGGCACGACGGCACCCGCCGCACCATGCCGCTGGCCGGTCTCCATCTCGTGGCTCATCAGGACGCGGATCTCGGTCACGCCGTCCTTGGTGTTCGCGCGGATGCGCATCGGATTTGCCATCACGTCCTCTCGAATCCCGGATTGACCGTCAGCCGCCGCAGCCGCCGATGGTCACCTTCACTTCCTTGGATGCCATCGCAAAACCGCCCGCCGATTTCACGAGCACGACGACGTTCGCCGTCTCGGCCATCTTGATGCGCGTCGAGAAATCCGGCACGAGATCGGGTCCGACATCGAAAACCGCCGCCAGCACGTTCGGGTTCTTCTCGACCATGATCGCGATCTGCTGCGTGTTCGCGATCCGGCTGACGACCTGGACCGGGACCACGGCACCGTTGTCGGCGATGTCTGCCACGACGATCTGGATGTCGCCGCTCGTGGCCGGGGCGTTTGCCCCCAGCGCCTTCATCGCATCGGCAATAGTCTTTCCCTCGAAAGCCGTCTTGTTCCACGCGGCAAGCGCCGCCTTCGGCACGAGGAACCCCGCCGCCGAAAGTGCCGCCAGCAGGCACAGTCCGCCGCCCGTGCGCAGGACGTGGCGACGCTGCATCTGTCCGTTCTCCATTCTCGGGCTTCCTTCCGGGACCATGTCGTCCAATGTGGCCATTCTATCAAGCTTTGCAAGCCCGCGTCAGTTGCCTCGAACTCCCGATTGCGACAGTATTGTCCTTCACGACACGGGGTGCAGCATGCCGGGCGAAGTCGCCTTTTCCAATTTCACGGGCATCGACCTCGACGCGATGCCCTCCATCGCGCGCGGTGAAGCCCGCGTGGTCGACGCACCTCTGGTCAAGGCGACCGCCGAAAGCCTGAAGGGGTACGGCCATCTCGTCCGCGACTTCGCGCACGCGAAGGTCACGATCGTCACCTGGCCGCAGCCGGGCTGGCGCCCGATCGTCGACGGGACGGGCAACGAGGGTGGCGTCGTCGAGGATACGTTCGAGATGGTCCGCCGCGGGCAGGTCCTGCATGCCGTCAACCACGCCGTCGGGCGCGGCTACATCACGGGCTGGTTCGACGATCCGGCGGCCGCCCGCGAAGATGTGGCACCGGTCGATGCCACGCGCATCTTCACGCACGAGGCCAACTATCATCCCGATGGCGGGCAGATCTTCATGCCGCGCGGCGGCGCTTCGTTCGTCGCATTGCTCGCGAAACCCGGCGACGACGTCAAGGCCGAGCACTTCGTCGCCTTCCATTTCGACGGCAGCTGCGGCGTCCATGTCGATCCCGGCGTCTGGCACCAGCCGGTCTTTCCGGTGGCGCCGAAGGCGACGTTCGACAACCGCCAGGGCCGCGTGCACGCGTGCGTGTCATGCGACTTCATCGCCGAGTTCGGCGCCTATATCGGCGTGCCGCTGGGAACGCCCTGAGGCAGGCTCGGCACCGCATCGATCAATGCCCTGCTTTCCGGCATGACCGGATTTGCGAACACCGCATCGGACGCGCCCGATTCCACGATCCGCCCGCCGGCCATGACCGCGATGCGCCCGGCGATCGCGCGCACAACGCCCATGTCGTGCGAGATGAACAGGTAGGCCAGCCGCTCGGATGCCTGCAGATCAAGCAACAGGTTCAGGATCTGCCCGCGGATCGAAACGTCGAGCGCCGAGACCGGCTCGTCGAGCACCAGGATGGCCGGCCGGGTCGCCAGCGCCCGCGCGATCGCCACGCGCTGGCGCTGCCCGCCGGAAATGTCCCGCACCGACATGTCCGCGATCGCGGAAGGCAGTCCGACCTTGTCGAGGAGTTCGGACACCGCCCTCTTCCGTTCCGCGACTGGCACGATCGAATGCACGCGAAGCGGATCGCCGATGGCACCCGCGACCGTGGCACGCGGATTGAGCGCTGCCGACGGGTCCTGGAACACCATCTGGATCCGGCGCCGTTCGGCCCGCAGTTTGCCGCCGGAGAGGCTATGGAAGTCGCGCCCGTCGATGCGGATCGTCCCGGCATCGAGATCGACAAGCCGGAGCAGCGCGCGCGCCAGCGTCGTCTTGCCGCTGCCCGATGCGCCGACGACCGCAAGCGTCTCGCCGGCTTCAAGATCGAGGCTCACGTCGTCGAGTGCCCGGACGATCCGCCCTTCGGACCGGTACGTCTTGGAAAGGTCGCGCGCGACCAGGATCGGGGCTTCGCTCATGCGTGGCGCCCGATCGGGAAGATGCAGGCCGCACCGTCGTCGGCCTTCCCCATCCACGGCGGCTCGGACCGCACGCACGCCGGTGCTGCCTTCCGGCACCTCGGCGCGAACCGGCAGCCCGGCAGCACGTGGGTCGGGTCCGGCGGCTGGCCGTCGATCGTGAACAGCCGGCCGGACCTCGGCCGGTCCAGTCCCAGATGGCTCGCGATCAGCGCCTTCGTATACGGATGGCCCGGGTCGGAGAGCGTGAGGTCGGCCGGACCGAGTTCGACGATTCGTGCCGAGTATACGACGGCAAGCCGCGTCCCGAGCCCGGCCGCGAGTGCGATGTCGTGCGTGACGAAAACGAGGGTCAATCCGTGCTCGCTGCACAGCCTTGCGACAAGTTCGACGAGCTTGCGTTGGACAACAGGGTCCAGCGCGCTGGTCGCCTCGTCGGCGACAAGAATGGACGGGCGGGCGGCCAGCGCCAGCGCCAGTGCCACACGCTGCCGCTGACCGCCCGAAAGCTGGTGGGGAAAAGCCTCGGCGATCTGGGCGGGATCCGGCAGTTCGACTTGCCGCAGAAGCTCGACCGTCCGGTTCCGGGCAGCGTCGAGATCGATCGTTTCGTGTGCCCCGACGACTTCGGCGATCTGCCTGCCGATCCGCATCACCGGATCGAGGCTGCCGGACGGATCCTGGAACACGTATCCGATGTCGCGGCCGTGCCGGGGACGACCGCCGAACGTCGGCCAATCGATCTGCCCCGCCGTGACCGCCCCCGAAGGAAGGAGGTCGGCGATCGCCAAAGCCATCGTCGTCTTGCCCGACCCGCTTTCGCCGATCACCGCCAGACGGTCGCCCTTGGCAAGCGCAAGCGAGACGCCTGAAATCGCCGATGCTGATCCGGGCGCATATCGGACGCCGAAATCCGAGAGTCGGACGAGGACTTCTGCAGTCATGCGACGATCCGGCGGCCGGAAAGGGCCGCGACGATCCCTTCCCCTGCGAGGTGCACGGAAAGCACCGTCGTCAGAAGTGCGATGCCCGGCACGATCGAAAGATAGGGGGCACTTCGCAGCACGGATCGCCCTTCCGCGATCAACCCGCCCCAGGTGACGCTGTTGGGATCGCCGAGGCCGAGAAACGACAGGGCCGCCTCGGTCAGGATCGCGCCCGCGACGATCACGGACGCGAGCGAGATGACCGGCGGCAACGCGTGCGGCAGCACTTCCCGCCATGCGATCTCGAACGGGTGCATGCCGACGACCCGCGCGGCCGCGACGAAATCCCGTTCGCGGATCGACAGCACTTCGGCGCGCACCAGACGCGCCGGTCCCGTCCATGCGCCGAGCGCGATCGCCAGCACGACCATCCAGAGCGACGGGCCGACGACGCTGATGAATGCAAGTGCCAGCAGGAATCCCGGCACCGTCTGGAAGGCCTCGGTGATCCGCATCAGGACTTCGTCGGTCCATCCGCCGGCAAGTCCGGCGACGACGCCGATCGCGGCACCGATGGATATGGCCGCGAGTGCCGCGAACAGTCCGACGATCATCGACGTGCGCGTGCCATGCAGCAGACCCGCAAGGAGATCGCGCCCTAGGCGGTCGGTCCCGAGCGGTGTCGCCCATTCGACAAACGGCCGCGTCATCGGACCGCCAACGATTGACAGCGGATCGCCCGGGTAGAAGACCGGCGCCAAAACCGCGACTGCGGCAAGCACGACGATCAGGCCGGCGCCGACCATTCCATCGATCGAGGCAGCGAAGCGGCGAAAGGCAGTCATGCACCTGTCTCCGGCCCGGCGCCGACGCGCGGGTCAAGTGCGGCATAAAGCAGGTCCACGGCGAGATTGACCGCGATCACGACGAACGAACCCACGAGAATGACGCCGAGCAGCAACGGTGTGTCGCGCTGCGCCACCGCTTCGTGGGCGAGCCGTCCGAGCCCCGGTACGGCAAAGACGCTCTCGATCACGACACTGCCGCCAAGCAGCGATGCCGCCTGCAACCCCAACATCGTCACGAGCGGAAGCAGCGCATTGCGCGCGACATGGCGCCAGACGACGCGACGGCGTGAAAGGCCTCGGGCGAAGGCTGCACGGATGAAATCCTGCCGCCAGACTTCCGCCATGCCTGCGCGCATCATCCGCAGATAAAGTGCGAGATAGAGCGCACCGAGTGCACCGACCGGAAGCACCAGATGCCGCGCGATGTCTGCGGCACGATCGAGCCCCTGCTTTCCCGACGCGATCGTCTCGATCCCGCCGCTCGGCAACAGCCTCAGCTGGACGGCGAACACGACGATCAGGACAAGACCGAGCCAGAATCCCGGGATCGCGTAAACGGCGAGCGAGCCGAGGGAAAGCGCCCGGTCCAGCGCGCTACCGGGCCGGTCAGCCGCGACGATGCCGAGGAGCGAGCCGACGCCGAAGGCAAGTGCGACCGATGTCCCCATCAACAGTAGCGTGTTGGGAAGGCGCTCCAGGATGACCTGGAGTACAGGCCTTGAAAACGCGACCGACCAGCCGAAATCCAGCCGGAGAAGCGAACTGACGTAGAAGACAAGGCGCTGCCACGGTCCGCTGTCGAGACCCCACTCGCGGCGCATCTGATCCGCCAACGCCCGGTCGCCACCGGTGGAAACGAGATAGGCGTCGACGGCATCGCCCTGTGACGCCTCGAGCAGGAAAAACGTGCCCACGACGACGATACCGAGAACAGGGACGATCCCGAGCAGGCGGCGGGAGATCAGCCGTGCCGAACGCATCAGGCGTCGAGCCAGACGTCCGCCCAGTTCGATACCGCCCAGCGGGGATTTGAATCGACGTTCCGGACCTTCGCGCTCGCGACCGAAGTGAAGCCCCACTCCGCCACATTGATGAACGGAAGATCGGCAACAACCTTGCGCTGGAACTCGTGGTAGAGGCCCGTGCGTTGGGCCTCGTCGAGCGTACCGGCCGCGCGGGCGATCAACGCATCCATCTGCGCATCGCGATAACCGCCCTGGTTGGCGAACGGAACGCCGGCCGGCAGCCCGCCCTGCGCAAGGATCGTCGTCGAGATCGCCGGATCGCCGCGATAGACCGGCGGGTTTACGGCGATATCGAATGCATGGTCCGTATAGACGGCCTTCAGATGTGCCGCCGTATCGTTGTTGACGAGTTCCGCGTCGATGCCGATGGCGGCAAGCGCCTGGCGCAGATAGGCACCGAACTGGCGCGTTTCATTGAAGAACGGGGCCGGCAGCAGCCGCAGCTTGAAGCGGACGCCTCGCGCATCGCGCCGATGGCCCGCCTCGTCGAGCAGTGCGTTCGCCCGCGCGACGTCGAAGCCGGGCATGGCGAGCCCGGCGGCATGGAACTGCCCGTCGTACTTCGGAACCGGGCCGTCCGAGGCCGTCGCAAATCCGAGAAATACCGTCTTGACGACGAAGTCCCTGTCGATCGCGTGCGCGATCGCACGGCGGACACGCACGTCGGCGAGTTCGGTGCGCCGGTGGTTCATCTCGACGATCAGCTGATACGTCAGCGCCTCATAGCCTTTCGTCACGACGGAGAGGCCACGCAGGTTGCCGACGCGTGCAAGATCCGCCAGCGGGACCTGGGAGAACGCAGCCAGATGGATCTCCCCCGCTTCCAGCGCACCGGCTGCCGCGGCACGATCCGGGAGAACCCGGTACACGATCTCGTCGAGGTAAGGTTGTCCCGCCGCCCAATAGGCCGGGTTGCGCGTGAGACGCGTGTACTCGCCTGGTTTCGTTTCGGCAAAGCGGAAGGGGCCGGTGCCGACGGGTGCCGCGTTCGCCTTGTTCGCCGATATGTCGGTTCCTTCGTAGAGGTGCTTCGGGACGACCGCAGTCAACGCCGGAAGGGCATTGCGGATCAGCTGGAACGGGGTCGGCTCGGAAAAGCGAAATATCGCGGTCAGGGCATCCGGCGTCTCGACTGCGGCAAGATCCTTGAACACGATCCGCCCGAAGCTCTGGACCTTCTTCCAAACTTCCATGGCCGAGAATGCGACGTCGGCCGAGGTGAACGGCTGGCCGTCGTGCCACGTCACGCCGGCCCGCAGGCGGAAGGTGATCGAACGCCCGTCGCTGGAACCCGCCCAGCTCGTGGCGAGACGTGGCGCCAGACCATCCGGTGTGCCGTAGGCGGCCTCGGCCAGCGGCTCCACGATCTTCGAGGAAACATGGAAGACGCCGTTCGAGGCGATCATCGCGGGATTGAGGTTTCGCGGCTCGGAGTCCGCAGCCACGATCAGCCGGCCGCCGCGGCGCGGCGATTGGGCAAACGACCGGTGCCCGAATGTCGTCGCGGCCGCAACCGCGGCACCGGCGGAAAGCAAGGTTCGGCGTTTAATCACTGGGCTGACCTCCGGCCGGATTGCAAGACTTGGTTGCGAGCGGAAATGCTGAAGATTCCCGGGCGACGCCCGGCTGCAGTCCATATGCTATGCGTCGAGTGCCAAAGGCTTCAAGGGGCGAGTATCGTTCAATTGTCCCGGTTGTCTCGGTTCCGGGACAGCCATCTAGTCGGGAAGCGCCATCGCACGCGGCGGGCGCGCGAATACCCGACGGACCATCGGCTCGAATACCTCGATAGGCACTTCCCGTATCGCGGGATCGATCGTGTTCTGGTCGTACTTCGCGACGAACTCTGCGGTCATGACGAAGTTCGGATGGCCCCGCCACTTCTCGCGGGCGAACCGATCCGCATCGGGATGCTCGTGATAGTGGATCGCCTGGAAGTACATGTGCCGCTCGAGCATCCAGACGATGTCGTCGCCGACAAAAGGTGCCAGAAGTCGCGCAGAAAAAGCGCCATGTGTCGGCTGGCAGGCAATGAAGCCGATGTCGTGCAGAAGCGCCGCGACGACATAGTCTTCCGGCCGTCCGTCGGCAAGCGCCAGGCTCGCCGACTGGATGCTGTGCCGATAGTTGTTCACCTGATAGCCGAATGTCGGGTCGTCCTTCGACGCGACGAGGAATCGCAGCGCCTGGCTGGCCTGCTGCTGGGCCATGTAAGGCGCCCTTTGCGCCTTCAGCAGGTTCCATTCGATCGCCCCGAACTCGTCGAGGGACTGCTTCTCGACATAGGCCCATTCGGCCTGGAGCAGCTGCGAACGATGTGCGTTTTCCATATCGTCAATCTCGTCCGTGGGAAGCCGCCAGCAGCGTCCTGGCAATGGCCATCAGTTCGACGTCGAAAGGGCCGGTCGCCGGCGGCTGTTTGGCTCTGCGGTACCAATAGCCCGCGTTGCTCGCGTCGCCTTCGATCCGATGGAGGCAGGCGTGGACCCAATCATGGCGCGCCTCCCCTTCGTCCATCTGCACGAGCTCATGGGCGGCTTTCCAATCGCCCTTGGAAGCCAGCCAGATCGCCTCCAGTGGTCGCGGCAAACCGGCGGGCGGTGCGGCTTCTGAAAGCGACTTCCTGAATGCCTCGAATTCCATGACGTCAGTCTCGCATCACCCAATTGTCCGCTCAACCGGCTTCAGCACACTGGCGGCCCGCAAAGATCCGGCTATCATGCACGGTGTAACCTGTTCCCTCCGTGCCCTTCGAGCGAAGCCATGAAATTCAAGGTCGGCATCTCCCGCGACGTCCTCAATGCAAAAGGCGAACCGAGCTTCGGTTACGAGGCCCTGGAAGTGCTGAAGGGCAATCCGGCGATCGAGTGGGAGTATTTCCCCGAGCGGTTCGCGGAACTGACACCGGACCTCGCAAGCCAATATGACGGTGTCTACATCAGCTCGCCGAAAGTCACGCGGGCATCGCTCGCGCGGGCCGATCGCCGCGTGAAAATCCTCGCCCGGCATGGCGTCGGATATGATTCCGTCGACGTGCCTGCGACGGTCGAGTTCGGTGTCGTCCTTACCAACACGCCGATCGCGATCCGGCGCCCGATGGCAGTGGCGGCACTGACACTGATCTTCGCGCTGACGTCGCGCCTCTTCATAAAGGACAGGCTGGTGCGGGAAGATCGTTGGCCCGAGCGCACGAGCCATATGGGTGTCGGACTTACGAAGCGGACGCTCGGCCTGATCGGTGCTGGCGGCATCGGGCAGGAGATCATGGGGCTGGCCCGGCCGTTTTTCGGGCAGATGCTCGCCGCCGACCCATATGGCGATGCAGCCCGGGTTTCAGCACTCGGCGCATCGCTTGCCCCGATCGAAACCGTGATGAAGGAGAGCGACATCGTCGTCTGCTGCTGCCTGCTCACCGACGAAACCCGCCACCTTCTCGATGCGGCGAAGTTCGCACTGATGAAGCCGACCGCGTTTTTCGTCAACATCGCGCGCGGCCCGGTCGTCGACGAAGCGGCTCTGATAGCGGCTTTGCAGGCGGGCCAGATCGCCGGTGCCGGTCTCGACGTATTCGAGCGTGAGCCGACCGCAACGGACAACCCGCTGAAAGGCATGAGCAACGTGATCCTCGCTCCGCACGCGTTGGGCTGGACGGACGAATGCTTCCACGACATGGCGGCAACCGGCCTGCAGAGCATCGTCGACTTCTCGCTCGGACGGCGGCCTGTCCATGTCGTCAATCCGGAGGCCCTGTCCCGGCGCTGAAAGGGATCGGACGGCCACCCGGTACCGGTTGCGTCGAACCGGCAAGCCCGGACCGAGCTTCGAGGGCTAGAACCATGGCCCGAACCATGCAATGCTTGTCGCAAATCGGTACCTAACGGAACCAATCGGGCAATGGCGTTACTGGAAATCGAACGCGTCACGCGCAGTTTCTATGGCGTCAATGCGCTGAACGGCGTGTCCCTGTCTGTCCCCGGCGCCGGCATCACTGGCCTCATCGGTCCCAACGGTGCCGGCAAGACGACACTCTTCAATTGCATATCCGGTGTGATCCCACCCGACGGAGGCCGCATCGCTTTCAACGGTGTCGAGATCGCGGGAATGCGGCCCGACCAGATCACCACTGCCGGATTGGTACGAACATTCCAGATCGCCCGAGGCCTCCAGCGCCTGTCGGTCCTCGACAACCTGATGCTCTACGGTCCCGGTCAGCCAGGTGAACGTATATGGGATTCACTGCTGCGGACGAGGGCAAGTCTCGCGCGGGAAGACGAGCTCGTGGAGCGTGCGGTTGCCGTCGCAACGCGGCTGAACCTGATGCGGGTCATCCGGAATCCGGCGTCGGACCTCTCCGGAGGGCAGAAGAAGCTTCTCGAGATCGGCCGCGCGCTGATGGCCGAACCCAAGATGATCCTCCTCGACGAGCCGGTCGCCGGCGTCAATCCCACGCTTGCGCGGGAAATCGGCGAGCATCTCAAGTCCCTCGCTCAGGAAGGCCTCCCTATCCTCCTTATCGAACACCACATGGACATGGTTGCGCGCCTTTGCGACCACGTGATCGTGATGGCTGAAGGCCGCCACCTTGCGGAGGGCGGTTTCGAGGACGTCGCCAACAATGCCCAGGTACAGCAGGCGTACATGGGTCGCCGCTGGCGTAGCGCGAGCTGATGGCCGAGCTTGCCGCAAGAGGGATTGTCGCGGGCTATGGTGCGGCGGACGAGATCCTGAAGGGGGTCGATTTTTCTGTCGGCAAGGGCGAGATCGTCTGCATCATCGGACCGAATGGCGCCGGCAAGTCCACGCTGCTCAAGACGATCGCGGGGCTTCTCAAACCGAAAAGCGGTTCGGTAACGCTCGACGGCAAGGACATCACGCGATGGCTGCCGCGCGACATCGCCCGCAGCGGGCTCGCCTATGTTCCGCAGGAGCACAACATTTTCGCTTCCATGAGCGTGCGCGAGAACCTCGAAATGGGCGGCTACATCGACCCCGGTGCCGTCCCGAAGCGGATCGGGACCGTCATGGAGCGTTTCCCCGTTCTGGGCTCGAAGCAGCGGCACGCAGCACGGACGCTTTCGGGCGGTGAACGGCAGATCCTCGCGATGGCAATGGCGCTCATGGTCGAGCCTAGCGTCCTCATGCTCGACGAGCCATCCGCCGGTCTTTCGCCCTTGGCCGCCGAAAAACTGTTTGACGCCATCGTCGAGATCAACCGCGAGGGTCTCGCGATCGGGATGGTGGAGCAGAACGCCAGCGAAGCCTTGGCGATTTCGAGCAAGGCGTACATTCTGGTCGACGGAAAAAACAGCCGGACGGGTGATGCGGCAGCACTGGCCGCCAACCCGGAAATCCAACGCATCTTCCTCGGCGGGTAAGCCGCGGATTACCCAATATCGAGCGCATGGAGGGAAAAATGAAGGCCTTAAGCCGCAGAACGATCCTCAAGACGGCCGCCGCATCCGCAGCGGTCTCGAGCATGCCGATCCGGGCATACGCCCAGGCCGAGCCGATCCGGGTTGGCATCCTCACTCCGCTTACGGGTGCAGGTGGCAACGACGGTCCCCGCATGCTGAAGGCCATGCAGGTGGTCTTTGACGAGGTGAACAAGGCCGGTGGCGTACTCGGACGGCGGATCGAGGCCGTCGTCGAGGACGACCAGACGAACCCGGAAGCCGCCGTGCGGGCAGCCCGCAAGCTCATCGAAGTCAACAAGGTCCCTATCATCATGGGCACTTGGGCGTCGGCCGTCACGGCGGCTGTCGCACCGGTGTGCTGGGAATCGAAAACCTTCATCATGACTGTCTCAGGCGCGGATCCGATCACGCTCCTGCCGCATCAAGGCTTCCTGATCCGCACACAGCCAAACAGCCGGCTTCAGGCGTCTTCGCACGGCGAGTTCGTCGCCAGCATGGGCCACAAGCGCGTGGCCGTGATCGGCATCCAGGCGCCGTTCGCCTTGCCGACCAAGGAGTATCTGGACGCGCTTCTCAAGACCAAGGGTGGCTCGGTCGTCTCGCATGTCATCTACGAGAAGGACAAGTCGACCTATCGCTCGGAAATCGACCAGGCGATGCGCGAAAAGCCGGACTTCCTCTACCTCAACGGCTACGCGCCGGACACGGTCGTGGTGTTGCGCGACCTCTATCGCGCGAACATCAATCTCGGCAAGTTCTGCCAGTCCTACGCCGTGCCGCAGGCCACGCTCAACACGATGCCGCCCGAAGTTTGTGAGGGCGTGATGACCGGTCAGCCGTCGGCCGACATCGAAAGCTCGGCGTACAAGCTCGCTTGCGAGCGACTGGGCATGAAGGAAATCGACGGCTACGAGGCCCAGGCGACCGACTGGGCGAGCATGGCCGTTCTTACATTTGCCAAGGCGAAGGAAGTCTCCGGAGTTGCGTTGAAGGACAATGTCCGAAAGATCTGCCAAGGCTCGGGCGAGAAGGTCTACACCGCGATTGAAGGCCTCAAGGCCTTGGCTGCCGGCAAGGAGATCAACTACGAAGGTGCCTCGGGTCCCTGCGACTTCACGGATATCGGCGACATCAACGGTTGCCGCTTCCGCTACATGAAAGTCGCCAAGGGCAAGCTCGAGTTCCTCAAGCTCGTCTGAACTTGGCCGGGCGGCGGCCGACGGCCGCCGCCCTCCTCCCTCCAAAGGCGCCCGGTCCCGCACATGGAAGTCCTTCAGCTGATACTCAATGGCCTGATGGCGGGTACCGTCCTTGCCGTGCCGGCCATCGGCCTGACTGCGATTTTCGCGGTGCTGCGCTTCACCAACTTCGCACTCGCCTCGCATATGACGATAGGCGCGTTCGCAGGGTTCATCGCGAACACGACTTTCGGCCTGCCTGTCGTCCCGTCGCTTGTGGCGGCCTTCGCAGTGGCTGGCCTGATCGGTCTTCTTTCCGACGAATTCGTGCTGCGCCCGCTGCGCGGTGCAGGCTTCGTGACGACCGCAATCGGCTCGATCGCGCTGACGATCGCGCTCGAGAATTTCGTGCGCTTCGGCTTCGGGAACCAGATGCGCGGCTTCGACCTGCCGCTGCGACGGGACTGGGTGATCTCGGGCCTGCGCGTCAGTCCGCAGCAGGTCGAGAATCTCCTGACAGCCATCGTCGTTATGGCGATGCTGTTCGCCTTCCTGTCGATGACACGGACCGGCAAGGCCATGCGCGCAGTCGCCGACAATCCCATGCTCGCGGCAATCAAGGGCATCAACGCGGACATGGTCGCCCGGCTCGTCTCGTTCATCGCGATGGGCCTGGCCGGAGTCGGCGGGATGTTGAGCGGCCTCGACACGACGATCGATCCTCTCGTGGGTTTCAGGACGATCCTGTCCGTCTTCGCGGCTGCCGTCGTCGGCGGGCTGGGCAGCATCCCCGGTGCGGTCATCGGTGCGCTCGTGATCGGCGTGGGCGAAGAGCTCAGCCTGCTCGTGCTGACGCCGGCATACCGCACAGCGGTCGGTTTCATCGCCATCCTTCTCGTCCTGACGCTCCGGCCCCGGGGCATTCTCGGCCAACGGGCCTATTGAGGAGGGCGGGCATGGAACACTATCTCATCGCGATGGGGGTCACTGCCGGCATCTACGCGTTGATGGCGCTGGGCATGAACGTGATCTGGGGCATGGCGGGCCTGATCAATCTCGGCCTGGTCGGCTTCTTCGCAGTTGGCGCCTATACCTCGGGCTTGCTGACACTCAAGCTCGGCTGGCCGATCCCTGTCGGCCTTGTCGCGGGTGCAGCCGTCGCCTCGTTCGTTGGCGTGCTTGTGGCGCTCATTACCGTACGACTGAGGGGCGACTATCTTGCCATCGTCACTCTTGGCTTCGCCGAGACAATGCGGGTCGTCATGTCGAACGAGCTTTGGATCGCCAATGGCACCGACGGTCTATCCGGCATTCCCGGACCGTTCCGGCAGGCACTGGGGCCGCACGGCTTCAACCTGCTCTTCCTCGGCATCGTCATCGTCGCCGTTGCCATCCTGTTTGTCCTTTTCCAGCGGCTCAACAGTTCGCCCTTCGGACGCGTGCTGCGCGGCATCCGCGAAGATGAGCAAGTCGTCCAGGTCGCGGGCAAGAATGTCGTGATGTTCAAGGTCAAGGCGTTCGCAGTCGGCACGGCTGCGCTTGGCCTTTCCGGTGCCCTCTATGGGCACTTCACGAGCTACATCGCGCCGGATCTCTTCGCCCCGCTGTTGACGCTCTACATCAAGCTGTCCCTGCTCGCCGGCGGCCTCGGCAACAATTTCGGTGCGGTTGTCGGTGCTGTCCTGGTCGTGTTCTTCCTTGAATCGACACGGTTCGTTATCCCTCACATTCCCGAGATTTCCGCCGTACAAGGTGCCGCCCTGCGGGAAATTCTCATCGCTGTGGCGCTATTGCTCGTCCTGCGCATCAGGGCTCGCGGCCTGATTCCCGAAAGGATCGCCAACGTTCCACTGCCCGAGCCCGCTCGAACGTCTGCTTCTCTCAAACCCTGAAAGCACGCTTCATGCCGATA
The DNA here is from genome assembly GCA_965279525.1 of Tagaea sp. Taxonomy (GTDB): domain Bacteria; phylum Pseudomonadota; class Alphaproteobacteria; order CACIAM-22H2; family CACIAM-22H2; genus Tagaea. The sequence goes on along the minus strand of CBDIIB010000004.1, from coordinate 198,339 downwards.
AAATCCCGCGCCATGACCCTCGAAGACGTCGCTGAAATCGTCGCCTTGACCGCGAACCATTCGGATCGCCAGAAGGTCTACAAGGCGGTCGAGAAGGTCGCGGCGGAGACCTGCGGCTGGCTGCTGCTGACGACCTTGAAATACGACGAAGCCAAGCAGGCGGTCGTGCGCGTCCATTCGAGCAACGAGCAGGCCTATCCGATCGGCGGCGAGAAACCACTTTCGAAGATCAAGAAGAGTCACGAACAGATGAACTCGGGCGAGGTCTTTATCGCGCCGACCCGTGCCGCCGTGAAAGAAACGTTTTTCGACTACGAGTTGATCTTTTCACTCGGGGCCAGCGCCATCCTCAATTCGCCGATCCACAGGGGCGGCCAGCGTCTCGGGACGCTGAATTTCTGTGGCGAAGAGGGAATGTACGGCCCGAACGAGATCCGGAATGCCAAGATTCTCGCGGGCCTGTTGGTTCCCTGCATGCTGCAGGAAATGGGCGGCTGACCCTCATTGCCGTCATTGACGGCAATGACCGAAAAGTCAACATTTGGGGACGGTTCGACGCACGAAAGGACGGGACGGCGATGGCACAGTATCTTTTCAGGAATTTCGAAATGCTCGATCCCGAGGCCAGCGGCCTGAAGGGCGGCTACGAAATCCTCGTCGAAGGCGACAAGATTCGTGAAGTCTCCGCCAAGCCGATCAAATCGAAAACCGCCACCGTCGTCGATTGCGGCAAGCGCACGCTGATGCCGGGACTGATCGACAGTCATGTCCACGCGGTCCTCTCCGAAGTCGTCATCCGCAACATGGAGAGTGTTCCGCTGACGCTGATGACGGCCCGAGCGGCCAATCTCCTCAATCGGATGCTGGACCGCGGGTTTACCACAGTACGCGACACCGGCGGCGCCGACTGGGGCCTCAAGGAAGCGGTCGAGAAAGGTCTCATCGCAGGACCGCGCCTGTTCATCGCCGGCAAAGCCATCGGACCGACCGGCGGCCACAGCGACGGGCGCCGACGCACCGATGCCGGTGCCCGATGCCATTGCTGCAACGCGCTCGCCTTTTCGATGGGCATCGCCGACGGGGTCTCCGGTGTGCGCCGGGCTGTGCGCGAGGAAATGCGACAGGGTGCCGACCAGATCAAGATCATGATGTCGGGTGGCGTGGCTTCCCCCTACGACCCGCTCGACAGCCTCCAGTTCTCGATGGACGAAGTGCATGCCGCCGTCGAAGAGGCGCACGCCTTCGGCCGCTATGTCTGCGCGCACGCGTATACGCCCGAGGCAATCACCCGGGCCGCCAAGGCCGGCGTGCGCACGATCGAGCACGGTAACTTGATCGACGACGCCTCCGCTAAGCTGATGGCGCAGAAGGGCATGTTTCTTGTCGCCAATCTCGTGACCTACTTCGAGATGAAGAAGCGCGCGGCCGAATACGGCATGAGCGGTGACATGCTCGCGAAGAACGACCTCGTGATCGACGGCGCCCTGCGCTCGCTCGAGATCTGCAAGCGTCACGGCGTGCCGGTCGCCTACGGTACCGACCTTCTCGGACAGCTGCAGACCGAACAGTCGCAGGAATTCACGATCCGCGCGCAGGTGGTCTCGCCGATCGAGATCATCCGGTCCGCCACGACCATCGGGGCAAAACTATTGCGTATGGAAGGGAAACTCGGCTGCCTGAAGCCCGGCGCCTTCGCCGACCTGATCGTCGTGAACGGCAATCCGCTGAAGAACCTTGCCTTGTTCCAGGAGCAGGGCAAGCACCTGTCGGCCATCGTCAAGGGCGGGCATTTCCACAAGAACACGCTGAACTAGGACCCCGCCCCATGAGCGACCAGATTCTCTTCACCAACTTCGCGCTTCTCGAACCAACCTTCGGCGATGTTCGCGGCGGCTACAGCCTGCTCGTCGAGGACGACAAGATCCGCGAACTTTCCGACAAGCCGATCAAGGCGAAAGATGCCGCAAAGGTCGACTGCGGCAAGCGGACTTTGATGCCCGGCCTGATCGACAGCCACGTCCATGCGATCCATTCGGAAGTGAACATCCGCTTCATGGAGAACCTGCCGCTGACGCTTGTCACGGCACGCGCCGCGACGAGGCTTACGGCGATGCTCAATCGCGGCTTCACGACCGTGCGGGACACGGGCGGTGCCGACTGGGGAATCAAGACCGCCATCGAGACCGGCCACATCGTCGGTCCGCGGCTTTTCATTGCCGGTCAGTCCATCGGACCGACCGGTGGCCATTCTGACTCCCGCCGGCGCACCAATGCCGGCGACGAATGCATGTGCTGCAACGGGCTGCAATTCAAGTCGGCCGTTGCAGACGGCGTCGACGAGGTGCGCAAAGTGGCTCGCGAGCAGATGCGCCAGGGCGCCGACCACGTGAAGATCATGATGTCGGGCGGTGTGGCATCTCCCTATGACCCGCTCGACAGCCTGCAGTTTTCCGACGGAGAGGTCAAAGCGGCCGTCGAGGAAGCGACGGCATTCGGCCGCTATGTCTGCGCCCACGCCTATTCGGCAAAAGCGATCATCCGAGCGGCAAAGTTCGGCGTGCGGACCATCGAGCACGGCAACCTGATCGACGATGCCGCGGCCAAGTTGATGGCGGAGAAAGGCATGTTTCTCGTCGCCAACCTCGTCACCTATTATGCCATGAGGGAACGCGCGGCGAAGTGGGGCATGACCGCCGAAAGCCTCGAAAAGAACGAACTGGTCATCGACGGCGGTCTCAAGTCGCTCGAGATCTGCAAGCGGCACGGCGTACCTGTGGCTTACGGAAGCGATTTGCTCGGTGAATTGCACTGGGACCAGTCGAACGAGTTCACGATCCGGCAAGAGGTCCTGTCGCCGCTCGAGATCATCCGTTCTGCCACCCTCATCGGCGCCGACGTCCTGCGCATGCCCGGCAAGGTCGGTACGCTGAAGCCGGGAGCCTTTGCCGATCTGATTCTGGTCGATGGCAATCCACTCAAGAACCTTGCCTTGCTCGTCGACCAGGGAAAGCATCTTTCCGTGATCATGAAGGGCGGCAAGTTCCACAAGAACAGGCTGAACTAGACGATGCGGGCAGCGTGGACAGCATGACGGCGCGGATAGGCTTGAGATCGCTTGGACGGCTTGCGCTCAACGGGGCCGCGACGGTGTCGATGGCCTATCTTCTGCTGCCCTTGTTCTTCGTGACGTGGCTCGCATTCTTCGCGCAGGAAATCCCTTCGTTCCCGCCGGACGGTTATTCATTCAAATGGTTCAAGACGATCCCCGGAAACGACCGCTTTGTCTCCGGATTCATCCTCAGCATGCAGGTCGCGACGATCGCCACACTGATCGGCATCGCACTTGGCGTACCTGCGGCCGTCTGCCTCGTGCGCTCGAAGTTTGCGGGCCGCGAAGCCGTAAGCAGCCTCCTGCTCCTGCCGCTCGTCGTTCCCGGCATCGTCCTCGGCATCGCGCTCTATGTGTTCCATGTCGAGGCGACGATCCTGACGGACCTGCCGGTCATCGGTTCTATCGGCGGGTTGATCACCGGCCACGTGTTGATCGTGATTCCCTGGACGGTCCGGCTCGTCACCGCCAGCCTCGTCGGAATGGATCGCTCCATCGAGGAAGCGGCACAGAGCCTGGGTGCCGACCGGTTGACGACGTTCCGGCGGATCACGTTGCCGTCGATCCTGCCCGGGATGGTCGCCGCGGCGATGTTCGGCTTCATCTCTTCCTTCGGGAACCTGGAAATGAGCCTTTTCCTCGTCGGCCCCGGCAGAACGACACTGCCGATCGCGATCCTGCAGTATCTTGAATGGAAGATCGACCCGACGATCGCCGCAGTTTCGGTTCTTCAGATCGTCTTCATCGCGAGCGCTATGCTGCTCACCGACCGGTTCGTGAAAATCAGCAGGGTGGTCTAGGGATGGCGCGGCTCGAGATTTCCAACGTGACGAAGCGCTACGGCGAGATGATGGCGGTCGACGACGCCTCTCTCGACGTCGCCAACGGTGAGTTCGTCGTCCTGCTCGGGCCGTCGGGTTGCGGCAAGACGACGACCCTGCGGACCATCGCCGGCTTCGTCGAGCCGACTTCCGGAACCGTGCGTCTGGACGGCAAAGATGTCACGACGCTACCGCCGTGGAAACGCAACGCAGGTCTTGTCTTCCAGAGCTATGCCCTCTTCCCGCACCTAACCGTGAACCAGAATGTCGCTTTCGGCCTCGAGATGCGCAAGGTGGCCAAGGCCGACATGCCGGCACGTATCGCCGAGGCCCTTCGCCTCGTGCGACTTGATCAACTGGGGGAACGGCTGCCGCGCCAGCTCTCCGGTGGGCAGCAGCAGCGCGTGGCGCTTGCGCGCGCGCTTGTGTTCCGGCCCGATATCCTGCTGCTTGACGAGCCGCTCTCGAACCTCGATGCGAAACTCCGTCAGGATGTGCGCGTCGAGATTCGCGAACTCCAGCGCAAGCTCGGCCTGACGACAGTCATGGTCACCCACGATCAGGAAGAAGCCCTGACCATGGCAGACCGGCTGGTTGTCATGAGCGAGGGTCGCATCCGCCAGATCGGCACCCAGCACGATCTATACGAACGTCCGGCAGACCGTTTCGTGGCGGACTTTGTCGGTCGTTCGAACTTCATCGAAGGAGCGATCGAGGCGCCCGGACGGTTCAGGTCGCAAGGCGGCCTCGCCATCGCCTGCGGCACCGGGCAGGCCGGTCCGGCGACCCTTGCCCTTCGCCCCGAACGCCTTGCACTGCTCGGTTCTGAAACTGCAGGGGCCGACAACCGCTTCGAAGGCCGGGTGGAGTTCCTGTCCTATCTCGGCGCCGCCCTAGATCTGCATGTCCGTCTGTCACCTGCCGAACGGGTGATCGTCCAGTTGCCGAACCGCCCTGAGAACGCGCCGCCGCAAGTCGGCGATCTCGTCCGTGTGGGCTGGAACCGGGAGACGGCACGCGTTTTCCAAGACTGAGACAAGTTCGGAACGGCCGGTGCGCCCCAGCGGACGCACCTTTGAGATCAACAGAAGGAGAAAGCGAAAATGGCTCAATCAGACAAAGTTTCCCGCCGCACGGTCCTCGCCGGGATGGCCGCTGCCGTCGGTGCTCTTGCAATTCCGGCCAGTGTTCGGGCGCAGTCCAAGGGCAAGGTCGTCGTCGGCACCTGGGGTGGCGACTATGCGCGCCTGCTCAACAAGAACGTCGAACAGCCGATCCTGATCAAAGAAGGCTGGGAGGTCGTGCAGGACCAAGCCGGCGATCCGCAGCGCCGTTCCAAGATGCTGGCCGAACAGCGGCTGCCGCGCGGCACGGCCGATCTGCAGGCGCTATCGTCGATCAACATGTTCCAGATGCATGACGCCGGAACGGTTCTTCCAATCGACTACTCGAAGCTCAAGAATGCGAAAAACCTGCTGCCGTCGATGAAGTATCCCTACGGGATCGGCCATATCTATTCCGGCAAAGTCGCGGTCTTCAACCCGAAACTGATCAGCCCGGCACCGGTAAGCTACAAGGACGTCTTTGCGCCCAAGCACGGCAACAAGCTCGGCATTATCGACATCCAGTACCAGTACACGATCGCGGCAGCGGCTCTGGCGGCCGGCGGTTCGATCACCAATTTCGAACCAGGCAAGAAGCTGCTCCTCGAATGCAAGAAGGCGGGCATGCGCATCTACCCGACCAACGAAGCCTTCGCACAGGGCCTGCAGTCGGGCGAGTTCGGCATCGGCGTGATGTGGAAGGCGCGCGTCGTGCAGTGGCAGAACGCCGGCATCAGCGTTGAGGCCGTGGCACCGTCTGAAGGCACGCTCGCCTACATCTCGGGCTTCGTCATTCCCAAGAATGCGCCCAACAAGGATGGGGCTTACGCCTATCTCGATGCGATGCTCGCCAAGGAAGCGCAGGACAATTTCGCGATCGACATGGGCTACAACCCGACGGTCACGAATGCGGTCGTCGCCCCGGAACTCAACAAGCGGATCGGCTTCACGCCCGAGGAAATCAAGAAGATCGTCGATCTCGACTATGACTACATGAACAAGAACGACGTCGCCCTCAAGGAATGGTGGGACAAGGAACTGAAGGGCTGATCCGGTAAATGACTACGGCAGCGCCAGCAGCAGGACGGCAGGACGAGGACGGGAGGACGTCGATCCTCTCGGCCTCGACTCTCGTCGGGCCGGCCACGATCTTCGTGTGCGCCGGCCTGCTGCTGCCGCTGCTCATCTTGTTCCGCTACAGCCTCAATCGCTTCGAGCCGCGCCGGATGATGGTCGAAGCGCTGACATTCGATAACTATCTAAAGTTCTTCGCCGATCCTTACTACACCGGTATATTCTGGACGACTCTCTATGTCGCCGGCCTCTGTACGGTGATCTGCCTCGTTCTCGGATTGCCGCTCGCCTATGTCCTCGCGCGCACACAGACCCGATTCAAGAACGTCCTCATCATTCTCGTCGTCCTGCCGCTGTTCGTCGGCAATGCCGTCCGCGCAGCCGGCTGGATGACGCTTCTAGGGAACAAGGGCTTTCTCAACGTCACGCTGATGGATTTCGGCATCATCGACACACCGATGCAGATGATGTTCACCGAGGGTGCCGTGATTGTCGGGATCGTCGCGGTCAACTTGCCCTACATGGTCCTGACGCTGCAGAGCGTCATCGAAGGCATCAATCGCTCGCTCGAGGAGGCCGCGTTCAGCATGGGAGCGGGTCCCTACGAAATGACCCGGCGGGTGCTTCTGCCGCTCGCCTTGCCCGGCCTGCTGGCCGGCACGATCCTGACCTTCATTCTCGGCATGAATGCGTACGCCACGCCGGTCCTGCTCGGTGGGCCGAAATTCAAGATGATGGGGCCGCTCGTTTTCGGGCAGTTCCAGCTCAACAACTGGCCGTTCGGTGCGGCAACCGCCTTCATCCTGATGTCGGCGACCCTCATCCTGACGGCGACCGCGAACATATTGGTTCAATGGCGCTACCGGCGCTGAAGCAACGGAGAGAAGTCGATGACGATCGGTGTAGGCGGGTCAACCGCCGAGAAAGAGCTCGCGGGTCTCAAGAACATGCGCGGGAGCGTTCCGCCCGTCGGCGTGGACGAGCGCCTGAAGCGTATCGACAAGGCTCAGCGCCTGATGCGCGAGAAGGGCGTCGACGCGCTGTGGCTCGATGTTTCGACGAGCCTGACCTATTTCACCGGCCTCAAGCTGCGCCGGACCGAGCGCGCGCACGGAGCGATCCTGCCCGCCCGGGGCGATATCGTCTATCTCTCCCCGGCCTTCGAGGTCGAGAAGCTGCGGACCATGATCACGTTCGGCGACAAGGTTGTGCAGTGGGAAGAGGACGAGGATCCGACGGCGCTGGTCATCGACACCGTCCGCTCGCTCGGCATCGACAAGGGGACGATCGGCGTCGACGAGGCAACCCCCTTCTTCACCTTCGACGGCCTCCGACGCGCCGGAAACGCCTTCACCTTTTCCAACGGGGCGGACGTCACCGGTGCCTGCCGGCGGATAAAGTCGGATCACGAGTTGGCGCTGATGCAGACCGCGAAGAACATCACGCTTGCGGCGCACAAGGCGGCGGCACGGATCATGCGCGAAGGGATCACCACGACGGAGGTCCAGGCCTTCATGGTAGCGGCGCATCGCAAGCTGGGTTCGGAGTCCGATCCACCGTTCAACGCCGTGCTCTTCGGCGAGGCGACAGCCTATCCGCACGGCGTGCCCTATCCGCAGACACTCAAAGACGGCGACATGATCCTGATCGACACGGGTGCGCCGATCGACGGCTATTTCTCGGACATCACGCGCTCGTACGTGTTCGGCACGCCGACAAAGCGTCAGCGCGATATCTGGAATCTGGAGAAGACGGCGCAGGCCGCCGCCTTCGCCGCCGCCAAGCCGGGCAACCGCTGCGAGGATGTGGACAACGCCGCACGCAGCGTCATCAACGGTGCCGGCTTCGGTCCCGGCTATGCCACGCCGGGCCTGCCGCATCGCACCGGCCATGGCATCGGCCTCGACGTGCACGAGTGGCCCTATCTTGTGAAGGGGGACCGCACCGTCCTGCAGCCGGGCATGACCTTCTCGAACGAGCCGACGATCTGCATCTACGGCGAGTTCGGCATCCGCCTTGAAGACCACATGTACATCACCGAAACAGGTGCAAGCTGGTTCACCCAGCCTGCGCATTCGGTAGACGATCCGTTTGGCCAGGACATCAGCTGAACGGCCACTATTTCATTGATAGGAATAGTATTTTCAGTTTTCTGCTTGGGCGAGCTTGCGTCATCGTATACGATTCTTGCCGTACCCAAGCGCGAGCGAAATGAAGCTCGCCACAAGGGGGAGGAAACTCGGTGTTCGGTTCACGTGGATTGATCGCGTTCGGCAAGCATGACGGCTTCCCCGGATTTGAATGCAATATGCACCCGGGAGACGTGTTTTGACGCTGCAGACCCACACCAAGACTCTGCCGCCGGTCCGGATAACCCGGATCGAGGCGGCTCCCCTGTTCGGCGAAAGCCCGAAGGGCGGATGGTCGGCCGAGATCCGGCCCCAGGATTCCATCCATGCGATCGTGGCAGTGCACACCGATCAGGGCATCACGGGTTACGGCAGTGTCTTCACCGATGGCCGGCTGGTGCAGTCTGCCCTCAAGGTTCTCGAACCGCTCTTCGTCGGCGAGAATGCGCTTGAGCCCGAGCGCGTAACCGAAAAGCTGCACCAGAACACGTTCTGGATGGGACGCGGCGGCACGCTCACGCACGCCATCAGCGGCATCGACATCGCCCTGTGGGACATTCTGGGCAAGGCGACGGGCATGAGCGTGGGGCGGCTGCTGGGCGGCGTATACCGCAAGCGCGTACAGCCCTATTGCTCATTGCTGATGGAAGAACCCAAGGCGATGTTCGACGTGATCGCGACCTATCGCGCCAAGGGTTTCACGGCGTTCAAGATCGGTTGGGGTCCGTTCGGGCGTGCCCTCGATACCAAGCTCGACGAGGCAATCGTGCGTGCCGCTCGCGAAGCGGCAGGCGAAAGCTCGCGCTTGTTCGTCGATGCGGGTGCGAGCGATGCGCTGTGGCCACACGGCTTCAAGTGGGCGAAGCGCACGGCCGAAATGCTGAAGGACTATTCGGTCGGCTGGTTCGAAGAGCCTGTCAAGCCCGACGCCATCGACGATTATGCGGAACTGCGGCGCTGCTCGCCCGTCCCGATCGCGGGATGCGAGGTCCTCACCCGCCGCCAGGCCTTCATCCCATGGCTGACGCGCGGTGCTGTCGACATCGTCCAGCCGGACGTGACGAAAGTCGGCGGCATCTCGGAACAGCGCCGCATTGCTTGGATGGCCTACGATTTCGGCGTCAAATACATCGGCCACGGGTGGAACACCGCACTTGGCGTCGCGGCCGACCTGCAGATGGCCTCGGCCTTCCCGGATGTCGATCTCGTCGAGTTCATCGGCGGCAGCGCCTATGTCGACGGAATCCTCGCCGAGCCATTCACGCTTGATTCCGACGGATGGCTCTCGATTCCGGACCGCCCGGGCCTCGGCATCGCGATCGACCGGCAGAAGCTGGCCCGCTACACGCCGGATCCGGCACCCTTGTTCGCATAGACCAGGATTGCAACATGACGATGGTACGAAACGAGACGACTACGGCATCTCTGGATCGGGAATCCGTCGCAGCGTATCGGCGCGATGGCTATCTCGTCATCCGGAACCTGATCGGCCCGAAATTGGTTTCGGCCTGCGTCGCGGCGATCTCCGGCCTGGCCGACGGGAGCATCCCCAGAAAATCGACCGAGATCGCCTTCGAGCCCGGCATCGACCCCACGACGCTTCGGCCGGAGAACAGGGAAGACCATATCCGCAAGTTCGCGTGGTATGTCGAGGATGCACCCTCGCTGCATGCCGCAGCCATGTCGCAGCGCCTGCACCTCGTGCTCGACCAGATCCTTGGAAAAGGACGTGTCCTTTTCCAGGATATGGCCTTGATCAAACCGCCGAAGATCGGTGGTGCAAAACGATGGCATCAGGATGCGTCGTATTTCCGGGTAAGCGATCCGAATCTGATCGTCGGCGTCTGGATCGCACTCGACCCTGCGACGAAGGAGAACGGGTGCATGGAAGTCATCCCCGGCTCGCATCTTGGCGGTCCGGCGATCCACCTGCCGGACGTCGATGTCAACGAGTGCCATATCCGGAACGACCAGTTGCGTCTCAAGGATCGCGTGGCGATCGAGCTGGCGCCGGGCGACGCGCTGATCTTTCACGCCTTGCTCCACCATTACACCGCACCCAACCGCTCCGCCTACCGCCGGCGGGCGATCCAGTTCCACTATCACCAGCTCGGCATGGAATGGACGTCGCTCGAGGCGCACGGCCGTGCCTTCCACGACGAGGCGGGCGAGTACGCGGGCTGTACCGTGCAGAAGGGTCCGGTACCGCCTGGAAAAGCGTTCAACTATGTCGGCGGAGGGCGGGTCCGCGAGATACGGCCTGAGGCGGACTGGGGCTGATCGCAGACGACAGGCTTCTCAGACCGCCTCGTCGACCCCTGCGAGTGCCAGTTCTTGCGCGCGGTGGCACGAAACCATGCCGCCGCCTTCGACCGGCTGAAGCTGCGGAATCTCCTGCTTGCACCGCTCGATCGCGTAGCGGCAGCGCGGATGGAAGGCGCAGCCCGGCGGTACGCGGGAGGGATCTGCCACCTCGCCCGCCAGCACGATGCGTTTGGCACGCTTGCGCGGATCGGGCACGGGCACGGCCGAAAGCAACGCCTCGGTATAGGGGTGGCGCGGCGTTCGGAACAGCGCTTCGGTGGGTGCTATTTCGACGATCCTGCCCACATACATGACAGCCACGCGATGGCTTACATGCTTGACGACTGACAGATCGTGCGCGACGAACAGATACGAGAGCCCCAGTCGCTCCTGCAATTCGAGCAGCAGGTTGATGATCTGCGCCTGGACGGAGACATCGAGTGCCGAGACCGGCTCGTCCGCGACGATGAGCGCCGGGTTGAGCGCAAGCGCCCGCGCGATGCCGATGCGCTGACGCTGCCCACCGGAGAACGCGTGCGGAAAGCGGTTCATGTAGGCCTGCGGCAGCTGTACGAGATCGAGCAGCTCGGCGATCCGTCGTCTGCGCTCGGCAAGATCGCCGATGCCGTTGACAAGAAGCGGCTCGCCGATGATGTCTGCGATCGTCATTCGCGGATTGAGCGACGAGTACGGATCCTGGAAAATCATCTGCATCTGCCGGCGTAGCGGCCGCAATTCGCCGCGCGACAGACCGGCGACGTCGACGCCCTCCCCGTCCGACGAGTTGAAGCGGATCGCGCCGGCCGTCGGCCGGATCGCACGCAGGATGCAGCGCGAGGTCGTTGTCTTGCCGCAACCCGACTCGCCGACGAGCGAAAGCGTCTCCCCGTGGGTGATCTTGAACGAGACGTCGTCAACCGCCTTCACGTTTCCGACGACGCGCCGCAGGATACCTTTGCGTATCGGGAAGTACTTCTTGAGCCCTTCGACCGACAGGACAGTCCGTTTACTGGTCATGGCCCAGGCCGCGCTCCTTCGCCATAGAGGAAGCAACGGACCTCGTGCTCGGCATCGATAACCGTCAATGGCGGCGGGCTCTTGTCGCAGGTTCCCCGCATGTAGTTCTGGCAGCGTGGATGGAAAGGGCAGCCCGCCGGGCGCGCGTAAGGATGAGGAATGCTTCCCGAAATCGTTGCCAGACGCGAGCGCGGTTCCGCCAGAACAGACGGAATGGATCGTAGCAGCGCCTGCGTATAGGGATGCTTGGGTGCATGAAAGATCGTGTCGACCGGTCCGGATTCAACAACCTTGCCGAGATACATGACCGAAACGGCATCCGCCATCTCGGCGATCACGCCCATGTCGTGCGTGATCAGGACGACGGCAAGTTTCCGCTCTTCCTGAATCTTGCGGATGAGTTCGAGGATCTGGGCCTGGGTCGTCACGTCCAACGCCGTCGTCGGTTCGTCGGCGATCAGGATTCTCGGCTCCGCGGCAAGCGCCAGCGCGATCATGACCCGCTGGCGCAAACCGCCGGACAGCTCGAAGGAGTAGGAATCCACGCGCTGCTCGGGCCGCGGAATGCCGACGAGCTGCAGAAGCTCGATGGCGCGGTCCCTCGCTTCTTTCTCCGTAACGGTCCGGTGCAACCGGATGGCTTCCATCACCTGGTTACCGATCGTGTAGAACGCCGAGAGCGAACTCATTGGCTCCTGGAATACGTAGCCGATCTCGCCGCCGCGGATGTGGCGCATTTCCGCGCCCGAATCGTCAATGGCCGCGATATCGACGACGCGGCCATCGCCCATGCGCAGCAACATCGCGCCACCCTCGACTTTGCCGGGCCGGTCGACGATGCGAAGGATCGATCGTGCCGTTACGCTTTTTCCGCAGCCGGACTCGCCGACGATCCCGAGAGTGTGACCGGGATAGAGATCGAAAGACGCACCGTCGACGGCCCGAACGACACCCTCGTCCGGCCTGAAATACGTTTGAAGATCACGGACCGAAAGAATGGGGTCAGCCATAGGGGTCTGCTGCATCCCGCAGGCCATCGCCCAGGAAGTTGAAAGCAAGGATGACGATGACGACCGGCACCGCGACCAGCAGCAACCAGGGTGCTATTGCGATCGCCTGGAGGTTCTGTGCGTCCTGCAGCAGGACTCCCCACGATATCGCGGGCGGACGCAGGCCAAGCCCGAGGAACGACAGGGTCGTCTCGCTGATGATCATGGCCGGCAGCGCCAGGCTGACTGCGGCGATTATGTGCGACAGGAACGACGGCACCATGTGGCGGAAAATGATGCGCAGCTGGGATGCGCCGGCAAGTTCCGCCGCAGTGACGAAGTCTTCCTCGCGCAGGGCAAGAAAGCGCCCTCGCACGACGCGTGCGAGCTCGGTCCAGCCTATCAGCGAAATGATGACCGTGATGGCAATGTAGACCTGGGTCACCGTCCAGTCGTTCGGAAGGGCCGCCGCAAGCCCCATCCACAGCGGGATGGTCGGGATAGAGCGCAGGATCTCGATCAGGCGCTGGATCACCGTATCGATGACGCCGCCATAAAGCCCCGATACCCCGCCCAGCAAGATCCCGAGGAACAAGGAAAGGCTTACCCCGATCAGGCCGATGGTCAGTGACGTTCGCGTCGCGAGCATCAGACGCGACCAGACATCCCGACCGAGCTGGTCCGTTCCGAGCAGGAACAGAGCGTCCTCCGGAACGCCTCGGTCGAGCCCGACGATGTGCCGCTTCGTCTCGAAGAAGCCGAACAGCTTGTAGGAATAGCCTTCGGCGAAAAACCGCAGATAGCGTCGGTCTGTCGGATCCGGGGCATAAATGAGCTTGAAGGTCCGCATGTCGCGACGGCCCTTGAGCGCATAGACATGCGGCTTGAAGCTGCCGTCCGGATCGAACCAGTGGATTGCCTGCGGCGGGATGTAGCTTCGGGCGGCGTCCGTCGAATGCGGCTCGGTCACGGCAAAGAAGTCCGCAAACAGGGCCAGGAGATAGAAAAGGATCACGATGATCCCGCTGATCACCGCGACACGATGCTTTCGAAACCGCCACCAGGTGAGCTGCAGCTGCGTCGCCGCGGCAACCTTTTCTTCAGCGGCAGTCACGAACGGCGCGTCTGCCCTTGCAAGCTCGCTCATCCGTGCATACCCGCCCTGATCCTGGGATCGATCCACATCAGGATCAGATCAGAAATGAAAGTACCGACGACGGTGAGGACCCCGAGGAGAAGCACGATCGTGCCGGCGAGGAACATGTCCTGTGCGACGAGGGCTCGCAGCAACAGTGGACCAACCGTGGGCAGCGACAAGACAAGGGATACGACGATCGATCCGGAGACGACAAAGGGCAGCAGGTAGCCGATCGTACTGGCGAAGGGATTGAGTGCCGCCCGCACCGGATACTTCACGATGACGCGCCATTCGGCGAGACCCCGCGCGCGCGCGGTCGCCACGTAGGGGCGCCGCAGTTCGTCGAGCAGGTTCGCGCGCATGATGCGGATGAGCTGTGCGGTTCCCGCCAATGCCAGGATCAGGGCGGGTAGCGGCAGGTGCGCCATCAGATCCATGGCCTTGGCCCAGGACCACGGGGCGAGCTGGTACTCGGCCGAGAAGAGCCCGCCGACATTGAGATCGAGCAGAACGAACCCGAAATACATGATGATCAGGGCAAGCAGGAAATTGGGCACCGCAAGACCGACAAAACCGATCAGCGTAAACGCATAGTCGGCCATCGAGTATTGCCGCACGGCCGAGTAGATGCCGATGGGCAGTGCTATCCCCCAGGTCAGGAAGATCGCGGCAAGCGAGACGATGACGGTCAGCCAGAGCCGATCTCCAAGTACCTCGGTGACGGGACGCCCCCATTCCATCGAGGTTCCGAAATCGCCCTGAGCGACGCGGCTTGCCCATTTCCAGTATTGGACCCACATCGGCTGATCAAGGCCGTATAGCTGGCGTAACGCCTGCGCTTCCTCCTGCCGGACCATTGAACCGGATGCCGACAGACTTGCGATATAGGCGTCGACGAAATCGCCCGGCGGAAGCTGGATGATGACGAACGAAATGACGGAAATCGCCCAAATCGTCACAAGAGCGAGCCCGAAACGCTGAAGTATGTAAGTAAGCATGCGAACTCAACCCCCGGAACAATTCCGGGGGTTGAGCCGCAGTACGTCGATATGAGTCCTACCGGTCAATTCTTGTAGAACCATGTTTCCGGGTGTGCGCCGCCCGGCGTACGGCAGTGCTGGGCAATGCAGTTGCGCGACGGGACATTGCCCAGACGCTCGCTGACGAGACGCACGCCCATCAGTGCCGGCGACTGGCCGACCGTGCCGATCGCGTACTGTTGGTCGATCAGGATCTTCCAGATCTCCTGCGCCGTCTTGATGCGCTCTTCGGTCTTTTGCCCGGCAGCCGATGTGAAGAGCTCGAGCATCTTGAGGATGTTCGGATCTTCCGGCTTCTTGCCCTGCGTTCCGCCGGAGGCGTACCACTTGGCGTGTTCCGGGCCCATGAAAGCCTCGGTCGGGTCGACCGGGATCGCATGGCGCGGAAACAGATAGAGAAGTTCCGTCCCGCCGTTGTTCCACACCATGATGTGGTGCTCGTTGTTCTGCGTGCGCGTGAAGGCGAGGTTCCGCTCGGTATCGCGGACATCCGCCTGGATGCCGACCTTCGACCACTGGTCAGCGACCATTTCGCTGATCTTCGGCCACGGCAGGAACGCCTGCACGGCCTGGATCTGGATCCGCAGGCGCTGCCCGTTGTCCGTACGGACCCGGAAGCCCTGCGCGTCCTTCTTCGAAAGCCCGATCTTGTCGAGCATTTCGTTGGCCTGCTTCTGGTCGAACGTCGACCATTTCTCGCGCCAGCCCGCACCGGGGAAATACGGAAGCGCCTCGCCCGGAGCCGTCGAGCCCGGCACGGCAACGCCGAGCCAGAACGTCTCATTGAGCTGCTTGCGATCGACAGCCAGCGACAGCGCGCGGCGGAAGTCCGCGTTGCGCAGCCACTTGGCGATCTCCGGATCGGCGTCGAAGCTCTGGTTGAAGTGATAGATCGCGTCCGTGCCGTTAAGGGCCAGGTCGAGATGGACCTTGTACTTGCCGCGGGCCTGGTTCTCCAGAAGGACCGGCAGCTTGCCGAGGTCGATGTGGCGTTCCTGCAGGTCGTAGTCGCCCGCCATCGCGCGCAGGTTCAGGACCTCCAGGTTCTCGACGACCGTCATCTGGACGCGGTCCATGTACGGAAGCTGGTTACCTGCCGTGTCGACGGCCCAATAGAACGGATTGCGTTCCATGACCCATACGGCGTTGTTGATCGGCTGCACCGTACGGAACGGCCCGAGCACCGGCAGTTCCGTGTTGAGCGTCCAGTCTTTCTTGAAGTGCAGTCGTGCAATCCAGCTGTCGAAGCCCTCGGCCCGGGCTGCGGCATTCGCTGCTTCCGCGCCACCCGGCATGTATTTGGGCAGGAACTTCTTGAGATAGTGCGCCGGCGCATAGGCGCCATGGCTACGCTTGTTCGACTGGCGGACAGCCTGGCCGCCGCCGATGAGCGTGTCGCCGCCCATCAGATCCTCGAAGAGATAGAACGGAACGTCGAACACGAAGTTGACGGTGTAGTCGTCGACTTTGACGATCTTGCCGGGCTTGCCATCCGGAGTCATGTCGGGGATGCCGACCGGCAGAATTTCCTTGTTGCTGTAGATGTCTTCGAACCAGAAGACGAAGTCGTCGGCGGTCATCGGCGCGCCGTCCGACCAGCGAAGGCCGCGGCGCAGGTTGAGGGTGAAGACCTTGCCGTCGTCGCTCATCTTCCACGACTTGGCGAGCGAAGGGTTGACCTTGGCGCCCGTGTGGTCGACCAGCATCGGACGATCGGAAGCGTTGATGCGGTTGCCGTTCTCGTCGTCACCGGGTCCGGTGAAGCCGCGGCGCCAGGTGCCGCCGTACTTCCCGATCTCCTTGACCGGCTTGATGACCATGAGGTCCTGCGGCAGACGGTCCTTGACCGCCGGCAGCTTGCCCTGCTTCACCAGATCGGCGAGTTGGGGGGCCTCGTTGAAGGTCTTCGGCCACTGGGCCGCGTCGGTGATGATCGAGATGCCCTCGGGCGTACCGACAAGTCCGGACTGGCCGAGCGATGCCTGCGCGGATGCGGCGGTTACCGACCCGATCGCTATGGTGATTCCCAGCGCCAACTGGATAAGGAACGGCGATTTCAGAGCCATCTTTCCCCCCTGCTATCGGATCAGTTATCTGCCCGACTTATTGCCGCTAGTAGAGCACACTTGCTCCGCACCGAGTCAAGCTTGGCGGGATGGCAGACGTGCCATTGAGGGGCCCTCAAGGCATCTGCCCCAAATTCGGGCAGGTCACCGAACTTGCCAATCGTCGGGCGGTCCGACCGATGGCATGCTGGCCGTCCGCCCAACAGCACCTGCCCTCCCCGGAGATCGAAGATGAAGCGTATCCTTGTCGTCGAATGCATGCAGGAAATCTCGTCCTTCAACCCTCTGCAGTCCGGCTACGAAGATTTCCACATCCAACGCGGGTCCCAGATTCTCGGGCAGCGGGGGACCAACCAAGCGGTCGGTGGAGCATTGCAGGCGTTCGACGATGCAGGCGGCATCGAGGTGGTGCCGACGATATCCGCACGTGCGGGAAGCGCGGGACTTCTGTCGGCCGGCGGCTGGCGCCGGCTGTCCGCCGAGATACTCGACAGCGTGCGTGCGAATCTCGATCGCATTGACGGAATATACTTTTCCCTGCATGGCGCCATGGGTGCGGACGGGGAACTCGATCCGGAAGGCCATCTCCTCGAGCGCATCCGGACACTGGCCGGCCCGGCAGTTCCGATCGTCATCTCGCTCGACCTTCACGGCATCCTCACCGACCGGATGCTGCGCCATTCGAACGGGTTCGCGATCTACCGCACCTATCCGCACGTCGATTTCGCAGATACCGGACAAAGGGCAGCCCGCCTTCTCCTGAAGCTGATGTCGGGCAAGTCGCGCCCCGCAATCGTCCGCGTCGTCATCCCGGCCCTCGTACGCGGCGACGAGTTGATCACCAAGAACGGCTGCTACGGCGAACTGCTGCGTGAATGCCTGCGCCTGGAGCGTGACGGCGTGGCGCTGGCCGCCGGCATCATGATCGGCAACCCTTTCACCGACGTGCCCGAACTCTGCTCGCAGGCACTCGTGATGACAGATGGAGACCGGGCCACGGCCGAACGAGAGGCGGTCCGCCTCGCGCACGACTTCTGGGGCCTGCGTGCGCGCATGCAGGGAAAGCTCATCTCGGTCGAGCGCGCCATTTCCCAAGCGAAGAGCATCACGGGCCCCGTCATCTTCACCGACGCTGCGGATGCGACATCGTCCGGTGCGTCCGGAGACAGTGCCGAGATCCTTCGCGCCCTCAAGGCGGCCGGCTACGACCGCCGGACCCTCGCTCCCCTTGTCGATGCCAAGGCAGCGAAGGCCGCGCACGCGGCCGGCGTCGGCGCGACGATCGAAGTCGAGCTTGGCGGCACCGTGGACCGCGGTCGATTCAAGCCGATGAAGGTCAAGGCGACGGTGAAACTCCTGTCCGACGGGCAAGCGCGGCTCGAGACGATGAAGGCGCCGCTGGCAGCCGGTCCGACAGCAGTACTGACATTCGAGAATTTCACGGTCGTCGTGGTCAGCTTGCCGGTCTTCCTGTTCGACCGGGCGATATACCTTGCCAATGGCCAGAACCCCGCCGATTTCGACCTGATCGTCGTCAAGTCGCCGCATACCGAAAACCACATGTTCGACGCATGGACGGATGCCAACTTCAATGTCGATGCGCCAGGCGCCACTTCGGCGAACCTGAAAAGCCTTGGCCACACGATCTGCGCACGGCCGATCTATCCGCTCGATGAGAACGTGGCGTTCGTGCCGACCCCGGCATTCTATCCCTAGACTCCCGACGGAGAGCCGACCGACGATGGAACTGGACGTATTCCTCCTTGTTCTCTGCGCGGCATTCGGCCACGCGACGTGGAATGCCCTGATCAAGGCGGACACGGACAGGTCGGCATCGATCGAAACGATGTTCGCGACCCAGTCGGTCGCATCGGTCTGCCTCATCCCCTTCTTCGCGATGCCTTCCGCCGACAGCTTCTATTACATGCTCGCAAGCGCCGCCCTGAGCGTCGCGTATATCGAGTTCCTCCAGCGTGCCTACCGTGTCGGGGAATTCAGCCACGTCTATCCGCTGGCGCGCGGCGTAGCACCGATGCTGGTAACGGCCATATCGGTCTTCATCCTCAACGAAAGCATCGCGCCATCGGCGCAGTTCGCCGTGCTCATGATTTCGCTGGGGATCGTCAGCCTGTCGCTATCGCGCGGCGCCGACGGACTGCGGGACGCGCGACCTATCTTCTGGGCCCTCGGCACGAGTTGCTTCATCGCTTGCTACTCGGTGATCGACGGGCTCGGCGCGCGGATGTCGGGTGCGGTTCACGGATATGTCGTCTGGCAGTCGTTGATCGCTGCGGTCATGGTGATCGTCGCGACCCGACTGCTGCGGCGCGGACCGAATCGGAAAGTGAGCTGGCGTACGCGCCGCGCCGGAATCGCCGCCGGGTTGATGAGTTACGGCGGCTCGTGGATCGTCGTCTGGGCGATGACGCAGGCGCCGCTGCCGCTCGTCTCCGCATTGCGAGAGACGGGTGTGGTCTTCGCCGTGGTAATCGGCATCACCGTCTTCAAGGAGCGCGTCCGGCTGTTCCGTGTCGCTTCGATCGCGATGACGCTGGCCGGAACAGCGTTGCTGAAATTCGGCCGCTAGGCACCGGAGAGCGAGCGCTTGAAATTCTTAATGTACGGACAATCATATTTATATTGACTTGGCTTCGCCGGTCGCTTGAGGATCGTATCGGTGGGACCGTGCCCTTTCACGTGTCCCGGAACTCACGACAGGACGCGCGATCCGACATGGTGACGGCATTCCGATGACGCCTGCAGCCGGTCACGTGCTGCCCGCCGCGTCCGCACACCCGGCGGCACGCCGGGTGCTCGATACCCTTGACCGGGTGCTCACCGTCCTCGCCGTCTTCTGTCTCGTCTCGATCTCGCTGCTGACGATCGCCGGGGTCACGTCGCGCTATGTCTTCTCGGCTTCGCTGACCTGGACGGGCGAAGCGGCACAGTGGCTTTTCATCTATCTAATTTTCCTCGGCATCCCGCTCGCCCACCGCGAGCGCATGCATCTTTCGATCGGTGCCATCGACCAGATGCTCCCCGACGGCCTCAAGCGGATCCATCAGGTCCTGGTCGACGGGATCGTGACATATACGACGATCGCCATGCTGTTCGGCGCGCGCGAGATCATCGACATGATCGGCGGCACGAGTGCCGCACTGGCGCTGCCGGGCTGGCTGCAATATGCGGGGATTCCCGCGAGCTGCATCTTCGGCCTCGTCTATCTCGTGCTGCGCGATCTCGACCGCGCGGACGACCGCTGGCTGGGTCTTGTCGGCGCGCTGGCGGGTACGGCGTTCTACGCGGCGTTCAACGGCATGAACCTGCTTTCGATCCCGCAGGGCGACCCTGCCGTGGTCATGACGGCCACCTTCGTTGCCGCCATGCTGCTCGGCGTTCCCGTCGCATTCTCGATGCTTGCCGCGGTGTTCACCGTCGACCTGTCCGCCGGTGTGCTGCCGGCACCGGCGATCGTGCAGAACATCGTGCGCGGTTCGGGCCAGTTCATCCTGCTGGCGATCCCGCTTTTCCTGCTGGCGGGTTCGCTGATGAATATCGGCGGCCTGACCCAGCGCCTGATCGATTTCGCGGCCACGCTGGCGCGGCACTTCCGCGGCGGCATCGCGCAGGTCACGGTCATCTCCGCCACGCTCTATTCGGGCGTATCGGGCAGCTCGAACGCGAACGCGGCGCTGAACGCCCGCATGCTCTACCCCGCGATGGTCGCCGGCGGCTACCGCACGACCTTCTCGGCCGCCGTCTGCGCGGCCGCCGCCGTCATCGACAACATCATCCCGCCCTCCGTGGCGATGCTGATCGTGTCGGCCGCGACGGGCATTTCCGTCGGCCAGATGTTCGTCGCCGGCATCGTCCCTGGCCTGCTCTATGCGGGTGCCTTGATGCTCACCGTGTGGATCGTCGCGCGGCGCCACGGCTACAAGGCCTCGGGCGAGCGCGCAAGCTGGGCCGAGCGCCTGCATGCCGGCCGCGCGGCCGTACCGGTGCTCTTCCTCGCGATCTTCATCATCGCGGCGCTGCGGTTCGGCATCGCGACGCCGACCGAGGTGGGTGCCATCGCCGTCGCCTACGCGTTCGTGCTGGGCGTATTCGTCTTCCGCGCGTACAGTCCGCGCGAGCTTTGGAACGTGCTTTCCCAGACTGCGGTCGATTCCGCCCTGATCGGCCTGCTGATCGGCGCGGCCGTGCCCTTCGGCTTCGTGCTGACCACGGAGCGCGTGCCGGACCAGGTTCTCGAGTTCGCTCGCTCGTCCCTCGTCTCGGAATGGTCGATCCTGCTGTTCATGAATGGCGTGATGCTCGTGGCGGGCATGCTCCTCGACATCGGCGCCGCGATGCTTATCCTCGCCCCGCTCTTCTATCCGCTCGCCACGTCGGTGGGCATCGACGGCGTGCATTTCGGCCTGATGGTGATCTGCAATCTGATGCTGGGCGGTCTCACGCCGCCCGTCGGCATCCTCGTCTACATCACGGCAACCGTGACCAAACAGCCGGCGATGCCGGTTTTCGGCGCGGTCATGCCGTTCTTCGCCGCCCTCGTGGCGGCACTGGCGCTCATCGTCTTCATCCCCGGCGTTTCGCTGGGGCTGCTCTGGCTCATGGAATGAACCTTCAACCCGGGAGAATTGGAATGACCGCAATGAGGAAACTGACCGGACTGGCGCTTCTCGCCACCGTCGGCATGCTGGCTGCGACGGCCGGCGATGCACAGGCCCAGAACCGCATCCAGGCCCGCATCGCCGTGGTGCAGCCCGAGACGGCCCCCAACGCGATGATGTGGCATCGCTACCGCGACCTCGCGCGCGAACGCACGGGCGGAGCGGTCGAACTGCAGGTCTTCGCCGGCGGGCAGCTCGGCGGCGAAAAGGAGATGGCCGAGGGCATGCGCCTGGGCTCGATCCAGGGTGCCGACATCACGCTCGCCGCCCTGTCGTCGTGGGTGCCCGAGGGGCAGATCTTCGACCTGCCCTTCATCTTCCGCGACGTCGGGCATGTCGAGCGCGTCGTCAACGGCCCGATCGGCGACCGCTACAAGGCGTTCTACCGGGCTCAGAATTTCGAGGTCCCCGCCTTCTTCACCTACGGTGCGCGCCATCTGATCAGCCGCCAGCCCGTGCTGACGGTCGCCGAGGTGCGCGGCAAGCAGATGCGCGTCATCCAGAGCCCGCTGCACATCAACATCTGGCGCACGCTGGGCGCCAACCCGTCGCCGATCCCGATCACCGAGACGTACAACGCGCTCTCGACGGGCGTCGTCGACATGATGGACATCACCAAGGGTGTTTACGAATCGCTGAAGCTGTTCGAGGCGGCCCCCAACCTGACCGAGACCGGCCACATCTGGGCCGTCGGCGCGATCTCGTTCTCGCGCCAGTTCTGGACGCGGCTCACGCCCGAGCAGCAGCGGATCATGACGACGACCGGCGTCGAGATGGCGGCCTACATCAACAAGCTCCACATGGACCTCGAGGCGCAGGCCATGGTCCGCGTGGGCCAGCGCGGCGCCAAGGAGCACAAGATCGACCAGACCCCGTGGCGCACGGCGTTGCAGCCCGTGCTGCAGGCAGAAGCCGCCAAGTTCGGCGGCATGGACAAGATCCTGGAGATCGTCAACGCGCCCTGAGCGAAAACCGGCGGGCCGGCCCTTGGCAAGTCCGGGGGCCGGCCCTATCGTTTCCCCAAGACCCGAATATCCGGAAGGATCCGCGCCATGGAAGCCTCGATGCTCGAGGAAGTCGCCCAGAATCCGAACCCCTATCCGATCGTGGCGGAGCTCGCCTATCCGGATATCTGGAAACTGTGTGAACAGGCGCGCGACCTTGCCTGGGACCCGGCCAAGCTCGACTTCTCCGACCTGCGTTCGGCCGACCTGCCCGAGGAAGTGCGGCTGGCCGGTGCCGAATGGTGGTCGCTGCGCGCGTGGATGGAGCATGGCGCCACGCCGTACGGTGCCGAACGCCTGCGCGACGCGATCTTCGGCCACCAGCCCTTCGAGGTGAAGCAGCACGTCGTCAACTTCATCCAGGAAGAACTGCGCCACCACGAGGCAAGCTTCCGCATCGCCGACGCGCTCGCCAAGTACCAGCCGGTGCCGCAGTCGGATTACTTCAAGAAGATCATCCCGAAGTTCCACGACGAGAAGGAAGAGCGGCAGATGTCGTTCTTCGCGGGCATGGCGGTCAACACGCTGTTCGAGCAGCTCTCCGGCGAACTGCTGCAGGCCCGTTACGAGAACGCGCGCTTCAAGTCGATCCGCGAGGCATGCAGCCTGATCCTGCGCGACGAGGCCCGCCACATCCAGTTCGGCCGCATCGTCATGCGCCGCTTCTTCGACCAGATTTCCGACCAGGACAAGGAGATGCTGGGCAAGAAGTTCGCCAAGAAGCTGCGCGGCTCGCTGCTCAACGGCGTCTATGCCGTCGTCAACCTGCCCGAGGACGAGCGCAAGCGCTCCGCCCGCGCCCGCGCCCTTGCCGCAGAGTACGGCCTTGGCGCCACGCACCCCGACCATGAGGTCGCGATCATCGCGGACGGGCTGGCCAAGATCCGCGCCGATGTCGCCCCCTGGAACGTGCCGATCCCGCCGATCCCGGAGGTCGAAGGCCCGACAAGTGGCCCCGCCCGCCGCGCGGCCTGAACGGCCGGCGGAAACAGGTTACGACAGGTTACGGTAACGTATTTATCCCTTTGAAGTTATTGGGATGTTACTGCAACGTGCGTCGTGCAACCGCCGTATGTATTCAGTTGTCAAACAGCGCCCCGCCGATGCTCTGGCAGTTGCGAATGATCCTATCATAGGAATTAAAAATATCAAAGCCGATCAGGCGCCAAGATGCCTGGCAAGCTTGTCGAGCGTCGTGAAGCCGATCTCCACCGCGCCGAAGCCGATGCCGGCACGACGCTGTTCGACGGTCGGATGCAACTGGCGCAGCGTCAGCACGGTCTTGACGTTGCTTTGCGCGTCGAACGTGACGGTCACGCGGAAGCGCTTCGGATCGTCGTCGATGTCGGACCCATGGTCGATCTCGATCAGCCGCGGCGCTTCGATGCGCAGGAACACCATCCGGTTCTCGTAGCGCGTGCCGTCCGGCGCCACATATATGAAACGCCAGCGACCGCCGGGGCGGATGTCGATCTCGAGCGTCTCGTTCTGGAATCCCGCCGGCGAGAACCATTGGGTGATCTGCTCGGGATCGGTCCACGCCTGGAACACGCGCTCCGGCGGTGCGTCGATCACGCGCGTGAGCACGATCTCCCGGTCCAGCGCCCAGATCAAGCGCGGATCACTTTTTTCGGGCATGCTTTATCCTTTTTAAATCATCGTGTTGTGGTTCATCATGAAGAAATTGCTCGAGGCGGTCGAAGCGCGCCTCCCAGGCACTGCGCGTGAAGTTCAGCCAGGCCATTGCCTCCACCAGCCGTTCCGGCCGGATCCGACAAGGGCGGCGCTGTCCGTCGCGCCGACGCAGGATGAGCCCCGCTTGCTCGAGCACCTTCAGATGCTGCGAGACCGCCGGCAGGCTCATGTCGAAGGGTTGGGCTATCTCCAGCACGGTCAATTCGCCGTGGTCTGCAAGTCGGCTGAGGATCGCCAGCCGGGTGGCGTCACCCAAGGCCGCGAAAGCGGAACTGACTTCCTGAGAAAGCGCCATTTATGGAAACCCAGTCTTTATTTAAGTATTAACTTAAATAAATGAACGGGTAAGATCAAGCGCGACGGACGCCTCCCTAAAGCGCCAGCGCCAGCGCCTCGCGCCGGTGATCGGCGACGGCGATCCTGATGCCGTCGCGAAAGCCCGCGAGCGTCACCGATCCCATCAGCCAGTCGGCCGGCGGGCGCAGCGCCAGACGGTGACCGCGTGCGGACATCTCGTCGAGCAAGGGTGTCGGCAGGCTTGCCTCGACGGCGATCTGGTCGCCGCCGATGAAGCTCCAGCGCGGGGCCGCGACCGCAAGTTCCGGATGCGTGGGATCGCGCATGATGCCCATCGCGACCTGCAGCGTGGTCTGGGTCTGCGCCTGCGCACCCGGCGTGCCGAACGCATAGGTGCCGTTCTCCGGATGGGACATCAGCAGGCCGACCAGCGTGTGGCGTGGCCGGCGCCGGGGTGCGGGCGCGTTGAGCCCCGTCGTGAACGACGCACCACGGTCGTTCGCGATCCAGCCTGTCCGCGCGGACAGCGTGCGCGCGCCGAACGGCCGGTAGAGGCTGTGGATCAGCGTGCAGACATTGCCTTCGTGGTCGACCGCGGAAACCTGCGTCGTCTCGCCGTAGTTGCGCGCCATCGCCGGCCCCTGCCCGGCCCTGGGGCCGATCGCCTCGCGCAGCGCGCGCATGCCCGGTCCTTCGAGCATCGCCGACGCGACGCGGGCCGGGTCGTTGCCGTCGGCGAATTCCTGCAGGCGTGCGAACGCCGATTTATAGGCTTCGACCGCCATGTGCATGCGAAAGGCCGCATCCGCGTCACGCACCGCGTCGGGCCCGGCGATGCCGATGGCGGCGAGCGTGGCGACCGCCTGGCTCATCGGCGGCTGGCCGTAGAGCGTCCATCCTCCCATCGGAAGCGACATCGCGGGCGTCCGCTCCGCGCGTTCGCCAAGGGCCTCGTCGGCCGTGACGGCAACGCCGTCGGCGCGCCAGTCGACAACCGCCTTTTCCAGTTCGCGCTCCGGCGATCCGTCCGCGGCCCAGCGCGCCAGCGACTCACCCAGCAGCGCAAGCTTCAGGATCTCGCCGGTGCGCGGCAACCGGCCGCCGTTCGCGGCGGCAAGGGCGCGGCGGAACGGCCCGTCACGCAGCGCCTGAAGGTGCCGGTCTAGGCGCGCACCCACGACCGTGCCGCGTTCGGCTAGGCCAAGCGCTGGGGCAAACAATGCATCACGCCCGAGCGTGCAGGCTGTCGAAATAAGTGTCTCGATCGCCGCCGGCGCACCCGGAACAAGGCAGAGCCCGGCGCGGTTCTCCGGGTCGGCCGGATGCACGTAGGCCGCTGGGGCTGCCCCGCCGCCGTTCACCGCATGCACCTTGCCCGTGCCGTCGCGCCACAGCGCGAACAGGTCGCCGCCGGGTCCGCACATGTCGGGCATCGCGATCCAGTCGGTCGCCGCCATCGCCACGCAGGCGTCGAGCGCGTTGCCGCCGGCAGCCAGGATCGTGGCACCGGCAAGTGCCGAGGCCGGATGGCCCGCACCGACAGCACCGCGCGTTCCCGCCGCCAGCCGCCCGCTGCCGGATGCGTCGATCATCGTGCGAAGTCCGGTGCCGCATCGCCCGTGGGCTTGCGCATCGCGTCGAGCATCGCGCGCAGGTCGTCGATGTCGGCGGCACGCGGATTCATGCGGACCTGCCCGCTGCGGCTGGCTGCCTGCGCCACCTTCTCGCGCGCGGCCGCGTCCGGCACAAATCCGTCGAGGCTGAGATCGAGGCCGACGGCATGGCGCGAGCGCGCCATCGCCTCGGCGGCGGTGCGGGTCCCGAAGGCGCGGGCGATCGCCTCGCCCTTTTCGCCCAGCACCGGCGCGTTGAACGCCGTGACGACCGGCAAAGCGAGCGCGTTGCCCAGCCCGTGCGGCACGTGATGGAGGGCGCCCAGTGGTGCGGCAAAGGCGTGCGCGAGGCCAAGATTGGCGCTGTTGAACGCGATGGCTGCCTGCGTCGAGGCGATCAGGCACCAGGCGCGCGCGGCCCGGTTTGTCGGCTCGGTGTAGGCGACCGGCAGCCAGCGCGCCAGCAGCGTGAAGGCGCTGACTGCGAACGGGTCCGTCATCGGCCCGGACATTTTCGAGACGAAAGCCTCGACCGCATGCGTGATCGCGTCATATCCCGACTGCGCCGTGACGCGCGCCGGGCACGAAACCGTCAGCTCGGGGTCCAGCAACGCGATGTGCGGTGTCATGTCCTGCGAACGGAAGATGAGCTTCACGTCCGAACCGGGCTTGCCGGCGATCGCGGATTCGGAAACCTCGCTGCCCGTGCCTGCGGTCGTGGGCACGCAGACCAGCAGGCTTGCGTGCGGGGCAAGCTTCTTGCCGAAGCCGGCGATCCCTTCGACCGGACCCGGATTGGAAAGCAGCATGCGCGCGATCTTCGCCGTGTCCATCGCGGAGCCGCCGCCGAGTGCCACGATGAAGTCGGCTTTGCTGTCCGCAAGGTGCTTGCGGCACGCCTCGATCGTGTCGGTGTCGGGCTCGTGCGTCGGCACGCCGATCAGGTCGGCGGCCCCGCCCGGCAGTGCCAGCAGGTCGGCGAGCTTTCCCGCGATCGGCTGGGACAGGAAGAAGCCGTCGAGGACGACCGCCGCCTTGCGGCAGCCGGCTTCCTCGGCAAGCGCCTTCAGCTTCTCGATCGCCCCCCAGCCATGGACGACGCGCCGGTTGGAATGGACGAAGACGAAGTCGCTGGGTGCGGCGGTCATGGGGTGTTCGAAGCCTTTCCGGGATAAATGTACGGTTTATCGTACTTTTCACCGGCGGCCCAAGTCAATCCTTGCGCAAGCCCTTGGCCGGACGGGCCGGCTGCGGCGGCCGCTTGAGCTCGACCTGCAGCGAATAACGCATCAGATCGGCCCGGTGGACCGAGCGCCCGGCCATCACCGGCACGCCGGCCTGATCGTAATAGACGAGATGGCGGATCAGCACCGGACTGCCCGCCGGCAGGTGCAGCAGCTCGACCTCGTCGATCCCGGAAAGCCCGGCATCGATCTGCAGGTTCGAGTGGCTGAGCTTGGCGCGCGACCACAGCGCTTCGAGGATCGAACCCGATGCCTCGAAGCGCGTGATGTCGCCGGCGAACCGGGCCGGGATGTATCGCCAGTCGATCGCGACGGGCGACAGCGGGGTCGAGCGCACGCGCTTGATGAACAGGATCTCGGCGCCTGCCGCGACCTGGAGGCTCTGCGCGATGTCGCCGGGCGCACCGACGCGTTCGAAGGCGAGCACCGAGACGTGGATCGGCTGACCCTCGGCCGCCCATTGGCGGCGGATGTCCATGCTCGGGGTCAGCTTTTCTTCGACCTTGCGCAGGCTGACCTTCGTGCCTGAGCCGCGTGTCCGGTCGAGGAGGCCCGCCTCGACGAGTTCGGCCATCGCGTCGCGCACCGTGGCGCGGCTGACGGCGAACATCTGCTTCAGTTCGTCGTCGGACGGAAAATTGCGCTTGGAGTCCGTCCACGAGCTGACCAGCGTCAGCAGGCGGTTGCGGACCTGCACGTAGAGCGGGATCGGCGAGTTGCGGTCGATCGGCTCGACGGCCGGCAGTGCGGACGGCCGGCTGCTCCGGCTGCTGGCCGTCACGCGGCCCGGACCGTGCGCAACTCGTCCATCAATGCCAGCACGACCGGCAACGGCCGGCAATCCTCGAGCAGGCGGATGGCGGCCGCCGCGTGCCCGGCATCGGCGAGCAGCGTGGCTTCGGAAACGCCGGCGATCCCCTGCTCGCGAAGCGCATCCACGCAGATGCGCACGATTTCAGTACGCATGTCGTCTTCCGGTTCCGGCATCATCGCCGACTTATAGCGCGTCCGCCGCCCGACTGGCAAAGCCGGCCGTGCGGGCGGAGTTCACCGCTTCGGACGCCGGCGCGCCTGCCGGATGGCCGGTCGCGGCAAGGCTGCCGCCGCAATCCCGGGCGTGCGGCGCAGGACGGCGGCAAGATCCGCACGAACCCCGTCGATATGCGCGGCAAGCATCTCGCCCGCCGCCCGCGCATCGCCCTTGCGGCAAAGTGCAAGAAGCTCGCGATGCTCCCGCCCGGCCTTCGCAAGCCCCCGCGACGAGGAGAGCTGCAGACGCGTATAGCGCTCGCTGGTCTGGAGCAGGCCGGCGACGATCGACGCGGTCTTGGGCAGGCGCGCGGCCGCATAGAGGGCCATGTGGAACTCCGCGTTGAGTTTCCCCGACCCGGCGATCTCGCCCGAGGCGATCATCGCGTCGAACGCGCGCCGGGCCGATTCAAGGCGTGCGAAGTCGGGCGCTGACATGCGCGGAACCGCATCGGCGAGAAGTCGGCGCTCGAGCGCGATGCGCAGGTCGAACACGTCGTCGATCTCGTCCATCGAAAGGCCCGTTACGATGGCGCCCTTGTGCGGCACGATCTCGACAAGACCTTCCGCCTCGAGCTGGAACAGCGCCTCGCGCACCGGAATCCGGCTGACGCCGAAGGTGGCGGCAAGCGCGTCCTGGCGTAACTGGGCGCCGGCCTGTTGGGCGCCGCCGAGGATCGCGGTCCGGAGCTGGTCCGCGATCGCGGCGGACAAGGTACGGTGGGTGAGCGAGGTCGACATGGCGCGAAGTATAACCGAGGGCCGACAGCGCGGCCATTGACTTGTAGATTTTATACAATGTACGTTTCTCGGGAACCGGGACCCCGCCCGGCCCCAACCGCGAAGAAAGGCCTTCGCCCCATGAAAACGGACATTTTCCGCGGCACGATCCCGGCGCTGATGACCCCCTGCACGAAGGCGCGCGAGCCGGATTTCGATGCGCTCGTGCGCACAGGCAAGCACATGATCGCGTCGGGCATGCGCGCCATCGTCTATTGCGGCTCGATGGGCGACTGGCCGCTGCTGAGCGACGAAGCGCGCATGCAAGGCGTCGAACGGCTGGTCGCCGCAGGCGTGCCTGTCGTCGTCGGCACGGGCGCACAGAGCCCGGCGCGCGCCGCCGCGTTCGCGGCCCACGCCAAGAAGGTCGGTGCCGCCGGCCTGATGGTCATCCCGCGCGTGCTGTCGCGCGGCTCGTCGGTCGCGGCGCAGCGTGCCCATTTCGAAGGCGTGCTGGAAGCGGCTGTCGACCTGCCGTCGGTCATCTACAACAGTCCCTACTACGGCTACGAGACGAAGGCCGACCTGTTCTTCGATCTGCGCGCGCGCCACGCCCATCTCGTCGGCTTCAAGGAGTTCGGCGGTGCTGCCGCACTTACCTACGCGGCCGAGCACATCACCGGCCGCGACCCGTCGCTGACGCTTATGGTCGGCGTCGACACGCAGGTGTTCCACGGCTTCGTCAATTGCGGGGCGATCGGCGCCATCACCGGCATCGGCAACGCGCTGCCCGCTGAAGTCCTGCATCTCGTCGCGCTGTGCCGCAAGGCCGCCGAGGGCGACCCGCTCGCCGAGCGCCGGGCGCTCGAACTCGACCGGGCGCTGCATGTGCTGTCGACCTTCGACGAGGGCGCCGATCTCGTCCTCTACTACAAGCACATGATGGTCCTGGCCGGGCATCCGGAATACGCGCTGCATTTCATCGGCACCGACGCGCTGTCGGCCAGCCAGCGCCACTATGCCGAGACAAGCTGGAAGCGTTTCAAGGCGTGGTACGCGGCCTGGAAACCGGCGGGTCCGTGAGCGGCAGACGCGCACTCGTCGTCGGCGGCGGCTTCGTCGGTGCGGCCTGCGCGTGGCGCCTCGTGCGCGACGGCTGGCACACCGAGCTGGTCGATATCGGGGACGCGCGGCTGGCCGCGTCGTGGGGCAATGCCGGGCATCTTGCGGTCGAGCAGACCGCCCCGCTCGCTTCGTTCGCGACCTTGCGTTCCCTGCCCCGCCGGCTTTTCGCCTTCGGCGGTCCCGTCGGACTGCATCTGCGCGATGCCGCGGCATGGCTGCCCTTCGGGCTCCGGCTGGTCGCCGCCGCAAGTCCCGCACGCTTCGCGAATGCGACGAGCGCGCTGAAGTCGCTCCTGTCGCTGGCAATGCCGGCCTGGCGGCGCCTGACGGCGGAGACCGGCACCGCCGCACTCATCCGCTCCGACGGGCATTTCGTCGCCTGGGAGAGTGCCGCCACCCACGCGCAGGGCCGCCGCGCCTGGCTCGATGCCGATCTCGGTGAAGCGTCGGCGCACGACGCGTCGGATGACGAGCTGAAGCTTCTACGCGAATTGTTCGCCGGCCGGCCCGCCGGCGCGCTGCGCTTCTCGAACACGGGCCAGGTCGTCGACATTCCGGCCCTGCGCGAGGGCCTGTCGGCAGCGTTTCATGCCGCCGGCGGCACGATCCGGACGGCACGCGCCGCGGCCGTCGAGATCGAGGACGGTCGTGCCGCGCTACGCCTTGCGGAAGGAGCGCGCCTACGTGCGGACCTTGTCGTGGTTGCCGCCGGGATCGGCTCGGCGGGACTGCTCGGCTCTCTCGCCGGTCCCGTCCCGCTGATCGCGGAGCGCGGCTACCATGTCGAGACCGCGGACGGGATCGACGCCTGGCCCGCGGACCTGCCGCCGGTCGCCTTCGAGGATCGCTCGGTCATCGTCACGCGGTTTTCCAGGACGCTGCGCCTGGCAGGGTTCACCGAGTTCGCCGCCACCTCGGCACCGCCCGACTTGCGCAAGTGGAACCGGCTCGACCGTCATGCCGATGCGCTCGGCCTGCCGTCGCCGGGCAGCCGCCAGCGCTGGACGGGTGCGCGGCCGACGCTGCCGGACTACCTTCCGGCAATCGGCCGCTCGCCTGCGGCCCCCAACCTGCTCTACGCTTTCGGCCACCAGCATCTGGGCGTAACGCTCGCGGCTGCAACCGGCGAACTCGTCGCGGCTCTCGCCCGGGACGGCAAGCCGGACGTCCCGCTCGCACCGTTCGACCTGCGGCGCTTCACATAAGGAACTCGGGGGACATGCGCGTCATCGATTCGCACACCGAAGGGGAACCGACCCGGCTGATCGTCGAAGGCGGCCCGGATCTCGGCAACGGACCGCTCGCCGCAAGGCGCGAACGCTTCGCGGCCGAGTTCGACGCGGTCCGCAGCTTCGCCGTCAACGAGCCGCGCGGCAGCGATGCGGTCGTCGGCGCGCTGCTGTGCGCGCCGGTGGACCCCGCATGTGCCGCCGGCCTCATCTTCTTCAACAATGTCGGCTTTCTCGGCATGTGCGGTCACGGCACGATCGGTGCGGCGGTCACGCTCGCGCATATGGGACGGATCGGCCCCGGGACACACCGCTTCGAGACACCCGTCGGCGAGGTGTCGGTCGATCTCCTCGGCCGCAATGAAGTCGAGATCGAGAACGTCGCCAGCTATCGCTACCGCAAGGACGTCGCGGTCGCTGTCGACGGCCTGGGAACCGTCGTCGGCGACATCGCGTGGGGCGGCAACTGGTTCTTCCTCGTCGGAAAGTCGCCGCTTGCGTTGGCGATGACCGGCATCGCGGAACTGGGCCGTGCTGCCGACGCGGTGTCGCGGGCGCTTGCGCAAGCCGGCATCACCGGAGCCGGCGGCGCGAAGATCGACCATATCGAGTTCTTCGGTCCGCCCGCCGATCCGAAGGCCGACAGCCGGAACTTCGTCATGTGCCCGGGCGGAGCCTATGACCGCTCGCCTTGCGGGACCGGAACGAGCGCCAAGCTCGCCTGCCTCGCGGCCGACGGCAAGCTGGCGCCGGGCGACGTCTGGGTCCAGGAAAGCATCGTCGGCAGCCGCTTTTCCGCACGCTACCGGCCGGGCGCCGATGGCGGCATCGTTCCGCGCATCCGGGGCCGCGCCTATGTCGTCGCCGAGGCGACGCTGCTGCGCGATCCGGAAGACCCGTTCGCCGACGGCATGCGGGGAACCGGTTGAAGTAGCTGCGTTCGCCGGCTTCCGGACGGGGCAATTTGCGGCGGCACGCAGCATGCAAGCTGACCTCCGATGCCGCCCACAGGTCACGAAATCCCGATCGTTCTCGTTGATGCCAACGAGGCACGCGCGGCAATGCTGCGCGAGACGCTGGCCGGCTCGGGCTACCGGATCGTCGCCGTCGTCGGTCCGCGCGACGATCTCGTGGCGGTGATGCGCCTGCATCAACCCGGCCTCGTGATCGTGGACATCGAATCGCCGGATCGCGACACGCTCGAATCGATGCGCGCACTGGCCGAGGACCGCACGCAGCCCATCGTCATGTTCGTCGACGAGTCCGACGAGACGTCGACCGTGGAAGCCATCCGTGCGGGCGTTTCGGCCTATATCGTCGACGGGCTGGCACCCAACCGCGTGAAGCCGATCCTCGACGTGGCGGTCGCGCGCTTCCGCGAACACGAGCGGCTGAAGAGCGAGCTTGTCCAGGCGCGCGAGAGCCTCGAAGAGCGCAAGCTCGTCGATCGCGCGAAGGGGATCCTGATGGACAGCCGCGGCCTCGGCGAGGATGCGGCGTACAAGACGCTGCGCAAGCTCGCGATGGATCGCAAACAGCGCCTGGCCGACGTGGCCCGCGAACTGATCGCCTTCGCGCAGGTCCTGAAGAGCTGACTGCCTGACTTTTGTGCGCTGCACACAAAGCGTGACCTGTTCTTTCGGCAGTTGCCGGCGACGGCCCGAACGGTGCGGAAATCCAGGTTCCGCTCCAACAACCTGAATTGACGGACAAATCTACCCGTTGATGCTGCTTGGCACGGCCATTGCTGAATGTGGTGGGTGCTCATCACACGTCCGGCAATGGCGCCGGGCGGCGGATGGCACCTCATTCAGGGCGAAAGCCCTCGGGACAACGGCGTCCCGCAGATCTGGCGAACCCGTCTTCGGACGCGGTTGGACCGGTTTCTGCGGGGCGCCGTTTTCGTTTCGGGATCGGACGGGAATGGCGCTGCAGGGGATCGAGAAACACCGGATCACGCTCGGCTTCGTGCCGCTGACGGACTGCGCGCCGCTCGTGGTGGCGCGCGAGAAGGGCTATTTCGAGCGCCACGGTCTGGATGTCGAGCTGTCGCGCGAAGCGTCGTGGGCGACGGTGCGCGACAAGGTCGCGGTCGAAGCGCTCGATGGCGCCCAGATGCTCGCGGCCATGCCGCTGGCGGCCACGCTCGGGCTCGGCGGCTTCCGCACGCCGATGGTGGTCGGCCTCAATCTCAATCTCAACGGCAACGCCGTGACGCTCTCGACGGAGCTCTGGGCGGAACTGAAGAACCATGCCTCCGCACCCATCGTCGGAGCCCGGGCGACGGGTGAAGCACTGCGCGCGGCGATCGCGGCACGCGCCGCGCGCGGCCTGCCGCGGCTGCGCTTTGCCGCCACGTTCCCGTTCTCGAGCCACAACTACCTGCTGCGCTATTGGCTGGCATCGGCCGGCATCGATCCCGAACGCGACGTGCGCCTCGTCATCGTGCCGCCGCCGCGCATGGTCGAACGCCTGCTCGAAGGCGACATCGACGGCTATTGCGTGGGTGCGCCCTGGGGCCAACGCGCGGTCGATCTGGGCGTGGGCTGCGTCGTGCTTTGCACCTACGACATCTGGAACAACCACCCCGAAAAGGTGTTCGGCACCACTCGCGCCTGGGCCGAGCGGCACCCGAACACGCATCTTGCCCTCGTCATGGCGCTGCTCGACGCGTGCCGCTGGCTCGACGATCCGGACAACCGTGCCGACGCGGCACGCCTCGTCGCGACCCCTGCCTATGTCGATGCACCCGTCGAACTCGTCGCCGCCACGCTCGGCGGTCACGTGCTGACCGTACCGGGCGAACCGACACGCACGCTCACGGACTTCCACGTCTTCAACCGGTATGCCGCCCCGTTCCCCTGGCGCAGCCACGCGCTCTGGACGCTCCTGCAGATGCGCCGCTGGGGCCAGCTCGATGCGTCGTGCGATCTCGCCGCGACGGCCGATGCCGTCTACCGGCCCGACATCTATCGCGCGGCAGCCAGCCGCCTCGGCATCGCGGCGCCAGCCGTCGACTTCAAGACCGAAGGGACCCACGCCGGCACGCACGTGCTTGCCGAAGCCGGCGGCGACATATCGCTCGGCCCCGACCTTTTCTGCGACGGCACCGTCTTCGACCCGACGGAACTGTTCCAGCGCCCTGCCAGCCCAGCTTCCCCGCATTCCATCCGAATCAAGGAGACCGATCGATGAAAGCAATCTCCCGCCGCAAGCTGCTGCGCGGCACAGCCGCGACCGCCGCCCTGTTCGCCGCCGCGCGCGCCGCCTTCCCGGCCGGCGCTTTCGCCCAAGGTGCGGGCCCCGAAACGAAAAAGGCCGTCCTCGGCTACATCGCGTTGACGGACTCGGCACCGCTCATCATCGCCAAGGAACGCGGCCTGTTCGCGAAATACGGCGTGGGCGACGTCGAGGTCTCCAAGCAGGCTTCCTGGGGTGCCACGCGCGACAACATCGTGCTGGGCGGCGAAGGCAACGGCATCGACGGCGCGCACATCCTGCGCCCGATGGTGCATCTGATCTCGTCGGGCCTCGTCACGCAGAACAACGTACCCACGCCGCTCTATA
This sequence comes from Tagaea sp., assembly GCA_965279525.1. Classification (GTDB taxonomy): domain Bacteria; phylum Pseudomonadota; class Alphaproteobacteria; order CACIAM-22H2; family CACIAM-22H2; genus Tagaea. Next base: position 163,350 of record CBDIIB010000004.1, on the reverse strand, counting down.
CGATGCTCAACCTCAACGAGGACGGCCAGGCGATCTCGGTCTCGAACGAGTACAAGGACCTCAAGGTCGGCAAGGACTCTTCCCCGCTGAAGGCCGCCTTCGAGCGCAAGAAGGCGCGCGGCGGCGAGCTCACGGCTGCCGTGACGTTTCCGGGCGGCACGCATGACCTGTGGATGCGCTACTGGCTCGCCGCAGGCGGCATCGATCCCGACAGCGACATCCGCGTCATCGTCGTGCCGCCGCCGCAGATGGTCGCCAACATGCGCGTGGGCAACATGGATGTCTTCTGCGTGGGCGAGCCGTGGAACGAGCAGCTCGTCAACCAGGACATCGGCTATTCGGCGCTGACCACCGGCGAACTCTGGTTCAAGCACCCCGAGAAGATCCTCGGCATGCGCGCCGCATGGGTCGACAAGAACCCGCGCGCCACGCAGGCGATGCTGATGGCCGTGATGGAAGCCCAGCAATGGTGCGAATCGATGGCCAACAAGGAAGAGCTCTCGAACATCGTCGGCCGCCGCCAGTGGTTCAACGTGCCGCCGGCCGACATCGTCAACCGCCTCAAGGGCGACATCAACTACGGCCTCGGCCGAAAGTCGGCCGGAACGAACCTCTACATGAAGTTCTGGGGCGAAGGCGGAGCCACGTCCTTTCCGTGGAAGAGCCTCGACACATGGTTCATGACCGAGAACATCCGCTGGGGCCGGTTCAAGCCCGACATGGATATCAAGGCGTTCGTCGACAAGACGAACCGCGCCGACCTCTGGCGCGAAGCGGCCAAGGCGCTGGGCGTGGCCAACATGCCGGCAAGCGATTCGCGCGGCGTCGAGACCTTCTTCGACGGCGTGAAGTTCGATCCGGCCGATCCGATGGCCTACCTGAAGACCCAGCGCATCAAGCGCGCCGCCGTCTGAGGAGGACGCCGATCATGACAGCCACCGCCCGCAAGCTTGCAGTGGCATCGCCCCCGACACCGGGGGCGATCGCCAAGGTCGTGCCGCTCAAGCGCGCCACGCCGGCCTTCTCCACGCGCATCGTGCCGGCGTTGCGGACATTGTGCGTGGCGGTCGTGCCGCCGCTGCTGACCACGCTCGTCATCCTCGCGATCTGGCAGATCGCGTTCGACCGCCCCGGCGCCACACTGCCGTCGCCGACGGTCGTCTGGCGCGAGGCGAGCGACCTGATCCTCGATCCGTTCTTCGTGGCCGGATCGCAGGACATGGGACTCGGCTGGCGGGTCCTTACCTCGCTCCAGCGCGTGGCGATCGGCTTCAGTCTCGCGGCGATCGTCGGCGTGCTGGTCGGCACGGTGGTCGGCCAGTCGGTCTGGGCGATGCGCGGCCTCGATCCGGTTTTCCAGATCCTGCGCACCGTCCCGCCGCTTGCCTGGCTGCCGATCTCGCTGGCGGCGTTCCGCGACGCGAGCCCCTCGGCGATCTTCGTCATCTTCATCACGGCGATCTGGCCGATCTTGATCAACACGGCGGTCGGGATCCGCAACATCCCGCAGGACTACCGCAACGTGGCGCTAGTGCTGCGGCTCAACCATTTCGAGTTCTTCTACAAGATCATGGTGCCGTCGGCGGCCCCGTACATCTTCACGGGCCTGCGCATCGGAATCGGCCTGGCGTGGCTCGCCATCGTCGCGGCGGAGATGCTGACTGGCGGGATCGGCATCGGCTTCTTCATCTGGGACGCGTGGAACTCCTCGCGCATCCCCGACATCGTCGTGGCGCTTGTCTATATCGGCATCGTGGGCTTCGTGCTCGACCGGCTTGTCGCCTTCGTCGCCACGCGCATCACGCGCGGCACGGCATCGAACTGAACGCGGAACAGGGAGACCACGCATGAGCATCCAGGACGCGTTCCTGTGCATCGACCATCTCGACAAGACTTTCCGCCGCGGCGACGCGGTCAGCGAGGTCCTGCACGACGTCAATCTCGAGATCGCCGAAGGCGAGTTCGTCTCGATCATCGGGCATTCGGGGTGCGGGAAATCGACGCTGCTCAACATCGTCGCCGGCCTCACCGACACGACGAAGGGTGTCGTGTTCCTGCAGGGGATCGCGGTCGAGGAGCCGGGTCCGGATCGCGCGGTCGTGTTCCAGAACCACTCGCTGCTGCCCTGGCTCACCGTCTACGACAACGTGCGCCTTGCGGTCGACAAGGTGTTCGCCGGCAAGAAGAGCAAGGCCGAACGCGACGAGTGGACGGCGCACAATCTCGAGCTCGTCCACATGGCGCATGCGCGCGACAAGCGGCCGGGCGAGATCTCGGGCGGCATGAAGCAGCGCGTGGGCATCGCACGCGCGCTTTCCATGCAGCCAAAGGTGCTGCTGCTCGACGAGCCGTTCGGCGCGCTGGACGCGCTGACGCGCGCCCACCTGCAGGATTCCGTCATGGAAATCCATGCACGCCTCGGCAATACGGTGCTGATGGTCACGCACGACGTGGACGAGGCGGTGCTGCTCTCGGACCGTATCGTGATGATGACCAACGGGCCGGCCGCGACCATCGGCGAGGTACTGACGGTTGACCTGCCGCGGCCGCGCAAGCGCCTCGATCTCGTCGCCCATCCGACCTACCTTTCGGCGCGCGCGGCCGTGCTCGAGTTCCTCTATGCGCGCCACAAGGCGCCCACACTCGCGGCATGACCGGCAAGGCCGCCCCGCGCATCGTCGTCGTCGGCAACGGCATGGCCGGCCAGCGGCTGCTGTCGGAACTGGTCGCGCGCGGCCGGTCGGGCGGCCTCACCGCGATCGGGGCGGAACCGCACGAAGCCTATAACCGGATCCTGCTGTCGTCGGTGCTGGCCGGCGACAAGTCGTTCGCCGACATAGCACTTGCCGGGCGGCCCTGGTACGCCGCGAACGGCATCGAGCTCGTCACCGGCGAGACGGTCGAGGCGATCGACCGGGGTGCGAAAACCATACGCACGCTGGCAGGCCATGACATCCGCTACGACAAGCTGGTGCTTGCCACCGGCTCGCGGCCGATCCGCCTCAAGTTGCCGGGCGTCGATCTCGACGGTGTGGCCACGTTCCGCGACCTTGCCGACGTGTCGCGCATGTGCGCGTTGCCGGCCGGTTCGCGCGCGGTCGTCGTGGGCGGTGGCTTGCTGGGTCTCGAAGCGGCAGCCGGGCTCGTGCGCCGGGGTGTGGCGGTCTCCGTCGTCCATCTCGCCCCCGACCTGATGGAACGCCAGCTCGACGCGCCCGCCGCGTCCCTGCTTGCCGATGCGCTGGCGGCGCGCGGCATTTCGCTCCATCTCGGCGCGCAGACCGAAGCGATCCTGGGCGACGATGGCAAGGCGACTGGGGTGCAGCTTGCCGACGGAACGGTCCTGCCCGCCGATCTCGTCGTCCTGGCCGTTGGGATCGTGCCGGAAGCGTCGCTGGCACGGGCAGCGGGTCTTGCGTGCAAGCGCGGCGTGATTGTCGACGATACGCTCTGCACCGACGATCCGGCGATCTACGCGCTGGGCGAGTGTGTCGAGCATCGCGGCCAGACCTTCGGCCTCGTCGGTCCGATCTGGGAACAGGCGCGCGTTCTTGCCGATACGCTGTGCGGCCGCAGTGCCAACTTCGAAGGCAGCGCACCGGCGACGAGCCTGAAGGTCTCTGGCATCGATCTCTTCTCCGCCGGAATCGTGCGCGAAGGCCCCGATGCCGAGACGCTAGTGCTCGCGGATCCCGCTGCACCGGTCTACCGGAAATTCGTGTTGCGCGACGGCCGTCTGGAAGGAGCACTTCTCTACGGCGATGTCGAGGATGCGGCCTGGTATGCCGAACTGATCGCGACCGCTTGCGATGTCGACGCGCTCCGCGACCGGCTCGCGTTCGGGCGCGCCTACGCCGACCCCATGCCTCACGCCGCCGATTGAGGTCGACGATGGATCCCGTCCAGGATTTCAGCGACGAGCAGAAACAGTATCTGGCCGGCTTCGCCAGCGGGATCGCCGCCAAGCGCGCGGCACTCGGCATGCCGCCGCTGCTCGGCAGTGCAGCGACGGGTGCTGCCGCCCCGACCGGGCCGGATGCGGCGTTGATTGCCGCACAGGACCGCACGATCGCGTCGGGCGGCAAGCTGACGGCCGAAGAACAGGCCAAGCGTGCCAAGCCGCCGCTCGACCGGTGGGACGAACTCGTCGCCGCCGCCGAAAAGGGAGCCGCGCCCAAGGGCACCGATGTTTTTCTCACCAAGTATTTCGGCCTGTTCTTCGTCGCACCGGCACAGGATTCGTTCATGTGCCGGCTGCGCATCCATCACGGCGTGCTCGATGCCCGCCAGATGCGCGGCCTTGCCGATCTCGCCGAGCGGATGGGCGGGGGCTATTCGCACGTGACGACGCGCAACAACCTGCAGATCCGTGAGATCGCGCCCGCCAACGCACCCGATTTCCTGATCGAACTGCAGGAACTCGGCCTCACCAGCCGCGGGACGGGTGCCGACAACGTTCGCAACATCACCGGCAGCCCGGCGGCCGGCATCGACCCGCAGGAGCTGATCGACACGCGCCCGCTTGCGCGCCGCCTGCAGCACCATATCCTCAACCATCGCGATCTCTACGCGCTGCCGCGCAAGTTCAACATCGCCTTCGACGGCGGCGGCAAGATCGCCGTGCTTGAGGACACCAACGACGTCGGCTTCGCCGCCATGCGCGTGGGCGAAGGACAGGCGGTGGCACCCGGCGTGTGGTTCCGCCTGCAGCTCGGCGGCATCACCGGACACGGCGACTTCGCGCGCGATACCGGCATCGTCGTGGCGCCGGAGCGCTGCGTCGCCGTTTCCGACGCGATCCTGCGGGTGTTCATCGCGCATGGCGACCGGACCGACCGCAAGAAGGCCCGGCTCAAATACCTGCTCGATTCCTGGGGCTTCGAGAAGTTTCTGACAGAAGTCGAGAAGCTCCTGCCCTTCCCGCTCGACCGGCTTTCTCTTGACGCGTGCGAACCGCGCGCCCCCATCGATCGGGCGGGACATCTCGGCGTCCATGCGCAGGCACAGGCCGGACGCAACTGGATCGGCGTGATCATGTCGGCGGGTCGGCTGGAAGCGGCCCAGATGCGCGGCCTTGCCGACATCGCCGAACGCTTCGGCAGCGGTACGTTGCGCCTGACTGTCTGGCAAAACCTGCTGATTTCCGACATTCCCGACGCCTCCCTCGATGCCGTCAAGGCGGCGATCGAGGCACTGGGCCTGGACTGGCGCGCCTCCAATCCGCGCGGCGGGCTTGTCGCCTGCACGGGCAATGCGGGGTGCAAGTTCGCGGCGTCCGACACCAAGGGCCACGCCGACGCGATCGCACGCCATCTCGACGGGCGCGTGGTCCTCGATCAGCCCGTCAATATCCACCTGACCGGCTGCCACCATTCCTGCGCGCAGCACTATGTCGGCGATATCGGCCTAATCGCGACGAAGATCGAGCGCGGCGAGGAGTCCGTCGAGGGATATCACCTGCATCTGGGCGGCGGTGCAGGCAGCGGACAGTCGATCGCGCGCGAAATCCTGCGCGACGTGCCGGCCGAAGAGATTCCCGCCCGTGTCGAGCGTATCCTCACGGCATATCTCGACACACGCCGGCCAAGCGAAAGCTTCCAGGCGTGGGCGAACCGGCATGACGTCGCTTTCCTGGCCGCCGCACTTGCGGCCGCGCGCGGGCTCGCCGCATGACGGTCTATATCCCGTCCGTTCCGGAAGAAGCGCCCTTCAGCCCGCCACAGCGGGCGTGGCTGAACGGCTTTTTCGCCGGCTTGATGGGTGGCGATGTAATCGAGGGACCGGCCGCCGCGCCGGCGGCACCGGCCGAGGATTTCCCGTGGCACGACGCCGCCCTGCTGCTCGACGAGCGTCTGGAACTTGCGAAGGATCGCCCCGCAGCGCGCCGGCTGATGGCCGCGATGGCCCAGCTCGATTGCGGCCAGTGCGGCTATCTCTGCCAGACCTATGCCGAGGCGATCGCGGAAGGAACCGAGAAGTCGCTCGGCAAGTGCGTGCCCGGCGGCAAGGAAACGTCGAAGGCATTGCGGGCGTTGCTGGCCGAAGCGCCGGCGGCGGCACCTGCCATCGTGGCCGAAGCCGCCCACCCGCCGGGCCGGCTCGTGGCCGAGGCGACGTTCCGCGGGGCGACCCCGCTCAACGGCGAAGGATCGGCCAAGGACACGCGCCATGTCGTGTTCGATCTTTCCGGAACGGGCCTCGAATATCAGGTCGGCGACGCGTTCGGCCTGTTCGCGGAAGTCGATCCCGCCCTCGTCGAGGCGACGATCGCCGAACTCGGGGCCGATCCCGAGCGCATCGTCGAGCTCGATGGCCAGCGCGCCTCTCTGCGCGACACGCTGACCCGCCGCCTCGATATCGCCCGGCCCGGCGACAACATCGTCGAGCTGATGATGAAGCAGGCGGACGATGCCGGCGACCGGGCAGCCCTCGCCAAGATCCTCGACGGGGCGGCCGATGCGCCCCTCGCCGATCCGGACCTGCTCGACCTGCTGCGGACATTCGCGACCATCCGCCCGGATCTCGACGCGTTGCTGGGCGCCCTCGAGCTGCTGCAGCCGCGCCTCTATTCGATCGCCTCGTCGCCCAAGGCACATCCCGGCGAGGTCCACCTGACCGTCGGCGTCGTGCGCTATTCGCGCAACGCGCGCGACCGGCACGGCGTGGCCTCGACCTTCCTTTCCGAACGGCTTGCCGCGGGTGCCAGGCTCAAGGCCTTCGTGCAGCCGGCACACGGCTTCCGCCTGCCGGCCGATCCGGGCAAGCCTGTCATCATGGTCGGGCCCGGGACCGGGATCGCGCCCTTCCGCGCGTTTCTCGAGGAGCGGCGTGCGGGTGCCGGCAAGGGCCGCAACTGGCTTTTCTTCGGGGACCAGCACGAGGCCAGCGACTTCATCTATCGCGACGAGATCGAAGGCTTCCGCGCCGACGGCACGCTGACGCGGCTTGATCTCGCCTTCTCGCGCGACCAGGCCGAGAAGATCTACGTGCAGGACCGCATGCGCGCGGCCGGCGCCGAGATGTGGGCCTGGCTGCAGGATGGCGCACACCTCTATGTGTGCGGCGACGCAAGCCGCATGGCGCGCGACGTGGATGCCGCCCTCCAGTCCGTCGTCGCCACGCATGGCGGCATGGATGCCGCCGCCGCCAAGGCCTTCGTGCAGCGCCTTGCCGCCGACAGGCGCTACCAGCGGGACGTCTATTGATGGCGGGCGACGTGCGCACGACCTGCCCCTATTGCGGCGTCGGGTGCGGAATCCTTGCGACACCCGATGGTGCCGGCGGTGCCGGAATCGCGGGCGATCCCGCGCACCCGGCGAATTTCGGCCGACTCTGCTCGAAAGGCTCGGCGTTGGGCGAAACGCTGTCGCTTGACGGACGCCTGCTCCATCCCGAGATCGGCGGCCGGCGTGCGAGCTGGGACGAAGCGCTCGATCTCGTCGCCGAGAGGTTCGCCGACACGGTCCGCCGGCGCGGCCCCGATGCGGTCGCCTTTTATGTCTCGGGCCAGCTGCTGACCGAAGATTATTACGCCGCCAACAAGCTCATCAAGGGCTGGCTGGGGACGGCAAACATCGACACGAATTCGCGCCTGTGCATGGCGTCCTCCGTCGCCGGCCACAAGCGCGCCTTCGGCGCCGATACCGTGCCGGGCAACTACGAGGATCTGGAAGCGGCCGACCTGATCGTGCTGGTCGGCTCGAATCTCGCCTGGTGCCATCCGGTCCTGCATCAGCGGATCCTTGCCGCCCGCGCGCAGCGCGGCGGCTTGCCGCGGATCGTCGTCGTCGATCCGCGCCGTACCGCGACCTGCGAAGGGGCGGATCTGCATCTGCCGCTTGCGGCGGGCTCCGACGCCGCGCTGTTCGGCGGGCTTCTGGCCCATCTCGACAAGGCAGGTGCCATCGACCGCGCGTTCGTGGCCGGGCACACGCGCGATCTCGAGCACGCACTGGCCGCAGCCGCCGCTTTCGCAGATCCCGGCGCCGTCGCTTCGGCGTGCCATCTTGATGCAAGGGACGTCGCGCGGTTCTTCGCCGAATTCGCAGCCAGTCCGCGCACAGTCACGGTCTATTCGCAGGGCGTGAACCAGTCGTCGGCCGGCGTCGACAAGGTGAACGCGATCGTCAACTGCCATCTGGCCACCGGGCGCATCGGCAGGCCGGGCATGGGGCCGTTCTCGGTCACCGGCCAGCCCAACGCGATGGGCGGACGCGAAGTCGGGGCACTCGCCAACCAGCTTGCGGCCCACATGGATTTCGCCGAAGGCGACGTCGCGCGCGTCGAGCATTTCTGGAAGGCGCCCTGCATCGCGCGCAAGCCGGGCCTGAAAGCCGTCGACCTGTTCGCCGCCATCGGCCGGGGCGAGATCGAGGCCGTGTGGATCATGGCGACCAATCCCGCTGCCAGCATGCCGGATGCCGACCGCGTGGCCGCCGCCCTCGCCGCATGCCCCTTCGTCGTCGTTTCCGATTGCGTGGCGGATACCGACACGTTGCGCCACGCGCACGTGAAGCTGCCGACGCTCGCGTGGGGCGAGAAGGATGGCACGGTCACGAACTCGGAGCGGCGCATATCACGTCAGCGCGCCTTCCTGCCCGCACCCGGCGAAGCACTGCCGGACTGGAAGATCGTCGCCGGCGTCGCGCGCCGGCTCGGTGCCGGCGACGCGTTCGCCTGGCGCAATGCCGGGGAGATCTTCGCCGAGCACGTGGCTCTTTCCGCATTCGAGAACGGGGGTGCGCGCGATTTCGATCTCTCCGGTCTCGTCGGCGTTCCGTTCGATGCCATGGAGCCTGTCCAGTGGCCGGTGCGTGAAGGCGGCCCGACGGCTCGGATGTTCGCCGCCGGCGGATTCTTCACGCCCGACGGCAACGCCCGCTTTCTTCCGGTCGCGTACCGCAGCCCGGTCAATGGGCCCGATGCCACATATCCCTTCATCCTCAATACCGGGCGCGTGCGCGACCACTGGCACACGATGACGCGGACCGGAAAATCGCCGCGCCTGGCGCGCCATGTCGTCGAACCGTACGCCGCGATCGCGCCGGCGGACGCGCAGCATCTGGGCCTTGCGGAAGGCGACTTCGCGCGCATCGAAAGCCCGTGGGGTGCCGCAGTGCTACGCGTTTGCATCGAGGCCGGCCAGTCGTCTGGAACGGTGTTCGCCCCCATGCACTGGACGGGCACGCATTCGCGCACCGGGCGAGTCAACGCGGCGGTCAACCCGGCGGTCGATCCGCTCTCGGGCCAGCCCGAGCTCAAGCACAGTCCGGTGCGCCTTGCCCGCTGGAAACCGCTCTGGCAGGGCTTCCTGCTCGCACGTGCCTCCGCCGATCTGACAGGTATCGACTATTGGGTGGCGAGTGCAGGCGAAGGCTACACCCGCTACGAGATCGCGCATGGCGCGCCTCTGGATGCAGCACTGCTCAAGCGCCTAGTCGGTACCGACGACGACCGCATGTCGTATGCCGATATCGCCGGTGGCCGCCGTCGCGTTGCGACATTCATCGACGGGCGGCTTGCCGCCTGCCTGTTCGTCGGCCCGCGCGACACGCTTCCCGACGGATCCTGGCTCGGCGGGCTTTTCGCCAAGGCCGACATGCCGGCCCATCTTCGTCGCGCCATTCTTGCCGGGCGGCCGGCCGCTTTCGTCGATCTGGGGCCGGTCGTGTGCGCCTGCCATGGCGTGCGACGTGCTTCGATCGACGCAGCCATTGCCGGCGGATGCCAGACGACTGACGCGATCGGGGTGGCGACCCGTGCGGGCACCAATTGCGGCTCGTGTGTGCCGGAGCTTGCTGCGGCACTGGCAGCCGGCGTCCGGACGGCCGCGTGATGCGCCATTTCCCGATCTTCCTCGATCTCGACGGCCGCCCGGTGCTGGTTGTCGGGACGGCCTCTGCGGCCGCATCGAAAGCCGAGCAGCTTGCGCGCGCCGGCGCCCTCGTCCGGCGCGGCGACGGACCGTGCGAGATCGGCGATGCCGTACTTGTCGTCTGCGCGGATCCCGATCCGGCTGTCGGCGAGGCGGTCGCCGCGGCGGCGCGCGCGCGCTGTGTACCGGTCAACATCGTCGACCGGCCGTCCCTGTGCGATTTCTTGTGGCCCGCGATCGTCGAGCGCGGCCCCGTCACCATCGCGATTTCGACGGCCGGGACGTCGCCCGTGCTTGCACGCCGACTGCGGCTTCGCATCGAACTGCTGATCCCGCAAGCCTTCGAACGGCTCGCGGCCTTTGCCGGCGAACTTCGCGACCGCGTCGCGCGCGCCATTCCCGACGCGTCCGTGCGCCGCCGCTTCTGGGAATCGGCATTCGACGGGCGCATCGGCGAGCTAGCCCTTGCCGGCCGCGAAGACGAGGCGCGCAAGGCGCTCGACCGCGCGCTTCTCGGGACCGGAGACAATACCGGGCATGTGAGTCTCGTCGGTGCCGGATCAGGCGACCCGGAGCTTCTGACGCTCAAAGCGGTGCGCCGGCTTCAGGAAGCCGACGTGATCGTCTGCGACCACCTGGTCGATCCGCGAATTCCCGACCTTGCCCGGCGCGATGCCGAAAGGATCCTCGTCTCGCAGGCGCAGGAAGGGATATGTGCATTGCTTGTTCGCCTCGCACGTGAGGGCCGGCGCGTGGCGCGCATCATGAGCGGGAACCCGTTCGTCTCCGGGCGCGGCGACGAGACGGTCGAAGCGCTGGCAGCCGCCGGAATCGCTTTTGACGTCGTGCCCGGGATACAGCACGCGCTCAGGGCACGGGAGACCGTCCGCCCCTTGGCGATCCGACCCTGCTCAAGTCGCGATCCGCTCCACCCCGAACTCGTCGGCAATTAGGTCGAGTTCGGACCTCAGCGCGGCATGCAGGCCGATCCCCAGTGTCTCGGCCTTCGCCCGACGTGCACCGCGCCCCTCACCCGGTATCCTTACCGGCTCGTGTCCCGGCAACGGCGTCGACGCCTTCAGTTCCCCGAACGCCTGACGGCATGCGGCTTCGAAGGCGGCGACCTCGCCGAAAGCCGAAATGTCGATTGCCGCGACGAACTGGCCGGTATTCGTCGGCTTCTTCGTGTCCTTCGTGAAGTCAACGACGCTCGAGCCGAATGCCGCACCGTTCAGGATGCCGGCGAGCAATCCGATGGCGACCGACAGCCCGTATCCTTTTGCACCGCCGATCGGCAGCAGGAAGCCGTCGTCGCGAAGATTTGGATCGGTCAGCGGCTTGCCGTCGCGCCCCACCATCCAGCCTTCCGGCATCTTCTCGCCCCGCTGGGCGAGCGTCTTGATCTTGCCCATCGCCGCGACAGTCGTCGCCATGTCGAGGACAAAGGGATCCGGCCCGCCGCTCGGTGCCGCGACCGCGATCGGGTTCGTCCCGAGAAGGATGTCGGTGCCGCCGAACGGTGCCACGTGATTGGCGCTGCCAACCGCCGCGCAAAGTCCGATCATGCCGGCCGAAGCCTGAGGACGGACATAGAGAGCCGCCGGGCCCGCATGGTTCCCGCCGCGGATGCCGATCCAGCCGATACCGGCGACGCGGGCTTTCTCCATCGCGAGATTGCAGGCGAACTGCATCGCAAGATGGCCAAGTCCGTTGTCGCCATCGACGAGGGCCGTTGCCATCGTTTCGGAAATGACGGAGATGCGCGCATTCGGCTTGCAGCCGCCGTCCCGGAGACGATTGACGTATTGCCGGAGACGGAAAACCCCGTGCGTGTCGAAGCCGAGCGCATCGGCTTCGACCATCAGCCCGGCAACGGCGCGCGCGTCAGTCGGCGGGACACGCAGGGCCTCGAAAACCCGCGCGACGAACCCGACGAGTTCGGCTCGCGAAACGGCGCTCTTGACCGCCATCGACTTCAGAGTTCGCCGCCGACGACCCGGTCCTTGTGCCAGAACACGAACCGGCGCTGCATCCAGACGACAAGACCGAACAACGACATGCCGACAAGACTGAGATAGATGATCAGCGAGAACACGCGCGGCGTGTTGAGCTGCGTCGATGCGACGCGGATCAGTTCGCCGAAGCCGCGCCCGCCACCGAGGAACTCGCCGGTGATCGCACCGGCCATGACACCGACGGCAGCGATCTTGAGACCGGTGAATATCTGCGGCAACCCGGTCGGCAGCTTCATCTTGAACAGGGTCTGCAGGCGCGTCGCCCCCATCGTCTTGAAGAGCATCCGCGCGTTCGTATCGGCCGAATGCAGGCCGGCGGCCGTGCCCACGACGATCGGGAATGTGGCGATGAAGGCGGCCAACGCCACCTTTGACTCGATGTCGAAGCCCAGCCACGAAATGAACAGCGGCGCGAAGGCGACCTTCGGCATCGTGTCGATCGCCACGAGATACGGCATGATGGCGCGCTCGCCGAACGCAGTCTCGCCGACCAGGATTCCGAGCGAGAACCCGATCGTCATCGCGAGCGCGAAGCCGTAGGCGACCTCGCGCAGGGTCGTCCAGAGGGCCGCAAGCATGTACTCGCCGCCGATCAGGTTGCGCCCGACCAGGAAAATGTCCATCAGCGTCTCGAGCGGCGTGGGCAGGATGATCGGCGACACGACGCCGAGCCGCGTTACGAGCTCCCAGAGGCCGATGAAGACGCCGAATACGAAAGCCATCGCGATGGCGCGCGGCACGCGGTCGAACCAGGCAACGTGTTCGACCCAGATGGTTTCGGCGCCGGCAGCTTCGGGCGCAGTGTTTGCGGGGGCGGTCAAATGAAGGCCTCCTTGTCGAGACGGCCGCGGATGCGCTCGACCAGCGCGCCGAACTTCGGCGTCGTGATCATCTCGAGCGTACGCGGACGCGGAAGGTCGATCACGACCTCCTCCGCGATGCGGCCCGGTCGGGGTTTCATCACATAGACGACGTCCGAGAGGATCACCGCCTCGGGAATCGAGTGCGTCACGAGAAAAGCGGTCGCGTCGCGCGATGCGCAGATACGCTGCAGTTCCATGTTCATGAAGTCGCGCGTCAGCTCGTCAAGGGCGCTGAACGGTTCGTCGAGAAGCAGGACTGCCGGCTCGGTGATGAGCATGCGGCAGATCGCGGCGCGCTGGGCCATGCCGCCGGAAAGCTCGCCCGGGTAGGCTTTGTCGAAACCCTTGAGGCCGACGAGTTCGAGGAGCGCTCGCGCCTTGTCGTGCACCGCGAGCGCGGCGTTCTTCCCATCCCGGATCTCGATCGGAAGGACGATATTTTCGATCGTCGTGCGCCACGGAAAGAGCGTGGCCTGCTGGAACATCATGCCGATGTCCCGGCGCGGGCCGATGACGGGCCGTCCCTGGAGGACGACCCGTCCCGTCGACGGCGGAATGAGGCCCGCCATTATCTTTAGCAGAGTCGATTTGCCGCAGCCGCTCGACCCGATGACGGACGAGAAGCTGCCCTTCCGGAGCGTCAGGTTGATTCCCTGGAGCGCATGGATCGCGTTCCGGGCATAGGTCTTCCCGACGTCCGAGAGCTTGTAGACGATCTCGCCCGGCGATGCCGACACGGGCGCGAGGGCTGCGGCACTCGACATCAGCGGATCCCGGCGTTCCAGGCGGCCACGAACTGGTTCGTGTACGCCGCGTTGAGGTCGGGAAGTGCCGCCTTCAGGTCGCCGGTGCTCAGCATGTTCTTGTGCCACTCGGCCCAACCCTCGGGCGGCTGGAAGCCGAAACCCTTCGAACGGTCGATCGGAATGGTCTTCGCCGACACCGCGTCGAACAGCGCCGACGCGAACGCCGCATCCTCGCTTTCCTGCGGCATTCCGGCCTTCAGGTGCGCCAACACCTTTGCCTTGTTGGCCGGATTGAGCGCGAAGGCATGTCCGCGTGCGACCGCACGGCCGAACTTCGTCACCAGGTCCGGATTGTTGCGGACCGTGGCACCCAACGCCGCGATGCCGTTGCCGAACAGCGTCTGGTACTCCGGCGGCGTGATGTCACGCACCTTCAAGCCGCGGTTGTTCAGGATCGCCATGTCGGCTGTCGAGGCCGAATACGCCACGATGTCGTTGCGCGTGAATGCCGCCGTCGCCGGACCGCCGTCGCCGACCGTCAGGAACTTATAGTCCGCTGGTTCCTTGAGTCCGGCACCAAGCAGCACGTTGCGCGCGAAGCCCACTTCGGCGCCGTCGGCAGTACCCGTGCCGATCGTACGCCCCTTGAGATCGGCCGGCTTCTGGTAGGTGGAACCTTCGCGCACGACGATGCCGAAATTGGTGCGCGTCGAGACGTTGTAGATGAACATCACGTCGACGCCGCGCGCGCGCGCGGAGAGGACGGGACCGGGGCCTGGACGGCCGAATTGCGCCTGGCCCGATGCCAGCGCCTGCAGCACGGGACCGGAGCCGTTGATCGATTCGACACGGACGTTGAGGCCTTCCTGCTGGAAATAGCCCTCGCCGATCGCGACGTAGATGGGGAAGGAGTTGATCGCCGAGGGGCTCGGCTGCACGAACGTGACGTTCTGGGCCTGCGCGCGTGCGTCACCGGCGCCGACCGCTAGAGCGGCGGCAACGGCGAACGAGCCGGCGACAACCGCACGGCGGGTTACGGGACGGAATGTCGAGATACGCATGGTGTTTCCTCTCCTCTTCCAGTTTTGTTTTCGTCCGGGCCATTTTTGGCCCGGCTTCTTTCACGCGGCCTGGCTGGGGGCGCCTGCCGTTGCGAAGCTGTTCCCAAGCTTGCCGATTCCGTCGATCTCGCACTCCACGACGTCACCATGCTTGAGGAATTGGGGCGGGACCATCGCGTATCCGACACCGGACGGCGTTCCGGTCGCGATGACGTCGCCCGGCTCCAGCGTCAGCCCTTCGGAAAGCGACGCGATCAGGGTCGGAATGTCGAAGATCATCGCCGACGTATTGCCGTTCTGGCGCAGCGCGCCGTTCACGGTAAGGCGGATGCCGGTGTTCTGCGGACTCGGAAATTCGTCGGCCGTCACGATCCACGGTCCCATCGGGCAGGAGCCGTCCAATCCCTTGCCCTTGAAATACTGCCCGCCGTGGCGCCGTTGGACGTCGCGTGCCGAAACATCATTGACGATCGTGTAGCCGTACACGTGATCGTATGCCTGCTCGCGCCGGATATCGCGCCCCGGCTTTCCGATGATCACCGCCAGTTCTACCTCGTAGTCGATCTGCGTGGAGACATGCGGAAACAGGGGAACCGCGTCGCCGGGCCCGACGACGGCGGTCGACGGCTTCGTGAAGAAGACTGGGTGTTCGGTAACCCCGATCTTGACGTTCTGCGCGCGCTCACCTTCGGCGATGTGCTCCGCATAGTTCCGGCCGACGCAGAACACGTTCTTGGCCGGGCGCGGCAGCGGTGCCGCCAGCTTGACGTCGCCTGCTCGCACGATCGCGCCGGATTTCGCGTCGACCTTCGCCACGAGCTTGCGGATTGCGGCGAGGGTTTCGTCGCCGCCGGCGACAACAGCCTGAATTGAAGCGACCGATCCGGTCGGCATCGCGGCCAGCTTGGCAGCCGCCTCGAGGCGGAGCGCGGAACCGTCCGAAAGCATCACGGCGCTTTCCAGTCGGCCATCGAATCGAATCGTAGCGAGACGCATCCGCCGTTCCTTCCTCTCGAGATGCGCGATCTGAGCGCGCATTCATTTATCAACGGCCGGGGCGTTGATGCCGCCAGCCTACAGGTTCGAGCGTCACTTCGTCGGCGACAATCGAGCCGTCTTGATTGATATTATAGCGGACGGCATATGAGAAGGCCGAACGGTTAACCAATTGAATGATTGGTGGGTCATGCCCGAAGCTTCCCATGCATTCCTCGCTGACAGGGTTCGTCGTTTCATCGTCGAAAGCGGCTTTGATCACAATCAGCGCCTCCCGCCCGAAAGGGATCTATGCGGGAAGCTCGGCGTTTCGCGTGGCGAGCTTCGCAAGGCTTTGGCCGAACTCGAAAACGACGGCCTGATCTGGCGTCATGTCGGCCGCGGAACGTTTGTCGGATCGCAGCCTGTGGTCAATCTCGACGATGCCGAATATCTGGAGAAACTTGCGCGTCCGATCAAGGTCATCGAGGCCCGATTGGCGATCGAGCCCGAACTTGCGCGGCTATCCGCGATTCACGGCGCGAAGGCGGACTTCGACGAGATCGAAGCGTGCAGCAGGCGTTGCAGGGAGGCTCGCGATTGGCGGACTTACGAAGCGTGGGATAACAATTTTCATCTCGCAATTGCGAAGGCAACGCACAACAAGGTCCTAATCCACCTGTTCGATACGTTGAATGTCGTGCGGCGGTCGATCGTCTGGGGCCAGCTCCGGACATCCGAGCTTCCACCCCGAAATCACGCCAGCTTCATCGAACACGCCGAAATAATCGCCGCGATCTCGTCGCGGGATGGTGCGGGTGCCGCAGCGCGAATGCGCGAACACCTGCTGTCGGTCCGCGACCGGGTCATCCCTGCGCTGACCGGATGATCTGCCGGCCAGCGCAGGGAAGCCGCTTCAGGTTACCTTGACTGTCAGATCGCCGACGCCGTCGATCCGCGCTTCCATCGTATCGCCGGCGACGACCGCCGCGACGCCAGACGGCGTACCGGTCATGATGATGTCGCCGGGCGCCAGTTCGAAGTAATCCGAGAGATACGAAATCATCTCCGGAACCTTCCAGATCATCTGGTTGAGGTCGCCGGTCTGCTTGACCTTGCCGTTGACCTTCAGTTCCACCTTGCCTGCCGCGGGGTGGCCGATCTGGGAAGCGGGGATGAAGGCACCCATGGGGGCCGACTTCTCGAATGCCTTGCCGATCTCCCAGGGGCGTCCCATTTCCTTGGCGATGCCCTGCAGATCGCGTCGCGTCATGTCGAGCCCGACGGCATAGCCCCACACATGATCGAGGGCCTTGGCGATGGGAATGTTCGTCCCGCCCTTGGACAGGGCGACCACGAGCTCGATCTCGTGGTGCACGTCCTTCGACTGCGACGGGTATGGAAACACCGCGGAAAAATCGATGTTGTTCGGGTTCTTCTGGAAAAAGAAAGGCGGCTCGCGGTTCGGGTCGTGGCCCATCTCGATCGCGTGTGCGGCGTAGTTGCGGCCGATGCAGTACACGCGACGGACCGGAAAGAGCTTGTCGGAACCCTTGATCGGTGCAGCGACGACCGGCGGCGGATCGATGACATAAGCGGACATCACGAACTTCTCCTCGTTTCGGAACACGCAAGAAAATGTCAGAGAAGATGCATGCAATCAAATCCAAACACCGGGCCAGGTTAACCAATTCGGGAATTGGAGAAAGTCGCATAGGCCGCTCGAAAACGGCCGCCCGGGACGACGCTTCTACTTCACGGCGCCGGTCGTCAGGCCGCGCACGACAAAACGCTGGCCGAATGCCATCAGAAGCAGGGCCGGCACGATTGCGATCATCGAGGCGGCCGCCATCTGGGCATGCTGGATCTCGTACTGCTGGGCGAAGCGCGCGATCGCCACGGGAACGGTTGCGGTGCCACGGGACGTCAGGTTCAGGGCGACCGAGAACTCGTTCCAGCTGAACACGAACGACAGGATTCCGGCCGAGACGAGGCCGGGGACCGCGAGCGGCAGCATGATGCGGCGGAACGTGCCGAACTCGCCGCAGCCATCGATCGCGGCGGCGTCGCGCAGTTCGACCGGTACCTCGTCGAAGAACGTCATCATGATCCAGATCGTCAGCGGCAGATTGATCGCGATGTGGGTCAGGATGAGTGCCGTCAGCGTGTCGTAGAGGCCGAGCGCCTGGAACAGCACGTACCACGGGCCGACCAACGTCAGCGTCGGGATCATGTGGAAGACGAGCGTCCAGCCCAGCAGCAGCCGCGCCAGCAGCTTGCGCCGGTGCCAGCGATGCAGGCTGTAGGCGCCCAGCGTGCCGATCGCGAGAGCCAGCACCGTGCTGATCGCCGCGACGGTCAGGCTGTTGGCGAGGTTCGAGATCAGGTCGGAGCGCCGGCTGAACAGCACGTCGATATAGTTCTGCAGCGTCGGCTCGAAAACCCACGCGCCGGTGTAGATCGCGATCTGGAACTTGATCGAGTTGAGGAAAATCCAGGCCGTCGGACCAAGGATGAACAGCGCGGCGAGTGCGAGCGCGCAATAGCCGATCGTCGCCGCGTGGCCCTGCAGCGGGACGATCATCGCTTCGTCGCCGCAAACCGGCCGATCGACAGGGAGGCGGCGATCATGCAGATCACCGTCAAAGAGAGCATCGCGCCGTAGCCGAGCTGGTTCTGTTCGAAAAAGACGCGGTTGAGATGCAGGCTGATCAGCTCGGTCGAGGTTCCCGGCCCACCCGAGGTCAGCAGGTACACCTGATCGAACGCCTTGAATGCGGCGATGGCGCGGAACAGCGCCGCGACAGCGAGCGCCGGCCCGAGCAGCGGCAGGATGATCATCCGGATCGTCTGCCACATCGAAGCGCCGTCGATACGCGCGGCCTCGAGCACGTCCTGCGGCAGCGATTCGACGGCCGCGAAAAGGATCAGGAACACCAGCGGCGTCCAGTGCCAGACATCGACCGCGACGACCGCCAGCAGCGACCAGTCGACGCTGCCCAGGAAGTTCGCCGGCCCGATCCCGGCGGCGCGCAGCATCTGGTTGAACAGGCCGAAATCGTAGTTGTACATCAGCTTCCACATGCTGCCGATCGCGACCGGCGGCAGCAGGATGGGCAGGATCATGATCGTGCGCGCGGTCCCGCGCCAGCGCGGCATGCACGCGATGAAGATCGCGCAGAAAAGGCCGAGCACCATCTCGAACGCGACCGAAACGACGACGAAGACGAGCGTGTTCCAGATCGAATCGCGCAGGACGGCGTCGCCGAGCAGCAGTTCGAGGTTCCGGCGCGGCGTGAACGTCCAGGTCTGCTGCCCGCCGACGAGTTCCAGCGTCGAGAACGCCATCGGGACAAGCTGGAGGACCGGATAGACCGAAAGGGCGACGAGGACGCCCAGGCAGGGCCAGAGGCTCCAGTGCCTGAACGTCCTGTCGAACTTATCGGCCAGCCCGTCGTTCATTCCGGCAGGTTCGCCAGACGCCCGGTGCGGCGGCCATTGCGCTTGAGGAGTTCCTCGATCTCAGCGGCGGCCATGTTGAGGGCTTTGCCGGTCGAGAGCTCGCCGATCAGCGCCTGGTTGAGACGCAGACCCAGCACCTGCTCGACCTGCGCGCCCTCGGCAAAGCCGAGTTCCTGTCGTGCATAGGGCTGGCTGTCGCCGTAGGCTTTCATCCAGCGGAACTCCGGCCGCGAAGCGAGATCGGACGAGAATGTATCCGAACGGACCGGGATGCCGCCACCCAACGCATACTCGCGCTGCGCGCCGGCGGTCAGGAACCAACGCGAAAAGGCCAGAGCGGCCTTCTTCTTTTCCGCCGGCAGGTTCTTCGGCACGACGAAGTGCCAGTTGCCGATCACGACGCCCGGCTTGCCGCCGGGGAAGGACGGAACGGGCGCCGCGTCCATCTTGCCGACGACGGCGGACTTGGTCTTGTCCTCGAAATTCGACCATGCCGCAATGACGGCCATGCCCTGCAGGGCCTTGCCGGTCGACAGGAGCTGGATCAGGTCGCCCTGCCCCAGTACGCCGTGGTTGGGCGGCGCGCAGCGCTTCATCAGGCCGACATAGCGGTCGAGGGCCGTCTTGGCCGCGGGCGAATTGATCGTGACGGTATAGTCCCCGTCGGCCGGCGCCTTCACGATGTCGGCTCCGGCACCGATCATGAAGGGCATCCAGTCGAAACGGATGCCGTTGCCGCGCTCGCCGCGCGTCACGAACCCGTACATTTCCGGCGGCTTGCCGACCTTCTCGCAGATTGCGGCGACGTCATCCCACGTCTTGGGCGGCTGGAGGCCGGCCTGCTTCACGAGATCGCCCCGGTAGTAGAGGACGTGGATATTGCCGTTGGGCGAATAGCCCATCAGCTTGCCGCCCTCGCGCGTGCGCCAGCGCTTCGCCGCGTTCCAGTAGTTCGAGTCCTGATAGGTCAGCACTTCGCGCGGAAGAGCGAACGACGGATCGATCTCGTCGAACGGCGCCAGCGTGCCGCCCTCGTAGAACTCGATCGTCCACTGCGTGTCGATGTTGAGGATGTCGTACGGGCTGTTGGCGCCGCGCACGGCGTTGCGCGCCTTCTCCAGCATGCCGCCGAAGGGCGTCACGTCGAGCGTCACCTTGTTGCCGGTCTGCTTCTCGTAGAGCTCGACCGTCTTCTCGAACCCGGCGAACCAGGGCGAGGAATTGATCAGGATAGAGATCGGCGGTTGCCTGCCGACATCGGCGAACGGCGCCTGGGCCTGTGCCGTGCCGGCGAACGCGACAGCCGTGCCGAATGCGGCAGCGGCAAGATTGCTGATTTTCATCGTTTTCTCCCTGGTTTCCGTCGGCCGTTCACGCGGCCATTTTGGGACCGATTCCGTAACGGGCGTAGAGTTCGGCGGGTGCGTCGTGCCTGCGCATCTGTTCGGCGATCCCCGCAAGGATGCGCCGTTCGATCGCGATGTCGCGAAACGGCTTGAGCTGCCTGGGATCGTTGTGGATGTCGTAGAGCGTGGTACCCACGCCCGGGTCAAACAGCTTGCCGTCGTGGATCGGGATGCGCCGCGCGTCCATCAGCGCGTCGATCTTGAGGATCGGCATGCCTTTGGTGAAATCGAACGGTTCGCGCAGCTTCGCCGTGCGCATCTCGGCCGCACTGAACAGCGAATGCAGATGCATCGGCATCAGCGTGTATTCGTGCAGGTCCGGGCCATAGAGGTCGCCGGGATAGAGGTAATAGGTGTAGCGCCCGTCAGTTGCGCCGATCGGGCCGCCGAACATGCCGAAGATACCGACATCGCGGATCTTCTCGTCACTCTCCATCAGGCCAAGCAACGAACGCCCCTGCACTTCCGGCGGCACGGCCATGCCGAAGATGTCGAGTATCGTCGGCATGAGATCCATCGTCTGGGTAACCGACTTGCGGCGTTGCCCGGCCTGCTTTGCATGGGCCGGGTGGTGCATGATCATCGGGATGTGCGAGATATCGGTGTAGTAGGGCATCAGGTTCTTGCCCCACCAGTCGTGCTCGGCGAGCAGAAAGCCATGGTCAGTCGACAGGATGACGGCCGTGTCCTTCCACATGTCGTGCTTGTCGAAATAGTCGATGAGCTTGCCGAAATAATGGTCGCAGGCGGTCATCAGGGCCGCGTAGTTCGCGCGGATCTCGTCGATCTCCTCCTTGCTGTCGGTCACCTTTTCATAGTGCGGCCAGTCGAGGATGCCGCCGTTGTAGCCAGTGCGGTAGCGGTCCTTGAAGCGATCGGGCGCGTGGAAGGGTTCGTGCGGATCGAAACACTCGAGCAACAGGAACCAGTTGTCCGCACCCCGGTTCGTGTCGAGGAAATCGAATGCGCTCTCGAAGCAGCGCGGCAGGCAGAAATCCTTCTCCTCGACCATGTACTCGCGGTTGACGGCGTTCTGCAGCCGCTTCCAGCTTTTCGCGAAGTCGTAGTGCTTGGCATTGTACTTTTCGCGCAGCCGGTCGATCGGCGGCTGCACCATCGCCTTCCACGGGTCGTACTCCTGACCGCGGATGAAATCCCAGCTGCGGAAGCGGCCATGATAGGTGGCGCCGCCGTCCTCGAAATAGTGCATGTGGTCCGTGACGAGATGGGAGTGCACGCCGGCTTCGCGCAACATTTCCGGGAACGAGTTGTCGTAGGGCTCGAGCGGCCCCCAGCTGCGATGCAGGAAGTTGAGGCGGCCGGTGTGGATGTCGCGACGCGCCGGCATGCAGGGCAGGCTGCCGACGAAATGGCTGTCGAACGTCACCGCACGTTCCGCGAATCGCTTGAAGTTCGGCGTGTGGACGTGCGTGTCGGCGTAGGCACTCATGGCCGAGCGCGTGAGTGAATCGAACAGGACGAACACGGCCCGCATGTTGGCGATTTCCCCCTCGGCAAGCGGCGCATTTTGCGCCTTTGGATGTGAAGCTTCACATCCGGCCAGACAGTCCGTAAAGTTCCATTTATTCCGCTTTCCATAACCTAGGAGAATGGCATGCTCGAGAACGTGGCCCTGCTGCGCCAGTTCCTCGCGGTGACGAAGGCCGGCAGCATCAGCGCCGGCGCGCAGGCCCTCTCGATCAGCCAACCCGCGGCGAGCAAGGCGATCCATCGGCTCGAGCAAAGCCTCGGCGTATCGCTGTTCGCGCGGCGTGCGCGCGGGATCGTGTTGACGCGGTTCGGAGAAACGCTGCTGCGACATGCCAAGCTGATCGAGACGGAGTGGAACTTCGCCCAGTCCGAGCTTGGTGCCTTCCGCAGCGGCCGGACCGGGCATTTGCGGATCGGGGCCGGTCTCTTCTTCGGCGCTGCCCTGCTCCCGCCGGCGATAGCCAAGCTGCATGCGCGGTTCCCGAATCTGCGCATCGATCTGCAGATTGGCGCCAATCCGCGCACGCTTCCGAGCCTGCTGAACGGCGATCTCGACCTTGTCGTCGCCCGGATCCCGAGTTCGGGACTGCCCGATTTCATCGAGACGCGCAGGATTGTCGACGTGCGCATGTGCGTAATCGCGTCAGCCGATCACAAGCTCGCCCGGCAGCGCAACATCAGCGGCAAGGACCTTGCCGAGCATCCGTGGGTCGTCTACCAGGACGACGACGAGACAATCGCCGGGCGCGAGGCCATGTTCCGGCGCATGGGAAGCCCACCGCCGCATATCGCCGTCGAATCGACATCGCTGATGGCAATCTTCCAGTTGCTGCGCGCCGGCCCCTATCTGGGCTGCGTGGCGAGTGGCCTGCTCGGATCTTCGATCGGCCAGGGGCTCGTCGAGATCAAGCTGCCGGCCGACGTAACGCGCTTTCGCGCCGGAGCGATGCTCGCTCGCACGCTCGCCAACGTCGCGCCGATCAATGCACTGATCGATCTGCTGCGCGCCGAGGCCGCACGACGGTGACGGCGGCTTCAGAGCCGTGAATGATTTGAAGTGTCGACGGTAACATAAATATGGCCCGCTATATGTTTTTGTGATTGAAAAAATGGTTATCTATTTTTACTTTCTGACTATATCTCGCCGACAGCAAGCCAGTTCGATTCAGGGGGACAGTTAAATGCCGCTCATTCGGCACTCGCCTTACCATCATCGTTTCGAAGCGCTGGGCGCGGAATTCGTCGATCGTCTCGGGATGGCATCCCCGCTCAAGTTCACATCGACCGAAAAAGAACATCGGGCGACACGGTCGGCCGTCGGCATCTATGATGTCTACTACCAGTGCGCAGTCGAAGTGACCGGACAGGGTGCGACTGCCCTGCTCCAGCACCACCTCGTCGCGGATATCGGCGCACTCGCCGTCGGCAAGGTCGTCTACTCGTCGCTCTGCGCCGTATCGGGTGGCATGGTCGATGACCTGACCTGCTTCCGTCTCGCTCCGGACCGTCTATGGCTATTCCCGACGCCGTCGCGCATTGGTGCCGTGTTCGACGCGCTTTCCAGGGACGCGGCCGCCTACAATGCCGGTGTCAGCAATCTCGGTTACAAGTCGGCCTACCTTTCGATTCAGGGGCCCCGCTCGCGCGAACTGCTGAGCCGCCTCACTTCGGTCGATCTATCGACCGCCTCACTTCCGTTCTACTCGTTCACGACGGGCACTGTCGCCGAAATCGCCGGCACTATCGTGTCGCGTACCGGGTTCTCGGGCGAACTCGGCTTCGAGCTCTTCTACCCGAGCGAGTGCGCCGAGCATCTTTGGGACTCGGTCATGCGGGCGGGTGCGGATCTGGGCGTTACGCCCTGCGGCCTCGGCGCACTGCGCTCGGTCCGCATCGAGAAGAAGTATCCGATTTACGGCCTCGATCTCGACGAGACGACCACGCCCTACGAGGCCGGGCTCGGATGGACGGTCAAGCTGAACAAGCCGGCCTTCGCGGCGAAGGCGGCGCTCGAGCGTCAGAAGCGCGAAGGTGTCGCGCGCAAGCTCATGCTCGTCGAACTCGCCGGAATCGAGCATCTTCCCGCGCGCGGCGACCGAATCGTCGTCGACGGACGCGAGGCCGGCAGCGTGTCGTCGGCCGATCGGGGCTATGCCGTCGGCAAGTCGCTCGCCCTCGGTTATGTCCCGGCAGCGCTCGCGAAGGACGGCGCTTCGGCGATCATCGAGATGGCGGCCGGCGGCACGGCGACGGGCACCCTGCGCGAGCGCGCGGTCCACGATCCGGCCGGAAAGCTCACAAAAGGCTGATCAGCGGCCGTCGCGCCAGGCGATCGCGGCCTGAAGGCCCTGTTCACGCCGGATGCGGTCGAATTCCGCGCGCTTCGGCCCGCCGGCGCTTTCGATGAAGATGTCGGTCTCGAGCGCCTGGGCGAGTGCCGTGCGCAGTCCCATCGCCTCGTAGCTGCGATTCAGCGCACGCTTGGTCATCCGCACGGCAGTCGGGTCCGCCGCGGCCATCGCATCCGCGAGCGCTTTGGCCTTTGCGAACTCTTCACCGGCCGGTTCGACATGATTGACGATACCGAGCACCAGCGCGCGCTCGGCCGACAGATGGTCGTCGCCGGTCAGCAGCAGTTCCTTCGCCGCCTTCGGACCGCAGACGAACGGAAGCAAAAGCGCGACGGCACCGGATCCGAATTTCACTTCCGGCGCACCGAAGCGAGTGCCGGCAGCCGCCACCGTCACGTCGCAGGCGAGCGCGAGTTCGAAAGCGCCACCGATGCAGAAGCCGTGCACCGACGCGATCGTCGGCTTCGGGCAATCCCAGAATGCCATGATGAAATCGAAGTCGGCCTCCAGCACCTTGCGCCAGTCGGCAATGCCGCGCTGACCGGCGGTTGCAGCGCCGGCTTTCAGGTCGAAGCCGGCGGAAAAAGCGCGCCCCTCGCCGCGCACGATGATCGCATGCACGCTGTCATCGGCCGAAAGCGTCGCCATCGCCTGCATGGTCTCGTCCACGAGGACCGGATCGAACGCGTTGAGGACACGGGGCCGATTGAAAGTCAGGACGGCCACGCCCCCCGCCTGTTCGAGCACGATTGTCTGGTACGACATTCTTCCTCCGCTCATGCGATGCCCAGCCGATCGAGAACGCGCATGGCCGCGATGGTCAACGATACGCCCACCCGCTTGAGCGGCGCGAACGGAATACGCGTGACGCCCGACACCGGGAGCACGGGCTCGCGATCCTTGTCGAGGACGAGCCGGGCGAGTTCCGCCCCCATCGCCGACTGCCAGCCGATGCCGCGGCCCTGACAACCGATCGCGGCGTAAAGGCCAGGCTCGGGAACATGCAGGCGTGGCCAATAGTCCGGATGGATGGCCACACGGCCTGACCAGCGATGCGTGAAAGAAATGCCGGCAAGTGCGGGATAGAGACTGGCCGCGTCACGCTTGAGATGGCCCCAGTCGGATTCAGGTCCCGGCTCCCGGTAGGGGCCGCGCCCGCCCATGATGAAGCGTCCCTGATCGTCCGTCCGCCAGTAGCGGATGATGCGCCGCGTATCCGAGAGAACCTCGCCGCCCGGCAGGATCGCCGCGCGCAGATCGGCCGGAAGCGGGACTGTCGCGATCTGGAGCGAGTTCGCCGCGACGATCGACGCCGGCAGATCCGGAAACAGCGGCCCGGAATAAGCGTTCGTGCAGACGAACACATGCTCGGCATCGACATGCGCGCCCGATGCCGTCTCGACGCGCCAGCCCGTGCCCTGTCGTGCGACCGAAACGACCTTCGATTTCCCGTGGATGCGCGCACCTGCGGCAAGCGCGGCACGCGCAAGCTCGCGCGAATACGAGAGCGGCTGGATCGTGCCCGCGCGCCGGTCGACGAACGCGCCGGCATAAATCGACGTGCCGACAAGCCGGGTGGCCTCGCCTGCATCCACATAGGACACGTCCGCGCCGCGTGCCTGCCACTGGCGCGCGCGCGATCGGGCACGGACGGCGGCGGCTTCGGCATGGATGCCCTGGATCCAGGCCGTCCTGCGTGCCTGCGCCTTCAGTCCGAGACGCGCGACGAGATCGAAGACGAAATCCGCCGTCGAGCCGGCAAAACGCCACAGGCGCTCGCCGCGCTCGCGGCCCATCACCGCCTCGATCTCTTCGGGATCGTACTTGAGCCCGGGGATGACCTGGCCACCGCTTCGGCCGGACGCACCGAAGCCCGGCCCCTCGGCATCAAGGACGACCGCGTCGGCACCGGCTTCGGCCAGGTGCAGGGCCGCGGACAGGCCGAGATAGCCTGCCCCGACGATCGCGACGCGGGTGCGCGTCGAGGCGCCGAGCGGCGCGGTGGCCGGAGGCGCGACGGCGGTCTCTTCCCACAGATTTGCGTGCTGGCTCATCAGTAGCTGGGAGGAGTGATCGCCCAGATGACTTCGGTTTCTTCCGGTCCGGGATTGCGGTAGCGATGCGGCAGCGAGCTTGCGAATCCGAAGCTGTCTCCGGCCGAGAGCATCAGGTGCTTGCCGTCGACCCACAGCTCGAGGCGCCCGCGGATGACGATGCCGGCTTCCTCGCCGGCATGCGTATAGGGCTCGTCGCCCGACGAAGCACCCGGCGGAAACCGGCTGGAAAGCAGTTCGAGCGTTCCGGTCAGATTGGGGCTCAGGAGCTCGTCGACGATGCCGGCCGAGTATTCGAGACGGCGCCGGCGCGACCGGCGCACGACCAGATCGCGTTCGCTTTCCGGCACGGCGTCGGCCGCGAAGAACCAGCTGATGGTCTGTCCAAGCGCGCGCGAAACCGAATGCAGCGCCTTGATGGAAGGCGTGGCCAGGTCGCGTTCCAGCAGGCTCAGATAGCCGACCGACAGGCCGCTTGCCTCGGCAAGTTCGGCAAGCGTCAGGTTGCGGGCTTTGCGCAGGCCCCGGATTTCCTGACCGATCTTGCGCGGCACGGCTTCGTCCGCACCGCCCTGCGGGACGGATTCAGCGAGCGGTCTTAGTTTTCGGACATTATCAACCATGGCACCGCATACGTTTGTAGTTGACAAACTTATACGACAAAAATTTTAATACAATAAAATTTGGACGGGGATTTTTTACAAATGGCGGAGCGTTTCGACGCGATCATCATCGGTGGCGGCCATAATGGACTCACATGCGGAGCCTACCTCGCGCGCGCCGGCCTGAAAACGCTCGTTCTCGAACGGCGGCACGTGATCGGCGGTGCCGCGGTTACCGAAGAGATCTTCCCGGGCTTCAAATTTTCCGTCTTCAGCTACCTGATGAGCCTGCTGCATCCCCGGGTCATCTCGGATCTCGAACTGGCGAAGTTCGGCTACCAGGTCCTTCCCGCCACCGACATGTTCGGGCCGCTGCCGGGCAACGACTACATCATCTTCGCCGATGACGTCGCCAAGACGCAGAAAAGCTTCGCACGCTTCTCGGCAAAAGACGCCGCTATCTATCCGGAGTTCGACCGCTACCTGATGGAGTCGGTCGCGATCATGCGCAAGCTCCTGCTCGAGACGCCACCCGACCCGTCGTGCAGGGACTGGCGCTCGTTCAAGGAGACGGCGAAATTCCTGTGGACCTACCGGAAGGTCGGCGGAAAGCTCTTCCGTCTCATCGACCTGATGACGATGAGCGCCGACGCCTATCTGTCGGAATGGTTCGAAAGCTCAGAGGTCAAGGCCGTCCTCGCCTACTACTGCGGGATCGGGACATTCACAGGTCCGAAGAGCCCGGGCTCGGCCTACGTCATCATGCACCACGTCATGGGTGAGCATGCCGGTGCCGGCGGTTGGGGGTTCGTCCGCGGCGGCATGGGTGCGATCACGCAGGCAATCGCACGCTCGGGCATCGCCAAAGGACTGAAGATACGGACGGACGCCGAGGTCGCGTCCATTGAAAGTTCCGGCGGCCGCGCGACGGGCGTGACGCTCGCCGACGGGACCCGCTACGAAGCCGACACGATCGCGAGCAACGTCTCGGCCAAGCTGACGTTCCTCAAGTTCATCGAGAAAGCGAAACTGCCGGCAGACTTCGTGCGCGACGTCGAGACGTACCGGACATACTCCAGCGCCTTCAAGATCAACATCGCGTGCGAACGTCTGCCGCAATACACTTCGTTCGATCCGGTCAAGTGCGGCTTTGCCTATCCGACCTATACGCATATCGGGCCGACGATCGAATATATCGAGCAGGCCTACGACGATGCCAAGCATGGCGACATCTCTCGCCGTCCGTTCATCACGCCGGTCACTCCAAGCTTCGTGGACGATTCTGTGTCGCCACCAGGCAAACACGTCGTCAATCTCTTCGGCGGGCATGCGCCCTATACACTCAAGACCGGCGACTGGACGACGCGCAAGGACGAACTCGTCCGCAACGTCATGAACGTGATGGACGAGTTCGCACCCGGTTTCTCGGACGGCATCATCGACATGCAGGTCCTCACGCCGCCCGACATCGAGGCGAAGATCGGCTCGCCGCACGGCCACATCTTCCACGGCGACCTGCAGGTCGACCAGCTTTTCTGGGCGCGACCGGCACCGCACTGGGCCGACTACCGTTCGCCGATCAAGGGGCTGTACCAGTGCGGCTCGTCGGCGCACCCCGGCGGCGGCGTGGGCGGCGTCGTCGGCCACAATGCGGCGCGGGAAATCCTGAAAGATCTGGGTCGATGAGCGCAGCCGCGCCACAGAACTTCTCGCGGGGCGTCTTCGGCGTCCTGCTCCTGCTGCCGGCGATGGTCGTCATCGCCGTCGCATTCGTGATGCCGCTGGTACGGCTGGTCTCGATGAGCCTCTCCGCCAAGTCCGGGATGCTTGGGGCTTACGAAGAGCTGCTCGGCGAAGATATCTACTGGCTCGTCCTCTGGAACACGATGCGTCTCGCTGTCGTCGTGACCGCGATCACGCTCACGCTTGGCTTTGCCGTCGCGATGGCGCTGTCGCGCCTGTCGGGCACGTGGCGCATCGGTCTGTTCGCCTGCGTTGTCCTGCCGCTCTGGATCAGCGTGCTTGTCCGCACTTTCTCGTGGATGCTGATCCTCGAGAAAAACGGGCCTCTGAACCGGTTCCTGCTCGCGGGCGGCATCATCGACGAGCCGCTGTCGTTCCTGTTCAACTTCACCGGCGTCATGATCGGCATGGTTCATGTGCTGCTTCCCTACGCGGCACTCCCGATCTACGCGGCACTCGTCAAGATCGACCCAGCCCTATTGCGGGCCAGCGAGGGCCTTGGTGCCTCGAGCATCACGACGTTCCGGCGCATCGTGCTTCCGCTCGCCACCAAAGGCATTGCGACCGCAGCGACTTTCACATTCCTCCTGTCGCTCGGCTTCTTCATTACGCCGGCACTCCTCGGCGGCGCCAAGTCCACGACGATATCGATGCTCATCGACGCCTTCGTGAACGAGCGGCTTGCCTGGCCGCTTGCCTCGGCGGCCTCGATGGTCCTCCTTGCGCTCGCGCTCGGCGTGATCGCGATTGCAGCTCGCTTCGTGCCGGTCTCCGGCCTTGCGGAGGCGAGATGACGCGCGCACCGCTCTGGTCCAAGGGGTTCGCGGTGGTTGTCGGACTGGCACTGGTCGTCCCGATACTCGCGGTAATTCCGGTCTCTTTCAGCGAACGCAGCTTCGTGCGGCTGCCGCCGGAAAGCTACTCACTGCGCTGGTGGAGCGCTTTCCTTGCCGACGCCAGCTGGCGAAACGCCCTGATCACGAGCCTGCAGGTCGCCACGCTGTCGAGCATTCTTGCCGTCGCGACGGGGACGGCGGCGGCCCTTGGCATCGAGAAGCTCGGCCCGACCGGCCGCAAGATCGCGACCGGCCTGTTCCTTGGACCTGCTGTCGCGCCTGTCATCGTCCTTGCGGTCGGCCTCTATGCGATCGCGCGGGCGACGGGCCTGGTCGGCAGCGTCACCGGCCTCGTCATTGCACATACGATGCTAGCCCTGCCCTATGCCGTCCTCAATATCGGCGTCTCCGTTGCAGCCCTTGATCCACGACTGGCCATGGCGGCAGCAGGCCTGGGTGCCGGGCCGTGGCGTATTTTCAGAACCATCACGCTGCCGCTGATCCTGCCCGGCGTCATCGGCGGAGCCGTGTTCGCCTTCGTCACCTCGTTCGACGAGGTGGTGCTCTCCATCTTCCTGTCCGGCCCCCGCGTCAAGACGCTGCCGGTGCGCATCTGGGAGGAAATCCGGGTCGAGTACACGCCTGTCGTTGCCGTTGCGGCGACGATCATGATCGCACTTGCGCTGGCGGGTGCCGCCGCAAGCCGGCTCGTCTCGCGGAGGGCCCGATGAGGGGCGTCACCTTCCGCGGGATCGCCAAGCAGTTCGGGCAGTTCCACGCGATCCTGCCGCTCGATCTGGCCGTCGCACCCGGCGAGTTCGTCAGTCTCCTTGGCCCGTCGGGGTCGGGAAAGACGACGCTCCTGAACATCTGCGCCGGATTCGAGTCGCCGAGCGCCGGAAGTCTCTTGCTCGACGGGAACGACATCACCTCGCTGTCACCGCGCCAGCGCAACATCGGCATGGTCTTCCAGAACTATGCCCTGTTTCCGCATATGAGCGTGTTCGAGAATGTCGCCTACGGGCTGCGCGTGCGTGGTGCGGCCGAGCCGGACATCACCCGGCGGGTTGAGGCTGTCCTCGCGAGCGTCCGCCTCGACGCGTTCGGGCTACGGCGGATCGCCAGCCTGTCGGGCGGCCAACAGCAGCGCGTGGCTCTTGCCCGTGCCATCGTCATCGAGCCCGACATCCTTCTGATGGACGAACCACTCGGCGCACTCGACAAGCAGCTGCGCAAGGAAGTGCAAATCGAGATCCGGCGCATGCATCTGGCACAGCCGCGCACGACCCTCTACGTCACACACGATCAGGAAGAAGCCCTCGTGATGTCGGACCGGATCGCCGTGATGCGGACCGGCCGCATCGTCCAGATCGGAACGGCGCAGGACCTTTACGCCCGGCCTGTCGACACGTTCGTCGCGCGGTTCCTGGGCGAATCAAATTTGATCCCCGGCCGCGTCATCGCAACGGACGGTGCCACGGCGAAGTTCGAAGCGAGCGGCGTTGCGGGTTCGCTGACGGGGCGCGCAGCGCCCGGTATTGCGGTCGGCGGACCTGCCGCCGCGATGGTCCGGCCCGAGCATGTCCGTCCGACGAAAGGAGGTCGCACGGCCCGGATCGTGGAGCGCGTGTTTCTCGGCGAGATCGTGGCCCTGCGCCTCGAACTCGGCAACGGGACGGAGCTCTGGTCCCGCCTCTTCAGTTCCGACGCTCCGAAGGAGGAAACTGTCGAAATCGGCTGGAGCGAAAACAACGTGTCGATACTTCCAGAAACAACATGAACAAGGAGGAAATCACGATGTTGAACAGAAGACAGATTCTTGCAGGCGGCACGATGCTCGCGGCTGCCGGGTTCGCCCGTACGCCGCAAGCCCAGGCACGCCAACTGACGTTCTGCTCGTGGGGCGGCGCGCTCAGCGATCTCGAAAAGACCGTCCTGCTCGACCCGTTCGGCAAGCAGAAGGGATTCGAGGTCGTCGCGGCTTCGCCGACCAACTACGCCAAGCTCAAGGCAATGGTCGAATCCGGTCAACCGGAATGGGACCTTGTCGACGTCGGCGGCCGCTTCATCTGGCAGGGCGATGAACTCCTCGAACCGCTCGACATGTCGCTGATCCCGAACGCCAGGAATCTCGATGCGGGCTGGGTGGCACCCAAGGGAATCTTCACGTCGACCGGCGCCACTGTCATCGCGTGGAACACGAAGACCTTCCCCGAAGGCAAGGGCCCGCAATCGTGGAAGGACTTCTGGAACGTGAAGGACTTCCCCGGCCCGCGCGGCCTCTACAAGCCTTTCTACTACAACTACGAAGCAGCCCTTCTCGCGGCCGGCGTTCCGCGTTCGCAGGTCTTCCCGGTGACCGACGAGAAGGCGAAGATGGCGATCGAGAAGGTCAAGGAGCTGAAGGAGCACGTGAAGGTCTGGTGGACCGCCGGCGCGCAGCCCCCGCAGCTTCTGTCTTCGGGCGAACTCGCCATGTCGTCGGCCTGGAACGGTCGCATTCTGGCGATGATGCAGGAGAAAGCGCCTATCGCGATGACGTACAAGGACGGCATCGCCTGGGGTAATGCATGGGTCATCCCCAAGGGCTCGAAGAACGCGCGCCTCGCGATGGAAGCGATCAACTACGCGATCTCCGAAGAGGCGCAGACAGGCCTGAATTCGTTCGGGACCTACGGCCCCGTTCTCGGGTCCGCCGCAGCCAAGGGTACGGCGGAACAACGCAAACTGATGGTCACGGCACCCGAGAACATCAAGGACATGCTGATCCTCAACGAGAAGGAAGCGGCGGCCTACTCGGTCAAGTACGAGAATGACTGGAACCGCATGCAGCTCGGCTGACGTCCGGCCGCGTCCGACCGGCACCGGGCCCTTTCGCCCGGTGCCGGCGGCCGGGCCAGCACCCTTGACAGTGACATGACAGCGACAATCCACGCCGACCGGCTGACGCCACTCCTCGCACCGCGCCGCATCGCCTTCGTTGGCGCCAGCGACCGGACGAACACGCCCGGCAACAGCATGCTCCGCATGATCCGCCGGGGCGGGTTCGAGGGGACCGTCTATCCCGTCAATCCGAAGTATCGCGAGGTGGAGGGGTTCGCGTGCCATCCCTCGCTCGCCGACCTTCCCGACCGGCCGGACCTTGCGGTCCTTTCCGTGAAGAACGAACTTCTCGAGACGACACTGCGCGAGGCCGCCGACGCCGGTGCGCGGGCCGCCGTCATCTTCGCATCCGCGATCCTCGAACCCGACGGCGATCCGCGGCTGCTCGAACGGCTGCGCCGCATCGCCGACGAGCGCGGCATCGTCGTCTGCGGCCCGAACTGCATGGGCTTCTACAACGATCTCGACCGTACATGGATCTGCGGGTTCCCCAGCCCGCGTACGCCAGATGCCGGCTCGATCGCCTTTATCGCGCACTCCGGCAGCGTCTTCGGCGCCCTCGCCCACAACGACCCGCGCCTGCGTTTCGCGCTTGCGGTATCGCCGGGAAGCGAGCTGACGGCGACCGTTGCCGACTATGTCGCCTACGCCGTCGAACGCCCCGAGGTACGGGCCGTCGGCCTGTTTCTGGAAACCGCCCGCGCCCCCGCCGGCTTCGCACAGGCCCTGTCGCTGGCCGCACGGCGTAGCGTACCAGTCGTCGTCCTCAAGGTCGGACGGACCGAGGCCGCCGCTGCAGCAGCCCTCACCCATACCGGCGCACTCGCCGGCAGCGACCTGGCATATCAGGCGCTGTTCGAGCGCCACGGCGTCGTCCGCGTCGAGACGCTCGACGAGCTTTCCGCGACACTGCTGCTCCTGTCGTCAGGCCGCCGGCCCGCGAAGGGCGGGCTTGTCGCGATCGGCGATTCGGGCGGCGAGCGCGAACTGATGATCGATCTGGCCGACAGGGTCGGTGTCGAGTTCGCCGAACTTACGGAACCGACGAAGGCCACCATCTCGGCACGCCTCGATCCCGGACTCGAAGCCGTCAACCCGCTGGACGCCTGGGGAACCGGTGCGGATTTCGAGAAGCAGTACGAAGATTTCCTCAGCGATCTAATTCACGACCCGAATGCCGCGATCGGCCTGATGGCGATCGACGTGCGCGATGGTTCATACCTCCATCGTGGATTCGCGAACGCGATCCTCGCGGCATCTGCACGGACCGACAAGCCGGTTGCAGTCGCGACCCACTACACGCAGGTGCGTCACGACGCGCTTGCCAGCGAACTCACGAGGGCCGGCGTGCCGGTTCTCGACGGCACCACGAACGCGCTTGTCGCGGTGCGCGGCGCGCTCGCATATCGCGACTTCCTCGCGCGCCGCGACGATCCGCCGCCAGCCGGGCCCGCCGCGCCTCGGTCGCTGCCGGCGCATGGCGGGGCGCTCGACGAGACCGCGAGCCTTTCCCTGCTCGCAGATTGGAACATCCCGACCGTCCGGCACAGGATCGTGCAATCAGCTGCCGAAGCCCGTGAAGCGGTCGCGACACTAGGGTTCCCTTGCGTCTGCAAGACCGCGCAGCCGGGAATCCTCCATAAGTCGGACGTGCGCGGCGTGCTGCTCGGGCTCAAGGATGCCGACGCTGTTGCCGCCGCCTACGAAGATCTCGCCGCCCGGCTCGGCCCGCGCGTGCTGGTCGCCCCGATGGCACCGCGCGGCGTCGAGCTCGCGCTCGGAATGATCGATGATCCGCAGTTCGGCCCGCTCGTTACAGTCGGTGCCGGCGGCACACTGGTCGAACTTCTTTCCGACCGGCAGGTCGCCCTGGCGCCGTTCGGTCCTGCGACCGCTCGTCGCCTTATCGACCGGCTGGCGCTGCGCCGCTTGCTGGACGGATATCGTGGCGGACCCGCTGCTGATCTCGACCAGTTGGCGGCAGTGATAGCCAGATTTTCTGTCCTTGCCTCCGGATTGGCCAGCCGACTCGCTGAAATCGATGTAAATCCATTGCTCGTGGGATCGGAGATCATTGCCCTCGATGCTCTCGTCGTCCTGAAACCGGAGCCAAGCTGATGGACCTCACACTACCAAAGGCGGCCCAGGACTGGCAGCGGCGCGCAAAAGCCTTTGCGGAAGAGTTCCTGTTTCCGAATGAACTCGAACTCGAGATGAACGGGTTGCTTTCGGCGGAGAAGAAGGAAGCGCTGCGCAAAGCGGTCGTCGCACACGGCCTCAACGGCATGAACCATACGAAGGAAGTCGGCGGACAAGGTTGTACACAGCTCGAGCAGGTGGTCATCAGTGAGGAGCTCGGGAAGGCGACCGGCGCCCTCTGGGCCGTCGTCGCGCATCCGGCCGTGGCGCTCAAGTTCGGCACACCGGCGCAGATCGAAGCCTATCTGCGGCCGAGCTGCCTGACGACGCGGCGCGCGTGCGTGGCAATCACCGAGGCAGGGGCCGGCTCCGACCCACGCCTCATCCAGACCCGCGCGGACCGGCGCGGCGGCCGTTATGTCATCAACGGCGAGAAATGGTTCGTCACGTCGGGCGACATCGCGGACTACATCATTCTTCAGGCGAATGTCGACGGGAACCCCGACCTCCCCACCCTGTTTCTCGTCGACAAGTCGACTCCGGGCGTCCGCGTAACGCGGGAGCCGAAATTCACGCACACCTATGTCTTCGGCCATCCTGAGTTCGCATTCGAGAATGTCGAGATCGGTGAAGATGCGGTTCTCGGCGGTGTCGGGAACGGTCTCGAACTGTCGAAGGACTGGTTCGTCGAGGCGCGCCTGCAGATCGCCGCCAACTCGCTCGGGGCTGCCATCCGCGCCTTCGAACTCGCCAATGCCTGGGCTTCCGAGCGCCGCCAGTTCGGCCGCGCGATCCGCGACTTTCAGGCGATCGAGTTCATGCTGGCCGACATGGCGGTCGAGATTATGGCCTCGAAGAGTCTCGTCTATCGCGTCGCTTGGGAGATCGACAGCGGCGTGGACAGGAAACTCGTCCACGCGCGCGCGAGCGCAATCAAGCTGCAGGCCTCGGAAATGGCCGGCCGCGTGCTCGACAAGGCCGTCCAGATTTTCGGCGGCCGCGGCTATATGCGCGAGAACCCGGTCGAACGCCTCAATCGCGACGTCCGCGTCGACAGGATCTGGGAAGGCACTTCGGAGATCCAGCGCGTGATCATCGGCGGCCAGCTGCGCAAGCGCGGCATCTCGACCTATACGGGTTGGCCGATATAAAGGCTGTCCGATCCTTTGAACGAGAGGACCAACTCCCCATCCGCCGTCTTGTATGCGACCGCTTGAAATCCCGTAAGCGGCGAGGGCGCGCTTTGGGCAATGATCGTACTTCCTGGCGGAATCCCCTGCGTTGTTCCGGGCGCATATGCATCGGAAGCAAACGCCTTCAGGTTTGCGGCAGTAATCATTGCGCTATCTTAACGTGTTTTTTGTGTAAAAATTTTTGCGGCCATTTGCATTACCCGGCAACCTGAAATACTTTGAATTCATCGAGCTCCAGCCACGCGAGGTGGCTGCCGTCGGGCGTGAATGCAGCTCCGTTGATCAGCCTTGCGTCGGGCGTCTCGTAACTGAATATCTCGGCGTTGTCCGACAGCCGCCAGACGCTCAGTCCCGCTCCGAGCCCGCCCTTGCGCTTGGCGCGAATTGCACACAACAACCTCCCGTCCGGTGACGGCGCAAACCAATCCACCGGAGCTTTTGGTTCCGAAATTACCCCGATCCGCGCATGTGCTTGACCGTCCCAGACCCAGATCGGTTCGGCTTCCCCCCATTCGATCTTCGCCTTCTCGGGATCGTTGCGGAGGTCCAGCGAAGTCGCGGGTGCATTGCCGGCCGTATACAGCCGCGAGCCATCTCGACTCCACGCGACTGCCGTCAGCATCGGTCGATTGGCCGGCAGTACAGCGATCCGTTTACCGGTTTCGAGATCGAACAGATTGAGCTTCGATGGTTCCCAGTATCGATTCCCGTTCTGCTCTTGGACCGCCAGGATACCAGCAGAAGAAATCGCCATCTCACGTGAGAAGTGCGCCGAACCCGAAGTCTGATTCAATACATGTCGTATGGACTGTGAGTTCAGATCGACAACGACAATCGCAGAACCCTTGTTACCGGCATTGGCTCCGACAACAGCAATTTCGCCAGTTGGAGACGTCCAGATAGGCGATCCCGCCCCAACGATATCCGCCCCAACGTCAGCTAGTGGGATTTCCCGAACTGTCTTCCCTGTTTCCGAATCAATAAACTTCGCAAGCATTGTCGGGCGTTCGACAAGCGGCTTCAGCATCGGCGGAGACGAGATCAGGAAGCGACCTTCCGGCCCGAATGAAAAGCTATATCGCTGAGGCAAAGACGGATGCAGGATTCTGCAAACCTCCCGCCCGGACGGAAAATCGTAAACCGTAAGATTGCTTCCCGACCGGACCCCAACCCGCTTGCCATCGGGAGCGAACCGGAAATCGATCGTGTTGTATGGGAACTTCGGATAATCGGGGACGATCCGCCACCCGCCTTGCCGCACGAACCTGATCTGCCCGCCACCAATCATTCCTGACGCCCCCTGCGCCAGCGCTTTGGCGCCGTGAGACAATATGGCAGGTGCAGCGGACATGGAAACGAATCCTCCTGCGGTCAAGCGGCTGAAGTAGCGTCGGGAGATTGCAGATTTCCGGCCTGACATGCGCGCTCCCGACAATGTAGGTCTCCAAAATACTCAGCGTGCCCAGAGCGCCGAGCACGCGCCCGTCTCGGCCAATGGCTAAGGGTCACCGCAGAATGTCTCATCGCACCCCTTCCAGCACATAGTTCCCGCCCGTCTGGCGGAAGCCCATGTGTCTGAGGAAGCGGTCCGTGCGGTCCGCGTGGATGGCCGTCGTGTTGTTGACGTGCAGGTCCTCGGCGCCGGCCTCGATCGCCCAGCGGCGGAGCGCGCGCAACAGCAGGATGGCGGCGCGGCTGCCGCGCGCCTTCGGATGGACATAGACGAGCTGCACGGTGGCCGCCTTGGCGACCGAGAAAAAGTGCTCGCCGGCGACCACGATGGCCATGCCGACAAGGCGCCCCTGCCGTTCGGCCAGGATCAGGCCCGGATTGCCCTTTGCGAGCCCCATCCGGCCGATTTCCATCAGGCGGGCTTCGTCGATGGGCAGCTTGCGGAACCGGCTTTCCGCGTGGAGCAGGCGGCCTAGCTCCATCATCGCCGTCAGATCCGCGCGGTCTTTCGCCAGACGGACGGCGATGCGGCCCGGGTTCGTGCGCCCCGGCGGCGTCGGCTCGATCCCCATTTCCGTCACAAGCGCAGGCACGAAAACCATCACTCCCGTCGACACCGCCGATTCCAGGAAAGCAACCTAGGAGTCATCGCGACATACAGTCAATGTCATTATGGTTGTGAACCGTCTTTTCCGGCATCAGGTGACGAGCGAGTTGTCGGCGCAGCGCAAAGAACGCCGCTGGTGCCGTGTCGATCGGATATCCAAGCTTCGTGTGGCTACGTCACATCGAAATTCCCGCCGACCGGAGTTCCGATCGACGGACTACATTGATGGTCGAGGCGACGGGAATCGAACCTGCGCCCCACTGCATGAGAGCGCTCCAATGCCACGCGAACTCAGCGACCGAGTGCAAGGCCGGCGAGATTGGGGAGGAATCCATCCAGAAACCGCGTCGTCGCCGGCATGAAATGGGAGCCATGGTGATAGCAGGGATCAAGGCTTGTCACGATCAGCTGTCCGCCGAAGCTTGCCCTGTCCTCGTACATCAAAGCCCTGTCTTCGCGATCGACGATCAGCGGGCGCGCATCCGGCGGCAGGTCGTACCAGCCATGCAGATGCCAGGTGACGTCAGCCTTGCCGAGGCCATTCAGCAGCGGATGGTCGGCCACGGCTAACCTGACGCCAAGATCCGCGCCCTTTTCCAGCCACCACCAATAGTTCGCTTCTTCCGGATGAAACGATACGCCAGGTATCCATTCGTTCTGGAAGGTCTCGCCCATCGCAACCAGCACGCCGCCACGACCGAGAAAATCGCGCATGACTGGCCAGCGGCCGGCGAGGCGCAGTGGATTCGTGCGACAGGGCACGAGCATGACCTTCACCCCATCGAGCGACGCCGCGTCGAGAGATTCGGGCCGGATGCGCCGCTCGAACAGCGCTTCGTAGCGCGGATCCTCAAGCGTCGCGACGTGATAGGAAGCACCTGGCTGCAATGTCGCGAGCATGCCTACCGCTCCGTCTCGTGTCCGAGCCATCGCACGATGTTCGCCGCCAGACGATGCATGACGGCAGTCTCGTCGCAGCTTGTCCACAGGTCGTTGCCGGCGTGGGACAGGACAGCACCCCCGTCCGCGCGTCGCCAGATCCAGTCGAGGGGTGCCGCGGCGGGGCCGACTCCGGTCAGCGCCTGCGCATCACGCGGCATCGCGTTGTGGCCGCGGCCGTAGAAACCGGCCACGCCGCGCCGCGTCTCGAAACCAAGTCGATCCACGCCATCAAACAGCGGATGCATGCCGAGTGCCGAAAGCCGAAGGTGTGTACGGGTGCGGCCGCTGGGCATGAAGCGCCCGACGCCGTCGATGAACGGTTGCTCGACATGGCCATTTATCAGAACGCGCCCGCCGCGCGCGAGCATCGAGCCGAATCCTTCACGCCATTCCATCGCGCGCACCTGATCGAGATGGATCGTCAGAAGCACGCCTTTCGCTTCGGCGATCATCTGCGGCGTCAGGTCCCATTCCCACACCCCGTCGATCCGGCCTTCGCGAACGAATTCCTCGAACGGTGACGGTACGCCGCCGCGGTGCGAGAGCACGAAGACGGGTGGTTTCGCGGTCATCATTCCCCAGCAACGATTTCAAGCGCGCAGCCATATGCAGTCACCATTTCATGTTGACAGGTAGTGCAATTGCGAGGCATTTGCAATATGGCATGTGGGAACGCCTCCCCCAACCCGGCGTCCTGACGAGCCTCCGCTCCACCTTCTTAACTAACTGGCAATCAATGGAAATTACCTCATCCACGACTACAATTGTCATCCACACAGCAGCCCGCCCTGATACCGGCTTCCGGCGGAACCAGCGCGCGTTCGTGCGGGTTTGACGCACATGCCGCAACCCCGACCGACCCTGCCCGTCTGGCCACTCGTCGCGATCGCGATCGTCGTGATCTGGGCCGTTGGCGTCGCCACGACCGGCGTTTCGCGTGCACTGCTGCCGTCACCGTCTTTGGTCGCGGACGCCGCGCAGGAGCTGCTCGAAAGCGGCCAACTCGCCAAGCATATCCGGATCAGCGTCACCCGATTGGCGGCCGGCTTCGCGCTGTCGACATTGCTCGCGCTCGTCGTCGCGTTCGTCTTCGCCAGCATCGCATGGGTACGGACGATCGTCGAACCGCCGCTCGAGTTCCTGCGCCAGATCCCGCCACTTGCGATGATCCCGCTTCTGATCCTGTGGCTCGGGATAGGCGAGACACAGAAAGTCGGCATCATCACGCTTGCCTGTTTCTTCCCGATCTTTCTCGGCACAACCGGCGGAGTTGCCCAGTGCGACCCGAAGCTGATCGAAGTCGGCCGTGTGAGCGGGCTCTCGCGCAACGAGATCTTGCTGCGCATCGTCCTGCCTTCGGCCTTGCCTTCCGTCGTGATCGGCTTGCGCATCGCACTCGGTCAAGGCTGGCGAGCACTCGTGGGTGCCGAGCTCGTCGCGTCTTCGGCGGGGCTCGGCTATCTGATCGAAGACGCGCAGAACCTCGCGCGTACCGACATCGTCGTCGTCGGCGTGATCATGATCGGCATTCTCGGCCTGGCGAGCGACTGGCTCTTCCGCCGCGCCATCGCCCGTGCCTGGCCTTGGGTGCCTGTCGACCAGCCACGCGAATCCCATGCTTGAATGCCGTGCGATCTCGAAGTCCTACAGGATCGACGGGCGCGAGGTCGCGGCGTTGCGCGACTTCGACCTGCAGCTCCCCGCGGGAAGCATCACGGTACTGGTCGGCCCATCGGGCTGCGGCAAAACGACGGCGTTGCGCCTTCTCGCCGGCCTCGAACAGCCGACCGCCGGAACGATCGTGCGGAACGGCCGGGATACTTCGGGTGTCGGCTATGTTTTTCAGGAACCACGGCTGATGCCCTGGCTCAGCGTCGCGCGAAATGTGGGCTTCGCACTGGAACGCCGTCTGCCGAAATCCGACATAGCCGCTCGCGTCACCGAGGTCCTTGACGTGATGGGTCTTGGCGATTTCACCGAGGCGCGGCCCAACCAGTTGTCGGGCGGCATGGCAAGTCGGGCGGGTCTTGCCCGGGCCCTCGTAACGCGGCCAGATCTGCTTTTGCTCGATGAACCGTTCGCGGCACTGGACGCGATGACGCGCCGCCGCCTGCAGGCCGAACTCGTCACCGTCTGGCGGCACCTGAGGCCGACGATCGTATTCGTCACGCACGACATCGAAGAAGCCGCCCTGCTCGCCGACAGCGTGTGCCTGATGGAACGCGGCGTCATCGCCGAAAGATACGCCAATCCCCTCCCGCACCCGCGCGATCCGACGGATTCGGCAATCGTCGAACTCCGCCGCGCGATCATTGCCGGCTTCGAAGCCGGCGAGGATCGAAGGACAAATCCCTGAAGGAGACCTGACCATGAAGATATCCATCCGACTTTCCACGATCGCGGCAGTCGCATTTCTGGCGAGCTTTTCGCATGCGAGTGCCCAGAAAATCGAAACGCTTCGCGTCACATATGTTGCCGCGCCTTTCAACATGCCCTCGATCGTCATGCGGGCGAAGGGCTATCTCGACGAAGCGTACAGGCCACTCGGTATCCGCGTCGAATCGCCCGAGATCACGTCAGGAGCACAGCAGATGCAGGCACTTGCCGCGGGCGAAATCCACATCGCCAGCGTGTTGGGTGGATCGTCAGCCATCCTGGGCCGGGCCAACGGGATTGACGTCAAGGCGGTCGCCACCTACAGCCGGGGAGCGAAAGCCTACATGATCCTCACGCGCGCGGATGGGCCAGCCGACATCGCATCGCTAAAAGGCAAGACAGTCGCTGGGCCCAAAGGAACGGTGCTGCATCAGCTGCTCGCGGCAGCGCTTGCGAAGAACGGCATGAAGCTGACCGATATCGAGCATGTCAGTATGGACCTGCCATCGGCCAGAGCCGCTCTGCTGGCCGGCAAGGTCGATGCCGCAACGCTCGCAGGCAACAACGCACTGGTGGTCGAGAAGGCCGGCGGCAGAGTGATCGCGTCGGGCGCCGGACTTCTCGAGCCGACGGCGGTTATCGCTGTGCGCGGCGACCTCCTCGACAAGCACCCTCAGATCGTTGCGGCCTATCTCGCCGCTCATCGCAAGGCACTGGCGTTCATGAAATCCAACCCGGAGGAAGCGCTGAAACTCGCCGCCGATGACCAGAAGATCGACATCGACGACGCGCGCAAGATGTTGACCTACTACGATTTCGCGCTACGCATGACCGACAACGATGTCGCCAATCTGGGCGCCGATCAGGACTTCATGGTCGAGGCCGGAATGCTGCGCAACAAGATAGACGTCCGCAAGGACCTGATATCCCCTTCCGCATTCATGCTGGAGTAGGACCGAGTATCTCGATCCCGCCCATTCAATTCGTCGCGCCCGTCGACCACGGCAGATCGGCGATGCCTGGCGCAACGACTTGTTTCGATGCGCCGGGCCGAACTGCCCGGCGCATTTTTCTGGCGTGATCCGACAGTACACCTCGAAATGACGAGCCCGCCGACCGGAGTTCCGGTCGGCGGGCTTCTTTGATGGGCGGAGCGGCAGAATTCGAACCTGCGTCCCCCAGACTTCCGGTTATTCAATGATTTGAATGACAGTTTCCATGAACTTCGGCAACGAAGGGAAATGGATGGAAATCAAGAGCAATGGAAATCAGCTATGCCCCCAACGGAGGGCCATCGGTTTGAGAGGGCCAGCAATGTCGAGCAGACCGGCGCGAGTTGCTGGATGGAGCGCCTTTAGAGGATGGCGAACGGCATCGCTCTTGATCACCTTGCCCTCCTTCATCGCCACTTTGGTCGCGCGCAAGCCGCACTGCCGGTTTTCGTAGTTGATCAGAGGCAGTATCCGCGAATAGGCGTCATACGCGTCCTTCCTGCGGCCGGCGAGGAAATCGACGACGACCGGGCGGATCAGATCGGGCAGCAGCGCGCTCGCCATCGTACCGGTTGCACCGGCTTCGAGGTCCGCCATCAGCGTTATCGATTCTTCACCGTCGAACGGCCCGACGATACCCTTGCCGCCAAGCTCGATCATGCTACGCAGTTTGTCGGCGGCAAACGGCACCTCGATCTTGAAATAACAGACGCTCGGAATTTCCTTGGCCATCCGCGCGAGGAAGGATGCCGACATCGTGACGCCGCTCAGCGGCGCATCCTGCACCATGATCGGCAGGCCGCTTGCCTCGGCGACTGCGGCAAAGTGCTCAAGGATGCCGGCCTCGTCGGCACGCAGTGCGGTCCCGTGATAGGGCGGCATCAGCATCAGCATCTTCGCGCCGGCTTTGGCCGCCTTGCGGCTCCGCTCGGCGGCGATCCGTGTGCTGAAATGGCTGGTGGTGACGATGACCGGAACGCGGTCGGCGACGTGCGAGAGGCAGATATCCAGTAGCGTATCGCGCTCGTGA
This sequence comes from Tagaea sp., assembly GCA_965279525.1. Lineage (GTDB taxonomy): Bacteria > Pseudomonadota > Alphaproteobacteria > CACIAM-22H2 > CACIAM-22H2 > Tagaea. Next base: position 120,257 of record CBDIIB010000004.1, on the reverse strand, counting down.
TCCGTCAGCAGGAATTGCTCGGAGTAATTCGCAAGGATGCAGATACCGTCAACACCTTGGTCAATCATGCAGTCCAGCACGCGGCGCTGGCCGTCGAGATCAAGGTCCCCGTTGTCGTGGAATGGCGTCGGGGCGATCGGAAACATTCCGGTGTAACGTGTGTAGATCGATGCCACGATTGCTCCTCCGTACTGTCATGACGTAGCCGTTGGCCGCGTCGTTTCCTTGTTTCGAGCCGACCTACGCCGGCGACAGATGGCGCGGCGACAGTCGAAGTCGCATGACAATGTCGCGACCATGATTTCCGAATCCCTTGCCGAATATGTTTACCCCGCCGGGCCGCTTAGCCTTGTCGTCGATACCGATGCGCAGGCGAATGGAGTGATGATCGGGCAGACCGAGCTTCGACAGGCCGACATTCGAAACGCGCTTGCCGTTGATCGAGGTGCCATCCACCCCGATCCTCCATGTCGTCAGGTCCCCGTATTGCGAACCCTCGAGCTTCCACCACCGCGGCGTAAATCGGCCACGACGATCTCCATAGTCGCCGGGGGCGGTCCAGATCCCCACCGGAACATCGTTGACCCACACGGAGATGTCGGACGGCCAATCCTTGTTCGTTCCAGGAACCTCGGACGAAAGCTCCAGCTCGAACTCCAGCGCTTCGACCCCCCGGTTCACAAGTTTTGCATTGTTCGGAAATTTGTACTCGACGAATCCCCGGCCAAACCAGATCAGCGCGGCCTGGACGCGTACCGGATCAAGGAAGAGGCTCGGAACATCGAGTACGCCCATGATCCGGTCCGTCGAACACATGCCACAAGGCGCCGACACCTCGCAGTTGGTGTAAAGGCCAAGCGGCATCTCGACCTCGACCAGATTCGTCTCGCGATTTGGCGGATCAGGCGCAAGCTGGATGACGATCTCGTCGAACCTTGCCCAGCATATCTTCTGCTGGCCCTTGCTCGCCTTTCCTAGCGACGTCTCGATAAGTTCTGCTTCCGTAAGAATCTGCACGTTCGTCGCGACAGTCGACTGCGGAAGTCCGAGCGCCTCGGCGATCTGGTTCACATTCAGTGGTCCAGTGCGGCGAAGTAGCTGGAGAATCCGGATCCGCACAGGCGACGCAAGCCCACGTATGACCGCGAACTGCCGCGCAGGGTCCACAGCAAGAAAACTGTGTGCAAGCGGACGCTCTGCCAAACCCACGGCTTTCCCGGCTGCCGATCGGCGCGTGCCGGATCTGGACGCCGCGGGGGGCGTTCTATTTCGTCGATTGGAGCCGGATGACATTCCACGAAGCCGGTTTCAGGGTCATGTTCACGATGCCGTCCGCGACTGAAATTCCCTCCAGAGGCACAGGCGATACGCATTCCGGATCATTCTTGGAGTTCACCGCGTCGAGCCGATCATGCCGCAACTCCTCGGCCGACACCACCTTGAGCCCATGGAATCCCCGGGCATCGACTCTCACCCGTAGCTCGCCGGAAAGATCGCGGTTCAATGCGAACAAAGACAACGATTTCCCGTCCTCGCCCGCGACTGCCGCGAGCTTGAGGTAAGGCGTGTTCTTGATCGGGAAGTAGAGATCCTGGTCACCGCGAGGATCATAGTACGAGGCATCGTAGGTATCGCTTTCGATCTTCGTCCGGAGAACGTCGCCGCGCCCATACCGGCTCATCTGCGCAAACGGATGGAAGATCGTCTGGCGCCAGGCCGGGCCGCCAGTCTCGGTCATGATGGGCGCGATCACGTTCACAAGCTGGGCAAGGCATGCCGTCTTTACGCGATCCGCGTGATTTAGGAGAGAGATGCACGCACCGCCGAAAGCGAGCGCATCGGACATGTTGTAGATCTCCTCGAGGATCGGCGGGGCGACCGGCCAACCCGGCTTGATGCGGTTGGCGCGCGGCCGGCGCGTGCGATACCAGACGTTCCATTCGTCGAAGGCGAGCATGACGCGCTTCGTCGAACGCCGCTTGGCGGCGACCGAATCTGCGATCGCCACGACTTCGTCGATGAAGTTGTCCATCAAGTCCGGACAGGCGAGGAAGGCCGCAGTATCTCCGTTGTAGTTGTTTAGATAGGTGTGCAGGGAAATGAAATCGACCTGCTCGAAGGTCTCCTCGAGTACTTCTTCTTCCCACTGGCCATAAGTCGGCATCGAGCGCGCCGACGATCCGCAGGCCGCGAGTTCAAGGGACGGATCGATCCACCGCATCATCTTGGCCGCTTCGCGTGCGACAGCTCCGTACTGGCGGCCGGTCTTCGTCTCCATTTGCCATGGACCGTCCATCTCGTTGCCCAGACACCAGAACTTGATGTCGTGCGGCTTCTCCCAGCCATGCTTCTTCCGGAGATCGGAATAGTAGGTACCTCCGGGGTGGTTGCAGTACTCGACCAGATTTCGGGCCGCGTCGCCCCCGCGTGTCCCGAGATTGACGGCCAGCATCGGCTCTATGCCCGCGGCCACGCACCAGTCCATGAACTCGTTCGTTCCGAAACTGTTCGGCTCGGTCGAGAACCACGCGAGATCGAGCCGTGCCGGCCGTTCTTTGACAGGCCCGACCCCATCTTCCCAGTTGTAGCCCGAGACAAAGTTGCCGCCTGGATACCGCATGATCGTGGGGCCGAGCTCACGGACAAGCGCGAGGACGTCGCCTCGAAATCCTCTCTTGTCGGCAGTCTTGTGGCCCGGTTCGAATATTCCGCCGTAGACGCAGCGCCCGAGATGCTCGACGAAGGCACCAAAGAGACGGCGATCCGTACGGCCGATGGAGAAGTTCCGGTCGAGAAGTACGTTGGCGTTTCTCATGGCGAGTTCCTGTCTCGTTTGTTGGAATGCACGAAAATTCAGCGGGCGAACATCGGGGTGTCGCCGGGCGCAAGCGGCTCCAGAACCGAGTCCTTGAGCTTGCGCGAGTACGGGTGCTTCGGATCGGCAAGCACGCTCCGCGCTTCGCCGCTTTCCACGATCCGGCCCTTCTGCATGATGACGATGCGGTCGGAGATGGAGTAGGCAGTCGCCAGATCATGCGTGATGTAGACGATCGAAAGTCCCAACTCGTCCCGCAGCTTGCAGAAGAGCGCGACGATCGACGCCCGTAGCGATGCGTCAACCATCGAGACCGGCTCGTCCGCCACCAGCAGGGACGGCTTCGACGCCAGCGCCCGGGCAATCGCCACGCGCTGGAGCTGGCCGCCCGAAAGTTCGTGGGGATAACGACCGCGTACCTCGGCAAGCGACAGCCCGACCTGCCGGAGCGCCGCATCCGCCGCGGCGTGGACTGCGCCTTCGTCGCGAACGCCTGTGAAGCGTCGACAGGTCATGAACAAATAGCGGTCCAGCTGCTTCAGAGGATTGAAGGCCTCGAACGGGTTCTGGAATACGGGCTGGACAGACGCCATGAAGTTCTGGCGCTCGTCCTTTGTCCGGATCTCGGATAGATCCCTGCCCCTGAACTTGACACGCCCAGACGTCGGTGACTGGAGCGCCAGGATCATTCGGGCGATCGTCGACTTTCCCGACCCCGACTCACCGATGATCGAGAATATCTCCGCCCGCTCCCCGTCGAGGCGGAAATTCACGTCGATGACGGCCTCGATCCGCTCGCGGGACAGGATGCCGCCCCGGCTGAAGGTCTTCGAGACCGCGTCCAGTTCAAGGAGTGCCGCCGTCATTGCGCCGCCTCGACCCGGTCGCGCTCGAAGCACGCGACGCGATGGTCCGGTGCGACCACGGTCATCTGCGGAACCTCGCGGCGGCAACGATCCGTTGCAAAGCTGCAGCGTGGGTGGAACCGGCACCCGTCCGGCGGATCCGCCAGGCTCGGTGGTGCGCCCTCAAGCCCTCGCCGTGGCTTGTCGTCACCGATCCGGGGCAGAGATTCGATCAGATGCCGGGTGTATGGATGCCGGGGGCGCGCGAACAGGTCGGCGGTCCGAGCCTCCTCGACGAGCCGGCCTGCATACATTATGCCCAAACGGTCGGTCAGATGGGCGTGGACACCCATGTCGTGCGTGACGAACAGGACAGACGATCCCATTTCCCGTTGGATCCCCCGGAACATGCCGAGGACATCCTTCTGCACGACGACGTCAAGCGCCGTCGTCGGTTCGTCGGCAATCACGAACTTCGGCCGGCAGATGGTTGCCAGCGCGATCGTGACGCGCTGGCGCATGCCACCCGACAATTCATGCGGATATGCGTCGAGCACCGACGCGCCGAGGTTAACGCGTTCAAGATGGGCGACGACAGCCGCATCGAATCCGGCTCCGTCTAGCCCCATGTGGCGGAACGCGAAGTCCACGAAGGACGCCCGGACACGGCGCACCGGATTGAGGACGCTCATCGAGCCCTGCATCACGTAGGAAAGATGCCGCCAGCGCACCTGTGCGGCCGTCTCCCGCGATGCCCGGTGGAGTCCGTCCGTACCCGCCATGAAACTGAAGGCGATCTCGCCCCCGACGATCTCCAGCGGCGGCCGGATCGCGCCGGCGATCGTCTTGACGAGCGTCGATTTTCCCGAACTCGACTCCCCCGCAAGCCCGTAGATCTCGTCATTCCGGATCTCGAAACTGACGCCGTCGACCGCCTTGACCTCGCGCGCCACGCCGAACATCGATAGCCGGTACCAGGCGCGCAGGTCGCGTACCGACACGACCGGACCTGGAGCGCCGTCGGCCGCCGGTCGGGCGGCATCGATGCTCGTATTCACTTGCCCTGCCCCCCCATGCGATCGAGGCGGGAACGCGGATCGATGTACTCGTTCATTGACACCGCCAGCAGGTAGAGCCCGATGAACAGCATCACGACCAGACCGACGGGAAAAGCGATCCACCACCAGATTCCGGAAACCACCGCACTGTGCTGGTTTGCCCAATAGATCATCCCGCCGACACTAGGCCGGTTGATGTCGGTGAACCCCAGCACCGCCAATGTCACTTCGAGGCCGATCGACCAATTCATGTTGTTGAGCGTCGTCGAGAACACGATCGGAAGCACGAAGGGCAAATGCTCCCGGGCGAGGATTTCGCGCGTGTTCATTCCTGAAAAAATGGCGGTCTGCGTGAACTCCCGGTTCCTGAGACTGAGTGCCACCGAACGAATCAGCCGCGCGTCGTACGACCAGCCGAGAAACGCCGTGAGGATGGCCAGCAGGACCCACGACATGTTGTCGCGCATGACGAAGTAGAAGAGGACGAGGATCGGGAACAGCGGGATCACGATAAAGGTATCGTTTATAGACATCAAAATCCGATCGACCCAGCCACCGCGATAACCCGCGAGAAGGCCGATCGAAAGCGACAGCACGCGGCTGATGATCGCCACGAGAATGCCGAAGGCCAGCGTGTTGCGGATCGAATAGGCAAGAAGCCAGAACAGATCCTGGCCACGCGACGTGGTGCCGAACCAGTGGCCGGCTGATGGCGGAACGTCGAGCGGTGCCACGAACTGGTCGAGAGGATGATACGGCGAGACGAACGAAAGCAACGCCATCAGGACGACGAACCCCGTTAGCAGGATGCCCGCGAGGAAATCGCCGTTGTGGCGCAGCAGGTCGCGGATGATGACGAGCATTTCTCAGGTCACCGTCACACGGGGATCGATCAACGGGTAGATGAGGTCGATCACGAACACGGCGATGGACACGCCAAGGATCGAAACAGTCGTCACGCCGAGCACAAGGCTGTAGTCGCCGGCATTCACGCCATCCACCAGCAGCGACCCGATTCCCGGATACCCGAATACGCGCTCGGTAATCAGCGCACCCGAAAAGACGTGGCCGAGCGAAATCGCAAGGCCCGTGACCTGCGGCGCGATGGCGTTGCGCATGATGTACGATGTAAGTATCCGCTGGCGGTCGACGCCGGCAAGCTCGGCGTAGATGACGTAGTCTTCGGTGACGATGTTCGAAACTAGGCTGCGCATCCCGACGAACCAGCCGCCGAGTCCGACGAGGACCAGCGAGAGCAGCGGCAGCACCGAGTGCCGCGCCACCGACAGCGCATAGTCGAATGTCCATCCCTGGGCGAGGTTCATCTGCGAGCCGCCGGTGATCGGAAAGATCGGCCAGACGAACCCGAAGACGATGAGCAGGAGGATCGCCGCGATGTAGTAAGGCATCGGGTGGAGTCCCATGGCGATGATCCCGAACGCCTTCAACAGACGGTTCCGGCGGTAGTAGCCGGCGAGCCCGCCAAGCAGATTTCCGATGCACCATGTCAGGACGGTCGCGACACCGAGCAGTCCGACGGTCCAGGGAGTCGCACGGCCGATGAGAGTGGAAACCGGTGTTGGAAAGGCCGAAAGCGACGGCCCGAAATCGGCGACGAGGACCCGGCGCCAGAAATTGACGTACTGCTCCAGCGGCGTGCCCGTCAGCCCGTAGAGTTCCCGCAGCGACTCGCGCATCGCCGCAACGGCTTCCGGTGCGGTATGACCGAACGCCGTCGCGACCGAGACCGTGTGCTCGATCGGATCGATCGGCGTCGCGTGCGTGATGACATAGGCGAGATTGACGCCGATGAACACGACAAGCAGGAACTGGAGAAACCGACTGAAAAAGTATCTTGCGTAGACACGCATGAATCGAAGTACCCGTCCGCTCGCATCGGTGCGGGCCGGCGCCGAAGCGCCGGCCCGCCCGCGTCAACAGAACTCGCTCAGTCCTTGGGCTTGATCTTCACGAACATGTAGCGGGAGTTGCCCCAGTTCGTGACTGGGTTGGCATACGGGTTCTCGGCCGTCGGGAAACCGGTCCAATAGGTCTCGTCGGCCACCGTGAACACGTTGTACGACATAAGCGGAATGACCGGCATTTCGCGGATCGCGAGCTTGACGAACTCCTTGCCAAGCTCGATGCCCTTCGGGTCGTCGAAGTCAATCGTCCGGATCGTCTCGATCAGCTTGTCGAGTTCCGGATGCGACCACCGTTGCCAGTTGCGCGACGGCTGGGGCTTGCCCGGCTCGGCGACGAATGCCGAGTGCCAGCTGTCCATGAAGAAGGACAGGTCCTGATGCCCGCCCCAGGTCTCGACGCTCCAGCTCAGGATGACGTCGAAGTCGCCTGCGGCGCGGCGCGTCAGCAACGTGCCCTGCGCGACGTCGACCTTGGCGTCGATGCCGAACTGGCGCCAAGACTGGGCGATCATCGAGCCGGCGCGCGTCATGATCGGGCGTGCATCGCCTTCCACGACGACCCGGATCGTGAACGGCGTGCCGTCGGGCTTCAGCCAGTTGTTGCCCTGCTTGCGGAACCCTGCCCGCTCGAGCAGTTCGGTCGCGGCCGCCTGGTCGGGCTTCCACCAACCCGTGCCAAACGCGCGTGCGACCTCTGCCGGATCGGACGGGATCTGGTTTCCCATCGACGGACGCAGGCTGTCCGCGATCTGCTTGGCCATCGTCCGATCATAGGGCTTGATCTTGCGCTTGCCGGTATCGATCTCGAAGTTTGCCAGCCAGTCCTGCATCGGCTCGTGGTAGAATTCCGGGTGACGCCCGGTCGGCGGCACATGAATCGGCGAGATCGTCGCGGCACCGCGATAGGACGCCATCGCGACGGCCTTGATGTCGACCAGCAGCGTCAGCGCCCAGCGGACATCCCGGTTCTTGAACATGTCGAGCTGGGTGTTGAAGATCGCGGACGGCAATGTCGGATCGGGATGCCCGAACGGAAATCCCTTGAACCAGGATTTCGAAGTCGGGTTCTGCCGCGCGAGCGTGAACATGCCTTCGGGCGTGATATCGTGGACGACGTCGAGTTCCTTGTTCATCTGCGCGATCACGCGCTTGTCCGGCGGGCCCGGATCGACATATGCAAGATAGCGCGGTGCCGGCTGGCCAAAGCGGCCGAGCGACGTCCGCTGCCAGTCTTCCCGCCGCTGCCAGATGTACCATTTACCGTCCGGGTCGTGGCTGTGCAGCACGTAGGCCGAAAGCGAAATCGGCTTCTCGAATGCGAATTTGTTCGGGTCGGCGACCTTCTCGAAGACATGCTTCGGCGCGATCCAGATCGCGTTCCAACGCACAGTGAACAGCGCGTGGAAGCGCGAATTGGGCTGCTTCAGCTTAAAGATCAGGGTCTCCGCATCGGGGGCTTCGACCGACGCAACCGAGTTCGACAGGGCGGCACTCCACCGCATCCCGGGCGTCTTGATCATCATCTCGACCGTGAACTTCACGTCAGCAGACGAGAACTCGACGCCGTCGCTCCAGAAGATTCCGCGCCGGAGCTTGACGCGCATTTCGGTGAAATTGGCGTTGTACGCGGGCTTGTCAGCGGCGAGCGAGTTGTCCCAGACGCCGTCAATGCCCTTGTCGGGATCGATGTACCAGAGGGTATCGAGTGCGGCCTGCTGCAGGCCATTCGACTGGCTGTTCGCGTTGATCGCCCAGATGTTGAACCACCCGGCGTTCTTTACCGTACCTTCCGGATTTTCAAGGATCAGAAGCTCTTTCCGGGGAATATCCCGGGGAAGTCCCTGGGCCTGCGCCGGCGGCGTTGCCCCCAAATGCAATGCCCCGGCCACAACACCGGCAGCAAGCCACAGCATGGTGGATTTCATGCATTCCTCCCGAGATTTTTACGCTTCGCTTTTCGCGTGCGTACTTTTTCAACCGTCGGGTCGTCCTGATAGAGAGCACGTGACGTCAACGGTCGAGTTTTATCCTATTGACCGTCAACTGGGATGGCAACCACAGACCCGGTTTGTACCGGAACGTACGATATGAAAGGGTAGATCAACGTTATCGCTGCGTGTCGTACCGCCACTGCCGTCACGGTCATTGACTGGCGGTAATGCCACCATCGACATAGACAATCTGACCAGTTACGAAGCTGGATGCGGGAGAGGCAAAGAAAATCGCCGGCCCGACGACATCCTTGGGATTGGCGAGCCGCCCGAGCGGGATTCGCTCGATTAGCGCGCGATGAAACTTTGGATTCTGCATGACGTGCCGGATCAGGTCCGTATAGACGAATGTCGGCGCGATGCCGTTGACGGTGATCCCGTGAGGCGCCAGCTCCATGGCATGTTGCTTCACCAGCATGACTAGGCCGCCCTTGGTGGCACAGTAGGCCGAGTAGCCGCGCCCGCGAATTCCGAGCTGGGATCGGACCGACAGCAGATGAATTTGCCTGCCACCTCGCTCGCTGGCGATCTGGTGCTTGGCCACCGACTGGGCGATGAACATCGCCGCCTTCAGGTTCGTGCGGTAAACCGCGTCAAATGCTTTCTCGGTGACGTCTGCCAGACTTTCCTCGATTTGGATGCCGACGCAATTCACCAGTATGTCGATATGTCCGAAACGTCGGGCAACACGCGCGATCGAGTTGCGAATATCGGAAATCCGGTTCACGTCCATCTTTATGCCATAGGCGTCGTGACCTGCCGCACGAAGCGCTTGCGCAAGCTTCTCCGCCTTCGCCCGGTCCCTGCCTGCGATGACGACGGTCGCGCCACGCATGGCGAGACCCCAGGCAATCGCCTCGCCCAGCCCGCCATAGCCGCCGGGCAGCAGTGCCACGTCTCCAGTCAGATCGAATATCCGGCGAAGCTCGGCCGTGAAATCGACATTCGGCGTGATCCGGCCGCGTGCCGCCGGTTTTTTCCGCGTTGCCATCGTCTTCCTCAGTCGAAGTGCAGTCCGCCGTTCAGGTCCAGTATCTCGCCGGTTATGAACCCGCTCAACGGCGAAAGGAAGAACCGGATACAGTGGGCGAACTCCTCCGGCTCGCAGAAGCGGCCGACAGGGATCTGCCTGAGCAATGCTTGGCGCTGCGATTCGTCCAGTTGTTCCGTCACCATCGGCGTCCGGACATAGGCCGGCGCCACGCCGTTCACGGTCACGCCGTGCGCTGCGCTTTCCCGCGCGAGCGAGAAGGTCAATGCCTGCAGGGCGCCCTTCGACGTCGTGTAAGCTGTTCCGGCCGTCAATCCGCCCGACTTCATCGCAAGCGAGCAGGTATTGACGATGCGCCCGCCACGACGCGCCTTCATTCCAGGCAAAGCGAGCCGTGATAGCCAGAAGGCGCCGTCGAGATTGATCGACATGACACGGCGCCATTCGGCGGGCGACGTCTCGGCCGCCTTGTTGTTCGAAAGGATGCCAGCGTTGTTCACAAGCACCGCGACAGGCCCGAGCTTCGTCTCGATCCCGACGAAAGCGGCTTCGACGGCGATCGGGTCAGATACGTCGAAAGCGAATCCCCGGGCATTCCCGCCAAGCGACGCCGCAAGCGTGTCGACCCTGGCCGCATCGATATCGGCCATTGCGACGACATAGCCTTCATCGACGAGCATCCGGGCGCACGCGAGCCCCATCGTGCCGGCTGCTCCGGTGACCAGCGCCACCTGCCCGTTCCCAAATCCGCTCATGCGACAGCCTCGGCCTGTCGTGTCATCTCGCTGCCGAGATACTGGCGTGCCCGAGGATCGTCGATCAGTGCGGAAAAGTCCCGGAACGACGCAACCGTGCCGCCCGACACGAGAAGGAATCCAGCACATATCTCGCGCAGGATCTCGAGATGGTAGCGGGCCGTCGGATGGAGGCAGATGACGACGAGACGACCTTCGTCGCGCAGCGTGCGGAAGAAGTCGAGCATGAAGCCGATATAGCCGTCCTGCGTATTGAACTGCGGCTCGTCGAAGAGGTGGACGAGCGGATAGTTGGACCCGGCCGGGTCGAGCATGAAATTCGGCAGGCGCCGCGCGAATCTCCGCACCTGATAGGACTGGTGATAGTGGACCGCCAGCCGGTCGCGTTCACGGTAGCGGACGCGGTGGATGTCCCGTCCAGCGACCAGCACTCGCCCGGCGGTCGGCCGGTTGCTGCCGGTCATCATCTCGAACAGCGTCGTCTTTCCCGCCCCGTTCGGGCCGACGACGCCGACGATCTGGCGTCCAGCAAGCGAAAGATCCGCCGACAGCGAAAATGTCGTCGTCCGCCGGAGAAATCCGCGCGAATAGGTCTTCTCGAGGCTATCAAGCTTCAGCAGCGGATCGGCCATATCAGGCTCCCAGCAGTCGACGTCGCAACGCCGGATCCTCGCGCAGCTGCGCCGCCGGACCCGACCAGACGACGCGCCCGAGATCGAGGATATAGGCGCGGTCGGCAACGCTCAGTGCCGCCTCCGCATTCTGCTCGACGACAAGCACGGAAATCCCCTCTTCCTTCAGATGCAGGATCGTCGACAGAACATCCTGCACGATCTTGGGTGCAAGCCCCTGGCTCGGCTCGTCGAACAGCACAAGTCCCGGCGACCCGAGGAGCGCACGCGCGATGGCGACCATCTGCATTTCGCCGCCTGAGAGGTTCTCGGCTTCTCGCTCCATCAGGTATTCGAGTGGCGAAAATATCCCGCACACTTCCTTAACGGACCAGCCGCGGAACCGCGTGCTCTTGCGGGCAATCGAAAGGTTCCGCGCGACGGTCAGCGTCGGGCAGAGGCGCCGATCATCTGGCACCCAACCGACACCCGCTTGGGCGATTCGGTGCGTCGGCCACGCCGTCACGTCTACCCCGTCGAAACGGATACGACCGGCACGCGGTCGCGTCAGGCCGAGGATCGAGCGAAGCGTGGTCGTCTTGCCGGCTCCATTGGGTCCGAGCAGCGCAACGACCTCGCCCGTTCCGATCGACAGCGATACGTCGAACAGCGCCTGCGTCTCTCCGTAATAGGTCCGGATGTCGGCCAGATCGAGGATCATTGGAGCTTGCCGAGATTGGAGCGCCGGACCCAGTCGTTGGCGCGCAGTTCGTCGGGTGTGCCCCGCGCGATCACCTGCCCCCAGTGGATAACGGAAATCTCGTCGGCTAGGCCAAACAGGAACGGCATGTCGTGCTCGATCACAACGATGGTGAGCTGGCCCTTCAAGGTTTCGATCAGTCCGGCAAGGCGTGCCGTCCCGTCGCTGCCGAGACCCGATGTCGGCTCGTCGAGGAACAGGACGCGGGGTGCCGCCGCCAGCGCCACGCCAATCTCCAGCGCACGTCGGTCGCCATAGGAAAGGCTCTGAGCCCGGACGTCGCCTTTTCCCGCAAGGCCGACGCGCGCGAGGATGGCCTCGGCTTCGTCGGCAAGCCGTGTGTCGGAAGCGACAGCGCGGCATGTTTCGAAGCCGCGAGCTCGCATTGCCGGGAGTGCCGTCATCACGTTGTCGCGCGCCGAGAAGTCATTGAACAGATTCATGATTTGGAACGAGCGTGAAACGCCCTTGCGCGCGATCAGGTGCGGCGGCAAGCCGGTAATGTCCTCGCCGTCAATCCGAACGCGCCCGCGCGTCGGCCGATAGCGGCCGGTCAGGACGTTGAAGCAGGTCGTCTTTCCTGCCCCATTTGGTCCCATGATGCCGTATAGCTTTCCTGTACCGAAGCTCAGTGTGACGTTCTCGAGCACCGTCCGGTCGCCGAAGCGCATCTGAAGGTTCTCGGCTTCGAACAGCGCCATCGGTTCAGCCCCCGAACAGCATGCGAAGGCGTGCAAGACCCGGCATGCGCCCGGCGCCATCGCGACGGAAATCCTGCCACCAGCCGGCTATTCCCTCTGGCTTGAAGAGGACGACAAGCATGAAGAGCAGGCCGAACCACAGCATCCAGGCGGTCGTTACGGCGCCGATCGCGTCGCGCGCCAGCAGAAACAGGGCCGCTCCGATGACCGGTCCCCAGAAGCTGACCAGACCGCCGCCGATCAGGGTCATCATCACGACATAGCCGGAATAGTGAAGGCTCATCACGTCGGGGAATGCCGATGTCTGTGCCATGGCGAAAAGCCCGCCGGCAAGCCCGGAAAGCCCGGCCGAAAGCACGAAAACGGAGAACTTGTAGAGCCAGACATTGTAGCCGATGAATGCGGCACGCGTTTCGTTCTGCTTAACCGCCTGGAGTACCCGGCCATAGGGCGAATTGACGAGACGCCACAGTCCGACCAGAACCACCGCAAAAACCGCCAGCACGAAGTAGTAGAGCGCGACATTGTCGCGAAGATCGAATGCGACGACACCAAAGTCCGCCGGTGCCCGCAGAATGCGCAGAAGCCCATCCTCGCCGCCCGTGATCGCATGCGACTTGATCGCGACGACCCAGAAGACCTGGCCGAACGCGATCGTCATGAACGCGTAGTAGATGCCGCGTCGGTGGGAAATGAACGCGGCGACCAGTAGGCCGGCGATCGCCGCCGCTCCGGCGGCGGCTGCAAGGCACGGCCACAGGCCGGGCATCACGTTCTGCTGGAACAGGCCGAACGCATAGGCGCCGATCCCGAAATAGGCTCCGTGCCCGAACGACGGCAGACCGGTATATCCGAGCAGAAGATTGAAGGAGAGCGCGTAGATCGCCCATATGACGATCTCGATCCCGATATAGGGATAGAGCCCAACCTGCCCGATCCACATCGGCAGGCTTGCCATTGCCCCCACCACGACAAGCATGGCGGGCGTGACAAGCCGCGTCGCATCGGAACCTTGGCGCGCCATCGTCATGCCTCGAGTAGGCTCTTCTTGCCCGACAGGCCGCGGGCCCGGAACGTAACGACCGCGATCAGCAGGATGTACATCGACAGGAGGGACCATTCCGACGCGTAGGCACCACTTACGCCGACAACCATGCCGACAAGGATGCCTGCAGCGACCGCACCCCAGAAACTTCCGACGCCGCCGAGCACGATGATCAGGAACGCCGGCACGACGGCATCGACCCCCATATGCGGGCGGATGCCCCAGATCGGCGCCACGATGATTCCGGCAAGTGCAGCCAGCAGCGTGCCGAAGGCAAACACATATAGTCGCAGCCGGGTCAGATCAATTCCTAGTGCCCGAACGATCTCGCTGTCGTGCGCGCCTGCCTTGATGATGGCGCCATACGGCGTGCGCTCGATGAACAGCCAGACCAGCGCGATCGCGCCGATGGAAAACGCCGCCGCGTAGAAGCGGTAGGTGGACCAGATCAAATCCCAGAAGATCATGCCGCCGCTGATCGACGGTGGTACCGGCAAGACATAGTCCCTCGTTCCCCAGACAAGACGGATGAGTTCTTCGATCACCATTGCGGCACCGAATGTCAGCAGAAGCCCGTAGAGAGGGTCTTTGCCATAGGTACGGCGCACGCATAGCTCCAGCGCCATGCCCGCCAGCGCCGTCAGCAGTGGGGCAACGACGAGTGCTGCGACATAGCGCCAGGCGAGAGGGACGAGCAGCCAGTCGCGAACCCATTCGACCGGCACGGGAAGTCGCCCCGACACAATGACGAACGCCAGATAGGCCCCGAGCGCAAACAGCGACCCGTGCGCAAGATTGATCTGCTCCATCAATCCGACAATGAGCATGAAGCCAAGGGCAATCAGCGCGAACAGCAAACCAAGCGTGATGCCGTTGAGGATATGAGGCAGCAGATTCAACAAGATAGATTCCGATGGAACATGAACGGGCCCGGATGCGAATTCGCATCCGGGCCCTCGGGAGGCAGACCTAAAGTTCGAAAGTCGGAACCTGGTCGTAGGCTGCAAGCTTGCACTTTCCTGCCGCGGCCGTGTCGGCGGCTGCCTTGGCGTCAATCCAGCTGATAACTTCGTAAAGATCGGACGGATCAGACGGCTTCATGTTCCGCCGCGCCAGATAGATCGTCTGCTGCATCTGGTGGGTGACCGGATCCATGTAGGCATCGAAGTGCTGCATGCGATCGGCCGCCGAGACCTTCAGATTCTCGAGTTCCTTGATCACCTTGATGTTGTTGGTACCACCGGCACGCTCGATCGCGCGCAGGAGTTCACGCGTCGCCATGTAGCCGTTGTAGGACACGTTCCCCGGTACCGGGATCGGGCCATTCGCGTTCGCGACCTGCCACTTCTTGACGAAGTCGGCGACGCCGGGCAGCGGAAGCTTGTGATACCAGGTCGTGCCGAAGACGCCGAAAAGGCTGTCCGCACCAGCGCCCCACACGTCCGGCCAATCCTGCTGGTTGTTGATCCAGGCGGGTTTGCCGTCGAGCTTGAGCTGGGCGACCTGCGTACGCAGCGCCTTGATGTCGTCACCGCCGATGGCGGCCGCGACCACGTCCGGCTTCGCCTGCTGGATCTTGAGGAGATAGGCCGTGAAGTCGCGCGTATTCTGGGGCACCAGCAGGTTGTCAATGATCTTGCCGCCGGCCGCCTCGACCAGCGCCTTCGTTGCATTCGACGTCGAATGGCCCCAGACATAGTCGTTGGTCAGCAGCATCCAGTTCTTGCCGACCGAGTTGATGGCAGCCCGAACGGTCGCCGTCGCGAAGTTGCTGCCGTTGCCGTCCCAGACGAACTTGATCCTGTTGCAGTTCTCGCCCGCTTCGCTCGGCGCGCTCGAATTCGTGTTGAGATAGATCGTGCCGTACTTGGCGGCGACCTGGGTGATCGCGTTGGCGACCCCCGAATGAACGGCACCGACGAGGAATCCGCATTCATCGCGCGTGATGAAGCGTTCGGCGATGCGGCTTCCGGTCGCGGGATTCGTCTCCGTATCGGCCGTGATCCATTCGACCTTGCGGCCGAGCACGCCGCCCTTGGCGTTGAACTCATCGATCGCCATGCGGCATCCGCGCAGGTCGTCCTGGCCGCTATCGCCGTACTGGCCGCTTGCATCGCAGGTAAAGCCGATCTTGATCGGCTTCTTCTGGCCTTGCGCCAGAACGCGCGTGTGCGTCCACGGCCCGAAGAAGGTCCCCGTCCCGGCCAAGGCCGCCGCCATTGCGCTTCCCTTCAGAAGCCGGCGCCGCGATACGTCCCTGTTCTTAATCATGCGTTCCTCCTGTCCTGTCGCGGCATTCGCCGCATTTTCGGTTGTCGGGTCGGAATGGTTGTCGGTCACGGCTTCCGTATCTTTACGCCGGTGATCTTCTCCTGGGCCTCGATCAGCGACGGAACGAACTTCGACGCGAAGCCGAGCGCCGATGCCTGAACGAACGCCTGATGCACCGCCTCGCCCATCATGCTGGGCAGGTTCAGCGCTTCGGTCATGTGCGTGTAGTAACGGAGGTCCTTCTGCGCGAGACCCAGACCGAACTGGAGGCCGCCATAGTCGCCGGCAAGCGCCTTCGGAACGATCAGCTGGAAGATCCCGCTGTTGGCACCGCCACCGGCAACTACCTTCGCGAAGTTCTCGAGATCGACGCCGGATCTGGCGCCAGCGACAAGCGCTTCGGCGATCAGGGCGGCATGCCCCATCGCGATGAAGTTGTAGATCAGCTTCGTCTTGTGCCCGGCGCCCGGCCCGCCGACATGGAATATGTTTTCGCAGAAAGTCGCGAGCGCCGGGCGGATCGCGGCAAACGTCACCTCGTCCGCACCGACCATCGAATTGAGCCTGCCCTCTTCCGCCTCCTTTGGCGTCCGCGCCAACGGTGCATCCGCGAACGCCGTACCAACCTGGACGAAGGCGTCGCGTATCCGTTCCGACGATTCCATCTCGCTGGTCGAACAATCGACGACGATGAGCCCCTTGCGCGCCGCAGACAGAAGTCCGTCTGGGCCGTACACGATCGCCTCGACCTGCGGCGAGCCCGTGACACACAGGAAGACGATGTCGCTTCTGGCCGCGACGTCCGCCGGGTTGCGCCCCTCGACGGCGCCACGCTTGACGAGATCGTCGACGGGTATGCGATTCCGGTTGCCGAGCACGACGGTCGCGAAGCCTTTCTCGACAAGGTTCTTCGCCATTCCGTGCCCCATCATGCCGACGCCGATGAAGCCAATTCGTGCGGTCTGACTCACGCGTGCCTCACTTGGAATTATTATTCTATTGTGTTTCGCCGATAGAATACATATTCTATTTCTACTGTAAAGTCGAATTTTCGTTCCACCTGTGCCAAGAGCGTTCGATGCCTGCACTTCAGTCCTACGAAGACCTGCGCGGCCGGATCGCGCGCCGCCATCCCGAGTTGTCCGACCGCCTGCGGCGGATCGGCGAGTTCGCGATCCAGCACCCCAACGAAGTGGCGCTGGATACGGTCGCGGCGCTGGCCGAGAAGATCGGAGTCCAGCCTTCAAGCATCATCCGCTTCGCGAACAGTTTCGGATTCGACGGGTTCAGCGAGATGCAGCAGGTATTCCGCTCCCGGCTCGTTGCCGACGCAGCGCCCAGCTATCGGGAACGGATCGCGTCGATGCCCTCCGGAGGGCGGAGTCGCGGCAGCGTACAGGGTGGCTCGTCCGAGGCCGTTCTCGACCAGTTCGTGGCGGACGATATCGGCGCACTCGAGGAACTTCGCGCCGGCGTCTCGACACGCGATCTCCAGCGCGCGGTGACGCTGCTCGACAAGGCAAAGGCAATCCACCTGCTTGGCCAGGGCCGCTCCTTTCCTGTCGCGTTCTATCTGCAGTACGCCCTCTCCCGTCTCGATCTTCAGGCATTCCTGATCGACAGCATTGCCGGCACCGCAATCCGGCATGCGCGCATGGCATCGCGGGAAGACGCGATCGTCGCCGTAAGCTTCAAGGACTATTCGCCCGACGTGGTCACGGCGGTCGAGCAGGCCGCCGCACGCAAGGTTCCGGTAATCGCATTTACGGACAGCCCCCTGTCGCCGCTGGCGCAGCACGCGACCGTCTGCTTCGAGATCGCGGAACGGCGCGACCGTCCCTTCCGTTCTCTCGTGGCGCCAATGTGTCTTGCCGAAAGCCTTGTCGTATCGCTCGGCCATCGGCTCGCCGCGCAGCAATCTTGAGAGCGCACATGCCCCTTTCGCCCGAACAGCGACCGCTGGACTTTGTGGCACTTGGTCGCGCTGCAGTCGACCTGTACGGCGAGCAGGTCGGTGGCCGGCTCGAGGACATGTCCAGCTTCGCGAAGTATCTCGGCGGCTGCCCTGCGAACATCTCGGTCGGCGCGGCACGCCTGGGCCTCAAACCTGCCATGCTCGCCCGGGTCGGCGATGAGCATATGGGCCGCTTCGTTCGCGAAGCACTTCGCACCGAAGGTGTCGACGTCAGCCATGTCCGGACCGATCCGCACCGCCTGACGGCGCTCGTCCTGCTGGGCATCCGCGACCAATCCACCTTCCCGCTGATCTTCTATCGCGAAAACTGCGCTGACATGGCCGTATCGCCAGAGGACTTCGACGCTGAATTCATCGCCTCCGCGCGGGCATTGCTGGTGACGGGCACGCATTTTTCAACGCAGCATGTCGATCGGACCAGCCGTCACGCGATTTCCCTTGCGCGCGCGGCGGGAACCAAGGTCGTCCTCGACATAGACTATCGTCCCGTCCTCTGGGGTCTTGCAGGACATGGATTGGGCGAGGAGCGCTTCATCGCGTCCGACAGGATCTCCGAGCACCTGCAGGGTATTGCACCTCTCTGCGACCTGATCGTCGGAACCGAGGAAGAGATCCATATTGCAGGCGGCAGCACCGATACATTTGCAGCCCTCCACCGTCTGCGTGCCGTCACAGCAGCAACTCTCGTCGTCAAGCGTGGCGGGCACGGTTGCACGATCTTTACTGGCCAGATTCCGAGCACCTTCGCGGACGCGATAGACTGTCCGGGATTCAAGGTTGAGATTTTCAATGTCCTCGGTGCCGGTGACGGCTTTATGGCCGGACTGCTCCGCGGTTGGCTCCGGGGGGAGAACTGGCGAACGGCCGCGACTTATGCGAATGCGTGCGGCGCTCTTGTCGTATCGCGTCACGGCTGCGCGCCCGCGATGCCAAGCTGGGCGGAGATGGAGAGCCTGTTGGCGCGCGCCGGGCGGCTTCGCCGGCTCGATACCGATCCCGAGATCATGCGCCTGCATCGCGTGACGACGGGACGCCGGCCTTGGCCAGTCGTGACGGCTCTGGCCTTCGACCATCGCAAGCAATTCGAGGATCTTGCCGCCAGACATGGAAAAGGCGTGCCCGAAATTGAGAACTTCAAAGGCCTGATCGCGGAAGCAGCGCTTTCCGTCGGCGATCGTTCCGGCGCCGGCTCGATCGTCGACGACCGCTTTGGTCGCACGGCACTTCACCGGCTCGGCGAGGGCGAGCGATGGATCGCGCGGCCTGTCGAGCTACCCGGTTCCTGCCCGCTCGAGTTCGAAGCCGGGAATGGCCTTCCTGCACTCCTTCGCACGTGGCCAGCCGGGCACGTCGCCAAAGTCCTTGTCATGTACCGCGCGGACGATGCGCCCGATCTGCGTCTGGCCCAGGAAGCGAAGCTGCTGTCGCTTCAGGCTCACTGCCAGGCATCGGGCCACGAATGGCTGCTGGAGGTGATTCCACCCGGAACCTCGGAAGCCGGTACGGACAGGCTCGTCGCCGAAGCCGTAGGGCGTCTTTACGAAGCCGGGCTCGAGCCCGACTGGTGGAAGCTTCCGCCAATGGGCACGATAGCTGCCTGGCGCGACGTGGCGGACATCGTGCGCAGAAATGACCACAACTGCCGCGGCATCGTCATCCTCGGCCTCGATTCGAATGAGGACGACCTCGCATCCGCATTCGCCGCAGCCCGCAGCGAGGATCTCGTGAAGGGATTTGCGGTCGGTCGGCACATATTCTGGTCGACGGCGGAAGCGTGGTTTGCGGATCGGATCGACGATCAGCATGCCGTATCCGACATTGCCGCCCGCTATCGCCGGGTAATCGGCCTGTGGAACTCGGCCCGATCGACAACTTCCGCCTTTGCAGGAAGCGATGCGGAGTAGACTGCCGGATCGAAGCAACGCCGGAGGAATCCTATGTCGGCACCTGACTTTTCCGTCTCCGGCCAGCATGTTCTCATCAGCGGAGGCACGGGCGGTATCGGTACTGCTTTCGCACGCGCGTTCCGTGCCGCCGGCGCACAGGTCATAATCACCGATATCAAACCTCCGGCGATCGACGAGGGCTTCACCTTCGAGTTGCTCGACGTGCGTAGCGACGAAGCAGTGGCGGCGCTGGCCGCCAAGACCGGAAAGCTCGACGTCCTCATCCACTGTGCCGGACGGCTGCTTCGCCACGAAGAACACAAGCCGGACGTATTCATGGACATCGTCGACATCCACCTGGGCGGAAATATGCGCCTCGCCAGCGCATTCCGCCCCCATCTTGCTGCGTCGAAGGGCTGTATCATCAATATCGGATCGATGTACTCGTACTTCGGCGCATCGATGATCCCCGGCTATGCCGCAGCAAAGACCGCCATCGTCGGCCTCACGAAGTCGCTGGCTCTTGCCTATGTCGAGGACGGCATCCGCGTGAATGCGATCGCGCCCGGCTGGATACGCACCGAGATCAGCCGGATAGGTCGCGAAGATCCACGCTTCAACGAGAAGGTTCTTGCCCGTCTCCCGACGCACCGATGGTCCGAACCTGACGAACTGGCCGGGACCGCCGTCTTCCTCGCATCGCCGGCCGCGAAGCTTGTCAATGGCGTGATGATCCCGGTCGATGGCGGATACGTCGCGGCCTGACTCCGTCGCAGCGACAAGAAGCAGCGACAAGGAATTGCCTCACCAACTTGATCATCCTAGAGCTCAAAATTAAATCGGCGCAGGGTGGTGCGCGGCAACGGGAAATGCCATTTTCCTCCCGACAGAACGAACAAGAACAATCACATGGTCGTCTCCGCATTTTCAGGCAAGGAGTGGAATCCAGCGTAGACGAATATCCGAAGGGTCAAACTGCAATACCGAGATCTATTTGATGTCGACATCGATCAAAGTGCCATCTGGACTGTGTCGCATCGTCAGTATCCGCGCAGACTGCCAAGCTTCGACGCTGGCGACCGAAGCCCCGTAGAGCACTGCAAGATCGGCCGGAACGACAGGAGATTGCGCCACGTGACGATCCTGTCCGCGAAACCGGACCTGATTGTAGAGCGCCCAAGCGATAAGCAATGCGCCGTTGGCTACGGCAATGATGCCGTACGTCAGCAACGTGCCGTAGAGACGCGACATTGACGGCAACTCCGGCCAGTCGGCCCCCTGGAAGGCCCACGCGAAAGCCTCGATCGTAAGCTCATAAATGTCAGCCAACGCTTCGCGGACGAAATAGAGATAGAGAATCCACATCCCCGCCGAAAGCAGCCAATCGAGCCGCCGGCGCCAGGCCGGCCGCTTGCCCGAGCTGTCGATTATCAGCGACGGGCGGATGACGTGATCCCCCGATCCGGGCTTGTCCACAACGCGCGCTTGCCGCGCAATTGCCCGAGCGCCCTGGCGAATCCGACGAGCGACGTCGTCAATGTCAGTATCCAGAAAAAGAAGGGATACCAGATGACCCAGAAGATCAGCCGGAACAGTCGCGTTTCGTAGCGTGACTCGATCAGCAGTGCCAACGCGAACTGGGCAAGGCACGTCGTGGCCAGCAACAGCCCCCAGAATGCCGGCGGCTGGATGGTTGCGACGTTTAGGCCTTCGGGCATCGCGACGAACTTGCCGATGCCCCACAGCACGAATGTCAGGACCAGCGCGAAGGCCCACGCGAGGCTTAGGCAGTACTCGATAAGCACGCCCCACATCCGCCGGCGATTCCACGCGAACATGTGGCGGATCTGCTTCAGGAAGACCTGCGCCCCACCTTGCGCCCAGCGCAGGCGCTGCTTCCAAAGGCCCCCGAACGTTTCGGGCATGAGGATCCAGCACAGCGCGTCGGGCTCGTACTGGATGCTCCAGTGATCTGCCTGGAGCATCCAGCTCACGTCGATGTCCTCGGTGATCATGTCGAGGCTCCAGTATCCGCAGCGGTGCAGTGCGGCCCGCCGATAAGCGGCAATCACGCCCGACACCGTGAAGACGCAGCCATAGATGCGTTGCGCCCGCTTGATCAGTCCGATGATCGACGAGAATTCGCCGACCTGGAGCTTGCCCAGCAACGTCGAACGCGTGCGGATTCTGGGATTTCCCGTTACCGCACCGACGCGCGGACTGTTGACGAGAAGCCGCACCATGTACGTCGTCGCGTCGGGATCGAGGACGGCATCGCCGTCGATGCAGACCAGAAACTCCCCGCGCGCGACAAGGGCGCCCATGCGAAGCGCCATCGCCTTGCCCTGGTTCCCGGCAAAGTGGACGACCCGGAGCATCGGATATGCCGCAGTCAGGCGGTCAAGGACCGCCCCTGTCGTGTCGCTCGAGCCGTCGTCGATCGCGATCACCTCGAAGTTCGGATAGGTCTGCGCGACCGCAGCCGCGATCGTCTCAGCGACATTCGCGGTTTCGTTGAAGCAGGGCACTAGTATCGAGACCATCGGCGGATTCTCGATGACCGGAGGACTCTCCGAACGCACGCCCCGCCGTTCCCAGTGCCAGTAGAAATAGACCGCGCCGACCATCCACAGGAACGACATGAACAGCGGATAGAGAAAGACGAACTGCAGCAGGAAACCGCCGAGCTTCGCCAGCACCGCGATCGCGAATACCAGTGCTGTGCCGAACAGGCCCGCGATCATCTTAGATACGGATACGACTGGAGTGAAAAATCGCGGTGCAGTTCCCGTGCATCCGGATGCCCGGAGACGAAATCGTCCGGGTAGTATCCGAAGTTCAGCGCGCCCAGCCGGGTCAGCAGCCGCATCTGCTCGGCCAGGATGGCTGTCGGTATCCGGCGCGCGCCGTCCCCTGCCCTGTCCCGCCAGTCGACGGCCTGAAGCTCGAAGATCGTGCGTTTGAGGCCTTCGGGATGGAGGGCGACAGCCGCCACCAGCCGCCCGAGCCATGCCTGTCCTTCCGCCGCGGGCACGTTCTCCATCGCTGGCATCGCCATCACGGCCGCGTAGTCGTAGGTCGACAGGAACCGGCCGAGATCCTGCGCGAACCATGCTTCGGCGTCCGGATCCAGGACCGGGCCGGCATAGAGGCTGCGCGCGGTCGCCATCGGCGAATGGAACTGGCGCACCCGGGCCGTCAATTCCTGCGTGAATGCCAGAAGCGCGTCGGTCTTGAAGCGGGTCCAGCGCCGCATCATTGCCGGATCGGCTCGAATCGTTCCGATCGATTCCGGAAATCCGGCACTCCGGTAAGCCGCGAGTGCAGCGGGGCTCGCGTCCTCGAAATCGGAGAGCTGTGCGTCGTCGTGGAACAGCAGCCCCTCGAACGGCGTGAAGCGCGCCAGATCCTCGTAGAGCATCAGGATGCGCCGCCGCGCCTCGGGGTCGAAGGGCGAAGCGCGGCGATAGGCCTTGGGATCCTGCACCGCCCTTCCGGTCGACGGGTCCCACGCGAGCACGGGAGAGACACGATCGCCGAAATCGAATGCCAGGACCGGCATCCACGCGAACACCTTGACGCGCGCCCGCGTGCGCAGCTGCCAGGACACTCGGTCGAACAGGTCCGAGCGCATCGGCAGCACCCGGTTCGGGAAGTAGACCGCGCCCGCAAGGCCGCTGCCCGTGGGATCCGCGAACGCCTGCAGGAAGACCGTGCTTATCTGCATGTCGTAGATGCGCTGGACCAGAAGGTCGAGGTTCCGCTCCAGCTGGACCGGATCGTCGTCGTAGACATAGTCGAGATCGACATGAACAATCCGCTGGGGCGGCACGACGTCGAGATTGCGCAGCTCCGAGACGAACTGGCCGATTGCCGGATCCGGACTGACCAGATGGCGCTGGACCGCGCTGAGTCTGTCGACAGACGCCGATCCGTCCACCAGCGTGAACGTGATCGGCATGCCGCTGGCCGTCACGATCGATATTGCGCTTTCGCTGTGCTCACCATAGGGCCAGACCGTCACGCGCGGCCGCTTCCCGGTCTCGCGTTCGATCGCGGCCACGATCCTGGCGCTGTCGCCCGACAGGTCGCGGCGCTCCTTCGTGTCGGTCTCGTAATCTCCGGTCGCCGGATCGAAGCTCTTGGTCGTCACGTCGGGCGCCGAGTTCCCCTGCGGATTGGAAGTCGTGCCCCGATGCAGGTCGTAGGTATGCGATGCGATCTCGACGAGCCCGGACGCCGCGATCTCGCGGACCTGGTCCCACGACAGGAACTGCTCGCGCGCGACCCGCCGGTCACCGAATTGCACGACCGGAACAGGCTCCATCCATGCACCGACCACCGCCAGCACCGCGGGAAACCGGAAGGCCTTCAGGATCGGCAGCACGCGCGTGCCGAAGCTTGCGTAGCCGTCGTCGAACGTCAGCAGCACCGCCTTGTCGGGCAGCGGCGGGCCGCCGTCACGCGAGGCGAGGATCGCGTCGACGGTGACGGGCCGGTAGCCGTTGCGCTGGAGCCAGCTCAGCTGCGAGACGAACTTGTCCGTCGTGATTCCGAGGAAGGACTGGTCGGGATCCGCGTCCTCGACATTGTGGTAGGCCAGCGCCACGAAAGTCGCGCTTGCGGATGTCGGAACCGAATATGCGAGGAAAATCGCAAGCAGAGTGGACATGACGCGCATGGCTAGAACCTGATTCTTGTGTTGAAGAGAACCGCCATGTTGGTTTCGAGATTGCCGTCATAGGGCTGGCGGCCGTAGCTGAGGCCGAGCCCGGCTTCGAATACGTCGTTGGCGCGCACGCGATGCTCGTAGAGAACGTTGAACGCCGTCCCGCTGCCGAAGCCCTGCTGCCAGTAGATGCCCGGCGTGACGACGAGGCGGTGGTCGTAGACGAACTCGTAACGCCGGTAGATCGGTTGCACGATCGCCACGCCATACGAGACGAGCGCGTCCTGCTTCGGGTTGAAATAGGGCCTGTTGGCGTCGGCGCTATTGCGCGTTCCGGCAACGCCGAGAGTTCCGTCGATGGCAAGCCTCGGCGACGTCCACAGGCGCTCGACGTATCGCCCGCCGATGCCGGCGCGACGATTTCCGTCGGAGAAAGTCATCCCGGAAATATCGAGCACATACTGGCGAGATTCGCTTTCCCGATAGCCGATCCGTGCCGATGCCGCATCGGCCGTTATCCCGTTGCGCAATGCGCGCAGGGGCGTGTCGCGCGCGAAAATTTCGGCCGTCCCGCCGACCTGCCACTTGTCGCTGGTGCTCCATGTCGCCTGGGCGCGCGCGCCCGCCCGTCCGCCGCCGATGCCGCTCCACAGCGTGTTCCCCTTTTCAGGCCCATAGACGCTGAGGGTGCCTTCCAGACTCGCGACGAGCGACGGATCGCGATACTCGAAACCCAGCGCCGACCGGCGCAGATTTATCGCACCCTCGCCTGCCGGCAGGCCTTCGTTGACCATTGCGGCGGCGGCGAACATGCGCCAGTTGTAGCTGAACGGCGAGGAATAGACCTGCGCGCCCAGCGACAGCCCGGAGCCGCCCTGGATGCTGGTGGCGGACCGGATCCCCCGCTCGGCGTTGATCCGCAGATCGGCCATGTTGTGGACGTCCCAGAGACGGGCAAGCCGCCGCACTTCGAGATTCTCGGGAAAGCGGCGGACCAGGTCCGCGACCCGCGTCTCGGCCGACCGGTACTCGCGAAGCTGTAGCAGGTTCCTTGCCTCGCCGACCTCATTCGACACGTTCCTCGGGACCAGCGCGCGGCTGACCTGATATTCCTGTGCCGCCAGCCGCGGCCAACCGCGTGCGGCATAGACATTCGCCAGTGCCGTGCGGAAACGGGAATTGTTGGGTGCGGCCTCGGCCATCGCGGAGATGCGTCGATAGGCTTCGACGAGCTCGTCGGCAAAGAGGCGTGCGTTGGCTGCGGTCAAATCGGCGGTCGCGCGATCGGGGTTCGGGACGGGATCGGTGAGCCCCTTCAGATAGAGCCACACCGCCTGGTCGGACGCGGCGCGGTCGGCCTCGTCGTAGGCGGCCGTGAAGTCGTCGAGTTCGACGAGGGCGTAGAACAGGGCAAGGCGCGTCTCGGGGTTGCGCGGATCGACGGCGAGCCCTTGGCGGAACAGGTCGCGCGCGATCTCCGGCTGGCGCGTGTAGAGATGCGCGTCCGCCGCCGCGACAGTCGCGAACCCCGGCAGGTCTGCGCCTTCGCGCGTCAGGGCGGCATATTCGGCAAGCACGTCGTCCATCCGCACGCGGTCGCGCAGTGCCACCATCCGGTCGAAGCGCGCGCGCAGAATGTCGGGTTGTGCCGCCTCGCCCTCAAGCGACCAGCGCGCGATCAGCGCGTCGAGTGCCGCGATCGCCCGGTCGCTGGCGGCGAAGCGCAGCTCTTCGCTCGGCGGTTCGAGCACGCCCCATCGCACGAGGGCAGCCGCTTCGTTGCCTTCGACACGCCGCAGCTCGGCGGCCGACAGCAGCCCGGGCTCGGCCTCGGCGAGCGCCCTTGCCACCTGCGGAGCACCCATCTCGTCGATCGCGACGATCCGGTCGTGGCGGGCTTCGCGGTTCGCCGGGTCGAGACGGAGTGCCCGGTCGAGATACACCAACGCGACGACGGGGCGCTTGCTCTTCGAGGCCGCATAGGCCGCGGCCAGCAGCACGTCGCCATGCTCGCCGCGTGCGGCCAGATCGGCGTCCGCGATCGCGAGGGCCGGCGCCGTGTCGCCAAGATCGGCGAGCGAGCGGATCTCGCCGGCGCGGAATTCGGGGTTGTCGGGCGATCGGCGCAGGGCCTGCCGATAGAGGGCCAGTGCCGCCGCCGGATCGCCGGTCCGCCGGAGCGCCACGCCGACGGCTTCGAGCACATAGTCCGCAGGCACGCCTTGCGGCAGACGCGCGTAGAGCTGCAGCGCTTCCGCGTCCTGCCGCGCCCAGACCGACACGACGATCAGGTCGTATAGGACCCCGATATCGTCTGGATGCTCGCGCTGGAGCCGATCGAGAATCGTGAGGGCGGGTGCCGTCTGCCCGCGACGTGCCCCGTCGACCGCTTCGATCCGTTCCCGGTGCCAGGCAGGTTGGGCGGCCGCCGTACCTGCGCCAAGCAGGCCGAGGGCAAGCAGGCAGGCGAGGACGGCGTCACTTGACCGCATATTTGAATTCTGCGAGTTCGAGCAGGGCCGCCTTGGTGCCGCCCGGGAGCATGATCCTGTCGTCGGTGATCCGCAGGCCCTGGAACGGCACGACGACCAGCCGCTCGCCGATCCCGATGAAGCCGCCGACCGAAAGGACCGCGTAGAGGACCCTGTCGCTCGCCTGGACGAGAAGGTCCTCGATCTCGCCGATCTTGTCGTTCGCCTCATTGACGACCGAACTGCCGACGATCTTCGTCGCACGGTACCCCGCGGACATTTTCTGGACGTCGACGCGCTCGATCAGGATGACCTGTGGCGCTCCCTGGGCGAACGCCGGACCGGCGAGAAAAACCGAACATGCGAATGCTATCGCGGCAGCTGCCGATGACCGTTTCATGCGTGGGTGGACCCTCTTCCTGCGATCGTGTCGGCAGGCGGGCGCCCGCCGAAGACAATCCAGACATGTCGGCACCTTAGAGGGTGCCCGCAACCCGTCGGAAGCTTCGGAAACTACTCAGGGGGTTTCGGCGCCGCCGTGGACGGCGGCAAGCGCCAGCCGCGCCAATGCCGGCAACGACTTGGCGCCAGTCTTGCGCATGATCGCGGCCCGGTGATTCTCGACCGTGCGCTGGCTCAGGCCGAGATCGGCAGCGATGTTCTTGCTCGGGTGTCCGGCAAGCACCATCTCCATGATCTGGCGCTGGCGGGCGCTGAGGCCGGACAACTGCTTGGCCGCCTTGGCCTTCCACGCCGCCAGCATTCCGGAGTTCTTCGAAAGATCGAGCGCGCGCGAGACGCAGTCCGATAGCTCCCTTGCACCGATCGGCTTCTCGATGAAATCGAGGGCCCCGGCCTTCATCGCGTCGACGGCCATCGACACGTCGCCGCTGCCCGTGATCATGATGGACGGCAGGGGATCGCCGATCGACCGCAGATGCAGCAGAAGTTCAAGACCGTTCATGCCCGGCAGATAGGCGTCGACCAGCAGGCATCCCTGCCCGCCCGGCCGGCCGGTATTCGGCAAGGAACGTCTCGCCCGTCGCATAGCGATGGACGACATGCCCGTTCCCTTCGAGAACGTCGCAGAGCGCATCGCGCACGCCATCGTCGTCGTCGACGACGTGGATCACGATGCTGTCCGGGCCTCCGCCCGCCTTTGCCTGCGGATTGACGGAAGGCTCGGAAGGTCTTCGGGCAGGCAACAAACGCTGGAGCAGCTCCGATAGCTCGGCCGCCTTGATCGGCTTGCCGAGATGGACGCAGTTCTGGCTCGAAATCTTGCGCAACGTCTCGGTCGTGACGTCCCCGGTCAGGATGACCGCCGGAACCAGTCTCTGGATCTTCTCGCGCACCTGCATCACGACCTGCAGCCCGTCGACCTCGTTGGGCAGATTGTAGTCGGTCAGGACCAGATCTGGCCGCACCGTTCCGCGCCGGACGAGTTCAAGTGCGGCGATACCGTCCGGTGCCGCGACGACACGGTGCCCCTCGTCGACGAGCAGCATCTCGATCAGTTCGCGGACTTCCGGGTCGTCCTCCACGACGAGGATCGTTCCGGCCCGCTTGAGGGTTGCACCGCCGTCGAGCTTGCCGCGCAATGCTTCCGGCGTCGCAGGCGTTACGGCGACACGGTCCGGAATCTCGATCGAGAACTTCGATCCATGTCCGAGCTTCGACCGGACGGCGATCTTGTGTCCCAGAAGAATTCCGAGGCGCCTGACGATCGACAGACCGAGGCCCAGCCCCCGATTGCGCTCGCGGGCGACGTTGCCGACCTGGTGGTATTCCTCGAAAATCGCATCGAGTTCGGATTCGGGAATGCCGATTCCGCTGTCGCAGACCTCGATCACGACCTTCCCGGCCCTTCGGCGGCACCCGACCAGAACCTTGCCGCCTTTCGCATACTTGAGCGCGTTGGACAGAAGATTGCGGAGTATCTGCTCGAGCAGGTACCGATCGCTGGAAACCGAAAGACTGCACGGAACGAACCGGAGCGAGACGTCCTGCGCTTCCGAATAGTAGGTGAACTCGTCCCTCAGCCGGGCAAGCATTTCCGCGAGCGGAAAGCTCGTGAGCTCCGCCTGCACGATGCCCGATTCGATCTGGTTGATGTCGAGCAGCGTGTTCAGCATCCCCGACATCGCGCCGAGTGTCTCGTCGAGGCGGACCACGAGCTTCTGGACTTTCGTCGCGTCGACGGTCTTGGCGAGGAGGCCCTGGACGAGTGCAAGCGTCTGCAGCGGCTGGCGCAGATCGTGGCTCGCGGCGGCGAGAAAACGCGACTTCGCGAGGTTCGCCTGCTCGGCCTGATGCTTCGCCGCTTCAAGTGCCAGGGCGATATTCTTGCGGTCGGTGACGTTGTTGAACGTTATGACGACGCCCAGAACCGAGTCGTCGTGCGACCGATAGGGCACGATCCTGCGCACGAACCATTCGCGCTTCGCCGTTTCGACTTCCCGCTCGGCGGGCACCTGATTTTCCAGCACCGACTGTGCTTCCGCCATAAGGTTCGAATCCGACGCGAGCGACTGCAGGTCGGCCAGCGGCCGCCCTACGTCGCCCGGGATGACGTTGAACAGCGAGCGCGTCGCCGGCGTGAAGAGGCGGATATTCAAGTCCCGATCGAGGAAGATCGTCGCGACGTCGGTGCTGTAGAGAACGTTCTTCAGATCGCTCGATGTCGTCCTCTGGCGTTCGAGCGTCTCCTGCAGCTGCCCGTTCAGCGCGATAAGTTCCTCGTTGAGCGACTGGAGTTCCTCTTTCGAGGTCAAGAGCTCCTCGTTGGTCGACTGGTATTCTTCGTTGACCGACAGCGCTTCTTCATTGATCGCCCGCTGGTCTTCCGTCGAGATCTCGAGATTGCGGATCGCACCCTGGAGTTCGAGACGGGTCGACTCGAGTTCGTGCTCCAGCTCGGCGGTCCGCGACCCGTTCTCCTCCGTCGCAGTCGGCATCCGCTTCTGCGCGCTCTTCGGCGCGTCGATGAAGCAGATCAGGAAAAGCTGCTCTCCTTCGCTGACCACGGACTGCGCCGAAATGCTGAATGCGGTCTCGACACCATCCCTTTCGATCCGGCCGCCCGGCACCACGACGCGGATATTCTCCCGTGACGTCCGCTCGATCGCCGCCCGGAGGACGACCCGCGTCCCCTCCCGGAACATCGAAAGCAGATCGTGCGTGGGTGGTCCCTGAGCCAGACGAAGATAACGGTCGACGGGGCCGAGCGAGAACAGGCAATCGTGGTTGCGGTTGATGAGCACGGCGGCCGGCGCAAAGCTATCCAGCACCAGTCGCCGGCAAAGTTCGGCAAGCATCGACTGCCGCGACGGGGCCTGACCGACCTTCGGACGGACCGGAGCACGGATGCTCTCCGAGAAGACGGAAGCCGCACTCATCCCGGGTTCGTCGCGATTGCCGACATGCCGGTAAATGCGGGCGGTCTTTGATATCTCCTCGAACCGCGCGTCGGGGTTGCGCACGGTCTCCGCACCGCCCAGCAGGAGGATGCCACCCTTGACCAGGGCGAAGTTGAACAGCGCGATCACCTTCGCCTGCGCCTCCGGGCTCAGATAGATCAGCAGGTTCCGGCACGATACGAAATCGAGCCGCGAGAACGGCGGGTCCGCGAGCAGGTCCTGGACCGTGAAGACAACCATCGACCTGAGGTCGGGCAGCACCCTGTAGCCGTCATCTTCCTTGGTGAAGAAGCGCGAAAGCCGGTCGGCGCTTACGTCGGATTCGATCGTGTCGGAATACAGCCCCTCCCGTGCATGGGCGATCGCGCCGGAATCGACATCCGATGCGAATATCTGGATCTTGATGTTGGCTTGCGCCGCCGCGATCGCGTCCCGGAAGACCATCGCGAGAGAGTATGCCTCCTCGCCCGTGCTGCAGCCTGCGATCCATACGCGCAGGGTCTGGCCGGACTTGTGCGCATGCAGGAGATCGGGAACGACATTCTTGGCCAGCAGGTCGAAAACTTCCGGATCGCGGAAAAACTGGGTGACGTTGATGAGCAGGTCGTTCGCGAGGATGTCGCGCTCGCTCGCATCGGATCGGAGCATCTCGAGATACTTCGGCAGGTTTACCGGACCCACGGGTGCCATCGCCATGCGCCGCTCGATCCGTCGACGCAACGTGCCCGTCTTGTAGAGCGAGAAGTCGTGCGTGGTCATCGTCCGCAGGATCTCGACGACCTCGCCGACATCGTCCGGCCCGACCGTGGCCGGACGCATGCCTGTCCGGACGCCCCGGGAGACACGCATGTTGCCTTTGTCGATGAGAGCCTGCGGGATCTTCGCGACGGGAAGCACCAGATCGACGGCACCGGTCATGATGGCGCTTCGGGGCATGCCGCCATATCCCGCTTCGTCGGGATCCTGTGCCACGACGAGCCCGCCGGCCGCCTTGACGGCACGCAGGCCCAAGCTGCCATCCGCCCCGGTTCCCGAAAGGACGACGCAGATCGCACGCGCGCCGAGTTGGTCAGCCATGCTGTGGAGAAGGAAGTCGAACGGAAGGCGCGCGCCGTGGCGGGCGTCCGGCGGCGACACCTGCAACCTGTCCCGCACGATCGAAAGATACGTCCCCGGCGGAATCACATAGAGGGTGTTGGGCTCGATTTCCGCGCCGTCGATGGCCTGATGAACGACGAGCGAGGTATGGTCGGAAAGCAGATCGACCATCATGCTTTCATGTGTGGGCTCGAGATGCTGTATGAGAATGAACGCCATCTGGCTTTTCGCCGGTACGGCACCGACGAACTTCCGGCAGGCATCGAGTCCGCCAGCCGACGCACCGATTCCGACGATCGTCGTATGGGAAGACGTGTTGTGCGGGATGATCTTCGAACGCTTCCTTGCGTTCG
This sequence comes from Tagaea sp., assembly GCA_965279525.1. Taxonomy (GTDB): domain Bacteria; phylum Pseudomonadota; class Alphaproteobacteria; order CACIAM-22H2; family CACIAM-22H2; genus Tagaea. The sequence goes on along the minus strand of CBDIIB010000004.1, from coordinate 88,618 downwards.
CATCCGCATCCGCTTTCTTGCCTGCCGGGGACGAGCCATTGCGCATTCTGGTTCTTTCTTTGATGTCGCGGCCGATACCCGTTCGAGTAGCGAGGCTACCACGGATACAGACGACACGTTTCGAAATTGACGCGCATATTCGCCGAATCTGACTGAGTACTTTCCGAAGGTAAGTACCCGAACGCTCCTGCACGAACGCGACACAAAATTGCCCGTTCCGTGAATCCGAAAACCCGACGACATCGCGCGGGCGGCGGCACGACACGCCTGCTTTCGAATGACTCGATCCTTCGAGCGAGCTCCATCGGACGAACGCGGCTTTCCAGTCGTGGCGCCGCAACCGGCATCACAGACACGCATGAGTCGCTGTGCGTCAAATCCCTCGAATTGCAGCGGATATCTCCGGCCTGAGTACCCGGTCCGCGCGTAGGTATTTTCCGACCCTGCCGCCAACCCTCCAGTGGCTGTCATTGTTTTAAGGATCAGTCGGACAATTCCCCGAACGAAAGACACATGACGTGCCCCATCGACGCCGCCCTGCTTCGCCCCAACTCGCGACCCAGTCCATCAGGATCGCCGACATCGTCGTCGCCATCTTTGCCGATCATCGTGAAGCCGGGCCGGCCATCATGCGACTGATCGATGTCGGCTTCGGAACGGGGAGCCTTAGCATCGTCGGCAAAGGGTATCCCCGGCGAGGACCTGGTCTTTCTCCTGCAAATGGTGCGGCTCCGGCCCGCCACGCTGGTAATCGGACCGCATTCTGGAGTGAGATAGAAAGCACGCTTCTCGACGCAAATGTCGCGCCCGCCGAACCATCCACCCCGGTCGTGGCACTGGGGTATCTCGCCAGGCGGGCGACGGACTTCGCCGACGGAGCCGCCGCATCGATGGCCCGGCTGGGCACCGTGCTGAGCGGCATCGGAATTCCGGGAGAACACGTCGTGCGTTACGAGTTCGCAGTCAACGCCAACGGATGCCTTGTCATGGCACATGGCGACGGACTCGAGATCGCACGCGCGCGGACCGTCCTTCGTTCCGCGATTCCCGCGAGCATCGACGTGCATGCGGTCGATGCCTTGTCACGAGTCGGTCCGCCACTCGAAGCCGATAGGGTACTTTCCGAGGCTGCCGCAGCGGTCCGCTAGCGGCCTATGCTTCGATCCTGTCCGGAAACCGGGGGAGCGCAAGTCGATGAAGACGGCAACGATCCTGGCATTCGCCCTCGTGTTCCTCGTCACGGACGACATCGCGACGGCTGACCGCACGGCATGGGCGCCGCGAACCGAAGTCCGGTCGCCTCAGCGTCCTGCGCTCCCGACCGGAGAATTGATCCATGCAACACCACCGTTGGACTGGTTCAATCGCGATGTCCATGGCACGGGCAATATCGTCATCGGCCGGGTCAGCGACGTCGTCATGTCGCCGGTCACCGGCCGGATCACGGGCCTGATCGTCGGCGTCGGAGCGACACTCGGTACGGGCGACAAGAATATCGAGATCCCGATCGATTCCGTCGAGATCGCCGACCGGCGCAACAGCAACCTCCTCGTCATCCGGGCATCGCGGCAGTCCCTCCAGAATGCCGACGCCGTCCGCTTCGACGGCGCGACATCGCAATGGATCTCGATCGGCGCTCCATCCTTGTGAGTTGTCACGTGCGATTGTTCCCACACCGCTCCACCCCAACAACTCTCAACCCCGCAACGGCAGCGAACAGCTGCCGAGAATGGAAATACAGATGACAAAGCATATCGATCCGCCCATCGGTGACTTCTCGAACGACATTGCCGCCCTGCGCGAAGAAGTCGGGAAGCTTGCGGAATCCGTCGGCACCATGATCCAGCATCAGGCAAGCTCCGCAGGATCTCGCGTCGCCGAAGTCGTTTCCGATGTCGGACACAAGATCTCCGACACGGCCGCAGATGCCCGGACGCAGGTCAAGGCTGTCGGCGCCAAGGTCGAGGCCGGGATCGAGCACAATCCGCTGATGGCGGTGCTGATCGCGTTCGGCATCGGCATGTCGATCGCCCTCGTCACCCGCTCGCGCGGCTGACGGGCAGTGCTCGCACCTCTCCTGCTTCCGGTCCGCGATGCAATGGACGGGTGGCTCGAACGACGCGCCGCATGGCTTCTGGTCGTGGCGACGTCGTGGGCCTTCGGTGCCATCGCCCTGGGGTTCGTGAGCCTTGCCGTCTATCGGGCATTGCTCGACGGCTTCACTGCCCCGGAAGCGGCGATTATCCTTGCCGCTGCGTTCGCCGTCGGTGCCGCGGCGGTCGCGGCACTGGCGGTCGGCTGCCGCAAGCATCTGAGAGAAGGAACCAAGGCGGCTCCCGGCAACGCCATCCAGACCGACGGCCTTGCAGCCGTGATCGACACACTGACCGGCAACGGTGCGGCATCCGCCGCCCCTGCGCTGGCCGGGCTGGCCCAGCTCTCGAAGTCACTCTCGCCGATGCAGCTGGCAGCACTCGCCCTCGTCGGCGGGTTCATGGCCGGCCGCAAGCTGCCCGGCTAGCGCGCACGGACGGAATATCCGGCCGGGTCCGGCCGTTCAACCATATCCAGACAATCGAAGACAGGGTTGCCCATCGAGCGGCAATTGCACCCCACACCCGCGCAATCCTGCCCGGTTCGGGAAAGTACACGAGGAGACGGAACATGAAACGCATCATATCGACGGGATCCCTGTTCGCCCTGATGCTTGCGCTGTCCGCTTGCGGAAACAGCACGGGCGATCGCGCGATGAGCGGTGCCGGCATCGGTGCCGGTGTCGGTGCGCTTGGCGGGCTCATCGTCGGCGCTCCGATCGAGGGTGCGCTGATCGGCGGTGCCGTGGGTGCCGGTACCGGTGCCCTCACGAACGAGAGCCAGATCAATCTCGGCCGGCCGATCTGGCGCTAGCCTCGCCGGACACGCCTGACGCAGGAAGGCCCGCCACTGCGAAGTGGCGGGCCTTTTCATTTCCGGAAGCCACCGCTCATTTGCCGTCGCGCGACCTGCGTCGCCAGCTCATGAACCAGATCGCCTCGCTTGCCGCGATGAACACGACGAATGATCTGACCGAGTTCTTGAACCAAGCAGAATGAGAGATTGCTGCATCTCGACGACCGGTTCGAGAGGCTGGATCTGGCCGAACTTCACCGGGGCCGATCGCCGAAATCCGATAGTGTGGAACGCCAGTTCAAGATCTGGCTGACGGCTGGATTGGGTAGAATCCGAACCTGTACTGCCGAAACGCCGGTCGCTAGCGTCGGTTAACGGCAAACGCAAACTGGCGGCCGCAGTCAGGCAGGACAGAAGATGTTGAAGCGCGCACTCATTCCACTCGTCTTTGGAGCGATAATTGCGTCCGCACCGGTAGCCATCGCACAGTCTGCCGGCGACGCGGATCGCGGCCGCGAGACATCCGAGCGCTTGTGCGCCTCGTGCCACAACACGGGCGAATCCGGGCAATCGAGTGCCCTCGATCCGGCCCCGGCTTTTGCTGCAGTTGCAGCACTTACCTCGACCACTTCGATCAGTCTCAACGTCCTGCTGCAGACCCCGCATCAGCGCATGCCGAGCAATGCCCTGACCAGAAACGAGATCAACGATATCGTGGCGTATATTCTATCGCTCCGCCGATGACAGGGCGCGGCCTGAGCCCGTGATTTGCCGTATTCGAACCAACGACTCCCAGTCCCCCAGTTTCTCGACTATTCGATGATTTCGAGGCGGTTTCCATGACTTCCGGCAACGGAGGGAAATGGGTGGAAACCAAGAGCAATAAATCGCCCTTATGAAATCCTTATGCCACAGCCCTGAGTTCCGCATCGAACGGCTACGGCACTCGGATCCATAGTCCCGGCCTCAACGTTGGAGGCGGACATGGAAGACCTTCTCTATTTGGCACTCGGGACCGGCCTGTTCGCCGCGATGGCGCTGTTCGCGCGCGCCTGCACGCGGCTGTGAGGGATATCCGATGTTCGAGCTGATCCTGGGCAGCGCGGTCGCAATCGCCCTTTTTATCTATCTCGCGGTCGCCCTGCTGGCGCCCGAGAAATTCTGAAACACACGAGAGAACCGGAGTACCTGCCATGACCCCGATGGGATGGCTGCAGATTCTGCTTGTCGTTGGCCTGGTCCTCGCCAGTGCCGTCCCGCTGGGCGTTTACATGGCGCGCGTCTTCGCTGGCGAACGGACATTTTTGTCCCCACTCGTCGGGCGCGTCGAGGCCGGTCTCTACCGGGTTGCCGGCATCGATGCGACGCGCGATCAGGGCTGGCTCGGCTATGTCGGCGCGATGCTTGCCTTCAACGCCGCAGGTTTCGTCCTGCTTTATGCGCTACTGCGGCTACAGGACGTGCTGCCGCTCAATCCCAACGATCTCTCTTCGGTCGATGCGCATCTGGCGTTCAATACGGCCGTGAGCTTCGTCACCAATACGAACTGGCAGTCCTATGCCGGCGAGTCGACGATGAGCCACCTGTCGCAGATGGTCGGTCTCGCAACGCAGAACTTCGTTTCCGCGGCGACCGGCATCGCACTGGCATTGGCGCTGGCGCGCGGGTTTGCGCGCGTCGAAGCGCGTGGCGTGGGCAACTTCTGGGCGGACCTGACGCGCGGGACTCTTTATGTTTTGCTTCCGGTCTCGCTGGTTCTGGCCATCGCCTTCGTAGCGTTCGGCATGCCGCAGACCTTTTCGGCCAATGTCGAGGCAACAACGCTCGAAGGCGCCTCACAGACGATCGCGCTGGGCCCGGTCGCCTCGCAGATCGCGATCAAGCAACTCGGCACCAACGGCGGCGGATTCTTCAACGCCAACTCCGCCCACCCGTTCGAGAACCCGAACGGGTGGACGAACCTACTGTCGTTGTGGGCGATCCTGGCAATCCCGGCCGCCCTCGCCGTCACGTTCGGCCGGATGGTCGGTGCCTCGCGCCAGGGAACCGTCCTGCTCGCGACGATGACCCTACTTCTGCTCGGCGGTCTCTTGGCCTGCTATGCAGCCGAAGCCGCCGGCAACCCGATCCTGATCGCACTTGGTCTCGATCCCGCCGACGGCAACATGGAGGGCAAGGAGACCCGTTTCGGTATCGCCTGGTCGGCGATCTGGGCCGTGGTCACCACCGCCGCCTCCAATGGCTCGGTCAACGCGATGCATGACAGTTTCACGCCGCTCGGCGGCCTCGTGCCAATGTTCATGATCCAACTCGGCGAGATCGTGTTCGGCGGCGTCGGCTCCGGTCTCTATGGCCTGCTGGTCTACGCGGTGATTGCGGTATTCGTCGCCGGCCTGATGGTCGGGCGCACACCGGAATATCTCGGCAAGAAGATCGAGGCGCGCGAAGTCAAGCTCGCAAGTCTCGTCGTACTTGTCCCGCCAGTCCTCATTCTGGCCTTTACGGCCCTCGCCCTGCTCTGGCCGGGCGCGCTCGACGGGCTCAACAACGCCGGCCCGCACGGCTTCTCCGAGGCGCTCTACGCCTATACGTCGGCCGTCGGCAACAACGGCTCGGCCTTTGCCGGCCTCACAGCCAATGTGCACTTCTGGAATACAACGCTTGGGATCGCCATGTTGGTCGGGCGCTTCGCGATCATCGTGCCGGTGCTCGCCCTGGCTGGTGCACTTGCCGCCAAGAAGCGCGTGCCCGCCTCCGATGGCACATTCCCGACCGACGGGCCGCTGTTTGTCGTGCTGCTTGCCGGCACGATCCTGGTCGTCGGCGGCCTCAGCTTCTTCCCGGCCCTCGCTCTCGGTCCGATCGTCGAGCATTTCGCGATGCTTGCCGGCCAGACCTTCTGATCGCGCAGCAAAGGAACAACGACCATGGCACGCGCCAAGGAAATCTCGCTTTTCGACCCCGCGATCCTGTTGCCGGCTGTCCGCGCGGCTTTCGCCAAGCTCGATCCGCGCGGCCTCGTCCGCAATCCGGTCATCTTCGTCACTGCTGTGGTTGCTGGCGTCGCAACTCTCACCTTCGCCCGGGATCTTGCCGGCGACCAGGCAGCGGGATTCTCCGGGCAGATCGCGGCCTGGCTTTGGTTCACCGTCCTGTTCGCCAATCTCGCCGAAGCCGTCGCCGAAGGGCGCGGCAAGGCGCAGGCCGACGCGTTGCGCAAGGTGAAGACCGAGACCTGGGCCAAGCGAATCGTATACGGCCCCGGCGACATATACGAGAAGGTGTCCGCGACCGAGCTAGAGGTTGGCGACGTCGTCATGGTCGAGGCGGGCGACACGATCCCGGGCGACGGCTCCGTCGTCGAAGGCATCGCGTCGGTCAATGAAAGCGCCATCACCGGCGAATCTGCCCCGGTCATCCGGGAGTCTGGCGGCGACCGATCGGCCGTCACCGGTGGCACGGTCGTGCTGTCGGATTGGATCAAGGTCAAGATCACGGCGGCACAGGGATCGAGCTTCCTCGACCGGATGATTGCCCTCGTCGAAGGAGCCTCTCGGCAGAAGACGCCCAACGAGATCGCGCTGAACATTCTTCTCGCCGGGATGTCGCTGATCTTCGTCGTGGTCGTCGCGACGCTGCCAGCATTCGCGGCCTACGCCGGAGCTGCCCTGTCGTTGACGGTTCTGGTCGCGCTGTTCGTGACGTTGATCCCTACCACCATAGGCGGTCTGCTCTCGGCGATTGGGATCGCGGGCATGGACCGGCTAGTGAAGTTCAACGTGCTGGCGACGTCGGGCCGCGCGGTCGAAGCGGCCGGCGACGTCGATGTGCTGCTGCTCGACAAGACCGGGACGATCACGCTGGGCGATCGCATGGCGACGGCCTTCGTGCCCGCACTGGGCGTATCAGAGCGGGAGCTCGCCGAGGCGGCCCTTCTCGCTTCGCTCGCCGACGAGACGCCCGAAGGACGCTCGATTGTCCGTCTCGCCCAGGAACGGCTTGGAGCGGCGCCCGCCGGCGACCCTTCGGCCGTGTTCGTCCCCTTCACTGCGCAGACCAGGATTTCCGGTGTCGACCTGCCGGGACGGCGGATCCGCAAAGGGGCCGTCGATTCTATCGTACGGTTCGCAGGCGTCCCGCTGCCGACGGTGGTGGCTGAACAGGTCGAACGCATCGCGCGCAGCGGCGGCACGCCACTGGCTGTCGCGGAGACGGGTACCACAGGTACTCGTCTCCTCGGCATCATCTACCTGAAGGACATCGTCAAGGCCGGAATCCGCGAGCGCTTTGCCGAGCTTCGCCGGATGGGCGTGCGCACTGTGATGGTCACCGGCGACAACAAGTTGACCGCCGCGGCCATTGCCGCCGAGGCTGGCGTGGACGATTTCATCGCCGAGGCGACGCCCGAAGACAAGCTCGCTTTCATCCGCGCCGAGCAGGCCAAGGGCCGGTTGGTCGCGATGTGCGGCGACGGTACGAACGACGCGCCCGCCCTCGCCCAGGCCGATGTCGGACTCGCCATGCAGACCGGCACGCAGGCTGCACGCGAAGCCGGCAACATGGTCGATCTCGATTCGAACCCGACCAAGCTGATCGAGGTCGTCGGCATTGGCAAGCAGCTCCTCATGACGCGCGGCGCACTGACGACGTTCTCGATCGCCAACGACGTCGCGAAATACTTTGCAATCATCCCGGCACTGTTCGTCGCCGCCTACCCGCAGCTAGGCGCGCTCAATGTCATGGGGTTGGCCACGCCGCAAAGCGCCATCTTGTCAGCGGTGATCTTCAACGCCCTGATCATTGTGGCTTTGATCCCGCTGGCGCTGAAGGGCATCGCCTATCGCCCGATGCCGGCCGGCGAACTGCTGCGCCGTCACCTGCTCGTCTACGGGCTGGGCGGCATCCTCGTTCCGTTCGTTGGCATCAAGGCCGTCGACATTCTCGTTTCCGCCCTCGGGCTCGCGTGAGGTTTGCCATGTACGTCCATGTCCGCCCTGCCTTTGTTCTACTGATCGCGTTTTCGGTGATTTGCGGCGTGCTCTATCCGCTGCTGGTTACCGGTATCGGCCAGATTGCGTTTCGCCATTCCGCTAACGGCTCGTTGATCGAACGCGACGGTCGTGTCATCGGATCGGCACTGATCGGCCAGAATTTCGCCAACGGCCGATATTTCCACGGACGGCCGTCTGCCGCCGGCAGCGGCGGTTATGACCCGACGTCTTCCGGCGGTGCCAATCTAGGGCCGACGTCGGCCAAGCTTATCGAGCGCGTGAAGATCGACGTCGAAACATTTGGAGGGCCGAAGCCGGTGCCTGCAGATGCTGTTCTGGCATCCGCATCCGGCCTTGACCCGCATATCTCGCCTGCAAACGCCGAGCGCCAGGTCGCGCGGGTTGCCGCCGCACTCGGGTTACCGGAAGCCCGGGTCCGGAACCTGTTGACACAGTTCACGTACGGCCGGGAACTCGGCATACTGGGGCAGCCACGGGTCGATGTTCTCGGCCTCAATCTTGCCCTCGACGCACTGCGGCCGTAGCCGAAAGTCTGCATGACCAACGCCGACGACCGCCCGGATCCGAATGCGCTACTGGCGGTCGCCAAGACCGAAGGGTCCGGCCGCCTTAAGGTGTTCCTGGGTGCTGCCCCCGGCGTGGGCAAGACCTATGCGATGCTTGAAGCAGCTCAGGCGCGCAAGGCCGAGGGGATCGATGTCGTCGCCGGCATCATCGAAACACATGATCGCGACGCTACCACTGACAAGCTCGACGGATTCGAGGTCCTCGCCCGCCGTAAACTCGTGCATCGCGGGCACGAGATCGAAGAATTTGACATCGACGCAGCCCTCGCCCGCCGGCCGGGCCTGCTGCTCGTCGACGAACTCGCTCATACGAACGCGCCGGGATCGCGTCACCCCAAGCGCCATCAAGACGTCGAGGAGTTGCTTGCCGCCGGCATCGATATCTGGACGACGCTGAATGTCCAGCACCTCGAAAGCCTCAACGACATCGTCGCGAAAATCACCGGCGTGCGGGTGCAGGAGACGCTGCCGGATTCCGTACTCGAGCGCGCCGACGCGATCGAACTCGTCGATCTCACGCCGGATGACCTGATCAAGCGTCTTAAGGAAGGCAAGATATACAAGGGCGCAAACGCCGAACGAGCGGTCGAGCACTTCTTCCGGCCCGGCAACCTGACCGCCTTGCGCGAACTGGCGCTTCGCCGCACGGCCGAACGAGTCGACGACCAGATGGTCGGGCTGATGTTGCGTCAGGCGATTCCGGGGCCGTGGCCGGCGGGCGAGCGCATCCTCGCCTGCATCTCAGCGTATCCCGATCCAGCCCCCATCGTTCGCGCGGCCAGGCGGTTGGCGGACCAGATCGGTGCCAAATGGATGGCGGTCAATTTCGAGACCCCGCACCACGCCAGCCTCGACGAGGCCGCAAAGACGCGCATTGCCGATGCGCTGAAGCTTGCGGATCGGCTCGGCGGCGAGGCGCGCGTGATCCCCACATCCGACGTCGTCGCCGAGATTCTCGATCTCGCGCGCGGCCAGAACATCACCCAAATAGTAATCGGCAAGACCCGACGGCCGCGCTGGCGTGATTGGCTTGGCCGGTCTCTCGTGCACGAGTTGATCCGCGCAAACGATGCGATCGGCGTGCACATCGTGCCATCGGACGGCCCGTCGGCGCGCGAAAGGCTCACCGCCGCATTGCGTGTCCGGCTTGCCGCGCGTGCGGCCCAGGGGCCACGGCCATTCATTGAGGCGACAGGTGCCGTTTTCGCTGCAGCCGGGCTGTGCTGGTTGCTTCGCCTGCAGTTCGACACGCCGAACGTCGAGCCGATCCTGCTGCTCACGTCGATCATCTACACGGCAGTACGCTTCGGCCTGTCGCCGTCGCTCTATGCCTCGCTGCTGGCCACATTGGTTTTCGACTTCTTCTTCGTCGAGCCCTACCTGACGCTGACTATCGGCGACCCGCGCGACATCTTGGCGCTGGCGATCTTCGTCGTCGTCGCTGTCCTGCTCTCGAGTCAGGCCAGCCGCGTTCGCGAGCAGGCGACCGATGCCCGCCGGCGCTTTCGTACGACCGCGGCCCTCTACGACTTCGCGCGAAAACTCGCCGCCGCTGCAGCTCTCGACGACCTTGTCTGGATCGTCGCCCATCAGGTGGCGACGATGCTCGGCGCCGGCACCGTCGTGCTGCTCGGCCAGGACGAGCGACTTGTCGTGCGCGGCGGCTATCCACCCGAGGACGATCTGCCAGCCGGCGATTGGGCGGCCGCCCATTGGGCTCGCGACAAGGGTGAAGCGGCTGGCCTAGGCTCCGGCACGCTGCCGTCGGCCGAGCGGCTCTATGTGCCGATGCGCACGGCGGCGGGACCGGTCGGCGTACTGGGCATCCGGCCGCCGAATGGCAAATCACTCGATCCCGATGCGCGTCGCCTGCTGGACGCGCTTGCCGATCAGGCCGCGATCGCGATTGGCCGCATGCGGCTTGACGCCGAAATGCGCGAGGCCAAGGTGCTTGCCGAATCCGAGAAGCTGCGGGCCGCACTGCTCTCGTCGATCAGCCACGATCTCGGTACACCGCTTTCGACGATCACCGGGGCCATTTCCACGCTGCGGACTGGCAGCGGCCTCAACGAACATTCGCGCCGGCAGCTCCTTGACGCGATCCACGAGGAATCCGAACGCCTCGCGCGTTTCGTCGGCAACCTGCTCGATATGACACGTCTGGAGGGTGGCGCACTTGCACTTCGGCGCGACTGGACGGATGTACGCGAACTCGCCGGTACCGCCGTGGCGCGACTGCGCAAGCGACTTCCAGCACGCGAAGTGACCGTATCCGCCAGCCCGAACCTGCCGCTGCTGCGTGTCGATCCGACACTGCTCGGACAGGCTCTCTACAATCTTCTCGACAATGCGACCAAATACTCGCCGGACAGCACGTCGATCTCCGTTGCGATTTCCGTAATCGGCTCGCGGCTGCGAATCACCGTCGAGGACCGCGGCCGAGGCGTCCCTGCCACCGATCTCGAGCGCGTCTTCGACAAGTTCTATCGCGTGCGCGGCGGGGAAGATGGGCGCTGGGGCGACCGGCAGATCGCCGGAACCGGATTGGGGCTTGCGATCTGTCGTGGCCTCGTGGAGGCGCACGGCGGGACGGTTCGGCTGGAAAGCCCGATCATCGACAGCTACGGTACGCGCGCGATCGTCGACCTGCCGGTCGATCCGCAGCCCGACGAAGCCCGGCCGGAGCCGAGATGAACGCACCCAAGCGCCGCGTCCTGGTCATCGACGACGAGCCGCAGCTGCGAAAGCTGTTGCGCGTGGCGCTGGAGGCCGAGGGCGACACCGTGATCGAGGCGGCGACCGCCCGCGAAGGCATTGCCGCCGTCGCGCGCGAGAAGCCGGATGCCGTACTCCTCGACCTCGGCCTACCGGACGAAGACGGGCACACGGCATTGACGCGTATCCGCGAGTTCTCCGCCGTACCGGTCATCGTGCTGTCGGTGCGTGCCGGCGAGGACGAGAAAGTCGGGGCCCTCGACGAGGGAGCGGACGACTATGTGACAAAACCTTTCGGCATGCCTGAACTGCTCGCACGCCTGCGGACTGCCCTGCGCCATCGACTGCAGGAATCCGGTTCGGAACCCGTCATCCGCAGCGGCGACCTCGAAATCGATCTCGTTCAGCGTCGCGTCCGGCTGGCGGGCGAGGACGTCAAGCTCACGCCGAAGGAATACGATCTGCTGAAGTTGCTTGCCCAGGCGGGTGGCAAGGTCCTGACACACCGGATGGTCCTTGAGCGCGTGTGGGGGCCGGCGCACGTCGCCGATACGCAGTACCTGCGGGTCTACGTACGGCAGCTTCGCGAGAAGCTAGGCGACGATCCTGCCGCGCCACGCTTCATCCTGACGGAGCCCGGTGTGGGCTACAGATTCATGGTGGGCACCTGAACGACAAAGCCCGCGCCGGTTGCCAGGCAGTGGGATTTTTTACGGTCTGAGCGACAGAAGACCCGGCACTATCGAATGTACTCCGGCGATCAGTTCGCGAATGTCGGCCGTCACGAGCTTTCCGCCACAGGCAACGATTCTTCCATCGGCAACCTTAAGATCGACGTCGACGCCCTGAACGGCGTGCACGAGATTGTGATGGGGGCTGGCGTGCGGGCGCTGCCCGATCGGCGGCGTCGGGCGGGGCGTGTCGGCTAGGTCGACGACGGAGGCGCCGAAGCGCTTAAGTTATTGAAAGCCACCCGGAACGGGGGGAAGCTCTCTCCCTCCATCCACCTGAATGTCAGCGGACAGGTAGCGCCACTATGGCCTTGCGACTGGAATGACCGCCTCGGCCGACAATCCCCCGATCGCATTCGGGGCGCTCGACGAAATGGTGCGCCGATCTCCGTTTCACCAATGGCTTGGTGTGCGCCTTCACGCATTGTCAAAGGAAGGAGTCGAATTGCTGATGCCCTGGCGGCCCGAGTTCGTTTCCGTCGCCGGGATCGGATACACGCATGGCGGCATCCTCGGCGCGCTCGTCGACATCGCCGGCGACTATGCGATCGCGGCGCATCTCGGCCATGGCCTACCGACGGTCGACATGCGCGTCGACTTCCATCGGCCGGCCATGCCTGGCCCGCTTCTGGCAAAGGCCTGCGTCCTCAAGCTCGGGCGTACGCTATGCACGGCCGAGGCACGCATCCACGACGAGGCCGGGGCGCTTGTCGCAAGCGGGCGCGGCGTCTATCTCAGCAAGACCTGAAGGAAAACGCGGATGACGGTGGAACTCGATCACATTCTCTGGGGGGCACCCGATCTCGAAGCCGGCGAGCGGCTTTTCACGGTGCTGTCCGGCGTGAAACCGGCGCGCGGCGGCGTGCATGCGGGCTTCGGCACGCGCAACAGCCTGCTGTCGCTCGGCAACGGCCTTTATTTCGAGATCATCGCGCCGGATCCCGCACAGGATCTCGCCGGAACGCGCGGCGCACGCATCGCGGCCCAGCCACGCCCGGGACTGACCGCCTTCTCCGTGCGCAGCGACGATCTCGCGGCGATGCGCCTTGCGGCGGAATCGGCCGGCATCCCGATCCGCGGGCCGGTCTCGATGGGCCGCACGCGGGCCGACGGCGTTCGGCTCGACTGGTCGATCCTCTATTTCGGCGACGAGGCCTTCGGCGACTCGGTCCCGTTCGCGATCGACTGGGGCAACTCCCCGCACCCGTCCGGCTCGACGCCGCGCGGCCTCCGGCTGCTGAACTTCGTCGCCCTCCATCCCGATCGCGAACGGCTGGAGGCGATCTACGGCGCGCTGGGCGTTCCGGTCCGCGTCGAGCGGGCGCTCACGGCCGGTTTCCTTGCCGAACTGGAGACGCCGCGTGGCAAGCTGGTTCTCACCAGCCCCTAGATAAGGAGAGCCGATGCGTGCCGTCGTCATCCGCGAACATGGTGGCCTCGAGAAGCTGACATTCGAGGCAAGCTACCGCGATCCACAGCCCGGTCCCGGCGACGTAATCGTGCGCGTGCGCGCGTGCGCGCTCAACTACCACGACGTCTTCTCGCGCAAGGGCATGCCCGGGATCAAGATCCCCTTTCCGCTCATTATGGGGATTGACGCGGCCGGCGACATTGCCGCCGTCGGCAGCGACGTCACCGACCTGCGTCCGGGCGACCGGGTGCTGGTCGACCCGATCGACCGCGTCGGGCGCGGCTTCATGGGCGAGACCTTCGATGGCGGCCTTGCCGAACTCGTCCGCGTCCCGGCGCACATGTGCATTCCGCTCGATCCGGCGATCGGCTATGCCGAGGCGGCCGCCCTGCCCACGGCCTATGGCACCGCGCATCGCATGGTGCTGGAGCGCGGAAAACTGCGCGCCGGCGAGACCATCCTGATCCTGGGCGCTTCGGGCGGCGTGGGAACCTGCTGCGTGCAGCTGGCCCGCCGCGCCGGCGCACGCGTGGTGGCTTGCGCCTCCAGCGATGCGAAGCTCGACCATCTGCGTGCCCTGGGTGCCGATGTCGCGATCAACTATGCGACGGCGGATTGGGTAGCGGAGTGCCACCGGCTGTTTGGCCGCGCGCGGACGTCCCGGCGCGACGAAGGCGGCGTCGACGTGGTCGTCAATTTCACCGGCGGCGAGACCTGGACCAAGGCGCTCCGCGTACTGCGCCGCGACGGCCGCATGCTGACGTGCGGTGCCACAGCCGGCTACGATCCGCCCGAGGATATCCGCTTCATCTGGACGTTCGAGCTCAATATCGTCGGATCGAACGGCTGGGGCCGCGCCGACGTGCTTGCCCTTCTGGAAATGGTCAAGGACGGGAGCCTGACGCCCGTCCTTCACCCCGAGCGCTTCCCCCTGGAGCGCGCCGGAGATGCGATGCGGCTCCTCGACGAACGGGGGGTTTTTGGCAAGGTGATCGTCGCTCCGTAACCTTCAGGAGCGCGTTGACGCACCGCACAATAGGACGCAGTATTTGCGCTTAACGAGTTTCCGGCGCCCCCGTGCCGGACGCGCAAGGAGAATGGCGATGAAGTACATCAGCAGCGCGTTTGCCGTCATGCTGGCGGCCCTGGCACTGACCACCCCGGTCGACGCGAAGACGCTCCGGATCAACGTCACCGGCGATCCGGCCATGATGGATCCGATCACCTATTCCGAGATCATCGCCGGCCGCGTCATCCGCAATGTCTACGAAGGTTTCACGGACTACACGCCGGACGGCAAGATCATCAACGTGCTTGCCGAATCCTGGACCGCCCTGCCGGGCGAACACGGGTTCCGCTTTAATCTGCGCAAGAACGTCAAGTTCCACAGCGGCCGGGCCTTCACGGCCAAGGACGTGAAGTACACGATGGAGCAGCTCGCCGCCCCCGATACCAAGGCGGGCCTCGGAGCCGGCTACGTCGCCAACATCATCGGTGTTGCGGCCGTCAAGGCCGGGACGACCAAGGAGCTTACCGGAATCAAGATCGTCGACGACCACACGATCGAAGTGCGCTTCACGAAGCCCGACGTGCTGTTCCCGATCTATCCGATCTGGTTCATGGATTCCGGCATCGTCGCTGAAAAGGGCGTGGATTGGGTCCGTAGCGTCTCGGCCGGCACCGGCCCCTACAAGTTCAAGGAATGGCGCCGCGGCGTGCATGTCGAGATCGAGGCGAACAAGGCGTACTGGGCCGGTTCGCCCAAGATCGACGGCATCCGCTTCCTCGTCATCCCCAGCGGCGACACGGCACTGTCGCAGTACGAAGCCGGCGAGCTGGACTTTCTCGACGTGCAGGAGAACACGTTGCGTCGCGTGATGCGCGACGCCAGCAAGCAGAAAGAGCGCCATGTCGTGCCGCGCGCGCAGTCGCGCTATCTCGGCATGAACGCCAACGTCTACGCGCCGTTCAAGGACAAGCGCGTGCGCGAGGCGATCTCGATGGCGATCAACCGCGACGCGATGATCCGCGGCTTCTACGACAACGCCGCCTTCCAGCTCCACGGCGTCACGACGCCGGGCGTGGCCGGCTATTTCGCCGACCTGCCCAAGCCGAAATACGATCCAGAAGGTGCCAAGAAGCTGCTTGCCGAAGCAGGCTATCCGGGCGGCCGGGGGCTGCCGCCGATCGACATCACCTGCACGGCCGTCTTCAAGGACGAGCTCACCTACTATGCCAACGAGCTGAACCGCACGCTGGGCATGCAGGTGAACGTCAACGTCGCGGAGCGCGCCACCTTCATCCGCGGGATGAACGCCGGCGAGATCGCGTTCTTCCCCTGGGGCTGGACGTCGGGCTATCCGGACGCGATGTACTATCTCCAGCAGATGTGGCACTCGAAGAGCCCGTATAACCGGGGACGCTGGAGCAATGCCAAGTATGATGCGCTGATCGACGAAGCCGTCGGCACCGTCGACAACCCGAAGCGCTTCGCGCTCTACCGGCAGGCCGAGTTGGTCTATATCGAAGACATGGGTGCGGCCCCCCTTCCCATGCCCGCGAACGTAGCGCTCATCAAGCCCAACGTGACGAACGCTTCCATCACGCCCTTCGGCTTCGACCGCTTCATAACGACGGAGATCAAGTAAAGGCGTAACCCGCACATGCTGCGGTTCGTCGTCTGGCGGCTGGTCATGATCGTGCCGGTGCTTGCGGTGGTGCTCGTCGCGACGTTTCTTGCCACCTACGCGCTGCCGGGCGATCCCGTCATGGTGATGCTGGGCGACCACTCCTCGAACGAGGAGATGGCCGCCCGGCTGCGTGCCGAATACGGCCTCGACCGGCCGATGTGGGAGCAGTTTGCCGTCTATGTCGGCGGCATCCTGACCGGCGATTTCGGCATGTCGTACCGCTATGTCCGGATCCCCGTCGTCGAAGTGCTGCAGGACGGGCTGAAGATCAGCCCGCTCCTGGCGATGGCCGCACTCGGCCTCGGCGCCTCCGTCGGCACGCTTGCCGGCGTGATCGCGGCGATCCGGCGCAACACGGCGACCGACACGGCGATCATCCTCGTGCTCGTTGCCGGCCTGTCGATCCCGAATTTCGCCGTCGCGACGTTTCTCGTCTATGCGTTCGCGATCAAGCTCGGCGTGCTGCCGGTCGCCGGTTGGGGCCGTCTCGACCAGGCCGTGCTGCCGGTCCTGATCCTGACCATCCCGAGTGCGGCCTATATCGCCCGCCTCACCCGCACGTTCATGCTGGAAGTGCTCGGGCAGGATTACATCCGCACGGCCCGGGCGAAGGGCTTGAGCGAACCGGTCGTGATCCTGCGCCATGCGTTGCGCAACATCATGGTCCCGCTGCTGACCTCGATGGGCATCATCTTCGGCGGACTCATCAGCGGAACATTCGTCGTCGAGACGATATTCAACATTCCGGGCCTTGGCCGGATGGCGATCGATTCGGTATTCGCACGCGACTATCCCGTCGCGATGGCCATCGTCATGCTGTTCACGGCTTTCTTCGTGCTGATCAACCTGCTGGTCGATGTCGCCTACGCGATCATCGATCCGCGCATCCGCCAGCGCATGGTGCAGGCATGAGTTCGGCCACCACGGCGCCTGCCGCGGGCCTCGACTGGCGCCGGCTGGCACGCCGGCTTGCCCGCCAGCGCAACGTGGTCATCGGCGGCACCATCGTCGCATTCGTCGTCGCGATCGCCCTGCTGGCGCCGTTGCTGACGCCGCATCCGCCGGACGAGACCGACCTTTTCAATACGTGGGCCCTGCCCGGAAGCCCGAATCTTCTGGGAACGGACAAGCTGGGACGCGACATCCTCAGCCGCCTGATCGCCGGCGCGCAGACTTCGCTGCTCGTCGCAGGCGCGGTTCTCGCGATCACGCTCGCCGTTGGAACGACCCTGGGCATGCTCGCGGGCTATGTCGGCGGGCGCACGGATTCGATCCTGATGCGGATCGTCGACATCATGCTCGCCTTCCCGGAGGTCGTCATCGCGATCCTCGTCGCTTCCGTGATGGGAACAGGCCCGCTGACCGTCGTCGTCTCCCTTGCCCTCGTCTGGTGGCCCGGCATCACGCGCCTGACGCGCTCGTTCGTGCTCGTGATCCGCGAGGAACTCTATATCGACGCCGCCATCGTCGCAGGTACTTCGACGGCGATGATCTTCTGGCGCCATCTCCTGCCCAACATCGCGGCACCGCTGCTGGTGCGCGCGTCGGTCGGCGTGGGCTTCATCATCATGGCGGAGGCCACACTCTCCTTCCTCGGCCTCGGCATCCAGGAGCCGCAGGCAAGCTGGGGCGGCATGATCCGCGACGGCCTGCCCGCCCTGCGGACGGACCCCTATCTCGCGCTGTTCGGCAGCCTGGCGCTCGGCACGACGATCATCGGGTTCAATCTTCTGGGCGACGGCCTGCGCGACGCGCTCGATCCCAAGCTGCAGGGGCGCTAGATGGACGCCCCGCTCCTCGCCATCGACGGATTGTCGGTATCGTTCGACACGGAGGCGGGCCGGCGGGAAGTCCTTCGCGACGTCTCCTTTTCAATCGCACCCGGCGAGGTCGTCGGCGTGGTCGGCGAAAGCGGATCGGGAAAGTCGGTGACGGCGCTGGCTGTCATGGGGCTGCTGGGCCCGCAAGGCAGCGTCACGCAAGGGACCATCGATTTCGACGGCCTAGATCTCGTGCGGCTCGACCGGCGCGCCATCCAGTCCGTGCGCGGCCGGCGCATCGGCATGATCTTCCAGGAGCCGATGACGAGCCTCAATCCGCTCCTGACCGTCGGCTTCCAGGTGGCCGAGGTGCTCGTAAGGCATCTCGGGATGTCGACCGGCGAGGCACGAACCGAAACGGTTCGCTGGTTCGACCGCGTCGGAATTCCAAATGCAGGGCAGCGTTTCGACGAGTATCCGCATGCGCTTTCCGGCGGCATGCGCCAGCGCGTGATGATCGCGATGGCGATGGCGTGCCGGCCTGCACTTCTGATCGCCGACGAGCCTACAACGGCTCTCGACGTGACGATCCAGGCCCAGATCCTGGCGCTGATGAACGAGCTTCGGCGCGAGCACGGTACGGCGATCATGCTGATCACGCACGACATGGGCGTCATCGCGCGCATGTCGACGCGCGTCGCGGTCATGTACGCCGGCGAGGTGGTCGAGGTCGGAACCCTTCGCGACGTGCTGGGCGCGCCGGAGCATCCCTATACGCGCCTCCTGCTGGCGGCCATGCCGACCGCGCGCCGTCGCATGGAGCGTTTGCCCGTCATTCCCGGCGTCATGCCCACGCCCGGCGCCCTTCCGGCCGGCTGCCGATTCAATCCGCGCTGCCCGGACGTGATCGCGACGTGTGCTGTCGACGAGCCCTCGCTGTCGCCGAGCCCGACCGGCCGGGCGGTGCGCTGCTGGGTCGCCACGGATGCGTCGGCACGGCACGAGGCCGTATCGTGAGCGACGTGCTGAAGGTCAGCGGCCTCGGCCGCACGTTCGGCGGCGGCGCGCGCCCGCTTGTCGCCGTCGAGGACGTCAGCTTCACGCTGGCCGAAGGAGAGACCCTGGGCGTGGTCGGCGAGTCCGGCTGCGGCAAGAGCACGCTTGCCCGCATGATCCTCAAGCTCCTGCCCGCCACCGCCGGCCGCATCGAGATCGCGGGGCAGGATGTCACCGACCTCGACGAATCGCGCATGCGCCCGCTGCGCCGCCAGATCCAGGCCGTGTTCCAGGATCCGGTTTCCTCGCTCAATCCCCGCATGCGCGTTCGCGACATTGTTGCCGAGCCGATGCGCGCGGCAGGTGTCGACGCCGGGGCGCGCGCTCAGCGGGTCGGCGAGATGCTATCGGTCGTCGGCATGCCGGCGGATGCCGGCGAACGCTATCCCCATGCTTTCTCGGGCGGCCAGCGCCAGCGCATCGCGATCGCGCGTGCCCTTGCCTCCAATCCGCGCATCGTCGTCTGCGACGAGGCGACGTCGGCGCTCGACGTGTCCGTCCAGGCCCAGGTGCTGAACCTGCTGCGCGACCTGCGTGCGCGCTTCGGATTGAGCATGCTGTTCATCTCGCACAATCTGGGCGCCGTCCGGCATGTCGGCGACCGGGTTGCCGTGATGTATCTGGGCCGCATCGTCGAGCTTGGCAGCGAAGCCGACATCTTCGAGCGGCCCGCCCACCCCTATACGCAGGCGCTGATCGCGGCCGTCCCCGAACCGACGGCGGATTCCATTGCGCCGCCGCCGCTTGCCGGCGAGATTCCGAGCGCGCGGGACCGGCCGACCGGATGCCATTTCCATCCGCGCTGTCCCAAGGCGCAGGCGCGCTGCCGGGTCGAGGATCCGATCCTTGCCGAACGCCGCGCCAGCCATCTCGTCCGCTGCCATTTCCCGAACTGATGGAAACCCGATGCTGATCGAACGCACGCACTATTTCGCCAAACCCGGGCGCGCAGAAGCCGTCCTCGCGACCCGCCGGCGGGCCTGCGCGGTTCGCCTGTCCATCGGCCTGCGTTCCGGGCGCGTCTTCGTGCGCGCCGAAGGCAGCACCGGCCGCGTACCGGACGTGACGTGGGAGTGCGATTTTCCGGACAAGGCCAGCCACGACGTCGATCTGGTCGCGCGCGCGGCAAGCCCGGCGTTCGAGGCGGTCCGCAAGGAAATGGGTACGAATATCGACGCGTTCGACCGTGTGGTCGTCGTCGAGGACGACGCACCGCTTGCAAACGGCATCCGGCCGGTCGAACTGCACGGCCTGCCCATCGTGCCGCGCGAGGTGAAATTCATGTCCGACGGGCGCGAGCTTGCGGGCTATCTCTACCTTCCGCCCGGCGCCGGCCCCTTTCCTTGCCTGATCCGCAATCATGGCAGCGGCATCCAGCAGGGCTCGCTCGACGTGAGCCGGCCTGAAGGGGCGGCCCTGCTGATGTCGTGGGGCATCGCGTCGTTCCTGCCGCACCGGCGCGGCTACGGGAATTCGCCCGGCCCCGGCTGGCGCGAGGAAGCCAGCGCCCCTTTCGGCACGCCCGAATACGACGAGCAGGTCTCCACGCGCCTCGATCGCGAAAGTGCCGACATTCTTGCCGCACTCGATTACGTTGCAGCTATGCCGGAGATCCGCGCCGAACATGTCGGCGTGTTCGGCTCGTCCTTCGGCGGGACCACCACGCTGCTCGCCGCCTCGAAGACCGACCGCTTCACCTGCGCTATCGACTTCGCCGGTGCGGCCATGAACTGGGACAACACGCCAAAGCTGCGGGAGCTGATGCTTGGTGCCGCATCCCGCGTGAAGATGCCGCTTTTCCTGATCCAGGCCGAGAACGACTACAGCATCCGGCCGACCAAGGAACTGGCGGCATCGCTGGCCGGCAACGGCCGCATCGTCTGGTCGAAGATCTACCCGCCCTATGGCTTCCTGCCATGGGAGGGTCATCTGTTCGAAAGCAACGCCCAGCATATCTGGGCACCCGACATCCGCCGCTTCCTGGAGCTTTACCTATGACCGACACACCTGGGGCCTGGATCGAGGACCTGACCTGGCCGGAAGTCGCCGCCCGGATCGAGCAGGCGACCGTCCTGATCCCCATCGGTGCGCGCGCGAAGGAACACGGACCGCATCTGCCCATGCAGACCGACTATCTCGTCGCCCGCGCGCTGTGCGACGGTGTTGCGAAGGAACTTCCCGTGCTCGTCGCGCCGGTCGTCGATTTCGGCTACTACCCCGCCTTTGTCGGCTACCCCGGTAGCCAGCATCTGCGCCCGGAAACCTTCGCCGCCGTGCTGCACGACATCGTCGACGGGCTGATCCGGCACAAGGCGCGACGCATCGCCATCGTGAACACCGGCGTGTCGACCGAGGGGCCAGTCACCGTCGTCGTGCGCGAAACACTCGAAAAGAAGGGCGTACGCATCCCCGTTGCCAATATCCGCGCACTCGGAAGCGCCAATCGCGGCCTGATGCGCCAGAAGCTGGGCGGGCATGCCGACGAGATGGAAACGTCGGTCGTCATGGCGATCGCACCCGAGCGGGTGCATCTCGACCGCGCGGTCGAGGATTACGGCAACATGCTGAGCGAGCCCAACACGGTCTTCTACGTGCCGTCGATCTTCCGCGACGATCCCGCCGCCGGCCCCGACCACAGCGTTTCGGGCGTGCGCGGCGACCCGCGCGCGGCGACCGCAGAGAAGGGCCGGACGGTGCTGGCGACAATGGTCGGCGAGCTCGTCGTAGGACTGCGGGCGCTCGGCACTTGACCAGGTACGATGTCATCGTCGTGGGCTATGGCTTTGCCGGCGGCGTGGCGGCGATCGCCGCGCACGATGCGGGTGCGCGCGTGCTGATCGTCGAGAAAGGCAAGGTTCCCGGCGGCATCTCGGTCTGCTCGGCCGGCGGCCTGCGCATTGCCGGAAACGCGGACGAAGCACTTGCCTATCTTGTCGCCACCAACGCCGGGACCACGCCGGAGCCCGTCCTTGCCGAGCTGGCGAATGGCATGGCCGGGCTTGCCGAGTTTGCGCGCACCCTGTGCGAACCGGTCGGCGCGAAACTCGACGTGCGGCCCTCGCCGGCGAATTATCCGTTGCCCGGCTACCGGACATTCGGATTTGCCTATGTCGAGGATTTCCCGGGCTTCGATCCCGCCCGGAGCTATCCGGACGTCCGCGGATCGCCGGCCGGTGCGCGTATTTTCGAAGTCGTGCGCCGCAACGTCGAACGGCGCGGCATCGAGGTACGGCTCGGCACGCCCGTCGAGCGGCTCGTCCTGGCCGGCGGTGCCGCCGCCGGCATCGTCGCCGGCGGAACGGCGATTCCGGCACGCCGCGTTGTCCTCGCGTGCGGCGGCTTCGAAGCCGACCCGGCCTTGCAGCTCCAGCACTGGGTGCTGAAGCCCGTCCTGTCGGCCGCCGTGGCGTTCAACACCGGCGACGGCATCCGCATGGGGCAGGCCGCCGGCGCGCAGCTCTGGCACATGTGGCACTTTCACGGGTCGTACGGCTTCCGGCATCCCGACCCGGCCTATCCATTCGGTGTGCGCGTCAAGCGGCTGCCCGATTGGAACCCGGCGGATGGCTTGCGCGAGGACATCGCGATGACATGGATCCTCGTCGACCGCGACGGGCGGCGCTTCATGAACGAATACGATCCCTACATGCAGGATACCGGGCATCGCGCGCTCGAACACTTCGACCCGGTCCGCCAGTGCTTTCCGCGCGTTCCATCCCTGATGCTGATCGATGCCAAGGGCCGCGAGCGCTATCCGCTAAGCGCGCCAACCTGGAACGATGCCGGCGTGGCCGCGAAGTATCGCGACAGCACGCCGCGGGATTTCGATGCCCGCATCCTGACGCAGGCCGACACGCTCCCGGAAATCGCCGCGAAGTTCGACATCGATCCAGCAGCCTTCGAGCGGACAGTCGCCGCATGGAACGAAGCATGTGCTGCCGGCCGGGACGATGCTTATGGCCGGCCGCCCGGCAGCATGGTGCCGATCGCCACACCACCCTTCTCGGCAGCCGCCGTCTGGCCGATCGTCTCGAACACGCAGGGTGGGCTCGCCCACGATCCGCAACAGCGGGTCCTCGACGCGTTCGGCAGTCCGGTGCCAAATCTTTATGTCGCTGGCGAATTAGGCAGCGTATTCGGCCATCTCTACATGTCGGGCGGGAACATCGCGGAAAGTTTCGTCGGCGGGCGGATCGCCGGGCGCATGGCTGCAGCCGCATAACGGAGAACATGATGCCTATCCCATCCCGCAATCTCGGCCGCTGTTTCGATGCCTCGGTTTCGCCCGACAAGATCGCGCTGATCGATCTTGCCGACTGGAACGCGCCGCGCGAGGCGACCTATGCCAGTTTCGATCGCGAGTGCGATGCCGTGGCCCGCGGGCTCGTGGCACAGGGCTTCGCGCGCGGCGATGCCATCGGGATCATGTCGCTGAACCGGCTCGAACTGCTCTACGCCTATTTCGGCATCATGCGTGCAGGCATGGTCGCGGTCCCGATCTCGTTCAAGCTCGCACGCGAGACTGTTGCCCATATCGTTTCGGACTCCGGCCTGCGCGCGGTCTTCTACGACCGCGACCGCGCGGACTTGCGACCGGCCGGGCTGCCCGGCTTCGGTTTCGACGACGGAAGCTATGCAGCACTCCGGGATCCCGGTCCTTTCGACACGGTCGAGCCCGATCCGCGCGAACTGGCGATGATCCTCTACACGTCGGGTTCGACCGGCATGCCCAAGGGCGTTCTCCTGTCTCACGATTCACAGCGCTGGTCGCTGGAGACCTCGGCGAAGCTCTACGGTGACCGTTCGCACCACCGCTATATCGTCGGTGCACCGATGTTCCACATGAACGCGACGATCAGCATCAAGGGTGCCCTTGCTGCCGGGTCGAGCATCGTCCTGCTGCCGGCATTCGATGCCAAACTCTATGCCCGGGCGATCGAGCGGTTTGCGGTGACGTGGCTGACCTCGGTGCCTACGATGCTGGCGCTCGTCGCGCGCGAGCGCGAGCTTGTCGGCGGTCTGGACTTTTCTTCGGTGACCAACGTTACGATGGGCTCGGCGCCGCTCACCCAGGCCCTGATCGACAAGGTCCAGTCGATCTTCCCCAAGGCGTTGATCAACAACAGCTACGGCACGACCGAAGCGGGGCCGGCCCCCTTCGGCATCCATCCGGCCGGCATCCCGCGCCCGCCGCTTGCCTGCGGCTATCCTGTTCCGGGCAGCCAGGTCGAACTGCGCGAGGGCCCCGGACCCGACGAGGGTGTGCTCTACATGCGCAACCCGATGATGATGGAGGGTTACAAGAACCTGCCTGCGAAGACCGCCGAAGTCCTGCGCGACGGCTGGTACAGGTCAGGCGACATCTTCCGGCGGGACGCGGACGGTTTCTACTATTTCGTCGGGCGCGCGGACGACATGTTCGTCGTCGGCGGGGAGAACGTCTGGCCCGGCGAGGTCGAACGCCTGCTCGAACGGATGCCCGGAATCCATCAGGCCTGCGTGGTGCCGGTACCCGACGACGTGAAGGGGACCGTTCCCTTCGCCTTCGTGGTCCGCACGCCCGGCACAGCCGCGACGGAGGCCGACGTGAAGGCATTCGCGCTCGCGAACGGACCGGCCTTCGCACATCCCCGCTTCGTCTCGTTCAGGGACGAGATTCCGCTGGCGGCGACCAACAAGCCGGATCGCAAGCGGCTTTCGGCGGAAGCCGCGGCGATGGCTTTCGGAAAGCGGCCGGGCATCTGAAGGAGCAACGAATGGCAATCCATCTCGACGTCGACGGCGCCTACGCCGACACGAGCTTCGTGCCGCGCCTGTCGGCGGCTCTCGGCCGCGTCGCCGCGCCGGACAGCTATGGCGAGGGGCCGCTCGTGCGCGAATGCGAAGCCGCACTTGCAAAACTTCTCGGTAAGGCGCGCGCCGTCCTCTTTCCGACCGGAACGCTCGCGAACATGATCGCACTCGACCGGCTCTGCGGACCGCGCGCACGCCGCGTGCTCGTGCATCCAGACAGCCACGTGATGAACGACACGGGCGATTCGCTTGCCGCCATCATGGGCCTGACCGTCGTCGCGGCCACGCCCGCCGGTGCCGGCTTCCCGGGCCAGGCGGTGCGCGATGCCGCCGCGAGCGCCCGGACCGGCAAGGTCGCCCAGTCGCTGGGCGCTATATGCATTGAAACGCCTGTCCGTCGCCGCCGGAACGAAGCATACCCGGCCGACCTCCTCGCCGACACGATCGCGACGGCGCGCCAGCTCGGGATCGGCCTGCATCTGGACGGCGCACGCCTTCCGATCGCCGCAGCGGCAGCCGGCAGGTCGATGGCGGAATTCTCCGCCGACTACGACACGATCTACCTGTCGCTCTGGAAGATGTTCGGCCTGCCCTTCGGCGCTGTCCTCGCAGGACCGGTCGAACTGCTCGACGGCGTCGAACATGATCGCCGCCGCCACGGGGGCGCGCTGCCCCAACTCTGGCCGATCGCCGCCGTCGTGCTGGCGGAAATCGACCGGCTCGAACCGGACTGGAAACGCAGCCTTGAATGGCGTAATGCGTTCGCGCACTCGCTCTCTATGACCGATGGCCCGACATTGATCCCTGTAGGAGATGCCCCAACAAACTGCGTCTGGCTAAAGCCGAATTCCGGCGTCGCGACCTTCAAGGTGAAAGCCCGGGAGTCCGGCATAGTGCTAGGGGACGTCGATGGAGATCGTGTTCTGATACGTGCCAACCCTACGCTTCTTGGCAATTCGCCTGAGGATGTCGCCCGGAAGCTCGTCGAAATAGACTCGAACATCGTTTGAAGGTTTTCGTCGAAGACTTCAAAGCCCGCCGACCGGCTTCCCGGCGGCGGGCTTCTTTGATGGTCGGAGCGACAGGATTCGAACCTGCGACCCCCAGTCCCCCAGCTTTCCTAAATCTCAATGATTTCAATGTCATTTTCCGTATTTTCCGGCATTTAAGGGAAACGAGTGGAAACCAAGCGCAGCCAGATCGGATCACGCCTCGCGCATCATGCGTCCTAAGGACTGTTATAGGGGTCGTCCGGATCGAATGCGTCGCCCGGCATAGGGGGAGACGGTTTCCAACTGCGCACGCGCTGCATTGCCTGATCGATATCTGTCTGGATCATCGTGCGCGCGAGCTGGTCTCGCAGCTTCTGCGCCTCGCCGCGAATATAGGAAGCACCTCGCTGCATCGCGAGAGTGAGGAACGCATAGGCGACGACACGTGAATCGTTGCCCTTGTCGAGCCCATAGCCGATCTGCGCCAACCGGAACATGGCGCCCGGATGGCCACGGCCGGCGGCGAGCTGGTACCAGCGGCGCGCCTCGTCCCGATTGGGATCCGTCCCGTCGCCGCTCGTCAGCCGTTCGCCGACGACAAAGCGCGCCTCGGTATTGCCGAGATCGGCCGCGCGCCGGAACAGGGCATAGCCGCGTGGACGATCCGGCTCGACGCCGCGGCCATCGTCGTAAAGTGATGCGAGATCGAGGATCGCTGGCGTGTAGTCAAGACTTGCCGCTTTCTCGAGATGATCGAGCGCCAGCGTCGGCGTCTGTGTCACGCCGCGTCCCGTCGCATACGCCATCGCGAGCATATAGTGCGCGGGCGCATAGTCGAGCGATGCCGCCTGCCGGTACCAGCGCGCGGCCTCGCGCGGATCTAGCGCGATCCCGCCCCCTCCCTCGTCCGACATCCGGCCAAGCAGAAACTGAGCCTCGGCATTTCCGCGATGGGCGAAGGGCAGCAGCAATAAGTATGCACCGTTGAAGTTCTTGCGCGCGAACTCGGTACGCCCTTGTACAAGTTCCGCAGGCGGGCGGTCCGGCGACTGCGCCAGAACTCCGCCGGCAGAAAATGCCAACACTACGGCAACAAAGACGGACCGAAGACGCATTTAGTCGTCGTCAGTTCAGCGGATGGTAATGCGTGTAGACCGGCAGGGGCAGGCGTCCGGGAAGTGCGGGCAAACCGCGTGTTCCTGCGTTCTCCTGGGGATCGGAGCAGGTGACGCTGGTGCCACGCACCACATGGCGGACAGTATTGGCGCCGAGACACGCTGAGTATCGGATGGGCTTCGAGACGAGCGCGTTCTCGTAGCCGACATGCATATCCGCGCAATAGCCCGGTGCAATCACTGTGAAGGCGCCACCGTCTGTCGCCGCGCATCCGAGCGGCCCATCAGAGTCCGGAAAGCAGTGCCACAACGTCACGGTCTGGGAGCAGACATTCATCATGCAGCGCTGATTGCGGCTTAGTACGTCCGGCCGAAGGCATTGGGCTGCGCCTTGCGCCAAAACCGGTAGCGAATACGACGCAAGTACCGCGATCACAAGGCAGCTCAATTTTGCCAGCACCAGTCGCCTCCAATGTACAAAATCTCCGACGTCGCGTTCGTCGATTGGCGTCAATGCAACCGATTCCGAGAACAGAACGAATACTCAAATTAGCTAAGAACCCATCCTTCAGCAAAGAGCGATCACCACCTCGGCCACCGGCAATCGGCATACCGGCGCAGCCATGTTCGATGCATTCAGGCCTTCGGTACGCAGACATAGCGGACCTGAATGTGTGCCGCGTGTCGGAAGCCGTCCGACGCCGCTCGACCGGCTTGCTCGCAGGCGGCCTTCCCGTCAAACTCGTGCGCAAGGGCGGCCGTCGGTGGGTTGTTTGCAGTGAAAAAAGTTAACAGCAGCACGAAGGTGGTGTTCATGACGCTCGCTCCTTGATATGAAAATAAGCCATGGTGCGAATCGCGATCAAGTCAAGCATCTTCAGTAGTTGGGGTCTGGCTACCGCAGTCGTAGCGGTGCTCGCCGGGTGCGCGCACGATCAGGTTGCGCTCGGCCCCAACTTTGAGCCGATCCGCATCGAGCGAGCCCGAGGAGCGGCCGCTCAGGCCGCCCAACGTGGGCTCGACTCCATCGCCCGAGGCGACGCGGCGGAAGCCAATCGGGCGTTCTCCCTAGCGCTCCAGAACGACCCGCGCAATGCCGCGCTCAACCACATGAACGCGCTCTCCTATCACCTACGCGTGCGTGCCGGTGATCGAGGTTACGCCGAACTCGCCGAGACTGGCTACCTCGCTGCCCTCGACCAGCGCCGCGATTTTGTCGCTGCAGGCATTCAGCTTACCCGCCTCTATCTGGAGATCGGTCGCCATGCCGCGGCACAGCGTGTCGCTGCATACGTCCTGGACATTGAAGGGGACAGTGTCGAAGCGCTCCGACTTCTCGCTGCCGCTTCGTACGGTGCCGGCGATTTCGACCTGGCGCTGTGGGCGACCGAACGCGCGCGGTCGCTCGCAAAGCCGGACAATGCGCGCGTCGCGGCAAGCGCTTCGCTCATCTATGCCGCCGCTGGCCTGCAAGAGCGCAGCAACACCATCCTCTCCGAGGCCGGAGTCGACGAGCCGACGCGTCAGATTATGGAGAGGCGGATCGGCCAATGGCAGAGCGTCCGCGAAACGTTGCTGGCCCAGGCTCCGGCAGCGCCTGTGACGTCCCCGTCTGCGCCCATGACACCCGCTGCGGCCGCAGGCGCCCCGACGACGGCGTCGGCTGGCGGTCCAGTCGCGCCGGCCTGGTTCGACTGCCAGCAGGCAATCAACCAGCAGCAGGCGAACCCGAGCTATGGCGGTGCAAGTTCATCCGGCTACAGTTCATCGCCCACCGGCGACGAAACCGTCGCCCTTCCCGCCCTTCCCGCCCCATGCCGCGGCTCCGCGATGCCGCGCATGGCGGTGATCGACGCCGTGCTGCTGCGTTCAGACGACGTCACGTCGTACGGCTACGGTGTAAACCTCCTCGACAACCTCAACGTCTTTGTCTCACGTACGCTCAACCAAACGCGTGGAACGAATAGCTCGACGACACGCACCGGTTCAGTCGCCGACGTTCTGTCGCTCGGCACGACCAGCGGCGGCGGTATCAGCTACTCGCTCAACATCGCCAATGCGTCGGACCAGAGTGCCGACATCATCGCGCGGCCGAGCCTTCTCGCGCTCGACCGGCAGGCGGCTCAGTTCTTCTCAGGGTCGACTGTGTCGGTGGCGCTGGTAAGCACGCAGGGCGGCGGCACGATCAACGACAAACCGGTGGGCGTCAGCCTCTCGGTGACGCCCACCTTCATCGATGATGATTCGATGCTGGTCAGCGTCAAGGCGGCGCGCTCCTTCTTCGAGACGACGGCCGCGTCGGCGACCTTCACGCAGTCCGTCCAGACATCGCGCAACATGGTCGCGGCCAATGTCCGACTGCGCTTCGACGAGACGCTGATCCTGTCCGGCCTCAGCGAGCGCGAGATCACCTCGACGTCGAGCGGCGTACCGGTGCTGCGCGACATTCCCGGGCTGCAGTACTTCTTCCAGCGCCGCACCGGGCGCGACTACACCAAGTCGGTCATCATCCTTCTGACGCCGCGCCGCGTAACAGGATTCGACGCCAATCTGGGCGAGCTGGACCGAAGCCTTGCCCAGAGCGGGCGCGACGAACCCGAGGCGTTGCGCCAGGTGCGTGCTAAGGCCGTCATGGACCTAGGTGGCCTTTGGCCCAACCAGTTACTGGCGCTACGCCACATGGACCGCAACATGCTGTTCCGCGGCGTGCGTACCGGGGACATCGATCTGGAGGAATGGGCCGAGCCCACGCGTCTGCGCCGCATGTTCGAGGACGCGGCACGCCTGCTGGTGCGCTGAACGCTGCAAGAAATGCCAACTTCAAAATAGGAATCCCGCAATGCGCCGGACGATCGCGACACTTACTCTCGCCCTCTCCCTTGTCTTCTGCATGGCGGCCGGCGTGCACGCGCAGATTCCCACGCCGCAGGACTGGCCCAAGAACACGCTGACGGCACCGGCCAACGGAGCCTTCCGCATGTGCGTGTTCAACGTGGGGCCGAACACCACCACGAACGGCATCGACGGCCTCGGCGCCAACCAGCTCTCGATCGGCGGTGTGCGCAACAATCTCGAGGCATGGGCCGCCGGCTACGCGTTGGATCCCCTGTTGTTGTATATCGGCCGCATCTTCATGAAGCAGCCGGGCGAAACCGGCCACTGGGTGGAGCTTCTCTACAGCGAGTATGCCTGCCGTTCCTTTCGGGCCGGAACGCTGGTCAGCGTCTATACCCAGATCGATCGGGGCGGTTGGCGCGAGATCTGTTTCCACGACTTCCAGATGAACAAGGACACCACGGTGATGCTGACCGGAAACGTGGCCTCGCCCAAATGCGCCTACTCGGCCGGGGCGACGCTGACGCGCTGAAATTCCGACGCAAGGAGACGCCGCAAAGATGCATCGGATTTTCACGACGCGGCTCGCCGCGCTCGCTCTCGTTCTTGGCATCGCGGCCGGTGCGTACGCGCAGACGGTTCCGACGCCGTTTGACTGGCCGAAGAACCGTGTGACACAACCGCTACCCGGCACTTACCGGCTGTGCATCCTAAACACGGGCGCCAATTCAAATGTCCGCGGCATCTCTGACATGTACGCCAACCAGCTGGCAATCGACGAGGTGCGCGGCTATCTGGGTCTCGTCGGCGTCGTGTGGATGGCCGATGTCATGAACGCCTATACCGGGCGTGCCTATATCAGAGGGCCCGGCGAGGGCAGCCACTGGGAGACGCTGCTCTATTCCGAGTATTTCTGCCGGTCGTTCCCGGCTGGAACGGCCGTCAACGTCTACGCACAGATCGAACGCTCCGGCTGGCACGAAATCTGCGCCCACGGCGTGACGATGACGGGCGACGTCACGATGATGATGACCGGGCCGTGGATCAAGACCAGCTGCGAATTCTCGCCTAATGCGAAGGTGAACTGAGGCGGCGATCCCAGCCGCTCTGAGCGGCCGCGCCAGCAGCGGTGCGCTGTCGGCGACAGTCGTGCGGCGCATGTCGCGGGGCTTGTTGTGGTCGTAGCGCCGGGGCCGGTGCATGACCGCCCGGCTGTCCCGGATCACCAGGTCGTGCAGCCGCCAGCGGTGGGCATAGACAGATTCGAGCTGGGTGGCGTGTTCGGTGAGGTCTTTCAGGAACAGGCGCGCCTCGGGCACTGGCCAGCCCTGGATCGCACCGGTGACCGGCCCCCACCGAGTGGCCCGTTACGGATGTTGGTTTAGTCGTGCCGTTTGCGCCATTGCCGTGGCTACCGGCATGACCAGCGCTTCCGGCGCCGGTGGTCGATAGCCAAGCGATGAGTGCGGACGGATCGTGTTGTAGTGCCGCCGCCAGGCCTCGATGACGGTCTTGGCCTCCTTCAGGCTGTAGAAGATCTCCGCGTTGAGCAGCTCGTCTCTCAGCTTGCCGTTGAAGCTCTCACAGTAGCCGTTCTCCCAGGGGCTGCCAGGTTCGATGTAGGCAGTCTTCGCACCGACGGCAGCAATCCATTTGCGCAGCGCCAACTGATCTTTAAGGGACCGGCCTCCGCGGAGGTACAACTCGTCGCGCGGAGGCCGTCGCATGGGCAGTGAGCCAATGGGCAGCGCCCGTAATATCCCGTTAGCTAACGATGTCGCTGACGGAGCACAATTTCCAGATGTCGTTCAAATCACTATGTAGCAACTGGAATTGAACACGGTGCCGGAGAGATAGACGTTTGTCCACGATCCGTCGACGACCTTGATCCAGCCATGGCAGAAGCCGTCCCACCCGGTCGTCCACTTCTGCACCCAGTATTGCACTTCGGTATCTGGCGGGAAGGCCCGGCAATAGCCCTTATAGAGGTTTATCTCGTTGAAATGGCCCTTCTCGGACTCCGCTCGGATAGAGGCCCGTGCCACATACGTCATGGAATCTTCGATCACCCGGATGTTGTTCACGATGATTGTGGCTAGCAATTCAGTAACACGCGTCATTTCAATAAAAGCTGCGTGGGCCACATCTACGGTGCCGCCGACTACGCTGCGGCGAACGCCCGGATTGTTACGGAACTGGTTAGCGGCCCCCTCAACGTCGGCGCGGAAAGCCGGACTATCCCCATGCCAGACGCAGACGGTGCCGTCTGCAAGCACCGGTCGTATCGGTGCCACGAACAGCAAGCCGACCAGCATAGCACTAGCCAATCCTTTCCAAACCCGCTCGAACATATCCCCTCCCCAAGATTGTGCTAAGGCAAACTATTGATTTCCACATTCCCATGGTTGCCCAAAACGGTAAAGCCCGCCGACCGGTCTCCCGGCGGCGGGCTTCTTTGATGGTCGGAGCGACAGGATTCGAACCTGCGACCCCCAGTCCCCCAGACTTCTGTTTATTCAATGATTTCAATGGCAGTTTCCAAAATTATCTGCATTTAAGGGAAACGAGTGGAAACTAACAGCAATGAAAATTAGTCGAAAGCCATGAAGGTGCTGGCAATTCAGTTCGTAAAATCAACTGCGGTCGAGCGACGCTGGGCCGCCTCAGGACTCCGCGGATATCGAGGTAGGCATCACAAAGGAACCGGGACTCGCAACCAGACCGACCCAATCACAGATCAGATCGTCGCCGGCGTCCCAATTCGCAGAATGCGCCGAGCTTCCGTCGGCGTGGCCGGCTCGAAGCCGAGTGAACGCATGATCTTGACACCGCACTCGACAAGGGCGGCGTTGCTCGGCGCCAGCACGCCCTTCTCCAGGTAGAGATTGTCTTCAAGACCGACCCGCACATGGCCGCCGAGCAGCAATGCCTGGGCGAGCATCGGAAACTGCCAGCGCCCGACACCGAATGCCGCCCAGGGTGTACCCGGCGGCATCAGTTGCTTTATCAGCATCATAGTTTCCGGAGTGGCCGGAGCACTCCACGGAGCACCGAGCACGGCCTGGAACAGCGAGGACTTATCCAGCAGGCCGCGCTTCATCATGTCCAGTGCGAGCGCGATGTGGCCGGTATCGAAAACCTCAAGCTCAGGCATCACACCTGCTTTGCGGATCGCTTCGGCCATGACCTCGACGTGCCGAGGGACGTTGATCAGGGTGCCGGATCCGAAATTTAGGCTCCCCATGTCAAGACTGCAGATATCTGGCTTGAGCTCGATTATGTGCGTCACACGCTCGAGCGGCGGGCGAAGGTTCGAACCGTCCGCCGCCGTATTGCGCATCGTGTCCGAAGGCACGAAGCGGGCTCCCGGCCCGGTCGTAAGGTTGATCACCACGTCGCAGCCGCTGTCGCGGATGCGCTCGACAACCTCGCGATAGAGCGCAACGTCCATGCTCGGCTTGCCGGTCTTGGGATCGCGCACATGGATATGCGCGATCGCAGCCCCCGCCCGGCACGCTTCAATCGATGCATCCGCGATCTGCGCCGGCGTCACCGGTACGGCCGGATACTTGAGCCCCGTATCGCCTGCTCCCGTAACGGCGCAGGTTAGGATGACCTTGTTCGACATCGCTTCAGCCGTCCGGCGTGATCTGCATAGCCGTTAGATATGTATCCATCCGGGTGCGCAGCGTCAGGTTCTTCTTGGTGGCGTAGACGTAGCCAAGTTGAACGAGCGAAAGCACCGCATGCTCGTCCTTGACGACAATCTTGCTGGCCTGCTGAACGAGGGCCGCCCGCTTTGCGTCGTCGACGGTCGCGAGCGCCTCGGTGATCAGCCTATCGACTTGCGGATTCGAATAGCCCGACACGTTGATCGTCCCGTTCGCCTTTGGCAGGTCGCGCGTCATGCCGAGCAGGCGGACCGAGTACGACATCTGGCCCGTGTAGGGGCAGAAGTTCGTCGCGTAAGCGCTGTAGTCTCGGTTGTTGCGACGGGAATAGAACTGCGAACTGACGACGCTCTCGACTGTCGTCTTGACGCCAGCGCGCGTCCACATTGCGGCAACCGCCTGGCCGATCTGGGTGTCGCCGACGAATACGCCGGACGGGGTATGCAGCGTGATGCCGAAACCCTGCGGATAGCCCGCTTCCGCGAGCAGTTTCCGCGCCTGGTCGAGATCAAAAGGATCGGGCGTGACGCCGGGCGTGGTCCCGAAGATGGAAGCCGGCCCGAGCTCGGCCGTCGGCTTCGCCAGGCCCAGCAACACGCGTTGCGAGATCGCATTTCGATCGATCGCCAGCGACAGCGCGCGCCGTACGCGCGGATCGCGTAGCGGGTTCCTGCCGTCCGTGCCGGTGACGGTCGCGGTCTTCTCGAACTGGTCCATCGCCAGATAGACGAAGAAGCACGTGTCTCCGGTGGTTACCTTGACGTTCGGGCTCGCTTTCAGTCGGTCGAGGCTCTCCCCTGGTACCATTGCTGCATCGATCTCACCCGACAGCACCGCCGCCGTACGCGTCGCGTCCGACGTGATGACCTTGAGCGTCACGTTGTCCCACATCGGCGCCTTGCCCCAGTAATTCCGGTTCGCCGTGACGGTGACGCGCTCGCCGGGCGTAAAGCCGACGAACTTATAAGGGCCAGTACCAATCAGGCCTTCGCCTGCATTGAGCTGCTGGGTCGTCTTGCCTTCGGCCGCAGGACCGGCCGCCGCCTTGTGCGACAAAACCAGCAGCTGCGACATGTTCACCGGCAATTCGGCGTCAGGGTAGATCGTCTTCAGGTGAACGGTCATCGGATCGACGACGATGATCTCCGCGATGCTGCGCGTGAAGATCGTCGACGACGCCAGCGGATTCGGGACCTTCGGAACGCGGCGGAGCGTGAAGGCGACGTCTTCGGCGGTGAAATCCGAGCCGTCGTGGAACTTGACGCCCGGCCGCAGCTTGAATTCCCACGTCTTGTCGTCGATCGCGCGCCACGACACAGCGAGCGCTGGCGACAGGTCCTTCGTGCCCTCGACGAACACCAGCGGCTCAAGCACGTGCGACAGCGGGCTGATGTTCTGCGAGACGTTGTGATAGTGCGGATCCATGCTCGTCGGCGTGATCGGCACGCCGATCGTCAGGTCCGCTGCCAGGGCCGGCAGCGCCAGCAGGAAAGCGGCGCAAGTACCGTGCACGATGCGACGAAGGCTTGAGAGCGCAACTGCGCGCGAGACAGCGTTCATGCCGTTCCTCCCAATTTCCTGGCTTTTCGCCATTTGTCCGCATAGCGGATGATTGTCCATTTTTAGGATAGGCGCTGCACCGGTACGTGTCAACATGGCGACCGTGAACTGCCATGCCGCTTGATCTCCGCACACCGCGCCGATAGCGTCGAGGCCATCGTCCACGACAGGAAGCCGTCATGTTCGCGCCACTCGTGATGCTTTCCCTCGACGAGCTCGACGATCCGTCAAAGCACACGCTTTACAACGAACTTGAACATCTCCAGCGTCGACCCGAGGCGCTCGCGCAACCCGGTGTCGCATGGAGCGACCGCTGGGTTCGCTCGCCCGACTGCGTGAGGGCCGGCGGCACCAGCGCGGGCGCGCATGCAGGCACGCAGTACGCGGGATTGCATTGGTTCCGCCCGCCGGCCGAGCGCAGCCTGCGCGAGTTCCATCAGCAGTCATGTCGCGACCTGCACACCGGCCGGCAACCCGATGCGCAATGGCGCCGACGGACGCTGCACGAACTTCTGGTTCCGCTGAAAGGCTACGTCACGCAGCGCGCCCTCGTGTCGCCCGAAGCCCTCGCTTTCCGGCCGGCGCGCGGTGCTTACCTGTCGATGTCGCGACTGACTGGCCGAGACGCGGCCTCAGAAGCGGTGTCGCACTGGTACGATCAGGTGCGAATCCCCGACTTACTGGAGTGCCGCGGTGCGGCAGGCGCATGGACCTTCGCCGGTCGTAGTCTCTTCCGGCCGAACCGCGATCCCGCTGCCACTGTGCTGCGCCTTCTCCTTGTCTATCTCGACGGTGATCCGCTCGACTTCATGGCCGACATGCGCACGCGGGAATCCGCTTGGCGCGCCGCCGGCCGGTTGCCAAACACGACGCCGGCCGAAGTACCCCTGTTCGCCGCCCCGCTGCGGACGATCGTGCCCTGGCGCTGGAATTGGTTCGACGTCGACGTGCAGCGGATCGGAGCCTGACGCCCATGTTCGCCGCCAAAGCCTATTTCTCGCTTGCCGAGATTACCGACCCGACCAAACATCGGGCGCACAATGAATGGCACCAGCTCGACCACATTCCGGAGAACCTGATCCTGCCTGGCATCGTGTGGAACGACCGCTGGGTCCGCTCGCCCGATTGCATGTCGGCGAGCCGCACCGTGGCACCGTCACTGGCAAGTACGCACTACGGGGTCATGTACTGGTTCCGCGAGCCGATCCGCGAGACGCTCGACGACTTTTTCATGCTTTCGGAGCGTTCGTTCCAGTGGGGCCGATCGCCGCAGGTGCGCTGGACGAAGCGCCCGATGCGCGGCCTGTTCTCGCCGATCAAGGGCTACGCGGGCCCGCGCCTTCCCGTCACGGCCGACATCCTGCCGTTTTGCCCGACCAAGGGCGTGCATATCACGCTGTCGACCGTCGATCCGAAGGCGCCGGGTGCGCACGCACTGTTTCGCTGGTACGACGAAGTCCGTATTCCCGATCTGCTGCAGTGCCGGGGCGTGGCCGGAGCGTGGACACTGGCGGCCGATGACCTGTTCCGTCACGAGTGGGGCGAGGACAGCGGACCGAGCTGGAATTTCCCCGACAGCAACACGCGCGATCCAGCCGCGGCACCTAACCG
The DNA here is from genome assembly GCA_965279525.1 of Tagaea sp. Taxonomy (GTDB): domain Bacteria; phylum Pseudomonadota; class Alphaproteobacteria; order CACIAM-22H2; family CACIAM-22H2; genus Tagaea. The sequence goes on along the minus strand of CBDIIB010000004.1, from coordinate 52,211 downwards.
CTTGACGATTCTCTATCTCGACGAGGATCCGCTTGAATTTGTCGCCGACCGCGAAGCGCGCGACGTGGCTTTGCGTCGTGCCGGTCGCCTGCGCGACGTCTCGGACATCGAACAGGTGTCGTTCGATAGCCCGCTGCGCGCCATCGTGCCGTGGGAATGGGACTGGTTCGAAGCGGCAAAATTCACTGGGTGATGCGCGGGTTAAGCACGTCGCGCAACTGGTCGGTGACGACGTTGATCGAGACGATCGTGACAAGCAATGCCACACCGGGATAGAAGCTGACCCAGTAGCGCCCCGACAGCATGAAGTCGAACCCGTTGGCAATCAGCATTCCGAGCGAGGGTTCGGTTGGCGGCACGCCGAGCCCGAGAAAAGACAGCGTTGCCTCCAATGCGATCGCGCGCGCAACCTGGATCGCCGTGATCACGATCAGTGGCGGCAGACAGTTTGGCAGCATGTGGACGAACAGCACGCGCCAGCGCGGCAGCGCGAGGCATTCAGCGGCCTCGATGTACTCCCGGCGGCGCTCGACCAAGGCAGCCGCGCGCGCCGTTCGTGCGTAATAGGCCCACTCGACGATCACCAGGGCCAGCACCACATTCATCACACCCTTGCCGAGAAACGCGACGATCATCAGCGCCACGAGAATTGTCGGAAAGGAGAGCTGCAGATCGACGAACCGCATGATCAGCGCGTCGACCCAGCCGCCGACATAGCCGGCCAGCAGGCCGAGACTGGCGCCGATCGCGCCAGCGATGAGCGCCGAACCGGCGCCGACGCCAAGCGAGATGCGCAGGCCGTAGAGAATCGCCGACAACATGTCGCGTCCCTGTCCGTCCACGCCAAGCCAATAGGTGAACCCTGCCGACGCGGGGCTGCCCGGCGGCAGCCGACTGTCCATGATGTCGAGTTGCACAAGATCGTAGGGGTTCTGCGGCGCCACCCAGGTCGCAAAAACCGCCAGGAATGCAATGGCCGCCAATGCGGCCAAGCCCACAGTTGCGACGCGCGATTCGGTGAAGTCGCGCGCGAAGCGCATGAACGGCGTCTCGACTCCCTCGCCGAGTTCTGCGGTCGACGTGCCGGCGCTCATCCGGTGTTACCTCGTGTTTCAAGCCGCACACGCGGGTCGAGGAACGTGTAGACGAGATCGACCGCGAGATTGATGAACGTGAAAAATACGACGACCAGCATCAGGTAGGCGACGATTACCGGCCTATCTAGCGTGTAGATGCTGTCGATGATGAGCTTTCCCATTCCGGGCCACGCGAAGATGGTCTCGGTCACGACCGCATAGGCGACGGTCGATCCGAACTCGAGCCCGACGACCGTCACGACCGGGATCAGGATGTTCTTGAGGACGTGCACCAACACGACGCGTCTCTTCGTGAGGCCCTTGGCGTGCGCAAACTTGACGAAATCCAGCGGCAGCGTCTCGCGCACACCTGCGCGCGTCAGGCGCAGCACCAGCGAAAGCTGGAACAGCGCCAGATTGAGCGCCGGCATGAACAGATGTCTCAGTCCGTCGGTGGTCAGGAACGACCACTGAATGCCGAACAGCTCGGCCGTCTTGCCGCGCCCGGTCGTCGGCAGCCAACCAAGATTGACGCTGAACACCATGATCAGCATCAGGCCGACCCAGAACGTCGGCAGGCTGAAGCCGAGAATGCTGCCGGCCATGATTGCCTTCGACGCGGTCGCTTTGGGAAAAAGGCCGGCGACGAGACCGAGCGGAATGCCGATCAGCACCGCGAGAAACATAGCCGTCAGCGCCAGCTCTAGGGTGGCCGGCATGCGACGGACGATCAATTGCAGCGCCGGGTCGTTGAAGATGAAGCTGCGGCCAAGGTCGCCCTGCAGCGCGCCGCCGACGAAGGCGAGGTACTGCTGCCACAGCGGCTTGTCGAGGCCCAGTGACTGCGTCATGCGCAGCCGCTCGGCTTCGCCGGAAGCCGGATTGCTGAGAATATCCACGGGATCGCCGATCACGTGCAGCGCCACGAAGACGATCAGCGTCATCACCCAGATGACGAAAACGGCCTGAAGCAGACGGCGGAGAAGCCAGACTGTCAACGCGGCATCTCCTTCGCGGTCAGCCGGGACGCTTCATTTCGAACACCGTATCGAGTGTGCCGTAATCCATGTAGCCGAGCCGCGCAAGCGGGCGCATCTTCAGGAAGTCAACGCGTCCGTCGACGAGCAGTGAGTCATCTATATGGATTCCGACGACTTCGCCGAGGACAATGGTGGTCGACATCGTCGACCCGTCGCGCGGGCGCAGTACCACGCTGCTGTTGTAGAGGCACTCCAGCGCGACCGGCGAGCGCTTGACGCGCGGTGGCCGGACGGCAACAGACGCCACCATCTCGAGACCGACGAGGGCTGCTTCGTCGACGCCGGCCGGCACGGCCTCTGATGTCGCGTTGACCTCCTTGCGCAGGTCGTAGGTAGCGAGATTTGCGACGAACTCGCCTGTCGCCTCGGCGTTGGTCTGCGAATGCTTGGCTGGCGTGCTCGAGAACATCACGAAGGGTGGCCGTCCCGACAGCGCGTTGAAGTAGCTGTACGGCGCCAGATTGACCCGCCCTTCCCGGTCGAGGGTTGAGATCCAGCCGATCGGGCGTGGCACGACCAGCGCGGTGAACGGGTCATGCGGCAGGCCATGGTCTTTCTTGCGTGGGTCATAATACATGCGCGCCGGCCGCCGCTATTTCTTGTCAGCGGGCGGGCGACGCGGCATGACAGATGCTGGGATGCCGAACCCGCCGTCGATTGTGATGAATCCACCGGTGACGTAGGAGAGACCGCCTGACGCGAGCGTCACAACGGCACGAGCGATGTCGTCGGGCAGGCCGAGTCGGCGGATCGGGAAACGACCTTCCTCGACGAGTTCCTCATACATGCCCCAGGCACTGCGGCTCATCTCGGTACGCGTGACGCCGGGTCGCAAATCGTAAGTTGCAATATTATGTCGACCGAGCCGGACCGCAAAGATCTGCGACATGAGCGCCAGGCTCGTCTTCGAGAAGGAGTATTCCGGGGAATCCGTCCGTGCGCGGCCGACGGCCCCCGAAGTGATCGTAACGATGCTGCGGCCGACCGGGCGACCGGTTCCAGCCTCGTCCTCGGCGACCATGCGCTTTGCGATTTCCTGCGTCAGGAAGAACGTGCCGCGCAGGTTGACATTCATCACCCGATCGAAGACGTCGGGCGTCACCGTCAGCAGGTCCTGCCCACGCACGCCCGACAGAACGCCGGCGTTGTTGACGAGGCAATCCACTGTCCCGAACGCCGCGAAGATGCCGTCAACGAGTTCAACACGCCTGTCCAGCGCCCCGATGTCGCCGGCAACGAACTTCGCGCGGCCCTTGCGCTCGGCGATCTCGGCCAGCGTGGCGCGTGCGTCGGCATCCTCCTCGAGATCGACGATGACGACGTCGAACTTCGCTTCGACGAGCGCCACGGATATGGCGCGCCCGATCCCGCGGCGCCCGCCCGTAACGACTGCGACCGGTGCGCGGTTCTTGCTCTTCTCGCTCATGGCTGCGCTCCTCGCTGTCGATATGCCCTCATCGCGCCGCACCAACGATAAAACCGCCATCGACCGGCAGGTCGGCGCCAGTAATGAAGTTCGACTCGTCGGAGGCAAGGAAGAGAACCGCGTTGGCGACGTCCTCCGCCGCCCCGATCCGGCCGAGCGGCGTCTTGCCGACGACGGTTTTGAGATAAGGCTGGCCTTCGTTGAGCTCCGTCGGCACCACGCCGGGGCAGACCGTGTTGACCCGTACCTGCCAAGGCGCGAATTCGGCCGCGGCGACCTTGCCGAGGCCGCGCAGGCCCCACTTGCCGGACGTATAGGCAGCCGATGCCGCCGGCAATAGGGCAGCGTTCGAGGCGATGTTCACGATCGAACCTCCACCAGTCTCGCGCATGACAGGCGCGATCGTCTTCATGCCGAGTAACGGACCCGTCAGATTGACCGCAAGGACCTTGTGCCAGTCATCGAGCACGAGCCTGTCGATACCGCCCCGAATGTTGATGCCCGCGTTATTGACGAGGATGTCGATGCGGCCGCGCCAGGCCTTCGCCTGTTCTGCCAGTGCCTGCCAGTCCGGTTGGGATGTGACGTCGAGATGGAGATAGATGGCAGCGGCTCCACCGGCGCAGATGTCGGCGGCGGTCTTGCGGCCCCGCTCGTCGAGCACATCGCAAACGACGACGGCGGCACCCTCACGCGCGAACAGCCGCGCCTCGACCGCTCCCATGCCACGGGCCGAACCTGTGACGATCGCGACTTTGCCTGCAAGACGTCCCATCGTCGCCCGGTTTCCCCCGCTTCAGTCGCCGGCCAGTTTTGGCCATTTGTCCGCGATACGGATATTTTGACCACTAAGCGTACAAGCGTATGGACGGCCTGCAGGCGAGTCAAGAGTCTCGCCCACAAACGGCGCATTCGGAAACGCAATTCAGTAGATTATCGCGCGTGACTTGGACAAAATCGCAACTCCCTTTCCAACATCTGGATCTTCCGATGGCGATTGACGAAGACTCGCAGGATTTTGTCACGTCGCTGGCGCGCGGCCTCACCGTCATCAAGAGTTTCGGTGAAAACTCGGCGAGCCAGACGCTCGCCGAGGTAGCCGAGCGAACCGGCCTGTCGCGGCCAACCGCGCGGCGCTTCCTGCTGACGCTCGAAGCGCTCGGCTATGTCCGCACGGATGGCAAGAAGTTCTGGCTCGCACCGCGTACTCTCGATCTAGGCTTTGCCTACCTTTCGTCACTGCGCATCTGGGAAGCACCGCTGCCGATCATGCAACAAGTCGTCGAGACGCTGAATGAGTCCTGCACGATGGGTGTTCTCGACGGCGCCGATGTCGTCTACGTCGCACGCGTGCCGCCCAAGCACCTGATGGGCCTGCAGGTGAATCTCGGCTCGCGCCTGCCGGCGTTCTGCAATTCGATCGGCCGGGTGATGCTGGCCGACCTTGCGCCCAAAGATCTCGACGCATTCTTGCGCCGCCACAAGCGCACGCCCAACACACGCTTCACGGTGATCGGCGAGGCCGATTTACGGCGCGTGCTCGACGAGACGCGGACCAACGGCTACGCGCTGATCGATCAGGAGGTCGAGGAAGGCTTGCGGGCGATCGCCGTGCCGGTGCGTGCGCGCAGCGGGCGCGTGGCAGCCGGCCTCAGCGTCGGCGCCCATACTGGGCGCCTGTCGAAGGCCGACATGGGCAAGAATGTCCTGCCGCTGCTCAAGAAGGCGGCGGCCGAGATCGAGGAAATCATCGTCCGCTCCGATAATCCGATCGGCTGGCGCAGCTGAGCAACTCATACGGCGCCCGCGAAGGGCTTGTCGCTGTGCCTTCCATCGGCTATTTTCAATTATGGACATTTGTCCGTATTGCGGTCATCACCCGCCACAAACGGACGAGCTGACCAAGTCGAGGAGACAGCCCGATGCCTACCAATCTCGCAACGCCGCATGTCGAGGGGATGGCCGCCCGGCAGGCACATGCTGACATCCCGGCGAACTCGTTCGAGCGCGAGATCGGTCGCGACGGGTTCTTCGGCGCGGCCGCGCACATGTACCACCGCAATCCACCAACCGCATGGCTGGCCGTCGAAGGGCCAATCCGGCCGCGCGCGTTCAGCCCGCTGTCAGTGATCGAGCCGACGGCATCCCCCCTTGCCGCACATCCGCTCGTCGGCAACGCGCACGTCCAAGTCCGTATCTGGCGCGGAGTCGTTTCGATGGACCACCTCGTGCGGAACAGCGACGGCGACGAACTGCTGTTCGTACACAAGGGCACCGGCCACCTGTTCTGCGACTACGGCCACCTTGCCTTTGAGCCTGGCGACTACATCTTGCTGCCGCGCGGCACGATGTGGCGCCTCGAAATGGTCGAGCCTGTCGAACTCTTGATGGTCGAGGCAACAGGCAGCTCCTACCGCCTGCCAGACCGGGGCCTGCTCGGGCGGCACGCGATGTTCGACACTGGCGTGCTCGACGTGCCAGCACTCGACGAGCACTTCCGTGCCCAGCGCCGTGACGGCGAATGGCGCGTCGACGTCAGGCGTGCCGGCCAGATCGGCCGCATCGTCTATCCGTTCAATCCGCTCGACGCTGTCGGCTGGAAGGGTGACCTCCATCCGGTGCGGCTCAACCTGCGCGATATCCGCGCGGTGGTCAGCCCGCGCCTTCATCTGCCGCCGTCGGCCCGCACAACCTTCATCGCCGACCGCTTTGTTGTCTGCTCGCTCGTCCCGCGCCCGATCGAGACCGATCCTGGTGCGATCAAGCTGCCGTTCTTCCACAACAACGAGGACTATGACGAACTGATCTTCTACCACAGCGGCAATCTCAGCAGCCGCGGCAACACGATCGGCGCCGGCATGCTGACGCTGCATCCGCGCGGCATCACGCACGGGCCCCACCCTGAAGTGCTGCCTTTCATGCATACGCATCCAGCCAAGAGCTTCGAGAACTACTCGGTGATGATCGACGCGCTCGATGGGCTCGGGATCGCCGACCAACCCGCCGGCGGCGAGTTCTTCGGCTACGCCGAAACCTGGCTTGGATCGATCAAGAGCGCGCCCGACGCGAAGGGCCACGGCGGAAAGTCCGCCTGAATGAAGCTCGGCGCCATACGCGACGGATCTCGTGACGGCCGGCTGGTTGTCGTCAGCCGCGATCTCGCGCGCGCTGTCTTGGCGACTGGGATCGCGCCGACGCTGCAGGCCGCACTCGATTGCTGGGACGCGGCGGCGCCGAAGCTCGCTGCGCTATTCGATCGACTCGAGGGCGGTCGCGCGCCCGACGCGATCCGCCTTGATCCCGGCGCGCTTGGTCCACCACTGCCGCGTGCCTTCGGCTGGATTGACAGCAGCGTCTACCTCACCCACATGGAGCGCGCGCGCAAGCTGCGCAATGCTCCCTTCCCCGAGATTTACCGGCGCGAGCCGCTGATGAGCGTGCGCATGCCAGGTCCGTTTCTCGCCGCGCACGACCCCATCGAACTTCCGCCGGGTGACGTTGGCCTCGACATCGAGGGCGAGATCGCCGTCATTGTCGACGACGTCAAGCAGGGCACGTCGCGCGACGCGGCCGGCGTCCATATCAAGCTCGTCACGTTGATGAACGACGTCAGCCTGCGCACCGTCTTCGCGCGCGAGGCGGCCGAGGGCAAGACCTCGTACCACGGCAAGACGGCGGGCGTGCTTGCACCTGTCGTCGCCACACCCGACGAATTGGGCGACGCCTGGGACGGCGGCAAGGTATCGCTGAAGCTGCATTGTCGCATCGGCAACAAGCCGCTTGGGCGGCCCGACGCCGGTCTCGACATGTCGTTCGATTTCCGAGACCTCGTCTCGCACGCGAGCCTGTCGCGCTCCTTGGGCGCCGGCACGCTAATCGCATCGGGCACCGTCTCGAACCGCGATGCCGGCGCCGGCACGGCCTGCATCGCGGAAACGCGAATGCTCGAGACGATGGAATTCGGCGCGCCGCGCACCGCCTATCTCGACGCCGGCGACACGCTTCATATCGAGATGCTGGATCGTGCGGGCTGCAGCGTCTTCGGCGCAATCGCCCAGTGCGTCGTCGCACCCCGAAAGGATCGAACATGACCGAGAGCGACCGCATCGCCATCGAGCACGCATGTGCGCGCCTCGTCACCGCCTACTGTCTATTGGTCGATGCCCGTTCGCACGAGGCGCTGACGAAGCTCTGGGCAGCGGATGGCACGTGGGCCTCGATGATCGGTCCGCTCAAGGGGCACGCCGATATAAGGCGCTATCTCGACGGCAAGGCGATGTCGCTGACGCGACACATCTCGACCAACATCCAGGTCGAAGTCGTCGATGCCGATCACGCCAGAGGAACATCGTATTTCACGCTCTACCGCTCGGTCGAACCAGCCAAAGATGGCCCGACGCCGATGCAGGGGCCGATGATGGTCGGGCAGTATTTCGATGACTACGTGCGCAGCAAGGAAGGCTGGCGCTTCGCTCATCGCCGCATGGAAGTTGCATTTAAGGCGCCAGGTTGAGTACCGCTCCAGAGCGGAATAGAACTGGCAAGTAGTTTCCAAAGGAAAGGCCCTGGCGATCACTCGCCAAGGCCTTGTTTTATCTAGTCGATTTGGTCGGAGCGACAGGATTCGAACCTGCGACCCCCAGTCCCCCAGACTTTCGGTTATTCAATGATTTCAATGGCCGTTTCCATAATTTCCGGCATTTAAGGGAAATGAATGGAAACCAAGGGTAATGAAGGCGCGTCGAACGCCAAGCCCCCTACCCGTCAATGCGTAACTTCGGCGACGTTTGAGAGGCACCTGCCAATTGAATAGGATCCACGTGGTTCACGGCTCGCTTCCTCAACAGCGTACCGAAAAATCCGCCCTAAAGGCTATCGCGTCGGGACGCTTCTAAAGCCTGCGCCACGCCCCCTTACAGTCAGTGCAGATCGCAATGCGCTTGCCGGCAAGCACGCCGAAGAACGAGGAACAGGTTAACTGGCGGCCCTGATCCGAGTTGAAGGTCTACCGCTTGCCGTAGCGGATTGGCGCTTCTTCCAGAGCCTCGACGAAGAGTTCCGCTTCCATCGTGATCGACGAGCGCCACGCACGCTACGCCATCTTTCAGATGACCGAGTTCGCAGTCCCGAAGGAGCCGCTCGAGCGCATCCTGCGGCTGATCGACAGGCTGCGACCACGACAGCCTCCAACTTAGGACCAGAACGGCACGAATGAGACGTCACCAAGGAAGGAGTGCGTTAAAGTGAGGAGACAAGAGAAAAGTCGACGACGCAAACACCGCTAACGGCTGCGGAAACCGTGCCTGAAAACTGTGGCTCCTCGCGAACCCGACAGACTGATGGATGTCGTCTCGCTCCAGAGGGGCATCTGGGGAACATCGGCTAATCTGTCGTCTGCGCCAAAAAACGATTGCTACCGCCAAATTACGCGCTACCCTCGTCTTGCCAACAGCAGTCACAATAATTGGCGAAAAACTGAAGAGGAAACCCCATGACGTCCATGCATCGTCGTTCCGTCCTCGCCGGTGCCGCCGGCCTCATGGCCGCGCCGCTGGTGGCCACGCCGTTCGCCACCCGCGCCCAGGCGGTGAAGCCCCGACTGACGGCAATTTCCCAGTGGTCCGCCGGCAGCGATGGCGCCGCGATCACCGCGCTCGGCAAGAAGTTCGAGGAGCGCGGCGGCGTGTGGCAGCACTCGCCTGTCCCCGGCTTCACGACCGACATGATGAACAAGCTTCGCGCGCAGATCATTTCCGGCGACCCGCCGGCCTGCTCGCAGCTCAAGGGGCCCGAGATTGCGGCGTGGTCCAAGATCGCGCCGACGGTGAATCTCGACGCGACGGTAGCCGCCGCCGGCTACGAGAAGGTCGTGGCGCCCGATCTCGCGAGACTGCACAAGCCGGGCGGGAAATGGTCGGCCCTGCCGCTGCAGGTCTACCGTACAAACACGCTGTTCCTGTCCAAACGCGCGATGGACAAGGCCAAGGCGGACAAGATCCCGACCACCTGGGCCCAGTTCAACGAACTCGGCGAGAAGATGAAGGCGGCCGGCGTCCCTTACCCGGTCGCCAACGGAGGCGCGCGCGCCGACGACGGCCAGAAGTTCGAGGCCGTTCTCGCGGGCATCAGCCCCGGCGTCTACCGCAAGGCGATCATGGAACTCGACGACAAGGCGCTTGGCAGCCCGGAGGTGCGCGCGGCGTTCGCGCAACTGCGCAAGATCGCCGACTGGATGGATCCCAATACTGCGGCACAGCACTTCTCGGTTTTCCTACCGCGCTTCGTGGCCGGCGAGATGGGCATGCTGATCCAAGGCGGCTGGGCGCAGGGCGTGCTGCTCAACGGCGGCTTCAAGCTCGACGACTTCATCATCGCGCCGGGGCCGACGGACAACGGCAAGCCGGTCTTCGTGCTCAATGCGGACGCCTTCATCTTCTGGCAGCGCAAGGAAGCCGATCTCCAGGCGGGCCAGAAGCTCATGGCCGAGCTGGTCATGATGCCCGAGATCCAGACGATGTATTCGCAGATCACCGGCTCGATCCCGGTGCGCACCGACGTCGATCTCTCGGGCGCCGGCTGGTCCGCCGGTCAGGTCGAGGCGGCACGCACGCTCAAGGAGTCGGTCGCCATCAACCAGTCCGTTCTCAGTCTCGCGCACAACATGGCGCAGGAGAACGGAATCACCGCGGCTATGATCGACGTGCTGACCGAGTTCGTGAAGAACAAGGCCATCACGCCGGATCAGGCGGTGAAGCGTCTCGGCGAGGCAGTGGCAAGCGCACGTTGACCGCCGACGTTCACGCCTCTGCAGCCGGGCCCCCGTCGCGATCCGCCCTTTCGGCGGCATTGCGGCGGGCGCCCGAACTGCTGGTGATATGGGTACCGCTGCTGCTCGCGGCCGCTCATATCGTCGTCTTCACGGCATGGACCGTGTGGATATCGTTCACAGCCTCGACGCTGATGCCGGTGAGCGAGTTCGTGGGCTTTCGCAACTACACCAGCGTTCTCGCGACCCGGAACTGGAAGATCGCCTTCGACAACCTGTTCATCTTCGGCGGCGGCTTCGTGGCGTTCACGATGCTGACCGGATTGCTGCTCGCGATCCTGATCGACCAGCGGATCCGCGGCGAGAACGTCCTGCGCTCGATCTTCCTCTATCCGATGGCGGTCTCGTTCGTGGTCACCGGCGTCGTGTGGTCCTGGTTGCTCAATCCGGGCATGGGCATCCAGAAGCTGGTCGTCGACCTCGGTTGGGCCGGGTTCCGGTTCGACTGGATCGTGGATCGCGAGATGGCGATCTGGACGATCGTGCTCGCGGGCGTCTGGCAGGCCGCCGGCTTCGCGATGGCACTGCTGCTGGCGGGCCTGCGCTCGGTGGAGCCCGACCTGATCAAGGCGGCGCAGATCGACGGCGCGGGTCCGGTGCGCATGTACACGCGGGTGATACTGCCGACGCTGTGGCCGATCATGGTCGCCGTGCTGGTGATCCTGCTGCAGATGGCGATCACGACATTCGACCTCGTGCGCGCGCTGACCGGCGGAGGCCCCGGCATCGCGACCCAGTTGCCCGCGCTCGTCGTCTACGACTTCATGTTCCAGCGCGGCCAGATCGGGCGCGGTGCGGCCGCCGCCGTCCTGATGCTCCTGACCCTGCTCGGCGTGCTCGTGCCGCACGCGCTGTTCAAGTATGCACGGCGGAGGCGCGCGGCCGATGCTTGAGCGGACCACGCCCGACACGATGCCCGCCTGGGGGCGGCTGCTGGCGCATGTGGTGGTCTGGGCCCTTGGCCTGGCCTTCCTCGTGCCTTTCCTCGTCGTTGTACTCAACTCGCTACGCACGGCGCAGGAGATCGCCCAAGGCTCGATGATCGGATGGCCTGAAAGCTGGGCCTTCCCCAACTACGCCGAAGCGTGGTCGGAATTCTGCGTCGCGCAGACCTGCACCGGGCTGCAGCCCTTCATGTGGAACTCGGCCGCGGTGACGATACCCGCCACCATCGTCTCGACTCTGCTGGGAGCGGTCGCCGGCTATGCGATTTCGCTGTGGCGCTTCCGCGGCGACACATGGATCTTCGGATTGGTCACGCTCGGGATTTTCCTGCCGCAGCAGGTACGACTGATTCCCTGGACCTTCGTCCTGCGCGACATCGGCCTCATCAACACGCTAACGGGACTCGTCCTGATCCACACAATTCAGGGTATGAGCTTCACCACGCTGTTCTGCCGCAACTACTACGTCTCCATTCCGCAGGACCTGATGAAGGCCGCCCGCATCGACGGCGCAGGCTTCTTCCGTACCTTCTTCAGGATTGTGCTGCCGCTGTCGCCGCCGATCCTGATCGTGACGGTGATCTGGCAGTTCACCCATATCTGGAACGAGTTTCTCTACGGCGTGACCTTCACGAACGGCAGCCAGCAGCCGGTGACGGCGGCGCTAATCGGGCTCAACGCGGCCATCGCCGACGTTCCCCAATACGGCGTGCAGAGTGCGGCCGTCGTCCTCGCGGCATTGCCGACGTTGCTCGTCTATCTTTTCGGCGGAAAATACTTCCTGCGCGGGCTGACGGCCGGCGCGGTGAAGTAGGAGTATCTCAATGTCGGCCCTCAGTCTCAGCGGTGTAACCAAGTCCTTCGGGGCGATGTCCGTGCTCAAGGGTATCGACATGGAAATCGAGAACGGCGAGTTCACCGTACTGGTCGGGCCATCGGGCTGCGGCAAGTCGACATTGCTGAACATCATCGCCGGTCTGGAACCCGCGACGGGCGGTACGGTCGAGATCGGCGGCCGGATCGTCAATGACATTGCGCCCAAGGACCGGAACATCGCGATGGTGTTCCAGACCTACGCCCTCTATCCGTCGATGACTGTGCGCCAGAACATCACGTTCGGCCTCGAGTGCAGGAACGTGCCGAAGGGCGAGCGCGAAGCCGCCGTGACGCGGGTCGCCGCCCTCCTCCAGATCGAGAAACTGCTCGACCGCAAGCCCTCGCAACTCTCCGGCGGCCAGCGCCAGCGCGTCGCGATGGGTCGCGCGCTGGTGCGCGACCCGCTTCTGTTCCTGTTCGATGAGCCGCTCTCGAACCTCGACGCCAAGCTTCGCGTCGAGATGCGCATGGAGATCAAGCAGCTCCACCAGCGCATCCGCTCCACCAATGTCTACGTCACCCACGACCAGATCGAGGCGATGACGATGGCGACGCGCATCGCAGTGATGCACCAGGGCGAGATCCAGCAATTCGCCGACCCCGATACGGTCTACAACCGCCCGGCCAACCTGTTCGTGGCGCGCTTCATGGGCGCGCCGCCGATGAACACGCTGCCGGCGCGCATCGAAACCGCCTCGGACGGAGTGCGCGCAGTGGTCGGCCAAGGCGAGGCGGCCGTTGCACTGCCGTTACCCGCCGCATTTGCAGCACAGGCCGGCCGCGAAGTCGTCCTCGGCCTGCGGCCCGAGTGCATCGCGGAGGAAGATCGCCGGTTCGGACACGGCGGAGAACGTGTCACCCTCGAACTGCCCGTCGAGATGACTGAGCCGACCGGCGCCGAGACCATCGTTCTCGCGCGCCTCGGCGGCGAGCGTGCGCTCGCACGCGTGTCGCCCGACGTACGGCTGCAGCCCGGCGACCGTGGCCGGTTTGCCCTCGATATGCGCCGTGTTTGCCTCTTCGATCCGGCCACGGGCGTCTTGATCGCATGAACCCCGCCTACCGCTGCCTCTCCCGGATTCCGTCAATACGCTGCCAAGCTGCCTACACGGACTGAGCCTGGGAAGTCCGGATGAGCTCGTTCGTCTCCGGACCGGTCTTCGGATGATTCGAGGGCGGGAAGACGGCCAGCATATCGTCCGCATCGCCGGACCGTTGACAATAGTGCTGGCGGAAACTAAGCCGTGTACCCGATGAATCAGCAAAATGACAAGCGCGGCGGCGGCGCGCGCTATCCAAGCTTGGCAGGTCGTGTCGCGATCGTCACGGGCGGCGCATCGGGGATCGGCGAGGCGATCGTACGAGCGTTCGCGGCGAACGGCGCGCACGTCGCATTTTTGGACATCCAGGACGAGCCGGCTGAGAGGCTCCTGCACGAAATTGCAGCCGCCGGACACACGGCACCGACCTATACGCATTGCGATCTGACAGACATCGCCGCGTTCCAGGCGGCCATCGGCGCGATCGGAAAGCGGCTCGGCAATGCGACGATCCTGATCAACAACGCGGCAAACGATTCACGCCAGCCTTTTGCCGAGGTGACTCCCGAGAGCTTCGATCGGTCGATCGACATCAACCTGCGGCCCCACTTCTTCGCCGCCCAGTCCGTCGCCCCGCAGATGCGCGCCGCCGGCGGTGGCTCGATCGTGAATGTCAGTTCCGGCGCATGGGTCGGCGGCATCGCCGACCTCCAAGCCTATAGCGCCGCGAAAGCCGGCATTGTCGGGTTGACGAATTCTCTTGCCCGGCAGCTCGGTCCCGACCGCATCCGCGTAAACGCGCTTGCTCCGGGTGCCGTGATGACCGAACGGCAGATGCGGCTTTGGCACACGCCAGAATCGACAGCCCGCATCCTCGCGCAGCAATGCATTCCTGAAATGGTCCGCGAGCAGGACGTTGCCGATGCCGCACTGTTCCTTGCAGCCGACGACAGCCGGATGATCACCAAACAGATGCTTCTCGTGAACGCCGGCCTGCGCTGAGAGAACCGAACATGTCGACTCCCGCACTTGCGAAACTCGGCCGCCGCGTGCGCCTCGGCCTCATCGGCGGCGGCAGCGGCGCGTTGATCGGTCCCGTCCATCGCGTCGCGGCACGCCTCGACGAATGCTTCGACATCGTCGCCGGCGCGCTGTCATCGAACAAAGATAAGGCGCTCTCGGAGGCCGCCCGCCTCGGCCTGCCGCGCGGCTACGAAAGCGTGGCGGCGATGGTTGCCGGCGAAGCCGCACGATCCGACGGGATCGACGCGGTCGCCATCATGACACCGAATGACAGCCATCACGGCTACGCCGCACTCGCACTCGATGCCGGACTCGACGTGATCTGTGACAAGCCGCTGACCAACGATCTCGCCTCGTCGCTCGACCTCGTCGCGCGCGCCAAGGCACGCAAGCGCCTGCTCTGCGTCACGCACAACTATTCGGGCTATCCGATGGTCCGCGAGGCGCGCGCCGCCATTGCTGCCGGCGAAATCGGCCAGTTGCGTGTGGTCCATGCGTCCTATTTGCAGGGCTCGCTCGGCACGCGCGTCGAGGACCATCCGGAACAGATCCCCGACCGGCTGCGATGGCGGCTCGATCCCCTGCGCGGCGGCCTCAGCCATGTACTCGGCGATATCGGCACGCACGTGCATCAGCTTGTCGGCTATGTCACTGGCCGGCGGATCGAGGCGGTACTTGCCGACGTCGGGGCGGTCATTCCGGGCCGTACCGCACACGACACGGCATCGGTGATCGTCCGCCTCGAAGGCGGGGCGCGAGGTGCCCTGTTCGTCACAAAAGCGGCAACGGGTGCCGAGAACGCGCTGTCGATCGAGGCTTACGGCGAGGCCGGAGGCATTTCCTGGAAGCAGGCCACGGCAAATGAATTGCGCTTCATGCGAAATGCCTGCCCGGCCGAGATCCGCACGCGCGGCCTTCCCACGCTGCATCCCCTCGCCCGCGCCGCCGCGCGCATTCCCGCCGGCCATCCGGAAGCATTCTTCGAGGCGTTCGCGAATCTCTATCGGGACTTCGCCGAACTCGTTGCCGCGCGCCGGCTCAACATGGCGCCCGATCCGCTTTTTTCGAGCGTACCGATGGCCGAAGAGGGCGCCGACGGCCTCGCATTCGTCGAAGCGTGCCTGGCCTCGACAAAGCTCGGCAAGTGGGTCGACGTCCATCGCGTATGACGTTTCGGCCGCGTGGTCAGGAGAAGCGTGCCTCGGGATCCGGGATGTCGCCGGGCCGCGCGAGGAAATCGAGGTCGCAGCCTTCATCGGCCTGCAGCACGTGCTCGGAGAATAGTGCACCGTACCCACGCTCGTAGTGCGGCGGCGGAGCGACCCAGACCTTGCGACGGGCCTCGATCTCCGCCACGTCGACCAGCAGGTCGAGCGTGCGCGCCTTCGTATCCAGCCGGATCGGATCTCCATCGCGCACCAACCCGAGCAGCCCGCCCACGCGGCTTTCGGGGCAAACATGCAACACGCAAGTGCCGTAGCTCGTGCCGCTCATGCGCGCGTCGGAGATGCGCACCATGTCGCGCACGCCTTGCTCCAGCAGTTTTTTCGGGATCGGCAGCATTCCCCATTCCGGCATGCCGGGACCGCCGACCGGGCCGCCATCCTGCAAAACGAGCACGCTGTCGGCTGTCACCTGCAGGTCCGGATCATCGACGCGGGCAAGCATGTCCTTGAAATTCTTGAACACGACCGCCGGGCCGGTGTGCTGCAGCAGCTTGGGATCGGCCGCCGCGCGCTTCAGAACCGCACCACGAGGCGCAAGGTTCCCGCGCAGCACGACAAGCCCCCCGCTGGCATAGACGGGATCCGCGACCGGCCGGATGACATCGTCGTCGTAGACCTGCGCGTCGGCAATATTGCTGCCCAATGAATGGCCATTCGCGGTCATGCACGAGAGGTCGAGATGGTCCTTTAGGCGCGACAGCAGCACAGGCAGCCCGCCCGCGTAATAGAAATCTTCCATCAGATACTTGCCGCTGGGTTGCAGATTGCAGATGACCGGAACAGTCTCGCTGGCTGATGCAAAATCATCGAGCGACAGTTCCAGCCCGAGCCGGCGGGCCATCGCGACGAGATGGATCAGGGAATTCGTCGACCCCGACAGCGCCATGTCGGCAATGACGGCGTTTCGGAAGCTATTCGCCGTGATGAAAGCCTTTGGGCGCAAGTCCTCCCACACCATGTCGACGATACGCCGGCCCGACAGGGAGGCCATCTGCGAATGCCGGGAATCGACCGCCGGGATCGAGCTTGCGCCCGGAAGAGTCAAACCCAACACATCGACGAGGCTCGTCATCGTCGAGGCGGTTCCCATCACATTGCAGGTACCCGGCGAGCGTGACGTCCCCTCGCCGAAGCTGCGCCAGGTCTGCTCGTCGATCTTGCCGGCACGGAAATCGGCAAGCGCTTTCCAGGTGCTCGAACCGCTGCCAAGAGTCTGGCCACGCCAGTTGCCGCGCAGCATGGCGCCGGCCGGCACGAAGATCGCCGGGATGTTCATCGACGCGGCTCCCATGACCAGCCCCGGCGTCGTCTTGTCGCAGCCGCCGAGAAGCACGACACCATCGATCGGGTGAGAGCGCAGGATCTCTTCGGCGTCGATCGCCAGCAGGTTGCGGTAGATCAGCGTACTGGGACGCACGAACGTCTCGCCGACGCTGAGTGTGGGCATCACGACCGGGAAGCCGCCGGCTTGCCAGACGCCTCGCTTGATTTCCTCGATACGCTGCGGGAAATGGGTATGGCAGCTGTTGAGATCGGACCACGTGCTGAGGATACCGATCACCGGCTTCTTCTGGAAATCCTCGCTCGTGAAGCCCATCTGCTTCGTGCGATAGGACTTGTGGTTGCCGGGCTGGCCCGCGGCCCCGAACCAGCGCTGGCTGCGCAGGTCCGACAGTTCGATTTTCTTGCTCATGTTCCCGCCGTCAGGCCGTCAGGCGCGTGTGGACGAACTTGGTGTTAGATATTCGTAGATTACCGAAGCCCCGCCCTCGCGACCATAGCCGCTATGCTTGGTGCCGCCAAACGGCGCTTCGGGGACTGCGACGGCTCAGGTATTGCCCCCCCCAGCCTCGCCGGCGGCATGCCTGCCGCTATGCAGGCGATCGGCGACCTTATCCTCGACGACCCTGGTCTGATTCTGTGCGGGCCTACGCCCTTGCGGCGCGACCGGAGACGGTTGACAAGATGCGTAGCCCTCCGGCACAGGCCTATCAGTCGCCTCGGCCGACCCGCCAAACCGCAGAGTTTCCCCGAAAGAGAGACTTCCATGACTGAAGCTTCGACCACCGATCGCCCGTCGCTCGCCACCCTGATCGGAAAGCGCCCGCCGCTCATTCCGGTCCTGCATGTCGAGAATGCCGACCATGCCGAACCGTTGGCCGAAGCACTGGTCGGCGGTGGACTGGTCGCCTTGGAAGTGACGCTGCGCAGTGCCAGCGCGCTGGCGGTGATCCAGCGGATGCGCAAGGCGTTCCCCGAAGCTGTCGTCGGCGTGGGCACCGTCACGAAGCCCGAACAGTTGGCACAGGCGCGCGACGCCGGCGCACAGTTCGCGGTAAGTCCCGCGCTGACCGACCGCCTCGCCGCTGCGGCTGCCGGGATCCGGTTGCCGTACATACCCGGCGCCGTCACGCCGTCGGAGATGCTGATCGCGCGCGAGCATGGCTTTCATGAGCTCAAGTTTTTCCCGGCCGATCTGTTCGGCGGTATCGCGGCGCTGAAGCACGTGCTGCCGCTCTATCCCGACATCCGCTTCTGCCCGACAGGGGGGATCGGTGACGCCAACTTCCTCACCTATCTTGCACTCGAAAACTGCTTCGCGGCCGGGGGCGCGTGGCTCGCACCGCGCGACGTCATCGAAGCGGCAAACTGGAAAGACATCGCCGAGCGTTCGCGTCGCGCGATCGGCATCTTCAATTCACGCTCTGGCGCCTGATCAGGCAATCGGGTGCCTGGAGAGCCGGATCCTCATGGTCACATCCGATGGCATAAAGTTTTCGCTCCGGGTGCAAATGTTGCGCTCGGACGCATGCCACGTCCCGAACTCATCGGCAGTCTTGAACGAACTTGATCCCTACCGAAAGGAGATTCTCTGCGCGCAGATTTATCGGATCATCCGCAAAGCCCTGATGGCCTGACGGTTTCCGCCTCGACAGACACTGCGCCTTCGCCAACTTGCCGACGAACTCGGAGTAAGCGTCACGCCTGTCCGCGAGGCACCTCTGTGACACGTATAGGCGCGCGATGGAGCGGCCGCGCGCATCGCCATCGAAACCGGCATCAAGCGAGCAGCCCGCCACCTCAAACTCGTTCTCGCCACGCCGTCCGACAAAGCCGCCTCAAATGACTCGTACGACTTTCCTGAAACGCTTGGTCGTGCAACGTGGTGAAAGCGGGTTCAATTCAAATCGACGCACCCCATCCCGCTCCCGCCTGCCGCACATAGTCTCGCATGAGAAAGGCCCTGGCGATCTCTCGCCAGGGCCCTGTTTTATTTAGTCGATTTGGTCGGAGCGACAGGATTCGAACCTGCGACCCCCAGTCCCCCAGACTGATGCGCTACCGGGCTGCGCTACGCTCCGTCAGGTCGCCGGGCCTTGGATTTGGCCCCCGGGGAAGGGGCCGGTCCGGACGGGCGCGGACTATGCCCGAGCGCCCGGCGCGATTCAACGGCCGGATTTGGCGTCCGTTTCGGCCGGCAGAAGGTGCAACCGGCAGCAGCCGTCCTTGCCCGGAACCCATGTTTCGGCGCTGAAACCGATCCCGGCGGCCCCGAAACAGCCATTGTCGAAGCGTCCGGCGATCCGGCACATCAGCGCCTGCTGGCCGTCGTCGAGGCCGGCCTTGCGCCAGGCGTCCTGGAGCGGACAGCGCGACACCGCGACATGGACGCTGCCGTCCGGCGCATTCGTCCGGGTGTGGGGAAAGAGGCGGCCATTGTCGGGGCTGACGGCGAGGAAAGCGTCCGCGACCTTCGTCGGGGTGGGGTTTTCGATACGCCCGAAGAGCGCCTTGCCGGCCGCTTCGCCGCGGCGCTCGATCGCCTTGCCAAGGATGTCGGCGGCCCGGTCCGGACCGACCTCGGCGGCGAAGGCGTTGTAGATCTCCCAGTATAAGAGTGCGCGGTTGGCGAAGGCGTCGTCGAGCTGTCGTACCAGAACGTCCCGATCCATCGGTCTTACCCCCAATATCTGGCCCGACTTTAACGTCTTCCGCACCGGGCTGAAACGGCAGCTTCGCCCCGGCAGGAATTGCCGGGCGGACATTTTCCGGGGTGGCCGCCCACGCTCAAGATGTTGATTTTCATAAGTTTTCCAAGTGGCACATCGGCTGCTTAGGGAAGGCGTGCCCCATCAGAGGGCGATCGACAACGGACCAAGCGGAACCAAGACGATGGAAAACCCTTCATACCTTGCGATCTCGCACCAGCACGCGCTGCGCCGCCAGATGGAAACGGTCGCCAACAACCTGGCGAACCAGAACACGACGGGCTTCCGTTCCGAGCGCCTGCTCTTTGCGTCGTACCTGACGAACAAGGCGGGCAACCCCGGCATCGGCGGCGACGGCGCCAGCAAGCTTGCCTTCGTCGAGGGCATCGGCACCTACCGCGACACGCGGCCGGGCCAGGCGGTCAAGACCGAAGCCCCGCTCGACATGATGGTCAACGGCAACGCCTATTTCGTCGTCGACACGCCGGTCGGCCAGCGCTTCACCCGCGACGGCAACTTCCGCCTCGACGCCAACGGCACGCTCGTCAACGCCGAGGGCTTCGCCCTCCTCGACCAGAACAACCAGCCGCTGCGCCTCAACCCCAACGAGACCGACATCGAGGTCACCAAGCAGGGCGAGATCTACGGCGGCAACAACCGCGTGGGCCGCATCCGCCTCGTCTCGTTCCCCGACGAACAGGCGCTGACGCGTCTTGGCGGCGGTCTCTATTCCAGCACCGTCGACCCCGTTCCCGCCGACCCGAAGGCCGAGATCCACCAGGGCATGCTCGAGGGCTCGAACGTCGTCTCGGTCAACGAACTCACCCAGATGCTCGACATCGTGCGCCGGTACGAATCCGCGCAGAAGATCCTCGACAGCGAACACCAGCGCGCGCTGAAGGCGATCGGTACGCTCGCCCGCGTCGCTTGAACCCATTGATCAGGAGATAGACCCATGCGCTCTCTCAACACCGCCGCCACCGGGATGCTCGCTCAGCAGCTGAACGTGGAAGTCATTTCGAACAACATCGCCAACCTCAACACCACCGGCTTCAAGCGCCAGCGCGCGGAGTTCCAGGACCTCCTCTACCAGGGCCAGCGCCGCGCGGGCACGGCGGCGTCGGACGCCGGCGGCACGGTCCCGGCCGGCATCCAGATCGGCCTCGGCGTCAAGCCGACGGCCGTCTACCGCATCCACGAGCAGGGCTCGCTGCTGAAGACCGACAACTCCCTCGATCTCGCGATCCAGGGCCGCGGCTTCTTCCAGGTGACGCTGCCGACCGGCGAAACGGCCTATACCCGCGCCGGCTCACTGCAGCTCAACAACCAGGGCACGGTCGTCACGGCAGACGGCTTCCCGGTCATCGGCCCCGGCCAGATCCCGCAGACGGCGACAAGCATCTCGGTCAACCAGTCGGGCCAGGTGTTCGTCCAGCTGCCGGGCCAGAACACGGCCCAGCAGGTCGGCCAGTTCACGATGGCGACGTTCGTCAACGAAGCGGGCCTCCTGCCGATCGGCAACACGAGCTTCATGCCGACGGCCGCCTCGGGCGACGCCGTCACGGGCACGGCCGGTACCGCCGGCGTTGGCACGCTCCAGCAGGGCTTCGTCGAAGCCTCGAACGTCAACGCGGTCAACGAGGTCACCTCGCTGATCACGGCCCAGCGCGCCTACGAGATGAACTCGAAGGTCATCCAGGCCTCCGACCAGATGCTGAACGTGGTCAACCAGCTCCGCTGATCGTCCCCCGTTCTGGAGAACGTCCATGAAGTCCTTCGCCCTCCTCCTCGTCTTCATCGTCACCGCGATCGTCGCGGCCGCCTCGCCGGCCCCGGCGCAGAGCCTGCGCACCGACGTGGTCGTCGTCGAAGGCGATCTGGTCATGCTTTCCGACCTGTTCGACGGTGTGGCGAGCGATCGCGCCGTCCTGCGCGCCCCTTCCCCCGGCCGCCGCGCGTCGATCGAGATCCAGCAGCTCATGGCGATCGCACGCGCCAACGGGCTTGCCTGGCGCCCGCAGACCCGCTTCGACCGCGTGCTGGTCGAGCGCATGGGCAAGACCCTCGATCAGGCCGAAATCGTCCCGGCCCTGCGCCGTGCGCTCGTCCTCGAAGGCATGCGCGCCAGCGACGAGATCGACCTCGGCAGCCGCAACTTCACGATCTCGCTGCCGCTCGATGCGCCCGCCGACATCGACGTGCGCCAGGTCCAGCTCGACCGCACGACCGGCCGCTTCACCGCCACGCTGCATGCCGGCGGCAACCATGCCGGCGCCCAGCGCGCCACCGTCCAGGGCCGCGTTTTCGCGACGGCCAACCTGCCCGTCCTTCGCCGCGCCATCGCCGCCGGCGAGACGATCCGTGCCCAGGACATCGAGATGGCCCGGGTCCGCGAGGACGCCGGCAAGAGCAACCTGGTCGCGAGCCCGGACAAGCTGATCGGCCAGACCGCCCGCCAGCGCCTTCGCGAACGCGAACCGGTGCGCGAGACCGACGTCCGCCCGGCCACGCTTGTGGCACGCAACGCCAGCGTCACCATCGTGCTGCAGTTCGGCAATCTCAGCCTCAGCGCACAGGGCCGTGCGATCGAGGAAGGTGCCCGCGGCGACACGATCCGCATCCTCAACACGACCTCGAACCGCCAGCTCGAGGGTGTCGTCATCGGTCCCGACACGGTTGCCGTGTCGATCGGTCCGCGCGTCGCCGCCCTGATGCCCCAGTGAAAAGACTTCCAGGAAGAATGGAGCACGTCATGAAGTCCCTCCCCCGCCTCGCCATCGTGGCACTTGCCGCTTCCAGCCTCGCGGCCTGCGGCAACACGTTCGACCGGCTCTCCGAGCTGGGCCAGGGTCCGGCCCTCTCGCAGATCAAGAACCCGGCGGAAACCAACGCGAAGATCACGATGCCCACGCCCGCGCGTCTCGAAGACGACGGCCGCGGCGGCGCCTCGCTCTGGCGCACCGGTGCGCGTCAGTTCTTCAAGGACAATCGCGCCAGCCAGATCGGCGACATCGTCACGGTCATCGTCGATATCACGAACGAGAGCGCCGATTTCAGCAACACGACGACCCGCGCGCGCACCAACTCGGAATCGGCCGACGTCAGCTCGCAGATCCTCGGCTTCGGCACGCAGAGCCTGATCGAGCGCCTGCCGGGCGCCAACCGGACGCCGATGACGGGAACCAGCGCCACGAACCCGATCTCGCTGGGCGGTCTGAGCTCGGCCACCTCGAACAACGGCACCGGCCGGATCCAGCGGGCGGAAACCGTTTCGCTGCGCGTCGCGGCGATCATCACGCAGGTGCTGCCGAACGGGAACTACGTCGTCTCGGCCACGCAGGAGGTCCGGGTCAACTACGAAGCCCGCATCCTGCAGCTGGCCGGCGTGATTCGCCCGCAGGACATCACTTCGGCCAATACAATCAAGCAGGACCAGTTGGCTGAGGCGCGCATCGCCTACGGCGGCAAGGGCCAGATCACCGACTTCCAGCAGCCGCGCTGGGGACAACAGCTCTTCGACATCGTTTCCCCGTTCTGACCGCATCGGAATGCGGTACCAGAGAACCCCTCGCCGGCAACGGCGGGGGGTTTTCACTTCTGAGAGGAAACACACAAGTTATGGTAAATATTTAGCTGCTGGGTACTACATATTATAATCGTTTGACATTTGCAATTTGCTTCGCAAAATATTGCGTTATGGACAGAACAGATTACGCCCTCCTCGAGGCGCTGCAGGAAGATGCCCGCGCATCCCTTGCCGAACTCGGCCGCAAAATCGGCCTTTCGATTTCCGCAACCAACGAACGGGTCAAGAAGCTTGTCGCCGCCGGCATCGTCCGCGGCTGGCATGTCCGCCTCGATCCCGACCGCCTGGGCTATCCCGTGATGGCGATGGTGGCCGTCGCGATCGACCGGCCGGACAGCGCCGGCGGGTTTGCGGCAGCCATCGGGGAAATCCCCGAGGTACAGGAATGCCATCAGGTCGAGGGAACCTGGAGCTTCATGCTGAAGGTCCGGGCGCGCGACCAGCGCCATCTCGAGGAATTCGTTTCGTCGCAGATCCGCCCGATCCCGGGCGTGACCGGCACGCAGACGACGATCGTCGTCAGGTCGCCCAAGGACGGGGCCTATATCCCGTGCCTGCCGACCGGCGAACCCGCCGCTCTCGCCCGGGCCTGAAGCCCGGGCGGGCGGCGCCCCGCCCCCGTCAATCTCAGTCTTCGCGCTGCATGCGCTCCATGCGCTCGTGGCGCTCCTGCGCCTCGATCGACAGCGTGGCGATCGGACGCGCATCGAGGCGCTTGATGCCGATCGGTTCGCCCGTCTCTTCGCAATAGCCGTAGGTCCCGTCGTCGATCCGGCGCAGGGCCGAATCGATCTTGCCGATCAGCTTGCGCTCGCGATCGCGGGTGCGCAGCTCGGTGAACCGGTCCGTTTCGGTCGAGGCCCGGTCGGTGACGTCGGCCTCGGGGACCGTTTCTTCCTGGAGATGCTGGAGGGTTTCCGAGGAATCCTTAAGCAGGTCCGCCCGCCAGCCAAGCAGCTTCTGGCGGAAATACTCCCGCATCAGCGGATTCATGAACTCTTCGTTTTCGGTAGGCCGGTAATCCGGCGGCAACAACGGGATCGACATCGCTTCCTCGTTCGAGGGGCCGGAAGGACTGGACGGTTTATTCTTTTGTTTCGGCACGGCTTTTACCGGAATAGCCAAGGGTTATGCAAGGACGACTCGGGGCAGGCCGACCCACCCGTCCGTTCGCGGGAGCAAATAGCGCGCCGCGCGGAAAATTTCACATCAAATTTGAAGGTCAGCGCGTCATGTCGAGCTTGGCGAGCTCGACCGCCGCCCGGAGCTCGATTTCGCCGAGGATTTCCTTGAGCCTCGGATCGGCGCCGGCTTCGGGCTTGGCCCGGACCATCTGGGCGAGATCCATCAGGGCGCCGCGCGACATCGTGCCGGAAAGCAGCCCCGCGCGCAGGGCATCGAGCTTGTCGAGCATGTCGTTGGCGCGCTGCCTGGCGCGGCCGTTGGAGGGGCTCTGGGTCGAATCCTCGACCTCCTGGGCACCGAAAATGGCGCCCACGGCATGTGCGGGCGCAGCCGCGCCGACCGCGTCGGCACCCTTGCCGGCCTCGTCCAGGAGCTTGGCGAAATCGCTGCCCTTGGTGCCGCCTGTCCGTCCGGTACCGCGTGTCCCGCCGACCGATCGCGGACCGCCCGTCTCGCCGATCTTCATGGCAATCGCTCCCATCCCGGCGCGCGATGTGCCGGGTACAGCTTCAAGATGCGGTCGACCGGATATTTGCGCAATCGGCAATTTCTGCCGGGCAAGACCGGTCGAACATGCCGGGCTAGGCCCCTTTTACCGGGCATAAATCCAGTTAAATCAACGTTGTGGGTCATGGCACGGGACTCGCAAAGCCTGTCCCGGAACCCGAACCACGGGCGGAAAGAAAGATCATGGCGAGCCGAACCAAAACCCTCCTTACCGCACTCGTTGCCGCAATGCTGGCGACAGGCGCCCTCTTCGCGACCGGCGATGCGCACGCGCAAGGCCGGGTCCGCATCAAGGACATCGCCGACTTCGAAGGCGTCCGCCAGAACATGCTGGTCGGCTACGGCCTGGTGGTCGGGCTGAACGGAACGGGCGACACGATCAACAACTCGCCGTTCACCCAGCAGTCGGTCATCGGCATGCTCGAGCGGATGGGCGTCAACACCCGCGACATCTCGAACACCCTTCGCACCAAGAACGTCGCCGCCGTGATGGTCACCGCCACGCTCCCCGCCTTCGCGCGGACGGGCACGCGGATGGACATCAACATCGGCGCGATGGGCGACGCCACCAACCTGATGGGCGGCACGCTGCTGGTCACGCCGCTGCTCGGCGCCGACGGCGAGGTCTACGCGGTCGGCCAGGGCCCCGTGGCGATCTCCGGTTTCGCCGCCGCAGGTGCGGGCGCTTCGGTCACCCGCGGCACGCCGACCGGCGGTCGCGTGGCCAACGGCGCCATCGTCGAACGCGAGGTGTCGTTCGAACTCTCCTCGCTCGAGATGATCAACATCACGCTGCGCAATCCCGACTTCACGACCGCCCGGCGCATGGCGCAGGCGATCAACGCGTTCGCCGGCGGCCCCTCGGCCCGTCCGCGCGATCCGGGCACCCTCATCGTCATCCCGCCGCCGAACCGCCGCAACGACATGGTCGGCTTCCTCACCGACATCGAGCAGCTCCAGATCACGCCCGACCAGATGGCCCGCGTCGTCATCGACGAGAAGTCCGGCACCATCGTGATGGGCGAGAACGTGCGCATCTCCACGGTCGCGATCGCCCAGGGCAACCTGACGATCCGCATCACCGAGACGCCGCAGGTGAGCCAGCCCAACCCCTTCTCGACCACCGGCACGACCACGACGGTCAACCGCACCGACATCCAGGTCGACGAGGGTACCGGCCGGCGCCTGGCCGTGCTCCCCGGCAGCGTCACGCTGCAGGAGCTGGTCAACGGCCTCAACGCGCTGGGCATCACGCCGCGCGACATGATCACGATCCTGCAGGCGATCAAGGCGGCAGGCGCCCTCCAGGCCGAGATCTCGGTGCTCTGATGGACGCCACCTCCTCCATGAACGTCGACCTCGCCCGCGCTTCGGCTCTCGAGGGTGCGTCGGAGAACCGCCTGAAGGCGCTGAAGCGCCAGGGCAGCCCGACGCAGCTCGACCCGGCGAAGGTGAAGAAGACGGCCGAGGAATTCGAGACCGTGTTCCTCGAGCAGATGTTCAACCACATGTTCAACACCGTCGGCGTCGACGGCGTCACCGGCGGCGGCATGGGCGAGGAGAGCGCACGCTCGATGCTCGTCAACGCCTACGCCAAGAACATCACGAAGGCCGGCGGCATCGGGCTCGCCCCGTCGATCGCCAGCGAAATCATCAAGATCCAGGAGAAGGCAAATGGCACTGCTCTCTGACGCGTCGAAGGCCAACGTGGTCCCCTCGTCGACCTGCCGCGCGCAGATCGACGCGCTGGTCACGGTTTCGATCGCACTCGTCGGCCTGCTCGAACGCGAGACCGCCCTGCTCATCGACATGAAGACGCAGGAAGTCGGCGCGCTCGCCGAAGAGAAGAAGGAACTCGTGCGCCTCTACGCGCTGGCCGTGCGCCAGCTGCGCGAGAACGCAGCGGCCCTCAAGGCGGCGCTGCCCGTCGTGCAGGCCGAGATCGAGGCCGCCCTCAACCGCGTCCACGAAGTGGCAGTGCGCAACGAACGCGCCATCGTGTCGGCCCGCAAGGTCAACGAAGGCGTCATGAAGGCGATCGCCGACGTGTGGAACTCCGAACGCTCGGCCGCCGCCGGCTACAACCGCGCCGGTGCCAAGCCGCAGCCCAACACGAAGAAGCCCGGCTTCACCTATGCCGCGGTCGTGCTCGACGAGAAATGCTGACCGCATCCCCGCTCCTGCTGCGTGCCCTGCTGGCGGCCCCGCCGCCGGCATTCACGCGCGCGGCCGAAGCACCCGACGCCACCCCTGCCCCGGTCCCGCCGGCATTCGCCCTTGTCGCTGCCGGCTACGGTTTCGGCCCGCTGCGCGATCCCAAGCGGCCGGCCGCGAAAAATCCCGACAGGCGCCGGCAGCAAAAACAATAGGCGACGACAGGTTACCGTAACCTGTTTATCCCTTTGAAGTTGCAGGATTGTAATCTGTCCTGCACTTCGCGTTACACGCATACATTTACTTTTCAAAGAGCGCACCGCCGATAGTCCGGCAGATGCGAATGATCCTATCATAGGAAATAAAAATTTCAACCACTGAGTACCCCTCACCCTAGCCCTCTCCCCGGAGGGGAGAGGGGATCGCACCAGTCTTGTCCCCTCTCCCGCTTGCGGGAGAGGGTTAGGGTGAGGGGTTCCCCATCTCCTTCGCCAGATCCGCTTCCGTCCACGGCGTCTCCAGCACGTAGCGGTGCCCGTGGATCGTCGTGTTGAGATCCTTGAACGGACCTTCGCCGAAGGCGCGGAAGCGGCGGCGGTATTCTTCCGCCGAGATGTCGGGCGGGATCGCGCAGAACTTCTCGAATTCGGCACGCAGGCGCGTCGGCCCGGTCCAAGCCTCGCCCGTCGCGGGGAGCGGCGCGTCATCCTTCGCCAGGTGCGCCGCCAGCCCCGTGAACACGCGCACGAGCGCCTGGAAGGCGAGCGTCGCCACCTTCATGCGGCCCCACGCGACGTCGATGTCGAACCATTCGGTCGCGACGATGCCGCCCGCATCCACCTGCTTGACCATCGCGTGCGCGGTGGCGCCGAAGCGTGTCGCCCCTTCCCACACGGCGAAGCTTTCCGGATAGACGCCCGGATAGCTCGGCGGGCCGGGATGGAAATTGTAGGCACCGCATTCGCACGCCGCGATGTGGCGGCCCGGCACGACCACATTGGTCGTGAACGCGATCAGCCGCCGGCGGCGGACCTTCTCGATAAACGCCGCGTCGAGCGCTTCGCGCGTCGCGACATGGATCACGCGCAGGTCCGGCGCATGGATCTTCAGATGCTCGGCCAGATACGGGCCCTCGCGTTCGCCGGTCAGCAGGATGATTTCGCCGGGCATCGCACCTCGAAGTATGACGCCGCCCGCGAGCGGCTTGATTTCGATCCGATGCCAGCGCACCCTCGCCCCATTGCGATTCTGCGCTGGGGAGCAATGTCGGTGACCGATTCGAACCTACCGCAATATAACGCCGACGGGCTTGCGACCTTCCACAATTGCGAATTCCTCGCCGATCCGCGTTTCCAGAATGCCTACCGTTTCGGCATGCAGGTCGGCGCGTTGCGCCGGCTCGAGCTGCATGTCGAATGGCGCGCGTGGATCGCGATCTGGGCGGCAGAGCAGGCGCTGCTAGTGCCGGGCGACTTCGTCGAATGCGGCGTGCATACCGGGATACTCTCCGGCACGATCGGGCACTGGACCGGTTTCGCCAAGCGCGCCGACCGCACGATGTGGCTGCTCGACACGTTCGACGGGCTGCCCGAAGACCAGCTTTCGGAAGGCGAGCGGGCCCTCGGCCTGCAGGCCTACAACCAGCAGTACCGCAACCAGGACACGCTTTCCGAGATCAAGGCGAAGTTCCGCGACTGGCCCAACGTGCGCATCGTGCCGGGTCCCGTTCCCGACACGCTCGCGCAAGTCACGGCCGAACGCGTCGCGTATCTGTCGATCGACATGAACATGGCGCTGCCCGAGATCGCGGCCGCGACGCACTTCTGGCCCAAGATCTCGCCCGGCGGCATCGTGCTGCTCGACGATTACAACTGGATGGGCCACATCCACCAGAAGCGCGCCTTCGACGCCTTCGCGGCCGAGCGCGGCCTGCGCGTGATGGGCCTGCCGACCGGACAGGGGATCATCGTCAAGCCGCCATGATCGTCCGCCCGCTGAAGCTCGAGGGAACCTACGAGATCGAACTGTCGGTCCGGCGCGACGCGCGCGGCCATTTCGGCCGCCTGTTCGATGCCGACATCTGGGCCGCCCACGGCCTGCCCGTCGCCTTCGAGCAGGAGAACGAGGCCTTCACCCGCGCCAAGAACACCGTGCGCGGCCTGCATTTCCAGCGCCCGCCGCATGCCGAGACCAAGATCGTGCGCTGTGCGGCCGGTGCCGTGCTCGACGTGTTCGTCGACCTGCGCAACGGCTCGCCCACCTACGGCCAGTGGGATTCCCACGTGCTCAACGCCGATGCGCCGCGCTGGATCGTCATCCCCAAGGGCTTCGCGCACGGCTACTGCACGCTCACCGACGACACGCTGTTCGTCTACAAGGTCGACGCGGCCTACGAACCGGCGGCCGAAGGCGGCCTTGCGTGGAACGATCCCACGCTGGCCATACCCTGGCCCACGCGCGAACCGATCTTGAGCGAGCGCGACGCGCGCCATCCCGCCTTCGCCACGTTCGAAACGCCGTTTGTCGCCGGGATCGACTGGTGAAGAAGCTTCTGGTGGCGCTGACCGGTGCGACCGGCGTGGTCGGGCGCGGCATTCTCGAAGCGCTGGTGGCGGCCGGCCACGGCGTGCGCCCCATCGGGCGCGGCGAATACGACCTGACGCGGCCCAAGGGGGCCGAATGGCTGGAGCTGGAAGGCGTGGATGCGCTCGTCCATGCCGCCGGCATCACCGAGGAAAGTGCCCGCGACCGGCACGCCGCCACGATCGCCGGTGAAGGGCTGCAGGCGCTCGCCGCGCGCGCGGTGGCGCAAGGTGTGGCCCGGTTCGTCTACATCTCCAGCGCCCATGTCTATGGCCCGCTCGAAGGGCGCATTGGCGAGACGAGCCCGCCTGATCCGCGCGGCGACTATGCGCGCCTGCATCTGGAAAGCGAGCGCATCGCGGCAGGTGCCGGCATGGCCTGCGACATCCTGCGGCCGTGCAATGTCTACGGGATGCCGAAGGACCTCGCGCATTTCACGCGCTGGGCACTGATCCCGTTCGGCTTTCCCAAAGCCGCCGTGGACGATGGCCGGATCGAACTGAAAACGCCCGGCCGCCAGACCCGCAATTTCGTCGCCGCGACCGGCGTGGGCCGGGCGGTCGCCGCACGCCTTGCCGAGCCGCCGGACGCACGACGTGTGCGAAATGTCGCCGGGCGCGATACCCTGTCGGTGCGCGATTTCGCCGCGCGAGTCGCCGCCGTCGCCGCCCCGATCCTGGGTTTCACGCCCGAGGTGGCGGTTCCGGCCGGCGATTCCCCTGCCCCGCCGGCGCTCGACTATGCCAGCGCCGACGGCCCGCAGGACGGCGATCTCGACAAGTTTCTTGCCGGCATGGTTCGCGCCTGCCAGCGGATGAAGGGGACTGCATGAAGTACGATCTCGACCACGCCAGCGACCATGCGATCGCGAAGGCCTATGTCGCGTTCCTCGTCGCGAAGAAGATGGACGACGGCCACGAGGCCCGCGCCGCTTTCTGCGCCAAGGAAAACGTGGCGCCCAAGCTGCTCTATTCCAATCCGCACATCGCGGGCATCGCCTCGCTGTTCGCCAGCCAGACGAATGTCGAGCGCGTGGCGAACATGACGGTGCGCGAATATCTGAAGTATCATTATTACTACATCCACCAGGCCTACAAGTACGGCATCCCCGAGATGCAGCAGACCTGGCTTGGCCATCACATCATCAAGTCGCCGGCCGATTGCTGGGCCTATCAGGAGCTGATCTGGCGCCAGAAGCCCGACATCGTGCTCGAACTGGGCGTGATGTTCGGCGGCGCTTCGGTCTTCTTCGCCCACGTGCTCGACCTGATCGGCCACGGCGAGGTGCTGGGCGTCGACATCTCGCTAAAGAACCTCAAGCACAAGCCCAAGAAGGGTGGCCGCATCACGTATCTCGAAGGCGACAGCGGCAGCAAGGAAGTGCTCGACGAGGTGGCGCGCCGCTGCAAGGGCAAGAGCGTGCTGGTCATCGCCGACAGCGACCACGAGAAGGAGCACGTGCTGAAGGAGCTGCGCCTCTATTCGCGCTTCGTGAAGCCCGGCGGCTACTACGTGGTCGAGGACACGCTCAACGACCTGATGGGCTTCCATCCCGTTCCCAACGAAGGACCGCTCGCCGCCGCGCGCCAGTTCATGGCCGAGAACGATGAGTTCGAGATCGACCGCCGCCTGCCGGAGAAATACCTGATGTCGCTGTCGCCCGACGGGTTCCTGCGCCGCAAGGGAGGCAAGGCATGATCGTCGCGATCGCCGCCTCCCCGCTGATCGACCGCACCGCGCGCGCGAAGAAACTCGCCGGCGCCCGGGGCAAGGTCATCGCCGATCCCTCGCAGGCACTCGTCCGTGCGCGCGGCTTCCAGACGCTCTACGAAGTGCCGCGCGAGCTGCAGACCGAGCTTCGCCTGCACCTGCTCGACCAGCATGCCAAGACGATGAAGGCCGGAAGCGCCAAGGCCGGGGGCGACATCGTGTTCGACCATTGCGCGGTCGAATGGATGGCCGACTGGATGCGCTGGCACTGGGCCGCGGTTTCCACGCGCGCGTGGGACGCGGCACTGGTCAAGGCCACGAAGATCGTCAAGCGCTACGACCGCATCGTCCATCTCGATACCGGCCCCAAGCGCGGCTACGACGGCTATGCCTGGCTCGACCAGCCCAACGCCCGCCAGATCGAGGAGCTGATGTTCTTCCTCTACGCGCGCATGGGCGCCAAGGTCGAACGGGCCTTCTGATGGCGGGCGGCGCGCTCGAGATCGATCCGACGGCGAGCATTTCGCCCGATGCGCGCATCCATCCTTCCACGCGCGGCACGACGATCCGCATCGGCGCGCATTCGCAGGTCTACGACTTCGTCGTGATCCGCGCCGTGGGCGGCGAAGGCAATGTCGAGATCGGCGCGCACTGCTACATCAATCCGCACTGCACGCTCTATTCCGGCAGCGGCATCACGCTGGGCGACTACGTGCTGGTCGGCCCGCATGTTGCCATCGTGCCGGCCAACCACGCCTTCGACCGGCGCGACACGGTCATCCGCCATCAGGGATTTGCACCCTCGAAGGGCGGCGTGGTGATCGGCGACGACGTGTGGATCGGCGCCAACGCGACGATCCTTGACGGGGCGCGCATCGGCAAGGGCGCGGTCATCGCCGCCGGTGCCGTGGTCGATGGCGAGGTGCCGCCCTACGAGATCTGGGGCGGCGTTCCGGCACGCAAGATCAAAGCGCGTCCGTAAGCAGCGCGCGGTAAGCCGTTTCGAGTTCACGCGCCAGACGCGCGCCGTCCATCAACGGCGAAGCTTCGAGCGCGGCGCGCAAGGCCGCGCGGTCGGCGCGTGCCGAAACCTGGCCGGCAGCCCGCTCGACATAGGCGTCTTCGCTCTCCGCGATCAGGTCGGGCCGGCCGAGATGCGTCAGGATCGACGCACCCACGCGGGACGCATGGCGGTCGCCGCGCAACGTGACGACGGGCACGCCCATCCACAGCGCTTCGAGCGTCGTCAGCGTGCCGTTGTACGGGAACGGATCGAGCGCCACGTCGATGCGCGCATAGAGCGGCAGATGCCCGCCCGAGCCCGCGACCCAGCCGATCAGGTCGAGCCGTTCGGGCGAGATGCCGTGTGCTGCAAACAGCGCGCGATAGTGCTTGGCGATGCCCGGGTCCTCGAAGCTCAGCCCCTTCAGCAGCAGACGCGATTCCGGCACGGCGTGCAGGATCTTCGCCCAGCACGCGACGGTGCGCGGCCCCAGCTTCGCGACATTGTTGAACGAGCCGAAGGTCGGCGGGCCGGATTCACGCGACGGTTCCGGCCCCGAAGGAGGGGTGAACGCGAGGAAGCCGCCGGAAAGGCGCACGACGCGTTCCACGCAGCCCTCGTCGTCGGGATCGCTGACGGCGTCGACGATGCGCGCGTCCATCGCCGGCAACCCGGTCGTGGCGGGATAGCCCAGCCACGTCGCCTGCACGGGTGCCGGGCGAAGCGTGAACACGCCCATGCGGTTGCCGCTCGTATGGCCGGAAAGATCGACAAGCACGTCGATGCCGTCGGCTTCGATCTGCGAAGCCACCGTCGCATCGCCGACGCCGACGATGTGCCGCCATGTGTCGATCGACGCGCGCAGGCGCTGCGTGACCGCGTCCTCGCGCATCGTGTTCGAGTAGGCGAAGATCTCGAAGTTGCTGCGGTCGTGGTGCGCCAGCATCGCCGCCAGCACGAACGCGCATGAATGGTGGTTGAAGTCGCCCGAGACGTAGCCCACGCGGATGCGCGCCGCACCCGCACGTTTCGTGGGCCGGGCGGCTGGCGGCCGGCTTTCGCCCCACGCGCGGTGTGCCGCCACGACCGACGCGGCATCGAGCGCGTCGTCGTAGTTCAGCGCGTAGAGTGCGGTCGATGCCACCGTCAGGTCGGCCGGATCGGCGGCGCGTGCGGCTTCGTAGAGCGGGCGGGCGGCGGCGGCATTGCCGCAATAGAGCTCGGCATTGGCAAGATTGGAAAGCGCCTTGCCCGATGCGGGATCGAGGGCGCGCGCGCGGGCGAACGCGTCGCGCGCGGCGGCATAGCGGCCCCTGCCCGCCTCGGCAACGCCCAGATTGAGCCACGCGTCGAACCGGTCGGGGGCCTGTGCCGCCGCTTCGGCCAGCATCGCTGCCGCCTGCGCGTAGCGGTGTGCCGAGGAAAGGGCGGCACCGGCGGCGATGCGCGTCTCGATGTCGTCGCCCGCATGGCCATAGGCCGCGAGCGCTTCGTCGATGCGTCCGCGCGCGGCGAGTGCGATGCCCAGATTGCGCCACGCGGCCGCGTTCTTCGGCTCGAGTGCGACGGCGGCGCGCGCGCGTTCCTGCGCCTCGTCGGGCCGATGGAGTTCCATCAGGCATGCGGCCGCACCGACGAGTGCCGCGGCCGTGCCCGGTGCGCGCGCGTACATGGCGAGCGCTTGCGTCCAGTCCTTGCGGCGTGCCAGCAGGTTGCCGAGATTTAGGGCGGCCCCCGGATGGTCGGCGCGCAAGGCCAGCGCCTTGCGCCATGCCGCTTCGGCCTCTGCCGGTACGCGATCATGCAGCGCGTTGCCGAGATTGAAATGAGCGTCGGCATCGCCAGGCGAGAGGGCCGTCTGCCGCTCGAACGACGCGATGGATTCTTCGAGGCGGCCGAGCCCCTTCAGCGCCAGCGCCAATGCGCCGTGATACGCCGCCGTCGACGGCACGAGCGCCACTGCGCGCTCGAGCGACGGCAATGCGGCCGTGTCGTTCCCCATCTGCGACAGCACGGCCCCGCGCAGGTAGTGCGCGTCGGCAAGTGCGGGGGCGACGCGCGCCGCCTTCTCGAACAGGGATGCCGCCTCGGCCAGTGCGCCGGCCGCGTGCCGGCGCAGGCCCTGGCGCAGCAGTTCGACCGCGTCGGGATTCATGCCGCCCGGCATGCGCGCGTCCACATCGCGCGGTAGAGCCGCTCGTAGGCGCGCGCCTGTCCGCGAAGATCGCAGATCGACGAGGCGGCGATGGCCGCGCGCTGGGCGGCGCGGTCCTGCGACGGGGCCTCGCGCGCGAGCCTTGCGGCGGTCGCGGCGAAGCCGTCGATGTCGTCGGCGCACCATTCCTCGCGGTGTGCGCGCGCGAGGATCGCCGCGGTCCAGCGCGAGGGCACGGTCGTGCCCCGCAGGCTGACGACTGGAACCCCCATCCACAGTGCTTCGAACGTCGTCGTCGAGCCGGTGAACGGGAACGTGTCCAGTGCGACGTCGACATGCGAATAGAAATCGAGGTGCGCGTCGCGCCCGATCGCCCCGGTCTCGAACTCGATGCGCGCCGGCTCGATGCCGCGCTGGGCAAAGCGCTTCGTGACGAGATCGCGCATCGCCGCCTCGGCATAGGCGCGCATGAACTTAAGGCGCAGGCGCGCACCCGGCACGGCCTTCAGCGCGGCGGCCCACAGGTCGTAGGTGCGCCCCGACATCTTCGACGGATTGTTCGCCGAACCGAACGTCACGACGCCGTTGGCGATGCAAGGCGCCGGCACCAGCGGCGGCGTTTCCTCGAGCGGCGGGTGGACATAGACGTGGCGCGTGCGCAGCATGCGCTCGACGAAGCGGTCGGCGCGCCCGGCGCACATCGTGGGGTCGAGGAAGATGGCGTCGACCGCCTCGGTGCCTTGCGTGCAGATGTCGTAGGCGGCGAGCTGCACGGGGGCCGGCCTTCGCAGCAGGATGCCCAGCCGGTTGCGGTCGAAATGCCCCGCGACGAGGACGAGCACGTCGATCCCGTCGGCGCGCACGCGCGCGGCCGCCGCATCATCGTCCATGCCGACTGTCGACACCCACCGGTCGGACATGCCGCGGAACATCGAGGTGAACGTGTCCGGCCGCTCGATCTCGGCATAGACATGCGCCTCGAAGTCCGCGCGGTTGCGGTGCGCGAAGATCCCCAGCATGTTGCGCGCGACCGAATGCGCGCGCAGGTCCGACGTGACATAGCCCACGCGCAGCTTGCGCTTCGGGTCCGGGTCGCGCGGGGCCGGCCTGCCGATGCCCGGCGGCGAATGCTCGGTTGCGTAGCGCATGTTCTCGGCGAGGATGCGCGCGGGCGACACGTCGTCCATGTAGTTCTGCGTGTTGAGATAGGCCCGCCAGCACAGCGCGCGGGTCGCCCCCTGCGCGCGCTCGACTGCGGTCGCGAACGAGGTCAGCGCCTCGTGGTAGCGGCCTTGCGCCAGCAGGACCTTGCCCAGATGGTGGCGCGCGATCGCGTCGGCCGGATCGCGCGCCACCTGCGTGCGCCACAGCGCTTCGGCGGCAAGCGGCCGGCCCGCCGCTTCGACCGCGCGCGCGAGGTTGACCTCGATCGCCGGATTGCCCGGCATGTGCGCGAGAGCGCGCTCAAACAGCGGGATCGCCTGCTCCGGTGCATCGGACATGAACAGCGTCACGCCGTAATCGACGAGGCTCGGCACATGGTTCGGGTCCAACGCGAGCTGGGCGGCGAAGTGCCTTCCGGCACCGGCAAGATCGCCGGCGGCGAAGGCGGCCGCACCGGCTTCGTATCCCCCGCTCACGCAAGCCCCCCGCCGACGCGCTCGAGGAATTCGCCCAGTGCCGCCGTCGAACTGGCATCGCGCCACAGAAGCGCGCGCCGCTCGGCCGTGCGCGCACGATAGGCGGCAAGAGCGTCCCGGTCGGTGCCGAAACGAACCGCGCGCGCGACATAGTCGTCGGGATCGCTGGCGATCCCCTCGTCGAGATCCATGCGTTTCAGGATCGCGTAGCTGTGCCGGCCGCGCATCAGGTCGCCCGGCCAGGTGAGTGCGGGCAACCCCTGCGCCACCGCCTCGAGCGTCGTGTTGCCGCCCGACCAGCGCAGCGAGTCGAGGAACAGATGCGACATGGCGTTGAGGGCGGCGTAACGCGGCCCGTCCTGCTGGGGCAGCATCACGACATGGCGCGCCGGATCGAGCCCGCGCGCGGCAAACGCGGCCGACACGCGCGCCTTGAACGCGGCCGTCAGGTTCGTCGCGGTCGGATGGCCGAGGAAGATGAACTGGGAGTCCGGCACGCCGGCCGCGATCCTCGCGAGGATGTCGTCGTCCTGCGGCAGGTACTTGAAGATCGACTGGCAGCACAGGTAGCGCATCGCGCCCTCGCGCAGGCCGAGCGCGCCTGCATCGAGCGACGCGGGCACGACGGCCGGTGCCGCGTAATCGATCGAGATGTTCGGCAGGCGGTGGACGCGCTCGCTGTAGCGCCCGGCCTCGCCCGGCGGCTCCATCAGGTCGCTTGTCAGGAACCAGTCCATCGTCGCAAGCCCGGTCGTTTCCGGATGGCCCCAGGTGGTGCACTGCACGGGTGCCAGGCGCAGCGTGGCAAGCTTGTGCGAGACCGGGTCCATGCCGATCTCGGGATAGATCAGCACGTGCGGCGCGTCGGCGTGGATCGCGGCGGCCATCGCCTCGAAGCCGAGCCCCTCGACAAAGCGCGCGCACGCCGCGCGCGCGGCCGGCGTTTCCGCATCGGCCGCGGCACCGGTCCAGTAGCCGTGCACGGCAAAGCGATTGCGATCGAGATTTTCCATCCAGCCGCGGAACAGCTTCCAGATCGAATGGCGGCGGAAATACGCGGTCACGAAGCCCACGCGCAGGCGCCCGTCGGCACCGCGCGGCGGCGGCACCAGCTTCCGCGCCCATTGCGGATAGGTCTTCGCCATCGCGGCGCACACGAACGCGCCATACATTCGTTGCGGCTCGACATCGTTCTGCGCCTGATAGGGCAGGAAGAACGGCTGCTGCTGGCCGACCGCGGCGGCGACGGCCGGCGCCACGCCGGGCGCTTCGAGATCGAGTGCCGCGATCGTCGCGCGCAGTGCTGCCACATAGCGCGCACGCGCCCCGGCGATCGCCTCGGGCGTTTCGTAAAGGATCGGCAGTTCGGCGAAGCACGCACCCAGCCTTGCGCCGACATTGCCGGGATCGCAGGCGGTCGCGCGCGCATAGGCGGCCTTGGCGCCCGCACGGTCGTCGCGGTCGGCCAGCAGCGAGCCGAGATTGGCATGCGCCTGGGCAAGTTCGGGGGCCAGGGCCACGGCCCGTTCCAGCGCCTTCTGCGCTTCGTCGAGCGCGCCGCGCTCGTGCAGCACGGCACCCAGGTTGTTCCACAGGTCGGCGGCATCGTCCTTGACGGCCACACCGCGCCGGTAGCTGTCGATCGCAAGATCGAGCGCACGCCGGCGATGATAGGCGCGACCGAGCAGCGCCCAGATCCGCACGTTCTTCGGATCGAGCGATGCGGCCCGCACGAAGCAGGCTTCACCCGCCGCCGCGTCGCCGGCATTCTCGAGACATACGCCCTGCTCGACGAGTGCTTCGGAAAATTTCGCGTCGAGTTTCACGGCCTGCGCATAGGCATCGGCCGCCTCGCGCCAGCGCGCGGCAAGCGCCAGCGCATGCCCGAGATTGGCGAAGCTCGGCGCCGAAGCTGGATCGAGTCGGGTGGCTTCGGTCAGGGCCAGAATCGCCGGTTCGGCCTGTCCGAGTGCCAGCCGCGCCGCCCCCAGGGACTGAAAAAGGACTGGAACGCGTATACCAGCGGATACCAATTTTTCGTATTCGGATACCGCATTGTCGAAACGGCCGGCCTGATGGTGCCCGATGGCGGCCGCCAGAATCGTCGAAATGCCTTCCATTGCCAGAGCATAGCCGAGATATCCGGCGCTGGCATCAGTTGTCCCGGCCGCGCGGCCAAGCCGGTATCCGGCCGTACCCCATGGAATTAGTCGAAAATTAATTCAAATTTTACCATTTTTTTCTAGCATACATATAAGCGATGAATTAGTGTGTTTTTGCGGGCGGGGTCTACAAGACGGTAGCTCGCCAGCAAGCTCAGCAGAACGCTGGGCCTGACCCTAGAAGAGGAAGGACCTGTTCATGTCGAACTCGATCAACACAAACGTCGGCGCGATGGTGGCTCTGGCCTCCCTGCGCACCACGCAATCCGCTCTCAACGTCGCCTCCAAGCAGGTCCAGACCGGTTACCGGGTCGCGGACGCTGCCGACGACGCATCGACCTTCTCGGTCGCGCAAGGCATCCGCGGCAACCTGCAGGCCTTCCAGGCCGTCCAGGGCTCGCTCGCCAACGGTGTGGGCCTCGGCTCCGTCACGCAGGCGGCACTGACCAACATCTCGAACCTGGTCGGCAACCTGCAGGCCAAGATCACGCAGCTCGCCGACGGGTCGATCAGCGCCAACCAGCGCACGATCTACACCGCCGACTTCAACGCGATGACCTCGCAGATCAACAACTTCATCACGCAGGCGAACTACAACGGCACGAACCTGCTGTCGGCCGCCTCGGTCGCCAAGACGTTCCTTGCCGACACCAACGCCGTGACGCTGACGATGACGGCGCAGTCCTCGGTCAACGCGGCCTTCACGACGTTCAACACGTCGTCGGTCACGTCGGCTTCGGCGGCAACGCTGGCGCTCACCTCGCTCAACACCTTCGCGCAGGCGGTTGCCAGCTCGCTGGGTGCCAACGCGGCGGAAACGCGCACGCTGCAGCTCCAGTCGAGCTTCGTGAACGCGATCGTCGACGCGACCACGACCGGTCTCGGCGCCATCGTCGACGCCGACATCGGCAAGGCGTCGGCCTCGGTGCAGGCGCTGCAGGTCCGCCAGCAGCTCGGCATCCAGTCGCTGTCCATCGCCAACCAGCAGCCCTCCGTGCTGCTCGGCCTCTTCCGCTAACTTCCGGCGGAATACCAAAGACGGACGGGGGCGGCCTACGGGCCGCCCCCGTTTCGTTTGTAGGGTAAGCTTTGCAACCCCCTCGCCGCGCTTTCATTTTGCGCACTTGGGCCGACTCGGTTATTACTATCCGACGAGAAACGGGCTTTTGCCCGAGTCGCCGGCCTCAGGAGGAATCGTGCAGAACCCGAACCCATCGGCGCCCGGCGCCACCGAGTCTGAACGCGAGCGGGAATATCGCCTCCTGTCCCTGGTCACGAAGAAGCTGACCGACGCGAAGGCCGTGGTCACCCAGCTCGACCCGCAGTCGGTCGGGCAGGTCTGCGACGCGATCTTCCACAACCGCGACGTCTGGAACGCCTTCGTGACCGACGTCGCCGACGAGCACAACAAGCTCCCCAAGGAGCTCAAGGTGCTGCTCATCAATCTCGCGGCCTACGTGAACAAGAATTCCGACATGATCGTGAACAGCCATCCGGACGGCGATCTGGAAATGCTGATCGCGATCAACCGCCACGTCATGGACGGTCTGCGCGGCGCGACGGCAGCCTGATCGCAAGCCCTTCCCCTACCCGGCGCGCACGGCCAGGTTCCCCGAACCGGCCTGCGCGCCGGTTCCGTTTCAGGGCCCTGGTCGAATGAAATCCCGCCCGCCTGCCTCCCCCCGCAACAATCCGGACGCGCTCGTCGCGGCCGGTTTCGAGCGCCACCGGATCGGCGACATCGCCGGTGCGGCACCGCTCTATGCGCGGGCCCTCAAGCTCAAGCCCGACCATCCCGACGCGCTGCATCTTTCCGGCCTCGTCGCGCGCGCCGAAGGCCGGCACGACGTGGCGCTGGCGCGGATCGTCAAGGCCTGCGCGCTCGTTCCCGCCAACGCGCATTTCGAATCCAACCGCGCCGCGGCCCTGATCTCGCTCGCCCGCTTCGACGAAGCGCTCGCCGCTGCCGACCGCTCGATCGCACTGCTGCCCACACATGGCGGCGCCCATTCCAACCGGGGTGCCGCGCTTTCGGCCCTCGAGCGGATCGAGGAGGCGGCGCAATCCTACCGCCGCGCGATCGAGCTCGATCCGGCCAGCGCCGACGCGTTCAACAACCTCGCCAATCTCGAACAGCGGCGCGGCAATCTCGATGCGGCCATCGATCTCTACGCCAAGGCGCTCGCCGCCGCCCCGAACCATCCGCATGTCCATTCGAACTACGGAACGGCCATCTATGCGCTCTACGGCACCGGCCGGCACGCCGAAGCGGCCGAGCGCGCGCGCATCTGGCGGGCGTCATATCCCGACAGTCCGACCGCGCGCCACTGGGCGGCCGCCCTTGCCGGCCAGCCGGCGCCGCCGCGCGCCGAGGACGGCTATGTCAGCAGCGCCTTCGACCTGTTCGCGGCGACATTCGACAGCACGCTCGCTTCGGTCGGCTACAGCGCGCCCGAGGGGATCCGCGCGATGCTCGAAGAACAGTGGGGCGCGCCCGAGCCCCGCTTCGCCACGCTCGACGCCGGTTGCGGCACCGGGCTAGCCGGGCTGGTGCTGCGGCCGTGGTCCAGGCGACTGGAAGGCGTGGACCTGTCGCAAGGCATGCTGTCGCATGCGCAGGCGCGCGGGATCTACGACGAGCTGCGCGTCGGCGAACTGGTCGCCGATCTCGTGGCGCACCGCTTTTCCTACGACCTGATCGTGGCGGCCGACGTGTTCTGCTATTTCGGCGTGATCGACGACGCGCTCAAGGCGGCACGCGCGGCACTTCGCGGCGGCGGCCATCTCGTGTTCTCGACTGAAACGATGCTGCCCGAGGAAACGGGCGACTGGGTGGTGCGGCCCTCGGGCCGCTACGCGCACGCGCGCGGGTATGTCGAAAAAGCGGTGGCCGGCGCCGGCCTGAAGCCGCTGCAGTGGCGCGTGGAATCCCCGCGCTCCGAAGGCCAGAAGCCCATTCCCGGGCTGATCGTCCTGGCCGCGAGCTGAAGCTTCAGCCGAAATCGCCGGCGATGACGCGCGGCGCCATGTCGGCCACGAGATGCTCGACCGCCTCGCGGCCATAGACATCGACAAGCATCTGCAGCACGACGGTGAAGCACGCGACGGTCAGCGCATCGCGGTGCAGGCCCTGGCGCATGCCCTCTTCCATCGCGTCGGCGATGACGCGCATGGCGGCCAGACGCTCCTGGTCCGTGCTCGAAATGTTGAATTTGGATTCGTCCGATGTTCCGTCCGACATTTTCAAGATCTCCAGATTTCGCGCGCCTGCCGGCCGCGCGCGAATCGCGCAACCCGCAGGCGTACTCTACCAGCCTCCGTCAGAATCCTAGTAGCGGCGCGTGTTCATGCCCTGCATCAGGTCGAGGATGCCGCTCATGTCGAAGCTGCTTTCCGAACTGACGACCTGGAGAAGGCCGCTATACATGCTGGCACCGGCGCCATTCGACGCGGCCGTCTCCTGGTCACGCGTGGTCAGGTAGCGCTGGATGAAGTTCTCGACGAAGCGTTTGTCCTTGAACTTCTCGATATCGACCTTCTTCGAGAGGTAGGTCGCCTGCGCTTCGACGCCCTGGAGCGCCATTTCCTTGGGGATACCGAGCGTCGACGTGACGACCTCGCGCAGCACCTTGTCGCCGAGGATCGCCCACGGGCTGTTGATCTTCGAGGCGTTCTCCTTGAAGTAGAGCGCCTCACGCAGCCCGGGACTGGCGTTTCCCTGCGACTTCTCGAACTCGTTCTTGATGTAGCGGGCGACAAGCCCGTCCATCACGCCGGGCGAGCGCGGCCCTTCGACGCCGAGGGTCTTGAGCTGCAGCCGGCTCGCGATGTCCTGATAGCGCGCATCGTTCATCCGGTTCGCGAGCGAATCGATGTTGGTCAGATCCGACAGCAGGACCTTCTTGAGAAGACCCTTCTTGTCGATCTCGCTCTCGAGCCCGAAGGCCGACAGCGCGAATTCCATGAATTTGCGATTGTTTAGAAGATCGTCGACCGTCTTCGCCTTGGCGACGACGTCTTTCGCATATGCGATCTTCTGCTGGACACTCGCCTGCTTCGACCACTTTTCCTGCGCGGCATCGCCCGTCTTCTGGAGCTGCTTCCACGCAACAACGGCCGGCAGACCACTTACTGATCCCGCCATGACACTCTCCTTCATGCCGTTCTCGGCATTGCAAGACCTGCACTATGGCACGCAACGGCCGGCCGGACAAGGTGATCTATGTAAACTTAGAAAAATTATCGTTTAAAATATCTAAAATTATATTAATGCCGTCGAATCAATCGACTTCGCTGTCTTCCGGGATCTGCTCGCCGGCCTTGGAGCGCTTCTTGGGACCGTCGCTCCCCAGCAGAAGCTGGCGCGCTCTTTCTGTTGTCGTTCCAAGGAGATCCCACTCGAACTTGATAAGTCGCTTCGCATCCTTGAGGCCCGGATAGAGCTCGCCCTTGTCGAGCCGGGCGCGCAGCGCGTCAATCAGGGCTTTGGACGTGGGAGCGGCCAGTTCGAAGTCGGTCAGGAACTGTCGCAACGCGTCCGAATAGACCTTGGCCTCGTCCGGGAACAGATAGACGCATTGCAGCGTGTAATAGACGCGCATCGCCGGCGTGGCGGCTTCGTCGAGCTGGAGAATATCCTTCTGCCGCAAGATGTTGCCGCGATTGCGGATGGCGAGCATGGCGAGCCCGCCCGTGTTCTCGATCACCACCCCGTTGATGATGATCTTTTCGCCGGGATTCAGTCGCAGGACGAGAGGCATCGAGGATCCTTGAAGAGCGGGACGAAAGCCGGAGTGGGTCGATTATACCATCGCGGGCGGAGATACAACCCGCTGCCACAGCCGGCGATAAAGCGCTTCCAGGCCGCGCGCCAGACGTATGCCGTCGCACAGCGCCGAGCCGGCCATGCGCGCGCGCAGGCCCGAGCGGATCGCGGCAAGCCGGGCCGCGTCGGCGACGAGCCCGGCCGCGACCGCCGCGAAGGCCCCGGGATCGCGCACAACCCAGGCACCGGCACCAAGATGTCCGAGCAGCGACGCGCCGACGCGCGCGGCATGCCGGTCGCCTTCCAGCGTCACGACCGGAACGCCCATCCATAGCGCCTCGCAGGTCGTCGTGGTGCCGTTGTA
Organism: Tagaea sp.; assembly: GCA_965279525.1. Taxonomy (GTDB): domain Bacteria; phylum Pseudomonadota; class Alphaproteobacteria; order CACIAM-22H2; family CACIAM-22H2; genus Tagaea. The sequence continues at coordinate 8,931 of CBDIIB010000004.1, read as the reverse complement.
AGGCGTGGTGTCGAGCGCCACGTCGATCTCGGCGTAGCGCGCGATATGGTCCTGGATCGCGCCGACAAAACCGACTGGCTCGATCCGGCTGGCCGCAACGCCGCGCGACGCGAACCCGTCGAGCAGACGCGCACGCAGTTCCGGCTCGTCGAGACCGCGCGCCTTCACGACCATCCGGGACGCTGGCACGGCGCGCAGGGCGGCCGCCCACAGGTCGAGCGTGCGCGCCGTCACCTTGGGCAAGTTGTTGAACGATCCGAACGTGGGCGTGCCGCGCGCAGCCAAGGGCAGCGGCGCCACCGGTGGTGCGAAGGGCGGCGGCATGTAGGCGAGAAACCCGCCGGCGATGCGGGCGAGCGGCTCGCTTGCCCGCCCGTCGGCCGGCCCCGGCGGATCGCTCAGCGCGTCGACGATGCGCGCGTCGAACGCGTCGAGCCCCGTCGTGTCGGGATATCCCAGCCACGTCACCTGGACGGGTGCTGGCCGGTGCGCGAACGCCGCGAGCCGGTTGCCCTTCGTGTGGCCGGCGCAGTCGACGAGGATGTCGATCCCGTCGGCCTTCACGCGCGCGGCGAAAGCCGCATCGTCCAGCCCCGCCGTGTCCCGCCAGTTGGCGACGAGGCCGCGGAACGCCGCCGTCACGCCGTCGGGAACCGCCACGTCGCTGTAAGCGAAGATGTCGACGGCATTGCGGTCGTGCGCGGCAATCGGCGGGACAAGGAAATAGCTGCACGAATGGCTGCAGAAATCCGGCGACACGTAGCCCACGCGCAGCCGCCGGCCCGGATCGGCATCGCGCACGGGCGGGCGCGCGACGCCCAGCGCTCCCGGCCACCGCATGGCGCGCGTGTCGGGAGGATCGTACTGCGCGCACATCAGCGCATTGGAGGCGAGCCCGGTATCCGCCGGTGCCAGCGCACAGGCCTTTTCCAGGGCCGCGAGCGCCTCCGCGATGCGCCCCTGCCCTTGCAGCGCCAGCGCCAGATTGTTGAGCCGGCCCGGCGTCGGCGGTGCGGCACCCAAGGCCCGTTCGAACGCGGCCGCGGCACGCACCGGCAATCCGGCCGCGAGTGCGACCTCGCCCAGGACGGAATGGGCGTCCGCCGATGCCGGGAATGCCGCGATCGCGGCCTGTGCCGCCTGTGCGGCGGCGTCGAGTTCGCGCACGGCAAGCAATGTCGCCGCAAGATTGACGTGCGCCGCCAGCGGTGCGCCTTCCTGCGCCACCAGCGCGCGATAGAGTCCGATCGCCTCGGCCGATTGCCCGGCGATGGCGGCACGGTTGGCGGCGGCAAGCATTGCGGTTGAATCGGTCGAGGCGCTAGACATGGCGTGAAGCGCCGAGTGTAACGCGCCTTGGGGAATTCGGAATGGAAGAAACGTCGCCCGACACGATCCGCACCCTGGAATGCCGCGCCTTCAATGCCTGGCCTGCCCTGCAGACGCTCGTGCATGACGGCTGGATCCTGCGGTTCGCGCGCGGCCATACCAAGCGTGCCAACTCGGTCAACGCGGTGTGGCCGTGCCGCGAGCCGCTCGACGCGCGCATCGCGCATGCCGAAGCGCTGTACCGCCGCCACGGCCTGCCGCCGACATTCCGGGTAACGCCGCTGGCCGAACCCGGGCTCGACGCGGCGCTGGCCGCGCGCGGCTATGCGTTCGTCGATCCGACGATCGTGATGCAGGCGACGCTGGGCGATCCGGCTGCACCGGCGGCCGGCGTGGCGATCGCGGAAGACCCGCGGCCGCACTGGTTCGACGCGTTCACGAAGGCAACCGGCGCGCAGCCGGAAAATGCAGCGATACTCGGCGAGATGCTTGGCCGGATCGTGCCGGCGGCGGCGTTCGCCCGGATCGACGGCGCGAACGGCGTTCCTTGCGCCTTCGGCATGGGCGTCCTCGAGGCCGGCGATCTCGGGATATTCGAGATGCTGACCGTGGCGACGGCGAGGCGTGCTGGCCATGCGGCGCGGATCATCGGCGCGCTGTCGGCCTGGGCGCGTGCGCAAGGTGCCGCGCGCGCCTATCTGCAGGTCGTGGCCGACAACGTGCCGGCACGCGCGCTCTATGCGAAGCTCGGATTTTCCGATGTCTACGCCTACCACTACCGGCGCCACGCCTGACAAAAAAAGGCCGGCGGCGCTTTCGCGCCGCCGGCCCACGAGTTTGCGGAGCCGGACTGTCGTCGATGATCAGCGCTTGAGGTTGACGACCTCTTGCAGCATCTCGTCGGCAGTCGTGATCATGCGGGCGTTGGCCGAGTAGGAGCGCTGGGCCACGATCATCTTCGTGAACTCGGAGCCGATGTCGACGTTCGAGTTCTCGAGGCTGTTCGGGTTGATGCCGCCGGCACCGCCCTGCTGGGACGCGTTGAGGCCGATGAAGCCGGCCGCCGGATCGTCGAGGAACGCCTCGCCGTTCTGGCGCACCAGGCCCTTCGGGTTGTTGAACGTGCCGAGCGCGATCTGGTACTGGATCAGGCGCTGGCCGTTCGTATACGTCGTGTAGATGTTCCCCGACGTGTCGATGCCCGTGCCGTTGTAGGTACCGGCCGAGTAGCCGTTCGCCGAGATGGTCGAGATCGAGATCGACGTGCCGCCGAACTGCGACGTGCCGCCCGGCGTGCCGAGGGTCGAAGCCGTGGTCGGGCTCGTGGTGTTGGGCGTGCCGAACTCGGCATTGACCGTCTGCACGGGTGCCGCGGCAAGCCCGGGGGCGCTGTAGCTCATCACCAGCCGGCCGTCGGTGCCGCTGTTCACCGCCGAGAGGGTCGCGGCGTTGGTCGTGCCGGCGACCGTGATGCCGGTGAGCAGGCCGGCGTTGGTGCCGACCGTGATGCCGAACGTGTAGTCGACCACGAGGCTCTCCGGTCCGTTCGCCGAGCTGGTCGGTGCCGTGATCACGGCGCGCCATTGCGGGACCGTGGCAGCGGCCGAAGCCGCGACGCCGGCCGTACCGACCGTGGCGCTCGCCGCCACTGCCGGCAGCACGCCGCCGGCGGTGGTGCGGTTGTACCAGGTGACCGAGAACGGACGCGATGCGCCGTTGGCGTCGGTCACCGTGATCGTGCCGCCGTTGTAGGTGGTGCCGGGCGAAGCGTTCGCCGGCAGGTTCGCGGCATATTGCGCGATCGTCGTGGCGAGTGCCGGCAGCTGGCTCTGGTTGATCTGCACGGCGACCAGCGGGCCCTGGTTGGGCGTCGGGTTGGGCACCGCGGTCGTGGGACGCGGCACCGAGCGGGCGAACAGGAACTTGCCGGCCCCGTTGACCATGAAGCTGTTCTGGTCGAGCGAGAAGTCGCCGCGGCGCGAATACTGGGTCACGTTGTTGCCGGTGAAGCCGCCGGCCGTGGTCGTGCCGTCCTGGACGGGCAGCCAGCCCGCACCCGCGATCGCGATGGCGGTCGGCGAGGCGTTCTGGATGATGGTGCCCTGCAGGTCGTTGACGAACGTCGGGCGCGCGGTCACGCCGCCCGGGTTGAAGAAGCGCTGCGACGACGTCGAGACGAAGCTCGAGAAGTTCGCGTCGATGCGCTTGAACCCGGCGGTCTGCGAGTTGGCGACGTTGTCTGAAATATAGTTGATCGCGGTCTGGAACGAGTTCAGGCCGCTGATCGCGGAGTTCATTGCTACGGTAGCCATGTGTGTCCGACTCCTTCTATTCTCGTTGATTGAAATTCGTCACGTGGAAATGGATGCCTTTCGGCGGATAGCTCATAGAAGAGCAACGTCGATGCCAGACGAATGTTCAAAAAATACACATGAATACAATCGACTAGAAATCGTTAATAAAAATAAACCATGTCGCTAGGCAAAATGTTCGCGGTCAAACCGGCAGCAAATGCCCCTCCCCGGCAGAAGCTGCTTTGCCGGCCGGCGGCGGAATGAAAAAAGGGCCGGCGGCGCTTTCGCGCCGCCGGCCCCCCTAGTTTGCGGAGCCGAAGGTTCGTCGACGGTCAGCGCTTCAGGTTGACGATCTCCTGCAGCATCTCGTCCGACGTCGTGATCATGCGGGCGTTGGCCGAGTAGGAGCGCTGGGCCACGATCATCTTCGTGAACTCGGCGCCGATGTCGACGTTCGAGTTCTCGATGCTGTTCGGGTTGATACTGCCCGCTCCGCCCTGCTGGGACACGTTGAGGCCGATGAAGCCGGCGGACGGATCGTCGAGGAACGCCTCGCCGTTCTGGCGCACCAGGCCCCTGGGGTTGTTGAACGTGCCGAGCGCGATCTGGTACTGGATCAGGCGCTGGCCGTTCGAGTAGGTCGTGAAGATGTTGCCGGCCGTGTCGATGCCGGTGCCGTTGAAGATGCCCGCGGCATAGCCATCGGCAGAGACCGTCGAGATCGAGATCGACGTGCCGCCGAACTGCGACGTGCCGCCGGCGGTGGACAGCGTCGAGGCGACCGTCGTGTTCGACGGGTTGGGCGTGCCGAACTCCGCGTTGATCGTCTGCGGCGGGGCCGCGGCAAGGCCGGGGGCGCTGTAGCTCATCACCAGCCGGCCGGATACGGGCGCGGTATTGGCCGCGTCGAACGTGGCCGCGTTCGTCGCACCGGCGACCGTCATGCCCGTCAGCAGGCCCGCATTGACGCCGACCGTCGTGCCGAAGCTGAAGTCGACGACGATGCTTTCGGGGCCGTTGGCCGAACTGGTCGGGATCGTGATGACGGCGCGCCACTGCGGGACCGTGGCGGCGGCCGAGGCCGCGACGGCCGCGGTACCGGTCGTGGCGCTGGCCGCCACACCCGGCAGTACGCCGCCGGTCGTCGTGCGGTTGTACCAGGTCACCGAGGCCGGACGGGCAGCGCCGTTGGCATCCGTGATCGTGATCGTGCCGCCGTTGTAGACCGTCGCGGGCGCGGCATTTGCCGGAATGTTCGCCGCATAGATCGTCCTCGACGTCGGCAGCGCCGGCAGCTGGCTCTGGTTGATCTGGACGGCAGAGAGCGGCCCCTGGTTGGGCGTCGGGTTGGGCACCGCAATCGTGGGACGCGGCACCGAGCGCGCGAACAGGAACTTGCCGGCACCGTTGACGAGGAAGCTGTTCTTGTCGAGCGTGAAATCGCCGCGGCGCGTGAACTGCGTCACGCTGTTGCCGGTAAGGCCACCGACCGTCGACGAGCCTTCCTGGACCGGGAACCAGCCGGCACCCGTGATCGCGATCGAGGTCGGCGAGGAGTCCTGCACGATCGGGCCTTGCAGGTCGTTGATGAACGTGGGACGCGCAGTCACGCCGCCGGGGCTGAAGAAGCGCGACGAGGACGTCGAGACATAGCTCGAGAAGTTCGAGTCCGTGCGCTTGAACCCGGCGGTCTGGGAATTGGCGACGTTGTCGGAGATGTAGTTGATCGCGGTCTGGAACGAATTCAGGCCGCTGACAGCGGAGGTCATTGCTACGGTCGTCATGGCTTCGGTGCTCCTTGTTTTCTAGGTTTTCCGGGTCTGAACATTCTTGTTCAGTGTGTGTAGTTTATACTTACAGTTGTATTTTCGGGTACAGTTTTGAGCCTCGTCCTTGTCCTTGCTCAGCGCCCTCATGTGTTCAGTGTGTAGTTAGTATGCTCTTTTTAGTTGTATTCGAGAGCAAAAATAAAGGCGCCGAACCATCGCGGTTCGGCGCCCTTGCCTGATCAGCGCATGTATTTGACGAACGACAGGTCGAGGATCTGCCGCGTGGTGATGTAGCTCGCTTCGAGCGAGGTCTGGATGCCCTTGATGCGGGTGGACACCTCGCCCATGTCGACGGACTCGATCTTGGTGGCGCCGACATCCGAGATGTTGATCACGTCGAGATGCTTGTTGCGGATCTGGATGAGCTGGCTCTGCCGGCCGCCGTTGACGCCTTCCAGCGCCGCGACGTCGAGCAGCGCCTTGTTGATCTGCGCCTCGGCCTGGTCGAGATACGGGATCGACGCCGAGATGCGGCCGATGTCCTGCTGCACGGCCGGCGGCACGATCGCGGCGTTGAAATTGATCGCCTGGCCGAGCGCCAGCTTGTAGTTGCGCAGGCCATTGATCAGGTTCTGGATGGCCGGATCGGCCGCCGTGATGCCGTACTCGAGCTTGAACTGGTCGTCGATGAACACGGCCGGCTTGTCGTTGATCGATTCGCCGGACGTCGTGGTCAGCGTCGTGCGGATCGAGGCCGCGATGTAGCCCGGCGCCACGTCGGTGGCGACCGTGGCGCTGTCGGAACGGAACTGCAGCGTGACCGGAAGGGCGCCGCTGGTCTGCACGGCCATGAACGGGACCGCGAAGGTGTCGGCGGCAGCCGTCGCGGCGGGAGCCGCCGGCGAGAAGGTCAGCGTGCCGGCCGGAAGGACGCCGGTGATCTGCGCCAGGAAATCCTGGTTGGCGCCGCTGGTGAAGCGGATGCTCTGGCCGATGGCCGTGGCCGGATAGGTCGTCGCCGTCACGACCGTCGTCGTCGTGCCGGCGGCGTTGGCCGCGAAATGGCCGCGCGGCGGGCCGTTCCCGGGCGCACCGGTGAAGGGCGAGAAGGCCGGCAGCACGCTCGGCGGCGAAGCGTCGAGGCTGGTGATGCCGACGACCGGCCGGGTCGCGTATGCGGAGCCGGCAAAGAGATTCCGCTGGCCGTCGGTCTGGCTCAGGATCGATTCGATGCGGTTCAGCGCGCCGTTGACCAGCCCGTACTGTGCCGCATAGGCCTGCGGCCCGAGGCTCTTCGTCTTGATCAGCTCGGACTTCATGTCCTTCGCGATCGAATTGAGACCGTCGAGCCCCTTGGAGTAGAGGTCCGTGCGGTACGTGGCGCTGTCGATCGCCCGCAGGTAGATCGACGACTGAACGGACGTCTGCTTGTACTGCTGGACGCGGAACGCGTCGGACGCGAGGCCCTGCTGCTGCAGACCGACCGCGGCGATGCCGACCAGGCCGTCGCGGCGACGGCCGGTGGAAAGCTCCTGCTGGAGACCGGCGAGCTCGCGCTGCTGGCCGAACAGCGAGCGCTGGATGTCGAGAAGCTGCGCGTAGTTGGCGACGGCGGTGATGGAACCGGCCATGGCTTAGTTCCTTCCCAGGTTGATCAGGGTGTCGAACATGCCGCGCACCGTCTGCAGCACCTGTGCGGATGCCTGGTACGCGTTCTGGATGATGATGAGCTGCGACATTTCCGTATCGACCGACACGCCGACCGCATTGCGGAAGGTCTGGTCGGTCTGGTGGCGGAGCCGCTCGCTGTCGTCGGTGTTCTTGTTCGCCGTCGCGAGGCCCTGGGCCGTGTAGGAAACGACCGACGCCATCGTGTTGGCGATCGTCAGCGTTCCGGCGATGATGCCCGTGTTGTTGAGCGACGCGGCGGAAGCGGCCGCCAGCGGGATCGGATCGAACGACCCGTTGACCGTGAGGCTCAGCGACTGGTTGACGTCGGACGCCGAAGCGCGCTTGACCGTCGTCGTGCCGCCGGTGAGGCTCGGGTTGACCTGCAGCATCGACGCCGCCGTCGGCAGGTTGCCGAGTGCCGGCTCGATGATATAGACGCTGCCCACGCCCGGTGCGGTCGAGAAGGCGGGGTTGAGCGTGAGCTGGGTTGCCGTATTGCCGGTGATCCGCCCGATCTGGCCTGCACCGGCGCCGGAGAGGATACGGACCTGATAGGACACGCCCGCCGCGGTCGGCGCGAACTGGTTGACGCCCCAGGTGTTGGTGGTGTCGTCCAGCGTCGTCGTCGTCGCGGCCGTGGTCACGTTCGACATCAACGGGCCGGTGACGGACTGGATCGAGTACTGGCTGGTCGCGTCGGTCGCGGCCAGGCCCGGCGCCGTGATCGTCGTCGCCGTATTGGCGGTGATGATCGCCGACGAGCCGACGCCCTGCCCGGCCGTGATCGTGATGCGATGGTAAAGGGCCGCGGTCGGCGCCATTGCGGCGAAGGCCGCACCGCCATCCGTCAGGCTGCCGCCGATGGCGCTTGCGGTCGCCGTGCCGCTCGTGATCGCGGTCGCGACCGTCGTCGCCGGCGGAAGGGCAAGCGTCGAGTAGGTGAAGAAGTTCGCCGCCAGCTCGGTGCCGAACGAATTGCTGCGGTTGTAGGCGTTGTTGACCACCGACGCGACCTGGTTGGCGATCGCGTCGATCTGGTTGGTGAATTTGCGCAGGCCGCCGTCGGCGGCGTCCGCCGACGTCATGACCGTCTGGGAGAAGGTCGAGTTGTCGCCGTAGCCCGCGCGCAGTTTCAGCAGCGCGTCGAGCTGGCCGGACTGGAATGCCGTCGACTGGACCGGGCTCGACACGCCGTTGATCGTGATCTGCACCTGGTTGGTGGTGGCGTTGAAGGAGAACGACGGCGGCACGTTGCCGGCGACCAGCGTCTGGCCGCCCGACGTGATGATCTGGATGGCGGCCGTGCCGGTACCGAGGATCTGGACCTTCGAGATCTTCGCCATCTGGCGGACGATCGAGTCCATCTGGTCCTGCAGGTCGCCGATCGGCTGGCCGGTCGAGGACTGGCTGATGAGCTGCTGGTTGATCGAGTACGCCTGCGTGACGAGACCGTTGAGCGTCGTCAGGTTCGCGCCGATGTCCGTCAGGATCTGGGTATCGATCTGCGGGGGCGAGGCCGAGAGCTGGTTCAGCGCGATGGCAAGCTGCTGGCCCTGGATGATGATGTTGCGCGACAGGTTGGAGTTTTCCGGGCTCGCCTCGAAATCCGTCCAGGCCTGCTGGAACGCCTGCAACTGCTGCGTGATCGCGGGCTTGCCCTGGTCGACGTCGAGCAGCGTGCCGATGCGGTCGAGATAGGTCGACTTGACCGACTGCGCCGCGGAATCCGAGGTCCGGGCAAGCAGGTCGTTCTGCAGGGCCGAATTCACCGTGCGCGTGATCGAGGCGATGTTGACGCCCGTCGGCAGGCCGCCGACGGCCGGCGTCACGAGGTTCGCGACTTTGCGGGTGTATTCCGGCGACTGCGC
>CBDIIB010000003.1:0-640944 GCA_965279525.1 Tagaea sp. | reverse complement strand
CGCGATCGACCAGCTCTTCCGCTCCGAACAGTCCGGCGCCTCGACATCACGTCGCGCGTCGGAATCGTCGGACAAGCGGTTTTCCAACCTGCTCGAGGCGCACTCGGCACGCGCCCGCGTCGATCGCCAGACTCAGCGCCCGTCCGTCGAGACGGCGCGGCGCAACGATGCCCCCGCTTCCAAGCCCGAGCATCTCGAACGCGCAGAAGCCGCCGACCGCGCGGATCGCGCCGAAAAGAACGAACGCGCCGAGCGCCGCGAAAAGGGCGAACGGCCGGATCATGCCTCGAACGAGCGTCACAGCCTGCGCGCCCGGATTGCCGATGCCGAGAAGGCGAAGTCCGAGAAAGCGTCCGCCGAAAAGCCGGCAGCCGAGAATTCCGAGACTGCCGAAAAGCCGATGCCGGTCGAGCAGGCCGAAGCACCGGTTCCGGCCGAAGCCGCTCCAGAGGACACCGTGCACGCCGCAATCGCGCAGGCGGCAGACGCAGCCAAGCTCGCTGACGACGCCGTCCTCGTCGTCGCGAAGGTTGACGAAGCGGCGGCCGCAGCCGAGCTGCTTGCCGCCCTTGCGCTCGTGAATCCCGGCACGCCCGAGCCGGTTGCCGCACCGGTCGCCGCGCCGGTCGCCGCACCGGTAGCAGCGCCTGTCGAAATGCCGGTCGAAGCCGAGACCGCCGATGCCGCCGACCTGAAGGCCGCCCCGGCTGCCGTCCCGGCCGCTCCCCTCTCCGACGCGGCTCCGGATCCGGCCAAGGCCGCCATCGACATGAAGGCCGCCAAGGTCGCAGCCCCGTCCGAGATTGCGTTGCCGACCTCGACCCTGGCCGAGACCGCCAAGCAGGCCGAGCCGACGACCGAAGCCTACGCCGACTTCCTGCTGCGCAATCCGCTCGCACCTACTGCCCTGCCCGTTTCCGAAGCCGGCAAGGAAGCCGCGAAAGCCGACAGCGATGCCAAGGAAGGCAAGCTGATCGTCACGGTGGCGCAGCCCGCCGCGATCGCCGCACCTGTGGCACCCGTGACCGCCTTCGCCGTGCAGGCCGTCGTCAGCAACGACAACGCTTCGCTCGATGCGACCATGTCCGCCGCGCGCATGCCGGTCGAGGCCGAGGACGCCAAGGTCCCAGCCAAGTCGGCCGAGCCGACGAACATCTTCGCCCAGAACCTCGATGCCGCGCGTGCCGCCCAGTCGACCGAGGGGCCCAAGCCCGCCGCCCGCATGCCGCTCGTGCCGCCGCACGAACAGGTCGCCGTCCATATCCGCAAGGCGGTCTCGGACGGCCTCGACCAGATCAGCATCCGTCTCAACCCGGCCGAACTCGGGCGCATCGACATCAAGCTCGATCTGCGCGCCGACGGCACGCTGCGCGCGGCCTTCGCGGCCGATCGCCAGCAGACGCTCGAAATGCTCAAGAGCGACTCCCGCCAGCTCGAGAACGCGCTTTCCGAAGCCGGCCTGCGTGCCGACGCCGGCGGGCTCAACTTCTCGCTTCGCGGCGACAACCGCGACAATTCCCAGGCCTTCCGCGACATGGGCGCCCAGTTCGCCGAACGTCGCAAAGCCGATGAAACCGCCGAGACCGCAGTACCCGCGATCTCCGCAAGCTATGTCCGCCCGCGCGCCGCCAACGGCCGCGTCGACCTCAACGCCTGATCCGAAAGCCACGGAGAAACCGCCATGTCATCCTCCCTCGCCGCAACCCAGACCGCCGGTGGAACGAACCTGACGACCGGCTCGGCCGCCTCCGGCTCGGCCGCCGCGGCCAAGGCCACCTTCGGATCGAACTTCGACACGTTCCTCAAGCTGCTCACCACGCAGCTGCAGAACCAGGATCCGCTGTCGCCGATGGACACCACGCAGTTCACCCAGCAGCTCGTGCAGTTCTCGTCGGTCGAGCAGTCGATCCGGCAGAACCAGAACCTCGAGACGCTGATCTCCATGCAGCGCAACTCGCAGTCGGCCAATGCCGTGAACTACATCGGCAAGACCGTCGAGATGACGGGCAGCCTCGTCGGGCTGTACGGCGGCGAAGGCACGATCACCTACACGCTGCCCGAAGCAGCCGCGCGCGTCGTCGTCAGCATCTACAACAAGGACGGCCAGCTCGTCGCGCGCACTGAAGGCGAAACGGACGCGGGCGACCATGCCCTGACGTGGAACGGCTATTCGGACAGCGGCTCCAAGCTTCCCGATGGCGACTACCAGGTCGAGATCTCCGCGATGAACTCGACGGGCGGCGCCATCCAGACCTCCAGCAAGGTGATCGGCACCGTCACGCAGGTCGACTACGCGAACGGGACCGTGCTGCTCACCGTCAACGGCAACAAGCTGCCGCTGTCCCAGCTCTCGACGGTCCGCGGCTCGCCGCTCGACATCTGATGCAACTCGCCGCACCCGCGGTCGAGCGCGGCGAACCGCACGCACAGACGGACATCGACGCGCCGTCGCTCCACGCGCGCGCGGGCATCCCGTCTTTCGCGCTGCTGCTTGGCAACGCTGCGCCGCGCGAACGCCAGGGTCTCGTCGGCATCTGGCGCGCCGACGCGCGGTTCCATGTCTATGTCCCCGATCGCGCGGAACCTCACATGCTGGCCTGGCGCACGCATTCCGGCCGTCGCGCGACTTTTGCCGAGCCGGTGGCGCTCGCAGACTTGCGCGCCGGCACCGCCTGGCGCGCAACCCTGCTCCCCCTGCCCGGCATGGCGGATCGGCCTGCGCCGGTCAGCGGGCTGGCAGTAATCAGTGGCGACGGCATGCGGGCGCGCTACGAGTTCGTCTGGTCGCGCGGCCCGACCGGATGGCGTGCGGAGGATCCGCCCGATCCGCCAACCTTCTGGGAAGCCAGAGAAAAGCCCGTTGGACCGACGGCCCTCGAGCCGGTCTCACCGGTCGCGCGCGCCATGTGGGCCGAAAGCTGCGGACGCTGCCTGCGCTATCCGCTCGGTCGGCGGCCGGGAACACCGAATATTTCACTGTGCCGACGCGACTGCCTGTCGACCTTTTCCGCGTTCTGAGGCTGGAGGCCTTAACTCAATGTTTAAGAACGAAGCCGTAGATTTCGAGCGAAGTGCAATCGAAGGATTCAGCTTGGTCATGGATACCGACCGGCAGACGCCAGACTCGCCCACCCGCCTGTCCGCAACGTCGCGCGACATCCTGGGCGGGATCCTGCCTGCGCCGGGCACCAAGCGCTGGGTCATCCGTCGCAAGGCGGCCGTGGTCGATGCCGTGCGCAAAGGGACGCTCACGCTGGACGACGCCTGCCGCCACTACAACCTTTCGCCCGAGGAATTCAATTCCTGGCAGCGTTTGATCGACCGGCACGGCCCGCGGGGTCTCCGGGCGACCCGGGTGAAAGAATATCGTGAAATTCCCGCAGCGCCCGAACAGGGCGGAAAACGCCGCTAAACCTCAGATTCGACTCGAACTTTCACTCTAAACCCATGCAGACTCGGCAATTATTTCCCGGTAACCGGGAAAAATCTGCCGGGTATTAATCTTTCGTTCACTCCTCTTCCCTACGATACGTATCAAGTTTTGGATAAAATTGCGTGAATTAGGGCGCGATTTGAATCTAAAGCCGGGTCGATTTTTCAGGACTGGGGTCTTAGCCCCGAGGGAAGGTCCGCGTGAATAGTTTCATGGATACGCTCCGCCAGCTGGGGCCGATGCGCCTGGGCCTTCTGGGCGCCGTCGCCGTCGGCCTGCTCGGCTTTTTCTTTTTCTTTTCAATGCGTTTGTCCCAGCCGCCGATGGCGCTGCTCTATAGCGAGCTGTCGCCGACCGACGCCGGGCAGATCACGGCCCGGCTCGAGCAGCAGCAGGTCCCCTTCGAGCTTCGCAATGGCGGCAACACGGTGATGGTGCCCGAAGACCGGGTGCTGCGCCTGCGCCTGAGCTTCGCGGAAGCCGGCATCCCGCGCGGCGGCTCGATCGGCTACGAGATCTTCGACCGGGGCGACGTGCTCGGCCAGACGAACTTCATGCAGCAGATCAACCAGACGCGCGCCATGGAAGGCGAACTCGCGCGCACGGTCAGCGCCCTGCAGCCGGTCGCGGGAGCGCGCGTCCATCTCGTGATCCCGCGGCGCGACCTGTTCAACCGCGAACGCCAGGAGCCGACCGCGTCGGTCATCCTGCGCATGCGCGATCCCAACAATCGCCTCCCCCGCCAGCAGGTCCAGGCGATCCAGTCGCTCGTCGCGGCGGCGGTCCCCAACATGCGCCCGGTGCGCGTTTCGGTCGTCGACGACCGCGGCAACCTGCTCGCCAAGGGCCAGGCCGAAAGCGACGATCCGTCGGCGACGAGCACTTCGGCCGAAGAACTGCGCCGCGCCTACGAACAGCGCCTCGCGCGCACGATCGAAGGCATCATCGAGCGCACGATCGGCCCGGGCAAGGTCCGCGCCGAGGTCGCCGTCGATCTCGACTTCGACCGCATCGTGACCAACCAGGAACTCTTCGATCCCGACGGCCAGGTCGTGCGCTCGACGCAGACCGTGACCGAGACGAACGAGGCTTCCGAAGCTGCCGCCCAGGTCTCGGTCCAGAACAACCTGCCCGACGCGAGCCAGGATTCCGGCGGTGCGCCGAAGACCACGAACCGCGGCAACCGCTCGGAGGAAACCACCAACTTCGAGATCAGCAAGACGGTGCGCCAGCACGTGCGCGAATCCGGCGTCGTGCGCAAGCTCTCGGTCGCCGTCGTCGTCGACGGCAACGTGACCGGAACGGGTGCCGAAAAGCAGTACCAGCCGCGCTCGGAAGAAGACATGCAGCGCCTGACGGCACTCGTGCGCTCGGCCATCGGCTTCGACCAGCGGCGCGGCGACTCGCTCGAGGTCGTCAATCTGCGTTTCTACGCGCCCGAAGAGATCGTCGTCGACACGACCGAGCCCGGCCTGTTCGACTTCACGCGCGCCGACCTCCTGCGCCTGGCCGAAGTCTTCGTCATGGCGATCGTCGCCCTGCTCGTGATCCTGCTGGTCGCGCGTCCGATCATCAACCACGTGCTGAAATCGGCCCAGGACCGCCGCGAACAGGAACGCATGGCCGCCGACCAGGCCGCCCAGCAGGCGCAGCTGATGCCGGGGTCCGCGCCCGGCAGCCTCGCTTTGCCCGGCGGCCCGTCGCCCGGCATGGAAGGCCCCAGCGAGATCGAGCAGATGATCGACATCGCCCAGGTCGAAGGCCGCGTGCGCGCCTCGTCGATCAAGAAGATCGGCGAGATCGTCGAGAAGCATCCGGAAGAGGCCGTGGCCATCCTGCGGACCTGGATGTACCAGGAAACCTAAGCGTCGACGGACCGGAGCAAAGGGAGCACCATGGAAGCCAGCACCACACGCCAGCCGCCCGTCCGCCATCTCGACGGCCGCCGCAAGGCCGCCATCCTGATGCTGGCGCTCGGCGAGGACGCCGCCGCGAGGCTCTGCGCCGAACTCGACGACCGCGACATCACGACGCTTGCCGTCGGCTTCGCCGACCTCGGGCGCCTGGATGCCAAGGAAGTCGAACAGCTGATCGAGGAATTCGCCACACACGTCTCGCTTTCGATCGCCGCCTGAAGAAGCAAGGGAACGAAACCCGATGCCAGCCATCAGCAAGTTCCTCTTCCAGGAAGAGTTCGCCCAGCCCGGTGTCGGGCCGGACGGCGAGCCGATGCCCGTGATCCTGCGGCGCAAGCCCAAGCAGTACACCGAAGTCGAAGTCGAGATGGCCAAGCAGAACGCGCACGCAGCCGGCCGCGCCGAAGGCTTCGATGCCGGGCGCGCCGAAGCGCTGGGCGATGCCTCGCACCTTGCCGCACAGGCGCTGGCGCAGATGGAAGCCACCCTGCCCCTGGCGCTTGCCGCCGCCGATCGCGCGCGCGCCGAAGCCGATGCCGGTGCGGTGCAGGCGATGGGCGCCATCGCGCGCAAGCTTCTGCCGGCGATGGCCGCCACGCGCGGCGTGGAAGAAATCGAGGCCCTGATGCGCGAATGCATCGAGCGGCTGGCCGAACAGCCGCGCTTCGTCGCGAAGGTCAATCCGGCGGTCGCCGACCTGATCCGCGAGAAGTTCGAGGCACTGGGTGCGGTCCTCGGCTATGCCGGACGCATCGTCGTGCTGCCCGATCCGAACCTGCCGGCGACGGACGCCCGCATCGAATGGCTGAACGGCGGCGTCGAGCGAAATCTCGCCGACGTCTGGAAGGAAATCGAAGACGCGATCGAACGCTATCTGGCGATGCAGCCGGGTAGCGGCGACAACAACTGAATCCTGGAAGGAGTCGACAGATGGCCGACGAGAAAGTGAATTTCGACGACCTCGACATGGCCAAGGCCATGGCGGGCGATCCGCAGATGGGTG
This sequence comes from Tagaea sp., assembly GCA_965279525.1. Taxonomy (GTDB): domain Bacteria; phylum Pseudomonadota; class Alphaproteobacteria; order CACIAM-22H2; family CACIAM-22H2; genus Tagaea. The sequence goes on along the minus strand of CBDIIB010000003.1, from coordinate 634,592 downwards.
CCGCCGGCGGCGGTGGCGGCGGCGGTGGTGGCGGGGGCGACAACCGCCAGGCGCGCACGGCCAAGGAACTGGAAGCCGTGTACGACATCCCCGTCACCGTTTCGGCGGTGCTCGGCAAGGCGACCATGCAGGTCAACCAGCTCCTGAAGCTCGGCCGCGGTGCCGTTGTCGAACTCGACCGCAAGGTCGGCGAAGCGATCGACATCTACGTCAACAACCGCCTCGTGGCACGCGGCGAAGTCGTCGTCGTGGACGAACGCCTCGGCGTGACCATGACGGAAATCGTCAAGGTCGACCGTAGCTGACACGCCAAAGACGCCGGAGCTTGCGAGCATGCGCCTACTGATTATCGGTTCCCTGAGCGGCCAGGTCTCGACCGCGGCGAAGATCGCCATCGCGCGCGGCGCGAAGGTCAGCCAGGTCGACGACGTCGAGCGGGGCCTCGACGCGCTGCGCGGCGGCAAGGGCGCCGATCTGGTGATGATCGACGTCGGCCTCGACATCGGCGGCCTCGTCGAAGCGCTCCGCAACGAACGCATCCACATCCCGGTCATCGCCTGCGGCATCGGGACGGATTCGGCTGCGGCGGTGCGCGCGATCAAGGCAGGGGCGAAGGAGTATATCCCGCTGCCGCCCGAGCCCGAGCTGATCGCGGCAGTGCTCGCCGCGGTGACCGAGGAAAGTGCGGCGATCGTCTTCAAGGATCCGGCGATGGGCGACACGCTGCGCCTCGCCGACCGGGTGGCCGCGTCCGACGCCTCGATCCTGATCACCGGCGAATCCGGGACCGGCAAAGAGCTGATGGCGCGCTACGTCCATGCCAAGAGCAAGCGCTCGGGAGCACCCATCATCTGCGTGAACTGTGCCGCGATCCCCGACAACCTGCTCGAGAGCGAACTGTTCGGCCACGAGAAGGGTGCGTTCACCGGTGCCGTCGCCCGACGCATCGGCAAGTTCGAGGAGGCCAACGGCGGCACGCTGTTCCTCGACGAACTCGGCGAGATGGACATGCGCCTGCAGGCCAAGCTCCTGCGTGCGATCCAGGAACGCGTCATCGACCGCGTAGGCGGCACGCAGCCCATCAAGGTGGACATCCGCATCCTCGCCTCGACCAACCGCGAGCTGGAAGGCGAAGTGCGCGCCGGCCGCTTCCGCGAAGATCTCTATTTCCGCCTGAACGTCGTCACCGTGCGTCTGCCGCCCTTGCGCGCGCGCCCGCTCGACATTGACGTGCTGGCCGAGCACTTCATGCGCAAATACGCCGAAGCCAACGGGACCGACGCGCGCGCTTTCGCCCCCGAGGCGATGGCGATGCTGCGCGGGCACACCTGGCGCGGCAACGTGCGCGAGCTCGAGAATACCGTCCATCGCGCTGTCCTTCTCGCCAAGAGCCCGGTCGTAGGCCCCGAGGCCATCGTCCTGCAGGGCGCCACGCGCCCCGAAGACCGGCCCGGCGCACCCGCCGCAAGCGGCGGTTCCGCCGCAGGCGGTGCCAAAGCCGGTCTCGTCGGCCGGACGGTCGACGATGTCGAACGCGAGCTGATCCTCGATACGCTGACGCACTGCCTTGGCAACCGCACGCATGCGGCGAACATCCTGGGCATCTCGATCCGCACGCTGCGCAACAAGCTGAAGATCTACAACGACCAGGGCTTCGCGCCCCCGCCGCCGCCCACCGGCAGCGAACCGCGCCCCGCATTCTGAAGACCCGAAAAACGAGCTAGGCGAACATGGCCGATCCGGCAGCTGGCCAGGAAGCACAGACACAGGGATTCGACCCGATCGAGAGCCTCCGGGCACTCGGCCGGCAGGGCGAAGTGCTGCTCGCACTGGGCGTCTTCGGCATCCTGCTCGTGCTGCTCGTCCCCCTGCCGACCTGGCTCGTCGACATCCTGCTTGCACTCTCCATCACCATCTCGGTGCTGATCCTGCTCGTCTCGCTGTTCATCCAGCGGCCGCTGGATTTCAGCTCCTTCCCGACCATCCTGCTGATTGCCACGCTGATGCGCCTGGCGCTCAACCTCGCGACGACGCGCCTGATTCTGTCCCACGGCCACGAGGGCATCGGGGCCGCGGGCGAGGTCGTGCGCGCCTTCGGCGGCCTCCTGATGGGCGGCAACTTCGTCATCGGCGTCATCATCTTCGCGATTCTCGTGATCGTGAACTTCGTCGTCATCACCAAGGGCTCGGGGCGCATCGCTGAAGTGTCGGCGCGCTTCAACCTCGACGCGATGCCCGGCAAGCAGATGGCCATCGACGCCGACCTTTCCGCGGGCCTGATCGACGAGGCCACGGCGCGCAAGCGGCGCACGGATCTCGAAGACGAAAGCACCTTCTTCGGTTCGATGGACGGTGCCGCGAAGTTCGTGCGTGGCGATGCCGTCGCGGGCCTGCTCATCACGTTCATCAACGTCATCGCCGGCATCATCATCGGCACGACCACCCACAGCCTGACGGTCGCCCAGGCGGCCAACTACTACACGCTGCTGACCGTCGGCGACGGTCTCGTCAGCCAGGTCCCGGCCCTGATCACGTCGGTCGCGGCCGGCCTGCTCGTGACCAAGGCCGGCATCCGCGGCTCGGCCGACAAGGCGATGTTCGGCCAGCTCGGCGGGTATCCCAAGGCGCTCGTGCTGTGCTCGGTGCTGACCGGCGCGCTCGCCGTCGTGCCCGGCCTGCCCTTCGTGCCCTTCGCCATCCTGTCGGCGATGAGCGGCTATGCCGCCTTCGAGATGTTCAAGCAGCAGGACGCGCTGGTCGCCGCCGAGGCCGCCCAGAAGATCATCGCCGAAACGCCGCCGCCGCCGGCCGAAGAACCCATCCAGGCCTCGCTGCACATCGACCTCATCCGCCTCGAGCTCGGCTACGGCCTGCTGCCGCTGATCAACGCCGACAAGGGCCAGCGCCTGACCGACCAGATCAAGGCCCTGCGCCGCCAACTTGCCGGCGACATGGGCTTCGTGATGCCGTCGGTGCGCATCCAGGACAACATGCAGCTGCCCTCGACCGAGTACGCGCTGCGCATCAAGGAAATCATCGCCGGGCGCGGCGACCTGCGTCCGGGCCTGCTGCTGGTCATGGACCCGCGCGGCGAGGCGATCGGGATGGCCGGCGAACCGACGAAGGAGCCGACCTTCGGCCTGCCCGCGATGTGGGTCGACGAATCGATGCGCGAGGAAGCGCTGTTCAAGGGCATGACGGTCGTCGATCCGCAGACCGTGATCACGACGCACCTGACCGAGATCATCAAGGACAACATGGCCGAGCTGCTCTCGTACACCGAGACGCAGAAGCTGCTCGACGAGCTGGGCAAGGACCACAAGAAGCTCGTCGACGAGATCGTTCCCACGCAGATCACGGTCGGCGGCCTGCAGCGCGTGCTGCAGAACCTGCTCGCCGAGCGCATCTCGATCCGCGACCTGCCGGCGATCCTCGAGGGCGTGTCGGAAGCCACGAGCCAGACCCGCAACATCACCGCCATCACCGAGCATGTGCGCGCGCGCCTCGCGCGCCAGATCTGCGAGCAGAACTCGGTCGACGGCGGCTTCATCCCGCTCGTCACGCTCGGGCCGGAATGGGAGCAGACCTTCGCCGAATCGATCGTCGGCCAGGGCGAGGACCGCCAGCTTTCCATGCAGCCCTCGCGCCTGCAGGAGTTCATCCAGGGCGTGCGCAGCACGTTCGAGCGCCATGCGCTGATGGGCGAGAACCCGGTGCTGCTGACCAGTCCGCTCGCCCGGCCGTTCGTGCGCTCGATCGTCGAGCGCTTCCGCCCTTCGACCGCGATCATGTCGCAGAACGAAATCCACCCGAAGGCACGCATCAAGACCGTGGGGACGATCTAAGCCATGCGCCTGAAGGCCTATCACGCCGCGACCGCAGAGGACGCGATCCGCCAGATCCAGCGCGAGCTGGGCGACGACGCGCTTGTCGTCGCGACCGAAACAGACGGCGCCGGCGTGCGCGTCGTCGTCGCCATCGAAAGCGGGCCCGAGATCCCCGAGCCGGTATTCGAGCCGCAGCTCGTCGGCGACGACGAGGACGAGGATTTGCGCGAAAGCCCGATCCCGCGCTTCGGACGCGGCGGCACCCCGCCGGAAAGCGACGCGCTTGCCAAGGTACTGTCGTTCCACGGCCTGCCGCCGATGCTTGCCGCCCGCCTCGAGGAAGGTGGACGGCTCGGCCGGCGCACCCCTTCCGACAGTGTCGGCAGCACGCTGGCCCGCCGCCTTGCGGGCACCTTCCGCTTTGCACCCCTCGGCGGGCGCGCGTCGGCAACCCCGCTTCTGCTCGTCGGTCCGCCGGCATCCGGCAAGACGCTCGCTGTCGCCAAGATCGCCGCACAGGCCACGCTCGAAGGCATGACGGTGCGCATCGTGTCGACCGACCGGACCTCGGCCGGCGGCGTGCCGGCCCTTTCGGCCTTCGCCCAGATCCTCGGCGTTCCCTTCGACGTGGCCGAACGGCCCGAAGACCTGCAGCGCTTCGCGCTCGGCAAACTGCGCGGCGCCATCCTGCTGGTCGATACCGCCGCCGCCAATCCCAACAACCCGGCCGACATCGCGGCACTGGGGCGTCTTGCCGTCGCTGTCGGCGGCGAACCCGTCCTGACATTGCCCGCCGGCCTCGACGTGGCCGAGAGTGCCGAGACCGCCGAAGCCTTCGCGCGCGCGGGCTGCACGCGGCTGATCCCCACCCGTCTCGACATCGCCCGGCGCATGGGCGGCCTGATGGCCGCCGCCGCCGCCGGGACCTACGCGTTCGCGAAAGCTTCGGTCTCCGGCAGTCCTGCCGACCCGCTCGAAGCGCTCGACGCCGAACGCTTCGCCCGAATTCTCGTCGCCGCCGCCGGTACGCGCGCGGCACGCAACACGGAGGCCGTATCGTGAGCCAGATCCACACCCTTCCCTACGCCGAGGCGCACACGCGCGCGGTGGTGGAGACCGGACAGGACACGCGGCCGGCGAACTCGTTGGGCCTCATCGCCGTCGCCTCGGGCAAGGGCGGCGTGGGCAAGACGTGGTTCTCGGTCACGCTCGCCTGCGCGCTCGCGCGCCGCGGCCTCAAGACGCTGCTGTTCGACGGCGATCTGGGGCTTGCCAATGTCGACATCCAGCTCGGCCTGTTTCCCAAGCGCGATCTTGGCCACTACTTCGCCGGCGCCCATCCGCTGGGCGAATGCGTGACGCCCTATCCCGTCGGCGGGTTCGACATCCTCGCCGGGCGCTCGGGCTCGGGCAATCTCGCTAGCCTTGCCCAGCCGCGCTTCGCCCAGCTGATCCGCGATCTTTACGAGCTGTCGGCCGACTACGAGGCGACGATCGTGGATCTGGGTGCCGGAATCGAAGCCCACACGCGCGGCCTTGCCGCCCTGTCGCGCACCTGCATCGTGGTCACCAACGACGAACCGACGGCGCTGACCGACGCCTATGCCTTCATCAAGGTGCTGACGACCAACCGCCAGCGCACCGATCTTCGCATCGTCATAAACAGTGCGGGCAACCCCACGCAGGGCCAGCGCATCCACGAGACGCTGAGCAAGGCCTGCCGCGAGTTCCTGCGCTTCGAGCCGCCGCTGCTGGGCGTGGTCCGCCGCGACGGCCGCGTGCGCGATTCGATCCATGCGCAGACGCCGCTGCTGGTCCGCCATCCCGGCGCCCATGCGGCGATGGACGTCGAGGCGATCGCGGCCCGCCTCGCCGGCAAGGCGTGAGCGGATCCATCACACCGCCCGGCGGCGGCGCGGCCAACCCGCCGCCGATCCAGAACTTTGCGCAGGCCATCGCGCAGGTCACCCAGATCCCCGCCCAGCTGCGCAACCAGGTGTTCGCGGCACTCCAGACGATGACGCTGGCCAACGCGCTGGCCAATGGCGGGCAGAACCCGCAGACGCAGGTCCAAGGCCAGGTCGTCGGCAAGGATGCGGGCGGCGCCACGCTGATCAAGACAGATGCCGGCACGATCGGAATCAAGACGCAGATGCCGCTGCCGCAGGGGGCGAGCGTCACGCTACAGATCGGCGGCACCCAGCAGGCCCCGCAGGCCGTGATCGTTCAGGTCCAGCCGCAGGGCGCACCGGCGACCGCCGCACCCGTCCCGCAGACGGCGACCCCGGCAACTCCGGCGCCGCCGCCGCCGCCGGCACCGACGGCAGCCCAGCAACCGGCGACGAACATCGCGGCCACCGCACAAGCCGCACAGCCGAGCGTCCAGACAACCGCGACCGTCGTCGGGCCGCCGCCCACACCGGCCGCCCCCGCCGCACCGGCGGTCCCGGCCACGCCGGCGACCGTCCAGACCCGGGCTGTCACGCAGGCCCAGACGGCCCCGCAGACGCAGACCGCACCCCCGGCGGCCACGCAGCAAGTCCTGCAGACCGGCACCAGCGTGCAGGTGCGCGTCGTGCCCGACGCCCCGCCGACGACCGCCCAGCAGGTCGCCGCACAGCCCGCCCCGCCCGTCCCCGCCCGCTCGCAATATGTCGAGACGCTGACCGCGCGCGTCGTCGCGCACACGCCCGGCGGCCAGACGCTGGTCGACAGCAGTGTGGGCCGGCTCGCCATGACCTGGCCTGCCGGCGTGCCGCGCCCGGCAGAGGGCGCACGGCTGGCGCTCGAGGTGACGATGCCGCTTCCGGTACGCAATGCCGCCGCCGAGCCCGCGATCCGCAGCAGCGTGCCGCTGGCGCGCGACTGGCCAAACCTCAAGGAAGCGCTGAAGGAACTCGCGACCGCCGATCCGGCCCTGGCTCGCCGCGTCATGGACGAGGGCCTGCCGCGTCCCGGTCCGCGTCTTGCCGTCCAGGTCCTGTCGTATCTCGCGACCGACCGGACCGACGCGCGCAGCCTGCTGGGCGAGAATGTCGCGGGCGCGCTCGACCGGGCCGGCCACGGCGACCTGCTGCAGCGCCTCGATTCCGACCTACGCGAGATGCAGCGCCAGGCCAACGCGTCGAACGACTGGCGCGCCGCCTACGTGCCGTTCTACGACGGGCGCGACTTGCGGCAGCTGCGGCTCTTCTCGCGCCGCGAGGGCGAAGGCGGCAAGCGCGAGCGCGAGAGCAAGCGCTTCATCGTCGAGCTGGATTTCAGCGAACTGGGCGAAGTGCAGATCGACGGGCTGATGCGCAAGCCGCGGCTCGAACTGATGCTGCGCACCCACAAGGAGATCCCGCGCGACATGCGCGACGAGCTCGAAGTCGTGTTCCTCGACGGCTGCACGCTCGTCGGGCTGGCCGGCAAGATCTATTTCCAGGCGACCGACCGCTTCCCGGTCTCGCCGCTCGACGACATCGCCCGCAAGGAACGCGGCGTCATCGCCTGACGGGTCCCTCGAAAAGGAAACGGGGCGGAAGGTTTCCCTTCCGCCCCGCTCCGTTCTTTCGACCCTGGTAGGCCGGACTTCGATCAGAAGTCCATGCCGCCCATGCCGCCCATTCCGCCACCACCACCGCCGCCACCCATCGGGGCCTCGTCCTTCTTCGGACGTTCGGCGATCATGGCTTCCGTCGTGATCAGCAGGGCCGCGACCGAAGCCGCATCCTGCAGGGCCAGACGCACGACCTTGGTCGGGTCGATGACGCCGTCCTTGATCATGTCGACGAATTCGCCGGTCTGGGCGTTGAAGCCCATCTTCTCGTTCTTGCCTTCGAGAAGCTTGCCGACGATCAGCGAGCCGTCAGCGCCGGCGTTCTCGGCGATCTGGCGTGCCGGGGCCTGGAGGGCCTTGCGCACGATGTCGATGCCGACCTGCTGGTCGTGGTTGGCGACCTTGATGCCTTCCAGCACGCGCGTGCCGTAGAGCAGGGCCGTACCGCCGCCCAGGACGATGCCTTCCTCGACCGCGGCCTTGGTGGCGTGCATCGCGTCATCGACGCGATCCTTGCGCTCCTTGACCTCGACCTCGGTCGCACCGCCGACGCGGATGATGGCGACGCCACCGGCGAGCTTGGCCAGACGCTCCTGCAGCTTCTCGCGGTCGTAGTCCGAGGTGGTTTCCTCGACCTGCGCCTTGATCTGCGCGCAACGCGCCTCGATGTCCTTCTTCTTGCCCGAGCCGTCGACGATCGTGGTGTTGTCCTTGTCGATCGAAACGCGCTTGGCGCGGCCGAGCATGTCGAGCGTGACGCTCTCCAGCTTGATGCCGAGGTCTTCCGAGATGACCTGACCGTTGGTCAGGATCGCGATGTCCTCGAGCATCGACTTGCGGCGGTCGCCGAAGCCCGGCGCCTTGACGGCCGAAACCTTCAGGCCGCCACGCAGCTTGTTGACGACGAGCGTGGCGAGCGCCTCACCCTCGACTTCCTCGGCGATGATCAGCAGCGGCTTGCCGCTCTGGACCACGGCCTCGAGCACCGGCAGCAGCGGCTGCAGGCTGGCGAGCTTCTTCTCGTGGATCAGGATGTACGGCGATTCGAGTTCGCAGATCATCTTCTCGGCGTTGGTGATGAAGTACGGCGAGAGGTAACCGCGGTCGAACTGCATGCCCTCGACGACGTCGAGTTCGGTCTCGAGGCTCTTGGCCTCTTCGACCGTGATCACGCCTTCGTTGCCGACGCGCTGCATGGCCTTGGCGATCATCTCGCCGATGTCGCGCTCGCCGTTGGCCGAGATCGTCCCGACCTGGGCGACTTCGTCCGACGTCGAGATCTTCTTCGAACGCTTCTTGAGGTCCGCGACGACCTTCTCGACCGCGAGGTCGATGCCGCGGCGCAGGTCCATCGGGTTCATGCCCGCGGCCACGGCCTTGGCGCCTTCGCGCACGATCGCTGCGGCGAGCACGGTCGCCGTCGTCGTGCCGTCGCCGGCCAGATCGCCGGTCTTGATCGCGACTTCGCGCACCATCTGCGCGCCCATGTTCTCGAACTTGTCGGCAAGCTCGATTTCCTTGGCGACGGTCACGCCGTCCTTGGTGATGCGCGGTGCGCCGAATGCCTTGTCGATGACGACGTTGCGGCCCTTGGGGCCCAGCGTCACCTTGACGGCATCGGCGAGGATTTCGACGCCGCGCAGCATGCGCGCGCGGGCGTCGCCGCCGAATTTAACGTCCTTGGCTGCCATGTGATTTTTCCTTTTCGAATTTCAATTGCGTTCGACTGGACCGGATGCGGTCTTCAGTCGGTCACGCCGAGGATGTCGGATTCCTTCATGATGAGGAGATCCTTGCCGTCGATCTTCACTTCCGTGCCCGACCACTTGCCGAACAGGATCTTGTCGCCGGCCTTCACGCCCATGGGCTGAAGCTTGCCGTCTTCGGTGCGAGCACCGGGACCGGCGGCGATCACCTTGCCCTGCTGGGGCTTTTCCTTGGCGGTGTCGGGGATGATGATCCCGCCCTTGGTCTTGCTTTCTTGGTCGAGCGCTTCGACCAGGACTCGGTCGTTCAACGGCCGGAACTTCATGGATACGTCTCCTGCGGAGTCATACGGGTCAGTGCGCCGGGAGGGTTGTTAGCAGTCTCCCGGAGCGAGTGCCAAGGTTCTAGTCCCCTGCCCCGGGCAAGTCAATTCAAAGAAAAATGATTATTTTACAAATATTTGGTGTCACTCGACCCGACGGGCCAGCGTGACGAACTCGCGCCCCTTCATCGGCTGGGCCTTCGGGAACAGGATGGTACAGCGCGGATAAGGCGCACGGATTTCGGTCGGCCCGTCGCGGGCGATCAATGCCCCCTCGCCGACTTCCTCGAAGCCGACGAACGGGGCCGCGAACGAAAGCTCGTCGGTCTTGGCGACATACACTTCCGTGATCTCGTAGGTGCCGGGCTTGGCCGCCGGCACCTTGGGTCGCCGGGACTTGGCCCAGCCGGCGTCCAGCGATCCCGTCACGACGAGGAAATCGAGCAGCGTGGCCTTCGCGACCGTCACGCTCGCCGCAAGGAAATGGGCGCCGCACTCGACGACAAGCGCCGTGCGCTTGCCGGCCGGATCGGCGAACTCGCCATGCTCGACCAGCGTGCGGCCGTCGAATCCGCCATCCGCCAGCAGCAGCGAGCGCGGGAACCGCACGCGCGCGGCAAGATCCTTCGTGCGCGCGTTCATCGCGCCGACGAAGAACGGGCGCACGGCAAAGGTCGTCGAATGGATGTCGAGCAGATAGTCGGCCTGCATCACGTAGGGAAGCAGCTCGCGCGCACGATCGGCCTCGCGCGACTTCTCCTCCGCCAGCCAGTCGTCGCGCCACACCCGGTTCATGTCGCGGTCGAGGAAGCGGCTGTCGAGCGGGCGTGCAACGTCGAACGACCGGTAGGCGGCCACATTCGAGAACGCCAGGATCAGGCTGCCGCGCGCGGGCCGCAGGCCCTCCGACAGCGCCCAGTGCAGCGCCTCGGCGCCGCAGAACTCGTTGCCGTGCGTGAGCCCGACGACCATCGCACAGGGCCCGTCGACGCCGCTGTCGAAGCGGTGGACGAACGGCGTTCCGGTGTTGCCCTCTTCCCAAGCCGACAGGTCGCGCGGCAGGACTTCGATGGGCGGCAGCTTGCGCTCGATCACGGTTCGCGTGCCCGGCGATGGTCGAAGCGCGCGCGATCGGCCGGGTCGAGGGAGACGATCACGTGCAGCACGTCGCCTTCGGTGCGGCTCTCGATGACATGGCCGTGCGCGTGCAGCCAGGCGATCGAGGCACCGTCGCCGAACGGCAGGTCGTACTCGACCGTCTGGCGCGTGGCGGCGAGGCGCCGGTCGATCTCGGCCAGCAGCCGGTCGCAGCCTTCGCCCGAAATCGCCGAAAGCGCCACCGTATCGGCATCGCGCGACGCGCGCGCCAGCAGCGCTTCCTGCGCGTCGGCCGGCAGGCGGTCGATCTTGTTCAAGACCTCGACGAACGGGTTGTCGGCATCGGCGGTGCGGCCAAGCTCGGTCAGCACGGCGCGCACGTCGCCGGCCTGCGCCTCGGTGTCGGGATGCGAGACATCGTGGACATGCAGCACGAGGTCGGCGGCGAGCACCTCTTCGAGCGTGGCGCGGAAGGCTGCGACGAGATCGTGCGGCAGGTCGGAGATGAAGCCCACGGTGTCGGAGAGGATGATCTTGCGCCCCGACGGCAGCGACAAAGCGCGCATCGTCGGGTCGAGCGTGGCGAACAGCATGTCGGCGGCCAGCACGCGCGCATGGACGAGGCGGTTGAACAGCGTCGACTTGCCGGCGTTGGTGTAGCCGACGAGGGCGACGACCGGATAGGGCACGCGCTCGCGCGAACGGCGATGCAGCGAACGGGTGCGTTTGACCTCTTCGAGGTCGTGCTTCAGCCGGATGATCTTGTCGCCGATCATGCGGCGGTCGCTTTCGAGCTGGCTTTCGCCGGGACCGGCAAGGAAGCCGAAGCCGCCGCGCTGGCGCTCGAGATGGGTCCAGGTCCGCACGAGCCGGCTCTTCTGGTACGAGAGCTGGGCAAGCTCGACCTGCAGGCGGCCTTCCGCCGTGCGGGCACGCGCGCCGAAGATCTCGAGGATCAGGCCCGTGCGGTCGAGCACCTTGACCGCCCATTCCTTCTCGAGATTGCGCTGCTGCACGGGACCGAGCAGGGCATCCATCACGACGACCGCGATGCGCTCGTCCTGGATGAGCTTCTTGAGACGCTCGACGCTGCCCTTGCCGACCAGCGTCGAGGGTCGCCAGCTCTGCACGCGCACGACCTCGGCCGCGGCGATCGTCAGATCGATCGCACGGGCGAGGCCGGCGGCTTCCTCGAGCTTGGCTTCGGGCGACCGGGACGCGTCGGGCTTGGCACCCTTGCGGACCGGATGCACGACCAGACAGCGGCCCTCGGTCTTGCGCTCGGCGAAGTCGCCGGCTTCTTCAGCGAGTGTCGCGTCGCTCGGCGTGTCGGGCTTCTCGGTGGGCGAACGGCGGCTCAGGCTTCGGCCCCTTCCTTGTCGCCATCGAACAGCGCGATCGGACCCGTCGGCATGACCGTCGAGATCGCGTGCTTGTAGACGAGCTGGCTATGCCCGTCGCGGCGAAGCAGTACGGAGAAATTGTCAAACCACGTGACGATGCCCTGGAGCTTGACGCCGTTGACGAGGAAGATCGTCACCGAGGTCTTGTTCTTCCGGATGTGGTTCAGGAAAACGTCTTGGACGTTTTGCGACTTTTCGGCCGTCATGGCGTCCGTATCCTTTCTTGATTGGACTCCGGGCCGGACCAGCGGAGGGTCCGTTCCGTGTCAGTTGCCGGTGGACCAAAACCCGTCGCTCGACGCGCCGGGCCGCCACCATGGGGGATACTTAGGTCATTTTTGATTCGATTGCAGGCCCCGCCACATGTCCAGAAGCTCAAAATGATTTTGTACATGCATGGCAGGGGGATACCGCATCAGAGCGGCCTGATCCAGCTCATCCTTTCCGAAAAGGACCGGCACACAGCCGGATGCATGCGCTGCATGCATATCCAATGCCGTGTCCCCGACAAACCAGATCATGGCATTTTGTGGTATTTCTATACCGTTCAAGGCGAGTTGGACAGGCGCCGGATCCGGCTTGTCCCGCACGGCGTCGGTCGCACCGACCAGCCGGTGAAAGTGCCGCGACCAGCCCAGTGCCTCGGCCTCGCGGCGCAAGAGCGTGCCCTGCTTGTTCGAGACGACACCAACGACCGCATCGCGCGACAGTTCGGCCAGTGCGGCCTCGGCACCGTCGAGGGCACGCAGCGTTGCCAGATGCTCGGCCTCGAACGTCCGATAGAAGATGTCGCGCGCGCGCGGCCATGCCTCGCCGAACATCTCGGGAAACGTCTCGCGCAGCGACCGGCGCACGCGCGCGCGCGTCTCCTCGATCGTCCAGGGTTCCATGCCGAAGGCGACGAGTGCGGCGTTGAGGGCGGCGCGCACGCTGCCCCAGTTGTCGACCAGCGTGTTGTCCCAGTCGAAAAGGACCGCGAACGGCCGGCCCGCGCTCACGCGGCCGTGCCGGCCTGCGCCGCCATATGCCGGAAATAGGCCGCACGCAGCTTGAGCGCGATCGTCCCCGGCTTGCCGTTGGCGATGGGCGCGTCATCGAGCTGCGTGACCGGCATGGCGAAGGAAGAGGCCGACGTGACGAATGCCTCGCGCGCGCGGCGCATCTCTTCGAGCGTGAAGGCGCGCTCCTCGAACACGATCCCCTCCTGGCGCGCCAGCTCGATGATCGCGAGGCGCGTGATCCCGTTCAGGATCTCGTTCGACGCCGGACGCGTGACGAGCTTGCCGTCGCCCGTGACGATCCACGCGTTCGAGGAACTTCCCTCGGTCACCACGCCCTTCTCGTCCACGAGGATCGCCTCGTAGGCGCCGTTTTCCTTGGCCGCCTGCTTGGCAATGCAGTTGGGCAGCAGCGAGATCGTCTTGATGTCGCAGCGCCCCCAGCGGATGTCCGGTACCACCACCGCCTTGACCCCGTCTTCGGAGTACGATTCGGGATGCGGCTTGGCATTGCGCGCGGTGACGACGACCTGGGTTTCCGGCGCCTTGGGAAAGGCATGGTCGCGGGGTGCCACGCCGCGTGTCAGCTGAAGGTAGACGATGCCGTCATTCACGAGATTGCGCCGGATGGTCTCGCGCATGACGACCTTCAGCGCCTCGCGCGACATGGGCATCGCCATGCGCATCTCGCGCAGCGAACGCTCCAGCCGGTCCAGATGCGGACCATCGTCGATCATGGTTCCGGCGCGCACCGCGCACACTTCGTAGATGCCGTCGCCGAACTGGTAGCCGCGGTCGTCGATATGGACGCGGGCCTGGCCGTGCGGGACATAGCGGCCGTTCACGTATGCGATGCGGGACAAGGTGGGGAACTCCTGCCGGTTCAGGCGTCGAGCGTGGGGCCGCGTTCGCGGTCGACGCCATGCACGCCGAGCGCCTTGAGTTTGCGGTGCAGGGCCGAGCGCTCCATGCCGACGAACGCGGCCGTGCGCGAGATGTTGCCGCCGAAGCGCGTGACCTGTGCGATCAGGTACTGGCGCTCGAACAGTTCGCGTGCCTCGCGCAGCGGCAGGCCCATGATTTCGGTCCCGCCGTCGCCACGCAGGGCGGCCGGAACGGCGGCACCCAGATCGGGGGGCAGGTTGTCGGCCCGGATCGCCTGCCCGGGGTCGCCCGGCGTCATGATCAGCAGCCATTCGACGACGTTGCGCAACTGGCGGACGTTGCCAGGCCAGTCGTGCGTCTGCATCGTGGCGAGCGCGTCGTCGGCAAGCATGCGCACCGGCATGCCGGTGGCCTGGCCGGCGCGCTGCATGAAATGGGCGATCAGCGAAGGCACGTCCTCGCGCCGCTCCTTGAGCGGCGGCATGCGGATCGGAACGACGTTCAGCCGGTAGAAAAGATCCTCGCGGAAACGGCCTTCCTGCATCTCGCGCATCAGGTCGCGGCTGGAAGACGCGATGACGCGCACATCGACCTGGACGCGCACGCGCCCGCCGACGCGCTCGAAGCTCTGCTCCTGCAGGACGCGCACGATCTTGCCTTGCGTCTCGAGCGGCATGTCGCCGACTTCGTCGAGATAGAGCGTGCCGTTGTGCGCCTTCTCGAACACGCCGATCTTCGGCAGGGGCGCATCGGGATCGTCGATCGGAGATCCCGGCTCGATGCCGAACATCTCGATCTCCATCGCGTTGGGCCGCAGGCTTGCGCAGTTGAGAACGACGAACGGACCGGTCGCCCGGCGCGACAGCGCGTGGATGAGCCTTGCCCCCGCTTCCTTGCCCGAACCCGCCGGTCCCTGCAGCAGGACGCGGCTGCCGGTCGGCGCCACGCGTTCGAGCTGCTGGCGGATCTGGTTCATGGAGGCCGAAGCGCCGACGATTTCGGGCGGGCCGCCGGCGCGTAGGGTCAGTTCCTCGTTCTCCCGTCGCAGGCGCGCGGACTCGAGTGCGCGCTGGACGATGAGCAGGAGGCGATCGGCCTTGAACGGCTTCTCGATGAAATCGTACGCGCCGCGGCGGATGGCACCGACCGCCATCTCGATGTTGCCGTGACCGCTGATGATGACGACCGGCAGGTCCGGATGCTCGCGGCGGATGATGTCGAGCACTTCCAGCCCGTCGAGCGCGCTGCCCTGAAGCCATACGTCGAGCACGACGAGGCTGGGCCGACGCGCGCGGATGGCTTCGAGTGCCGCCGTGGAATCGCCTGCACCGCGGGTCTGGTGGCCGTCGTCCTCGAGGATGCCGCCGATCAGCATCCGGATGTCGGCCTCGTCGTCGACGATGAGAATGTCGTGCGCCATGATTGCCCGGATCGTTCCGTTCTCGGCTGTTGGAATTACAGAACCGGCGTTGCCGCGCGTTTCGTGGAATCGTCGGCGCCGATACTATCCGCCCGTGCGTCGGAGGGGAATACCAGCGTCACGACGGCACCGCCGCCCGGCCGGTCGGCAAGCAGCACGGTGCCGCCGTGATCTTCCATGATCTTCTTCACGATCGCGAGCCCCAGGCCTGTCCCCTTTGCGCGCGTCGTCATATATGGCTCCGTCAAACGATCGCGATCGACCTTGGGAAGTCCACGCCCGTTGTCGGCGACGCTGACGAGCGTGCGCCCTTGCGCGTCCTGCGACAGCTCGACCGCTACATGTGGTGGAGGAAGCTCCGTTCCTTCGCGGCCTTCGATGGCGTCGAGCGCGTTCTGCAGCAGGTTCGTCAACGCCTGGCCGATCTGGCCCGCATCGAGGCGGAGCATGACCGGTACCTCGGGCAGTGCCGTATCGAATTTGGCACCGGTCCGGCCATTGGACTGGAGGAAAACCGTCCGCCGCACGAGTTCCGCGACGTTCTCGGGGCGCATGCGCGGGGCCGGCATGCGCGCGAACGAAGAAAACTCGTCGACCATGCGGCCGATGTCCTCGACCTGGCGCATGATCGTCTCGGTGCACATGCGGAACGTCTCGGGGTCACTCTTGATCTCGGACAGGTACTTGCGTTTCAGCCGTTCGGCCGAGAGCGTGATGGGCGTGAGCGGATTCTTGATCTCGTGCGCGATGCGCCTCGCGACATCGGCCCACGCCGCCGTGCGCTGCGCGGATTCGAGGTCGGTCACGTCGTCGAACGTGACGACGAGACCCTTGGCACCGTCGTCGAGCCGCGTGGTCGCGATACGCACGACGAACGTGCGCTTGCGCTGGTTGCGGACGAGCTGGATGGTCCCCTGTGCCGGCCGTTCGGGATTCGACCGGGCGGCCTCGATCAGCTGCGCCATCTCGGGCACGAGTGCCGCGAAATCCTGCCCAGTGCTTGCCGAAAGGTCCATGTCGAGCAGGACCGACGCGGACCGGTTCGGCAGGTCGATGGTGCCGCGGAAATCGAGCGCCACCACGCCGGCGGTGACGCTGGCAAGCACGGCTTCCGTGAAGCGCCGGCGATTTTCGATCTGGGCATTGGCGTCGATAAGCTCGCCGCGCTGTGCCTCGATCTGCGAGGTCATCCGGTTGAATGCGCGCGACAGCGTGCCAAGCTCGTCGTCACGCCCGCCCTCCTCGACACGGGCCGACAGGTCGCCCGACCGGATGCGTTCGGCGGCACCGATCAGCGCGCCGACCGGGCGGGCAAGCCGGTTCGCCACCGCAATGCCGATCCAGATGGCGGCCAGCAGCAGGAGCAGCGCCACGACGACGAATATCATCGCGAATGTCACCTGCAGGCCTTCGCGCCGGCCTTCCAATCCCTCGTAGATCTGCACGGCCAGGCGTGTGCGGTCGAGATGCTGGACGACGCGCGGCTCGACGAACCGCCCGATCAGCAGGAACGTGTCGTCGAAGCCTTCGATGCGCGTCAGCGCGCGCACGCGGTCGTCGCGCGACGCGTCGGACTCGCTGTTCTCCGGCGTGAAGACGACGACCTCGCCCGTGCGGGCCCGGTCGAGGCCCCAGAACGGCACGACGAGCTGCAGCGTGAACCCGACGCGGGCATAGATCCGTCCCCGCCCGTCGAACACGACGGACTCGTTGAGAGCGCGCACGCCGGTCTGGCTCGAGACGAGTTGCTGGATCCCGTCGGCGTCGGCGAGAACCAGCGAGCCCTCGCGCGAGATGTCGCCGGCCATCGCCAGGATGTCGCCGCGGATGTTGTTGCGATGCTCGTCGAGATAAGCCTCGGCGGCCGCAAGCGACTGGCCCACGGCCTGGCGCACCGGATCGGAGAACCAGGCCTGGACGCCGAGATTGAAGAACAGGACGGTCGCCACCGCCATGATCGCCGTGGGTGCCGCCGCGATGACCGTAAACAGCGCCACGAGCTGCACGTGGAGGCGTGCACCGGCAAGGCCGCGACGCCGCTCGATCCACAGCTTCACGAGTTCGCGCGCGACCACGGCGCCGAGCGACAGGACCAGGACGAAATTGACGAGCAGGAGCCAGGTCACCGTCCGCGGGTTGGGGCCGTCGGCACCGGTGACGACGAGATAGGTGACGCCGCCCGCCAGGACGGACAGGACGGCCAGCAGGAAGGCGAGCTTGCGCGACAGCCCCACGCGCAACGACCAGCGGCGTGCACGTGCAAAAGCCGAAGGGAATGAAGTCGACGGAGGGGATTTGGCGGAGTCGTTCATCCGATAATGCGCCGGCGCTGTGGAGGCGGAAGTTCCGCTTCCGCGCAACCGGGCATTATTTTAGGCCACGAACCACTTGGATGTCCAACTCGCGGATTTTCTTGCGCAAAGTGTTCCGGTTAAGGCCGAGAAGCTGGGCCGCCTTGATCTGGTTGCCGCGCGTCGCGGAAAGGGTCAGCGACAGCAGGGGCCGCTCGACCTCGCGCAGGATACGTTCGTAGACGCCTGCCGGCGGCAGCCCGTCCTTGTGCGCACCGAAATACGCCTTGAGGTGCCGGTCGACGGCCGCACCCAGGGATTCGTCCGCCGGGGCGGCCTCGCTCGTCACGGACGGGGCCGCGTCGGCAAGTTCGGCCTCGATGATGTCGATGCTGATGACTTCCTGCGAATAGAGCGCCGACAGGCGACGGATCAGGTTCTCGAGCTCGCGGACATTTCCAGGCCAGCGATGTTGCTTGAGCCGCTCCATCGCCCCGGCATCGATCGTCTTGATCGGCAGCCCTTCGGTCGAGGTCGTCTGCAGGAAGTGGCGCACGAGCAGCGGCACGTCGTCGGCACGTTCGCGCAAGGGCGGAAGGCGGATCGGCACGACATTCAGGCGGTAGAAAAGATCCTCGCGGAACAGGCCCTGGCGCACGAGCTGGCGAAGGTCGCGGTGCGTCGCCGCGACGATGCGCACGTCGGCGCGGATGCGCGTGCGGCCGCCGACGGTGGTGTACTCGCCCTCCTGGAGCACGCGAAGCAGCCGGGTCTGGGCCTCGATCGGCATGTCGCCGATCTCGTCGAGGAACAGCGTGCCGCCCTGGCTCTGCTCGAAGCGGCCGGCATAACGCGACGTGGCGCCGGTGAAAGCGCCCTTTTCGTGGCCGAACAGCTCGCTCTCGATGAGTTCGCGCGGGATCGCGGCCATGTTGAGGGCCACGAACGGCCCGTTGCGGCGCTTGCCGTAGTCGTGAAGTGCGCGCGCGACGAGTTCCTTGCCGGTGCCGGACTCGCCCGCGATCATCACGGTCAGGTCGGTTCCCATGAGGCGCGCGAGGACGCGGTAGATCTCCTGCATCGCCGACGAACGGCCGATCAGCGGCAGCTTCTCGTCGGGCTCGTCGGGCTCGCCGTCGTAGGTGACCGGCGGCTTGGGTGCGGTGAGCGCACGCTCGACGACCGAGACCAGTTCCTTGAGGTCGAACGGCTTTGGCAGATATTCGAATGCGCCGCGCTCGGTCGCCTTGATCGCCGTCAGCAGCGTGTTCTGGGCGCTCATGACGATGACGCGCAGGTCCGGGCGCACCTTGCGGATGCGCGGAACGAGGTCGAGGCCGTTTTCGTCCGGCATGACCACGTCGGTTATGACGAGATCGCCCTCGCCGTCGGCAACCCACTTCCAGAGCTGCGACGCGTGGCCGGTGAGGCGCACGTCATGCCCGAGCCGGCCGAGCGCCTGGTTGAGGACGGTACGGATCGCCTTGTCGTCGTCGGCGACGAGAATGGTGGCCTGAGCCATTTGGACCTTCTATCCCTCGGTTCCGGCGTCGAGCCCTTGCTCGCCGCTAGTGACCGGTAGCCGCACGCGGAAAATCGTCCGGCGCGGCTGGCTGTCGAACTCGATGACGCCGCCGTGATCGCCAACGATTTTGGCAACCAAAGCAAGTCCTAGGCCAGTCCCCTTCTTCTTCGTCGTGATGAAGGGTTCGAACAAATGCGGCCGCACGTCTTCCGGTATGCCTTCGCCGTTGTCCTGGACCGAGACGACGAGCGGCAGCGAGACGCGCTGGCCCGTACCGGGGACCGCGAACCGCACGCCCTGCTGGAAGCCGGTCGACAGCACGACCTCGCCACCGGTGCGCGGGCAGGCTTCGACGGCGTTCTTCACGAGATTCAGGAATATCTGGATGAGCTGGTCGTGATCGCCGAGCACCGACGGCAGCGAAGGATCGTAGTTCTCGGAGAAGCGGACGTGCCGGCCGAAGCCGCTCTGCGCCAGCATGCGCACGTGGCCGAGGACACGGTGGATGTTCACCGGGCCCATCTCGACGGGCATGCCGTCGTTGAAGATCTCCATCCGGTCGACGAGTGCGCGGATGCGGTCGGACTCGTCGCAGATCAGGCGCGTGAGTTCGCGGTCCTGCGGCTGGGCCGTCTGTTCGAGGAGCTGGGCGGCACCCCGGATGCCCGACAACGGGTTCTTGACCTCGTGTGCCAGCATGGCCGCCATGGCGCTCACCGAGCGCGCGGCCTTGCGGTGGACCAGCTGGCGGCCGATCTTGCGCGCGATCGAGCGCTGCTGGATCGTCAGGACGACGAGGCCGTCGACCTCGCCTTCCAGCATTGCGGCGGCGCGCACCGAAACGAGATGGCTGCCGATGCGCGGCGCATCGATCGTGATTTCCTCTTCCGACACGCTGGCGCCGTACTGGCGTGCCTGCTGGATCGTGCCGAAGACCAGATTGTCCGCCGGCAGGAACTCCGCGAGACGCCGGCCGAGCATCATGCTCGCCCCCAGCTCGAAGAAATTCTCGGCCGCAGGATTGACGTAGCGCAGCACGGCATCGGCATCGAGCACGATCACGGCATCGGGGATCGCCGACAGGATCGCGCCAAGATCGGGCAACCCGATGCGCAGCGGCGTGACGACGCCGCCGCGATCGGCCTTGGACAGGGCGCGCGCCATTACGCGGCCTCCTTCAGGCCGGCAACGGCACCGCCGTCGTTGGCAGGCGTGCATCCGGCGGCGATCGCGCGGCCCCACGTGGCGCGCACGAGTTCCTTCACTTTTTCAGGATCAGGCAGAGTCATGACGTTCGAACGGAACTCGGCTGCCCCCGGAAAACCCTTGGCGTACCAGCCCATGTGCTTGCGCGCCATGCGAAGGCCGGTCTCCACGCCGTAATGGACGAGCATGTCCTCGTAGTGTTCGAGGACGATCTGCATCTGGGTCTCGAGCGGCGGGTCGGCGCGACGTTCGCCTGTCGCGAGGAAATGGATCGCGTTGGCCGGGAACCACGGACGCCCGCAGGCCCCGCGCCCGATCATCACGCCGTCGGCACCGGACTGGTCGAGGGCGTCGCGCGCGTCGTCGTAGCGCACGATGTCGCCGTTCGCGAAGACCGGGATCGACACCGCTTCCTTGACGTTGCGGATCCAGGCCCAGTCGGCCTTGCCTTCGTAGAACTGCTGGCGCGTGCGGCCATGGATGGCGAGCGACTTGATGCCGCATTCCTGCGCGATGCGCGCGAGCTGCGGGGCATTCTTCGTGTTGGCGTCCCAGCCCAGCCGCATCTTGAGCGTGACCGGAACCTTGACCGCCTTCACCGTTGCCTCGAGGATGCGCGCGGCCTTGATCTCGTCGCGCATCAGCGCCGAGCCGGCATGCCCGTTGACGACCTTTTTCACCGGGCAGCCGAAATTGATGTCGATGATCGCAGCCCCGCGATCCTCGTTGAGGCGCGCGGCCTCGGCCATCACTTCGGGCTCGCAGCCGGCGAGCTGGACGGCCATCGGGAATTCCTCGGGAACCGAACGCGTCATCAGCAGGGACTGGCGGTTCTCGCGGATCATCGCCTGGCTGGCGATCATCTCGGAAACGACAAGGCCAGCCCCGTGGCGCTTGACCAGCCGACGGAAGGGCAAGTCGGAAATACCGCTGAGCGGTGCAAGCACGACAGGTGCCGACAGCTCGATAGGGCCGATTTTGATGCTCATAAATTAGGCTGCTCGGTCCGCGTGTCTATACTTTGAGCGTTTTTACCGCAGACCCGGCGAGCTGGCAAGTGCCTTTGACAGCTTCGATTCGCTGCGGCGCAAAAGAGTGTCGTTACTGGAATTTACGACACTAAACAAAGAACGTGCTGCGACGCAACAGGGCTCTCAGCCCATCGCGACATCGGTCACGAACTTCACGCCTGGATAGGCCAGGGTGAGGAGCAAATAGGCGAACAGGACATACCGCGCCGCCCGCCGGCCGGAAAGACCGCCGCGGTTGTGGACGATCAGCAGGACGCCGATCGCTACAAACGTCGCGAGCGACAGCACCGACTTGTGGTCGATCACGAGCAGACGATGCTGGCCGAACCAAGACAGCGTGCTGCCCGACACGAGCGCGAAGCCGAGGACCGTGCCGCTGGCCAGCAGAAGTTTCGCGAGCAGCGCTTCGCCCTCGGCGACCGACGGCAGGCGCCGCGTGAACTCGGTCGGCCGCTTGTTGCGCAACGCGCGTTCCTGCAGATACACGCCCAGACCGGCGACGGCCGCCAGCGTCAGGATCCCGTAGGCAAGCACCGCGACGAGAATATGCGCGACGAGCCAGGCTTCGGGCGCCGAGCCGATCAACGGCCGCTCGGGCGCATGCTCCCAGATCGTCGCGAGAAATCCGAGCCAAAGGAGATATCCCACGAGGAGCGGTGCCAGCCGGACGGCGGCGCGCTCGATCACCACCAGCCCCGCATAGGCGAGCATGCTCGCCAGGATCGCGAGCCAGAGTGCCGAAGCAAGTCCGGTGCGCCAGCCGTCGCCGATATTGTCGGCGATCCAGACCGCCGGTCCGGCGATGCCGACGGCCAGCATGATCCAGAACGCCGGCTGCGGACCGCGCTCGTCCACGCGCACGCAGCCCGCTGGAACGAGCGAAGCAAGGGCGGAAAGGGAGAGGATGAAACTCGACATTGCGGTGCTGAGTCTAAGCCGCCTCAGAGGCCTTCGACCACCACCATGTTGAAGCGCGACGTCGCCCCTGCCCGCGCGCGCCGGGCGGCGGTGTACTCGACCGACGTATAGAACGCCTGCGCCTTGTCGAACGACGGGAACTCGATGATGACCAGCCGGCCCGGCTTCCAGTCGCCTTCCAGCGTGCCGGACTGGCCGCCGCGGGCGATGAAGCGGCCGCCGTGCTTTTCGACGGCACCCGGCGAAAGGGCCTTGTATCCCTCGTATTTCGCCGGATCGGAGACGGCAATGTCGGCAATGACGTAGGCGGGCATGGCACGTGCCTCTTGCGGATTGGGCTGCTAGATTGCGCGGACCCGCAGCATACGGACTTCGCGCAAACGCACAATGGCCAACACCGCCATCCCGACACACGCCGCCACCCCCGCCTGCATCGCCCTCGTCGTCGCCGCCGGGCGCGGCACGCGCCTCGGCGGCCCCATACCCAAGCAGTACCGCGCCCTGGCCGGCGCCCCGCTGCTGCGCCGCTCGCTCACGACACTTTCTCGCCATGCGCGCATCGATGCGGTGCGCGTGGTGTGCAATCCGGCCGACGCGGAGTTCTATGCCGCCGCCGCCGACGGGCTTGGCCTGCTCGATCCGGTCGCCGGCGGTACCGAACGCCAGGATTCGGTGCGCGCCGGTCTCGAGAGCCTTGCCGGTCTCGCCCCCGCCAACGTGCTGATCCACGACGGCGCGCGGCCCTTCGTCGATGCGGGCCTGATCGACCGGCTGATCGTGGCGCTGGATGACGGTCCGGGCGCCATCGCGGCTGTTCCCGTCGCCGACACGCTGTGGCGCGCACAGGACGGCAATGCCGGCACCATCGTGCCGCGCGAGCATCTGTGGCGCGCGCAGACCCCGCAGGCCTTCCGCTATCGCGACATCCTCGAAGCGCACCGCCGTGCCGCGGGTGCGCGGCTCACCGACGATGCCGCCGTGCTGCGCGCCGCCGGCGGATCGGTGCGGCTCATTGCGGCAAGCGAGCGCAATTTCAAGGTCACGACCGAGGACGATCTCGCGCGCGCCGAGCGCGAGGCCTTTCTCGATCGTGCGGATATCCGCGTCGGCACGGGCTACGACGTGCATCGCCTCGGACCGGGCGACGGCGTCTGGCTGTGCGGCATCAAGGTTCCCCACGACGGCGCGCTCGTCGGCCATTCCGACGCCGACGTGGCGATCCATGCGCTCGTCGACGCGATCCTCGGCGCCATCGGCGAAGGCGACATCGGCGCGCATTTTCCGCCCGCCGACATGCGCTGGAAGGGCGCCACGTCCGACAGGTTCCTGCGCCACGCGGCCGATCTTGTCGCCGCACGCGGCGGTGCAATCCGCCATGCCGACGTGACCATCATCTGCGAACGGCCGAAGGTCGGCCCGCATCGGCCCGCGATGCGCGCCCGGCTGGCCGATATCCTCGGCATCGACGTTTCGCGCGTGTCGGTGAAAGCCACGACGACCGAGGGTCTCGGCTTTACAGGCCGGGGCGAAGGGATCGCCGCACAGGCGGCCGCGACGGTCGCCCTGCCCGTCGCATGAAGCTCCAGTTCACCTATGGCCGCCTGCCGCCCGGCCTGACGCTGAAGGATCCCGCCACGCTAATCGCGACGTGGTTCGGCAGCGGGCTCGTGCCGTTCGCGTCGGGCACATGGGGCACGCTCGCGGCCCTCCCGTTCGCCTGGGCGATCTGGACGCTTGGCGGCTGGCAACTCCTCGCCTTCGCCACGCTGGGTGTTTCGGCTCTCGGCGTGTGGGCTGCCGACGCCGTGTCGAAGCGCACCGGCGTAAAAGACGCGGGCTTCATCGTGGTCGACGAAGTCGCCGGCATGTGGCTCACGCTGCTTGCCGCCCCGTTCACGCCGCTGGGCTGGATGGCCGCCTTCGTCTTCTTCCGGATCGCGGATATCCTGAAGCCGTTTCCGGCCGGCTGGGCCGACCGGAAGGTCGCCGGGGGGCTTGGCGTCATGCTCGACGACCTGCTCGCCGCACTCTGGTCGGCGCTGGCGGTGTGGCTATTCGCGACATACGGACCGATGGAGATTGCATTTGCCCAATAGTGCCGAAATCGGTGCCGCGTTCGACGTACTGACGGCGTGCCGGCGCGCGAAGATCAAGGTCGCGACGGCGGAATCCTGCACGGGCGGGCTCGTCGCCGCCGCTCTGACCGAGATTCCCGGCTCGTCGGACGTGGTCGAGCGCGGCTTCGTCACCTATTCGAACGAGGCAAAACAGGAACTGCTCGCCGTGTCGCCGGGGCTGATCCTCGCGTTCGGCGCCGTCAGCGAACCGGTTGCGCGCGCGATGGCGGAAGGCGCCTTGCAGCGCAGCCACGCGCAGATGGCCGTCTCGATCACTGGCGTTGCCGGCCCCGGCGGGGGCTCGGTGGAAAAGCCCGTCGGGCTCGTCCATTTCGGCCTCGCGCGCACCAGCCGCGCCACGCAGACTTCGCACCGCATCTTCGGCGGCGACCGCGCCTCGGTCCGCCGGCAGGCGGTCGAGTTCGCGTTGACGCTGCTTTTCGAGGGTGCGACGAAACCCTAGTCCGGCAGCGGGATGAACTCGCTCTCGCCCGGCACCTTCGGGAATTTTCCGGCCTTCCAGTCGGCTTTCGCGCGTTCGAGACGCGCCTTGTCGCTCGACACGAAATTCCACCAGATCGTCCGCTGGCCGGGAAGCTTGGCGCCGCCCAGCAACATGACGGTCGAGGTTTCCATCGCGCGCAGCGACACGTTGGCGCCCTCGCGCAGCACGACGAGATTGCCCGGCCCGTACACGGTGCCGTCGATTTCGATCCCGCCGCTCACGACATAGAAGCCCCGCTCGACATGCTCGTCGGTCATCGCAAGCGATGCGCCGGCCGGGAATTCGGCATGCAGGTAGAAGATCGGCGAGTGGACCTTGACCGGTGCATTCAGGCCGTAGGCCTCGCCGAGGATACAGACGAGATCCACGCCGTCGATCGTGCCGCGCGGAAGCGTGTCGGCCGGATGGTGCTCGAAGCCCGGCTCCATCTCCTCGGCGTCGGGCGGCAGCGCCACCCAGGTCTGGATGCCGTGCATGCGCAGGCCGCCGGCGCGCAGTTCGGGTGCCGTGCGCTCCGAATGCACGATGCCGCGCCCGGCGGTCATCCAGTTGACCGCCCCCGGCCGGATCGGCTGCACGAAGCCAAGCGAATCCCGATGCAGGATCTCGCCCTCGAACAGGTACGTGACGGTCGACAGGCCGATATGCGGATGCGGGCGCACGTCCATGCCCGCGCCCGGCGCAAGCACGGCCGGGCCCATGTGATCGAAGAACACGAACGGCCCCAGATGCCGGCGCTCGCGCTTGGGCAGGGCGCGCTTGACCACGAACGCGCCGATATCGTGCGGAGTGGTCGTCAGCACCAGTTCGACCGCGTCGCTCATGCCTGGCTCCCGTAGAGCTGCTTGGCACGCCCCTCGAACGCGGCGACCATGCGCTTGACCGCTTCGTTGAACAGCACGCCCATGATCGACTGCAGCAGCTTCGAGCGGAACTCGAAATCGACGAAGAAATCGATCACCGTCGTGCCGTCGGGCTGGCGGTCGAAGATCCAGTGATTGTTGAGATAGCGGAACGGCCCGTCGGCGTACGACACGTCGATGCGCGCGCCCTTCCCTTCGGATGCCGGGGTCATCGTCACGCGACTGGTGAAACGTTCGCGGATCATCCGGAAGCCGATGACGAGGTCCCACACCGCGAGATCCCCCTCGCGGCTTTTGAGGCGCGCGGCGATGCACCAGGGCAGGAATTCGGGATAGCGGTCGACCTCAGCCACGAGCTTGAAGAGCTGCTCGGGGCTGTAAGGCATGGCGCGCTTTTCGGCGTGGGTCGGCATTGCCTATCGCGGATAGCGCGAAACCGGTGCAGGTGGCAACGCGTTATTGCGCGGCCGCGACCTTGGCTTCGCGTGCCGCACGCAGGGCCGCGAAGTCGCGGTCGGCGTGATAGGAGGAGCGCGTCAGCGGGCTGGATGCCACCAGCAGGAACCCCTTGGACGACGCCAGAGTAGCGTATTCCTTGAATTCGTCCGGGGTCACGAAGCGGTCGACGGCGGCGTGCTTGGGCGTGGGCTGGAGGTACTGGCCGATCGTCAGGAAGTCGATGTCGGCCGAGCGCATGTCGTCCATAACCTGCATGATCTCGAGCCGGTTCTCGCCCAGTCCGACCATCAGGCCGGACTTGGTGAACAGTGTCGGATCCAGTTCCTTGACCCGCTGCAGCAGGCGCAGCGAGTGGAAATAGCGCGCCCCCGGCCGGATCGTCGGATAGAGGCGCGGGACGGTCTCGAGATTGTGGTTGAACACGTCAGGCCGCGCTTCGACGACGATCTCGAGCGCACCATCTTTGCGCAGGAAATCTGGCGTCAGCACCTCGATCGTCGTGCCGGGGCAGCGGGCGCGGATCGCGCGGATCACGCGGGCGAAATGCATCGCCCCGCCGTCGGGCAGATCGTCGCGGTCGACCGACGTGATGACGATGTGCTGGAGGCCCATCAGTTCGGCCGCCTCGGCGACCTTCTCGGGCTCATGCGGATCGAGTTTGTCCGGCATGCCGGTCGCCACGTTGCAGAAGCTGCAGGCGCGCGTGCACACCGAGCCCAGGATCATCATCGTCGCGTGCTTCTTCTTCCAGCACTCGCCGATATTGGGGCACGCCGCCTCCTCGCACACGGTCACGAGGCCGCGGTCGCGGACGATCTTCTTCGTCTCCATGTACTCGGGCGACGTCGGCGCCTTGACCCGGATCCACTCGGGCTTGCGCACCTGCACCGGATTGTCGGGCCGGTGGGCCTTCTCGGGGTGGCGAAGCTTCGGGACCGTCTCCATGCCCCTAGAAATGGATCGCGCGCCCGTACGCGTCAAGGACGCTCTCGTGCATCATCTCGCTGAGCGTGGGATGCGGGAAGACCGTGTGCATCAGTTCGGCCTCGGTCGTTTCCAGCGTCTTGGCGATGCCGTAGCCCTGGATGAGCTCGGTCACTTCCGCCCCCACCATGTGGGCGCCCAGCAGTTCACCGGTCTTGGCGTCGAAAACGGTCTTGACCAGCCCCTCGGGCTCGCCGAGCGCGATCGCCTTGCCGTTGCCCATGAACGGGAAGCGGCCGACCTTCACGTCATGGCCAAGCTCCTTGGCCTTCTTCTCGGTGAAGCCCACCGACGCGACCTGCGGCGTGCAGTAGGTACAGCCGGGGATGTTCGTCACGTCGAGCGGATGCAGGCCCTTGATGCCGGCGATCTTCTCCACGCAGATCACGCCCTCGTGGCTCGCCTTATGCGCAAGCCATGGCGGCCCGGCAAGATCGCCGATCGCGTAGACGCCCGGTTCACCGGTCGCACACCATTCGTCGATCACGACATGCGTGCGGTCGACCTTCACCTTGGTGCCTTCAAGTCCGATCTTCTCGACATTGCCGACGATGCCGACCGCCGAGATCACGCGCTCGACGACGATCTCCTGCGTCTTGCCCGCACTCTCGACCGTCACGGTCACGCTGTCGGCCGCCTTCTTGAGGCCCTTCACGGTCGCCGAGGTGAGGATCTTCATCCCCTGCTTCTCGAACGACTTGCGCGCGAAGGCGCTGATTTCCTCGTCCTCGACGGGGAGCACGCGATCCATCATCTCGACGACGGTCACGGCCGCACCCATCGTGCGGTAGAACGACGCGAACTCGATGCCGATGGCGCCCGAGCCGACGACCAGCAGCGACTTGGGCATCGCCGGCGGCACCATCGCTTCCTTGTAGGTCCACACGAGCTTGCCATCCGGCTCCATGCCCGGCACCACGCGCGCGCGCGCACCGGTTGCGAGGATCACGTTCTTGGCCGTCAGGTCGGCGACCGGCTTGCCGTCCTTCGTGACGGCGACCTTGCGCACGCCGGCGGCACCGGTCCCTGCGAGCGCGCCCTGCCCGTCGAACACGGTGACCTTGTTCTTCTTCAGCAGGTGCTTGATGCCGCCCGAAAGCTGGGCCGCGACCTTCCGCGAGCGTTCGACGACCTTCTTCACGTCGAAGCGCGCGTTGTCGGCCGCAAGGCCGTAGGCATCAAGATGCTGAAGGATGCCGTAGATCTCCGACGTGCGCAGGAGCGCCTTGGTCGGGATGCAGCCCCAGTTGAGGCAGATGCCACCCAGATGCTCGCGCTCGACCAGCGCCACGTTCATCTTGAGCTGGGCCGCACGGATCGCGGCGACATAGCCGCCCGGCCCGCCGCCGACGACGATCAGGTCGAAATTCTGTTCGGCCATTTTCCGGGCCTCCCTAAAGCAGCATCGTCAGCGGATCTTCGACGATCTTCTTGAACGCGGCGAGGAACTCGGCGCCGACGCTGCCGTCGACCACGCGATGGTCGACCGAGAGCGTCACGCTCATGACCGTAGCGACGGCGAGCGCGCCGTTCTTGACGACCGCCCGCTGCTCGCCCGCACCCACCGCCAGGATGCAGCCCTGTGGCGGGTTGATCACGGCGGCGAAATCCTTGATGCCGAACATGCCGAGATTGGAGATCGAGAACGTGCCACCCTGGAACTCCTCGGGCTTCAGCTTGCCGTCCTTGGCGCGCGTCGCGAGATCCTTCATCGCCTTCGAGATGTCGACGAGACCCTTCTTGTCGGCATCGCGGATGATCGGCGTGATGAGTCCGCCGGGGATCGCGACGGCGACCGAGATGTCGACATTGTCCCACAGCAGCATGCCGTCGTCGCTGAACGAGGCGTTGGCATTCGGCACCTGGCGCAACGCCACGGCCACCGCCTTGATGATGAAGTCGTTGACCGACAGCTTGAAGGCACCCGGACCCTTCTCGGGGCTGCGGGCGTTGAGCGAGGCGCGGCCGGCGAGCAGCTTGTCGATGTCGCAATCGACCGTCAGGTAGAAGTGCGGGACCTGCTGCTTGCTCTCGGTCAGGCGGCGCGCGATCACTTTGCGCATCGTCGACAGCGGGACAAGCTTGTGCGGCCCGATGGCGGCAAGGGCTGCCGACGATACGGCGACCGGTGCCGGTGCGCCCGCCGAAGCGGCCGGTGCAGCTTTCTTTGCCCCACCGCCGGAAACGGCGCTCTCGACGTCGTGCTTGACGATGCGACCGCCCGGGCCGGAGCCCGCGATCTTCGCAAGATCGAGGCCGGCCTGTTCGGCCATGCGCTTTGCAAGCGGCGAGGCGATGACGCGTGCGCCCGAAGATGCGCCGGCAGGTGCCGCCGCGACGGGAGCCGTGGCCGAGGCCGCAGGTGCGGCAGCAGCAGGTGCGGCCGCCTTGGGTGCCTCAGGTGCCGGTGCAGCCGCGGCACCGCCGCCGGCGGCGACGGCTTTGGCGTCCTCGCCTTCGCCCGCGATCAGCGCGATCACGGCGTTGACCTTCACGCCCTCGGATCCGCCGGGGACGATGATCTTGGCAAGAATGCCCTCGTCGACCGCCTCGACTTCCATCGTCGCCTTGTCGGTCTCGATCTCGCACAGCACCTGGCCGGACTTGACCGTGTCGCCCTCGGCTTTCAGCCAGCGGGCGATCTTGCCTTCGGTCATCGTCGGCGAGAGTGCGGGCATCAGAACGTTGATCGGCATGTCGCTGTCTCCCTCGCCCGGATCAGTTCTTGTAGAGCACGGCCTTGGCCGCGCTCACGATGTGGTCGGTCTGCGGCAACGCCAGCTTCTCGAGATTGGCCGCATAGGGCAGCGGGATGTCGAGGCCGTGCACGCGCTTGACCGGTGCGTCGAGCCAATCGAAACACTGCTCCATCATCAGCATGCCGAGTTCCGATCCGATGCCGGCGAACGGCCAGCCTTCCTCGCAGGAAACGAGACGGTTGGTCTTCTTGACCGACGCGACGATCGTGTCGATATCGAGCGGACGGATCGAGCGCAGGTCGATGACTTCGGCATCGATGCCGATCTTCGCCAGCTCCTCGGCCGCCTGCATCGCCTTGCCGACCATGATCGAGAAGGCGGTGATCGTCACGTCCTTGCCGGCGCGCACGACCTTGGCCTTGCCGATCGGCACGACATAGTCGGCCGACACGGGCACCGGGCCGGACGTGCCGTACAGGATCTCGTTCTCGAGGATCAGCACCGGGTTGGGATCGCGGATCGCCGCCTTCATCAGGCCCTTGGCGTCCGCCGGCGACCAGGGGCTCACGACCTTGAGGCCCGGGCAGTGCGCGTACCACGACGCGTAGCACTGCGAGTGCTGCGCACCCACGCGGCTCGCCGCACCGTTGGGGCCGCGGAAGACGATCGGGCAGCCCATCTGGCCACCCGACATGTAGAGCGTCTTGGCCGCCGAGTTGATGATCTGGTCGATCGCCTGCATCGAGAAGTTCCACGTCATGAACTCGACGATGGGGCGCAGGCCCATGAAGCCGGCACCGACCGCGAGGCCGGCGAAACCCTGTTCGGTGATCGGCGTGTCGACCACGCGGCGCGCGCCGAATTCCTGCAGCAGCCCCTGGCTGACCTTGTAGGCGCCCTGGTACTCGGCCACTTCCTCGCCCATCAGATAGACGTTCGGGTCGCGACGCATCTCCTCGGCCATGCCGTCGCGGATCGCCTCGCGGACGGTCTGGACCTTGGTCTCGCCCATGTCGGGCTCGTCGGCCGCCGGTGCGGCTGCGGCCGACGTGACGATGGCCGGTGCGACCGGTGCGGCTGCGGCCGCAACGGGTGCTGCGGCGGCGGCCGGTGCGGCCGCACTCGCCGACACGCTCTCGCCTTCGGCGGCGATGACCGCGATGACGGCGTTGACCTTCACGCCCTCGGTCCCGCCGGGGACGACGATCCTCGCAAGCGTACCTTCGTCGACCGCCTCGACCTCCATGGTCGCCTTGTCAGTCTCGATCTCGCACAGCACCTGGCCGGACTTGACCGTGTCGCCCTCGGCCTTCAGCCAGCGGGCGATCTTGCCTTCGGTCATCGTCGGCGAAAGGGCGGGCATCAGAACATTGATCGGCATTTTCGTATTCCCCGTTCCCGCTGGATCAGCGCACTTCGAGCAGCACGTCGGTGTAAAGCTCCGACACCGGCGGCTCGGGACTGTTCTGGGCGAATTCCGCCGCCTTGGTGGCGATGTCCTTCACCTCGCGGTCGATGTTCTTGAGCGCCGCCTCGTCGGTAAAGCCGCCGTCGATCAGGAACTTCGCGTGGCTCTCGATCGGGTCGTGCTGCGTGCGCATCTTCTCGACCTCTTCCTTCTGGCGGTACTTCGCCGGATCGGACATCGAGTGGCCGCGATAGCGATAGGTCTGCATCTCGAGGATGTAGGGGCCTTTCGTGCGCGCGTGGTCGACCGCACGGATGCCGGCAGCACGCACCGCCAGCACGTTCATGCCGTCGACCGCCTCGCCGGGAATGCCGTGAGCGGCACCGCGATGGTAGAAATCGGTCGTCGAGGACGCGCGCTCGATCGACGTGCCCATGCCGTAGCGGTTGTTCTCGATGATGAAGATCACGGGCAGCTTCCAGAGCTGCGCCATGTTGAAGCTCTCGTAGACCTGGCCCTGGTTGACCGCACCGTCGCCCATGTAGGTGAGGCTCACGTTCGTCTCGCCGCGATATTTCGACGCGAACGCGATGCCCGTCCCGAGCGGCACTTGCGCGCCGACGATGCCGTGGCCGCCGTAGAAGTTCTTTTCCTTGGAGAACATGTGCATCGAGCCGCCTTTCCCCTTGGAATAGCCGCCGATGCGTCCCGTCAGTTCCGCCATCACGCCGCCTGGCTCCATGCCACAGGCGAGCATGTGGCCGTGGTCGCGATAGCTGGTGATGACCGCGTCCTTGGGCGTGATCGCCGACTGCATGCCGACGACGACCGCCTCCTGGCCGATATAGAGATGGCAGAAGCCGCCGATCAGACCCATGCCATACATCTGCCCCGCCTTCTCCTCGAAGCGGCGGATCAGCAGCATGTCGCGATAGTATTTCAGGAGGTCCGCCGCTTCGGGCACGTTCTCTTCGGAGCGGGATTTCTTTTTCGGCGGTGTGGGTGCCATGTTCACTCCCTCGGATACGCTCGGTTGCGCAATTACCTTGAGCTAAAGCACCGGACGGCCAGTTTTGCAATCCAGCGTCTAATTTACTTGATTGTTATATAACATAAAAATTTGTTTTAACTGATTTTCAGTTAATCTATCGCAACGCAACATTATTTCGTATAGCAATTTCCGCATTCCGGCGGTGCATGCCCGGTCCTGCTGCATTTGAATCCGCGCGGGACCGTCTTCGCAAACGCAAAAGCTCGCTCGGGCCGCTACACTCGCCGGACCATGGACCGGTTCGTTTCCCTCCGCACGTTCGTCGCCGTCGTCAACGGCGGATCCTTCGCCAATGCCGCGCGCAAGCTGGGCCTATCGCGCGCAATGGCGACCAAGCATATCCAGACGCTCGAGGAGCGGCTGGGGGCCCGCCTGCTCAACCGCACCACGCGCCGCCTGGCGTTGACCGAAGCCGGTCGCGCCTTCCACGCGCGCGCCGAACGCATCCTTGCCGATCTGGAAGAAGCCGAAGGTGCCGTCGGCGATGCGCAGGCGCTGCCCAAGGGCCTGCTGCGCGTCGCGGCTCCGATGTCGTTCGGCGTGCAGCACCTGTCGCCGGCGATCGCCGACTTCATGTGCGAGTGCCCGGAGATGGCGATCGACCTTTCGCTCAACGACCGTGTCGTCGACCTGATCGACGAGGGCGTGGACGTAGCGGTGCGCATCGGCAGGCTTGCGGACTCCTCGCTGGTCGCCAAGCGGCTGGCGACCGCGCGCTTTGCCGTCGCCGCGTCGCCTGCCTATCTCGCGCGAAAGGGCACGCCCAAACTGCCCGAGGACCTCGTCAAGCACGACTGCCTCGAATACACGCTGTCCAGCCGCGGCTCGGACTGGGCGTTCGTCGGCCCCGGCGGCGAGACGCGCGTCGTGCGCGCGGCTGGGCCGCTCAAGGCCAACAACGGCGAAGTCCTTCTGGCCGCTGCAATCGCCGGGCGCGGCGTGGTTTCGCTTCCGACATTCCTGATCGGTCCCGTTCTGGCCGCCGGCAAGCTCGTGCCGCTGTTTGGCGGCGACTGGCGTCCCGAAGAGATCGCCATTTCCGCCGTCTATCCGCCAACCCGCCACCTGTCGGCCAAGGTCCGCCGCTTCGTCGATTTCCTGACCAAGCGCTTCGCCGAACCGTCGTGGGACGCGTGGGAAAATGCCGGACGCGCGAAATCCGCGCGTCGCCGATAGTTTCTGATTAACGAACAATTATTTCATAACTATCCAGATTATCAATTTCCTCGAGATGCCTCATCTTCCGGATGTCTTCGACGCGGGAATTCCCCCGCCCGACCCGAAACTCCGGAGTCCGAAAATGTCCGCCACCAACCAGATCCAGACCGCCGCCTTGCTGCTTCGCGTGTCGCTGGGCGCCTTGTTCCTTGCCCACGCCGGCCTCAAGCTTTTCGTCTTCACGATGCCCGGTACGGTGCAGTTCTTCGAATCGATCGGCTATCCCGCCCTGTTCGCGTATCTCACCGTCTATGCCGAACTCTTCGGCGGCCTGGCACTGATCCTCGGCGTGCAGGTCCGGCTCGTCGCGGTCGGCCTGATCCCGATCCTGATCGGCGCCACCATCCAGCACCTGCCGAACGGCTGGATGTTCGGAAACCCGAACGGCGGCTGGGAATTCCCGGCTTTCTGGACGGTGACGCTCGCGGTGCAGGCACTTCTCGGTGCGGGTTCCTACGCGCTGAAGCTGCCCTTCCTGCCGGAGATCGGTGCGCCGAAGTCGGCCGCCGCCTGATCGACCGCATATCGGACGGCCGGCGCATTCGATGCGCCGGCCGTTTCCATTTTTTGCACTCGGAATGCTAAGTTCACCCCGCTGACAAAAACACCAAGCGGGAGACTCCCACGATGAAACTGCTGCGTTACGGCCCGCCGGGCCACGAGAAGCCCGGCATCCTCGATGCCCAGGGCAAGATCCGCGACCTGTCGCAGGTCTGTCACGACATCGCCGGCGCCACGATCTCGCCCGAGGGTCTCGCGCGACTTGCCAAGATCGACCCGGCCACGCTGCCGCTCGTCGCGGGCACGCCGCGCATCGGACCCTGCGTTTCGGGTATCGGCAAGTTCATCTGCATCGGCCTCAATTATTCCGACCATGCCGCCGAGACTGGCGCCACGGTGCCGCCCGAGCCCGTCCTGTTCATGAAGGCGACCAGCGCCGTCGTCGGACCGGACGACGCGGTCATCATCCCGCGCAAGTCGGTCAAGACGGACTGGGAAGTCGAGCTCGGCGTTGTCATCGGCAAGGCCGCCAAGTATGTCGACGAGAAGAACGCCCTCGACCATGTCGCGGGCTACTGCGTCATCAACGACGTGTCGGAGCGCGAATTCCAGATCGAACGCGCCGGCCAGTGGTCGAAGGGCAAGGGCTGCGACACGTTCGGCCCCACCGGCCCGTGGCTCGTCACCAAGGACGAGGTGCCGGACCCGCAGAACCTTTCGATGTGGCTCGAGGTCGACGGCAAGCGCTACCAGGACGGCAGCACGAAGACGATGGTCTACGGCGTCAAGTTCCTGATCGCGTATCTCTCGCAGTTCTTCACGCTGCATCCGGGCGACGTGATCTCGACCGGCACGCCGCCGGGCGTAGGGTTGGGCCAGAAGCCGCCGCTGTTCCTGAAGGCCGGGCAGACGATGAAGCTCGGCATCCAGGGCCTCGGGGTGCAGACCCAGCGCACCATCGCCGACGTCTAGAGCGGACGCACCCGCGCGGCCGGAAGATGGAGCCGCGCGGTCGTGCCGCGCTCGGGGGCGCTTTCGAGCGTCAGGCTGCCATCGTGCAGTTCGGCGAACACCCGCGCCAGCGGCAAGCCGAGGCCCGTGTCCTGGCGCCGGCGCGCCTGGACGCTTGAAGCGGTCTCGAACGGGCGCAACGCGCGCGATATGTCCTCCGGCGTCATGCCGATCCCGCGGTCGGCGACGGTGAAGTCCACGCCGCCGTCCGCGGTCGACACGCATGCGACGGTCACGCTGCGGTCGTCGCCGGCGAACTTGATCGCGTTGATGGTGAGGTTTAGCAGGATCTGCACGAGCGTGCGCCGGTCGCCGAATATCACCAGGCTAGGCGCCGGGCGCAGGTCGATGCGGACCTTCTCGTGCGCCGCGCGCCCTTCCGCCAGACGGCACGTCGCCTCGAGCAGTTCGCCGACCGGCACGTCGGCGGCGTCGATGATCCACTTTCCGGCCTCCACCTTCGACAGGTCGAGGACGTTGTTGACGACAGAAAGCAGATGTTCGGCGCTGTACAGGATGTCGGCCGCATAGTCGCGATAGCGCGGCTGCCCGACCGGCCCCAGCATCTGCCCGCTGATCATCTGCGAGAAGCCGATGATTGCGTTGAGAGGCGTCCGGATCTCGTGGCTCATGTGGGCAAGGAATTCCGACTTGCGCCGGCTTGCCTCGACGGCCGCCTCGCGGGTCTCGGCCTCCACAGCCGTCTGTGCTTCAGCGCGCAGTTTCGCCGAAAAATCGCGCGTGCGCCGCCGCGCAAGTTCGACGAGTGCTGCACCGAGGATCGCGATGACGACCGTTGCCCCGACAATGGCATTGCGCCGGCCCGCCCATTCGGCAAGCAGCCGGTTGCGGTCGAACGCGACTTCGACGACGACAGGGATGATGGCGATACGGTGCGTGGCGACCAGACGCTCGACGCCGTCGACCGACGACCGGGCGAACGACGGGGCGCGCAATGCTCCGATTCTCGTCCCCATTTCCGGAATAGACAGCTTTGGCGCCGACAGCAGGCCGATCTCCGGTTGATGCGCGATGATCGTCCCGTCGAGCAGGGCGATCGCGACCGCATCCGCACCGAGCGAGCGGAAAAAGTGCTGGAAATAGGTCGGGTCGAGACGGCCCGAGACAACTCCGATGAAGTTGCCCTCTGCGTCCCGGATCGCCCGCGAGACCGGCACGGTGATTTCGCCGGTTGTCGATGCCCTGGATGGGGGGCTGATCACGGTGTCGCGCGAAGTACCCCACCGGAGCGTCCGGAAAAACGGCCGTTCGCTGAGATCCACTGGCCCTGAAACCTGCGGCGCCGAGCCGGCGACGAGTGTTCCTTTCTCGTCGATAAAGCCGATGCCGAGTAGTGCGCGCGATCCCGCCTGGATCAGGCGCATCCGCTGGCGGAGAACCGAAGGGTCCGCGAGTTCGACGCTGTCGGGCGAACGCAGGTCGCTGTCGAGTGCCCGGATGCTGAAATCGATCGTCAACAGGACCTGTTCGACATGTGCTGCTGCGATTTCCGTAAGTGCCGCGGCGCGCGTCGTCGCGGCATCGAGAACGCGACGCTTGTCGAACTGGATCGTCGTCATTGCGAATACGACGAGCAGAAGAAGGCCGATGGCAAGCACGACGCCACTTGGAATGGCCATGCGACGCAGACCGGTGTCCCGCGGAGCGTCCGTTTCAGGCATTGCCCGCGACGGCGCCTTGTCGCGTGAGTCGCGACGTATTTAGCCAAATTTTACACATCACTTGAAATTGTAGTGCGGAACCTTCACCGACGATAGCGGCGCGTCGGGCGAGCAATTATCGAAAATTTTAATTACCGGCGGTTGCCGGGCGCTTCAAGGATGATGACTTCGTCGGGCCGCGCATAATTGAGGAGAGCTCGCGATTGCTCGTCGAGCATATCGCGGTCGAGCGAGTCCGTGCGCAGCAACGCGACCCGCCGCTCGAGCGTGATGCGGTCCGCGCGAATGTCGTCGCGATGCTCGCGCGCGATACGTACCTGTTCGGTCAGGCGCAGATAGGCATAGAGCCCCCGCTCGCCCTCGAACGAGTGGTAGGCAAAATAGCCGACGACGCAGAAGCCCAGGACCGGACCCAGAGCGGCGCGCGCACTGCGTTGAATCAACAGGAGAAATGACATCGCGACTCGAAGAGAATCACGCCGCGACTCGGGCCGTCAACTGCTCGTTAACGAGTTCCCCGCAAGCGATTCAAACGATTCACTTTTTTCAAGTCAGCGCTTGAGCGCCGCCCGCCCCGGATAGCGCGCCTCGCCGCCCAGCATCTCCTCGATGCGGATCAGCTGGTTGTATTTCGCCAAGCGGTCCGAGCGCGACAGCGAGCCTGTCTTGATCTGCCCGCAGTTGGTCGCGACCGCCAGATCCGCGATCGTCGAATCCTCGGTCTCGCCCGAGCGATGCGACATGACCGCCGTATAGCCTGCGCGCTGGGCCATCTCGACGGCCTCGAGTGTCTCCGACAGCGTGCCGATCTGGTTGACCTTGACGAGGATCGAGTTGGCGAGCCCCTTCTCGATGCCCATCGCCAGACGCTTCGGGTTCGTCACGAACAGGTCGTCGCCGACGAGCTGGACCTTGGCGCCCAGAGCCTCGGTCAGTGCCTTCCAGCCGGCGAGATCGTCCTCGGCCATGCCGTCCTCGATCGATACGATCGGGTAACGTTTCACCAGATCGGCGTAGAACGCGACCATGCCGGCGGCGTCGAGCGTCTTGCCTTCGCCCTCCATCTTGTACTTGCCGTCCTTGAAGAACTCGGTCGATGCGGAATCGAGGGCCAGTACCACGTCGTCGCCGAGCTTGAAGCCGGCCGCCTCGACCGACTTTGCGATGAAGCCGAGCGCTTCGTCGGCACTCTTGAGGTTCGGGGCAAAGCCGCCCTCGTCGCCCACGTTGGTGGCAAGGCCCGCGTCCGACAGGCGCTTCTTGAGCGCGTGGAAGATCTCCGAGCCGATGCGGATCGCCTCGGCGCAGGTCTTGGCGCCGACCGGCAGCACCATGAATTCCTGGATGTCGATCGGGTTGTCGGCATGCGCACCGCCATTGACGATGTTCATCATCGGCACCGGCAGCACATGCGCGCGCGTACCGCCGACATAGCGGAACAGCGGCAGCTTCGTGGCGGCGGCGGCGGCCTTGGCGACGGCAAGGCTGACGCCGAGGATCGCGTTGGCGCCAAGGCGCGCCTTGTTGGGCGTGCCATCGAGCGCGATCATCGTGCGGTCGATCTTGAGCTGGTCGCCGGCGTCGAACCCGGAGAGCGCGTCGAACAGCTCGCCGTTCACCGCGCCGACCGCCTTCGTGACACCCTTGCCCAGATAGCGCTTCTTGTCGCCGTCGCGCAGCTCGACCGCTTCGTGGGCGCCGGTCGATGCACCGGACGGCACCGCCGCGCGGCCGAGCGTGCCGTCTTCGAGCGTGACGTCGACTTCGACGGTCGGGTTGCCGCGGGAGTCGAGGATTTCGCGGGCGCGGATGTTGGCGATGGCGGTCATGGGCGAAGCTTCTCCGGTTCCTAGGCGCCGAGCATGTCGGCGAGATGCACGAAATCGCGCGCGACGAATGTCCACTCGCCGTCGGGCGCGAAATCGATCTTCTGGTGCGGGCCGTATTCGGTCGGGCGCGCGATGAAGGCGGTCTTGAGGCCGAGCTGCTGTGCCGCACGCAGGTCGGAATTGTGCGCTGCCACCATCATCACCTGATCCGGACGTAGGCCAAGCATCTCGGCCGCCCCCAGATAGGTTTGCGGCTGCGGCTTGTAGGCCTTGAACACTTCGGTCGACAGCACCGTGTCCCATGGCAACTTCGCGCGCTTCGCCATGTCGACGAGCAGGCGCACATTGCCGTTGGACAGCGGCGACAGGATGAATTTCGTCTTTAGCCGGTCGAGCCCGGCGACCGTGTCGGCCCACGGATCGAGCCGGTGCCACGCGAAATTGAGATCGTCGGTCTCGGCGTCGGACAGTTTCAGGCCGTATTCCGCACAGAGCTTCACGAGCGTCTCGCGGTGGAGCATGTCGAGCGGGGCATAGGGCCGCTTGCCCGCACGCACCACTTCCATCGACGGCTGGTAGTTGGCGCGCCACGCGTCGGCGAAGGCGGCGGCATCGAGTGTCACGCCCTTGGCCTTGGCGACCGCGGCGACCTCGCGCGTGACCGACGTGCGCCAGTCCACGCAGGTGCCGAAAACGTCGAACAGCATGGCGACATGCATGGAGCTGTGCTTTCCCGGTCGTTCCGCACCGCCGAGGTAGCAGAACCCCACCCCCGCGACAAGGGTACAGGGGTGGCGCTAAGCTCGGGCTCGATGGAAGGATTCGCGATCCGCCCTGCACTTCCCGCCCGCGCGCGGGACACGGCCCTGACACGGCTGGCCGAGGAGGCGCGCGCCCTCGCCGACCCGCCGGTATCCGGGTTCCGCGTGGGTGCGGCGCTTGTGGGCGCGCGGACGGGCCGCGTCTATCTGGGCGGCAACATCGAGTTTCCGGGTGCCGCCATCGCCCAATCGGTGCATGCCGAGCAGGCGGCCTTCGCGAATGCCTGGCACCACGGCGAGACGGGGATCGCCGCCCTTGCCGTCACGGCCATGCCGTGCGGCCACTGCCGCCAGTTCCTGCACGAGACGCTTGCGCGCGGCACACGCCCGTTTTCGGTGATCGTCGGTCGGCGCAAGCGCAGCCTCGCGATCCTGCTGCCCGACGCGTTCGGGCCGGCCGATCTGGGCTTTGCCGGCGGGTCGATGTCGACGCGCCCCGCGCGGCTATCCTGCAAGGGTGACGCGCTCGTCGAGGCGGCGCGCAACGCGGCGTGCGCTTCGTACGCGCCCCATACGCGCAGCCATGCGGGCATCGCCCTGCAACTCGCCGACGACGATGTCGTCACCGGCCGCTATGCCGAGAACGCGGCCTACAACCCGAGCCTTGCCCCGCTGCAGTCCGCGTTGATCCTGCGCGATCTTGCCGGCAAGCGGCGCATCCCCATCGTGCGGGCGGTGCTGGTCGCGCGCGGCAGCGCCATCGCGCACGCCGCCCAGGCCGACGAGCTGCTTGGCGTCGTCGCCCCGGGCGTGGCGCTTGAAACCGTCTACGCGCGCTAGTGGATATCCTCGGACTCGGCGATCGCCTTGGCGAGCTTGGAAGCCGTGAAGCCCTTCTTCTTCGCCGCACCGATGATCACCATCTCGCGGCGCACCAGCTTGTCGATCATCGCCGGCAGCGCCTTGACCGTTTCCGGCGGCACGATCACGGCACCGTGGCGGTCGGCATGGATGATGTCGCCCGACTTGACGCGCATGCCGAAGACGCTGGCTTCGCCGCCGAAATCGACGGCGTGGACCCACGCATGCGCCGGCACGACCGAACCCGACAGCGCCTGGAAGCCGTCGGCCCAGACATGCGTGTCGCGGATCGATCCGTCGGTCACGCAGCCAAGGCAGCCCAGACCCTTGTGGATGTTCGACTGCACCTCGCCCCAATAGGCGCCGAAGCCCGCACGGTCGCCGTCGAGATCCTGCAGCACGCACACCGACGGACGCGGGCCGCCGGTCTCGATGTACTGGTAATATTCGAGCTTCGCCTTCTTGGCGGCCTGCCCCTGCAGCTTGTTGGGCTCGGTCGACGCGATGCGCACCGTGCGCGCATAACCCACGATCGGCTTCTGATCGGGATAGCGGCAATACATCGGGCGCGTCGTGAAACCGGACGTGCGCCAGCGCGGATCGAGCACTTCCAGCGCGTTGCACATCGTCGGCGTGTCGTAATCCGCGAGCTTGGCAAGATCGCGCGCGGTGAAGGCTTCGGCCATGTTTCTCTCCCCTATTTTCGTTGGGGACGACGTTAGTATGACGGCATGCGCTTCGTCTACGCGATCCTGAACGCAAGCGGCACGGTCTATACCGGCCAGACGACCGACGTCGAACGGCGTCTGGCGCAGCACAACGGCGAGAAGCCGGGCGGGGCGAAGTTCACGCGCGGGCGGGGCCCGTGGAAGCTCGTCCATGTCGAGGCGTTCGACAGCGTGAGCGAAGCGCTGAAGCGCGAGCGGGCGCTGAAACGCGACCGGAAATTCAAGGCGATGCTGAAAAAGAAACGCTAGGCGTTCGCGCGCCGCTTGGCGATCGCGTCGTATTCCTTGAGTTCCGAAAGGATGGCGCCAAGCTGCTTGAACGGCACCATGTTCGGCCCGTCGGACGGCGCCTTGTCCGGGTCCTGGTGCGTTTCCATGAACACGACGGCGACACCGATGGCGATGGCCGCACGCGCCAGCACGGGCACGAACTCGCGCTGGCCGCCCGATGTAGTCCCCTGCCCGCCCGGCTGCTGGACCGAATGCGTGGCGTCGAACACGACGGGATAGCCGTTCTCCGCCATGATCGGCAGCGACCGCATGTCGGACACCAGCGTGTTGTAGCCGAACGTCACGCCGCGCTCGCACTGCAGGATCTTCTCGTTGCCCGTGCTCGCGATCTTCGCGACGACGTGCTTCATGTCCCAGGGTGCGAGGAACTGGCCCTTCTTGACGTTGATGGCACGGCCCGTGGCACCGGCGGCAAGCAGCAGGTCGGTCTGCCGGCATAGGAACGCCGGAATCTGGAGCACGTCGACCGCTTCGGCGACGGGCGCGCACTGCAAGGCATCGTGCACGTCGGTCAGTACCGGGCAGCCGTATTTCTCGCGGATGTCGGCGAGGATCGGCAGGCTCTTCTCCATGCCGATGCCACGGTCGGACGCGACGGACGAGCGGTTCGCCTTGTCGAAGCTCGTCTTGTAGATGAGCGGGATACCGAGCTTGCCCGTCAGCTCGACGAGCGCGTGGCTCATCTCCATCGCATGCGCGCGGCTTTCCAGCGCGCAAGGCCCCGCGATCAGCGCGAAGGGCTTGTTGTTGGCAATCTCGAAATTGCCGAGCGGGACAGTCTTGGGCTGGGTCATGGACCCGATCCTATACCAGACGGCTCTGCGTCACTGCCGCCTTGACGAAGCTCGTGAACAGCGGATGCGGCTCGAAGGGCTTGGATTTGAGCTCGGGGTGGAACTGCACGCCGACGAACCACGGATGGTCGGGGATCTCGACGATCTCCGGCAGTTCGCCGTCCGGCGACATGCCCGAGAAGCGCAACCCCGCCTTCTCCAGCATCGGCTTGTAGTTGATGTTCACTTCGTAGCGATGCCGGTGGCGCTCCTGTATGCGCGACTTGCCGTAGATGTCGGCGACGATGCTGCCCTTGGCAAGATCGCAATCGTAGGCGCCAAGGCGCATCGTGCCGCCCATGTTGTCGCCGACGCCGCGCTTCTCCAGCGAATTTCCGCGCACCCATTCGGTCAGCAGGCCGACCACGGGGTCCGGCGTGGGGCCGAACTCGGTCGTGCTCGCCTTGGCGACACCGCAAAGCGTGCGGGCCGCTTCGATGCACGCCATCTGCATGCCGAAGCAGATGCCGAAATACGGCACCTTCTTCTCGCGCGCGTAGCGCACCGCGCGGATCTTGCCTTCCGCCCCGCGCTCGCCGAAACCGCCGGGAACGAGGATCGCGTGGGCGCCGTCGAGCGCGTCGAAATTCGGGTTGTCGCCTTCGAGCGTCTCGCTCTCGATCCAGTTGAGCTTGACGCGCACGCTGTTGGCAATGCCGCCATGCGCCAGCGCCTCGTTCAGCGACTTATAGGCGTCGAGCAGGCTCGTGTACTTGCCGACGATCGCGACCTCGACCTCGCCCTCGGGCTGGGTCACGCGGCGCACGATCTCGGTCCAGCGCCCCAGATCGGGCTCGGGCTGCGGTAGCCCGAAATGGCGCAGCACCTCGTGGTCGAAGCCTTCGCGGTGATACTGGATCGGCACTTCGTAGATCGAGCGCGCGTTGAGGGCCGGGATGACCGCCTCTTCACGCAGGTTGCAGAACAGCGCGATCTTCTTGCGCGCCGAGGCGGGAATATCGTGCTCAGAGCGGCACAGCAGGATGTCGCAGCGGATGCCGACCGACTGGAGCTGCTGGACCGAATGCTGCGTGGGCTTGGTCTTGAGCTCGCCCGCCGAAGCGATCCAAGGCACGAGCGTGAGATGCACGAAGCAGGCGCGCTCGCGGCCCAGCTCGTTGCCGAGCTGGCGGATCGCCTCGAGGAACGGCAGACTTTCGATGTCGCCGACCGTGCCGCCGACCTCGCACAGCAGGAAATCGGCGTCGCCCAGATCGGCGGTGACGAACTCCTTGATCGCGTCGGTCACGTGCGGAATGACCTGGACGGTGGCACCCAGATAGTCGCCGCGCCGTTCCTTGGCGATGATGTTCGAATAGATGCGGCCCGTCGTGATGTTGTCCGACTGGCGCGACGGCACGCCGGTGAACCGCTCATAGTGGCCGAGGTCGAGGTCGGTCTCCGCCCCGTCGTCGGTCACGTAGCATTCGCCGTGCTGATACGGGCTCATCGTGCCCGGATCGACGTTGAGATACGGATCCAGCTTGCGCAGGCGGACCTTGTAGCCGCGCGCCTGCAGGACCGCACCGAGTGCCGCGGATGCCAACCCCTTGCCGAGAGAGGAGACCACGCCGCCGGTAATGAAGATGAACCGCGTCATGGGCGACCCGTATAACCCCTCGCCCCGCTACGCCCAAGCGGAACCGTCACGCGGGTCGCAAATCGGAACGAAATTTCGGGATTGACGCGACTTCGGGATAAACCCCGAGTCGGACGCGTTTTTCTAGCGCGCGACCGGCGGTGCCGGTGCGGCCGGCGCTTCGGGCACGGCCGGGAGCGTGGGCATCGGCCCGGCGAGCGGGTCGACGGCGCGGGTGGTGTGGCCGCCGGCGAGGATGGCCAGCGTGATGCTCGTCACCATGAAGGCGGCCGCCAGGATGGCCGTCGCCCGGGTAAGCAGGTTGGCCGTGCCGCGCGCGGTCATGAAGCCGCCCATGCCGCCGCTCGAGCTGCCGCCCATGCCGAGCCCGCCGCCTTCGCTGCGCTGGATCAGCACGACGCCGACGAGAGCGAGGGCGACGAGGAGGTGGATGACGGTGATAACGGTTGCCATGGCGGACGGGCTTTTCTCGGGACGACGGAGGGAGCAGGGTTCTATCGCGAACCGCCCGGGAAATCCAGCACAGGGCCTTTGGGTATTTGTTTCTCATTATCGAACAATAAATACGATATTGCGTATATTGTTGTTCTATGCGGGCAACCCTATTTTTCGGTCATCAGATCCCCCAACCGAAAGGACACCTCGCCATGACCG
Organism: Tagaea sp.; assembly: GCA_965279525.1. Taxonomy (GTDB): domain Bacteria; phylum Pseudomonadota; class Alphaproteobacteria; order CACIAM-22H2; family CACIAM-22H2; genus Tagaea. The sequence goes on along the minus strand of CBDIIB010000003.1, from coordinate 590,365 downwards.
CCCCGAAAATCGTCGTCCGCCCCTCCGAGATGCGCGGGCCTGCCGATTTCGGCTGGCTCAAGAGCCGCCACAGCTTCTCGTTCGGCAGCTATTACGACCCGGCCCAGATGGGCTTCCGGGCGCTGCGCGTCATCAACGAGGACCGCGTGGCCGCCGGCACCGGCTTCGACACGCACGGCCACCGCGACATGGAGATCGTCTCGTACGTTCTCGAAGGCGCCATCGAGCACAAGGATTCGATGGGCAACGGCGAGGTGCTGCGCGCGGGCGAAGTGCAGGCGATGAGTGCCGGGACCGGCATCATGCACTCCGAGTTCAACCCCTCGGGCGATGCGCCCGTCCACTTCCTGCAGATCTGGCTGCTGCCGGACCGCAACGGCCACAAGCCGCGCTATGCCCAGCGTGCCTTCGACCGGACGGAAAAGCTCAACCGTCTTGCTCTCGTCGTTTCGCCGGACGGCGCGGAAGGCTCGGTCGAGATCCACCAGGACGCGCGGGTCTACGCGACGATCCTCGAAGCCGGCAAGTCGGCGGCGCTGACGCTGCGCAAGGGCCGCCATGCCTGGGTGCAGGTCGCGCGCGGCAGCATCGACGTCGCGGGAACCGTGCTGAAGGAAGGCGACGGGGCTGCCGTGTCGCAGGCCGAAGCGCTGGCGCTCACGGGTCTCGCACCCGAGAGCGAAGTGCTGGTCTTCGACCTGGCCTAGATCTACGGCCGCGGCTGGGTGGTGTAGAGCTTCTGCGCCACCCGCCAGCGCCCGTCGACGCGCAGCAGGCAAAGATAGTCGGTGAAAAAGCGCGGCGGGATCTGGCAGGCGAGCTTGACGAACGCCATGTCCGGCCCCGCGAGATCGACCGACAGGATGCGGTCCTTGCGCTCCAGCCCTGCATCCTTCGGCTTGGGGCGCGCGCGCACGTTGGCGAGCCACTGGGCACAGGGCAGCACCGTGACCTTTCCGTCGACAAGGAATGTCAGCGAGCTTGCCGGATCGAACACGCCGGCGAGCTTTTCGGCATCGCCTTCGTAGAGGCCGTCGAGATACTCGGCGACCGTCGCGTGGATTCCGCCCAGCGTTGCGTGTTCCATCTTCCCTCTCCTAACGCCGCGGTGCGGCCTTGGTGATCGCCTCGAACGCGTCGGCGCGCAGCGAGGCGCCGCCGACAAGTGCCCCGTCGACATTCGCGATGGCGAGCAGTTCGAGCGCGTTGAGCCCGTTGACCGACCCGCCATAGAGGATGCGCATCTTGGCACCGTCCGAGAACTTTTTGGAAAGGCCGGCGCGGATGGCGCCGTGCACCTCGCCGACCTGTGCCGCCGTCGGCGTGCGGCCCGTGCCGATCGCCCAGACCGGCTCATAGGCGACGACGAGATTGTCGGCGTTCGAATTCGCCGGCAGCGAGCCGACGAGCTGTGCTGCCACGACCGGGATCGTGCGGCCCTCGTCGCGCTCGGCGAGTGTTTCGCCCACGCACAGGATCGCGGTCATGCCGGCCTTGAGCACCGCGTTCGCCTTGGCCTGGACGATCGCGTCTGTCTCGGCATGCATCGCGCGGCGCTCGGAATGCCCGACGATGACGAAGCTGCAGCCGAAATCCTTGAGCATGTCGGCCGAAACGTCGCCGGTGAACGCGCCGGCCGCCTCGGCGTGGCAGTCCTGCGCCCCCAGCCGCACGCGGCTGCCGGCGAGCGTCTGGGCCACGGGCCCGAGGAACGGATAAGGCGGGCAGACGAGGACGTCGGCCGAGGATGGCGGCAGCGCGCGCACGAACGCGGACACGGCGGCGGCAAGCTTGGTCGCGTCGGCGAGACGGCCGTTCATCTTCCAGTTTCCGGCGATCAGCGGTTTTGGCCCGGCCATGCGCGCATTCTCCTTGCGATCTTGCATCCCGATTAAGGCCTTAGCTCTCGTTTCGCAAGGGTTGCGGGGCGCCGTCCCCGGCCCTATTCTCCCCCACCTTTCGCCTCCAGCCCCGGAAACGACGAACCCAGCCATGCTCCAGTTCATCCGCGAAAAGGCCGCCGGCACCGTGTTCAAGGTGCTGTTCGGCATGCTGATCTTGAGCTTCGCGATGTGGGGGATCGGCGACTACGCGTTCCTGCGCTCGGGCGACGACACGGCCATCCAGGTCGGCGACCGCAAGATCGCGATCCAGCAGCTCGACGTCGAATACCGCCAGGCGCGCGACCGCATCAAGCGCATGCTCGGCAACGAGGTCGACGAGAACCTGCTGCGCCAGTTCGGCGTGCTCGACCAGACCGTCGACCGCCTAGCCGGCCAGGCGGCCCTCGATTCCGAGATTGCACGCCTCGGGCTCGTCGCCAGCGATGCCGTCGTGCGCCAACGCATCGCCGGCGATCCGTCGTTCCGCGGCGCCGGCGGCCAGTTCGACCGTTTCGTCTTCCAGCGCGTCCTCTACGAAAACGGCTTCACCGAGCAGCGCTTCATAGAACTGGTACGCGCCGACATCGTTCGCCAGCAGATGATCGACGCGATCGAAGCCGGCGTGCGTGCGCCCGAAACGCTGGTCGAGGCGATCTACCGCCACCGCAACGAGAAGCGCACGGGCGAGCGGATCCATGTCGCGAACGGTTCGTTCGACGATGTCGGCACGCCGAACGACGCCGATCTCGCCAGGACCTACGAGGCGAATGCCGAACGCTTCACCGCACCCGAGCTTCGCACGCTGTCGGTCGTGCGCGTCGGCGCCACCGACGTGGCCGCCACGATCCAGATCGACGAGCGGGCACTGGAAGACGAGTTCCAGCAGCGCAAGCGCGAGTTCGACAAGCCCGAGCAGCGCGAACTGAAGCAGATGCTTTTCGCCGACGAGGCTGCCGCAACGGCCGCCGCCGCCGCGATCGCGGGCGGCAAGAGCTTCGATGCCGTCGTCGCCGAAACGCCCGGCCAGTCGGCCGATCGCGTGGGCCTCGGCCTCGTGACGCGCGAGGAGACGCTGCCGGCGATCGCAGAACTCGTTTTCGCGACCGATGTCGGCAAGGTCGTCGGCCCGGTCAAGACGGCGTTCGGCTGGCACGTGATCGAAGTGGTCCGCATCGAAGCGGGCACGGATGCCAGGCTTGCCGACGTGCGCGACCAGATCGAACCCGAGCTGCGCCGGCGCCTTGCCGCCGACAAGGCATTCGAAGTCGCCAACAAGGTCGAAGACCAGGTGACGCGCGGCCGCTCGCTCGACGAGGCAGCGGCAGCGGCAGGCGCCGAAGTCGTCAAGGTTCCCGCACTCGACGCTCGCGGCCGGGATGCGGCCGGCGATCCTGTCGGCCTGTTTGCCGGAGCACCGGAAGCCGTGCGTGCCGCGTTCGAGACGGTCGCCGGCCGGGAAAGCCAGCTGATCGAGACGCGTTCGGGGCCGTTCTACATCGTGCGCGTCGAATCCGTGACCCCGGCCCAGCGCCGCCCGCTCGACGCGGTGAAGGACGATGTCGCCGCCGCGTGGAAAGCCGAGCGCCAGGCGGAGCGCGCCGTCGCGCGCGCACGCGAAGTCGTCGAAGCCGTCGGCAAGGGAGAGACGCTGGAGGCGGCCGCCCTGCGTCTGAATCTGCGCATCGAGGCCGTCGCTGCGGTGACCCGCACCGGCGACCAGGCGAACGTCCCCAGCCAGGTCGCGGCGCGGCTGTTCGCGCAGAAGCCCGGTGAACTCGGCGTCGCCGCCGGCATCGACGGGCAGTACGTCGTCCGCACGAAGGAAATCATCGTCGCCGATCCGGCCGCCGACGTTGCCGGAATGGAGCAGCTGCGGACCCAGCTTCGCCGCGACATGGCCGGCGATCTCTCGAGCGAATACGGTCAGGCACTGCGCCAGAGATATGGCGTCACGATCAACCGGTCCGTCGTCGATCGCTTGAACTAGTTCGGCTTGAACCGCCCGACGAACCCGAAGCCGGCGTCTTCGACGGCGCGGCGCACCGCCACGTCGTCCGGGCCTGCAACCGTCAACATGCCTTTGGGCAGATCGACCGAGACCGATGCGTCGGGAGATCCGGCAAGCACCGCATTCGTCAGTGCGCGCACGCAGCCGGCGCACGTCATGCCCGTCACTCGATAGGAAACCGCTTCCATGGTGGCTCTCCGGTAAAGCTCGGCGCCGGGTCGGACGATGGCCGTGCCGCGACCGGTACCGACATCTGGACCGGGATCATGCGGCTTGACGGTACTGGAACGTCAAGCGGTCGCCCCATCGCGATGGCGGGTTGTGCCGTCGGATCGCGGCGCTGATGGCGGACGATCGCGGAAACGGGCACCAATTGCAGTCCGCGCGAATTCATCGTCGGGATCCAGGCCGCAAGCGCTTCGAGCGTGGCCTCGTGCGGATGGCCGATCGCGATCGCGTTGCCGCGCCGGTTTGCCGTCCGCTCCAGCTCGGCAAGCTGCCGGCGCACATAGAGCGCATCCTGTTCGTTGTCGAGAAACACGTCCCTGCCGGCGCTCGCGATCCCCATCTGGGCGGCGAGGTCCGCCGCGACCGAAGTACCGGACGTGCGGCTGTCGACGAACAGCAGGCCGCGCGCGGCGATCTCGTCGAGCACCGGGCGCATGGCGCGCGCGTCACGCGTGAACCGGCTTCCCATGTGGTTGTTGAGGCCGACGGCCATCGGCAGACGGTCGAGCGAGGCCGCGACGCGCGCGCGGATGTCGGCGTCGGGCAGACGTACGAACAGCGCGCCCGGTCCCGGGTCCTCGCGGCCCTCCGGCTCCATGGGCATATGAAGCATGATTTCGTGGCCGGCCTGCCTGGCGGCCGCGGCCTGCTCGCCGACATCGCCGGCATAACTCATGAAGGACAGCGTCAACGGGCCGGGCAGCGAAGCGGTGCGCGCGGTGCGGATACGATCGAGACCGAGATCGTCGATGACGATCGCGACCCAGGCGCCTGCACGCACGACCGGCGGCCGCAGCGCCCTCGCCTCCCACCCGGCATCCGAGGCGCGCACGGCGGCGCGCGGCGGGGCAGGCGCCGGGACCGGCGGCTCATCGAGCTTCGCCACGGCTGCGCCGGACGGCTGGCGGATGCCGAAATACGGCACCACCGGCTCGCCTGCCGGCAAAGCTGCAACTTGCGGCACTTGCCTAGGCGGCGGCGGGGCCGCTTCAAAGTCGAGGGCGGCGACCGGCCGCACCGGGCCACGCGGCGCGTCGCCTGCGACATAGAGCCAGCCAGCGGCTGCCGCGGCGGCAACCGGCACGACCACCAGCGCCGCGACCCCGAAATCCCGGGCGAAGCTGCGGGTTGGCTTGCGAGCGACGGAATTCATGGGCGGGAGTATACTGCGATTCGCCCTTCTTCAAGGTTTCGCATGGCCCCACGCATCCTCTTCGCCGGTGTCGTGCTTGCCGCTTCCGGTCTGGCTGCGGCAGGTGCCTGTGCCCAAGCACCCGCCCCCGCCTTTGTGGAATCTGCCGCCACAGTTCCAGTCGACGGCCAGCGCATCTCCATCCGTGTCTGCCGGCCGGATGTCGCCGGAAGGGCTCCGCTTGTCGTCGTCAATCACGGCTCGCCGGCGAAACCCGAGCAGCGGCCGGCAATGGCCCCGACATCCTGCACCCACGAAGTGGCGACGTGGTTTCTGCGGCGCGGATACGTCGTCGCGTTCCCGTTGCGCCGGGGCTATGGGGAAAACGCGGGCGCATGGGCCGAAAACTACGGCCGCTGCGACAATCCCGATTTCGCGCGCGGCGGCCTTGCGACGGCGGCCGACATCGACGCCGCCGTCCGCCATCTGCAGACGCTCGCGTTCGTCCGTCCGAAAGGCACGATCGTGGTCGGCCAGTCGGCCGGCGGCTGGGGAACGATCGCGTTGGCGAGTTTGAACCCCGAGACGGTCGCCGCCTTCGTCAATTTCGCCGGCGGGCGCGGCGGCTGGGCGCAGGGACGCGCCAACACCAACTGCAGCCCGGCAGCGCTCGTCCGGAGTGCGGGCCTCTATGGCTCGAAGGCACGCGCGCCGATGCTGTGGATCTACACCGCCAACGACACGTTTTTCGCACCGGAAATTTCGAAGGCGATGCACGAAGCGTTCGTGGCGGCCGGCGGCCGCGCCGAATTGAGGATGCTCGCGGCATTCGGCACGGACGGACACGGGCTTTTCTTCGCCCGGAACGGATCGCGTGTCTGGGGGCCGCTGCTCGAACCGTTCCTCGCCGCGAACAGCACCACGGACTAGTCCGGCCCGCCTGCCGCGAAATCCTCGAGGATGGGACAGTCCGGACGCTCGTCGTTGTGGCACTTGCCGATCAGCGTCTGCAGCGTGCGCTTCATTGCTTCCAGTTCCGCGATCTTGCGCTGGATTTCCTTCACGTGTGCGCTTGCAAGTGCGCGCACCTGCTGGCTGGCACGGCTGCGGTCGCGCCACAGGGCGAGCAGATCGCCGACCTCCTTGACCGAAAAGCCCAGCGAGCGCGCGCGATGGATGAACCGAAGCTCGGCAATCTCGCGATCGCCATAGTCGCGATAATTGTTGGCGCGCCGATCGGCGACGGCGATCAGCCCCACGCTCTCATAGTAGCGGATCGTCTTGGTCGTGACGCCCGCAAGGGTTGCGGCTTCTCCGATGTTCATTTTTCCGCTCCAGACGAAGGACCGGCGTGCATTCCGGCCAGGAATCGAGCATCCTGTCTAAACCCTTTCCTTACTGGAAGGTCAAGCAGGGACCGGCCATTGCGTTTGGAGCGGCGCGGCTTGAAAATGAACATCATCCAAAGCGTCCGGACAGGTCACAGCGTGGGCAACAGAACCGACGGAAAAATCCGACATTTCATTGCCTTCGCCGGCATATGCATCGTGCTGGGCGGATGCGACAGGTTCGGCGGATCGGCGCCCGTATCGCTCGCCGGTCTCGACGGCACCTATCGCGGCGAGATGGTCCAGAAAACCGGCCGCCCCACCTATTGCATCCTGCGGGCGGAACTGGCGTTGACGCTGAGACGCGGCGAGGCGCGGGGCGAACTCACCAGCGTCGAGCAACCCGGCCAACCCGTCGGCAGCTTCTACGCGTTCGTGGAACCGGACGGGCGCATCAAGACGACCGCACGTGTCGGCACGCAGACCCTGGTCGTCGACGGGCGCTTCAGCGGCCAGGAATTCCGCGCCAGCGCCGAAGGCCAAAACTGCTCAATGGCGGCGTCGGCGCGGCGTGCCGATGGCGGCTGAACCGGCAAAGATCGAGCCTCCCTCGACCACGGTGCGCCGCGGTCCGGAGTCGCTTGGCTATTCGCGGTTCAAATGGATTCTCGTGGCACTCGCCGCCGGCCTCAGCATCGCGTTCTTCGCGTTTTTCGCGTTCAGCTCCAAGCAGAGCGCCGATCAGGCGGCGCGCAACGCCGAACACGAGACGCGCAACCTGGTCGCCTTGCTCGCCGAACAGGCGCAGCAGGCGTTCGTCGGCGTCACGGTGACGCTTGCGGCCGTCGTGTCGGATGCCGGCGATGCGCCGGACTGGAACGACCGGCCGGCGCTCGAAGCGCTGATGCGCCGCTATATCGGGATCGACGGACGGATCCTCCACCTGACGATCGTCGACGGCGCCGGCAAGGTGCGCGCGACCACGGCCTTCGGGTCGATGGCGGAATCCTACGCCGAGCGCGGATTCTGGGAGACGCTTCGCCAGCGGCAACCGGGCGAGTTCTTCGTCGATCTGCCCCGTCGCGATCCCGATACCGGGCAATGGAGCGCCAGCGTCGCGATGGCCGTTTCCGACGGCAGCGGCGGCCAGCGCGGCGTCGTCGTCGCGGAAGTGCCGCGCGGCTTTTTCGAGCGCTTCTACCGCCGGCTGGATTTCGGTCGGCGCAGCGCATTCGGCATCGTCGACAGGCGCGGCGCCGTCGTCGCGCGCACGCCCCCGATCGAGCGGTTCTTCGGTGTCCCGCTCACGGGCCATCCGTTCTTCGAAGCCGGCCTGCGCGCGGTCGAGACGAACGACATCGGCGTCACCCGCGTCGCCGGGTTCGACTCGATCGAGCGCATATTCGCGTTTTCCGCCGTGCCGGGACTGCCGTACATCGTCTATGCGGGGACCGCGGCGGACGACTACCTCGCCGACTGGAACGAGAATATCCGCGTTTCGCTGCCCTTTTCGGCTCTTGTCGTCGCGATCTTCATCTTCCTGATGCTGGCGCTCGCGCGCCATCTCGGGCGGCTGGAAGAAAGCGAAGCTTCTATCCGCATGTCCGACGCGCGATACCAGACGCTGGTGGCGAACATTCCCGGCATCGTGTTCCAGCGCCGACGCGACCCGAAAGGGCATGCCGAAATCACGTGGATGAGCGACGCGATCGAGGCCCAGCTCGGCATATCGGCCGCCGCGTGCGTGCGCGAGCGCGGCAGGCCGCTGAGCCGGGCGACCCATCCCGACGATCTCCAGGTGCTGCGCGAGGCGTATGAACGGTCGGCGCGCGACATGGTCAGCATGACATGGACGGGTCGCGTGCGGCGAGCCGACGGCAGCTGGCGACGGTTCGAGCTGACCAGCCGGCCGCGCAAGGCGGCCGACGGCGCCATCGTCTGGGAGGGGATCGCCCTCGATGCCACCGACCGCGTCGTCGCCGAACAGGCGCTGGAAAGCGTGCGCACGCAGCTGGACATGAAAAAGGCGCAGCTCGAACTGGCGCTATCGAACATGGCGCAGGGAATGTGCGTCTACGACGCCGACCTGCGTCTCGTCGTGTTCAACCGGCGCTATCTCGAGCTCTACGGGCTGGAGAACGCCGGCATCAAGGAAGGCAGCACGCTCGAGGACACGATGCGCGCCTCGATAGCGCTCGGCAACTATACGCCCGAGCGCGCCGAGGCGATCGTGCGCGAGCGCCTGGCGTCGGCCCGGCTGCGGGAGCCCAAGAAGCTCGTCCAGCGGCTTGAAAACGGGCGGACGATCGAAGTCGACAGCCGCCCGCTCGCCGATGGCGGCTCGGTTTCCAGCTTCACCGACATCACCGAGCGCGAGAACGCGGGCGTCGCCCTGCGGCAGGCCAAGGAAATGGCCGAGCTCGCCGACCGCGCCAAGTCGCAGTTCCTCGCGAACATGAGCCACGAGCTGCGCACGCCGCTCAACGCCATCATCGGCTTTGCCGAAATCATGACCGACAAGCTGTTCGGCCCGCTCGGCGACGCGCGGTACGAGGAATACGCCCTCGACATCCGCGAATCCGGCCGCCACCTGCTGACCCTGATCAACGACATCCTCGACCTGTCGAAGATCGAGGCGCGGCAGGCCAACCTGCGCGAGGAGCAGGTCGACCTCGGCGAGGTCTTCACGTCGTGCGGCCGGCTCGTGGCAGAACGCGCGCAGCGCGGCACGATCGAACTCGACATCCAGTCGGTCGACGACATTCCGGCAATCTGGGCCGACCGCATCAAGCTCAAGCAGATCCTGCTCAACCTGCTGTCGAACGCGATCAAGTTCACGCCGCCCGGCGGCAAGGTCACGCTGAACGCGGTCCGCCAGGCGAACCGCGACGTCGCGATCACCGTCGTGGATACCGGCATCGGCATGCGCGCCCAGGACATCCCGATCGCGCTCCAGCCCTTCCGCCAGATCGAATCCACGCTCGCACGCCGCCACGAGGGAACGGGCCTCGGCCTTCCGCTGACCAAGGCGATCGTGGAAATGCACGGCGGCACGCTGACCTTGCAGTCCCTGCCCGGCAAGGGCACCACGGTGACGGCCACCATGCCGGCCGAACGCGTGATCGACCCGCACGGGGTCCAGGACGCCCAGCTCGCCGAGGCGATCCACGCGGCGCGCAACGCTTTGTGAGCGCTGGCGTTTGCTGCTATAAGCGCCGGCAAATCGCGCCCCAACGATCCCGACCGGAGACGGCAAGATGCCCGGCGACATGACCCAACTGAAGACGCTGCTGGCCCGAGTTGCCGACGGCCATCGCCTGTCCGAGGCCGAAGCGACCGAAGCCTTCGAGATCATCATGTCGGGCAACGCCACGCCGGCGCAGATGGGCGCCTTCCTGATGGCGCTTCGCGTGCGCGGCGAGACCGTCGACGAGATCGTCGCCGCCGCCCGCACGATGCGCAGCAAGGCCCTCAAGATCCTGGCGCCCGACGACGCGGTCGAGGCGGTGGGCACCGGCGGCGACGCGTCGGGCTCGTTCAACATCTCGACCGCAACCTCGTTCGTGGTCGCGGGCTGTGGCCTCAAGGTCGCCAAGCACGGCAACCGCGCCTTCTCCTCGAAATCGGGGGCGGCCGACGTGCTGACCGCACTTGGCGTCAACATCGATTGCGATACGCGTCTGATCGAGTACGCGATCTCGAAGGCGGGCGTCGGGTTCATGATGGCACCGCGCCACCATTCCGCCACGCGCCACGTCGCCGGTGTGCGCGTCGAGGTCGGCACGCGCACGATCTTCAACCTGCTCGGTCCGCTCTCCAATCCTGCCGGCGTAAAGCGCCAGCTCGTCGGCGTCTTCGCGCGCAAATGGGTCGCACCGCTCGCCGAGACACTCGGGCGTCTGGGTTCCCGGCGCGCGTGGGTCGTGCACGGCTCGGACGGGCTCGACGAGATCACCACCACCGGCCCGACCTATGTGGCCGAGTTCGACGGCAAGTCGGTGCGCGAGTTCGAGATCGCGCCCGAGGACGCGGGCCTCGCGCGCGCGACCGCCGCCGACCTCAAGGGCGGCACGCCGCAGGAAAACGCGACGGCGATGCGCGCCCTCCTCGACGGTGCCAAGGGACCGCTGCGCGATGTCGTGCTGATGAATGCGGCTGCCCTGCTCGTCGTGGCGCAGGCCGCCGGCGACCTGAAGGCTGGCGTGGCAAAGGCCGCACAGGCGATCGACGGCGGTGCCGCGAAAGCAGCCATGGCGGCACTGGTCGAGATTTCGAACCGGTCGGCTGCATGAGCGACGTGCTCGCACGCATCTGCGAGGACAAGCGCCGCGAGGTCGCCGCGCGCAGGGCCGCCGTGCCGGACGCCGATCTCGAAGCCCGCCTTGCCAAGGCGACGCGGCCGCGCGGTTTCGCAGGCGCCCTTCGCGCCCGTCGCGCCGCCGGCGACGTGGCGCTGATCGCCGAGATCAAGAAGGCCTCGCCGTCGCGCGGCCTCATCCGCGCGGATTTCGATCCCGCTTCGCTCGCGTCGGCCTATCGCGCCGGCGGGGCGGCATGCCTTTCGGTCCTGACCGACGAGCCTTATTTCCAGGGCAAGGACGAATACCTGCAGGCCGCGCGCGCTGCCGTCGGCCTGCCGGTCCTGCGCAAGGATTTCGCGCTCGAGCCCTACCAGATCCGCGAGACACGTGCGCTGGGTGCGGACTGCGTGCTGCTGATCCTCGCCGCACTCGACGATTGCGCGGCCCAGGACCTGTGCGAGTTGGCACTCGATCTCGGTCTCGACGTGCTCGCCGAGGTGCATGACGCGCCCGAACTCGACCGCGCGCTGAAACTGCCCGCACAGGGCGCTCACGGCAACGAGACGATGATCGGCGTCAACAACCGGAACCTCAAGACTCTCGCCGTCGACCTCGCGACCTTCGAAGCCCTCGCCCCGCGCGTGCCGCGCGACCGGTTGCTCGTCGCCGAAAGCGGGATCAAGAGCCCGGCCGACGTGGCGCGGCTCGAGCGAGCGGGCGCCGCCGCGTTCCTGGTCGGCGAGAGCCTGATGCTGCAAGCCGACGTCGCCGCGGCCACAAGCGCGCTGCTGACGCGCGAACGGATGCGCGCATGAGCGGCCTCACCCATTTCGACGCGGCCGGCAACGCCGTGATGGTCGATGTCGCGGACAAGGCGAATACCCGGCGCGTCGCCGTCGCGCGCGGCCGCGTGACGATGGCGGCCGAAACGCTGCGCATGATCGAGGCGCGCGGCTTCAAGAAGGGCGACGTGCTTGGCGTGGCCCAGCTCGCCGGCATCATGGGCGCGAAAAAGACGAGTGAGCTGATCCCGCTCTGCCATCCGCTCGCCCTCACCTCGGTCAAGGTCGAACTCAGCGCCGACACGGCCGCCGGCGCCATCGAGATCGAGGCCACGGCCAAGCTCGTGGGCCAGACCGGCGTGGAGATGGAGGCGCTGACGGCCGTCGCCGTCGCCGCCCTCACGGTCTACGACATGTGCAAGGCGGTCGACCGCGGCATGCGCATCGGCGACATCCGGCTCGTCCACAAGGAAGGCGGCAAGTCGGGCACCTTCAGTCAGGGTTGACGAAGATGATCCCCGTCGCAGAAGCCCGCACCCGGATCCTTTCCGCCTTCGCCCCGCTGGGCGGCGAGACCGTGGCGCTCGCCCGGGCGCATGGCCGAACCCTTTCTGCCGACGTGCGCGCCCGCCTGACGCAGCCGCCGCTGCCGGTCTCGGCGATGGACGGCTATGCGGTGCGTGCCGCCGACGTCGCCACGGCGCCCGCGACATTGACGATGATCGGCACGGCACCCGCCGGCCACATGTTCAAGGGAACGGTCGGTCCCGGGCAGTGCGTGCGCATCTTCACCGGTGCCGTCGTCCCGGATGGCGCGGACACGATCCTGATCCAGGAAAACGCGGATGCCGATGGCCAGCGCATCGTCGCGCGCCAGTCCGAGCCTGTCGGGCGTTATGTGCGGCCCGCCGGTCTCGATTTCAAGGAAGGCGATCTCGCGATCGCGGCGGGGACCACGCTCGACGCGCGTCATATCGGCCTTGCAGCCGCGACCAACCACGCCTGGCTCGAGGTCCGCCGCCGCCCGCGCGTGGCAATTCTTTCAACCGGCGACGAGATCGTGCTGCCCGGCACGTCGCCCGGCCCCGGGCAGATCGTCTCGTCGAACGGGCCCGCCCTTGCGGCGTTCGTGGCGCAGGCCGGCGGCGAACCCGTCGTGCTGCCCATCGCACCGGACAACGAACAGGCGCTGCAGGCGATCGCCGCAGGCGCGCGCGGCTGCGACCTGCTGGTGACGACCGGCGGCGCCTCGGTCGGCGACCACGACCTGGTGCGTGCAGCACTGGGTGCTGCCGGCCTCAAGCTCGATTTCTGGCAGATCGCCATGCGGCCGGGAAAGCCACTGATGTTCGGGCGCTTCGGCGACGTGCCGCTGATCGGCCTGCCCGGCAATCCGGTGTCGAGCCTGGTGTGCGCCGTGCTGTTCGTCGGGCCGGCGATCGCCGCGATGCTCGGCAAGCGCGCGACCGGACCCGCCACCGTGCGCGCGCGGCTCGGCCGCGATCTCGAAGCCAACGACCGACGCGAGGAGTACATGCGCGCCACGATCGCGCGCGACGCCGACGGCACGCTGCGCGCCACGCCGTTTACCAAGCAGGACAGTTCCATGATCGCGCTGCTCGCGCGCGCCGATGCATTGGCGATCCGCCCGGCAGACGCGCCGCCGGCAAAGGCCGGCGATCCGGTCGACGTCATCCTCCTGTAATTGCAGTTGTGGATAAGCCTTGACGGTATGCGCGAACTAAAATAGAACAGTTCGTGATTGTTGCGGGTTCGTTTACGAGATGTTGTGGGTACCCCCCACGATTTCCGCGACCGGTTGGGGTTTTCCCCCTGGTCGACGCGAATCCCGACACCCCCTTCGCGGGGCCGCCGACGGCCCCAAACACAGGTGCGCGCATGCTGACCCGCAAGCAATACGAACTCCTGCTGCTGATCAATCAGCGCCTCGCCGATGCCGGCGTGCCGCCGTCGTTCGACGAGATGAAGGACGCGCTCGGCCTCAAGTCGAAGTCCGGCATCCATCGCCTGATCACCGGCCTCGAGGAACGCGGCTTCATCCGCCGCCTGCCGCATCGCGCGCGGGCACTCGAAGTCGTCCGCCTGCCCGACAATCTCCACGCCCAGGGCCACAAGCCTGCCTCCGGCCCCACGCTGGTCGCGGCACCGCCGGTCGCGGCGGACTCAAGCCGTGCCTTCCGTCCGCAGGTCGTCAAGGGCGAGTTCCGCGGCACGCTGCCCGGGGCCGCGAGTGCCGCCAACTCCGACGAGGTCGTCAAGCTGCCGCTCTACGGGCGCATCGCCGCCGGCCTTCCGATCGAAGCGCTGCGCGACCCTTCGAACACCGTCGATGTTCCGCCGACCATGCTGGGCCGCGGCGACCATTTCGCGCTCGAAGTCTCCGGCGATTCGATGATGGAAGCCGGCATCCTCGACGGCGACACGGTGCTGATCCAGAAGGTCGAGACCGCCGAAAACGGTCAGATCGTCGTGGCGCTGATCGACGAGCAGGAAGTCACCCTCAAGCGCTTCCGCCGCCGCGGCGCTTCGATCGCGCTCGAGCCGGCCAACAAGGCATACGAGACGCGCATCTTCGGCCCCGACCGCGTGCGCGTGCAGGGCAAGCTCGTCGGGCTGATGCGCCGCTTCCACTAGTTTTCTCCGCCCGGCTCCGCCCGCACGACCCTGCTTGAAAAGCGGACCGGCGGATCGGGCACCCACGGCCGGGCACCGCGCCACTCGCGCACCGTTTCCACGCGGGTCGCCCCATCCGCGATCCAGATCGCGTGCGCGCCGCCCTCCAGCAGGTCGAAGCGGTCGATCGTGCGGCCCGCCATCCGCCGGCAGACCGCGCGCACCGAGACCGTCGCGATGACCAGGTCGGCGCCGTCGCACGCCGACGGCAGCACGCGCGCATCGCGCACGATCGAAACCTGCAGGCCACCGGCCCTGTAGACGCAAGCCCCCGCGCGACAGTCGAGCGTTCCGTCGCGCGAGAGGCCCGCACGCGGCCAGATCTCCGGCGGCTCGGCCGTGCCATCGCGCCGCAGCCATGTTTCGCGCGCGAACTTGTCGCCGCCGCCCGACGACAGCAGCAATCGCCCGTCTGCATCGCGCACCGCGATCAGCCGCCCGTCGCCCGACACGAGGATGTCCGGCGGCGTCAGCGTGCCGATCGTCGCAAGACCCGCGGCGAGTGCAGCGACGCCGGCAAGGCGTACGGCACTTCGCCACAGGCACAGCCAGGCAAGCCCGAGCGCCATCGCCGCCAGCCCCCAGCCCGGCATGCTCGGGAACAGCGCCACGGCGCCGTCCCAGCCTGCGACCCAGCGGGCGATCCACAGCAACGCATTAAGCCCCCAGCCCATCGGGACGAGCGCCCAAGCCTCCAGCCCCAGCGGGAACAGCAGGCCGGCCGCCACCGCCCACGGCATGATCCAGATGCCGGTCAGCGGCACGGCGAGCAGATTGGCGACGAGCCCGAAAGCGGAAAAGCGGTTGAAGTGGTAGAGCGCGAACGGCGCGCTCGCGAGGCCCGCGACGAGCGAGGTGAGGACCGTCCCGCCCAGCCACAGGCCCGCGCGGCCGACTGGCCCAGCCAGCACACGCGCGCGCGACATCGGCCGGCTCGCCACCTCGAACGCCGCGACGAGGGCGGTCACGGCAGCAAACGACATCTGGAAGCTTGCCGACAGCAGGCTCTCGGGCCCCACGACCAGCAGGGCGCCGGCCGCCCACGCGACCAGCCGCAGCGTGATCGCGCGCCGGTCGATCAGCACGGCGAGCAGCACGACGGACGTCATCAGCCAACTGCGCTGCGTGGGCACGCTCGGGACCGCGAACAGCATGTAGAACGTGATCGCGGCGAAAGAAGCGACGGCTGCGATCTTCTTCGTGTTCCAGCGCAACGCCGCGGCAGGTACCAGTGCCAGCACCACGCGCACGCCCGCGAACACGATCCCGGCAACCATGCCGATATGCAGCCCAGAAATCGACAGGATGTGCTGGAGCCCTGAATCGCGGAATGCGGCAAGCGCTTCGGGCGGAACGGCCCCCTGCTCGCCCGCGATCAAGGCCGTCGCGATGGCGCCTGCGGGATCGGGAAGCGTGGCCGCGATGCGCGCGACGACGGCGGCGCGCAGCGCGTTCATGCGCACGCGCCAGCCCGCCTCGCGCGAGCGCTCGACGATCTCGACCGAGCCGCGCGCGTAGCCCACGGCCCCGAGCCGCTCGAACCACGCCTGCCTTGCATAGTCGAACGCGCCGGGGGCGCTGGGTGCAGGCGGCGGCGAAAGATATGCACGCGCCAGCCGCACGTCGTCGCCCGGGCGCACGCCGCCCGCATCGTCGAGCTTCAGGCGGATTGTTTCGGGCGTGCGCGCGGGCACGAAACCGGCGATGGAGAGCCGGTCGAGAACGATGCGCACGCCGTCGGCGCGCGGCTCGACCGTCACGACACGACCCGAGACCGCAACCGGCCCAATCCGCCGCTCGACGACCGGGGCAGCGACGTCGTGCGCCCGCATCTGCGCCAGCGCGAATCCGAGCGCCAGTGCCGCGAGGATGGCCGCCAATGCACGCACGGTGCTGACCGCGCGGCCAACCGCGCCGAACGTGGCGGCGACCGCCAGGAATGCCGGCGCGATCCAGCTTTCCGGTTCGACCGGCAACGAGAAATAGAGCCCGATCCCGATCGCCAGAAGCACAGGCAGCCACAGGACGAGCCGCACCTGTTCGGTCTCGCGCGTACGAAGCCAGAACCCCGATGCCGCGTCCGCCCTGCCGGGTGGCAGGAAAGGCGCGGCATCGGTCGGATGCATTCGGGAGATGTCTCGCGGATCGTGTGTTTAATCTAAAGATGTACCGCGAATGCCGCTTTCCATCAACCCGCCATGGCCGATCTCCGCTGTGCAGCAACAGGGGCGCGTGATAGGAAAAGCGCCTGTCTTCCGCCCCTTCTCCATCCGCAAAGTCCGACGCAAAAAATGACCACGAAACCCGTCTGCCGCTTCGCTCCCTCGCCGACCGGCTACCTGCATATCGGCGGTGCCCGCACGGCGCTCTTCAACTGGTTGTTCGCCAAGCACACCGGCGGAGAGTTCCGCCTGCGCATCGAGGATACCGACCGTGCCCGCTCCACGCCCGAGGCGACCGAGGCGATCATCGACGGCATGAAGTGGCTCGGTCTCGACTGGGACGGCGAAGTCGTCCACCAGTTCGCGCGGATGGATCGCCATGCGGCCGTCGCCCTCGATCTGCTCGCCAAGGGCGGCGCCTACTACTGTTACGCCAGCCCGAAGGACCTCGAGGAGATGCGCTCGGCCCAGAAGGCCGCCGGCAAGCCGATCCGCTACGACGGCCGGTGGCGCGACCGGGACCCGAAGGACGCCCCCGCCGACATCAAGCCGGTCGTGCGCCTGAAGGCGCGCCAGGACGGCGAGACGATCATCCGCGACAAGGTGCAGGGCGACGTCGTCGTCAAGAACGAGCAGCTCGACGACATGATCCTGCTGCGCGCCGACGGCACGCCGACCTACATGCTGTCGGTCGTCGTGGACGACCACGACATGGGCGTGACGCACGTGATTCGCGGCGACGACCACCTCAACAACGCCGCGCGCCAGATGCAGCTCATCGAGCGGCTCGGCTGGCCGGTCCCGGTCTATGCCCACATTCCGCTGATCCATGGCCCGGACGGTGCCAAGCTCTCCAAGCGGCACGGGGCGCTTGCGGTCGATGCCTATCGCGACATGGGCTACCTGCCCGAGGCGATGCGCAACTACCTGCTGCGCCTGGGCTGGGGGCATGGCGACGACGAGATCATCCCGACCGCGCAGGCGATCGAGTGGTTCGATCTCGACGGCGTCGGCCGCAGCCCGTCGCGTTTCGACTTCAAGAAGCTCGACAACCTCAATGGCCACTACATGCGCCATACCGACGACGCGCGGCTCGTCGAGGCGGCCCTGCCGTTGATCGAGAAGGCGGCCGGACAGAAGGTCGACGCGGCCGCTAGTGCTCGCCTCGTCGCCGGCATGGGCGGGCTCAAGGCGCGCGCCAAGACGCTCCTCGAACTCGCGAACGCCGCGGTCTTCTATGTCCGCGCGCGTCCCATCGCGCTCGACGAGGCGGCGCGCAAGCACCTCGCCGGCGACGGTCTTGCACACCTGAAATCGGCCCACGAACTGTTCGCGGCGGCACCGGTGTGGGAGGCTGCTTCCCTCGAAGCGCTCCTGCGCGAGGCTGCCGAGCGCACCGGCACCAAGCTCGGGGCGCTGGCACAGCCGATGCGTGCGGCGCTGTCTGGCCAGGGCACGTCGCCACCGATCTTCGAGGTAATGGCAATTCTCGGGCGGGATGAGGCACTTGGCCGCATATCGGACGCGCTGGGCGGAGCGGGATAGGGCCCCCTCGCGGTCACAGACGGATGTCTTGCCAAAACCCCCGCCCTAAGCTCCAATAACCTTTATCGCACCTGCGAAGGCCCGAGCAAGAGAGCCCCGATGACCCAGTCCAGCCCCAACGTCACCCTGATCGACAACAATACCGGCAAGAAATACGACATGCCGGTGCTGTCCGGGTCGGTCGGCCCGCAGGTCATCGACGTGCGCAAGCTTTACGGCGACACCGGGTTCTTCACCTACGATCCGGGCTACACCTCGACCGGTGCCTGCAAGTCGAAGATCACCTACATTGACGGCGATGTCGGCGTCCTGCTGCATCGCGGCTATCCGATCGAGGAACTGGCCGATCATTCCGATTTCATGGAAGTCGCCTACCTGATCTTGAAGGGCGAACTGCCCAACGCTGCCGAAAAGAAGAAGTTCGAGCGCGACATCACGCTCCACACGATGCTGCACGAGCAGATCAACCGCTTCTTCTCGGGCTTCCGGCGCGACGCGCATCCGATGGCCGTCATGTGCGGCGTGGTCGGAGCACTCTCGGCCTTCTATCACGACAGCCTCGACATCTCGGACCCGCACCAGCGGATGGTCGCCTCATACCGGCTGATCGCCAAGATGCCGACCATCGCGGCCATGGCCTACAAGTATTCGATCGGCCAGCCCTTCATGTATCCGCGCAACGACCTCGGCTACGCCGAGAATTTCCTCTACATGACCTTCGGCGTGCCGTGCGAGCCGTACAAGGTCAATCCGGTCCTCGCCAAGGCGATGGACAAGATCTTCATCCTGCATGCCGACCACGAGCAGAACGCGTCGACCTCGACCGTGCGCCTGGCCGGGTCCTCGGGCGCCAATCCGTTCGCCTGCATCGCGGCGGGCATCGCCACGCTCTGGGGCCCCGCCCACGGCGGCGCCAACGAAGCCGTGCTGAAGATGCTTGCCGAGATCGGCACCAAGGACAAGATCCCCGAGTTCATCAAGCGCGTGAAGGACAAGAACGAGGGCGTGCGCCTGATGGGCTTCGGCCACCGCGTCTACAAGAACTACGATCCGCGCGCCAAGGTGATGGCCGCGACCTGCAAGGAAGTCCTCGCGGAACTCCATGTCACCGATCCGCTGCTCGAGATCGCGGTCGAACTCGAGCGCATCGCGCTGCAGGACGAATACTTCGTTTCCAAGAAGCTCTATCCGAACGTCGACTTCTATTCGGGCATCATCCTGAAGGCCATGGGCTTCCCGGTCGCGATGTTCACGGCCCTGTTCGCACTCGCGCGCACCACGGGCTGGATCGCGCAGTGGAACGAGATGATCGAGGATCCCGAACAGAAGATCGGCCGTCCGCGCCAGCTCTACACGGGTGCCGCCAAGCGGCCCTTCGTGCCGATCCAAAAACGCGCCTGAAGGCGCGACGACGTTCCAGTTCCGTCAGGGAGGCGGACGACATGGCCAAGCAAGGGACAGGTTCCCTGCGTGAACCGACCGCGCCGCAGACCTCGGTGCGGGGTGCGCGCACGTCCCTGCTCGGCCGCCGGCGCCTGCCGCCGGCCGCCAACGACAACCGCCCGACGATCCTGCGCCTGCTGAAGATCTCGGCGGGACCGCTGCTGGTCGCCCTGATCGCGGCGGCGGTCTACTGGAACTAGGTCTATTTCTGGATCAGCTCGATCTTGTAGCCGTCCGGATCCTCGACGAACGCGATGACCGTCGTGCCGTGCTTCATCGGGCCGGGCGGGCGCGGGATCTTGGCGCCGGCAGCCGCGAGCTTCTCGCACGTGCCGTAGATGTCCTTGACGCCCAGCGCGATGTGCCCGAACCCGTCGCCGATCTGGTAGGGCGCGTGCCCCCAGTTGTGGGTGAGCTCGATCACCGCATTCTTGTCCTCGTCCCCGTAGCCGACGAAGGCGAGCGTGAATTTCCCGTCCGGATAGTCCTTGCGGCGCAGCAGGCTCATGCCGAGCTTGGCGCAATAGAAATCGATGGATTTGTCCAGATCGAAGACCCGGATCATCGTGTGGAGCATGCGGAATTCGGTCGCGGGCGCGCGGGCGTCGTCCATGGCGGTCTCCCTTTCCTGAGCCCCCAGAATGCCGCTGCCGGGGGCTTTGCGCCAGTGCGCAAAACCATGTAGTTAGCAGCCATGCGCAAGCTCCGCACCGCCGTGGTCGGCGGCGGCCATTTCGGCCGCTATCACGCCGACAAGTATGCCGCCCTGCCGGACTCCGACTTCGTCGGGATCGTCGATCCGAACCCGGCATCGCGCGAGGCCATCGCCGCCAAGCACAAGGTCGCCGGCTTCGCCGACGTGGGCGAACTCGTCGGCAAGGTCGACGCCGTGTCGGTCGTCGTGCCGACGGTGCTGCATTTCGACGTGGCGCACCGGCTGATCGAAGCCGGCATCCACGTGCTGATCGAAAAGCCGATCGCCGAAACCGTCGAACAGGCCGACCGGCTGATCGCTGCCGCGCGAACCAAGAGCGTCGTGCTGCAGGTCGGCCATCTCCAGCGCTTCCTGCTCGACCGGCTCGGCGTGGCCGACTATGTCGATCGCCCGCTCTATATCGAGGCAGCCCGGATCCACGCTTTCTCGCCGCGCGCGACCGACGTGTCGGTGATCCTCGACCTGATGATCCACGACATCGACCTCGTGCTCGCCCTGGTGCGGGCCCCGGTGGAAAGCGTGATGGCCGTCGGCACGCCGGTCGTGACCCAGGAAGAGGACATCGCCAATGTCCGCCTGGGCTTTGCCAACGGCTGCGTGGCCAACATCACGACCAGCCGCGTCAGCCTCAATACCGAACGGCGCATGCGCATCTTCGGGCACGAATGCTACGTGTCGATCGACCTTGCCAAACGCAAGCTCGTGGCGCTGACCCGCGGGCTTGGCGAAAGCGCCACGCCGGGAATGCCGCCCATCGACCGCGTCGAGAAGGAATATCCCGACGGGGACGACCTTAAATCCGAGGTGGCTAGCTTCCTTGCCGCGTGCCGCGGCGAATTCCCGCCGCGTGTCTCGGGCGAAGACGGGCGCAATGCTCTGGAAGTCGCCCTCCGGATCGAAAGCGCCATCCGCGCGCACCGCGCGCGGGTGTTCAACCAGGGCGCCTGATCGCGTCAAGCACGGCTGAAGCGGCACGGTCCGACGGCAGGTGCCCCGGCCCCTTCGCGATCTCGGCATTTCCCAACGCGTCGCAGATCGAAGCGAGATCGGCCCGCATGCGCGCCGCCGCCGCCGGATCGTCAAGCAGGCGCGCAAGCTCGCCGGCCAGGCGCTGCGGCGTGCAGTCTTCCTGCAGCAACTCAGGCACGACGATCCGCCCGGCGATGACGTTGGGCATCGCGACGTAGGGCACCTTGATCAGGCGGCGCGCAAGGAAAGCCGACAGCGCGTTGACCTTGTGTCCCACGACGGTCGGCAGGCCGGCGACGGCAAGTTCCAGCGTCGTGGTGCCCGAGATGCTGAGCGCCACGTCGGCCGAAAGGTAGGCGGCACGCTTGTCGGCGGCACTTTCGATCCGCACGGTGGTGCCGGGAAGTGCGGCGGCCAGCCCGGCGCAAAGCGCTTCGGTGTTCCGCACGCTCGGCAGCACGAAAACGAGATCGTTGCGCCCCTTCGCCAGCAGGCGCGCGGCTTCGAGAAAGACCGGCGCCATGCGCTTGAAAAGCCCGACACGGCTTCCGGGCATCACCATCACCAGACGCCGGCCGTCCGGGATCGAATGGCGGGCGCGGAAATCCCTGGCACTGCCATCGGCCAGCACGTCTTCGAGGACCGGATGCCCGACATGGACGCACGCTAGGCCAAGACCGGCGAAGAATTCCGGCTCGAAGGGCAGCAACGCGAGGATCGCGTCGACCCGCCGGCCGAGCTTCTTTGCCCGGCCCGGGCGCCATGCCCAGAGCTGGGGCGCCACGTACTGGACGACCGGAATGCCGGTATCGCGGATACGGTCGGCGACACGCAGGCCGAAGCTGGGGGAGTCGATCAGGACGACGACATCCGGGCGCGCGGCGCGGATCGCGGCCACGGTGCGCCGGATCCGCTCGAAGATCGTTGGCAGGCGCGGCAGCACCTCGGCAATTCCCATGACCGACAGGTCGGCGATCGGGAAAAGCGTCTCGAGCCCCTCGCCCGCCATGCGTTCGCCGCCGATGCCGGCAAAGCGGACGTTGCCGCCGGTCGCGCGCCGCAAAGCCGCCATCAATTTGGCGCCGAGATTGTCGCCTGACGGCTCGGCCGCGACGAGGAAGACGGACGGGCCGGTCATGGCGCCTGCACGCCGAACAGGAACAGGCCGGCCTCGTCGGCTGCGGCGACAGTCGTGGCACGATCCAGCACCAGCGCTTCGCCGGCCTCGACCGCGATCCCGCGCAATCCCGCCCGGCGCGCCTGCGTCACCGTTTCCGGCCCGATCGTCGGCAGGTCGACACGTCGGTCTTGCCCTGGCATCGCCGCCTTCACGAGCACGGCGCCGCGTGCCTCGGCGTCCAGCAGGGCGGAAGTCCCCTTGCGCCCCTCCTCGGCCAGCGTGCGCCCGTCGCGCACGATCACGGCCTGGCCGCGCTGGCGACGTCCCAGCGCGCGGGCAGCCCGCATGCCCGCGGCGATATCGGCAAGGGCCGCTTCGTCCGGCACGTGCCGTCCCATGACACCGGTACCTGCGAGCAGCGCCGGCAGGATCTCGTGGGCGCCAAGCGCGCGGAAGCCTTCGGCCTCGATGATCTCGAGGATGCGCGACAGAAGCGACGCATCGCCCGCCCAGACCGGCAGCAACCGCAGCAGCGTGATGAAGCCGACAAGATCGCAGCCGAGCTGCGACGGGCCCGGTCGCCGTACCGGACCGGCAAGCACCGCATCGGCGCAGCCGGCGGCCCGCATGCGGTCGAACAGCCGGCCGACCTTCGCGATTGGCACGATGTCGTGCGGCAGGCCGGCATAGGTCGAAGGCTCGCAAAAGCCGGCAAAGGCGAGGATATGGACGGGCCGGCCCTGCGCCAGTGCCGCGTCGGCAAGTGCCCGGGGCAACGTGCCGCCGCCGGCGAGGATCGCGAGCTTCCGGTGCCCCGCCGCGGCCCGGTCGGGGCTGGCGAGTGCTCCGCTCACAAGGTGGCGTCGGCTTTGGGCAGGCAGATCGCGCGGTTGTTGGCGCCGCGGATGAAATCGACGATCTCCAGCACCGCCGCGGCCTTGCCGTAGATCGACGAGACGTCCTCGAGACGCTCGGCCATCGTGCCTTCCTGGGCGAACAGCAGCCGGTAGGCCGTGCGCAGGTCGTGGATCTGCTCGCGGCTGAATCCGCGACGCTTGAGACCGATGATGTTGAGGCCCTGCAGCCGCGCCCGGTCGCCCATCACGAGGCCGTAGGGGATGACGTCACCCTCCACGCCGGTCATGCCGCCGATCATCGCGTGCTTGCCGATGCGCACGTACTGGTGGATCGCGGAGATGCCACCGAGAATCGCAAAATCGCCGACATTCACGTGGCCGCCCAGCGTGGCGCTGTTCACCATGACGACGCTGTCGCCGACCATGCAGTCGTGCGCGACATGCGCGCCGACCATGAACAGGCAGCGCGAGCCGACGCGCGTCAGGAACTTCCCGCCGGCTGTACCGGGGTTCATCGTGACGTGTTCGCGGATGATGTTGTCTTCGCCGATCAGCAGTCGCGTCGGCTCGCCCTTGTATTTCAGGTCCTGCGGCGGGTGGCCAAGCGACGTGAACGGGTAGATCTTCGTGCGCGCGCCGATCTCGGTCTGGCCGGCGATCACGACGTGGCTGATGAGTTCGACGCCGTCGTGCAGCACGGCCGACTTGCCCACGGTGCAGAACGGCCCGACCCGGACGCCCTTGCCGAGCGTGGCGCCCGGCTCGACGATCGCGGACGGATGGACGAAAGTCTCGTCCTGGGCCATTCCCGTATCCATCACCGGTCCACGATCATCGCCGAGAACGTGGCCTCGGCCACGCGCACGCCGTCGACCTTCGCCTCGCCGACGAACTTCCAGACGTTGCCGCGCGAGCGCTCTTTCGTCACGTGGATGCGCAGCTGGTCGCCCGGCGTGACGGGACGGCGGAAGCGCGCTTCGTCGATCGTCATGAAGTAGACGAGTTTGCCTTCCGATTCCGGCCCGAGCGTGTGGACGACGAGGATGCCCGCCGTCTGCGCCATGGCCTCGACGATCAGGACACCCGGCATGATCGGCCGTCCCGGGAAATGTCCCTGGAAAAACGGTTCGCCCATCGTCACGTTCTTGATGCCGACGGCACTCTTGTCGCGGATGGCCTCGACGACCCGGTCGATCAGCAGGAACGGATATCGATGCGGGATCATGTCCATGATCCGCAGGACTTCGATCGTCTCGCCGGTCTCCGGCGGTTGCGGATTGGCTTCGTTCACGTATCCCCCTCGCCGTCTTCCGGTTTTTCGTTGCGCACCATCCGGCGCAATGCGGCGGCCTGGCGCCGCCATTCTCCGACGGGCACCGCCGGCGAACCGCCCACGATGCCGCCGGCTTCGATGTCGCGATGCACGCCGGACTGCGCGACGATCTTGACCCCGTCGCCGATCCTGAGGTGGCCCGACAGGCCTGCCTGTCCGCCCGCCTGGACCAGCGCACCAAGCTCGGTCGACCCCGAAATGCCGACCTGGGCCACGATCACGCAGCCGGGACCGAGCTTCACGTTGTGCCCGATCTGCACCAGATTGTCTATCCATGTGCCGTCGCCGACGACGGTATCGGAAGCGCTGCCGCGATCGATGCAGCTGTTGGCGCCGATCTCACAGTCGTTGCCGATGCGCACGATGCCGAGCTGCGGCACCTTCAGGTGCCCGGCCGCATCGGGCACGAACCCGAAGCCGTCCTGCCCGATCCGCGCACCCGGATAGATGTTCGTCCGCGCGCCGACGACGGCATGGCTGATCGACGCGTTGGAACCGACGGAGCAGCCCTCGCCCAGCTCGACATTCTCGCCGACCGTAGCACCGGGGCCGATGCGCACGTCCTTGCCCAGTCGTGCGCCTGCGAGGATCACGGCATTCGGACCGATCGAAACGCCGGGCTCCAGAACGGCCGTCGGATCGACATGCGCGCTTGCATGCACGCCCGACGGCGGCGGCGGCGGCGGATGGAATGCGGCCGCCAGCAGGGCATAGGCCCGATAGGCGTTGCGCGTCACGAGGGCCATGCAGCCGGCCGGAACGCGTCCGGCGAGCGAAGGATGGATAAGGCATGCGCCGGCCTTGGTCCGGGACAGCGCCGCCAGATATTTCCGGTTCTCGAGAAACGTCACGTCCTGCTGGCCCGCATCGTCGAGGGCGCGCACGTCGTCGAACGGCCTGTCCGGATCGCTGCCGGCGGGCGGCTCTGCGCCCGTTATCCTTGCGATGTCGGCAAGACGGAGGGTGCCGGCATGGCGATGGAAGCGCCGGTCCGCCATCGCCCGACGGTCAGTTCGGCATCGATGCCGTCGGCAACCGACGGTTCAGGCGGCGGGAAACCTCGCCTGAAATGTCGAGTGCCGAACGAGCGACGAAAATGAACGTGTTGGGAATCACCATCTGGTACTCCTGCTCGTTCATCACTTCGATCACGCTCTCGGTGAGGGCCTGCTGCACGCGGGCGGCGGTATCGCTGTAATTCTGCTCGAGATTCCGGCGGCGCGTCTGCAGCTGCTGCTGGACCGTCCCCACCCGGTTCTCGAAATCGCGGCGCCGCTGGGTGAACGCGTCCGCCGACAGCACGTTGCGCTGGTTGGACAGGTCTTCCTCCGCCTTGCGCAGATCGCCTTCCTGGCGCGTCGCGTCCGCCTGCAGCGCGCTGCGCTGGCGCTCGGCCTGGGTATTGATGTTCTGCATGGCAGTCGAAGTGCGCATCACGGCATCGACGTCGAAAAAGACGACGGGCGTCCCCTTGGGCGGAAGCTCCGTCGACAATGCCGGTGCGGCGGCCGGGGCGGCCGGCTGCGCGCGCGGCTGGGCGGGTGCTGGCCGGGGCGTCGTCGGCTGCTGCGCCTGCGCCGCCGAAATCGCGAACACGACGAAGCCGATGCCTGCAACGGCGAGGAATCGCGCGAAGGCCGCACGAACCGGTCGGATGATCATTTTCTGCATTCCTTCAGGACCTAGAATCGCGAACCGAAAGAGAAACGGAACAGCTCGGTCCGGTCGAATTCCTCTTTGATGATCGCCTTGGCGAGAGAAATCCGGACGGGGCCGAACGGCGAGCGCCAGTTGAGCCCCGTACCGATCGACACGCGCGCCTGGCTCGAATCGTCCACCGTCGCCGTGGCGCCCGGTCGCCCGGCGGGCGGGCGGTCGAATTTCGACAGCGAGCCGAAATCGCTGAACAACGTGCCGCGCAAGCCGAATTCCCGCGGCATGCCGGTCGGGAACTGGAGCTCCGCCGAGCCCGAATAAAGCATGTTGCCGCCCAGCGGATTGCCGGTGGCCTGGTCGCGCGGACCGAGACCTTGCGTCCGGAAGCCGCGGAAATTGTCGCCGCCGAGCTGGAAACGGTTCTGCAGACGCACGACATCGCCCGAATAGCCGAAGATGTTCGAGACTTCGCCGACGAGCGCGAACACGTATTCCGGCGCGATCGGATAATAGTACTGGCCCGCGAGCGACGATTTCAGGAACTTCGCGTCGCCCCCGACGCCGGCGACGTCGTTGCTGAGCTTGATCGCATAACCGTCGGTGGGATCGTACGAGTCGTCGCGCCGATCGAACGTCGTCGTGTGCCCGAAGCCGGACTGCAGGACGGCGCCCTGGGCGTCGAGGATGATCGAACTGGCGAGAGGATTGACCGACGTGATGTCGTCGCTGCGCAGCGTATAGCGGACCTGCTGCTTGAGGTATTCCGACAGCGCGTAGCCGTTGCGCACGACGAAGCCGGTCGACTGGAAATCGTAGCCGGCTTCGCGCTGGAAATCCCGCTTGATGTGGAAGACGTCGAACCCGGCCGACATGTTGCGGTCGAGGAAATACGGACTCGTGAAGCTGAGATCGATCTGGTTGCGGCGCCCTGAAAGCGTGCCGCCGATGCGGATGTCCTGGCCGCGGCCGAGAAGGTTGCGTTCGCGGATCGACGCGTCGAGCAACGGGCCGTCAGCCGTCGAGAAACCGATGCCGAACGAAAGCTCGCCCGTCGATTTCTCGTTGACCTCGACATTGACGACCGTGCGGTCGGGGCTTTCGCCCGGCACGTTCGTCACCTCGACACGATCGAAGAACTGGAGGTTCTGGATCCGCCGGCGGCTGGTGCGCATCTTCGAGGTGTTGAACGCGTCGCCCTCGACGAGCGCCACTTCGCGGCGGATCACCTTGTCGACCGTGCGGACGTTCCCGACGATGTTGATGCGCTCGACATAGACGCGCGGGCCTTCCTGGATCTCGTAGACGATCGAGACCGTGCGCGCCTCGCGGTCGCGCTGCACGCGCGGACGCACTTCGACGAACGCGTAGCCTGCCGAGCCCGCGAACTCCGTCAGGGCGGTCACCGTCCCGTCGACGAGGTCGGCGTCGTACCAGGAGCCTTCCTTGGTGCGCACGCGCGACTTCAGGTCCTCGACCTTGAGATCGCGAAGCTGGGACGACACGTCGATGCCGCCGAAGCGGTAGCGCTCGCCCTCCTCGATCGTGAAGGTCACGTAGAAGCCTTCGCGATCCGGGCTGAGCTCGGCGATCGCGGAGACGACGCGGAAATCGGCGTAGCCGTAGGACAGGTAGTACTTGCGCAGCAGCTCGCGGTCGTAGGAGAGACGGTCCGGGTCGTAGACGTCGTCTGTCGACAGGAACCGGTACCAGCGGGATTCGCGCGTCTGGATCTGCTCACGCAGCGTGCCGTCGGCGAAGGTGCGGTTGCCGACGAAATTGATGCGCTGGACGCCGGTGACCTGGCCTTCTTCGATCTCGAACACGAGATCGACGCGATTTTGGGGAAGCTGGATGACCTTCGGTTCGATCGTCGCGGCAAAACGCCCCGATCGGCGGTAGATGTCCTGCAGGCGCTTCACGTCCGTCTGGACCTTCGCGCGCGTGAACACGGTCCGCGGACGCAAGGTGATCTCCGGCGTGAGCGTCTCGTCCTTCATCCGCTTGTTGCCTTCGAAGGCGATGCGGTTGACGATCGGGTTCTCGACGACCCGCACGACGAGGGTCGGACCCTCCTGCCGGATGGCGACGTCGGCGAACAGGCCGGTGCCGAAAAGCGCCTTCAGCGAACGGTCGAGCTGCTCGGCGTCTGCCGCCTCGCCTGGCTGAACGGTGAGGTAGGCCCGCACGGTTTCCGGTGCGATGCGTTGCGTGCCGTCGATCCGGATTTCACCGACCGGGCCGCCGACAACGCCGCGCGGCGTCGCGAACTGCGCCAGGGCCGGACCGGTCGGCAGGACCGGAAACAGGCCGAGTCCCAGCAAGACGGCGATCGCGCAAACACACTTCCGCGCCCTGAAAACGGTCGTCGCGATCACGTTCATGCTGTTCCGAGTTCCGATCCCAAAAGCCCGATTCACGAGTAGCTTAGCCGAAGCCCACGCGTAAATCACGAGATGCGCCGTTCACGAGACGAGTCCGACCAGAAACCGCACCACGCCCGTGTGGACGAGGTCGTTCCAGGTCGCAAACACCATCAGGCTTATTACCAAAGCAAATCCGATACGGAAACCGTATTCGACAGCGCGGGGCGGTAGCGGGCGACCGCGAATCGCCTCGGCGGCATAAAGCACGAGATGGCCGCCGTCGAGCATCGGAATTGGGAAAATATTGATAAGGCCGAGATTGATCGAAAGCACCGCCATGAAAAGCAGCAGGCTGCCGATGCCGCCTTGCGCCACCTCGCCAGACATTTTGGCGATCCGGATCGGTCCGCCAAGCTCCTCGGTCCCGCGGCTTCCGCCGATCATCTGGCCGAGCGCCTTCAGCGTCCCGGCGGTCTGGTTCCAGGTTTCCTGTGTCGCACGCCAGACCGCTTCGGCCGGATTGTGCTTCTTGAATGCCATTCCCTGACCGCGGATCCCGAGCCGCGCGACGCGCATCACGTTGCCGGACCGGTCGGTTTCCTCGATCACGACCGGCGTCACGTCGAGATCGACGCTCGCCCCGCCCCGCTCGACCGTCATCGAAAGGCGCCGGTCGAGATTGAGCTGGACGATGCGCTGGATGTCCTCGAACCGTTCGATGCGCGATCCGTCGATGGCGGCGATGCGATCGCCGGCCAGGATGCCGGCACGCTCGGCAGCCGATCCGGGCAGCACGCCGCCGACTTCCGGCGGGGTGAAAGGCTGGCCCACGAACGCGAACATGCCGGCGAGCAGCACGATCGCGAGCAGGAAATTGGCGGCCGGCCCCGCGATCACGATGGCCGAACGCTGCCCCAATGTCTTGTGGAAGAACGAGCGCGACCGGTCTTCCGGCGACATTCCGGCAACCTCGGCCGACGGCGACGACGCGACGTCGGAATCGCCGAACATCTTCACGTAGCCGCCCAGCGGCAGCCACGAGACCTTCCAGCGCGTGCCGTGGCGGTCGTTCCAGCCGAAGATCTCGCGCCCGAACCCGATCGAGAACACCTCGACCTTCACCCCGCAGCGCCGCGCCACCCAGAAATGGCCGAGCTCGTGCACGAACACGAGCACGCTGAGCACGACCAGGAACGGGATCAGGTATTCGGCGATCGACATCGGAGCTTCGGCTTTCGGCTGACTTCAGGGCTGGTTCAGTTGCGACGACGGTCCGGCCCCGCCGCGATCAGCCGTTCGGCCTGCAGGCGGGCTTCGGCATCGATCGTCACGACATCGGCGATGCTGGAGGGTGCCGGCGGCCGGTAGGCCTCGAGCGTCGCCTCGACCATGGCGACGATGTCGAGAAACCCGATCCGTCCGGCAAGAAAGGCCGCCACCGCGATCTCGTTCGCGGCGTTAAGGATAGTAGGGTTGGCGCCACCCAGTTGCAAGGCGTGCCGGGCCAAAGAAATCGCTGGAAACCTTTCCGGATCAGGTGCTTCGAAGGTCAGGTTCGCCATTTGCGCGAAATCGAGCCGGGCACCCGGAGTCGCCATCCGGTCGGGCCAGGCCAAGGCCAGCGAAATCGGCATGCGCATGTCCGGCGTCCCGAGCTGGGCGAGCACCGAGCCGTCGACATAGGCGACCATGGAATGGATCACCGATTGCGGGTGCACCACGATCTCGATGCGTTCGGCGCCGACCGGGAAGAGGTGGAAGGCTTCGATGACCTCGAGGCCCTTGTTCATCATCGTCGCCGAATCGACCGAGATCTTGGCACCCATCGACCAGTTCGGATGTGCCACCGCCTGGGCCGGCGTGACGTCGGCCATGCGCGCGCGCGACCAGGTCCGGAAAGGACCACCCGACGCCGTCAGGATCACCCGCTCGATCCGATCGATCCGCGCCGCATCGAACACCTGGAAGATCGCGCTGTGCTCGCTGTCGACGGGGATGAGCGTGGCACCGTGGCGGACGACTTCAGCAGTCACGAGCGCGCCGGCACAGACCAGGGTCTCCTTGTTGGCCAAGCCGATCGTCGCTCCCCGGCGGATTGCGGCAAGCGTGGGTGCAAGCCCCGCCGCCCCGACGATCGCGGCCATGACGATATCGGCGGGCATGTCGGCCGCCTCGACCACGGCCGCGGCACCGCCCGCCGCCTCGATGCCGCTGCCGGCAAGTGCGGCGCGCAGGTCGCCCAGAGCGCTTTCGTCGGCCACGACCGCGCGCCGGGCACCCAGTGCGCGCGCCTGTTCGGCAAGAAGGGCCACATTGCGGTTGGCGACCAACGCCTCTACCGCAAAGCGGTCGCGATCGGCAGCGACGAGTTCCACGGTGTTGCGGCCGACCGATCCGGTCGAACCGAGGATCGTCACCCGCTTCATGGCCACGTCAGCACGCGCGCGTCGGTCGCCCACTGGAACAGCGCGAAGGCGACGGCGGCCGTCAGCAGCCCGTCCACGCGGTCGAACAGGCCGCCGTGACCGGGGATGAGCGCGCTCGAATCCTTGGCGCCGAAGCGGCGTTTGACGGCGGATTCGAGCAGGTCGCCGCCCTGTGCCACGATGGCCAGCACCGCACCCGCAACCGCGAGTGGGCCGGCGGCCGGTCCCAACGGCACAAGCCGGCTGCCGATCCAGCCGACGATCGCCGCGGCGATCATCGCGCCGAACAGGCCGGCCCATGTCTTGTTCGGCGAGAAGCGCGGCGCAAGCTTGGGCCCGCCGATCGCGCGGCCGGCGAAGTAGGCCCCGGTATCGGTCGCCCACACGCTGGCAAGAAGCCACAGGATCGCGTCGAGCCCGGCATTGTCCTCGCCGCGCAGCCAGATCAGGCAGACGACGGGAATGCCGATATAGATCGGTCCCGCCGAGATCCATCCGCACTGCATGCGCCCGCGCGCCCGCGCGAAGAGGTAGACGCCGACCGCACCGGCGGCGGCGATCGCAAGTGCTTCGCCCGGCCGGCCGGCAGCGGCGACGGCACCGCTCGCCAGCACGACGCCACCCACCGCAAGACCGCTGAGGCCGAAACGCCCGGCGCCGACCAGCCGCGTCCATTCCCACGCGAGGATGGCACCTGCGACTGCGACCAGCAGCTCGAACGCGGCCGGGCCGGAGAAAAGCCCGGCAAGTGCGATCGCGAGAAGGACGAGCGCCGAAAGAACGCGCTTGCGCAGACCCGAGAGGCGGCCGGCCGGAGCGGGCGGCGCCGGGTCGGCGGAATTCACCCGACCACCGCGCCGTAGCGCCGGTCGCGCTGCCCGAATTCGGCGATCGCCGCCTCGAACTCGCGGCGGCCGAAATCCGGCCAGAGCACGTCGAGGAACACGAATTCGGTATACGCACTCTGCCAGAGCAGGAAGTTGGATATCCGCTTCTCGCCGCTCGTGCGCACGAGCAGATCCGGGTCGGGAATGCCGGCCGTGAAAAGCCGGCCCTCGAACATCGTCTCGTCGATGGCTTCGGGGGCGATCTCGCCGCGCTTCGCGGCCGCGGCGAGTGCGCGCGCGGCGGCGACGATCTCGTCGCGCGCCCCGTAGGAAAGCGCCACGATCAGGTCGAGGCGCGTGTTGGCGCGCGTCGTTTCCTCGGCACTCTCGACCAGCGCCACGACATCGGCCGGCAGGCGCTTGCGGTCGCCGATCACGCGCACGCGCACGCCCTTGGCATGGAGCTCGGCGATCTCGCTGCGCAGATAGTGGCGCAGCAGGCCCATCAGGTCGGAAATCTCGTCGACCGGCCGCTTCCAGTTCTCGGACGAGAAGCCGAACAGCGTCAGGTAGCGCACGCCCAGTTCGCCCGCCGCCTCGACGGCGTTGCGCACGGCGTCGGCGCCGCGCCGGTGCCCGGCCACGCGCGGCAGCCCGCGCGCCTTCGCCCAGCGGCCGTTGCCGTCCATGATGATGGCGACATGTTGGGGGATGTTGCCCTGCGACATGGCGGGTTCCCTGGCCGTTGGATCTCTCGCGGGATGGTCTTCGATCAGACCGCGAGAATGTCCTTTTCCTTGGCGGCGACCGTCTCGTCCACCTTCTTGATGAACTCGTCGGTCAGGTTCTGGATGTCGGTCTGGCCCTTGCGGCTGTCGTCTTCGGTGATCTTGCTCTTCTTGAGCAGTTCCTTGAGCGCGTCCATGCCCTCGCGGCGCACGTTGCGCACCGACACGCGGGCGGCCTCGGCGTAGTTCTTGGCGACCTTCTGCAGCTCCTTGCGCCGCTCTTCGGTCATCGGCGGCATCGGGATGCGCAGCATCTGGCCGTCGGCCATCGGGTTGAGGCCGAGATTGGCCTCGCGGATCGCCTTCTCGACCGACTTGACCAGGCCCTTGTCCCAGACCTGGACGGTCAGCATGCGCGCTTCAGGCGCGCTGACGGTCGCGCACTGCGAGAGCGGCATCTGGCTGCCATAGGCTTCGACCGTCACGGGGTCGAGCATGTTGGCCGACGCGCGGCCGGTGCGCAGGCCCGCGAACTCCTTCTTGAGGACGTCGAGCGAGGCGTTCATGCGGCGGCGGAGATCTTCGGTTTCGGCGCTGGCGGACATGGTTCTTTATCCTCGAAGAGGGAACGCGAACGGACGAAACGGGGCTGGCCGGGGCTTCAATCGGCCACTGTCGTGTAGCGGCCCTTCCCGGTCATCACCTGGGCGAATCCACCGGGATTTTGGATCGAAAACACGAGAATCGGAATGTGATTCTCGCGGGCGAGGGCGATCGCCGCGGCGTCCATCACGCCGAGATCGCGGTCCATGACCTCGCGGTATGTCAGCCGGTCATAGCGCTTGGCGGTCTTGACCTTCTTGGGATCGGCCGAATAGACGCCGTCGACCTTGGTGCCCTTGAGCAGCGCGTCGCAGCCCATTTCCGACGCGCGCAGAGCCGCGGCCGTATCGGTCGTGAAGAAGGGATTGCCCGTGCCGGCGCCGAAAATCACGACCCGGCCCTTCTCCATATGGCGCATCGCGCGCCGGCGGATGTAGGGCTCGCAGATGCTCGCCATCGGGATGGCGGACTGGACCCGGGTCGGCACGCCAAGGCCCTCGAGCGCATTCTGGAGGGCGAGCGCGTTGATGACCGTCGCCAGCATCCCCATGTAGTCGCCGTTGGCCCGCTCGATGCCACGCTT
Organism: Tagaea sp.; assembly: GCA_965279525.1. Lineage (GTDB taxonomy): Bacteria > Pseudomonadota > Alphaproteobacteria > CACIAM-22H2 > CACIAM-22H2 > Tagaea. The sequence continues at coordinate 556,679 of CBDIIB010000003.1, read as the reverse complement.
GGCACCCGACAGGCCGCGGAAGATGTTGCCGCCGCCGATCACGAGCGCCACCTGCACGCCCAGATCGCGGACCTGCTTCACGTCGGCGGCGATGCGATCGATGGTCGCCGGATCGAGGCCGCTGGCCTCGTTGCCGGCGAGCACCTCGCCCGACACCTTCAGCAGGACACGCCGGTAGCGGGTCCGTCCGGCTTTCGACTTGTCCGCTTTGGCCATCGCCTCTTGCCTCCCTGTCGTCGCCGGTACCGGATCAGGCCTTGAGCTGGGCGGCGACTTCGGCGGCGAAGTCGGTTTCCTTCTTCTCGATGCCTTCGCCCAGCGCGTAGCGGCGGAAGGCGGCGAGCTTGACCGGCACGCCAAGTTCCTTGGCCGCGTTGGCAACCACGTCCTTGATGCGCGTCTCGCCGTCCACGACGTAGACCTGCTCGAGCAGCACGGTCTCCTCGTAGTACTTGCGCACGCGGCCTTCGACCATCTTCTCGATGACCTGCGGCGCCTTGCCCGAAGCCGCGGCCTGCTCGGTGAGCACGGCCTTCTCGCGCGCGAGCATGGCCGGATCGACCGACGCGATGTCCAGTGCCTGGGGATTTGTCGCGGCGATGTGCATGGCGATCTGGCGGCCCAGTGCCGTCAGCTTGTCCTTGTCGCCCGTGCTTTCGAGCGCCACGAGCACGCCGATCTTGCCGAGGCCGGGGGCCGCGGCGCTGTGCACGTAGGTGGCGACGGTGCCGGCCGACACCTTCAGCACGGCCGCGCGGCGCAGCGACATGTTCTCGCCGATCTTGGCGATGAGCGCCGTCAGCGCGTCGGCAGCCGAGCCGCCGCCCGGATAGGCGGCCGTCTTCAGCTTCTCGATATCCTCGCCGGCGGCAAGTGCCACCTTCGTGACGTTGCGCACATAGTCCTGGAAGGCGTCGTTGCGCGCGACGAAATCGGTCTCGGAGTTGACCTCGACCATGCCGCCCGACGTGCCTTCGGAGGCGATGCCGATCAGGCCTTCGGCCGCGACGCGGCCGGCCTTCTTGGCGGCCGCCGCGAGGCCCTTCTTGCGCAGCCAGTCGACCGCCGCTTCGATGTCGCCCTGGTTTTCGGAAAGCGCGCGCTTGCAATCCATCATGCCAGCACCGCTCTTCTCGCGCAGCTCCTTGACGAGCGCCGCCGTGATCTCGGCCATACTTTCAGTCCCCGAAGTTCGAGTTCGTTTCGTGTCGGAAAAAGGACCCCGGCCCTACTCGGCCGAGGCCTTTTTCTTGCGCGGCGCCGACTTCTTGGCCGGCTTGGCTTCTGCGGCGGCTGCCGCGTCCTTGTCCGGAACGACGCTCGCGTCGACGGCCGGCGCTTCGACCGCGGCGACCGCGACCTCGGCGGTCGGCAGCACGGCGGCAGCACCCACGTCGACGCCGGCGGCCTTCATTTCGGCCTGCAGCCCGTCGAGCACGGCGTTGGCCATCAGCTCGCAGTAGGTCGACACGGCGCGCAGCGCATCGTCGTTGCCCGGGATCGGGTACGTGACGCCCTTGGGATCGCTGTTGGAGTCGAGCACCGCGATGACCGGGATGTTGAGACGGCGCGCTTCTTCGACCGCGATGGCTTCCTTGTTCGTGTCGATCACGAACAGCAGGTCGGGCAGGCCGCCCATTTCCTTGATGCCGCCCAGCGAACGCTCGAGCTTGTCGCGCTCGCGGGTCATGTAGAGCAGTTCCTTCTTCGTCAGGCCGCCCGAGGCCGAGCCGCCGGGCATGTCGCCCGCGAGGCGCTCGTCGATTTCCTTCAGGCGCTTGATCGAATTGGAAATCGTCTTCCAGTTGGTGAGCATGCCGCCCAGCCAGCGATGGTTGACGAAATACTGGCCGCAGCGCTTGGCGGCTTCGGCGATCGGATCCTGCGCCTGGCGCTTGGTGCCGACGAACAGCACGCGTCCGCCGCCCGCACAAACGTCGCGCGCGGCCTGGAGGGCGCGGTCGAGCATCGGCACGGTCTGCTGCAGGTCGATGATGTGGACGCCGTTACGAACGCCGAACAGGAACGGCGCCATCTTCGGGTTCCAGCGACGGGTCTGGTGGCCGAAATGCACGCCGGCTTCGAGGAGCTGGCGCATAGAAAACACGGGCATCGCCATGGGCGATTTTCCTTTCTCCGGTTGATCCGCCGCGGGACGAGCACCTGTCGCCCCGAAGGGCTTGGGCACCGGAACGACCGCTGGCATATGGCGCCGGCGACCGCGAATGTCCCGCGTGAGGGTTTGTCACATCGGAACAGGATGTCCCGTGCGCGCCGGGGTGTTACGCCACGACGGCCGGATTTGCAAGGGTGGCCGCCGGGTGCCGGGCCAACATGTTGTGATATATGAAGATTATTGGGGCGGCATGCGCCGGCTGGCGTAATAGACGAGAAGCTCGCCGAGCGTGCGGCTGAAGTCGTTGGTTCCTTGCGTCAGCGCACGGCCGAACTCGATGCCGCGCAGGAAATGCCGCAGTTCGGCGATGCGGTCGGCCGTCGCACCGGTGATGGGCGCGCTGTCGCTGGGATTGAACGGGACCGTCTCGCGGACGAACTGCAGCAGTTCGTTCATGACGAGACGAGTCGACTCGTCGAGCGCGTCGAGTTCGGCGACGAACTTCTCCCGGTCGATGCGGTGGACTTCGACTTCCGTCAATGCGCGTGCCGCCGCCATGCGAGGGCCCCCGTCGAACAGGGCCAGTTCGCCGAACAGTTGGCCCGGCTTGACCGTCGCGATCGGAAAATTCTTGCCGTCGCGCGGCTGGTAGAGCTCGACAAGGCCCGTGCGCACGAGACACGCGAACGTGCCCGGATCGCCCTCGCGGAAAATCAGTTCGCCGGTGGAATAGCGTCCGATCAGGTGGTCGACGGCCATCCGTGCATCCTCCGTACGCGAGCCCGAACCTTAGCCCGAAAGACGCGGACGGCAAACCGCCGCCTTCGCCGGCCGGCTCAGCCCGCCAACACCTTGCACATCTCGTCGAGCACCCCGTCGAGCAGTTCCTGCACGAGCCGGCCGCCGGCCGGGCGCGCCGGCGCCTTCGGCCAGACCGGGCTGCCGAAGCCCCCGTCGAGAGCGAGTGCCGCAAAGCCGTGGATCGACGCCCAGGCAAGCGTCATGCGCGCGATAGTGCGCCGATCCATCAGCCGGCCGCTCTGCGTCAGCGCCGCCGTCATCGCGCCGTAGATGCGCGCATGGCACGCCTCCAGGGCACCTGCCAGGCGCGGTGACGTTCCGTCGACGACGTCGACGCGGAACATCAGCTGGAACTTCGCGCGGTTGGCCAGCGCGAACTCGATATAGGCCGCCGCCATCGCGCGCAGCCGGAGAACGCAATCGCCGCCCGCGCGCGCCATGCGGCGGTCGATCGCCCGGCCGAGATCGTCGAAGGCTTCGGCCGCGAATTCGGTGAGCAGGCCCGTCTTGTCGCCGAAATGGTGCGCCGGCGCCCCATGCGAGATGCCCGCGCGCCGCGCGCATTCGCGCAGCGCGAAACCTTCGAGCCCGTCGCGCTCGATCATCGCATCGGCGACGTCGAGGATCTTGCGGCGAAGGTCTTCCGAGAACTCGGCCGGCGGCCGTCCGACGGGTCGGCCGGCCTTTCGGTTGCGTACTGCCTTCATTCCTCCCACCGCCTTGCGACCAAGGACTGCCATCCGACGATACTTGCCGTGCCCAACAGTGTCCATCGACGCTGCCGCACGGCCTTCAATAGTCCGGTCGCATCGACCGGATCGCGCGGGCCTGCCCCGCCGACACGGTCTCGAATGCCCGCATCCCTTCGGCGACTGCCGCATCGGCACCTTCGCGGCCGGCGGCAAGTGCTTCGAGGATCGCGGCGAAGGTGACGTCGCCGATCTCCCGGGCACGGCACATGACCGCAAGCTCGCCGAAGTCGGCAGTCCGGCAGGCCTTGCGCACGAGGCGCAGCGGTTCCCCGCAATATTGGGCGAGTGCCACTTCGAACAGGTCGGCACGCCCTGCCTTCGCCAGCTGCAGGAACCCGATGAGCCGGTCCTCGTCCCACGTCCCCCAGCTGCCGAGCATGCCGTCGAGAAGTGCGAACGCATGCCCGTCCTCGGCCATGCGCGCAGCCGCGTCGTCGGCCGCTTCGGCGATCACCTTGCGCAGCGCGTCCGCGTCCACCGACAGGCGCTTGAATAGGAAGCCGTGCAAAGCTTCCGCGACCCAGCCCAGCATCTCGTAGGCGATGACCGCCGGCAGGTCTTCGCGCTGGCTGAGCGGCGCTTGCAGTTCGGGCCAGCCGCGCGCGAGATCGGCGATGATCGCGAAGGCCTCGCGCGAGATGCGCGCCCGGTCGTTGGCGACGAGGGTGTTGACGACCTCGCGCTCGCCGAAGCTCGCCAGGCACTGGCTGACGGCAAGCGACACGTCGGCGCGTCCGGCGATCGCGGTGCGGTGGCCGGCCGTGCTGGCGTTGGCGATCGCGACGAGGTCGGCCTCGCCCAATGCCTGCGACTGCGCGAGAATCGGCCATGCCACGTCGATGTCGTCGTTGGCGAGGATGCGCACGACCGACGGTGCGACGCCTGGTTCGTGCGCGATGCGCTCGGCGATGAGCCGGCGCAGCGGGACCTCGATCTCGCGGATGATGGCGCGGACCAGCTCGACTGCGAGGATCTGGAACCGGGTCGCCGGACCGTCGGCGGCGATCGCGGCGACGAATTCGGCGAGATGCTCGACCGCCTCGCGCCGGTCGGTCGTCCGGTCCGGACCGAGCCGGTCGACGATCGACTGGAGACGCTGGATGAGGGATTCGGGCTGCATCGTCACGCCCGGCTTTCCGGCGGCATCGCACGCGACAGGGCGCGCAGCTCCGATCCGAATGCGCCCAGAATCTCGGCAAGCGGCCGCTCGACGGGGATGTCTTCGCGCAGATAACGGTCCGCGAGGCGCCGGGCGGCGCGACGGACTGCGCGATGGTCTGCCGCCGGATCGCCGCGCCGGATAGGCCGCTCGCCGGTCGACATCCAGAAGCATGACAGCGACGGGCCGATGCCGGCCTTGTGCGCGATGATCCATCGGCCGCGTGCCAGCCCGATGGCGCGCGTCAACGGCGCCACCGTCGGCTGGCCGGCCGAGAGGCGCACGCGCCAGCGCACCCGTGCACCCAGTCCCGGGTCGAAGATCGCGTTGCGCGCGGCGACGACGAGATGGCGGCTGGCACCATCCGGGAACAGCGGCGTCTGGAGCTGGCGCTGCGTGCGCAGGAACGCCGCCCAGTCGACCTTCCCGATCGATGCGCGCGCACCCTGGATGCCCAGGGCAGGATCGCACACCGCCAGCCGGCTCGCCTCGATTGTGGCGAGTGTTTCGACATCCACCTGCCCGACGACCATCACCGGGCCCTGCCGGTCGTGCTCGACGATCGCGGCCACCGGCAGTGCGCGCACGACATGCCCGAGGAGGCGCGCGAACGCGCAGGCGACGAGCGTGTCGGTAAAGCCGACGCGCGCATGCTCGCCGAACTCGCCGAAGACCGCCTCGTCCAGTTCTGCGCGCAGGAAGGCCCATACCCCGTCCGGCACGTCCGACAGCGCGGACGCTTCGGCAAGTCGGCTCTGCAATGGCGACGACGGCATCCGGTCCTGCGGCGTTGCGGCAGACCCCGCGTTGCGCGACGGCCCCTGCCCGATTCGGGGTATCACTTTACCAATTCCGCTTAAATAGTCATCGTCTAAATCCGGCGCCGCCGGTCAGATCTCGACGACCTCGAGAATGCCCGGCACGTCGCCGAGCGCGCGCCGGATTTCCGGCGTGATCGCGTAGCTTTCCTTGAGCCGCACGTCGACTTCCTCGCCGGGGCCCGTCTGCAGCTGGATGCGGATCGCACCCCGCCCCTTCGCGGCCTTGCCGATCGCCGATTTGAGACCGGCGAGCGCCCCCGCATCCGCCAGCGAAACGCGCAGGCCCGACGCGGCGTTGGCGACCGCCTCGTCGAGCGGGCGGATGTCGGAGGCGAGCAGCTTGACGTTCTCCTCCTCCACCCGCGCGTCGGCCGATACGAGCAGCGGACGGTTGGAGGCGAGAAGCTCGCGCGACTTCGCCAGGATTTCCGAGAACAGCATCACCTCGAACGTGCCGCCGGCATCCGACATCTGCACGAACGCGAAGCGGTTGCCCTTGGCCGACGTGCGCTCCTTGAAGCCGAGCACCGTGCCAGCAAGCTTGACCCGGCTCGAGGCCCCCGCCGCGAGCGAGCGCGCGATGTCGATCGAGCGCACGACGCCGAGGCGCTTCAGCCCCACCGCATAGGCATCGAGCGGATGCGCCGTCAGATAGAAGCCCACGCTCTCGAACTCGGCCTGCAGGCGCTCGTGCAGCTTCATGTCGGCGACCTGCGGCATCGGCGGATCGGCGACCTTGCCGCCCGACGGTCCGCCGAAGATGTTCATCTGGTTGGTCACGCGCTCTTCCGCCGCCGACTGCGCCAGGCGCAGGATCGTCTCGATCGCGGCAAGCACGCGCGCCCGGTTGGGCTCCAGCCCGTCGAAGGCACCCGCCTTGGCGAGGTTCTCGAGCTGGCGCTTGTTGACCTGCTTGGAATCGACCCGGCGCGCGAAATCGAACAGCGACTTGAAGGGCCCGTTTTCCTTGCGCTCGGCGACCACCGTTTCCATCGCGGCGAGCCCCACGTTTCGTACCGCCGCCAGCGCGTAGCGCACGCAGCCCTTGCCCGCCGGTCCATCGGGATACTCGACCGTGAACACGGCTTCCGACCTGTTGATGTCCGGCGGCAGCGTCTTGTAGCCGAGCCGGTCCACTTCCTGGCGGAACTGGTTGAGCTTGTCGGTGTTCGAGATGTCGAGCGTCATCGACGCTGCGAAGAACTCGACCGGATGGTTGGCTTTCAGCCACGCGGTCTGGTAGGCGACGATCGCATAGGCAGCCGCATGGCTCTTGTTGAAGCCGTAGCCGGCGAACTTGTCGACGAGATCGAATATCTGCGAGGCCTTGCCGGAATCCACGCCGTTGGCGATGGCGCCGTCGACGAAGCTTTTGCGCTGGGCCTCCATCTCCTCCTTGATCTTCTTGCCCATGGCGCGGCGCAAGAGGTCGGCCGAGCCCAGCGAATAGCCGGACAGCACCTGCGCGATCTGCATCACCTGTTCCTGGTAGATGATGACGCCGTAGGTTTCCTTGAGGATGCCTTCGAGCGAGGGATGCAGATAGTCCGGCTTCTCCGCCCCCTGCTTGACGGAAATGTATTTCGGGATGTTCTCCATCGGCCCCGGGCGGTAGAGCGCCACGAGCGCGATGATGTCCTCGATCCGGTCGGGGCGAAGGCGGCGCACCGCGTCGCGCATGCCCGTGCTTTCAAGCTGGAACACGCCCGACGTCTCGCCGCGCGCGAGCATTTCGTAGGTTCTCTTGTCGTCGAGCGGCAGGTGCGCGATGTCGACTGTCGCCCCCTTGCGCGCGATCAGCTCGACCGCGCGTTGCAGCACGGTCAGCGTCTTCAGGCCGAGGAAGTCGAACTTGACCAGTCCCGCCTTCTCGACATCCTTCATGTTGAACTGCGTGACCGGCATGTTCGAGCGCGGATCGCGGTAGAGCGGGACCAGCTCTTCCAGCGGCCGGTCGGCGATCACCAGACCCGCCGCATGCGTCGAGGCGTGGCGGTAGAGGCCTTCGAGGTGCAGCGCGATCTCGACGAGACGGGCCACCGCCTCGTCGGTCTTGACCATCTCCTGCAGCACCTTTTCGCCGTCGATCGCCTGCTGGAGCGTGACGGGTGCTGCCGGGTTGTTCGGCACCAGCTTGCAGATGCGGTCGACCTGGCCGTAGGGCATGCCGAGCACGCGGCCCACGTCGCGCAGCACCGCGCGCGCCTGCAGCTTTCCGAACGTGATGATCTGCGCCACGCGGTCGTTGCCGTAGGCTTCCTGCACGTAGCGGATCACTTCGTCGCGCCGGTCCTGGCAGAAATCGATGTCGAAGTCGGGCATCGACACGCGTTCGGGATTGAGGAAGCGCTCGAACAGCAGCCCGAAGCGCAGCGGATCGAGATCCGTGATCGTCAGCGCCCACGCGACGACGGAACCGGCGCCCGAGCCGCGGCCCGGGCCGACGGGAATGCCGCGCGCCTTGGCCCATTGGATGAAGTCCGCGACGATCAGGAAATAGCCGGGAAAGCCCATCTTGACGATGACGTCGGCCTCGAACTCGAGCCGCTCGCGATAGGGTACCGCATCGGCGATGCCCGTCTCGGCGATGCGCCGTTCGAGCCCGGCGCGCGCGAGTTCGCGAAGCGCGTCAGCCTCCGAACTGTCCTTGGCGCGCGTGGATGCCGGCAGGATCGGCTTGCGCCCGCCGACCCAGAACGCGCAGCGGCGCGCGACGGTCAGCGTGTTGTCGACCGCCTCGGGAAGGTCGGCGAACAGCTCGCGCATCTCCGCGGCGGTGCGGAAACGGCAGCCGGGAGACGAGCGGCGCCGCTCGGCATCGGCCACATAGCGGCCCGCCGCGATGCACAGCAGCGCATCGTGCGCATCCGACATCGTCTCGTCGGCGAAGAACACGTCGTTCGTGGCGACCAGCGGCAGGTCGCGCGCATAGGCAAGATCGACGAGTGCGGCTTCGATCTTCGCCTGCTCGGGCAGGCCGGTGCGCTGGAGTTCCACATAGAGCCGGCCGGGAAAGGCACGCGTCAGCCGGTCGAGCACGGCGTCCGCCGCCGCGTTCTGGCCTTCGAGGATCAGCCGCCCGACCGGGCCGGCGACATTGCCGAGCAGGCACAGCAGGCCTTCGGCGTGCGCCTCCACCTGATCGAGGCCGACCTGCGGCGTCTCGCCGCTCGGCGTGTCGAGATAGGCGCGGCTCGACAGCCACGAAAGGTTCGCCCAGCCCTTCTCGTCCTGCACGAGGAACAGCAGCCGGTCGGGCTCGGGGTTGCGGCCGTTTCGGTTGACCCCGCCGTCGGCCTCGCGCCGGATGCCGAGATTGCAGCCGATGATCGGCTGGATGCCCGCGTCGACGGCGGCGGACGAGAATTCGAGGGCCCCGAACAGGTTGCCGGTATCCGCGATCGCCACCGCCGGCATGCGGTTCTTGCCCGCAAGCTCGACCAGCTTCTTGATCTTGATGGCACCCTCGGAAAGCGAATAGGCCGAGTGGACGCGCAGGTGGACGAAATCGGCATGGGGCATGGCGGCGGCCAGCCTAGGGGCAATCGCGCGAGTCGATCCAGCGCCAAGTTGCGCCGTCCAGCGCGAGGTCGTCGTGCACGCTGAGGATCCCGAAACGCGCGGCATCGATCCGCAGGATTTCCCGTCCCCACCACTTATCCACAAGCGCACCGAGTGCCGAAGCTTCGGCGGCATCGAGGCCGTCGCGCAGATGCCACATGCCCACCGCGTAGAAGCGCGAGCGCGGCCGCCCGCAGGCCGTCTGCAGCGCGCCGAACGCGTCGTCGCCGGCGATCGTCTGCGGATAGATCGGCAGGTAGATGCGCCCGTGGTTGCGGTTGCCGACGAACGGCCCGCCAAGCCGGAACGAAACCGCACCATGGGTTTTCAGGAAACGCGCGGTCTCGTCGGCACAGCGTGCGGCCACCGCCGCATCGATCGGACCGGCCAGCGTGGCGTGCAGCACATCGCGGCGCCGCGCGCCGAGATCCCAGGCGACCTTCGCCGCGAAGCGGCTCGCGCGCATCTCGGCCTCGAGTTCGCGATAGGGCGCGGCCGCTTCGAGCGCTTCGGCCGGCAGATCGACGGCCAGCGCGTCGCGCGCGGCGGCATAGCGCCCGTCGACATAGTCGCGCCCCTCGACGGACCGGATCGCTTGCGTATGTCCCGGCGCAACGAGCGGCAGATGGGCAAGCCGGTAGTCGGCACCCAGTTCCAGGGACTGCCCCGGCCCGAACGGATGGCGCGAAGACGCATAGGCAAGCGCGTCGTCGGTGCAGAACGCCAAGGGGAACTCAGCGCGTGACGGGAAGCGGATTGCTTTCCACGCCTGGCCGGCGCACGGCCGGCAACGGCGGTGCGGACCGGTTGGCCTGCTGCGGCGCGTTTTCCGGTTCGATCGTGCTGCGCTGGTTCGGGACGGCCCCGCCGCGCGGCGCCATCGTGAGATCAACCGTGGCACCGCCCAGCAATCCGCGGTTGGGCGCGATCTGGACGGTCGCCACGCGCGTGCCTTGAAGGAAGACGAGCACGCTGTTTGCCGCGCGCACGGTCGTAACTTCCTGCCAGCCGAAATTCGGCATTTCGCGGCGGTAGAACTCGTACATGTCGGCGACAGAGCTGCCCGAATTGATCACGAGCCGGCCCGTCCATTGCTGGTCGCCGCCCAGGATCAGCGAGCGCTCGAGATCGATCGTATTGTTTGCCGGCATCGGGATGTCGGAGAACTTGGTGAAGCCAGGTCCCGGCGTGGCATTGCCACCCGAACCGCCGCCCTGCTGGCTGCCCGTCGACGCCGTCTGGCTTCCGCCGACGATGCCGCAGGCACCCAGTGCAAGGGCGAGAACGGTCGAGATCAATACGGTGCGCATTGCGTTTTGCAATTCCTTGGGTCCCCGAGTCGCAAGCCTTCCCGACAGTGTTCCGGTCCGGCGCGTCCGCGTCAAGCCTGCGACAGCAATCCGTCCTTCAGGACGAGCGTGCGGTCCATGCGGGCCGCGATCTCGGGGTTGTGCGTCGCGACGAGGGCAGCAAGGCCCGTGTTGCGCACGAGCGCCATCAGTTCGCCGAACACGCCGTCGGCGGTGCGCGGGTCGAGATTGCCGGTCGGCTCGTCGGCCAGCAGCACGCGCGGGGAATTGGCGACCGCACGCACGATCGCCACGCGCTGCTGCTCGCCGCCCGAAAGCCGTGTGGGCCGGTGGTCCGCGCGCCCGGCAAGGCCGACGCGCGCGAGAAGCTCGCTTGCGCGCGCGGCAGCCTCGGCGCGCGGCCGCCCGGCGATCAGCAGCGGCATCATGGTGTTTTCCAGCGCCGAGAATTCGGGCAGCAGATGGTGGAACTGGTAGACGAAGCCCAGCGACGTGAGGCGCTGGCGCGTGCGTCCGGCTTCCGGCATCGACCCGCAATCCTGCCCGCCGACGCGCACCTGTCCCTCGTCCGGGCGCTCGAGCAGGCCCGCACAATGCAGCAGCGTGGACTTGCCCGCACCCGACGGGCCGACCAGCGCCACGCACTCGCCGGGCATGAGCCGGAGCTCCGCCCCGCGCAGCACGTGCAGTTCGCCCGCCGCCGTGCGGAAGCGCCGGTGCAGTCCGACGATCTCGAGGGCGGGTTCACTCATAGCGCAGCGCTTCCACCGGATCGAGGCGGGCCGCACGCCAGGCGGGATAGATCGTCGCGAGGAACGAGAGCCCCAGCGCCATCGCCACGACCTCGACGACCTCGCGCGGATCGGACTTCGACGGGAGCTGGGCGAGGAAATAGATCTCGGGCGAGAAGAGCTGCGTGCCAGTCAGTGTCTGCAGAAGCTGGCGGATCGATTCGATGTTGGCGTTGAAGAGCAGGCCAAGCCCCAGCCCGCCCATCGTGCCGAGCACGCCGACGGCGGCACCGGCCATCAGGAAGATGCGCAGGATCGAGCCGCTCGACGCACCCATCGTGCGCAGGATCGCGATGTCGCGCGTCTTGTCCTTCACCAGCATGATCAGCGACGAGATGATGTTGAACGCCGCGACGAGGATGATCAGCGTCAGGATCAGGAACATGACGTTGCGCTCGACCTGCACGGCGTTGAAGAAGCTGGAGTTCGCCTGCTGCCAGTCGTAGGTGCGCACCGGCTGGCCGGCCGCTTCCAGTATGGCGCGGCGCGCCAGCCATACGCGCTGCGGGTCCTTGACGAACACCTCGATGCCCGTCACGTCGTCGCCGGTGCGGAAGAAGACGCTGCCCGCCTCCATCGGCAGGAACACGAACGAGTTGTCGTACTCGAACATGCCGACCTCGAAGATCGCCGCCACGCGGAAGGCACGCAGGCGCGGCATCGTGCCGAACGCGGTCACGTTGCCCTGCGGCGAGATGAGCGTGATCCGGTCGCCGACATTGAGGCCCATGCGGCTTGCCATGCGCGCCCCGATCATTGCGGCATCGTCGCCCGTGAAATCGGCGAGCGAACCGCGCTTGACGTTCGAGACGATCAGCGTGCGGCGCGCGAGGTCCTCGGGCCGGATCGCGCGCACGAGTGCGCCGCCCGACACGTTGTTGGCCGTGGCCATCACCTGGCCTTCAATCAGCGGCGAGGCGTCGAGCACGTCGGGCAACGCGCGGATGCGCTCGGCTGTCTTCGACCAGTCCTCGAGCGGCACGCCCTGCCCGTAGACGGTGATGTGCCCGTTGAGACCGAGGATGCGGCCCAGCAGCTCGGCCCGGAAGCCGTTCATCACGGCCATGACGATGATGAGCGTGGCCACGCCCAGTGCGATGCCGCCCAGCGAGAACCAAGCGATGACCGAGATGAAGCCTTCCTGCCGGCGCGAGCGCAGGTAGCGAAGCGCCACCATGCGCTCGAACGCGTCGAACCAGGCCATCGCGGTCCCCGCCCTCAGCCTGCCGACGCGGTCAGGCGGTTCATCGCCTCGTCGATCGACATTTCCACGCGCTCGCCGGTGCGCCGGCGCTTGAGCTCGACCTTGCCGTTGGCGATCCCGCGCGGACCGACGACGAGCTGCCAGGGCAGCCCGATCAGGTCCATCGTCGCGAACTTGGCACCCGCACTGTCGGCGGTGTCGGCATAGAGCGTGTCCTTGCCGGCCGTCGCGAGCTTCGCGTAGAGCTCCTCGCACGCGGCGTCGCACTTGGCATCGCCCACGCGCAGGTTCACCAGTGCCACGTCGAACGGTGCGACCGCGTCCGGCCACACGATGCCGGCCTCGTCGTGGCTCGCCTCGATGATGGCACCGGCCAGGCGCGATACGCCGATGCCATAGGACCCCATCTCGACCGTGATCGGCTCGCCGTTGGCACCGGCCACCGTCGCCCCCATGGGCTTCGAATACTTCGTGCCGAAATAGAAGATGTGACCCACCTCGATGCCGCGCGCCTTGCGCAGGCGATCGGCCGGGACCGGGCACTTGGCCGGATCGTGCATCTCGCTGGTGGCCGCGTATTTCGACAGCCATTCCTCGACGAGCGGCTGCAGGTCGGCCGAGAAATCGATGTCCTGCTTCAGCACGTCTGTGTCCATCCACGCCGCGTCGCAATAGACCTCGGATTCGCCGGTGTCGGCCAGGATGATGAACTCGTGGCTGAGGTCGCCGCCGATCGGGCCGGTATCGGCGCGCATCGGGATCGCCTTCAGGCCCATGCGCGCATAGGTGCGCAGATACGCGACGAACATCCGGTTATACGAAGCGCGCGCCTTCGTGGCGTCGGTATCGAACGAATAGGCGTCCTTCATCAGGAATTCGCGCCCGCGCATCACGCCGAAGCGCGGACGCACCTCGTCGCGGAACTTCCACTGGATGTGATAGAGGTTGAGCGGCAGGTCCTTGTAGCTCTTCACGAAGCTGCGGAAGATGTCGGTGATCATCTCCTCGTTCGTCGGCCCGTAGAGCATGTCGCGCTCGTGCCGGTCGACGATGCGCAGCATCTCCTTGCCGTAGTCGTCGTAGCGCCCGCTCGTCTTCCACAGGTCGGCCGGCTGGATCGTCGGCATCAGCACTTCGATGGCGCCCGCCCGGTTCTGCTCCTCGCGCACGATCTGCTCGATGCGGCGCAGCACGCGCAGGCCCAGCGGCAGCCACGAATAGATGCCCGCCGCCTCCTGCCGGATCATGCCGGCGCGCAGCATCAGTCGGTGCGAGACGATCTGCGCCTCGGACGGGTTTTCCTTGATCGTCGGCAGGAAGAAGCGCGAAAGGCGCATGGAAGCGTCTAACCTCGGGGTCTGGAGAAATCAGGCGGGCAAGCTACGGGAAGCCTAGCGCGGTGCCAAGCCTTGCTGGCGGCAGGCCTCGCGCAGCGCCTCCATCTCGGGATTGCCCAGCGGCTCGCCGTTATAGAGCACGCGGCCCGAGGCGACGTCCATGCGCACCTCGCCCAGTTTCACATTGGGCTGGTAAAGTTTCGACGTCGCCGGCACCCCGAATCTCGTCAGGTCGACCGCGATGTCGAAAGCGACCGTCTCGGGCACCTTGATCTGCGGGGTGGGATTGAGATCGGCCGAGGCGACCGGCTTGCCCCGCACGTCGACGCCGGGCTTGTACGCGACATCGGCGGACGGCCGGTGCTCGATAAATAGGCGCCGGCAGTCGACCCCCGTCACCTGCACTTTCGTGGCGGCCGGAGTCGCCGGCTTGGCCGGGGTCTGGGCAGCCGCCGGCAAGGCGACAACCAGAAAGATGGCGGCGAGCGACGGCGAAAAGCGGGGCATGTGGATATCCTTCCGACCGACATAACGCGCCGCCATTCTGGCTTTTTCCGGGCCGGTCAGCAAAGGCAGCGCCCGCGACCAAGTCCATTAGTAATTTCATTTCGTTCGTACACGTCCATTCTTGCGGAATCTACTCGACAGGTCCCGGGTCGCAGTTATACTCCCCGCCAACCAATGACCCCTGAACGGGGCGACGGTTCGAACGAACCAAGATTCGCTTGAGGCATCACGGCCCAAGTTTGGGGAGACACCGCCGCCAAGCCCGGACGATCCGAACAGGATCTCCGGGCTTTGGTTTGTCCGGGCCCCCGCGATCGCCCGCCCCCTCGATCCGAAGCAGATTCAGTACCGGAAGCCCGCTTTTTGGGCGACGAGCCAGGGCGGCTTCGCGCGCGCGATCTTCCGGCCGATCGCGCAATCCTCGGCGTGCGTGCCGGGCAGATAGCCGATGCTCATCAGGAACTCGCCGACGATCTCGCCGCCGGTGAACTTGAAGGTCTTCTTGAAAAGCTTCACCCACTCGGCCTTCGTCAGCGGGTGGTTTGCGGCGATCCACGCGGCGAAAGAGCCATGCGCGCGCGCGAGTTCCAGGATCACGCCCGCGTTGTGGATGGCGGCGGCGACCTTCAGCCGGTTGCGCACGATGCCCGCGTCGGCCAGCAGGCGCGCCACGTCCTTGGCGCCGAACCGCGCGACCTTGGCCGGATCGAAGCCGGCATAGGCCTTCCGGAAACCCGCGCGCTTCTTCAGCATCAGGTCCCACGACAGGCCGGCCTGGTTGATCTCGAGGATCAGCCGCTCGAACAGCACGCGCGTGTCGTCGGTGGGGAACCCGTGCTCCGTATCGTGATAGGGCGCATGGACCGCGTTGGTCCGCGCATAGGCGCAATAGCCGCTCATCGCGATGTGGGGATCGGCGGACCGAAGCCGAACATCGGCAGCTCGTATTCGCTGGCGAAGCCGATGCCGGCCGTCAGCACCGCGGCGATGATCGAGGTCCAGATCACCTTTTTCATCATCATCGGCTTTTCGGGGGCGCCGGCCATCTGCCCGCGCCCGAGCGAGTCCGGGTTCGACTTCATGCCGACCGGCAGCACCATGAACAGCACGATCCACCAGACGATGATGTAGGTCGCGGCGATCGTGAACGGGTTCATGCCTGTTCGAGCTCGACCAGCGTGCCGCAGAAATCCTTGGGGTGCAGGAACAGCACCGGCTTGTCGTGGGCGCCGATTTTCGGCGTGCCGTCGCCCAGCACGCGCGCCCCCTCCGCCTTCAGCCGGTCTCGCGCGGCGAGGATGTCGTCGACCTCGTAGCAGATGTGGTGCATGCCGCCCGACGGATGCTCGGCCAGGAACTTGGCGATCGGCGAGTTGGCGCCCAGCGGATGCAGCAGTTCGATCTTCGTGTTCGGCAGCTCGACGAACACGGTCGTCACGCCGTGCGCCGGCATGTCGAGCGGCTTCGACACCTTCGCGCCGAGCGTGCCGGAATAGGTCTTCGAGGCGACGGCAAGGTCCGGCACGACGATGGCGACATGGTTGAGGCGTCCGATCATGACCAGACAGATAGCATTGCGGTGCCGGGCCGACGACAGGATTATTTAATTGATTTTTGCTCATATTCCTATACAATCAAAGAATGAATCTCGTGCAGGAAAACCGCCGCAAAGTTTCGTCAACCGGATTTCATTGTCAACGTCACCTGACAATTAAATCAAAGGGTTGCGAGTTGACGGTCAACTTCCGTCAACTAACTTTTGCGGACTCAGATCCGGACGACGTGGATCTCGGCGACCGGCTTCTTGCCGCGGCGCTGCGATACGAGCTTGCGCACGGCCCGGCGCGCGGCTTCCGCGATCGTGTCATCGGGTGCCTTGTCGGGGCAGCGCGAGACCGCGCCACGCACCGCCTCGATCAGGTCGTCGGCCAGTTCGTCGGCCGGATCGGCGGGGTCGATCAGGCCAGGCGCGGATACGCGCGGATCGGACAGCAGCCTTCCCTTGCGGTCGACCACAACCGTGGCGACGACGGCCCCGTTCCACAGGAGCTTGGCGCGCCCCTTCACGACCGCCCCGTCCATCGGCAGCATGCGGTCGCCGTCCACGCCCCAGCGGCCGGCCTGCACCTGCTCGATCAGCTCGGGGCCGTTCGGCCCGTCGAGCCGGATGATGTCGCCGTTGGCCGGCACCATCGCGTAGGGCACCTGGCAGGCGCGCGCGAGCTCGGCGTGCGCTTCCATGTGGCGCTGCTCGCCATGCACCGGGATCGCGACGCGCGGGCGGATCCACTGGTACATCGCGGCCAGTTCGTCGCGGCACGGATGGCCGGAGACGTGGATGGGCGCGTCCCGGTCGGTGATGACCTTCACGCCCAGGCGCATCAGCTGGTTCTGCATGTGCCCGACCGGCTTCTCGTTGCCCGGGATGGTGCGCGAGGAAAACAGCACCCAGTCGCCTTCCTCAAGCACCACATGCGGGTGCTGGTCCTCGGCGATGCGGGAGAGTGCCGCGCGCGGTTCGCCCTGCGAGCCCGTGCACAGCATCACCACGCGGTCGCGTGGCAGGTAGCCCGCGTCGCTCTCGGTCAGGAAGGGCGGCAGGTCGCGCATGTAGCCGTTCTCGCGCGCCGCCTCGTAGATGCGCCACAGCGAGCGGCCGACCAGCGCGCATTCGCGCCCCGCCTTCTTGGCCGCGCGCGCGATCGTCTCGACCCGCGCCACGTTGGACGCGAAGCACGCCACCGCCACGCGCTGCGGGGCCTGGGCGATCAGCTTCTCGATCTCGATGGCGACCGAGCCTTCGGAACCCGAGGTGCCGTCCTTGATGGCGTTGGTCGAATCCCCGACGAGCGCCAGCACGCCGCTGTCGCCCACGCGCCGGAACGCGGCCTCGTCGGTTACCGGCCCCACGACCGGATCGTCGTCGAGCTTCCAGTCGCCGGTGTGCAGGACGGTGCCCGCCGGCGTGCGGATCGCCAGCGCGTTGGGCTCGAGGATCGAGTGCGTGATGTGCAGGAGCTCGATCTCGAAATCGCCGAGCTTCAGCGTCGAGCCCTGCTCGATCGTGTGGATCGGCACCGACTTGCCGAAATCCGTCTCCTGCAGCTTGAGCTTCAGGAACGTTGCCGTGAACGGCGTGGCGTAGATCGGGCAGCGCAGCATCGGCCACAGATACTGCACGGCCCCCAGATGGTCCTCGTGCGCGTGGGTCAGCACGAGCCCGATCAGGTCGTCACGGTTCTCGGCGATGAAGGTGGGGTCGGGCGTGATGACGTCCACGCCCGAAGCCGTGCCGTCGCCGAACGTGACGCCCAGATCGACCATCAGCCACTTGCCGCGATAGCGGTAGAGGTTGAGGTTCATGCCGATCTCGCCCGAGCCGCCGAGCGGGAGGAAGTAGAGTCCGTCGTCGCGCTTCATCGGTTGGCGTTCAGCGCGTGGATGTCCACGAGGCCCTTGAGCGTCAGATCGGGGTCGACATGCTGAATGAGCGGCGTGTGCTCCGCCACGATCGAGATGAGGCCGCCGGTGCCGATGAAGGTCGGCTGCACGCCGAGTTCGTCGGCGATGCGCTTGCCGATGCCCTCGATCAGGCCGACATAGCCCCAGAAGATGCCGGACTGCATGGCGCCGACGGTCGTGGTGCCCACGACCTTGGCCGGGCGGCGGATCTCGATGCGCGGCAGCTTGGCCGCCCCCATGTAGAGCGCTTCGAAGGCGAGATTGATGCCCGGGCTGATCGTGCCGCCGGTGTAGTTGCCTTGCGCGTCGAGCACGTCGAAGGTGGTGGCCGTTCCCAGATCGACCACGACGCCCGGCATCTTGTAGCGGGTCCGTGCCCCCACCGCGTTGGCGATGCGGTCGGCCCCCGCCTCTTCCGGCCGGTCGATCTTGATCTCGATGCCGTAATTGACGCCCTTTTCGCCGACGATGACCGGGTTGGCCTTCGTGTAGCGGCGGCACAGGTCGCGCAGGTTGAACATCGCCTGCGGCACGACGTTCGAGATGATCACGCCGTCGATCTGGGCGAGATTCATGCCCTGCAGCGCCATCAGGTGGGTGAGCCACACCGCGTATTCGTCGGCTGTGCGCTTGGGATCGGTCGAGATGCGCCACGATGCGCGCTTCTCCTGCCCCTCGAAGGCGCCGAAAACAGTGTTGGTGTTATTGGAATTGACGACCAGCAGCATGCCGCTCACATCCCCGCCAGATGGACGTCGCCGGCCGTGATCGTGCGCCGGCCTTCTTGCGTGTCGAGCAGCAGGGCACCCGTGGCATCCAGATCGGCGAAGGTGCCGGTCAGCGTCTGCTTGGGCAGGCGCACCTCGATCCGCTCGCCCTTGCCGGCCGCGTGCGCAAGCCACGCCTCGCGGACGGGCGCGAAGCCGCCATCGAGCCAGCGGTTCGTCCAGATCATGAAGTGGCGTGCGAAACCTTCCAGCGCTTCCTCCGCCGTCACGGTCTCGCCGGTATCGGTCTTCAGGTCCGTCGCCGGGATGCGCGCCTCGGGCGGGTGCGACACCAGATTGACGCCGACCCCCAGGATCATGAAATCCAGATTGTCGCCCTGCCCTTCGGCCTCGATCAGGATGCCGGCGACCTTGCGCGGCCCCAGCAGGATGTCGTTGGGCCATTTGAAGCGCAGCGGCATCAGCGGTGGCACATGCAGACCCAGCATGCCGGCGGTCCCCAATGCGGCGACGAACGCGAGCTGGACCGCCTCGCGCGGCGGGCATTCGGGGCGCAACACCAATGACAGATAGAGATTGCCCGGCGGCGAAGACCATTCGCGCCCCTGCCGGCCGCGCCCGGCCGTCTGCTCGCGCGCCCACACGAGCGTGCCGTCCTCGGCCCCTTCGCGGGCAAGGATGCGCGCCTCGTCATTGGTCGATCCGACGGCGTCCCGCGCGACCAGACGATAGGCGGGCGGAAGACGCGGGGCCTCCGCCACGACCGTCATCCGCCGAACAATGCGGCTGCCGCGACGCCGGCCGCACGCACGAGCGGTGCGGGCCACGCGAAGAACATCAGCGTGAAGATGGCCCCTGCCCCGAGCACGGCCGCGGGGCCGGCCTCAAGGCGCTTGTCGAAGCCGACGGTGCCGGCGTCGAAATACATGACCTTGACGATGCGCAGGTAATAGAACGCGCTGACGACCGAGGCGAGCACGCCGATGACGGCCAGCGCGTAGAGCCCGGCCGAGACGGCCGCCAGGAACACGTACATCTTGCCGAAGAACCCGGCCAGCGGCGGGATGCCGGCCATCGAGAACATCGCGATGGCGAGGGCGGCCGCGACCAGCGGCTGCGTGCGCGCGAGGCCCGCGAGGTCGGCGATGGTCTCGACCATCTTGCCGTCGCGCTTCATGCACAGGATCGCGGCGAAGGCCGTCAGGTTCATGGCGAGATAGATCGCCATGTAGACGAGCACGCCCAGCACGCCCGCTTCGTCGCCGGCGGCAAGGCCGACCAGCGCAAAGCCGACATGCCCGATCGAGCTATAGGCCATCAGCCGCTTGATGTTGGTCTGCGCAATTGCCGCGAACGCGCCGATCGCCATCGACGCGATGGCGATGAACACGACGATCTGCTGCCAGTCATGCACCAGCGGGCCGAACGGGCCGACCAGGACGCGCGCGAAAAGCGTTATCGCCGCGACCTTGGGCGCGGCCGCGAAGAAGGCCGTGACGGGCGTGGGTGCGCCCTCGTACACGTCCGGCGTCCACATGTGGAACGGGGCGGCCGAGATCTTGAACGCGAGTGCGGCGGACACGAACACGATGCCGAAGATGACGCCGATGGGGGTTGCCCCCGCCTGGTCGATCATCGTGGCCGCGAGCGTGTCGAAGTTGGTCGTGCCCGAGAAACCATAGATCAGCGAGGCGCCGTAGAGCAGCAGGCCCGACGACAATGCGCCCAGCACGAAATACTTGAGGCCCGCTTCGGTTGCGCGGACCGAATCCCGCCGGATGGCCGCCAGCACGTAGAGCGACAGGCTCTGCAGCTCGATGCCCATATAGAGCGAGATCAGGTCGTTGGCCGACACCATCATCGCCATGCCCAGCGCCGCGAACACCATCAGCACCGGATACTCGAAGCGCGCGAAGCCTTCGCGCTCGTTGAACTCGATGCTGATCAGCAGCGAGGCCGCCGTGGCGAGGAACACCAGCGCCTTGGCGAAACTCGAATAGGAATCCGAGACGAACAGCCCGGAAAAGCCGACGGCACGCGCCCCGTCGGGGGCGCCGATCAGGGCGGTTGCCGCCAGCAGCGACGCGATCGCCAGCCACGACACCATGCGCGTGGCACGCTCGCCACCGAACACGCCGAGCATCAGCAGGAACAGGCCCGCACAGGCGAGGAAGATCTCGGGGCGGGCGATGCCGGGAAGGAAATCGCTCATCGGCCGGTCTCCGGTGCCAGCACGGCCACGGCCGCACCCGTGCCCTGGGCATGGTTGTGATGGCCGCCGCGGTCGGCCTCGTAGCGCTCGACGATCGCCTGCACGGTCGGCCCGATCATGTCGAGAACGGGTTTGGGCTGGATCCCGAGCCAGATCGTCGCCACGACCAGCGGCGCGAAGATCACCTTCTCGCGCCAGTCGAGGTCGAGCATCGTCTTGAGATCTTCCTTCGTCAGCTTGCCGAAGATCACGCGCCGGTAGAGGAAGAGCATGTAGGCAGCGCCCAGGATGACGCCGGTCGAGGCGAGCGCCGCCGCCCAAGTCGACGTCTGGTAGGTGCCGGCAAGCACGAGGAACTCGCCCACGAAACCCGACGTGCCCGGCAGGCCGACCGAGGCCATCGTGAACACCATGAACACGACCGCGTAAGCCGGCATGCGGTGGACGAGACCGCCGTAGCGCGAAATCTCGCGCGTGTGCAGGCGGTCGTAGACGACGCCCACGCACAGGAACAGGGCGCCCGAGACCACGCCGTGCGAGATCATCTGGAACATCGCGCCCTCGATGCCCTGGCGCGTGCCGGCGAAGATGCCCATCGTCACGAAGCCCATGTGCGCGACCGAGGAATAGGCGATCAGCTTCTTCATGTCCTCCTGCACCAGCGCCACGAGCGAGGTGTAGATGACCGCGACGATCGACATCGAGAAGACGAGCGGCGTGAAGTATTCGCTCGCCTCCGGAAACATCGGCACCGAGAAGCGGATCAGACCATAGCCGCCCATCTTCAAGAGAACGCCGGCCAGGATCACCGATCCGGCGGTGGGGGCTTCCACGTGCGCGTCGGGCAGCCAGGTGTGCACCGGCCACATCGGCACCTTCACCGCGAACGACGCGAAGAAGGCGAGCCACAGCCACATCTGGACGTCGCGCGGGAAGCCGTATTCGAGCAGGTCGACGATGTTGGTCGTCTCGGTGTGCCAGTAGATCGCGAGCATCGCGACCAGCATCAGGACCGAACCGAGCAGCGTGTAGAGGAAGAACTTGAACGCCGCATAGACGCGCCGCTTGCCGCCCCAGATGCCGATGATGAGGAACATCGGGATCAGCACGGCCTCGAAGAACACGTAGAAGAGCAGGAGGTCGAGGGCCGCGAACGTGCCGACCATGAAGGTCTCGAGCACGAGGAACGCGATCATGTATTCGCGCACCCGCTCGGTCACGTGCCAGCTGGCGAGGATGCACAGCGGCGTGAGGAACGTGGAGAGCAGGATGAACGGCGCCGAAATCCCGTCCACGCCCATGTGGTAGCCGATCGCGTAGCCCGGGATCCACACGCTGCGTTCGACGAACTGGAAGGCCGTGCTCGACCGGTCGAAATCGAACCACAGGACCAGCGAGACGAGGAACGTCGCGAGCGACGTCCAGAGTGCCGCCCAGCGCGCGTTGCGCGCCACCACGTCGGCGGTGCCGTTGACGCACAGGATGAACACGGCCCCGACGAGAGGCAGGAACGTGACGAGTGAAAGGATCGGCCAGTCTGTCATGACACTCTCAATGGCCCGCGCGCAGCACGTACCAGGTGGCGAGGATCACGATGCCGATCAGCATCGCGAAGGCGTAGTGGTAGAGATAGCCCGTCTGCAGCCAGCTGGCGCGCTGGGCAAGGCGCAACGTGCCGGCGGCAAGCGCGTCCGGCCCGCCGCGGTCGATCACGTTGCCGTCGCCCTGCTTCCACAGGAAGCGGCCGATGACGAAGGACGGGCGCACGAACAGCTTGTCGTAGAGCTCGTCGAAGTACCATTTGTTGAGCAGGAACTGATAGAGACCCGGGTTGGCCGCCGCGATCTTCGCGGGCTTGGACGGGTTCTTGATGTAAAGGCCGTATGCGACGCCGATACCCGCAAGGCCGACCGCGACGAGCAGCGGCGGGATCCAGCCGGGCGCATGATGCGCGTGCTCGATCGTGTCGTTCAGCACCTTGATCGACTCGCCCCAGAACGCCGCGCGCCCGTCGCCGACGAACAGGTAACTGAGGCCGATGCCCGAGAAGATGGCGCCGGCCGCAAGCACGTAGAGCGGGATCATCATCGTGGCCGGCGATTCGTGCGCATGGTCGACCGCGTGATGGTCGGTCTGCGGGGCGACGTGGAAGCTCATGAAGATCAGGCGCCAAGAATAGAACGCGGTCATCGTCGCGGCCGCGAGACCCAGCCAGAACGCGTACTGGCCGACGGCCGAGTGCGCGGCCCACGCGCTCTCCATGATAATGTCCTTGGAGTAGAAGCCCGCGAAGCCGCCGATGCCGGGGATGCCCATGCCGGCAAGGGCGAGCGAACCGATCCACATCATCGCGTAGGTCTGGCGGATCTTGGTGTGGACGTTGCCGCCCATCCGGCGCATGTCCTGCTCGTGGTGGAGCGCATGGATGACCGAGCCCGCACCCAGGAACAGCAGCGCCTTGAAGAAGGCGTGGGTCGTGAGATGGAACATGGCGGCCGAATAGGCCGACACGCCGGCGGCGAAGAACATGTAGCCGAGCTGCGAGCAGGTCGAATAGGCGATCACGCGCTTGATGTCGTTCTGCACGAGGCCGACCGACGCGGCAAACAGCGCCGTGGAGGCACCCACGATCGTGACGACGGCAAGTGCGGTGGGCGCGTATTCGAACATCGGCGACAAGCGGCAGACCATGAACACGCCCGCCGTCACCATCGTGGCGGCGTGGATGAGGGCGGAGACCGGCGTGGGGCCTTCCATCGCGTCGGGCAGCCAGGTGTGCAGGAAGAGCTGGGCCGACTTGCCGCACGCACCGATGAACAGCAGGAGGCAGATCGCCGTCATCGCGTGGAATTCCCACGACAGGAACGTCATGTTCCAGTCGGCGGCGGCCGGCACGGCCGCGAAGACCTGGTCGAACTGCACGGTGCCGAACACCATGAACACGGCGAAGATGCCGAGTGCGAAACCGAAATCGCCCACGCGGTTGACGAGGAACGCCTTGATCGAGGCCTCGTTGGCGCTGTCCTTCTCGTACCAGAAGCCGATCAGCAGGTACGAGGCGAGCCCAACGCCCTCCCAGCCGAAGAACATCTGGATGAAGTTGTCGGCCGTCACGAGTGCCAGCATGAAGAACGTGAACAGCGACAGATACGACATGAAGCGCGGGATCGACTTGTCTTCCGACATGTAGCCGATCGAATAGAGATGCACCATCGACGACACGATGGTGACCACGCACACCATGTTGGCCGAGAGCGCGTCGTACTTGAGCGCCCAGTTGGCGACGAACGAGCCCGAGCTGATCCACGTGAAGAGCTCGACCGTGCGCGTCTGGCCGTTGATGCCGACCTGCACGAAGATGAACAGCGAAAGCACGGCCGCGAAACCCACGCACCCCGTAGTCGCGATCTGGGCCAGCCGGTCGCGGCTTTCGGCCGGCAGCGGCGACATCAGCACGAGGCTTCCCAGCACGAAGCCCAGCAGCGGAAGAAGGACGGCAGCGGTATACATCGTCTCGGTACCCCTCAGCCCTTCATCATGTTGATGTCTTCGACCTCGATCGTGCCGCGGTTGCGGAAATACACGACGAGGATCGCCAGACCGATCGCCGCCTCGGCGGCGGCGACGGTCAGGATGAACAGCGCGAAGACCTGCCCAACGAGATC
Organism: Tagaea sp.; assembly: GCA_965279525.1. Lineage (GTDB taxonomy): Bacteria > Pseudomonadota > Alphaproteobacteria > CACIAM-22H2 > CACIAM-22H2 > Tagaea. Next base: position 532,253 of record CBDIIB010000003.1, on the reverse strand, counting down.
GCCCAGATGCGTGGAGAAGGCGACGAGGTTGATGTTGACCGCAAGCAGCATCAGCTCGACCGACATCAGGATCACGATGACGTTCTTGCGGTTGAGGAAGATGCCGAAGATCCCGAGCGTGAACAGGATCGCCGCGACCGTCAGGTAATGTCCGAGCGTGATTTCCATCAGACGTCGACCCCCTGGCGCGACTTGACCGAGACCGTCTCGACGCCTTCGGCGCGCGTGCGCGAGACCTGGCGCGAGATCGACTGGCGCTTGACGCCTTCGCGCTCGCGCAATGTCAGCACAATGGCGCCGACCATCGCGACGAGAAGAATGAGACCCGATGCCTGGAACACGTAGGCGAAGTCGTCGTAGATCACGAGGCCGAGTGCGCGCGTATTGTGGATCTGGCCGGGATCGGGAATGGGGATGGCGATCGCCTCGGGCACCGAGGCCGAGAAGGCCCAGGGGGCCAGCACGAACACGAGCTCGGCCGCCAGCACGAGGCCGACTGCCGCACCCACCGGCAGGTACTTCGCATAGCCTTCGCGCAGTGCCACGAAATCGACGTCGAGCATCATCACGACGAACAGGAACAGCACCGCGACCGCACCGACATAGACGACGACGAGGATCATCGCCAGGAACTCGGCCCCCATCAGCACGAACAGGCCCGCCGCGTTGAAGAAGCACAGGATCAGGAACAGCACCGAGTGCACCGGATTGCGCGCGAAGATGACCATGACCGCGGCGGCCACCATCACGGCGGAGAACAGGTAGAAGACGATCGCTTCGAGCATCGGTGTGTGCCTGTTGTCCCGGTTCAGCGATACGGTGCGTCGGCGGCGAGGCTGTTGGCGATTTCCGCCTCCCAGCGATCTCCGTTCGAAAGCAGTTTGGCCTTGTTGTACATCAGCTCTTCGCGCGTCTCGGTCGAGAACTCGAAGTTCGGACCCTCGACGATCGCGTCCACGGGGCAAGCCTCTTGGCAGAAGCCGCAGTAGATGCACTTGGTCATGTCGATGTCGTAGCGTGTCGTGCGCCGGCTGCCGTCGTCGCGCGGCTCGGCCTCGATCGTGATTGCCTGCGCCGGGCATACCGCCTCGCACAGCTTGCACGCGATGCAGCGTTCCTCGCCGTTGGCGTAGCGGCGCAGCACGTGTTCGCCGCGGAAGCGCGGGCTGATCGGCCCCTTCTCGTAGGGGTAGTTGAGCGTGACCTTCGGCTTGAAGAAATACTTCAGCGTCAGCGCCATGCCCGAGACGAGCTCGGACAGCAGCATGGTGCGCGCACTTCGGTCGAGACTGGCGGCCATGATCGTTTCCTTTTCTCCCTTCCGGATCAGCGCGGGATCCAGCCGGTGGCCATCAGCACACCGGCCGTCAGCACGACCCAGAAGAGCGAGAACGGCAAGAAGACCTTCCAGCCCAGACGCATGAGCTGGTCGTAGCGGTAGCGGGGCATCGTCGCGCGGACCCACAGGAAGACGAACAGGCAGGCCGCCGTCTTGAGCGCGAACCACACGAGGCCCGGGATCCAGTTGAGCGGCGCGATGTCGAAGGGCGGCAGCCAGCCGCCGAGGAACAGGATCGTCGTCATCCCGCTCATCAGGATCATCGCGGCGTATTCGCCCAGGAAGAACATCGCGAAGCTCATCGAGGAATACTCGACGAAATAGCCCGCGACGATCTCGGACTCGCCTTCGGGAAGATCGAAGGGCGAGCGGTTCGTCTCGGCCAGCGCCGAGACGAAGAAGATGATGAACATCGGGAAAAGCGGGATGGCGAACCACACCGTCTTCTGCGCCATCACGATGTCGGAGAGGTTCAGCGAACCCACGCACAGCAGGACCGTGATGATGACGAAGCCGATCGAGACTTCGTACGACACCATCTGGGCGGCCGAGCGCATGGCGCCGAGGAACGCGTATTTCGAGTTGGATGCCCAGCCGGCCATGATGATGCCGTAGACGCCCAGCGACGAGATCGCGAAGAGATAGAGGATGCCAACATTGATGTCGGCCAGCACCCAGCCATAGTCGAACGGGATCACGGCCCACGCGACGAGGCTGAGCAGCAGCGTGAGCATCGGCGCCATCATGAACACGACGCGGTTGGCGCCGGTCGGAACGATGGTTTCCTTGGTCAGCAGCTTCAGCGCGTCGGCGAAGGGCTGCAGCAGGCCGAACGGGCCGACCACGTTGGGGCCCTTGCGCAGCTGGATGGCGCCGATCACCTTGCGCTCGAAATAGGTCAGCATCGCGACCGAGATCAGCAGCGGGACGACGACGAGAAGGATCTTCCCGATCTCGATGGCGCCGATGAGGAGGATGTTGCTCATTTCGCCCTCACCCGTGCGTTCCGGTCCGTGCGGCCGAGCCCTTAAGATAGGTCTCGGTGCAGGCCGCCATCGTCGCCGAGGCGCGGCTGATCGGATCGGTCATGTAGAAGTTCGTGATCGGCGAGACGAACGGCGCCCCGTCGACCGGCCCGGCCTTGCCGAACGCGGCCCACGTACCGGGTTGTGCGGCATCGAGCTTCGCGAAGACCGGCGAGACCGCCGCCATGCGCGCGCGCACTTGCCCGATCGTGTCGAACGGGAGCTTGCGTCCCGCCGCTTCCGACAAGGCGCGCAGGATCTTCCAGTCTTCTTTCGCCTCGCCCGGCGGAAACACGGCAAGGCGCGTCTGCTGGACGCGGCCTTCGGTGTTCACGTAGGTGGCGTTCTTCTCGGTATAGGCGGCACCCGGCAGCACGACGTCGGCGCGGTGGGCACCCTTGTCGCCGTGATGGCCCTGATAGACGACGAAGGCCTTGCCGAGGCGGCTCGTGTCGATCTCGTCGGCCGCCAGCAGGTAGACGAAGTCGATCTCGCCCTTTGATGCGCCGTCGAGGATGGCCGCCGTGTCGCGGCCCTGCGCGCCCGGCACGAAGCCGAGTTCGAGACCGCCCACGCGGGCCGCCGCGACGTGCAGCACGTTGAAGCCGTTCCAGCCGTCCTTGACCAGGCCGAAGCGGTCGGCGATGTCGCGCGCCAGCGCCAGCACGGCCGCACCGTCGGCGCGGGCCAGTGCCCCCTGCCCCAGGATCAGCATCGGCTTCTTGGCCGCCTTCAGCGTTTCGGCGAAGGCCATCTTGCCGGCAGCGAGATCGGCCAGGCTCGTCGGCCCGGCACCCAGATATTCGTACTTGTACGTGAGATCGACTTGAGGGCCGATCGACGCGATCTTCACGCCGCCCGCGCGGAAGCGGCGGCGGATGCGCGCGTTGAGCACCGGGCTTTCCCAGCGCGGATTGGTCCCGACCAGCAGGATCGCGTCGGCCTCGTCGATGCCTGCGACGGTCGAGTTGAACAGCCACGACGCGCGCGCCGACGCATCGAGCTTCGCCCCGTCCTGCCGGCAGTCGAGATTGGGCGAACCGATCGCCGCCATCAGATCCTTGAGCGCCGTCATCGCCTCGCAATCGGCAAGATCGCCGGCGAGTGCGGCAACGCGCGCCGGCGCCGTCGACTTGAGTTTGGCCGCGACCGCACCCAGCGCTTCGTTCCACGAGACGGGCTGCAGTTTGCCGTCCTTGCGCACATAGGGCTTGTCGAGGCGCTGGCGCTTCAGGCCGTCCACCGCGTGGCGCGACTTGTCGGCGATCCACTCCTCGTTGGTTTCCTCGTTGAGGCGCGGCAGCACGCGCAGCACCTCGCCGCCGCGCGCATCCACACGGATGCTCGCACCCAGCGCATCGAACACGTCGACGGATTCGGTCTTGCGCAGCTCCCACGGGCGCGCGCTGAAGGCATAGGGCTTCGAGGTGAGGGCACCAACCGGGCAGAGGTCGACGATGTTGCCCGAGAGCTCGCTGGTCAGCGCCTTCTCGATATAGGTGTCGATTTCCATGTGCTCGCCGCGGAAGACGGCACCGAGTTCCTCGGCCCCCGCGACCTCGGTCGCGAAGCGCACGCAGCGCGTGCAGTGGATGCAGCGCGTCATCGTCGTCTTGACGAGGGGGCCGATCTCCTTGTCGGGAACGGCGCGCTTGTTCTCCTTGAACCGGCTCTGGCCGATCCCGTAGGCCATCGACTGGTCCTGCAGGTCGCACTCGCCGCCCTGGTCGCAGATCGGGCAGTCGAGCGGATGGTTGATGAGCAGGAACTCCATCACGCCGTTGCGGGCCTTCTTGACCAGCGGCGTGTTCGTCTTGATGACCTGGCCCTCGGCGATCGGCATCGCGCACGACGCGACCGGCTTGGGGCTCTTCTCCATCTCGACCAGGCACATGCGGCAGTTGCCGGCGACCGACAGGCGCTCGTGGTAGCAGAAGCGCGGCACTTCCTTGCCGGCAAGCTCGCAGGCCTGCAGCACGGTGATGCCGCCCGGGACCTCGATGGTTTCGCCGTCGATCGTTACCTTCGGCATCGCTCAGCCCTGCTCTTTCGTCGCACGATATGCTGCCAGCATCGCCTCGACCGGCACGCCGTCGATCGTCATTCCCTCGATGCGGCTGCCCTCGATGGAAGCACCCGCGAGATTGGCCTTGGAAATCCGCATGCCGGACAGGTTCGCGTTGTTCACGCGCAGCCCTGAGATGTTCGCGTCGTCCACATCCCAGCCCGACATGTTGACATTGTGCAGGCTGGTTCCGGAGATGTTGACGTCGTCGAACTTCGACCCGGACACGTCCGAGCCGCGCACGTCGAGAACCGTCTTGGTCTTGTGAAGATCCATCGACGTCACTCCGCAGCCGCCTTGGCGACCTGCAGGGCCGCCTTGTAGTTCCGGATGCGCATTTCCATCTCCGGCCGGAAATGCCGGATCAGGCCCTGCACCGGCCACGCCGCCGCGTCGCCGAGCGCGCAGATGGTGTGGCCTTCGATCTGGCGCGTGACTTCTTCGAGCATGTCGATCTCGGGAAGCTCCGCCTGGCCCTTGACCATGCGCTGCATGACGCGCCACAGCCAGCCGGTGCCTTCGCGGCACGGCGTGCACTGGCCGCAGCTCTCGTGCATGTAGAAGCGCGACAGGCGCGCGATCGCCTTCACGATGTCGGTCGACTTGTCCATGACGATGACGGCAGCCGTGCCGAGGCCCGAGCGCTGCTCGCGCAGCGCGTCGAAATCCATCAGCACCGTGTCGCAGATCGACTTGGGCAGGACCGGAACCGATGCGCCGCCCGGGATGATCGCCAGCAGGTTGTCCCAGCCGCCGCGCACGCCGCCGCAGTGCTTCTCGATCAGTTCCTTGAGCGGGATGCTCATCGCCTCTTCGACGGTGCACGGCTTGTTGACGTGACCGGAGATGCAGAAAAGCTTGGTGCCCGCGTTCTTGGGCCGGCCGAACGACATGAACCACGAAGCGCCGCGGCGCAGGATCGTGGGCGCCACCGCGATCGTCTCGACATTGTTGACCGTCGTCGGGCAGCCATAGAGGCCCATGCCCGCCGGGAATGGCGGCTTCAGGCGCGGCTGGCCCTTCTTGCCCTCGAGACTCTCGATCAGCGCCGTCTCTTCGCCGCAGATATAGGCACCGGCACCGCGATGGACATAGAGGTCGAAATCCCAGCCCGACCCGCACGCGTTCTTGCCGAGAAGGCCCGCTTCGTAGGCCTGCTGCACGGCGATCTCGAGATGCGAGGCCTCGTTGTAGAACTCGCCGCGCACGTAGATGTAGCCGGCATGGGCACCCATCGCGACACCGGCGAGCAGGCAGCCTTCGACCAGCTTGTGCGGATCATGGCGCAGGATCTCGCGGTCCTTGCAGGTGCCAGGCTCGGACTCGTCGGCGTTGACGACCAGATAGTGCGGGCGACCGTCGAGCGGCTTTCCGTCGGGCGTCGTCTTGGGCATGAAGGACCACTTCATGCCGGTCGGGAAGCCGGCCCCGCCGCGCCCGCGCAGGCCGGAATCCTGCATCTCCTTCACGATCCAGTCGCGGCCCTTGAGGATGATCTCCTTGGTGCCGTCCCAGTCGCCGCGCGCCCGGGCACCGGTCAGGCCCCAGTCGCCGTCGGCATAGAGATTCGTGAAGATGCGGTCCTTGTCCTCGAGCATCACTTGTCTCCGCCCACTTTCGCCAGGCTCGTGCGTCCGCCTTCGGGCATGGCGCCCTGGCGGCCCTTCATCGAGCCCTTCGGCGGCGGCGCGTCCTTCGCCAGCGCATCGATCAGCTTCTCGGTGAGCGGGCCGTCGAGATCCTCGTAGAAATCGTCGTTCACCTGGATGACCGGCGCGTTGACGCAGGTGCCCAGGCACTCGACCTCGCGCACGGTGAACTTGCCGTCGGCCGAATGCAGGAAGCTCGCGTCGCCGGTCCCCTTGATGTGGAGCTTGCGTTCGCACGCCGCCATCACTTCGTCCGAGCCGCGCAGCCAGCACGGCGTGGTCGTGCAGACCTGCAGGAACCACTTACCGACGGGTGCGAGGTTGAACATCGAATAGAACGTCGCGACCTCGTAGACGCGGATCGGCGCCATGTCGAGAAGGCCCGCCACGTAATCCATCGCGGCGCGCGGCAGCCAGTTGTGGTGCTGGCGCTGCGCGCGGTCGAGCAGCGGCAGCACCGCACTCGCCTGACGGCCCGCCGGATACTTGGCGATGATCTTCTGCGCCCAGACGAGATTCTCGGGGCTGAAGGAAAAGCTCGCCGGCTGTTCGACGTGGCCGTGTCCGCCGCTCATCGGTCGATCTCTCCGAAAACGATGTCGAGCGACCCGATGATCGCGACGACGTCGGCCAGCATGTGGCCCTTTGCCAGGAAATCCATCGCCTGCAGGAACGCGAAACCCGGTGCGCGGATCTTGCAGCGATAGGGCTTGTTGGTGCCGTCCGACACGAGATAGACCGCGAACTCGCCCTTGGGCGCCTCGACGGCCGTGTAGGTCTCGCCCGCCGGAACGCGGTAGCCCTCGGTATAGAGCTTGAAGTGGTGGATCAGCGCTTCCATCGAGCGCTTCATTTCGGCACGCGCCGGCGGGGCGACCTTGCGGTCGTCGGTCTTCACCGGGCCGCCCGGCATCTTCTCGATCGCCTGCTTCATGATGCGCAGCGACTGGCGCATCTCGTCCATGCGCAGCAGGTAGCGGTCGTAGCAGTCGCCGTTCTTGCCGATCGGGATGTCGAAATCCATCGCCTCGTAGGCGTCGTAGGGCTGCGACTTGCGCAAGTCCCAGGGAATCCCCGAGCCGCGCACCATCGGGCCCGAGAAGCCCCACGCCAGCGCGTCGGCCTTCGACACCACGCCGATATCGACCGTACGCTGCTTGAAGATGCGGTTTTCGGTCAGCAGGCTCTCGATGTCGTCGAGGATCTTCGGGAAATGGTCGACGAACTTCAGCATGTCGTCGGCAAGGCCGGCCGGCAGGTCCTGGCTGACGCCACCCGGACGGAAATAGGCCGCGTGCAGGCGCGCACCGCACACACGCTCGTAGAACTCCATCAGCGTCTCGCGCTCCTCGAAGCCCCACAGCAGCGGCGTCATGGCGCCGACATCGAGGGCGAAGGTCGTGACGTTGAGGATGTGGTTGAGGATGCGGCCGATCTCGGCATAGAGCACGCGGATGTACTGCGCGCGCGGCGGCGCCTGGATGCCCAGCAGCTTCTCGACCGCCAGCGCGTAGGCGTGCTCCTGGTTCATCGGCGAGACGTAGTCGAGCCGGTCGAAATACGGCACGGCCTGCAGGTAGGTCTTGTACTCGATCAGCTTTTCCGTGCCGCGATGCAGGAGGCCGATATGCGGGTCCGCGCGCTCGATGACTTCGCCGTCGAGTTCGAGCACGAGGCGCAGCACGCCGTGCGCGGCCGGATGCTGCGGCCCGAAATTGAGCGAGTAGTTCTTGATCTTGACCTGGCCGTCGGCGAGGTCGGATGCGGGAGCGGCGGCGATCGGTTCGGCCATGCGCGTCAAGCCTTCGGCGGTGTGGCGGGCGGCGGAGCGGCCGGCGGCGGGGCAGCAGGTGCTGCGGCCTTCTCGTCGCCGGGCAGCTGGCCGAGCTGGGCGAGGCCCAGCCCTTCCCACGGCGAAAGGAAGTCGAACGAGCGGAAATCCTGCGTGAGCTTCACCGGCTCATAGACGACGCGCTGCTGCTCGGTGTCGTAGCGGACCTCGACATAACCGGTCAGCGGGAAATCCTTGCGCAGCGGATGGCCCTCGAAGCCGTAGTCGGTCAGCAGCCGGCGCAGGTCGGGGTGGCCGGCGAAGAACACGCCGTAGAGATCCCACGTCTCGCGCTCGAACCAGCCGGCCGACGGGAAGACCGGAACGGCAGAGGGGACCGGCGTGTTCTCGTCCGTCGCGACCTTGACGCGGATGCGCCGGTTGTGGCGCATCGAAAGCAGGTTGTAGACGACGTCGAAGCGCAGCGGACGCTGCGGCCAGTCGACGCCGCACACATCCATCAGCGCGCCGAAGCGGCACGCCTCGTCGTCGCGCAGGTACGTGAGCACGCGCACGACCGCGTCGCGCGCGACCTCGATGCACAGTTCGCCCTTGACGATTTCGCACGCCAGTAGATCGGCGCCGAGACCGGCCTTTATCTGGTCGGCGAGCGGGGCAAGCCCCTCGTCCACATACACGGCCATTCGATTCCCCAGACCCCTAGCGAAGTATGCTCGTGGTGCGCTTGATCTTTTTCTGAAGCTGCATGATGCCGTAGAGCAGCGCTTCGGCCGTCGGCGGGCATCCCGGCACGTAAACGTCGACCGGAACGATCCGGTCGCAGCCGCGCACCACAGAATAGGAGTAGTGGTAGTAGCCGCCGCCGTTGGCGCAGCTGCCCATCGACAAAACCCAGCGCGGCTCGGCCATCTGGTCGTAGACCTTGCGCAGGGCGGGCGCCATCTTGTTGGTGAGCGTGCCCGCGACGATCATCACGTCGGACTGGCGCGGGCTCGGCCGGAAGACCATGCCGAAGCGATCAAGGTCGTAGCGGCTGGCGGCGGTGTGCATCATCTCGACCGCACAGCACGCGAGCCCGAAGGTCATCGGCCACAGCGAACCCGTGCGCGCCCAGCTCACGAGCTTGTCGACCTGGGCCACGACGAAGCCCTTGTCCTGCATCTCGTCGGTCGCGGCCTTGAGCAGCGCGTCCTGTGCGGGACCCGGCGGCAGCGGGCCGCCCCGGCCGTGGGCTTCGATCACTCCCATTCGAGAGCACCTTTCTTCCATTCGTAGATGAACCCGATGGTCAGCACGCCGAGGAAGACGACCATCGACCAGAAGCCGAACATGCCGATTTCGCCGAGCGCCACCGCCCATGGGAACAGGAAGGCGACCTCGAGGTCGAAAATGATGAACAGGATCGCGACGAGATAGAAGCGCACGTCGAACTTGCGACGCGCGTCGTCGAAGGGCTCGAAGCCGCATTCGTAGGACGACAATTTCTCGGCATCCGGGCGCTGGCGGGCGATGACCAGCGAGGCGACGACCATCGCGACCGAGAGCGCGATTGCGAGGCCCAAAAAGAGCAGGATCGGCAGATACTCGCGAAGCAGTTCCGCGTGCGCGTCCATCGGATCCCCCAAAACCCCCGCCGCAAGGCCACTCGGGCCATACCGACCCTTCGTATAGGCCAATGCGCCCTGCTTTGCCAACAATTTAGGTCGTTCCGTCCGACTCCGGGCGGTCACGATTCCGAAGCTTAGACCAAGTCCGGTTAACGAAATCTACTGCAATGCAACAACGCCCGCCATCCGGAAGGATGACGGGCGCTGGAACTGCAACATTCGTCTGGTCGGGGGAGTGGCGCGAGCGACGGGACTTGAACCCGCGGCCTCCGGCGTGACAGGCCGGCGCTCTAACCAACTGAGCTACGCCCGCAATGGACTCCGCCCGAAAAGCCCGGCGTATGTACCGGGCCGGGCAGGCCCCGTCAAGCGATCCGGCCCGCGGCCACCGGCACTAGCGCGTGGCGGCCTGCTTTTGCTGGGGAAAGAGCCCGCGCAGGCCGGCCGGCGTGGCGTCGCATACGCCCCGCTCGGTCACCAGCGCCGTCACCAGGCGCGCCGGCGTCACGTCGAAGGCGTCGTTGCGCGCCGGGCTGCCGGGGGCCGCGATATCGACCTCGACGACGCTGCCGTCGGCAAGGCGGCCGCTCATCCGGGTGACTTCGGCGGGCCCACGCTCCTCGATCGGGATTTCCTTCACGCCGTCCACGACGGTCCAGTCGATCGTCGGGCTGGGTAGCGCCACATAGAACGGCACGCCGTTGTCGCGCGCGGCCAATGCCTTCAGATACGTGCCGATCTTGTTGCAGACGTCGCCCTGCGCCGTCACGCGGTCGGTCCCGACGATGCACAGGTCGACGAGGCCGTGCTGCATCAGATGGCCGCCGGCATTGTCGACGACGATATGGTGCGCCACGCCGTGCCGGCCGAGTTCCCATGCCGTCAGCGAGGCGCCCTGGTTGCGCGGCCGGGTCTCGTCGACCCAGACATGGACGGGGATGCCGGCATCGTGCGCCATGTAGATGGGCGCGATCGCCGTTCCCCAGTCGACCGTCGCGAGCCAGCCGGCGTTGCAGTGGGTCAGGACGTTGACCGGCCCCTTCCCGCCCTTCTTCTCGTAGGCCTGCTTTATCAGCCCGAGGCCGTTGCGCCCGATCGCCTCGCAGATCGCCACGTCCTCGTCGCAGATCTCGCCGGCGAGCGCCCATGCCGCCGCGGCGCGCGCGGAAGGCGCCAGCGGCCGCAGTCGGTCGCGCACGCGGTCGAGCGCCCAGCGCAGGTTGATCGCGGTCGGCCGCGTGACGACGAGTGTGTCATAGGCCCGGCCAAGTCCCGCATCGCTCGCGTCCGCATCCATGCCGAGCGCCACGCCGTAGGCGGCGGTGGCACCGATCAGCGGGGCGCCGCGCACGATCATCGTCTTGATCGCGCGCGCGGCGTCCGCGAGCGTCGCCAGGCGGACGGTCTCGAAGCGGTGGGGCAGCTTCGTCTGGTCGATGACCTCGACGGCACCGCCATCCGCGGCGGGCCAGATGGTACGATAGTGCCTGCCGTCGACTTTCATGCGCCGATACCCGCAATGGATGGATGGTGGGCGGTGAGGGGATCGAACCCCCGACACTCTCGGTGTAAACGAGACGCTCTGCCGCTGAGCTAACCGCCCGTTACTTGAGGCCGTCGCGCAGGAACTTGCCGGCCTTGAACTTGGGACAGCGGCTCGCCTTCAGGCGGATCGTCTCGCCGGTGCGCGGGTTGCGGCCTTCGCTGGCCTTGCGCATGGCGACATAGAAGGTGCCGAAGCCGAACAGCTTGACGTCTTCGCCCTTGCGAAGCTGGCGCGCGATCGTCTCAAGCGCGGCATCGAGCGCCGAAGCCGCCTGATCCTTCGAGAGATCCGTCCGTGCGGCGACGGCCGCGACCAAATCGTTCTTGTTCACGGGCCGGCCTGGCTCCCGTCGTTGGATGCGAGCGATGCGACCGGCGGTAGCCGCCTTCCGCAAAACGAAACCCGTTCTAGGCGTGTCGTCCGCCGTCGTCAATCGCGTGGCGCGAAAAACCCACAGGAATTGCGGCTTGACAATCCGCACATGCGACGACGGCCGGAGGGCGTTTTGCACTCCGGCCGTCGGACGTTCGAAAATGACGAATGACGTCAGTGGGTGACGAGACCCGCCGCGTCGTCGCCCGCCTTCTTCGGCGGCACGTTCTCGATTTCCGGCTCGATCCATTCGATCGCGACGGGTATCCGGGTGAGTGCGCGCGCCAGCACTTCGTCGACCGTGCCGACCGGCACGATCTCGAGCGCCTTCTTCGCGTTCTCCGGGATCTCGGCGAGGTCCTTCTCGTTGTCCTTCGGGATCAGGACTGTCTTGATGCCCGCATGCAGGGCGGCAAGCAGCTTTTCCTTCAGGCCACCGATCGGCAGCACGCGGCCGCGCAGCGTGATCTCGCCCGTCATCGCCACGTCGCGGCGCACCGGGATGCCGGTCAGCACCGAGACGATCGCGGTGATCATGCCCACGCCGGCCGACGGCCCGTCCTTCGGGGTCGCCCCTTCCGGCACATGGACGTGGATGTCGCGCTTGTCGAACAGCGGCGGCTTGATGCCCAGAAGGGCCGCACGGCTGCGCACGTAGGCGTGCGCAGCCTGCACCGATTCCTGCATCACGTCGCCGAGCTTGCCGGTGATCGTCATCTTGCCCTTGCCGGCCGACAGCACAGCCTCGATCGTCAGCACTTCGCCGCCGACCTCGGTCCACGCCAGGCCGTTGACCAGCCCGACCATGTCGTCGTGCTCGACCTCGCCCCAGCGGAACTTGCGCACGCCGGCATACTTCTCGAGGTTCTTCGGCGTGACGCGGATCTGCTTGACGCCCTCGACCAGGATCGCCTTGACCGCCTTGCGGGCAAGCCCTGCGATCTCGCGCTCGAGACTGCGCACGCCGGCTTCGCGCGTGTAGTAGCGGATCAGGTCGCGCAGGCCCTCGTCGTTGATCGCCCACTCGCCCTTCTTCAGGCCGTGCATCTCTTCCTGCTTGCGGATGAGATGGCCGCGCGCGATCTCGATCTTCTCCTCCTCGGTGTAGCCCGAGAGGCGGATGATCTCCATGCGGTCGAGCAGCGGCTGCGGCATGCGCAGCGTGTTCGCCGTCGTGACGAACATCACGTCCGACAGGTCGTAATCGACCTCGAGATAGTGGTCGGCGAAGGTCGAGTTCTGCTCGGGATCGAGCACCTCGAGCAGTGCGGACGTCGGATCGCCGCGCCAGTCGGAACCGAGCTTGTCGATCTCGTCGAGCAGGAAGAGCGGGTTGGACGCCTTCGCCTTCTTCATGCCCTGGATGATCTTGCCCGGCATCGAGCCGATATAGGTGCGCCGGTGGCCGCGGATCTCGGCCTCGTCGCGCACGCCGCCCAGCGACATGCGCACGAAGTTGCGCCCCGTCGCCTTGGCGATCGACTTGCCCAGCGACGTCTTGCCCACGCCCGGCGGGCCGACGAGGCAAAGGATGGGGCCGCGCAGCTTGATCGTGCGCTCCTGGACCGCGAGATATTCGAGGATGCGTTCCTTGACCTTCTCGAGGCCGTAGTGGTCGGAATCGAGGACCTTGCCGGCGTTCTTGACGTCGCGCTTGATCTTCGTGCGCTTCTTCCAGGGGATCGACAGGATCCAGTCCATGTAGTTGCGCACGACCGTGGCTTCGGCCGACATCGGGCTCATCGACTTCAGCTTCTTGAGCTCGGCATAGACCTTGTCGCGCGCTTCCTTGGAGAGCTTCGTCTTCTTGATGCGCTCCTCGATCTCGGAAGACTCGTCCTTGCCTTCGTCGGTCTCGCCGAGTTCCTTCTGGATCGCCTTGAGCTGTTCGTTGAGATAGTACTCGCGCTGGGTCTTCTCCATCTGGCGCTTCACGCGGTTGCGGATGCGCTTCTCGACCTGCAGCACGCCGATCTCGCCTTCCATCGAGGCGTAGATCTTCTCCAGGCGCTGGGCGACCGTCTCCAGTTCCAGCAGTTCCTGCTTCTCGGGGATCTTGAGCGCCAGGTGCGAGGCGACCGTGTCGGCAAGCTTGCCCGGGTCGTCGATCTGGTTGACCGAGACGAGCACCTCGGGCGGGATCTTGCGGTTGAGCTTGATGTACTGCTCGAACTGCCCGACGACGGTGCGCACCAGCGCTTCCATCTCGGACGCGGTCCCGGCCTTGTCGGGCATCGGCTCGGCATAGGCCTGGAAGAAATTGGTGTTCTCCGACCAGCCGGTCACGCGCGCGCGCGCACCGCCTTCGACCAGCACCTTCACCGTGCCGTCGGGAAGCTTCAGCAGCTGCAGGACGGTGCCGATCGTGCCGACCGTGTAGATGTCGGACTGCTGCGGGTCGTCCTGGGCGGCGTTCTTCTGGGCGACGAGCAGGATCTGCTTGTCGTCTTTCATCACGTCCTCGAGCGCCCTCACCGACTTCTCGCGACCGACGAACAGCGGCACGATCATGTGCGGGAAGACGACGATGTCGCGCAACGGGAGAACGGGATAGAGCGTGCCGCGTGTCTTTTCCATATGGACTGTCTTTCCTCGTCGCCGGCCCGGCCGGTCATCCCCCATCGTGGGAGCGATTCCCGTCCGTCCGCTACATAAAAAGCCCCGGAATGGCGGGCCTCATCCGGATAAATTGGGCCGAAGGGCGCGCCCGATCAAGGGCGCGCACTGTCAAGCCGAGGTTCCGACCTGTGCCGGCGGGCGTTCGCCATGCACGTGCAGGGGTTTGGCGCGACCTTCGACGACTTCGCTGTTGATCACGACCTCTTCGACGCCGGTCATGCCGGGCAGTTCGAACATGGTCTCCAGCAGGATCACTTCCATGATCGAACGAAGGCCGCGGGCACCGGTCTTGCGCGCGATCGCCTTGCGCGCGACCGACTTCATCGCGTCGTCCGAGAACGAGAGCTTGATCCCTTCCATGTCGAACAGGCGCTGGTACTGCTTGACCAGCGCGTTCTTCGGCTTCTGCAGGATGTCGACCAGCGCGTCTTCCGAAAGATCGGTGAGCGTGGCCACCACCGGCAGGCGGCCGATGAATTCGGGGATCAGGCCGAACTTGAGCAGATCCTCCGGCTCGACGTCCTTGAGGATCTGGCCCGTGGTCCGCTCGTCGGGGCCGCGCACGTCGGCGCCAAAGCCGATCGACGTGCCGCGCGAGCGCGCCGCGATGATCTTGTCGAGGCCGGCGAACGCGCCGCCGCAGATGAACAGGATGTTGGTCGTGTCGACCTGCAGGAACTCCTGCTGGGGGTGCTTGCGCCCGCCCTGCGGAGGAACCGAGGCGACCGTGCCTTCCATGATCTTCAGCAGGGCCTGCTGCACGCCCTCGCCCGACACGTCGCGCGTGATCGACGGGTTCTCGGACTTGCGGCTGATCTTGTCGACCTCGTCGATATAGACGATGCCGCGCTGGGCGCGCTCGACGTTGTAGTCGGCCGCCTGCAGCAGCCGCAGGATGATGTTCTCGACGTCCTCGCCGACATAGCCGGCTTCGGTCAGCGTCGTGGCGTCCGCCATCGTGAACGGCACGTCGATGATGCGCGCGAGCGTCTGCGCCAAGAGCGTCTTGCCGCAGCCCGTCGGGCCGACCAGCAGGATGTTCGACTTGGCGATCTCGACTTCGTTGCCCTTCTGGCCATGCGACAGGCGCTTGTAGTGGTTGTGCACGGCGACCGAGAGAACCTTCTTGGCGTGGTCCTGGCCGATCACGTAGTCGTCGAGGACCGTGCAGATGTCCTTGGGCGTGGGCACGCCGTCGCGCGACTTGACCAGCGTGGTCTTGTGCTCTTCGCGGATGATGTCCATGCACAGTTCGACGCATTCATCGCAGATGAATACCGTCGGGCCCGCGATCAGCTTGCGGACCTCATGCTGGCTCTTGCCGCAGAACGAGCAGTAAAGGGTGTTCTTCGAATCGCCCGAGGACTTGTTCATTCCGTCACCGCTCCGTCCGGACGGCCCCTGGATTGGGACTCCGGACTTGGTTGGATGTTAGCCCTCACCTGCCGCTGCGGCAACCGGACCTGCCGTTCCCGCCGGGGCAAACCGAACAGGAACCCACGGGGAACGAATGCGCACTGCGACGGAACAAGAATAGGGTCACGGCTGCAACGATACAAGCCGCGTGCCAGACCTCGAAACCCGCATCCCCAACAGGGAGATCAGGCGGCCTTGGCTTCGTCGGGCCGCGGCGGACGCTCGGTCACGACCTCGTCGATGAGGCCGAACGACTTGGCCTCGTCGGGGTTCATGAACTTGTCGCGCTCGAGGGCGGTCTCGATCGCCTCGACCGGCTGGCCGGTGTGGCGCACGTAGATCTCGTTGAGGCGCTTGCGCAGGTTCAGGATCTCGCGCGCCTGGATCTCGATGTCCGTCGCCTGCCCCTGGGCGCCGCCCGAGGGCTGGTGGACCATGATGCGCGAGTTGGGCAGCGAGAAGCGCTTGCCCTTGGCGCCCGCGCTCAGCAGCAGCGAACCCATCGAGGCTGCCTGGCCGATGCACACCGTCGCCACGTCCGGGCGGATGTACTGCATCGTGTCGTAGATCGCGAGACCCGACGTGACGACGCCGCCCGGCGAATTCACGTAGAGCGAGATGTCCTTCTTGGGGTTCTCGCTCTCGAGGAACAGGAGCTGCGCGCAGATCAGGCTCGACACGGCGTCGTTGACGGGGCCGACCATGAAAATGATGCGCTCCTTGAGGAGGCGCGAATAGATGTCGAAGGCACGTTCGCCGCGCGCCGTCTGTTCGACGACCATCGGCACGAGGGTGTTCATCTGGACGTCGATCGACATTGGCAGGGCTCCCGGGATTGGCGCGGCAGTCTGGAACAGCAGCGGTCTGGAATATATGTAGGCCGGTCGCGCTCGGGCGATCAAGTGATCCGGCAAAAAGAAAACGGCGGCGCGATCTTGTCTCGCGCCGCCGCAGGATTTCCCACGAAACCGCCGGTCAGGCGGCTTCGTCTTCCTTGGTCAGTTCCTCGGACGAGACTTCCTTTTCGGTGACCTTGGCGAGCTCGACGATGAAGTCGATCACCTTGTCCTCGAAGATCGGCGCGCGAAGCTGGGCGAGCGCCTCGGGGTTCTTGCGGTAGAGGTCGACGATCTCGCGCTCCTGGCCGGGATAGCGGCGGGCCTGCTCGGCCAGCGCCCGGTTGACCTCTTCCTGCGCCACCTGGACGTTGTTGGTGGTGCCGATTTCGGCAAGCAGCAGGCCCAGGCGCACGCGACGCTCGGCGATCTTCCGGTAGTCCGCCTTGATGTCGTCGTCCGACTTGCCCTTGTGCTCGGGATCCTCGTAGCCGCGCTTGCGCTCTTCCTCGACCTGGCCCCAGATCTGGGCGAACTCGGCATCGACCATGCCCGGGGGCACGGCGAAGCTGTGCGCGTCGGCGAGCTTGTCGAGCAGCTGGCGCTTCAGCTTGGTGCGGGCATGGCGCGTCAGCTCGCGGGCGAGCTGGTCCTTGACCGCCTTCTTCAGCGTCTCGAGATCGTCGAAACCGAGGCCCTTGGCGAACTCGTCGTCCTGCACCAGCGGGACCGCTTCGCGAAGTTCCTTGATCTCGACCTTGAAGGTCGCGGGCTTGCCCGCAAGCTGGTCGTTCACGTACTGCTCGGGGAAGACGATGTTGACGTCGCACTTGTCGCCGACCTGCTTGCCGACCAGCTGGTCCTCGAAGCCCTTGACGAACTGGTTCGAGCCCAGCTCGAGCGCGTGGTCGCTGCCCTTGCCGCCGTTGAACGGCACGCCGTCGAGGAAGCCCTCGAAATCGATGACGAGCGTGTCGCCGGACTTCGCCGGGCGCTTGTCCTCGACCTTCTTGGTCTGCTTTTGCGAGCGCGCGAGGCTGTCGAGGGCCTTGACGATCTCGGTTTCGCCGGGCTCCGCCTTCAGGCGCACGAGTTCGATCGACTTGAAATCGACCGGTGCGATTTCCGGCAGCACCTCGACCGCGAGGTTGTACTCGAGGTCCTTGCCTTCGGCGAAGCTGACGACCTCGATCTTCGGCTGCAGCGCCGGCTTCAGGCCGCGCTCGAGGATCGCCTGGCTCGACGAGTCCTGCACCGCGCGCTGGAGCACGTCGCCCATGACCGACTGGCCGTAGCGCTGCTTGAGCACGCCCTTGGGCGCCTTGCCCGGACGGAAGCCCGGCAGGTTGACCTTCTTGGAAAGGTCGTCCAGTTCGATCTCGATCTTGGCGGCGATATCGGTGGCCGAGACGACGACCTTGTAGCCGCGCTTCAGACCGTCATTCAGTGTTTCGGTGACTTGCATGGTATCCCACTTGCGGATTTTCGGGGACCGGCAGGGGCCGTCGGCACGTCCGGGGCGAAGTTCGAAACTGGTGCGGGCGGAGGGACTTGAACCCCCACGACTTACGTCACGAGAACCTAAATCTCGCGTGTCTACCAGTTTCACCACGCCCGCACGGCCGGCATTTCTGCGGCATTTGGGGCGCCCCTCGTACTCGGCTTGCCGTCCGGCGTCAATCGGGCTGCAGAACGGGGAATCTGTACCCGCGCTCCAATTTGGCATCTAAAAACTTTTTTCAACTTTTTTAGCAATCTGGAATTGTTGTGCAACGTCATAAATATGGAAATTTTTGAGACATCATTTTTCCACAAAATAGCCTACTAACGTATTGATCCGCAAAATTTTTTTGAAGATTTTTCGATGCGCCTCATGGTTGTCTGTCCGCACGACAGAAGGGACTGGCAGAAGCCGGTTCCATTTACCCACAGAAAGAAGGGAATCCAAAATGGCGAATTCGATCAATACCAATGTCGGCGCGATGGTGGCTCTGGCCTCGCTGCGCACCACGCAATCCGCCCTCAACGTCGCCTCCAAGCAGGTCCAGACCGGTTACCGGGTCGCGGACGCTGCCGATGACGCGTCGACCTTCTCGGTCGCCCAGGGCATCCGCGGCAACCTGCAGGCCTATCAGGCCGTCCAGGGTTCGCTCTCCAACGGCGTGGGCCTCGGCTCGGTCACGCAGGCGGCACTCACGCAGATTTCGGACCTGGTCGGCAACATGCAGGCCAAGATCACCCAGCTCGCCGACGGGGCGATCAGCGCCGGACAGCGCGCCATCTTCGCCGCCGACTTCGGCGCGATGACCTCGCAGGTCGCGAACTTCATCAGCCAGGCGAACTACAACGGCACGAACCTTCTTTCGCTCGGTTCCGCCGCCAAGACGTTCCTTGCCGACACCAGCGGCGTTGCGCTGACGATGACCGCGCAGTCGACAGTCGGCGCGGCCTTCACGACCTTCACGCCGTCTTCGGTCACTTCGGCTTCGGCGGCAACGCTTGCACTCACGTCGCTCGCCACGTTCTCGACGGCCGTTTCGACCGCGCTGGGCGGGAATGCCGCGCAGACGCGCACGATGTCGCTGCAGTCGAACTTCGTGAACGCGATCGTCGACGCCACGACGGCAGGTCTGGGCGCCATCGTCGACGCCGACATCGGCAAGGCCTCAGCCTCGGTGCAGTCGCTGCAGGTCCGCCAGCAGCTCGGCATCCAGTCGCTGTCGATCGCCAACCAGCAGCCTTCGATCCTGCTCGGCCTCTTCCGCTAACTTCCGGCGGAATATCCAAGACGGACGGGGGCGGCCCAAGGGCCGCCCCCGTTTCGTTTGGGGCACCCCGAAAACCGAATTTGGCGGCGCTCAAGAGTTGCAAAATTTGCGGGACTGCCCCCGTAATCGATGCGGGCATTAATCACTGATTAATCAAAATTCCAGATCTTCATTAAAATCAAATCACTAATCGACGGATCATTTTTGCGAGATTTGCCGCCGTTCGCGTGGCAGCTCCGGCTGTAACAAATTTTGCCGTGACGCCCTACAACCGTCATGGTCTGATTACTTCGTCCAACGACCGATCGGCAGAAGCCGGCCGCAACCACTTCCAGAAGGAAAGGTACCAACCCAATGTCCAACTCGATCAATACCAACGTCGGCGCAATGGTGGCTCTGGCCTCGCTGCGCACCACGCAATCCGCCCTCAACGTCGCCTCCAAGCAGGTCCAGACCGGTTACCGGGTCGCGGACGCTGCCGACGACGCCTCGACCTTCTCGGTCGCCCAGGGCATCCGCGGCAACCTGCAGGCCTATCAGGCCGTCCAGGGCTCGCTCGCCAACGGCGTCGGCCTCGGCTCCGTCACGCAGGCCGCCCTCACCAACATCTCGGATCTGGTCGGCAACCTGCAGGCCAAGATCACGCAGCTCGCCGACGGGTCGATCAGCGCCAACCAGCGCACGATCTACACCGCCGACTTCAACGCGATGACCTCGCAGATCAACAACTTCATCACGCAGGCGAACTACAACGGCACGAACCTGATTTCGGCCGCCTCGGTCGCCAAGACGTTCCTTGCCGACACCAACGCCGTGACGCTGACGATGACCTCGCAGTCCTCGGTCAACGCGGCCTTCACGACCTTCAACGGTTCGTCGGTCACGTCGGCTTCGGCGGCAACGCTGGCGCTCACCTCGCTCAACACCTTCGCGCAGGCGGTTGCCAGCTCGCTGGGTGCCAACGCGGCGGAAACGCGCACGCTGACGCTGCAGTCGAGCTTCGTGAACGCGATCGTCGACGCGACCACGACCGGTCTCGGCGCCATCGTCGACGCCGACATCGGCAAGGCCTCGGCCTCGGTGCAGGCGCTGCAGGTCCGCCAGCAGCTCGGCATCCAGTCGCTGTCCATCGCCAACCAGCAGCCGTCCGTGCTGCTCGGCCTCTTCCGCTAACTTCCGGCGGAATACCAAAGACGGACGGGGGCGGCCCAAGGGCCGCCCCCGTTTCGTTTGTAGGATGAGGCACTTGACGACGAGGGACTCCTCAAAACGCACCACATCCTGTAATATCCGATCATGACCGGATCGATCGGCAACTCCGTCAATACCAATCCCGCTTCGTTTCGCGCGCTGTCGTCGGCGCGCACGCAGCAGGCGGGCCTGCAGGTCGCGCAAAAGCAGCTGCAGACCGCCTTCAAGGTCGCCGATGCGGCCGACGGCGCGTCGACCTTCGCCGTTGCCCAAGGCCTGCGCGGCGAAATCCAGGCATTCAGCGCGGTCCAGGGTTCGCTTGCCAACGGGGCCGGCCTTGGAGCCGTCACGCAGGCCGCGATCAGCCAGGCGACGGATCTCACCAACCAGCTCCAGCAGAAACTGACGAGCCTTGCCGACGGATCGATCTCGGCCGAGCAGCGGGCGATCTATTCGGCGGACGTGCAGGCGTTGAGCAGCCAGCTCCAGAACACCGTCCAGCAGGCGAGCTTCAACGGCACGAACCTGCTGCAGACAGGTGCGCCCTCGACAAGCTTCCTTGCCGACACGAGCGGCAGCTCGCTGACCGTGTCGAGCCAGAGCCAGGTCGGCACCGGCCTTACCGCCTTCCAGGGCGCCATCGACACGTCGTCGTCGGCCGGTGCGGTCGCGACCCTCGGCGCCCTCCAGACGTTCCAGACGACGCTTGGCCAGGCATCGGGCCAGAACGCGGCCGAGACGCGCACGCTGAGCCAGCAATCCTCCCAGATCGATTCGACGGTCGATGCCATCCAGATCGGCCTCGGCGCACTCGTCGATGCCGACATCGGGGCCGCTTCCGCCCAGTCGTCGGCACGCGGGGTCGGCCAGCAGCTCGCCTTCTCGAGCCTGTCGATCGCCAACCGGCAGCCAAGCGCGCTCCTCGGTTTCGTCCGCTAATCCCGCCTGTTCTCCGAAATCAACACGATATTCAACCTTCGGCATCTATATTTAAAATTTAAGTTAATATATATTTAAAAGCGCAATAAACCCAATATTATGAGCTACTTGTGTAACCGCATGTTTTCCCGTAGTGTGTAATTGCTCGGTAGTTCGTGGGTCCGGCGTGACCTGTTCGCATTCTTCGGGGAAACCCGAAAAACCGAACGACATGAACTCCAGGTTCGACAGAAGTCGAAACCAACTGACCAGAAAGGGACCAAAAAATGGCTGCCAATTCAGTCAATACCAATGTGGGCGCAATGCTCGCATTGTCCTCGCTGCGTAGCACCCAAACCGCACTCAACGTCGCATCGAAGCAGGTCCAGACCGGCTATCGAGTGGCGGATGCGTCGGATGACGCGTCGACCTTCTCGGTCGCGCAGGGTATCCGCGGCAACCTGCAGGCCTACACGGCCGTGCAGGGTTCTCTCGCCAACGGCGTTGGCCTCGGCTCCGTCACCCAGGCGGCGCTGACCAACATCTCCGACCTCATCGGCAACCTGCAGGCCAAGATCACGCAGCTCGCCGACGGGTCGATCTCCGCCAACCAGCGCACGATCTACACCGCCGACTTCAACGCCATGACGAGCCAGGTCAACAACTTCATCAGCCAGGCGAACTACAACGGCACCAACCTCCTGTCGGCCGGTTCGGTCGCCAAGACGTTCCTTGCCGACACGACTGCCACGACCCTCACGATGACCTCGCAGTCCTCGGTCAACGCGGCCTTCACGACCTTCAACGGTTCGTCGGTCACGTCGGCTTCGGCTGCGTCGCTCGCACTCACGTCGCTCAACACGTTCCAGCAGGCCGTTGCGACCTCGCTCGGTTCCAACGCTGCCGAAACGCGTACGCTCACGCTGCAGTCGGGCTTCGTGAACGCGATCGTGGACTCCACGACGACCGGCCTCGGTGCCATCGTCGACGCTGACATCGGCAAGTCGGCCGCTGCGGTGCAGGCGCTGCAGGTTCGCCAGCAGCTCGGCATCCAGTCGCTGTCCATCGCCAACCAGCAGCCGTCCGTCCTTCTCGGACTCTTCCGCTAAGGCAACGTACGGCTGACGTCGACAAACCACCGAGCCAACAATAGAAGGGCCCCGCGCGCCGGCGGGGCCCTTTTCATTTGGCGCGCGCGCGATCGACGAGCAATGCCGCCGCCGCATCGAGAATGGCCCCGGCATCGAGACCCTTGAGGCGATAGAGATCCGGAATGTCGGCCGACTGGCCGAAACTTTCCACGCCCAGTGCCCGCACGCGCTGGCCCGACACACCACCCAGCCACGACAGCGCCGCCGGATGCCCGTCGATGACGGTGACGATCCCCGCATCGGATGCCAGCCGCGCCAGCAGCCGCGCCGCATGGCCGTCGGCCCCGCGCATGCGCCAGTCCGCGTGCAGCCGGTCGGGCGAGGTCACGGCGAGAAGCCCCGCCCCCGGCACGTCTTCAAGCAGCGCTGCGTGCGCCTCGATGGCTTCGGGCGCCACCGGCCCGACATAGGCGACCGCCAGTTCGCTCCCCGGCGCCGGTTCCACCAGCCAGTAGGCGCCGGCCAGACAGTCGGCGATCCACGAACTGTCCGCGCGTACCGGCTGGACAAGCGGGCGCGTCGACAGGCGCAGATAGACTGAAGCACCGTCCGGCGCCTGCATGTGCGCGAAACCCCAGCGAAGGATGTGGGCAAGTTCATCGACGAAGGCCGGCTCGAAATAGACGAGCCCCGGCGCACCGATCCCGACCAAGGGCGTGCCGACCGACTGGTGGGCGCCGCCCTCGGGGGCAAGCGTCACGCCCGAGGGTGTCGCCACGACGATGAAGCGCGCGTCCTGGTAGCAGGCATAAGTCAGCGCATCGAGACCTCGGTTGATGAACGGGTCGTAGAGCGTGCCGACCGGCAGCAGGCGCGCGCCGAAATGGTCGCCGGCGAGGCCAAGCGCACCCAGCATCAAGAACAGGTTGTTCTCCGCGATGCCGAGTTCGACATGCTGGCCGGCGGGACTCATGTTCCACGACTGTGCGGAGACGACCTTCTCGGCCTTGAACGTGTCGGTGCGATCGTGCCGGTCGAAGATCCCGCGCCGGTTGACCCAGCCGCCGAGATTGGTCGACACCGTGACGTCCGGCGACGTCGTGGCGATGCGCCGCGCCAGTTCGCTGCTGCCGCCGGCAAGCTCGTAGAGCACGCGCCCGAAGCCTTCCTGCGTGCTCGTCGGCCTGTCCGCGACCGGGATCGGGAAGTCGTCGGGGATGGGAACCGGCGACGTCGCCAGACGGCGCGGGAAAACCTTCGCGAACGGCACCTGTGCCAGGAACCGCTCGGCCGCTGCGGGATCGTCGAAACCGGAAAGCCGGTCCCACTCGGCACCGGGTGCGATCCCCATCGTCCGGCGGAACCCGTCGATCTGCTCGGCGTTCATCAAGCCGGCATGGTTGTCCTTGTGCCCGGCAAAGGCGAGCCCGTGCCCCTTGATCGTGTATGCGACGATCACGGTCGGCCGGTCGGTCGACGCGGCGTCGGCATAGGCCTCGAGCACGCTTTCCATGTCGTGCCCGGCGAGGTTCGTCATCAGCCGGTGGAGCGCGTCGTCGTCGTTGTAGGAAGCGAGGATCTCGCGGATGCCCGGCTCGCTGCCCAGATCGCGCTCGAGCGACTGGCGCCACGCAGGGCCGCCCTTGTAGGTGAGGGCCGAATAGAGCGAGTTCGGACATTCGTCGATCCACCGGCGCAGCGCTTCCCCGCCCGGCCGCGCGAATGCCGCTTCCAGAAGCTTGCCGTATTTCAGGACGATGACGCGCCAGCCGATCGATTCGAACGTGCCGACGATGCGCTGGAACAGATGGTCGGAGACGGTGCTGTCGAGGCTCTGCCGATTGTAGTCGATGATCCACCAGAGATTCCGCACGTCGTGCTTCCAGCCTTCGAGCATCGCCTCGAAGATGTTCCCCTCGTCGAACTCGGCATCGCCGACCAGCGCGATCATCCGGCCCTCCGGCCAATCGGGTGCGGCAAGCCCCTTGAGGCGCACGTAATCCTGGGTGATCGAGGCGAACAGCGTCTCGGCCACGCCGAGCCCGACCGAGCCGGTCGAAAAATCGACGTCGTCGATGTCCTTGGTGCGCGAAGGATAGCTCTGCGCGCCGCCGAGTGCGCGGAACCGCTCGAGCTTCTCGCGTGTCTGGTGCCCGAGCAGGTACTGGATCGCATGGAAGACCGGCGAGGCGTGCGGCTTGACCGCGACGCGGTCCTGCGGGCGCAGCACCGCGCAATAGAGCGCCGTCATCAGCGTCGCCATGGATGCCGACGAAGCCTGGTGGCCGCCGACCTTGAGCCCGTCGCGCGAGGCGCGGATCTTGTTGGCGTTGTGGATCGTCCAGCTCGACAGCCACAGAACCTTGCGTTCGATCGCCTTCAGGATCGCAAGGTTGCCCGCCGACGGCAGCGAACCCGGATCGGGCGCCATCGGCCGGCGTGAATCGGGAACCGGCGTGGCGAACGGTTTGGCGATCGACATGCGGGCATGCTAACCGATGGCCATGCGGTGCCGGAAGCCCGCAGAATGTCCACAACGGAGGCCAAGGATGCGCGCGTTCCGGACGATCTTGATCCTGGCGCTCCTGCTCGGGCTTCCGGCAGGTGCGTTAGCGCAGGACATCATCGCAAGCGAAAAGGCGCGCTTCCACGTCGTGCGGATCGCGGCCGGTCTCGAACATCCGTGGGGCCTCGCCTTCCTGCCGGACGGGCGCATGCTCGTGACCGAGCGCCCGGGGCGTCTGCGCGTCGTCGCCGGCGGCGCGCTGCAGGCCGCCCCCCTCGCCGGCATCCCGCCGGTCGCGGCGCGCGGGCAAGGCGGACTGCTCGATATCGCTCTCCATCCCCGCTTTGCCGAAAACCGGATCCTGTACCTGAGCTATGCCGCCGAGGTTGCCGGCGGGACCGTCACGCGCGTGGCGCGCGGCCGGCTTGGCGACGGACGCGTCGAGGACCTGCGCCCGATCTTCGATTCAAGTCCGCCGAACACGACCTCGATGCACTTCGCCGGCCGCCTGGCCTTCGGCGCCGACGCCAGGCTCTACATCACGACCGGCGACCGGCGCGACGACATGCGCTCCCAGCGGCCGGGGGATCTCAACGGCAAGCTGATCCGCCTTGAAGACGACGGCAGCGTGCCGGCCGACAATCCGTTCGTCGGGCGCGAAGGCTATCGGCCGGAGATATTCGCGCTCGGACTGCGCAACAGCCAGTCGCTCGCCCTCGATGCCGCAGGTACGCTTTGGGCAGCGGACCATGGCGCGCAAGGCGGCGACGAGCTCAATCGCCTTCTTGGCGGGCGCAACTATGGCTGGCCTGTCGTGACGCACAGCCGGAACTATGGCAGCGGCACGCCGATCGGCGAAGCAACGGCACGCACCGGCATCGAAGACGGCATCACGCTGTGGACGCCGTCGATCGCACCTTCGGGCATGGCCTGGTATCGCGGCGACGCCTTTCCGGCGTGGCGTGGTTCGGTGTTCGTCGGCGCACTTGCCGGCCGCGCCCTGCACCGGCTGGAGATTGCCGACGGCAAGGTCATACGGGAAGAAAAGTTGCTGGCCAGCCTCGGACATCGGATCCGCGACGTGCGTGTCGATGCAGCCGGCCGCGTTCATCTGCTGACCGATGCGCAGGACGGGGCATTGCTGCGCCTCGATCCGCCCGGCAACTAGAACGCCCGGAAAATTTAAATTTCCTGGTAGCGCTTCCGTCGAGTCGGCATGCGCGCTATAATTCTGAAGATTGTAGTGCATACGGACATACAATTGGAGGAATTCGGTGGGCACGCTCATCGCCGACTTGGAATCTGCGTTCGAAGAAGTGCTCGCGGCGCTTGCGGAAAACCGTAACGGGATCCTGGAGAAGTACACGCAGTTCGCGCCACCGATTGTATGCTGGGAGCCGACGCTCGACGACGTCCCCATCGCGGTCCATCGCGAGTGCCTGACGCGCTGGCACCTGCTGCGTGGTACCCGCCAGCTTCCGGACTGGAGCGATTTCCGGACCGAAGAGTTCGGCGCTGTCGTCACGCGTTCGACGGTCGTCGACCCGATCCCGGGGACGACCGACCTGCGCTATCGCATTTTCGGTTCGCGCGTCGCCGAGCGCGACGGCCGCGACTGGGAAGGCGCGACGCTCGGCGACGAGGCGCGGGTGCGCCGTTCGCTCGGGCCACTTCTGATCCGCGCTGTCTATATCCTCGCGCGCGAACGGCGGGTCCCCGTCTATACGTGGCATGCACGCGCGACGGGCGGCCACTTCGACGGCTGGCATCGCCTCGTGATGCCGTTTGCCGCCCCGGCACCGCACGACATCCGGTTCATGTCGGCCATCGAAGTCGAGGGATCGCAGGTCGAGACACCGTCGGTGGCCCGAACGATGGGCAGTTGGCCCGGACACCCGGCACCCCTCGGGTCGTGGCAGGGGCTCGCCACCATCCACAAATAGTCCACGGGGCCACTTGTCGGGACCGGCGGGATATTTTAGACTTAAAATATCTTCGTCCGGGAGGCCCCGCCTTGCCCCGTTCGCCACACGATCGCCCGCCCGCCCATTCGCTCGCCGGACATCACGCGCTCGTGACCGGCGCCTCGCGCGGCATCGGTGCGGCCATTGCGCGTGCACTCGCCGAGCAAGGTGCGCGCATCACCCTGATCGCGCGCGACCGGCATCGTCTTGCCCCGCTGGCCGCCGAGCTCGACGCCGACGCGATCGCCTGCGACGTGACCGACGCGATCGCACTTGGCCAGGCCTTCGCGGCGGCCGCCGGCAGCCAGCATGTCGACATCCTCGTGAACAATGCCGGCGGTGCCGAAACCGCACCCATCGGACGCACCGAGCCCGACATGTGGGCGCGCATGATCGCGCTGAACCTCACGGCGGCCTTCACGGCAAGCCGGCTGGCGATCCCGGCGATGGTCGCCGACGGCTGGGGCCGGGTCGTGAACGTGGCATCGACGGCCGGGCTCAAAGGATACCCCTACGTGTCGGCCTATACGGCGGCAAAGCACGGGCTGGTCGGGCTGACCCGGTCGCTCGGCGTCGAACTCGCGCGCACGGGCGTGACCGTCAACGCCGTGTGCCCCGGCTATACCGACACGCCGATGCTCCACGATGCCGCCCAGAACGTCGCCCTCAAGACCCGCTCGGATCCCGGCAGCGTCGTGAAGGGCTTCGCCGCGTCAAACCCGATGGGCCGGCTCGTCCAGCCCGACGAAGTCGCCTCGCTGGTCGCCTATCTGTGCTCGGATGCGGCGGCCGGCATTACCGGTGCTGCCCTGCCCGTCGCCGGCGGCGAGGTCTAGCCTCCACATGGATCGCGAACGCGGCCACGAGAATTCCGAACATCTGCAGCTGCGCGCGTGGCTGCGCCTGCTGACTTGCGCCAACCTGATCGAGACGCGCGTGCGCGCGGGCCTGCGCGAAACCTACGCGATCACGCTGCCGCGCTTCGACGTGCTCTCGCAGCTTTCGCGCGCGCAGGACGGCGGCCAGCCCGACGGGCTCACGATGGGCGAACTCTCGCAGCGCATGATGGTCTCGGCCGGCAACGTGACCGGGCTCGTCGACGGGCTGGTGACCGACGGAATGATCGTGCGCCAGGCGCAGGCGGGCGACCGCCGCTCGGCAAGGGTCAGCCTGACGCCGGCGGGCAAGCGCGCGTTCGAGGCGATGCTGCCCACGCACGAGCGCTGGATCGACGAAGCGTTCGCCGCACTCGAGCCCGCGGAGATCAAGCGCCTGCTCGCCCTGCTCGCCAAGCTCAAGACATCCGCCGCCGGAGCCCGCGCATGACCCGCACGCCGAAGCATTTCCTCTGGTCCGTCGACGGCAAGGTCGCGACGATCACGTTGAACCGGCCCGAGCGCAAGAACCCGCTGACCTTCGAAAGCTACGCCGAGCTTCGCGACCTGTTCCGCGATCTCGTCCACGACGAAGCGGTCAAGAGCGTCGTCATCACCGGGGCAGGCGGAAACTTCTGCTCGGGCGGCGACGTGCACGAGATCATCGGCCCGCTCGTCGGCATGGAGATGCCCGAGCTGCTGCGCTTCACGCGGATGACGGGCGATCTCGTCAAGGCGATCCGGGGATGCCCGCAGACGGTCGTGGCCGCGATCGACGGCATCTGCGCGGGTGCCGGTGCCGCCATCGCGATGGCGGCCGACCTGCGCTTCGGGACCGCGCGCGCCAAGGTCGCCTATCTGTTCGTGCGCGTCGGTCTTGCCGGCTGCGACATGGGGGCGTGCGCCATCCTGCCGCGCATCGTCGGTCAGGGCCGCGCGGCCGAGCTGCTTTTCACCGGCCGCTCGATGGGCGGCGAGGAAGGCGAGCGCTGGGGCTTCTACAACCGCCTCGTCGAGCCCGATGCGCTGCTGGCGGCGGCGCAGGGGTTCGCGCGCGAACTTGCCGACGGACCGACCTTCGCGCACGCCATGACCAAGAAGGCGCTCGACCACGAGTGGAACATGGGCGTCGACCAGGCGATCGAGGCCGAGGCGCAGGCACAGGCGATCTGCATGCAGACCGGCGATTTCGAGCGCGCCTATCGCGCGTTCGTGGCGAAGCAGAAGCCCGTCTTCGAGGGGAACTGATGCCCGACCGCTCCTTCCTCGGCTGGCCGTTCTTCGACGACGCACACCGTGCGCTCGCCGCAAAGCTCTACGACTGGGCGAAGCGGGAGGTCGAGCCGCTGGCGCATAATGAAACGGATGTCGACGCGTTGACGAAGAAGTTCGCCAGGATGCTCGGCGATGCCGGCTTCCTCGACTATGCCGTGCCGAAGTCGCATGGCGGCGCGTTCGACACGCTCGACGTGCGCGCCCTGTGCCTGATCCGCGAGACGCTCGCCTACCGCTCGGGCCTTGCCGATTTCGCGTTCGCCATGCAGGGGCTGGGAACCGGCTCGATCACGCTTTTCGGGACCGAGGCGCAGAAGGCGAAGTACCTGCCGCGCACGCGCGCCGGCACACACCTTGCGGCTTTTGCGCTGTCGGAACCCGAAGGCGGATCGGACGTGTCCGCGCTGCGCATGACCGCCCGGCGCGACGGCGATGCCTTCGTGCTCGACGGGCGCAAGACCTGGATCTCGAACGGCGGGATCGCCGCGCACTATGTCGTCTTCGCGCGCACGGGCGAAGCGCCCGGCGCAAAGGGCCTGTCGGCATTCGTCGTCGATGCCGACGCGCCCGGCCTCACGGTCGAAGCGCGCATCGACACCATCGCACCCCATCCGCTCGCCACGCTCGCGTTCAAGGATTGCCGCGTGCCGGCCGCGGCCCTGCTCGGCAAGCCGGGCGAAGGCTTCAAGACCGCGATGGCCACGCTCGACATCTTCCGTTCGACCGTCGCGGCGGCTGCCCTGGGGTTCGCGCGCCGCGCACTCGACGAGGCCATTTCCTACACGAAGACGCGCGAGGCGTTCGGCGGAAAGCTCGCCGATTTCCAGCTGACCCAAGCCGCCATCGCCGACATGGCGACCGAGATCGACGCCGCGGCCCTGCTCGTCTATCGCGCTGCATGGACGAAGGACGTCGCGGCGCCGCGCGTGACGCGCGAGGCGTCGATGGCGAAGTTCTACGCGACCGAGATGGCCCAGCGCGCGGCCGACCGGGCCGTGCAGCTCCATGGCGGGACGGGCGTGGTTTCCGGCAACGTCGTCGAGCGGCTCTATCGCGAAGTCCGCGCGCTGCGCATCTACGAAGGCACGAGCGAGATCCAGAAGCTCGTCATCGCCGGCCAGACGCTTGCCGCCTTCGATACGGAGGCCGCGCCGTGACGTCCGCGACCGCGAGCGAGCTTGTCTGCGTGCGCTGCGGCGCCCTGTTCGCCTGCGATCCGAAGGGCGATTGCTGGTGCATGCATGTCGACGTCGTGATGCCGGTTCCCGAAGCCGGCATGCAGGCCACGTGTCTTTGTCCCCAATGCCTTGCCGAGGTCGGCGAAAAATGAAACTGCTCGAACCCTTGCGCGTCGGCACGATGACCGTTCCCAACCGGGTGCTGGTGCCTGCGATGGTCACGCGGCTGTCGGGCGAGGACGGCTTCGTCAACCAGGGCATCATCGACCGCTATGTGCGCTACTCCGCCGGCCATGTCGGGCTGATCGTCGTCGAGGCGACGGCGGTGCATGAATCGAAATCGGGGCCGCTGCTGCGCCTGTCGCGCGACGATTTCGTCCCCGGCCACCGCGATCTCGTCAAACAGGTCAAAGATGCCGGCCCGTCGAAGATCGTGCCGCAGATCATCCACTTCATGAAGGTCGCGCGCTCGGGCTGGCGCCAGACGATCGACATGCTGACCGATGCCGACATCGACGGCATCGTCGAAGCCTTCGGCACGGCCGCCGCGCGCGCGCGCGAGGCAGGCTACGACGGGGTGGAACTCCATTCGGCGCACGCCTATACGCTGTCCTCGTTCCTGTCGCGGCGCAATCCTCGGCGCGACGGTTTCGACGGGCGCACGCTGGAAGGCCGCCTGCGCATGTTCGGGCGCGTGATGGCGCGCGTGCGCCAGACCGTGGGCAAGGACTTCCCCGTCGGCGTGCGCTTCCTCGCGGAAGAAGCCATCAAGGACGGATACGCGCTGCCCGACAGCCAGCGCATCGCGCTGCGCATGGCGCAGCTTGGTGTGGATTACATCTCGCTTTCCGTCGGCGGCAAGTTCGAGGATGCCGTCCAGAAGGAAGGCTCGCCGCTCTATCCCTACACCGGCTATTCGGGCGACCGCTGCATGCCGGGCGAGCAGTACCCGCCGATGCCGCATGTGCATCTTGCCGCAGGCATCAAGCAGTTCATCAACCGCCACGGCTTCGACGTGCCCGTCGTCTCGGTCGGCAAGATCAGCGAGCCCGCCGATGCCGAGCGCCTGCTTGCCGACGGCAAGGCCGACATGATCGGCATGGCCCGCCAGCTCCTCGCCGATCCGGCGTGGGTGCGCAAGGTGGAAGAGAAGCGCCAGGACGCGATCCTGCGCTGCATCTACTGCAACGTGTGCAAGCAGCTCGACGAGAATTTCAAGCTGGTGAGCTGCTTCCTGTGGCCCAAGGGCTACACGCAGGCACCCGTCGAGGACCTGTCGAAGGATGCACCCCAATGGCCGGCCGGCGGTGCGGGCCTGAAGGCGACGATCGACAAGGGCACGGTCAAGCTGTCATGGGCGCGTGCTTTGGGCGACATCGCGGGCTACGACATCTTCCGCGCCGAGGACGACGGCACGGCGAGCGTCGTGGAAGCGGTCAAGAGTGTGAAATACACCGACAAGCTGGCGCTCGGCGGCATCGGCTATACCTATCACGTGATGGCCTATGACGGGACCGGCCGCCACTCGCCGCCGTCCAACGTCGTGCGCGTCGATCCGGCGATCCCGGCGTTCGACGAGGCGGAGCCGGCGCATGGCTGAGCGCCCCGCCCTCGGACCGTCCGCGCATGTCGACGGCTTCGCGCGCGCGCACCTGCCGGCGCAAAGCGAATGGCCGGAGATGTTCGCGGCCCTGCCCGAGCTTTACTACCCGCCGCACCTGAACGCCGGCGTCGAACTGCTCGATGCCGCCGTCGCGCGCGGCTGGGGCCCGCGCGCCTGCCTGCGCTTCGGCAAAAGCGTCTGGACCTACGCCGATCTCCTCGCGCACGCCAACCGGATCGCGCGCGTGCTGGTGGAAGACTACGGCCTCAAGTCCGGCAACCGCGTGCTGCTGCGCGCGGCCAACAACCCGATGATGGTCGCGTGCTGGTTCGCCGTTCTGAAGGCCGGCGCCATCGCGGTCGCCACGATGCCGCTGCTGCGCGCCAAGGAGCTTGGCTACATCCTGGGCAAGGCGCAGGTGACGCTGGCCCTGTGCGACGTTCGGCTGGCCGAGGAGATGGAGAAGGCGAAGGCCGCCATGCCGGTCTGCAGCGACATCCTCTATTTCAACGGCGATGCGCCCGACGGGCTCGAGAAGCGCGCTTCCGCCAAGCCCGCGACGTTCGACAACTGCCCGACAGCGGCCGACGACGTGGCGCTGATCGCGTTCACGTCGGGCACCACGGGCCCCGCCAAGGGCACGATGCATTTCCACCGCGACGTGATGGCGATCTGCGACGCCTTCCCGCGCTACGTGCTGAAACCGCAAGCAGACGACATCTTCACCGGCTCGCCGCCGCTCGCCTTCACGTTCGGGCTGGGCGGCCTCGTCACGTTCCCGATGCGCTTTGGTGCTTCCACGCTGCTGGCCGAGCGTGCCAGCCCCGACCTGCTGCCGCAGATCGTGTCGGACGGCAAGGCGACGATCCTGTTCACGGCCCCCACCGCCTATCGCGCGATGACCGAGAACGCGCCGGCCAAGGCGTTCGCCTCGCTGGTCAAGGGCGTGTCGGCGGGCGAGCACTTGCCCAAGCCCGTGTTCGAAGGCTGGCAGCGCCACACCGGCATCAAGCTGATCGACGGGCTGGGGGCGACCGAGATGCTGCACATCTTCATCGCGTCGGCGCCGGACGACATGATCGCGGGTGCGACGGGGCGCGCCATCCCCGGCTACACGGCCTGCATCCTCGACGACGACGGCAACCGCCTGCCGCCGGGCGAGATCGGTCGGCTTGCGGTGCGCGGCGCCACCGGCTGCCGCTATCTCGACGACATCGAGCGCCAGCGCAAATACGTGCAGGACGGCTGGAACCTGACGGGCGACGCCTACCGGATGGATGAGAACGGGTATTTCTGGTACCAGGCGCGCACCGACGACATGATCGTGACCGCCGGCTACAACGTGTCGGGCCCGGAGGTGGAGAGCGTTCTGCTCGACCATCCCAAGATCCGCGAATGCGCCGTGGTCGGCGCACCGGATGCAGAGCGCGGCACCATCGTGAAGGCCTTCGTCGTGCTGCGCGACCCGCGCCACGCCGACGCGGCGACGGCCAAGGAACTCCAGGACCACGTCAAGGCGACGATCGCCCCTTACAAGTATCCGCGCAGCGTGGAATTCGTCGCCGAACTCCCGCGCACCGAAACGGGCAAGGTGCAGCGCTTCAAGCTGCGCGAAACGCCCAAAGCCTGACCTTGCGAGACCAATCCGTGCCTGCGACAATCCGCCCATAAACGCCAAGAACAAGGGAGCCTTCCAGATGCTACGCAGAACCCTCCTCGCCGCGCTCGCGATCGCCGTACCGGCGCTCGTGGTCCAGCCGGCGGCCGCCCAGCAGGGCGTCAAGATCGGCCTCATCACCACGCAGTCGGGCCCCAATGCCGGCCTCGGCCGCGACATGGTCGACGGCTTCAATCTCGCGATCCGCCATGCCGGCGGACGCCTCGGCGGCGTGCCGACCGAGCTGATCGTCGGCGACGACCAGTTCCGCCCGGACGCCGGCAAGGCGATGGCCGAACGCATGGTCCAGCGCGACCGCGTCGACATCGTCACCGGCGTGATCTTCTCGAACATCATGCTCGCCCTGTCGGACACCGTGCTGAAGGAGCGCCGCGGCGTGTTCCTGATCTCGGGCAACGCGGGTCCCTCGGAACTCGCGGGCAAGGACTGCCACCCGAACTTCTTCGCGGCCTCGTGGCAGAACGACAACACGCACGAGGCGATGGGCCAGCACATGACGAACGCGGGCATCAAGCGCGCGTACATCATGGCGCCCAACTATCCCGCCGGCCGCGACGCGCTCGCCGGCTTCAAGCGCTACTTCAAGGGCGAGATCGCCGGCGAGGTCTACACCCAGCTCGGCCAGACCGACTATGCCGCCGAACTCGCGGCCCTGCGCGCCGCACGCCCCGACGCCACCTACATCTTCTATCCGGGTGGCATGGGTGTCGCGTACATCCGCCAGTATTCGCAGCTCGGCCTGATGCCGCAGGTGCCGCTGTTCGCGCCTTCGTTCACGGCCGACCAGACGATCCTGCCCGGCGTGGGCGATGCCGCTCTCGGCATGTTCGCGTCGACCTACTGGTCGGAGAGCCTCGGCAATCCGGCGAACCAGAAGTTCGTCGCGGACTTCGAGGCGGCCCACAACCGGATCCCCAGCCCCTACGCCGCGCAGAGCTACGACGCGGCCATGCTGATCGATTCCGCCCTGAAGGCCACCGGCGGCAGCATCGCCAACAAGGACGCCTTCCGCAACGCGCTGATGGCGGCGAACTTCCCGTCGACGCGCGGGCCGTTCAAGTTCAACACGAACCACTTCCCGATCCAGAACTACTACCTGACGCAGATCGGCAAGGACGAGAAGGGCCGCCTGGTCAACCAGATGCGCGGCATCATCTTCTCGGGTCATGCCGATGCCTACGCCAGCCAGTGCAAGATGAAATGAACGCTGCCCCGCCCCTGCACTTCGGTGCAGGGGCGGATCTTGCGCGCCCTTGTCCCTCCTCCTCCTCCTCGAGCAGACGCTGAACGGGCTGCAGCTCGGCGTCACGCTGTTCTTGATGGCCGCCGGGCTGACGCTCGTCTTCGGCATCATGAACATGGTCAACCTGGCGCACGGCTCGCTCTACATGGTCGGCGCCTTCCTGACCGCGACCTTCACCCAGTGGACCGGCAGCTTCCTGCTGGCCGTCCCGCTTGCCGTCGCCGGCACGTTCATCGTCGGTCTTGCGGTCGAGACCGTGGCGCTGCGCACGCTCTATGCGCGCGACCATCTCGATCAGGTGCTCGCCACGTTCGGCCTGATCCTGTTCTTCAACGAGCTCGTCAAGATCGTGTGGGGGCCGGTCGCGATCTTCATCGACGTGCCCGCCTTCCTCGCCGGGCGCGTCGAGCTCATCCCGGGTGCGCCCTACCCCGTCTACCGGCTCGTCGTGCTCGCGGTGGGACTGGCGGTGGCGCTGGGCCTGTGGTGGCTGATCGCGCGCACGCGCGTGGGCATGCTGATCCGTGCTGGTGCCTCCAACCGCGAGATGATCGGGGCGCTGGGCGTCGACATCAAGCTGCTCTACACGCTGGTCTTCGCACTGGGGGCGGCCCTCGCCGCGCTCGCCGGCGCCATGGCCGGCCCGATCTACGTGGTCGAGATCGGCATGGGCGATTCGATGCTGATCAAGACGTTCGTCGTGATCGTCATCGGCGGCATCGGGTCGATCCGGGGTGCCTTCGTCGCGGCGATCATCGTGGGCGTGGTCGACACGTTCGGGCGCATCGTGCCGGCCCAGCTCGGCCTGCCGACGGCACTGGCCGAGATGGCGATCTACATCCTGATGGCGACGGTGCTGTTCTGGAAGCCCGCCGGCCTGTTCTCGGCGCGGGCGTGAAGCGATGAAGCTCGACCGCCGCACCTGGTTCGTGATCGTGCTGCTGCTCGCCCTTGCAGCCCTGCCCCTCGTCGTCACGGCGGTGGGGCAGGAGTACCAGATCGCCCAGTTCCGCCGGATCCTGATCTTCGCGATCGCGGCCGTCAGTCTCGACCTGATCCTCGGGTATGGCGGCATGGTCTGTTTCGGCCATGCCGCCTTCTTCGGGATCGGCGCCTATGTCGTGGCGATCCTGAACTGGCACGCGGGCCGCGAGGTGCCGCTGCTCGGCGACTGGATGGGCACCAACAACGTGCTGTTCACGTGGCCGGCCGCCATCCTCGTGTCGGGCGCCATCGCGGCCCTGATCGGCCTCGTCAGCCTGCGCACGACGGGCATCTATTTCATCATGATCACGCTCGCCTTCGCGCAGATGATCTATTTCTTCTTCGTGTCGTTGCGCGCCTATGGCGGCGACGACGGGCTGCGCTTCGACGGCGACACGGTGGCCTTCGGCTTCATCGACACGCAGGACGACGCGGCGTTCTACTATCTGGTCCTCGCCGTGCTGTGCGCCGTGCTCTATGGCGGACGCCGGCTGGTCAATTCGCGCTTCGGCCTGGTCGTGCAGGGCTGCCGCGAGAACGAACGACGCATGAAGGCGCTGGGCTTCCCGACCACGCGCTACAAGCTGGCGGCCTTCGCCATCGCCGGTGCCACCGCAGGCCTTGCCGGCGCCCTGTTCGCGGCGCACGAAAGCTACATCAGCCCGTCGATCATGCACTGGACGCGCTCGGGCGACCTCATCGTCATGGTCGTGCTGGGCGGCCTCGGCACGCTGGTCGGCCCGGTGGTCGGCGCCGTCGCGTTCCTGTTCCTCGAAAAGACACTGCCCGACTATACCGAGCACTGGATGGTCGTGTTCGGCCCGATCCTGCTGCTGCTGGTGCTGTTCGCGCGGCGCGGGATTTTCGGCTGGTTCCTGCCGAAGGAGGATCGCCATGGCGGCGGCCACTGACACGCTCCTGTCGGTCGATCGGCTGGTCAAGCGCTTCGGTGGCCTGACGGCGACCGACAACGTCTCGCTCGACGTGCGGCGCGGCGAGATCCACGCGATCATCGGCCCGAACGGGGCCGGCAAGACCACGCTGGTCGCCCAGCTCGCCGGCGAGATCATCCCCAATGGCGGCACCATCGCGTTCGACGGGGCGGACGTGACCGGCTTGGCCGTCGACGCGCGCGCGCGTCTCGGCATCGCGCGCTCTTACCAGATCACGCAGATCTTCCGCGGCTTCACGGCCCTCGACAACGTCGCGATGGCCGTGCAGGCGCAGGACGGGCATTCGTTCCGTTTCTGGCAGTCCGCACGCGCCGAAGGTGCGCTGCGCGATCCGGCGCGCGCGATCCTCGAACGCGTCGGGCTGGGGGCGCGCGCCGACGTGCGCGCAGTCAATCTCGCGCACGGCGAACAGCGCCAGCTCGAGATCGCGATGGCGCTGGCCACGCGCCCGCGCCTGCTGCTGCTCGACGAGCCAATGGCCGGCATGGGCAAGGACGAATCCGAGCGCATGACGCAGCTTTTGGCGCGCCTGAAAGGCGAAGAGACGATCCTGCTGATCGAGCACGACATGGACGTGGTGTTCGCGCTCGCCGACCGCATCACCGTGCTGGTCTACGGGCGCGTCATCGCATGCGACGTGCCCGAGGCGATCCGCGCCAACGCCGAGGTCCGCGCGGCCTATCTGGGAGACGGCGATGCTTGAGGTCGCCGATCTTGAAACCAGCTACGGCGCCAGCCAGGTGCTGTTCGGCATCTCGTTCGCGGTCGCGGCGGGCGAGGTCGTGACGCTGCTGGGCCGCAACGGCATGGGCAAGACGACGACCGTGCGCTCGATCATGTCGCTGACAAAGCCCAAGGCGGGCCGCGTGCGCCTCGACGGCGCCGATCTCACCGGGCTGCCGGCCTATCGCGTGGCGCAGGCCGGCATCGGTCTCGTGCCCGAAGGCCGGCAGATCTTCCCGAACCTGACGGTGCGCGAGAACCTGATCGCGACCGCGCGGCCGGCGGCCGGCGGCTGGACGCTCGACAAGGTGCATGGCTATTTCCCGCGCCTTGCCGAACGGGCGAACAACATGGGCAACCAGCTTTCGGGCGGCGAGCAGCAGATGCTGGCCATCGGCCGCGCGCTGATGACCAACCCGAAGCTGCTGATCCTCGACGAGGCGACCGAGGGACTGGCCCCGCTCGTCCGGCAGGAAATCTGGCGCTGCCTTGCCGCCCTGAAGGCCGAGCGGCAGGCGATCCTCGTCATCGACAAGAATCTTGAATCACTTCTGAAGCTTGCGGACCGGCACGTGATCGTCGAGAAGGGCCGCGTCGTGTGGACGGGGCGCTCGGCCGAGCTCGCCGCCGTGCCGGACATCCAGCACCGTTACCTCGGCGTGTGATCCTGCTTGACCGGCTGACTCCGCCTCCCGCATGATTCGGGGGTCGATGGTCCGGACCGATTCGCCCGTTCATCGGGAGAAGGGTCCGGATGGGTGGGCGGCCCTATCCGTCCTTCCGGCGACCGATACGACGTCCGCGCGGGATCGCGGGCCGGTCGCCGCCACGAAAGGAGGTGATCCAGTGCGCACAGGATCGTTCAATTCCGGCTTCGTGCCGGTGCTTGCCGTGACCGCTTTGGAGAAATCCGGGGCAGGCCATGCGCGGACGACGACCTCAGCGATCGCCTCCGACGTGGGATGACGGGCCGAAAGGCTCCTTAACGGCATTCGATCCGACCCCCGCCGGGTCCCGCCCGGCGGGGGTTTCGATTCTGATAGGCTGAACGCCATTCTGATAAGCTGAACGCCATGACCGACCTTCTTACCGACGACCCCGCCCCCGGCGTGCGGCGCCTGACTCTCAACCGCCCGGCGGCGCGCAACGCGCTGTCGACCGCCCTGCTCGGCCTGCTCGCTGACGCGCTCGACGCCGCGGCTGCGGACGACGCGATCCGCGCCGTGATCGTCACCGGCGGCGACAAGGTCTTCGCGGCGGGCGCCGACATCAAGGAACTCGCGACGCGCGATGCCGTCACGGCCCTGCTCGACGCGCGCGTCGGCCACTGGCAGCGCTTCCGCCGCTTCCCCAAGCCGGTCGTGGCCGCCGTGTGCGGCTATGCGCTGGGTGGCGGGTGCGAGCTTGCCATGCATGCCGACATCGTCGTCGCGGGCGAAGGTGCCAGGTTCGGCCAGCCGGAGGTCAATCTCGGCGTGGTGCCCGGTGCCGGCGGCACGCAGCGCCTGGCGCGCATCGCCGGCCAGCAGGTCGCGATGAAGCTGATCCTGTCGGGCGAGATGATCTCGGCTGCCGAGGCACGCCAGTGCGGCCTTGTCGCCGAAACCGTGCCGGACTTGGAAGTCGCCGCGCGCGCCGTCGCACTCGCCGCGAAGATCGCCGAAAAGCCCGTGCTCGCCATCCGTCTTGCCAAGGAACTGGTGCTCGCCGCGCGCGACGTTCCGCTGGAGCAGGGCCTGCAGTTCGAGCGCAAGGCATTCTCCACGCTTGTCGCGACTGCGGATTTCCGGGAGGGTGTTGCGGCCTTCATCGAAAAACGCCCCGCGATCTTCAAGGGGAAATAGGGAGAACCGCCATGAAACGCACGATGCTTCTCGCCTCTGCCGTGCTTCTCGCGATTACCGGCACGCCCGCATTCGCCCAGCAGCAGCCCGATCGCGCGAACAAGGCCGGCGAAGTGCGCGGCAAGGAGCGTGCGTCGCAGGTGCGCGAGACGAACGCTTCGAAGAAGGACGCGACGAAGGGCAAGAGCGAAGCGCGCAAGTCCGAGAAGGCCAAGAAGTAGGGCTGACTCCAGGGTTGTAATCCGGATCGACCTGTCATAGAGTAAGTTCCTATTCGCTCTTTGACATGGTAAATATGCGCGCACCATGCCGGCAGGTCGAGGTCGGGGTGACCGACTGATTTCTTCGCAGACTACAAACGGATAGAAAATCTCAATTAACGTTACAATCTTTTAATTTCAATGCTTTAAACAGGTTACCGTAACCTGTCGTAACCTGTTTCACGGCAACCGATTTGCGGTCGGCGGAAGATTCGCGCGGCGCTCCGGCCCGGTCAGCAAAAATATCCTACTGCGGACGTGGCGGGACCGGCCGGCGGCGGTCGAGTTCGATGATAAGCCGGCGCGCCCGGTCGGCCTCGCCCGGTGCGAACCCGATCGCGATGCGCGCGGCCGCCACGCGCGCGCGTTCGAAATCCTCGCCCTCCAGCAGGCGTCCGGCGCGTGCGGCATGCGCATAGCCCAACGCCAGGTCGCGCGCCACGCCCGCCCCCTGCTCGTGCATCAAGGCGAGGTTGAGCATGGCGTGCGGATCGCCCTGCTCGGCGGCGCGCGTGAACCACTGCGCCGCCGAAACAGGATCGGACGGAACACCCTCGCCCGTCCGGTAGAGATGCCCAATCGAGAACTGCGCGTCGCGATGGCCGCGCTCGGCCGGCCCCAGCCAGAAGAACCAGGCCGCCGCCGGATCGCCCGCAAGATACGCCTTGAGTCCGGCATCATAGGTCTGCGCGTCCTCGGCCGGCGTCTGTGCATGCACCGGTCCTGCACGGCCCGGTCCTGCAAGGCAAAGCGCGACGGTCGCGGCGGCAAGCAGCGCCCTCATCCCTCGCCCTTCAGCTTGCGCTCGCGCGCGAAGACATAGAGGCCGGCGCCGACGACGATCGCCGTGCCGAGGCTGGTCGACAGGCTCGGCACATCACCGAACAGCACGAAGCCGAACAACGCCACCCAGACCATCTGGAGATAGATGTAAGGCGCTATGACGACGGCGCGCGCGTGGATATAGGCCTGGCTCAGCCAGTAGTGGCCCGTGGCGCCCAGCACGCCCATGCTCGCGAGCATCAGCATGGCACTTGCGTCCGGCGTGCGCCAAACGCTTGGCACGACAAGCGAGAAGACCGCCGCACCCGTGAACCCCGCATAGGCGATGCCGACATCCGGGCTGTCGGTGCGCGCGAGCCGGCGCGTCATCAGGTGGAAGACCGCGTTGAGGGCGGCACACGCGAGGCACAGCAGGGCCGCCCAGTGCATCGTGTCGCCGGTCGGCCGGATGATGAACAGCACGCCCACGAACCCCACCGCCACCGCCGCCCAGCGGCGCGGGCCGACCTTCTCGCCGAGGAAGAAGAAGGCGATCGCGGTCAGGATCAGCGGCATCGTGAAGCTGATCGCCTGCGCGTCGACCAGCGGCAGGTAGCTCAGCGTCGTGAAGAACATGAACGTGATGATGCTGATGAGCACCGCGCGGCCGGCCTGCA
The DNA here is from genome assembly GCA_965279525.1 of Tagaea sp. Taxonomy (GTDB): domain Bacteria; phylum Pseudomonadota; class Alphaproteobacteria; order CACIAM-22H2; family CACIAM-22H2; genus Tagaea. The sequence goes on along the minus strand of CBDIIB010000003.1, from coordinate 491,494 downwards.
GTTTCGGGTTCGCGGTGGCGAACGAACGGCGCAGGCCGCGCCGCCAGACGAACGGCACCAGCAGCAGGGCATGGAAGAAATAGCGCCCCCACACGACCTGGAGCGAATGGTAGTCGCGCGTCAGGTACTTCGCGACCGTGTCGAGGGCCGCGAAGCACAGCATCGCGCCGCAGACGAGAAGGATCCCGACCCACGGCCGGCCTTGCGGCGGAATCTGGACTGTCACGGGCACGGACTCGGATGTCGAGGCATCCGGCCAATGTGCCAAATAAACGCCGCGAGAGGAAACCTCTCGCGGCGTCCCGGAACGTCAGGAACCGATCGTGCCGCCGTCCCGCTTGGTGACGATCACCACCGACGGGCGCGGAGGCATTCCGGCCCTGAAGTCGGGCCAGCGCGTCGGCGGATCGTCGAAGGTCGGCAGGCGGGCGAACGGCGGATAGTCCTTCGCGCCGTCCGTTCCCGGATGCTGGACGGCCACGGTCATCGCGCGCCCGTCGGGCGTGAAGCAGAGGCCGCAGACTTCAGCCCCGACCGGAACACGGAAGAACATGCGCGACGTGCCGCGCAGCGGACCTTCCGTTTCCATCGCCCACACCCCGTCCGATGTGCCGGACGCGGCCTTCCAGCCGCCGCCCTGGTCGGTGCCGATCCACAGGCGGCCCTGCGGATCGACCGCCATGTTGTCGGGGCACGCGAACCAGCCGTTGGCGCTGGTCGCCGGGTTGTACATGGCACCCACGTTGGCGAGCGCGGGGTTTCCGCACTTCACCAGCATCTCCCAACGGAAGCGGGTCGCGGTCACGTCGCCATTCGCATACGAGAGCTCGATGACGTGGCCCCAGCTGTTCTCCGCACGCGGGTTCGACGGATCGATCTGGTCGGCCTTGCGGTTGCTGTTGTTCGTGAGCGCCAGATAGACCTTGCCGGTCTTCGGATTGGCCTCGAAGTCCTCCGGGCGGTCCATCTTCGTGGCACCCATGACGTCGGCCGCCCGGCGTGTCTCGATCAGCACGTCGGCCTGGCTCGCGAAGCCGTTCGCCGCCGTGAGCGCGCCCTGGCCGAACACCATCGGCATCCACTCGCCCGAGCCGTCCGCGTTGAACCTGGCCACGTACAGGACGCCGTCATCGAGCAGGTTCATGTTGGAAGCGCGGTTCTGCGGATCGAATTTTCCGGCCGAGACGAACTTGTAGGCGTACTCGAAGCGCTCGTCGTCGCCCGTATAGACGACCACGCGCCCGTCGCGCGCGACGGTGGTCTCCGCGCCTTCATGCTTGGTGCGGCCCAGTGCCGTGCGCTTCACCGGCATGGATCTGGGATTGTGCGGATCGACCTCGACGACCCAGCCGAAGCGGTTCGGCTCGTTGGGTTCGCGCGCCAAGTCGAAGCGGCCATAATGGGCCGCCCAGTTGTACCAGCCCGACGGCACGCCGTAGCGGCGATGGTTGGCCGTCTCGCGGTGACCCTCGGCAAGCTTGCCGCCGAAATAGCCGTGGAAATTCTCCTCGGCCATCAGGTAGGTACCCCACGGCGTCATACCGCCGGCGCAGTTGTTGAGCGTGCCGAGCACGCTGCGACCCGTGGGATCGCTGGCCGTCTTCGTCCGGTCGTGGCCGGCCGCCGGACCTGCGATCGTCATCACCGTGTTGACGGTGATGCGCCGGTTCAGCGCGCTGTCGCGGACATAGGACCACTTGCCGTTGGCGCCCTTGCGGATCTCGACGACCGAGCCGCCGTGCGCGGCCATCTCGATGTCGACGATCTCCTTGGTCATCTTCGACATGTCGGGCCGGCCGTCGGCGGTCATCACGCCGCGGAACATGAGCTCGGGGCTGGTGTACTCGTGGTTGACGCACAGCAGGCCGCGGTCCGAGCTCTTCGAGCCGAGCGGAAGGGGCGTGAACCCGACATAGTCGCAGTTGTAGCCGAACTGCTGGGCCTGCGCTTCGCCCGACTGGGCCTCCGGATTGAACGCCGGCGCCTTCGCCGAAAGCGGATCGCCCCAGCGCAGCAGGATGTCGGCGTCATAGCCGGGTGCGACATGGTGGCGTTCGTCCACGCCATGCTGGATCTCGGTGAAGCCGAAGCTCGGCCGGATGCCGACGGCGACAGATTGCGCACGCGCGGCCGTCGGCCCGAGGATCGACGCCATCGCCGTCGTCGCGAGCATGCCGCCGAGCACGCCGCGCCGGCCCATGCGCGAATTGATCACGTCGCCGATCGTCGGATTGGCGGACGGGTTGGAGGGAATGTCCTCGGAAATCTCGTAGAGTTCTCCGAGCGTCAGGCCGGCGTTCTCGGGTCGCGCCGCGAGGGTCGCGTAGTCCTTGGCTGTCATGGCTGGCATCTCCGCGAAGTTCGGCCGGCATCGGATGGATGCCGACTTTTCGCTGGATACCAGTCGCCCGTGACTCTTGTGTGACGGCAGCCTGACGTTTCCGCTCAGGCCTTCAAGGTCACGTAGAACAGCATGCACATGGCAAGGGCCGCCGCCGGCATGATCCAGAACCCCTCGCCCATGCGCCCCTTGTTGCGCAGGTTGAAGACGTGCCGGATACCGGCCCCCACGCAGGCGAGCCCGGCAAGGATCGCCCAGTTCCAGTCGTGGCCCCAGATGCTGGCGTAGTTCTTCGACAGCATGATGAACACGATGGGCAGCGTGAAATAGTTGTTATGGAGCGAACGGAACTTCGCCTGGCTGGCGAAGCGGTACTGCGGCGGGCGCCCCTCGCGCGTTGAATCCACAAGTTCGCGCTGGTTGGGGATGATGATCATCCACACGTTGGCGGTCATGATCGTGCCGATCACCGCACCGACATGGATATAGGCCGCGTGCGGCGCCATCATGCGCGTGAGGAACCACGCGAGCGCCACCAGCAGCACGAACGTCACCGCCGTCGCCGCGAACGCGTTCGCCTCGGCCCATGGCGATTTCCACAGCCGGTCGTAGACGATCCACGAGACGGCGATCACCGCGAGCGAGAAGGCCGCAGCCCCCAGCGTGCCGAGACCGGCAAGCGACGGATGCGTCAGGAACGAACCGCCCGAGCCGACATAATAGACGATCGCCAGCAGCAGGATGCCCGACATCCACGAGAACGCCGCCTCCCACTTGAACCAGTGCAGTTCCTTGGGCAGGACGGGTGGTGCGACCGCGAATTTCTCGACGCGGTAGAAGCCGCCGCCATGGACGAGCCAAGCCTCGCCCTCGATGCGCTCGCGCGGCGTCTCGGGCGGGCGGAATTTGGATTCCAGCCAGTTGAAATAGAACGACGAGCCGATCCACGCGATGCCGGTGATCACGTGCGTCCAGCGCACCACCAGGTCGGCCCATTCCTGCAGCAGCGAAAGGAAATCCATCGGGATCAGGACCCGCGATATGTGGAATAGGCCCACGGGCTGACGAGCAGCGGCACGTGGTAGTTCCCGTCCGCCTCGGCGATGCCGAACGCGACCGTCACGACGTCGAGGAACGCCGGCTCCGGCAGATCGACACCGCGTGCCCGGAAATACCCTGCGACGTGGAAGCGCAGCTCGTAGCGGCCCGTGCGGAACGACCCGGCATCGAGGAGCTTGCCGTCGGTCCGCCCGTCCGCGTCCGTCCGGTAATCTCCGACCTGTTCCACCCGGTCGCCGTCGATGCGGAAAAACCCGATCCGCATGCCGGCCGCAGGCCGGCCGTTCATGGTGTCGAGAACGTGCGTGGAGAGCTTTGCCATCTTTTCCTTCCCGGACGGTGCACCGCACCATAGTTAGCCGCCCGAATTCCCACAAGCATGCCCGATTTTGCCCGCTTCGCGGCCATTCCGCCTGCATTTTGGGCAGCATTCTTGCCATCGTGGAGTCCCCTGCGGCAGAGTGCCCGGCACGAAGCTTGCTGTTTAGTTCCCGATACAGGTCCCGCATTCGGCTGGAGGCTCGATTCACGTGACTGCGAACGGAACCAAGGACTTCGTGGACATCGACCGCGTCAGCCTCGTCTACCGCACCAAGGACGGCGACACGCTGGCCCTCAAGGACGCCGACATCAAGATCGCGAAGGGCGAGTTCGTCTCGGTCGTCGGCCCGTCCGGCTGCGGCAAGTCGACACTGCTCAAGCTGGTGTCGGGCCTCTACACCGCGACCACGGGCAACGTGATCGTCGGCGGCGAGGAGGTCACCGGCCCGCTGAAGATCTGCGGCATGGCGTTCCAGAATTCGATCATGCTTCCCTGGCGCACGCTGATGGACAACGTGCTGCTGCCGCTCGAGATCGTGGAGCCGCATGCAAGCTCGTTCCGGCGCGACCGCGAAAAGCACGTCGCGGCCGCCAAGGAACTGCTCGCGACGGTCGGCCTGTCCGGCTTCGAAGAGAAGTTCCCGTGGCAGCTTTCCGGCGGCATGCAGCAGCGCGGCTCGCTGTGCCGTGCGCTGATCCACAGCCCCGAACTCCTGCTGCTCGACGAACCTTTCGCCGCACTCGACGCGTTCACCCGCGAAGAGCTCTGGGACGTCGTCCAGGCGCTCTGGATCAAGAAGCGGCCGACGGTGATCCTCATCACGCACGACCTGCGCGAGGCGGTCTATCTGTCCGACCGGGTCTTCATGATGAGTGCGCGCCCCGGCCGGATCATTTCGACCAACCAGGTCGATTTCGAGCGCCCGCGCACGCCGGAAGTCGCTTTCCGCCCGGCGTTCGTTGATATCGTACACCATCTTCGTGACGAAATTTCTGTCGTCCGGGCAAAGAAATAGGCCGGATCGGGCGTATTTCCGGCCACGAACCGCTTGCCCCGGACCGCTGCCTGGGATTGAATCGCGGGGCCATGGAAGAATTCAAAGGCATCGGAAACCGGACGGCGGCTTGCGCGAGGATCGCGACATGAACGCGATCTCCGTCGAAACCGCGCTCGATGCCCTTGCCGAACGCGTGAGCGATCCGGTCGTGCGGATCGGTGCCGGCAACCGCGTGGTTTTCGCCAACGCCGCGTTCGCACGCGATTTCGGGCCGGCGCCGGCCGACCTCATCGAGCTTGCCGGCGACGACCGCTGCCGGGCCGAACTTGCCGCGACGATCGCGTCGGGCGGCGAGACCGAGTTGCCCCTGATCGACGCCTCCGGCCGCCTGCGGCTCGTCGGCATCGACGCCATGCGATGCGGCGGCGGCCACATCGTCGTGATGCGGCCCTACATGCCGGAAAGCAAGCGCGCCGGGGACGTGTTCATCGCGACGGCAAGCCACGAGCTGCGCACGCCGCTCAATGCCATCCTCGGCTTCACCCAACTCCTCGAACGCGGGATCGGCGGCGCCGTCACGCAAAAGCAGCACGAGTATCTCGCCTCGATCCAGACCGGCGCCGAACTGCTGGTGGGCATCGTCGAGGAGCTCCTCGAAGTGGCGCGCGACGACGGTGCGGCCGACCGGCTGCACGAAGCACCCGTCGATCTTGCAGCACTGGCGCGCGCGCAGCGCGACCTGATGCGCGCAGACGCCGAAATGCGCAAGGTGGCGCTCGCGTCAGACATCCCGGCAGAGCCGCTGATGGTCCGCGCCGACGCCCGCAAGCTCGCCAAGGCGATGCTCGACCTGCTCTCGAACGCGATCAAGTTCACGCCCCCCGGAAGCACCGTCACGATCGGGCTGGGCCGCAATCCGGTCGGGGCGATCGTGATCTGGGTCGCCGACCAGGGGCCCGGCATTCCCCCGACAGACGAACGGCGCCTCGGCGACCCGACCGTCAATCTCGACAACGCCTATCTGCGGCGCACGCCGGGTTCCGGAATGGGGCTGGCGATCGTCCGGCGCTATGTCGAACAGCATGGCGGCCATCTCGACATCGGCACGGCACCGGGCGGCGGCGCTTCGGTCACGATCCGCCTGCCGGCCGAACGCCTTGTCGGTGCCGCCGAAGCGCGCCGCACGGAGCGGCGCTAGACCGGCCTATTCGTTGGCGAGTGCCTCGAGGCAGTCAGCAAGCACGCGCGCACCCGCCGCCAGATCCCCGGGTGTCGCGGCTTCGGCTTCGTTGTGGCTGACGCCGCGCTCGCAGGGCACGAAGATCATTCCGGCCGGACCGTGCGTGGCGACATGCATCGCGTCGTGGCCTGCGCCCGACGGCATGTCCATGTTTGGCAGCGAAAGCGCGGCAGCCTTCGCGCGGACCAGATCCACGATGCGCGGGTCGAAGACCGTCGGGGACACGTCGGTGACGCGCACGACCGTCGCCGTGCACGGTGCCACGCTGGCGGCAACCACGCCTGCGATGGCGTCGCCCAGCCGGTTCAGCAGTGCGGCGTCCGGATGCCGGAAATCGATCGTGAAATGCACCTGCCCCGGCACCGTATTGGGCGAACCCGGCCGGCATTCGAAGCGGCCGACGGTGAAGCGCACGATGTCGGCGGGATCGTGCATGTGCCGCTCCAAAGCCTGCACGACGGCGACGGCACTTCTCAGCGCGTCCTTGCGCACGCGCAGCGGCGTCGTGCCGGCGTGGGCCTCTTCCCCTAAAATGTCGACCGTATAGCGCTGCGACCCCTGGATGCCGGTGACGACACCGATGGTCCGCCGCTCTGCCTCCAGTCTCGGACCCTGCTCGATATGGGTCTCGATATAGGCGTGGAAGCGCCGGTCGAAACCTTGCGTCACGCGGCACGGTGCCGTCGCCAGCGTCTGCGCGAGCGCGTCGGCGAGCCGCACGCCATCGCGATCCACGACGTCGAGCATCTTCGCGAGTTCATAGTGCCCCGCCCATACGGCCGACCCCATGGCACCCGGCAGGAAGCGGCTTCCCTCCTCGTTCATCCACGCGACGACCTGGACCGGCCGCTTGGTGCGGATGCCGGCATCGTCAAGGGCTTCGAGTGCCTCGAACCCGGCGAGAACGCCGTACATGCCGTCGTACTTGCCGCCCGTCGGCTGGCTGTCCATGTGGGATCCGGTCAGGACCGGCGGCGCGTCGTTCTCAAGGCCCGCACGCCGGACATGGAGATTTCCGATCGGATCGCCGTAGACATCGTAACCGCGCGCGGCGGCCCAGCCGGCAAGAAGCCGGCGGGCGGCCGCGTCTTCGGCCGACAGCGCTTGCCGGTTGACCCCGCCCTTCGGCAGACCACCCAGCCTCGCCATGTCGACATGGCGCTGCCAGAGCCGGGCTTCGTCGATCTTTTCGGATGCGGACATGTCAGCTCCCGGTCAGGCGCGCGGCGTGAGGCCGCCCTTGGCGACGATGAAATCGGCGATTTCGGCGACACCCTTGCCGCCGCGGATATTCGTGAACACGAACGGGCGCTCGCCGCGCATCTTCTTCGCGTCCCTGTCCATCACGTCGAGCGAAGCACCCACATGCGGGGCAAGATCGATCTTGTTGATGACGAGCAGGTCCGAACGCGTGATGCCGGGTCCGCCCTTGCGCGGGATCTTGTCGCCGGCCGAAACGTCGATCACGTAGATCGTGAGATCCGCCAGCTCGGGCGAGAACGTCGCGGCAAGATTGTCGCCGCCGGATTCGACGAACAGCAGTTCGAGGCCCGGGAACTTCGCCGTCATCTCGGCGCATGCCGCGAGATTCATGGAAGCATCCTCGCGGATCGCCGTGTGCGGGCACCCGCCCGTCTCCACGCCCATGATGCGCGAAGGATCGAGAGCGCCCGACCGGGTCAGGAACTGGGCGTCCTCCTTCGTGTAGATGTCGTTGGTGATCGCCGCGACGTCGAGCACGTCGCGAAGGCGCTTGCAGAGCGCATCGACGAGTGCGGTTTTTCCCGAACCGACGGGGCCGCCGATTCCAACGCGCAGGGGACCTGTCATGACCTGAAAATCCTCGAATACTGGGTTTCGTGACGGAACGAGAGGGTATCGACGACGAGGGCGGCACTGCCAGCCTCGTCGAGCGGGCGATCCATTGCGGCAAGGGCTGCCGCCGCGATGCCGGGTTCGAGTGCGGCAAGCGCACGTTGCCCATCGGTCTGGCCGAGCGGGATGGCCCGGATCGCGGCCGATACGAGATTGGCCGCGAACGCGTGAAGATAGGCCGGAACGGCGTCGGCAAGTGGCACATTGGCGATGGCAGCCGCACAGGCGACCGCGACCGGATAGGCCGGGCGAACGCCGCTGCTCGCAAGCGCTGCCCGCCAGGGTGCCACATCGACAGGCCAGGCATCGCCGATCGCGTGAAGGAAGCTTTCGCCCTGCTGGGTCGCCTCGAGCGCCAGTTCGCCCGTTCCGCGCATCGCGGACGCAAGCTCGGCAACGTCGAGAAACGCGGGCACGTCGCCGGCCGCGACGGCCCGATAGACATGGCAGAAGAGGACCGTATCGGCGCGCGGCGAGCCATGGGCGACCAGATCGGCGATCCAGTCCTGCAGCGTCATGCGGTTGTGCACCAACCCCTCTTCGATCGCGGCTTCCAGCGCGTGGCTGTAGGCGAATGCGCCGACCGGAAACGACGGCGAAAGCCATGCGAGCAGCTTCAGCAGACCGTCAGTGGCCATGCCCGCCCCCCGCATAGGCGCCGGGTTCAGGATCGAATGGCGCTTCCAGATGCCGGACCCGCGCGCCGAGCTTTTCGGCCATGTCGGCGATGACATGATCCTCAAGCAAGCGCAGCGTTCCATCGGGCAACACCTGAACCGCGAGATGACGATTCCCGACATGCCAGGCGACGCGCGCGAGATGCGCGGGATCGGCACAGGCGATGTCCATCACCGGCTCGTCGGCCGCCCGCACTTCGACATAGGAGCCGTCGTCCAGTGCCAGGCCGTCGCCGTGCTTGAGGTGCGCCGCATGGACGAGATCGAGCAGGAACTCGAATCCCTCATCGGCACGCAGGGTCAGGCGGCGGCGGTGGCGCGCGTCCGACGCCAGCGTGACGATGCCGCGGCGGTTCGTCGTGTCCCAGCTCCCGGCAGGATCGACCGCGAGTGCGCGCATCAGAACAGGAAGTATCGCTGCGCCAGCGGCAGGACCTTCGCCGGCTCGCACACGAGCGGCGTCCCGTCGGCGCGCACTTCGTAGGTCTCCGGATCGACGTCCACCTTCGGCATCGCGTCGTTGAGGATCATGTGCTTCTTGCCGATCTTGCGCGTGTTCTTCACCGGCAGCACGTTGCGCGACAGGCCAAGCTTGCGCTTGATCCCGTCCTTGTAAGCGAGCTTCGATACGAACGTGATGCAGGTCGAGCCCAGCGCCTTGCCGAAAGTCCCGAACATCGGGCGGTAGTGGACCGGCTGCGGTGTGGGGATCGAGGCGTTGGGATCGCCCATCGGGGCTGCCGCGATCATCCCGCATTTGAGGATCATCTCGGGCTTGGCGCCGAAGAAGGCCGGCTGCCAGATCACGAGGTCAGCGTACTTGCCCTTCTCGATCGAACCGACATAGCTGGAGATGCCCTGCGCGATCGCCGGATTGATCGTGTATTTGGCGAGATAGCGTTTGGCGCGGAAATTGTCGTTGTCGCCCGTCTCCTCGGACAGCCGGCCACGCTGCTGCTTCATCTTGTGCGCGGTCTGCCAGGTGCGCGCGATCACTTCGCCGATGCGGCCCATCGCCTGGCTGTCCGAGCTCATCATCGAGATGGCGCCCATGTCGTGGAAGATGTCTTCCGCGGCGATGGTCTCGCGCCGGATCCGGCTTTCGGCGAAGGCGACATCTTCGGGAATGCGCTGGTCCAGATGGTGGCAGACCATCAGCATGTCGAGATGTTCGTCGATCGTGTTGACCGTGAAGGGCCGCGTCGGGTTCGTCGACGAGGGCAGCACGTTGGGCAGGCCCACGACCTTGATGATGTCGGGCGCATGGCCCCCGCCCGCCCCTTCGGTGTGGAACGCGTGGATCGTTCGGCCCTTGAAGGCCGCGACGGTATCCTCGACGAAGCCGCTTTCGTTGAGCGTGTCGGTGTGGATCGCGACCTGGATGTCGTATTTCTCGGCGAGCTTCAGGCACGCGTCGATGGCGTTGGGCGTGGTTCCCCAATCCTCGTGGAGTTTCATGGCGCAGGCCCCCGCGCGCACCATTTCCACCATCGGGCCTTGCGCCGAGGCGTTGCCCTTGCCGAAGAAGCCGAGATTGATCGGCAGGCCTTCCGCCGCTTCGAGCATCCGGTGCATGTGCCAGGGACCCGGCGTGCAGGTCGTCGCCGACGTTCCCGCCGCAGGGCCCGTACCGCCGCCCATCAGCGTCGTGACGCCGGAATAGAGCGCGTCCTCGACCTGCTGGGGACAGATCAGATGGATGTGCGCGTCGATACCGCCGGCCGTGACGATGCGCCCTTCGCCCGCGATCACCTCGGTTCCCGGACCGATGACGATGTCGACACCGGGCTGGATGTCAGGGTTGCCGGCTTTTCCCAGTGCGGCGATCTTCCCGTCCTTCAGGCCGATGTCGCATTTGATGATGCCCCACCAGTCGAGGACCAGCGCGTTCGTGATGACGGTGTCGACTGCACCTTCGCGGCGCGAGCGCTGGCTCTGGCCCATGCCGTCGCGGATGACCTTGCCGCCGCCGAATTTCACTTCCTCGCCATAGACCGTGAGGTCCTTCTCCACTTCGATATAGAGATCGGTATCGCCAAGGCGCACCCGGTCGCCCGTGGTGGGGCCGTACATGCCGGCATAGGCGGCACGCGAGATCTTGTGGGACATCTACTTCTTCCCCGGTTTCTTGAGCTTGCCGTTTACCGCACCGCGGAAGCCATGCACGACCCGCGCACCGCCATAGGCGACCAGTGCCACCTTGCGTGACTGTCCCGGTTCGAAGCGCACGGCCGTGCCGGCGGGGATGTCCAGCCGCATGCCGTAGGCGGCCTTGCGGTCGAACGACAGCGCCGGGTTCGTCTCGAAAAAATGGTAGTGCGAGCCGACCTGGATCGGCCGGTCGCCGGTGTTCGAGATCTCCAGTTTCACGGTCGGGCGGCCGGTGTTCAGCTCGATCTCGCCGTCGCGCACCAGAATTTCCCCGGGCTTCATCGTCTTCCCTCAGCGGATCGGGTTGTGGACGGTCACGAGCTTCGTGCCGTCCGGAAAGGTCGCCTCAACCTGGATGTCGTGGATCATCTCGGCGATCCCGTCCATCACCTGGTCGCGCGTGATGACCTTGGCCCCGTCGCGCATCAGGTCGGCGACCGAGCGCCCGTCCCGTGCGCCTTCGACGACGAAGTCGGCGATCAGCGCCACCGCCTCGGGATGGTTGAGCTTGACCCCCCGCTCCAGCCGGCGGCGTGCCACCATCGCGGCCATCGCCACAAGCAGCTTGTCTTTCTCTCGTGGACTCAAGTTCATGCGTCGCCCCCTCCGTCGGGCGCAATCCTAGCATCACACGTGCCACAGGCGGGACAGGGACGCCGGCAGCCCGAACAGGCCGGTCCGCAGCGCCAGCCAGAGGCCCACATATCGCTCCCGGAGCGCCGGCACGTCGGAATCGAGGAGCCGTGCGACCAATACGCCGCCCACCAGTCCGCACGATATCCCCGGCTGCGCTCGGGCGATATCGAGGGCCCGGGACGGCATCTCGCAGACGCAGACCATCGTTGCCGTCGCTCGAGCACCGCCCAGTAGCGCCGGCCGGTCCAGCAGCGCATCGTCGAGCGGGTCCGCGACGAACGCGTCGGCCCAGATCCTTTGCCCGCCCCGCCGGATCGTCCATCGGTCGCGCAAGGCGCCGCCGGTCATCGACTCGCCCCGCGCGCGCCGGGCGAAGACAACGATCTCGCCGCCCAGGAACCCGGATCCGTCGCCAAGCCCGATATCGAGACGCCGGTCGAGCCTTGCTTTGTCGAACAGGATCGTTTCCTGCGGAAACCACTCAAGCCGACCACCCGCGCCGACATCGAGCGTGTTGGCGACGACACTGTCGGGACCCCAGCTGCGATAGACCTTCTCGGCCGCCTGGCCGACGACAAGTGCGGCCGCACCGGCGCCGATCCCGATCGACGTTCCGAGACTGTCGCCCCCGACGATACCGCCACCCGTATTGACGAGGACGGCGACCGGCTGCGGCTCGCCGAGCGGATCGGGAAACAGGATCTTGAGCGGGTCGCGCTGCTCGAGATCGGACAGCCGCACGACGCCTTCGCGGTCGCGCGCGAATGCCGCACCGGCACGACCCGAAACCGCGGGACGCACAAGCCCGCGCGTGGTATCTCCAGACGCCATATCGGGCGAGTGTAGCCGCCGACGACACAAGCTGCACAGGGGGACCATCATGACCGATCAATCCTGCCGCGATCTTCGCGTGCTCGTCACTGCGGGTGCCGCCGGCATCGGCCGCGCCATCGCAGGTGCCTTCGCCGGCGCCGGCGCACGCGTTGTCGTCTGCGATGTCGACGAAGCCGCACTGGCCCGCTTTCGCCAGGAGCTGCCCGGTCACGAAGCGCTCGAGTGCGACGTTTCGGACGAAGACGACGTCGACGAGCTTTTCGAGGACGTGATCGACACGCTCGGCGGGCTCGACGTGCTCGTCAACAATGCCGGCGTGGCCGGGCCGACGGGACCGGTCGAGACGCTGTCTCCCGACGACTGGCGTCACACGATGGAAATCAACATCGACGCCCAGTTCCTCTGCGCGCGGCGCGCCGTTCCGCTGCTGCGCGCCAGCGGCGGCGGCACCATCATCAACATGTCATCGGCCGCCGGGAAGTTCGGCTTCGCCCATCGCACGCCCTACTCGGCGAGCAAATGGGCCGTCGTGGGCTTCACCAAGAGCCTTGCCGTCGAACTCGGCCCGGACAACATCCGGGTCAACGCGATCCTGCCGGGTGCGGTTGACGGACCGCGCATCCGGCGGGTGATCCAGGCGAAAGCCGCCTCGACCGGTGTCCCCGTCGACGAGATGGAGGCGCTCTACACCCGCCAGGCCTCGCTCGGTCGTATGGTCGAGGCGGACGATATCGCGCGACTGGCCGTTTTCCTGGCAGGCGTTGGTGGTCGCAATATTTCCGGTCAAGCCCTGTCGGTGGATGGCGACACGCAGGCGCTCGTCTAGACGGGGCTACTTTTTGCCGAGATCGTGAACGAGTGCGAGCGGAGCCGCTTCGCGCCCGGCACCCGACGCGTCTTCGATGCGCTGGATATGCCCGTCGACCTGGGCTTCCTGTTCGACCGTCAGCGTCTCGTAGCGGATGTCGCCGACAACCTGGGCACTGCGCCCCAGATCGATCGACTTGGCCCGGATCGGGCCGAAAACCTTGCCCAGGATCCGCACGCGCTCGGCCGTGATCTCGCCGCGCACTTCCCCGGACGCGCCGATGGTCAGCGATTTCGTGCGGATGACGCCTTCGACGCGCCCGTCGAGCTGGATATCGCCTTCGCAGACGATATCGCCCTTGATCGACAGGCTTGCCGAGATGATCGACGGAACGGCCGGACCGCTTGCCTTCGCCGCGCGGACGTCTGTGACGGGCTTATTCGACTTTCCGAACATGGCGTGCAGCCTCCAAGAAACGGGCCGGATCGACCGGACGGCCATCGACGAGAACTTCATAATGTACATGCGGACCGGTGCTTCGGCCGGTCGAACCGAGCAGCCCCACCGTCTGGCGGCGCTCGACCCTTTGGCCGACCCGGACATCGATCCGCGTCAGGTGACCATAGCGGGTCGAAAGGCCGAAATCATGCTCGATTTCGACCATGTTGCCGTACTCGCCGTTCCAGCCGGCCGTCACGATCTTTCCTGCGGCGGTCGCCATCACGGGCGTACGGGTGGGTGCCGAAAGGTCGATGCCGCCGTGCATGGCCAGCTGCCCGTTGAAGGGGTCCCGGCGCATCCCGAACGGGCTCATCACGGCAAACGTGTCGAGCGGGGCGCGCAACGGCAGTCGGCGCAGTGCGGCGCGCATGTCGCGCAGACGCTCGAGGTCGGTGCCGAGGGAGGCAAGTTGAAGGCTCGGATCTGCGCTCTTCCGGTCGGCCGCCGGCACAACGAACGGGCCGCCAGCACTGCCGCCGCGACCGCCGAGGATGCGCTCGGTCTGGATGCCCGCCGCGCGAAGCACGCGTACGATCTCGTCGATCTGCGCAAGGGTGCTACCGGAAATCTCGGCAAGTGCCGCATCCTGCGCGCGGGCCACATCGCGGTCGACCGCGCGCAAGCTGGCAAGATCACCCGTCGTCGCGCGATGCTCGATGGCAAGGCGGCGCGCCTCGACGGCAAGCCGTCCGCGTTCCGAGAGCGCCTCGATCCGGACGCGTTCCATCGCCGCGACGCGGTCTGCGGCACTGGCGGCATCAGGTGCACGGCCGGCCAATCTCGCCTCGACCCCGCGCAGCCGCTCCATCAGGCCTTCATGCGTCGTCAAAGCCCGCTCGCGCTCGTTCTCCGCGGCCGCAAGACCTTGTTCGATCTCGACCATCCGCTCGGTCAGCCGGTTGCGTTGCTCGATGAGTCCGGCAACCGCCTCGGCAGCCTCCGCACGGCCACGCTCCGTCGCGCGGGCCAGCGCCTCTCCAAGCTCTTCCAGTCGCGTGCGGTGGTCGTCCTGCAGACGCACGACGTCGAGAGCCCGCTGCTCGATCTCGACCAGTGCCGTCCGGTAGCTGTCGACTGCAAGTGCGCCCGTCGACATGGCGATAGCGACGAGGACGACCGCGACGCGCTGCGCCCGGGAGGAGATCGAAACCAGCCGGACCTGACCGTCGGTCCGGATGAGCATTTCGCGCCGACGAAACAGCCGCGAATCGAGCCGACCGAGCCAAGTCCCCTTCCGACGGTTTCGTTCGTGTTGCTGCATCGGCTCCGCTTCGACTTCCACTGTTCATGCATACGGACGATCGCCAACCTGTAGTAGTTGACGTCGGATTCTTCTTTTGGACGGCGGATGATGCCGATTCACCAGTGCCCGTTCAAGCAAGCCTTTGGCCAAACTTTCGGAAATAAGATCACCTGCTCGACAGTCGACACTTCACTCGAATTATTGTCCTCAACCGACTGAATCAAAATTGATTCTGATTTTGCGAAAGACACACACTGTGGATAAGTGTGGGACAAACTACGCCCTGATTTTGGCGGGGCGCGTGCCGAAAAATGCCAGGACTGCGACGACAGCGATCATCACGCTCGCCAGTGCATTTATTTGAGGCGAAAGCCCGAGGCGAACGCTCGAATAGACCAGCATTGGAATGGTTGTAGCACCGGGCCCGGAAACGAAACTCGCGATCACCAGATCATCAAGCGATAGGGTAAATGCCAGCAGCCAGCCTGCCGCGACAGCCGGCCACAGGAGCGGAAGCGTTATACGAAAGAACGCGCGCAGCGGGCCGGCGCCGAGGTCGAGCGCCGCTTCTTCGAGGGCGGGATCAAGCCCCCGCAGACGGGCCTCCACGATGACCGCAACAAATGCGGTGCCGTAGGTGGCGTGCGCCAGCGCAATGACCAGGAACCCCCGATCCGCCGGCCAGCCGATCAAGCGGTCCAGCGCCGAAAAGGCCATCAGCATCGACAGGCCCAGGATCACCTCGGGAAGGACCATCGGCGCGAGGAGAAGCATCGTGAAGACCGCCCGGAACCGGAAACGGCCGAGACGCCCGAGCGCGTAACCGGCAAGTGTCCCTATCCCGGTCGACAGGCAGGCTGCAGCAGCGGCAACGCCGAGGCTGAGTCCCGCCGCTTCCAGCATGCGCAGATTGCCGAGGAGTTCGGCGTACCAGCGGGTCGAGAAGCCAGCCCAGACCGTCACGAGCCGGCTTTCGTTGAAGCTGTAGATCACGAGGATCAGGATCGGCAGGTAGAGAAACGCGAACCCGGCGGCGAGTGCGGCCGGAATCCACGACAGGGTCGCGACCGGCTTCATACGCCGCGCGTCCGCAACCGGTCGAACAGCAGGATCGGGCCGGCAAGAATGGCGGCAAGCATGGTCGCGATGGCACAGGCGACCGGCCAGTCGCGGTTCTGGAAGAATTCGAGCCACAGGATTCGGCCGACCATCGGGGTATCCGGACCACCGAGCAGGTCCGGGATCACGAACTCGCCACTGGCAGGAATGAAAACGAGGAGCGATCCGGCAACGACACCCGGCAAGGACAGCGGGAACGTCACGCGCCAGAACGCGCGCACCGGGCCTGCGCCGAGATCCTGGGCCGCCTCGAGCAATGCCGGATCCATCCGTTCAAGCGTGGCATACAGCGGCAGGATCATGAACGGCAGATAGGCGAACACGATGCCAAGATGCACCGCGAACGCGTTCGCGATAAGCGCCAGCGGTTCGTCGATCAGCCCCAGCGCCTGAAGCGCCGAATTCACCAGCCCGGTCGGCCGGAGCAGCCCCATCCACGCGTAAACCCTGACGAGAAACGAGGTCCAGAACGGCAGCATCACGAGGAACAGCAGCCATGCACGTCGGTCGGGCCGGGCCCGCGCGATTCCCAACGCCATCGGGTATCCGATCAGGAGACAGATTGCCGTCGATGTTCCCGCAATGCGCGCCGACGTCAGGAAAGCGCCCCAATAGAGATCGTCTGCGAAGACCAGCGCATAGCTCGAGAGCGAGAAGCCCCATTCGAACGGCGGTGCACCTTGCGTCGCCTCGCCAAGGCTGATGGCCGCGACCAGGACCAATGGTGCAGCCACCGTCGCGACAAGCCACGCGAAGGCCGGGACGATGAACAACCGGCGCGCATGCGTTGCCCAAGGTGCGGAACTCATCGTGAGAGCCTTCGTTCGGCATCCCTCGGCCAGCCGAACGCGATTTCGGTTCCGTTCTCCAGCGCGGGTATGTCCCCGGCAACGCTTGCCGTGACGCGACCCAAGGCACTGTCGATGAATACGAGGCGCCGTTCGCCGAGATAGGCGCATTCGCGCACGCGGCCACGATGCGGGCCGGCTCCAAGCGCCACGCGTTCGGGCCGGATCGCGAGCCATCCGCCCCCGTCCGGAGCGGCGAAGATATTGATCCGGCCGACGAACTCGGCGACGAACCGCGTTGCCGGCCGCTCATAGAGCTCGCCTGGTGTCGCGATCTGGACGATCCGGCCGCGCTCCATGACGCCGATCCGGTCGGAGATCGCCATCGCCTCGTCCTGGTCGTGGGTGACGAAGACGAACGCGATCCCGAGCCGCGCCTGCAACTCGACAAGCTCGAGGCGTGTCTCCTCGCGCAGCTTGGCGTCGAGCGCCGAGAGCGGCTCGTCGAGCAGCAGGACCTTGGGATGGCGAACTAGCGCACGCGCGATCGCCACGCGCTGGCGCTGTCCGCCGGAGAGCTGGGAAGGCTTTCTTGCTTCAAACCCCTCCAGTCGCACGAGGCCGAGCATCTCGCTCACCCGCGCCACCCGTTCGGCAGCATCGAGCGACAGCGTCTCGAGCCCGAAGGCGACGTTCTGCGCGACGGTCATGTGCGGAAAGAGCGCGTAATTCTGGAAGACCGTATTGACCGGTCGCGACCATGGCGGAACCCGGGTCACGTCGCTGCCGTCGAGCAGTATCCGGCCTGCATCGGGGATCTCGAAGCCGCCGATACAGCGCAACAGCGTCGTCTTCCCGCAGCCCGATGGCCCCAGAAGGCAGAATATCTCGCCGGGCGCGATATCGAGGTCGACGCCGTCGACGGCCGCGATCCCGCCGAAGCGCTTGGCAAGGCCTTCGACGCGGATCAACCGGGGGTGCCCCTATCGTCCGGACGTCACGCGCGTCCAGGCGCGCGTGCGAAGGCGTTCGTAGTCGCGTGCGGCCGGCGTGATCGTATAGAGACGTGCGCGGATCTCGGGCGGCATGAATACCGTCGGGTCGTCGCGGACCTCAGGCGTCACCAGCGGCCGGGACGCAGGCACCGGATTGGGATATCCGACCGCGTCGGAATTCAGCGCCGCGATATCGGGCCGCAGCATGAAGTCGACGAAGCGATGGGCCGCCTCGACGTTGCGCGCGTCGGCCGGGATCGCCCAGACGTCGTGCGACAGCAGGGCGCCTTCCTGCGGAATCGCGTATTCGACGCGCACACTCGCCTTCTTCGCCTCCGCCGCCCGGGCGGCTGCCTGCTTGATGTCGCCCGAGTAGCCGAACGCAATGCATGCGTCTCCATTGGCGAGATCGTTGATGTACTCCGACGAATGCCATTTGCGCACGAACGGCCGGATGCGCATGACCAGCTCGGTCGCACGCGCAAGATGCTCGGGCGACTTCGAATCGGGATCGAGCCCCAGATAAGCAAGTGCTGCAGGAAACACGTCGGTCGGCGAATCGAGAACGACGATGCCGCAGGACTGGAAGCGCCGCGCGATCTCCGGATCGAAGATCATGCGCAGGGAATAGACGGGCGCATCGGCCATGACGCGCCCGACGCGCTCGGCGTTGTAGCCGATGCCGGTCGTGCTCGACAGGTGCGGGATGCCGAAGCGGTTGCCGGGATCGAAACGTTCGAGCTGGCGCATCACCGCCGGATCGAGATTGGCGAAGTTCGGCAGGCGCGCCCGGTCGAATTCGCGATAGAGCCTTGCCGGGATCTGCTGGGCAAGGAACGGCGAAGCCGTCGGAACGACGAGGTCGTAGCCCGAGCGGCCGGCGCGGAGCTTCGCATCGAGCGTCTCGTTCGAATCGTAGGTGTCGTAGACGACGCGGACGCCGGTTTCCTTCTGGAATCTCTCGATCGCCTGCTGGGAAACGTAGTCGTTCCAGTTGTAGACGTTGAGCGTGCCCTGTGCGCCTGCCGGCGAAATCCCCGCCAGCAACGCGACGATCCCGAGGATCCATTCTTTCCGCATTGCCCTGCTCCCTGTTCTGGCACCCCGATTAGAGCCCTGCCCGCCCCGCCACTGTCAATGCGTTGAAACGGGGCGCCGGAGCGAGGGCGGCGTGGAAATCCCGGCCGTCTTTGGCTACGGTCTTGCATCGCGCGGTGCCACAGAAAGCTTCCCCGAGTCGACATGCAGGACAGCCTCGATTTCGCATCCCTCCGGTCGGCCTATTCCCAAGGCCGCGATCCGCGCGATACCGTTGCCATGGTCTATGATCGTATCGCCGCACGCGGCGACGATCCGACCTGGCTGCATGTCGTGCCGCGCGAGAAGGCACTTGCCGCCGCGGCGAGCCTGTCCGCACTCCCCCGGTCGGCGCCGCTCTGGGGGCTGCCGTTCGCGATCAAGGACAATGTCGATCTTGAAGGTGCGCCGACGACGGCGGCCTGCCCGGCATTCTCCTACGTCGCGCAGCGTTCGGCGCACGTCGTCGAGCGGCTCGTCGCGGCGGGAGCGATCCCGATCGGCAAGACCAATCTCGACCAGTTCGCCACGGGTCTGGTCGGCGTGCGCTCGCCCTATGGCATCCCGCAGAACACGTTCGATCCGCGCTATATCCCGGGCGGATCGTCGTCCGGATCGGCAGTCTCAGTCGCCGCCGGTCTCGTCTCCTTTGCGCTCGGGACCGACACGGCGGGATCGGGCCGGGTGCCGGCGGGATTCAACAATCTTGTCGGGCTCAAGCCGACCAAGGGGCTGCTGTCGACGACCGGGCTTGTGCCGGCATGCCGAACGCTCGATGTCATCTCGATTTTCGCCCTGACCGTTCCCGACGCGCTTGCCACGACACGGGTGGCTGCCGGTTTCGATCCGGCCGATCCCTATTCGCGTGCCGACGCCGACGGTGTTCCGCTTGTCCTGACGGCGCCGCCGGCCCGTTTCCGTTACGGCGTTCCGCGGTCGGACCAACTCCGCTTTTTCGGCGACAAGGAAGCCGAGCGCCAGTATCGCGTCGCCCTCGATCGCCTGACGGCGCTCGGGGGTGAGGCCGTCGAGTTCGACTACGCGCCGTTCAAGGAAACCGCCGACCTTCTCTATGACGGCCCGTGGGTCGCGGAACGCTATGCGGCGATCGAAACGCTGATGCGCGAACGGCCGGGCGACATCCATCCGACGACACGCGCCGTCATCGCCAACGCGTCGAAATACGACGCCGTCGCCGCGTTCCGGGCATTCTATCGTCTGGAAGAGCTCCGGCGCCGTGCGGTCGGCGTCTGGAAATCGATCGACGTGATGGCATTGCCGACAAGCGGCACGATCTTCACGCTCGACCAGCTTGTCGCCGAGCCGATCCGGCACAATACCGAGCTCGGCTACTACACGAACTTCGTCAACCTGCTCGACCTCTCGGCGCTTGCCGTGCCAGCGGCGATCCGCGCCGACGGCTTGCCGACGGGAATCACGCTGATCGGCCAAGCATGGCAGGACGGCTGGCTAGCCGGTCTTGGCGATGCCTTCCATCGCAAGACCGGCCTGCGGCTTGGTGCGACCGGCGCCACCCAACCGGCTCAAGCACCGCTCGTGCCGGCGGCCTCGCACACGATACAGGTCGCGGTCGTCGGGGCGCATCTCTCCGGAATGCCGCTCAACGGCCAACTGACCGAACGAGGGGCCAAGCTGCTGCGACGTGCCAAGACGGCACCTGCCTACCGGCTCTATGCGCTTGCGGGTACCGTTCCGCCCAAGCCGGGTCTCGAGCGCGTCGGCGAGGGCGGAGCCGCCATCGAACTGGAAATCTGGGAAATGCCGGTGTCGGCGTTCGGCTCTTTCGTCGGGCTCGTCCCGCAACCGCTTGCGATCGGCTCGGTCGAGATCGATGATGGCAGCTGGTGCAAGGGATTCGTCTGCGAGCCTGCCGCCCTCAGATCGGCCCGCGACATCACCCGGTTCGGCGGCTGGCGCGCCTACATCCAGGATATGGCACAGCAATGAACCTCGATGCCTACACGCGACACGAGCGCGTAAAGATATCCGGTGCCGAGGACGGCCCGCTGCGCGGGACCGTGTTCTCGGCCAAGGACAACTACGACATTTCCGGCCACCGGACCGGCGCCGGCAGCCCGACCTGGCTGCAGACCCACAACAAGGCAACGAAGACGGCACCGGCCGTCCAGGCCTTGCTCGATGCGGGTGCGATGCTCCTTGGCAAGACGCTTATGGACGAGCTCGCGTACGGTCTGACCGGGCGGAACATCCACTACGGCACGCCCGCCAACCCCGCCGCACCCGATCGGGTTCCCGGGGGCTCGTCGTCGGGCTCGGCCGCCGCCGTTGCCGGACGGGCCTGCGACTTCGCGATCGGAACGGATACCGGCGGTTCGATCCGGGTGCCGGCCGGCTATTGCGGCCTCTTCGGCATGCGCGCGACACACGGGCGCATCTCGGCGGAGGGGATCGTGCCACTCGCCCCTTCTTTCGATGCGGTCGGCTGGTTCACCCGGGACGGCGAACTGCTGGAGCGCGTCGGCCGGGCCCTTCTGGACGAAAGCACCGAACCGCCCGAGCCGACCCGCCTTCTCGTGGCCACCGACGCGATGCGGCTGGCCGACGGCGACGTGTACGCGGCCCTGCTCCCGTGGATCGGGCGGGCGAAATCGTTCTTCGACCTTTCCTACGACATCGAGATTGCCGGGGCCGGGCTGGCCGACTGGGTCGAGACCTTCCGGATGCTCTCGGCGGCCGAGGCGTGGGCCTGCCACGGCGAGTGGATCAGCGAGGTGAAACCGAAGCTGGCGGCCGACGTCGCCGCCCGCTTCGATTTCGGCCGGAGCGTCACGAAGGACGCGGTCGCCACGCATTCGGGCCGACGCGAAACCATCCGCAAGCGCATGGCCGAACTGATGACCGAAGGGACGGTCCTTTGCATCCCGACTGCGGCGACCCCGGCCCCGCTTCGCGAGGCCGACGACGCCACGTTCGATCGCGTGCGCCAGCGCACGTTGCCGCTGACCTGCATCGCCGGCCTTGCCGGCCTGCCGCAGATCTCGCTGCCGGCCGGTTTCGCGCAGGACGCCCCGGTCGGCGTGTCGTTCATCGCCCCGCCGGGCGAAGACGCGATGCTGCTCAACTTCGTCCGGATTCTCACGTCGATCAACGAAGCGGAGCCAGCGGCCGATGCCAAGCCCGAAGCGTAAATCCACCGCCTATCCGCGCGACCTGATCGGCTACGGCCGCAATCCGCCGCATGCGAAATGGCCCGGCAATGCGCGCGTGGCGGTGTCGTTCGTCGCCAACTACGAGGAAGGCGGCGAGCGATCCATCCTGCACGGCGACCGGGAATCGGAAGTCTATCTGCAGGAAGTCGTCGGGCTCGTCCCGCGCCAGCGCCGGCGCGACGAAAGCACCGAAAGCGTCTACGAGTACGGCAGCCGCGCCGGCTTCTGGCGGATCCTGCGGGAGTTCGAGAAGCGGCGCCTTCCCTTCACGTCCTGGGCGGTCGGCATGGCGCTCGCGCGCAATCCCGACGCCGGCAAGGCGATGATCGAAGGCGGCCATGAAGTGGCAAGCCATGGCTGGCGCTGGTTCGACTATCAGAAGATGCCGGTCGCCGAAGAGCGCCGCCATTTCAAGATGGCAATCGACGCGATCCGGAAGGCGACGGGCGTGGCCCCCGTCGGCTGGTACACCGGCCGCGTGTCGCCCAACACGCGTGCGCTGGCGGCCGAATTCGGCATGCTCTACGACAGCGACGCCTATAACGACGACCTGCCCTACTGGACGAAGGTCGGCAAGAAGGGCCATCTGGTGGTTCCCTATACCCTCGACGTGAACGACATGAAGTTCGGTACCGCGCAGGGCTTCAACACGGGCGACGACTGGTTTGCCTATGCGCGCGATGCGTTCGACGTCCTCTATGCCGAAGGCGCGGAAGCGCCCAAGATGATGTCGATCGGCCTCCATATGCGCCTGATCGGTCGCCCGGGGCGCTTGCGTGCACTCCAGCGCTTCCTGGATCATGTCGAAAAGCACGACCGGGTCTGGGTCACGCGCCGCATGGACATCGCCCGGCACTGGATCAAGACGCACCCTCACAAGGGATAGAGTGCTTGGGCAATCTGGCCGACTATTCCCGCTTCTTCGTCACGCTGCTGGCGATCCTGACGCCATTTGCGGCAATCCCGGTCTTCCTGGCGTTGACCGCCGGCCAGGATGACCGGTTCCGCGCGCGCACGGCCAACATGGCGGCGACGACGGTATTCGCCGTGCTGTTCGTGACGGCGTTGACCGGCGACGTGCTGCTGCGCGTGCTGGGGACCAGTCTCGACGCGTTCCGTGTGGGCGGCGGCATCGTGCTTTTCCTGATGAGCCTGTCGATGCTCAATGCGCAGGTCTCGCCCGTCCAGCAGACGCAGGTAGAAGCCGACGAAGCCGGCCAGAAGCCGGCACTCGGCGTCGTACCCATCGGCATTCCGCTGCTGGTCGGGCCCGGCTCGATCTCGTCGACCATCATCGAAACGAAGCGCAGCGCCGAGCTTGCCCATCTGGCCGGCGTCGTCGCGTGCATCGCGCTGGTCTGCGTGGTCGTCTGGATCACGCTGCGGCTTGCCGATCCGATCGGCCGGCAGCTTGGCCGCACGGGGCTCAACATCCTCAACCGGATCTTCGGGCTGCTGCTGGCCGCGATCGCCGTCCAGATCGTATCAGTCGGCCTGATCGGCCTGTTCCCCGCTCTCGCGGGCCTGGGCACGTAGCGCATAGCGCTGCACCTTCCCCATCGCGTTGCGCGGCAGGTCATCGACGAACCGGAAGGCCTTGGGCCATTTGAAGCGCGCCAGCCGGCCGTCGAGAAAGGACCTCAGTTCGGCATCCGCAACCGTCGTCCCGGCCCGACGGACAACGAACGCGACCGGAACCTCGCCCCAGCGTGCGTCGGGTCTGGCAACGACGGCACAGTCGGCGACGTCGTCATGCGCGGCCAGTGCTGCTTCGATCTCCGCCGGATAGATGTTCTCGCCGCCGGAAATGATCATGTCTTTCTTGCGCTCGTCCACCCACCAATGCCCGCCGGCATCGATCCGGCCAAGATCGCCCGTGCGGAACCAGCCATCGGCGAAGCTTTCGCGGGTGGCCTCGGGATCGCGCCAGTAGCCGGTCGCGACATTGGGCCCCCGGATCAGGATCTCGCCGTCCTCGAGCCTTGCCTCGCAATGCAGGGCGGGCTGGCCGGTCGAGCCTTCGTTGGCCAGTGCGTCGTCCCGCTTCTGGTAGATCGCGATGGGTCCGGTCTCGGTGGCACCATAGACCTGCGCCACCGGCACGCCGCGCGCGTGGAAGGCGCGGATCAGCCGGACCGGCACGATCGAAGATCCGGCACCGAGCAGGCGCAGACTCGAAAGATCGGCCGTCGGCCACGCCGGATGCCCGATCAGGGCGGCCATGACCGCAGGCACGACAAGCGACAGCGTCGGGCGTTTCGCCGCGATCGCGGCCAATGCCTCGCCAGGATCGAAACGGCGCATCAGCACGATTTCGGCACCGAGCGAAAGGGCGGGAACCGTCTGGATATTCAACCCGCCGACATGGAACATCGGCAGGAAGGTCAAGATGCGGTCGTTCGCCGTCATGTCGTGCATGTGCTGGCTATTGACGGCGTTCCAGGCCAGCGCGTCCTGCGTGAGGATTGCGCCCTTCGCCCGGCCCGTCGTCCCCGACGTGTAGACCAGCAGTACCGGCCGGTCCGGTGCGCCGGCGCGGTCCGGCGGCGCCGTGGCGAGCGCATCGAGTTCGTCCAGCCAGACCGGCGCCCTGCCCGTCAGGCTTGCCGCGAACGCGCGTTCGCCGATGACCAGATTCGGAGCGGCATCGGCGAGGATCTGCGCATGCTCGGCGGGTGCGAGGCGCCAGTTGAGCGGAACCAGCATCGCACTCAGCCGGGCGCAGGCGAACAGCAGTGCCAGATAGTCGGGATGGTTCATCGCCAGAAGTGCGACACGATCACCCGCAACGATGCCGCGTGCGGCAAGCGCGCCTGCCAGAAACGCGATCCGCTCGGCAAGTGCCCTATAGCTCAAGGCAGCGCCTTCGAACAGGATCGCGGTCCGATCCGGCGTTCGGGCGGCGTGCCGCTCGATCCAGACGGAGATATCCATCACGCGTCGCTTTCGCCGGCCTCGTAGAGCGTTTCCCGCCCGAGCCGGTCAAGGCATAGCTCCGCGGTCCAGGGCAGCATCAGCGAGCCGCAGCGGCTGTCGCGATAGAGCCGTTCGAGCGGCAGGGACTTCAGCATCGACTGGCCACCGCAGGTCCGGATCGCCAGCCGGCACAGATCGTTGGCGTTCTCCATGATCGTGTATTGCGCGGCATAGGCATCGAGCCGCTCGTGCTTGGACGGGTTGACCTTCGCCGCGTCGATCGTCCGTTCGAACAGGGCCCGTGTCTGGGCGAGCTTGATGTACATCTCGGCCACTGCGATCTGCTTTGTCGGGTACATCCGCCGCTTGATCGGCGGCTGGCCGGGCGTCTCGCCGCGCAGGTACTGGACCGTGAAGTCGTAGGCGGCCTGTGCAATTCCCATATATGTCGGCGAAAGCGTCATGAACATGTGCGGCCATGCCGACGCCGCCTTGAAATAGAGGCCGCGCGGCAGCAGCTGTGCGTCGTCCGCGACGAACACGTCCTTCAGGATCAAGGTGCGCGAAACCGTGCCGCGCATGCCCAGCGGGTCCCAGTCGCCGGTAACCGTCACGCCGGGCGCATCCTTCGGCACCGCGATATAGAGCGTGTCGTGCATCGAGCGGTCGGGCCTGTCTTCGGTGCACAGGATGCCGTAATAGTCGGCCGCCCCGGCGAGCGAAGCGAAGATCTTCTTGCCGTTGATGATCCAGCCACCATCGGCTCTTGCCGCGAGCGTGCCGAATGGCGCTTTGCCGGCAGCGGCGGCCGAGCCTTCCGAGAACGGCTGGGCATAGACGGCACCCTGCTCGATGATCCGCCGATAGTGCCCGGCGCGCAGCTTCTCAAGCTCGGCGCGCTGCTCGTCGGTCATGTCGAGCTCGTCGGCGAGCGGGCCGGTCCACAGTGCCGAGCAGGCGTGCATGTTGAACGTGAGTGCAGTGGCACCACACCAGCGGCCCATTTCAGCCGCCACGCGGCAGTAGGTTGCGAAGTCGGCGCCCAGTCCGCCGTGGCGCTTGGGCACGCACAGGCCGAGCAGTCCCGCCTCGCGCAAGTCGGTGTAATTTTCGAACGGGAAACTCGCCTCGCGATCGTATCGTTCTGCGCGCGGCGCGAATTTCTCGCGGCCGAGCGTCGCGACCTTCGCGATCAGCTCATCAAGCATGTCGCTTCTCCACGGTCTCAAGAAATGCGCGAACCGCCGCGTCGAACGCGTCCGGATCCTCGAGATTGGCAAGATGGCCGCACTCCGGAAGTGTGACGAACCGGGCACCGGGTATCTTCCCAGCCATCTTCTCCATCATCGCCGCCGGCGCGTTCGTGTCGTGCGATCCTGCAAGCAGCAGCGTCGGACAGGCGATGCGCGGCAGGTCCGCCCGGCCATCGAACGTCACGATCAGCCGGATCGCGGCAGCGAACGCGGGCACCGGCACTTCGCCGACACAGGTTCGCGCATAGCCCCGCGCGGCAGGTCCGGCTTTCGGCCCCATCAGCGCCTCGACCGTCGCCTCGGCCAGATCGGCAAGCTTCTTGCCGGTTTCAAGAGGTGCAAGGCGCTGGCGCACGAACTCGCGCTGCCAGTCGCCGTCCGGCCGGCCGAAGGCCGGACTGGTCGCCGAAAGCACGAGCGAGCGCGTGCGCGACGCATGCCGGATGGCGAACACCTGCGCCACCATCCCGCCGATCGAATGCCCCAGGATGTGCGCGCTGTCGATCCCCTGGCTGTCGAGCAGGCGTGCCAGCGCGTCGGCAAGACCGTGCCAGTCCATCGGCTCGATCGGCTGCGAGCAGCCATAGCCCGGCATGTCCCAGGCAAGCACGCGGAAGCGACGGGCAAGGCGGATCGACTGCGGACGGAACGCGCGATGGTCCGTTCCCACACCGTGCAGAAGCACAAGCGGTGGCCCTTCGCCGGTTGCATAGACGGCAGGTATCGCTGACGGATCGCCCATGCCGGAAATCATACAGCTTCTTCAAATTATATGAAAATGCATAGAATGCGGCATGCCGAAGTTCGTCGACGGATACCTGTCCTACCTTCTTGCCGCCGCCAGCGAGCGGGTCAGTCGCGAGTTCCACCAGCAGCTGCGCCCCTACGGGCTTTCGGTCGCGAACTGGCGTGTTCTTGCCACGCTTTCGGACGGCGACGGCCTTTGCGTGGGCGACCTCGCGCGGATCGTGCTGATCCAGCAGCCGACCCTCACCAAGTTGGTCGCCCGCATGGCGCGCGGCGGCCTGCTGGATCTGCGCAAGGATCCCGCCGACCGGCGCCGGACCCTCGTCCGCATATCTGCCGGCGGCCGGCGCAAGGTGCTTCCATTGCTGGCCCGGGCAAAGGCGCACGAGCGCGCATGTCTGGCCTCCTATTCCGCCGGGGAAGTCGCTAAGGTGAAGCGTATCCTCAAGGATCTATTGCGCCGGAGCGAAGCACGATGAGACCACGTCCCCACCACATCCAGAACCTGACGATCCGCAAGCCCGGCGCCGGATCGGCGATCGGCGGCGTGATCTCCGGCCAGGCCCGCGATGCGATGGAGGTCGGCGCGGAGATCCTTCACCAGGGCGGCAACGCGGTCGATGCCGCCGTCGCAGCGGCGTTTGCACTTGCGACAGCCGAGCCCTGGAACAGCGGATTGGGCGGCATCGGCTTCCTGATGTATCGCCCGGCGGATACCGGAAAAGTTCAGGTTGTCGATTTCGGGCCCCAGGCGCCTGCCCGCCTCGATCCCAAACACTTCCCGTTGACCGGACGGCAGGGCGGCGACCTGTTCGGATGGCCGGAAGTCGAAGGCAACCGGAACGTGCATGGTCCGCTGTCGGTCGCGATTCCCGGGCAGGTCGACGGACTTGCGCTGGCACTGGACCGGTTCGGCAGTATGGCATGGGAAACCGTGCTGGAGCCTGCCGCACGACTTGCCGATCGCGGACTTCCGGTGGATTTCTGGACGACGCTGAAGGTCGCGGCCGGTGCTCGGGACCTGCAACGCTATCCGTCGTCGAGCGACATCTACCTGCCCGACGGCCTGCCGCCGACGACGGACAGCGGCATGGCCCAAAGCTACCTTTCGATGGGCAATCTCGCTGCGACGATCCGGCGCCTCCAGCTCAAGGGGCCACGCGATTTCTACGAAGGCAACATCGCTGCGGACATCGCCGACGACGTGCAGGCGCTTGGCGGCGTGCTGACGCGGGAAGACCTTGCCGGCTACCGCGCCCGTTTCGTCGAGCCGTTCGCGACGCGCTATCGCGGCGCCGACTTCGCCTGCGCGCCTGTCGGCAGTGCCGGCCCGACGCTCGCAAGGTTCCTCGAGTTGCTGACACCGACATTGTTCCGGCCGTTCGGCGCCGACGCGGCGAGCTTCGTCGCCTATGCCGAGGCATTGCGTCAGGCCTATGCTGAACGTCTTGCCGGTACGCCGGCAGCGCAGGGACCGGCGACGAGCACCACGCACCTCAACGTCGTGGACCGGCACGGCAACGTCGTCGCCCTTACGCAGACGCTGCTTTCGTCGTTCGGCAGCCGGCTGGTCCTGCCGCGGACCGGCATCCTGATGAACAACGGGGTCATGTGGTTCGATCCGCGCCCCGGCCGGCCGAACTCGCTGGCACCCGGCAAGCGCCCGTTGACGAACATGTGCCCGACGATCGTGTCGAAGGACGGCAAGCCGTGGATCGCGATCGGCGCGTCCGGCGGCAGGCGCATCCTTCCCGCCGTCGCGCAGCTCCTGTCCTTCGTGGTCGATCACGGAATGGATCTCGACGCCGCGTTCCACCAGCCGCGCATCGACGTGTCGGGCGGCGAGCTTGTCGAATACGATCCGCGCCTGCCGATCGACGTCCAGTCGGCACTCATGGCCCGCTTCCAGGCGCGAGCGGCCGAGCACACGATCTCTCCGGCAAGCTATGCCTGCCCGTCGGCCATCCTTATCGATCCGGCAACCGGCGGGCGCTCGGGGATGTCGGACCCGATGAGCCCCTGGTCGGCGGCACTCCCGGCCTGACGGTGTCCGAGATGAAGGATCTTCGCCTCTGGAAGACACTCGCCTCGCGCGAGGTCTATTCGTCGCCGCCCTGGGTGCGCGTCCTCGACGACCGGCTGGAACTGCCCGACGGACGGATCGTCGAGAGCTTCCATCGCATCCTCTTGCCCGACTATTCGATGCTGTTCCCGATCCTCGAGGACGGGCGCGTGCTTGCGATCCGCAGTTATCGCCACGGTGCTGGCGCGATCGTGCTCGGTTTCCCCGGTGGCGGCATCGATGCCGGCGAAACGCCCGCCGAAGCGGCACGACGCGAGCTTCTGGAAGAAACCGGACATACGGCCGATGCGATCGAGCCGATCGGATCCTGCATCACCGGGGCCAACATCCGAGGCGCGATGTGCCACATGTTCATCGCGAAGGGATGCCGGCAGGTGGCCGAGCCCGACTCCGGCGATCTCGAAGAACAGGAGCTTGTCCGCTACTCCCGGGCGGAGATCGCCGCCGTTCTCGCCGAGAACCGTTTCCACATACTCGCGCACGCCGCGATAGCCGCGCGCGCCCTCCTGGATTGGAAATCCGAATGAGCCCGGCCCATGAAGTCACCGATGTCGCCATGCTCGAGGCGCTCTACGGTCCTGCCGTACAGCGCTCGCTCGACAAGGAGATCGACCATCTGAGTGCGCACTATCGCGCCTTCGTCGAGGCCGCCCCGTTTGTGGCGCTGGCAAGCTCCGGCATCGAGGGGCTCGACGTCAGCCCGCGCGGCGATGCGGCCGGGTTCGTGACTGTCGAGGATTCGAAAACCCTCCTGTTGCCAGACCGGCGCGGCAACAACCGCATCGACACGCTGCGCAACATCGTCTCCGATCCGCGCGTGGCGCTGCTGTTTCTCGTCCCCGGCATCGGCGAGACACTGCGGATCAACGGTCGCGCGGCGATATCCGTCGAGCCCTCCCTGCTGGCGCGTTTTGCCGTCGATGCGAAGCAGCCGCGCACCGTCCTTGTCGTGAAGATCGAGCGCGTCTATTTCCAGTGTTCGCGAGCTGTCGTCCGCGCGGATCTGTGGAATCCCGAGAGGCGCCTGGCACGTGCCAGCCTGCCGAGCACCGGCGAGATCCTCGAGGCGCTTGCCAAGGACGGTTTCGACGGACGTGCCTACGACGCCGAATTGCCTTCACGCGTCGCCACGTCGCTCTACTGAGCGAACGATCCGGCGGCAAGGCGCCGGAGCACGAGCATGCCGGCAAGCGACACGAGCGTCGCGCCGGCGCAGACGGCAAGCCCCGCCGCCGGTCCGCCGGCCTCGATCGCCGCCGCAATCAGGAACGGCGCCGTCGCGAACACGAGATTCATCGGCAGGCCCATTTTTCCAAGGACTGTCGCGTAGCCGGCTCGACCGAAGACCACGAGTGGTGCGATCGCGCGCACGATCGTGTTTGCACCGGCTCCGAATCCGTAACCGATCACCATCAGCATCAGTATCGTCGCCGTCCCCCCGAATATCAGCGGAAGGATCAATGCAGCGGCGATCACCGCCAGGCTGAGATACCCGACGTCGAGGATCGGCATCTTCTGTCCGAAGGCCGTTTCGGCGGCGCGCGCAACCATCTGTGCCGGTCCCATCACGGCACCGACGGTGACCGCCACGGCGGCCGGCTGGCCATAGGCCCGCGCGATTTCGACAAGATGGAGCGGCAATCCCCACGTGACGAAGCCGATGCAGGAAAAAGCGACGGCCATCGTCCAGAAAGCCCGTTTGCGCAAACTCGGATCGGCGATACCGCCAGAATCCACGCTGGAAACACTTCCGGACCCATCTCTCGGTACCGGTCGGGCCGTGATCGCCGCGTGAAGCGGCAGGCAAACGGCGAGTTGGATGCCCGCGAACAGGAAACAGATGCCACGCCAGCCGAGCGGTGCTTCCAGCCACGCCATGGCCGGCAGGAACGCGACTGTCGTCAGGCTACCGATCAGCGTCATCAATCCGATCGCGCGGCGTGCGCCACCCGGCACCAGCAGTGCGGCCGCGGCAAACGGGGTCTGGATCAGGACCATCGGCATGCCGAGGCCCATGATCGCCCACGCGACCGCGTAGACCGCCAATCCGTCCGCAAGCCCCAGCACGCCCAACCCCAACGCCAACAGCAGCGACCCGAGAACCAGCATCCGTCGTGGTCCGTCGCGGTCGACCTGACGCCCGACCCACGGACCAAGGAATGCCCCGACGACAAGCTGGATCGTCACGCCCGAAAAGACGGTCGTCGAACGGATATCAAGATTGGCGGAGAT
Source organism: Tagaea sp. (assembly GCA_965279525.1). Lineage (GTDB taxonomy): Bacteria > Pseudomonadota > Alphaproteobacteria > CACIAM-22H2 > CACIAM-22H2 > Tagaea. The sequence goes on along the minus strand of CBDIIB010000003.1, from coordinate 460,409 downwards.
CGGAGCGACAAGCATTGCCGGGATGAAATAGGTACATCCCCAGCTTGCGATCTGTGTCACGGCGAGCGCCAGGACGCCGCGACGGCCGGTCAGCGCGATCACGGCCGTACCTCCTTCACGACACCGGCATCTTCCAGGGGCGCACCTGCTCGATCGCCCGGGCAGCACGCAGTACGAGACGGTCCTCGTAATGGCGCCCGACAAGCTGGAAGGCCATCGGCAGGCCGTTGGAATGCAGGCCGGCTGGCACGCTAGCCGCCGGTTGGCGCGTCATGTTGAATGGATAGGTGAAGGGCGTCCAGTCGATCCAGTAGCTCTGATCCGGCGTGGCGACATCGTGCCCTGCCGCGAATGCGGTGATCGGCAGCTGCGGCGTGAGCAGCAGATCGTAACGCCGGTGGAAGCGCGCCATCGCCTCGGTCGCCCGGATGCGTGCGGCATCGGCCGCAAGATAATCCTGCGCGGAAAGGTGCATTCCCGCTTCAGTCGTCGCGACCAGGCCGGGATCGCAGTCGCGCCAACGTTCGCGCGGGTAAGCCTGCAAGGGCCGCGCAAGCCCCGCCGTCCACAGCCGGTAAAAGACATCACGGACATCGCCCATCTCCGGCTCGGCTGGCTCGACGATGGCACCCAGATCGGCGAACAGGCGGGCCGTCGCCTCGACCGCGGCGGCGATTTCCGGATCGACCGACGCGCCGCCAAGTCGCGGACTGAATCCGATCTTCAGTCCCGCGACACCCTTGTCGAGGCCAAGCAGCCAGGAACCCTCGTCGGGCGGCAAGGAGAAGACATCGCGATAATCCGGCCGGGCGATCGCCTCCATCATCCGGGCAGCGTCCTCGACCCCACGGGTCATCGGTCCGATATGCGCGAGCAGGCCCGCAGGCGATGCCGGGTAGGCCGCGACACGTCCATAAGTGGGCTTCAGGCCGAAAATGCCGCAGAAGCCGGCCGGCATCCGGATCGAACCCCCGCCATCCGTGCCGATATGGAGTGCGCCCATACCGAGCGCTGCCGCCACGGCCGCACCGGCCGACGAGCCGCCCGCGGTCTTCGACGGGTCCCACGGGTTGCGCGTGATTCCGGTCAGGGGCGAGTCCCCGATTCCCTTCCAGCCGAACTCCGGCGTCGTTGTCTTGCCGAGCAAGACGGCGTTTTGCTCGCGCAGCCGCGCCACCGCAGGCGCGTCCTCGTTCCATGCCTGATCCCGGGAGACGAGCTTCGAGCCGCGCAGCGTCGGCCAGCCGGCTGTCAGCAACAGGTCCTTGATCGTCGTCGGAACGCCGTCGAGCGTTCCCTTCGGCTCGCCACGCGCCCAACGCGCTTCGGACGCGCGCGACGCGGCCAGTGCAGACTCAGCATCGACCAGGCAGAACGCGTTGTGAACAGGATCGAGCCGGGAAATGCGCGCCAGGCACGCTTGCGCCGCCTCGACCGGCGAAAATCGCTTGCGCGCAAAACCGCCAAGCAGCTCAGACACGGAAAGCAGGGCGAGATCGGACATTTGTGACTCCGGACGGGGACGCTATGCTCGCACGTCCATCGCCGATTCCGAAAGAGCCCGCACGATGCGCCTCGTCCTCGCCATGCTCAAGCACGAAACCAACACCTTCTCGCCGGTCGTGACCGACGTGGAGCGCTTCGCGCAATGGGGACTGCATTTCGGCGCGGACGTCGTCACCGCGTACGAAAACACGTCGATGCCGCTTGCGGCCTACATGAAGCTCGCACGCGCGCGCGGCGCCGAGATCGTCACACCCGTTGCCGCCGAAGCGATGCCGGGAGGCCCTGTCACGAAGGAAGCCTACGAGCACCTCGTCGCCCCGATCCTTGCTGCAATCGCCGACGGCTGCGACGGCGCCCTGCTCGACCTGCATGGGGCGATGGTCTGCGAGCATGCCGACGACGGCGAAGGGACGCTGCTGGCGCGCATTCGCGCGATCCGCCCGGGTCTGCCCATCGCCGTCACGTACGATCTACATGCCAACCTTTCGGCCGAGATGGTGGCGAACTGCACGGCGATGATCGGCTACAAGACCTATCCGCATGTCGACATGTACGATGTCGCCGAGCGGGTCGGGAAAGTCGTCATCGACGCGATCGACGGGAAATGCCGCCCCGTCATGGCGTGGGGCCGCCTGCCCCTGCTGTCGCAGACGCTGCGGCAGGGCACCGCCGACACGCCGATGAAGGAATTGCAGGTCATGGCGGGCCAGATGGAAGCCCGGCCCACCATCCTGTGCGCGACGGTGTTCGGCGGTTTCCCGATGGCGGACATTCCAATTGCCGGCAATTCGGCGATTGTCGTAGCCGACGGCGATCAGGAGGCCGCAGTCGCGGCAACGCAAGATCTGCTCGATGCGACCTGGAAAGCCCGCGACCAGTTCACGCATGTCCATGCGCCGATCGCGGCGACGGTCGCGCGCGCGAAGGAGATCAACGCGGCACCCATCGTGCTTCTCGACCACGCCGACAATGTCGGTTCAGGCGGCACGTCGGACGTCATGACGGCAATTGCCGAGGTCCTGCGCCAGGAGCTCGACGACGTCGCGGTCGCCACGGTCTGGGACCCGGCTGCGGTCGCGGCGATGCAGGCCGCCGGTCTGGGTGCGCGCGTCACGCTGGAATTGGGCGGCAAGTGCGACATGCCGTCGATCGGGTTGCCGGCCAAGCCCCTGCGAATCAGCGGGACGGTCCGCAACCTTGCCGACGGCAAATGGCGGGTCGAGGGGCCCATGTACACAGGCGTGATGGTCAATACAGGGCCAACTGCCGTCCTCGACACCGGCCGGATGCGGATTGTCGTCGTCTCGCGTCACCACGAACCCTGGGATACGGGAATATTCACCGCAAACGGCATCGATCCGACGCGCCAGCGGTTCCTGCTCCTCAAATCCCGTATCCACTACCGGGCAGGCTTTGCGCCGCTCGCCCGCGCAACCTTTACGCTCGATGGTGAAGGCGTGACGACGTCGGACAATTCCAAACTCGTCTATCACCGCCTCGCCCGCCCTATATACCCCCTCGATCCGGGCCCGTTTTCGCCGGTTAACGTTCAAGTGGTTTGACGCGCACGCCGTATGTGGCATGCTTTTGGCACATAACCGCCATTCGTATCGCACGACGAACGAAGCGACACCGGAGGACAAGAAACATGAAAAATGCATTCAGTCGGCTTGCGGCCGCGACCGCGCTGGCGGCTTTCGCCGCCGGGCTCGGCTTCGCAGGCGAAGCAAGCGCCCAGCAGAAAGTGCTGCGCTTCATCCCGCACTCGAACCTGCCCGCAATCGATCCGATCGCGACGACCGGCTATGTCGTGCGCAATCACGGCTACCTCGTCTACGACACGCTGTTCGCGACCGATGCGAACTTCAAGATCCAGCCGCAGATGGTCGACAAATGGTCGACCAGCCCGGACGGGTTGCGCTGGGAGTTCACGCTGCGTGACGGCATGAAGTGGCACGACGGCACGCCTGTGCGCGGCGCCGATGCCGCCGCCTCGGTCCGCCGCTGGTCGGCGCGCGACAGCTTCGGCCAGACGCTGGCTGCCGCGGTCGCCGGCTACGACGTGGTCAACGAGCTGACCTTCGCGATTCGCCTCACCAAGCCCTTCCCGCTGATGATCGACGCGCTCGGCAAGCTGTCGAGCCAGGTGCCGTTCATGATGCCGGAGCGGATCGCCAACACCGATCCGGCAACGCCGATCCAGGACGCGACCGGGTCCGGCCCGTTCCGCTTCATCCGCGACCAGTGGGTGCCCGGCCAGCGCGCCGTGTACGAGCGTTTCGCCGACTATAAGCCGCGCAGCGAGCCGCCTTCGTGGGCCGCCGGCGGCAAGGTCGTGAAGGTCGACCGCGTCGAATGGCGCATCATCCCCGACGGGGCGGTCGCCGCGGCCGCACTTGCGCAAGGCGAAGTCGACTGGCTCGAACAGCCCCTGTTCGACCTGATGCCCTCGCTCGCGCGCAATCGCGACATCACGCTCGAGCAGATCGATCCGATGGGCTCGATCGCCATGCTGCGCTTCAATCACCTGCACCCGCCCTTCACCGACGCGAAGGTGCGCCAGGCGGTGCAGATGGCCGTCAATCAGGCGGACTACCTGCAGGCCATCGCCGGCGACAAGCAATACTACAAGGAGTGCAAGTCGTTCTTCACCTGCGGCACGCCGCTGGCGAGCGACGTCGGCTCCGCGGCGGCAGGCGGCAATCTCGATCGCGCCAAGGCGATCCTGAAGGAGTCGAGCTACAAGGGCGAGAAGATCGTCATCATCTCGCCGACCGACATCCCGACCAACCACGTGCAGAGCCTCGTCACCGAGGACCTGCTGAAGCGGCTGGGGATGAATGTCGAACTCGTGGCAACGGACTGGGGTTCGGTTCTCGCGCGCCGCGCGAGCCGCAACGCCCCCGAGCAGGGCGGCTGGTCGATCTTCCACACCTGGTGGGTCGGGCCCGATATCGTGAACCCGGCGCTGCACGCACCGCTGCGCGGCCACGGTGCTGCCGCATGGCCCGGCTGGCCGACGATGCCGGAGCTTGAGGCATTGCGCGACAAGTGGCTCGCCGCAACGACTGCTGCTGACCAAGTAGCCGTCGCACGGCAGATGCAGGACGTCGCGTTCAAGGAAGTGCCCTACGTGACCACCGGGCAGTTCCAGCAGCCGACCGCCTTCCGCAAGAACGTCACGGGCATCATCGTCTCGCCGGTTCCTTTCTTCTGGAACGTCGACAAGCGCTGACGGCAAGACGGACGATATAGAACGGATCTGCACGCGTGTTCGCCTATATCGTCCGACGCATTCTGGCCACCATCCCCGTCATGGGGGTGGTGGCCATATTCGTTTTTTCGCTCCTGTATTTCTCGCCGGGCGATCCGGCGGCGGTCATCGCCGGCGATCTGGCGACGGTCGAAGACATCGAGAAGATCCGCCAGCAGCTCGGCCTCAACGAGCCGTTTCTCGTGCGCTTCTCGACCTGGCTGTTCGCGATCCTCCAGGGGGATCTCGGCACGTCGATCTTCTCCAGCCTTCCCGTCTCCACACTCATCGGCCAGCGACTGGAAGCCACGATCTCGCTGTCCATCACGACGATCGTGCTTTCGGTTTCGGTCGCCGTCCCGCTGGGCGTGCTCGCCGCGGCGCGGGCCGGCGGCTGGCTCGACCGGCTCGTGATGATGTTCGCCGTGCTCGGCTTTTCGGTCCCCGTCTTCGTTCTTGGCTACGTCCTGATCTTCCTGTTCTCGCTGGAACTGGAATGGCTGCCCGTCCAGGGATTCGTGTCGATCCGTGAGGGGTTCTGGCCGTTCCTGCGCCAGCTCATCCTGCCGTCGCTGGCACTGGGCACGATCTACATCGCCCTGATCGCGCGCATGACGCGCGCCGCGATGCTCGACGTTCTGAGCCAGGATTACATCCGCACCGCCAACGCCAAGGGCCTCGGATCGGAGAAGGTCCTGCTGCGGCATGCGCTGAAGAACGCCGCGGTCCCGATCGTGACGGTCGTCGGCATCGGCGTGGCGCTTCTGATCGGCGGCGTCGTCGTCACCGAAAGCGTGTTCGCGATCCCCGGCCTCGGGCGCATGACGGTCGACGCGATCCTGCGGCGCGACTACCCGATCATCCAGGGTGTCATCCTGATGTTCTCGTTCGTCTATGTCCTGATCAACCTGCTGGTCGACCTCAGCTACTCGCTGTTCGATCCCCGCATCCGGTACTGAGGACGCAATGGCGCTTACACTCGTTGCTCCCGCGACAGACGCGCAGATGCAGGGTCGCCGCCGTGCCTGGTGGCGGCGCAATCTGTCGATCGTGATCGGCGGAGGCCTGATCGCCGTGATGGTCGGCATCGCCATCCTCGCCCCCTGGCTCGGGACCGTCGACCCCTCGGCGCTGTCGCCGATCCGCCGGCTGCGGCCGCCATCGGACCAGTTCTGGTTCGGAACCGACGCGCTCGGCCGCGACGTCTACAGCCGGGTCATCTACGGATCGCGCGCTTCGCTGTTCGTCGGCTTCGCGGTGGCGGCATCGGCCGTCCTGTCCGGCCTGTTCTTCGGTCTCGTCTCCGGCTTCAACCGGTGGGTCGACGCGATCCTCATGCGCGTGATGGACGGCCTGATGTCGATCCCGTCGGTCCTTCTGGCCATCGCACTCATGGCGCTGACGAAGGCAAGCCTCGAGAACGTCATCATGGCCATCGCGATCGCGGAAGTGCCGCGCGTGACGCGACTTGTCCGGGGCGTGGTGCTGGGTCTTCGCGAACAGCCTTTCGTCGAGGCCGCGATCGCGACCGGCACGTCGACGACGCGCATCCTCGTGCGCCACATCCTGCCGAACACGATCGCGCCGATCGTCGTGCAGGCGACCTATATCTGCGCTTCGGCGATCATCACCGAGGCTATCCTGTCGTTCATCGGCGCCGGCCTGCCGCCGTCGATCCCGACCTGGGGGAACATCATCGCGGAAGGGCGCGCGATCTTCCAGGTCCGCCCGCAGCTGATCCTCATACCGGCGGCCTTCCTTTCCCTGACGGTCCTGGCGATCAACCTTCTCGGCGACGGACTGCGCGACGCGCTCGATCCGCGCCTCGCCCGGCAGATGTGAGCAGCGTCATGGCCGAACCCGCCCTGCTCGAAATCGAGAACCTGTGCACCTACTTCTTCACGAGCGACGGGGTCGTGCGTGCAGTCGACGGCGTGTCCTATTCGGTGCGGGCCGGCGAGACTCTGGCCGTCGTCGGCGAAAGCGGCTGCGGGAAATCCGTCACCGCGATGTCGATCCTGCGGCTGCTGCCGTCGCCGCCTGCGCGCATCGTCTCCGGTTCCATCCGCTTTGAAGGACGCGACCTGCTTGCGGCAAGCGAAGAGGAGATGCGCCGCATCCGCGGCAACGAGATATCGATGATCTTCCAGGAGCCGATGACGAGCCTCAATCCGGTTCTCACCGTCGGCAAGCAGATCGCCGAGACGCTGGAGCTGCATCAAGGGCTGTCGGGCGACACGGCACAGGCGCGTGCGGTCGAGATGCTCGAGCTCGTGAAGATCCCCGAGGCCGCCCGACGGGCCGGCGAATATCCCCACCAGCTTTCCGGCGGGATGCGCCAGCGCGTGATGATCGCGATGGCGCTGGCCTGCAACCCCAAGCTCCTCATCGCCGACGAGCCGACGACCGCACTCGACGTGACGATCCAGGCCCAGATCCTCGACCTGATGCTGGAACTCAAACGCAAGATCGGCGCCGCGATCGTGCTGATCACGCACGACCTTGGCGTCGTCGCGGAGACGGCACAGCGCGTCGTGGTCATGTACGCCGGCCGGAAGGTCGAGGAAGCGACGGTCGAGGCGCTCTTCGACCGCCCGCGACATCCCTACACGCTGGGTCTCATGGGTTCGATCCCGCGCCTCGGCGGCGAAGACGCGGAGGGTGCGCGTCCCCGCCTGATCGAGATTCCGGGGATCGTACCGCGCCTGACCCAGCCCATTTCCGGCTGCGCGTTCGCCGAGCGGTGCACCTACGTCCAGCCAATATGCCGCCAGACGGTCCCGCCCCTCGAGCAGAAGGTTCCCGGGCATTTTGCCGCCTGCTGGCAAAGCGAGCACCTGCCGGAGCCGCCGCGATGACCGCTCCCCTGCTCCAGGTCGTCGATCTTAAGAAGTACTTCCCCATCCGCGGCGGGATGTTCGGGCGGGCTTCCGCGACCGTCCATGCCGTCGACGGCATCACCTTCCACGTCGATGCCGGGGAGACGCTCGGCCTGGTCGGCGAGTCGGGATGCGGCAAATCGACCGCCGGCAAGGCGATCCTGAAGCTGATCGATCCGACGTCCGGAACCGTCCGCCTGATGGGCAAGCGGATCGATTCCCTCAGCCGGGCCGCGATGTGGCAACACCGGCGCGATCTTCAGGTCGTGTTCCAGGATCCTTACTCCTCGTTGAGCCCGCGCCTGTCGGCAGGCGATATCGTCGCCGAACCCCTCACCAATTTCGGCATCGCGACGGGTGCCGAGGCACGCGAACGCGTTGCCTGGCTGTTCGAGAAGGTCGGATTGCGGCCCGAGCAGATGTCGAAGTATCCGCACGAGTTTTCCGGCGGGCAGCGCCAGCGCCTGGGCATCGCGCGGGCCCTTGCCGTCCGCCCGAAGCTGATCGTCGCCGACGAGCCGGTTTCGGCTCTCGACGTCTCGGTCCAGGCGCAGGTGATCAACCTGCTGACGGATCTTCAGGCCGAATTCGGCGTTTCATTTCTGTTCGTGGCGCACGACCTGGCGGTCGTCGAGCACATCAGCCACCGCGTGGCCGTCATGTATCTCGGGAAGATCGTCGAGATCGCCGACCGGCGGACCATATTCGCGCGTCCGCAGCACCCGTACACGGAGGCCCTGCTGTCGGCGGCCCCCCAACCCAACCCGCGCCTCAAGAAGAAGCGGATCATCCTGACGGGCGATGTGCCGTCGCCGATCAATCCGCCGCCCGGCTGCCGCTTCCACACACGCTGCCCTTATGCCGAAGCGCGATGCCGGGTCGAGGAGCCGCCGATCAAGGAGCTGGCACCCGGCCATATGGTGGCGTGCCATCTGCGGCAGCCGACGACGGCCTGATTGTTTATTGTGCGTCGCACAATTGACTTAATTCATATATTTAGAGTTTAAAATGGATTTATATTGCATTGCAGCATTTTTCTGATTAATCTGCTGTCGTATCGCTTCCGGGAGGATGCGTCCGATTTCTCGCACTGAAGGGAGATTGGATGACTTACATCGCACAGGAACGATCCTCGGCTGCCGCCATCAGCCCGCCCGACGGCCCGCGCGGCGAACTTGCCTCGCGGACACTGGCGATGCCGGCAGACACCAATCCGCGCGGCGACGTATTCGGCGGATGGATCATGTCGCTGATGGACATTGCCGGGAAAATGAGCGCCACGAAATTCGTGCATGGCCGCGTCGCGACGGTCGCGGTCTCGAACATCGTCTTCCACCGGCCGGTGAAGGTCGGCGACACGGTCTGCTGCTACACCGACCTGCACAAACTCGGACGCACGTCGATCACCTTCGGAGTCGAAGTCTGGGTCCTGCGCCAGGGCCATGGCGACCGGGTGCGCGTTACCGATGCAAGCTTCACGTTCGTTGCCCTCGACGACGAAGGCAAGCCTCAGCCGCTGGCCGTCAACGCCTGACCCAACCTATCCGGCAAGTTGTGCTTCGACCCACGCCGCATTTGCGACAAGTGCGTTGTCTTCGTTGTGCGGTCCCACAAGCTGGATGGCAAGCGGCAGGCCGTTCCCGATCTTGCCTGCCGGAAGGGCGATGCAGGGATTGCCGAGAAGTGTCCACATCCGGTTGAAGACCGGATCGCCCGTCCGCTCGAGGCCGCGGGGGGCGGCACCCGGTGCCGCCGGGGCAAGGATCATGTCGAAGTCGCGCCAGACCTGCGCCAGGCGGTTGCGGCTCTTGGTCGCCAGCGCCTTTGCGGCTGTCTCCTCGCGAATGCCGACCTTGTCGCCGTCTTCGAGCATTTCCATGAGGCGGGCGCTCAGAAGCTTCGGATGCTCCTCCCGCTCGCGGGCCAGGGCCTTGGCTGCCTCGCGCATCATGATCGCAAGCTGGGCATCGTTGAGCGCGTTCCAGCTTTCGTCGGGCTCGAACTCCCCCACGAACGCGCCCGCACCGATCAGCCGTTCGACGACCCGCTCGAACATCGTGCGCGTATCGGCATCCGCTTCGATCCAATAGGGCGTACGGCAGATCGCGATGCGCAGTATCTTCTGGCCGCCGGCTGCCGATCTCGAGGCCGGTGGCGGACCGACCAGCGCGCGGCGGACAAGATCGATGTCGCTCACCGCACGGCAGAACACGCCCAACGTATCGAGTGCCGGAGAAAGCGGCTTGATGCCGGCCATGTCCGCCCACCCGTAGGTTCCCTTGTACCCGACCACGCCGCAAAAGGCGGCCGGACGGATCACGGAGCCGGCGGTTTGCGTGCCAAGTGCGATCGGCACCTGGAAATCGGCGACCGCCGCCGCCGATCCCGACGATGAACCACCTGGCGTGTAACCGCGAAGATGCGGGTTATGTGTCGGGCCAGGCGTGAAATAGGCGAACTCGGTGGTCACCGTCTTGCCGAGGACGACGGCGCCGGCGGCCACCAGCTTCTTCACGCAAGCCGCATCGGACTTCGGGCGGTTGTCCCGATAGATCGGCGAACCATATGTCGTCGGCATGTTGGCCGTATCGATCAGATCCTTGATGCCGACCGGAATCCCGTGAAGCGGTTGCGTCTGTGCCAGCCGGTCGAGCGATCCGGCCCGGCCTCGACTGTCCTTGCGCTCGACATGCGCCCAGGCGCGGACGTCCTTGTCCCGCTCGTCGATACGTTCGAGGCAGGCTCTGACAAGCGTCGACGAATCGAGCTTGCCCGCGGAAATCGCCGCCCGCTGGGCCGTTGCGCTAAGTCTTTCAGGATTCGGCGTAAGATGCGGTTTCGTCATGCCGGCATCATATCCGGATGCCGTTGTCGCGCCACCCAAATCAGGCCGATCTATGCATCCGCACTTTCGTCGAGTGCGTATCCGGCGGAACGGACGGTGCGGATCAGATCCGAGTCGCCGGGCAGATTGATCGCCTTGCGAAGCCGCCGGATATGAACATCGACCGTCCGTGGCTCGACATAGATGTCCCGCCCCCAGACCGCATCGAGAAGCTGCTCGCGGCTGTACACGCGGCCCGGTCGCTCGAGCAGGAAGCGCAGCAGCCGGAACTCGGTCGGACCCAGATGTATCGGGCGACCCGAACGCAAGACCCGATGTGCGGAAAGATCCATCACGAGATCGCCGAACGTCAGCAGATCCTGCGCCGTCGACGGCTTCGAGCGTCGCAGCACCGCCCGGACCCGCGCGATCAATTCGGACGGGCTGAACGGCTTCGCGACATAGTCGTCGGCCCCGACCTCCAGCCCGCGAATGCGATCGCTCTCTTCGCCACGGGCGGTCAGCATGATGATCGGGACGTCGCGCGTATCCGCCTTGCGCCGTATCTGCCGGCACACCTCGAGCCCGGATACGTGCGGAAGCATCCAGTCGAGAACGATGAGATCCGGCCGCGCCTCGGCGACAGAGACGAGTGCCGCCTCGCCATCCATCGCGACCGACACTCGGAATCCTTCCTTTTCGAAATTGTACCGCAGCAGCTCGACCAACGCTGCCTCGTCTTCGACGATCAGAAGAAGTGGTTTCAAATCGTCCTCCTCAAGTCGTCTTGGTGACGTCGGACATGACCGCAAAGCTCGACAGGTCGCCCTTCGGACGCACTTCGCGCAACGGCACGCCTTTCACCAGAAAATGGATGGTCTCGGCAATGTTGGTCGTATGGTCGCCGATCCGCTCGATGTTCTTTGCAATGAAAAGAAGATGCGTGGATCCGGAAATATTGCGCGGATCTTCCATCATATAGGTAAGCAACTCCCGGAAGAGCGACGAATACATTTCGTCGAGCTCCTCGTCCCTGTTCCAGACGGATACGGCCTTGACGACATCCTGGGCGGCAAACGCGTCCAGAACGTCCTTCAGCATCTCGCGAACCATCGCGCCCATCCGGGGAATCGAGTGGACCGGCCGGAGCGGCGGGACCTGCGCAAGCACGCTGGCGCGCTTCGCGACGTTTTTCGCATAGTCGGCCGCACGCTCGAGATCGGCACCGATCCGCAAGGCGCCCAGCACGAGCCGAAGGTCGCTCGCCACCGGCTGGCGCAGTGCCATGACCCGCAGGACCTGGTCGTCGATCTCCCGTTCAAGGTCGTCGACCCGATTGTCGGCACTGACGACGGATGCAGCCAGGTCGGCATCGCGCTGCATGACCGCCTGTATCGCCGTCGCGATCTGCGTCTCGACAAGACCGCCCATCCGCGCAAGCAGATTCGTCAGCCGCTTCAGTTCTTCGTCATAGGACCTGACGATATGTTCGTTTGCCATGTCGGCTTCTCCTCGGTCCCGGTCAGCCGTAGCGGCCGGTGATGTATCCTTGCGTGCGCTCGTCGCGCGGATTGGTGAAGATGGTCGCGGTATCGTCTTCCTCGACCAGCGTGCCCAGATGGAAGAAGGCCGTGCGCTGCGACACGCGCGCTGCCTGCTGCATGTTGTGGGTCACGATGACGATCGTGTAGTCGGCCCTCAGCCCGTCTATCAATTCCTCGACATGCGCCGTGGCGATCGGGTCGAGTGCCGAGCACGGCTCGTCCATCAGGATGACTTCGGGCGACACGGCAATGGCGCGCGCGATGCAAAGCCGCTGCTGCTGTCCGCCGGAGAGTCCGGTACCCGGATCATCGAGCCTGATCCTTCACTTCGTCCCAAAGGCCAGCGCCGCGAAGGGATTTCTCGACGATCTCTTCGAACTCCGCCGACTTTGTCGCAAGACCATGGATTCTGGGGCCATAGGCGATGTTCTCGAAAATGGATTTCGGGAACGGATTGGCCTTCTGGAACACCATCCCGACCCGCGCGCGCAGCTGCACGACGTCGATCGACTTGTCGTAGATGTCCTGATCGTCGAGCCGGAGATCGCCAGATACGCGGCACGAGGCGATCGTGTCGTTCATCCGGTTGATGCAGCGCAGGAACGTCGACTTGCCGCAACCGGATGGACCGATGAAAGCCGTGACCTGGTTCTCGCGAATGCCGATCCTGACGTCCTTCAGTGCATGCTTGGCGCCATAGTGCACGTTCACGCCGTTCGCGACGACTTTCATCGTCGGCGACACCGTGGCAACCGGCGTGCTCGAGACCGTCTGGCTCTTGAGACTGATTTCCATGATCTACCACCGTCTTTCGAATTTTTTCCGCAGCCAGATCGCGACCGCGTTCATCATCAGGAGGAATACCAGCAAGGTCATGATCGCAGCCGACGTCTTCTCGACAAAGCCGCGCTCGGGATTGTCGGCCCACATGAATATCTGCACCGGCAGGACAGTCGACGGCGAGAACGGGCCGGTCGGTATGTCGACGACGAACGCGACCATCCCGATCATCAGGAGCGGTGCCGTCTCTCCCAGCGCATGCGCGAGCGCGATGATCGTACCGGTCATGATACCCGGCATGGCAAGCGGCAGTATGTGATGGAAGATCGCCTGCATCTTCGAAGCTCCTATCCCGAGTGCGGCCTCGCGGATCGAGGGCGGCACCGAGCGTAGTGCTGCCCGTGCCGCAATGATGATGATGGGAAGGCTCATCAGGGCGAGCACGACGCCGCCGACCACCGGAGCGGAACGCGGCATGCCGAAGAACTGGAGAAACACCGCCAAGCCGAGCAGGCCGTAGACGATCGACGGCACGGCCGCCAGATTGTTGATGTTGACCTCGACCAGGTCGGTGAAACGGTTCTTCGGCGCATATTCTTCGAGATAGATCGCCGCCGCCACGCCCATCGGAAATGCCAGCAGCAGCGTGATCCCGAGCGTGAGGAATGAGCCGACGACACCGCCCCAGACACCGACGAGCTCCGGCTGCCGGCTGTCTGCCGCCGTGAAGAAACGGGTATTGAAGCGCTTTTCGAGGCGCCCTTCGGCGGCAAGCTTATCGATCCAGCCCAGCTGCGCGTCATTGACCCGGCGGGAACTCTCCGGGATATCGCGCGCCGAGTGGCCTTTCTGGATCATGTCGATGTCGGACGACGTGAGAAGCCAGACATCCCGGCGCTGCCCGAGGAGCCCGGGATCGGCTGTGACCATCCGCAGCAGTTCGATCTGGGCGCCGTCGGAAAGCAGCGCATCGAGCTGGCGCAATGGAAGTCGGCCGCGCACGTCCGGGAACTTCTCCTGAAGTGCAGCCCGTACCACAGCCGCCCAGTTCGCCTGGCGGAAGGCGACCGGATCGCGCTTTGCGTCCGGGTCGATGATGGCCGGATCGAAATGCACCGGCAGCCGGATATGGGTCTGGACGAAAGCGGTGGCACCGTTCGAAAGGATCGTCCAAAGGAGCAGGAACAGGGCGCCGATCGCGAACGAAAGCGCTGCCATTCCGTAGATCTTGAACCGGCGCTCGGCCGCATAGCGCTTCTCGAGCCGCTTGCGCGCCTCGTCGCTGGTGTGCCGCGATGCAGCTCCGGCGGGAACAGCCATTTCGGTCATTCGTACTGCTCCCTGTATTTGCGGACGATCCGCATCGCAAGAATGTTGAGTGCGAGCGTCACCGCGAACAGCACGAGGCCGAGCGCGAAGGCCGACAGCGTCTTCGGGCTGTCGAATTCCTGGTCGCCGACGAGCAGGGCGGCGATATGCACCGTGACTGTCGTCACCGCATTGAGGGGGTTGGCGGTGAGGTTGGCCGCCAGACCCGCCGCCATGACGACGATCATCGTTTCGCCCAGCGCGCGGCTGAAAGCGAGGATGACCGAGGCCGCGATGCCGGGCAGCGCTGCCGGCAGGATGACTCTCTTGATCGTCTCCGATTTCGTCGCACCGAGACCGTACGACGCGTCCCGCATGGACTGCGGCACGGCATTGATCACGTCGTCGGACAGGGAAGAAACGAAGGGAATGATCATGATTCCCATGACGAGACCGGCGGCAAGGCCGGACTGGGAAGCGACTTCCAGGCCGATGGCGGCACCTGCCTCCCGCACGAACGGGGCAACCGTCAGCGCGCCGAAGAAACCGTAGACGACCGTCGGGATGCCCGCGAGGATCTCGAGGAGCGGCTTTGCGACCGACCTTACTTTCGCCGGCGCATAGTCGGCCATGTAGACGGCGGACATCAGTCCGACCGGGACCGCGACGAGCATCGAGATCGTCGCGATCAGGAGCGTTCCGGTGAAGAGCGGCACGGCGCCGAAGGCACCGGACGAGCCGACCTGGTCCGCCCGGATCGCGGTCTGCGGGCTCCATGTCAAGCCGAACAGGAAGTCCGTCGCCGGAACGGCGATGAAGAACCGTGCCGCCTCGAACACCAGCGAAAGGACGATTCCGATCGTCGTCAGGACCGCGATGACCGATGCGATGATCAGGATGATCCCGATGATGCCTTCGACGCGGTTGCGCGCGCGCATCTGCGGCGCGATGTGGCTGCGCGCCAGAAGCAGTCCGAGCATCGCGACGGCAAGTCCGATGAGCCACATCGCCGACTGGGCGATGCCGGCAAGATTGCGATAGGTGTCGACGGCCGCCTGGACTGCCGGCGTCGCGGCTGCCGAAGCGATGTTGCCTGCCGCGATGTTGCGGATATCCGAGATGACGAGGCTCAGCTTGTCCGCCGGCAGCGAGCGGATCTCCTCGGGGAGTGCGGAAACCACCAGCAGCTTGACGATCCAGTCCGAAGACGCCGTCCACAGGAAGATCATGAGGAGTGCTGGCAGGCCGCACCAAAGCGCGACGTAATAGCCATAGTAGGACGTGAGGGAATGCAGGCGTACCGTGCCGCCATTCTGGCGGCCGATGGCCGTGGCCCGGCCCATCCGGTATCCGACGGCGGACAAGGCGAGCAGCACGCATAGCAGAAAGATCGTGTTCATCGGACCGTCTTGCGCCCCCCGCGCATGTCGACGGAAAAGGTAAGAAAGCGCGCCGGCTCCGAAGTCGAAGGAGCCGGCGCGCTTGCCGTCACATCGTCAGCGGCTGGAGAGCCAGCGCACCCGCGCGTACCTTCGCGGCTTCGGCGGCCGGAAGGACAACGAGGCCCTTCTTCTCCAGATAGCCGTTGTCGCCCATCGCCCGGGCACTCGTGTACTCGGTGACGAACTCCCGGATCCCCGGGACCACGCCGACATGCGCGCGCTTGACGTAGATGTACATGTCGCGGGCGATCGGATACTTGCCGTCGGCGATCGTGTCCGGGTTCGGCTCGACCCCGCCGATGAGCTTGCCTTCGATCTTGTCGGGGTTTTCCTCGAGGAACGAGAAGCCGAAGATCCCCATGGTGCCCGGACGGCCGGTCGTCAGGCGC
This sequence comes from Tagaea sp., assembly GCA_965279525.1. Classification (GTDB taxonomy): domain Bacteria; phylum Pseudomonadota; class Alphaproteobacteria; order CACIAM-22H2; family CACIAM-22H2; genus Tagaea. Next base: position 444,484 of record CBDIIB010000003.1, on the reverse strand, counting down.
TGGACGATCAGGTTGTCGTTCTCGCCGCCCTCGATGAACTTGCCGTCCTCGCGGAGCGACTGGCAGGCCTTGCCGCGCGCCGCGTTGTCGGCGATCAGCGTCTTCATCTCGTCGACCATGCCGCAGCCGGCAAGCATCGCGAGTTCGTTGAACGAGTCGCGCGTACCCGAGGTCGGCGGCGGGCCGATGACCTCGATGTCGAGTGCCGGGAGCGAGGCATCGATCTGGTTCCAGCGGGTGTATGGATTGTTGACGAGCTGGCCGTTGACCGGCACCTGGCGCGCGAGTGCCAGGAACACGTGGCGCAGCGTCAGGTTCATCTTCTCGGAACCCTTCTTGGTCGCGAGGACGATCCCGTCGAATCCGATCTTCACTTCGATGATGTCGGTGACGCCGTTCGTCTTGCACTGCTCGAACTCGGACTTCGTCATGCGGCGCGACGCGTTCGTCACGTCGGGGTGCTGGACGCCGACGCCGCCGCAGAAGAGGCGCATGCCACCGCCCGTTCCGGTCGACTCGACGATCGGGGCCTTGAAGCCGCCGGTGCGCTGGAACTGTTCGGCGACGGCCGTCGTGAACGGAAACACCGTCGACGAGCCGACGATGCGGATCTGGTCGCGTGCCTGCTGCGCGTTCGCAGCGCCGGCAAGCAGGGCGGTGGCGGCAAGTGCAGCCACGAGAGTTGTTTTACGGTTCAAAGGAACCTCCTTTTTCGGTCGGAACGTGAAACCCGACGCGCACCGTAGTGTCCGGACCCGACAAAAATATTGAAGTTACGTTGCCGATTTATGACGGCCGTCGGGCCTCGGGATATCCGGGCTTAAGACTATATAAATATTTGGATAATTCCGGCTTCGGCGATCTAGACGTGCCGGGCCGGAAGCCGGGCGTGCCCGCGAACGAGCGACTCGATGGCCGCCGTATCGTCGCCCGCCAGGACGTCGATGAGCCCTTCTGAAAGTGCCGCGACGATCGGCGCCTCGATGTCGAGGCCATAGCCCCGGCGCATCGCGATCTTCTCGGGCCGCGGCAACGTCACGCGGACCGCAACCCCTGCCTTGTGAAGGGCCCGCGCGTCGTCGGGATGGAACATGTCGGCCTCGATCGCCACGCTCGCCGCCTCCGCACGAAGCGCCACCGCCACGGGGTCGACATGACGCGCATGCGTGATGATCTCCGTGCGCAGGCCGGGGATGCGCGCGCGGGCACGCACGAGCGTCGGATGGTCGAACGAGATCACGAGGACTTCGTCGATCGCGTTCTGCGCGCCGAGGACATCGGCGAGCTTCTCGATCATCCGTTCGGGGCGCTGGCGCTCCTTGATCTCGACCAGCGTGCCCAGACCCAGCCGCCGTGCGGTCGCGAGAACTTCCGCAAGCGTCGGGACGCGGGTCCCGGCGAATGCCGGCGCGAACCAGGCGCCCGCGTCGAGCGTCCTGACCTGCGCGAGATCCAGCGCGCCCACGCGGCCACGCCCGTCCGTCGTCCGGTCGAGGATCTCGTCATGCAGGAGCACGATCTCGTCATCGCGCGTCAACACGACGTCGATCTCGCAGACCGTCGCCCGGTTGACGGCAGCCGCCTCGATCGCCGGCAACGTGTTCTCGGGCGCGCCGATGCTGTGTCCGCGATGCGCGCAGACGTGAAACCGGCCGTTCGAGCTGGCGAGCGGAATGTACTTCATGCCGTTTCCCCTATTCCGTCTCGACCGTGACGCACAGCACCTCATGGTCGGATATGGCTACTCCCATCGCGTCGACCGCCGGCACGACCTGCGGCGCGCTGCAGGCAAGACCGCGCGAGAACAGCCAGTCGATCTTGCCGAAGGGCGGCTGTGGCGTGCCGTCCGGTCGCGTGCGCTGCGTCGGCGCCAATTCCACGTTGCAGGCGCTCCAGTCGTAACCGCGCCGCTGCAGGAATTCGAACATCGGTTCGTGGGCCATCGGAGCAACAAGCCGGTTCGGGTCGGCCGCCAACGCTTTCGCGACGAATGCCTTGTCCGTCTTGTCGGTCCGCTCGAAACTGCTGGTGTTGAAATCGCCCCCGATGAGGACCGGCATCCCCGGCGCGTGCGCCTCGATGGCGTCCAGCAAGACCTGCGTCTGGAGCAGCCGGTCTGCGGGGCCGGTATGGCTTTCGTAGTGCACGGACGCGAGCAGGACCTTGCGACCGCCGAGCGAGATCTCGGCCAGCATCGCGATGCGTCCGCCGACCCGCCGCTCGTGAAACGCCCCGTCGAACCAGCGGCCGGACGTTTCGAGCCGCACGAGCGCCGGGCGGGTCAAAGAAAGCCCGGAAACGAATCCGCCGCCATGCAGGCCGGCACTGTTCGTCTCGCCGGCATGGGCCTTGCGCTCGCGCAGGTCGCCAAGCCCGAGTTCGACGAACTCGACGCCGAAGACGTACCCCTGCCCCAGCGTATCGGCGAGATCCCGGATCGTATGGCGATCCTGCGAGCGGACCATGCCGAGATCGAGTTCGCAGAGCATCAGGACATCGGCGCCAAGCCCCCCGAGCAGACGGGCCGACGCGGCGGCGTATTTGAGGCGCTCGGCATTCCAGAAAGCGATCCGCGCCCGACGGCCGGCTTCGCGCGCGACCGCAGGCGGGCGTGCTTCGATCACATGCAGCGAGCTGCTCGCATCGAAAGCACGTCGGAAGCTGTTCTCCTCGATCGGCGCATCGATGATCGCCTGGCGCTCCTCCGCGGTCGGCAGGGCCAGGCGGTCGGTCGTCTTTGTCACAAGCATCGGGCGATTTCCTCGACGAGGGGCTGGAGGATGTCCGGATCGTTGCTGGTCACCTGCGTGCAGCCGGCGCGGATCAGCTCGGCAAGCTCCTCGCGGAGCGCGGGCCGATCGGCATCGATCGTCCAGACGTCGACTTCCGAACCATCGCGCCGGGCAATCTCGACGAGATTGACGCCGGCGCGAAGGCCGGCGCGCACGAGCTTCGCCTCGAGATAGTAGATGTCCGCATCCGGTGCCGTCTCCATCGTCCGCCGGCCCAGCGCCCGGAACGCCTCGGCTCCCTGCGGCATCGAACGCGGATAGAAATCGAGCGGATCGAATCCCCGGCGAAGCCCCTCTATCGCGTCCGCCATCCGCGTCGGCGTGCGCCAATCGCAAGCACCGGCGACAAACCGCGAGGCGGCCTCGCCTATCGCACCCGACATCCTCTCCAAACCGTCCGGCCCCAACGTATCGAGCGGCGCCTTGACGTCGAGCTGGACAAGCCCGCCATCGGGACGGCCGAAACGGCGCACCATGTCGGCGACCTCGTCGAGGAACAACGGGGCACTTTCGAGCGCCACGCCATCGCCGCCGCGCTGGCGGAGCCGCTCGACATCCGACCTGCGCAGGATGGCAGCCGGTCCCGTGCCGGTCGTCTCGCGATCGAGCGTATCGTCATGCAGGCAGAACGCGTGGCCGTCCGCCGTGAACTGCAGATCAACCTCGCAAGCAGCCCCGGCAAGCAAGGCCGCTTCGAGGTTGGCGCGCAGATGCCCCGGATCGGATTTCCGGCGGCGCAACATATGCCATTTCAGCCGCGGCGGCGGCCGGTTCATGGAACGAGATCCACCACCGCGCCCTCGATCCGCCGCGTCGACTTCGCGTCGAACAGCATCGCCTGCGACAGGCCGAATGTGATCTGATCGCCGACCCTGAACCTCGCCGTCGCACCCGGCTCGAGCGCCCGCACGACACCGAACGGCGTCGAAAGATGGTAGATCGCCTCACGGCCGTGCGGCTCCAGATCCTGGACCTGCGCGTGGAACGGTCCCGTACCGAGCGAAACCGTTTCCGGCCGGATGCCCAGCACGCAGGCACCGTCCCGGGCGCCCGCAACGCGCAGCGTCACCTCGCCGCACCGCAGGGAACCTGCAGAGGCACTGCAATCCAGCAGATTGATCGGTGGCGAACCGATGAAACCGGCGACGAACAGGCTGTCCGGACGATGATAGAGATCGTCGGCCGTACCGACCTGCTCGATACGGCCGCGACTCATGCAGATCACGCGATCGGCCATCGTCGTCGCTTCGATCTGGTCATGCGTCACCAGCAATGTCGTCACACCCAGCTTGCGCTGGAGACCGCGGATCTCGCTGCGCATCGTCAGGCGCAGGGAGGCATCCAGGTTCGACAGCGGCTCGTCGAGCAGCATCAGCTGCGGCTCCTTGATCAGTGCGCGGGCGAGTGCCACGCGCTGCTGCTGGCCGCCCGAAAGCTGCCCCGGCTTGCGATCCATCAGTTCGTGGACCTGGACCAGTCGTGCCGCCGCATCGGCGCGCGCCAGGGAAGCCTCTCGCGTCACGTCCTTGAACCGGAGCGGAAACTGGATGTTGTCGCGCACCGTCATGTTCGGATAGAGCGCGTAGGACTGGAAGACGATGCCGACATTCCGGTCGCGCGCCTCGACTTCGTTGACGCGCTGGCCGTCGAACAGGATGTCGCCCTCGGTCGGGGTGTAGATGCCGGCAAGCATGAACAGCGTCGTCGACTTTCCGCAACCGGATGGTCCGAGGATGGCGACGAACTCTCCGTCACCGATGACGAGATCCGTCGGCTCGACCGCCGCCACGTCTCCCCACCGCTTTGCCACACCCTTCAACTCGATCTTCGCCATCTTGTCAGCCCTTGATGCCGCCAACGGACATCTGCGTCAGATATTTCTGGCACAACGTGTAGAGAATGACCGACGGCATCACGTAGAACACGCCGACCGCCGATACCATCGCATAGTCGGTTCCCATCACGTCGTCGTACATCCAGAACAGGAACAGGCTCATCGTCCAGTTCGCCTTCTCGAACAGCAGTGTCCGCACGAACACGTACTCTTCCCAGCCGCGCAGGAATGCGAATACGCCGACCGCGATCATGCCGACCTTGACCTGCGGGAGAACGACCATGAAGAACGCCTGCCGGCGCGACGCGCCGTCGGTCATGGCGCTCATCTCGATGTCCCAGGGAACGGCGTCGAAGAAGCCCTTCATCACGAAGATCGCAAAAGGCAGTTCCAGCGCCACGATGACGAGGACGACACCGGTCAGCGTATCGAGGAGTCCGACCCAGTACATCATCAGGAAGATCGGGATGATCAGCGACATCGCCGGGAATGCGTGCAGCACGAGCAGCCCCTTCAGGTAGGCGCCACGTCCGGCAAAGTCGAACCGCGACAGATAGTAGCCCGCGAATGTGCTGACGATCACGACAAGGGACATCTGGACGCAGGCGAGTATCAGGGAGTTCCGGAACGCGACCCAGACGCTCGGATAGCGGTTGCCGACCCCGCCCACGCCTTTCAGGTCGTCGGCGATATTCGCGTTCCACAGGAAGCGGAAATTGTCCGTATGGAGATAGGGGCCGGTGATCGCGGCAAGCGCCAGGAAAGTGACGGCACCAAGGGCGATTTCGAAGTACCGGAGACGGCGTGCATCGTCCAGCGCCAGACGCAACATCGACCAGATCACGAGTGCGGGCATCGCGACCGCCATGGCACGCCACAGGACGACGGTCGAAGTGCCCGTGCGCCCCGAAACCGCCACGGTGACGAGCCACAGATACGGGACCACGATCGGCAGCGACCCGAGAATAAGGACGACATAGAGAAACGCCGTCGTCATGCGGCGCCGGGAACGGGCGCGGATGACCAGTGCGTTCCAGTCCGGCCGCTTTTCGGCCGATGCGGCGACGGTCGTCATGACACCTCGATACGCGGCTTCTGCAGGAGGGCCCGCATGTCGAAGAAACGCCAGAGGACGAGTGCCACGAACGTGCCCACGACGACCAGGCCAAGCGAAAGGGCCGCGCCATAGGCGTACTGCCCGTTCTCGAACGCGCGGCGATAGACGTAGAGCGCATAGACCGTCGTGTCGAAGAAGGGCCCGCCATTGGTGATCAGCCAGATGTATTCGAAGCTGACGAGCAGCGCCAATGCCTGATAGATCGTCACGAAACTGAGCTGCCAGCGGATCGCCGGCAGCGTGATGTACCGGATGATGGCAAGTCCGCCTGCCCCGTCGACACGTGCCGCGTGGAAGAGATGCGCCGGGATCGAGCGGATGGCGCTGGTGAAGATGATCATTCCGAACGACGCGCCGATGAAGCCGTTCGCCAGCAGGATGACCAGCATCGGCGCGTCGCTCTTGAGGTCGAGCGCGCCGACACCGAAAAAGGCCAAGGCCTGGTTGAGAAGTCCGTAGTTCGTGGGCGCGATCACCCAGGACCAGAGCAGCGCATAGACCACGGACGGGCTCATGCGCGGCAGGAACCAGATCGCCCGGAAGAAGGCGCCCGTCTGGTCGGGCAGCGAGGTCGTGACGAGGGCCAGCAGCAGCCCGTAGGTGACGTTGAAGATCGCGAGTGTTCCGAGCACGTAGAAGAGCGTGACCAGCATCACCCCTGCCAGCCTCGAATCGCCGCCGAACATGCGCGCGAAATTCGCCGTCGTGAAACCGGTAACCTGGAGGTTCCGGCTCATGTCGGTGAAGGCGATGCCGATATCGACTAGGACCGGCAGCAGGAAGAAAGCCGTCAGCAAGAGGGTCGCCGGGCCCAGGAAAAGGGCCCGGTCGACCCACTGCCGGACGGATGTGCCGGCTTTCGGCACGATGTCGTCGACTCCTAGACGCCTAGTTCAGCTTCTCGACGATCTTCACGTTGCCTTTGAGTTCGTTCGTCATCTCGTCCTCGAGGAACTCGATGGCCTTGGCCGGCGTGAGACGGCCCGTCTCGACGCCCTGCAGCGCCTTGAACAGGATGCCGTTGTAGCGGCCGAACTCCGGGTGGTTCGGGATGAACGTCGAACGCGCGAGCATCGGGGTCGCCGCCTCGAGATACCAGGCGTTGGCATAGTCAGGCATGCTGCGCTGGCCGTTGAGGATGCCGGTATGTGCCGTCGTCACCGCGTGCTTGGTGTTGAAGTGCGGCAGCGAGGCATAGGCCAGAAGCGTGGCGGCCAGTTCGGCGTTCTTCGACTTCGGGTTCACGACATAGACGATCGGATGCGACAGGTTGGCGGGCTCGCCACCCTTGACGGCGGCGGGCGCGTGCAGCCAGCCGATCTTCTTGAAATAGCCCGCCTGGTCCTTGGGCCAGTTGCCGCCCTTCGCGTCGCCGAGCATCCACTCGCCGACGGCCCAGACACCCTGATGGTAGATGAAAGCCTTTTCCGACTTGAACGCGCTCTGGATCTCGTCCCACGACATGGCGGTGTTGTTCTTCGGCGTCACGCCATTGGCCGCGTTCCACGCGAACCACTCGAGGCCCTTGCGCATCTCGGCCTTGGGAAGGAGAAGCTGGCCGGATTTCTCGTCCATGAACTTCACGCCGAACGACGCGAAACTCATCAGATAGTCGGGACCGGGGTTGGGACGGTGGATGATGCCGATCTGTGCCGCACCCTTGTCGACCACTTCCTTTGCGAGGTTCGACAGGTCCTGCATCGTGAACTCGCCCTTGTCGACCATCACGGGCAGATTGTTGACGAATTCCTCGCTCTTGCCGATCTTGCGCAGCATGTCCTTGTTGTAGAAGAACATGCGGATCTCGGAATCCTGCGGGATCGCGTAGATCTTGCCCTGGTACTTTGTCGACTCCCAGAGCACGGGGATGACGTCGCTGAAGGCCCACTGGTTCTTCTTGATGAAGGCTTCGAGATCCATCGCATAGCCGGACTTCGCGAACTCGCCGACCCATTCGTGCGCGGCGACATAGACGTCCGGTCCGCGATTGACGGCGAAAGCCTTCAGGATGTCGAGCGCATCGGCGTCGTAGCCCGTCGCAGGACCCTCGAAGACCTCGACCTTCACGGTCTTGTCGGAGCCTGCCGCCTTCAACGCCATGTTCAGCGCTTCGGCAGCCGCGACGACATTGCCCGCGCGCAACGGACCGGAACGGTCGGCGCGCGCCCACATCTTGACGACGACTTCCTCGGCATAGCTGGCGGCGGTAGCGCCGACCAGCATGGTGCCTGCAAGCAAGGCTGCAGACAGGACGCGAAGACTCTTCATTGCGACATCTCCCTTTATGACCGGCTGTACCGGTCTTTCTATCGGGCCTTTGCCGGCCCATTTATTTCCGTCCGATGAAGCTTCCGCGCAGCACTCTGCGCGCACAGCCGCATCCGATCCATTTTTCCGTAATTAAAGTGTCATATCCTGCGCCCGCCCTTGTCAAGGCAGCGTACGGCGCCGTAACGCGTTCGCGGGACCTGGCAGCGAATTGCTGCACCGCGATACAGGGTCCCCGTTCCGAAATCCGGACAAAAAAAAGCCGCCGGCTCCGGAAGGGAGCCGGCGGCTGATCGTTACCCGTCGATTACATCTCGGCGTACTTGCCGTCCTTCCAGATGTAGAAGACGTAGTTGGGCGCCGTGAGGTCGCCCTTGGTGTCGTAGGTCAGCTTGCCGATCACCGTGTCGAACGACTTGCCGTGCATGTTCGCCACGAGCGCGTTGACGCCCGTGCCGTTCGCGGCCTTCGCGGCACCCGCGAAAACCTGGACGCCGGCGTACGACAGGAGGGTGTAGCCCTCCGGATCGTAGCCCTGCTGGACGAAGCGGGCGACGACCTGACGTGCACCGGCCGCCTTGCGGGGGTCGCTGTCGAACGTCATGATCACGCCATCGGCGGCCTTGCCGGCGATCGAAGCGAATTCGGCCGACACGATGCCGTCGCCCGAAACCATCTGCGCCGCAAGACCCTGCTCGCGCGCCTGGCGAACGAGCAGAGCCGCTTCGGTGTGGAGACCGCCGAAATAGATCGCTTCCACGGCCTGGCTCTTCATGCGCGTGATCAGCGCCGTGAAGTCCTTGTCGCCCACGCCCACGCCGTCATAGAGCTTCTCGGTGAGGCCCTTGGCGTTCATCGCCTTCTTGGTCTCGTCGGCGAGGCCCTGCCCGTAGGTCGTCTTGTCGTGGATGATCGCGACCGACTTGCCCTTGTACTTGTCCGAGAGCCAGCCGCCGGCGATGGCGCCCTGCTGGTCGTCGCGCCCGCAGGTGCGGAACACGTTCTTGAACTTGGCACCGCGATCGGTCAGGCGCGGGTTGGTCGACGCCGGGGTGATCTGCAGCACGCCTTCCTCGGCATAGACTTCCGAAGCCGGGATCGAGCACGACGAGTTGAAGTGGCCGAGCACGAACGGGACCTTGCGGCCGGCAAGACGGTTGGCCGCCGCGCGCGCCTGGTTGGGATCCGACGCGTCGTCCTCGAAGACGCCCGCGAGCTGGCGGCCGAGCACGCCGCCCGAAGCGTTCAGGTCGGCGATCGCCATGTTGAAGCCCCGGCGAAGCTGTTCGCCGAAGGCCGCATTGGGGCCGGTGAACGGGCCCGCGCAGCCGATCGTGATCGGGCCGCTCTGGGCCAGCACGATCGACGGCGACACGGCTGCGAACGCCGCGGCGCCCGCACCCGCCTTCAGAAGATCTCTACGTTTCATCGACATTCCAGTTCTCCTTGTTGAAGTTGAAGTCCCAAGTCGCATTAATGCCCGCGCCGGTCCTGGGACCCGGCAGCAGGCGGACCGGCAGACGCTTCGCGCGTCCGCCAGCCGAAAAGTCCGTCCGGCTCGTAGAGCCATGGATACTGGCGCGTCATCGTCCGCGCGCGCGTGATGCGGTAGGCCAGCATCGCAAGCCCGGCGACGACCGCGAAATCCAGAAGAAACGGGGCGATGGCGCGCAGGTCCCCTTCGAACAGCGAGAAGGACAGGAACCGGTTGGCCGCCGCCATCAAGGCCGCATAGGGCATCGCGTGCCACCACGGCCGCCACGTCTGTGCCAGCGCCTGTCCCATCAGAAAGCCCGCGCCGCCGAAAAGGATCAGCGTGAGGAAGAAGAACTCGGCAAAGCTGAAGCCGGTCATGTGCCAGTCCCCGCCATCAATGATGACCCCCGGCAAGATACGCCTTCTGGATGTCCGGGTTGGCCAGCAGTTCGGCACCCGCGCCGCTCATCCGGATCGACCCGTTCACCAGGACGTAGCCCCGGTGCGCCAGCCGCAACGCATGGTAGGCGTTCTGTTCGACCAGCAACACCGTCACCCCTTCGCTGCGGTTGATTTCCCGGATGGTCGCGAAAATCTGGGCGACGAGCAAGGGGGCAAGGCCAAGCGACGGTTCGTCCAGCAGCAAAAGTCGCGGCCGGCTCATCAGGGCACGGCCTATGGCGAGCATCTGCTGCTCGCCACCCGACATTGTGCCGGCGCGCTGGTCCCGGCGCTCGGCAAGACGCGGGAACAGACGCAGTACGCGATCAAGGTCGCTGTCGAAATTCGCCGGATCTCCGGCGAACGCCCCCATCTGGAGGTTCTCGATGACGCTCATGCGCGGGAAAATCCGCCGCCCCTCCGGCGACTGGGCGATGCCGAGCCGGACCATCTCGTGCAGTGGCGTATTGGTGATCTCGGCACCGTCGTAGAGGATCTTGCCCGCACTCGCGCGCGGGTCGCCGCAGATCGTCATCAGCAGGGTCGACTTGCCGGCCCCGTTGGCGCCGATCAGGGCCACGATCTCGCCGGGAAAGACGTCGAGCGAAACGCCGCGCAGCGCCTCGACCGGCCCGTAGTTCGCCTTGACGTCCTGGACGGACAGCAGCGGCCGCGCGGTCATGGCGTTACGACCTCGTCTTCGGCGGCACCCAGATAGGCGCGGATCACTTCTGGATCGTCGCGCACCTGATCGGGCGTCCCCTCGGCGATCTTGCGGCCGTGATCGAGCACGACGATGCGGTCGGAAATCTCCATCACCACGCTCATGTCATGTTCGATCAGCAGGATCGCGATGCCGTCCTCGTCCCGGATGCGCCGGACGAGCGTCGCGAGCTGGGCGGACTCCGCGGGGTTGAGCCCGGCCGCCGGTTCGTCGAGACAAAGCAGCCGGGGATTCGTGCACATCGCGCGCGCGATCTCGAGGCGGCGCTGGGCGCCATAGGGAAGGCTGCCCGCCTCGTCGTTCGCCAGATGGATCATGCCGATCCGGTCGAGCCAGTGGCGGGCACGCTCGATCGCCGCGCGTTCGGCGGTCCGAAAGCTGGAAAGCCCGAGCAATCCGGCGAGCGAGAACACCGAGGCGGCCTGCAGCACGTTGTGCTGGGCGACCAGCAGGTTCTCCAGCACGGTCATCTTCGGGAACAGGCGGATGTTCTGGAACGTGCGCGCGACGCCGGCCTGTTGCGAGATCCGGAACCCTTCCATCCGCTCGAGCAGCCATTCGCGGCCGTCCTTCGCCAGCCGCATGCAGCCGACATCCGGCTTGTAGAACCCGGTGAGGCAGTTGAAGACCGTCGTCTTGCCGGCACCGTTCGGCCCGATGATCGCCGTGATGCGCCGGTCGTCGGCCGTGAAGCTCACGTCGTCGACGGCGACGAGGCCGCCGAAACGGATCGTCAGATGTTCGACCGTCAGCAGGCTCATGTGCCTGCCTCCAGCCGGGCGCTGGGTGCGCGATGCGACACCAGCCCCTGCGGCCGCCACAGCATGATGAGCACCATCGCCATGCCGAACAGCACCATCCGGTACTGCGAGAAGTCGCGCAGCAGCTCGGGCACGAGGATCAGGAACGCGGCGGCGATGACCACGCCCATCTGGCTGCCCATGCCGCCGAGCACGACGATCGCGAGGATGACGGCGCTTTCGATGAAGGAGAAGCTTTCGGGGCTGATGAAGCCCTGGCGCGTGGCGAAGAACGCGCCCGCGAACCCGCCGAACATGGCCCCGAGCGCGAAGGCGGAAAGCTTCACGTTCGTCGGATTGATGCCCAGCGCCCGGCACGCGATCTCGTCCTCGCGCAGGGCTTCCCACGCGCGGCCGACCGGCAGCTTGCGCATGCGCAGCGTGAACCAGTTGGTCAGCAGCGCGAGAATCAGGATCAGGTAGTAGAGGAACACGATGCGATGCATCGGGCTGAATTCGAGACCGAACAGTTCGTGGAAGGTGGTCTGTCCCTCGCCATCGCGCGCGAAGGGAAAGCCGAAGAAATCGGGCCGCGGGATCGACGAGATGCCGTTGGGGCCGCCGGAGAAGTCTTTCCAGTTCAGCAGGACGATGCGGATCATCTCGCCGAAGCCGAGCGTGACGATCGCAAGATAGTCGCCGCGCAGGCGAAGGACCGGGAAGCCGAGGATGATACCGAAAAGTGCCGCGAACAGTCCGGCGATCGGCAGGCAGAGCCAGAACGAGATGTCGAAGTTGATCGCGAGCAATGCATACGTGTAGGCACCGACCGCGTAGAAAGCGACGTAACCCAGATCGAGCAGCCCGGCGAGACCAACGACGATGTTCAGGCCCCAGCCGAGCATCACGTAGATGAGGACGGTGATGGCGATCTCGACCATGTAGCGGTCCGCGACGGGCAGCAGCGGCATCGCGACGGCAAGGACCAGCAGCAGGCCGGCGACGGCGCTGCCCGTGCCCGTCGGGAACTTCGGCATGGCCGGCATCCGGCCGAGCAGGTCGCCGCGCGAGCCGCGCGAAAGCGCCAGGCCCAGGCGGCCGAAAAAGACGATCCCGACACCCCACGCGACCCAGTCGAAACGCGTCTCGATGCCCAGTCCCTGGAGGCCTTCGGTAAGCCGCAGCCCGACGAGCGGGATGGCCAGCAGCAGGGCGACAAGTGCCGCAAGTGCGGATTCGCGCAGTGCACCGCCGAACTTCGCGCCAGGCATGCGCTCAGACCTTCTCGATGTCCGGCCGGCCGAGCAGGCCGGTCGGACGGAAAATGAGGACGATGACGAGGATGCCGAACACCGCGACGTCCTTGTACGCGATCGGGAAATGCGCCGACCAGAATGCCTCGATGAGACCGATCAGCAATCCGCCGAGCATGGCCCCCGGCAGCGACCCGATCCCGCCGAGGACGGCGGCCGTGAACGCCTTGAGGCCGGCGAGGAACCCGATGAAGAAGTCGACGGCCCCGTAATAGAGCGTGAAGATCAGTCCGGCGACTGCCGCGAGGGCGGCACCCATGACGAACGTGAGCGAGATCGTCCGGTCGACATTGACGCCGAGCAGTGCGGCCATCTTGCGGTCCTGCTCGCACGCGCGCTGCGAGCGCCCCAGCGACGTGCGGTGGATCAGCAGCGTGAAGCCCGCCATCAGCACGAGCGTGGCGGCGATGATCCCGATCTGCAGATAGGTGATCTGCACGACGAAGCCCGCCTCCTCGGCAAGCACGAAGCCGCCGCGCACGACCGGCTGGACCGGCTTCATCTTGGCGCCCTGCAGCATGTGGACATAATTCTGCAGGAAGATCGAGACGCCGATCGCGGAGATGAGCGGCGCCAGCCTGAAAGACCCGCGCAGGGGCCGGTAGGCGATCCGCTCGACCGTCCAGCCATAGACCGACGTGAACACGAGCGCCACGATCAGCACGACGATGATCGCGAGCACCGGGCTCGCGAAGCCGAAGGGACCGAGAATCGTGAACGTGATGACCGAAATGAACGCGCCGATCATGTAGACTTCGCCGTGGGCGAAATTGATCATGCCGATGATCCCGTAGACCATCGTATAACCGATTGCGATCAAACCGTAGATCGCACCAAGCGTCAGTCCATTGATCAATTGTTGTAGAAAATACTCCACCCGTCCGGCCCCGTAAAAAGCTTCGTTTTGGACTTTTGCCTGTTCGATATCTTCTCGTTGGACGAGACCTTAGTCGGCGGGATTTTGCAAGGGAAGGCCTTTGTGGTGGAAGCCGTTGGCGTTAACCGCTTGCGTCGGCGGTACCCACCCGGACATACTCCGACCAATGACGGAAGTTTTACCCACTGCGAGCGAAATCAAGGCTGCCACCCGTTCTTCGCCGGCGATTCTGGTCGTCGAGGACTCCGAGGCGACCGCAGCTCTTTATGAAGAATATCTCCGTTCGGCGGACTATCGGGTGAAGGTCGCAGGAACGGTCGCGAGCGCGCTCGGGCTGCTCGGCTCCGAGCCTTTCGATGCCGTCGTCCTCGATCTCAATCTGCCCGACGGAAACGGCCTTTCCGTGTTGAAGGAAATCCGCCGGCAGAGCCTGCCGCTCGAGACGCTGGTCGTGACCGCCACGGGAACGCTGGCCGTCGCGGTCGAGGCCATGCGGGAGGGTGCTTTCGACTTCATCGTCAAGCCGTTCGCGCGCGACCGGCTCCTGGTGACGATGCGCAACGCCATGGAGCGTCGCCGCCTTCGCACGGCCGTCGATACCTACGAGTCCGAATTCGGCCGCAACCGGTATTTCGGTTTTGTCGGCGCATCGCTCGCCATGCAGCGCGTCTACCGGATCGTCGACAGTGCGGCACCCAGCCAGGCGCCGATCTATGTGAGCGGCGAAAGCGGTACGGGCAAGGAAGTCTGTGCCGACGCGATCCACCGGCGCTCCACGCGCGCGGCCGGCGCGTTCGTCAGCGTGTCGTGCGCTGCCCTGCCCCGCGACTCCCTTGAAAGCGAACTCTTCGGGCATCGCAAGGGCGCCTTTGTCGGTGCCGCCGACGACAAGAAGGGCGCACTTGCGCGCGCGAACGGCGGCACGCTTTTCCTCGAGGAAGTCGGCGACATGGATGCCGGCCTCCAGAGCAAGCTGCTCCGGTTTCTCGAGACCGGAATCGTCGAGCCCTTGGGCGGCGGGCCGAGCGAGGCTTCCGACGTGCGTCTCGTCTGCTCGTCCACGCGCGAGGCGCGCCAGGAAGTCAAGCTGGGGCGCCTGCGCGAAGACCTGTTCTTCCGCCTCCACGTCATTCCGGTGCAGTTGCCGCCCGTTCGCGAGCGCGAAGACGACGCCGTGCTGCTCGCCCGACACGCGCTGCAACGCTTCGCCAAGGACGAAAGCAAGGGCTTTCGCGACATAGCGCCGGATGCCGAATACGCGCTCCGCTCATATCCGTGGCCCGGCAACGTGCGCGAAATCGAAAACGTGATGCGCTCGATCGTCGTCCTTCACGACGGCGATGCGGTGCGTCTCGACATGCTGCCGCGTCACATCGGCGAAAGCACGCTCGGCGCGAACGTGCCCACGATCGTGAAGCCCGCCGCGATGGACGAAGATCTCGCGACGGCCACCTCGAGCGGCAAGCCGCGCATCCGTCCGCTCTGGATTTCGGAGCGCGAGATCATCGAGGCCGCCATCGCCGCCTGCGACGGCAACATCCCGCGCGCGGCGGCGTTCCTGGAAATCAGCCCGTCGACGATCTACCGCAAGAAGCAGGCTTGGGAAGCGCTGGACCGGGGCGCCTGACAGCCGATTTGAATTTTACGATTCTGTAATTTTTTCAGATACTTGCAGGAACAGGACTTCCGCCGTCCGTGCAGGCCAGCCCTGCGCCGGTCTCATGCCCCATTAATCTTGATTAACGCCCGACGACGCCTTACTTTGGACGACATCGGATGCCCACATGGGGTCCGAAAAGTGATCGACGATCAAGCCTCAAGGAGGGTGATCCATGTCGTACGCCGCTACGCCGGCAGATGTCCCGGCCGTTTCAATCCCCCGCAATTCCGTCCGCGCGGAGCTTGGCCGCTATCTGGCCGAAATCCAGCGCTTCCCCATGCTCGAGCCCGAGGAAGAGCGCGCCCTTGGCCGCGCCTGGCGCGACCATCAGGACGTCGACGCGGCCCACAAGCTCGTCACCAGCCATCTGCGTCTCGTCGTGAAGATGGCGTGGAAGTACCGCGGCTACGGCCTGCCCGTCCCCGACCTGATCGCCGAAGGCAATATCGGGCTCATGCATGCCGTCAAGCGCTTCGACCCGGAACGGGGTGTGCGCCTGTCGACCTATGCGATGTGGTGGATCAAGGCCGCGATCCAGGAATTCGTCCTGGGCTCCTGGTCGATGGTCACCATCGGCACGGCCGTCGCGCGCAAGAAGCTGCTGTTCAGCCTCAATTCGGTGAAGCGCAAGCTCGGCATCGAATCCGACACGCGCCTGACGCAGGCTGACGTGACCAAGATCGCCAAGGCCACGCGCCTGGGCGAGAAGGACGTCATCGAGATCGAGGTCGCCGCACGTGGCGCCATCGTGCCGCTCGACGCGCCCATCCGCACCGGCAACGGCGAGACGCTCCCGAGCGAGATCGCCGATCCGAACGTCGACGTCGAAGGCCAGGTCGTGGCGGACGACGAACGGCGCTGGCAGCGCAATCTCGTGGATCGCGCACTCCTCACGCTCGACGAGCGCGAGCGCGAGATCGTGCGCGCGCGCAACCTGTGCGACGAGCCGGAAACGCTCGAGGATCTCTCCAAGCGCTTCGGCGTCAGCCGCGAGCGCGTGCGCCAGCTCGAAGAGCGTGCGCTTGCCAAACTGCAGGCGCGCACGCGCGACCTTGCACGCGAGACGGCATCCGCGAACGCCTGAACCCGGGCGTTCTAAAGCATCTCGAGGGCTTCCCGCCGCTTCGGCGGCGGGAACGCGCGATCCAGATCCGCCAGATCTTCTGCCGCAAGCGCCAGATCCATTGCCGCGATATTGGCGCGCAGGTGTTCGGCTTTGACGGCTTTCGGAATGACGATCGCGTCGGGATGCCGCGCGACCCAGGCGAGCATGATCTGGGCCGGCGTCACGCCATGGCGCTTGGCGACGGCCGCTAGACCCGGGGCGCCGGGTATGCGTGCCTGATCGAGCGGCGAATAGGCCATGATCGGGACGCGGTGCTTCCGGCACCATGCGAGCAGCCCCGCCTCGATCCCGCGCCGGGCCAGGTTGTAGAGGACCTGGTTGGTCGCACAGGCTTTGCCGCCAGCTGCCGCATGCAGCTCGTCCATGTCCTCGACATCGAGATTGCTGACGCCCCAGGCCCGGATCTTCCCGGCCGCCTTCAGCGTCTCGAAGCCGGCGACCGTATCGGCCAGCTTGTGGTTCCCGCGCCAGTGGAGCAGGTAAAGATCGAGCCGGTCGGTCTTCAGGCGTTTTAGCGAACGCTCGCAGGCGGCGACGACGCCGGCGCGGCTTGCGTTATGCGGATAGACCTTCGAAACGATGTAGACCTCGTCGCGCCGGCCGGCGACGGCCTCCCCGACGATCCCCTCCGCCTCGCCCTCGCCGTACATTTCGGCAGTGTCGATCAGGCGCACGCCGAGATCGAGCCCCGCGCGCAGCGCCGATGTTTCGGCCTGCCGCAGCTGCACGCGCTCGCCCATCCGCCAGGTTCCGAGCCCGAATGCCGGCACCTTCGTGCCATCGGGAAGCTGAACGGTTCGACCAAGTCCCGACATTGTTGCCTCCCTGAACAGGCAAGCATCCCGATTTCCGGCCTGTAACCGACCGTGGGATTGACCGCATGCACGACCTGTATCAGGATTTTAGGGAATGCGGGTAACCGTCGCAATCCACCGGAGGATGCCATGACGCAGCTGAGCGATTCGGAAATGGCGCAGCTTGTGCCGGCCGAGACCGCCGCACCGCGAACCCCGATCCCCACCCAGGTGATCTCCTCGGACGAGTTCATGCCCACGGCACAGACCGAGCGGCAGGCCCGCGTCCAGGCGCGGCTCGAATCGCTCGGCGACGAACTGGGTGCGAAGAACAAGCTGTCCCGTCGCCAGTTCTTCAAGACGTCGGCGGGAATGGCCGCGGCTTTCGTCGCGATGAACGAGGTCTACGGTCCGCTCTACGCGGTCGGATCGGCGGAAGCGGCAAGCGTGGAGGTGGCGCAGCAGCGTGCGCAGGGCCTCGCCGGCCAGTTCGTGATGGATGTCCATACGCACTTCCTGCGCGACGATACGCGGCTGCAGGGATTTGTCCGCGCGCGCGAAGCGGTCGGCCAGGCCGGCTGGAATCCGGCACTGGCCGGCAAGCCGCAGACGCTCGAGGATCTAAAGTATCCGAACTGGTTCAAGGAGGTCTTTCTCGACAGCGACACGAAGGTGGCGCTGATCAGCGGCTCCGGTTCCGAAGATCCCCGGGACTGGTTCTTGACCAACGAGAACAAGCGCCGGGCACGCGATGCGGTCAATCAGGCAGCCGGCACGCGCCGCTGCCTGTCGCACGCGATCTTCATGCCGGGCCTGCCGGGCTGGCTCGACAAGGTCGATGAGGACATCGAACTCAACAAGCCGGATTCGTGGAAGGGCTACACGGTCGGCGACAACACCAACAAGCAGCTCGCCCGCCATCCCTGGCGGCTCGACGACGAGAAGCTGCTCTATCCCTTCTACGAGAAGCTGCTGAAGGCCGGGCACAACATCGTGTGCGTCCACAAGGGCCTCTATCCGCCGTCGGTCGAAGCGCAGTTCCCGCATCTCACGCCCTATGCGCGGGTCGACGATGTCGGCAAGGCGGCGAAGGACTGGCCGCAGATCAATTTCGTCATCTACCACTCGGCCTATCGCTGGGGCTCGGGCAGCAATGCCGGTGCCGGCATGCGCCAGTTCGAGGAGACGGGCCGCGTCGAATGGGTCAGCGACCTTGCCGACATCCCGGCGAAGTTCGGCGTGTCCAACGTTTACGGCGATCTCGGGCAGATCTTCGCGCAGAGCACCGTCGTCGAGCCGCGCCTGTGCGCCGCGATGATGGGCATCCTCGTGAAGGGTCTCGGGGTCGACCACGTGATCTGGGGCACGGACGCGATCTGGACCGGTGCCCCGCAATGGCAGATCGAAGCGCTGCGCCGGCTCGAAATCCCGGACGACATGCAGAAGCGCTATGGGTTCGCGCCGCTGGGTGCCGCGGACGGGCCGATCAAGACGGCGATCTTCGGCACGAATTCGGCGAAGATGTACAAGTACGACGCCAAGAAGGCCGGACTGGAGACGGACGCCGTCAGCGCCGTGAAGGCCGCGTACCTCAAGGAAGGCGCGGATCCCAGCCTCGCGCGTTACGGCTTCGTGCTGAAGGGATAGCGGGTGCCCCGCCATCTCCTACAGAAGTAGTTATAGTTGTAATTAATCCTGATACAGCTTATAGTCACAGCATCGGTCGCTCGCTGGCGCCGTGCGCTGTTTGACAAGTGAAGACGTAAGTGGAGTCCGGCCGTGGTCGCGGATTTCAGTGCGCTGAAGTCCCGCCACGAACCGGCGAATACAAACCGCGCAAAAAGCACGAGCGACGTTACAAGTCTTCGAAATCAACGGCTTAAATACGTTACCGTAACCTGTCGTAACCTATTGAGGCGGCCCCGGCGTCAGTAAATCAGGTCGTCCTCGCCGCCGGCCCCACCCTTCGACAGCACGATCTCGTCCTTGGCCGCCAGCTCCTTGGCGACGTTGACCATCGCCGTCTGCGCTTCGGCCACGTCCTTGCCGCGCACCGGGCCCAGCGCTTCGATTTCTTCCTTCAGCATCTTGCCGGCGCGTTCGGACATGTTGGAGAAGAACAGGTCGCGCACCTGTTCGTTCGCCCCCTTCATCGCGATGGCGAGCTTGCCCTTGTCGACCGCGCGCAACAGCGTCTGCACGCCGCCGGGGTCGAGGCGGCCGAGATCCTCGAACTTGAACATCAGCGCCTTGATCTTCTCGGCACTGTCGCGGTTGCGCTCTTCGAGTGCGGTCGTGAAGCGCGCTTCGGTTTGTCGATCCAGAGAGTTGAATATCTCCGCCATCAGCTCGTGCGTGTCCTTGCGGCTGGTCTTGGCGAGGTTCGACATGAACTCGTTGCGCAGCACGCGCTCGAGATCGTCGAGGACCTCCTTCTGCACCGTCTCCATGCGCAGCATGCGCATGACGACTTCCATCGCGAAGGCTTCCGGCAGCGTGCCCAGCACGCGCGCGGCATGGTCCGACCGGATCTTCGCGAGCACGACGGCGACGGTCTGCGGATATTCGTTCTTGAGGTAGTTGGCGAGCACCGCCTCGTTGACGTTGCCCAACTTGTCCCACATCGTACGGCCGGCCGGGCCGCGGATGTCGTCCATGATGCCGGCGACGCGGTTCTTGTCGAGGACCTTGCCGAGCAGGCGTTCGGTCGAATCGAACGAGCCGACGAGCGAGCCGGTGGCGGCGATCTGGTCGGCGAATTCGACGATCAGGCGCTCGATGATCGACGAGTTGACCGTGCCGAGGCCGGCCATCGACTGCGAAATTTCCTTGATCTCGTCGTCGCTCATCAGCGCGAAGAGCTTGGTCGCGACTTCCTCGCCCAGCGACAGCAGCAGGATCGAGGCCTTGTCCTGACCGGTCAGGGTCCGGTAATCGTCGCGTACACGCATGGGGTCCGTTCCAAAGGACAGCCGGCGCGTCGGCGCGGGATGGCGCCTCCGGTCAGGCGGGAATCAATATACCAGAAAGTTTTCGAGGCCGGGCCCGAAAAGTCGCTTTGGAACAGGTCGGTAGGGAGGGCAACCGCCCCGCCGATCTAGGCTTTTCCGTTTGTCCGGCGGCCCCGAACGGAAGATTTGCGGGCGGGCGTGCCGTTCCCGGCTCCGCCGACATGGACGCCGATCCCGGCCGTGATCGATTCGAGTGATCTGGACAGGGAAAGCATATCCGATCGGTTGAGCGCGCCGACGGCGCTGCGCAACAGGTTCCGCGGGTCCTGGCCCAATCGGCGAAGTGCCTTGCCCGTGAGATCGAGTCGCTGCGCGCGCCTGTCGCCGGGGATCGACATCTTTCGCACCAGCGCCTTGCGCACCAGCGCGTCGATCGTCTTGGAGGCGGCCGGTTTGGTCGTGCGGTGATGGCGCGCGAAAGCCGTTACCGTCCGCGCGTCCGCGGCGGCCGCCGACAGATAGCGCAGCGCGCTCCATTGCGCCGGGTTGAGCCCCTTTGCGAAGGCCAGGTTATGAAGCAGGCGTTCCACCTGCCCCAGAAGATCGGTAATCGAACTGCGGATATCCGTCATGCCAACACTCGCGATGCGCCGGAAGATTTATCTGAGATTGTAAACAATATAATTTTTAGCGCCCGACAAGACAACAGCTTATATCGGGCGGCAACAAACTAATGTGTCCGACTACAAAGCTTCCGCGCTGAAGTGGGGCCGAGAATCACCCCGACTGCTAAAGTCAAAATTCAATCTTACTTTTCAATCAGCTAGGAACTGAAAACTAGACTTTATCGATATCTGGCACCTTCTCGTCGCGTGAAAACCCGTCAGACTTCATACAGTAGTCGTGCCACATCCCGCGTATGGCAGCCGCAAAATCGCGTGCGAACGCCGTACCGTCGCACAAAGGTGATGCGCGCATGCGCGTGCGCAGGTTGTCGTGAAGTTCCGAAAGCGCATCGATATCCGCAACGGCGGCGACCGCGCGGGCCACATATTCGTCCTCGCTGTCGACAACCCAATCGGGCATGCCGCAGGCACCCAGGATCGAATCGCCGAAGCGCCCCAGCGGGACGCGGTCGCGCTTGGAAACCACCGGCACGCCCATCCACAAGGCTTCGAATGTCGTCGCGCCGGCATTGTGCGGAAACGGATCGAGTGCCACGTCGATCCGCCCATAGGCGGCCCACGTGGCGGACTGCGGCGATGTGAAGACCAGTTCGAGCCGGCCCGCGTCGCCGCCAAACTCGGCGAATTTCCGCGCGAACAGCGCCTGTGTCTCGCGCTCGTTGAAGACCGACGCGTTGAGCAGGAGACGCGCGCGCGGCAGTCGCGACAGGATCCGCCCCCAGACGCGGAACGTATCCGCATTGAGGCGGACGGCGCGGCTGAAGCATCCGAACGTCGGATAGCCGGCCGCACGCGCCGGGGTGCTGCCCGACAAGGGCATCTCCTCGGAGGCGCCGTAGACAAAGGCGGTCTTCGGCAGACGCCAGACACGCTCGACGAACGCCGCTTCGCCGCCGGGCGGCACCAGCCGGTGGTCTCCGACGTACCAGTCGATCGCGGCAAGCCCCGTCGTGCCGCCATATCCGAGCCACGTCGCTTGCACCGGTGCGGGCTTGCGGGCGAAGGCGCCAAGGCGGTTGCCGACCGTGTGGCCGGCCAGATCGACCAGCACGTCGATGCCGTCCTTGCGGATTTCGGCCGCGAGTGCCTCGTCGTCGAGCGTGCCGACGACGCGCCACACGTCGAACGCCTGGCGATATCGTCCGGTCCAGGCGTCACCCTCCCCCCGCATGGCGGAATAGCCGAAGAGTTCCACATCCTCGCGCGGGAAATTCGATAACAGTGGCCACAGGAAAGGCTGGACCGAGTGGGCGCGGAAATCGGGCGATACGAACCCGATCCGGATCCGACGGTCCGGGTCACGCAGGTTCGGATGCGGGACTGCGGGAAACCGGCGAGCCGCACCCCATCCGGCATAGAGTGACTTGAGCGCATCCGCCCCGATGGCCGGATCGTAGTTTGCCGCGAACAGCCTGTTGCTCTCGATGTCCGGTCGGTCCGGAAACGCCACCATGGCGCGCGCGTACTGGGCACGTGCACCTTCGTGATCGAACAGGTCCTGCCGCACGGCAGCGGCATCGCCGATCGAACCGGCCGATTCGAAGGCGGCAAGTGCTGCCATCGGGCGGTTTGCCGACTTGTAGGCGACAGCCAGATTGTGGCGGATCAGCGCGATGTCGGGCGCGAGCGACGCGGCGCGTTCGAGGCTGGCGACCGCCTTGGCAGCGTCTCCGGCATCGAGTTCGGCAAGGCCGCGATTGCACACGAAGAGTGGATTGTCGGGTGCAAGCTTGAGCGCGCGGCCGAATGCGGCCAGCGCGTCGCTCGTGCGGCCGAGTGCGCGCAGCGCGTTGCCCTCGTTGTGGTGGGCGTCGGCGAAGGCCGGCTGAAGATTGCGTGCCCGCACGAACGCGGCCAGCGCTTCGGCAAATCGCCCGGTCGAAAGCGCCACCTGCCCCGACAGGTTGACCGCGTCGACGTTCCTGGGATTGCGCGCAAGCAATGCGCGATAGATCGCGTCGGCCTCTGCAAGCCGGCCCGCCCGATGGTGTTCGAGTGCCGCTTCGAGCGTGACCACCATGGCCTATGTCGGGAAAGAAGAAGTGGTGCCCAGGGTCGGAGCACGAAAAGTTAAATGAAACATAGCCTTATGTTGAGGTGGGACATTTTTGCAAACCATGATTTTCCACTACTTCTCGCCCAAGAGTGTCCCACTTTTCCAACTACTCCGGAACAGTCTACCTGGAAAAAAGTTGACTGTGCCCCGGTTTCCCAACCAGCTCGGGAGTGAGCTTCGAGCCCTTTTCTTCACCTCATGACGCGGGCCGAAGCCCGGCGGACAAGGCGAACTCGTTCGGCGTTTTGCTGCCAAGGACCGTGTGAGGACGGCTCTCGTAGTAGAACCGCCGCCACGCCTCGATCTTGTTCCGGGCGTCGTCCAGAGACAAGAACCAATGCACATTCAGACATTCTTCGCGCAGCCTGCCATTGAATGATTCGACATAAGTGTTGTCGATCGGCTTGCCGGGCCGGCTGAAGTCCAGCGTGACGCCGTTCTCGTAGGCCCATCGATCGAGTGCGGTCGAGACGAACTCGGGATTGTTATCGAGACGAATACGCGCGGGTGCGCCCCTTCGGGTAACGACACGCCGAAGGATATCGGCGACTCCTCGCCAGTGAGGCCCTTGTCGACCTCGATGGCCAGGGATTCCCGGGCGTAGATATCGAACAACGTCAACACACGCAGCCGTCGCCCGACGACGCCTGGCGCTCGGTGTGGCCGGCCAGCCGCTTCTTGCCGGTCGACATGAACTCCTTGGACCACACGTAATACAGGCTCTCCGCGATCCCCTCCCGCCGGCACAGCTCGGCGATCGAGTGCTCGCCGCGGAGCCCCGAGATCACGATCCGGATCTTCCCTTCCGACGAGTACTTCTTGCGCGTCTGCCGGGGCACCGACTGTGGATCCTCGCTCCTGTCGCCCGTTATGGAAAGGCGACAACTACGGACGAACGAGAATCGCGCCTTTCGGATCGAGCAGCACACGCACAGATGACCCGACCGGCCGGAAGGTTGCGGCGCGTGGGACCACGGCGAACAGGTCGCCGAGTGCGGTATCAACATGATACTCGACATGCGAGCCCATGAAGGTCGCGCGCGCCACACGGCCTTCCAGCGCGTCGCCGGCTGCATCGGGTGCCGCCAGACTTATCGCCTCTGGGCGGATGACCAGGTCGATCGGGCCGAGCGGCAGTTCGCGGTGTGGCAGATCCACGAAAGCGCGGTCGAGCGCCACGCGGCCGACGGCGCCGTTCTTGGCGTCGAGGCGCCCGCGCACATGGTTCGCCTCGCCCATGAACGTCGCGACAAACACGTCGCGGGGCGCGTCATAGAGTTCGGCAGGAGTCCCGGCTTGCGCGATCTCGGCCGCACGCATCACGACGATCGTATCGGAAACCGCCAGCGCCTCGCTCTGGTCGTGCGTGACGTAAACGGCCGTAAGCCCCAGCGCCTGCTGCAGGGCACGGATCTCTTCGCGCATCGAGCGGCGCAGCCGTGCGTCAAGATTCGATAGTGGTTCGTCAAAAAGCAGCACGTCAGGCTCCAGCACCAGTGCGCGTGCCACCGCAACGCGTTGCTGCTGGCCGCCCGACATCTCGGAAGGCAGCCGCTCGCCATACCCCGAGAGGCCGACAGTTTCGAGTGCCCGCATGGCCTTCTTCGCTGCATCCGGCTTGTTCATGCCGCTGGAGATGAGGCCGTACGCGACATTCTCGGTGACGTTCATATGCGGGAACAAGGCGTAGGACTGGAACACCATCGAGACGTTGCGCTCGCGCGCCGAAAGCTGGGTGACGTCCGTTCCACCGATTTCGATGCGGCCTTCGCTGGGTACTTCAAGTCCCGCGACCATGCGCAGCAATGTTGTCTTGCCACAGCCTGATGGGCCGAGCAGCGTGACGAGCGTGCCCGGTTTAATGTCCAGCGACAGCTTCTTGACGGCCACGACGCTGCCGTAGCGCTTGACGATTCCATCGAGCCGGACGCCGGCGTTCTTGCGGGTGCTGTCGGTCATGCTTGCGCTCCGGCGGCGTGCGGGATGGGATCGGAACTGCGCCGGCCGATGCGCCGCCGGCCGACCAGAAGCTGGATGAGTCCGATCGCCACCATCATCAGGACGATCAGAACAGTCGCGTAGGCGATCGCGATGCCGTAATCGCCGTTGATGACGCGGTTGATGATGTAGACGGTTGCCATCTCGTGCTGCGCCGAAACGAGGAAGATGACGGCGCTGACGGTCGTCATCGCTCGAACGAAGCTGTAGATCAGTGCCGTGACGATTGCGGGCTTGAGCAGTGGCAAAACCACCTTGCGCAGCGTGCGCGCGGTCGAAGCGCGCAATGTCGACGAAGCCTCGTCGAGGCTCTTGTCGAGTTGGCTAATCGCTGCGAGGCCCGAGCGAACGCCGACCGGCATGTTGCGGAACACGAAACACGCCACGAGGATCGCGGCCGTGCCGGTGATCTCGACCGGCGGAATGTTGTAGGTCAGGACGTAGGCAACACCGATTACCGTGCCCGGCACGCAGAAACTGAGCATCAGCGCGAATTCGAGCATGCCGCGCCCGGCGAAGCGCTGGCGCGCCAGAATCCAGGCCGCGAGCAGACCGATACCGGCCGTCAGCGGGGCGGCGATGCTGGCGAGCTGGATCGTCGTCCAGAACGAGTTCCACGCCCCGCCCGCCCAGATGATTCCGGCTGGGCCAAACTCGACCGCGAAAGCTCGGCTGAAATGCGAGAGCGTCGGCGTCCAGTCGCGGCCCCACACCGTGACGAAGCCGCCGGCAAGTGCCAATGCATAGACCGTGACCGTCAATGCCGCCCACGGCAGGGCAAGCGCGTAGGCAGCGCGCTCCACCGGCACGGGCAACGGGGACGCG
Source organism: Tagaea sp. (assembly GCA_965279525.1). Lineage (GTDB taxonomy): Bacteria > Pseudomonadota > Alphaproteobacteria > CACIAM-22H2 > CACIAM-22H2 > Tagaea. The sequence continues at coordinate 418,806 of CBDIIB010000003.1, read as the reverse complement.
AGGCCGGCATCCCCCTTGCCCGACATCGAGACGTAGGAGCCTCGTCCGACGACGCGCCGCTGCAGGAAGAACGCTGCGAGCGCGTAAACAAGCAGGATCGAGGCAAGCGTGGCCGAGCGGCCGAAATCGGCCTGCGCGCCGACAACGGCGAAGAAGATCTCGGTCGACAGCACGCCGAACGAGCCGCCGAGCACGATGGGGTTGCCGAAATCGGCAATGCTCTCGATGAACACGATGAGGAAGGCGTTTGCGAGGCCGGGGCGCATCAGCGGCAGCGTGACGGTCAGGAACGAGCGCATGCGGCTGGCCCGCAGTGTCTGCGAGGCTTCCTCCATCGTCGGCGAGATACCCTCGACCACGCCGATCAGCACGAGGAAGGCCGTCGGCGTGAAGCTGAAGACCTGGGCGAGCAGCACGCCGTCGAAGCCATAGATCCAGCGGCCGAGTTCGACGTCGAACCAGGAACTCGCCGCTTGGTTGACCAGGCCCGAGCGGCCGAAGATCAGGATCAGGCCGAGGCTGATGACGAAGGGCGGCGTGATGATCGGCAACACCGTGAGCAGGCGCAACGGGCGCTTCAGCTTGAAGCCGGTGCGCGTCGCGATCAGCGCGAAGGCGAGCCCGAGCAGCGTGGCGCAGGTCGCGGTCGCAAGTGCAAGCACGATCGTGTTCCACGCCACGCCGCAGCTCGATCCCGACACGACGCAGGCGAGACTCCATATCTTCGGCGCGAACAGCCGGTCGGCAGTCGCGGCAAGCAGCGTCTGGTCAGCAGGTGCGGTGAATATCTGGCCAAGCAGCGTGAGCACCGGCCACACGGTAAAAATCGCGATCGAAGCGACGAGGATGCCTACGCTCGCCGATACGAATCTGTCGCCGCCGAAGCGACCCTTCAATGCCAGCCCGTCCGTCGCCATCAGCATGAAGGCGAAGAAGGCAAGGGAACCGCCCCAACCGATGCCGAACTGCCGGCCATCGATCACGCCGAACGCGGTCTCGAGCCAGTTGTAGCTCCAGCCGCGCACGCCAACGAACCAGCCTTGCAGGATCACCGCCGCAAGCCCGGCGAGCCCTGCCGCCAAAAGCCAGCGCGCCCGCCGTGGGCGCGGCAAATCAGGCACGAAGGCGGGTAACGCAAGGACGAGTGAGGCAGCAACTGGCCAGAACCACCAACGCCCGAAGACCAGCATCTGTGCAAGCGCGGCGGCGGAATCCTCGTCCGCTGCGAAGGCCGCGAAATAGCCAGCGATCGGCCGCGGCTCCTGTGCCATGTGCCAAGGCAGGATGGCGAAGCCAACGGTGGCGAGGAGCCACCAGACAACGGCCGGGTCGAGGCGCTTCATCGATGCGTTCCGGGCCCGGCCGCCGTTGCGTGGTTCAGCGCGGCAGCGAGCCGATCTCGGCGTCCCACTTCGCCAGCAGGCGGCGGCGTTCTGCGGCCTGGCCATACTTGACGAAATCGTACTCGACGAGCTTCAACTTCGACAGGTCCGGTGCCTTTGGCGGTAGCGGTGCTGCCTTGTTCGAGGGCATCTGCAACTGGCCACCGGCTTCGTAGCCCAAGCGTTGGGCCTCCGGCGTCAGCGCCCAGTCGTAGAAGCGGCGCGCCTGCGCGATGTTGCGCGCCCCGCGCACGATCGACATCGAGCCGATCTCGTAGCCCGTGCCTTCGCTCGGCGTGGCCCAGCCGACCGGGAACCCGGCATTGGACTCGGTCACCGCGTCGTGGACGAACGACAGCGACACGGCCGTCTCGCCGCGCGCCACCGCCTTGATCGGACCGGTGCCCGAACGCGCATACGCATTGACGTTCTTGTGCATGGCGGCGAGATACTCGAATGCCTTGGGCTCGCCCATCAGCTGGACGAGTGTGGCGATCACGACATAGGCCGTGCCCGACGAGTTCGGGTTGGCGATCTGGATTTCGCCCTTGTAGGCCGGCTTCAGGATGTCGGCCCAACTGGCCGGGGCCGGCAGGCCCTTCTTGGCAAGCAGTTCGGTATTGAACCCGAAGCCGATGGCGCCCGAATAGATGCCGATCGAGCGGCCTTTGGAAATTTCATACTGGCGCAACGCCCAAGCCTGGAGCTGGCCGTTTGCGGCCGACTTGTAGTCGACTGTCAGGTTTTCCTCGGCTGCAATCAGGTGCGGGTCGCCGGTGCCGCCGAACCACACGTCAGTGCGCGGGTTCTGCGCCTCGGCGCGCAGCTGGGCGAGCGCCTCGCCCGAGCCGCGCTGCGTCATCGCGACATTGATGCCGGTCGCCTTCTGGAAGTTCGTGGCCACGGCCTGGCACCACTCGACCTGCACGGAGCAGGATAGGTTGAGGCTGCCTTGGGCGTGTGCCGGCGTCAGCGGAATGCCGAACACCAGGGCCGCTACAGCGAATGATTTCCGGATCATGGTCCCTCCCGAGGATGTATTTTTGTTACATATTGACGGGGATCGATCAAAAATCGACCCCGCATCTCATTCTTGAGCTGTCATATACTCGTAATAAGTGGTGAATCAAGCAGTTTTTCTGGCATTAATGTGGGCAACACGAAATGTAGGAAAGTTACATAATATGGCGCCACCCGTCTCTCGCCTGCGTGCCCTGCTCTTCGATATCGACGGAACGCTGACGGACACGGAGGCCGTTCACTACGAAGCCTGGACGCGTATCCATCGCGAGCTCGGGCTGACGATCGATCCGGTACGCTATGCGCGAGATTTCATCGGATTGACCAGCGACGCCATCGTAGGGCGGAACTTTCCCATGCTCGATCCGGCGATCGCGCGCGCGCTGCCCGAGCGCAAAGAAGCGCTCTTCCGCAGCCTCCTCGCTTCGATCGAGCCCACGCCAGGCGTGTGCGACCTCATCGACCGCGCCCGAGCGGCTGGCCTTGCCATCGCCGCGGTTACCAACGCGCCGCGCGCAAACGCCGAATTGATCCTCGGCCGGCTCGGGCTGCTGGCGGTGTTCGGCACACTGGTGATCGGCGACGAACTGGCGCGCGGCAAGCCCGATCCCCTTCCCTATCTGACCGCGCTGGCGCAGCTCGGTGTCGAGGCTGGAGCCGCACGCGTCTACGAAGACTCCGCTGCCGGCGTGCGCGCGGGCGTAGCGGCAGGCGTCGAGACGGTCGGCATAGACCAGCACGCCGCGCAAATTGATGATACCCACCCGCTGCGGGCAGTCGGAGCAACGCGCGTGATCCGCGACTTCCGCGGCGAACACGTATAGGCACGCCGCGCCAGGGCCGCAGGGGACAGAATCCGCGCGAGCATTGACATTGTCGGAGCGATTTGTGAGCATACGCCCTAACATAGGGCAAATGCTCAAATCGTAGAAATCAAGGAGGAAACATGTCGATTTCCCGACGCGCCCTCATCCTCGCAGGCGGCCTCGTTGCCGCAGGTGCAGCTTTTCCCGCGGGTGCCCGAGCTGCTGATTTCGAAGGCTGGCAAAAGGCCATCAAAGGCAAGCATGACGGCGCATCGATCCGCGTGCTCGCAATCTCCCATCCTGCCTCCGACGCGATGAAGGCGATGACGCCGGATTTCGAACGGGCGACCGGCATCAAGGTCGTATGGGAAACTGTCGGCGGCGGCGAGATCATGTCCAAGCAGCTGCTCGCACAGACCGCGCGCGATTCCTCGTACGACGTCTATATGGTCCGCGGCACCGCCCTGGCCGAATACGGCGCTAAGCGGATGTTGACGGACTTAGGCCCGTTCTTGAAGAATGCCGACGCAACACCCTCGGATTACGATTTCGAAGACATCCACGTCGCCTATCGAAGTGGCCTCGGCTCGATCGGCGGCTTGACGGTCGGCGTCCCGATCGCCGGCGAGACGTTCTTCGTCTCCTACCGCAAGGATCTCTTCGAGAAATACGGTCGCAAGCCGCCCGAAACGATGCAGGACCTGCTCGAGACGGCTCGGTTCTTCCAGAACAAGGAACCGGGCCTTTACGGCATCTCGATGCGCGCCGAGACGGGACGCACTCTCGCGCTGAGCTGGGACCTGTTCACGCCGGCCTTTGGCGGCGCCATCCTCGACCAGAAGACTTGGGACGTTAAGATCAATACGCCTCAGACGCTGGCCTCGCTCAAGTATCTCCTCGATCTCCTCTCGAACGCGCCGCCCGATATCGAGACCTATACGTGGGATGCCGCCGTTTCGGCCTTTGCGTCCGGCAAGACCGCGATGTGGTTTGATGCAACGTCCCTGCAGCCTTGGCTTGTCGACGCGACAAAGTCCAAGGTCGTCGGCAAGATCGGTTATGTCGCGCCGCCGCGCGGGCCGGAAGGGCGTTTCGGCCCCATCGGCGGATGGAGTCTCGGCCTGCCGAGCAACAGCCGGCAGAAGGACGCCGGCTGGGCTTTCGTCGCGTGGATGACGTCGAAAGCGAAAGCGATGGAGAATCTCGCCAAGGGCGGTGTGCCTTCGCGCCTCTCCGTCCTGACTGACGCCACGTTCGTCCGAAACGATCCGGATCTCGCCAAGGCGCTGAAGGACAGCCTCGACGCCGCCGGCAATCTGCTGGCGACGGGCCGCAACTGGGTACCCGCGACGATGGAATCGACCAAGATCCATCAGGTTGCCGGTTACTATGCCGGCCAGGCACTGCTCAAGAAGATGACGCCCGAAGCCGCTCTGGCAGGCGCTGTTCCCGAACTGGAGCAGATCTCGCAGCGCATCAAGAAGGGAAGTTAGTCGCACCTGCGGCGGGATGAACAGGCTCTCGAACATCTGGCTCTGGATCACGCCAACCGCCCTGCCGCTTGTACTTCTGAGCAGCGTGCCGGTGGCGCTGCTCGGCTATATCAGTCTCACGTCCTTCGAGATCGGCTACGACTGGGCCGACCATGAGTTCGTCGGCCTCGCGAACTACCGGCGCCTGTTCTCGGGCCGCGAGGTCGAGTTTTGGCCGTCGATCCGCCTCAGCCTGATCGTCGCAGCGGTCAGTGTCGTGCTGAAGACGGCACTCGGCCTCGGCGTGGCCGTGCTGCTGAACAAGAAGCTGCGCTTCGAATACATCGCCACGACGCTGATCATCATGCCCATGGCCGTCAATCCTGCGATCGCCGGCCTGATGTGGAAACTGATGCTCAGCTACGACTTTGGCATCGTCAACGCGGCGGCCCAGGCGCTGCTCGGTTACAAGATTGTCTGGCTCGGTCAGACTTGGGCGCTGACCTCCGTCATCGTCGTCTTGGTGTGGATGCACTTCCCGCTCTCCGCACTGATGCTTTTGGCCGGCCTGCGCAACATCGCGCCGGAGCCTCTCGAAGCCGCCCGGCTCGACGGCTGCACGGACCGCCAGGTCTTCTGGCGCATCGTCATGCCGCAACTCTGGCCGGTGCTGATCGGCAGCAGCCTCTTTCAAGCGATCCTTGCTTTCCAGGCATTCGGGCCAATCTACGCGTTGACTGACGGCGGACCGGGCAATGCCACGACGATCCTTCCGCTCTACGTCTACAAGACTGCCTTCACGATCGGCTCGGTCGGCCTCGCCGGGGCGGCCGCGATCATTCTCGTCGTCATCACGACGGTTCTGTCTGTCGCGATGATGGCAATCGGCCGCCGGGGGCACCAAGGATGATCCGCGATCACCGTACCCGGGACTATTTCTGGCTTTCCCTGGCCTGCATGTTTTCGGTCTTTCCGATCGTTTTCATGCTTCTGACGTCCCTCAAGACGCGCGCCATGCTCTATGAGCCTGCCCGCATCCTGTTCGAACCGACCTTCGACAATTATCGAGCCGCCATTGTCCAGTACGGGCTGCACAAGTTCGTCGTCGACAGCCTGATCGTGTCGATCACCAATGTTGCGGTGTGCCTCGTGCTCGGCACGGTCGCGGCCTACGCGCTCCACAAGTTCTCCTTCCGGCGCAAAGAGTTCGTTGTCTTTACGATCCTGTCGTCGCGCATCTTCCCGTCGATCGCACTCGTCATCCCGTTCTACATCATCGGCATCACGTTCCATCTGCTCGACACCTACACGATCCTTGTGCTCGCGTTCATGGTGTTCAACCTCCCCTTCGTCGTGATCATGATGCGCAGCTACTTTGCGGCCATCGGACCGGAATTCGAGGAAGCGGCGATGCTCGACGGCTGCAGCCGCTTCGGCGCGCTCTGGCGTGTCGTGCTGCCGCAGGTGCGGACCGGGATTTTCGCGACCGGCACGATGTGTTTCCTGGCAGCATGGAACGAATTCACCTATGCGCTGTTCCTGAGCGCCTCCAACGTCAACATGATCTCGACCGCAGTCGTGTTCTTCAAGACAGAGCGCGGCATCCTGTGGGGCGAGGTGTCGGCACTGGGCGTCGTGGCGATCCTGCCTGTCGTTATCCTCTGCTTCGCCACGCAGAAGTTTCTCGTAAAGGGAATGTCCTGACATGGCGGATTACTACGCCGGGTTTGCGGCCGAGTTTTTCCAAGACTACGAAGCGATCACGCTTCCGCTGCATGGCGCCATCGAGGCACAGGACAAGCTCGACGGGTCGTCGGTGACGCTGGCCGACCAGCGCGCGTCGGCGCATGCGCTCGCCACGCTCAAGCGCCTCACGCCGGGCTACGGCGTCATCTCCGAGGAGGAGAAGGCATCTCACCTGCCCGACGCCGAATGGCAGTGGGCGATCGATCCGCTCGATGGCACTGCGTCCTTCGCACGCGGACTGCCGGTGTGGGGTGTCGGAATGGGTCTGCTGCGTGGGGCAGATCCGGTTGCCGGCTACCTGCATTTCCCCGTGGTCGGCGAGACCTATGTCTGCGAGGGCGGCGTTTCCACGCGCAATGGCAAGCCGCTACGCCAGCCGACACAGCGCATCGCCGACGACACGCGCAACATCATGATCACAGCAATACACGACTACGTCGATGTGAGACGGGTGCGCGACCACCGACTTCACAATCTCGGCTCCAACCTCTATCACCTGATGACGCTTGCGACCGGGCGGTGCGAAGCGATCATCACGGGCCCCTGCTATCTGTGGGACATGGCCCCGGCCCTGCCCTTCACCCGGGCACTTGGGCACATCGAGCGCTATCTCGACGGCTCGCCGTTCGATATCGCGCCACTGCTGAAACCGGACTACGGGTTTCCGGTGCGCCAGCCATTGATCGTCGGTCCGCCGGCGCTGGTCGAAAGGCTGATCAAGTTGCTTGCCTGATCCGGCCTACCAGCTGGTGTAGCCGCCATCGACCACGACGATGCTGCCGGTCATCAGGCTCGCAGCGTCGGACGCGAGGAACAGCACGACCGAAGCAATCTCCTCGACCTCGCCCATCCGGCCCATCGGCGTGCCGCCGAGCCAGGCCGCCGCCATCTCCGGATCGTCCTCGACGAATTTGTTGAGCGGCGTGTTGATATAGGTCGGTGCCACCGCGTTGACGCGCACGCCGCGCGCACCCCACTCCGCCGCCAGGGACTTGGTCAGGTGGTGCACGGCCGCCTTCGAGGCGTTGTAGTAGCTCTGCGGCTGCGGCCTGTTGACGATAAACCCCGACATCGAGCCGACATTGACAATGGCACCGCGCCCGGCGGCGAGCATGTGTCGGCCGAATGAGCGGCAGCACCAGAAAACCGAGTTTAGATTCACGTCGATGACGTTGCGCCAGTGCTCGTCCTCCACCAGCTCGGCCGGCGTGCCGCTACGAGCGATGCCGGCATTGCACACCAGGATGTCGATATGTCCGAGCCGCGCGACCGTCGCGTCGGCAAACGCGTCGACACCGCGCGAGTCCGTCACGTCGAGAAGATGGGTCGCGACCTTGTATCCCTTGCCGCGCAGGAAAGCGGCCCCTTCTTCCGCAACAGCCGCGTCGCGATCGACAATCACGAGTGAGGCGCCGGCCTCGCCGAGTGCGTCGGCACAGGCAAGCCCGATACCGCGCCCGCCACCAGTGACGACGGCATTGCGGCCGGTGAGTTTGAACCGTTCGAGATACATTGCGGGGCTCTTCGATGAAAGATTTGGGCATTTGCCCTACAAAAGAGCTAATGCTCAAATCTGAATAAGTCAAGCAGCAGCAGGGTCCTACGGCTTGAGCGACCCGTCGGCAAGGATAAGCCTTGCCGTTGCTTCATCGGTGACCAGCCCGGTGACAAGGCCCCCTGCAAGCGCGCCCCGGATCGCCGCGACTTTGCGCACGCCTGTCGCGACCGCAATGCGTGCTCCACCAAGGCTGCCGACATGCACGCTCGCCACGCGCGCGTTGGTCCGGCCGGCCAGGACCTTGCCGCCGGCATCGAATACCCATCCGACGATCTCACCGACCCCGCCGGCTGAAACCAATTCGCTGAGTTCGACGTCGGAGATGAACTCGTCTTCGCGTAGCGGCGCATTGGCACCGATATGTCCGATACCGATGAAAGCGACGTCGGCGCCACGCGCCAGATCCGCAACCGAACGAACGGTGGCAAGCTCTGTCAGCAGGCGCCGCTCTTCCGCCGAGCGTGCGATCACCGGCAGCGGCATCGGGTAGTAATGCGCTTTCACTCGCCCGGCCAGATACGAGATGACATCGTAATAGCTCGCCGAGCCGTCGGCCGAAATGTTGCCAACCAGCGATACGAGCTTGTGCTGCGGACATTCCATCTCGGCAACTTGGTCGACCGCCGCGCGCATCGAGCGTCCGGTACCCAGTGCCATGACGACCGGCTTGTCGGCACTGAGCCAGCGTTCGATCGCGCGTGCCGCTGAATGGATCGCACCGAGACCGGCGGCAGCCGAACCGGTGTCCGATGGCGACACATCGCAATTCGCTATCCCGAAACGCCGGCGGATCTCTTCGGCGAGTTCCATGCAAGCGGCGATCGGATGCTCGAGCGTGACGCGCACGAGCCGCTCGCTGACCGCCAGCGAGACAAGCCGCTGCGCAGTCTGGCGCGAAACCGACATCTTCTTGGCGATGTCATCCTGAGTGTTCCCGGCGACGAAGTACAACCACGCCGCCCGGGCGGCATCGTCAAGTTTGCTGCTCACGGAATTGGCCCTCTTGGGGCCATTGTACGATTGTCCAGCCGCCCCGCAAGCGGCGACGAGTTCAGATCAGTTCGATATTGTAGGCCCGCAGCATCGGCGCAGGCGCGAGTTCCCGGGGCAATTCGACGAGCCCCGCGAGGTCGGTGAATGCCGGAATGACCTGTCGTGCACCAATCGCGCGCGCAAGCATTACGTTGTCGCTGCGCCGTGGATGGGTGTTCCACCGTTGCCAGCGCGCCCGCCCTTCAGCGATCGCGCCATGGGCCGGGGTCTTCTTTGGTACGTGCCCGGTGAAGATGAACGGCGTCGAACCGAGCCACTTGGCGAAAAGTTCCGCGGCGAGGCCGCCTTCGGCGTTGGAGTCGCCGCAGATCGTGATCCCCCTTGGGTCAGGCCTGTCGGGCAGGCCGCTGCGCAACAGGTCTGCCAGTGCTGCCCGGGCGGCGGGCGATGCCGCATCATCGACGCCGGAGGCAATGCTCTCCGCCTGCCGGCGCACCTCCGGGCACAGATGCGGCTTCACATGACCGAGTTCGACAAGCCGTAGCGCCATCTCCGGCCCACGACCACCGATCGGGATCGGCAGCACGGCCCCTTCGCCGAGCATCCCGCCCAAGGCCGCGACCTGGTCGTCGAGCGTTTCGTCCCGATCGCCGTAAGAGGCATCAAGGACGACGGTCGCCGCCTCCGGCGGCATGTCGAAGGGATAAACCTTGGATTCGGCACTCCAGTCGCCGGTGTAGAGAAATCCGCCGCCGACGTCGAAATGCAGCCAGATGCCACCCGGTGCATGACCGCAGCGGCCGGTGACGACGCGTGCGCCAGAAATCTCGGCAGAACCGCGCAACGGCAGCAAGCGCCGCCGTTCAGCCGGAACTGGACAATTCTTGATGTTTGCCCAGGTCCCGGACGTGGCATAGATCGGCGGATTGCCGAGGTCGGGCGCAAGATCGAGCGCTGCGGCATGGTCCTCGTGCGCATGCGAAATCACGATCGCGTCGACCTTGCCGACCGGCTCGATGTTGGGACGCACACCCGGTTCGGGTCCCTCGCCGACGTCGAGCAGGATGCGCGCACCGGCCGTTTCGACAAGGAAACACGCCGGCAACTTGCCGCCGAGGCCGCTCACGATGGTCAGGCGAGACATTCGGTATCCTCACTCTTGTTCTGGATTTCGGCGGCGTTCACGGTTCCCAAGGCAATACTCCGCGAGGGAGACGGCCGCGGAGCATCGAGGCTGCAAGCATCAGCAGAAACACCGCGACGACGATCAGCACGCCGACGGCCGACGCAAGGCTGGACGAAGCGCTTTCCTCGAGGAAATAGACGATCGAACCGATGGTACGCGCGCTCGATGACACCAGCAGGATCGAAACCTGGATCTCGGCGAGTGCGGTGAGGAAGACAAGAATTGCCCCCGCCGCCGCGCACGGGGCAACCATAGGCAGCAGCACGTCCTTGAGGCTGCGCAAGAAGCCTGCACCGGCGACGCGGGCTGCCTCGTCGAGAGCCCGATCGATCTGAAGGAAGCCGCTCACGGTCGGACGCAGTGCCAGCAGCAGCCGGTTGGCGAGGTACGCTGCAAGGATGATCCAGATCGTGCCGTACAGACTGATCCCGATGAAGGGAAGCGGTTTCAGGAAAAAGAGGATCGCAGCGATCGCGATGACCGCGCCCGGAAGTGCATAGGACAGTTCGGCGGAAAGGCTGAGGAGACGGACCGCCAGACTCTTTCGCCAAGTGAGGAAGTAGCCGAGCGGGATCGCCACGGCCATCAGGATGACGGCCGTCATCGTCGCCAGCGACAGGCTGGTCAGGAATGCGCGGCGGATTGCGGTGTGATTGAAAAGCGCATTGGCGAAATGCCGGAAGGTCAGCGTCTCCCAGGAAAGAGGCAAGCCGTATGCGCGTACCAGAGCTGCGGTCAGGAGGGCGCCGAGAGGAATGAACAGTACGACTGCAATGCCGATCCAGCAGATAGCCGCAGTCGCAGTGCGCCACCGCCCGAGCCGGAACTCGAGGAATTGGGCGCCCGTCCCGGTAACCCGCAGGTCGCGTCGGCGGATCAGCCAGCTCTGCAGGCCAAGTCCGCAGATCGCGATGACCGCAAGGCCGAGTGCCAGGGCAGCCGCGTCGGCGAGGACGCTCGGCCCGAAATCCGAAAGGCGCTGGAAGATAAGCGTGATCAGCGTCGGGATTCGCGCCGGGATACCGAGCATCGCCTGGATGCCGAAGTTCCCCGCCGCTGAAACAAAGGCAATGGCGCCGCCTGAGATCAGACCGGCACTTGCAAGCGGCAGGATTACGGTGCGCATCGTCGTGAACGGCCCTGCCCCGTTCGAGCGGGCAGCATCCACGAGATCGGCGGGAACGGCGCGCATGCTTGCCCGGGTGGCAAGAAAAACCAGAGGCGCGTTGTGCATGCCAAGCAGGATGATGATGCCCCACATCGAAAAGAGCGGGTGGGGCGAACCTGGCGGCGGTGCGAGACCGACCATACCCAGCAGTGTGCTTGAAGGTCCCAAGGCCTGGAGCCAGGCCAAAGCGCTCACCTGCGGCGGAATCATCAACGGCAGGATGAAGCAGAACACGATTGCTGCCTTGCCGCGCACATCGGTAACCGCGATGACGCTGGCCATCGCAACCCCGAGTATGACGGCAATGACCGTGGCGCCCGCTGCGATCTGGAGCGTGTTCATCGTCGCGCGCCATACAACCCCTTCGCCGTACAGACGAGCAAGGCGCGAAAGATTGAATTCGCCGCCCGGCATCAGCGCTTCCGACAGCAGGCGCCCGAGCGGTGCGAGCGATAGGCAAAGCACGAACCCGAAGAGGCCGACAAGCACCCAGGCTTCCGAGACCGTCCATCGGCGCGCGCCGATGCGGTCCAGAAACCTGGGTGCCGGATCGATGGCCGCTTCGCTGGCCATAAGTCGTCAGCCGCCGAAGATCGAGGTGTAGGTCTTCTTCACCTCGCTGTCGTTGGTGATCGCCTTCTTCGCGTCGATCGGCAGCAGCTTGATCTCGGAGAGCTTCGGGAACCCGGGTGGCGATGCCACGTCAGGATGGATCGCGAGATTCCCTTGCTTGGCGACAAGTTCCTGGCCTTCCTTGGAGACGAGGAAATCGATGAAGGCCTTTGCAGCGGGTACGTTTCGGGCGGTCGACATGATCGCCACCGGCTCGGTGATGAAAGAAACACCCTCGACCGGATAAGCGAGATCGACCGGCGAGCCTTCAGCCTTTGCACGGAACACGTCGCCGTCGGCAATGATGCCGTAAAGCGCGCGCCCGCCGGAAACGGCGTTCAAAGCCGGCCCGTTCCCGCCCTGCGGCACGACACCGTTCTTCGACATTGCGCGGTAATAGTCCCAACCGAGACCGGGCGCTTCCAGGAAAGCATGCAGCACGGCAAGGGCTGCGCCCGAGAACAGCGGGCTCGGCACGGCGACTTGCCCTTTTACCTCAGGCTTGGTCAGGTCCCACCAGCTGGTCGGCTTTTTGGCTGCGCGCGTGTTGTACGCGATGCCAGTCGCAACGACTTTTGTGCCGAAATAGAACTTGTCCGGATCGTGAAAGACCTTGTTGTAAATCGCGACATTCGCCTCGGGATAGGCGAGCAGCCGCTTCTCGATCTTGAGCTGACCGAGGTTGATCTCGTCAGCAACGAAAAGGATGTCAGGCTTCACATCGCCTGCGGTGATCTCGGCGCGCAGCACGTTCATCAGCGGACCAGTACCGTTGCGGGTCCACTCGACATCAACTCTCGGATTCTTTGCCTTGAAGGCGTCGACGGTCTGCTGGGCAACATCAGGCTGCTGTGAGGTATAGACGACCAGTTTTCCGCTCGGCTGCTGGGCTACGGCGACAGCCGTCCAGGAGACGAGGCAGACAATGGCGCCAAGGATCCTTCTCATCGTTTCCTCCATTGCGTTTTCGTTTTCGTTTGCGTCTAAATGCCGGTCGCCGGGATTGCCCAGCCGTCGTTCAGCGTGACCGAAACGTCGAGATCGGGGCGCAGGGCCTGCGGATCGACGACTTCGATATTGAGAGACAGGTCCGGGGCGGCGTGCGGCGCCACCTCGGCGCGCAGATAGCCGCCGCGATAGACGATCCGGCGCACACGGGCGGCGACACCCGGGCTACCGGCCGGAACGACCGCCAGTTCGCGCGGATGGACGCAGACCTTCCCGGCAGTCACTGGCTTCTGGTCGACGCGGCAGCGCACGGCGACGTCGTGTCCGAATATTCGCGCGTGGCATCGGCCGCCCGGCTCGACGGAGCGGATTTCGGCCGGCACGACCATGCCCTGGCCGATAAATCCCGCGACCATCTCTGTGGCCGGTTCGCGATAAAGTTCCAGTGGTGTCGCGACCTGTACGACGCGCCCGTGATCCATCACCGCGATCCTGTCGGCAAGCGCCATCGCTTCGGACTGGTCGTGCGTGATGTAGAACATCGTCGTGCCGGTACGCCGGTGGAAATCGGTGAACTCGTCCTCCATCGCGGCCCGCAGATGGACGTCGAGATTGGCGAGCGGTTCGTCGAGGAGAATCAGCGAAGGAGCCGCGACCAGGCAGCGCGCCAACGCCACGCGCTGGCGTTCGCCGCCCGACAGCATCGACGGCCGACGCCCGCCGAAACCGGCAAGCCCGACCATCGCCAGCGCGTCATCGACCCGCCTGCGCCGTTCGTCGGGCGCAGCACCGGCGACCTTCAGGCTGTATCCGACATTCTCCGACACTGTCATGTGCGGCCAAAGCGCGTAGGACTGGAAAACGATGCCGATCCGCCGTTGCTCCGGCGGCAGATGCACTGCTGCCGAGGACATGATGCGATCGCCGATCGCAATGCGGCCCGCCGAAACCTCTTCGAACCCGGCGATGAGGCGCAGCAGCGTCGTCTTGCCGCAACCGGACGGACCGAGCACGGCCAGGAACTCGCCGTCCCGCACGTCGAGCGAGACGTCATCGACCGCGCGGAACGTGCCGAACTGCTTGGAAACTGCGTCGACCTTCAGGTGGGCCATGTTGCTAATGCCCTCCCTCTTCGGCAATCCTGCGGATCCAGCCGGCCGAGCGCTCGGCCGCTTCCTGCAGAAGCGGGTTCGGAGTCTCGAACCATTCGTCAGGGTGCAGTTCGCGGTGCTGGCGGATATGCGCGATCGCCGCGTCTACCGTCGGGAATCGACCTGGCAATTCGACGTGTAGGTAAAGCGCCACCAATGCTACCGAGCGGCTGCGGCCACCGCGGCAATGAACAAGGATGTTGCCCCGCTCTCGGCGCGGATAGCTCGGCTTGTCCGGGAACTCCTGACGCATGGCGCCGCTCATCATGTAGTAGCCGGCAAGCAGCATCGTCGCCGGATTGCCCGGACCGTCGATCAGGCCAAGCTTGTAAATCCGCACCGGGCCCGTCCCTGCTGCGAGCATCGTTTCGGTCGCCGGGTGCGCCGGCTCGCCGACGTAATTGATGTCGAGATTGACCGCGCAGTTGATCACGGTCGCAATGCCATGCTGGCGCAGCAGCGCCACGTCGCGCGCGGCATCGGTGTCGCCGATATAGATCTTGGCTCCGTGTGGCGGGAGGTCTTCGGCGATCAGGCTGATCGCTGGCCTGGCATGGACAGGAGCTTCGATAGCCATGAAGTGCGTCTTCTCCCATTTCGTCGGCGGCCAGTTCGCCCTTCCGGGACGCCGACCTTACGCCTTGGTCGAATGGAATTTTGCACACGAGTGCAAAATAGGCAAGAGACGCTATTTCCGCGTCGTCGAACGCTCGACAAGTTCAACCGGCAGCAGGTCTTCGACTGGCTTGCTGCCAGTCGCATCGCGCAGGATCGCCCGCATGATTGCATCAATGAGAGTCCCCACCGGCTGGCGGAGCGTCGTCATCCGGTAGCTGTCCCAGGACGCCTGCGGGATGTCATCGAACCCGACGACGCTCAGATCCTGCGGCACACGCCGCCCCATCTCCGCCCGCGCCGCATCCAGATAGCCAAGCGCAAGAAAGTCGGTGACGCAGAACGCACCATCGACGCCGCGATCAGCCAGCGTTTCGCGCGCAGCACGTGCACCGGTCTCGTAAGTGGTCGTCCCTTTTGCCCAGACGACGGGTGACAGGCCGGCCTCGGCGAAACGCGCCAGCGCCGCGTCGGTCCGGCGCGTAAGACTATGCGTGCCGGCACCGCTGCTGATGATTGCCGGCCGCCGGCAGCCATCGTCGATCAGCCGACCGGCGGCCAGGCGTGCGCCGGTCGCATCATCCGTCAGGATCGTGTCGGTCACTGCGCCTTCGATTAGTTTGTTGACGAGGATGACCCGCACGCCGTTGGCCAAGCATTCCTTGACGATCGAAGTGGGGGGTGCGCCCGACATCACGACAATGGCACGTACGCGAAACTCGAGAATTCGCTCGATCAGTTCGGAAATTCCGTGACTTTCGGTCGCTGCCGCGTTCAGCAGCAGGCATTGCATGCCTTCCTGCAGCAGCGCGAGGCTAAGCGCCTCAAGCTGCCGCGCCATGTAGGGCGCCGACATGTTTGCCACCAGGACACCGACCAGGATCGAACGGTCGCTGATCAGGCTTTGGGCCAGCCGGTTGACGCGGTAGCCCAGCTCTTCGGCGGCCTTCAGTACACGCTGGCGCATACGTGGCGAAACGCTCGCGCCCGGCGTGAAGGTCCGCGATACCGCCGAACGAGAGACGCCGGCGCGCCTCGCGACATCGCGCGAAGTGATGAACCCACCGCCCCTCCCCAGAATCCGCTCGTCGTCCATGGTCGGGAAGCCTATCCCTCCACCGCGCGCGATGCATCATCGGCATCGCCACGCCCGCCGCGCTAACCAGCCCCGATACCGGAAAGCCGAACAAGCGCCGGCGCGAGATCCGGCGTTGATGCGAGTATCGGATTCCCGCATGCAATGTCGAGCCCGTCCTCGAAACGGCTCGTATAGCCGCCCGCCTCGCGGACCAGAACAACACCCGCAAGCGCGTCCCACGGCTTCGTCCAGAGTTGGATGTATCCATGCCGGGAACCACAGGCGACGCGCGCCAGTGCCAGCGCGCAGGATCCTGCCCGCCGGAAATCGAACCCGTCTTCCATCACGCGCGCCAGCAGGCCGATGAATGCTGGCTTTGGAATCGAGGGGCTCCAGTCGATGTCAAGCACCGCCGCGCCGACATCCACCGGCCCGGCGACGCGAATAGCCGTGCCGTTCTTGGTCGCGCCGCGCCCGATGCATCCGACATAGAGTTCGGCAAGGACCGGCGCGAAAATCACGCCGATCGTCGGGACCCCGTCCTGCACATACGCTATCGAGATGCACCAGTCGGCGACACCCGTCGCAAAATTCGACGTCCCATCGATGGGATCGACAACCCACATGCGACCGCCGCCAGCACCACCGCCCTCTTCGCCGACAAATGAGTCTTCGGGAAAGGCGGCCGCGAGTCGCGCGCGGATCAGAGTTTCAACCGCTCCGTCCGCCTGCGTCAGGAAGTCGTGCCGCCCCTTGAAGGTGGTACCCAGCGCGCGCTGGCCCGACCACCACTCCATCGCGAGTCTGCCAGCTTCCAGTGCGATGTCGCTCGCTACTGACAGCCGCGCATCGAGCCCGGTGCCTGTCACGTGAGGAGTGCCTTCACTTCGGCGCCCCGTTCCGCCAAGAACCGGAGTCCATCGCCGCATTTTTGTGAATTCGCCGACCGGCTTTACACGACAAAGCCATTCCCAAGTGGGTCATCTGGGATCTCCCAATTTGCAGGAGCGAACGGCAGCCGTGCTGCACTGCGGAATCATATTCGTTGGACAGTGGAACCGATTCCATTCACGTTATTGTCACAAAAAACACATCAAACCGCAACATCGCCATCCGGCGATTTAGCGAGTTCAACGTGAGCCTCGGGAGGAAACCGGTGATTAAATCGTTCGGGACGCTGGCGCTGGCCGGCGCACTTTCCGTCATGGCGTTTGCCGCCCTGGCGCAAGACCACGAAAAGCAGCTCGTCATCTATGCCTCGCACCCGTCGGAAATGGTGGACCATTTCACCAAGGAGTTCGGCGAGAAGAACGGCATCAAGGTAACGACCGTCAAGGCAGGAACCGGCGAACTCCTCAACCGCATCCGCGCCGAGCGCGGCCGGCCGGCCGGCGACGTCATGTGGGGCGGCTTCTCCGATACCGGGTCTTCGTCGCCCGACCTCTTCGACGTCTACCGCTCGAAGAACATGTCGAATGTCGAGCCGAAGATGGTCGATCCGGCCGGCTTCAACACGCCGTTCGGCGCCAGCACGATGGTCATCATGTACAACAAGAAGCTCGTTCCGGCCGATCAGGCGCCGAAGACATGGGCTGACCTCGCCAAGCCGCAATGGAAGGGCAAGGTCGTACATGCCGATCCGTCGAAGTCGAGTTCGTCGCTCGGCGCGCTGACGACATGGCTGCAGATCTACGGCAAGGGCGATGCGGCATGGAAGCTCGTCGAAGACATGACGCGCAACATGAACATCGTGCTGCGCTCGTCGCTCGTTTTCCAGCAGGTGGGCCGCGGCGAATATCCGATCGGTGTCACCTACGAGGAAGGTGCCTTCAACTACGTGCTCGCTGGCAATGCCGGCATTGTCTACCCGACTGACGGCACGCTGCTGCAGCCGGAAGGCATGTTTATCGTCAAGGGAGCGCAGAACCCGAAGGCAGCCCGGCTGTTCGCCGACTATCTGCTGACGGTCGACGCGCAGACCCAGCTCGCCGAGAAGTTCCCCGGGCGCCGGCCAACCGTAAAGGGCGTCAAGACACACCCCGAGATGCTGGCACCCGACAAGTTCAAGGTCATCGAATATGACGAGAGCTGGGCGGCACAGAACCGCAAGGAAATCCTCGACAAGATGCAGCAGATCATCATCAAGACACAGAGCTGAACGGCTTGCCGCCGCCCGGATCGGCGATCCGGGCGGCGGCATTCCATCAGTCGACTCAATTTCAGAGGCACGGGTATGGCGTCGACTTCGGTCCGCATAGAGCAGGTCAGCAAAAGGTTCGGTGAGGTTACGGCGGTCGACAAGGTCGATCTATCGATCGCGAAGGGCGAGTTCTTCACGCTGTTGGGTTCCAGCGGCTGCGGCAAGACCACGCTGCTGCGCATTGTCGCTGGGTTCATGCCGCAGAGCGGCGGGCGCATCCTGTTTGGCGATACCTGCATCGATGACGTCCCCGCACACCGACGCAATACGGGGATGGTCTTCCAGAACTACGCGATCTTTCCCCATCTGACGGTCATCGACAACATCGCTTACGGCTTGCGCGCACGGGGATTGCCCAAGGCCGAGGTGAACGACCGTGTCGCCCGCATGCTCGCGATGATGCGGCTCGAACATCTCGGCCACCGCCGCCCGCGCGAGCTTTCCGGCGGACAGCAGCAGCGCGTCGTGCTGGCGCGCGCGATCGTGATCGAGCCGGACGTCCTGCTCATGGACGAACCCCTGTCGAATCTCGATACGGAAATGCGCGTGCATCTGCGTGGTGAAATTCGGGCGCTGCAGCGCCAGATCGGGGTCACGACGATCTATGTGACCCATGATCAGGAAGAAGCGCTGATGATGTCGGATCGCGTCGCCGTAATGAGCGCCGGTCATGTCGAGCAGGTCGGCACCCCGGTCGAGATCTTCCATAGGCCGCAGACACGCTTTGTCGCGTCCTTCATCGGCGAGAGTAACTTCCTGCCCGCCACGCGAGTTGGCGCGGCCGTATACGAAGTGCCCGGCGGCGGCAGACTTTCGGTGCCCGCCGACCGCGCCGCCGCAGTTGGCCCGCAGGCCGAAATCGCGTTCCGCAGCCACGACCTCGTGCTGGGAACCCCGATCGATGGCGGCTGGAATGCGACGGTCGCAGACACGCAGTTCTACGGTGCAACGATCCGCCTCGTTCTCGAACTTGCCCCCGGCCATACCGCGCAAGTGGCGCTCACGGGCCGCGCGGGCCAGGAACTCCCGATGCCAGGAAGCCGGGTCGGCCTTTCGCTGCCGCCCGGTGCACTCTGGCTTTTTCCGGTCGAAGCTCGATGACGAGCGCTGTCCACAGTCGTGCCGGCGGCTGGCTCGCGCGTCGGATGGGCTTCTGGCCGGTCGTCACGGCGCTGGTGTTCGTGGCGCTCTTCGCACTGCTGGTCATGCCCGTCATCAACATCATCGGCCTCAGCCTTTCGGGCAAGGACGCGCAGTCGAGCGTGCTTGCGAACTACAAGACATTCTTTTCGGAGCGCTTTTACTACCAGACCCTGATCAACAGTCTCCAGGTCAGCGCCGCGACAACCGTTCTGGCTGTCCTTTTCGGTGTGCCTGCTGCGTATTTCGCCACACGCTATGATATCTGGGGCCGTGGCTTCGTGCGAGCGGCTGTCGTGCTGACGTTCGTGTCGCCACCCTTCATCGGTTCGTACTCGTGGGTCATCCTCTTCGGACGGAGCGGCCTGATCACATCGACTTTGGCGGACTTCGGCATTCCCCTTCCCTCGATCTACGGGGCGCCTGGCATCGTCCTTGTCTTCACACTCCAGTTTTTCCCGTTCGTATTCCTTATGGTGTCGTCGGGGCTGAAGTCGATCGACCAGTCGATAGAGGATGCCGCGCGCAACCTCGGGAGCGGCGAACTGCGCGTCTTCTTCACCGTGCTCCTCCCGCTGCTTGTTCCGTCGATCAGTGCCGGCGCGCTGCTCGTCTTCGTCGCCGCCTTCACCGACATCGGCACGCCTATCATCATCGGCGAACGGTTCCGCGTGCTGCCCGTGCTGATCTACGGCGAGTTCGTCAACGAATTCGGCGGCCGACCGGTCCTGGCCAGCACGCTTGCCGTACTGCTGCTGACCGTGACGACAGCCGCGCTGCTCCTGCAGCGCTGGTTCGCCGCGCGCCACGCACACGGCACAGCCGCGATCCGGCCGCTGACGATGCAAGAGCAGCGGCCACTGAAACGGCTTCTTGCCAGTGCCTACGTTCTGCTGCTTGTCGGACTGGCACTGATGCCGATCATCAATATCGTGATCTCGTCGTTCCTGAAGGCGAACGGGCCGCTGCTCGTCGCCGAATTCACGCTCGGGAACTATGTCCACATCTTCCGCACGATCGCGACACCGCTTTCAAACACGATCTTCTACACGACCGTCGCGACGACAATGTGCGCGGTCGTCGGAACCGCGGTCGGCTACATCATCGTCCGCCGCCCCGGCCGGCTCGGCGGACTGCTGGACGGTGTGGTGATGTTCTCCTACGCGGTTCCCGGCATCGTGCTCGGCGTCGGACTGATCGTCACCTACAACGAGCCGCCGATCATCCTGACCGGCACGTCGGCCATCCTGATTCTGGCCTTCTTCATTCGCCGCCTTCCCTTTTCGGTACGCTCGTCGGTCAGCATGCTGCAGCAGCTTTCAAGGGACACGGAGGACGCCTCGATCAATCTCGGCGCCGGTCCTGGCCGCACCTTCCTGAAGATAACGGTGCCGCTGCTCGCGATGGCGATCCTGTCCGGCGTTCTGTTGACGTGGTCGAACACGATCCGCGAGCTCAGCGCCACGCTGATCCTGCAATCGGGAAACACCGTCACGCTCAGCATCGAAATCTTCAATGAGGTCGTGAACGCCAATTTCGGTATCGCGTCCGCGCTCGGCACGGTGCTGATCCTGCTGACCTTCCTGCCGCTCGTCGTGCTGTTCACGTTTCTGGGCAAGCGGGAAGAGGCGCTGGTATGACGCGCGAGCCCGTCCTTGCGGTCCTCGACGTCGGAAAGTCCGCCGCGCGTGTCGTCGGCGTGGCGGAAGACGGCCAGATCTCGTTCGTCCGCCGGCACGCCTGTCGTGCGCGCGGCGCCCCGCCCTATCCGCATCTCGATGTCGACGACACTTTCGCCGCTTTGTGCGACGGGCTTTCTGAGATGGCTCAGGACTTCGCACCGACCGGCGTGATGCCGGTCGCGCATGGTGCCGCCGCAGCGCTGATCGGCGACGGATCACTCGCATTGCCGGTTATGGACTACGAGGCCGAGCCGCCCGCGAATGTCGCCGCCGCCTACGGCGCCGAAGTGCGGGACTTCTCGGAAACCCTCTCGCCACAGCTGCCTGCCGGTCTCAATCTTGGCCGGCAGCTCGCATGGATGGAAGACGTCGATCCCGCCCGTTTCTCGGCCGGACGCTATCTGGTGCCGTTCCCGCAGTATTGGGCATGGCGATTTTCCGGGGTAGCAGCGAGCGAAGTATCGTCCCTGGGCTGCCACACCGATCTTTGGAACCCGATGACTCGCGGCTATTCGCGGCTCGCAACCCGGCGTGGATGGGACACGCGTTTTGCACCGATCCGCCCGGCGGGCGATGTGATCGGAACTCTCGATCCTGGAATTGCGCGGCGCCTCGGCCTTCCAGACGGCTTGCCGATCCATTGCGGCGTACACGACAGCAACGCCGCTGCCTGGCGCTGTATCGGGCGGGGCGACGGCAGTGCGACAATCCTTTCGACCGGAACCTGGTTCGTCGCACTTCGCCCTGGTGGGTCGGTGGATACGCTCGATCCAGCCAAAGACATGCTTGCGAACGTCGCGCCCGACGGCACCTCGGTGCCGAGCATCCGCTTTATGGGCGGACGCGAGGCCGAGGCAATCGTCTCGGCAGAATCGCTGCCACTCGCCAACGATACGGCATTGATGCAGGTCATCGCCTCAGGCGCGACGGCGCTTCCTTCGTTCGCCACAGCAGGTGGACCGTTCCGCATCCTGCCTGGCCGCGTATTTGCGGACGGCACGCTCGACGCGGCCGGACGAGCAGCACTTGCCATCCTTTACGTGGCACTTGTCAGCGACTGGTGCCTCGACCGCCTCGGCGCGGCCGCAGACATTTATGTCACCGGGCCGTTTGCCGGTCTGCCGCTGTTCGGTCGCACGCTTGCGGCGATACGCCCATCGGATCGCATCCATCTCGACACGGCGACGGACGGGACACCGCTCGGTGCCGCCCTCGTCGCGCGCGGTCGCCGCGGCAACGGTACGGGTTTCGTCACCGCCGTCCCCATCGCCGATGCACGGATCGCGGCGCATCGCGATAGCTGGCGACGTGCGGTGGCATCCGCATGATCCCGAAACAGGCCACGATAAAGGACGTCGCCCGCCTCGCGAACGCGTCGCCGGCAACCGTTTCGCGCGTGCTCAATGCCAGCGGTCCTGTGGCAGAACAGACGCGCTCGCGCATCGAAGACGTCATCGCGTCCCTCGGCTACGTACCGATGTTCGCCGCCCGGCAGATGCGCGGGCGCGCGGCATCCCGAACGGTAGCGATCATCGTCAACGACTTCTTGAATGCCTACTTCCACCAGCTTCTGGCCGAGATGGAGCCGCTCTTCCGCGAAGCCGGCATGAATTTTCTCGTCGCCTCGCTTGCCGGCCAGGAGGACACGTTGCCCGGCCTGGTCCGCAGCCTGAAGCGGCGCGGAGTCAGCGGCGTCATTATGTCGCCGCTTCAGTCGGTCGATGCGCTGGCGCCCGACCTGCGTGCCGAACTCGACGGCTATCCGGCCGTAATCCTCGACCAATCCGATCTGACCGGCGGCGTCGCGAGCATCCGCTCTGACGGACGCGAGGCGATGGTCACGGCCGTCCGGCATCTCGTCGAGATCGGCCATCGTGAGATCGGCTGCGTGGGTCCATCGGCCGAGATCGGCGCGGGCCAGGATCGCATTGAAGGTTATCGCCAGGCGATGGCCGAAGCCGGTCTCGACTGCCGCCCGGAATGGATATTCGGAACGACCTATACTTTTGCTGGCGGACAGTCCGTCGGTCGCACCTTGCTGGCGCTCGACAGGCGCCCGACGGCGCTTGTCGCGGCCAGCGACCTGATGGCTCTCGGTTTCATGGCCACGGCTCTCCGCGGAGGCCTGCGCATTCCCGACGATCTGTCCATCGTCGGATACGACAATCTGTGGCTCGACGAAGCGTTCGACCCGGCCCTGACGACGGTCGCGCAGGACGTGCCGACGATCGCGCGCGCGGCCCTATCGGCACTCCATGCCCAACTGACCGGCCGCCGGCCGACCTCGGCGATCGTGCCGACCCGACTCATCGTCCGCGGATCGACCGCACCGTTGATCCATCGTCGAGATCCAGCATGACCGACAGATTGACCGAACAGATCGACCGCCAGTCCCGCCGCGACGGTTCCGCTCACGAGGTGGACCTCGAACATGCCAGTCGGCAGCTTGCGCGCCGCGGCGTTGAGTTCGAGGCGGCAATCGCGCGCCTGTCGGCACTACGCATCGCCGTGCCGAGCTGGGCGCTCGGCACCGGCGGTACGCGCTTCGGAAGATTCACGCAGGCCGGCGAACCGCGCGACGTCATCCAGAAGGTCGAGGACGTCGCGGCGATCGACCGGCTCACCCGCGCCAACGGCGAGATCAGCCTGCACATCCCCTGGGACCGGCCGGACGATCCGGCAGCCTTGCGCGACTGCCTCCGGTCGAACGCGATCGTGTGCGGCCCGATCAATTCGAACACCTTCCAGGATGGCGAACCGCCCAACGACCCGCGTGCCAGCTACCGCTACGGATCGGTCAGCAATGTCTGGGACGAAGCCCGCTCCCGGGCGGTCGACCACATGCTCGGCGTCGTCGCACTCGGCGAGGCGCTCGGAAGCAAAGCGATCACCGTGTGGCTCTCCGACGGCACCAACCACCCCGGCCAGCACAGTTTCCGTGGTGCTCTCGACCGGACGATCGAAAGTCTGGCGCAGGTCTATGCCTCACTTCCCGCCGGCTGGTCGCTCTATACCGAGCACAAGCCCTTCGAACCGGCCTTCTACAGCTCGGTGAATCCAGACTGGGGGACGAGCCTATTGATCGCGCGCGCACTCGGGCCGCAGGCACGCTGCCTTGTCGATCTCGGGCATCATTTGCCCAACGCCAACATCGAGCAGATCGTCGCTATGCTCGTCCATCAGGGCCGTCTGGGCGGATTCCACTTCAATGATTCGAAGTACGGCGACGACGACCTGACGACGGGTTCGATCCATCCCTACCAGCTGTTCCTGATCTGCAACGAACTTGTGGAGGCCGAACGTGATGGGCTGCTTGCAGGTCACGCGCCGGACCTGATGATCGACGCGAGCCACAACGTCAAGGACCCGATGGAAGATGTGCTCCAGTCGACCGAAGCGATCCTCGTCGCCTATGCCCAAGCCCTGACAGTCGACCGGATCGCGCTGGCGGCTGCACGCGCGCAGAACGATCCGGTGCTCGCGCAGGAGACTCTGCAGGACGCTTTCCGCTCCGACATGCGCCCGCTTGTCCGCGAGACGCGGCGGCGCAAGGGTGGTGCACTCGATCCCCTGGCGGCTTTTCGTGCCGCCGGCTACCGGCAGGAGGCCGCGCGCCAGCGCGGATTCCGCCAGGCAACAGGACTCTGAATATGGCAACGATCGATCAGACTGTCGACGACCGCTGGAACAATGCGCATGCCGCGACGCTCGCAGGCGACGAAGTTGCGCTCCTCGTGTACCGGTCCAACCTGCTGGGCGGCGATCTGCGGATCACCAACTTCGCGGGCGGCAACACGAGCGCCAAGGCGGACATGCGGGACCCTGTCACCGGCGAGCCTGTCAGCGTCCTGTGGGTCAAGGGCTCGGGTGGCGACATCGGCACGCTGACCAAGGACGGCCTCGCACAGCTACGCATGGACCGTTTGACGGCACTGCGCGCCCGCTACCGCGGCCCTGCCGATGAGGATTCGATGGTCGCCTTCTATGACCATTGCCTGTTCCACCCGAAGAGCCGAGCACCGTCGATCGACACGCCACTGCATGCCCTGCTCCCGGCACGCCATGTCGACCACCTGCACCCCGACGCCGTGATCGCCATTGCCGCCGCGCGCGACGGCGAGGCGATGACCCGGGAAATCTACGGCGGTGAGGTCGGGTGGCTCGGCTGGATCCGACCCGGGTTCGAGCTTGCCGTGAAGATCTCCGAATTGGCCGCCGCCAATCCGAAATTGGCCGGCGTCATGCTCGGTGGACACGGCATCATCTCGTGGGCCGACACGTCAGAGGCCTGCTATCGCCGCTCGGTCGGCCTCATCAACCGTGCCGTGAAGTTCCTCTCGGCCCGCGCAACGGGTACTGCATTCGGCGGTTCGGTGTTGAAGGGCGCTCCGGACGCCGCCGAGCGCCGCCGCGTCGCCGCGGCGGCAATGCCTGTCTTGCGTGGGCTCGCATCGCGCCAGACGCGCAAGATCGGTGCTTTCGTCGACAGCGAGCAGATCCTCGCCTTCGCAGGCTCGGCGGACGGAGCGCGACTTTCGGCGATCGGAACAAGCTGTCCCGATCATTTCCTGCGCACAAAGGTCGCCCCGCTCCTGCTTCCCGCCGAAGCGACCCGCGACCCCAAGACGCTTGCCGGGCTCGCGCGGCCGCTATTCGACGCATATGCCGTCGAGCACGCCGCTTACTACAAGCGCCACGCGCTGGCGGACTCGCCTCCGATGCGCGACCCGCAGCCGGTCGTCGTGCTGTGGCCCGGGATCGGCATGTTCACCTTCGCCAAAGATGCAGCGACGGCACGAATTGCAGGTGAGTATTTTACCAATGCCGTGAACGTCATGGAGGGTGCGGAACGGCTTGGCGGCTACAAGGGCCTGCCGCCGGCCGATGCCTTCGGCATCGAGTACTGGGCGCTCGAAGAAGCCAAGCTCAAGCGCCAGCCGCCCGAGCGCGCGTTGGCACGGCGCGCGGCACTCGTCAGCGGTGCTGCAAACGGGATCGGACTTGCCATCGCACGACGGTTTCTGGCCGAAGGCGCTGCCGTCGCCCTGCTCGATATCGACGCCGCCAAGCTCGCCGATGCGGCGAACGAGCTCGCCAAGATTCACGGCGCAGACAATGTCCGGACGGTCGTTGCCGACCTGCGCGATGCCAAGGCGGTCGAACGCGCCGTCGAGACGGCCTCGCTCGGCTTCGGCGGCCTCGACATCCTCGTCAACAATGCCGGCCTGTCGATCGCCGGCGACGTCGACGCGTTCGCGATCGAGCAGTTCGACCTGATGCACGACGTGATGACACGCGGATCCCTGCTGCTGGCACAGGCCTTCGTGCGCCAGATGAAGCATCAGGCGCTCGGTGGCGACATCCTCTACATCGCCAGCAAGAACGCCGTTGTCGCCGGGCCAAGCAACGTCGCCTACGGCAGCGTCAAGGCCGCCCAGGCGCACCAGGCGCGTCTGCTCGCCGCCGAACTCGGAAAGTTCGGAATCCGGGTCAACACGATCAACCCGGACGCCGTGATCCGCGGATCTGGCATCTGGGCGGCCGGCTGGGCGGCCGACCGGGCGCGCGCGCATGGCGTTGCGCTCGATGCACTGCCCCAGCATTATGCCCAACGCACCCTGCTTGCGGTCGAAGTGTTGCCTGAAGACGTTGCCGACGCCGCCTTCTGCTTCGTCGGCGGTGCTCTGTCCAAGACGACTGGCGCGATGTTGCCCGTGGACGGCGGAATCGCGGCAGCTTTTCCGAGATAGTTGAACCTCAACCCCGGGAGGAACAGTCAAATGATCGGTATGAAGCTGGCTTGCGGCAGTGCAACGATCGCGCTGCTTGCATTCCTGACGACGGCACCCGTCGCTGCACAAGGTACGTGCGCCAATCGCGGCGATCTCGACGTGCGCTATTGCGACTCCGACGGAGACATGCTCGCCGATCTGCCGACGGACCCCCGTCAGGTCCAGGATCCGGCGACGCTGGTCTTCTCCTACACGCCTGTCGAGGATCCGGCCGTCTACGAGAACGTGTTCTCCGATTTCCTCGAGCATCTTTCCAAGGCAACCGGCAAGCGCATCCGCTGGTTCCCCGCGGAATCCTACGCCGCACAGGTCGAGGCGATGCGCTCGGGCCGCCTGCACATCGCGGGCGTCGCTTCCGGCCCCACCCCGTTTGCCGTGAATCTTGCCGGTTTCGTGCCGGTCGCGGCGATGCAGAACGATACCGGCATCGGCTACACGCTGCGCCTCATCACCCACAAGGACAGCTCGATCCGCACGCTTGCCGATCTGAAGGGCAAGCGCGTCGCGCACGTCGCTCCGTCGTCGAACTCCGGCGATACGGCACCGCGCATGCTGTTCAAGGCGCTCGGCGTCGAGCCGGGGAAAGACTACGAGGTCATCTTCTCCGGGAAGCACGACAACTCGATCATGGGCGTGGTCAACAAGGACTATGACGCCGCTCCGGTCGCGTCGTCCGTCGTCGACCGCATGGAAGCGCGCGGCATGTTTCCGAAGGGTGCGCTGCGGGTCATCTATGAATCCGCCCCGTTCCCTCGCACGGCCTTCGGTGTCGCACACAATCTCAAGCCCGAACTCAAGGACAAGATCGTCAAGGCCTTCATCGACTTCGACTTCAAGAAGTCGAAACTCGCGACCGAGTTCAAGGACACCCACGGCTTCACGACGCTTTCGTACAAGGACGCCTGGAAGGACATCCGGACGATCCAGAAGGCGATGGGCGTGAGCTACACCCAGGAAGGCGTCAACAAGCTCTCGAACAAGGCCGAGTGAAAAGTGACTGCATCGACAACTGACTCGTCCGCCGGCCTCCGGCCGGCGGACGCA
The DNA here is from genome assembly GCA_965279525.1 of Tagaea sp. Lineage (GTDB taxonomy): Bacteria > Pseudomonadota > Alphaproteobacteria > CACIAM-22H2 > CACIAM-22H2 > Tagaea. Next base: position 391,213 of record CBDIIB010000003.1, on the reverse strand, counting down.
CCGCTCCTATCGGTCCGGGGCCTGCACAAGGTCTATCCCACGGGCAAGGCCGCACTTGCCGGCGTGGATTTCGATATTGCCGATCCGGGTGTCGTCGCGATCATCGGATCGTCCGGTGCCGGCAAGAGCACGCTGATCCGCTGCGTCAATCGGCTCGTCGAACCGACCGGCGGCATGATCCGTCTCGGTGGGGTCGACATGACCACGCTCGATCGCAATGGCCTGCGGCTGGCGCGGCGGCGGATCGGCATGATCTTCCAAGAGTACAATCTGGTCGAACGTCTGACCGTCATGGAGAACGTGCTGAGCGGGCGGCTCGGCCATGTCGGATTGTTCGCCACGCTCACCCGCCGTTTCGCGCCGGACGACATTGCTGGCGCATTTGAACTCCTCGACAAGGTCGGGCTGGCCGGATACCAGGATACCCGCGCCGACGCGCTTTCGGGCGGCCAACGCCAGCGCGTGGGCATCGCCCGCGCCTTGATGCAGCGGCCCGACCTGCTGCTCGTCGACGAGCCGACGGCAAGCCTCGACCCGAAGACTGCCCGCCAGATCATGCGGCTGATCCGCGCCCTCGCGGCCGAGAGCCGGACTCCGGCACTGGTCAACATCCACGACGTGGCCCTGGCGCGCGATTTCTCCGACCGGGTGATCGGCCTAAAGGAGGGGCGTGTCGTATTCGATGGCCTGCCCGCGATGCTGTCTGCCGAAGCCCTCACCGAGATCTACGGAGCCGAGGACTGGAGCCGGACGATCGGCCCGGCCATCGCCGACGACGAGGGCGCATGACCGCGACGGCTTCCGCCTATCCGACGGTCTGGCGCCGGCGGCCGCTGTTCGGCTCGCTTGCCCGCCAGCGCCTCGCCGTTGCGGCGGCATGTCTTTATGTCGTCTGGTCGATCAGCGACCTGGAAATAGGCCTCGACCGCGTTCTGCTTGGGATCCCGCGCGCCGCCGACATTTTCGTGCGCATGGTGCCGCCCGATTTCGGGCGCTGGGAACTCATCTCGCGTGGAATGATCGAGAGCATGCAGATGGCCCTGACCGCGACGGTCCTGGGTGTATTGCTCAGCCTGCCGCTGGCGCTGTGTGCCGCGCGCAATCTGGCACCCCGACCGATTTACGTCGCGGCTCGCGGCTTCATCGTTGCTGGCCGGACGTTCCACGAGGTGATAATTGCCATCTTCTTCGTCAAGCTATTCGGGTTCGGCGCCGTTGCGGGCCTGCTGACCTTGGCACTGTCGTCCGCGATTTTCCTCGGCAAGATGCTGGCTGAAGACATCGAGAATATCCAGCCAGGCCCGGTCGAGGCGATCCGGGCGACCGGTGCTCCGTTCGGCCAGACTGTCGCCTTCGCGATCGTTCCCCAGATCCTGTCCCGGTCGATGGGCGTCATCATCTACCGGCTCGACGCGAACCTGCGGCACTCGACCGTGATCGGCATCGTCGGCGCCGGCGGAATCGGCCAGACGCTTTCCGCCTCGTTCTCGCGCTACGACTTCGATTTCAGCCTGGCGATCCTGCTGTGCATCGCTTTTCTCGTCGCTTTCGGCGAATGGTTCAGCGACTGGGTCCGGAGGCGCATCCGATGAAAGCGCCCAGTCCCGCGCATTGGCGCCGGTTCACGCTGCGCCAGTCGGCCGAGCATTGGGCCTGGACGGTCGCTGTGGCGTTCGCCTGCGTCTGGTCGGTGGATGCGCTCGAGATCGAGTGGGCCTTTTTCATCGACGCGCACGAGCAGGCGGCCGACCTCGCCGTCCGAATGTGGCCGCCACGCTGGTCGTATCTTGCCATCATCGTGGATCCGCTCATCGAGACGATCCACATCGCCACACTCGGAACGGCAATCGGAGTCGTGTTCTCGCTGCCGATCGCGTTCCTTGCCGCGCGAAATACCACGCTCAACGGCACGACCTGGCTGGTCGGCCGGTCGATCCTGGTCGCATCACGCTCGGTCAATACCGTCGTCTGGGGGCTGCTGTTCGTCGCGATATTCGGACCTGGCCCTGTCGCCGGCATTGCGGCGGTCGCCGCGCGGTCAATCGGGTTCCTTGCCAAGCTTGTCGCCGAGGCGATCGAGGAGGCCGATCCGGGGCCTGTCGAGGCCATCCGTGCGACAGGCGCCGGCACGTTGCAGACTTACGCGGTCGCGATCCTGCCCCAGGTCATGCCGGTGATGATCGGCACATCGGTCTATCGCTGGGACATCAATGTCCGCGAATCAAGCGTCCTCGGGTTCGTCGGCGCCGGCGGGATCGGGCTCCAGCTTTACGCATCGATCAACCAGTTCGCCTGGGACCGCGTGGTGGTCGTGTTGGCCGCCATCCTCGTCATCGTGATCGCCAGCGAAGCGCTATCGGCCCATATCCGCTCGAAGGTGACCTGACATGGCGCGGCGCATCGGTTCCCTGTCCGATCTGGCGGGTGAATTCGACGGCTTCATCCTCGACCAATGGGGCGTGCTGCACGACGGCACCAATCCCTACGACGGTGCCGCTGAAAGCCTCGCCCGCATGCGTGCCGCCGGCAAGAAGGTCGTCATCCTGTCCAATTCCGGCCGTCTGTCGGCCCATAACCGCAGCACGCTTTCCCGGATGGGTATTCCCGCCGATCTCTATCAGGGGCTGGTGACCGCCGGCGATGCCGCCCGGCAGGCACTCGCGACAAGGCCCGATGCGGCACACCGCGCGCTCGGTCGGCGGTGCCTCGCACTGGCACGCCCCCAGGACAGCGAACTGTTCGACGGCCTCGGCCTCGAGATGGTCGGACGGGTCGCCGACGCGGAGTTCCTTTGCGTCGTCGGCTTCGAACAGGCGACCGGGCTCGTCGGGTCCGTGAGCGACATACTCGACGAGTCACTCGCGCGCCGCCTGCCCATGGTCTGTGCCAACCCCGATTTCGCGCGCCTGACGCCCACGGGGGTCAACGAGGCCGCCGGGGTCGTGGCGCGGGCGTACGAGGCGCGTGGCGGCACGGTCCTGTGGCATGGCAAGCCGCATCCGTCGGTCTACGCGGAGAGCCGCCGCATTCTCGAGCCGGTCGCCTGGAACCGCGTTGTCGCCGTCGGCGATTCCGTCGATCACGACATCCGCGGGGCCGCAGCGGCGGGCCTGCGAAGCGTTTTCGTCGCCGGCGGCGTACACATGGAAGAACTGCAGATCACGTTCGGCGGTCTGCCGTCGGACGCGGCCTGGCAGAAATTCACGGCTACGGCACCGGCCCAGCCCGACTATCTCGCGGCTCGTTTCGGGTGGACAGGCCCCTGACACAGGTTCGAAACGACGACATCGACAACAAGAATGCGGGAGCCGCCTGATGTACGCTGCGTTCGTCAGCTTCGCCGAACGTCTTGCAGACGCGGCCGCCGCCATGATCGGGGACGGTGCCGGCGGTCCGGCGGGCTCCAGGACCAAGCCCGACAAATCGTTCGTCACCGAACTCGATCTCGCGATCGAGCGGCGCCTGCGCGACATGATCGCCGCCGAATATCCCGACCACGGCATCCTCGGCGAAGAGTTCGATGCCAAACAGCCGGCGGCGGAGTTCGTCTGGATTCTTGATCCGATCGACGGTACCGCGGCCTACGTTGCCGGCATGCCGGTCTACGGTACGCTCATAGCGCTTGCCCATCGCGGCGAGCCGGTCGTCGGCGCGATGCACTTCCCGGCGACAGGCGAGCGCTGGATCGGTGCCCGGGGTCGGCCGACGACGCACGATGGCGCCATCTGCCGCACGCGCCCGGGCGACGATCTCCCCGGTGCCATCATGTCGGCCAGCAATCCGGACTTTTTCGACGTTCAGGAGAAGCGCGCGCTTGCGGCACTCAGCGCCTGCACGGCCTGGCGCATCTATGGCGGGGCCGCACTCAGCTACGGGCGGCTCGCCTCCGGACGGACTGACATCGCACTCGACGCCGGCCTCAAGATCCACGACTTTGCCGCGTTCGTGCCCATCATCGAGGGGGCAGGTGGCGTGATCACCGATTGGCGCGGCGATCGACTGACGCTGGCAAGCGGCCCGCGCGTGCTCGCCGCCGGCGATGCACGGCGGCACGCGGCGGCGCTGGAAATCATCCGGGAGAACACGTGACATGGCAGGCATCCGCATCACGGATCTGGTTGTTGGTTACGGTTCCGTCCCGGTCATCTCGGGCCTGACGCTCGACGTCGCCGACGGCTCGCTCTTCACCCTGCTCGGGCCAAGCGGCTGCGGCAAGACGACCTTGCTGCGCACGATCGCCGGCTTCGTCCCGGTCCGCGCCGGAACGCTGCATTTCGGCGACCGCGACGTGACGCAGCTCCCCGCCTACCGGCGCGATATCGGCATGGTGTTCCAGGACTACGCGCTCTTTCCCGACAAGACCGTGTTCGACAACGTCGCCTACGGCCTGCGTGCCCGGAAGGCGGACGCGGCAGCGATCAACGCGACGGTCGGCGAATATCTCGAGCGCGTCGGGCTCAGCGCCTATGCCGACCGCATGCCGGCAGCACTGTCCGGCGGCCAGCGCCAGCGCGTGGCACTCGCGCGCGCGCTGGCGATCAAGCCGACCGTCCTGCTGATGGACGAGCCGCTGTCGAACCTCGACGCCAAGCTGCGCGTGCAGGTGCGCGAAACGATCGCAGACCTCCAGCGCCAGGTCGGCATCACGACCATCCTCGTCACGCACGACCAGGAGGAGGCGCTGGCGCTCTCGGACCGCATCGGCCTGCTCAGAGAGGGACAGATCGAGCAGGTCGGCACGCCGGAGGAACTCTATTCCCGCCCGGTGTCGGCCTATGTCGCCGATTTCGTCGGGGCCGCGAACACGCTCGAAATCGCCCTTGCCTCCGCCGTCGCCGGTGGAGCCCGCACGCGCATCGACTTCGACGGGGCGGCGGTCGAAGTGACGGCACCGGCGGCTCTCAGCCCCGGCAAGGCCATATTGGTGGCACGCTGCGAATCTCTCCGGCTTCTCCCACGGGAAAGCGGAACGACCGGCGACGTCCCCTGTACGGTGATTCGCCGGCAGTATCTGGGCGGCCGAACGACATATCAGGTCAGCACTGCCGGCGGCCGCATGATCCGGGTCGAAACGCACGACGAGGCAAGTCCTCATGCCGTAGGTGCAAGCGTGGCGCTGCGCTTCGATCCCGCCCGCTCGCTCGTGGTCGCGTCGTGACCCGGCCGCTGCGCGATGTCTGGTTCTGGCTTTCGGCGCTGGCGCTGGCGCTCGCCGTGTTGTTCCTGCTCTATCCGCTCGCCAAGGTGCTGGGCACAAGTCTCGTTGCCGGAGCAGACGGTCAGTCCGGGTGGGTCACATTGGCGACGGACGCCAAGTACCGGGCGGCGGTCGTCAACACGCTTCTGCTGGGTGCGATCGTGACCTGCACGTCGACGCTGATCGGCGTGCCTCTCGCATTCTTCACGGCGCGTTTCTCGTTCGCCGGCAAGGCGCTGATCGCACTGTTGCCGATGACCACGCTGATCGTCCCCGAGGTCATTGCCGCCCAGACGTGGCTGATGGTCTTCGGCAACAACGGCTTCCTCACCCGGCTCGCCGCCGACTGGGGCTACCGTCTGCCGTCCTTCTATGGCTGGTTCGGCCTGATCACGGTCATGACGTTCATCTACTACACCTACGTCTATATCGGCACGCTGGCCGCGATCCGAGGGTTCGACTCCCAACTGGAGGAAGCGTCGCAGAGCCTCGGCGTGCCGCCCGGCCGCTCGCTCGTCAACGTCATGGTGCCGGTGGTGATGCCGGCCATCCTCGCGAGTGCCCTGCTCGTTTTCACGCTGGTCGTCGGCAATTTCGCCGTCGCGACAATTCTTGGACACAGCGTGCCGCTCCTCTCCGTCCTGACCTACCAGAGCTTCGTGTCGGAGGTCGGCACAAACCCGGTGATGCAGAGCACGCTGGCAAGTGCATCCATCGCCATCGTTGCCTGCGTCCTGTTCGTCCAGCGCCGGATCGTGGCGCGGGGACGATACGAGATCGTCCAGGGCCGGGGTGCGAAACCGCGCCCGCTGGCGGGAGCGGCCGCCCTGCCGATCGGGCTCGCGGCGATTTTCATCGTCGTCGTATCGATCCTGCCGCTCGTGACGGTGATCGCCGGTGCCTTTACCCGTGCGCGCGGCCCCGTGATGCGTTGGGGCGACTGGACGACCGCCAATCTCGAACGCGTGTTCCTCAACGCCGCCGATCCGATCTGGAACACGCTCGCCTTCGCCGGGATCGCCACTGCGCTCAGTCTCGTCGTCAGCACGCTCGTCGGCTTCCTGATCGTCAAGAAGCGCAATGCCCTCACGCCCGCGATCGACTATCTCTCCGCCCTGCCGCTGGCACTGTCGGGTACCGTGCTCGGTATCGGGCTCGTCATCTCGTTCAGTGGCGGCTGGCTGCCGCTGGCGGGCGGTGCCGGGATCGTCGTCCTCGCCTACCTGATCCGCCGCCTGCCGTTCGGCATCCGCAATGCCTCCTCGACGCTCTACAACATCCCGAATTCCATCGAGGACGCCTCGATCAGCCTCGGCGTCCCGCCCCTGCGGACCTTTTTCAAGGTCGTGTTCCCGTTGATGGTACCCTCCGTCGCGGCCGCAGGCGTGCTTGTCTGGACGACCACGGTGGCTGAACTGAGTGCTTCGGTCGTGGTCTACTCGGCCGGACAGGAGACGCTGCCGATCCAGATCTTCCGCCTCATCGATTCCAACCTGATGGCGCAGGCCTCGGCGTACGGACTGGTGCTCGTTTCCATCATCCTCGTCCCGATCCTTGTCGCGACGACTTGGTTCAAGCTCGACCTGTTCGCCGCAAAATGAAACCCACGATTTCGCAAGCAAGGGAGAAACACATGTCTGTCCTTCTCGACCGCCGGACCGTCCTGGCCGGGCTCGGCACCGTCGCAGCACTGCCGGCCTTCGCGCAGGCGGCCGGTAACGCCGTCGTCTACACCTCCAACAACCAGCAGTCCGTCCAGTCGATCACCGACGTGGGACGCCAGCGGCTTGCCAACGTGCGGTTCAACTTCGTCACCGGCGGCAGCGCCGTGCTCCTCCGGCGAATGGAGGCCGAAGCCGCGAAGCCCGCGGCCGACATCTTCTGGAGTTCGAGCGCAAACACGCTGGGTGCCTTCCGCAGCCTGTTCGAGAGCTACAAGTCGCCGGAGGCCGCGACGATCCCGGCATCGCTCGCGGAGCCCGCGAACCTGTGGACCGCCTCCAATCTCCACGTCGTGACGCTGATGACGAATCGGAATCATCTGGGCGGCAATGCCGAACCGAAGGTATGGAGCGACATCCTTGACCCGCGCTGGAAGGGCAAGCTGATCATCGCCGATCCGGCCAACAGCTCGACCGCCTACACGATCCTGTGGGGTGTGCGTCAGATGCTCGGCGCCGACGCGCTGCGCCGTCTCGCCGCCAACGTCGTCGTCACCAGTGCCGCGGCGACTGTGCTGCGTTCGGTGGCACAGGGCGAATACTCGATCGGGCTCACGTTCGAATCGAACGGCTATGCCTATGTCGCGGGCGGGCAGCGCGAGATCAAGCTGGTCTACCCCGAAGATGGCACGTTCACGACGCCGGAGTTCCTCGTGCTCGCGAAGAACGCGCCGAACGGGGCGACGGCACGCGCCGCTTTCGACCACATCATCTCCCGCGATGTCCAGATCGCGTTGCTGGAGAACGCGTTCCGACGCCCGAGCCGTGGCGATATCGACGTCAGCCGCCATGCCGACCTGCCGAACATCGCCTCGATCAAGGTCTTCCCACTCGACGAGGAGGATGCCGCAACCAAGCGCAACGACTTCCTCGCAGAATGGAGCGCTGCAGTGGCGGCAACACGTTAAGTCCCGGAAAGCGACTCCCGCCGGCGTTCACGGACGTCGGCGGGGCCTGCACTCGGAGGGAAACGACTCCAATGGAAACCGACTATTGGCCCACTTGAGCTCTCGTCCCTGTCACGCGGAACTCAATAGGGGTACGCCCCGCTTCTCACACCCAACCGCCATCGACAATGTAGCCTTGATTTGTGCACGCGGATGCTTCTTCGGATGCCAAGAATAGCGTGAACCTTGCGACTTCGGAGGGCTGCAGGCGGCGTTTCAGACATTGGCGGCGCAGCAGCTCCGCCTCACCTTCAGGCGTCAACCACTTCTCGATCTGACGCTCGGTCAGGATCCATCCAGGGGCGAGCGTGTTCACCCGGATGTTGAACGGGCCGTAGTCGCGCGCCAGCGAGCGCGTCAGGCCCAACACTGCCGACTTTGCTGCCGTATAGGCGACCATGCCGCCTTGGCCGATCATCCAAGAGGTGGAGCCGAAATTGATGATCGACCCGCCCCCGGCCGCCTTCATGCCGGGCAGCACGGCCTGTGCGGCAAAGAATTGGTGCTTCAAGTTAATCGCGATCCGCTCGTCCCAGTAATCCGAAGTCACTGCCTCTGTGGCGTGGCGCTCATCGTGAGCGGCGTTGTTGATCAGAACTTTGACCGGCCCGATCGACGCGGCGAGATCGCCGATCGTCGAGCTTAGTGCCGCCGTATCGGTGACGTCGGTCAACCTGAAATGCACAGAAACGCCTTGGCCGGAAAGTTCAGCAGCGAGCGCATGCCCGCGCTCCTTCTGGATGTCGAGAAACGCCACGACAGATTTCTGCCCCGCAAACGCGCGAACGATCGCTTCGCCAATTCCGGATGCGCCGCCAGTGACGACGACGAACTTCCCGGCAAGATCTGGATACAGTGCCGGCATCTATGGCATCCGACGTGGCGATTCGGCCATCGCGATCGGAGCAAAGACAGCCAGGAACTCCGGCGTTCCGCACGCAAAACGGAGCTTCTGATCCAGCGTGACCGCGGCCCAATCAATTGTGGTGCGGACGCCGAGTTCGTCAAGAATTGGCACCATTGCCATCAAATCCCAGGTCGAGATCCCGAGGCCGAAGTACCCGTCGACCGCACCGGTAGCGACGTCGATCAGGCCGGTGACGGCTGAGCCAGAATTCCGGAACGTCATCCGTGCCTCTTCGAGAATGAAGCGTAGTGCCTCTGTCTGATCGGCGACCTGAACCGAGGGGTGAAATCCGATACCGCATGCCGCCTTGGCACGATCGAGTCCGATACGCTTTGGAAGCGGCCTGCCATTCAAAACGGCTCCCCTCCCCGCGCCGCCGACAAGCAGCTGGCCAAGCTTGGGCGCAAAAACGACACCGAAGCGTGGCTGACCGCGCTCGCGCAGACCAATCGACACCGCCCAGTGATCGCTACCCCGCAGGAAATTGAACGTACCGTCGATCGGATCGACGATCCATTCACGGCCCGTGCGCGAGGGCTGCGACATCCCCTCCTCGCCGAACACACCATCGTCCGGAAAGACAGCGCGCAATCTTTCACTGATCAGACTTTCGACGGCACGATCTGCCTCCGACACCAGATCGAGATGGCTTTTCGATTCGACAGTCAGAGCTGAAAGCCGGTCGGAATAGTCGGCCGCCAATGCGCCCGCTTCGCGTACAATGCTTTCTATCACTTCGAGCATGTCATCACTTCAGGTCAGCGGATGCCGGCGCGCATGAAGCTCTGCACGAACTGGCGCTGGAACAGCAGAAACGCGATCAGCAACGGAGAAACCGACAGTATCGTCGCAGCGGTGATCAGGCTCCAGTCGACGCCCTGCTCGATTGTCGCGAAAATCTGAAGTCCAACGGTGATGGGTCGCGTCTCGACCGAGTTCGTCACTACCAGCGGCCATAAGAAGTTGTTCCAGTGATAGCTGACGGTCACAAGTCCATAGGCGACGTAGATGGGCTTGGCCAACGGCACGAAGACACGCACCAGAATCTGGAAGATGTTTGCGCCCTCCAGGCGGGCCGCCTCCTCAAGTTCCTTAGGCACGCTCTTGAATGTCTGTCGGAACAGGAAGATTCCAAAGGCGGATGCCAGATACGGCAACCCCATCGCCACAACAGTGTCCAATAGGCCCAGCCGTCCGAGGGTCTTGTAGTTCTCGACCAGCAGCGCTTCGGGCATGATCATCATCTGCAACAACACGAACATGAACAGAATATCCGAGCCCTTGAACGGCAGGCAGACGAAGGCGTACGCCGCCAAGGTGCAGATCACGAACTGGCAGCACAGGATCAGCGTCACCAGCAGGAACGTATTGAAGAAGTATCGGGGGAACGGAGCGGCATGCCAGACGCGCTCGAAGTTCTCCAGCGTCCAGGGTGCAAATAGGTCGAAGCGCACGGCGTAGGCTGGCGGATGGAATGCCGTCCAGAACGCGTAGAGCAATGGCGAAACCCAGATCAGGGCCAATAGCCAGCCGCCCACCGCGACCAACGTGCCGGCGGTCGTGGTCGGACGCGTGCTCATCTGTAATGCACCCGCTTGTCCGCGTAGCCGAACTGGAACAGCGCGATTGTGGCGAGGATCGCGAGCAGCACCACCGTAAGCGCTGCGGCGTAGGCCGTGTCCCAGAATGCGAAACCTGTCTGATAGATGTAGAACAGCAGCAGCATCGTCGTGTTGTCGGGCCCGCCCTTGGTCATCGCGACGACATGATCCACCAGGCGAAAGGCGCCGATGACCGCATTGATGGAGATGAAAAGCGTGGTCGGCATCAGCAACGGGATCTGCACGCGCCACAGCGTCTGCCAGAATCCCGCTCCTTCGAGGCGCGCGGCTTCCAGCAAGGTTGGAGATATCTGCTGCAGGCCCGCGAGATAGAAGATCATGAAGAAGCCGGCCTCCTTCCACACCGTGATCGTGATGATCGCCGCAAGCGCCGTCTCCGACGAGCCCAGGATGTTGGTACCGCCCATGCCGAAAAGGCCAAGGAACTTATCGATCAACCCGTAATCCGGCGCATAGAAGAACAGCCAGATATTCGCGACAGCCACCATGGGCAGCACGGTTGGCGTGAAGAACGCCATCCGCACCAATCCCTGGCCGCGCAGGCTGCTGCTGACCAACAGGGCCATCGCGAGCGCCAACACGATGGAAATCGGGATCGTCGTCAACGCGTAGATCAGGTTGTTGGTCATCGCCTTCCAGAAAATCGGATCGGCGATCATCGTCTCGTAGTTCTCGAGACCGGCGAAGACGGAGGGACGTCGGCCGCGAGGCGTCGTGTAGAGGCTGTTGACGATGGTGGTAACGATCGGCTGGTAGGTGAACACCCATAGCAGGGCCGTCGCCGGCAGCAGCAGCAAGGCGCTGTACAGCATCGTGCGGGGTCCTGCCATGGACATGTTCGACCTCATCGTATCCGGATGAACTTCAGCGACGATACGGCCGAAGGATCCGTTCGATCGCGACCTGCGCCTCGGTGAGCGCCTGCCGCGGTGTCTTGCTGCCGGTCAAGGCAGCCGAGATCGCATCATTCAAGACGCGTGTCGTGCGTGCGCTCTCGTAGGTCGAGAACTCCGGCACCGAATCCGGAATCTGGTTCTTGGCCACCAGGGCATCCGGAAGCTTGGCCGTATACTCCTTGAGGATCGGCACTGCCCACGCACCGTCGCGAGGCGCCACGTAACCGGTCTGGATCGCCCAGTCCGCCTGGAGTTCATCCGTCGTGAGGAACTTGACGAGTTTGAAGGCGGCTTCCTTCTGCGCTTCGGGCGCTTTCTTGAAGATGTAGAAGTTTCCGCCACCAAGCACAGACGCGGGTTTCGGATTGCCGGGATACGGCGCGAGTCCGAACTTGAACGAAGCGTTGCGGGCGATGTTGGTTAGATTGCCCGTCGTCGTCCAGATCATGGCGATGCGCTGCTCGAGGAAGTCCTGCGGCGTCGTGCCCCATTCCTGGATGCCCGGAGGATGCACGCCTTCCTTAACGCTGAGATCGACCCAGAACTGGAGCGCGTCGACGACCTTCTGGTCGGTCAGGTAAGTTTCCGTGCCTTCGTCGTTCATCAGACGCCCCCCGTTCTGCGCCACCAGCGCGCCGAACATCCATTGCGAAGAGCCGATGTTGCCAGGAATGCCGACGCCCCAGCGCGTGACTTTTCCGGACGCGTCCTTCTGCAGCACGGCCTTCCCCGCAGTGACCATTTCTGCCCAGGTCTTCGGCGGCTTGTTGGGGTCGAGGCCTGCCGCCGCGAAAGCATCCTTGTTGTAGTAGAGCACGGCTGTCGAACGCTGGAACGGGATCGACCAAAGTTTCCCCCCGACCTGCGCACTCTTGAGATAGGCGGGCATGAAGCCGGCAAGCCAGGCCTTGTCAGCGTCGGTCTTGATGAAGGTGCCGACAGGTTCGACGATGTCTTCATCGATCAACGAGAAGATGTCGGTCGCAAGGAGCACGGCCACGGCCGGTGGTGCTCCGCTCTTTGCCGCAGTCGATGCTTTTGTCGTCGTGTCGGTATAGTTGCCCGAATAGACAGCATTCACCTTGATGCCGGGATTCGCCTCGGTGAACTTGGCAATGTATCCGTCGATGACTTTCGTGAGAGGCCCGCCAACCTGAATGGGGTAGTAGAAGTCGATCGCGGTCTGGGCGCGGGTCGGCGCAGCCGCAAGGACCCCCAGCATCGCCGCACCCAACAGCGCCGTCCTGCGTTTCATTGTTATCGTGCTCATTGTTTCCTCCTTTGGATTTTTGTTTTCGTTTCGACCGTTTCCGTCAGTGCGATTTCTGACGGGATCCGCTTTTTGCATCGAAGAGATGTTCCGACGACGCCGGCCACGCGAGATGCACCCGCGCACCGTCGCCGAGGCCGGGACGTCCGGGGACGCGGACCATCAGCTTCTGCTCGCCCACCAGGCAGGTGACGACCGTGTCGGCACCGAAGTATTCGCTGCCGGCCACGACAGCTTCTTGGCCATCGTCGGCGAGCGCGATGTGCTCCGGCCTGATGCCGAGCACGATCCCGCCGGAGGGACTCGATCCCGCAGCGACCGCAAGCCGCTCGCCCTTCGGAAGCGCCGTGACGAGATTCATCGGCGGTGTCCCGATGAAGCCAGCCACAAACGTCGAGGCCGGCTTCTCGTACAGCTCGGCCGGCGTGCCGCATTGCTCGACCTTGCCGTTCCGCATAAGGATCACGCGGTCCGCCATACTCATCGCCTCGGTCTGATCGTGCGTCACGAACACCATCGTGATGCCCAATCGGCGCTGCAGCATGCGGATCTCGTTGCGCATTTCGGCGCGCAGCTTGGCGTCGAGGTTCGACAGTGGTTCGTCGAGAAGGCAGACCGGCGCTTCCGAGATCAGCGCTCGGCCCAGCGCGACGCGTTGCTGCTGCCCGCCCGACAACTGGTTGGGTTTCCGATCGAGCAACATGCCGACGCCCAGCAGCGCGGCGGTTTTCTCAAGCCGCCGTTCCCGCTCGGCACGAGGTACGCCGCGGACCGACAGGCCGAAAGTGATGTTTTCGGCGACGTTGAGGTGCGGGAACAGCGCGTAGGATTGGAAAACCAGAGCAAGATTGCGCTTTGCGGCCGCCAAATTCGTGACGTCCCTATCATCGATGAAAATCTGGCCTGAAGTCGCCTCGTCGAGCCCCGCGATCAGTCGCAACGTCGTCGACTTCCCGCACCCGCTTGGTCCCAGCAACGCGACGAACTCTGAATCGTTCGTTTCGAAGTCGATATTGTCGACGGCGCGGAAGTCGCCCCATGCCTTCGCCAGATTTTGTACGCGAATTCGCGCCACGCTGCTCCCTCCGTGTTTCCGCGCTCAGGCGAAAACGAATTTCTGCTTGATGTCGTCGGCGAGGTTTTCAGTCGCGGGCGCGGTGCCCGCGTCGGTCACGATGTAGTCGACGTCCGAGAGCGGGGCGATCACGCACAACGCCGTGCGATCGAACTTCGAGTTGTCGGCCACCACGATCACCGTCTGCGATATTTCGATCATCGCCTGCTGGACGGAAGAAACCTGCGGCAGCAACGTACATAGAAGCCCGCGGTTGAGGTCGACCGACGAGACGCTCAGAATGGCTTTGTCGACGTTGAAGCGGCGGACCATCTCGCAAGCCATCGGCCCGCCGGTCGAGTGGTTGATCTCCACGTATTCGCCACCGATGAAATGGACATTGCGCGCGCCGCCGGCAACCAGAGCCGCCAGGACGTCGGTGCCATTGGTCACGAATGTGAGGGACCTGTTCGAGGCAAGTTCGCGCGCTACGGCCAGCGACGTCGTGCCGCTGTCGAGGACGACCGCATCGCCTTCAACGATCAGTTCGGCGGCCGCCTTCCCGATGCGCGATTTCTCTGCTGCGTAGGAAGTCTCGCGAACCGCTGCGACTGCGTCGCGGGTCACTTGGTTGATGACCGTTGCCCCGCCATGGGTGCGCTTCAACAGCCCACGGCTTTCAAGCTCACTGAGGTCCCGGCGGATTGTCGCGATCGATACGCCGAGGTGCTCGCGCAGGAGTTGTACGTCTGTGAACAGGTTCGAACGAAGTAGATCAAGCAGCCGCGCTTGACGCTGCGGCACCGACCGATATCGCTCAGATTCTCCCCGTTCGTCGAACATTTTTGATTATTTTCTCAATATTATGATTGTTAACGAGCAGTCTGTGATCGTTTTAGATCACTGTCAAGCCCTGACTTGGGGCTACGCATTATTGCGGACAGGCGCCGGATGCCCACGGCGTTCTTCCAGAAGTACGCTCGAATCCACGACCCACCCCGCGAACAACAGAATGGTCAGGACGGTGCCGTCGGCGGTGGCCGGGAGCTCCCATATTCCTTTCCGTCTCCTGTCGGATCCGTGCGACTCATCGAGATATTTGCGGAGCAGAATGATTTCAGGACATTGTCATCCTGTAGCAGGGCAAGAATGGGACTGATGAAGAAGACCTCTGTGAATCGTACGGCAGAGCAGAAATTCCGAACGACGAGGATGATGCGGCCCGCCAGCGGCAGACTCTTCGCGGTGTTCCGGACCTGACGGCACGATCGGAGTACGCGCGATGGAAACCTCCGTCTTCCTGATGATCCTCGGCGCAGCCGTGGTCCATGCGATCTGGAATGCGATTCTCAAGGCCGGATCGGACCGGGCGGCCGCGGTCGAGACGATGTTTGCCGCCCAAGGCATCGTTGCATCGTTCTTGCTGCCGATCTTCCCGATGCCGTCGGCCGAAAGCTTCGGCTACATGATCGCGAGTTCTGCCCTCGGCGTTGCCTACATGGAGTTCCTGCAGCGCGCCTACCGGGTCGGTGAGTTCAGCCACGTCTACCCACTCGCGCGCGGTGTCGTGCCCATCCTTGTCGCCGCGATCTCGATCTTGGTTCTCGGAGAAGAACTTGACGCGACGGCGCAGTTCGCAGTCCTTCTCATCTCCGCAGGGATCGTCAGTCTCTCCCTGTCACGCGGAACGGACGGACTGCGCGACATGCGTCCTGTCGTCTGGGCGCTGGGGACGAGTTGCTTCATTGCCAGCTACACAGTCATCGACGGGCTCGGCGCTCGGCTATCAGGCTCCGTCCACGGATACGTCGTATGGCAGACCGTAATCGGTGCCGTGCTGGTCACGGCTGCGACGCGCGCGCTGCGGCCGGGACCGGTAGCCCCCGTCCCCGGTCGGGCGCGCCTGATGGCCGCCGCGGCGGGCCTTCTCGGTTTTGGCGGGGCCTGGACGGTTGTCTGGGCGATGACCCAGGCGCCGCTGCCGCTTGTTGCCGCCCTGCGGGAGACCAGCGTGATCTTTGCCGTGGTGATCGGGATCGTCTTCTTCAAGGAACGCGTCCGCCTTGCGCGCGCCATCTCGATCGCGGTTGCTCTTGTGGGAACGACTGTACTGAAGACTGTGCGTTAGCGGCAGTCGGTGACTGAATTTAAAGCGCCAATCTCGACGCCTCGACTTCAGTAGAGGGAACGACTTCAATGGTCTGAGGGGTGGAATGCGCATTACGGCAAACAGACTGCTATGAGACCGAACTTCGGACCGCCGATGGTTAGAGTTTTCGGCGTCTGTCACGATGGCTGGCCGGCAGCGCCATCACGACCAAGCAGTGTTATCGGGGCTTTCTGCCCGATTTGATGCCGGCAGCAGTCCAGACCCGCCGGGCGTTGTAGGTCGGATCGCTGCTCAGGAAACTCGATCGAACTTCGCGGTCCAGCACACCGCCATAGACGGCCCCGTCACTCGGCGGGCCGCCCCGACAGACATGAAACCTGCTGTGGGAGACACTCGGCGCGCCCCGCACATTCGCCGCACCGGCCAGATCGCTCCGTTCTTCGCCACAAAGCCGAACTTCAGGTAGACTCCCTCGTGAAGTAGTCCGCGACATTTTTTGGACTATCGCCTCTGCATTCAGCGTCGTGACCTCACGGGGTAGCCGCTCGATCTCCTGTTGTTCGGGCCTCCTCCCAACGGGCGGACTGCTGGCGTATGGAGCCCGCCTCACCGCTTCGAGCCGTAGCCTGCCCCTGAAGGTCGTTTTTCGTCGCTTTGGCCGCACCCAGGATTTGACGCCCAAGGAAACAGTCCGAGAGTTCGAGTGCTGCAGAGATCAGTTCGCGTCAGTCAGAGAACTTTCGCTGGTTCAGAGAGAAGCTGCTTTCCGTGCTTTTAGAAAAGCCGGGCCTCTGGATGGCACAAGCTGGCCTCTGCGGCGCCCCGGCTATCTATGCTTTTAGAAAAGCCGGGCCTCTGGATGGCACAAGCTGGCCTCTGGATGGCACAAGCTGGCCTTTGCGGCGCCCCGGCCTTCTTTTGAAACCACCTCGCTCCGCATGGCGTATTCAGATACCGCCAATATTCGGGAAGTGGGTTCTCGAATTTTTCCCATTCCCGACAACGCTCCGTATCTTCGTAGTGGAAAGGAAATGCAGATGGAGCGGCGGAACCTACCAATTATCTCGGCACGAGCCGATCGTATTCCACAATTCGCAGATGCCGGTCGGCTTGCTGCCCATGGCAGGAGATCTATGGGCGATCTCCGGCACGTCGCACGGGAGCTGACCGAACGGAATATGGTCTGGGGGTGCGATCCTCATGTCCCGCCGCTCGCTCTCGTCAGCCAGATGAAGGCGTGTGCCCGCCAGCAGCGAGCGGCATTTAGGAAAGGTGCCTCAGTCGGACTTGAACTCCTGGTCTGGGGGACACGTGAGGCATGGGAATTGGGCGGCGACCGACTTCAAGCCGTGTTCTCCGAGAGAATTAAGAAGATGGTCGAACGCCTCTTCGGCGAGGGAAGCGTCGCCGCGATCCGGATTGACCACGACGAACCGAATGGAAACATGCATGGGTCTGCCTTCGTCGTGCCGGTGACCGAAACGCGGACAAAGACGGGCAAGGTGAAGCGGGCTGTATCGACAAAAAGGGCCCTGCATGGATGTTCCAAAACCACCTTGAAACAGCGCGGGTCGGAAATCCAAGATGTCGCGCACGAAACCTTCCAAGATTTCGGAATGTTCCGCGGCATCCCATCCGACCGGAAGCATATTCCGCCGCGGGAGTTTCGCCGAATTCAGGAATGGGAACACGCGATCGAGGGGCGTGACGCAGCTGCGGACTACAAGCTTGATATGGCCGATGCCCTGCGTATCGAAGTTGAAGCAGCCCACATCCAGAACGCCAGGTTCAGCGATAGCGTTCGGCAGTTGGAGCTGGCGACCAACGAACGATTGGCGGAGGCAAACCTCGCCCTATCGGCAGCGGAATCGCACATCGCAAGAGCACGAGAGGCAGAAGCAGCCGCCGCGGAAGCAAAGAAACGGGCAGAAGCAGCCGAGCACGCTACCAAGCTCGAAAAGCAGGCCCTACGCGAGCGCGAGGCCAAGATCGCTGAAGCGGAACGGGAAACCAATGAACGCCTGGTAGCCATCCAGTTGGGTGTCGACGCGTGGATGGACAGCCAAGCCTTTCCGCTCCCGAAGCCGGGACAGTGGACAATCAAGTCGAATATCCCTGCTGCTCGCCGAAGCGCACTGCAGGGCAAATACGGAATTCAGATCTGGCGCTGGGTTGCGGTCGAAATGAAACGGCAAGTATCCAAGCTCGAAGCATCGTTCGAT
Organism: Tagaea sp.; assembly: GCA_965279525.1. Taxonomy (GTDB): domain Bacteria; phylum Pseudomonadota; class Alphaproteobacteria; order CACIAM-22H2; family CACIAM-22H2; genus Tagaea. Next base: position 373,267 of record CBDIIB010000003.1, on the reverse strand, counting down.
CGACTGGGTTTAAGTGATGTTGTCCGAATGGCCGCAGATAACCCGATCTGGAAGCGCATTCGATCGCTGGAGCCGACCGAGCACTTGATGCCCGTCCCGTCGGTGGCAAGTGAAACGCCGAGAATTCTGTTTCGGCCATGAGAGGTAAGACCGAACGCCGGGACGGGCGGTTGGCCACAGGCTTCTGATATTCCCGACGGGACGGGGCCAAGACAACTAAAGTCACCAGTTATCGCCGGGTACGTTCCAAGCCCTGTTGCTGGCTAATTTCTCAACAATTCGCGCTCTTCCAAAGAGACGCCCAACACCTCTTCGAACACGCGCCGGACAACGCGCAGGTCCCGGCGTCGGTCAAGTAGTGCGCGCATCATGTCGTCGACCAGTGGGTTCAGGGTCGGGAGGGCGACGAAAGGCATTTGATACGAACTCGCAATTTCATGCAGTAGCGTCTCTCGAACCAGGCTCCAGTCTCTGCCATCCGGACGCTCGACTTCGACCACATGAAATCTCGAGAGCAAGGGTGCCGGTAGCCCCTTCAGCGAGTTTGCACCGGCGATCCAGCTGACGTGGCTGAGATCGACCTCGACCTGCAAAAGTGGATCGTGGAATCTACGCGCCGTCTCGGGCTCCAGCATCGTCAAGATCGCTGCGATCGGATCGCCGTTGTGGCTGACCGTGGACTTCTCAATCTCGTCGATAAAGACGATGGGGTTTGCCCGCTTGTGCCGCAGGATCAAGTCGACGACCACCGTCGGGTTGGCAGTCGACCACCCGCGAGCGGTGCCGAGAAGCGCCCGCGCGTCGCTCTGTCCTGCAAAGCAGAGCGGCAGCAGCGGTACGCCGAGAACATTTGCGAGATCCGCGATGAATCGACTTTTGCCGATGCCCGGCGGCCCTACGATCAGCAGCGGCGAGAGCCGAAAAGGACGGTTCCGAAGCGCCATGAGGCGCCGGTCCACCAGATCGATGACAGGCTTGAACCAACGCGGCTCCACGAGTCGACGACGCCAGCCTGGATCAACCACGACACGAGCGGTCGGATCCTCCAGCTTGCGGTACTCCCTCAGTTTTGAAACGGTCTCACGGTCCCCTGACAGCGTCAGTCGACCCAATAGAACTGGAACTTTGAACTGCGGGATCGAAGGCTCGACCGGGACATCGTCGCCATCGGTTGACACCCTGGCGACATCAGGACCGTCTGCATGCGCTTTTTCAAGCCTACGATTCCTTTCTTCTTCAAGGCCGCTCGCGACATTTTCCGCGTCAGTCCTGTTTTGCTCGAATTCACGCTCGATGCCGGCAACGGTCATGCTCATTTCGGTAATCAACGCGGCACGGAGCAGCAGATTTCGAGATCTCTTCTCGTCCCTTCGGGCGCGTGCGACGAGCCGTGTAACCAGAAACTTCGCGGCCAGGTCCGATTCCGACGCGGCCAGAGCGAGCCAGATCATGGATTCACGGAGATTGAATTTTCGTTCGGCAGACAGCCAGTAGAAGGTCGCCCTGTGCGGCCAGCCGGAGGTAAGCTTTCGAACGCTTTCGTCCACCAGGCGGAGTTCGAGCTGGGCCACGAGCTCCAGGCGCTGTTCCTGTCGCAGGGCCCACGGGCGAATGCGCGTCCACAAGGTTTCCAGGTTGTCGAGACTGATCACAGCACGCCGCCTTCTGCGGCGAGCCAGATCTCGCCGCCGCTATTTGAGAAAGAATCTTTGTGGTGGCAGTCCGATGACCGGAGCCGAAATCGGCAGAATCGATCGGCCACCTACCGAATTGCACGAGTGCCTGACATCCCGCCGGGTCAGGTGCCGTGTTCGGAGGCTCGGCATGTCAGGCGCGCTTCGGCGCCAAACCGCGGCGGGCCTCGGCGGTTATTCGGCGGTGGAGCTTTCGCTCGACGATCCGCAAGGTTGCCCGCGCGAAATGGTAGTCCGCGAAATCCGCGACCATCGCCGGATCCGCAAAGCGTCGTCCGGCCGCCCCGTCCTCGAAGCCGTGGATCTCGACGTCCGAGGTCACGAGCTGCCGCTCGTGCACGAAGGCTTCCAGGATGGAGGAGAAATCCCATGGCAACTCGTGGTCGACATCACATGCGCACAGCGGCAGCAGATCACCGGTGATTCCGCAGTGCACCCTCCCCTGCGGATCGGCGGCACGGGCCTGTGCTTCCCTGCGGAACGCCTCGATCTGTGGCCGGACCGCCTCACGCGCGGCACGGACGAAGTCGGCGGAACCCGTCTCCGGGGTCTCGGGCTCGTCGTCGTTCGCTGGACGCCCAATGCGGGCGATAGCAGCAATGTAGGAGACGTCGGTTTCGGAGCCGTCATTGCGCTCGATCAGGAGGACCGGCGTTCGATATACAGGGTGCAGTTCGACCCGAAGGGAGCGAATACCGGGGCCGATCTTTTCAGCGGCCGCCGGATGCGACGGGAGGACCGCCAGGAAGAGAGCCGCAGCCGGCGGAGACAGCGGGACGCCAGGCCTCTGTTCCTTCAAGGTTGCCGTGAGGGTCTTCCGCAAATCCCCCTTTCCTGAAAATGTATGGCCGGCGACGGTAATCGGTTGACTGTTCATTTCTATGCTCCTTTGTTCGCTATACAAGTATAATAATCTTGTTTAAAACTAAAAACAAGAAAAATTTGTCTGTTATCGGAAAAAAATGTATCTGACGCTAATGACGATCTCTCTTCCTCAAATACGCGCCGCTCGCGCAATGGTTGGCCTCACTCTCGCCGACATCCATGCGCGGACCGGAATATCCAAAGGAGCCCTATCGGCGATCGAGAACGGTCAAGCGGACCCACGACTTTCGACGGTCGAGAAGCTTCAGAAATTGTTCGAAGCGCTTGGTGTTGAATTTATCCCGCCTACTATCGAAGCTGGTCCCGGCGTTCGCCTGAGAAATGTCGTCGAAAAGAAATAGACGAACAATCAACCTCCTGAAGCCCGCCCAAGTCCGACCGCCCCGTAGGTTCCTTGCTTCTTCGAACTCGATTTCACAAGTTAATGAGTCGAACCTGCGATGTGCTTTTGAATTTTCACATACCGTCGTAGCTATCCGCAGTTCCGCGGCCTCCTCCGCGTCCTTCGGCAATCTGCATTTTTTCTTTCTTGCCCTACCGTCGGGAAATCACATGGTGCAAGAAACACCGTTATGCACGGGAAGTCCGTCCGCTATCCGAGCGATCCGACAAGGGTTGGGAAGGATCGCCGGCGGTTTCCTTGCCTTTCCAAGATCGATTTCACATGTTGAAGGGAGGAGCCAACGGCATGCAATTTTCCTCCTTTCCGCAGACGATACTTAGTTCCGACCGTTCCACGTCGCTGAGCGGCGGGCTGGCGACCTTGATGTCAGCTGCGCTCCCCGGATATTGGTCCCGATTTTCGAACGCGAGCGATGCCTGATGCGCGATGCATCGACAATGCCGGGGTGGCCGAGAGGGATGCGAGCGGAATTCGCCGCGTTCTATGTCGGAATGAGCCGCAGCATCTTCGACGCTAAAGTCAGTGCGGGCGAGCTTCCCAAGCCCATTCCCACCGTCGGAAATCTGAAGGTTTGGTACAGGGAAGATCTCGACGCGTGGCTCGATGAACAGCGTGCAAAGGCGACAAGCAGCGACGGCAACGAATGGGATGACTTCGGTGGTCCGCGATGATCAGCATTGTTCGCCGTTACCGCTATCTCGTTCGCGATATAGACCGACATGGAAACATTCGCTGGTATGTTCGCAGAAAGGGTGCTCGCAAGATCCGACTACCCTTCGGACCTGACGCACCGGGCTTCGACCTGGCTTTTGGCAGAGCGATCGAAGGCCGCATCGCCGACTCCCGGCCCAGTTCTTTACAGAAAAACTCTAAGCCTGGGTCGGTGAGCGAGCTCATCTCAGCGTATTATTCCAGCGCCGCTTACAAACATCTCGACGAACGCACCCGCAACGTACGGCGTCGAGTTCTGGATCGATTCCGTGAAGAACATGGCGACAAACGCGTTGAAATGCTGCGTGAACGGCACGTTATCCAGATCCGCGATAGCCTTGCCGATACGCCTGCAGCAGCGAATAGCCTGCTCAAATATCTGCGCCAGGTATGGAAGGTCGGCAAGCCGCTCGAACTGGTCAAAGACGACCCCATCTGCAGGGTGCCTTACTTCCCACCATCAAGTCCTGACGGCTTCCGGCAATGGACGATCGAGGAAGTAAGAAAGTTCGAGACACAGTGGCCTGTCGGCACAAAGCAGCGCTTGGCCCTCGCGCTTCTGCTCTACACGGGCCAGCGGCGGTCGGATGTCATCCGGCTCGGCCATCAGCAAATGGCGGATGGGTGCCTTACCTTCACACAGGTCAAAAACGCTAAGAAGAAGCCCGTAACACTTACCCTGCCTGTTATTCCGGAATTGGCTCATATCATCAAAAGGACGCCGACCTCTGGCGGCGAGACCTTTCTTCAAAGTGCGCGCGGTGGTGCGTTTACCGGTGATGGCTTCGGCAACGCCTTCCGCAGATGGGTTCAAGCAGCAGGGCTTGGTGGCATTAGTCCGCACGGCCTTCGAAAAGCGGCGAGCGCGCGGCTCGCCGAACTCGGTGCAACCGGGCACGAGATCAAGGCAATTACCGGCCACACAACACTCAAGGAAGTCGATCGCTACACAAAGGCCGCTGATCAGCGAGCCATGGCGAAATCCGGAATGAAAAAGCTTGCCGCTGGAACCAAAAAAATGTCCCACCGAAAGATCGCGAACGGAAAGTGGGACAAATCCACCCCACAAGTCATTGATTTCAATGAGACTGAAAAGAAGATGGTGCCCAGGGTCGGAATCGAACCAACGACACTGCAATTTTCAATCGCATGCTCTACCAACTGAGCTACCTGGGCACCGGGTAATGCGATAGACCCGCGCTTATAGAGAGGCTCAAAGCATGTGTCAACGCTTCGGCACTGCACGGCTTGGACGCTTCTTGGTGTTTGTTTCCAGTGTCTTGCGCCCGGATCGCACGGCGCTCGGCGCCGCGGCGCGAAGGGCGGCGTCGACCGCCCCTTGCGCCCATGGACGCATCGCGGCGGGGTCTTCCATCGCGTCGGGCGGCGCCTGCCGATAGGGAAGCTCGACCATCCGGCCTTTCCTTCCCTCGTAGGTGAACGGCGCAAGTCCCTCGGCCTCGAACGCGGCGCGGTTGTGCGCGTCCACCTTAAGATAGAGCGTCTCGTCGAACACGATCGCGAACATCCGGCCCTGGACGAAGATCCCCCAGCTGCTGAACATCCGGCGCGGCGCGACCGGACCGACACTGCGCAGCAGGTCCAGACAGTGATGCACGATCTCGGGGATCGGCTTCACGCCCCGTCCTCGCCCTCCCCGGGAGTTTCCGGTGTCGGAATGCGGTAGCTGCCCTCGATCCAGCGCCGCATGTCGTCGTCCTTGCATCGGCGCGAACAGAAGGGGCGGAATTCCTGCACGATGGCGCGCCGGCACATCGGGCAATGTGCCTTTGGCGGCTTGCGTTTGAGGGGGACGACCTGCGACATCGTGCCCCCGCTCAATCCAGCGAGCCGCCGCGCGCGCGCGCGCGGGTGAGTTCGATGGTGCCGCCGGCCGTGTACCCGAGCACGTCGATCCGCTTGCGGTCCGACACGGTCGCACGTTTCAGGGTCTCGATCAGGCGGGCGCGCTCGCCGGGCTTCGACAGGCGCAGGAAATCGATGACGACGAGCCCGCCAAGATCGCGCAGCCGGATCTGGCGTGCGATTTCGCGCGCCGCCGCCATGTCCACGCTGACGGGCTCGGCCGTCGCGCGTCCGAGATTGACGTCGATCGCGACGAGTGCGGCGGTCGACTCGATCGACAGCCAGGCGCCATTGTCGAGATTGACGCGCGTCGAACCGAGCGTGACGAGGATGTCGGCCACACCGTGCCGCTCGAAGATCGCCCCGCCGTCGCGCAGATGGGCGACACGCCCGGAAACTTCCGGAAAAAGGGTCTTCAGCCCGAGGCGGGCGGCCAGCGCTGTTTCGGCACGGTCGCAGAAGAAGTCCGGCACGTCCTGCGGAGCGAGCGTGCGTAGCAGCGTGGCGAAAGGATCGTCTGCCAGCAGCATGCGCGGCACGTCGCCACCGGTGGCAAGTTCGCCGGCCTGTGCGCGCAGCCGCTCGAGTTCGTCCGCGACGGCGCCGGCATCGGCGTATCCGGCGCCGGCACGCAGGACCAACCCCTCCCCTTCGCGGTGGAGGGTACCGGCGAGCGCCTGCAGGGCCTCCCGCTTGGGGGCGGCGGCCCGCTTGGAAACGCTTGCGCCCTTTCCGCCGGGCACGAGCACGGCATGACGGCCGGCAAGCGTGATGCGGGTCCCGGCCCGGGCGAGCTTGTCGCCGGACGGCGCCTCGACGATCTGCACGCGCAGCAGGTCGCCCTGGGCCGGCACGCGGGCACCGGAGACGTCGAGAAGCGCCTTGAGGCCGTCGGCGAGGTCGAGGAAAGCGCCGACCTGCGGCACGACCCGCCCGACGCGCGCGAGATGGATGGTGCCGGGAACCAGGCGCCGGTCGACCGGCTCACGCGCCAGGTCGACGAGCTTGCCGTCAGCCACCGCGACCGCCCGATATTCGGACGTATCGCTCTCGATCAGGATTTCGTCGATGGCTGCCTTCATGTGCGCTCCGTGCCGCCCAGCATCTGCGCCACGGCGAAGAGGTCGAGACCGACGATGTTCGAATAGCTTCCCGAGATGAAGCGGATGAAAGCCGCCGCGCGCCCCTGGATCGCATAGCCGCCGGCCTTGCCCTGCCATTCGCCGCTCGCGAGATAGGCCTCGATTTCCGAGGCCGTCAGCCGCTTGAACGCGACGACGGAGGCCGACAGACGCAAGACGGGCCGCCGGCCCGGCACGATCAGACAGATCCCGCCGAGCACGCGATGACGCCGTCCGCCGAGCAGATCGAGGCAGGCCTTGGCCTCGTCGCGCGTCTCCGCCTTGGGAAGGATGCGCCGCCCGCACGCGACGACCGTATCGGCTGCCAGAACGCGCGATGTCGCATGCGTGGCGGCAACCGCCTGCGCTTTGGCAAGTGCCAGGCGCCGGGCAAGCTCGGGTCCGGTTTCGCCGCGTTCAGGCGTCTCGTCGAGTTCCGCCGGCACGATTGCCGCCGGAACCACGCCGATCTGGGCCAGCAGCTCGCGCCGACGCGGACTCGCCGATGCCAGGACGAGCGGCGGCGACATGCCGGACCTATTTGAAGCGGAAGGTGATCCGACCCTTGGTCAGATCGTACGGCGTCATCTCGACATTGACGCGGTCGCCGGCCAGAACGCGGATACGGTTCTTGCGCATCTTGCCGGACGTGTGCGCAAGCACTTCGTGATTGTTGTCGAGCTTCACGCGGAACATCGCGTTGGGCAGCAGTTCCTGCACTACGCCCGAGAACTCGATCAGACCTTCTTTCGCCATGGGCCTCCGTTGGGGATCGCCGCCCGACGGGCACGCCAAGCGGCCCGGAAAGCTGGAAAAGTGGCGGGAAATTGGCCCCGAACGGCCTCCGGGTCAAGCACTTAAGCGCCTTCGGAGACCGGGAAGTCCTCCGCGACGTCCGGGAAGCGCTTCAAAATGCGGGCTTTGAGCTGGTCGCGCAGCTGGCGATAGCCCTCCATGCGCGCCTCCCGGCTGCCTTCCTGTATCAAGGCGGGGTCGAATGTCGGCCAGTATTCGACCTCGCAGGCCATGATGCGCGTCAGCTCCAGCGCCTTGTGGTGCGCCTCGGGGCTGAGGGAAACGATCACGTCGAACGAGCTGTCGTGCAGCTCGTCGATCGTCTTGGCCTTGTGGCGGTGGATGTCGACCCCGATCTCGTCGAGGGCCGCGATCACGAACGGGTCGACGCTGTCGCGCTTGACCCCGGCCGAGTCGACATAGACGCGCGTGCCCAGCAGCCGCTTCGCCAGCCCCTCGGCCATCGGCGAACGGACCGCGTTCAGCGTGCAACAGAACAGGATGCTGCCGACCTTGCCGGTCATCCCCGTGCGGCTATGCCCGGATATGGAGGACGCAGATCAGCGTGAACAGCCGCCGCGCGGTGTTGAGATCCATCGTGATCTTGCCTTCGAGCCGCTCGCGCAGAAGCTGGGAACCTTCGTTGTGGACGGCACGCCGCCCCATGTCGAGCGCTTCGATCTGCGAGGGCGAGAGCCGCTTGATCGCGTCATAGTAGCTCTCGCAGACCGTGAAATAGTCCTTGATGACGCCGCGGAACGGCGAAAGCGGCAGCACGGTCCGGTCGAGCGGATCGCCCGTTTCGGAGCGCACGTCGAACGCGAGGCGCGTATCCTCGATCGAGAGCGTCAGGTGGTACGGGCCCTGCAGGTCGCCGGAAAGCTCGAACAGGTTCTCCTCGAGCAGGTCGAAGATGGCGACCGTCCGCTCGTGCTCGATGTCGGCGTTCCGGCGGATGCGCAGCTGCTCGTCCAGATCGATCTTGCAGATGCGGTTGCGCCGTTCGGACGATCCGTCCATTGGCTACCCCTTCCGGCGCGCGGTTCTGAGCGCCATCGATTGCGCATGGCTGACGAGTCCTTCGGCACGGGCAAGTGCGGTGCCGGCCGGCGCCAGGCGGGCGAGGCCGGCCGCGTCGGCACCGATCAGCGTCGTCCGCTTGAGAAACGCGTCGAGCCCCAGCCCCGACGAGAAACGCGCCGCTCTGGATGTCGGCAACACATGGTTCGGGCCGGCAAGATAGTCGCCGAGGGCTTCGGGCGTGTAGCGGCCGAGGAAGATCGCGCCGGCGTGCCGCACGCGCGCGGCAAGCCGTTCGGGCCGCGCCACGGCCAACTGGAGATGCTCGGGCGCCAGCGCATCGATGAGCGCCACGCTGTCGTCGAGCTTGCGAACGACGATCGTCGCCCCATGATCCCGCCACGAAGCGCCGGCGATCGCCCGGCGCGGATGGGCACGCAGCTCGACGGCGACCGCGGCGCGGACAGCCTTGGCGAATGCCGCATCGTCGGTGATCAGGATCGATTGCGCGTCGCCGTCGTGTTCGGCCTGCGCCAGCAGATCGACCGCGATCCAGCGCGGATCGTTTGCGGCATCCGCGACGATGACGACCTCGGACGGGCCGGCGATCAGATCGATGCCGACCGTGCCGAACACCAGCCGCTTGGCCGCCGTCACGTAGGCATTGCCGGGCCCCGTGATCTTGTCGACCGCCGCGATCGTCTTCGTGCCGTAGGCAAGTGCGGCGACCGCCTGCGCGCCGCCAACGCGGTAGATCTCGTCGACACCCGCGATCTTGCAGGCCGCAAGCACCAGCGGGTTGAGGCGTCCATCGGGTGCCGGCACCACGACGACAAGACGCTTCACGCCGGCGACTTTGGCCGGCACGGCGTTCATCAGCACCGACGAAGGGTAGGCCGCAAGCCCGCCAGGCACGTAGAGGCCGACGGAATCCAGCGCCGTCCAGCGCCAGCCGAGCAGAAGGCCCGCACTGTCCTTCCACACTTCGTCCTTCGGCCACTGGCGGGCATGGAAAGCGGCGATGCGCGAAGCCGCAAGTTCGAGCGCCCGGACCGTCTCCCGGTCGCATGCCTTCAGCGCGGCGGCGATCTCGCGCGGCGTGACGCGAAGCCTGGTCGCGGTCAGGCGCACGCGGTCGAAGCGGTTGGTATAGGCGACGAGTGCCGCGTCGCCGCGCTTGCGCACGTCGGCGACGATCCGGGCGGCGACAGCGTCCGCAGACCCGGCTTCACGGGCGCGCGCCTTCATCAGGCGCTCGAACTTCGCCGCGAAGCCCGGTGCGCGTGCATCCAATTCAAGCGGCACGGGCGACCTCCGCGAGGCGGTCCACGATTCCCTGTACCTCGCCGTGACGTGTCTTGAGCGCTGCGCGGTTGACGATCAGCTTCGAGGTCACGTCGGCGATGTGTTCGACCTCGACGAGGCCGTTGGCCTTCAGCGTGGCGCCACTCGATACGAGATCGACGATGCGGCGGGCGAGGCCCAGCGACGGCGCCAACTCGATGGCACCATTCATCTTGATGCACTCGGCCTGCACGCCGCGCTTGGCGAAGTGCTTGCGGGTGACGTTCGGATACTTGGTCGCCACGCGCACGTGACTCCACTTGCGCGGGTCGTCCTTGCCGGCAAGCTCGGCGGGCTCGGCGACGGACAAGCGGCACTTGCCGATGCCAAGATCGAGCGGGGCATAGATTTCCGGATAGTCGAACTCGACGATCACGTCGTTGCCGACCACGCCCAGATGTGCCGCTCCGAAGGCCACCAGCGTGGCGACGTCGAACGCGCGCCCCCGGACGATGTCGAGACCGGGATCGTCGGTGCGGAAGCGCAGCAGGCGGGTACCGGGATTGTCGAACTCCGGTTCGGGCCGGATGCCGGCCTTGCGCAGCAGCGGCATCGCCTCGTCGAGGATCCGGCCGTTGGGCAGGGCCAAGATTATTTTATCGTTTGCAGTCAAAGGCTTGTCTTTCAGATTTGCCGCGAAGACGCGCCCCCCGGGAGGGGTCGCCATCCTTCTCATAGCAGAGAAATGTGGCCCGCGTGAGGGGCCGGAAAGTCAGGCGTCCGGATGTCGTGGCGTGCCGGCCGCCGGCCAGGACTCGCCCAGATCGCGCAGCCGGCAACCGATCCGCTCCCCTTCGAGCCGGACGGCGACATCGCCTGCAAAAAGAAGAACGACCGCACCGGGTTCGGCCTCGATGGTCAGAAGGTCGAGGATCCGGCTCCGCTCGCGAAGCTCGATGCCGCGCCGGCGTACGGCCGCCACGCCGGTGAAATGGACCGCGCAGTGGACGCGCTCGCCGGGCGACGACTCCCACCGGAAACGGTTTGCGACGAGGACGAACTCGTTGAGATCGCCGTCGAACATCATGTCGCCGAGCGGCACCAACGCATCCTGAAGGCAGGCGGCGATGACGCGGAAATCGTCCGCATCCTCCGCCCGCAGCCGGAGATTGGCGCCAGCCGCGGTCATGCGGCGTCCTTCAATCGCTCGATATCGGCGCCGCAGGCCGACAGCTTTTCTTCGAGCCGCTCGTAGCCGCGGTCGAGATGGTAGACGCGCGCGACCGTCGTCTCGCCCTTCGCCGCAAGACCGGCGATGACGAGCGACACGGACGCGCGAAGATCGGTCGCCATGACGGGTGCGCCGGTGAGCTGCGCCACGCCGCGCACCATCGCCGAGCCGCCGTGCAGGTTGATGTTGGCGCCCATGCGGCGAAGTTCCGGCACGTGCATGAACCTGTTCTCGAAGATCGTCTCCGTGATCATCGAGGCACCCTCGGCCTGCACCAGCAATGCCATCATCTGCGCCTGCAGGTCGGTCGGGAAGCCGGGATAGGGCTCGGTCATGACGTCCACGCCCGTCAGGGCGGAATTCGCGCGGCTCACGCGCACACCCCTTTCGGTCTGCGTGAAGGAAACGCCCGCACCGCGCAGGATGTCGGCCGCGGCCTGGATCAGCTCGATCCGTCCGCCCACCAGTTCGACATCGCCGCCGGTCGCGGCAGCTGCCATCGCGTAGGTGCCCATCTCGATCCGGTCCGGCAGGATCGTATGGCGCGCGCCATGCAGAGGCTTTCCGCCGTCGATAGTCAGCGTGTCGGAATCGATTCCGGAAATCGAAGCCCCCATCGCCACGAGGCAGCGCGCAAGGTCGCCGACTTCGGGTTCACGCGCGGCATTGACGAGCATCGTCTGGCCGCGGGCCAGCGTGGCTGCCATCATGAGGTTCTCGGTCGCACCCACAGAGACGAACGGGAAGACGATCCGTGCCCCGTTGAGTCCGTTTGGTGCGCGCGCGTCGACATAGCCCTCGGCCAGATCGATCGTGGCGCCGAGCTGCTCGAGCCCCTTCAGATGCAGGTCGACCGGGCGGGCGCCGATGGCGCAGCCACCCGGCAGCGAAACCCGTGCGCGACCTTCGCGCGCCAGCACAGGTCCCAGCACGAGCACGGAGGCGCGCATCTTGCGCACCAGTTCGTATTCGGCGGTCGTGCTGGTGAGCTTGCGGGCCGTAAGCGCGAGTGCTCGCCCTGCGTGGCCACCATTGGGCGCATGCCCGTCAAGCGCGATCTCGACCCCCAGCGTGCCCAGCAGATTGGCCAGGGTCGTGATGTCTGCCAGATGCGGGATGTTGACCAGCGTGAGCGTCTGGTCGGTGAGCAGGCTTGCCGCCATCAGCGGCAAGGCGGCGTTCTTGGCGCCGCCGACCGGGATGATGCCCTGGAGCGGTCGGCCGCCGCGGATTCGGATTTTGTCCATCGCCCTCCATTACTCCGCCCGGATGGCAAAATCCAGACGCGATGGCGGCAGGATCGCGGCTAGAAGCCTGCGCCGGGCTGGGAAAGATATTCGGTCTCCGCGGGCGTGCTGGCGCGGTCGAGGATGGCGTTGCGGTGCGGAAATCGCCCATATCGGGCGATCACGTCGCGATGGGCATGCGCGAAACGGACCACCTCGGGCCGCCAGGGCGCCTCGGGCAGCGTTTCCATCAGGCGGACCGCCTCGTCCTGAAGGACCGGATCCTCGGCGTGCTCGAACGGCAGATAGACGAAGATCCGCATCACCGGCTCGAGAACCCGGTCAAAGCCCCGGGCAAGCATGCGCCGGGCGATGGCCAGTGCCTGCGGATCGGCCGCAAAAGCTTCCGGCGTGCCACGGTGGATGTTCCGCGAAAGCTGGTCGAGCAGGACGACCAGTGCAAGCGCGCCCTCGGCCGTCTCCGCCCATCGGTCGAGCGATCCCCGGCGCGCCTCGTGCAGCAATGCCGTGAAATGCGTCCGGCAGGTGCCGTCGAACGCCGGCTGCTTTTCGAACCAGGTGCTGCGGAAAGTACCGTGCTCGGCATCGCCCTCCGGGGCGAACCAGAAATCCAGCACGGACTGGATCGCCGCCTCGTCCTCCATCGCCTGCCGGCCGCGCGCCTGCGCCTTGCGCCGTTTGAGGTTCTCGCGCAGGGCAATTGCTTCGCTTTCCTTGCGACGCGCCTCGGCGGCCAGCGCCTGGGGACCCTTTTGCGACGTCATCAGATCCGATCCAGCGGGATTTTCAGATATCGCGTGCCGTTTTCAGCCTCCGGCGGAAGATGGCCGGCGCGGATGTTCACCTGGATCGAAGGCAGAAGCAGGTTCGGCGCCTCCAGCTTGCGATCGCGCGCCTCACGCAGGGCGACGAAATCATCCTCGCCGATGCCGTCCCGCACATGGACGTTGCCCGTGCGCTGGTCGCCGACGCTCGTTTCGTAAGCCACCTCACGCCCACCGGGCTGGTAGTCGTGCGCGGTGAAGAGCCGCGTATCGGCCGGCAGCGCCAGGATCTTCCGGATCGACCGGTAGAGCGTGCGTGCCGAACCCCCGGGGAAATCCGTTCGCGCGGTGCCGTAGTCCGGCATGAACAGCGTGTCGCCCACGAATGCGTGCTTGCGACCGCCCCTGCCCTCGACGATCAAGGTGGTGCAGGCGGGCGTATGGCCGGGCGTATTGAGCACGCTCACGCGAAGGCTCCCGACATCGAAGACATCGCCATCGTGCAGCAACCGGTCGAACTGCGAACCATCGCGCGCGAACCCGGTCTCGACGCCGAAGATCGGCGCCCACGCCTTCTGGACATCCACGATGCCGGCACCGATGGCGACTTTGGCGCCCAGGCGCTCGCGCAGCCACTGGGCGCCGGAAAGATGGTCGGCGTGCGGATGCGTCTCGACGATCCAATCGACCCGTTTGCCGGCCGCCGCCCGGGCGATCGCTTCCACCGATCGCGTTGAAACGCGCCCGGCCTTCCAGTCAAAGTCGAGAACGGGATCGACCACCATCGCACGGTCGCCAGCCGGATCGGCGACGAGATAGCTGACGGTACTCGTCGCCGGATCGAAAAACCCCGTAACCTCAGGCTCCTGCTCGCCCATCCGCTCGATCCTTGAATATTTCAGTTTCCACTAATATATATCCATTGCTGCACGAGCGGCACAACCATGGTGGCAAGCATGACGATCGCAATCAAGGAAATCGACGCGTTGACCCTGAAGGGCCAACTCGACCGCGGCGAGTGCGTGCTCGTCGATGTCCGCGAGCCGGGCGAGCATGCCCGCGAACACATCGCGGGTGCGCGGCTGGTTCCGCTCGCAAGCCTGGATCCGGCGAAGCTCGCAGACGCGCCGGTGCGCCGTATCGTCCTGCATTGCGCGTCCGGAAGCCGCTCGGCGCGCGGGGCGGCCAGACTGGCTGCCGCCGGGCTCGACGTGGCACATCTGGCCGGCGGCCTGCCGAGCTGGATACAGGCCGGGTTGCCGGTCGTTGAGAACCGAAACGCACCGATACCGATCATGCGCCAGGTCCAAATCGTCGCCGGCAGCCTCGTGTTGGCCGGAGCGGCGCTCGGCACCTTCGTCCATCCGGGATTCTACGCGATGTCGGCTGCCGTCGGCGCCGGCCTTGTCTTCGCCGGCGCCACCGGATTCTGCGGAATGGCGGCCGTACTCGCCCACCTTCCGTACAACCGGGTCTAATCGACCCGGCGGCCCCGCGCGCGAAGCTCCTCGACCAGGCGCCGCTCCTCGTCGTCAAGCACGCGCTGGTAGGCCTCGAAGAGCGCGGGCGGGATGTTGTCGAACGTTCCGCGCCGGTTTTCACGCAGGCGGGCCAGACGGCGTTCCAGCCTGGAATTCTCGCTCGCGCGATCGTCGTCGGTCCCCGCCTCGAGCCTGCTGACGAGCGGAGCCAGACGCGCACGCAGCTGGTCACGCATTTCCGGTTCGAGGACGCGGTCGAGCAACTGCTCGGCCTGCGAGACAAGACGCTCGAATTCCGCCCGCAGGTCGACTTGAGGGCGCTGTTCGGGCGTCTGGGCCGACGCGGGCACGGCCAGCAGCGCCAATGCCAGGGCCGTCGCCCTCATCGTCCCTTCACATGGTGATAGACGTGCCACAGGAAGAGCGCGCCGGCCGACCGGTGCGGCCGCCAGGTCTCGCCGAGCTTGCGCAGGCGCTTCTCGTCGGGACGCGAGCGCAGGTTCTTCAGGACGCGCATCGCCTCCTGAAGCGCCAGGTCGTTTGCCGGCCACACGTCGGGCCGCTGCATGGCGAACAGCAGATAGATCTCCGCACTCCACCGCCCGAGCCCCTTGAGGCGCGTGATCTCCTCGATGGCCTCCTCGTCCGGCATCTTGTGGAGCGCGTCGAAGTCGAGGGAACCGGTGACGACCGCCTCGGCGAGGCCGCGCACATAGGACGTCTTCTGCCGCGACAGTCCAAGGCCTCGAAGCCGGCCGTCGTCGCAGGCGAGAATGGCGTCCGGCTCGATTCCGCCCAGCCCTTCTTCCAGCTTGCGCCAGATCCCGTTCGCCGCCGCCACCGAGACCTGCTGGGCCACGATCGCGCGCATGAACCCCTCGAATCCGCGCGTCCGGATACGTGGTGCCGGCAGCCCGATCTTCGACACCCACTCGGCCACGGCTTCGTCCTTGGCCGCGAGGGCGGACAACGAACGGGCGATGGCGCGCTTTGCCCGTGCTTCGGTCGATGCGGGTAGCTGCGGCGGCACTGTGCTTCGTCGATCAGGCGACCGGCTGGGGCGCCAGAGACCGGGTCAAGGTCGAAAGCCGCGCCAACAGATAGTCGGCCGTGCCGGGATCGGCGTCTTCGACCTTGGTCAGCACGCGCTCGATCATCCGGCGACGGTAACGCTCACGGTCGGAAGGGCCGCCATCGTAGCTGGTTTCCTGCGCCACTTCGAGGGCCGCACGTACGGCCGGATAGAGGTCGAGCGGCATATAGGCGCGCTCGTAGACGTACTTGAGCCCGCCCACCGGATCGTAAATCAGCTGGCGCGCGCGCTCGACCGGCACATTCGCGCGCTTCGCCAGACCATGCTCGAACAGGAAAAGGTCGCCCATGCAAAGCGCACGGATCACGAGCCCCGGATCCAGCCGGCCGGTCGTGTGCAGATGGCCGGCGAGACGGGCCACGTCTTCTTCCTGCGATGTCAGCGACGAACCGACCGTCGCGATCTCGCGCGCGTGCATGGCAAGCTCGGTCGCCATCTCGTTCGTCATGTCCGGACGTTCGAGCAACTGGTCGCGGATGCTCTCGGAAGCAAGGTTGTAGAGCTTCTCGAGCACGCGCAACGGCACGTGCTTGCGCGCCACGAGTTTCTCCTGGACCACACCCGACTTGCCGTGACGGTCGACGAGGCGTTCGACCGTCGAGTCGGACATGCGCGCACCTTCGTTGGCCGCGAGTGCCGCGGCGACGCGATCGTCGCCATGATCCACAAGCTTGATCGCAACCGCGTCCGAAACCTCGGCCCTGCGGGCGACCGCAACCTGCTTCTCGCGACCTTGGGAAGCCACGATCTCGATCAGGTCTTCGTCCGTGAAGGCCCGGCTTTCGATCAGCAGCGGCAGCGCGACCGCATCGATGTCCTTGGCGAGAATCATCGCAAGCCCCTGCGGGAGCTGGCTTGCGTCCTTGAGGTGGTCGGTCAGCGCCCGACGCACGGTCGCGATCGCATCCTCGGCAAGGAGCCGCAGAAGCTTCTCGGCCTCGATGCGGGCCGAATCGGTCAGCGTGCCGGCCTTCCAAGTCTGCGCGACCTTTCCGGCCGTCGCGACCCGTGCGACCGCGGAATGGTCGGCGGCCAGACGCTCGATATCCTCTTTCGACAGATCGGCCATTCGCCTACACGCACACTCCTTGCAGCGTCGTAGGCAGGATGCACCCGGCGACCGCAGGACGCAACCCTCTGACCGGTTTGACTATCGCCGGACGTGCACCTACAAAGGCTTAGGGTGCCGCCTGAAGGTCAATACACCCGATTTCCGAGGGAATTGCCGCGAAATGCCGATGGACGGGAGTACGGGCGGGACGGTCGACACGTCGCCAAAGGTCTCGGACGAGGTCAAGTGCACGACCTGCTACATGTGCGCCTGCCGCTGCGGCATCCGGGTCCATCTTCGCGACGGGCGCATCCGCTATATCGAGGGCAACAAGGATCATCCGGTGAACCGCGGCGTGCTGTGCGCCAAGGGTTCGGCCGGGATCATGAATCACTACAGCCCCGCCCGGCTGTCCAAGCCGCTGTTGCGCATCGGCGAGCGCGGTGCGGGCGACTTCAAGGAAATCGAGTGGGACGAGGCGCTGGGGCTCGCTGCCAAGTGGCTGGGCGATATCCGCGTCGACGATCCCAAGAAGCTCGCTTTCTTCACCGGTCGCGACCAGAGCCAGTCGCTTACCGGCTGGTGGGCCAACCAGTTCGGCACGCCGAATTTCGCGGCGCATGGCGGCTTCTGCTCGGTCAACATGGCGGCTGCCGGCCTCTACACGATCGGGGGCTCGTTCTGGGAGTTCGGCGAGCCCGATTGGGAGCACGCGCGCTATTTCATGCTTTTCGGCGTCGCCGAAGATCATGACAGCAACCCGATAAAGGCCGGCCTCGCGAAGTTGAAAGCGCGCGGTGCGAAATACGTGTCGGTCAACCCGGTCAAGACCGGATACCAGGCCGTCGCCGACGAGTGGCTGGGCATCGCCCCCGGTACCGACGGCCTGTTCGTGATGGCGCTGATTCACGAACTGCTAAAGGCCGACAAGATCGATCTCGAATTCCTCGTGCGCTACACCAACGCGCCGTGGCTGGTGCTGAAGGACGACGGCCTGTTCGCGCGCGACGGCGCCGGCAATCCGCTGTGCTGGGACACGAAGACCGACGCCGCAGCGAGCGCCCTCTCGGCCGACGTCTCGCCCAAGCTGGTCGGCGAAGTGACGCTGGCCGACGGGCGCAAGGCCACGCCTGTCTTCGAACTGATGGCGCTGCGTTACCTCTCGCCCGATTACGCGCCCGAAGCGGTCGCCGAACGCTGCGGCATCCCGGCCGCCACCATCAAGCGTATCGCCGCCGAAATCGCGCACGCCGCGTTCGAGCAGCAGGTCGTCATCGACCAGCCCTGGACCGACTGGGCCGGGCGCCGGCACGAAAAGATGATCGGCCGACCGGTCTCGATGCACGCGATGCGCGGCATCTCGGCGCATTCCAACGGCTTCCATACGTGCCGGGCAATCCATCTGCTGCAGATGCTGCTGGGCGCCATCGATACGCCGGGGGCATGGCGCTACAAGGCCCCCTTCCCGCGCCCGTGCCCGCCCGGGCCGAAGCCGACCGGCAAGCCTGCCCAGGTCAATCCCGGCAAGCCGATGGGCGGCATGCCGCTCGGCTTCACGCTCGGGCCGGAGGACCTGCTGCTCGACGATGCCGGCAATCCGATGCGCATCGACAAGGCCTATTCGTGGGAAGCGCCGATCGCCGCGCACGGCCTGATGCACATGGTGATCGCCAACGCGTGGAAGGGCGATCCCTACAAGATCGACACGCTGTTCATGTACATGGCGAACATGGCGTGGAACTCGTCGATGAACTCGGCCGAGACCGCGCGCATGCTGACCGACAAGGACGCGGACGGCAACTACCGCATCCCGCACATCATCTATTCGGACGCGTTCTATTCCGAAACGGTCGCGTATTCCGACCTGATCCTGCCCGACACGACGTATCTGGAGCGCTGGGACTGCATCTCGCTGCTCGACCGGCCGATCTGCTCGGCCGAAGGACCGGGTGATGCGATCCGCCAGCCGGTCGTCGCACCCGACCGCGACGTGCGCCCGTTCCAGGATGTCCTGATCGACCTCGCCGTGCGCCTGAAGCTGCCGGGCTTCACCAATGCCGACGGTGGCGCGAAGTTCCCCGGCGGCTACGCGGACTATATCGTCAACCATGAGCGCAAGCCCGGCGTGGGCCCACTTGCCGGATTCCGCGGCATCGACGGCACGAAGTCCGGCGTCGGCGAACCCAACCCGAACCAGCTCGACCGCTATATCGAAAACGGCGCCTTCTGGCGGCACCATTTCGAGCCGGACCAGCTTTACTTCAAGCATGCGAACAAGGGTTATCTCGAGGCGGCGGTGAAGCTCGGCCTGATCGACAAGGCCGAGCAGATCGTGCTGCACCTCTATTCGGAACCCTTGCAGAAGTTCCGCAATGCGGCGCGCGGGATCGGCCCGATCCAGGCGCCGGCAGAGCACCGCGCGCGCATCGAAGCGCATTTCGATCCGTTGCCGATCTGGTATCCGACCTTCGAAGGCGCACAGATCGACACGGGCGAGTTCCCGCTGCACGCGGTGACGCAGCGCCCGATGCCGATGTACCATTCGTGGGGCTCGCAGAACGCATGGCTGCGGCAGATCATCAGCCATAACCGCCTCTACATGAACGTGCGCACGGCAGCGAAGCTCGGCCTTGCGGACGACGACTGGGCCTGGATCACATCACATCATGGCCGGGTCAAGGCGCAGATCCGCACGATGGAGGGCGTAAATCCCGACACCGTGTGGACATGGAACGCGATCGGCAAGCGTGCCGGCGCCTGGAACCTCGATGTGGACGCGCCCGAAGCGACCAAGGGCTTCTTGCTCAACCACCTGATCTCGGAGCTGTTGCCGGACAAGAACGGCTACCGCTATTCCAACTCCGATCCCGTCACGGGCCAGGCCGCCTGGTACGATCTGCGCGTGCGCGTCGAAAAGGCCGATCAGGCCGAGCAAGGCGAAACCTCGCCGCAGTTGCCCGCCGTCCATCGTCCGCCGGGCATGGCGGCCCCGCCCGCGATCCTGCGATACGGCGCGCAGTGGAAAAAGCCATGACCAGCCTGCCCTCTCCGCAACCGGGTGCAAAAAAGCTCGGCCTCGTCATCGATCTCGATACTTGCGTCGGATGCCACGCGTGCGCGGTCAACTGCAAGGAATGGAACACCGGCGGCCATTCGGCACCGCTGCCGGACTTCGATCCGTATGGTGCCAACGTGTCTGGTGTCTGGTTCAACCGGATCCACACCTTCGAGGCGGGCGAAGGCGATGCGAGCCGCACCGTCCATTTCCCCAAATCATGCCTGCACTGCGAGACGCCGGCCTGCGTCACCGTCTGCCCGACGGGCGCCAGTTTCAAGCGGGCCGAAGACGGCATCGTTCTCGTCAATCCGGACACATGCATCGGCTGCAAGCTGTGCTCGTGGGCATGCCCCTACGGGGCGCGCGAGTTCGACTCCGATGAAGGCGTGATGAAGAAGTGCACGTTGTGCATCGACCGCATCTACAACGAGAACCTCGCCGAGGACGAACGCGTCCCGGCGTGCGTCTCGACCTGCCCTGCAAGCGCACGTCATTTCGGCGATCTCGGCGATCCGCAGTCGGATGTCTCGCTTCTCGTCGCCGATCGCGGCGGCTATGCGCTGATGCCGGAGATGGACTACGCACCCGTCAACCGCTATTTGCCGCCGCGTGCGGCGAAGACGTCCGTCGGCTGCACGGGTGCGAAAGCCGAACTCGAGAAGCCGGCCGACACCGCCGGTCTCCATCCGCTGCTGCGCTGGATGGACAAGGTCCTCTCGCGCTGAAAGCCAGACGATGCATCCCGCCTTCTCGGTCATCTTCTTTACGACGTCATCCGGTGCGGGCTACGGCCTCGTCGCCCTCGTCGCCATCGCCAGCGCGCTGGGCTTCGTGCCCGCGTCCGGCTGGTTCGCCGTCGCGACGCTTGGCCCCGCCACGGTGCTTGTCGTCACGGGTCTGCTCGCCTCGACCTTCCATCTCGGCCATCCGGAACGCGCGTGGCGTGCGTTTTCCCAGTTCCGCAGCTCGTGGCTGAGCCGCGAAGGCGTTGCCGCCATCGTCACGTTCGTGCCGCTGGCGGTTTTCGGCATCGCATGGGCGTTCTTCGGACGCAGCGACGGGATCTACGCGCTGGTTGGCCTGCTTGCAGCGCTATGCGCCGCCATCACCGTGTTCGCGACCGCGATGATCTACCGGTCGCTGAAGCCGATCCACCAGTGGCACAATCGCTGGACCGTCCCGAACTACCTGGCGCTGTCGCTCGCGACCGGCGGGCTGCTGCTGCATGCGATCGCGCAGGCTTGGGGACGCCCGCAGCCGGTCGTCGGAATTGCCGCACTGGTCTTCGTGATTGCCGCCGCCTACCTGAAGCACTGCTACTGGAGCTTCATCGACCGGACGAAGTCGGCTTCGACGCCGGAAAGCGCGACCGGGCTGGGTGCAATCGGCAAGGTACGGTTCCTTGACTCGCCACATACGGAAGAGAACTACCTGCAGAAGGAAATGGGCTTCAGCATCGCGCGCAAGCACGCGGTGAAGCTGCGCGCCATCGCGCGCCATTCGGGCTTTCACCTGCCGTTCCTGCTGACGGCGGCGGCCTTGCTGCTCGCAGGACCCGCAGCCGCGTTCGCGGCGGCAATGGCGGCGATCTTCGGCATCGCGGGTACGCTGGTCGAACGCTGGCTGTTCTTCGCCGAAGCGAAGCATGCGGTGACGCTCTATTACGGCAGTTCCGAGGTCTAGCGGCGGCTTTCCATTGCCATCCGGATGGCAAGTCCGCCCAGCACGAGCCCCATCAGCCAGCGCTGGACGAGCAGCCATGTTGGCCGTCTGGCGAGGAAGACGGACAGGGCGCCGGCGGTCAGCGCGAATGTCAGATTGCCGACGAAGCTGACGCACATATGCAGGCCGCCAAGCACGAGCGACTGCACCAGCACGTCGTCGCGCGTCGTGTCGATGAATTGCGGAAACAGCGACAGATAGAGCATCGCTACCTTGGGATTGAGCAGGTTGGTCAGGAAGCCCATCGCGAACAGCTTGCGTGGCGGATCGTAGGGAAGCGTCTGCACCTGGAACGGCGATCTCCCGCCGGGCTTCAGCGACTGCCATGCCAGCCAGAGGAGGTAGATGGCGCCGCCGAAGCGCAGCACGTCATAGGCGATCGGCACGGTCAGGATGAGTGCCGAGAATCCGAGCGCCGCGCTCAAGACGTAGAAGACGAAGCCGAGGATGACGCCGCCCAGCGAGATGACGCCAGCCATCGGCCCCTGGCTGAGCGAACGCGAAATCAGATAGACCATGTTGGGGCCTGGCGTGAGCACCATGCCGAGACACACGGCGGCAAAGGCGATCAGTGTCGTGGTTGTCGGCATTCTCCGTCTCCGGTCAGGCGGGCAGGCAGTCCAAGCGTCGCCTTATGTGACAGTCCGCGCGCCCGTGCGCAACGCAGAACGTGCCGACGAAGTCATGGATCGACGCGGCCATGTGTTTGGCACCCGCATTGGCTGTATCCAGACGTGCGGCCGCCTCTTCCGCCTGTCGACGAAGTTTCGCCTCGTCGACCGTCGTTAGCCTTCCCCCCTCGAACACGATGCGCCCGCCAATCATCACGCGGTCGATGGCCGATCCCGATTCGGCAAACACCATCTGCATCAGCGGGCTGCGCAGCGGCACGTAGTGCGGCTGGTCGAGGCGCAGGAAAACGATGTCGGCGACGAAGCCAGGCGCGATCCGCCCCATCTTCTCGAATCCCAGCAACCGCGCACTGCCGAGCGTTGCCGCGGCGAAGGCCTCGCGTGCGGTCACCCACTTGTCGTACTCGGGACCCTGCAGGCGCGAGAGGTAGGCTGCGAGCCGCGCCGCCTCGAAGATGTTCTGCCCGTCGCCGGTATTCGATCCGTCGGTGCCGATGCCGACTTCGATGCCGGCATCCATCATCTCGCGCACGGCCGCAACACCGGAGCCGAGGCGCAGGTTGCTGCCGGGATTGTGCGCGATGCGGCCGCCGCGCTTGGCGATCAGGTCCATCTCCGCACGGTCGATCCAGATGCCATGGGCGCCGCTGAAATTCGGGCCGAGTGCGCCGAGATCGTCGAGATGCGCCGTCATGCTCTTGCCGTACTTTGCCCGCGCCAGCACGGCCTGCACCTTGGTTTCGGCCAGGTGCGTCTGGAACGGCAGGCCGTATTCCTTGGCCATGCGCGCACACGCGACGATGAAATCGTCCGAGCAGTGCAGCGGGATCGTCGGCGCGATTCCCGGCCGGATGAAATCGCGGTCGAATGGCCAGTCGGCGAAGACCGGCTTCAGGTTCGCGAGGCTCGTCTCGTAGGGCGCCAATGCGATCTTCGCGACCTGGCTGCGCATCGGCTCGGGGATCGCGTCGAGCAGGCCCGGCAGCGCCTGGTAGAGCGTGCGGTCGGCCAGCATGGGGGCCACGACCGCGCGCATGCCAACGTCCATATACGCCTGCCCGACCGCGCGCATCGCCTCGGCCGAGGGGGCCGGAAATTCGACGAACAGGTCGAAGCTTGCCGTGCAGCCGCGCCGCACCATCTCGGCCGCCGACAGGGCCGCACTCAGATACTTGTCGTCGAGCGTACGCTGGCCGTTGATGGCGCCCGCCGCGTTGAGGAACAGCTCGAGCGGTGCCTGGTCGCCCACCGCCCCGCGCCCGAGCCCGCC
This sequence comes from Tagaea sp., assembly GCA_965279525.1. GTDB lineage: Bacteria > Pseudomonadota > Alphaproteobacteria > CACIAM-22H2 > CACIAM-22H2 > Tagaea. Next base: position 349,939 of record CBDIIB010000003.1, on the reverse strand, counting down.
GTGGGCGTGCGTGTGCGCGTTGACGAGGCCGGGGACGAGCAGCCGGTCAGACGCATCGATGATCCGCGCACCCGGCGGGTCGATCGAGCCGGGCGGGCCCACCGACGCGACGAAGCCGGCGGACACGAGAATGTCCGCCGGCTCCGCGCGATCCGTCGCCGGATCGAGTATCCGTCCGCCGCGAAGGACGGACGCAGGCGCATCGGTCAAATCAGTTTCCCATGTAGACCAGTTCGCGCTCGCCGCGCGGCGGCAGGAACTGGCGCGAGTAGATCTCGCTGGTTTCCGGCGTACGGGTCAGACCGTAACCCGAAACCACCATGCCGATCGAGCGCTTCAGGCGGTCGTCCTTGACGTCGCCGGCGCCGATCTCCTTCGCCTCGGCCGAAAGCATCAGCTTCTCGTAGGCGAACTTGAGGCGGCGCTGCTCGACGCCGCGGTCGACGAGCGCGTCGAACTTCATGACCGAGTTCATGGCACCGGCGATGTCCTTGCCCACGTCGAGCGTGGCCTGGTTGACCGCACGCACGAGACCCGCGACCGCCTTCGGGTTTTCCTTGATCAGCTTCTGCGAGACCATCATGCCGTTGGAGTAGAGGTCCATGCCGTAGTCCGCGAACTGGAACCACGTATAGTCCTTGTCCGGGTCCTGGCCGAGACCGATCAGGTTGAAGTAGCTGGTGATGTTGAACACCATCGCGGCGTCCATGTGGCCCTGGATCAGCAGCGGCTCCTGCAGGTTGGGCGCCATGTTGGTGAACTTGATCTTGGAAAGGTCGAGCTTGTTGACCGAAGCGAACACCGGCATCAGCCGCGTGGTCGGCGTGCCCTGCGCGCCGCCCAGTGTCTTGCCCTCGAAATCCTTGATCGTCTTGATGCCGGCGGGATTGCGCGCGACGATCGCGAAGGGCGGCTGGTTCCACATCTGGTAGACCATGATGGGCTGCTGGCCCGGATTGGCCGCCGCGTTCTGGATGATCGCGTTGATGTCGCCGAAGCCGGCTTCGTAGGCTCCACCCATGATACGCGTGACCGTGGCGCCGGAGCCTTCGCCCTGGTCGATGACGACATTGAGGCCCTCACGCTGGAAATAGCCCTTGTCGCGCGCGACGAAAAACGCCGCGTCGCTGCCCTGGGTCTTCCAACCAAGCGTGAACTTGATCGTGGTGGGCGTCTGGGCGACGGCCGGCACCGCAACGGCTGCCAGTGCGGCGGCCAAAGCGAATGCGGTCAAGGACTTCGACATGCAGGTATCTCCTGTTGGAGGGGGGCGGAAAGGACGGCAAAAAGGTTCAATATCCGTGCCATGCCCGCCCGGACCGGTTGACGCCCCCGGCCATGCCCGCTAGAAAGGTGCCATGTTCCGCCGGATCGACGACCTTCGACTTATTTGAGCCGCGGCCCCCTTCCTCGCGAAGGGCGCCCCAGCGGTCGTTTTGTCGTGTCGTCCCAGCCTTCCAGTCCGGAACCTTCCACATGATCCCGCCTCGTCCCGCCCCGCGACTTAGGGCCGCGCGCCGCCAATCGGCGCGCATCGATCGCCTGCCCGTTGCCCCTTTCTCGCGGAGATCCGCACCATGAACGTCCAGAAATACAAGGCCTTCCCGCCCATCGACCTGCCCGACCGCACGTGGCCCTCGCGCCAGATCACCAAGGCGCCGATGTGGTGCTCGGTCGATCTTCGCGACGGCAACCAGGCGCTCGTCGAGCCGATGGGCCCCGAGCGCAAGCGGCGCATGTTCGACCTGCTCGTGCGCCTGGGCTTCAAGGAGATCGAGGTCGGATTCCCGGCCGCCTCGCAGACCGATTTCGATTTCGTGCGCTCGATCATCGACGAGGGCGCCATCCCGCCCGACGTGACCATCCAGGTGCTCACGCAGGCGCGCGACGAGCTGATCGAACGCACCTTCGACGCGATCCGCGGATCGAAGCGCGCGGTCGTGCATCTCTACAACTCGACCTCCACCACGCAGCGCCGCGTCGTGTTCGGCCTCGATCGGCCGGGCATCGTCGACATCGCGGTCAAGGGCACGAAGACGGTCAAGCGCCTCGTTCCCACCGTGCCGGGCACCGAAGTGGTCTTCCAGTACAGCCCCGAAAGCTTCACCCAGACCGAACTGGATTTCGCCAAGCAGATCTGCGAGGCGGTGATGGACGAGTGGGGCCCGACCAAGACCCGTCCGATGATCTTCAACCTGCCCGCCACGGTCGAAGCGGCCACGCCCAACATCTATGCCGACCAGATCGAGTGGTTCTCGCGCAACGTCAAGAACCGCGACACGTGGATCCTTTCCGTCCATCCGCACAACGACCGCGGCACGGGCGTGGCGGCCGCCGAGTTCGCCGTGATGGCCGGTGCCCAGCGCGTCGAGGGCACGCTGTTCGGCAACGGCGAGCGCACGGGCAATGTCGACATCGTCACGCTGGCGCTCAACCTGTTCAGCCAGGGCGTGAACCCGGAACTCGACATGTCGGACGTGCGCGAGATCGTGCGCACGGTCGAATACTGCAACCAGCTGCCGGTGCATCCGCGCCATCCCTATGGCGGCGAGCTCGTCTTTACCGCGTTCTCCGGCTCGCACCAGGACGCGATCAAGAAGGGGCTGACGGCGCAGGGCAAGTCCAACACCGGCATCTGGGACGTGCCCTACCTGCCGATCGACCCGCAGGACGTGGGCCGCTCCTACGAGGCCGTCATCCGCGTCAACTCGCAGTCCGGCAAGGGCGGCATCGCATACCTGCTCGAGACCGACTACGGCCTCGAGCTGCCCCGCCGCCTCCAGATCGAGTTCGCGGCCGTCGTCCAGCGCGTGGCCGACACCACGGGCAAGGAACTTTCCGCCAAGGACATCCACGGCGCGTTCGTCGCCGAGTATCTGGCGGACGGCAAGTTCGCGTTCGTCGAGCACACGACCCTGCCCACCGGCAAGTCGGGGACCGAACGGCGCATCGAGGCGCGCGTGCGCGTCGACGGGAAGGACACGCTCCTGGCGGGCGAAGGCAACGGCCCGATCGCGGCCTATGTCGACGCACTGTCGAAGACCGGCGTGGCGGTCGACGTCGTCGACTATCGCGAGCACGCGATCAAGGGCAACCAAGGTGCCAAGGCCCAGGCGGCCGCCTATGTCGAGGCGAGCGTGGACGGAAAGACGCTGTTCGGGGTCGGGATCGATTCCAACATCGTCGCCGCGTCGCTGAAGGCGATCACGTCGGCGGTCAACCGCGCGCGGCGGCCCTAGCCTGAGGCTGGCCGACGTTGCCCGAGCGCGCGTCGGTCAGCCGCTTCAGGCGGCCTTCCGTCACCATCTTCTCGAGGATGGAGAAGACCTGCATCGTGGGTGCGCCGATCTGGTCGGCGATCTGGCCCAGCGAGAACGTGCCCTTGCCCTTGACCGCGGCCCGGACGAGCGGGTCGGCCTGTTCGGGTGACATGGCTCTGGCGGGCGGCGGCATGGCCGGCATTTTGCCCAAAACAGGCCCCCAAACCAAGCAAGTTGCGCGTTCGGGCGGTCTGTGGCATCAAGCGGGCCGATTTCCACGCTGGGCTGCCTTAGCTCAGTGGTAGAGCGCGTCCTTGGTAAGGACGAGGTCCGGAGTTCAATCCTCCGAGGCAGCACCAGCGTCGAAATCTTCCGTTTTCAATTCGTCCGTCCGACCCAGATCGTCGCCCCCTCCGGGCCGTAGGTCTCGGCATGCACCGTGTCCCGCGGCACCTTGCAGGTGTCGCCGGCAACGAGCCGGCGGGTCGCCCCGTCCATCGTCAGCTCGAATGCACCCCGCGCGACCTGAAGGCTCGCATCGAACGGGTGCGTGTGGTCGCCCGTGCGGGCATCGGCGGCCCATTCGCGCACGAGGATCTCGTCGCAGCCCTCCACACGGGCAGCGGCCTCGAAGGCCTCGAATGTCGGCGCGGCCGTCATCCGCACCGCCGGCAGCGGATCGACATGAAGATCTTCTCCTCGTCGGCATCCATCATCGCGTGATCGAGCGCCACGCGCAGCGCCTTGCTCGCGTCCGCAAGGCCGTAGGTGGCGGCCATGTCCTTGAGCCAGGCAAGCTGGTCCGCCTCGATCTCGAAATTCTCGATGACCTTGCCCTTGTTCATGCGCCCCTCGTTTTCATGCGCGAAGCGGCTCCAGGATCGAGACGTAGTTGGCGACCGCTGCCCCGCCCATGTTGAACACGCCGGCAAGCCCGGGCCTGGGCACCTGCATGTCGCCGGCAAGACCCGTGGCCTGCATCGCGGCCATGATGTGCATCGAAACGCCCGTTGCCCCGATCGGATGGCCCTTGGCCTTCAGCCCGCCCGACGCGTTGACCGGCAACCGGCCGGTCTTCTCGGTGACACCTTCCAGTGCGGCACGCCCGCCCTGCCCCGGTGCCGCGAGCCCCATCGCCTCGTACTGGATGAGTTCGGCGATCGTGAAGCAGTCATGCGTCTCGACGAGCTTCAGGTCGTCGACCGTAATGCGCGCCTCGGCATAGGCCTTCTTCCAGGCGGCGGCACATCCCTCGAACGCGACGATGTCGCGCCGGCTCATCGGCAGGTAGTCGTTGACCTGGGCGGTCGCGCGGAAAGCCACGGCCTTCTTCATCGAGAGCGCCGTGCCGAAATCGGCAAGAACCAGAGCCGCCGCCCCGTCCGACACGAGGCTGCAGTCGGTGCGCCGCAGCGGTCCGGCCACCAGCGGGTTCTTGTCGGAAACCGTGCTGCAGAATTCGTAGCCGAGATCCTTGCGCAGCTGCGCGTTCGGATTGGCGCAGCCGTTCTTGTGGTTCTTCGCCGCGATCCTCGCCATCGCGTCCGACGGATCGCCGAAGCGCTGGGCGTAGAGCTGGGCGATCTGGCCGAACACGCCGGCGAAGCTCATGCCCGGGCGGTCCTCCTCCTTGACGTAGGAGGCCTTCATCAGGATGCCGCCGACGATGTCGCCCGGCGTCTCGGTCATCTTCTCGACACCCGCGACAAGCACGATGCGCGCCTTCTTCGCCGCGATGGCGTTGAGGCCCATATGGACGGCTGCCGACCCGGTCGCGCAGGCATTCTCGACACGCGTCGAAGGCTTGAAACGGAAGCCGTCGGCCGTCTGCAGCACCAGGGACGCCGGAAAATCCTGCTTCACGAAGCCGCCGCCGAAATGCCCGACATAGATCTCGTCGACGTCTTCCGGTGCCAGACCGGCATCGGCAAGGGCGCCCACGCACACTTCGGCAAGCAGCGCTTCGAGGTCGAGTCCCTCGCGTTTGCCGAATTTCCCGTGTGCCCACCCGACGATGCAACCGCTCATCTGTCCTCTCCGGTGCTGGAATATGTCTTTACGTTACCAAGCCTTATGGTCCGCGGCAAACCGCGTTTGACCTGCATCAAATCCACGCAGGGGCGCCCGGCATATGTTGCGTCAAGGGGGCGTTTCCACATGACCAAACCTCGCGACATCTGTTCGATCCGCGCCGGGCTTCATCGCACGTTGGGCATCCTCGACGAGGCGCGCATCGCAACCGCGACCGGCAAGTCCGCGTCCCTGTTCCGCAAGTGCGCGGACCCGGATAATCCGCGCCACCGCCTTCAGGCGGAAGATGCGCTGGCGCTCGACGCCGCGTGCGTCGTCGCCGGCGAACGCCCGCAGATTTTCGATGCCTACCGTCAGGCGCTGGATGCACGGGTCGCGGCACTCGGCGGGCCCGGGCCGCACCGGGCACTCGATCCGCGCGCGCGCATGATCGAAATCGTGCGCGATCTGGGTTCGGTCGCTGCAGCGATAAGCTCGGCGCTTGCCGAACGCGACGTCACGCCCGAAGACGCGCAGCACTGCGCCGGCCAGATCGACCGTACGCTCGACGCGCTCACCCGTCTGAAACTCGACCTTCGTGAAATCGCGGTGCCGCGTGCGCGCCTTGCGGCAACCGGGGACTAGCCGACGATCCCCTCGAAGCGCCAGCCAAGATCCTGTCCGCCGAGATAACACACGACGTCGCCGGGGGTGGCGGGAACGCGCTCGGGTGCCTTCACGCTCGCGCGCGTCAACGCGATACGGCCCGCATTGAGCGGCAGCCCGTAGAACGCCGGGCCGTACTCGCTGGCGAAACCCTCGAACCGGTCGAGTGCGCCCTCCTCGTCGAACACGCGGATATAGGCTTCCAGCGCCACGGGCGCGTTGAAGATGCCGGCACAGCCGCAGGCGGCTTCCTTGGTGTGTACGGCGTGCGGTGCCGTGTCTGTGCCGAGGAAGAACTTCGGCGATCCCGAAACGGCTGCCTTGCGCAGGGCCGTGCGGTGGATCGAGCGCTTGGCGATCGGCAGGCAGTAGAGATGCGGCCGGATGCCGCCTTCGAAAATGGCGTTGCGGTCGATCGCCAGATGGTGCGGCGTGATCGTCGCGGCGAGCGTGGCGGGGCCGGCCGTCACGAAATCGGCCGCCTCCTTCGTCGTGATATGCTCGAAGACGATCTTCAGGCCGGGAAAATCGTGCACCAGACGCGACAGCGTGCGCTCGATGAACACGGCCTCGCGGTCGAAGATGTCGACCGCCTTGTCCGTGACTTCGCCGTGCACGAGCAGCTTCATGCCGATGCGCTGCATGCGTTCGAGTGCGGGTGCTATCTTCGCGATGTCGGTCACGCCGTGGGCCGAATTGGTCGTCGCGTGCGCGGGATAGAGCTTGGCCGCCACCCACACGCCTTCGGCATGGCCGCGCTCGATCTCGTCGGGCGAGATCCCGTCCGTCAAATAGCACGTCATCAGCGGCTCGAAGCCGGGACCGGCAGCTTTTCGGATGCGCGCGGCGTATTCGCGCACGGCCGAAACACTCGAAGCGGGCGGCACGAGATTGGGCATCACGATGGCGCGCGCGAACTGGCGGGCGGTATGCGGGGCCACCGCTTCCAGCATGGCGCCGTCGCGCAGATGCACGTGCCAGTCGTCGGGCCGGCGGATCACGAGGCGGTCGGTCAAATCGTCCTCCCTTTCAGAAGAGGGAAGACAGCATGCGAAGGCCCACCGCCGCAAGCACGATGCCGAAGACCCGACGCAGGGCCGGTTGCGAAATCGCATGCGCGATGCGGGCCCCGGCCTTCACGCAAAGCAGCATCGCCGGAAGCACGGCCGCGAAACCGACGAGATTGACGTAGCCCAGCGAAAGCGGCGGCAGGCCGGGCACCGACCAGCCGCCGATCACGAGGCCGACGGTCGCCGGGATCGCGACATAGAGGCCGAGCGAGGCCGCCGTCCCCACCGCAAGACGGATCGGATAGCTGAACAGCGACAGGACCGGGACGGCGAGCGTGCCGCCACCGATCCCCATGATGGCCGAAAACCCGCCGATCAGGGCCGCCATCGCGGCGCTTGCCGGGCGGCCGGGAAGTGCCGGGCGGAGAGCCAGACCGCCTGGAAAGGCAACCATCTGGAAAGCGACGAGCATTGCGATCGCGCCGAAGATGCCAGCCAGCAGCGTGCCCTTCACGCTGGCCGCGAACAGCGTGCCGAAAATCGCGCCGACGAGTGCGGGCGGAACCCATGCGCGAAGCAGGACCGCATCGAGCGAGCCGCGCTGCCGGTGCGCCCGTGCCGACAGGATGGAGGTCGGCACGATAGTCGCAAGCGACGTGGCCACGGCGACCTGCATTCGAACGGCCTCGTCGACGCCGAGATGGCCGAGCACGAAATAGAGTGCCGGCACCACGACGATGCCGCCGCCCACGCCGAGCAGGCCCGCAAGCAGGCCGGCGACGGCACCGGTGGCGATGCAGAAGGCGACCAGCGTTGCCGCCAGGGATGCGTCGATATCGAAAGGCGACATGGGGAAATCCGTCGGTCGGAGACGTCGAAATCAGGTCACGCCGCGCGCGCCGTATCGAGGGCGTGGAAGACGTCGCCTGCCGGCGCCAAGCCCTGCGCATGCCGCCGGTGCCAGAGCGCGTAGAAAAGCAATGTCCATGCCGCGAAGCCGGCACGCTTGTCCTCGGCCTTCTCGAACAGGCGGACGACCGAGGCCGGATCGGCGATCTCGCCGACACCCGCGGATGCGGCGACGAGCGGGCCCAGACGCGCCCCCTGCCCGGCGATCCAGCGCTGGACGGGCACGGTGAAACCCTGCTTGGGCGCGAAGGCATGCGCCGCGGGCATCGTGCGCTCGAGCCAGCCGCGCAGGAGCCACTTGCCCCAGCGCTTGTGCACCTTCATCGCGTCCGGCAGGCGGAAGGCGAAGTCGGCCACCTGGCTGTCGAGGAACGGCGTGCGCCCCTCCACGCCATGCGCCATCAGGCACCGGTCGAGCTTGGCGAGCAGGTCGTTGGGCAGCCAGTCGGCCACGTCGACCGCCTGGGCGACCTGCAGGCGCGTGCGTTCGGCGGTCCGCGCCATCGTCTCCGCCGCCCCGATGCCATCGCGCCAGCCTCGCGTATCGGCGCGCAGCACGCCCATGTTCTCGAACGTGCCGCGCCGGCGCATCGCCCGCCCGCCCAGCCACCAGGGCTTCAGCGTGCTGCGATAGCGCCCGTAGCCGGCGAACAGTTCGTCCCCGCCCTCGCCCGACAGCACGACCTTCAGCCCGTCGGCATGTGCCGCGCGCGCGAGCAGCCAGGTGGGCACGCAGGCATAGTCTGCTGCCGGATCGTCCATCGCGGCGGCGATCGCTGGCAGATGCGCCCAGAAATCCGCCGCGGTCACGGGCACTTCGGCAAGTTCGGCCCGGCACGCCTCGGCCACACGCCGTGCGGTCGAGCGCTCGTCGGCGGCATCGGTATCCGGGAAATGCGCCGTGAAGGCGCGCACCGGACGCTCGTTGAGGCGCGCCATCATCGCCAGCACGGCCGACGAGTCGACACCACCGGACAGGAACATGCCGTAGGGCACGTCGGCGCGCTGGTGAATGGCCACGCTGTCCTGGAAGACGCGGTCGAACTCGAGAAGCGCATCCTCGTGCCCGCGTGCCGTCGGGCGCCCGGCGGGCAATGCCGCGCGGTTGCGCCGCTCGATCACCCGGCCGCCACCGACGACGATCGTGTCGCCAGGCATGAGGCGCATGATCCCCTCGAAGATCGTCGCGTCACCGGTCTGGAACTGCATTTCGAGAAGTTCGGCCCGCTTGTCGGCGCGCAACTTCCCGGTGCCGAAGCCGGCCGCGCGCAGCGCCTGCGCTTCCGACGCGAAGGCGAGACCTTCGGCGCCTTGCGCATAGTAGAGCGGCTTGATGCCGAACGGATCGCGCGCCAGCACCAGCCGCTTGGCGCGCGGATCGTGGATCGCCACGGCGTACATGCCGCGCAGCTTCTCGGCGAACGCCAGCCCCTCGCGGCGATAGAGGGCGAGCGGCGGCTCGCAGTCCGACTGCGTGCGGAACGGAAAATCTCCCAGAGCGGTGCGCAGCTCGACATGATTGTAGATCTCGCCATTGGCGACGAGGACAGCTCCGCCGCCCTCGCGCAGCGGCTGGTCGCCGGTGACGAGGTCGATGATCGCAAGGCGGTTGTGCACGAACGCGACGTCGGCCTCGCGATAGGTGCCCGTCCCGTCCGGTCCGCGATGCGCGATCGCCTCGCCCATCCGTTCAAGGATCGAGGCGGACGGCCCGCCCGCTACCGTCGCCATCATGCCGGCGATCCCGCACATGTCAGGCCTTCACGGCGTTGAAATAGTCGAGATAGCGGCGCACGACGGCCTCTTGGGTGAAGCCGGCTTGGTACGCGGCTTCGCCCGCCAGCGCAAGGCGGCTTGCAAGACCGTCGTCGGCAAGCACGTCGCGGATGCAGGCGGCCAATGCCGTCGCATCGTCGACGGGTGCAAGCATCCCGTTCTCGCCGTGGCGGATCAGGGCCGCGGGGCCCGCACTTGCCGCCGCGACGACCGGCCGGCCGTGCGCCCAGCCCTCGATCACGACATTGCCCAAGGGCTCGTGGCGCGACGGACAGACGAGCACGTCACACGCCGCGATCAGTGCCGCCACGTCCTGGCGCCAGCCCAGGAAGTGCACGCGCGCGGCGATGCCAAGGCGGGCGGCCTGCGCCTTGAGGTCGGTGTCCAGTTCGCCCGTCCCGGCGATCCACAGATGGGCCTGCGGCAGGTGTGCGAGCGCTTCAAGCAGCACGTCGAAGCCCTTGTTGGGATGCAGACGCCCCAATGACAGCAGAATCCGTGCGTCGGCCGGCGTGGCGAGATCGGCGCGCGCGACCGGCGCCGCGCGCGCGGCATCGACGAAATTCGGCAGATAGTCGACCTTCGCGGCCGGCCAGCCCTGACGCACGATCCAGTCCCGGATGTCGTGCGTATTGGCCACCAGCCGGTCGCACTGCCGGTAGTATTTGAGATCGTAGTATCCGCCGAGCCGGCCCACGCGCACGGTGTGCTGCCCCGCCAACCAACGTGGTGGCAGTTTCGCCGCCGCCCGGCTCATGAAGGCGAGCGCCACATCAGGAACGAATTCGCGCATCCGCGAAGCCAACGCGAGCGGTGTCAGCAGATCGAGCGGCCCGCCGAAGGAAAGCTCGACGGGATCGATGCCGCTGGCGCGCAGGCGCTGCGCGCGCGGACCATCGCGACGGATGGCAACGCGCTGGTCGAGCCCGGCCTTCGCAAGCGCCACGACGAGACGCTCGAAGAACGCCTCCGCCCCGCCGTGCGCGGCACCGGCCATCAGATGAAGCACGCGCGTCATGCGAGCAGCGCGTCGAAATCGTCGGCCATGTCGGTCCAGCCGCGCGAACGCTGCGTGGCGAGGCATGCGCGGTGCTGGGCAAGCCACAGGCCGTCGTCGACGAGCAGGCGGATGGCGGCGGCACCGAACTCCGCCTCGTTGCGCGCCACGAAGCCGGTCTTGCCGTCGATCACACGCTCGGCAAGTGCGCCGCGCGCGCGCACGACGCACGGCACGCCCATGGCCTGCGCCTCGGCGACCGACAGGCAGAACGTCTCGGTCTGATCGCCCGGATAGAGATAGACCCGCGTGCGGCGCAACCGGTCGGGCAGATCGGCACGTGGCACGAAGCCGCCCAGCCCGAGTTGCCGTCCCGCCGCGGCACGCGCCACGCCCAGGACCGATTCCATGCGTGCGATCGCGGGCGCCTTGCCCGCCCCGCCATAGAGTCCGTCACCGCTGAGCACGTCGAGGCGCGCGTCGGGTACGGCCTGCGCCACATGGCGCGACCAGAGCTGGACGAGTTCGTCGAGGCCGCGCAGCGGGTTTGCCGCATAGAGCGCCGTGCGCGGCGGTGCCGCGCGCTCGGCTTCGCCGCGGAACATGTCGTCGAGGCCGAGCGGAATCACGTGGCGGCCGCCGTCGGGAACCCAGCGCGGGGCGGATGCGGCGTGGGACTTGCTGACGAAAACCAGGCCCGGCCGCCGGCGCCACAGACGAGACAGATAGCGGTACTTGAGGAGATAGCGCGCGTCGTTGTGCAGCCAGAAAAGCGTGCGCCGTGCCTTGGGCACGAGGTCGAGCAGCCTGTGGCCGCGATTGGCGATGTAGAGGTCCGCGTCGTCCGGCACGCCTGCCGCGAAATCGGCCCACGCGACACCGCGATGGGAGAACGTGCCGCCCCCGCGCGTGAAGGCGCTTACGGCGTGGTTGCGCGCCAGCCCCTCGGCGAGTTTCACGAAGGCGGTCTCGGCGCCGCCCGCCGCACCCGTTTCGGCCGACCGTCCGTCGAACGCGATGCCGTCGTCGGCAAGGACGATCCGGGCCATCTCCTCAGCCCTGCCCGTCGGATTCGTATCGCGCCTTCAGGTGCGACACGAGCGGGAACAGTCCGGCGAGAGCGGCGATGACGAGGCCGTAGCCGCCCTCGCGATAGCCTCGGCGCGCGACGTAGCATTTCCAGAAGCGCGAGAAGAAGCGGCGCACGTAGCGCGACGTGGGATCGGGATCGCCGTGCTCGCGCAGGTCGGCCGCGCGTGCCGAGCTGTAACGGTCGAGCCGGCGGATCGTTTCGGAGAGGTTGCGGTCGACTTCGTGCTGCAGGGGTGCGGACAGGGCTGCGCCCGCCTCGCCGGACAAGGTCAGCTTGGGATGCACGCGCTCGCGGCCCCAGGTCTTGGTCCCCTTGCGGAACAGGCCCCAATAGGCCGACTTGCCGAACGAAGCACCCCAACCGTAGCGCACGAGCCGCGTGCCGATATGGTTGTCGACCGGGATCGAATGGCGGGCCGCCGTGCTTGACGCGACCGTGGCTCGGATCTCGGCGGCCAGCTCGGGGCTGACATGCTCGTCGGCATCCACTTCGAGGATCCAGTCGCCGCCGCAGAACCCGATGCCCGCGTTGCGCCGGTCGCCCTCGCGCTCCCAGCCGCCTTCAAGCACGCGTGCGCCGGCATTCTCGGCGATCGAACGGCTCGCGTCGGTCGTGCGGTCGAGCACCACGACGATCTCGTCGGCGAAGGCGAGTGCCGACAGGCACCTGGGCAGCCGCCCTTCCTCGTTGCGCGCGACGATCAGGGCGGACAGGCGGGGTGCCGTCATGCTGCCTGCCTCGTGCAGCGTGCGTAGAGTTCGCCGGCCGCTTCCGTCGCCGCGTCGACCGAGATCGACTCCATAAGCGAAGACGCGCCACGCGGCTGGTACTCGATGCGCGCGAACAGTTCGTCCTTGCTTTCGACAGTACGCAGGAAGGCGGCGTTTTCTCCCCACGGACGGAAGTGCCGGTCGTCCGACGGGCCGAACAGGCCGAGCGTGGGCACGCCCGATGCCGCCGCGACATGCATGAGGCCGGAATCGTTGCCGACATAGAGCGAGGCCTGTGCGATGGCTGCGGCGACGATGCCGAGCGGCTGCGTGCCGACCAGATCGATGCACGAAGGCCCCAGGCGGGCCAGCAGCGGCACCGCGATCTCGCGTTCGCCCGGGCCGCCGACGACCGCGACGCGCGCACCGGCGAGCGCACCGCCCGGTGCGACCAGCGTCTCGGCAAGCGCGGCGAAGCGGTCGGCTGGCCAGATCTTGCCGCCCCAGTTCGCGGTCGCCCCCAGCACGAGGATCTGGCCGTCGCCGAGAATCCCGCGTGCGGCCGACCGTGCCGTATCGTCTAGCCACAGGCGCGGCGAGGGTGCAGGCGAAATGCCGAGGACCTTGGCGGCGGATTCGACGCGATGGAGCGACGGATCGCGGGCACCCAGGACCGCGCGGCGCCGGGCCGCGAGCAGCCAGGCAAGGCCCGAACCGCGCATGTCGACGACGAGATCCCAGTACGTGGCGACCGTCTGTGCCCAGAGCGACAGCCAGTGAAGCTTCCCCGGCCCCTTGTGCAGTCCGATCGTCGCGTCGAGCCGCGGCAGGGACACGAAAAGCGGGGCCGCCAGCGGGCCGCAGGCGACCGTGAAGCGCGCCTCGGGCATCGTATCGACGAGGTGGGCGAGCACGCCCGTCGTCAGCATCGCGTCGCCAATCCGGTTGGATGTGACGAACAGCACCTTCACGCGAATTTCTCTTCCCATTCGGCGGCGACGACCGCCCAGCTCCGGCCGCGCTGGAGTTCGCGCGCCTTGTCGGCCATCGCGCGCCAGGATTCCTCCTGTGTCATCAGTTCGACGCATGCGACCGCGAACGCCGCGTCGTCGTCGCAGATGCGCCCGGTCTGCCCGTCGATGATGCGCTCGCGCGCGAGCGCCCCGCTGGCGAACGATACGGCCGGCAGGCCCGCCGCCTGGGCTTCCATCAGGTTGAAGGCCAGCACTTCGTCCAGCAGGCCCGGATGCAGGAACAGGCGTGCGGCACGATAGGCGTCGGCAAGCTGCGGATCGGGCAGCGGGCGCTGGACCTCGACGCCACCCGACGCTCGGACCAGATCGTGGATCGCCTTCAAGTCGCCCGGCACGTCGCCGCCCAGGATCGCCTTGTCGAGGCGGGCGGAATAGACATGCAGCTCCGCCGTCGGAAGCGTGACGCGCACGCGATCGGTCCACAGCCGCACGAGCCGTTCGAGCCCGGCGAGCGGATGGCACACCACGATCGCGCGCGGCGGGTTCGACGGCACGGCCGTCAGGTCCTCGAGATACGAGGACGCGATCCCCGGGCCGACGATGTGCGTGGCGAGGCCTTCGAGATTCGTCCAGCGCTCGCGCTGCGAATGCGTGTGGAAGACGAGATCGGGCCGGATGCGCGCGATCGCGGCCGCGCGCGCGGGCAGCAAGATCTCGGCCGGATCACCGGGCACCCACAGCAGGCGGCGCTCGGCGGCCGGCACGAGATCGAACAGGGCCGCATCGCCGACCGCGACCAGCAGGTCCGTGGAGGCCGGCTTCTCGCCCGACCAGCCCGGCCACGACACGCCGTCACAGGTCAGCGGCATGTAGGCCCGGTTGATGACGGTCACCTGGTGCCCGCGCTGGGCGAGCGCCCCGGACAGGTAGGCCAACGCCTTCTGCGGCCCGTCCAGCGGGCGGCTGGTCGGGCTGTAGCCGTCGAATTCGATCGAATCTTCGATGAAGCAGATGCGCTTTGTCATATCTGGCCTTATAGGCCCCGCCCCGGCCCTTGCCAAGCGCGGGCGGGGTGCTTAACTGCTGTCCTGACGCCGATTTTCCCCCCGGACCGGACCATGACCGAACGCTTCCATGCCCTGCTGCCCGCCCGCGCCGCCCTTGGCGTGGCCGGCGACGACCGCCAGACCTTCCTGCAGGGCCTCGTGTCGAGCGATGCCACGAAGGTCGATGGCGGGCACGCGCGCCATGCGGGCTTCCTGACCGCACAGGGGCGCTTCCTGCACGAGTTCTTCATGCTTGCCGTCGGCGAGACGATCCAGCTCGATGCCGAGGCGGCCCGCCTCGACGATCTCGCCCGTCGCCTGAAGCTGTACAAGCTGCGCGCCAAGGTCTCGCTCGCCCCCTCTGCCGGCCTCGTTGTGGCGGCCTTCTGGGGCGAAAATGCGGCAGCCACGTTCGGCTTGGCCGAAGAGGCCGGGGCCGCGAAAGAGCTGGCCGGCGGTGCCGTCTATGTCGATCCGCGCCTGCCGGCCCTCGGCGTGCGTGCCCTGGTGCCGCCTGCGGCAATCGGCGAGCTTGCCGCCGCACATGGCTTCGCGACTGTGGATGCCGGCGCCTACGACGCCTTGCGCCTCGCGCACGGCGTGCCCGACGGCAGCCGCGACCTTGGCGTGGAAGACGCGCTGCTGCTGGAAAACGGCTTCGACGAACTGGGCGGCGTGGACTGGAAGAAGGGCTGCTATGTCGGCCAGGAAGTGACCGCGCGGATGAAGTACCGCGCCCTCATCCGCAAGCGACTGATGCCCGTGCGCATCGACGGCCCCGCTCCGCCCTTCGGGACACGCGTGATGCTGGGCGACGCGGAAGCCGGCGAGATGCGCTCGGCCGCCGGCAATCTCGGGCTCGCCTTGCTGCGCATCGAAGCGGTCGAGAAAGCGGCGGCGGACGGCGCCACACTCGTCGCGGGCGACGCGAAGCTCACGCCGCACAAGCCCGGCTGGGCGAATTTCTAGAGGACGGCGCGGATCTCGGCGGCGAGGGCCGCAAGTTCCTTGTGGTCGCCGGGCACCAGCGGCCAGTTCATCATCAGGCCGTCGTTCATTTTGCGCGGCACGACGTGCATGTGGAAATGCAGCACCGACTGTGCGGCACCCGGCCCGTTGGCCTGCAGCAGGTTGAAGCCGTCGGGCTTCACGACCTTCTCGACGGCGGCGGCCACGCGCCGGACCGTGGCCATCACGGCGGCGAGATCGACATCGTCGCTGGCGACGAGATCGGGCGCATGCGCCTTCGGGATCACCAGCGCATGCCCGCGATTGGCGGGGTTGATGTCGAGGAACGCGAAGCTGCGCGCATCCTCACAGATCCTGTGGCTCGGGATGGCGCCCGCGACGATCTTGCAGAAGACGCAGGAAGGATCGGCGCTCACTTGCGCTTGCCCTTCTTGGCACCCTTCTTCTTGGGCACCGGCTTGCGCACGGACTTCTTCACCGCGACCTTCTTGATGGCCGGCTTCTTCTTGGCGACAGGCTTCGCCTTCTTCGCGACCGGCTTCTTCGCGGCAACGGGCTTGGATGCCTTCTTCACGCCCATGCGGGCCGCCGGCGCCGAGAAGCCGCGCCCGACCGAGACGCGCGCGGCAGCGGCCCTTCGCCCGGAACCCAGGCGCACGCGCGCATGGCGGTCGGGAACGCCGGCCGATTTCTTGACATGCGGCTTCGCCTTGGCCGGGGCCGCATCGGCGGCAAGGGCGGCTTGTGCTGCCGCCAGACGCGCGATCGGCACGCGGTAGGGCGAGCACGAGACATAGTCGAGGCCGGCGCCCTCGCAGAAATGGATCGAGGCCGGATCGCCGCCATGCTCGCCGCAGATGCCGAGCTTGATGTCGGCGCGCGTCGCCCGGCCGCGCTCGCACGCGATCTTGACGAGTTCGCCCACGCCGTCCTGATCGAGCGTGACGAACGGATCGCGCGCGAGGATCTTCTGCGTCTCGTAGGCGCCCAGGAAGTTGGACGCGTCGTCGCGCGACAGGCCGAACGTGGTCTGCGTGAGGTCGTTGGTGCCGAACGAGAAGAACTCGGCCGTCTCGGCAATCTCGGCTGCGCGCAACGCCGCGCGCGGCAGCTCGATCATCGTGCCGAGCGAATAATGGATCTTCGCCCCCGTGGCCGCCTCGACCTCGGCATGGACCTTGGCGATGTGGTCGCGCATCACGTCGAGCTCGCGCTTCATCGCGACGAGCGGGATCATGATTTCCGGCTCGACCGTCTCGCCCTTTTCCTTGGCGACGAGCACAGCCGCCTCGAAGATCGCGCGCGCCTGCATCATGTAGATCTCGGGATACGTGACCGCCAGTCGGCAGCCGCGATGGCCGAGCATCGGGTTGCTTTCGGTCAGCTTCTCGGCGCGCGCGCGGACCTCGGCCACGCTCTTGCCGGTCACGCGCGCCAGCTCGGCGAAGTCCGCCTCGGCATGCGGCAGGAACTCGTGCAGCGGCGGATCGAGCAGGCGGATCGTCACGGGCAGGCCCGCCATGATGGCGAACAGCTCGACGAAATCCGCGCGCTGGAACGGCATGATCTTGGCGAGTGCCGCCGCACGCGCCGCCGCGTCGTCGGCGACGATCATCTCGCGCACGGCAAGGATGCGCGAAGGCTCGAAGAACATGTGCTCGGTCCGGCACAGGCCGATACCCTCGGCGCCGAAGCGGCGCGCGGTGCGCGCGTCGAGCGGCGTTTCGGCATTCGTGCGCACCTTCATGCGCCGGAAACCGTCGGCCCATTCCATGATGCGCGCGAAATGGCCCGACAGTTCGGGCTGCACGGTGGGCACTTCGCCCAGGAACACTTCGCCCGTCCCGCCATCGATGGTCAGGAACTCGCCGGCCTTGATGGTCTGGCCCTTCACGGTCATCGTGCGCTGCGCATAATCGACGCGGATCTCGCCGGCACCGGCCACGCACGCGCGGCCCATGCCGCGCGCCACGACGGCGGCATGGCTCGTCATGCCGCCACGCGTCGTCAGGATGCCGCGCGCGGCATGCATGCCGTGGATGTCTTCCGGGCTCGTCTCGATGCGCACGAGGATGATCGACTTGCCGGTGGCGGCAAGCTGCTCGGCCTCGTCGGCCGAGAACGACACGATGCCGGATGCCGCACCGGGCGACGCCGGCAACGCGCGCGTCAGGCGCGTGCGCGGCGCCTTGGGATCGAGCGTGGGATGGAGGAGTTGGTCGAGCGAGGCCGGATCAATCCGGCCCACGGCGGTCTTGTGGTCGATCAGGCCTTCCTCGGCCATCTCGACGGCGATGCGCAGGGCGGCGGCAGCGGTGCGCTTGCCGTTGCGCGTCTGCAGCATCCACAGCTTGCCCTTCTCGACCGTGAACTCGATGTCCTGGATCTCGCGGTAGTGGCGCTCCAGCCGGTCGCGGATCAGGCAGAGCTGGCCGTAGGTCTCGGGCATCGCCTCTTCCATCGAAGGAAGCCTCGCACCCTGCTTCTGGCGGCCCGCGACAGTCAGCTGCTGCGGCGTGCGGATGCCCGCGACGACGTCCTCGCCCTGCGCGTTGATCAGGAACTCGCCGTAGAACGCGTTCTCGCCGGTCGACGGATCGCGCGTGAAGGCGACACCGGTCGCGCAGTCCTCGCCCATGTTGCCGAAGACCATCGCCTGCACGTTGACGGCCGTTCCCCACTCCTCGGGGATCTGATGCAGGCGGCGGTAGGTATTGGCGCGCTGGTTCATCCAGCTCGCGAACACCGCACCCACGGCCCCCCAGAGCTGCTCGTGCGGGTCCTGCGGGAAGGGCTTGCCGATCTCGCGCTCGACCATCGCCATGTAATCGGCGACCAGCGCCTTCCAGTCATTGGCCGACATCTCGGTATCGAGCGTGAAGCCACGATCGGACTTGGCGGTCTCGAGCAGGTCCTCGAAATGGTGGTGGTCGACCTCGAGCACGACGTCGCCGTACATCTGGATGAAGCGGCGATAGGAATCGTAGGCAAAGCGCGCGTCGCCGCTTTCCTTCGCCAGCCCCTCGACCGTCGCGTCGTTGAGGCCGAGATTGAGGACGGTATCCATCATGCCCGGCATCGACGCACGCGCACCCGAGCGCACCGACACGAGCAGCGGCTTTGCCGGATCGCCGAAGCGGCGGCCGACGATCTTCTCGACCTGGCCCAATGCCGTGGCGACCTGCGCCTTGAGGTCGGCCGGATAGCTGCGACCGTTCGCGTAATACCAGGTGCAGACCTCGGTCGTGACCGTGAAGCCGGGCGGGACGGGCAGGCCCAGATTGCTCATCTCGGCGAGATTGGCGCCCTTGCCGCCGAGGAGATTGCGCATCTCCGACTTGCCTTCGGCCTTGCCGTTTCCGAACGTGTAAACCCACTTGGCCATGGTCCGGTTCCCTTACCCTTCGATACGCGCGAAATCCGCCACCTGCGACAGCGTGCGGCGGATCTGCGAAAGCAGCTTGAGACGGTTGGCGCGCAGGTCGCGATCCTCGGCGTTCACCGTCACCTTGTCGAAGAACGCGTCGACCGGTGCGCGCAGGCTCGCAAGTGCGGCCATTGCCGCGACGAAATCTTCCTTGGCCAACGCGGCAGCGACGCTTGCCTCCACGGCGGACAAACGCGCGGCAAGCGTCTTTTCTTCCGCCTCGACAAGCCGGCCGGCATCGGGCGCTTCGTCGTAGCCGTGCCCGTCCTTCTTGGTCTCGATGGCGAGGATGTTCGAGGCACGCTTGGACGCAGCCTGGAGGTTGGCGCCATCGTCGGTCTTGAGGAACGAACCGAGTGCTTCCACGCGCGCCAGCAGGCGCACCAGATCGTCCTCGCCGCCGAGTGCGAACACCGCGTCGATCAGATCGTGGCGCACGCCCTTTTCCTTGAGCGTGACCTTCAGGCGGTCGGCGAAGAAGGCGAGCAGATCCGTGCTGAGTGCTGCTTCCTTGTCCGAGCCGTGGAACGAAAGCGCCTTGGCAAAGACCGGGAGCAGCTTTACGCGCAACCCGTTCTCGACGACGAGCCGGATGGCGCCGAGGGCCGCACGGCGCAACGCGAACGGATCCTTCGAGCCGGTCGGTTTTTCGTCGATCTTCCAGAAACCGGCGAGCGTGTCGATCTTCTCGGCCAACGCCACGGCAACAGATACGGGTGCGGACGGGCAATCGTCGTTGGGGCCGAGCGGCTGGTAGTGCGCGCGGATCGCGTTCGCCACATCCTCGTTCTCGCCGGCGTGGCGCGCGTAGTAGCGACCCATCACGCCCTGCAATTCGGGGAACTCGCCGACCATGCCGGACGACAGATCGGCCTTGGCGAGCTTTGCCGCGCGCACGGCATCGGCCGTCGATGCACCAACGGAAGGTGCAACGATCTCGGCAAGCGCTTCGAGACGCGCGACCTTGTCGGCCATCGTGCCGAGCTTGGCGTGGAACACGCGCTGCACGAGCGACGGCAGCCGCGCTTCGAGCCGGGTCTTCCGGTCCTGGTCCCAGAAGAACTTGGCGTCGGACAGGCGCGCGCGCAGCACGCGCTCGTTGCCGGCGACGACGAGCTTGCCGCCGTCGGACGTTTCCATGTTGGCGACGACGACGAAGTGGCGGGCGAGCGAACCGTCCGCGTTGAGCGTGGCGAAATACTTCTGGTGCGCGCGCATCGACGTGACGAGCACTTCAGCGGGCACGTCCATGAATTTTGCGTCGATGGCGCCGGCGTAGACGACCGGCCATTCGACCAGCCCGGTCACCTCGTCGAGCAGGCCCGGATCGTCGCGCAGCGCAACACCCAGCTTCGTCGCGGCGGCCGTCGCGTCCGCCAGGATCTTCGCGCGCCGTTCGGCCGGATCGAGGAGGACCTTGGCGGCTTTCAGTTTGGCGGCATAGTCGGCGAAATCCGAAACGGCAAAGCGCGCGGGCGCCATGAAGCGGTGGCCGACGGTCGTGTCGCCGAACGGGATGGTGGCACCACCGAGATCGAAGGCACCGTCCAGCGCCTTGCCGGCGAACAGCGCCACGATGCTCTGCATCGGACGGACCCACGCGAAGCGGGCCGTGCCCGCGCGCATCGATTTGGGCCACGGCAGCGCCTTCATCGCCTCGATGACGACGCCGGGAAGCACATCGCGCGTGGCCGAACCCTTGCGCTCGACGACCGCGAACCAGAATTCCGCCTTGCCGACGACGCGCTTTTCGCAGGCATCGAGGCTGGCGAGCCCTGCACCCTTCAGGAAACCCTGAATGGCCTGCTCGGGCGAGCCGACGCGCGGGCCCTTCTTTTCTTCCTTCAGGTCCGGCTGGCGTTCAGGCAGCCCGTCAACGACGAGCGCGAGGCGGCGCGGCGTCACGAACGCGCGCGCGGCCGTGAAGGTCAGCCCGGCGGCCGTCAGCTTCTCGGTGACGAGGCGCTTGAGGTCGTCCGCCGCACGCGCCTGCATGCGCGCCGGGATTTCCTCGGACAGGATTTCGAGCAGCAGTTCAGACATTGGCGCCCTCGCCCGCCAGCCATGCCTTGCAGCATTCCTTGGCGAGGTCGCGCACGCGGCCGATATAGGCCTGGCGCTCGGTGACCGAGATCACGCCGCGCGCGTCGAGCAGGTTGAAGCGGTGCGAGGCCTTGATGCACTGGTCGTAGGCCGGCAAGGCGAGCTTCGCTTCCAGCAGCGAGCGGCACTCGGTCTCGGCTTGGGCGAACTGGTCGAACAGCAGCTTGGTGTTCGCGTGCTCGAAATTATGCGCCGAGAATTCGCGCTCTGCGCGCAGGAACACTTCGCCGTACCTGACGCCCTCGTCGTTGAAGGCGAGGTCGTAGACGTTCTCGACACCCTGGATGTACATCGCGAGGCGTTCGAGCCCGTAGGTGAACTCGACCGCCACCGGGTCGCACTCGATGCCGCCGACCTGCTGGAAATAGGTGTACTGCGTGACTTCCATGCCGTCGCACCACACTTCCCAGCCGAGACCCCAGGCGCCCAGCGTCGGGCTTTCCCAGTCGTCCTCGACGAAGCGGATGTCGTGCAGCGCCGGGTCGAGGCCGATCTCGCGCAAGGAGCCGAGATAGAGCTCCTGGCTGTCGGCCGGCGATGGCTTAAGGATCACCTGATACTGGTAATAGTGCTGCAGCCGGTTCGGGTTCTCGCCGTAGCGCCCGTCGGACGGGCGGCGCGAGGGCTGCACATAGGCGGCCTTCCACGGCTTGGGGCCGAGGGCACGCAGCGTCGTCGCCGGGTGGAAGGTGCCGGCCCCCATCTCCATGTCGTAGGGCTGAAGGATCAGGCAGCCCTGCCGCGACCAATAGTCGTGGAGCTTGAGGATCAGGTTCTGGAAACTGAGACCCTTCATGCGCGCTTCGACTCGGGGGTTCCGGGGTGGGTTTGTGGCGGCGCAACATAACCGCCACACCCCCCTGCGGCAACGACGGAATCCTAGAGCGAGCGGTGCGGCCGGGGGCAGCCTTTGACGCCGCACCACGGGGTCTTGGCGGCCACCCAGATCGAGCAGGAATGGCACCATTCGACGTCGAATCCGGCGAGGTTCTCGGGCTTTGGCGGGGTGTCGCGCGGCTCGTCCCGGGCCATGCGGGCCATCGAGAACAGATAGACGACGAGCACGGCCACGACGACCGCCACCCACCCCTGCCCGCCGATCCAGTCCATCAGGTCGTCCATGACCGCCAGACTAGGCCGTCCGGCGTTTGACGCGCCAGCGTTCCGCAGCCGATATTCGCCGGATGATCGCGACTCGAACGCCATGACCGAAACCTGGACCTTCGCCCTGAAGGGCGTGCTGCTCGGCCTTTCCATCGCCGCCCCGGTCGGGCCGATCGGCGTGCTGTGCATCCGGCGCACGATCGCCTACGGCTTCTTCGCCGGCTTCGCGGGCGGGCTGGGTACCGCCCTTGCCGATGCGGTCTATGCCGCCCTCGCCGCGTTCGGCTTTGCCGCATTGCTCGGCGACCTGATCGCCGGCAATTCGTGGTTCCGCCTTGGCGGGGCCGCGTTCCTGCTGTGGCTTGCCTGGACGACGTGGAACGCAGGCCCCGCGACGCGCGAAGCCAAGGTCGACGCGCGCACGCTGATCGGCACGTTCGCGGCGACGTTCGCACTCACGCTCGCCAACCCCGCCACCATCGTGACGTTCGCCGGCCTGTTCCTGGCGCTGGGCCTTGGCGATACCGGCGGTTCGACGGATGCGGGCGTGGCCCTCGTCGCCGGCGTGTTCGCAGGCTCGCTGCTGTGGTGGATCGTGCTGTCGACGCTGGTGGTCGCCGTGCGCGAGAAGCTCGGGGCCGCGGCGATGGTCGCGATCAACCGCGGGGCCGCGTTGCTGCTGGCGGCCTTCGCGGTCTGGATCGTTTCGAGTCTTTACTAGATCAGCGCTGCTGGCGCAGGTCGTCCTCGTCGGCACCCAGGAAATCGCCCATCTGGCCCAGCGGGTCCTCGTCGGGGATGCGCTCGTCGTCGTCGATGCCGTGCGCCTCGATCTCGACCTGGCTGAGCAGGCCCTTGGCGGCGAGCAGCCGCTCGAGCTTGCCGAGCCGGTCGCGCAGGCGCTCGATCTCCGAGGCCATCGCCAGCACGGCGCGGTCGCCGCCGCTGCCCGGGCCCACGGGCCGGCGCGCGCGCGCCTCGCCCGCGTCGTTCCACACCTCGTGCAGGATGATGCGGTCGGCGCGCAGCACGAAGCGGTCGACGAAGCGCACGCCGTCGAACGGCACGCCGTCCTCCCACGCCCCCGACAGCGTGCCGGTGCAGAAGACGATGTCGTCGCCGTCCATCTCGATGCGGTCGAACCGCTCGTAGCGCTTGGTGACCGTGCGATAGCGCTGGCCGAGGAACCGCACGATGTCGTCGAGCGAGGAGGTCTCGGTGCCGCCCGGGAACACGAAGCGCGCGTTGCGCGCCACGTGTTCGCGCGCCTTGTCCACGTCCGTCGCCTCGATGTCGTCGAGGAAGGCACGCACGCGCGCGATGGACGCATGGGGCGGCAGGTCGGTCATGGCGAAGCCCGCCTTGCCGCGATCATCATCGCGTTGAAGCGCCGGTCGGGGCGCGGCGTGACGGCGAGGTTGGCCTTCGCCGCGAAATCGAAGGTCGGGAAGAAGACCGGGATGACCGCCTGCTCGGCCATCGCCGCCTCGACCGATTCCGCCAGCAGGGCGGCGCGGCGCGCCAGATCCATCGTGGTGGCCGCACGCGTCAGCATCGCGTCGAAGGCCGGGTTGGTGAAGCGCGTGCGGTTGGCCGAACCGTAGCCCTTGTCGGCGTCGTAGGTCGCGACGAGGGCGCGCAGCGGCTGCAGCGCTTCGTCGGTGCCGTACTGGGCGATGAAGGCCGAATAGGCCTGCCGGCTGGCCTGGCCGAAGAAGACCGCACCCGGCACGCCCTCGATCGCCGTCTCGATGCCCACGCGCGTCCACATCTGCGCCACTGCCTGCGCGATATCGCGGTCCTTGGGGTAGCGGTCGTTGGTGGCATGCAGCGTCAGCTTCATGCCCGTCACGCCCGCTTCCTTCAGCAGGGCGCGCGCGCGGTTGGCGTCGAACGCGTCGGCCTTCAGCTTCTGGCTGGTGCCAGCGAAACTTGCCGGCAGGAACTGGCTGGCGGGCACGCAGGTGCCCTCCATCAGGCGCGAACAGATCGCGTTGCGGTCGAGGGCATGCGACAGCGCCTTGCGCACGCGCCGGTCGCGCAGCGGATTGCCGCCCGCGGCCGAACTGGCGAAGGGCGACGTATCGCGCACGCTGTCCATCGCGATGTAGTGGACGACGGCGGCGGGCCCGCTGGAAAGCGTGAACCGCTTGTCGCCTTTGATGCGCGGCTGGTCGGCAATGGGCGGCAGGTCGATCGCGTCGACGGCACCCGACAGCAATGCGGCCACGCGCGCGGCGTCCGACGCGATGACGCGCTCGGTGACCTTCGCCCACGCCGGCTTCGGCCCCCAGTAGCGCTCGTTGCGCGCGACGACGAGCCGCTCGCCGTTCGACCATTCGACATGGCGGTAGGGACCGGTCCCGACGGCGAGCCGGCCCGAATTGAACTCCGCCGTCGTGCCGCCGGCATGCTCGCGCTTGATGACGAACACGCGCGCCAGTTCCTGCGGCAGCGTCGGGTTGGGTTCGCGCGTGCGGAAGCGCAGCTTGTGGTCGTCGATCTTGGTCGTCTCGACGATCGAGCGCGTGAAGGTGGAGAAGCTCGCCGGGCTGTTGGGCACGGTGGGGATGCGCAGCAGCGTGGCGATCACGTCGTCGGCGCCGAACGGCGTGCCGTCGTGGAACTCGACGCCGCGGCGCAGGTCGAACTCCCACGTCGTGTCGTCGACATTGCGCCACGCGGTCGCGAGGCCCGGCTGCGGGGCGAGCTTGGAATCGAGATAGACCAGACTTTCCCAGATATAGGCGTGGCTCGACGCCGGCGGGAAGCCGTTGAAGAAATGCGGATCGAGCGTGTTGAGCTCGAGCTTGGTGCCGAGCGTCAGGTCCTGCGCGTGGACCGGGGCGGCGAACGCCAGCAGTCCCGCTAAGATCGCCCGTTTCGCCATCGTCCGCATGCGTGTCGTCCCCCCGGGTTCAGCTTGCATAGTCGAGCGCCCCGGCATCGAGGGCGAGGCACTTGCCCGGCCGCCGGCCCGTGGGTGCGCCATCTTCCCACACGCAGGCCCCGTTGACGAACACCCGATCGATGCCGACGGCCGCGCGCGCCGGCTCGGCGAAGGTCGCCCGGTCGAGCACGGTGCCGGCGTCGAAGACCGCGATGTCGGCCGCCGCCCCGGCGCGCAAGGTCCCCCGCCCCGCCAGCCCGAAGCGTTTTGCCGGCAGCGAGGTCATCCGGCGGACCGCCTCTTCCAGCGGGAAGAGCTTGAGGTCGCGCGAATAGTGCCCCAGCACGCGCGGGAACGTGCCCCACAGGCGCGGGTGCGGGTGGGCGTCGTGCGGCAGGCCGTCCGAGCCGATCATCGCCTCGGGCCACGACAGCACGCGGCGCACGTCGTCTTCCGACATCGCGAAATAGATGGCGCCGGCCGGCTGGAGCTTGGCGGCCATCGCGGTGATGTCGAGCCCGTGCTCGGCCGCGAGTTCGGCCAGATCGCGGCCCTGCGCCGTCGGGATTGCCTTCGACCAGGTGATGAGCACCTTCGTCGCCGCAGCGAGGCGTTCGGCGTTCAGCACCGTCGACGAGGCGACATAGGGATAGACGTCGAGCGCGATGCGCTGGTTCGCCCGCGCGGCTTCGATCAGGGGGATCGTGCGCGCGGTCTTGCCGTGATTGGGCACGCCCGCCGCCTTGTGGTGCGACAGCACGACCGGCAGATGCGCCTCGCGCCCGATCGTCAGCGCCTCCTCGATCGACTCTTCGAGGAACTCGCCTTCGTTGCGTAGGTGCGTGGCGTAGATGCCGCCGGCCGCACCGGCGACCTTCGCGAGCGCCGTGAGTTCGCGCGTGGGCGCGAAGCGTGCCGGCTCGTAGTAGAGGCCGGTCGACAGCCCGAGCGCACCATCCGCCATCGCCCCTTCGACGAGCCGGGCCATCTTCGCTTCTTCCTTCGCGTCGGCCGGCCGGCGCAGGTCGGACATGACCTGCACGCGCAGGGCCGAGTGGCCGACCATGCCGATCGAATTGACGGCCGCAGGTGCATCCGACAGCGCCTTGCGCCAGTCGGCGAAGCGCGGGAAGCGGTAGGTGGCGCGGCTGCCCAGCAGGTCGAGCGGCGGCGGCGGATCGCCCGGCAGATCGACGGGGGCGACCGACACGCCGCAGTTCCCCGCGACGACGGTGGTGACACCCTGGCTCGTCTTCATCGGCATGTCGGGGAATTCGAGCAGGGCCGCGTCGTCGTGCGTGTGCGCGTCGATGAAACCGGGGGCGACGACGCGCCCCGCGCAGTCGATGCGGCTGCCCGCTTCGGCCTTCGCAAGGTCGCCGACCGCCACGATGCGACCGCCGGAAATGCCGACATCGCCGCGCGACGGGGCCGCTCCCGTGCCGTCGACGACAAGGCCGCCGGAAAGTATGGTCTCGCAGCGCATCAGGCTTCCCCCGGATTGGCGGAAACCCTAGCATGCGGACCAAGGCATCGCGCAACAACCCGGGAGCACGACACGTGCAGATCAAGGCCCCTTACCTGCTTTTCCTCGGCGAGGCATCCGACGCGCTCGCGGCCAAGACCTCGATCGGCGTGGGCCAGTGGCGCCCGGAGAAATGCATCGGCCAGCTGCGCCTGCCCGGCTGCAAGACCACCGCGGGTTTCCCCGACATGGACGTGGCCGCCGCGGCGCGCGCAGGCGCCAAAACGATGATCGTCGGCGTGGTCAATCGCGGCGGCGTGATTTCCAAGGCGTGGGGCGATGCGCTGATCGGGGCGCTTGCCGCCGGCATGGATCTCGCCAGCGGCCTGCACAACAAGCTGGCCGACGTTCCGGAAATCGCGGCGGCGGCGAAGAAGTACGGCCGCACGCTGTTCGACGTGCGCCATCCCGACCGCGAATTCCCGATCGCGACGGGGGCAAAGCGCGCGGGCAAGCGCGTGCTGACCGTCGGCACCGACTGCTCGATCGGCAAGATGTACACGTCGCTGGCGCTTGAAAAAGAGATGAAGGCGCAGGGCCTGAAGGCGACGTTCCGCGCCACTGGCCAGACCGGCATCCTGATCGCCGGGTCCGGCTGGTCGATCGACGCGATCGTGTCGGATTTCGTCGCGGGTGCCGTCGAAACGCTGTCGCCCGCCAACGCGCCCGACCATTGGGACGTGATCGAGGGCCAGGGCTCGCTGTTCCACGCAAGCTATGCCGGCGTGACGCTGGCGCTGATCCACGGTGCCCAGGCCGATGCGCTCGTGATGTGCCACGAGATGGGCCGCCCGCACATGCGCGGCCTGCCGCATTACAAGCTGCCGAAGATCGAGGACTGCATCGCGCTCAACCTTCAGCATGCGCGGCTCACGAACCCCAAGGTCAAGTGCGTGGGCGTCAGCCTCAACACGTCGAAGATGACGGCCAAGGCCGCCGAGCGCGCGCTGAAGTCGCTCGCCGACCGGCTCGGCATGCCGGTGTGCGATCCCAGCCGCACGGGCGTGGCCCCGCTCGTCAAGAAGCTGGCGAAGATCAAGTGACCCGCACGCTCGCCGTCGCGCGCGAAGTCTGGCCGATCCGCGGCACGTTCCGCATTTCGCGCGGCTCGCGCACCGAAGCGGTCGTCGTCGTCGCGCGCATCACGCACGATGGCGCTGCCGGTGCCGGCGAATGCGTGCCCTACGCGCGCTATGGCGAGAGCGTGGAAAGCGTGATGGCGCAGATCGAAGGTGCCCGCGCGCTGATCGAACGCGGCTGCACGCGCGCCGAGCTTGGCACCGCACTGCCTGCGGGTGCCGCGCGCAACGCGCTCGACTGCGCGTTGTGGGACCTGGAGGCCAAGCGCGCCGGCAAGCGCGTGTGGCAGCTTGCGGGCCTGCCGGAACCCAAGGCAGTCGTGACCGCCTTCACGCTGTCGGTCGACACGCCGGCCAACATGGCGCTGGCGGCCGAGGCCGCGCGCGCAAGGCCGCTCCTGAAAGTAAAGCTCACCGGCGAAGGCGATCTCGAACGCGTGGCGGCGGTGCGCAAGGCCGCGCCCAATTCGCGCCTCGTCGTCGATGCCAACGAGGCGTGGGACATCGGCGCCTTCGCGCGCTATGCGCCGGCACTGGGCAAGCTCGGCGTCGACCTCATCGAGCAGCCGCTGCACGCCGAGCGCGACGCGGCCCTCGTGGGGCTTTCGCATCCGGTGGCGCTGTGCGCGGACGAAAGCTGCCACGACCGCCATTCCCTGCCCCATCTCGCCGGCCGCTACGAGGCGGTGAACATCAAGCTCGACAAGACCGGCGGCCTCACCGAGGCGCTTGCGCTGCGCAACGCGGCGATGGTCGCGGGCTTCAAGATCATGGTCGGCTGCATGGTCGGCACGTCGCTGGGCATGGCGCCGGCCCATCTGGTGGCGCAAGGCTGCGCGTGGACCGACATCGACGGGCCGCTGCTGCTCGACCGCGACCGCGTGCCGGGCCTTGCCTTCGACGGCAGCACCGTGAGCCCGCCGGCCGCCGCCCTCTGGGGCTGATTTCCTGCCGCAAAGCTTAGTTGACGGCAGTTGACGGTCGCTTGACCGTCTCTTGACCGTCACCTGATCAACTCATTGGAGTTTATAAATAAAACTCCAAGAAGGTGACAGGCGACCGGTATTTTCCGTGTCTCATGTAGGACGGTCGAGGACGGCATCGGGCAGCTCTCCAGCAAGATTTACGATATATAGCCTATTATAGGTAACTTTGCAATCATATCCTTCGACGAGCCCGCCGCCTTCCGTGCTATACTCAATTCTTAAATTAACCCGGGGCGGACAGAACTGCCGGCCCGAAACCCTGCGGAGAACCGCGATGATCGGCCCATTTTCCGGCACAGCCGGGCTATCCATGAATCCGTCCGCGTCCGTCAAGACGGCGCTGGACAACGAACATCTCGCGAAGATGCGCGAAGTCATCGACCGGCTCGAACGCAGCCAGTTCGACGCGCAGCTTTATGGCCGCCGCCTGCGGCAGGCCGCCAACGAGGCGTCGGCGCGCACGATCAAGATGCTCACCGATTTCGGCGCCAGCACGAACCAGCTTTCCTGGATGGCAAAAAACCTGTCGCAGCGGATCTTCAAGGATCTCGACACGCAAGGCCCCGACGCGATCCGCGTGCCGCAGAGCCTCGTCGCCGGACAGAAATTCACCTTCTCGCTCGAGATCGAGCGGATGAGTTTCACGGCCGGTGCCGACGGCAGCTTCTCGTTCAGCTACCAGAAGACGTCGATCTCGGTGACGGCGGAAAGCTACGTCGCGGGCCTCGGTGCCACGCAAGACCAGGTCGCCTCGTATTTCCGCGGCGGTCCCGGCAACGGGCTGCTGCTGCCGGAAAAGGGCGAGAAGGACAAATTCCGCCTGCTCGTCCCCGTCGACCTCAACACCGGCATGTGGAGCCGGCTGGTCTAGTCAGAGCGGCCGGCCCGGGATCGCCTGCACGCCGTAGCGCTTGTCCCACTCGTCCTGCACGGCCTGCAGCACGCGCATGGCCGGCAGCACGGTCGGGCCGTGGGTGACGGGCGGACGCCCCTCGCGCACGGCGGCGAGGAAATCGACGATGACCCGCGCGCAGTTCTTCTGCTCGGCCTCGATGGGCACGGAGCCCGCCTCGGTCTTCAGCGTGCCGGCCAGGATGTCGTAATTGTACGTCTCCTTGTCGGTGACGATCAGCTTGTCGTAGAGCCGGAACGTCGCGTGGTACGAGCCGTGGACCAGCATCGTCTGGTCGGCCTCGGTCTCGACCAGCACCGTGCATTCCATCGGGATGCCGGTTGTCGGGTGCAGGGCGCCCATGTGGCTCTGGATGCGGCGGATCGGCGCGCCGTCGAACAGGTACATGCCGAGATCGACGAAGTGGCAGAAATGGTGCCACAGGATGTTGTCGATCCAGCTGCGCTTGTAGCCGGTGGCCCCGATATTCACGAGCCGCTTGATGAAGAAGCGCCCGGCGATATGGCGGATCTTCTCCTCGCCTGCCGCAATGCGGCTGCGCAGCGCCTCGCGCTCGTGCCGGTAGCGCATGGGATGGCACAGGCCGAAGATCTTGCCGCTGCGCTTGCCGGCCGCGATCACGCGCTCGGCACCGGCGAGGCTGAGGGCGATCGGGATCTCGATCAGCGTGTGCTTGCCCGCCTCCAGCGACTTGATCGCCTGCGTCTCGTGCTGCTCGCTCGGGCTGCCGATGATGACGATGTCGATCTCGGGATCGGCAAGGGCCGCTTCGAGCGAGACGGTCCATTTGCGGTAGCCGAAACGCTTGGCGAACTCTTCGGCCGCCTCGATGCGCCGGCCAACCACCGTGTGCAGCGTGGCCCCGGCGGCGATCAGCGCCTCGGAGTGCCACACGCCCATCATCCCGTACCCGACCATGCAGATATTCATCGCGCGTTCCTCCCGGCGGGCGCCGACGTCGCGACTCCGCGGCGGGCAGGATAGCGCCGTTCGCCGGTCGCGGGAAACGCCGGTGCGACCGCTACCACTGGAACTTTTCGACACCCTCGAAGGTCATCTCGCTGCCGTCCGACATCACGACCGTGCCGGACGAGTCCGGTGCAAGGTCGATCGAGCCGTGTGCCGCCGTGTCGGTCAGCACCGTTCCGTCGTCGAGCGTCAGCGTCCAGCCGCCCGAACCCGGCCCGCCGGTCACGCCGTCGATGAAGACGGTGTCGGTCCAGCCGCCGCCGGCACCGCCCTGGAACACGTCGTTGCCCCAGCCCGCGCCGAAATAGGCGAGATCCGAACCGTCGCCGCCGGCCATCAGGTCGTTGCCGATGCCGCCGGCCAGCGTGTCGTCGCCAAGCCCGCCCGTCAGCGTGTCGTTGCCTGCAGCACCGGCAAGCACGTTGGCGTTCGCATCGCCCGTCAGCGTGTCGTTGAAGGCCGAGCCCGCGAGATTCTCGATCGACGAATACACGTCGCTGGCGGCATCGCCGCCGCTGTTGGCACCGGTCGCGAGGTTGACGTTCACGGCGGCCGTCGACGTGCTGTAATCGGCCGTGTCCAGGCCCGTACCGCCGGTGAGCGTGTCCTTGCCGGCACCGCCGATCAGCGTGTCGTCGCCCGCGTTGCCGACGAGCGCGTCGGTGCCTGCCCCACCGGAAAGCACGTTCGCGTTCGCGTCGCCCGTCAGCGAGTCGTTCTTCGTCGAGCCCGTGACGTTCTCGATCGACGACAGGACGTCGCCTGCCGCATCGCCGCCGCTGACGGCGCCGGTCGTCAAGTTGACGGTCACCGCGTTCGTCGACGCGCTGTAGTCGATCGTGTCCGTGCCGTCGCCGCCCACGAGGCTGTCCGAACCCGCCCCGCCGATCAGCGTGTCGTTGCCGAGCCCGCCGGTCAGCGTGTCGTTGCCGGCGGCACCGGAAAGCACGTTGGCCCCGGCATCGCCGGTCAGCCGGTCGGCGCCGGTGCCGCCGATCAGATTTTCGATCCCGGTCAGCACGTCGCCGGACGCGTCGCCCTGCGTGCCGGCACCCGTCTCGAGGTTGGCCGTCACCGCCGCCGTCGAAGCGGAATAGCTCGCGGTGTCCGTTCCGTCGCCGCCGATCAGCGTGTCCGCACCCGCACCGCCCAGGAGCATGTCGTTTCCGGCACCGCCCTCAAGCACGTTGGCGGCGGTCGAACCCGTCAGCGTGTCGGCATAGGCCGAGCCGATCACGTTCTCGATCGTCGTATAGGTGTCGCTGGCCGCATCGCCGCCGGTGCCCGCACCCGTCCCGAGATTGACCGTGACGGCCGCAGCCGAGCCCGCGTAGTTGACCGTGTCGATGCCCGTACCGCCGATGAGCGAGTCGGCACCGCCGCCGCCCGTCAGCGTGTCATCGCCGGCACCGCCGTCGAGGCGGTTGGCAGCCGCGTCGCCCGTCAGCGTGTCGGCGCCCGACCCGCCCACGAGGCTTTCGATGCCCGAGAGCACGTCGCCCGCCGCATCGCCCATCGTGCCGACGCCGGCCGCAAGGTCGACGGCGATGGCGGCCGTGGAGGTCGAGTAGCTGGCCGTGTCCGTGCCGGCACCGCCGACGAGCGTGTCCGCGCCGGCACCGCCGGTCAGCAGGTCGTTTCCGGCACCGCCGTCAATCCGGTTGTCGTTCGCATCGCCCGTCAGCGTGTCGGAATTCGAACCGCCGGTCAGGTTCTCGATCCCGGTGAACACGTCGCCCGTGGCATCGCCGACGGTTCCCGTTCCTGTCGCGAGGCTTGCCGACACCGACGCGGTCGACGTCGCGTAGCTCGCCGTATCTGTCCCGTCGCCGCCGACCAGCGTGTCGGCACCGGCAGCGCCGATCAGCGTGTCGTCGCCGTCGCCGCCTTCAAGCCGGTTGGCGTTCGCATCGCCCGTCAGCGTATCGGCGAAGGCCGAACCGCTCACGTTCTCGATCGTCGCGAGCGTATCGCCCTGCGCATCGCCGCCGGTCCCCAATCCCGTCGTCAGGTTGACCGTCACGGCGGCCGCGGAGTCCGCATAGCTCGCCGTATCGACGCCCGCACCGCCGACCAGCGAGTCCGCACCCGCACCGCCCTGCAGCGTGTCGTTGGCCGCCCCGCCATCGAGACGGTTGGCAAATGCATCACCCGTCAGCGTGTCAGCACCCGCACCGCCGATCAGCGTCTCGATGCCCGAAAGTACGTCGCCGTCGGCATCGCCTTGCGTGCCTTCGCCAGTCGCAAGATTGACCGTCACCGCGGCCGTCGCCGTGCCGTAATTCGCCGTGTCGTTGCCGGCCCCGCCGATGAGCGTGTCGGCACCCGCACCGCCGGTCAGCGTGTCGTTGCCGGTTCCGCCGTCCAGCACGTTGGCGTTCGCATCGCCCGTCAGCGTGTCGGCAAGTGTCGAGCCGACCACATTCTCCACGCCCGACAGCACGTCGCTTAGTGCCGTGCTGCCCGTACCGGCACCTGTTCCGGTCGCGAGGTTGACCGTCACCGCCGCCGCCGACGCCGAGTAGTCCGCCGTGTCGATGCCCGTCCCGCCCACCAGCGTGTCGGCACCGGCACCGCCGACCAGCGTGTCGGCGCCGTCGCCGCCTTCCAGGCGGTTGGCGTTCGCATCGCCCGTCAGCGTGTCGGCGCCCGAACCGCCCGTCACGTTCTCGATCGTCGCGAGCGTGTCGCCTTCGGCCTCGCCGCCGCTACCCAGACCCGTCGTGAGATTGACGTTCACGCCCTCGGTGTCGGCCGCATAGCTCGCCGTATCGGTTCCCGTCCCGCCGATCAGCGTGTCAGCACCCGCACCGCCGGCAAGCGTGTCGTTGGCCGCACCGCCGTCAATCCGGTTGGCGCTCGCGTCGCCGGTCAGGATGTCGGCGCCGGCACCGCCCAGCAGGTTCTCGATGCCGGTCAGCTCGTCGCCGGCCGCATCGCCGAGCGTGCCCGCACCGGTCGAAAGGTCGACGGTCACCGCCCCGGTCGAGGCCGAGTAGCTTGCCGTATCCGTGCCCTCGCCGCCGACCAGCGTGTCGGCCCCGGCGCCGCCCAGCAGCGTGTCGTTGCCGGCCCCGCCTTCGAGCAGATTGGCCGTCGTCGAACCGGTCAGCGTGTCGGCGTTGGCCGAACCCACGATATTCTCGACGCCGGACAGCACGTCGCCCTGTGCGTCGCCGCCCGTACCCGTGTTCGTCGTCAAGCTCACGTTCACGGCTGCCGCGGAATCCGCGTAGTTGACCGTGTCGATGCCGGCACCGCCCGTCAGCGCGTCGGCGCCCGCACCGCCCGTCAGCGTATCGTCGCCGGCACCGCCGTCGAGCGCGTTGGCGAGCGCGTCGCCCGTGAGATTGTCGGCATTGGCCGAACCCACGACGTTCTCGATGCCCGTCAGCGCGTCGCCTTCGGCATCGCCGCCGGCCTGCGTCGCGGCGTTGAGGTCGATCGTCACGCCGGCAGCCGATCCGGCATACGAAGCCGTGTCGGTGCCGGTTCCGCCGATGATCGTGTCGGCACCCGCCCCGCCGGCCAGCGTGTCGTTGCCGGCCCCGCCGTCGATGACGTTGGCGCCCGCATTGCCCGTCAGCGTGTCGGTGCTGGTCCCGCCCGTCAGGTTCTCGATGTCCGTCAGCACGTCGCCGGCCGCATCGCCGACGGTGCCTGTGCCCGTGGCAAGGCTCGCGGTCACCGCCGCGGTCGATGTCGCATAGCTCGCCGTGTCGGTGCCCGCACCGCCCAGCAGCGTGTCCGCACCCGCACCGCCGACCAGCGTGTCGTCGCCCTCGCCGCCTTCGAGGCGGTTGGCCGCCGTCGAACCGGTCAGCGTGTCGGCATTGTCGGAACCCACGAGGTTCTCGATGCCCGACAGCACGTCGCTCTGCGCATCGCCGCCGGTGCCGGTGTTCGTCGTCAGGTTCACGTTCACGCCGGCGGCCGAAGCCGAATAGCTCGCCGTGTCGATGCCTGTTCCGCCCGTCAGCGTGTCGGCGCCCGCACCGCCCGTCAGCGTGTCGTCGCCCGTCCCGCCGTCGATCGCGTTGGCGAGCGCATCGCCGGAGAGAGTGTCCGCGACCGCCGAACCGATAAGGTTCTCGATCCCCGACAGCACGTCGCCGGCCGCATCGCCGCCGGCACCCGTACCCGCGGCGAGATCGACCGTCACGCCCGTGGCCGACGCCGCATATGTGGCCGTGTCGGTGCCAGCACCGCCGACGAGCGTATCCGCCCCGGCACCGCCCTGCATCGTGTCGTTGCCGGCGGCACCGTCGATGATGTTGGCGTTCGCATCGCCCGTCAGCGTGTCGCCGAGTGCCGAACCGGTGAGGTTCTCGAAGCCCGAAATCACGTCGCTTGCCGCATCGCCGCCGGAAACCGCGGCCGTCGCGAGATTGACCGCGACCGCGGCGGTGGAACCCGTATAGACGAGCGTGTCGGTGCCCGTGCCGCCGACCAGCGTGTCGCCGCCGGCACCGCCCGTGATCGTGTCGTCGCCGGCCCCGCCTTCGAGGCGATTGGCCGCCGCATCGCCGGTCAGCGTGTCGTCGCCGGCACTGCCGATCACCGTCTCGAAGCCGGAAAGCGTGTCGCCCTCGGCATCGCCGCCTGTACCCACGCCCGTCGCGAGGTTGACGGCGACGCTTTCGGCCGAAGCCGCATAGCTCGCCGTGTCGGATCCCGCACCGCCGATCAGCGTGTCGGCCCCTTCGCCGCCCACGATGCTGTCGTTGCCGGCACCGCCGTCGATCCGGTTGGCACCGGCATCGCCCGTCAGCGTGTCGTTGACCGTGCCGCCGAGAAGATTCTCGATGCCGGTCAATACGTCGCCGGCGGCATCGCCTTGCGTGCCTGCACCGGTCGCAAGGTTGACCGTGACCGCGGCGGTCGACGTCGCGTAGCTCGCCGTGTCGGCGCCTTCGCCGCCCGCAAGCGTGTCGGCACCCGCGCCGCCCAGCAACGTGTCGTTGCCGGCAGCACCTTCAAGAAGGTTGGCCGTCGTGTCGCCCGTCAGCGTATCGGCAAAGGCCGAGCCCTCGAGATTCTCGAAACCGGAAAGCGTGTCGCCCTGCGCATCGCCGCCGGAGCCGGTGCCCGTCGCAAGGCTGACATTCACGCCGGCGGACGAGCCCGTATAGACGGCGGCGTCGATGCCGGTCCCGCCGATCAGCGTGTCGGCACCGGCACCGCCCACGATGGCGTCGTTGCCTGTGCTGCCGTCGAGACGGTCGTTGCCGGCCCCGCCTTCGAGGCGGTTGGAGCCGGCATCGCCGGTGAGATTGTCGCCAAGCGCCGAGCCGGTGATGTTCTCGATTCCGGAAAGCGTGTCGCCGGCGGCGTCGCCGCCTGTCCCCACACCCGTCGTGAGATTGACCGTGACCGCTGCCGTCGAACCCGAATAGTTGGCCGTGTCGTTGCCGGCACCGCCGGTCAGCGTGTCGGCACCCGCACCGCCGGTCAGCTTGTCGTCGCCGGCCCCGCCCTCGAGACGGTTGGCGGCGGCATCGCCGGTCAGCGCGTCATTGCCGCTGCCGCCCGTCAGGTTCTCGATGCCCGAAAGCACGTCGCCGGCGGCAAGCCCGCCCGACGCGGTGCCCGCCGCAAGATCGATATCCACGCCGGCCGCATCGGCCGAATAGTCGACCGTATCGGTGCCCGTGCCGCCCTCGAAGGATTCGCGCAAGCCAGACGCGACGAGACTGTCGTTGCCGCTCGTGCCGGCGACCGTCAGCGGTGCCGTCGAAAGGTTTGCGTCGGCCGATGCCGTCGCAGAAGCGCTTGCACCGCCGTCTTCGGCGCTCGTCGCGGTCAGCTGGAACTGGCCGGTCGAAGCAAGATCGACCGTATCCGTCGCGCGCACGCCGATCGTGACTTCAAGCAGACCGCCGGCGCCGATGACGCCGTCGAACACGATCTGGCCGCCGGTCCCGTCCACGCCCGGCGTCCAGGTGCCCCCGGCCGCGTCGGACACGATGAGCCCTTCGGGCACGGCAAGGGTGGCACCATGCGTCTGCGAGCCGTCATTGTCGCGGAACTGCGCCACGACCGTGACCTGGCCGGTCTCGCCGTTGGAGAAGGTGGAATCGTTGCCGACGGCGCTTCGCACGTCGATCGACAGGGTCGTCGGCGCATCGACGGCGGCCGCGACGTCGACCGACATGCTTGCCGTGCGCACGCTGGTGGCACCGTTGGCACCTTCGGTCGAAGTCGCCGTCACGTTCAGCGTGAACGTGCCGCTCGCGTCGGCGGCGGGAACATAGGCAAGACCGGCAAGATCGCCGGGTGCGAGCGTCCACGTGCCGTCGCCGTTGTCGATGCCGGCGGTGAGATGACCGTCGAGCGGAACGCCGGAGACCGTCACCGAGAGGGTCTCGGAACCGTCCGTGTCGCCCAGAGCCGACTGGATGTTCAGCGCGATGGAACCGTCTTCGGTGCCGGTCGCGTTGGTCGCCGTCAGCGTCGGCGCGTCGGCGGCTGCCGCCACGTCGACCGCGAGACTCGCCGTGCGCGTGTTGGTGGCACCGTTGGCACCTTCGGTCGAGGTCGCCGTCACGTTCAGCGTGAACGTGCCACTCGCGTTGGCGGCGGGAACATAGGAGAGTCCGGCGAGGTCGCCAGGTGCGAGCGTCCACGTGCCGTCGCCATTGTCGATGCCGGCCGTCAGATGACCGTCGAGCGGAACGCCCGAGACGGTCACGGAAAGAGTCTCGGAACCGTCGGTGTCGCCCAATGCCGCCGCGATGTTCAGCGCCACGGCGCCGTCTTCGGTGCCGGTCGCGTTCGTTGCCGTCAGCGTCGGCGCGTCGGCAGCGGCCGCCACGTCGACCGACAGGCTCGCCGTGCGCACGCTGGTCGCACCGTTCGCACCTTCCGTCGAAGTGGCACTG
This sequence comes from Tagaea sp., assembly GCA_965279525.1. Taxonomy (GTDB): domain Bacteria; phylum Pseudomonadota; class Alphaproteobacteria; order CACIAM-22H2; family CACIAM-22H2; genus Tagaea. The sequence continues at coordinate 312,642 of CBDIIB010000003.1, read as the reverse complement.
ACGTTCAGCGTGAACGTGCCCGAGGCATCCGCGGCGGGAACATAGGCAAGACCGGCAAGATCGCCGGGCGCAAGCGTCCACGTGCCGTCGCCGTTGTCGATACCGGCTGTCAGATGGCCGTCCAGCGGAACGCCGGAGACGGTTACAGAAAGCGTCTCAGAACCATCCGTGTCGCCGAGCGCTGCCGCGATGTTCAGTGCGACCGCGCCATCTTCGGTGCCGGTCGCGTTGGTCGCCGTCAGCGTCGGTGCGTCGGCCGCTGCCGCGACATCGACCGACAGGCTCGCCGTGCGCACGCTCGTGGTACCGTTGGCGCCTTCGGTCGAGGTGGCACTGACGTTCAGCGTAAACGTGCCCGAGGCGTTGGCTGCCGGAACATAGGCGAGTCCGGCGAGGTCACCAGGCGCCAACGTCCACGTGCCGTCGCCATTGTCGATGCCGGCCGTCAGATGACCGTCGAGCGGAACGCCCGAGACGGTCACGGAAAGAGTCTCCGAACCGTCGGTGTCGCCCAATGCCGCCGCGATGTTCAGCGCCACGGCGCCGTCTTCGGTGCCGGTCGCGTTCGTTGCCGTCAGCGTCGGCGCGTCGGCAGCGGCCGCCACGTCGACCGACAGGCTCGCCGTGCGCACGCTGGTCGCACCGTTGGCACCTTCCGTCGAGGTGGCGCTGACGTTCAGCGTGAACGTGCCGCTCGCGTCGGCGGCAGGAACATAGGCAAGACCGGCAAGATCGCCCGGTGCGAGCGTCCACGTCCCGTCACCGTTGTCGATGCCGGCCGTCAGGTGGCCATCCAGTGGAACGCCGGAGACCGTGACCGACAGTGTTTCAGAACCGTCCGTGTCGCCCAGTGCCGCCGCGATGTTCAGCGCGACCGCACCGTCTTCGGTGCCGGTCGCGTTGGTCGCCGTCAGCGTCGGCGCGTCGGCTGCTGCCGCCACGTCGACCGACAGGCTCGCCGTGCGCGTGCTCGTGGCGCCGTTGGCACCTTCCGTCGAGGTGGCACTGACGTTCAACGTGAACGTGCCGCTCGCGTTGGCAGCGGGAACATAAGAGAGGCCGGCAAGATCGCCGGGGGCCAGCGTCCACGTGCCGTCGCCGTTGTCGATACCGGCCGTCAGATGGCCGTCGAGCGGAACGCCCGAGACGGTCACGGAAAGAGTCTCGGAACCGTCGGTGTCGCCCAATGCCGCCGCGATGTTCAGCGCCACGGCGCCGTCTTCGGTGCCGGTCGCGTTGGTCGCTGTCAGCGTCGGCGCGTCAGCCGCTGGCGCGACATCGACCGCGAGGCTCGCCGTGCGCGTGCTCGTGGCGCCACCCAGCGCCTCGGTCGACGTCGCCGCGACATTCAGCGTGAACGTGCCCGATGCATCGGCCGGCGGAACAAAGGCGAGACCCGGCAGATCTTCGGGCGCAAGAGTCCACGTGCCGTCGCCGTTGTCGATGCCGGCCGTCAGATGGCCACCCGCCGGAACGTTCGAGACCGTGACCGAAAGCGTCTCCGAGCCGTCGTTGTCGCCGAGAGCCGCCGCGATGTTCAGCGCGACCGCGCCGTCTTCGGTGCCGCTTGCGTTCGCGACGGAAAGTTCGGGCGTGCCTGCGAAAGTATCCGGAATGACGACGGGGGCGGCCGGCCCACTGACGGTGGCTGCCGCGTCGGGCTGGCTGGCCGGCTGGAACTCCACGACGGGAGGCGGCGCCGGCGCGACCGGCGCAGGTGCGGGTGCTGGTACAGGTGCCGCGGACTGGACGATGTCTGGCCGCGTGCCGAAAGCGGACGATGGACTGCCCGACCCGGACGAAGTTCCGAGCGGGGACGTGCTGGCTGCCTCGAGCGAGCCAGTGGCATTTCCCGAAAGGACGTCGCCGGTGCGGGCCGCCGCGGGCGCGGCAGCACCCGGTACCGCACCACCCGTGCCGGCGCTTTCGCCTGGGCCCGGCGCGGCGGTTTCGGCTGACGCGGCCGGCGCACCAGCGGGGTCGCCCGCGACGGCGCCCGCAGCAGGACCGCCTGCGGCATTGGCCGCGGCATTTCCGGCAGCGCCTTCCGCACCCCGAGCCGTGAAATTCGCATTGGCGACCTGCTGGCCGCCCTCGCTCGTCCGGTCGCCGCCCAGCGAACCGGCGGCGGCGGCTTCGCCCGCTGCAGCGGCCTGCGCATCGGCGTTGGCCTCTTCAAGCCCGCCGGAACGGGTCGTTTCGATCCTAGGACCGGCCGCAATCTCGATCGCCTGGTCGGCGGCCGGCGCTTCGGGCTGATAGCTGCGCTCGTCGCCCATCAGGGTGCCGTAATGGACGGCGCCCATGGCGCTGGCGGCATCCTGGGCACCATCGCGCGGAGGTGCGGATGGCTGGCTCAGGCCAGTCTCGGACGCAGGCGCATCCGCCGGCTTCGCGTCCTTCGGAAGCGCCGTCAGTTCGTCGACTTGAACGTCCCTTGTACCGTCTGCCATGATACTGTTCGCATTCTGCAAATGGCTTCTATTTCAAATACTTATGTACATAGATAAAATTATGCATTCTTTTTAGATTTGAGTCCACAGTGAACTTTCCGGGATGTATCCTCCATAACGAAATCTTACCTTCGACTCGCCACCTCAATGGGGGTATTCGAAGCTCCGAAGATCCCTATCTTGGCCAACGGACTCTACAGGCGAGACAGCATTCCAGCGATGGCCAAATTCGACCGGATACCCGTGGGTGCGGGACTGCGCATGGCGCTCAACCCGACGCTGCTGCTGGCTTCGCTGGCGCTGAACGTGCTGGGGACCGCCCTGCCCATTTTCACGCTCCAGGTCTACGACCGCGTCATCCCGAATGCGGCGACCGACACGCTTGTCCTGCTGGTGGTCCTGCTCGTCACCGTGCTGCTGGGCGAGGGGCTGATGCGCGCCACGCGCAACGCGCTCGCCGGCTGGGCCGGTGCGCGCTACGAACACGCGGCGGGCTGTGCGGCGATCCAGCGGCTCCTGCATGGCGATTTCACCGCCGTGCAGAGCGATTCGCCCGGTGCCCATCTCGAACGGCTGAGTGCGGTCGACCGGCTGCGCGAGTTCTACGCCAACCAGGGGGCGACGATCTTCGTCGACCTGCCGTTCGCGTTCGTCTTCGCCGGGCTGATCTGGGTGATCGGCGGCCCGCTCGTCTGGGTGACGGTCGCCGTCTTCGCCGCCTTCGCGATCGCCGCCCTCGCCGTCGGCGGCTTCCTGCGCCGGGCGATCGGTGCGCGCGCCCAGTCCGACGACCGGCGCACCAGCTTCATGATCGAGGTGCTGACCGGCATCACCACCGTCAAGGCGCTGACGATGGAACGCCAGATGATGCGGCGCTACGAACGGCTGATGGATTCGGCCGCCTCCAACGCGCATCGCGTGACGAACCTGTCGAACCTGTCGCAGACGCTGGGCAGCCTCTTTTCCAATCTCGCGGTCGTCGCGGTGCTCGCCTACGGCGCCACGCTGGTGCTTGCCGGCGACATGACCGTGGGCCAGCTCGCCTGCTGCTCGCTGCTCGCCGGGCGCACGCTGCAGCCGCTGATGCGCGCGATGGGGATCTGGACGAACTTCCAGGGCATCCGCATCGCACGCGACCGGCTGAAGGCGCTCGCCGACATCCCCTTCGAACCCGGCCATGGCAAAAGCGGCGGCCCGCGTGTCGACCGCGGCAGCATCGAGCTGCGCGACGTCGATTTCGGCTATGCCCGCGGCAAGGAGATCCTCAACGGCACCAACCTGAAGATCGCCGCCGGCGAGACCGTGGCGATCGTTTCGGCGAACGGCAGCGGCCGGTCGACGGTGCTCTCCCTGCTTGCCGGGCTCGTGCGGCCGAAGAACGGCGCCATCCTCTATGACGGGGTGGCGCTGGGTCCCGGCCATCCGCGGCCCACGCCGGCCGAGATCGGCCTCCTTCCGCGCCAGGGGGCCGTGTTCCACGGCACGCTGATCGACAACCTGACCATGTTCCGGCGCGGCCCGATCGTGGACGTCGCCCTCGATCTTTCCGAGCGCCTCGGTCTTGACCGCTACGTCGCGGCCCAGCCGCAGGGCTACGAGACCGAGATCGGCGAGAGCGAGACGCTGCCCGGCGGCGTGCGCCAGCGCATCGCGATCGTGCGCGCTTTGGTCGACGAGCCGCGCATCGTGCTGTTCGACGAGGGCAACAACGGCCTCGACCACGATTCGAACGACCGGCTGCTCGAACTTCTGAAGGACCTAAAGGGCCGCAGCACGCTTGTACTCGTGAGCTACCAGCCCTCGGTTCTGCGCCTCGCCGACCGCGTCTACGAGCTTCGCGACGGCAAATTCCACGAACGCCCGCCGGAGCAGCGCCGATGAGCGAGCTGCCTCCCGCCCTGCCCGGAACCGGCACCGGCCGGCCGCGCATCGAAGTGGTGCGTACCGGGACGCTCGCCGACGAGCTGCGCCAGGGCCATCTCGAGGCGTTCCAGGCCGCATCGCCCTTCGCCGCATGCCTGATGCCGCTGCTGACCGCGCTTGGCTGGCGCGGCGATCCGCGCGTGCTGGTCGAAGCGCTGCCGCACTTCACTTCAAGGCTCGATCTCGACGGCTTGCGCAACGTGCTTGCCGAGCTCTCCTACTCGACCAAGCCCTACGACAAGATCCCCTCCGAGATCGACGCGCGCCTTCTGCCCTGCCTCGTCGTCGACGCGGACGGCCGGCCCAGCGTGATGCTGTCGCGCGAGGGAACGCGCGTGCGCGTCTTCGACGGCATCGCTGCCAAGGAACGCGACGCGGTCGCCGGCTCGATCTTCGGCAAGGTCTTCCTCGTCGAGGCGATCGAGACCGCGCGCGACGAGACCGCCGTGCAGGGCTCGTTCGTCGGCAGGCTTGCCCAGCGCTTCCGGCCGATCGCCGGCCAGCTCGCGATCATCACGCTGTTCACCGACATCCTTGCCCTCGCCTTCCCGCTCTTCTCGATGGCCGTCTTCGACAAGGTGATCGGCAACCAGTCGCCCACGCTGCTGCGCGACCTGACGATCGGCGTGGGCATCGTGTTCGTCTTCGACTTCCTGATGCGCAGCGTGCGCGGCCGGCTGCTCGCCTATGTGGGTGCGCGCGTCGAGCGGCTGGTCTCGGTCGCGGTCCTGCGCCATCTGCTGCGCCTGCCGGTGGGCTTCCTCGAAGCCGCGCCTGTCGGCACGCAGCTCGCACGCCTCAAGGAGTTCGAGACGGTCCGCGAGTTCTTCACCGGGCCTCTGGCCGGCGTGGCGCTCGACCTGCCGTTCCTGTTCGTCTTCCTGATCGTCATCGCGTGGCTCGGCGGGCCGCTGGTGGCGGTTCCGTTCGTGCTCGGCTCGCTGCTGCTGCTGATCGGCTATGCGGGCTCCCACCTCCAGCAGGCCGGCACCCAGCGCGCCAGCCGTGCCCGCGCCCAGCGCCATGCGCTGTCGGTCGAGATCGTGTCGAACCTGCGCGCGATCAAGCAGATCGGCGCCACCGAGACGTGGCTCGAGCGTTTCCGTGCCGCGTCGGCCGCAAGCGTGGGCGAAGGGCGCAAGGCGCAGGCACTGGGCTCGCTCCTCCAGACGGTGGCGCAGGGGCTGACGATGCTTGCCGGTGCGGTCGTGCTCGTCTGGGGGGCCGCGCGCATCATCGACACGCAGATGACGGTGGGCGCCCTCGTCGGCGTCATGGCGCTGACCTGGCGCGTGCTGTCGCCGCTGCAGCTCGGCATCGCCACGCTCCAGCGCCTCACGCAGATCCGCCAGGGCATCGCGCAGATCGACCAGCTCCTGCGCCTCAAGCCCGAACTCACGGATCGCGCGGCACCGGCCGTCGTGCAGCGCGTGTTCCGCGGACAGATCACGCTCAACCGCGTCTCGCTGCGCTACCGGGCCGAAGCCGAACCGGCACTCCTCGGCGTCGACCTTGCGGTCAAGGCGGGCGAGATGGTGGGGCTTGCCGGGCATTCGGGTGCGGGCAAGTCGACCGCGCTCAAGGTGATGGCGGGCCTCTACCAGCCGCAGGCCGGCACGGTGATGCTCGACGGGCTCGACATCCGCCAGATGACGCCGGCCGAGCTGCGCCTTGCCGTGACCTACGCGCCGCAGAACCGGCACCTGTTCTACGGCACGATCGCGCAGAACCTGCGCTTGGCGGCCGCGACCGCGAGCACGCAGGAGCTGCACGCGGCCCTTGCCGATGCCGGTGCTCTCGACGACGTGATGGCGCTCAAGCTCGGGCTTGAAACCCCGCTCGGCGACCAGGCGGCGCGCGGCCTGCCCGCGGGCCTGCTGCAGCGGCTGGCGCTGGCGCGCGTATACCTGCGCCCGTCCTCGGTGCTGCTGCTCGACGAGCCGGGCCAGTGGCTCGACGAGCGTGGCGATGCCGCCCTCATCGAGACGCTCCGCCGGCGCAAGGGCAAGCAGACCATCGTGCTCGTCACCCACCGCCCCAGCCATCTTGCGATCTGCGATCGCGTGGCGACGTTCGACGGCGGGCGCATCGCCCAGATGCGCGCCGCCGGCGACAATGCCGCGACTTCCTTCCTCGGAGCCATCAGATGAACGCGAAGACACCGGCCCTGCCGGCCGATCCGTCCCGGATCCGCTACCTCACGCTCGCGATCCATCTCGAGGAAGGCGGAGCGCCTTGGCTGATGCGCGCGGCCGTGTGGCTCGCCGCCGCGATGATCTTCCTAGCGGTGGGCTGGGCATCGACGACCGTCGTGCCGCAGGTCGCCCAAGGGCCGGGCGAGATCGTGCCGGCCGGCAACGTGCTGACCGTCCAGCATCTGGAGGGCGGCATCGTCGCGCGCATCCACGTGCGCGAAGGCGATATCGTGGAAGCGCGCCAGAAACTCGTCGAGATCGATCCGACCTCGGCGGTCGCCGAGCGCGACCAGCTTGCCTCGCGCGAGGCGAGCCTGCGCCTGCAGGCCGAACGCCTGCGCGCGTTCGCCGACGGGCGCGTGGCCCTGCTTGCCGAGCGCGGCGAAGTCGGCCTTTCTGCCGACCAGGCCGCGATCCTGCGTACGCAGGAACGCGCGCGCTCGAGCCAGCGCGCGGTGCTGGAGCGCCAGCTTGCCGGCCGCAGGGCCGATCTCGAAGCGCTGCTGGGCCAGCAGCAGACGCTGCAGCGCCAGATCCGCATCACCGGCGAAGCGCTCGACATGCGCCAGACGCTGACCGACCGGGGCCTCAACTCGCGCATCACGCTGCTCGACGTGCAGCGCGAGATGAACCGCGTGCAGGGCGAGCTGTCGACGGTGCTGGTCAATATCGGGCGCGCGCGCGAGGCCATCGGCGAGGCCGAGCAGCGGCTGGTCGAGCTCGACTCGCGGCTGTCGGCCGACGCGATGCGCGAGCTCGGCGCCGTGACCTCGGAGCTGCGCCAGGTCGAGGAGGCGCGCGTGCGCCTCGACGACCGCGTGGCGCGCACGCAGGTGATCGCCCCCGTGCGCGGCGTGGTCAAGGAGCTGCGCGTGCGCACCGAAGGCGGCGTCATCCCGCCCGGCGGCGTGCTGCTCGAACTTGTTCCCATCGGGCGCGAGCTCATCGTCGAGGCACGCCTGCAGCCCTCCGACATCGGCCAGGTGCGCATCGGCCAGGACGTCGCGGTCAAGGTATCGACCTACGACTATGCGCGCTTCGGCAGCGTGCCGGGCAAGCTCACGTACCTGTCGCCCTCCACGCTGGTCGACGCGCAGGGGCGCGCCTTCTACAAGGCGCTGGTCGCTCTCGAGAAAGATCATGTCGGCGACGACCCGAAGCGCAATCTGGTCCTGCCGGGCATGACGGTGCTCGCCGACATCAAGACGGACGAGCGCACCGTGCTGCGCTATCTTCTCAATCCCGTCTACAAGGCCCTCGATTCCGCGTTCCACGAGAAATAGGTCGCCCCATGAAGATCACGAAGCTGCGCGCGTTCATGACGCGCGACAAGGACCGCCCGCGCGTCATCGTCGCGATCGATACCGACGAGGGCATCACCGGCTGGGGCGAATGCTACAACCACGGCCCCGACCGGGCGCTGCTGCCGCTGCTCGAGTATCTCGCCACGTTCCTTGGCGGGCAGGACCCGCGCCGCATCGAGTACCTGATGCTCTACCTGCTGCAGCAGACGCGCTTTCCGCCGGGTGCCTTGCATCTCGCGGCCATCTCGGCGATCGACCATTGCCTGTGGGATATCTCGGCCAAGGCGCTGGGCGTGCCGGTCTACATGCTGCTGGGCGGCAACGCGCGCGACAAGATCCGCGTCTATGCCGGCGTCTACACCGCCCCCGATCCGGCGATCGCGCGCGAACAGCTCGACGCGCTCAACAAGGGCTGGGGCATCACGGCCTTCAAGCTCAGCCCCTTCCGCGGCGACATCCACACGCAGCGCTGGGGCGAAGTCGTGCGCACGAGTGCGGAGTATTTCCGCCAGGTGCGCGAGACGGTGCGCTCGGATTACGAGATCGCGTTCGACGCCCACGCCAAGATCTTCGAGCCCAAGCAGGCGATCCAGCTCGGCAACGCTCTGGCACCCTACGACCCGCTGTTCTTCGAGGAACCGCTGCGCCCGGAGAATGTCGAGGTGTGGGGCGAGGTGCGCCGCCAGCTCCAGTGCACGCTGGCGACGGGCGAATCGCTCTACAGCCGGTTCGAGTTCCTGCGCCTGCTCACCGTGGGCGGGGCCGACATCATCCAGCCCGACATCTGCGTGGTCGGCGGGCTGCTCGAGATGCGCAAGATCGCCGCGATCGCCGAGGCCCACTACGTGACCGTTGCGCCGCACAACCCGATGGGTCCGCTCGCGACGGCCGTGAACGTGCATTTCAGCGCCGCCCAGCCCAATTTCCGGATTCTCGAATACCGGCTGCCGCACGGCGTCAACTACGACGACCAGAAGGCCAAGTCGGAGGGGGCCCCCTACGTGCGCGATCCCTACCTGCCGAAGGACGGCTATCTCGAACTGCGCCCGGACCGTCCGGGCTGGGGCGTGGAGATCGACGAGGAAGTCCTCAAGAAGGACGGCTACATCCACTGGGAACGCAAGGTCACGAAGAAGCCCGACGGCTCGACGGCGTACGTGTGATATCCACTATTCCGATTTGCATTCCATAATTTCCGAGAAATTATTTTCGCGTTCCTGCGACTAATTTCTGGTGTTTTCGGCGACTGGCGCAGTGCTGTCGCCGTGTAAGGGATTGTATTGACAATCTTTTCAAGATTTTACTTAAGCTATAATCTATTTTTTATTACACCTTTCAATTGAACCGAACTTTTTATTGAAAGTAGCATCCATTTCGGATCAAACTTTTGGGTGGCTTTACTCGTTTGAGACCCCCCTCAAAACGGTGTAAATAATGGCTGACACATTTGCATCTGCGCGAAGTTCGCCGCCTCCTTTGCCGGTTGCCTTCGTGGTCGACGACGACCCCCAGATCCGCACCTTCGTTGCCCGATGCCTCTCAGGATTGGGCTTTGCCCCACGGGAATACAGCCGCGTGGCCGACGTCGAGGCGGCGCTGACACAGGCCAAGCCCGGAGTCATCCTGCTCGACCTGTCGCTGGGCACGACCGACGCCGTCGAAGTCATGCGCAGCCTTGCCGCATCGCGCTTCACCGGCAGCGTCCTGCTGATGAGCGGGCACGACGCGCGCACGCTCGACGAAGTCCAGAAGATCGGCCGGCGGCAGGGCCTGACAATGCTCGATCATCTGCGCAAGCCGTTCCGGCTCGACGACCTCAAGACGCGACTTGGCGGGCTGGCAATACCGGCCCCCGCCTCCCCCCGGATCGATCTTGCCGCCGCTATCGAGAACCGATGGCTCGAGCTGTGGTATCAGCCGAAAGTCGACCTGCGCACGCGGCGGATCCGCGGCGCCGAGGCGCTGGTGCGCCTGCGCCATCCGGATGGCAAGCTCGTACCGCCCGGCGCGTTCCTCCCCCCCGCCGGCGATCCGCTCTTCCATCCGCTCACCGATTTCGTCGTGCGCCGGGCGCTCGCGGACTGGCCGACGATCGCCGCGGCGCGCGGCGACATCCGGCTGGCCGTGAACGTGCCCGCGTCGATCCTGCAATCGCCAAACTTCGTCGCGAATTTCCGGCGCCACCTGCCGGTCGACGCCACCTTTCCGGGCCTGATCGTCGAGATCACGGAGACGGAAACGCTGCACGATCCGGATGTCGCGCGCGAGGTCGCGGTGCAGCTCCGGCTCTACGATCTGCACGTGTCGGTCGACGATTTCGGCACGGGCCATTCGACGCTCGCGCGTCTCGACGAGCTTCCGTTCGCGGAACTCAAGCTGGACCGCGGCTACGTCAACGGCTGCGCGTCCGACGCGGCAAAGCGCGAGACGTGCCGCAGCGTCGTGGAACTCGCCCACCGCTTCGGGATCATTGCGGTCGCGGAGGGCGTCGAAACCGCCGACGACCTCGCGGTCCTCGACGAACTCGGATGCGACATGGCGCAGGGCTACTTCTTCGCCAAGCCGAGCCCGATCGAAGGATTTGTCGAAACGCTCTCGACCGGCCCCCATTGACGGGCGGGTGGCTCGGTCATGAACCGGCTGATATCCCCGGTGCGTCTTTCGATTTTCGCCCTCGCGATCCTGCTTATCGGCGGCGGGAGCGCACTTGTCTATCGCGCCGTCGCCGAACTGCTCGCCTCCCGGAATCTCGTCGACCATACGCATGAGGTGATGTCCGCCACCGACGAATTCTTCTCGAATGTCGCGCGCGGTGCGGCGAGCGCAAATACATTCGCTGTCACCGGCGACGAGGCCGATCTTGCCTCCCATCGTTCCGCATCGGCACGCATCACCGACCTCATCACCGAGCTGCGCTTCAAGCTGGCGGACAATCCGGCACAACAAAAGCGCCTCGACGATCTGGCGGAGCTGGTGCGCTACTGGTCCGAAAGCCAGGGCGTCATGATCGAGACCCGACGCTCGAACAATGCGAGCGCCGACGAGACGGTCGAGAATCTGCGGCGCGCGATATTCTTCCGCGAGAAGATCGGCAACGCACTCGGAGCGATATCGGACGAGGAGCAGCGCCTGCTCCGCCTGAGCGATGCCGACTCCGAACGGGATGCAAGCCAGATCCTGTCGATCGTCGGCGTGACGACCGCGGGCGGCATCGCCATCATCGGCGTCGTGTTCGGCCTTGCGCTCCGGGAATCGCGGCGGCGATCCGAAGCGTTCGACGCGCTGCGCGCGCTGAACGCCCAGATGGACAGACGCGTCCGAGAAAGGACAGCCGAGCTGGCCAGCACCGTCGACGCGCTCGAGACTGAGGTCGGCATCCGCCGGCGGACCGAAGCGACCGAGCACGTCACCCGCAACACGCTCGAAGCAGTCATCGATGCTTCGCCGGTCGCGATCATCTGCGTGTCGACCGACCGGACGGTCCTGATCTGGAGCCGGGCGGCCGAGCAGCTGTTTGGCTTTAGCCGGGAAGAAGCGGTCGGGCGCAAATACATGCTCGTTCCGCCGGGACTTGAGGCCGAGTTCGATGCGCTGTTCGAGCGGGCCCTTGCCGGCGAGACGCTCCGGGACGTCGAGGTACGCCGGCAGCGCAAGGACGGGACATTCGTCGAGATCAGCTTTGACGGCGCCGTCATGCGCGACGAATCCGGCACGCGTGGGGTCGCCTACGCGCTGACCGACGTCACCCGGCGCAAGTCGGTCGAGCAACAGCTGCGCCAGGCGCAGAAGATGGAGGCCGTCGGAAACCTGACGGGCGGGATGGCGCACGACTTCAACAACCTCCTCAGCATCATAATCGGAAACATCGATCTGCTGCTGGGGCGCGAAGCACAGGACGCCGAGACGACGGAGCTTGCGCGCGAAGCCCTCGACGCCGCCCTGCGCGGCGCGGACCTGACCCAGCGCCTGCTCGCTTTCGCCCGCCGACAGCCGTTGCAGCCCGAGCGCGTCGACGTGAACGTCCTCGTCGCGGGCATTGCCACCCTGTTGCGCCGGACGTTGGGCGACGACATCGAACTTTCCGTTTCAGCGGGGGCCGACATCTGGCCGGTGGTCGCCGACCCGGCGCAGCTCGAGTCCGGGCTGGTCAACCTCGCCAACAACGCGCGCGATGCCATGCCCGACGGCGGCATGCTGCGGATCGCGACCGAAAACCGCGTCCTCGACGACGACTATGCTTCACTCAATCCGGGCGTGGCGCCCGGCGAGTACGCGATGATCGAGGTCTCGGATTCGGGTACCGGCATTGCGCCCGATGCACTGGGCCGGATCTTCGAGCCGTTCTTCACGACCAAGGAACAGGGAAAGGGCACCGGGCTCGGTCTCAGCATGGTGTTCGGATTCCTGAAGCAGTCGGGTGGCCACGTCAGCGTCTACAGCGAGGTTGGCGCCGGCACCACCTTCCGCCTCTATCTGCCGCGTTCCGCCGCAGGCGCCAACGAGCCGGAACCGCGCGTCGAGCCCGTGTCGCGGGGCGGCCGCGAGACCATCCTTCTCGTCGAGGACAATGAAGCACTGCGGCGTGTGGCCGCGCGCCAGCTTCGCAAGCTTGGCTACCGCCTGGTGCTGGCCGACGACGGACCTTCGGCCTTGCGCATCCTCGAGGACACGCCGGTCGATCTCGTGTTTTCCGACGTGGTGATGCCCGGCGGCATCAACGGGTTCGAACTTGCTCGCTCGGTGACGCAACGCTGGCCCGACACGCGCATTCTGCTTGCCTCGGGATTTCCCGCAGCCCGCCACGAGCGCGGCAATCCGCTGCCCCCGGACGTGCGTCTGCTCGCGAAACCCTACCGGAAAGAAGAACTGGCCCGCCGCCTGCGCGAAGCGCTCGACGGACGGCAACCCCCTCAGGGGCTCTCCCAGCCGCCGGATTCGCCCGAGCGGTAAAGCGCGTCGAGCACGCGCATGTTGGCGACCGCGTCCTCGATCGGCCAGTCGAGCGATGCCATTCCGCGCACCGCGCGCGAGAAGGCTTCGCCCTGCAGCGCGTACTGGTCGCACGATTCCAGCGTCTCGGTCCGGATTCCGGTCCCGTAGAGATCGCGCCCGTCGTCGACGAAAATCTTCGCCGACGAGCCCGGGGTGGGATTGAAGGGGACGGGCATCTCGATGCGGCCCTTCGTGCCCATGATCTGCACGCGCTGGGAGGGCACGGTCTGGGTCGACACGCCGAAGACCAGCTGGCGGCCGCCGCCGAAATCGACGAGGCCGCTCGCCACGCGGTCGACCTTCATCGCGGGATCGCGGTCGATCAGCGACACGACGCGCTGCGGCTCGCTGCCGAAGATGAAGCGTGCGGTCAGCACCGCATAGCAGCCGATGTCGTAGAGCCCGCCGCCGCCGATATCGACCTTGTTGCGCACGTTCGCCGGATCGGGATTGTTGTAGCAGAACTGCGTGGCGATGCTGCGCAGCTCGCCGATCTCGCCGCTGCGCACGATCTCGCGCGCGCGCAGCCACTGCGGATGGAACCGGACCATGAAGGCTTCCGCGACCAGCTTGCCGGTGCGCGTGCGCGCGTCGAGCAGCGTCGCCGCCTCCATGGCCGTCAGGGCCACCGGCTTCTCGCACAGCACGTGCTTGCCGGCTTCCATCGCGCGGATCGTCCACGGCACATGCAGGTGGTTGGGCAGCGGGTTGTAGACTGCCTCGATTTCGGGGTCGGCGAGCATCGCCTCGTAGCTGCCATAGGCCTTGGCGAGGCCGAGCGTTTGGGCGGCGGCCTCGGCCTTCGCGATGTCGCGCGAGGCGATCGCGCGCATGTCGCACAAGGTACTCGTCTTCATGCCCGGCACGACCCGGACGGTCGCGATGCGGGCCGCCCCGAGGACGCCCCAGACGACCGGAGCGGCGCTCACCTTCCCTTGGCCTTGCGCCAGGCGGCGAAGTCGGTCTTCGACTTTTCCTCGGTCGGCGGATAGAGGCCGAGGATCGAACGGCCCTGCTGGACCATGTCGATGACGAAATCCTCGAAGACGGTCATCTCGGTCGCTTCGGCGGCGATCTCGTCGGCAATATGCGCCGGCACGACGATGACGCCTTCCCGGTCGCCGACCACGACGTCGCCAGGCCACACGGGCGCGTCGCCGCAGCCGATCGGCCCGTTGATCTCGACGGCCTGGTGGAGCGTCAGGTTCGTCGGCGCCGACGGGCGGGTGTGATAGGCGGGGAACGTCATCTCGGCGATCTCGGGGGAATCGCGGAAGCCGCCGTCGGTGACCACGCCGGCCGCCCCGCGCTTCATCAGGCGCGTGACGAGGATGCCGCCGGCCGAAGCCGCGCGCGCGTCCTTGCGGCTGTCGATGACCATCACCGAGCCCGGCGGGCATTCCTCGACCGCCTTGCGCTGCGGATGGCCGCGGTCCTGGAAAACGGTGATCTGGTTGAGATCCTCGCGCGCCGGGATGTAGCGCAGCGTGAAGGCCTCGCCGACCATGTTGGGCAGGTTCGCGTTCAGCGGCCGCACGTCCTGGATGAACTGGTTGCGCAGGCCCCGCTTGAACAGGGCCGTGCACAGCGTGGCGGTGCTCACACCCATGAACGCCTTGCGCGTGGCATCCGAAAGTTTCTTCGTCATGGCTCAATCCTTCCCAAAATAGATCCCGCGACGCAGGCGCGTCTGCACATAGACATGCTCGTCGGACGTTCCGGCCGCATAGGAAGTATCGGTCGACTTCCCCGGGTTGGAAACATTGCGTTCGCTGGGGTAGCGCGCGACGAATTCCTCGTCGATGTCCACGCCAAGGCCCGGCTTGTTCGGAACCTCGAGATAGCCGTCTTTCTGGACCGGATGCGGAATGACGGTCTGCGCGCGGCCGGCCCAGTCGTCCTCGATGCGCTCGAGGATCAGCGCGTTGGGGATCGCGGCAAGCACGTGCAGCGCCGCGTATTCCGCGACCGGCCCGAGCGAACCCGAATGCGGCGCCATCATGATGTGGTGCGCCTCGGCCATCGCGGCGATCTTCTTCATCTGCGTGATGCCGCCGGCACGGCCGGTGTCGGGCTGCACCACGTCGACCAGATCCTTCTCGATCAGTTCGCGAAGCCCGTAGATCGTCGCCATGCGCTCGCCGCCGGCAAGCGTGACGTTGGCGGCATCGCGGATGCGCCGGTAGCCGTCGAGATTCTCGGGCGCGATCGGGTCCTCGACGAACATCAGCTTGTAGGGTTCGAGCGCGCGGGCGACCTGTGCCGCGTCCGCCGGCGTCAACCACGGCGGTCCGTGCAGGTCGATCATCAGGTCCATTTCCGGCCCGATCGCCTCGCGCAGCATCGCGACCTTGCGCACGGGATCGGATACGCCGCCGCACTTGATCGCCGTGATGCCGCGCTTCTTGAGGTCGAGTGCGACCTCGACGGTGTTGGCATGGGCATAGATGCGGATCTTGTCGCGCAGCTTGCCGCCCAGCAGGTTCCATACCGGCGTGTTGAGCGCCTTGCCCTTGATGTCCCACAGCGCCATGTCGATGCCGGTCATGGCGCCGCCGCCGACCGTGCCCAGCATTCCGTGGGCCATCAGCGCGCTCATCATCTTCTGCCACAGGTGCTCGATGTTCATCGGGTCCTGCCCGACGAGAATCGACTTGAGGTCCTGCACGGCCGTCTCGATGACGCGCGGCCAGCCGCTGCATTCGCCGATGCCGACGATGCCTTCGTCGGTATAGACCTTGACGAACAGCCAGTTGCGCGTGCCCGTCAGTCCCTTCTTCGACTTTTCGTGCCCGAACGAGCCGTCGGAAGCCCAGCTGCGCAGATTGGGTGCATCCACCTGCATCAGGAAGGTGCGGATGTCAACGATGCGCATGGAAACTCCTAGCCGGCGTAGCGGAAGCGCGCGTGGATCCGGCGATGGCGCGGATCGGGACGCGGAATGGCGGACAGCAGCGCCTTGGTATAGTCGTGCGTCGGCGCGTCGCAGACCTGGTCGGTGCTTCCCGTCTCGACGACCTTGCCGCGATACATGACCGCCACGCGGTCGCACATGTAGCGGATCACGCCGATGTCGTGGCTGATGAACACGTAGGACAGCCCGAGCTCGTCCTGCAGGTTCATCATCAGGTCGAGCATCTGCGAGCGGATCGACACGTCCAGCGCCGACGTCGCCTCGTCGGCGACGATGACGCGCGGCTTGAGTGCGATCGCGCGCGCGATGCCGATGCGCTGGCGCTGCCCGCCCGAGAAGGCGTGCGGATAGCGTTCGCGCCATGCCGGCTCGAGGCCGACCTGCTTCATCAGCCCGGCGACCCGGTCGTCAAGTTCCGTACCCTTGGCAAGACCATTGACGTAGAGCGGCTCGCCGATGATCTGGGCGACGGTCATGCGCGGATTGAGCGAGCCGACCGGATCCTGGAAGATCATCCGGATCTCGCGGCGCATTGCCTTCAATGTTTCCTTGTCGGCCGACACGAGGTCGACGACGCTGCCGTCGGCACGCCGGTAGTCGATCGCCCCGCCGTTGGGTTCGTAGACGCGCAGCAGGCAGCGCCCCATCGTCGTCTTGCCCGACCCGGACTCGCCAACGATGCCCAGCGTCTCGCCCGGGCGGACGATCAGCGAAACGTCGTCGACTGCCTTGGTGACATTCTTCCCCTCGCCGAAATGCATGCGCAGGCCGCGCACCTCGATGACCGGCGGGGCTTCTTCGCGGATCGGTTCGCGCTTCAGGCGGATCTCCGCCTTCTGTTCCAGGCGCAGCACCGAGCCGATCAGCATGCGCGTGTATTCGTCCTTCGGCGCATGGAATATCTGCTCGACCGGGCCGCTCTCCATGACCTTACCGTGGTACATCACGAGCACTTCGTCGGCGATCTCGGCCACCACGCCCATGTCGTGCGTGATGAACAGCACCGCCATGCCGAACTTCGTCTGCAGCCGCTTGATGAGATCGAGGATCTCGGCCTGCGTCGTCACGTCGAGCGCCGTCGTCGGTTCGTCGGCGATCAGCATCGACGGATTGCAGGCGAGCGACATCGCGATCATGACGCGCTGGCGCATGCCGCCGGAGAACTCGAACGTGTAGCGGTCGACCGCGCGGTCGGGATTGGGGATCTCGACCTGCTTCAACAGCTCGACCGTCCGCGCGCGCGCGGCGGCCTTGTCCATGCCGAGGTGCAGGCGCAGCACTTCCATGATCTGGTCGCCGACCGTGTGCACGGGCGACAGCGACGACATCGGCTCCTGGAAGATCATCGCGATCTCGGCACCGCGCACGGCGCGGATTTCCTTGCTGCGCGGATGGAGCTGGGCCAGATCGACCGAACTGCCGTCGGGCCGGTGCAGCACCATCGAGCCCGAGACGATCCGGCCGGGCACGTCGACGATCTGCAGGATCGAGCGGGCGGTCACGCTCTTGCCGCTGCCGCTCTCGCCGACCACGCACAGCGTCTTGCCACGCCGGACGGCGAACGACACGCCGTCGACCGCCTTCACCACGCCGGTACGGGTGGCGAAGTGCGTGACGAGGTCGCGCACGTCGAGGACGATGTCACCGTCTTTTGGAGCTGCTGTCATTTGTTGTACGGATCCGCCGCGTCGCGCAGGCCGTCGCCGAGGAAGTTGAGCGCCATCACGGCGATGACGACGGCGGCACCGGGGGCGAACAGCCAGGGTGCCGTCGCGATCGAGCGGATGTTCTGCGCTTCGCGCAGCAGCACGCCCCACGAGATGGTCGGCGGTTGCAGGCCGAGGCCGAGGAACGACAGCGACGTCTCGGCAAGGATCATCGCGGGAATTGCCAACGTGATGCTGGCGATGATGTGGCTCATGAAGCTCGGCAGCATGTGCCGGAAAATGATGCGCCCTTCCGAGGCCCCGTCGAGGCGTGCTGCCACGACGAACTCCTCGGTGCGCAAGCTGAGGAAGCGGCCGCGCACGACGCGCGCGAGCTGCGCCCAGCCGGTCAGCGAAAGGATCAGCGTGATCATGAAATACTGCGTGATCGCCGGCCAGTCCTGCGGCAGGGCCGCCGCCATCGCCAGCCAGATCGGGATCGTCGGCAGAGACAGGATGAATTCGATCACGCGCTGGATCGCGAAATCGGACTTGCCGCCGTAGTAGCCCGAAATGCCGCCCAGCACGACGCCGATCGTCAGCGACAGGAACACGCCAACGAGACCGACCGACAGCGAGATCTGGGCGCCCTGCATGATGCGGCTGTAGACGCAGCGCCCGAGACGGTCGGCACCCAGCAGGAACAGCGGCTGGCGCGGCTCGCTCGACGCGAACATGTGCGTGTTCGCCGTGAACAGGCCGAGCACCGTGTAGGCATAGCCGGTGCCGAACATCGTCACATAGACCTTGCGGTTCGTGTCTTCGACATAGACCGCCGCCAGCGTCTGCGGGTCTCGGCGCAGCTGGTAGGGGTGGATATAGGGCTTGATGCGCCAGCTGCCGTCAGCATCCGTCTCGATGAAATGGAGTGCCTGCGGCGGATGGTAGGCCGCGCGCGCGTTCTGGAGTGCGGGATCGTTGACCGCGAAGAAACCGGGGACGGCGGCGATGACGTAGAGCACGACCACGACGACGAGGCCGATCATCGCGAGCTGGTGGCGCTTGAACGCCCACCAGACGAGCTGCCACTGCGAAGCGACGGCAAGCCGCTTGTTGTCGACGGCGACGGACTGGATCTCGCTCATCGCCTACTCCAGCCGGATACGCGGATCGACGAGCGCCAACAGGATGTCGCTGACCAGCGCCCCCACCAGCGTCAGCGCGCAGATGAGCAGCACGAAGGCGCCCGCGAGATACATGTCCTGGCTCATCAGCGACTGGAGCAGCATGGGGCCGGCCGTCGGCAGGCTCAGCACGATGGCCACGATGATCGAGCCGGACACGAGATTTGGCAGCAGCCACGCGATCGTCGAGATGAACGGGTTGAGCGCCACGCGCAGCGGATACTTCACGAGCAGCGCGAATTCCGACAGGCCCTTGGCGCGGGCCGTCGTCACGTAGGGCTTGTTGAGCTCGTCGAGCATGTTCGCGCGCATGACGCGGATGAGGCTCGCCGTGCCCGAGACGGCCAGGATGATGACCGGCACCCACAGATGCGCGATCAGGTCGACGGTCTTGGCGAAGCTCCACGGCGCGTTGACGAAGCGTTCGGAAAAGAGCCCGCCCACCTCCTGCCCGAGTTGGACCGCGGCGACGTACATCAGCACGAGGGCGAGCAGGAAGCTCGGGATCGCGAGGCCAAGGAAGCTGAAGAACGTCGCGATATAGTCGCCGACCGAATATTTCTTCACCGCCGAGAACACGCCGATGGGCAAAGCGATGCCCCACGTGACGATCAGCGTCGAGACGGTGAGCACGAGGGTGAGCGCCATGCGCTCCCAGATCAGTTCCGAGACCGGCTGCTGCCACTCGAAGCTGAGGCCGAAATTGCCTTCCGACAGGATGCCGACAATCCACTTGAGATACTGGATGGCCATCGGCTGGTCGAGACCGAAGCGCGCGCGAAGGTCAGCCGCCGTGTTCTGGTCGACGACCTCGTTCGAAGCGGCAAGCGTGGCGATATAGGTGGTGACGTAGTCGCCCGGCGGAAGCTGGATGAGCACGAACGCGAGGAAGCTCACGGCGATCAGGGACGGGATCATCCAGATCAGACGCAGGACGATGAAACGCAGCATGTCGTGCAAACCGGGAGCGCTGTGGCGATGGGCGGAAAAGGCGACGGCCGGCGTCCCCCGCAAGGGACACCGGCCGTCCGTCAGTCGGTCAGGACGTGAAGAAGAACTGCTGCGGCAGCGACGGCCCGGGGTTCGGCCAGCTCCACGCGTTGGGCATCTTCGCGGGCACGTTCTTCAGGTTGTTCTTCGCGATGCCGAAGGAGTTGACCGCAAGGCAGACGCCGATCGTCTCGAAGGCGTCGGCCGCGAGGTCCATGATCTCCTTGACGAAGGCCCCGCGCTTGGCGAGGTCCGGCGTGGCGCGCGCGTCGTCGAACAGCTTCATGCGGCGCTTCTGGCTTTCGGGCGGTTCCTGCCCTTCCTTGCCGCCGGACACGTACCACTGCGTCCACGGGATCGCGTAGCGCGAGCCCTGCGGATGCTGGGCAAGATAGTCGCGCGGATCGAGGATCGGGTCGAGCCCGCCCGGACCCGGCCACGTCGCCGCATCGTGGTCGTTGTTGTCGCCACGCGTGTAGTAGAGCGCGCGTTCGATCGTGTTGACCTTCATGTCCACGCCGATCGCCGCCCAGTGACGCTTGACGAGTTCGAGCGTGTCGACCGCGTCGGGGTACAGCGTCGGGATCACGTCGATCGAGAAGAACACCTTCTGGCCGTCGGGCCGCAGGCGGATGCCGTCCGAGCCGCGGCGGCTGTAGCCGAGACGGTCGAGGATCGCGTTGGCTTCCTTGGCATCGTGCGACGTGAACTGGCGCGAAAGTTTCTCATGGTACCAGGGATGGCCCGGACGCGGACCGGTCTGGTAAGGCTCCGACTGGCCGAGATAGACCAGGTCGATGATCTCCTTGCGGTCGATGCCCAGCGAGAGCGCCTGGCGGAACTCCTTGTTGGCGAACATCTCGCGCATCTTCGGGTCTTTGTGCGTCATGTTCAGGTAGATCTGGCACTGCTGGGCGCCCGAGGCGACCAGCTCGACCAGGCGGTAGCCGCCGCGCTGCATGTTCTGCGAGAGCGTCGGCTTGTTCTGCAGCGAGTCGATGTGGCGGTCCTGGATGTCGATACGGCCCGAGATCGTGTCGAGCATCAGCGATTCGACGTCCTGCGAGATGTTCATCGTGATCTGGTCGACGTAGGGGAGCTGCGCGCCCTGCGTGTCGACCTGCCAGAAATACGGATTGCGCTTCATCACGACGCGCGTGGCACCGCCCGTATAGGCCTCGGCGATGATCCAGGGATCGATCGTCGGCTTGTCGGCATTGCCCCAGCGCGACGGGATCTCGATGTCGCCGCAACGCGCGCGGAACAGCGTGGGCCAGTCGGACATGTTGGCCGCCTTGACCTGCGCGTCGAGGCCCGCGTTGTACTTGGGATGGAACTGGCTGCAATAGTGCTTCGGGAACAGCGTGGGATGCTGGCCCAGCGGTGTCGCAAGGTTCTCGAGGAACATCGCGTAGGGGGCGGCGAACGTGAACTTGACGGCCGTGTCGCTCACCTTCGTGACGACGGCCGGCTTGCCGCCGATCGTCAGCACCGACGGGACCGAACGGTAGAGTTCGGAGTTCTTCGTGCAGTCCTCGATCGCGAAGACGACGTCGTCGGCGCCGAAGGGCTTGCCGTCCGACCATTTCATGCCGGCGCGCAGGTGGAACGTGAACTCGGTCGCGGTCGGGTTGACTTCCCAGCGCTCGGCCACGTTGGGCAGCACTTCGGTGAAGGCAAGGTTCCAGCGCACGAGGCCCTGGTTGCCGACCATGCGCAGGATGCCGTTGTGGTCGCTCGAACCGCGCAGGCCGCGGCGCAGCGTGCCGCCGTAGCGGCCGACCGTCTCGTGCGGCTGGATGACCGACGGCGACGCCGGCAGGCGCTGGGCGAGCGGCGGCAGCTTGCCTTCGGCGACGAGCTTGGCGAGTTCGGGGGCTTCCTTCGGCGCGCCTTGCGCGAACGCGAACGACGGAGCCGCCGCGATCGCCGCGGCACCTGCGATGCCCTGCAGCAGTGTTCGCCGGTCGACGGCGTCGATACGATCGGAAATCTGGTTCTTGCTGTCGGTCATCGTTTCCCCCTCTTCTTTGGCCGTCTGGCGGCGATTTCGTCGATGCGGGCCCGGTTGGTCCGGGTCCCCCATCGTCGACAGGATTTACGCACTAATATATCAGAGTGTCAACCCGGCTGCGGGGCCCTCCGCCGGCCGTGCCGGCTCGGAACTGCGCATGTACTTCGGAAAGCGGGCGCTCAGCGCCTCGATGTTGGCGAGCGTGCCGGAGAGGTGCTTGCGCAGGAACGCCTGGGCAAGTTCGGGCTGCCGGTCGGCGATCGCATCGACGATCGCCGTATGGTCGGCAAGCACCGTCTCGATCTTGCAAAGGTCGGGAAGGTTGAGACGGCGCAGCCTGTCGAGCTGGCCGCAATGCCGGTGCATCAGCAGCCACATGTCGGGGACGCCTGCGGCCTCGTACATGACGCGGTGGAACGCCCGGTCGGCATCGGAAAAGCCCTTCAGATCCTCCCGCCGGGCGCAGGCGCGCTGGCCTTCTATGCTGTCGCGCAGCTGGGCGACCGTCTCGGGTTTATGCTCGATGGCCAGCGCCCGCACGACCTCGAGCTCCATCGATCGGCGCAGGAAATGGGCCTGGCGCGCGGCCGTCAGGTCGATCAGGCTGACGACGGTCGCGTGCTGCGGAAAGACCTCGACCAGGCCCTCGGCGGAAAGGCGCATCAGCGCGTCGCGCACAGGCGTCTGGCTGACGCCGAACTGTCGCGCAAGCGCCACGCGCGACAAGACTGCACCGGGCGCCAGGATCAGCGAAAGGATCATGTCGCGCAGCTGGTCGAAAACCTGGATCGCGGCCAGACGGCCCCGCTCGAGCGAGCGGCCGTTCACGCGCCGCACGCGGCCGGACCTGCCGGCTGCTCTCCCCTTCGTCGGCGCCGCTAACGCGGTCTGCTTCTTCATGGCGCAAGGGTAGCCGATTATTCCGGATTGTCACGCACTAATATATTAGTTCTTTTCCTGTACTTGAAGGGCCGCTATCCTTGCCGCCGTCCGAGGGGGAAGCACCATGAAGCGTCCGACCGTCGAGGCTGCCGCGACAGTTTCGCGCCGCCCGAGAATTGACGATGTCCGCGTCACGCCCATCGCGTTCCGCGATCCGCCGCTGCTCAACGTCGTCGGCGTGCACGAACCGTGGGCGCTGCGCTCGATCATCGAGATCGAGACCGACGACGGGCGGATCGGCCTTGGCGAAAGCTACGGCGATCTCGAGACGCTCGGCAATCTCGCCAAGGCGAAGCCCCGGCTGGTCGGCCTCGATCCGTTCGACCTCAACGGATTGACGGCAAGGGTATACGAGGCCGTCACCGGCACACCCTTCGCCGGCCAGGATTTCCCGCACGCCGGCGACAAGGCACTGGCGAGCGCCATCGGCGCCTTCGAGGTCGCGTTTCTCGACCTGCAGGGACAGATCGCCGATCGCCCCCTCTTCGAGATCCTCGGCGGCGCGGTGCGCGACCGGGTCGCGTACAGCGCCTACCTCTTCTACAAGTTCAAGCAGCACAAGGACGACCCCGGCTATCCGCCCGACGACTGGGGCGAAGCACTCACCCACGCGCAGATGGTCGAGCAGACCCGCCGAATGGTCGGGGAATACGGCTTCCGCTCGATCAAGCTGAAGGCTGGCGTGTTCGAGCCGGAGTTCGAGATCGACACGCTGCGCGCCATCGCCAAGGCGTTCCCCGGCTATCCGCTGCGCATCGATCCCAACGGCGGCTGGTCGGTCGAAACGACGCGTCGCCTGATGCCGCAGTTCGAAGGCCTGCTCGAATATCTGGAAGATCCGGTCAACAGCCTCGACGAGGCGGGCGAGGTCGCGAAATTCTCGACGCTGCCGCTCGCCACCAACATGGTGACGGTCGCCTTCGGCCATATCCCGAAGACCGTGCGCCTGGGCGCCATGCAGGTGATCCTTACCGACCATCACTACTGGGGCGGCCTGCGCGCCACGCAGACGCTCGCGCACTATGGACGCACGTTCGGGCTCGGCATCTCGATGCACTCCAACTCGCATCTCGGCATCAGCCTTGCCGCGATGACGCATGTCGGCGTGACGATCCCCAACCTCGCCTATGCCTGCGACACACACTATCCGTGGCAGGTCGAAGAAGTCGTCGAAGGTGGGCGGTCGATCTTCAGGTTCGAAGGCGGCTCGCTGGCCCCGCCGCCCGGCCCCGGCCTTGGCGTGCGCCTCGACCGTGCGGCGCTGGCGATCCTGCACAAGCAGTATCTCGACTGCGGCATCCGCAAACGCGACGACGCCAAGGAGATGCGCAAGTACCGGCCGGACTGGAACTCGGACAGGCCGCGCTACTGATGCGTCGCGCCGAAACGCCCGACGGGTGCGCCCGCGACGTCGACGCGCAACGACACCAGCGTGCCGGCCTGCTTGGGGCCGAGCCGGTCGCTGGTCAGCGACGTGACGAACAGCGTCTTGAGATCGTCGCCGCCGAAGCACGGCATCGTCGGGGCCGCGAGCGGCAGCATGATCTTGCGTTCGATCGTTCCGTCCGGCGCAACGCGGTTGAGGCAGCCGGCCGACACGCCCGAGCTCCAGTAATAGCCTTCACTGTCGACGGCAGCCCCGTCCGGGCGGCCCTCTTCTTCGGTGAAGGTCCGGACCGTGCGGCGGTTGGCGATGTTGCCGCTGGCCAGGTCGTAGTCGAAGGCCTGCAGGAAGCGCTGACGGCTGTCGGAATGGTAGAGCGTGCGCCCGTCCGGGCTCCACGCCAGTCCGTTCGACACGGTCGACCCTTCGAACATGCGGGTCGACTTTCCGTCGGGATCGATCCGGTAAAGGTTGGCGACCGGCTGCTTTTCGGGACGATCATCCATCGAGCCGACCCAGAAGCGTCCGTCGGGGCCGACCTTGCCGTCGTTCAGGCGGTTGGTCGCGGGCTCCGGCTCCGGATGGACGAGGAACTCGAACTTTCCGGTGCGCATGTCGAACAGATGCACGCCGTGGCGCAGCGCCACGATGGCGCGCCCGTCCGCGGTCAGTCCGAAGCTGCCGATGGTGCCGGGCATCTCGAAACGGTCGAGGCGCTTCGTGCGCGGGTCGAGGCGGTAGAGTGCGGGTGCCGGGATATCGACGAAATAGAGCATGCCGGAGCCTGCGTCCCAGCACGGACCTTCGCCGGTCCCGAGGGGAACGTCGATCAGCGATTCGACCTTTGGCGTCTCGATGCGCATGTGGTTATCCTTGGCGAAAATACGAACAACGCGCCGGTATAGCGCGAAATCAGGACAAACTGGAGGACACAATGACGATCGAGAAGATGCGCAAGGCCCTGACCGGAATCTCCGGCGTGCACATCGTGCCCTACGGCAAGGACGGGGCACCCGACGGCGCCACGCTCGACCGCGTCATCGACCGGATCGCCGCCGCCGGCATCCACAACATCGTTTCGGCCGGCAACACCGGCGAGTTCTACGCGCTGACGCCGGACGAAGTGAAATTCGTCCACGACCGCGCGATCGCCGCCAATGCCGGGCGCAGCAAGGTGACAGCCGCCATCGGCCGCTCGCTCGTCGAGGCGATCGCGCTCGGCAAGCGCGCCAAGGCCGGCGGCGCCGACGCCGTGATGGCGCATCAGCCGCTCGACCCGTTCGCCGCACCCCAGGCGCAGGCCGCCTATTTCCGCGAGATCGCTGAAAAGGTCGACCTGCCGCTCGTCGCCTATGTGCGCTCCGACGCGATGAGCCTCAAGGACCTGATGGGCATCGCCAACCATCCCAATGTCGCGGGCGTGAAGTTCGCGACGACCAACCTGATGATGCTGTCCGAATGCGTGCGTGCCAGCGACGCGAAGACCGCCCTTTGGGTTTGCGGGCTTGCCGAGGGCTGGGCCGGGCCGTTCTACGCCGCAGGTGCGCGCGGCTTCACGTCCGGTCTCGTCAATGTCGATCCGGCGCGTTCGCTGGCGATCCACGCGGCGCTCGAAAGCGGCAACCTTGCCAAGGTGCGCGAGCTCGTCGACACGATCGCCGTGTTCGAGACGCTGCGCACGCGCTACGGCAACGGCGCCAACGTCACCGTCGTCAAGGAAGCGATGGGCGAACTCGGCTTCACCGTCGGCCCGGTCCGCCTGCCGGGACTGCCCGCCCTCGATCCTGCCGACCGCACGACGCTGATCGGGATCCTGCGGAGCTGGAACGTGCTGCCGGAGAAGCGCGCGGGCTCTGCCGCCTGAAGATATTCGAGGGCTTTTATCGGCATTTTAGGTATCTGAAATAATCGTCCGGCGTTCGTGCGCATGCCACGGATGCCGGACGCGCATGGCGCGCCACGAATCGATTCTGTTCCAGTATTTACGGCGTTGCCGCGTGCGGGAACGCCGGAGATTCCAAATGACTATTGACTAAAATGCGGCCGGTTTCTTCAGGCCTTGGTAAGGCGCCTTTGCGAAAATCGCTTCGTCGAACATCGCAAAGGATCGCCCCGCCATGTCGGTAAGCCTGCTCAACGGTCTGGACAGCTACGGAAGCCTCGCCGACATGATGGGCGGCAACGAGGTCGGCCGGCGGCCCGATCCCAATCTCGACCTGCTTTCGCCCGAGGCGAACTCGACCGACCCCAACGCGGCCGGCGCCCCCACGCAGACCGCATCCGGCATCACCGCGACGGCCGGCGGCGATTCGAGCAGCGGTGCCGGCGGACGCGGCGGGTCTGGCGGCGGCTACAGCGGCGGGTTCTCGCGCAACAACTTCCCGCCCCCGCCGTCCGATTCCGGCCGCGGCCAGCTTATCGACATCGCCGCCTGAACGGCCTCAGCGTCCCATGACGAGTTTCGGCAGCCACAACGTCAGCGGCGGCCAGAACGTGATCGCGATCAGCACGCCTACCAGCGGCGCCAGCCATGGAATTATCGCGCGCGACATCGCCGCGAACGACACGCCGGCGATCTTCGACGTTATGAACAACACGACGCCGACCGGCGGCGTGATCGTCCCGATCATCAGGTTGAGCACGAAGATAAGCCCGAACTGGATCGGATCGATGCCGAACTGACCGGCCGCCGGCGACAGGATCGGGATCAGGATCAGCATCGCGGCCAGGGCTTCCATGAAGCAGCCGACGATCAGCAGCAGCACATTGACGACGACGAGAAACACCCACGGATCGCCGACGAGCGCCACGATCGCGGGTCCCGCCGTCTGCGGGATGCGCGACAGCGACAGGCACCAGCCCATCGCCGACGCCGCCATGACGAGCGCCAGCACCACGCCCGTCGTCTCGACGGTCTCGACGATGAGCTGCGGAAGCTTCTTCAGGTCGAACTCGCGATAGACGAACAGGCCGAGGACGAGCGCATAGACCGTCGCCACGCCCGCTGCCTCGGTCGGCGTGAAGATGCCGCCGATCATGCCGCCGAACAGGATGACGGGCGTCATGAGCGCCCAGTGCGCGCGCCGGTAGGCCCGCCACAGGTCGCCGAGGCCGGGAAACGGATGGCGCGGCAGGTTGCGCCGGCGTGCCACGACCGTGACCATCGCCATCAGGGCGCCCGCCATCAGGATGCCCGGAATGACGCCGGCCAGGAACAGCCCGCCGATCGAGACGTCGGCGCTGACGCCGTAGATCACCATCGGCAGCGAGGGCGGGATGATCGGCCCGATCGTCGCCGACGCGGCCGTGATCGCGGCCGCCGTCTCGGCATCGTAGCCCTCGTCCTTCATCGCCTTGATCTCGAGCGTGCCGACGCCGCCGGCATCGGCAACCGCGGAACCCGACATTCCGGCGAAGATCACGCTTGCCAGGATATTGGCGTGGCAAAGGCCGCCGCGCATCCAGCCCACGCAGGCCGTCGCGAACGCGAAGATCCGTTCGGTGATGCCGCCCGAGTTCATGATGTTACCCATCAGGATGAAGAGCGGTGCGGCAAGCAGCGGGAACGAGTTGGCCGCCTGCGCGATCTTCTGGGCGATGATCCCGGGCGACACGCCCGAGATCCAGACGAACGCGAAGGACGCGAGCCCCATCGTCACGTAAAGCGGAACGCCGAGCAGCAGCACGACGAACCACACCGCCATGATCGTCGTCATCGTCTCGATCATAGCGGCAGGTCCCCGGGTGCATGCGGTGCCGCGACCGGCCCACGGAAAGCCTCGATCAGCTGCACGACGGCGCTGGACACCAGTGCCGCGGCGGCGATCGGCAACGGGATATAGAGCAAGGCCGCCGAGAGCGGCACGCTGATCCATTCGACATCGAGATTACGTTCGATCAGCGCCGGGCTGTAGCGCAGCAAGGCGATCGCGAAGAAGATCACGCTTGCCTGGATGATCACTTCGGCGATCCGGCGCGACAGCGGCGGCAGCCGGTCGATGAACACGTCGATGCGGATGTGGCTGCGCCGGCGCGCCGCCAGCACCATCCCCGTGAAACCGGTCCAGACGAGCAGGTACTGCGCCGCCTCGTCCGTCCAGCTCAGCGGGTTGCCGAGCTGGCGCGACACCACCCCGGCAACCACGCATCCGAGCATTCCAAGCAGAAGGACCACCGCCGCGGCGCGCAGTGCCCACTCCGTCGCGGCGGCGATCCGTTGCATCAGAGCGAACGCAGCGCGTCGAACGTGCCCTTGCCCCAACGCTCCTCGAACATCGCGGGCACCTTGGCCAGCACCGGATCGCGGAACTGCGCCAGGTCGGGCGTGATGACCGTCATGCCCGCGGCCTTGAGCGTGTCGACGAGCGACGCCTCCTGGCCGAGCAGTTCCTTGTCCTGCCAGGCGGCGGCCGACGCAAGGGCGGCCTGCACGATATCGCGGTCCGCCGGACGCAGCCCCTTCCAGAACGCCTCGTTCACGATGACGAGACGCGGCGTGATGATGTGCTCGGTCAGGATGAGGAACTTCTGCACCTCGAACAGCTTGCCGCTGTGGATCGTCGGCAGCGGGTTTTCCTGCCCGTCGACGGCACCCTGGTTGAGCGCCAGATAGAGCTCGTTGAAGTTGACCGGCGTGGCGCGCGCACCCCACGCCTCGGCCATCGCGCGGAAGACGTCGACCGGCGGAACGCGCAGCTTGAAGCCGGCCATGTCGCCGACCGAACGCACTGCCTTGGTGCCCGTCGTCAGGTGGCGCTTGCCGTAGTAGGTGACGGCGACCATCCGCATGCCGCGGCGAGAGACCATGTCCTCGTTCATCTTCGCGAACTGCGGCGACGTGGCGCTCTTCGCCATGTGCGCGGCGTCGCGCCAAAGATAGGGCGATTCGATGACCGAGAGCTGCGGCAGCAACGCCGCGATCGCGCCGGCCCCATCCGTCGTCATCTGGAGGGCGCCGGACGTGACGGCTTCCATCATGTCGCGGCCCGAACCGAGCTGGCCGTTCGGGAACGACTGGATGTCGATCCGTCCGGAGGTCTTCTCCTTCACTTCCCTGGCGACGCGCTCGACCATCTGGACCTGCGGATGCGAGGGGGCGAGCATTTCGCCCCAGCGGATCGCGGTCGCCTGCGCCTTCAGGATCGTCGGTGCGCCGAGCAGGGCGCCCGTCGCGGCCGTGGCGGCCAGGATCGTCCGTCGTGAGATCTTC
Source organism: Tagaea sp. (assembly GCA_965279525.1). GTDB lineage: Bacteria > Pseudomonadota > Alphaproteobacteria > CACIAM-22H2 > CACIAM-22H2 > Tagaea. The sequence continues at coordinate 283,492 of CBDIIB010000003.1, read as the reverse complement.
GTCATGTTTCTTCCCCTTGGTTGGCGATTTGCGTTCTTGATTTCGTTCAGCGCCGCAGCATCGGCGCATTCATCGGCCGGGCCGCCGACAGGCAGCCATAGCCCTTGCCGCCATGTGCCGGCGGATCGGCGCCGGCGAAGCGTTCGTCCATCGGCTCGGCCGCCGGCTGGAAGCGGGTATCGCACGACAGGCGCACGCGCCCGGTGCGCGTCGCGTTGTCGAAGGCGGCGTGTGCGGTGAACATCCCGAAGATCACGCAGTCGCCCGGCGCGAAGGCCGCGCTCAGCAGGCGTGCACCCTTCGCGGCCGCGATGTCGGCCGGGTGCGCGTCGAAATGCCCGGGCCGCGAGGGATCGCGGTCGACGTCGAGGCCTTCGAAACGGTTGCGGATATCGGGATCGCGATGCGAATTCTCGACGACGTAGAGCGGCCCCTCGTCGCGTCCGACATGGCCAAGCGGCGTCCAGACGGTCACGAGCCGGTGCGAGCCGCGGTTCATGTACGGATGGTCGACATGCAGCGGGCTTGCGCGGCCGGCCGGCATCGCGCGCAGCCAGGCGAACCCGAAATGCGCAGGCGGCTCGCCAAAAAGCCGGGCCGCAAGCGCCATGATACGCGGACCGTTGACGACACGGCGCAATGCCGGCCCGTCGCTGACCGAGCGCCAGAACGCCCCGAGATCCGGATGCAGTTCGGCCCGGCGCGACCGGCCCGTGGCGATCGCATCCGCGTGCGGGGCCGCGATCTCATCGACCTCGCCCAGACGCCGGAGGACTTCGAGCCGGGCTGCCTCGACTTCGCCGGCGTCGTGGACGCCGCGCAGCAGCAGATATCCGTGCGCCGCGAGCTGGGCGGCGAGATCCCCGTGCATGTCGCCTTCCGCCATGTCGCCAAGCAGGTGGGCAGGAACGGCGCGACCGTCGACGGTCTGCGCCATGAACTCCGGATCGGCAAACCGCGCTGCGGCAGACATGTCGCTAGCCGCCCTTGACGCCGCCTGCCGTCAGGCCGCCGACGATTTCCTTCTGGATCAGGAGCGTCAGGATCAGCACCGGCAATGTGACGAGCAGTGCCGCTGCGGCAAGCGGGCCCCAGGCGATCTGCTCGAAGGTCAGCATGTTGAACACGGCGACCGGCAGCGTTCGCGTCTGGCGGCTGCCGAGGACGGCGGCGAAGACGAAGTTGTTCCACGAGAAGATGATCGACAGGATGGCGCCGACCACGATGCCCGGCCGCGCCAACGGCAGCGCCACGTGGCGGAAGGCCTGCCACAGCGTGCAGCCGTCGATCAGCGCGGCCTCTTCCAGCTCCTGGGGCAGGCTCTCGAAAAAGCCGATCATCACGTAGATGAAGATCGGCAGCGTGATGACCAGATGCGTGATCGCGATGGGCCAGATCGTGCCGGTCAGTCCGATCCACTGGAACAGGATGTAGAGCGGGATGAGGTATGAAAGTGCGGGCGTGATGCGGGCGATCAGCGTCAGCACGGCCAGCTTGTGCGCCTGCGCCTTGGCGATGCCGTAGGCCGCGGGCACGCCCACGGCGATCGCCACCAGCGTGGCGAACCCCGAGACGAGGACGCTGTTGACGAAGTAGGTGTCGAGGCGGTTGCGCTCGATGACGTCGAAGAAGTTCTGGAGCGTGAACGTGCTCGGGATGAACACCGGCGGATAGGCCATGTTGTCGACCTCGTTCTTGAGGGCGAGCGACAGCATCCACAAGATCACGAGGATCGCCGGCGAGACGATCACGAACACGGCGAAGCCGAAGGCGAGCTTCCTGCCGAAGCGGCGCAGCGAACGGCTCACGACCATTTCGCCTTCTGCCGCAGCCAGAGAAGCACGATCGCGAGCGCCACGATGATGACGAAGAACACGATCGTCATCGCCGAGGCATAGCCGATATTGTAGAAGGAGAACGCCTGCAGATAGAGGAAGATGTTGATCGTCTCCGATGCGGTGCCGGGCCCGCCGCCGGTGATCACGAAGATCGTGTCGAAGGCCTTGAGCGCGTCGATCGTTCGGATGACGGCCGCGACCAGCAGGAACGGCATGATCAGCGGCAGCGTGATGTGCCGGAAGATCTGCCAGCCGTTGGCGCCGTCGATCTTGGCGGAATCGTAGGGCTCGGTCGGTGCGGCCGCGAGACCGCCGAGCACGATCAGCATCACGAGCGGCGTCCAGTGCCACACCTCGACCATCACGAGGCTCGGGATGACGGTCTGGGGCGAATAGACCCAGAGCTGCGGCGGCAGGCCGACGGTGGAAAGCAGGTAGTTGAGCACGCCGAGCTGGGGGTGGAACATCATCGTCCATACCAGCGCCACCGCCACGGGTGTCGCCATCATCGGCAGGATGAAGATCGCGCGGAACAGTCCGCGCAGCGGGAACCGCTCGTTGAAAATCAGGGCCGCGGCCGTGCCGAACACCAGCGGCAGCACAACGGCAAGTGCCGTGAAATAGAGCGTGTGGCCGACGGATTCGATGAACCGCGCGTCCTTGGCGAGCCGGGCGAAGTTCGCAAGGCCGACAAACTCGCGCTCCTGGCCGATCTTCCAGTCGTGCATGCTCATGTAGATGGTGAAGACCCACGGGAAGACGATGACCGCCGCCGTGATCACCAGGGCCGGATAGGCGAACGGAAGATAGCGGTGCCCGAATCCCCGCCCGCGCGACGCGAGCATCTCGCCCGGAACAGCGCCCCGCTCAATCGATTCATCGCTCATGCGCAAATCGCCCGCAGCTCCCTTCCCCGCGACGCGGGGAAGGGAGTGCCGGTCGTGCCTGCGAGATGCAGGCCGTTCGTCATGCTTCCGACTTCTGGAGGACCGGCGCGAACGCCTCGGTCGCCTTCACGAGTTCGGCGCGGGCATCCGCCCCGCCGATCGTGTTGGTGAGACCGACGCCGAACACGTCGCGGAACTCGGTCACGGGCGCGATCTCCGGCAGGCCCGGGCGGCCGATGGCCGTCGATTCCTGCAGGCAGGTCAGCCACTCGCGCGGCAGCTTGAGACCGGCGATGACGTCCTTGTCGGTGTACGAAGAGCCGCGGCACGGCGAACCGCCGCCCGACTGCAGGAGACGCGCGCACATCTGCTTGCTCGTCGCCCACTGGGTGTAGAGATACGCGGCTTCCCGCTTCTTGCTCGCGACCGGGATGCCGATGCCGTCGCCGAAGGTCGCCGAGTGGCGGGCCTTCGGGCCGGCGGGCATGATGCCGTAGCCGACCTTGCCGACGACGCGCGACTTGGTCGGATCCTCGAGCGGCGGCGCGAAGCCGATGCCGTCGAGCCACATGCCGATCTTGCCCTGGCTGAACGACGTCTGGGATTCGTTCCAGTTGAAGCCGACCGTGCCCGGGGGGGCGAAGTCCTTGTTGAGCTTCTTGTAGTATTCCGCCGCCGCGACCGCTTCGGCCGTCGTCGTCTGGAGCTGGACCGTCTTCGGGTTCACCGGATCCATGTCGTGGCCGATCATGAAGCTCGTCCATACCGGCACGTTGGCGTTCTTGAGGCCGCGCGACACCCAGCCGTACTGTCCCGACGCCTTGTCGGTCAGCTTCTCGGCTGCCATCAGGATTTCCTCGAACGTCTTCGGGAACGCGAGACCCTTCGCGGCGAAGAGCTCCTTGTTCCAGTAGATCATCCACGGATCGATGTTGAGCGGCAGCGTGTCCATGCGGCCGTCGCCCTGCACGGCCCAGCGCAGGCCGCCGGCCGTGAAGTCCGAGAAGTCGTATTCCGGCGCCGTCAGCGCGCGGTCGGCGAGAAGCGGCTTCATGTCGACAAGCCACTTCGACTTGCCGAACAGGCGCTTCTGGACGTGCCACGAGATCGTGATGACGTCGAACTGCGGATTGCCGGAGTTGAACTGGATCACGGCCTGCTGGCGATGCTGCTGCTCGGGCACCATTTCCGAGCCGACCTTGATGCCGGTCAGTTCGGTGAACTCCCTTTCGTGGCGGCGCAGGAGCTCGCCGCGCGGGCTGAGCGTGAGCGACACCTCGATGCTCTGGCCGGAGAACTTCTTCCAGTTGAACGCGCCGGTCTGCGCGTAGAGCGACTTGATGTTGAGCATCGGGGCGGCGAGCGTCCCGAGTGCCGCCGCCTTGACGAGACCGCGGCGGGAAATGGATATCGGCTTCATTTCGTTCTCTCCCTCTGTTGCATTCTTTTTGTTTGCGGACATTCGCCCGCGTTATCGAACTCTTCTTCTCCCGACTATACCCCCATCGCGCGGTTCCGCGCGTCGAGAATGTGGGCCGCCAGTGCCGCCTGCGACCCGGCCACGTCGCGCTGCTCCATGCGCTCGACGATGCCCAGATGCTCGCGCATCACGGACTCGACCCGCGTGGGGTCGAGGCGGACTTCTGCCTGCCGGATCAGGCGGATCTTGATCGAATTGACCTTGTAGGCACTCGACACGATCTCGTTGCCGAGCGAGTCGACGATCGTGTCGTGCAGGTCCCAGTCGGTGAGCTGGGCGCGGCGGATCACGTCGGGCGTGATGCGCCGTTCGGCATCCTTGAGGACGCGCTCATGCGCCTCGCGCAGGCGGCCGATGGCGCCGTCGGGTGCTTCGCGCACGAACGTGGCCACCGCTTCGCGTTCCAGCATCAGGCGGAATTGGAAGGCGTTGCGGATCAGGCTGAGATCGACATGCGCCACCTGCATGCCGCGCTGCGGCACCGTCACGATCAGCCCCTCCGCTTCCAGCCGCGGCACCAGTTCGCGGATGGCGCCGAGCGGCAGGCCGGTTATCTCGACGAGTTCGCGCTGCGAGACGAACTGTCCCGGCATGATCTCGCGCGACAGCAGGCTCTGCGTGAACGCGTCGTAGGCGCGCTCGCGCAGCTTCGGGGTTTCTGTACCTGACTCCGCCATCGGCCTCAGGCGGCCTTGGCAGCGGCAGCGGCTTCGAACCGCTCGACGAGGGCGCGTGCCTTCGCGTCGTCCAGTGCTTCCAGCGGAGGGCGCATGCGCAGCCAGGCCTTGTCGCCCGTGCGGTGCGCGATCAGTGCCTTGACGGCCGACATGAACGGGTCGGCGATGATCGCGGCGACGAGTGCGCCGATCTTCGGGTCGTCCTTGCCGTCCCACGCGGCCGGCCGAAGGACGTCGGGCCGCAGGTTCGCTAGGCCGCAGATCGTGCCGCTGCCGCCGTTCTGAACGGCGCGCGCAAGCTGGCGCTCGTCGCCGACGAGGATCTGCAGGTCCTTGTGACGGTCGAGGAAACCCTTGCTCGAATTCCAGTCGCCGCTGCTGTCCTTGATGCCGAGGATGGCGCCCGGGAACTTCTCGCGCAGGCGGCCCATCAGGTCGGGCGTCATGACCGACCGGGTCATGCTGGGGATGTGATAGAGCAGCACGTCGCGAAGCTCGCCGCCCAGCGCTTCGAACACGGACGCGAACCAGCGGAAAACGCCCTCTTCGGACGTGTTCGGGAAATAGAACGACGGGGTCATCAGCAGGCCGCGGCAACCTGCGGCATATCCCGCGCGCGCCTGCTCGACGGCATCTTCGATCGTCGAGGCGGTCACGCCCGCGATGATCTTCTTCTTCATGTCGAAGCCGGCGGCCGCGAACGCGCCCAGCACGTAGTGACGTTCGCGCAAGCCGATCGAAGCGCCCTCGCCCGTCGTGCCGAACACGGCCAGACCGTCGCCGCCGTTCTCGAGCACCCAGCGCCCGTGCGCGACGATGCGCGGCAGGTCGATATGCCCGTCGGCGGTGAATGGCGTCGATAGCGCGCAGCTCAGTCCGATGCGATCGGCTTTGGTCGACATTTCGGTTTCCCCCTCGAGGACGCTTTTATGGGCGTAAGTTGACCGCCCGGAACCGATGAGTCAATACTGACATGTTAGTCTGTTTCAAAATCGTCGGGAGAAACGCCAGATGACGCTCGCACGACGCCCCCTCGGGCGCGTTGCCCTCGACGTGTCGGTTCTCGGATTCGGGGCGGCACCGTTGGGCGATCTTTATGCGCGGCTCGACGAAGCCACCGCCGTGTCGGCCGTCGAAGCGGCCATCGCCCGGGGCGTCACGCTGATCGACACGTCTCCTCTTTACGGCCACGGGATGTCGGAGCTCCGGGTCGGATCGGCGCTGCGGCGCGCGAATGTGCCCGGCATCGCGGTCTCGACCAAGATCGGTCGGGTCATGGACCCGCTTGGGCCGCCCGGCGACGGATCGGGCTATGTCGGCGGCCTCCGGCATGCCGCGCGGTTCGACTATTCCTACGATGGCGCGATGCGTTCGCTCGAACAGTCGATGCTGCGCCTCGGCGTGGACAAGATCGACATCGCGCTGATCCACGACGTCGATGTCTGGACGCACGGCAAAGACGCGATCGACCGCCGTTTCGGCGAAGCGATGGAAGGCGCCTATCGCGCGCTCGACACGCTGCGGCGCGCCGGCACCGTGCGTGCCATCGGCGTGGGCGTCAACGAAGCCGACATGTGCCTGCGCTTCGCGCGCGCGGGCGACATCGACGCTGTCCTGCTGGCCGGACGCTATTCGCTGCTCGAACAGCCGGCTGCCGCGGAGTTCCTGCCCGTCGCGCTGGAAAAGCGCATCGGCGTGATGCTCGGTGGTGTTTTCAACTCCGGAATTCTCGCGACCGGCCCGGTCGCAGGTGCGAAGTACAATTACAAGCCCGCACCGCCCGAGATCCTCGCGAAGGTGGCCGCGATCGAAGCCGTCTGCGGCCGGCACGGCGTGCGGCTCTACGAAGCGGCCCTCCAGTTCTCGCTTGCCCATCCGGCCGTCAGTTCGGTCGTGCTGGGTGCGGTCACGCCGGGCGAAGTCGCCGAGCAGTGCCATGCGTTGACGCGCCCGCTGCCCGGCGCACTCTGGCAGGAACTGAAATCCGCGGGCCTGCTCGCCGCCGACGCACCCGTGCCGGCGTAGCGACGATGCGCATCGACTCCCACCAGCATTTCTGGAAGCTGTCGCGCGGCGACTATGGCTGGCTGACGCCGGACAAGGGGCCGATCTACCGCGACTTCGGGCCGGCCGACCTGGCGCCGATCCGCGCGCGCAACGCGATCGACCGGACGATCATCGTCCAGGCGGCACCCACGATCGCCGAGACGCTGTACATGCTGGAGATCGCCGCCGCCGACCCGAGCGTGGCCGGCGTCGTCGGCTGGGTCGATTTCCAGGCGGGCGATGCGCCGGCGCGCATCGCGGATCTCGCGCGCGATCCGCTGCTTGTCGGCCTGCGCCCGATGGTCCACGACATCGCCGACGACGACTGGCTGCTGCGCGCCGACCTGGCACCGGCCCTTCGCGCGACGGCATCCGCCGGGCTCGTGTTCGACGCGCTCGTGCGGCCGCGTCATCTTTCCCGCCTGCTAGTCTTCGCCGACAGGTATCCGGAGCTGCGGATCGTCGTCGACCACGGCGCCAAGCCTTTCATCCGCGAGGGCAAGCTCGAACCGTGGCGTGCCGACATTGCCGCACTTGCCGCGCGCCCGGGCATCGTGTGCAAGCTTTCGGGTCTGGCGACGGAAGCGGCGCAAGGCTGGAAGGCGGACGATCTCGCCCCTTACGTCGAACATCTGCTTGCCGCGTTCGGTCCCCACCGGCTGCTGTGGGGCAGCGACTGGCCGGTCGTCGATCTTGCCGGCGGCTATGACCGGTGGTTCGCGGCGGCGATGGACCTTACGTCCCGCCTCGCGCAAGCCGAAAGGGACGCGATCTTCGGCGGCAACGCGGGCCGCATCTATCTTTCCGGACGGGGGCGCTAGACAGCCATGCTCAAGGGAATCGATCCGATCCTCACGCCCGACCTGCTGCACTGCCTTGCCGCGATGGGGCATGGCGACGACGTGGCGCTCGTCGACGCGAACCATCCGGCTGCCGCCATCGCGCGCGCGACGACAAGCGGCATGCTGATCGAGCTCCCCGGCATCTCGATGGCGCGGGCCGCGCGCGCGATCCTGAGCGTCCTGCCGATCGACGATTTCACGACCGACCCGGTCCGGCGCATGCAGGTTGTCGGCGATCCGGCGGCAGTACCCGACGTGCAGAAATCGGTGCAAGCCGAGATCGACCGTGCGGCGGGCCGCCGGATCGAACTCGTCGGGATCGAGCGCTTCGCGTTCTACGACGCAGCCAGGGCCGCCTATGCGATCGTCCAGGTCGGCGATCCGCGCGGCTATGGCTGCTTCCTGTTCCGAAAGGGCGTCGTCTTCGGCGAAGCGCCGGGCTAGCCGGGCACAGAAAATCTAAAGACCGCCCCAAGAAGTTCTGGATTGAAGGCCGGGCACCGCGCTTGCAGGGTAGGCTTCCATCCAACGGGAAGCGGTTCATGGCAAAGGCACAGGCGAGCGGCGCGCTGGCGGTCACGGCGAACGATCTTCGGACCGGTGCGGTCGTCTTCCGGCGCCCGGACGGGCGCTGGAGCGAGGACGTCATGGGCGCCGACATCGTCGTGACGCAGGAAGCGGCGGAGGCCCTGCTCGCAAGCGCCCGCGCCGACCACGATTCGTGCCTTGTCGTCGAACCCGTGCTCGTCGAGATCACGATGACCGGCAACCGGCCGGCACCCACGCGCCTGCGCGAGCGCATCCGCGCCGACGGCCCGACGGTCCTCTACGGCGAAGCCGCCAGGAACTAGGAAGCAGCATGTACCGGTACGACGAGTTCGATCTCGGCTTCGTGCGCGAGCGCGTGGCCGAGTTCCGCGACCAGGTCCAGCGCCGCCTGTCAGGCGAGATGACGGAAGACCAGTTCAAGCCGCTGCGGCTGATGAACGGCGTCTATCTGCAGCTCCACGCCTACATGCTGCGCGTCGCGATCCCCTACGGTGTCCTGTCGGGCCGGCAGATGCGCAAGCTCGCCCACATCGCGCGCAAATACGACCGCGACTATGGCCACTTCACGACGCGCCAGAACCTGCAGTTCAACTGGATCAAGCTTGCCGACATGCCGGCGATCCTCGAGGAACTGGCCGAAGTCGAGATGCATGCGATCCAGACTTCGGGCAACTGCATCCGCAACGTCACGGCCGACCATTTCGCGGGGGCCGCGGCCGACGAGACGGTCGATCCGCGCCCCTATGCCGAGATCCTGCGGCAATGGTCGTCGCTGCATCCCGAGTTCACGTTCCTGCCACGCAAGTTCAAGCTTGCCGTGACGGGTGCCCCCAATGATCGCGCGGCGATCCAGGTGCACGACATCGGACTGGAAGCCAAGCGCGACGCGAAGGGAAACATCGGCTTCGCGGTGTGGGTCGGCGGCGGCCAGGGCCGCACGCCGATGATCGCCAAGAAGCTGCGCGATTTCCTGCCCGAAGCGGACCTGCTCGCCTACTGCGAGGCGATCCTGCGGGTCTACAATCTCGAAGGACGGCGCGACAACAAGTACAAGGCGCGCATCAAGATCCTCGTCCACGAGAAGGGCACCGAGGAGATAGCCGACGCGATCGAGACCGAGTTCGCGGGCCTGCAGGGCAAGACGCTCGACCTGCCGGCGGCCGAGATCGCGCGCATCGCCGCCTATTTCGCCCCACCCGCCTATGCCGACCTGCCGGCGCGCTCGGCCAGGCTCGACGCGGCGGCGAAGACCGACGCCGACCTCGCGCGCTTCGTCCTGCGCAACGTGTCGGCCCACAAGCAGCCGGGCTACGCCGTCGTGACCGTGTCGCTGAAGCCGATCGGCGCCCCGCCCGGCGACGCCACGTCGGCGCAGATGGACGCGATCGCCGACATCGCCGAGCGCTTCTCGTTCGACGAGCTGCGCGTCAGCCACGAGCAGAACCTGGTGCTGCCGCACGTACGGCTCGACGACCTGCCAGAAATGTTTACCCTGTTGACCAAAGCGGGCCTCGCCACGGCCAACGCGGGCCTCGTCACCGACATCATCGCGTGCCCGGGGCTGGATTACTGCGCGCTCGCCAACGCCCGCTCGATCCCGGTCGCCCAGCGCATCTCCGAGCGCTTCGCCGACCTTTCGCGCCAGCACGACATCGGCGAGCTCAAGGTCAAGATCTCGGGCTGCATCAACGCGTGTGGCCACCACCATGTCGGCCATATCGGCATCCTCGGCGTCGACCGCAAGGGCGAGGAGTTCTACCAGATCACGCTCGGCGGCTCGGGCGACGAGACCTGCGCCATCGGCGAAATCGTCGGCCCCGGCTTCCCGGCCGACCGGATCGTCGATGCGGTCGAGCAGGTCGTCGACGCGTATCTGGCGCTGCGCCGCGATCCGGCCGAGACGTTCCTTGCCGCCTATCGCCGCGTCGGCCTGAAGCCGTTCCAGGAAGCGCTCTATGCCGACGCCTGAGCTCTACCGCAACGGCGCGTTCGCGGCCGACGACTGGGCCTTCCCCGCCGACGGCGAACCGGTGCCCGCCGACGGCAAAGTGGCACTGCCCAAGGCCCGCTTCCTTGCCGAGCGCGCCGCACTTGCCGGGCGCAACGGCGCCATCGGCATCGTGCTCGAATCCGGCGAGAGCCTTGCCGACATCGAGGACGACGTGCAGCGCTTCGGGCTGATCGTGCTGCGCTTCGGGCGCTATGCCGACGGCAGGAACTATTCGACCGCGCGCATCCTGCGCGACCGGTTGGGCTATCGCGGCGAACTGCGCGCGGCGGGCGACGTTCTGCGCGACCAGGTGCTGTTCATGCTTCGCGCGGGCTTCGATGCGCTGGCGATCGCGCACGCCGGCACGGTGGCGGCCCTCAAGGCCGGAAACATTGTCGGCGTGCATCGTCACTATCAGCCGGCATCGAACGAAGCGGCCGAGAGTGCCGGCGGCCTGCGAAGCTGGCAGCGTCTATCGGAAAAAATCGCGGCCCAATAGGTTACCACTGGTTACGGTAACCTGTTTATCCCCTTGATTTGGCTTGCATGTAACCAGAACTGCATCTGGCGTTACGTTGCATATTCACTTGTCAAACAGCACGCTTTCGCTGTCTGGAAAGTGAAGGAACGCGTTCAGGTTGTCAAGAACAATAACCTATACGCACCAGGCCGACGGCCACAGGCAATCGTCGGCGAGGACCGGGATCACGCCCCCTTCGCCGGCGTAGCGCACGACGAGAAACGGGCCGGCAAGCGCGCCGTCTTCGGCCGACAGGCCGGCCGCCTGTGCCGCATCGAGGAGCAGCACGCCGCCGAGCGTGGCGGCCGTGCCGCCGACGCGCCCGCGCCAGCCGAGGAACACGAGCGCCACCTGACCCTCGCCGTCGGCGATCAGGGCCTGCGTGCCGTCCCAAGTGCGCCAATAGGCCGACTGCGCGATCGCGGCAACACCGCCGAGGCGCGCTTCGACCGCGCGCACCAGCCGCGGATGTGCGGCGATCCGGCCGAGCGACGCGATGCGCGCGTGTGCTGCCGCCAGCGGCCCGGTCGTCGTGCCAAGCAGCACGGCCTGCACGTCGGCATCTGCCCCCACCCAGCCGATCTCGTCGGCGGAGAAGATCTCGGCAGCAAGAAGCGGGGCGGCCGGAAACGGGGTGCGGGTGCGTTCGGCGAGGATCTGCATGCGCCATCATTAGGCCCGCCCGCCGATCGCGCCGAATCAGAACTTCTTGCGTGCAGTTCAAGTTTTCCTCAGTTCCCTGCCCCGCCCGCCGGGCGGATATTCCACCCCATGCTCCCGATCGTCCTCGACGCCACCCGCCTCAGCATCGCCCTGTTCGGCGAAGGTCCGCGCGCGGTGCGCCGCCTCGCCCTGCTGCGCGAGGGCGGTGCGCGCGACATCGCGGTGTTCGCAAGCACGCCGGATGCCGGGCTCGTCGCGGCAGCCGGTGCGACCCTGCGGATCGCCGATCCGGCAGGCGTCGATCTCGCCGCATTCGATCTCGTCTACGCGGCCGACCTCGCGGCGGAAGATGCCGCCGCACTCGCCGTGCGCGCGCGCGCGGCCGGCAAGCTCGTCAATGTCGAGGACGTGACGGACCTGTGCGACTTCCACACGCCGGCCGTCGTGCGGCGCGGTGCTTTGACGCTGACCGTGTCGACCGGCGGGCTTGCCCCCGGACTTGCAAGCGTGCTCGCCGCCTATCTCGGGCGCATGTTCGGGACGGTGTGGGCGATCCGCCTCAGCCTTCTCGAGACGAAAAGGCGCACCTGGCGTCGCCGCGGCCTCACGCATGGCGAGATCCGTGACGCCTTGGGGTGCGAGATCGAACGCAATGGATGGTTGCCGGAAATCGCCGAAACCACAAGCGATACGCCCCTACCCGAAATCGCACCGTCAAATTTGCTTGGCGGAGCCGTCCAAAATATTCGTTAGTCTTATTTACGACTTTAGCGTTCCGATTCCGGGAACTGCCTTCGCCGAAGACCGCCTGCAATTGTCACGACGCGCGTTTTCGGGGTAGGATCGCCATCATTCGGACATCTTGTCGCGGGCGGCGACGGAAGGACCGGCATGGTTGCGCTCCTCGAAGACGACGACATCACGTTCACCTGCAAGGCGGATCACATCCAGCGGTGGTCGCACAAGCGGCCGGACATGTTCCCGCAGGCGCACCGGTTGGCCGTGCTGCTGGACGCGTGGCACGCGAAGCTGCGCCACCCCAAACTCGATCGTGCGGTCCTGTTCGAGACGCTGGCAGAGACCCGCAACATCGGCTTCACCACGCTTGTCGACGTGACGGCTGACGATCCCGGCCTGTTCCGCTCGAAGCTGTGGGGCAGCCATCTCATTTCCGGCAGCAAGTACACCCGCGACGTGTTGGTCAAGGACCTGCCGAAGGTCCTGTCGAAGTGGGTCCAGGCCGAGTACCTGACCTGCAAGGTGACGGGCGTGCCGAATTTCCAGGAGATCACCTGGACCGTCGACGGCGAGCAACGCGACATGTACCGCCTGCTGCTCCCGCTGTCGCTGGACAGCGGGAGCATCGACCATCTCGTGTCGTCCGTCGTCTACAAGAAGCCCGCCCTCTACGAGAGTCTCGCGTACCTCAAGCCTTAGCAGGCTGGCCTCAAGCCGTGACAGGCTGGCTTGAAGTCGTCGCGAACTGGCGCAGCATCTCGCCCCGCGAGATGTATTCCAGATAGACGGTCTCCTTGGTCTGCGTCTCCTCGAAGAAGCCGCTGACGACCTTGAGCGTGCCCGCGTAGCCGTAGATGCGCGTGGGGTACTGCTTCTCGTAGAGATTCTGGAAGACCGTTCCGACCATCCAGTCGAGCTCGAAATGCGGCAACGCCACCGCCCGGCAGATCCGCATCACGCGCCCCGCCAGCCCGTGCTTGCGCCACGACGGATGGATCCACAGGCCGCCATGATGGCCGATGCGCCCGGCGATCAGCAGGTTCGAGCCCAGCAGTTCGGGCGACCATTCGGTCGTGCTTTCGAGCTTGGGATGGCGGCCCCACCACATCCGGTTTCCGACGAATGCGGCAAGATAGTTCTCCGAGACGAGATACTTGTGCGCGAGCGTGGCCACGACGTCGCCATTCGTGTCGTTGAGCGACAGCCAGAAGCTGTTGCCCGGATGCAGGTCGCAGAACGCCGGGTCGTAGGCCGGGTTGACGCCGATATTCTCCGGTGCCGTCTTGAGGAACTCGGCCCACTCCGCCAGATGCGCGTTGACCGTCAGGCGCAGCCCGATGCCGGCCAGATAGTGGATCTGGTCGGCGACATAGTTCCGGCACTGAAGCACGTCGTTGATCGACAGCATGTTTCCCTCCGTATATTTTGCGGTGGCATTCGAATGGCTGTTCCAACTTCTGGAACACACAATTAATGGCGATACCGCTGGACGGATGCATAGGCGATCCAGCGCGCGGCCCACGTCGCCGCCGGGATATCCACAAGACTTTGCAAGGACGCGGTCAGCGCACCGCCGACGTCGGGTTCGCCAGCAGGAACTCTGATGCACGGCAATTTAGACAATGGTGAGTAATGCCGCCGTCGTTCGCCGGTCTTCAATTTCGCAGGCAGGTTGCCGATGCAGCGGGGAATCCGTCCCGGCCTGACTGCCCGGAGCAAATTCCGTGCGCCACACCCCCGCCTTCGCCTATCTTTGGCGGCTGCCAAAGGATCGCACACCCATGCTGAACAAGCCGTCGCGCGTGTTCCACCGCGCCGTCAATCCGCCGCCCCTGGCTGCGCGCGCCGAGGGCAACTACCTGATCGACGAGGCGGGCCGGCGGTATTTCGACGGCTCGGGCGGCGCGGCCGTCAGCTGTCTCGGGCACAACCATCCGCGGGTCGTCGCGGCCCTGCGTGCGCAGCTCGACACGCTCGACTACGCGCACACGTCGTTCTTCACGAACGGGCCGATGGAAAAGCTTGCCGATCTGCTGGTGGAATCGGCACCCACGCAGATGGCGAAAGCCTATTTCGTGTCGGGCGGGTCGGAGGCAATGGAGGCGGCCCTGAAGCTCGCGCGCCAGTATTTCGTCGAGAAGGGCGAGCCGCAGCGCACGAAGTTCGTCGCCCGCCGGCAGAGCTATCACGGCAACACGCTGGGGGCACTTGGCGTGGGCGGCAACGCGTGGCGGCGCGCGATGTTCGCCCCGCTGCTGGCCGAAACCGAGCTGGTGTCACCTTGCTATCCCTATCGCGACCGTCGGCCGGACGAGAGCGAGGAAGCCTATGGGGCACGCCTCGCCGCCGAGATCGAGGCGACCTTCGAGCGGCTGGGGCCGGCGAAAATCATCGCGTTCGTCGCCGAGACCGTCGGCGGCGCCACGCAAGGCTGCGCGCCGCCCGTTCCGGGCTATCTCGCGCGCGTCGACGCGATCTGCAAGAAGCACGGCATCCTGCTGGTCCTCGACGAGGTCATGTGCGGCATGGGGCGCTGCGGCACGCTGTTCGCCTACGAGAGCGAGAACGTGCAGCCCGACATCGTCGCGATCGCCAAGGGGCTGGGCGGCGGTGCCCAGCCGATCGGCGCCATCCTGATCGCACCAGGCGTGGTCGCGGCGATCGAGAACGGCTCGGGTTCGTTCCTGCACGGCCATACCTATCTGGGCCATCCGATGGCGTGTGCGGCGGCCCTTGCCGTGCAGGAGACGATCCGCGACGAAAAGCTGCTCGGTGCGGTCAAGGTGCGCGGCGCCGAGCTCGAAGCGGCCCTTGTCGAGCGCCTGGGCAACCACGCGCATGTCGGCGACATCCGCGGGCGGGGCCTGTTCTGGTCGGTGGAGCTTGTCGCCGACCGGTCGACCAAGGCGCCGTTCGATCCGGCTCGCAAGCTCCACGTGAAAATCAAGAAGCAGGCCTTCGCGCGCGGCCTGCTCTGCTATCCGATGGGCGGGACCATCGACGGCAAGGCGGGCGATCATGTACTTCTCGCCCCGCCTTACGTGTCGACGCCGGATGAAATCGCGTTCGCGGCGGCAACGCTGGGCGACGCGATCGACGCGGCCCTCGCCGAAGCCTGAACGCTACCAGTGCCGGCGATGGTGGTGATGGTGGCGGCGATGTCCGCTGCCGATGCCGATATGGATCGACGAGCCGTAGTAAGGGCGCGGATAATAGTGGGGCTGCGGATAATAGATCACGCGCGGTGCCGGCACGTAGACCGGGGCCGGCGCGTAAACCGGGGCCGGCACATAGACCGGTGTCGGCGACTCGTAGCGCACTTGCGGCACGTCGGCGACGTCGGCGCGCTGGAGCTTCCACGAACCGTCCGACTGCCGGCACGCCGTGCCCCAGGCTTCCTGCTGGCGGTTGCCGATCAGGACGGTCTGGTTGAACTCACGGCAGATCCGGCCCGACGAATCCTGGAAGGCGGGCTTGGGCACGAACGTGCCGCCGATTCCGTCGTCGGGATTGCGCCACTGCACGACGGTGCCCGAGCGCGCCCGCTCCAGCGCGTCCTGACCTGCCGTTCCGATGTCCTGGGCCTGGACCGGTGCGGCGAGCCACAGCAGGGTGCCGACGGCAAGCATGGGTACGGCTGTTTTCATGGAAAGCCTCCGGTTCGGGCGGATGGACGTCCCCGTACGCGACAACGGCGATCCGGCGTGGGCTATTCCCCCGGAACTTCCCAACCGCCGCCCAGCGCCTGGAACAGCGAAATCAGCGCCTGATAATAGCCGAGCCGCGCCTGCGCCAGCGCGTCCAGGGCGGTGAAATAGCTGCGTTCGGTATCGCGCAGCGTGACCGAATCGATCGAACCCACCCGGTATTGCGCCTGTGCGGCATCGAAGGCGATGCGCGAGGCGGCCGTGGAAGCGACCTGTGCTTCGAGCTGTTCGCGCGTGCGTCGCGTTCCCGACAGCGCGGTCTCGACGTCGGCGAACGCCTGCACGACCGCCTTCTGGTAGGTGGCCGCCAGCTCCTCGAAGCGCGCACGCTGCAGCTTCTCCTGCCCTTCGAGCCGGCCGCCGGCGAAGATCGGCGCCGTCAGCGAGGCCGCGATCGAGAAGATCTGCGACATGGGATCGAAAATCCGCGAAAGATCGGACGACTGGAAGCCGGCCGCACCGGTGAGGCTGAGGCTCGGGAAGCGGGACGCGATCGCGTTGCGAAGGTCGGCATCGGCCGCGACGAGCCTTGCTTCCGCGGTCGCGATGTCCGGCCGGCGCCGGAGCAACTCGGAGGGAACGCCCGCGGCGACGGCCGGCACCTTGAGATCTGTGAGCGGGATCGCGACGATGGCCGGCCGCTGGGCGGTGCCCAGCAGCACGCCGAGCGCGTCGCCCTGCTGGGCAAGCTGGCGTTCGAGCGAGGCGATGGCCGCACGCTGCCCCTCGACGATGCTGAGCTGCGGGGCGATGTCGATGAGGCTCGCGGTTCCCACGGCCTCGCGCGCGCGAACGGCAAGCAGGATGTCCTCGGCATCGGCCAGCGACTGGCGCGCATAGTCGAGCCGTTCGGCGAGACCGAGGATCTGGAAATACGTGTTGGCGACATTCGAGACCGTCGTCAGCGCCACCGTCGCCGCATCGTACCGGCTGGCGACAAGCGAGGCCTGTGCGGCATCCGCCGCCGCGCGGTTCTTGCCCCAGAAATCGATCTCGTAGCTCGTGGAAAGCTGCACGTCGAAGCGGTTCGACCAGACGGGGCGCCGCGTGGCGCCCGTGGTCGACGACGTGGTGCCGCTGGCGGCGGATTGCTGGCGCGAGGCACCGCTGGATAGATCGAGCGTCGGATACTGCGCGGCACCCGAGATCTCGGTCTGCGCCATTGCCTGGCGGATGCGCGCTGCCGCGGCGGCAAGATCGAAATTCGCCGACTGCGCCTGGGCCACCAGCTCGTCGAGCTCGGCCGAGCCGAAGCTTTTCCACCAGTCGGCGCTCGGGCGGATCTCGGCTTCCTCCGCCACGACCGGTGTGGCGGCAGGAACGGCCGGCGCACGGCCGCGGAACAGGGCCGGCAGGTCGACGACCGGGCGCAGATAGGGTGCGGCCGTGTCGCAAGCCGCCAGACCCAACGCCAACGCTGCGGCGAACAGCGGTCGCATCCGGCTCATTGTGCTGCCCCCGGAGCCAGTTCCCGCCGGGGCGAAGGCTTGCCGCGCAGCATCAGATAGATGACCGGCGTGGTGAAGAGCGTGAGCAGCTGGCTGAACGCAAGGCCGCCGACGATGGCGATGCCCAGCGGCCGGCGCAACTCGGCCCCGATGCCGTCGCCGATGGCAAGCGGCAGGGCGCCCAGCATCGCGGTCAGCGTCGTCATCAGGATCGGCCGGAAGCGCACGCGGCAGGCTTCCAGGATCGCCTCGGTCGGCGCCATGCCGTCGCGCCGTTCGGCGACCAGCGCGAAATCGACCATCATGATCGCGTTCTTCTTGACGATGCCCATCAGCAGGATGATGCCGACGATGCTGATGAGCGTGAGGTTCGTGCCGGTCGCCATGTTCGCCAGCAGCGCCCCCACGCCGGCCGACGGCAACGTGGAGAGGATCGTCACCGCCTGCGCCCAGCTTTCGTAGAGGATGCCGAGCACCAGATAGATCGCGACGATGGCGGCAAGGATCAGCAGCGGCACGCCCGCGTTCTGCGCCTGGCTGACGCGCGCGAAGCCTGTCGCCTCGACCCGCATGTCGCCGGGCATGCCAAGCGTCTGAGCAACCGCACGCACCCGCGCGATGGCATCCAGAAGCGCCCCGCCTTCGGCGAGATTGAAGCTGACCGTCGTCGAAGGGAACTGGCCGTCATGCGCGATGCTCAGCGGCGACGGCACGACTTCCATCTTCGCCAGTGCCGACAGCGGCACTTGTGCGCCGGCTGGCGACTTCACGTAGATCTGCGTCAGGTCCTGCGGCCCGCGCTGCTGCTCGGGCAGCGCTTCGAGCACGACGCGGTACTGGTTGCGCTCGCGGTAGATCGTCGAGACGAGACGCTGGGCGAAGGCGTTGTTGAGTGCCGCGTCGATCTCGGCCGGCTGGATGCCGAAGCGGGCGGCCGCGTCGCGGTCGATCGTCGCGCGCGCGTCGAGACCCGAACGTTCGAGGTCGCTCGACACGTCGAGAAAGCCTGGTTCCTGCTGCAAGGCCCGCACGAGAACCGGCCCCCACGCGGTGAGGTCGGCAGGCTTGCCGGCAAGCAGCGCCACGGAGAACTGCGCCCTGCCCCCGCGCCCGCCGAACTGCAGGTCCTGTTCGGCCGACAGGAAGACCTGCACGTCTTCGAGGCGCGCCAGGCGCGGCCGCAGCCGGGCGACGACCTGATCGGCACTCGCGTCGCGCTCGGCGCGCGGCTTGAGGGCGATGAACATCTGCCCGGTGTTCGCGGCACCGGAAAAGCCACCGCCGGTGACCCCACCCACGCTTGCCACCGCCGGATCGCTGCGCACGATGCGCACGGCCGCGTCCATGCGCTGGGACATCGCGCGGAACGACGTGTCGGGCGAGGCCCGCGCGAAAGCGCGCAGCAGGCCGGTGTCCTGCTGGGGCACGAATCCGCCCTTGGGCGCCTGGACATAGAGCATGACGGTCGCGGCGATGGTGGCGAACGTGAGCAGCAGCATCGTCCAGCGCCAGCGCACCGTGACGGCCAGTGCGCGCGAATAGGCATTCACGACCGGATCGAACACGCGGTCGAAAGCCCGGTCGAAGCGCGACGGCGGGCGCTCGCGGCCCGGGAAGCGCGCGCACATCATCGGCGTCAACGTCAGCGAGACCACGCCCGAGATGAGGATCGCGGCGGTGAGCACCAGCGAAAACTCGCGCAGGAACCGGCCCTGCAGCCCACCCAGGAAATACATCGGCACGAACACGACCGCGAGCGACAGCGTCATCGACACGACCGTGAACCCGATTTCGCGCGCCCCCGTCAGGGCCGCCTCGAAGGCGCCCATGCCGCGCTCGCGGTTGCGCATGATGTTCTCGATCACGACGATGGCGTCGTCGACGACGAAGCCGACCGAGATCGTCAACGCCATCAGCGAAAGGTTGTTGAGGCTGAATCCGAGCCACCACATCGCCGCGAATGTGCCTGCGAGCGACAGCGGCACCGCGACGGCCGCTGCGAGCGTGGGGGCAAGCCGGCGCAGGAAGATCCCGACGATGCCGATCACGAGAGCGACCGAGATGCCGAGCGTGACCTGCACGTCGCGCACCGAGGCGCGGATCGTGCTCGTCTGGTCGTACATCGTCGTCACGTCGATGCCCGCCGGCAGCCAGCGCGACATCTCGGGCAGCAGCTCCTTGATGTGATCGACCGTCTCGATGACGTTGGCGCCCGGCTGCTTCAGGATCTGGATCAGCACCGCACGCTGGTCGCCGAACCAGGCGGCCTGCCGCTCGTTCTCGACGCCGGCGAACACGTTGGCGACGTCGCCGAGCCGGATCGTGCGCCCGTTCGCAGCACGCAGCCGGATGTCGGCGTAGTCGTCCGCCGAGCGCAGCGAGTCCGTCACCGAGATCGTGACGTTGCCCTCCGGACCGTCGATCCGGCCGGTCGGCTGGTCGACATTGGCCGCCACGATGGCGGCACGCAGATCGTCCATCGACAGGCCCATGGCCGAAACCCGCCGCATGTCGGCCTGGATGCGGATCGCGGGCTTCTCGGCCCCCATCACATTGGCCTGGGCCACGCCGTCGATCTGCGCGAGGCGCTGGGCCAGTATCGTGTCGGCGGCATCGAAGACCGCCTGCGTCGTCATCGTGCGCGACGTCAGCGCCAGGATCAGCACCGGGCGCGCGTTCGGGTTCGCTTTGCGATAGGTCGGCGGCTGCGGCATGCCGGCCGGCAGGTCCGGGATCGCGGCATTGATCGCGGCCTGCACGTCCTTGGCGGCATCGGCCGGGCGGCGTGCGGGATCGAACTGCAGCACGATGGTGGCGCTGCCGAGTGAGCTCGTGCTCGTCATCTCGTTGACGCCGGAGATGGTGCCGAGATGGCGTTCGAGCGTGGCGGTCACGGTGCTTGCCATCGTGTCGGGATCGGCACCCGGCTGGTTGGCGCGCACGAATACGACCGGCAGGTCGGTGTTGGGCAAGGGCGCGACCGGCAGGTGGAAATACGCGACCATTCCGGCGAGGAACACGCCCAGCGCCAGCAGGCTGGTGCCGATGGGCCGGCGGATGAAGGGATCGGAGATCGACATCGCCCCTACTCCGCCGCCGCCGGCTGGCGGGGTGCGAAGCGCGCACGAAGGCGCTCGAAGGCGAGATAGATGACCGGCGTCGTGTAGAGCGTCAGGAGCTGCGACAGGATCAGCCCGCCGACGATGGAAATGCCCAGCGGATTGCGCAGCTCAGAACCCGTCCCGCTTTCGAAGGCGAGCGGCAACGCACCCAGCAAGGCCGCCATCGTCGTCATCATGATCGGCCGGTAGCGCAGGCGGCACGCCTCGCGGATCGCGACTTCGGGCGACTTGCCCTCGTTGCGTTCGGCATCGAGCGCGAAGTCGATCATCATGATCGCGTTCTTCTTGACGATGCCCATCAGCAGCACGATCCCGATGAGGCCGACCAGCGACAGGTCCATGCCGGCGAACGACAGGGCCAGCAACGCGCCGATGCCGGCCGACGGCAGTGTCGACAGGATCGTCGCGGGATGGATCAGGCTTTCGTAGAGCACGCCGAGCAGGATGTAGATCACCACGACCGCGGCTAGGATCAGCCACGGCTGGGAGCCGAGCGCGCGCTCGAATTCCGCGGCGTCGCCCGCGAAAGCGCCGGAAAGCGAGGGTGGCAGGCCAAGCTCGCCCTCCGCGCGCACGATGGCGGCCAGCGCCTGGTCGAGGCTGGCCCCTTGCGCGAGATCGAAGCTGATCGTGACGGCCGGAAACTGCGCCTGCCGGTTGATCGCGAGCGGTGCCGGTGCCCGCTCGATCCGGGCGAGCGAGGCGAGCGGCACCTGCACGCCGCCGGTCCCGGGAACGCGCAGCGTGCCGATCGTCGCGGGATCGTTCTGCAGGTCGGGGGTGAGCTCCATCACGACGCGGTACTGGTTGGTCTGCGCGTAGATCGTCGATATCTGCCGCTGGCCGAACGCGTCGTAGAGCGTGTCGTCGATCGACTGGAGGCTGACGCCGAGGCGCGAGGCGGCATCGCGGTCGATTGTCAGGCGAAGCTGGCGCGCACCCGTCTGCTGGTCCGACGCGATGTCGCGCAAGACCGGCTCGACGCGCAGCATCTCGACCAGGCGCGGCGCCCAGGCGGCAAGCTCGGCCCCGTCGGGTCCGGTCAGCGTGTACTGGTAGAGCGTGCGGCTGGCGCGCGCCCCGATCTGGATGTCCTGCACGGGCTGCAGGAACGACTCCGCCGGAAGCACGGCGAGTGCGGCATGGAGACGGCGCGCGATGACGGCGGCGGAATCCGCGCGCTCGCTCCGGGGCTTCAGCACGATTGTCAGGCGCACGGTGTTGCCGGTACCCGCAAGCGTGCCGGCACCCGAGAAACCCGTCACGGTCACCACGTCGCGGTCCGCGCGCGCGATCGCCACGGCCTGGCGCTGCACCTCGGCGATGCGCTGAAAGCTCGCGTCCTGCTCGGCGTCGATCGTGGCGACGATCACGCCGGTGTCCTGCTGCGGCAGGAATCCCTTCGGTATCCACATGTAGAGAGCGACCGTCAGCACCAGCGTGCCGAGCGCGAACAGCAGTGTCGCCTTCTGCCAGCGCATGACCCAGTCGAGCGAAGCCATGTAGGCACGCAATGTCGCGTCGAAGCCCGCTTCGAGCATCCGGGCGACGGGGCCGGGCTTCTCGGCTTCGACCGGCTTCAGGATGCGCGCGCACATCATGGGTGTGAGCGTCAGCGACACGAAGGCCGAGATGACCACCGCGATCGACAGCGTGACGGCGAACTCGTGGAACAGCCGGCCCACGATGCCGGTCATGAACAGCAGCGGGATGAAGACCGCGACCAGCGACACGGTCAGCCCGACGATGGTGAAGCCGATCTGTTCGGCACCCTTGTACGCCGCGGCGAGCGGCTTCTCGCCCTTCTCGATATGGCGCACGACGTTCTCGATCATCACGATGGCGTCGTCGACGACGAAGCCCGTCGCCACGGTAAGCGCCATCAGCGAGAGGTTGTCGAGACCGAAGCCGAAGAGCTTCATCACGCCGAACGTGGCCACCAGCGAGACCGGGAGTGCCACCGCCGGGATCGCCGTCGCCCGCCAGCTGCGCAGGAACGCGTAGATGACCAGCACCACCAGCACGGTCGCCAGCACCAGCGAGAACTGCACGTCGGCCACGCTCGCGCGGATCGTCACGGTCCGGTCGGCGACGACGACGATGCGGATGCCCGGCGGGATCGCGCGCTCGAGGTCGGGGATCGCGCGCTTGATGCGGTCGGCGGTCTCCACGACGTTGGCGCCGGGCTGGCGCTGGATCTCGATCAGCACGGCGGGTTTGCCGTCGACCGTCGCCATGACCTTGCTGTTCTCGAGCCCTTCGACGACCTCCGCCACGTCGCGCAGGCGCAAGGGTGCGCCGTTGCGGTAGGCGATGATGACCTCGCGGTACTGGCCGGGCTCGGTGATCTGGTCGTTGGCGGTGATCGTGAACGCCTGTGCCGGGCCGTCGAAGCTGCCCTTGGACTGCTTGGTGTTGGCGCGAACGAGTACGGCGCGCACGTCTTCGAGCCCGAGGCCATAAGCCGCCAGGCGCTGCGGATCGACCTGGATGCGCACCGCCGGCTTCTGGTCGCCCTGCACGCTGACCCGGCCCACGCCCGAGATCTGGCTCAGCTTCTGGGCAAGCACGCTGTCGGCGGCATCGCTGATGCGCACGACCGGCAGCGTGTCCGACGTGAGGGCTAGGCTGATGATCGGCGGATCGGCCGGGTTCACCTTCGCGTAGGTCGGCGGATACGGCAGGGTGCGCGGCAGGAAGCCGGCGGCGACGTTGATCGCGGCCTGCACGTCTTGTGCTGCATCGTCGATGTTGCGGCCGAGCAGGAACTGCAACGCGATGGCGCTCGTCCCGTAGCTCGACGTCGAAGTCATCGTCGTCAGGCCCGATATCTGCCCGAGCTGGCGCTCGAGCGGGGCCGTCACCAGTGCCGCGATCGTCTCGGGATCGGCACCGGGCAGGCGCGTCGTCACCTGGATGGTCGGGAAATCCACTTCCGGCAACGAAGAGACCGGCAGCACGCGGTAGCCGAGAATTCCCGCCAGCACCGCGGCAAGCGTGATCAGCGTGGTCGCGATCGGGCGCGCGATGAACGGCGCGCTGATCTTCATGGTGTGGGACGGCGACCGGCACCGCCACCGCCACCGGGCCGTCCTGCCCCCGGCTCGCTTTCGCCGGCGACCGTCACGGCCGTGCCCGCGCGCAGGCGGTCCTGCCCGCCGAGCACGACGCGCTCGCCTTCGCGAAGCCCGCTGGCGATCGCGGTCACGTCACCCTCGGACTGGACCGGCCGGATCGGACGTACCTGCGCGGTCAGGTCGGTGCCGACCACGAACGCGAACGGCCCGTCCGGCCCGTATTGCACGGCCGAAGACGGGATCAGGATGGCGTCGCGTACCGTGCCAAGACGCAGGCGGATATTGACGAAGCTGCCCGGCCACAGTTCCAGCGCCGCGTTGGGGAACACGGCCTTCAGCTTGATGGTGCCGGTCGCCGGATCGACCTGGTTGTCGACGAACTCGACCGTGCCGGTATCCAGCGCCGTGCCGTCGGCGCGCATGGCGCGCACTTCGAGTTTCTCGCCCGCACGCATCTTTCCGGCGATGTCGGGAAGGCGCTGCTGGGGCAGCGTGAAGACAACGCTGACGGGCTGGAGCTGCGTGATGACGACGATGCCGGTCGTGTCGTTCGCGCGCACGATGTTGCCCGCGTCGACCTGGCGGAAGCCGAGACGGCCGGAAATGGGTGCGACGATGTTGGTGTAGGAGAGCAGGATGCGCGCGGCCGAGATCGCCGCGTCGTCGGCCTTCAGCGTCGCCTCGATCTGCGCCACCTGGGCGCGCGCGGTGTCGAACTGCTGGCCGCTCGCGTAGTTCTGCTTGACCAGTGCGCCGTACCGTTCGAGATCGCGCTTGGCGTTGTCGAGCTGTGCCTGGTCCTGCGCGCGCTTGGCAAGCGCCTGGTCGAGCTGTGCCTGATAGGTGCGCGGATCGACCTGGGCGAGCAGGTCGCCTTCCTTGACGTCCTGCCCCTCTCGGAAATTCAGTTTCACGAGTTGGCCGTCGACGCGGCTGGAAACCACGACCGAGTTGTAGGCCTGCGCCGTGCCGAGCGCGTCGAGCAGGATCGGCAGCTCGCCCGCACGGGCAGCCGCCACGCGCACGACCGGTGCCGGCGCACCGGCACCGGGCCGGCGCGCGCCGGCTGGCCCGGCCGCGACGGTCGGCGCCGAAGCGCCCGCGAATGGCAACGGATAGTCCATTGCCTTCCACAGACCGGCGCCGGCCGCCAGCACGAGAGCCAGTCCGATGAAGAATGTGCGCGCGCGCATTGTCGTCAGAAAACTCCAGATTCGGGGCCCGGCGGTCCGCATCGTCCGGGCCGCCTTCCAGACAGATAGTACGCGAGTTCGAAGTTGGCCCGAGAATCGTTCTGTTTCAATCGGTAACCGGCCATTACCGGGCCCGAACACGGCGGAATTGCGGCGCCTTGACGCTCGGCGGCAGCGGCCGGCACTGTCCGGGCATGCGCATCGCGCTGATGAGCGACATCCATGCCAATCGCGAGGCCTTTGCGGCATGCCTTGCCCACGCGCGCGCGGCGGGGGTCGAACGCCATGTCTTTCTGGGCGACTTCGTCGGCTATGGCGCCAATCCCGAATGGGTTGTCGCGACCGTGATGGAACATGTCGCGGACGGGGCCGTCGCCATCGCCGGCAATCACGACCGCGCGATCGGGACCGAACGCGGCGGCATGAACGACATTGCGCGTCGCGCCATCGACTGGACCCGCGGCCGGCTCGACGCGGCGGCGAGCGCATTCCTCGCCGGCCTTCCGCTGGCCGTCGAGGAAGAAGACCGTCTCTATGTCCATGCCGACGCGTCGGCGCCGGCCAGATGGCGTTATGTCGAGGATGAGGTCATGGCAGCGGCGAGCCTCGCCGCCACGCGCCAGCGCATCACGTTCTGCGGCCACGTGCATATGCCGATGCTGTTCGACGAGCGCGGCGGCGGACCGTTGGCGGACGAAACGCCGGCGAGACTTTCGAGCGACCGGCGGTGGCTGGCGGTGATCGGTTCGGTCGGCCAGCCGCGCGACCGCAACCCGGCGGCGGCCTACGCGCTCTACGACACGGACACGTTGGAGCTTCGTGGCGTGCGCGTCGGCTACAACATCGCGGCCGCGGCCGCCAGGATCCGCGCCGCTGGACTCCCCGAAGCGCTTGCCGCACGCCTGTCGCTGGGCCGCTAGCTAGAAAACGAGCTGGACCTTCATCGCCTTGTTGCGATCGCTCGCCAGTTCGAAGGCGGCGATCGCGTCGGTGAATGGAATCGAATCGGAAATCACCGGCTTCACGTCGATCAGCCCGTTGCCCATCATCTCGACGGCAAGTTCGAACTCCGCGTGGAACCGGAACGTGCCGCGAAGGTTGATCTCCTTGGCAACGATCACGTTCATCGGCAGCTTCATGTCGCCGCCCACGCCGATCTGCACGATCGTTCCGCCCGGCCGGACGAGATCGATGGCCCCGCGCAGGGCCGCCTCGTTGCCCGACGCCTCGAACAGCACGTCGAACGTGCCCTTGTCGGCGGCATAGGGGGTGAGCGCATCGGGCTCGGTGACCGGATTGATCGCGCGCGTGGCGCCCAGCTTCTTCGCGGTCGCCAGCGGCTGGCTTGCCACGTCGGTCGCGACGAGCTCGGCCGCCCCGGCCGTGCGTGCGACGAGGACAGCAAGCGCTCCGATCGGTCCGCAGCCGGTGACCAGCACGCGCTTGCCGAACAGCGGCCCGGCCTGTTTGGCCGCGTGCAGGCACACCGACAGCGGCTCGGCCATCGCCGCCTCGCCAAGGCTCAGGCTGTCCGGAATGGGGATCGCCTGACTTGCGTCCACGGTCACGCTTTCGCTGAATCCGCCCTGCACGTGGGGAAAGCGCATGGCACTGCCGAAGAAGCGCATGTCGAGGCAGTGGTTGTGCAGGCCCTGATGGCAATACTTGCATTCGTAGCAGGGCCGGCTCGGGTTGACCGCCACGCGCATGCCCGGCCGCAGGTGCTTCACCCCCGCGCCGACCTCGTCGATCGTGCCCGAAATCTCGTGGCCCAGCGTCATCGGCTGCTTGATGCGCACCGTGCCGAAACCGCCGTGATGGTAATAGTGCAGGTCGGAGCCGCAGATGCCGCCCGCCCCGATGCGCACCTTGACGTCGCCGGCACCCGGCGGCACGGCTGCCAGGGTGTCGATCCGCAGGTCCTTCGGGGCGTGGATGACGACGGCGCGCATGGCTTTCTCCCGGGATATTTCCGGCACGATAGCGCGAAGCGGGGTCGGCCGGAAGCCCGTCAGCCGGGCCAGGTCTGCCCGCCGCCGTCGACGCGGATCACCTGCCCCGACACGAACGCGCCCAGCGGGCCGGCGAAGAACTCAACCACCCGCGCCACTTCGTCCACCGTCCCGATCCGGTCGAGCGTGCCGGTTTCGACAAGACGCGTCGGGTCGACCGCGCGGGTGTTGAGGAAGCGTTCGGTGCGCGTGTCGCCGGGTGCGATGACGTTGGCGGTCACGTCGTAGGGGCGCAGCTGGTCGGCAAGGCAGCGCGTGAACTGCAAGGCGCCGGCCTTGGACGTGGCATAGATGGCGCCGTTCGTACGGCCCTTGAACGCGGCGACCGAACCCAGCGTGACGATCCGTCCGCGCCGGCGCGCCATCATCCCGCGCGCGACGACCTGGCAGACGAACACGGTGCTCAGCAGGTTGCGGTCGAGCACGGCGCGCACGTCGGCCTCGGAGATGTTCACCACGTCGTTGGGGTCGGGCTTGCCGCCGCGTGCCGCGATGTCGCCGCCGGCATTGTGGACGAGGATGTCGATGGGACCGAGTTCGGCCGTCGCCTCGGCGACCGTGCGCTCGACCTCGGCCATTTGAGTCAGATCGGCAAGCTTGCGCACCGTGCGCACGCCGTGCGTCTTGCCGATCGCTTCGGCCACCTCGGTCAGCGTCTGGGTGCCGCCATATTCCGAAGGGCCGTTCTCGCGCATGCCGTGCACTGCAACGTCGCAGCCGAGTGAAGCAAGGCGTTCGGCGAAGGCCCGGCCAAGGCCACGCCCGGCACCGGTCACGAGCGCAACCTGTCCGGCAAGCATCCGTTTCGTCACGTGGACTTCTCCTCAAGAGGGGCGGCGGTTCTACCTGGCGGCATCGTACAGCTTCTGCGGGGAGTCGTGGTCAAGGAAACGGTCGCTCAGCGGGCCAGGCAGGTCTCGACTTTCCAGCCATAAAGCCATTCGAGCGCGTCGTAGAAGCGCTCGGGCGTCCGGTCCTTCCAGAATTCGTTGCGCACGAGCCGCTCGACGCCGCTGGCATGATAGAGACGGCCCATCTCGCGCGACGACAGCACGATGCGCGCCGTGCGCGCGATCCGCGAGCGCTGATAGAGATCGAAGGCCACCACGGGATCGTCGCCGGTCGCGCGCAGCGCCTCTCCCAGCGTCACGGCGTCTTCCAACGCCATGCAGGCCCCCTGCGCCATGTATTGCGTGGTCGGGTGGGCGGCATCCCCCAGCAGCGTGGCCCGGCCGAAGCTCCAGCGGCCGATCGGATCGCGGTCGGCGGTCGCCCAGCGCCGCCAGCTTTTGGGAAGCTCGATGAGCTGGCGTGCCTTCGGGCAGACCTCGGCGAAATAGCTGCGGACCTCCTCGGCACTTCCGTCGGTGACACTCCATTCCTCCTGCTTGCGGCTGTGGAACGTGACGACGACGTTGTATTGCTCGCCGCCGCGCAATGGATAATGCACGAGATGGCAGTTCGGACCGACCCAGATACTGGCCGCGTTCCAGCGCAGGTCGGCCGGGAACGCGTCCTTGTCGACGACAGCGCGGTAGACGACATGGCCGGTCACGCGCGCGGGATCGCCGACATATTGCTGGCGGACGACCGACTTGACGCCGTCGGCGCCGACCAGCGCCGAACCGCGATGTGCCTGGCCCGACCGGTCCCAGGCCGTCACGCCGCCATCGTCCTGTTCGACGCGTTCGACGCGGGTCGACGTCAGGAACTCGACCCGACCCGTCGCCTTGACGCCTTCGAGCAGCGACATGTGCACGTCCATCCGGTGGATGACCGCATAAGGATTGCCGAACCGGGCGCGGAACGCGTCGCCGGTCGGGATCAGGCCGACCCGGGATTCGTCGATCGCGTCATGCATGACCATGTAGTCGGTATAGACCGCACGAGCGCGCGCATTTGCGCCCACGCCCAGCGCGTCGAGTGCCGCGAACGCGTTGGGGCCAAGCTGGATGCCGGCCCCGATCTCGCCGATCTCGGGCGATTGTTCGAGCACTTTCACCGGAAAACCGCGGCGCACCAGCGCCAGCGCTGCCGCGAGGCCGCCGATGCCGCCGCCGGCAACCAGCACGGGCAGAACATCGTTCGTCGTCATTCGCCGTCCATCATGCGCTGCCCTCGCGGTCCGGGCGCATTGTGCGAACGTATCGACGCCAATGCAACATCGTGTAGGCTGGATGCATGGCAGACACACCTCCCCTCCGGATCGGAATTCTCGGTGCTGCGGCGATCGCCCGGGCCTTCATCGCGGGCGTCGCCCCGTCGAAGACCGTCAAGGTCACCACGGTCGCCAGCCGCGACCTCGCGAAAGCGCAACGTTTCGCGAGCGAAACCGGCATCGCCCAAGCACTCGGATCGTATGAAGCGCTGCTTGCCGATCCGGCGATCGATGCGGTCTACAACCCGTTGCCCAACACCCTGCATGCCGAATGGTCGATCCGGGCGGCCGAGGCCGGCAAGCACGTGCTGTGCGAGAAGCCGCTGGCGATGGGCGAGGCCGAGGCGGTCGCGATGTTCGCCGCGGCACGCAAGCACAAGGTCCATCTCGTCGAGGCCTATCCCTATCGCGCGCAGCCGCAGACGCGGAAGCTGGCCGAACTGGTCGCAGCCGGCGCCATCGGCAAAATCCGGCTGATCCGCTCCAGCTTCGGCGTCAATTTCACCGATCCATCGAACATCCGCCTGAAGCCCGATGTCGGCGGCGGCGCACTTCTGGATGCTGGCAGCTACGCGGTCAGCCTCGTCCGCCTGGTGGCGGGCGCGCGGCCCGAGCGCGTCAGTGCCACGGCACAATGGACCGAAACGGGTGTCGACAACACGACGGTGGCCACGCTCGAGTTCGCGGGCGGCCTGCTGGCGCAGGTCTCCTGCAGCTTCGCGACCGGCTATCACCGCCATGCGCTGGTCTCGGGCGATGGGGGGACGATCGAGACGACCTATCTCAACCACCCGCCGGTCGGCGGGCCGCCGACCGTGCAGATCCGTCGCGGCACGAAGGTCACCGACGCGATCGAGACGATCGAGCTGGCCGGCGGCAACGGCTTCCTCGCGGAAGCCGAATCATTCCGCGAGATGATCGTGCGCGGTCCCGCGCACTGGACGGGTGCCACGCCCGGGGAGTCGGTCGACATCGCGGCGACGCTCGAGGCGATCCTCAAGAGCGCCCGGTCCGGCCAGCCGCAGATTCTGCCCGCCGCCTGACGGCTAGGGCAGGTTGTCGCGCACGAAGATGTCGATCCGGATCGTCTCCTGATCGGCAAGGATCGGGTCGCCGCTGCAATGGGCCAGCAGGACCCGGCCGGCCGAGCGCGCCTCGTGCCCGGCATTCTGGCTGATGATCGTGTCGAGCACGCCGCGCACGACAAAGCGACGCGTGTGGGGCGTCAGTTCATGCGCGATCCATACGACGTCGCTGGCACGCCCCGATGCTTCGAGCGCCGCCGCGATGCCGCGGTTGCCGGCCCCGACATTGTAGAGCCCGATGATGTCCGGATGTTCGGCCAGCAGCTTTTCCGTCATCGGGCGCGTCAACGCGCTGTCGTCGCGCCCTTCGAGGACGGGCAGGACCGACAGGCCCGGATGCTCGCCGGACAGGACCTGGTTGAAACCGAAATGCCGTTCCGCGTGGTCGCGCAGGGCCAGCGAGCCGGCCACGACGCCGATCTTGCCGGTCCGCCCGCGCAGATACTTTCCCATCAGCGTGCCGGCGGTGCGGCCGGCTGCCGGATTGTCGATACCGACATAGTGCAGGCGCCGCGAGGCCGGCACGTCGGAAACGAGTGTCACGACATTGACGCCGCGCGCGACCAGATCGTCGATCGCGATGCGCACGCGCGGATGGTCGAGGGCGACGACGGCCACGCCGTCATAGACCGGCGGAAGGTCTTCGAGCGCACGCCCGATCACGTCGGGATCGAAGACGTCGACATGCAGCGTGTCGACGAAGGCGCGCTGGGCCGCGAGCCACGCCGTCGACTGGCGGACCTGCTCGGCAAGATCCGTCATGAAGGTGTTGTCACCGACCGGCAGGATGAAGGCGAAACGGAAGCTCTTGTTGCGCGCGAGCCGGGCCGCGGCCAGGTCCGGCCGGTAGCCGAGCTTGACGACCGCGGTCTCGACGCGCACGACCGTCCGGTCGCGCACGCCCGGCCGCTTGTTGACCACCCGGTCGGCGGTCGCAAGCGATACGCCGGCCTCGCGCGCGACGTCCTCGAGCGTGACCTTCGCGACCGGGTTTGACGCCTGCATTCTCACGTGCGCGCCGCCCACGCCATCCCGCGGGTCATGATCTGCTTCATCTCGGGGATGTCGAGCTCGTACGCCCGGTGGCCGAGCGTGCAATAGAACACGCGGCCCTTGCCGAAACGCTTCTTCCACACGACCGGCATCACCACGCCTTCCACCCACGGCGCATGCTCGCCCGAGAACTTCGTCGTCGCCAGCACTTCGATGGCCGGATCGACATGCATGTAATAATGCTCCGACCGGTAGTCGAAATCCGTCAGGCCCTGCATCACCGGATCGTCGGGCCTGGTCACGTTGACGCGGAAATCGATGATGTTGCCCGGATGCGCCACCCACTGGCCGCCGCACATGAACTGGTACTCGACCGAATCGCGGAACGCGTCGCACATGCCGCCGTGATGGCCCGCGAGCCCCACCCCGCCCTGCACCGCCGCGCACAGGTTCAGCGCCTCGGCCTTCTCGATCTTCGACATCGTGTAGATCGGCACGATCAGCGACAGCTCGTGGATCGCCGGGTCGGCGAAGGCGGCCGTCGTCGTCTCGACGCGCACGTCGTAGCCGGCCGCCGTCAGCCAGGTCCGGTAGATCGACGCGCAAAGGTCCGGGTCATGGCCGTTCCAGCCGCCCCAGACGATCATCGCGCTCGGTTTCTTCTGTGCCATCCGCCCTACTCCAGCTTGCCGCTCGAGAGCCCGGCGGCAAGTGCCGCAGGCCGCTCGACCGTGCTCTCGATCTTGACGCGCCGACCTTCGTCGGACGATTTCTGGAAGGCTTCCATCACCTCCAGCACGTGGAACGCCAGCGCGCCGTTCGCCCGGTGCGGCCGATTGGCGCGCAGGCCCGTCGCCATGTCGGCGATCCCGATGGAGCGGAATTCACCTTCGGTATAGCCGTGCGTGTGCGGCTGGACTTCCCAGTCGCCGCCGGTCTTCGCGACCGATACCTCGCCGCCGAAGCGGTTGGGGTCCGGCACGAGGATGGCGCCCTTGTCGCCGTAGATCTCGATCGGCGTGTGCCGGTGCTTGGGCACGTCGAAGCTCATCGCGATCGTGATGACGGCGCCGTTGCGGAACTCGAGCATGCCGGCCACATGGGTCGACACCTCGACCGGCATCATCGTGCCCTTGAGCGGCTCGCTCGTGATCATGCGCTGCTCGCGCGGGCGCGCGGTCGATCCCATCACGCTCGCCACGGGCCCGAGCAGCTGGACGAGATCGGTGATGTAATAGGGGCCCATGTCGAGCATCGGCCCGCCGCCGCGCAAGTAGTAGAAGCCGGGGGCCGGATGCCAGCGCTCGTGCCCAGGGCACATGAAGAAGGCGCTGCCGGCGACCGGCGTGCCGATGGCGCCCTGGTCGATCAGGGCGCGCGCCGTCTGGTGGCCGCCGCCCAGGAACGTGTCGGGCGCGCAGCCGACGCGCAGCCCCTTCTCGTTGGCAAGATCCATCACCTTCTTCGCCTCGACGAGGTTAACGCCGAGCGGCTTTTCCGAATAGACGTGCTTGCCGGCCTTCAGCGCCACCAGATCGACGTCGGTGTGCGCGAGCGGGACGGTCAGGTTGACGACGATGTCGATGTCGTCGCGTTTCAGCATCTGGTCGATGCGCATGGCCGTCAGGCCAAATTCCGCCGCGCGTTTCTCGGCGGCCTCGGTGCGCATGTCGGCCACGCCCCGGATCTCGAGGATCGGGAAGTTCTTTGACGCCTTGATGTAGGCGGCGCTGATCACGCCGCATCCGATGATGCCGATTCCGACCTTCTGCACGTTCCAGCTCCGTCGTTGTCCGTTCAGCCTTTTACCGCACCGGCCGTGAGGCCGGCGATGATGTGTTTCTGCGCCAGCAGGAAAAGCAGGAATGTCGGCAGGATCGTCAGCGTGATGAACGCGAGGATCAGGTGCCAGTCCGAGGTGTATTCGCCCTGGTAGACCATGATGCCCAGCGGCCAGGGATACATCGCGTCGCTGTTGAGCATCACGAGCGGGACCAGATAGGCGTTCCAGCTGTGCACGAACGTGATCGTGCCCACCGTCGCCAGGATCGGGCGCGACAGCGGCAGGGTCACGAAACGGAAGAACTTGGGATAGGTGCAGCCGTCGACGAGGGCCGCCTCCAGCAACTCGGTGGGCAGGTCCTTGAAGAAGCGGCGGAACAGAAGGATGCTCATCGCCAGCGCGAAGGCGACCTGCGGCAGCACCACGCCGAAATAGGTGTCGAGCAGGCCCAAGTCCCGCACCTTGATGAATAGCGGCAGGATC
Organism: Tagaea sp.; assembly: GCA_965279525.1. Taxonomy (GTDB): domain Bacteria; phylum Pseudomonadota; class Alphaproteobacteria; order CACIAM-22H2; family CACIAM-22H2; genus Tagaea. Next base: position 250,201 of record CBDIIB010000003.1, on the reverse strand, counting down.
GCGGTCGCGGCCGGGAACAGCAGCCCCATCGTGAAATAGTTGAGCAGCATCGTGCTGCCGAAGAAGCGCAGATGCGCGAAGACGAACGCCGCCATCGACGCGACGATCAGCGCCAGCACGGATGTCATCGTCGAGATCGCGAAGGAGTTGCCCAGCATCTGCCAGTAGCGGCGCGACATCAGGATGTCGCCGTAATTCTGCCATTCCCACTCGTTCGGCCACCCGAACGGGTTGGTGCGCAGTTCACCCAGCGACTTGAAGCCGCCCAGCACGGTGGCGAGCAGCGGCACGGCCACGAACCCCGCCACGAAGGTCAGGAACAGCCAGCGGTAAAGGACCGCGAGATCGGCCGGCCGGCGGGCGGATGCGGCGTCACTCATCGCGCATGAACCATCGCTTGTAGGTGACGGCGAAGGTGGCGCAGATCACGAACAGGATCACGCCGATGGCGCTGCCGTAGCCGATGCGCATGCGCGTGACGCCGTGCGAATAGAGGAAGCTCACCATCGTCTGCGAGGAGTCCGCCGGTCCGCCGCGCGTCAGCGGCATGACGAGATCGAAAAGCTGCAGCGAGCCGACGACCGCGAAGAAGACCGACAGGCGGATCGTGGGGTAGAGCAGCGGGATCGAGATGAACCGCAGCACCTGCCAGCGCGAAGCGCCGTCGATGCGCGCGGCCTCGACCAGATTGCGGTCTTGGCCCTGCAGGGCCGCGATGAAGAGCATCATGTGGAAGCCGAAATACTTCCACACGATGACGATCAGGATCGCCAGCATCGAGGTCTGCGTGCTCGCCAGCAGATGCGGCGCTTCGGCGCCGAACAGCCGGTAGATCGAGGCCAGCAGCCCGTAGTCGCCGTCATAGACGAAGCTGAAAATCAGGCCCGTCGCGACCTCCGCGAGGACATAGGGCAGGAAGAACAGCATGCGCAGGAAAACGGCGCCGCGGAACTTCTCGGCCAGCATCAGGGCAAGTGCCAGTGCCAGCGGCAGCTGGATCAGCAGCGAGACGACGATGATCAGCAGGTTGTTGCGCAGCGCGAGGCCGAAGGCGCGCGTCTCGAAGACGAAGAAGTAGTTGTCGAAGCCGACCCAGTTGGTCGGCGTGCCGAAGCCGTTCCAGTTGTAGTTGCCGTACCAGGCCGCCTCGACGATCGGCAGGACGACGAAAAGCGTGAAGAGCATCAAGGCCGGCGGCAGGAACAGGATGATCGCGGTCATCTGTCCCGAGCCCGTCTGGCGGCGGGCGGCCGAAGCTAGCATTGCCGGCGAAATCCGTCGGCCGCGGGGAGGAGCCGTCGGATCGTACCCCTCCCCGCGTTCGACATCGTTCTCAGTTCCCCTGCTTCCAGGCGTCCTGCACGGCCTTGGCCACCTGGCGCGGCGTCATGCTGCCGCCGGCAAGCTCGGCGGTCGCGTCGTTGACGACGCGGCCGACCGACGGCCCGAGATCCTGGTCGTAGAAGTTCTGGTGGTAGCCCGAGCGCGCCAGGTTCTGCGCGATGTTGCGCATGAAGGCGTTGTTGATGCCGGCATCGGCCCCCTTGACGACGGGGATCAGGAAGTTCGCGCCGGCCAGACGCATCTGGACATCCTTCGAGACGAAGTGCTTCACGAAGTCGAGTGCTGCCTTGGGTGCGCCGCGCGTGAGCAGCCAGCCATTGATGCCGCCCAGCGTGTCGCTCGCCGCACCCTTGCCGCCCGGGACGGTCGGGAAGTCGAACCAGCCGAGCTTGTCGTCAGGGATACCGACCTTGTCGGCCGCCAGCGCCTTCTGCTGGTGGTAGACGGTGCTGATCACCAGCGACATCGCAGCCTTCCCGTCGCCGAAGAAGCCCGTCGATTGCGGGTTCTTGAAGCCGAGGAAGCCGTTCTGGAACGGCTGCAGGTCGACGAGCTGCTTCATGTAGTCGCCGGCCTTCTGGAAGGTCTCGCCCTCGAAGCCGCCGTCCTTGCCCTGCAATGCCGCATCGAACGCCGCCTTGCCGCCGATGCGCACGGCGAGATTCGTCCAGTAGAAATGCAGCGGCCACTTGTCGCCGCCGCCGACCGTGATCGGCGTGACGCCGGCGGCCTTGAGCTTGCGTACCGCGCCGAGCAGGTCGTCCCAGGTCTTGATCGTCGACCCGTCGACGCCACCCTTGGCCATCAGTTCCTTGTTGTAGAGGAAGCCGACCTGCGACTGCGCGTGCGGCAGGCCATAGGTCTTGCCATCACGCGTGAAGGCGGCGAGTGCGGCGGGCGAGATCGTGTCGCGGACATCGCCGATCTGCGCGCTGATGTCCTGCAGGACACCCGCCTCGACCTGGGCCTTCAGCACGCCGCCGGCCCACGAATAGATGATGTGCGGGCGGTCGTTCGACTGCAGCAGCGTCGGCAGCTTCGCCTTGTAGGATTCGTTCTCGAGGAACTGCATCTCGACTTTGGTGCCGGGATTCTTCGCCTCGAACTCGCGCGCGACCTCTTCCCAGATCTTGATCTGGGCCGGATTGACCTCGAGATGGAGCCATTTGACCGTCGTCTGGGCCATCGTGCTGCCGGTCGACAGCATCAGCGCACCTGCGGCGATCAGCGACCGATTGAAAGCGTTCATGCGATCCTCCCCATTGCCGGCATTCGATGGCCGGACGTGGCGGGAACATTGCCGAGAAATTTCGAGGTGCGCAACTCAATTATTGAGATATACCCTTCAACTGCGTTTTCGAGGTGCGGAGGGGGAGCAAGATGGCTGCCACATATCCCGATCTGGCCGGCAAGGTCGTGCTCGTCACGGGCGGGGCTTCGGGCATCGGCGAGTCGATCGTCCGCCGGTTCGCCGGCCAGAAATCGACTGTCGCCTTCTTCGACATCAAGAAGGAAAAAGGCGCCGCACTCGCCGGGGAACTCATGTCGGCCGGCCAGGCCGCGCATTTTCGCGATGTCGACCTGACCGACACCGCGGCCCTGCGCGAAGCCATCGCGGAAATCCGCAGCACGCTGGGACCGGTCTCGATCCTCATCAACAATGCCGCGCACGACGAGCGCCACGCGACCGAAACCGTCACACCGGAATACTGGGACGAGCGCATCGCGGTCAACCTGAAGCACCAGTTTTTCGCGGCACAGGCCGTACTTGGCGACATGAAGGCGAACGGCGGCGGCTCGATCGTCAATTTCGGATCGACGTCCTGGATGGTCGGCCAGGGCGGCATGGCCGTCTACACCGCGTCGAAATCGGCAGTCCTCGGGTTGACGCGTTCGCTCGCCCGCGACTACGGCCCGTTCAATATCCGCGTCAACGCGATCGCGCCCGGCTGGATCATGACCGAGCGCCAGATCGAGAAATGGCTGACGCCGGCATCCGAAGCCGAACTCATGTCGCGCCAGTGCCTCAAGCGGCGGCTCCAGCCGGATGAACTTGCGCGCTTCACCCTGTTCCTGGCATCCGACGAGGCTTCGGCCTGCACCAACCAACACTATATCGTCGACGGCGGGTGGGTCTGACGATAGAACGGCGGGCGACCGGAGGAAAAATCCGATGAAAGCCGCCCGTATCGCCGCCGTCCAAGTGAATATCCGTCACCTGGCCACGGCCGAGAATGTCGCCCGCCATCTCGACCTGATCGACGAAGCGAAAGCCAGGGGTGCCGACCTCGTCGTATTCCCCGAACTTTCCGCCACCGGACATAACGGCAGTCCCGAGGTCGTGCGCGACGCGCAAGCAGCCGACGGCCCGATCTACGCGACCATCGCGAAGCGCGCCGCGGAGCGTGGCGTGTTCGTCTCGTACGGATTTGCCGAACTGCACCGCGGCACGCACTACAACACGCAGGCGCTAGTCGGCCCCGGCGGACTTGTCGGCCTCCAGCGCAAGACACACGCGTCGTACGACGAGTTCTTCGTCTTCCGGCAGGCATATGAATGGTCGGTCTTCGATCTCGGCTTCGCCAAGGTCGCGACGGCCATCTGCCACGACAGCGACTTCTTCGAGAGCTGGCGCATCCTGGCGCTGATGGGCGCCGAAATCATCCTGCTGCCCCACGCGATCCGAAAGATGAATGCGCCCGATGGAACCCTGACCTTCGACGGCGCCGGTGCCGACAGGCCGGAAGTTGCCGTGCTGGCAGCACAGCGGGAATTGCTGGCGTTCCCGAGCATGAAATTCCACGATGTGCAGGCGCGCACCAACTGCGTCTATGCCGTCCTTTCCGACCATGTCGGCTTCGACGGCCACTCGACCCACGTGGGCGGCGCCTATGTGCTCGGCCCTGACGGATTGCCGAAAGCGGTCACCACGCCATCGATTTCGGACCAGATGATCGTCGCCGACCTCGATCCTGTCCTGTTCGAACGGACACGGACCAACCCCTGGTTCCAGTTGCGCAAGCGCCGTCCGGAAATATACGGCGAACTCAGCCGCACGCTCTGAGCCCGGCCGGCCGTCACAGCCGCGCTTACTTCAACGTCGCCTCGATCGACTGGCGTAGTTCCGGCGTCACCTCGGGCAGGACGCCGAACCACGCCTTGAAGGCCGGCCGCGCCTGATGCAGCAGCATGCCGAGACCGTCGACGGTCGGATTGCCGCGCTTGCGCGCGGCTAACAGCAGCGGCGTGTCGAGCGGCGTATAGACGATGTCGGACACGAGCGCCGTTTTCGGAAGCGCTTCAAGCGGCAGGTCGAGAGCCGGCTGGCCGACCATTCCCTGGCTCGTCGTGTTGACGACCATCGCCGCACCATCGAGCGCGCGGCCGCGGTCGTCCCAGCCGACGGCCACGATCGGACCGCCGACCTGCGCTGCAAGCGTCGTTGCACGATCCGGCGTCCGGTTCACGAGACGGATGTCGCGTGCCCCCCGGTCGAGCAGGCTGACGATGATCGCTCGCGCCCCGCCACCCGCCCCGACGACCACGATTGGACCGGCATCCGCGCGCCAGTCCGGAACGCGCTCGACGAGATTTTCGACATACCCCCAGCCGTCGTAGTTGAACCCGCCAAGCGAGCCGTCGGGGCCGACGACGATGCAGTTCGCGGCACCGATCCGGCGTGCCAGCGGGTCGACGCGATCGAGGATCTTCAACGCCTCGACCTTGTGCGGGATCGTCAGGTTGCATCCTGAAAAACCGAGGGCAGGAAGCGCACGCAAGGCCGCGGAGAGCCCGTCGATCGGGATCTCCAGCGGTACATAGGCACCCGCAAAGCCGTGCTTCCGGAGCCAATACCCATGCAGCAAGGGAGAGCGCGAGTGCATCACCGGCCAACCCATCACACCGGCCAGAAAGAAACGTTCCTGCGACGCCATTTCAGACTTTTCCAATCCTCGATCGACCCGTTTCGATTCTGCCCCAGACTAGCGCAGGACAGCCAACCGGTCGAACTCGCCGACTAGGACGTGCGGCCGCTCGCCATCAGCGCCACGTCGCCGCCGACGGCGGCTGTGTTGACCGACACTGTCTTCTCGGCGGCGAAGCGCGGCAGATAGAACGGACCGCCTGCCTTCGGCCCGGTCCCGGACAGCCCTTGTCCGCCGAAGGGTTGCACGCCGACAACGGCCCCGATGGTCGAGCGGTTCACGTAGACGTTCCCGACCGGCAGCGCGGCCGCGATGCGGCGCTGGAACCCGTCGATGCGGCTGTGAATACCAAGCGTTAGGCCATAGCCGGTCGCGGCGACGCGCGCGAGCACGTCGTCGAGCGCGTCCGCTTTCCAGCGCACGACGTGGAGCACCGGGCCGAAGATCTCGTGCATGGGTGCTGCATTCATCTGGACCTCGAGCGCCACCGGCGCCACGAAATGTCCGCCGCCGAGACCTGCCGGCAGCGCCGCGCGCGCCACGACATGCGCACGGTTCTCGTCGATATAGGCTTCGAGCATCCGCTTGGCCGCCGCGTCGATCACGGGACCCACATCGGTCGCGGGGTCTGCCGGATCGCCGATCTGGAGTTCGGCCATGGCACCGCGCAGCATCGCGATCGTACGGTCGGCGGCGTCTTCCTGCACGAAAAGCACGCGCAGGGCGGAGCAGCGTTGACCGGCACTCTGGAAGGCCGACACGATCGCGTCGTTGACAAGCTGCTCGGTCAGCGCCGAACTGTCCGCAATCATGGCATTGACGCCGCCGGTCTCGGCGATCAGCGGGACGATCGGGCCGTCCTTCGCGGCGAGGGCGCGCTGGATCGACTTGGCCGTCGCGGTCGAGCCGGTGAAGGCCACGCCGGCGATGCGCGGATCGCCGACGAGTGTGGCACCGGTCTCGCGCCCGCCGAAGACGAGTTGCAGGACATCGGCCGGCACGCCGGCGGCGTGCAGCAATGCCACCGCGCGTGCGGCGGTCAGCGGCGTCTGCTCGGCGGGCTTGGCGACGACGGCGTTGCCGGCGGCAAGTGCGGCCGCGATCTGGCCGACGAAGATGGCGAGCGGGAAGTTCCACGGGCTGACGCAAGCGAACACGCCGCGCCCTTCCAGTGCCAAGGTATTGCGCTCGCCGGTCGGTCCCGGCAGCTGGACCGGTCCGCAATCGAGCCGTGCGCGGCCCGCATAATAGCGCAGGAAGTCGACAGCCTCGCGCAGTTCGGAAAGCGCGTCGGGGATCGTGCGCCCACCCTCGCGAACGACCAGCGACATGAGCTCGTGGTCGTTCGCCTCGAAAAGCCCAGCCGCACGTTCGAGGATCGAGGCACGCTCTGCGACCGGCATCCGGCGCCAGTCGACGAAGGCGCGCGCAGCCGTGCCCACGGTGGCGGCGACTTCGGCCTGGTTCATGCTCCTGCATTCGCCGACGGATCGGCGCGGATCGGCAGGTTCGCGAACGCCGCCGGTACCGGCGGCGTCCCTGTCGGCGGCGATGCGCGCCACGAGGCGTGCGCGCAAGGCATCGTCGGCAAGGTCGAGCCCGCGCGCGTTCACCCTGTCGGCGAAGAGGGCCGTGGGCGGACGGACCGAGGGCGTGGCGGCGGCAAGGGCCGCAGCCGGGTCGGCGACGATGCGCGCGAGCGGGATCTCGCGGTCGGCGACCTGGTGGATGAACGAGGTGTTGGCCCCGTTTTCGAGCAGGCGGCGGACCAGATAGGGCAACAGGTCGCGGTGTGCGCCGACGGGCGCATAGACGCGCACGGCGAAGCGTTCGCCGAGCCGTTCGGCGAGCAGGTCGTAGAGCCCGTCGCCCATGCCGTGCAGCTTCTGGAACTCGAAATCGGTGCGGTTGCCGGCCATCGCGAGGATCTCGAGCGCCGAGCGCGGATTGTGCGTGGCGAACTGGCCGTAGATCGCGTCCTGCGCACGCAGCATCGTTGCCGCACACGCACGGTAGGAAAGGTCCGTCGCGGCCTTGCGCACGAAAACCGGATAGTCCGAGAGGCCCTTTTCCTGCGCCCATTTGATCTCGCTGTCCCAATAGGCGCCCTTTACCAGACGCACCATGAAGCGGCGCCGGTTGGCGCGCGCGAGCTCCGCGACCCAGCCGACAGTACCCAATGCCCGCTTCTGGTATGCCTGCACGGCCAGTCCCAGTCCGTCCCAGCCCGCGAGACTCCGGTCGCGCGCGAGTTCGCCGAGGATCTCGAGCGAAACGACAAGACGGTCCGATTCCTCCGCGTCGATCGTGAAATTGATGCCTGCTTGCGCGGCCTGACGCGCCAGTGCCGCCACGCGCGGAACAAGCTCGCCTGTCACGCGGGCGCGCTTCGTCGGTTCATAGCGCGGGTGCAGGGCCGAGAGCTTCACCGAAATGCCCGGGTTCGCATGCGGATCCTTGCCGGCGCAAGCACCTGCGATCGCGGTGATGGCGGCCGCATAGCTCTCGAAATAGCGCTCGGCATCCTCCTGCGTGCGCGCGGCTTCGCCGAGCATGTCGAACGAATGCCGATAGCCCGGACCGGCGTTCTTCGCGCGGGCGAGAGCGGCCGCGATCGTCTGGCCCATCACGAACTGCTGGCCCATGATGCGCATCGCCGCCTCGATGGCACCGCGCAGGACGGGCGCACCAAGCCGGCCCAGCGTGCGACGTACCAGCTCGGCCGCCCCGCCGCTTTCGCGACCGGTCCATTCGACGAAACGGCCGGTGAGTGCGAGCCCCCAGGCCGACGCGTTCACGAGCACCGAGTCCGCGTGACCGAGGTGCCGGTCCCAGTCGGCCGTTCCCAGCTTGTCGCCGATGAGTGCGTCGATCGTCGCGGAATCCGGGATGCGCAGCAGCGCTTCGGCGAGGCACATCAGTGCCACGCCTTCGTTGGTCGACAGATCGAACTCGGCAAGGAATGTCTCGACGCCGACCTGTCCGGGCACGCGCTCGCGTAACCGGCCGGCCAGCGCCTGCGCGTCTGAATCGATGCGGGCGGCATGACCATCGGGCAGCACCGCTGCCGCGTGCAGCCGCTCGAGCACATCGGCCTCCCCCGCCAGTTTGGGTCCGATCGATGCGGCAATGTCGGGATTTTGCATGACTAGTTCTCTATGGAATGAGACTTTCCAAGGTTAACGCGCTTTATATTTTGGTCAAGATAGTGAAACATGCTATTTTCATATGATATTTTAGTTGTTTCCGCTGCATTCGGAGGCCAACTTGCTCGGCACGCGTCTCGACCCGATCGACCTTCAGATCCTTGGCGAACTCCAGTCTGACGGACGCCTGACGAATGTCGAACTTGCAAGGCGTGTCGGCCTCAGCCCGACACCCTGCCTCGAACGCGTGCGCCGGCTCGAACGCGACGGCGTGATCCGCGGCTACCGGGCCGAACTCGATCCGGTACCGCTCGATGCCGGTCTCGTCGTCTTCGTGGAAGTGGCGATCGACCGCACCTCGCATGAGGCGTTCGACCGCTTCTCGCAGGCGGTGAAAGCGCTCGTCGAGGTCGCGGAGTGCCACATGGTTGCCGGCGGGTTCGACTATCTGCTGAAGGTGCGCGTCTGCGACATGCAGGCCTATCGTCACTTTCTCGGCAGGGCGCTGGCCGAGGTGCCGCACATCCGCGAGACGCGCACCTATGTCGTGATGGAGGAAGTGAAGGCGGACGGCCGCATCTCAATTCCCAAGCACGCCTAGTCCGAAAAGAAGTTCGAACGGTGAATTCTCAATCCCTGGGCACGGATCAGTTGCGGAGACTCTGAAGGTCAACGAACCGAGTTCAAGCCGACGAAAGTTCCCGCATTCCGCTCCGCAAGGGTTCGCATCAAGTGGGCGAAGCGGGTGAAATTCTCGATCTGCTTGGTGTAAACAGGCAATACCGGAAACCCGAATGTGTGGATCCGGATCGGCACGTTTCCCTGCGCGTCGCGGCGATTGCTTTGGGAGACGACATTGACCACTTCGTCGATGCTCGTGCCGTTGAAGTCGTCGCCGAAGATGAAAAGACTGGTCGGCTGGTCGGGGCGATAGAACGTCCTGATCGCCTGAATGATGCCCGGTGCCGGGTTGCTCCGGCTGAAGCTGTTCCAGTTCTGGAGCTGGCTCAGAACCACCGATCGGCGCCCGGGCGTATCGGGAATCCACTGTCCGGCATATGTCGGGAACATATACGTCCCGACATCATTCATGACCTGGAATCCCTTTACCTTCGGATAGGCCTCGAGAACTTCCTGCACCTTGCGCACGACCAGCGGCCAGGCCCCGATCTTCATGCTTCCCGACGTGTCGATGATGAAGATGATGTATTCGCTATCGACCGGTATCCCGCCGATCGGCGCATCCAGGTTGGGCTTCCGCTCCTCCGGGCGCCCCATCAGCCGGCGCATTTCTTCGGTCAGCGACTGCTGGACGTTCTTCAGCTGCTCCTCGATGCGGACGTTGGTCTCGGCACTTGCCCGGACGGTTCCGAATTGCCTGTCGGCACGATCCATCTCCGCACTCAACGACGAGATCTGCGCCTGCATCCGGGACAGGTCGTCCCGCTTCTGCTGCAATTCGCGCGACAGGGCCTGACGTTCCGTGTTCAGCGAATCACGGCTGGCTCGGCTCTGGGCGGCTTCTGTTTCAAGATTCCTGACCACCTCCCGGATCGTGCTCGGCTCGAATGCCAGCGTCATGATCAGAAGCAGGATCACTGCCCCGAACCCGCACGCGATGATGTCGAGGAATGAAAGGCTGAAGGTTTCCGCTTCCCGGCGCGCCTTTCGCATCACGGCCAATCCCTTGCCGGTGTCATGAACGAGCCCTGCGTCATGAGCGCAAGTTGCCAGAAAGCGCCTGCCGCCGCGGGATCCCCTTCCATCGGAAACAGGATCGTATTTACCGGTATCGATCCCGGAATGAGCCGGATCGCATCGCTGAAAAGGGTCAGCCGCTCTTCCGCCGAGACAAGCCGGCCGGGCTCTTCGCGCACGCCGAGGGTCGGCAGTCCGTCCGTAAGCACGACAACGCTGTCCGGCGGCGGTTTCATCTGCGCGATGACCGCGTATGCCCGATGCAGGCTGGTGCCACCGGCAGGCACGATCTGTGATGCGGCCGCCAGTGCGCCAGTCAGGCTCGCCGTATCGTTGGTGCTAAGCCACTTTCCTTCCGTTCCGGCAAGCAGTGGAGATGCGGAGGCATTGAACTGGTAGACTTGGAATTGCTTGCCGGGTCGAAGATTCGCGACGAGCCAATGCAAGGTCCGCGTCGTGCGCTGCCATTTTGGCGCGGTTCGCTTGATCGCGGGCTCCGTGATCCGCCACCGCACCACGTTGACGATGGTTTCGTCGAGCATGCTTGCCGACGAGTCGAGCAGGATCAGCGTCCGCTCGCCGCCGAGCTTGAGCCCGGTCAAATACTGCCTCTGGCCATCGCCGGAGAATCCGACCGGCCGGCGCCCGCCATCCCATTGCTGGGTCGCCTTCGATCTCAGCAGCGTCACGGCCTGCTCGACCGCCGCACTCTGCGTCTGGAGTGTCGCGATGGAGGATTGCAGCGCCTCCGCCCGCGCCTGGACTTCCTGGGTCCGGCTGCGCGTATCGCGCAGCCTTGCCTCAAGCCGTGCCGCCTGGGCGCTGACCGAGGCCCTCTGCTCCTCGACGCCCGCAAGTTCGGCGCCGGTCTGGGCCAATTCCTGCCGTGCGAATGACTCCAGCTGGGTGAGTTGCCTGACCTCCTCCCGCATCGCTTCGGACTGCGTCTCGCGCTTCTGTACGAGATTGCCGTTCAGGATGACGACAAGAAGAACGACGGCACCGAAGCCGCAGCACATGACGTCGAGGAACGATATCAGCCCCCCGGGTGCTTCGCGCCTGCCCTTCATGCCATCTCCCTCGGCCGCCTAGCTTCTGAGGCGACGGACAAGCCAATCGTCGCAATAGCGCCGCGTGTCGAGCACGAGCTTTTCCTGCGCAGACTGCATCTGGTGGATCACGAACATGAGCACGATCGATATCAGCAGGGCGATGAGTGTCGAATTGAACGCGGTTCCAAGACTGTCCGTAACGCCGGTGATATCGCCGGCCACGGCCTTCTGCACCTTGGTCAGCGCGTCGCCAATGCCCCGGACCGTGCCGATGAAGCCGATCGAAGGAATTGCCCACGCGACATAGCGGATGATCGAAAGGTCCGTGTCGAGCCGCTCGGACTCGGCATCGCAGATCGTGTGCACGACACTGGAGGCGTCCTGGACGTTCCGTGTCACCGAGAACCGATCGATCGCCGCAAGCATCGACCGGGAGAGCAGGAAATCCTGCTGCTCCACGTCGAGCCGTTTTCGGATCAAGGTCGAGGTCTGGCGTGCGGTCTCGACGGTGACCGTCGCCTCCTCGGGTAACCCGACCAGATCGAGCTCGAGCTGCCGCTGCTGCCGGTAAACTTTGTAACCTTTGTATCCGAGGATCGCGATCGCCCAGAACATCAGCACGAAACATGCTTCCTGCTCGTAGTCGCGAAGGATCACGAAGATCGATTGCTGCATTTCGTAAGACGGATCGATCGACGCCTTGGCGCGCTCCTGGGTGAGGAAAATCTCGGCGTTCGGGCGCACCTCGGCAACGTAGAACGCGTGCACGACGATGAACGAGACGAGAAGCGATGCGATCTGGAAGATGAACTCGGTCGGAAACAACCTGCGCATTGTCGGTCCCTTACATGTCGTTCGGCATGGAGAGCTTGCGGCTTGGCGAAACCAGCTCGGCCGGACGGAAGGTGGAAGGCGGCTGTTGGGGTGGTGCCGCCTGAGCGGCACTTGGCGTCACCGGCGCAGATGGTGGCGCTGCCGGTGTCCTGGCCGGATCTGCGGCTTGGGCGATCGCGGCCGGTGCCACTGAGAGAAGAATCACGATCGCCAGGACCACGCGCCTGACTGCTTCAAGGTGCATCGACATATCTCGCCACCCTGAAGCCGAGGTCATCGCGAGGCTTTTCGGTGTAGTCGCGATAGGCAAATCGCAACTCCGCCAGGCTTCCCGTCCGCCAGCTCGATCCTTTGACAACATGAAATCTTCCCTCCGCCGGACCGGCCGGATCGCGCTTGATGCCCGTCGACGGACCGAGCGTCACATCGTAGTAATCATGGCACCATTCCGCGACATTTCCTGCGAGATCGTAGATCTGGGCCCGGTTCGGCGGGAATTTTCCGACCGGCGCCGATCCGACATACTGGTCGACATAGCCCGGAATCGTAAGTGGCAGCCCCGAGCCGTCGTGTGCGAAGTTCCCGCTGCCAGCCGGCGTCGTCGCGGCATCGCCCCAAGGAAACCGCAAAGGCTGAGCGCCCGCCCGCGCGATGGCTTCATATCTTGCGACAAACTCCCATTCCGCTTCGGTCGGAAGGCGATATCCGTTCGTAAGCGGATGGACGGCAGCGACCTTTCCGCCTTGCTCGCGGTAGGCCGGGACCAGCCCCTCCTTCGAACTGAGCCAGTTTGCATAGCGTGCGGCATCCTCCCACGAGACGTTCACGACCGGCTGGTCGGCGCCATCGAGACTCGCCCCCTGGATCGAGCCTGACGAATGTCCGGGCTTGAATTTCTTGAAATCCGCATTGGTCACCTCCTTCTCGCTGATGAGGAAGGAGCGCGTGAGTTCGACCTGATACTCCGTCTCGTTGGATCGGCGCGATGGGTCCCGCCGAGGGGAGCCGATCATGATCGCGACTGGCTCCGTGAACTGGGCCAAGACGAGCTTCTCGCCACCGGCGCTGACGATGCCTCGTCCGTACTTGTCCCGCATCGCCTGACCAACGGTCTTGAGCGTGATGTCGAGCCGCTTCGCGACGCCCTTCTGCGGCGTCACCGCCATCTTCTGGGATTCATGGCCGGGCATGTCGACTTCAAGGGTCTGCGGCAGTGTCTGGAGCGACAGTCTCTGCGAGCCGCTTCCGTTTGCCTTGCCGTTGATCCTGAGCGTCGCCCCGGGCGGGCTGATCGTCACGAAAACGGTTCCGTACTCGGGCTGCAGCTGGATGCTGCCTCGGTTCGTTCTTTCACCCTCGATCCGGAAAGAGCGCGTTTCATTTTCGTAGCCGGACTTCGAGAGAACCACCTGATAGTCCCTGTCCCCGACAAGCGAGATCGAGAGCGGGGTCTGGCCTCGAAACTGCCCGTTCACCGTGACCGTTGCGCCCGTCGGCTCGGATACCAGAGCGAGTACGCCATCAAGCCGCTCCATCTCGAAGGTCGGAAGTGCTTCCGGAACACCGGCTTTGACAGCCAACTTGCGGCGGATCGTCTTCCAGCCTGCCAGTGAGACTTCGAGATCCTGTTCACCTTGAAGTACCTGGGTGACGACGGGCGTCGTTCCGACAGCATCGCTGCCGATTTTCACCTGCGCACCGGCAGGTCGGGAAGAAATCCGGATTTCCGCCCAGGCCGGCTTCATCTCGATCTCGAGATCCTGCCGCCGCCCCATCCCCTCGACTGCCAGTTGCCGGCTTTCGGGAAGGTACCGGTCAGCCGTGACACTGATGTCTCGGGTTCCGGCCGCAACTTCGATCTCGGCAGGCGTCGACGCCCGCTCGATGCCGTCCACAAGAACCTTCGCACCGTCGATCGGCTTCGTCGTGACCCGCAAGACGCCGTCGAGCTTCTGGAAAGCGAGATCATGCAACGGGGCGGTGCCATATTCGACGACGATCCTGCGATCGATGTCCTTGAAACCTTCCTTCCGTGCCTCCACCCGATAAGTGCCAGGCAGGGCAAGATGGCGATCCCCGACCTGGAAAGAAGGCGGGAACCCGGTGATCGAGACCGTGTCGGCATCGGGCGTGAAGCGCAGGTTGATCGGCGATGCGAGCAGCACGAATGCGACACCAGCGCAGAGCACGGCAAATGCCGACACGGCCGCGAAAATCCTCGCCTTGTGGCGGCCCTTGCCCGAGTTGGCCCGTCCTGGATCGTCGAATTTCCGTCCGATCCGCTCTGCCTGTTCCAGCAATGCACCTTCAACCGGTACGTCTGTCGGGCCGTCCGGCGTCTGATCCACCGCCCGCAGGCAGGGCACGTCTCCGGACCAGTCGACGACCAGAGAATGCCTGTCGATCTGTATTCGATCGCCTCCGGTTATCCATACGGCACGCAGAAGCGGCGCACCGTTCACGAGGAACGAGATGCCCGAACTTTCCGGCTGGAGTGACAGACCTTTGGGATGCTGCAGGAGCCAGGCAACCGTCGTGCCGGCGGCTGATGGGCCGATTTCCACACCACGCGCCGTCAGTCCGACCGCCAGCGGAAAGTCGGATTCCTGGAATGTAGGCCCGTCGCCGGCCCGCTCGAACCGGAGCTTTGTCAACGGATCCTCTCGATGCACTGCACGACGATCTCCAGCGGTTGTTCGGCTCGGGCCACTTCGAACTGTACACGAACATCCCGATATCCGGCTCTCCGTCCGACGGCCGTATACCGACCTGGAATGAGCGACAGGCTATGCCTCTCGAAAATTCCCAAAGGGCCGACGCGCAGGATCTCGATCTGTGTCGCGTTGTCGGACTTGAGTGTCACTGGAATCGGTGCCTGCGCCGCCGCCAGAAGTTCGGTTAGCCGATCGGCTTTTCCGCGCAATACCGGACCCGGCTCCGATGCACTGGCTTGACCGAGAACCGCCTGCGCATGTGAACGAGGCTCGGATGATCGCAGTCGCTCCGGGCTCGCAAGATATCCGTCGATCAAACCATGCAGTGCCGCGAGGTGTTTTGCCTGCTCCAGACCCCGTCCGGCGAACGCAGCGCTGGCGTCGAGTGCCAATACCTGCTCGTACGCTTTTGCGGCTTCGGACCATTTTTCCTGACGCTCCATCGCTTCTGCCGCACCCTGGAGACGCCGGATTTCCGAAAGTTTGGATGCCGCGGCAATCTGCATCCGTAGATCGGCAAGCTCTGGGGCATTCGGGCGTAACCTTTGGGCGCGCGCAAGTGCGGTTTCTGCCGACTTCGCATTTCCCTCCCGGAGGCGTGCGACAGCTTCGGTAACTGCGGACTGGTAGGCCTGAGCGGATATCCGCGCATCGATGTCGCGGAGCTTCTCCCGCGCAACGGCGAGGCCGGGATCGATTTCGCCAGCCCTCTGATATGCCGACTTCGCGGTCGGAAAATCCCGTGCGGCAACCGCTGCATCGCCGGCGGCGACGCTTGCCAGTGCCTCCGGGAGCTTGCGCGCCCGGTCAAGTCCGCGTTCCGCTTCGGCGTTTCCGGGCGCCGCCGCCGCGGCGATCGTGAACTGCTTCAAGGCCGACGGCGCATCGAGCCCGGCCAGCGCGGCAGCCCCCTCCGCCATGGCCCGCGCAAGGCGTTCAGGCTTCGAATCTGCCAGACGATCGAGTTGCGCGCCGACCTCTGCGAAAGCGGAGCTGGCATCGCCAAATGCGCGCCGAACAATCGCTCCATTTGCCTTCGCCAAGGCCTCTTCAACCAAAGCCATGCCCGTGCCAGACAGCATTTCCGCGCCCCAGACGCGCGCACCTTCGCCTTCGAGCTTTGCCAGCTTCTGGAGAGCCGACGCTTGGGAAGCTTCGGCTACAAGCCGGTCATTTTCCGCTTGGGCCGGCGCAGGAGCAGCGTCTATGGCTGGACGCTGCGGCGGCGGTGAGGCAACATCGGCACGACCAGTCGGCGGCAACGGCTTGCCCACCTGCTGGACCCGCTCCGGCAGGACAAGAACGACATAAATCGCGATAGACGCCAGAGCGGCAAGAAGTGCCGCGGATATGACGATCTTGCGCGTCGACCGGGAGGCGGACTGCATGCGTAACGACCCGACGGCGGCTAGGAGGTTGCGGGGGCCGGCTGTCCCGTCTCGAGTTCCTGGAGCGACTGCAGGACTTCACGCCAAGCCTTGAACTTCTCCTCGACGGTCCCCTTCAGTTCGACGGTCTTGCCTTCAACTTCGACCACCGTCGGCTTGACGTCCGTCGCAAGCGAGTTCCCGAGCTCTTCCAGTGCGGTGCGCCGAAGTGCGGTCTCCGAGGCGGCCTGCTCGGACGCACGCGTCGCCATCTGGACGCCGATCGCGACAGCACCTGCCGCAACCGCGACACCGGCAGTCGTACAGCCATAGCAGCCACCGCCGCTATTGCTTTGTGAAGCCAGGGCAACACCCAAAAGTACGCCAAAGACACCGGCAGCAACGGCCTTTGCCTGCTCCTCGTTCTGGACCTTGTCGACGGCCCGGATCGCATTGATCTCCTTCAGGCGCGACGTCCGCCAGAGCGTGTAAGGATCGCTGATCGACTTGGCCAACCCGTCATACTGCTGGTCGAGCGTGTCGATCAGAAACTCCTCGCGGGCCCTGATTCGACTGACCCGCTGGACAACGGGATCGTCTTCGGACGGAAGCCGATCGACCGTATACGCAGGGACGCGGGCGGAGGGCTTCTGGTCGCGGCTTATTGCCCCCCACAGCCGCTGCAATACGTCCGACTGCGCCGGTGTCGGAGTCTCCGTCTTCTTGATGAAACTCCCATATGCCGACGGCGCGAAGTCGGCGCCAAAGCGCAGCTCCGCCACCTGCCGGATTTCCGCAGCATCCCCGGACTTCAGGTGCTTCCTGTAGGCCGCGACGTCGTTGGCGATCTGGTTATAAGTGTCCTGAAACGCATCGACGCGGGCCGCTTCGGCTTTGCTGTACGCGGCGGCGTCGATGACGCTCTCGTATCGCTTGGTAAACCACGGCGCACCGGTAGCATCTCTGACCTGCACTTCGAGCTTGAGGACCTCGCCATCCGATTCGAGGATTTTCCCGCTGATATGAACCTCGCCCTCCCGTCCACCCGACGGAACCACACGAACCTGCCCCCAATGCCCGGAGCGTTGCATTGCATTCTTGATCTGGGTCGGAACGTAGTAAGCCTCGGCATTTCGGATATCGGGCGAAAGCCCTCTGCGGACGTTCGGATCGTCGGGCAGTTCCCCCTTCTCGAAAACCTCGATCCTGACATTCAGAAGATCGGATTCCGACTGCTGCGCGTCGGGACGCTCGAGCTTGGTCTCGGTATACGACACCGTCCGCGTCGGGTAGTTCGCCGCGCAGGCACCAACAAAAAGTGAAAGCGCGCACGGAACAGCCACCCGGATCAAGTATCCTGCCCACTTCACTTTTTTGCCTCCCGATACTTTCGATATTCGGCCCAGAGTTTTTCCCGGAGCGCCGGATCGGCTTCCCTCTCGGCGGCCTCCCTTAGCTGGCGTGCAACGATGTCGTCGCCAACGCCGCCGTCGGCAACTGCCTGCCGTTCATGCTGGCCTGCTGCAGGCGGAGATGCGCCGGGTGAGGCCAGGCCTTGTCCGGCGTTCGCAGCCGATGCCGTCGAGCTGTTCGGGGAACCGGCACGTGCACCACCGCCTGCGGCCTGCGCTGCGGCTGCCTGGCTGGCGCCGCTCCCTCCCTGGCCGCCGCTGCCAGACTGACCTGACGCACCTCCGGCAGCACTGCCCCCGGAAGGCTGGGCATCGGCCTGCTTGATCTCCTGCTGGCGCTTCAACAGATCCTCATCGATCGCACCCTCGATCTGGTTCAGGCGCGCCTGAACTGCCGCTCGCTTTTCGTCGTCCGTCTGGACCGCTTGAACAGGAGCGAGACTCGCGCGGGCGACAAGCGGTCCGGCGCGGACGCAGTCGAACTCGGCAATGGCGCTTTCACCGCCAAGGCCTCGGACCACTTCGCACTGCTCGAGAAATTTCCGGCGGAGACCGGCAACAAACTCCGCATAGTCGTCGCGCTCGGCCGTCGACATTTTCTGACCGGTCTGGACGGATCTGTAGGCTTGATCCTCCCGTTTGAACTCTTCGCTGCGCGCGCGAAGGGCTCCCGTTGCGGCACTCAACTCTGGTGACTGATTGACCGCCTGCGCACCCGCTGACTGAATGAGAAAACACAAATAAATGCCAAATCCGATGAGCCCCCAAGCTGAGGGCGAGCCTGCTGTTCCTTGCGGGCTTCTGGCCGGCACTTTCTGACGATGCTCCCGGGTTATTCAACCATTATGGGTGCATTAATTTGCCAACGCAATCTTATGGCCGACGCATCGAGAGAACGCTCATGCTGCCTTGATATTCCACCGGAATCACTCGACCGGCCGTCGAGGCGTTGCAGGGCAGCGAGCGGGCTAACCGCTGAAAATTAGGTCGTTAATTGGACTGACGCTCGACAGATCGAGAAGGAATTTTCAGCAGACAAAGTCGAATGACGACGGGATGAAACGTATCAACGCTCCGACTTGCCGAGCAGCTGGGACAGGGCCAGAAGCGCCGATGTGAGAAGAACCACGAGCGTCGAGATCGCCGCGATCGTCGGATCGATCTGATCGCGCAGCGCTGCGAACATGTTCCGCGTCAGCGTCGAATTCGGACCGCCGGAGATGAAAAGCGCCACGATCACTTCGTCGAACGATGTCAGGAACGAAAGCACCGCGCCGGTGATGACCGCGAAACGGATCTGCGGCAGCGTGACGAGGAAGAAGGCGCGCGGACGGGAGGCGCCGAGGCTGCGCGCGACCAGTTCCTGGTTCATGTCGAAGCTCTTGAGCGCCGACGAAACGACCATCACGACCAGCGGGATTGCGAGCATGCTGTGCGCAAGCACGATGCCCGTCAGCGTATTCACGAGCCCGAGCCGCACATACGCATAGAAGACACCGATGCCGACAAGGATTACCGGGACGATGATGGGCGTCAGAAGAAGCGCCAGTATCGGGCCGGTCCAGCGGAACCGCGACGTGTGCAGGCCGTAGGCGGCCATCGTTCCGACCGTGGTCGAGACCAGCATGGTCAGGATCCCGGCTTTGAAGGACGTCGCCGTCGCCTGCATCCACGAGACGGAGTCGAAATAGTTCCGATACCAGCGCAGCGACCATTCGCGCGGCGGAAACTCGAGATACTGCGACTCCGAGAAGGACATCGGGATGACGATGAGTGTCGGCAGCATGAGGAAAATCATGACGAATCCAGCGAGCACGTAGAGCCAGAGCCGGTGCCGGTGCGTGATCTGTGTCTCGCTTGCGGCATTGTCGAGCCACCTCATGAGTCGCTCCCGCCCAGCACGCGGTTCAACCCGACCAAGCGGGCCGCGATATAGAGAAGGACCATCGTCAGTACGAAGAGCACGACACCGAGCGCACTCGCCGCTCCCCAGTTGAAGAAAACCTCGATGTCGGTCGCGATTCGGTTGGCCACCATCGTGACCTTGCCGCCGCCGAGGACGGCCGGGGTGACATAGAAGCCGAGGCAAAGGATGAAAACGATGAGGACCCCCGCGACGAGGCCCGGCATCGAGAGCGGCAGGAAGACCTGCCAGAACGCGCGTACCGGACTTGCACCCAGATTGGCGGCGGCCTTGAGGAAATCCCGGTCGATCGCGCGCATCGATCCGTAGACCGGAAGCACGAGGAACGGCAGCATGATGTGGACCATCCCGATCAGCGTGCCATTCAGGTTGTTCACCAGCGTCAGCGGCTCGTCCCAAAGTCCGAGCTTGATTCCCCAACTATTGACGACCCCGCGCCGCTGAAGAAGTACAAGCCATGCGTATGTCCGCACCAGGAGTGACGTCCAGAAAGGCAGCATGACCGCGATCATGCAGAGATTTGCCACTCGCCGCGGTAACTGTGACAGCACATAGGCAAGAGGATAGCCAAGCGCAACGCAGATTCCGGTGGTCAGGAGGCTGACTTCGAATGTCGTGCGGAATGTGCGCCCATAGGACGGCTGCTCGATCATGCGTCGATAATGCTCGAGACTGAGCGCGCCGGTGTCGTCGAGGAACGACAGCCAGAACAGCCAGCCGACGGGAAGCACCATCGTCACGAAGACCAGCAGCACCGCCGGCCCGCTGAGACCGAACAACGCCAGACGTTCGAGGAACGCGTCGCGACGCAGCCCGGTCGCGTTGAGCGCGGCCTGCGTCACGAAGATGGCTCGCTTTCGGAAAGCAGATAGGTGTCAGCCGGACGAAGGCCGAGGCGCAGAACGTCGCCGGCGCGCGGCAACCGGCCGGATGCCGTGCCACGCACGGCGACGCGCGTACCGCCGCCGATCGCGGCATGCAGCAGGACGCTGTCGCCCTGGTAGATCGCGGCCAGGACCTTCGCGGGCAGTACGTTGAAATCATCAGCCGGTCCGTCACCGAGGATCGCAAGCCGCTCGGGCCGGATCATCAGCAGGCGCCCGCCCTTGCCTGCCGGGCGCTCCGCCAGCCGCAGCGTCGTGCCGTCGAGACGGCATTCGCCATCCGCCACGTCGACCGGAACGAACGTCGATTCCCCGATGAACTCGGCAACGAAACGATTGGCCGGACGCTCGTACAGATCGCGCGGCGGGGCAATCTGCATGATGCTGCCTTGGTCGATGACCGCGATACGGTCCGACATCGTCAACGCCTCGCGCTGGTCGTGCGTGACATAGACCGTCGTCATCCCGAGACGTTCGTGAAGCTGGCGGAGCTCGATCTGCATATGCTCGCGAAGCTGCTTGTCGAGGGCGGACAGCGGCTCGTCCATCAGGAGGATACGCGGCTCGAAGACGATCGCGCGAGCGAGCGCGATGCGCTGGCGCTGACCGCCGGAGAGCTGGTCTATCCGTCGCGCGCCATATCCGCCAAGCTTGACGAGTTCGAGCGCCTGCTCGACACGCCGGCCGACCTCGCCGCCTGCAATGCCACGCAGCTTCAACGGGAACGCGATGTTTGCCGCCACATCCATGTGCGG
The DNA here is from genome assembly GCA_965279525.1 of Tagaea sp. Taxonomy (GTDB): domain Bacteria; phylum Pseudomonadota; class Alphaproteobacteria; order CACIAM-22H2; family CACIAM-22H2; genus Tagaea. The sequence goes on along the minus strand of CBDIIB010000003.1, from coordinate 229,145 downwards.
GAACAGCGCATAGTTCTGAAAGACCATCCCGACGTCGCGCTTGTGAGGCGCCAGTCGGATGACTTCACGATCTCCGAATTTCAGGCTGCCGTGATCGGGACGTACGAACCCGGCCAGCATCATCAGCAAGGTCGTCTTGCCCGACCCTGACGGGCCCAGCAGCGTGAGGAACTCGCCGCTGCGGATATCAAGATCGACCGAATCGAGGACCCGGAGCTTGCCGTAGCTCTTGGTCAACTGCCGGATGGTGATGGGGAGTGCTGCCTCGCGTGCCATGTCCACACTCTATCCGTCGTCCGGCGGGAACGGAATGCGGCGTGCCGGTGCACGCCGCATTCCGCCAGTCGCCTATTCGGTCAGCATGTTCTCGTAGGCGGCCGCGGCCTGCGCCTCGAACTTGATGTACCATTCGAGATCGACCGTGACCTGCTTGGCCGCATTGTCCGGATGCGACGGCAGCCGCTTGGCATAGGCCGCGTCGATGGTCCCGAGGTCGTAGGCCTTCTTGTTGGTCGGCCCGTAGGTGATGTACTTCGTGAACTCTGCCTGGTACTGCGGCTTGCTGACCTCGGCCAGGAACTTCATGGCGAGGTCCTTGTTCGGCGCGCCCTTGGGAATGCCGAAGCAGTCATAGTCGAGCAGCGCTTGGTTGAAGGTGTATGCGACCTGCGCACCGTCCTTCGCAACCACGTCGAAGCGGCCGTTCCAGCCGGTGATCATGTCGACTTCGCCGTCCTTCATAAGCTGCGCATGCTGCGCCCCGGACGACCACCACACGGCGACGTGCGGCTTCAGTTCCTTGATCTTTTTGATCGCGCGCTCGATGCCGCCGGGTGCCCCCAGTACCTTGTAGACATCCGCCGGCGCCACGCCGTCAGCCATCAGGGCCGGCTCGAGAGCGCCTGCAACACCCTTGCGGTAGGAACGCTTGCCGGGAAACTTCTTGACGTCCCAGAAGTCCGCCCAGCTCTGCGGGCCGTTGTTGCCGTAGGTCTTGGTGTTCCAGGCGAGCACGGTCGAGAACACGTCGCCGCCGACACAGTATTCGCCGGCAAGATTCGGCAGGAAGTCCTTCGTATCGATGATCTTGTAGTCGAGCTTCTCGAGGATGCCTTCGGCGCCCGCCCGCGCGGCACTGCCCGAGCCGCTGGCGACGATGTCCCAGGTCACGGCATTGGCCCTCACCTTGAGCCGCAGGTCGGCAATGCCCGTATAGGTCTCTTCCTTGACGGTGATCCCGAGTGCCTTTGCGGCAGGCTGGAACAGGGCCTTGCTCTGGCCGTCCTGATAGGAACCGCCGAAGGAAACGACCGTGATCGTCTGGGCATTCGCGTCGCGTGTCGCGAGCGTGAGTGCTGCACTTCCCATCAGCACCGCGGCGAGGATCGAAAGTGTTCTTGGCTTCATGTTCATGGCGGGCCTCCTTTTGATGCGACGACAAGTGTCGACGCTATTTTGGTCGGTAGAACAGGGCCATTCTGGAACCGTCCGCAATACCATTTACAGACGCGCCGCTACGCTCTTGACCCTACAGTAGCTACGCAAGGCTTCGATGCCTTTCTCGCGCCCGAATCCCGATTTGCGGTTGCCGCCGAATGGCGTCTCGATGCCACCGGCGAAGTACTCGTTGATGTAGACTTGGCCGGCATCGATCTCGCGGGCCAGCCGGTGCGCCGTGGCAAAATCGCTCGTGTAGATGCCGGCCACGAGCGCGAACTCCGTTCCGTTGGCAAGTTCGGCGGCATGCGCGACATCGTCGGCAACCTGCACCGCCAAAACCGGGCCGAATATCTCCGAGGTCACCGCTTCGTCGCCCGGCGCCAGGTCGTCGAGGACTGTCGGCTGGTAGAACCAGCCGCGACCGCTTTCCGGATCGACGTCGCGCCGGCCGCCGCACAGCAGATTGGCGCCTCGTGCCGTCGCTCGATCGACGAAGCCAGAGATGCGATCGAGCTGGAGCGGCGAATTGACCGGCCCCATGTCGCACGGCCGGAGCCCGTGACCGAGCTTCATGGCGCGTGCGCGGGCGGCGACACGCTCGACAAAGGCAGCGTGGATGCGCCGCTCGACGATCAACCGCGAGCCGGCCGAGCAGATCTGACCGGCGTTCTCGAATATGGCGCCCAGAACGCCCTCGAGGGCGGCATCCAGATCGGCATCGGCTAGGACCACGACCGGCGACTTGCCGCCAAGCTCCAGCACAAGTCGCGTGACGTTGGCGGCCGCCGCGCGCATTACGCCGATGCCGGTCGCGACGGAACCCGTAAACGTGATGTGATCGACGCCCGGGTGTGCCACCAGCGGCGCACCGGCGTCGGCTCCCGTCCCGGTCACGACATTGAACACCCCCGCCGGCAGGCCAGCCCGCAACAGAAGATCGGCGAGCATCAAGGCCGTAAGCGGCGTCTGCTCCGCAGGCTTGGCGACGACGGCGCAACCGGCTGCAAGTGCAGGTGCCAGCCCGCGCGCCAGCGTGGAAATCGGGTAGTTCCAGGGCACGATCTGCGCGGCCACCCCCGCCGGCTCGTTCAGCGTATAGGCAAGGTAGTCCGGCCCCAGCGGGATACTCTCGCCCTGCAGCTTGTCGCAGGCACCTGCGTAGTATTCGAACGCCCGTGCCGCTCCCGCGACGTCTCCCTTCGCCTCGACAAGCCGCTTGCCGGAATCCAGCGTCTCGACGACCGCCAGACGTTCGGCTTCTGCCCGGATCATTGCCGCAGCGCGGGCAAGGACGCGGCCGCGCTCGGCCGGAACGATCCGGCCCCACGGGCCCTTGAGCGCGCGCCTTGCAGCGAGAACCGCGGCATCGACATCCTCCGCGTCGCCGGCGGAAACCTGCGTGAAGACCCGGCCGGTTCCCGGATCGAAGACGTCCATCCGCCGCCCCTTCGCCGCCGGCAATGCGACACCGTCGATCACATGGCGGTCAGGCAAGCCGGACAACGTACCGGTTGCCAGCGCTTCGGCCGTCAGTTCGGCGAAGCCCGCCGGCATCAGGCCGGGACCTCGCTCGCCTGATAGGTCGACTTGTCGAGCCATGCCGGATCGATCTCGACCCCCCAGCCCGGCTCGTCCGTGACGTGGACGTGCCCGTCGACGACGTCGTAAGGCGACTTGCGGAACAGCCCGTCCTGCCAAGGGTAGTAGTCGGCACCTTCGATCGAGAACTCCAGGTACTTGCCCGCGTTCGGGATGGCACGGAGCAGATGCATCGTGAACAGCGTGACCATCGAGAGGTTCGCGCTGTGCGGCGTGCATGGAATTCCGGCCGCGTGCGCCATTGCGGCGACCCGCAGCGTGCGCACCAAACCGCCCATATAGCAGACGTCCGGCTGCACGATGTCGACGGCACCCATTTCGATCATATGGCGCCAGATCGGGATATAGCAGTCCTGCTCGCCACCGGTGACGTCGAGCGAAAGCGCCTCGCGGACGCTTCTTGTCTGCTCGAGTTCCCAGTATGGGCAGGGCTCTTCGAAGTGGCCGATCCCGTTCGCCTCGAGAAGACGGCCGACTTCGATGGCGCGCTTGGGCGAGAATGCGCTGTTTGCGTCAACCAGCAGATCGATCTTGTCGCCCAGCGCCTTGCGCACCGTCGGCACGATTTCCTCGGTGCGGCCCGGCCACTCGTCGATGTCGTGGCCATATTCGGCACCGACGCGGAACTTGAACGCGTCAAATCCGAAACGGTCCCGAAGACGCTCAAAACGTTCGGCCTCGCCCCGCGGACTGATGTCGCGCTTCATCGACGAGGCATAGGCTCGCAGCTTCCCCGGCGTCCCCCCGATCAGCTCGCACACGCTCTTCTTCGCGCGCTTGCCGGCCATATCCCAAAGGGCGGTGTCGAGCCCCGTCATCGCGCGGCAGAGATAGCTGCCGGGAAACTTGTGCTCGCGCTCGGGAATGAGATCGATGATCCCGGCAATGTCGGCCGCGTCATGCCCCAGGGACCAAGGTGCCACCTGCCGGTGGAGGATCAAAGAGGTGATATCGGCGTTGTAGGTCGAGACCTGACCCCAGCCTTCGGCGCCATCTTCTGCCGTCACGCGCACGAAGCCGACGAACTCATCGCAGAACGTCTCGATCTTGCGGATTTTCATGGCGTGCCGGGTCCGGAGTGTCGATGGTCCGGATCATCCCGGTTCAATGGCCGCATTCGTAGGTCCAATCTATAAATTCTATGATACCATTTTGGAAGCACGGCCAATGGCGGAGCGGAAGCAATGGTGAAGCGGGCGGGCGGAGCATTGCTGCTTGGGATCCAGATCGATCCCGCGTCCTCTCGCCCGATCGGCACGCAGCTCTATGTCGGATTGCGCGAATTGATGCTTTCGGGCGGGATCGGAACGGGCGTCCGGCTGCCGGCCACGCGAACGCTTGCGCGTGACCTGGGAATCTCGCGCACCACCGTCATCGAGGCGTTCGAGCGGCTGCTTGCCGAGGGCCTGATCGTCTCGCGCGTCGGCTCGGGCAGCTTCGTCAGCGACGCGATGCGCACCGAGCGGCCGCACCCGCCGCCGCGAACCGGCAAGGTGTCCGTCCAGCAGAAGCAGCCGCAGCTCTCGCGGGCGATGGGCTGGGCCTTCGCGCACTTCTCCCGGCGCGAGCGCCTGCCACATCGTCCGCGCGCCTTTGTGACGGCCTTGCCCGCCTACGACGCGTTTCCGATGGCCCAGTGGGCACGCGTCGCGGCCAAACACTGGCGCGGAGCGCGCGACGACGTCATGGGATACGGTGAGCCCTATGGCCATCCGCACCTGCGCGAGGCAATCGCCACGCACCTGCGCGGCAACCGGGGCATTTCCTGCGACAAGGGCCAGATATTCGTCGTCGGCGGCGCGCAGCAGGCATTTTACCAGATCGGGGCGGCCCTGCTGAATCCGGGCGACAAGGTCTGGTTCGAGAATCCCGGCGCCATCGGCGCGCGCAACGGGCTGGTCGCATGCGGAGCCGACCTCGTTCCTGTACCCATTGACCGGGAGGGGCTGCAGGTCGACGAAGGCTTGCGGCAGAGTGCGAAATTCCGACTCGCCTTCGTGACGCCGTCGCATCAACAGCCGCTCGGCTACATCATGAGTCTGAAGCGCCGATTCGCGCTGCTGCGGGCCGCGGAGCAGGCGGGTGCCTGGATCATCGAAGACGACTATGACGGCGAGTTCTCCTTCGGACGGCGTCCACTTCCCACGCTCAAGAGCGTCGACCAGACCGGGCTCGTGATCTATGTCGGTACCTTCAGCAAATCGCTCTTTCCGGCCCTGCGATTGGGCTTCATGCTGGTCCCGCCCACACTCGTCGAAACGTTCGAGCGCATCTCGGCTTCCTTCATCCAGGGCGTGCCGACCAGCGTGCAGGCGATCGTCGCAGACTTCATCCACGAAGGATATTTCGCGACGCATGTCCGGCGCATGCGCCGCGTCTACGCGGAGCGGCACGCGGCACTCTGCGAAGAATCTCGCCGGAAGCTGGGTGACCTGCTTCAGATCGTGCCGACCGAAAGTGGCCTGCACACGATCGGCCGCCTTGCGAAAGGCATCTCCGAACGTGCCGCGACCGATGCGGCCGCCGAAATGGGCGTGATCGTCTCGCCGATAGCGCGCTTTTCTATCTCTCCGACGAAAGACAACGGTCTCGTACTTGGCTTCGGTGCCGTGAACCCGCGCGACATAAAGGAGGGAATCGCGAAGCTGGCCCCTGCCCTCGAATCGCTGGCGCGTCGTGCGCGCCGCAGAATGGTATGAGATTCTCTCCAGACTGGACCTCGCGGCCGGGCCAATTCAATGGGACGGTCCGTGCATGATCGAGGTCGACTACATCGTCGTCGGCGCAGGGTCGGCCGGTTGCGTGCTCGCCAACCGTCTCAGTGCCGATGGCTTCAGCAAGGTGCTGCTTCTTGAGGCTGGTGGAAGCGACCGACGCTTCCAGATCCAGGTACCGATCGGCTACGGCATGTCATTCTTCGATCCCGAAGTGAACTGGATGTACCGCACCGAACCGGATCCTGAACTCGAAAACCGGCGCGGCTACTGGCCGCGCGGCAAGGTCCTCGGCGGATCGAGTTCGATCAATGCAATGGTGCATGTCTTCGGCCACAAACGGGATTTCGATGACTGGGCGGCGGAGGGAAACGCAGGCTGGTCGGCCGACGGCTTATGGCCCTATTTCGAGCGGGCCGAGCAGTGCATCGCAAGCAACGATGTCGCGACCGACGTGCATCCACTGTGCGACGCATTTCTGGCGGCAGGGCGTGAAGCCGGCTTTACGTTCAACCCCGACTTCAACGCAGGCGATCCGGAAGGCGTGGGCATCTACCGGATCGCGACGAAAGGCGGCCTGCGCCAATCGACCGCCCGCGCCTATCTGCATCCGGCGATGCGCCGGGGAAACCTCCAGGTCGAGACTCGCGCGCTTGCGACCCGCATCGTGTTCGATGGCCGCCGGGCCAGCTGCGTGGAGTACATGAGGGGCAATACCCGTCACGTCGCGCGGGCGCGACGCGAGGTGCTGCTCGCGGCCGGCAGCGTCAATTCGCCCAAGCTGCTTCAATTGTCGGGCATCGGGCCATTCCGGCTCCTGAAAGCACACGGGATCGCGGTCGTGCGCGACCATCCGGGCGTGGGCCGAAATCTCCAGGATCATCTTTGCATCGACCATCTCTACCGTGCGCGCGTACCCACGCTGAACCAGCAACTCGGCTCATGGCGCGGCAAGATTGCGGCGGGCCTGCGATACGTGTTGTTCCGCAAGGGGCCACTGGCGCTCAGCGTCAACCAGGGCGGCGGGTTCGTACGTTCGCGTGCCGCACTCGACCGACCGAACATGCAGATCTATTTTTCGCCACTCAGCTACACGCGCACGCCGCCGGGCAAACGGCCGCTGATGCGCCCCGATCCGTTTCCGGGCTTCCTGCTGAGCGCACAACCCTGCCGCCCGTCCAGTCGTGGCCATGTCGAGATCGCCTCGAACGATCCGGCAGAACCGCCCGCGATCTTCCCGAACTCGCTGTCGACCGAGCACGACGTCCGCGAGATGATCGAAGGCGCCCGGCTGCTCCGACGCCTTGCGGCGGCACCATCCCTGGGTGCCGTCATCGAAGCCGAGATGCTGCCGGGACCGGGCGTCCGCACCGACGACGAACATCTTGCCGACATCCGCCGGCGCAGTTCGACCGTGTTCCACCCGGTCGGCACGTGCCGGATGGGACCCGATGCGCAAGGCGATGTCGTCGACTCGGATTTGCGCGTCTACGGAATCGAAGGGCTCCGGGTGATCGACGCATCGGTTTTTCCGACGGTAACATCCGGCAACACGAACGCCCCGACGATCATGGTGGCCGAAAAAGGCGCCGATCTCGTTCTTGGAAAGAGTTCGCCCAGATGAAGAACAACATGTTTTCCGAAGATTTCAGGACCACGCCGTACTGGTGGAAGCAAGTTCCGCGCCCGTCGATCGCGCCTGCGGACCTTCCCGCGAAGACCGACGTGCTCGTCGTCGGATCCGGGTATACCGGCCTCAACGCCGCCCTGCAGACCGCGCGCGGCGGCCGCCACACGATCGTGCTCGATGCCGAGGAAGCAGGCTGGGGCTGTAGCACGCGCAATGGCGGGCAGGTCTCGACCAGCGTGAAGCCCGGCCATGCCGAGCTTGTTCGCCGACACGGACCGGAAGCGGCAGCGCAGATCCTTCGCGACGGCCGGACTTCGCTGGCCTGGCTCGGCGATTTCGTCCGCAACGAGCGGATCGACTGCGATTTCCGCGTCGCCGGGCGCTTCCATGCGGCCCACAATCCGGCCCAATATGAGGCGCTCGCACGCCAGATGACGAACCAGCCGAAAGGCTTCGAGGTGCCGTTCGAGATCGTCCCGCGTGCGGAGCAGCGCCGCGAACTCGGAACGGACGTCTACCATGGCGGCGTGGTCCTGACCGCCCACGCTTCGGTCAACCCGGCCCGCTATCACGCGGGCCTGCTCACGCGCGCTCAGGAAGCGGGAACCGCCGTCTTTCCGCACACGCCCGCAACCCGCATCGAGCGCGATCAGGACGGATTCACGGTCACGACGCCCCGCGGCAAGGTCCGCGCGCGCGAGGTCGTGATCGCGACAAACGGCTATACCGGCAAGCTGACGCCCTGGTTGCGTCGGCGCGTGATCCCGATCGGCAGCTACATCATCGCGACCGAAGAGATTCCGGCCGAAATCATGGCGCGCATAATGCCGAAGGACCGCATCGTCAGCGACACGCGCAAGGTCGTCTACTATTACCGCGCCTCGCCGGACCGCCGTCGCATCCTGTTCGGCGGACGTGTTTCACACAGCGAGACGGATCCGCGCGTCAGCGGCCCCAAGCTGCGTGCCGAGATGGTCCGCCTGTTTCCCGAACTAGCCGGCACGCGCATCAGTCACTCCTGGTGCGGTCTCGTTGCCTACACGTTTGACGAACTGGCACATACCGGAACGCATGAAGGCATGCACTATGCGATGGGTTATTGCGGATCCGGCGTCGGCATGGCCAGCTTCCTCGGCATGCGGATCGGCCACAAGATACTCGGCCAGAAATCCGGTGCGACGGGTTTCGACGGTTTGGACTTCCCCACGATACCGTTCTACACGGGCAATCCCTGGTTCCTGGCGCCGTCGGTCATGTATTACCGATGGATGGACAACCGCGAATGATACAGCCGTTTCCGCTGGCACCGTCGCTCTGGGCAGCGACCGCAGCACCGCCTGCGGCAACGCCACCGCTCGACACCGACCGGGAAGCGGATGTCTGCGTTGTTGGCGGCGGCTTCGCTGGCCTCTCGACGGCGCTGCATCTGGCCGAAGCGGGCGCAGACGTCGTCCTTCTTGAAGCCCGAGAACCCGGTTGGGGTGCTTCAGGCCGCAACGGCGGACAGGTGATTCCCGGTCTCAAGTTCGATCCTGACGAACTGGTGGCGAAGTTCGGGCCTGAACGCGGCGGAGATCTCGTGAAGTTCGCCGGCGCCACCGCCGAACGCGTCTTCGAGCTGATCGCACGGCATCGGATGGATGTTCCCCATCAGCGCAATGGCTGGATCCAGGGCGCCCATTCGGACGAAGGCATTGCGCTCGCACAGGCGCGCGTCCGGCAATGGTCGCGTCAAGGTGTCGCCGCGCGGATGCTTGATCGCGACGAGACGGCAAAGCTTCTCGGAACATCTTCGTACCGGGCCGGCTGGCTCGATCCACGCGGCGGTGCGATCCAGCCGCTTTCCTATGCGCGCGGCCTAGCACGCGCGGCACTGGCCGCCGGCGCCGCAATTCATGGCGACTCCCCTGTCACCGGACTGGAGCGGCGGGCCGAACGTTTCGACGTCGTGACCGCCCGGGGATCGCGTGTCACGGCGCGCAAGGTGGTCGTCTGTGCCAACGCCTACAGCGGCGACATCGTCCCGGGCCTGAACCGCACCTTCATCGACGTGAATTCCTTCATGGTGGCGACAGCACCGTTGTCCGACAACCTGCGCCGCTCCATTTTCCCACTCGGGCATGTCTCGTCGGATACGCGAAAGCTTCTGCTCTATTTTCGCCTCGATCACACAGGAAGACTGCTGATGGGCGGGCGAGGTCCGTTCCGCGAACCGACCGGACCGGAAGACTGGGCGCATCTTGAGCGCGTCGTCGGCAAGATGTTCCCGCAATTGGCCGGCGTGCCGTTCGAGTATCGATGGGGCGGACGCGTTGCGGTCACTGCCGACTTTCTGCCGCATCTGCATGAACCCGAGCCAGGTCTCATCGTCGATGTCGGTTGCATCGGTCGTGGTGTCGGCCTGCAGACGGCAATTGGCGAACGTCTCGCCGCCTATGCGCTGAGCGGCGATCGCTCGACGCTCCCCTTCCCGCTGTCGCCGGTCCGGGCAATACCGTTCCATTTCCTGCGGCGTATCGGAATGGCGGCCGTGATCGCGTACTATAGATATCAGGACGGCGGCGTCGAACAGACATAGAAGCCAGCACAACTTTTCCGCGACCGTATGCATTCAAGGCGGCGCACGAGACTCTGGTCAAGGAAGGCGCGCTGAAGGACTGACGATCGACTGCAATCGCGACTTGCCTGTCATCCGGCCCTGTCGATCCCGGCCAGCACTTTCGGCGGCGACATCGGCAGGCTGTAGAACCGGCGGCCGAGAGCACTATAGACGGCGTTCGACACTGCCGCCAAAGCCGGTACGAGCGGGATCTCGCCCACGCCGCGCACGCCTTGCGGATGCTTGGGATTCGGCACCTCGATGATTACCGTATCGAGCATCGGAAGATCCGAGCAGACCGGCATCCGGTAGTCGAGGAAGGTCGCGTTATCGACCTTGCCGTTCTTGTCGTAGAGATATTCCTCGCTGAGCGCCCAGCCGATCCCCTGGGCGACGCCGCCCTGCATCTGCCCCTCGACATAGCTTGGGTGAATTGCACGGCCGGCATCCTGGATGGCCGTATAGCGCAGGATGCGCACGATCCCGAGCTCGGTATCCACTTCGACGTCGCAGACATGCGTGCCGAACCCGCCTTCGGCACCCGTCGTATTCAGTTGCTTGCCCGCACCGATGGGCCCGCCGGTCTCGCCTGCCCGGGCCGCGATATCGGCGAGCGACAGCGGGGGAAACTTGCCCGCATTGTCGCCGGCCGGACGCGCTTCGCCGTCCTGCCAGACGACGGCTTCCGGATCGATCTTCCAGATCTTCGCCGCGCGCTCGCGCAAGGTTGCGATGACCTGCTCGGTCGAATGGGTGACCACCATGGCGGATGCATAGGTGACCCGGCTGCCGCCAGTCAGGGCGCTGTAGCCGATCGAACTCGTATCGCCGATGAGGACCGATACCCGCCGATAGTCGATGCCGAGCAGTTCCGCCGTGATGTTGGCGGTCGAGGCACGCGAGCCGCCGATATCCGGATGTCCGGTAATCACGACGACATTGCCGTCTTCGGTGATGTTGACCTGCGCGCTGGATTCGCCACCGGCATTGAACCAGAAGCCACTGGCGACTCCGCGACCGCGCTTGAAGCCGGCCGGCGCATTCCCGAGCGGTGACTTGCTGTGCGGATGGCCGACGGCCGCCTGGAGCGTCTCGACGAAGCCGATGCGCGGAAAAACAGGCCCGTAGGCTGCCTTCGTCCCCTCCTTGGCCGCATTCTTAAGCCGGAACTGCAATGGATCCATCTTCAGGGCTTCGGCGACCTCGTCGAGGACGCACTCAACCGCGTAGGCCCCGATCGGCGCACCCGGCGCTCGATATGCGGCAACTTTCGAACGGTTCGACACGACATCGAAGCCCACGGAATGCACGTTGGCGATGTCGTAAGGCGAAAAGGCGCAGCCGGCGGCACCGCGGATCGGCGACCCGGGAAAGGCGCCGGCCTGAAGATAGAAGGCCCCCTTCGCGGCAACGATCCGGCCATCCTTCGTGGCGCCGACTTTTACCGTGCTGAAGGAGCCTGACGTTGGCCCGGTCGCACGCATGACCTCGTCGCGCGTCATGACCATCTTCACCGGATGGCCCGATTTCTTCGACAGCACCATAGCGACCGGCTCGAGATAGACGATCGTCTTGCCGCCAAAACCGCCGCCGATTTCAGCCGGGATGGCCCGGATGTCGCTCTGCGGGATCCCGGTCATCAGCGCGCACATCGCCCGGACCATGAACTGGCCCTGACTCGAACTCCAGACCGTCGACTTGCCGTCGGGCAGGACGCTGACGAGACATGCGTGCGGTTCGATATAGCCCTGATGGACCGGCTTGGTGCGGAAGCTCCGCTCGACGACGATGTCGGCCGCAGCGAATGCCGCCTCGGCATCGCCAAGCTTGATCTCGAGGGCACCGGCGATATTCGACGGCGCGTCCTCGAATCGTACGAAATCATGCAGGATCGGGGCACCGGGTCTCATCGCCTCTTCGACGTCGATCACCCAGGGCAGGACTTCGTAGTCGACGTCGATCAGCTTGAGCGCTTCGGCCGCGATTCTCTCCGATGTCGCCGCGACGGCCGCGACCGGATGGCCCGGGAAAAGCGCCTTCTCTCGCGCCATCACGTTGCGGGTCATCCAGCGCATGTCCTGGATACCGAGCATCACTGACTTGTCGACGGGGAAGTCCACGAGATCCATCCCCGTCATCACCGCCCGCACACCGGGCAACGCTTCGGCCCTGGCCGTATCGATCGACCGGATGCGGGCATGGGCATGCGGGCTGCGCAGGACCTTGCCCCAGATCATTCCGGTCATCGTCGTGTCGGCGGCGTAAGCCGCGCGCCCTGTCACCTTGTCGGAACCGTCGGGCCGGATGGTCCGCTGGCCGATCCACTTGTTGTTCTGGACGGTCACTGTGCGGCCCCCCTCATGTCAGCGGCCGTTTCGAGCACGGCCCGCACGATCTTGTCGTATCCGGTGCACCGGCACAGATTGCCGGCCAGCCAGAACCGCACCTCTTCCTCCGTCGGATCATTGTTCCGCTCGAGAAGCGCCTTGGCGGCCATCAAGACGCCCGGCGTGCAGATCCCGCACTGGAGTGCTGCCATCTCGAGGAACTTCGACTGCAGGGGATGCATCTGCCCACCCTTCGCCATCCCTTCGATCGTGCCGATCTGGCGGCCTTCCGCCTCCGCCGCAAGCATCAGGCACGAGCAGATGAGCCGGCCGTCCAGCGTGATGCTGCAGGCTCCGCAATCTCCCGAACCGCAGCCTTCCTTGCTGCCCATCATGCCGAGCGGGCCGCGCAGCGCATCGAGCATCGTCTCGCCCGGGCTGCAGAGGAATTCGACGGAGTCCCCATTTATCGTGGTCGAAACCTGCAACTTCGCCATGATTCAGATGCCTCTCGCTCGGTCGGCAGCAATGCGGACGGTCCGCTTCAGCAGCACGCCGGTTATCTTGGTTCGGTACTCGATGGTCCCGCGCTTGTCATCGATTGGGCGACAGACAGCACGGCAGGAATCAGCAGCCGCTTCGAGTGCGGCGTCGTCAAGCTTCGAGCCAATCAGGGCCATTCCTGCAGCTTCGACCAGCAGGACCGTGGGCGCCACCGCACCTAGCCCGACGCGAGCTGCCGTGCAGACGCCATCGCGCAGCGTCAGGCTGACGCCGCATCCGACGACGGCGATATCCATTTCGGTTCTCGGGATCATGCGCAGATACGCATCACCAGAGCCCGCCGGACGCGGCGGAAACCGGAAACTCACGACGATCTCGCCGCGCGCCAGCGCCGTCCGCCCCGGTCCCGTCGGCACCGCTTCGACGGGCAGCTGGCGCCGGCCGTTCGGACCGGCCACGGTCACGATCGCAGCGGCTGCAACCAGTGCTGGAACACTGTCGCCGGCCGGCGATGCGTTGCAGAGATTTCCACCCGGCGACGCGCGGCCTTGCACTTGCTTGGATCCGATGAGGTTGATCGCCTCGAGCACGCCCGGCCAGACCGCACCGAACTTCGAATGCTCCGCGAGCACGGCGCCCGATGCAGCTGCTCCGACCACGAAACTTCCGTCCGGCATCTCCTCGATGGCGGTCAGCTCGCTGATCTTCTTGATATCGATGATCATCGCGGGCCGCACGACACCGGCCCGCATTTGCACGAGCAAATCTGTGCCGCCGGCAAGGATCCGTGCGGCGCCCGCCGAATCCGAAAATGCCTTGATGGCCTCTTCGAGATTCCGGGGGGCGACAAACTGCATGTCGGTCATCGGTACTCCGTCAATTCGAGGGGCCAGCAATCATGCATATAAGTCTAATGCCTGCATGCCTGACAAGCATCATGGCATCCGCACTAACTACCCCGCTGGCGGTTGCTGTAGGGCTCGAGCCTACGACCCTCTGGCTAAGCGCTGTCAAGCAAGTTCAGCTCTCGAACTGTTTCCGTCATTCGCGCCCCAAATGACCCGACTGAAGGCCCTACTCTGTCCCATGGACGTCCTCCGGCTCCAGTGTGACATCCAATCTCGGTGTCCACGGAACCCGGGGCAGGCCAAATCAGCAGAACTGGTGAACGTGCTGAATGGAAAGCCCCGATAAGTCCTGCCTTCAGATGCGCCTGAAAATAAGCGACGTGTTGATTCCACCGAACGCGAAATTGTTGCTCATCAGGTATTCCGGCTGCAGTTGTCGCGGGCTCGCCATCACATAATCGAGAGGCGCACACCGCTCGTCGACAGCGACAAGGTTGGCCGTCGGGCAGAACCAGCCTTCGCGCATCATCTCGATCCCCAACCACGCCTCGATCGCACCGCAGGCACCAAGGCTGTGACCGAAATGCCCTTTCAGTGAATGAATCGGCACTTTGGCGCCCAGAACTTCGTTCGTCGCCTTGGTTTCGGCAAGATCGCCCCATTCGGTCGCGGTTCCATGGCCTGAAACGAAGCCGATCGCATCGGGCGACAATCCTGCATCCTGCAACGACAACCGAAGCGCCCCAGCCATGGTTTCGGCCTGCGGCTGGGTCACATGGCTGCCGTCCGAGTTGCATCCGAAGCCGACGATCTCGGCATAAATCCGCGCACCGCGCGCGCGGGCGTGCTCGTACTCCTCAAGGATCAGTGTGGCAGCACCCTCGCCGATCACCAGTCCGTCGCGATCCTTGTCATAGGGTCGGGGTGTTTCATTCGGACGGTCGTTGCGCGTGCTCGTGGCGTAGAGCGTGTCGAAAACGGCGGAGTCCGTGATATCGAGTTCTTCGGCGCCGCCGGCGACCATCACGTCGGCACGTCCCCACCGGATCGACTCGTAAGCGTAACCGATTCCCTGGCTGCCGGAGGTGCAAGCACTCGATGTCGGGATGATGCGCCCTGTGATGCCGAAAAACAGGCCGATATTCACCACCGTCGTGTGGCCCATCATCTGGATATAGCTCGTGGCGTTGAGATTCCGCGACGCCCCTTCTTTCTTCAGTTCGTAGAAGCCGAGGACGGCATCGGGACTGCCGAACGACGAACCATAGGCCGCCCCCGTCCGCCCTTTCAGCAGGACCGGATCGTCGATCAGGCCTGCGTCGGCCAGCGCGAGTTCGCTCGCATAGACGGCGAACTGCGCGACGCGACCCATCGTGCGCGTCTTCTTGCGCGGATAGCGGTTGTCGATCGCGAAATCGAGCACGGGTGCCGCCATGCGCGTATCGATGCCGGAGAAGCGCTCCCATTCGTCCATGAAGCGCACACCCGTGCGCCCCTGTGCGAACGCGGTACGAATGCTCGGCCAGTCATGGCCCAAGGCCGTCACGCCACCCATGCCTGTAACGACGACACGGCGCTGCATCAGACGAGACCCCCGTTCACCGAAATCACCTGCCGGGTGATGTAGGATGCCTCGTCGGAACACAGGAATGCCACGAGTCCGGCAACCTCTTCGGGTCGGCCGGAACGTCGTAGCGGAACGAGTTTCGCGACCTCGTCCATCGGGAGATTTTCGGTCATTTGCGTCTCGATGATGCCCGGTGCCACACAATTGACCGTAATGGCACGCTTGGCGAGTTCGATCGCCAGCGCCTTCGTCGCACCGATGATGCCGGCCTTGGCAGCACTGTAGTTGACCTGCCCCCGATTTCCTGCGATCCCGGAAACTGACGACAGCGTGACGATGCGACCGCCGTCGCGCATTGTCACCATGGGCATGACGAGTGGCCGCAGCACGTTGTAGAAGCCGTCGAGATTGGTGCCGAGCACGTCGTCCCAGTCGGAATCCTCCATGGCGGGAAAAGCGTTGTCGCGGGCAATCCCGGCATTCAGCACGACGCCGTAGTAAGGACCATGTTCGGCGATATCGGCCTCGAGAGCGGTACGGCATGCGACGCGATCCGAGATGTCGAAGTTTATCGTCCGGCCATCGCCGATTTCCGACAGCACCGATTCGGCACCGTCGAGGTCGCGCCCATAGTGGACAACGATGCGAAACCCGTCGCGCGCCAATCGCAGCGCGATCGCACGCCCGATTCCCTTGCTCGCACCTGTCACCAAGATCGTGCGCTTCATTCCCTACCCCATTGCCTGAGCGGACAGAACTGCCGCCGGATCGTCCGGTCGATACAGCGTCAGTTGCGCAGCTGCGACGACCCTTCCGTCGCTTTCGATGCGGCAGTCGAAGACCGCCATCGGCCCTTCTTGGAAGACCGACGTTACTTGGATCTCCAGCCGTTCACCCGCCTGGAACCGATCACGCTCGGCCGAATAGCGGCGACTGCCGAGCAGGAATCCAAGCTTGACTGGCTCGCCCGCCTGCTTGGCCTCCAGTCCGGCGAAAACTCCGCAGGTCTGTGCCATCAATTCGATGCCGACATGCGCGGGCACACCGAACCCGGCCACCGCGAACGGACTATCGTCGCGGATCATGACGGCTGTGCGGGCGCCTGTGTCGGTCCAGTCCAGCAATTCGTCGAGCAATACCATGGGCGGCTCGTGCGGCAGTAGCTCCTCGACGCTGTAGCGGAACGGTGTGCTCATGTGTCACCGAAGATCAGGCTGACATTGCTGCCGCCGAAACCGAAGGAATTGCTCAGCATCGACTGACGCCCGTCGGCGCGCAAACAGGTTCCCGGCGCCACGAAATCCAGTGGCGGCAACGCCGGATCGCGCACGCCGTTCCAGACATGCGGCGGCAGATATCCCGTACGGAATGCCGGATTCAGCGCGAGCCAGAGGAACGCCGCTTCGCAGCCCCCGGTGGCCCCCAGCATGTGGCCGGTCATCGCCTTGGTAGAACTGCATGGAACACGGTTGCCGAACAGAGCAGCGACTGCAGCGCTTTCCATCGCATCGTTCAGGAGAGTCGCGGTGCCGTGAAGATTCACATAGCTGATCTCGGACGGCTGCAGCCCCGCATCGTCGAGTGCAAGGCGCATCGCGCGCATGGCGCCGTTCCCGTCGGGTGCCGGTGCCGTGACATGATGCGCATCCGAAGTCTCGCCGATCCCTAGAAACCGGACTGGGCCGGCTTCGCGCGACAGCAGGAAAGCCGACGCCCCCTCGCCGATATTGATGCCGTCCCGCCCGGCAGCAAAGGGCGCGCAGAATCCCGCTGACAGCGCCTCCAGCGAACCGAAGCCGTTCAGCGTCATCCGGCAGAGCGTATCGGCGCCACCCACCACCGCCGCATCGGCGACTCCTGCTCGGATCAGGCGGCGCGCCGACGCGAAGACCTTGGCGCTCGATGCGCAGGCCGCAGCGACGGTATAGGCCGGCCCGGCGAGATCGAGATAGCGCACGGCGAATTCGCTCAAGTTGCCGATTTCCTGACGGCTGTAGCGGTAGTCTGCCGGCCAGCTTCCCGTCGCATGCAGATGCCCGAGCGCCGACTCGCCTTCGGCCATGCCAGACGTACTCGTGCCCAGCACGACAGCCACGCGCTCGCGACCGAAGCGTGCGGCGGCACGTCGCACGCTCTCCGCGATCTCGTCCAGCGCCACACGCATCAGGCGATTGTTGCGACAGTCGAGATTGGCCAGTGCGTCAGGCAGCGGTGGCAGCTCGCCGACAACGGCACCGACCGCCACGGACCGGCCGGACAACAGATCGTCGCGATACGTCAAGGCTCGACGGCCTTCGGCGAGGGCGCTCGCGTTCTCCGCGCAACCTCGCCCCAGCGGCGTGACAACCCCGCAGTCGATGACAGACAGTGTCATTGCAATACCGTCGATTGGATTTCCAGTTCATACCCCCACGCAATATTCTGCAATGTGAGCTGTCCCGTCCAGCGGTCCGCGCCGAGCGGCCGATACTGCATGCGGATCGCTTCCTTGCCTTGCGACAGGAGCAAGCGGCCGTCTGCCGTACTTCGCAGCTCGGCACCGCGAAGGGAGCGTTGAACCGCAGCGTCCGGCCAGTAGAGCAGCACCATGTCGGCAAGGATCCGCTCGGGGCTCAGCGCCTGGGGTACCCATGCCGCCTTTTCGGCCGTCACGCCGGAATCCGTCCAGACAACGGACATGGCTCGGCGCCCCAGCATGTCGAGCCCGACAAAGGAAAAGCGCCCGGCCGTCGCGCTGAGGCGGCACTCGAACAGGAAAGTCTGTTCGCCATAACGTGCCGCAACCAGTTGTGCCGCTTCCAATTCGCGCCCCAATTCGTCCGGTCGAGGTAGCGAAAGATACATCTCCGGACCGATCCGTACCGTGCCCGGTGACTGCTCGGCCGGCGCGGTCGTGCATCCGGCGAGGCAAGCCAGCATCACGAGGGCCGCGATCGTGCGCAATCGGTTGCGAGTGGCGCTCATCGTGCCGTCGCCTCCCGTGCGGAACGCCCGAGCGGTGCCAGCAGGAAGGCAAGCAGGATGCCGATGAACAACGTCGCCCCAAACGCCTGCACGGCTGCAACGCCGCTCAAGGCCAGCATGCCGAAGGACATCAGCGTCGTGCACGCCGCCAAGGCGACTGCCAGCATCGTGACAGGTTTCCGGTCGGCGCTGGTCTCGGCACAAAACACTGCATAGTCGATACCGATCGACAGGACGAGGACCAGGGCCATCGCGTCGAAGAAGGTGAACCCGGCTCCCGCCAGGGCGCGGAGGGCAGGCGCCAGCAGCACGGCCAGCACCGGCGCCGACATCACTCGGAGTGCGCCTTTCGGCCCGTAGCGCCACAACAGAATCGGCACCATGAGCGCTGCTGACAGGGCCAGCAGCAGGAGTGCGCGCTCGCGATATTTGCCGAGCAGCGCGCTGAAGTCGCCGGCAGGATCGACAAGCCGTACGCCCGGAAGGTCGCGGATTGCCGCGCGGATCGTGTCCAGACGCGAAGGAGTCCACAGCAGTACGACATGCGTCGTCTCGCCGGGCGGGCCATCCAGCAACAGCGCGCTCAACAGGGCCTTCGCAGGACCTGCGGCAATCGCGTCTGCCAGCGTCAAGAACGGAGCGGAATCGTCGGGCCGCTCCGGAGCCTGCACGAGCCCCAGACCGGTCATCTGCGCTTCGAGCAATGGATCGAGTCGTTCGCGCAGAAGTCCGCGGTTCTGCCGCTGGCGCTCGGCCGACGGCACATACTGGGCCGGCGCCTGGAAGCCCGATAGCGCGCCCTGCGTGACCAGCGGGCGCAGTCGCTCGACAAGTTCCTCTTCGATCCGCAGCGCCGCCTCGTCGCTGACCGCCTGTACGAGGACGAACTGGTTCGCACCGGCAGATCCGATCAGTGTCTGGATGCGATCTTGCTGCTTTGCCAATTCGGGATTCAAGGACTGCATCCGACGTACGTCGTCATCCGCGTGCAGATGCAACAGGCCGGCACAACCAGCCACAAAGGCTCCCGCCAGCAGCAACTGCCGTACACGGCGATATGCCTCGTTCTCCCAGAGACCGAGATACCATCCTGCCGCCGCAAGCATCCGTTTGCCGTGACGGGGTGGCGTCGCGCGATCGAAAAGCGGCAGCCATAAAACGACCGTCGTCCATGCGGCCAGCAACCCGATTGCGGAAAAGGCAGCGATCTGGTGCAGGCCCGGAAACGGCGCGAGGAACAGCGTCAGGTAGCCGATGACGGTCATCGTCATGCCCAAGGTAATTCCCGTGACAACGCGTCGCAGGCGGCGCTGCGGGTCCGCCGGATCGGCCGCGAAGATCTCGGTGCAGTACTGAAGGCAATAGTCGACCGAAACGCCGATCAGGCTGACGCCGAACAGCAATGCGCCGACATGCAGTTCGCCGAACAGCCAGAGACAGGCCGACAAGGCCGTCAGCACACCCACGCCGATCACGATCAGGCTGTACCAGACGGCCGACAGCGCCCGAAAGACGACAAGCACGAGCAGGATGATGCCGGCGATCGAAGCGAGCCCGATCGCCGACGATTCGTCCATGGCCTGCGCGGCACCGGCCTGCGCGTAGAACACGGCGCCCAGACGAAGGACGTCCGTCCCTGGATGCGCCGCATGCAACGCCGCAATGGCGGGATCCAGTGTCGCCGAGAGTGCTTCCTGAACGGCGAGAGCGAACGGCTCGCCGCGCAGCTGTCCGGCAACCAAGACCCATGTCGCATCTTTCTCCCGGACCGAAAGCAGGCCGTCGTCCGGCTCGAGGCGCGATAGCGGCAATGGCAGGTCGCCGAAGAATGCCTGCAACAGCAGGAAGGGATCCTGCCGGAGCAGGCGCGCGTCACTCATGCCGAAAAAGCCGAAAGCTTGGGCCAGAGCCCGGTCGGCAAGTACGGCACCCTTGTCGTCGAGCAGCAGTGCGCGGTCACCGGTACTCAGCAACCCGCGGCGATAGGGAAAATAGAGTCCGCCGAGATCCTGCAGACCGGACTTGTCGAAACCCGTAGTGACGATATCGACATGCCCGGAGAGCGATCCGACGAGTTTGCGCGCAACAGCATGCGCCTGAATCCGGTCGGGATGGCCGACAAGAAGTACGACACGCTGCGACAGCGAACGGGTCACGGCATCGTTGGCGCGCTGCAGGACCGGGTCGCGCTCTTCGCGCGGAAGCAGGGCCAACAGGTCGGTACGGAACGCCAACCCTTCGTGCAATCGCACCGCCAGATATGTGCCGGCCAGCAAGACGATGGCTAACCAGAGCAGCGCCAGGTGTCGGCTCACGGCTTTAGCATCGACAAGGCCGCCGCCTCCTCGGCAGTTGCCGGCCCCGGAGAAAGCGCCTGTTCGAAAAATTCCAGCGCGTCGCTGTCACCCTCGGGCTTCTCCATCGTGACCTTGTCGACGAAGCGGCTTCCTTCGACGGCGATATGGCGGAACGGCATGGCCGGATCGTCGGCCCTGACGGGCGTCAGCGATACCGACCAGGCATCATCGGTGCCGGTGCGACGGACGGAGAACTCCCGTTCAAGGGCACGCCAATCACCGGCCATGGCACCGCCGAGCATGTCATAGAGGCGTGCAAGGAACGGCAGGCGCGCGGCGGGCAAGCGCGCGATCTCTGCCCCGCCCATCTCCTGAAGCAGCCCGGCGGGCGTGATCACCGTCGTCATCGCGAAAGGTTTTTGCGGATTCCAGATCAGACCCCGGCCGGCGACCAGTACGAACCGACCTTCGGAGCGCAGCGGTGCGCTGAAACCCGCAAGGCGCCGCTCCTGCCGGAAGCGCCCGCGCAGGATCTGCCCGTCCGCCAATGTCTGGCTTGGCCCCTGCGCCGCCGCGCGCGCAAGCGGAAGCGTCAGCAGGAGAAACGAAAGGATCGACCGCCGCTTCACGATATCCCCTCGATGATCTTGGTCAGGACAGGCGGGCTCTCCAGCAGCAGTTCGCCCGTCTCAGCCAGAACGGCGACCTGAACGGTGTGGGCCTTCGTCAGGACCTCGCCGCTGACCCGATCGCGTATCCGGTATTCGATCTTCAGCCGGTTCTGCCATTCGACCAGCTTCGCCGCGACGACGATCTCCTGCCCGAAGCGGACCGGGCGGACGTACTTCAGTCGCATGTCGACGATCGGCCACAGATGACCCGATGCCTTCATCTCGACGTAGTTGTATCCGATCCGGTCGAGCAGCGCGCAGCGCGCCTGCTCGAGAAACCGCGCATAGTTCCCGTGCCACACGACCGCCATGGGGTCGAGGTCGTAGAACTGTGCCTTCACGACGATCTCGGCGGTAATCATCTGCCTTCTTCGCCCTTCCAAAAATCGAAGAAATTGAACCACTGGTAAGGGTCGAGGCGAGCATACGCTTCCAGCCGCACGGCGTAACGCGAACAAAGTGCCGAAAGCTCGGCAGCCCGCGCCGCGCGCGGCAGCACGATCCGCTCTGCGAACGGCTCGAGCGTCAGGCGCCACTTGTCGCGGTCCTTCAGGCAGAACAGTAGATGGACGGGGCAATCGAGCAGGCTTGCGAGGATCCAGGGTCCTTGCGGGAACGATGCAGGTGCACCGAAGAAAGGTACCCGGCTCGTCCGCCCTGTCCCGCCGACCGGTGTCCGGTCACCGGAGATCACCACCCAGTTGCCCGATTCGACCTTCTCCTTGAGCGCGATCGTCGTTGCCGCACCAAGATCGGTCACTTGGAGAAGGTCGGGCATCGCGTCAGGGCACGCCTCGGCCAGTATCCGGTTGTAGTTGACGGCATGTCGCGTATGCACCAGCACTTTCAGGCGCGATCGCATTGCCGGATCCAGGACGGCGCGCGACAGGTCCACATTGCCCAGATGTGCCACGACCACCAGCGCACCCCGTGGATCGGCCGCTGCACTTCGCAGGGTCTCGGGATCCGTCGCGGTCACTGCCGATGGCGGGATCCGGCCCGTCCATCCGCCGAATACGTCCAGCGCACGACCGGCAAAGCACATGAAATGGCGCAAGCCCTGACGCCACGTCGCCGGATGCCCGAAGGCCCGCGTCAGGAAATCCCTCGAGGCTTCCCGCTGCTGGCGACCTGCGACATAGAAATAGAGGACGACCGGTGAGATTGCCGCAAGGCACACCCGTCGCCCGAGTAGCCGATAGGCGGCCGCACACAAGCGCAGCCCCCAATAGGCGCCGCGTTCCGCCAGAACCGCCCAGTGGGACGGCGAACTCCGGCCGCGACGGCGCCGCAACAATGTCGGCAGGCGTCGAAGCATGCCGAAGAACAGCCGCGTGTGCATGCACGTGATCCGCCAGTTGTCGGCGATCATGTCGAAGTTCGAGAAATTGCCGGCCGGATAGACGACGCGCACCGGAACCGTCCGGACCTCGACGCCACGCCAATGGAGCCGCACCACGATCTCGGTGTCGAAATCCATCCTTCGACCGACGCGTTCGACTTCCAGCAGAGCGAGGGCAGGCGCGAGCGGATATACGCGGAATCCGCACATGCTGTCGGGAATCGAAAAGCTCAGCGTCTCGATCCAGACCCAGAAATGGGTCAGATTGCGGCCGATCCTGCGGCCGGTCGGCATCGACATGTCGAATTCAGGCCGGCCGCTGATCAGCGCTCCGGGATACGCACGGGCTTCGGCCAACAGCAGCGGCAACGCGGCCAGGTCGTGCTGGTTGTCCGCGTCCACCTGAACCGCATGCGTGAAACCTGCCGCTGCTGCCCTGCGAAACCCTTCGATTACGGCACCGCCCTTGCCCTGATTGGCCTCCAGGCGAAACACCTGAACGCCGCCGGCCGGATCATGCAGGGCGGCAATGTGCGCGGCCGCCTCGCGGCCACTGCCATCGTCGATGACAAGGACCGGCAGTCCGTTCGCCCGCAGGCCGGCAACGACGACGGCCAGTGACTGCCAGTGATCGTGGCTCGGCACGAGTGCGCACGGAATCATGAAGCTGACTCCAGCTTGAACTTCCCGACCGTCGCGAGCTCGTCGCCAATCCGATATTCGAACGATAGATGCCGCTTCACCGCGTTCATGTTCAGGTCCAGGAACAGCGGCACGTCCGGACGGATAATGCGGCGAAACTTGACCTGGAAATCGCGCGCCGCCGGCAGCCGGAGCGTCAGGTATTCGCCTGCAAGGCGCAATGCCCAGTCTATCTGGATGACGCCTGCCAGGATCGGCTGATCGCGGAAATGGCCGGCGAACGCAGGTGCGCCGAGTGGCAGCGAAATCCGCAAAACGGCCTGCCCGTCGGTCGGCCGGTACGCCGAGAGGACCTCGGGCAAGCAGATCATGTACGCTCCCCGAACAAGGCGCGGATGTCAGCGTCGCGACGCTTTCCCATCGCCTGGAGCGGCAATGCATCGACGAAGCGCCAGCGCTTGGGCAGGCAGGCAGGCTCCCGGAATTCGGCCAGCGTCCTGCGCAACTGCCGGCCCAAACGGAAGGCGCCGATCTCCTGCAACTGCGACGTCCCTTGCCGGTTCAACACGATCGCAGCGGCGAGCTGTACGATCTTCCCCGGCAGCATCGTTGCGGCGGCGTCCGCGATCCACGGCAATTCCCGCAATGTATTCTCGACCTCGGCCAGACTCACGCGCTTGCCTTCGATCTTGACCACGCGATCCGCGCGCTCCAGGAAATGGAATCCGTCTGCCTGCAGTTCGACACGGTCGGCCATCGCGATCCATCGCGGCCCGACATGCGCCGAACGCACCTGCAGGCACGATTCGGCATCAAGGCGAATTTCCACGCCGGGCATCGGAAGCCAGGGCGTGCCTTCGGCAGACTGGCGGCGCGTGGCGATGGCACCGGTTTCCGTCGTGCCGAATATCTCGAAAGGGAGGCTACCCAGCAGGCGCAGGCTGTCGCGGGCGGCCCCAAGCGACAACGGCGCTCCGGCCGTCAGGACGATTGCCGGATGGGCGTCTGCGGCGATGGCCGGCAGCCCGTCCAGCCGTGCGAGATGGGCCGGACTCGTCACTAGCACCGTCGTCGCGGTCAGTGCCGGCAGGACGCTTTCCCAGAATTCCTGCATCTCGGAACTGAACGGCCGGCCGGTCGCCAGCGACAGCAATATCTTGAAGGTCAGGCCATAGACATGGTGATGCGGAACGGTCGCCATCACGGGGCCAGCGGCCGGCAGATTTCCGAGCACCCCGTCGAGAGTTGCCAACTCCGCCTCGATGCCGCGCAGATCCTTCTCGACGCGCTTGGGTGTTCCGGTGGAGCCCGAGGTGAAAAAATCGATGCGCGCATTGCCGGGATCGAGCTTGCGGAGATCGGCTGGCTCGCCCGGTGCAAGTATCCCTTCATCGACGACGCGTTCGAAACTGCCCGCAAGCACCGAGAGCGTGCCCGGATTCCCATTCGGCGGCAATACGACCCGGGCACCAGCCTGCAAAAGTCCGAACAGGCCGACGGCAAACGCATAGCTATCGTCGCCGAGCAATGCACCACTCCGGCAGCCCGTCAGGCGGCCAGCCGCGATCGCGACATCGTGTCGGAATCTCGAAAAATCTACAGTCGTTCCATTCCGGAACGCGACTGGATGCGGGGCTGACCTACCCTCTGCAAGCAACCCGGAAAGCGTCTGGAATTTCATGACGCGGGACGGCGTACGTAACTGCGGTAAGCGATCTCGCCAACAAACAGAAGTCCCATAGCGACGTAGGCGAGCAGTCCGTTCCACAACGTCCAGACATCCAGAGATCCCCACACGCTGGTCGCGGCGGAGACGGCCGCGTTGCCGAGCAGGAATGCCGTCCAGACCCCGGTCAATGCACGGGTATAGGCAATACCTTCGGGCGGCAGTTGCGGCTCTCGCAGGCGCGCGATGCGCTCGATGGCGCTCGGCGGCGCGATCAGCGACATGCCGAAGACGGCCGCAACCGCGAGGCTCACCAGGACCGGATAGGCCTTCACGGCGAGCTCCGGCGAAACGAACAATAACCCGAGCAGCACGGCGATGGCGACGGCGAAAGCAACCGACCAGCGGCCGGCATCGGCCAAGCGCCGCGCACAAAGCAGGCGGAGGAGCAGCAGACACAGGGCGAACGCCACGACCACAAGAGGCGGAACCGACGTCAGACCGAAATACACCAACGGCGGATAGACGATCCCTCCCAGACCCGCCACAACCAGCCAGGAATCAACGCGCGGTCGTGTCATCCGCCAGAAGCTCTTCGATGCATTTGACCACGTCGGCGACGGTTCGGACGCTCTTGAACGCTTCGGGCTTGATGCGCCGGTTGGTCAGCTCCTGCAGTTTCACGACAAGATCGACTGCATCGATGCTGTCGAGATCGAGATCCTCGTAAAGCCGAGATTCCATTGCGATCTTTTCGCGTGGAATCTCGAACAGTTCCTCGAAGTAGCCGATCAACTTGTCGAATACTTCGTCTTTCGACAGCATCACGCCCCCCTCTGAGTCGCGATGAAGCGCGCCAAGCTTCGCACA
Source organism: Tagaea sp. (assembly GCA_965279525.1). GTDB lineage: Bacteria > Pseudomonadota > Alphaproteobacteria > CACIAM-22H2 > CACIAM-22H2 > Tagaea. The sequence goes on along the minus strand of CBDIIB010000003.1, from coordinate 203,465 downwards.
GTCGCGAAATGCAGCTTTACCTCTTCGTCGACTTTGTCGATCTTGATCCCGAAGCGCTTGCGCAGCGCGACACCAAGCTCCAGCGCGTCGATCGAGTCCAGCCCCAATCCGGTCGCCCCGAACAAAGCCTCGTCGCTGTCGATGTCGCTGGCCGAAACGTCCTCAAGCGCCAGGCACTCGACGATCAGCTCCTTTATCTCGATTTCCAGATCAGGCATTGACCAGTTTCTCGGCATAGAATTTCTGAAGCTGTCCCACCAATTTTCGCGCCGCAAGACCGCGATATCCATAACTCATGTAGCTGCTCGCTTCCATGCACTCTTCTACCACGAGCTGGAAGGCGGGCTGCCGTGGCGGTATACGCCACCACGGCTCGCCTTTGATCAAGGTCGGAGGAACGCACGTGATCACCACCGGCTGGATCGTCGCCTGCGTGAGGATGGCAAGGTTCGCGAACCCCCTGCGGAATCGGGGCAGACTTCCGGGTTCGGTGCGCGTTCCTTCCGGAAATATGATGAGGCATTCACCCGCCCGCAAGGACGCCGTGCAGGCCGCCACCATCTCGTCGGCACCGAGATCATTGGGGATATAGCCGGCCCGCCGCATCAGCGGTCCGAGCAACGGATGCAGCAGGAGCACGCTCTTGACTATGCACTGGGCACGCGGGATCAGCGAAATCAGCAGGACGACGTCCAGCAACGTTGGATGGTTGGCGATCACGATCCGGCCACCGGCCATCTGCAGCCGGTCGGCGCCCTTGAGGACGAGCCGTATTAGGCCCGACGCCTGCAGCATGCCGACATAGAACCGGAATATCCGGTGGATGATGAACTGCGTGCGCTCATGCGAGCGGTGCGGCAGCAGCGCGAGAAGCGGCAGCACCGTGACTGCCAGCAGGCCGCCGCCGCCGAAGATGAACGCGAACGCCGCCCCGGTCGCCACGAGCCGCCAGCCGAAATCAATGCGGAACATCGGACCGTTCCCACCGCCAGACCTGTCGCGCGCCGAAGGTCTCGCAGCTGGCGCGATCCTCCCGCAGGAACGCCAGGAATGCTTCGGCGGGCCGCGCCGTCGGCACGTCATCGACCTTGCACGCGTGCATCGTCATGCGCATGGGCGAGCCGTCCGCGGCCGACAGCAGCAGCGCCAGTACAAGATGCTCCTCGTCGGACGCGCCGAAGTCGGCAAACGGAGCGGGCAACGGCTCGTCGTAGTAGACGAGCGTGACGTCCTCCGACGGCGCTTCGGCCAGACTCGCCACGGCCTCGAGAAACGCGTTGCAGAAACTGTCGCGGCAGGCGGCGACGGCGCTGTGTCCCCTGCCGTTGGCCGTCGCGATGGACAGCAGGCCGGCGAGCGCGTGATGGACCGATAGGCTGAAATCGGCCGGCGATACTTCTTCGTGCCGGGCCAGAGCCTCCATGATCTTCGTCGTGCGTGCGAATTCACCGTGGCGGGACGAGAAGACAAGTCGCGACTTCTCGGCGCCGCGCAAGCCCCAAGCGGCGCGCAGCGCCGACTGCCCGAGCGACCCGACTCGCCTGCGCAGCATCGACGGCATCGTCGACGCATCGGACATGCCGCATTCCCCGCCATTCGGCGTCCAACCGGCCCAGCCCTTTATGCGGAAAGTAAGATGCACCATCGCACTCAATTTAGGGCGGCAAGGGTCAGCTGCCGATCAATCTCGACCGTGAGCGTCTGTATTTTTTGATTGTATCGAGGGTGGATCATTCCGTTCTTTTCTTTGAGATTCCGTGAATGATCGAGCTGGATGCTGTAACTCTGGCGCGTATAGGCGATCTCAGAGACGGCGCTGAACTCACGCCAGCGAGTTGTGATTCGGTAGCGTCCGACGCCGATCGGCTCAATACTCCAATCGGTTGCAACGGCGGCCCGAACAATCAGTTCCCCAATCTTCTCTTCCGTCAGTTTCTGCTGCGCCATGCCCGGAATCGCGTGATTATTTACATTGTTGATCGGCTGAGGTTGCCTGCATGCCGCGACGGATATCCCCAGCACGCAGACCAGCAGGATCCGCTTTGCCAATACCCCCACCAACTTACCCCTCCAATGAAATTTGGTAGAACTTCAGCATACTTTTTTGAATTCAATAGCGCTATAGCCACGCACAACATAACATAACTAAAGAACAAGTCTAAATCCCATCAGGTTGCAGCCGTGGATTTGAGCTTTGCGTCGATGCGACTGGACGATCCGGATGCACCAACTTTCGTTCGGAAGTGGGCCGGACCGGCCGATCTTATGGCTTCAGGCGACCGACCGGCATCGTTGCTTGCACGGGCATTGACTCACTTCCTTGTTGCTGGAATTGGCGAAATATCCCGTTTCCGGATCGCGAAAGACCGGCGCGGCAAACCACATCTCATTGCCCCAGACGGCGAGATTGGCCCTTCAATCTCACTGGCACATTCCAAATCGTTCGCAGCGGCGGCCGTGTGCGGGCATGGCGCACTGGGTATCGACATCGAAAGGCACAAGCCGCGCGATGTTTCCGCTCTTACAGCAGTGGCGTTCGGGCCCCAGGAGCGAGCCGCCGTCTTCCAATATGGGCTCGAAGAGTTCTATCGCATCTGGACTCTAAGGGAAGCGTTCGCCAAAGCGACGGGGATAGGGTGGGCTCAGGTGACCGATCGAGTAGATCGGTTCCATACCGGGCCACGTAGTGGATCTTGGACGGAGATGCTTGACGGAAATTTTTGGCATCTCGCTTCGCATAAGATCGATAACGACTACAGCATCGCAGTTGCACTAAGGGATTCCTTTGGAATATTGCCGACTGACTTCGCCGTACCCTGCTCCAGCTTCGCGTGGCGTGCGCGAAGGTCGAGGCTCATCTGGCGGCGCAAATCGCGGCAGACAATACAGCAGCGAGGCATTCCAGCGGCTGGATCGGAAACTTCTACGTCACGTGTCTCAGGTGCTTTGCGCTTGGCGGCGAGAACCCGATAGCATTCGGGGCGATAGCGCCAATAGTTGAATTGTGCCTTTTCGAAACTCCGAGCAGGCAATTTGGATCTATTTGATCGAAGGAGCGCAGCAGCGTCGCTTGATCAACGTTGGACGGAGATTGAGGCGCGCATATTGCAAAATAATCGATACCGCCGCCTTGGAAGATATCAGCCGGCGCGTCCGCCGGGCCGTTGACGTCTACAGGAACCTGAAACAGGCGTTCGAGCTCAGTCCGGCGGCGAGACGATGTTGCACATCAGGCGCAACGCACCGGGTGTGCCGAACTCGATCTCGTTATGGAGGGCAAGTGCAACGTGCGTGTGTCTTCCCTTCCCGAAGCGGCCGGAAAGCAGGCTTCCGAGATGCCGTTCTTCGCCCGGATCGGTCACGCGCAGCAGCGGCACATAGGCCGGATCCCAGGCGCTCGCAAAATAGAGGCCGCGCTCCCGTCGCCAACCATTCCAATCCGCCGGTCCGATCCGGTTGGGAATTTCCATCAACGGATGATTGGGAACGACTATCTCAACCTGCGCTTCCGGATCGCAGGCGCGCCAGCGGATGCTCGGCGAACCGATCTCGATGCGGGCGGGTGGCATGCGTTCCGGCATCCAGCCCTTTCCGGCGCGATGGTACAACGTCACGAGATGGCCGCCCGCGTGGACGAAATCATGCAGCGCTTCGACATTCGCCCGAAGGTCGTCGCGCCGCTCGAACGCGCGGATACCGACGAGCGCGGTCGTGAACCCCCCACGCGCGAATACCGCCGGATCGAAATTCTGCAGATCGACCCTGTCGATCCCCAATGCGGCGATCCAGTCGCCGACCGTATCGAGCCCGCCGCCCAGATAGGCAATGCGCGCGCCATCGGGGCGGATGACATCATCCGGTCGCACGTCGCGCCTGACGGCCGGCGCTGGAATTCGGACCGGATGAGGCGGACATCGGCCAGCATGATCCACCGCAAGACGGATCGCATCCTGTATCTGCGCGTCCTTGCGCTTCAGCGGATCGGCAAGCGGTTCGGTGATCCGGATCGTCCCGAGGATGCGTCGCGCAGCTTCGAGATGGCGGATTACCGCCGCCCGATCCGGCATCTCGGCACGCGCGACCTCGATCGCGTCCTGCACCCTTCCAAGTTCCGGAATACCTGTCGTCACCGCCAATTCGCGCAGCGTGGCCGGCAGCGATTGGCCGAGCCGGTCGGCGACGACGATGCCGCCGTCGTTGCGCGCGACGAGCCTGAGCGAAACGGCGCGCGGCCCCGCCTCGACCCACTGTCCCATTTCCTGCGTGCGGTGGCAGACGCGCGACCACTCGCCGATTCGCGCGTATGGAACGCCGTTTGCCGGATCGCACTCGCCAACGTCGACTTGGACGTGTCCTGACGGCGGCGCCATATCGTCGTAAGTTCCGTCGGCACCCGACCAGGCTGGTTCGTACAGGAGCGACGGTTTCCATGCCCCGATACCTTCGGCGGCATGTTCGGGAAACGCAGCGACATCGCCCGAAATTCCGAACGCTTCCGCCGTAAGTCGCGAAATCGCACGGTGATGCCCGTGCTGGCCATCGACGTCGCGGAAGGTCGTGCACAGGATGTCCGGCTGCATCAGCCGGATGCAGCGCACGAGCCGTTCCAGCGCAAAAGCATGCCCCCAACGGCGCAGCGTATCTTCCGCACTCTTCGAAAACCCGAAATCGCACAGCGCTTCGTCGCCAAGTTCCGCAAGCCAGTGCATGGAAATTCCGAGCCGTGCTGCTGCGGCTTCCATCTCGTCGGTCCGAAGAGCGCCGAGGGCAGCCCCGCGTTCCGGTCCTAGCGCATTCTGCCCGCCTTCACCGCGCGTCGCGCAAGCATAGCCGACCGTCATTGCGTGCCGACGAACAAGAGTCGCGATCAGCCTGCTGGATTCATCGTCCGGATGCGCGCCGACCTGCAGGAGCGACAGCGTGCCCGTCAATCCGCGAAGCGCAAGTTCCAGCCCCCAGGTACGATCCGCGGCCGCCTCGGCTTCCAGCCGCAACGCGTCACCGTTCATGCGCGTGACATCGCAGCCCGGGTCGCCAGATGCGGCGCTTCACGGCCGTAGAGTGGCAACGATGCAGCTCCGCGTGCCGCACTATAGGGTCCGCACTCGCCCTGCAGGACACGCGGACCGGGTCGCGGTGCCAACGATGCCGGCAGGCGGCCAAGCCGCGCGACGATCCCCTCGACCAGTTGCAGGGAAAGTCCGGCGATGAGGATCGTGTCGGGATCGAACAGGTTCTCGATCATGACGACAGCATCCGCGAGCCGGATTGCGGCGCCATCGAGCCAGCGCCCCAGCAGGCTCGCATCGACTTTCGCGTCGAGTGCCGGCACGCCGAGATCGGCGAGTGCGGCTTCAAGCGACACATAGCGTTCGAGGCAGCCACGCTGGCCGCAGAAACATGGCCTCCCGCCAGGCTCGACGACGACATGGCCGATCTCGCCCGCGTTCCCGGTCGCGCCGCGATAGAGGCGCCCGTCAAGCACAAGGCCGAGACCGAGACCCCGCCCCATGTAGAGGCAGGCCACGCGCGAATACCTACGGCCGGCTCCCATCAGGTGCTCGCCGAGGGCAGCGGCGGCGGCATCGTTCTCGATCACGACGTCGTAGCCGAGCGCCCCGGTCAGGAAGGCGCTCGGATCCGCAAGGTGGTCCCAGCCCGGAAGCTCGGTGCTGCGGCGCGCGCCCGATGCGCCTCTAGTCGGCCAAGGCGCCACGATTCCGATGCCGATGATCGGACCGGCTGCCTTGGACGCCGCGAGCGCCAAGAAGCTGCCGATCGCCTTGGGGAGCGCACGCGCGACAGTCTGCGGATCGGCGGAAGGCAATGGTACCGTCTTCTGGCGCAGCGCTACGCCTTGGAGGTCGGCCAGCACCACGACCATCGCGTCATGCCGCAGTTCGACGCCGATCGTGGCGCCACCGGCCGGATCGATGGCCAGATCGAGTGGCGGCTGGCCGCGGCCGCCGCGACGCCGCCCGGCGTTGCGAACGAGGCGATCACGCAGCAATTCGTCGGCAATATTCGTGACACCTTGCGCCGACAGACCGGTGAGGCGCGCAAGATCGGGCCGACTGAGCGTTCCGTACCGGCGAAGTGCCTGCAGGACAACGCGCCGGTTGTGTTCGCGCGTGTCGTAGACATTGGAAGGCATATCGCGCATGCGACAAGCCTAGGGAGCCCCTTCGATTAATTCAACAGATTTGGGTTATTGACTTGCCGATGGCCCCATGCGCTTCATAATCGCGAATTCATTGGCATTCGCCGCGGCGCGCAACGTGAACCGCCCGGCATAACACGAGGGAGATCAGGATGCGGATTCTGAAGAGCCTTGCCGCGGCAGCGCTGCTCGCCGTCGGCCTCGCAGGCGGGGCCAAGGCCCAGCCCGTCGAGATCGAGTACTGGCAGTACACCTTCGAGACGCGCGTTCGCGCGATGGACGAACTGATCAAGCGGTTCGAGGCCGCCAACCCCGCAATCAAGGTCAAGCACGTCAATTTTCCCTACAACGACTACCGCACGAAGGTCTCGGCTGCGATGGCCGCCGGCCAGGGCCCGGACGTGGTTCAGCTCTTCTACGGATGGCTCGACGATTTTCACGCGAGCAAGATCCTGCAGCCGCTGCCCGCGGCTGCCTTCCCGGCTGCGAAGATCGAATCCGAATTTTTCCCGATGATCCGCGAAATGAAACGCGACGGCGCGTACTTTGCGCTGCCGACCGCGGTACGGTCGCTGTCGGTCTTCTACAATACGCGCCTGATGAAGGAAGCCGGCCTCGACCCCGCGAAGCCGCCGGCGACGCTCGACGCCCTCCTCGACGCGGCCAAGAAGATGACCAAGCGCGACGCCTCGGGCAACATCACGCAGGTCGGCATCGGCGCCGGCGTGGAATGGCAGGACCAGCATTGGTGGCGCGAAGTGCTCGTGCGACAGTTCGGCGGCACGCCCTATTCGGCCGACGGCAGGCAGGTCACGTACAATTCCGAGGCCGGCCTGAAGGCGCTGACCTGGTATGTCGATCTCTTCCGCACCCACAAGGTCACCGCGCGCGGATTCATGGACGAGCCGCAGGCGGCCTTCCGCGCCCAGCGCGCCGGCCTGATGGTCGACGGCAACTTCCGCATCGGCGCGCTCGAGCGTACCCGGGGCCTCGAGTGGGTCGTCGCTCCGCTGCCCAGCCATAACGGAATCCGTTCGAACTACGGTTCTTATTGGGTGAACGGCATCACGGCTTCCTCGAAGGGCACCAAACTCGACGCCGCGACGAAGTTCCTCGCCTTCGTGACGACGCCGGATGCGATGCAGCACTGGCTCGACGTCACCGGCGAGCTGCCGGCGCGCGAAGCGGCCGCCAATTCGAAAGCTGCGACCGAAAGTCCGATCTACGGCCCGTTCGTAGCCGGCCTCAAGGAAGCGCACGCCACGCGTTTCGTCGACGAGTCCGCCCAGCGCCAGATGGTGATGGATGCGGTCAGCCGCATCCTTCTCGAGAACCAGGATCCGGCGGTGTCGCTGAAGATCATGGCGGAAGCCGAGCAGAAACTGCTCGACGGCTTCTACAAGAAGTGACGGAGGTGGCCCCGCGGACCGGTCCGCGGGGCCATTCCAGTCAGCAATGAGTTGGTACGCGAACAGAACGATCGAACAGAAGCGGGTTGTCTGGGCTTGGACGTTCCTTGCGGTTCCGCTCGCGTTCTATGTCCTCGTCCGCTTCTATCCCACGCTCGAATCCTTCTACGTCTCCCTGCATTCCTGGCGTCTGATCGGTGAGCAACGCTGGGTTGGCTTCGACAATTATGTCCGCCTCGCGAACGACCCCGTATTCTGGAAGGTCTTCGCGAACACGTTCATCTACCTCATTGTCGGCACGCCGCTGTCGATCGTGCTGTCTTTCCTCGTCGCCTACCAGCTGGACCGCGTGCGGTTCATGCAAGGGCTCATCCGGGCACTCTACTTCCTGCCGTTCCTGACGACGGCCGCCGCAATGGCATGGGTCTGGCGCTGGTTCTACCAACCCGTCCCGATCGGCGTGATCAACAATGCGATCTCCAGTCTCGGCCTGCCGCAGATCGCGTTCCTCGCCTCGACGACGAACGCGTTGCCGTCGATTCTCGCAACCGCGATCTGGCACGGGCTCGGCTTCCAGGTGATCATCTTCATGGCCGGCCTGCGCGCGATCCCGACCAGCTACTACGAGGCCGCGCGCATGGACGGCGTGTCGGACTGGACAATCCTGCGCGAGATCACGATCCCGCTGATGCGGCCGACCGTAATCTTCCTCGTCGTGTTCTCGTCGATCGGATACCTGCGAATCTTTGACCAAGTCTACAACATGACGACGAACGATCCCGGTGGTCCGCTGGATTCGACCAAGCCGCTCGTGCTGCTGATCTACCAGACCGCGTTCCGCTCCTACGAACTCGGATATGCAGCCGCGCAGACCGTCGTTCTGTTCGTCGTACTGCTCGCCATCTCCCTGCTCCAGCTCCGCATCATGAAGGACCGCTGACCATGGCCAGCGTGCCGCAGCTACCGGCCCATCTCGCCGACCTTCGCCCCGGCCGCATCATCGCATGGACGCTTCTGGCAATCGGCGGCGTCCTGATGGTCACGCCCGTCTTCTACATGCTGATGACGTCGTTCAAGCATCCGCACGAGGTCTACCAACTCACGCTCATCCCGCGCGAACCCACGCTGGAGAACTATGTTCACGTCCTGAAGGACGGACGCTTCGCCCGGTGGTTCCTGAACTCGCTCTTCATCGCCACCGTCGTGACGCTGTCGAACGTCTTCTTCGACAGTCTCGTCGGCTACACGCTGGCGAAGTTCCACTTCCGCGGCCGCTATCTCGTTTTTCTCGCGATCCTGTCGACGCTGATGATCCCGACCGAAATGCTCGTGATCCCCTGGTACATGATGTCGGCCACGTTCGGCTGGCTCGACACGACATGGGGCATCATGTTTCCAGGCATCATGACAGCCTTCGGCACGTTCCTGATGAAGCAGTTCTTCGAGACCGTCCCCGACGATTTCCTCGACGCCGCTCGCATTGATGGCCAGGGCGAGTTCGCGATCTGGTGGACGATCGCGATGCCGCTCGTGACGCCGGCGCTTTCCGCCCTCGCGATCTTCGTCTTCCTCGGTAACTGGACGGCCTTTCTCTGGCCGCTGATCGTGACGACGTCGCCGAAGCTCTACACGCTCCCGGTCGGCCTCACGACGTTTTCGGTCGAACAGCAGATCGACTGGGAACTGATCATGACCGGCGCCAGCCTCGCGACGATCCCCACGCTTCTCATCTTCCTGATCTTCCAGCGCTACATCATCCGCGGCGTCGTCCTCGCCGGGCTGAAAGGATAATCCGATGTCCGCTCCGCTCGCCGGTTCAGACGACCGGTTCCCCGCTCCCGTCTTCAAGGACACGGTTCTGGCGCCTCTCTTCGAGGGGGCGAAGTCCACGTTCGTTGACGCCTTCCGCCGCATCGACCGCGCGCATTGCGTCATGCTCCACGAAACCGGAATCCTGCCGGATGCGCAAGCAAGCGCCATCGCGAAGGCACTTGCCGACATCGAGAAGTCACTCGACCTGAAGTCGATCCCCTATACCGGCGAAGTCGAGGACCTGTTCTTCCTGATCGAGCATGCTCTGCGTGACCGCCTCGATCCCGACGTCGCCGGCCGCCTGCATATCGGACGCAGCCGCAACGACATCGACCACACGATCTTCAAGATCGTGCTGAAAGAACGGATCGACGGGCATCTCGCCAAGATGCGCGCCCTGCTCGATGCGACGATCACCAAAGCGGAAGCCGAGGTCGGGACGCTTGTCGTCGCCTATACGCACGGCCAGCCTGCCCAACCGACGACGTTCGGACATTATCTGTCGGCATATATCGAGATACTCATCGCCGACATCGAACGCCTCGTCGCCGCGCGGGCCATCGTCGACCAGAGTTCGATGGGAGCTGGTGCCATCACCACAACCGGGTTCCCGCTCGACCGCAGCCGCATGGCCGAACTGCTCGGCTTCGCGCGCATCCGGCAGAACAGCTACGGCTGCATCGCGGCAGCGGATTACGTCACCGCGCCCTATTCGGCCCTGCGCCTTTCGATGCTGCATCTTGGCCGCATCGTGCAGGATTTCCAGTACTGGTCCGGGTTCGAGGTCGGCCAACTCCACGTCCCCGACGGCTTCGTCCAGATCTCGTCGATAATGCCGCAGAAGCGCAATCCCGTGCCGATCGAGCACACGCGCCTTCTCGCCTCGCTCGCCGCCGGCCGCGCGGAAACCGCGGTCTCGATCGTCCACAACACGCCTTTCACCGACATGAACGACATCGAGGGCGAAGTGCAGGCCGCCTGCCATGCCGCCTTCGTCGATGCCGGTCGCGCCACCGACCTTCTGGCGGGCCTGATCCGCGCCGTGCGGATCGACGCCGCGCGCGTGTCGGCCAATCTTGACCGCAGCTGCGCCACAATCACCGAATTGGCCGACAGCGTCGTACGCGAGGAAGGCCTGTCGTTCCGGCAAGCGCACGAAATCGCCGCCACGACAGCGCGCGCCGTCGTCGCCGCCGGCTCATCGCTTGCCGCCGCCGGCTATGCGCCGTTCGCCACGGCGTTCCGGCATGCCGCCGGACGCCCTGCTAAAATCGACGAGGCGCGCTTCCGCACGGTGGTGTCGCCCGCGAATTTCGTCGCCGTGCGCACACTCCCCGGCGGTCCGGCGCCCGAACCGATGCGCGAGGCCCTTGCAGGGTATCGCGCGCAGGCTGCCGCTTTCTCGCGGCAAGCCACCGAGATACTTACGCGCGAGACCACCCAGGCAGAAGCACTCGACGCGGCCTTTGGCCGACTTGTCGCGCGTGGATAGGAACAGACGAATGGCCGAAATCACCCTAACGAAACTGGTCAAGCGCTACGGCAAGGTGGAAGCCGTCAAGGGCATCGACCTTTCCGTCGTCAGCGGCGAATTCGTCGTGCTTGTCGGGCCATCTGGGTGCGGCAAGTCGACGACGCTGCGCATGATCGCCGGACTGGAAGATGTCACCGAAGGCGAAATCTCGATCGGCGGGCGCGTCGTCAACCGTATCGAACCGAAGGACCGCGACATTGCGATGGTCTTCCAGAACTATGCGATCTATCCGCACATGACGGTCGCCAAGAACATCGGCTTCGGCCTGCGCGCGCGGAAAATGCCGGAGGTCGAGAAGGAACGGCGTGTCGCAGACATCGCCGGGAAGCTCGGCCTGACCGACCTGATGCATCGCCGCCCGTCGGAGCTTTCCGGTGGCCAGCGCCAGCGCGTGGCGATCGGCCGTGCGATGGTCCGTGATCCCGCCGTGTTCCTGTTCGATGAGCCTCTTTCGAATCTCGATGCGCAGCTTCGCGCGCAGATGCGTCTCGAGATCAAGAAGCTCCATCAGACGCTGGGTCGTACGATCGTGTTTGTGACACATGATCAGGTCGAGGCGATGACGCTCGCCGATCGTATCGTCATCATGAAGGACGGCGAGATTCTCCAGACGGGTACGCCCGACGAGATCTACAGGCGGCCGGTCGACATGTTCGTTGCGCGATTCATCGGATCGCCATCGATGAACATGTTTTCGGCCCGAAATGTCTCCGGCCGCATCGAGATCGAAGGTCTCGTGTCGCTCGCATCGCCGGAGCAGGTTCCGGGCGAACTCACCGTGGGCGTCCGGCCGGACGACCTGCGAGTCCTCGCCGGCGGCGCTTCGGCCCCGATCCGCGCCGAAGCGGTCGTGAAGGTCGTCGAGCCGCTGGGACACGACGCGCTCGTCTATGGCCAGATGGGCCCGCACGAAGTCGTCGCCAAATGCGCGGACCGTGTCCTGCCGCGACCGGGCGACCGCGTCATGCTCGGTGCCGATCCGGCGAACCTCCATTTGTTCGAGACGGCTGGCGGGCGCGCGATCCGCCATGGATTGACTGCGTGAAAACGAAGGGTGCCATTGTCTGCGTCGGCCGTCTCTACGCCGACATCGTGATGACCGGCCTGAAGGCGATGCCGCAGATCGGTCGCGAGCACTATGCGGACGCCGTCGTCGTGACGCCCGGCGGCGGTGCGCTCATTTCGGCGGCGTTCCTTCACAACCTTGGCCGGAGTGTCGAGCTCGCCGCGTCGCTCGGAACCGATCCGGTCTCGTGCACGCTCGAGCCGCAACTCCGCAAATCGGGAGTCGGGCTTTCGCTGCTCCAGCGTTTCGACGGCGGGCCCCAGCTGACCGTGGCGCTCGCGGTCGGCGACGACCGATCCTTCGTCACGCACCGTGCGGGTCCGGCGGTTCCCGACAGTCTCGCAGATCGTCTGCGACAAGGCGGCGTTCGGCACTTGCACGTCGCCGAACTCGCCACGCTTCTTGATGCCCGGTGGCTGATCGACGTTGCGCGCGAATGCGGGATCACGATCTCGCTCGACGTGGCATGGGACGACGCCGCGATCCGGCTGCCAGGTGCATTGGCGCTGGCGCGAGCCGTCGACCTGCTGATTCCCAACGCGCCCGAGGCCGCCGCCCTGACGGGACTGCCGGTCGACCGGCCCGAACCGCTCCTCCAGATGCTCGCGACGAGCGGGCCGACGGTCGTTCTGAAGCGGGGCCGGCAGGGGGCGATCTGGTCCGATGGCACTCGGCAGCTCGCGTCGACGGCGCTGGCCGTCGACGTCGTCGATGCGACGGGTGCTGGCGACGCGTTCGCCGCCGGTTTCATCGACGCGTGGATCGACAGCGCTTCGCCTGCTGCCTGCCTTGCCCGCGCCACGGCCTGTGGCGCGTTCGCGGTATCGCATGTCGGCGGTGCGCGTACCGTTCCGACTCGTGCGGCCATCCTCCGTCTCGAAGCGCGGGTCGACGTCCGGTCGGTCGCGGGTGCCGTTTCCGTCCGTGACGCTTCCGCGATCTGAAACGCCGAATCAGAGAGTTTCGGTCACTTTCGACAGATGTGGCGGACGATCGGGATCGTATCCCATCATTCGGGCCGCCCGCTCGATCATCAGATACGCAGGTGCGAGCATCGCGATCGCGTCAGTTGCCGGATGATCGTCGCCGATCCAGGGGAGGCCAGAAGCCGGTCCGCCGGCAAGGAACAGCGGAACCTTGGAAGCGACGAGATCGCGCGCTAGCGCATCGATCCCGCTTGCACTGGCGTCGTCCAGGCGCAATGCGAGAACCGGCGTGCCGGTCGTGACTGCCGCGCGCGGACCATGGAGCAGTTCCGCCGCACTGTAGGCAAGTGCCGGCAATCTCAGCGTCTCGGCACATTTGAGAGCGAGTTCGCGCACGGGGCCGAGGCCGAACCCGCGCGATGTCGTATATAAACAAGATGCGTTCTGCAGCGCTTCGCTCACGCTTCCCCAATCGAGACGCAATCCCGACGTCGTCCGATCCGGCAGCCGGGCGAGCGCGCTCTGGAGCTTGGAATCGTCGGCAAGAGCGGCAACCAGTTCGGCGCCCGCGAACATCGACGCGACAACCGATTTCGTGGCGGCAACGGACCTTTCGCGCCCGGCCTGCAACGCAAGCACATGTTCGGCCGCCATAGCGACGGCCGATTCCGCCTCGTTGACGATTGCGACCGTCTGGGCTCCACCCGCCCGAGCAGCCTTCGTCGCCGCAACCAGGTCCGGGCTTTTCCCGGACTGCGATATGACGACGAACAGCGCGCCGGTGAGTTTGAGCTTGGCGCCGAACACGGTCGAAACGGATGGCGCTGCGGAAGATACGGGGATTCCCAGACGCGTCTCGATGAGGTAACGCAGGTACGTTGCCGCATGCCCCGAGCTCCCGCGCCCGCATAGCACGGCAACCGCCGCCGACCGCACGTCGATGCGACCGGCCAGTTCGGCAATCGACGCACGCCGCGCGACGATTTCTGCAAGGACGCGGGGAATTTCAGCGGTCTCGGTCGCCATGGCCGAATGGCTTGAAGTCATCGACGCGAGTCGCCTTTTTGCCGGAGATCCTGGACACCGACGCGAATTGGTCTTCGGAGACCTTCCGCGGATCAAATGACGGCTAAGTCACTGGAAAAATTTGGTCGGAGCGAGAGGATTCGAACCTCCGGCCCCTAGCTCCCGAATCTTAGGTACCGAAAAATAGGCCATTTTCTGCTCGCTAAGTCAACAACTTGCGACCCCCACCCTCCGTCCACAGTGCTCGTATGGGGTCGATTTGGCAGTGGAATGGGGTTGGAATGGGGTTCAGTTTGGCAGTGAAATGGCAGTACTGCCATCTGTATCGAGGCGCAATTGGCGGTGCAAAGTGGCGCCGCAATAACGAATGACCGACACGTCCAACGCGGCTTCGCCAACATTGCCGAGTTCGCAGGCGGCGTGGCAGGACTCCGGCACTCGGATCGCAGCAGCCAGCATAACGGCGAGGCATTTTGGCGGCTGGTCGTCGACCAGGATGTCGCGTGCCCAATGAACATGTCCCGTACCGATCGATGCGATGCGGCCATCGAGGACGTTATCTCGCCGAGCGCGTCAGTCGGAATATCCATCTCTCAGGTGTCGAAGCACGCGTCGGCGTTTTCGACTGTATCGAGAAATTCTACGGCATGCGTCTCAGGTACTCGACGCTTGGCGACCAGAGCCGGATAGCATTCGAGGCGACAATCCGAACAGCTCAATAGCAATTCCTCGGAACCCGGAGCCGGCTGCTTAGATTTACTCGACAGAAGCATCGCAACTGCATCACTTGATCAAGGTCGGACGGAGATCGAGGTGCGCGTGTTGCGAAGTAGTCGTGGTGTTAGCCTTCATGAACTAAGAACCAGGCGAATTTTGCCGCCCGGATTTTCCGTCAAACCCACTGATTGAGAGCTGTCAAGCAGGCTGGATTTTCGATCAGATTTCTGTCACCAGAACCCCGGATGCCCCCATCGATCCCCAAAGGATACTTGGAGTTCAACGGAACGCCGGCCAGACCGAAGCGTGATCGGAATCGGCTCTAGAGGCGGATCCGGTACTCGCGAAGCGCGTTGTCGCGGAACAGCTTCCGCTGGTCGGCATCCGGCATGTGGGCGACGATCTCCTTGAAGCCGTCGAAGATCGCGTCGTAACTGCCGCAGAGGCTGTCGACCGGGAAATTGCTGGCGAAGAGGCAGCGGTCGACGCCAAAGAGCTCGATGGCGGTCAACACGATGGGCCGGTTGGATGTGACGGTCCACGTCTGCCCCGCCTCGCCGATGCCGGAAATCTTGATCCGCGTATTGGGCTCGGCGGCAAAGGCGGCCAACCCTTCCCGCCAGGCCGCGACACCCGCCGCGCTGCGATCGTGGGGCACACCGGTGTGGTTGAGCAGGATGCGAATATCCGGGAAGGCGCGCGCCAGCTCCGCCGCCTCAGGAAGATGCCAGTAGGGTGTCTGCAACTCGTAGTGCAGCCCGTGATCGGCGAGGCGGGCGTAGCCGCGTCGCCAGACCGGGTCGCCCATGGAGCCGGGTGCGCCTCTGACGATCTCTATGGCCGAGCGCGAAGCCGCCGGCTTCTGGCGGATGGCGCGCATGAGTGGATAGGCGGCATGCCCCTTTAGCACCGCCGCGATGTCCTCCGACTCGAAACGGGCGTGACCGATACAGGCGGTCGGCAAGCCGTGGCGCTCGGCGATATCGTGGATCCAGCGCGTCTCGGCGACTTCCTGGTCGTGCCGCACCTCCGCCTCCATGTGCACGGTCGCGACGACGTTATGGCGGGCCGTGTCGTGGCGGAAGTCCTGCGGCAGATAGGAGCGGCGAATGGCGGAGTAGTCGCCGTAGCGGAACGTCGCTAGCGGCGCATCCTCGAGCCACGGGTAGTGCAGGGGGCCGTCGAGGTCCCAAAAATGGTGGTGCGCGTCGACGATCTCGAGGCCTGCCATGACCGGATCAGACGGGTTCGTCGAGATAGAGGCGCATCACCGCGCAGGCATCGAGCTCGCTGTGGCCGCGGGCGACCATCAGGCGGTAGAGAGACGCGGCCTGAGAGACCATGGGGGTGGGTGCCTTCACCTCCTTGGCGAGGTCATGGACCATGTCGAGGTCCTTGAGCACCTGGCGGATATAGCCGCGCGGCGCGAAGTCTCGGCCGACCAGCCGCGGCGTCACGTCCTTGAGAAGATTGCTGCCGGCATGACCGGTGGCCAGCGCCTCCGGAATCTTCGCAACATCGATGCCGCATTTCTCGCCCAGCCTGATGGCTTCGGCGATCACGCAGTAGTTGGTCAGCACCAGCACCTGGTTGATCATCTTGGTGATCTGGCCGGCACCCACGTCGCCCATAGGGGTGAATTTCGCCGCCAGTCTTGCCATCACCGGCTCGACCTGCCTGATGGCGTCCGCGTTGCCGCCGGCCATGATGGCGAGCGAGCCGGATGCGGCGGCCCCCGGGCCGCCGGACACCGGCGCGTCCACCCATTTCATGCCCGAGCGCTTCAACAGGTCGGCGGCAAACTGCTTCGTGGCCTCGACCTCGGTGGTCGAGTGGTCGACGAGCACCTTGCCTGTACCGGGGGTCTCGGCGATCCCGCCGCTGCCGAACACGGCTTCCTGCACTGCATCGGTCGAGGTGACGCAGACAAGCACGATGTCGCTGGCGGCGGCCACGGCGGCGGGTGAGGCGGCTGCCGCGACACCATGGGCGGAGGCCGCCTTCACCTTGTCGGCGACAATGTCGTAGCCGGTAACCTTGAAGCCACTCTCCGCCAGGCGCCTGGTGAAGCCCTGCCCCATCAGGCCAAGACCGATGAAGCCGATCGCCGCCTGTGCCGTCATGGGATGCTCTCCTTCGCGCGCGTCATTCTAGAGGTCGCCGACATCCAGCACGTTGCGCACCCGGTCCCAGGTGCGCTCGAGATGAAAGCGCAGCACCCGGCCGAGGGCCGGGCCGTCGCGCTTGAGCAGGGCGGCGATCATCTTCTCGTGGTCGTCGACCGCGTCGTGCCACTGCGTGTCGCGGTCGTTGCCGATGTAGCGGATGCGCTTTATGCGCGCCTGCAGGGTCTCGTGCATCGCCTGCAGGGTCGGGTTGTCGGCCAGGCGCACGAAGGCGCTGTGGATTGCCTGGTTGAGCTTGAAATACTCCATGCGGTTGCGGGCCGTATAGTGCTCCATCATCCGCTGGTGCATCTCATGGATGGCGGCGATATCGGCCTCGCTGGCATTGGCGCAGGCGAGCTCGCCTGCCAGGGCCTCGAGCTGGCCCAGCACCCGCAGCATGTCGCGCATGTCTTTGGGCGTCACCTCGCGCACGATGGCGCCGCGGTTGGGCGAGAGGTCGACCAGGCCCTCGGTGGCGAGTACCTTGAGTGCCTCACGCAGTGGCGTGCGCGAGATGCCGAGCTGCTCGCAGAGCCGGCCTTCGTGGATGCGGGTGCCGAAGCTGAACTGGCCCTCGACGATCATGTCGCGCACCCGGCTGACCACCTCATCGTGCAGGCTCGCACGCCGTATGGGCACGATCTCGGCGGCAGGCAGGGACTCGGAGCGGTTGGCCATCATCCCTACGCTACTTCAAAAGGTCGGGAACCCACAGCGACACCTCCGGCACCAGCGTGATGATGGCCAGCGTCAGCAGCAGGGGCGGATAGAAGGGGATCATCGCCTTGAGGATCTCGCGCATCGGCACCTTGGCGATGTCGCTCATCAGGAACAGCGACAGGCCCATGGGCGGTGTCACTAGGCCGATCATCAGGTTGAAGATGACGATCAGGCCGAGCTGAATCGGGTCGACGCCGGCGGCGACGATGGGAGGGCAGAGGATGGGAACGAGCAGCAGCGTCGCCGTGGTGCTGTCGATGAACATACCAACGATCAGCAGGATGACGTTGAGGATCAGCAGCAGGACAAGCGGGTCGTTGCTGATGCCGGTAATCCAGCCGTTGAACCATTGCGGCACCTGCTCGACCGCGAGGATCCAGCCGAACATCGCGGCTACCGCGACGATGGCCATGATCGCCGCCGTGCCTTTGATGGTGTCGATGGCTGCCAGATAGATGTGGTGCAGGTCGAACTCGCCGTAGCAGGCGCTGACCAGGAGGATGTAGACGACGGTGACCGCCGCGGCCTCGGTGGGCGTGAAGTAGCCCAGCAGCATACCGCTGATCAGCAGCACCGGCGTGAACAGAGCGGGGAATGCGGGGACGAAGTCGCGCCACACTTCGCCGATCGTCGGCCAGCGCGCGGCGCGCGGGTGATTTCCGATGATGCCGACGACGGCCACGGTGATCGAGAGCATGAGGACGCAGATCAGCGCCGGGCCGATGCCGGCGAGCAAAAGCTGCACGCTTGAGACATTGGCGACGGAGGCGTAGATGATCAGCGGGATGCTCGGCGGGAAGATCGGCCCGACGATGGCCGAGGCGCAGGTCAGGGCCGAGGCGTAGGCCGGCTTGAAGCCGTGCTCCTTCATTGCCTTGATCTCGACCCGGCCGAGGCCGCCGACATCGGCCAGAGCGGCGCCCGACATGCCGGAGAAGATCAGGCTGCCGGCGATGTTGACCTGGGCGAGGCCTCCGGGCAGGCGGCCGAACGCCGTAGCGGCGAATTTGTAGATGCGCGTGGTGATGCCCGACGAGTTCATCAGGGCACCGACGAAAATGAAAATCGGCACCGCCATCAACGGGAAGGAGTCGAGAGCGTAGACCGTGCGCTGGCCGACCATGGCCAGCGGGATGCCTTCCCACAGCACGTAGATGATCGAGGGCATCAACACGGCGATAACCACCGGGAAGCCGAGGATGAAGAGTACGACGAAGGTCGCGATGACGAGAACGGTGGCGTCCATGGTGGCCTCTCAGACGATCCGCGGTGCGGCCGCGTCGTCCTGGCCACGGGCAACTCGCCAGGCCTGCAGGACGAACTCGAGAGCACCCAGCGCCAACCCGAACATGGCCGGTGCGTTGAACAGCCAGAAGGGGATGCCGAGGGTCGGCGTCGAGCTGCCCATTGTGATACGCACCGACGAGTAGATGGCGACGACCACGACGCCAAAGGCGGTGCCGGAGACGATGGCGATGATTACCCGCAGAACCTGCGATGCCGAGAGCGGGATGAAGCGGTGAATCTCGTCCATGCGGATATGGCCGCCTTCGTGGTTGACCAGTGGAATGCCGACGAAGGTGACAACGATCATGAAGTAGCGCGCCAGCTCCTCCATGCCAATGAAGGGCGCACCGAGCTCGCGCAGCACGATCTGGCTGGCGGGCAACACGACAATCGCGGCCAGCGCGAAACAGCCAATCACCACGCAGGCGCTGCGGATGTAATGGAGGATCATGGAGGGTCTCGCGGGCGGCGGATCCGCTCCGCTCGTCATGCCGGCAAAGGCCGGCATGACGAGCGGCTATGCGGCTTGCGTTACTGGATGGCCTGGATCTTCTGGATGTGGCCTGTCCAGTTGGGGAAGTCCTTCGCCATCTGCGCGCCGACGGCGGTGCGGAAGGCGTTGATGTTGAGGCCGTCCTTGGCCTCGATGATGGTCACGTTCTTGGAGCGCAGGAAGTCCTGATCCTTCTTCACGCCCTCGTCCGCCCATTGCAGCGAGCGCCCTGCCATTTCGGCGGCCGCTTCCTCGAACAGGCTGCGGTCGCGAGCCGGCAGGCGCTGCCAGACGGCTTCGTTGATGAACAGGGCCAGCACCGATTCCATGTGGCTGGTCATCATAACGAAGGGCTGCACCTCGTAGAAGCGCTGGGCGATGATGTTGTTGAGCGGGTTCTCCTGCCCATCGACCACGCCGGTGGAGAGCGCCGTCATGAGCTCGGTGATCTCGACCGGTGTGGGGATGGCGCCCATGCCGCCGAGCATGGTGTTCCACAGCTTGATGGGGACGCCGCGGATCTTGCGGCCCTTGAGATCATCAGGGCTCTTCACCGCGAACTTGGCCGAGAGCTGGCGTGCCCCGCGATAGAAATTGCCGACGATGCGCACACCGCCCTTTTCGACGAGCTGCTTGTTGATGTCCTGCAGCACCGGCGAGGTCTTGGCGTCGGTCGCCTTCATCGCATGACGGGCGTCGCGGTAGATGAACGGCGAGTTGAATACGCCGACATCCTCAACGATGCGGTCGAGGGAGGCGAAGTCGTGATGCGCCATGGCGATCGAGCCGATGCGCACCCCGTTGACCATCTCGCTGAGGTTGCCGAGCTGTGAGCCGGGGAACACGCGGATGTCCACGCGGCCTTCGGTTTTCTGCCTGATCAGCGCCGCCAGCTCGGTGGCGTAGCGGGTCTGAGACTCACCGTCCGCGCCGACATGGGCGTAGCGAAGGACGGTCTGCGCCGAGGCGGCGCTCGCAAAGGTCAGGGTGCCGATGGCGACCGCACAGGCGGCGAGCATCGGCGTGAGCGATTTCATCGATATCACGGCGTTTCTCCCTTGTTTCGGCGCGCCATTGAGGCGTCGCGATTGGGACTCTGCCCCTTCTGAATTCTGAATGCAACATTCAGGATGACTTGCCCCGGCCGCCTGAGTCATAAAGGGGGCCTCACGGAGGAAACATGAGCGACGTTCTACCCGCGCGTGTCGGTCTGGTGATGGGGGATCCCTGCGGCATCAGCCCGGAGCTGATGGCCCGGCTGCTTGCCATGCCGGAGACGGCAGGTCAGGCCGCCATCCTCGTGATCGGCGACCGCCGCGTCCTGGCCGAAGGCGAGCGAATCGCCAAGGTGTCGCTGAAGCTGCCGGTGGTGAAGCGCGCCGAGGATGCGCGGCTTGCTTTGGGCCAGCCTGTGTTTCTCGATCTCGGCCACCTTGATCCCGCCGCCATCACATTGCAGAAGGCCTCGGCGGAAGGCGGCGGTTTCGCCATGACCAATTTCAAGCACGGTCTCGACCTGGCCAGGCGCGGTCTGGTCGACGCGCTGTGCTTCACGCCGTTCAACAAGACGGCGCTGCGCCTCGCCGGCAACCCTTACGAGGACGAGCTGCAACTCGCCGCCGACGTGCTCGCGCACAAGGGCACCTATGGCGAGTTCAACGTGCTGGAGAAGATCTGGAACGCGCGCGTCACGTCGCACGTGCCGCTGGCCAAGGTGAGCTCGCTGATCACCGTGGACCGAATTCTCGACGCACTGCGCCTGACCCACAACGCCATGCAGGCAGCGGGCTTTGCCCGGCCGCGCATCGCCGTGGCGGCGCTCAACCCGCATGCCGGTGACGGCGGCAATTTCGGGCGCGAGGAGATCGATGTGATCACGCCCGCGGTCGAGAAGGCCAAGGCGATGCAGTTCGCCGTCGAGGGGCCGTTCCCGTCGGACACGGTCTACCTGCGGGCGCGTGACGGCAAGTTCGACGCCGTGCTCAGCATGTTCCACGACCAGGGACAGATCGCCATCAAGCTGATGGGCTTCGACAAGGGCGTGACGGTGCTCGGCGGCCTGCCGATCCCGATCTGCACGCCGGCCCACGGCACGGCCTACGAGATCGCCGGTCAGGGCATCGCCAACCCCGAGGCGACGCGTCAGGCCTTCCGGATCGCCTGCCGCATGGGCTCCGCAAGGCGCGCCAAGGCGGCCTAGAGCCGATTCCGATCACGCTGATGTGTATCCAATGGTAGTTGGAGACTCTTAGAGCCCTAATGGGGCAAGTCCTCCAACTAATCAAGATAATCTCAGACTTTTAGGCCATCAACATACGCCGCAATCGGTCAAAATCCCAGACGGCCAACTTGGAGCTGGTCGCCAAGATGATGAACCCAATGAAGCGGCCACCGTCAAATGGCACGGTTGAGCAGCGTGGCCTCGAAATTCGCCGCCAGATGCGCCAAGCCTGCGATAACAACGGCCTCGATACGTCCTGATTGTTCTGATGACGGGCATTCCCGCTCCTCACCCGGATTGCACCGTCGACCGGGTGAGGAGCAGCTTGTTGCTATCGCAATTTCACCGAAAGATCATGGCGGCGGGATCGAGGCTGTCACCACGCGGCAGATCGGCCCCGCCCAGTTTCATGAAGGCAATCTCATGCGCCATTTCGTCGACCGTCAACGGTTGCGCCTTGAATCCGGGACCTTCGGTCTCAAAGACCAAGTCGATAGTCTTGGCATCGAGGTCCGGCCAGATTTTGGCCATCGCAGCCTTCACATCGGCAGGGCGTTCATCGATGGCCTTCCAGACATCCGCAAAAGAAGCACTGACCTGCTTCATCAGTTCAGGATTGGCGGTAGCGAAGGCTTGCTGCACAAGCACGACAACCGAATTCACCGGGGCAGCAGCTTTTGGAAAATCGCCTCTCGGGCCGCTAACCCAGATTACGCCCGTGCCAGCGAGGACAGGCGGCACGTAATAAGGCGCGGATACCGTAATGCCGTCAACTATACCTCTCTGCAGTGCTGCGACCATAGCCGGCTGTGCCATATAGACGAAGTTAATGTTCGCACCCACGCCTTCCGTTGCAGCCTTCGGAGCGATTGCGAACGTCGAGCTGGCGCTCGTCGTCGCGATTTTCAAGCCGTTGAGCGCCTTGAGTCGTGCTTCGATAGGAGCTGTTGGTGAAACGCCGGTTTTCGCGGCGGCTTCCTTGGAGAGAACGATAGTGGCAGCAAAGCCTCGATACACTGCTGTCAGTGCGACGATTTTCAGTCCTCGGCCCTGAGCGACCACGACGTCGCTCGGGCCGGTTGTAACGAAATTCACAGCACCCGACATAAGCGCGGCCGAGGCGACGGAGCCAGTATCCATCGGAGTGACCGTCGCTGACAGGCCGTGCTTTTCGAAAAACCCCATTTCCTTGGCGATCCGCGCAGCTCCGGCAGGAATGCTCGAAGAACTAAGCGCAATACTGATCTTCCGTAGTTCCTGAGCGGAAGACGTATGCGGCACGATGAAGACCGCCGTCACAATCAGGAACCCCGTGAAGGCCCAAGTCTTGAGTCTCGATACGTTGATCATTTTCTCCTCCGTGTTTTATGTTTGTTGTTGAGTATCGCAAAACACATCCAGCTTCTTTGCACTCAGGAATTTTGACATCTCGTCTGCAATCTCGACATTGTTGAGATCGGAGAAGGGAAAGTGGGTATTTCCTCGAATGCCGATCTCCGGCAGACAGACAAGGGCGGCATCACCACCATGGCGATTCACGGCTTGAACCCACAGCCTGGTCATCGCCAGACGTACGCGCCATTGGTCCTGACCGACGTTCGCCACCGGTTGCTCTGGAATATTGTCGCCGTAGAAGATGACGATCGGAATCCTTGTGATCCGCTTGAAGTCCGACATCGGCACGCCAACGGCCGCGAGTGTCCCGCCGGCGCTAGGCATCGGCAGGGGCACTTCACCCGGCGGGAAGGGAAAATTGCTTCCCGGCTCGTAACATACGATTGCGCGGATGCTCGCGCTCTTGATTGCCGAAAACCAACCGACGCCCCCACCTTGCGAATGACTTACCAGAACGGCAGGTCCGATTTTGTCAAAAAGGGCAGCGACGGCATCCGATGCCACTTGCACATCGAAGGGGCCGGTATCTGGCGTGATCTGCCGGAAGTATTGATTCAGGGTCTCCGGTGTTCCGGAGAACTGCACCCCAGAAAAGAACTCGGGCCATACGCCCACCCGGAACCTGTCGAACCAGATTTGATCTTCGGGTGTAGCAGTCAGCGTCGCCGGAAGCGTGCTGCGCCCGGCGTTTCCCCGTCGCGGATGGTCGACTAGGTAAACGCTGAAGCCGCGTCGCAAAAAGATGTTCTGATACCCCTCGCGGCCGTCCGGGGTGGTTTCCCAAGTCTTCGAGAACTGCGAATTTCCATGAAGGAGCACCAGGGGGAATTTCCGGGCCGCCACGGGGACCTGATAGAAAACATAGGCATGGTCTCCATGCAGCGTCTGTCCATCCGGGCTTAATTTCGTTGGGTCGTAACGGCCTGGATTCTTCACCACGGCGCCGCCGACTGCGAAGCTGCCCTGCTCCCGAATCGTGAGCTGTGCGGCGCGCATTCCCTATTCCCGGCGCGTTGCCGAAAGGTCCAACGTTTGCCAGCGGAGCACATGACGCTCCACAAGACGCAGGCACATCAGGAGCATCGTACTGATGAACATAAGCACAAGAATTCCGGCAAAGACCGCTGACGTGTCGAAGAACGATGTGGCTTCCTTGATTCGGTAGCCGACACCACGGTCCGCCGCGATGAATTCGCCGACGATCGCACCGATCAGGGCGTATGGCAGCCCGATGCGAAGTCCGGTAAAAATCCAGACAGCCGCGTACGGGATCGCAATCTTAGTCCAAGTCTGGAAAGGTCTGGCACCGAGAAGTACAACATTCGCCACCAGATCTCGATCGACCTGCCTGACACCCTGGAATGTGGTGATGAAGACCATCATGGCGACAAGCATGGCGGAGAACATCATCTTGTTGATCGGGCCAATTCCAAACCACAGGATAAAGAGAGGCGCCAATGCGATCTTGGGCACCGTATAGAGCGACAGCGCGAACGGCTCCAAAAGATCGCCAAGCAGCCGAACCCAACCCAACAGGAACCCTAAAACCGCGCCTACAAAGGCTCCCACGAGGAAACCTACTGATGCTTCCAGAAGCGTGATCTGCAGATCGCTCCACAGCAATCCCGTAGCGTGCCATTTGACGAGGCTGCGAAGGATGGCGCTCGGGCTGCTGACCCAGAACTCCAGATCGAAATGATAAGAATTGAATTCCCAGAGCAGCATCATCGCTAGCAGCAACAGCACCTGGTAGACAAGCAGTCGGCCATTTGCGAGCGACCGCCGCATTGCCGACTTACGGCCGCCTGATTGCGGACTCGTCTCATTCGAGACCAAGGCAGCCTCGGCCGGTAATGCTCTTGAGCTATCCACGGCGAGATACTCCTTGATGGCTAGATCTGGACATCCAAGGCTTCCCACAATTG
Organism: Tagaea sp.; assembly: GCA_965279525.1. Classification (GTDB taxonomy): domain Bacteria; phylum Pseudomonadota; class Alphaproteobacteria; order CACIAM-22H2; family CACIAM-22H2; genus Tagaea. Next base: position 178,606 of record CBDIIB010000003.1, on the reverse strand, counting down.
GGTGAAGTATCGGCCAAAAGCCGGATTGGCTTGCACGTGAACGACATCACGAGGCCGCTTGAGGTCGATATCGAGGACGAGCTTTGGTGTTCCGGGACGATGCGACATTACGACGACACGGTCCGCCAGAGTGATTGCCTCATGAAGATCGTGTGTGACAAACACGAAAGTGGCGCCAGACTCGGCCCACAAATCGAGCAGATCGTTGTGCATGCGCAGTCGCAACTGTGCATCCAGACTGCCAAATGGCTCATCCATTAGATATGTAGTCGGTTGATAGGCCAGGGTGCGAGCAATGAGAACCCGCTGGAGCATTCCGCCAGAGAGCTGCCGCGGATAGGATCGTTCGAAACCGCTAAGCCCGATCTTCTTTATCGCTGCAGAGACTCGGTCAGCGATCTCGCTCTTAGAAAAGTCACGCAACTCGAGAGGTAGAGCAATGTTCTGCTCTACGGTTCGCCAGGGCAGACAGTAGTTTTTCTGCGTGATATAGCCGACGTCACGGTTCGGCCCGTTGACCGGCGCGCCCCGATATAGCACTGAGCCCGATGAGGGATTAAGAGTGCCGGCAACCAAATTCAGCAGCGTCGATTTTCCACAGCCGCTTGGTCCGACAATTGCGAGAAATTCTCCGCGCTTGACCGAAAGGGTCGTCGGCCCCATCGCCGTGAGATTTCCAAATCGAACGACCGCCTGATCGAAATCGATCTCGTTTTTGGGGTTGACGTTCTGCATCGCGTTCTTCGCGCCTAGTAAATCGCTTGAAACAAGATTCATGACGTTCTCCCGTGAACAGATCGGAACGCAGAGACGATCCGCTCTTCGAACACGCGGCGCTGTCGGCCTGCGACCCGCTGAGTCTTCGGGCGACCCATCTACGCCTTTGCCTTCCAGTCAAGCCGTCGGGCGCTCGTCTGAAAATGGGGCGAGATGGAGCTCACACCGGCATCAATCGGAAGAAGGACACCCGTAATCCAACGCGCCTCATCACTTGCGAGATACAGAATGCCGTAAGCGACATCCCATCCCGTTCCCTCCGTCTTAAGCGCCGAAGCATCCCGGCGCATTTCGCGCACGCCTTCCTCTAGGCCGCGGCCATAGACGACCGGCGTATAGACAAAACCCGGCGCCACACAGTTCACCCGGATACCATCCGGGCCATGATGGCCGGCCATTGTGCGGGTCAGATGCACTACAGCGGCCTTCGATGTCGGATACAGCAGATTGGGGTGCCCGCCATGCAATGCCGTAATGGAAGAGATGTTGATAATCGAGCCGCCACCTCGCTTTTTCATCTCGGGAACAGCGAAGCGGACCATCATCACCATCGACTTGACGTTGACCTGCATGCCGCGGTCCCATTCGTCCAGATCGATATCCACTGCGTTGCCGCGAACCTTACTGGTACCAACATTGTTGACTAAAATGTCGAGGCCGCCGAAGCGCTCAACGGTAGCGCTCACTGCTTTCTGACAGTCATCGACATTGGTCACGTCGGCACGAATAACGAGCGCTTCTCCACCGTCGTCCGCGACCATCTGCGCGGTTTCATTGACGGAGGCTTCGTCAGAGTCGATGAGGCCAACCTTGGCACCATGACGCGCCAGCAATAGCGCAGCCCCTCGCCCGTTGCCGATGCCTGGGGCTGTTGAGCCTGCGCCGGTAACGATCGCGACCTTGCCGCGAACGCGATCGCCTTTTTCAGTTACCGGATCTGCCGTCGGGCGCTGCGCAATCATCTCCCTGGACCTTTCGCGCTTTGACCACTTATCGGCGCAGGACCGACGTGGAAGCGCTATTGTTTTAGACTGTCGAGTAAAATGTCATACCATTATTCTGTCAAGGCAATAATATCAGACCAAATAACTAAAACGACCTCTATCACAATGAAATTACATAATATTTTGACACCGACTAAACCCGAAAACTGATCACTTATGCAAGATGGCTGCGATCTCTCTGCCGACGTCGCTCAGTGCGGCTGCGCCTCTCGATGCTAACAGCAGATCTTCCGTGGCATGGGCTGAGAGGACAAGATTCGACTGCTCCCTGAACTTAGCGTTCAACTCAGTGTCGGACATCGGCCTCTCGATACTGCCGCGCGCATTTACGACATGCTCTCTAACGACAACGCCATCGGATCGCGTGACCTCTACGATCGACTCGCCTTTCTTGAGTGCCGGATCCGGAGTTGCGTCGACGAGCAGACGCAGCGCAGAAACTTGAGGATCATCAATGCACTCCTGCGTGGTCTCGGCCAATCCCGCATGACCGCGCAGGAGTGACACAGCCACCCAGTGGAAAATGCTTATGTGACATTCCAAAGTGTCAGTTGGTGTTCGAATCCCGGTGAGGCTTAGCGCCATAGGGTGAACTCTGATCGAAACCCTTTTCAGATTGGAAGCCGGGCTGAGCTGTTGCCTGAGCTCAAGACATGCATCAATGGTCGGATGGATTACGATTCCACACGGATAGGGTTTGTACGCGTTCAGGAGCAGCTCGTAACGCTGACCAAGACCATCCACCGCGTGCCCGAGATCCGCTCCGGCCGAAAACACGTCAAAGAAGCCTTTCTCGGCCTCCAAGGCATCCTCCGACGAAGTAAACCCTTTGGCAGCCAACAGCGCGGCCCATACGCCCGCTCGCGTGGCATGTCCTGGACGGAAGTGTGCGGTCATCGTCCCATGTGTCGAGCGGAAGCCGGAGGATTGAGAGGCTGCAAGGCCAATCGCCCAGCTCATACGCTGCTCATCGAGCTTGAGCAGGCGCCCGACCGCTACGGCGACGCCGATCGGGGCAGTCAGCCCGGTAACATAGAAACCAAGGTTGAACCTGGAGGGCGGAAGCAGCAGCACGTTACTCAGTCGGCATGTGACTTCGACGCCCACAGCAAAGGCGTTGAGGAAGTCCTCCCCTGACGTAGCAAGCGTCTCGCTCAAGGCGAATAGCGACGATGCCACCGGACCCGTTGGATGTGTCACGGTCGGCAAGTGGGCATCGTCGAACGCGAGAATACTCGAACTGATGCAATTCACGAATGCAGCACCAGCAACATCGGTGCACTGCCCATGACCAATGATCGACGCCTGCGGCTTGCCTCCCGTCTCGGCCATCATCGCTGCGGCAATTCCCACAGCCGGCTCCTGACACCCTCCCAACGCGCAGCCGAGCCAGTTCATGAAGCCGCGCGCTGCTTCGGCTTTCACATTTTCTGGCAGAGAGGCGAACTTCGAGTCCGCGGCAAAGCTCGCGACCGCTCGCGTAGTCTCGCGCCGCGTCTGCTTGCTGGGAGTTGACTCCGATTTAGCGCTCACGATCGATCCCTCTCCCGTACCTAGAAACCGACCCTGTCGCCGCCCTTAAGTCCGAGCATTCGCCGCGCTTCCGCTGGGGTCGCAATCTCATGACCCAGTTCGGTCAGTATGGTGCGGATCTTCGTGACTTGCTCTGCATTGGATGCGGCGAGCTTTCCGCGACCGATGTAGAGCGAATCCTCCAGTCCCACGCGCACAGAACCGCCTAACATTGCCGCCTGGGTGGCGAATGGCATCTGAAACCGGCCAGCGGCCAATACGGACCACTGGTAGTCGCTGCCAAAAAGCTGATCGGCCTTTTGCTTCATGAACATCAAGTTGTCCATATGCGGCCCGATGCCGCCCAGGATGCCGAAAATCATCTGGACAAAGAAAGGCGGTTTGACTGCGCCGCGGTCAACAAAATGAGCCAGATTGTAGAGATGTCCGACGTCGTAGCATTCATGCTCGAAGCGCGTTCCGTGCTCCTCACCGAGTAACTTTAAGATGCGCTCGATGTCCCGGAACGTATTGCGAAAGATGAAGTCATCCGTATTTCGGAGATACGGCTCCTCCCAATCATGCTTCCACGAGGAATAGCGATCGGCGAGCGGATAGATTCCGAAATTCATCGAGCCCATATTGAGCGAGCACATCTCGGGTTTCGCAAGCAACGGTGCCGCCAGCCGCTGCTCAACGGTCATATTCAACCCGCCCCCCGTGGTAACGTTGATCACTGCGTCAGTTGCTTGCTTGATCCGCGGCAGAAATTGCATAAAAACGGCGGGGTCTGGGGTTGGCCTTCCGTCCTTGGGATCTCGCGCGTGTAAATGGAGAATGGACGCCCCTGCTTCCGCCGCAGCGATCGACTGAGCAGCGATTTCATCAGGGGTCACCGGAAGCGCGTCTGACATGGTTGGCGTATGGATGCCGCCCGTGACCGCACAGGTGATAATTACTTTTTTCAATGCTTCGGCCATAGGCAGCTCCGTGATGAGAATTTGACTCGGTGACTGTGAGCGACGCTCAGCAGATATCGATGACTGCTTCGCCTCGCACCACGGTCGTTCCATTGGCCAGATTGATCGCGAGCTCGATAGTCGCAAGCCCGTCCTTGATTGCAATGATTCGCCCGGTGCAGGTCGGTTGAGCGGATACAGGGGTGATCGCGACAAATCGGGCCGTGTAGGACCGGATCTTCTCCTGCGGCACCCAGTCCGTCAGCATCCGTCCGAGATACGCCATCATAAGCATGCCGTGGGCGATCACGTCGTCACGACCCTTGGCCTTAGCAGCGTCAATATCGATATGCGTCGGTTGATGATCGCCAGACGCGCCGGCAAAGAGGGCGAGCGTTTTTCTGGATATCGGCTCGATCTGCAGCGGCGGCAGTTCCAAACCCACGAAGACACCTGGAGCGGTCATGCCGTGACCTCCGGGTGCCGAAGCGCGATCACAAACAATATTTCGGCCAAGGTTTGATCGCTTCGCATGACATCGGTTTTCTTGACTACGAACTCCAGGGTACCGCCCTTCTTTGTATAGACGTCGACAATCCTCCGACGAAGGACCAGGCGGTCGGTCGCATACGCCATCGCGTGGTAGGTGAATGTCTGCTCGGCGTGGGTCGTCTTTGTCAGATCGGCACCAAGCTCGGCGAGCCATCCGAGCGGGTTTGGAAGTTCCAATTCGAGCGAATTTCCAAGGAAGGTAGGCGGTACTGGCAGATCGCGGTGCCCTGCTCGCCTGGCGGCATCGAGATCAAAATAGATTGGATCTGTCAGGCCGATCGTCCGGGCAAAGAAGCGCAACCGGCCACGCTCGACGTCGAACGGCATGGGAGCGATTGGGTGCTTCAAGGCCTTGTCGCGGTCAATGTACATCAGGTCAGTCCGTTCGACTTTCGACAGAACTCAAAGGCACGCGTACAGGGTTTTGTAATAGACCCCGTTTAGTGAACTTCTGCCTGACTGGCATTGGTTCATGGCGTACGAAAAGGCGATACGCCGCTCGACATCGGCTATGGCAAGCGAGCCGCCGGTGCCATACCAGAAGCAGGTCTTCTTGCTGGGCTGAAGGAACGGGAGAGGTCCACGAACATTGCTTTCCTCTGAGGCCAGCGCATAACCAATGCCCCAGCGGATAGGCTTCATATAGTAGGCGTCGATACCGCTGGCCTGCTCTCGGAAGATCAATTCGATCGTGCTCGCCGAAAGAAGCTTCACCCCCCGCGAGACGCCACCGTGCGTCAGCGCCGAGATGATTCGCCCTAGGCCCCGGGCGTTCGCGTGGCCGCTGCTGCCGCCGAACTCGGTGCGACGCCACTCAGGGGAATTGAACAGTACTTGTGGGTCACGCTTGGTGCCGGAGAATGAGCCCAGACGGGTTCTAGCCGAAATTGCCCGTTCAACTGCCAGTTCGTCATTTGGAGACGGTGCGGTCTTGGGCTTGGCAGAACTGTCTTCGTCTTCGGCCGGATAGATGATCGCCACTCTGCCGAACTCGGCTTCGGGAACGCCAAGATAGAAATCGGCGTCAAGCGGACGGGAAATCTCCGTGGCAATGAACTGGCTGAGAGTTGTTCCGGTCACCCGGCGAACCAGTTCTGCATTGAGATGGCCGAATGTGCTGGCGTGATACGAACCACGCGTTCCCGGCTCCCACCAAGGCGCCTGAGCCGCAAGGCTCGCCGTTGAACCCTCAATGTCCATGGCATGTACCAGGCTGAACGGCGGCTCCCACGCCGGCAGGCCGGCCGTATGGCTGAGCAGGTGGCGCACTTCGACTTTATCTTTGCCGTTCTGAGAAAATTCCGGCCAGTACCTGGCAACAGGCGCAAAGAGATCAATCTGGCCCCTATCGACGAGCATGAGGACGGCAAGGCTGGTCACCGTCTTGCTGGCCGAGAAGACACTCACGATGGTGTCTTCACTCCAGAGGACAGTCCGCTCCCTGTCGCGCCAACCACCCCAGATATCGATGACGTCCTCGCCGTCGATATTGACGTAGAGGCTGGCCCCGACCTCTTTGCCCGCATGGATATTGGATGCCAACGCGTCATAGACACGCTGGAACTGCGGATGACAGTGCCCCTTCAACTCGGACATGAATTCCTCGCGACAATCATCTGCTACTTGATGACGCCGTGCTTCCGCAACGCCTCTATCTGTTCCGGTGAATAGTTCAGCAACTCCGTGAGGACTGTGTCGGTATGTTCGCCCAGGAGTGGGCCGAGATTGCGCACCTCGCCCTTGAAGCCCGAGAACCTGCCGGCCGGCGACGCCATGCGGACCGGCTTTCCGGTTTCCGCATCATCCAGAGAGATGACTGATTTCCGGGCGATAATATGCGGGTCAGTCACGATCTCGGCGGGTGAATAGATGGGGCCAACAGCCAAGCCGGCCTTTCCACAAATCTCAAGAAGCTCGCGCAACTCGTAACTTTCCGTCCAGCGGCTCACTTGGGCCTCGAGCTTCGCGCGGTTAGCGACGCGCGCGCGATTGTCATTGTCATAGACCGCAAGTGACTCATCGCCCATTGCAGAGCGCAGTTGCCGCCACAGCTTTTCCGTCGAACAGGCGATGATTGCAAACATCCTGTCCTTCGTCGGGAACAGCCCATGCGGTGACCATCGTGGGCTGGCATTGCCCAACCGTTCCAACCGCGACCCTGTCTCATCGTAGGCGATGATCTGGTCTTCGATGAGACTCAACAAGGGTTCGTAAAGTCCGAGGTCGATCATTTGCGGTTCGCCCGTCAAGTCCCGCTGCCGAAGCGCCAGCATGATGGCGAATGCACCATAGATCCCGGCAATCCCATCACCGAGCATCGCATAGCCAGACTGCACCGGCGGCTGCCCGGGGAAGCCCGTTCTGTTCGTAAGTCCTGCATACGCTTCGGCGACACGTGCGAAACCCGGCCTCTGGGCATATGGTCCGGCGCCGAATGCGGTCAGGTGGAAATACACGATGTCGCTGCGGCATCGAACAAGATCCTGAAACTCGAGCCCCCACTTCTTCAACGCATCAGGCCGATAGTTCATGATGACGACGTCGCACTTGGCTGCAAGTTTCTTGAACACTGCCCGACCATCTTCAGCATTCAGATCCAGTGTGACGCTCTGGCGATTGCGTGCGATGACCTTCCACCACAGGGAAACTTCGCCGCGGAAGGGGCCAATCTCCCGCATATGGTCGCCCGAAGGTTGTTCGATCTTGATAACTTCGGCTCCGTACTCAGATAGCTGCGACGCAGCATAGGGCGCAGCCAAGAAAGTAGCCGCATCGAGCACACGAATTCCTGAAAGTGGGCCGGGCTTTGTTTGCATAATCTTACCTTCGGGCTCGCTGGTCTTACGGCCCACTAAGATTTATGTTCGAAGTGCTGTCATAGGTCGCTCCGACGAATCCTTGGGGATCATGAGATCATGTATCCGCTATCGACCGCGAGGAGCTGTCCGGTAGTCCTGCGAGACTCATCCGACGCAAAATAGAGGACTGCGTACGCGATATCGATCGGATCGATCAAACCGAGAATATGCCTTGCAACCATTTGAGGTTTGGCGTTTCCGTTCCGCCTTCGCGCCAAGACGCGTTCTGTTTGCGTCGAGCCCGGAACAATCGTGTTTACACGAATCTTATGGGGTGCAAAATCCACGGCCATAGACCGGGTAAGAGCCGTCACCGCTCCTTTCGCCGCCGTATATGCGGCCCTATTTTGCATCCCGCTCAGGGCGCAAATGGAGGAAGCGTTGATAATAGATCCACCGCCACGCTTGATCATCTCCGGCACGGCATAACGACAGCCCAACCAAGTCCCGAACAGATCCACGTTAATCTTCTTCTGGAACTCCTCGAACGGAGCGGTCACGACAGACCCATCTTGGAGCGTCGATCCACCGACGTTGTTGTACAGCACGTCGATACCGCCGAACTCGGAGACTGTCGCCCGTATGGCCTCCTCCACGCTTTCGGGACGCGAGACATCCGTGTGCACGAAGATAGCTTGGCCACCATCGCTCTTGATTTGCTCGCATGCCGCAGCGCCTGTCACATCGTCAAACTCCGCAATGGTGACGCACGCCCCTTCACTTGCAAACAACTGGGCGCAAGCCTGACCGATGCCGGCACCAGCCCCAGTAACGATGGCAATCTTGCCTTTTAGTCTCATGACACATCCCCATCTACGCGTTCATAACCGAGAATAGCGCGTGGCGTCCTAGGATCTGGCGAAGAGGTTGCTGCGTATCTTTGACCACTGCTCCGCGAGATAGCTCTGATCTTCGGGATCCGCAATGGCGATCATGGCCTCGGCGCGTCGATCAAGCGATAGACCGCCGATACGGGCAGCACCGAACTCGGTAACGATGATGTCAGCGTCAACGGCCCCTCCGGTTGCCGCGTGGGGCACATCCAGAAGCGGGACGATTCCTTTAGCGTGACCACCGCCCTGTGCACGCAATGCAATTATCGACTGGCCCCCCTCGCTATCCAGCGCACCACGTGCAAAGTCGGGCAAACCACCGGGACTGGCGACGAGCTTTCCACCGCTGTATTCAGCGCTCACCTGCCCAAGCAAGTCAGCCTGCAATACCGAATTGACCGCGGTGAAGCGCTTCAGCCCCGCAATCCTCGAGTGGGAGTGCGTATAAGAGACGGATCTGAAAGAAAATCGTCCGTTGCCAGCCAGCGCTTCATAGAGCTGTTTGGAGCCTATTGCCGTGCCGGTGATTATCGGGGAGTCCTGATCAAGCGCACCACTCGCGTCGAGTGCTAGTATGCTGTCATCGACGACACCCGAGTGGATACGAAGACCACGATGGTTCTTGAGCTGGACGACGACTTGGCTCGGAATCTGACCGACCCCAAACTGCACCGTGGCATGATCGGGCACCAATTCCACAATGTTGGCTGCTATCTTTATCGCGGCTGGGTCTGGCGACTTCGGCACCACGGTGACCAATGGCGCGTCGTAGTCGACGACTCCGGACAACGCACTGTAATCGATGAGCCCTTCACCTGCCGTACGAGGCATGTTGGGATTGATGAAACCAACCAACCGGTCAACCTTGGCATGGAAACTTGGCAAGAAGTCGACCTGAACGCCGAGACTGCATTTTCCCGCGTTGTCGGGCGGCGACATCATGACCAGCGCGGTATCAAACCGCCCCGGAGCGGCGAGCCAGCGATTGATAGCTCCATACCGCCAAGGACAGTAATCAACCATACCTGTGGAAAGATCTCTCTTCAGAGCCGGCGTAAGAAGAAAACTTCGCACACGCAAGCCGATGTCGGGATCGGCATATGAGCGGCGGTTCATCAGGGGGCTAAAAAGACCTGTGACGGTCGCATCAGCAGGTTGGTGTTGACGAAAAAGCTCCGGCGCCTCCGTTATCTCCGCCGTGAAACCAGAGACATAGATGCTCTTAGCGCTGGAGAGGATTGCGTCCACACGTGGGCGACTGAAGCTAACGTTCATCAGTAGCTCTTTGCCAAGCCCAAAACCTTCTCGCCAATAAACGAGAGGATAAGGTGCTCCGTCACAGGGGCAATTCGGGTCAGGAGCACTTCGCGGAAGAGGCGCTCCACGTGATACTCTTTGGCATATCCGAGGCCGCCGTGCGTGAAGACGGCATTTTCACAAGCACTGTAGGCAGCTCGTGCGCCCAGAAATTTAGCGGTGTTGGCTTCAGGGCCGCACGGCCGAGCACTGTCGTAGAGCCAGGCGGCCTTCATCACCATGGTCAATGCCGCCTCCAACTCCATCCAGTTTTGGGCAAGCGGATGCTGGATAGCCTGGTTCTGACCGATTGTCCGGCCGAATACCTTGCGCTCTTGCGCATAGCGAGCGGCCCGCCGCAACGCATCCTGACCGATGCCGATCGCTTCTGACGCCACAAGAATTCGTTCCGGATTGAGACTGTTCAGGAGGCAGGCGAAGCCTTTTCCCTCCTCGCCTAGGCGGTCTTCGTCCGGAATGAACAAGTCGTCGATGAACACGGAGTTTGAATCGACGGCCTTGCGCCCCATTTTCGGGATGCGCGTCACTTCGACTTTTTTTCGGTCGAGATCGGTATAGAAGACGGTGATGCCGTCTGTCGGCTTCTTGCACTCTTCGTAGGGCGTTGTCCGCGTGACCAGCAGGATTTTCTTCGCGACCTGGGCGGTCGACGTCCAGATTTTCTGCCCGCGCACCGAATAGCCCCCGGGAACCTTCTTGGCGAATGTCCGAATGCGGGTCGTATCGAGGCCGGCGTCCGGTTCGGTGACGCCGAAGCAGACCTGGTCCTCACCGGAGACGAGCCGCGGAATCCAGCGCCGCTTTTGCTCCGGCGTGCCGTAAACGATGATTGAATGCGGGCCAAACAGATTGATGTGGATCGTTGAGACAGCCGCCATGGCGCCACCATGCTGGGCGACTTCGTTCATCATGATCGCGGCTTCGGTCACGCCGAGACCTGACCCGCCATACTCCGCCGGCATGGTAATTCCCAGCCAGCCCCCCTCCGCCATGGCGCGATGGAACTCGAACGGAAACTTACCGTCGTCATCACGAGCAAGCCAGTAACGGTCGTCGAAGCGCGACACGACGGCGCGAACGCCCTCGCGGATAGCGTTCTGGTCATCCGTGTAGTCAAAATTCATCGATTGCCCCAAGGCACCGCTTAAGCGCCTCTGCTTGTGACATCATCAGATGGCCTCGTTGGCGATGAGAGCTTTGAATTCCTGCTCACCGAGCCCTAGCCATTCCTGAAACACGGTAGCGTTGTCAGCACCTATATCCCTGCTCGGCGTGATCTCAGGCGCGGGAGTCTCGCCGTATCGCAGTGGGCCTGTCGGCAGAACGATTTCACCCAGGTCGGGATGGGTAACTCGTTTCAAGCTGCCGCGGGCATGCATGTGCGGGTCGTTCACCACCTCGTCCATCTCGCGGACGGGCGCACAGGGAACGCGAAACCGGTTCATGATCTCGAGTAACTCGGCCTTAGTGCGCTTTCCACTCCACTCCGAAATCATCGCGTCGAGCTCATCCATGTGCGCGACTCTCGATTTAAGACTGGCGAATTTGCGCTCCTGCCGAAGGTCAAGTCGGTCCATCGCAGCGGTGAGTGCTTCAAAATGCGCTTCGCTAACACAGAACATCGCAATCCAGCCGTCACTCGCGGGATAGACATTGTAGGGTGACTCGGCCAAGCCACTGTGCCGATTGCCCGTACGCGGTGGATTCTGATTGCCGAGGCCGTGATACGAACCGAGCGTCGAACTGAGCGACGGGTAAACCGCCTCCAACATCGACACCTCGACAAAGCGACCAATGCCGGTGCGCTGCGCGTCGAACAGCGCCGTGATAGCGGCACCATAGAGGTGTACTCCACCCAAGAAATCGCATAGCGCAGGACCAGCTTTGACAGGCGGGCGGTCGGGGAAGCCCGTGGAGGCCATCACGCCGGACATGGCCTGGACTGTTAGATCCATCGCCAGGAAGTTCCTGTATGGCCCCGACCAGCCGTAGCCGGAGCCGGCCGCATAGATGAGGCGTGGGTTTTCCTGCAAAAGTTTCGACGGGCCGACGCCGAGTTTGTCCATGACACCCGGCGCGAAATTTTCAACGACGACGTCCGCCTTACGCACCATCTGAAGGAAAAGGCTCCGGCCCATATCCGACTTCAGATTGAGCGTCACAAACTCCTTGTTGGAGTTCAGCATGGCGAAAGGAAGCATGGCACCGCTGCCGACGGTACTGCGGCGCCGCATCTTCTCACCACCGGGCGGCTCGATCTTGATTACGCGAGCGCCGCTCATGGCCATCAGGAACGACGCGTAGGGACCGTTGTAGATCTGGCCGAGATCAAGGACGGTGACCCCGTGCAGCGGGAGGCGTGCCGGGACAGCTTCTTTCGTGGCCACTTCCTGAGATTGACGCTGCATATCGCTAGTCTCCCCACAGCCGCGGCCTTTTGTGTGTTCCGCTGACCCCGACGCTTATCCAAGCCCGAGCGAGGGCAAGATGGCCTTCGTACCCTGTTTCGTAAAATGGTCGGGCCTTTTTGTCCAGAAGATTTCAGCGGTATATTACCTGTATCGGCCTTAAGGCGGGAGGAGGCCGTATTGGACGGACCATTTGCCTTGTCGCGTCCATGGATTTGGTGTTAGCTCCCGAACAACGGCCACGTAAGAACAATGCCGAGTAATCGGCCCTTCGAGGGAGAGAGACTCAATGCCGGGGCTTTTCTTCGACGAATTCAAAGTCGGGCAGGTGTTCCAGCACGCCGTACGGCGTACGGTCACCGAGGCCGACAATGTCTGGTTCACTACCGCCACCTGCAATCCCGCCGCGATACACTTGGACGCGCAGTACTGCCGGGAGCATACGGAATTCGGCCAACCGATCGTCAATAGCGGCTTCACGCTGGGCCTGATGATCGGCCTTTCAGTCTCGGACACGACTCTCGGCACGACCGTTGGCAATCTGGGCATGGACGAGGTTCGATTTCCCAAACCCGTGTTTCACGGCGACACGATCCGCGCCGAGTCCGAAGTGCTCGAGATGCGGGAGAGCCGTTCCCGTCCGAAACAGGGCGTGGTGACCTTCATGCATAGGGCCTACAACCAGCGAAACGAGCTGGTCGGCCATTGCAAGCGTGCGGCCTTAATGTTGAAAAAGCCTACGACATGACGATTCCGGTCCGATCCCTGCTATTCGTGCCCGGCGACAGCGAGCGCAAGATTGAAAAATCCCGCGCCTCCAATGCCGATGGCTTGGTGCTCGATCTCGAAGATTCGGTCGCTCAGGCCCGGAAAGCCATTGCCCGCGAGATGACTGCTGTACACCTGAAGAGTGGGAACTTCAGGCAAGGCACTGCCCAGTGGGTCCGCATCAATCCATTGTCGACACCCGAGGCACTGCAGGATCTGGCCGCGGTCGTCGCTGGGAAGCCTGCCGGCATACTGCAGCCGAAGGTAGATGGCCCCGGCGACGTGCGACGTCTCAGCTACTATCTCGATGCCCTTGAAGCTCGTGAGGGGTTGCCGATCGGATCGATCGCCATCCTGCCTGTGACGACCGAGACGGCATGCTCTCCCTTCTCACTTGGGTCTTACCATCAGGCCGCCCTAACACGTCTCTTCGGCCTGACTTGGGGAGCTGAGGATCTCAGTTCGGCCGTCGGCGCCACTACCAATCAAGACGAGGACGGACGGCTGTCTCTAACCTATCGCATGGTCCGCAGCTTTACGCTCCTGGCGGCAAAAGCCTGCGGCGTCGAAGCCGTGGACACAGTCTATCCCGACTACAAGGATACGGGGGGCCTGAAAAAAAGTTGCGTTGCGTCGCGCCGGGAGGGATTTACCGGCCGCTTCGCTATCCATCCGGATCAGGTGGACATCATCAACGAGACGTTCAGCCCAAGCGCCGACGATATCGCCTTCGCCGAGCGCGTCGTCGCCGCTTTCGCTTCCAATCCGGATGTCGGCACGGTCGGCGTAGATGGGAAGATGCTCGACCGGCCGCATCTCCAACAGGCACGAAAAGTTCTAGCCATGCGGGATGCGTTCACCTCGCGACGCTAGCGGTATGAGGTTCCGAGCTATCGGGACTGGTGGGAGACAAAACGAGGACATCTGATCACATGCAGAATGCCAGTGTCCGGGCCGACGCTGAGGTGCTCGAACCCGATCTCCCGATCGTCGACAGCCATCATCATCTGTGGGTGTTGCGCAATCAGCGCTATCTGATCGAGGAGTTCCAGGCCGATCTCGCGAGTGGCCACAACGTGCTCGCATCCGTCTATGTCGAATGCAGCGCAATGTACCGCAACCATGGCCCAGAGGCGCTGCGGCCTGTTGGAGAAGCTGAATTCGTCAGCGGCATGGCGGCGATGAGTGAAAGCAGCCTCTTCGGGCCAACGCGGATATGCGCGGCCTTTGTCGGTGCCGCCGATCTCACCCTGGGAGAGGTCGTCGATGAAGTGCTGGAAGCGCTCGCCATTGCCAGCGGCAGCCGCCTGCGCGGCATCCGCGGCACTGCGAACTGGGATGCCGACCCATCGGTCAACACTGGTACGCGGCCATTTGGCCCCCGAGGTCTCCTATCGGACACCCGCTTTCGTGCGGGCTTTGCCCGCCTGGCCGCGCGCAAGCTCGTCTATGACGCCTGGCAATATCATCCCCAATTGCCGGAAGTCGCTAGCCTGGCTGATGCTTTTCCCCAGGCAACGATCGTCGTGAATCACTGCGGCGGCTTGCTTGGCATTGGACCTTATGCCCGGTCGGACAACTTCGCGCGGTGGAAGGCGCTCGTGACTGATGCCGCGCGTCGTCCCAACATCCTCATGAAACTCGGCGGCCTTTCCGGGCGGCGCTGCGGCTTTGCGTACGAAAAACGCCCAACGTCGCCGACCGCCGAGGAACTCGCGAATGACTGGCGGCCCTATGTCGAAACCTGCATAGAATTGTTTGGCCCGGATCGGTGCATGTTCGAGAGCAATTTCCCGCCCGACCGAGCTGCGGGCAGCTACCGTACGATCTGGAATGCATTCAAGCTGATTGCAGCGAACTACTCAGCGGCGGAAAAGAACAAACTGTTCAGCGAAACGGCCCGCCGGATCTACAAAATCAACTGAGGTGGCTATGCCCACATCCCCCGCTTCACGAAACAAGATCGAAGCGGTCGCTTCCAAGCTGGTCGAGAGAACAATCTTAGGCGCGATACGCGCAACTACGTTTTTGCTGCCAGATTGATTGACGAAAGCTGCTGACTATATGCCGACACATGACGTGTCATACGGCGGCGAGCCGCGTCCGGGTCACCGACCCGAATCGCCTCGAAGATCTGCCAGTGCACGCCGACGACCTCTTTGCGGATCTTGATATCGAATTCTTCGAAGTTCGTTGCGGTATGAAGTGCCGTAGAGATCGACGTGAGAAATGCAACGAATAGCGGGTTGTTGCTCGCCTCCGCGACGACCAGATGCCACCTGAGATTTGTTTCAACGAAACGCTGGGCGTCGTCGACCTTGCGTTCGCATTCCGTACATAGCTGCCACAACTCTTCCAGCTTCTCCCGACTTCGCGACACTGCGGCTTGCGCTGCGGCAGCGGGTTCAATCGCCTCACGGGCGAAGGCCAGATCGAGGAAGCGGATATCTTGGCCTTTGATGAACAGGTTCAGCGACTGCACCACCGAATGGGAAGTAGGGCTGGATATGAAGGAACCACCGCCTCGACCCCGTTTGACCTGTATCAGGTTCTGGGCGCTCAAAACGCTCAGGGCTTCGCGAACCGTCCCGCGACTGACCTGATACTTGGTCATCAGTTCTCGTTCGCTCGGCAACGAACTTCCCACCGCGATGCCGCCCTGGACGATGGCGTCAAGAAGCTTCCGGGCCAGCGCAACGGACACAGATGTCGATTCAGCCGCGAGATTCTTTGGGCCCGCAACATTGTTCAAATCGATCTTTTGGCTCTTGCGCATCTTCGCCCACTGCTGCCCGTAAAAGTACGATCTTTGACAGATTTATCACTCGCTCCACGGCCCCGCAACATGCGTCCGTCCCTTCAACCCTTTTATCTTGCTGATATTATGTGGTGTTTGCCATCATGCTCCAAATGTCCCTAACTTAAAAGGTCGGTCCAAATAGGAAAATCAGAGATGATGGCGAAGGAGCAGAGGAATGGCAGCCGAAACGATAAGCCCTGAGCAAGTTCAAGGCACATGGCGCCTGATCTCGGCGACAGCCGTCGACGCAGACGGGCGGAGTGTGCGCCCTCCGTATGGCCCGATCCCAATGGGACGGCTTATTCTCAGCGAAGCCGGCCGAATGATGGCCGTCATCTGCGATGGCCGACCCTCCATTCCGGGAGGGGAGAAACGTGCTTACGCGTCGTATTGCGGGAACTTCCGGATAGAAGGCGACAGGCTGATAACTCGCGTCGATGCAGCCGCTGTGACGGAGCGGATCGGCGGCGAGCAGATCCGGAAAGTAGAATTCCGCAATGACCACCTCGTATTGATCCCACCACGGCGGTCCGACGGCGAACAACGCGAACTGATGTGGAAGTTGGATGGCCCTGCCTGACGGGAGACCCGTCTAAGCGGATCGCCACCGAATAGGAGCCGTTGTTGGATAGCCAGCGCAGCTTGACGAGGTTCGGGCGGGAACGGCTCTCCCGCAGCCCGAAGCGACTTCTCATTGAAATCGGCCAGCAACAGTGTTTTGCCAACACCCCGCCGACGCGTGATACTGAGACAGACCTTATTGGAACGTGGTCACACACGTGATTGGACGCTATAATCCGATCATTCTAATAAGGTTCTCTAATCAATGGTTCAGCCCAACTTCAACGATCTCGCTGCGTTCGCCATGGTGGCGAAGGAGCGCAGCTTCACCAAAGCCGGCGCCAAGCTGGGGGTTTCGCAGTCGGCGCTTAGCCAGACCATCAAAGGGCTCGAAGAACGCCTCAAGCTGCGGCTGCTGACGCGTACGACGCGCAGCGTCGCGCCGACGGAGGCCGGCATCAGACTGCTCGAAACGGTCGGGCCGCGCTTCGACGAGATCGTCGCAGAGATCTCGGCCCTCGGCGAACTACGCGGCAAGGCGGCGGGCACGATACGCATCACGGCCGGCGAGCATCCGGCGATCTCGGTCCTGCAGCCAGCCCTCCGCCGGTTCCTGCCGGATCATCCGGATATCAAGGTCGAGATCATCGTCGATTACGGTCTCGTCGACATCGTTGCGGCGGGCTTTGACGCCGGCGTCCGGATGGGCGAACGGGTCGCCAAGGACATGATCGCGGTCCGGATAGGTCCCGACATGCGCATGGCCATCGTCGGGTCGCCTCGATATTTCAAGCGGTACGGAACGCCACGAACGCCGCAGGATCTGACCGCCCACAACTCCATCTCGTCCCGGATGCCCACACATGGCGAAATATTCGCGTGGGGTCTCGAGAAGGACAGTCAGGCGATCAAGGTACGCTCCGACGGGCAATTGGTGTTCAACAGTCTCGCCATGCGACTGGCTTCGGCGCTGGATGGGCTCGGCCTCGCCTACATGCCGGAAGACCATGCTCTCCCGCATATCCGCGCTGGACGGCTCGTGCGGGTTCTCGAAGACTGGTGTGCACCGTTTCCGGGCTATCACCTCTACTACCCAAGTCGACGACATTCATCACCGGCGCTTTCCGTCGTGATCGACGCGCTGCGCTACCGGGGCTGATGCCGCTCCCAGAAGCGGATCGCATCGCCGATCCAGCCTTCGGCACTCGTTCCGATGCCGGGCCCGAAGCCGTGGCCGACACCAGGATAGACGCGATATTCGACCTCGATCCCGGCACGACGAAGGGCAGCAACGCGTTGTTCCATCGCGGATGGCGGAGAAATGCCATCCCGTTCGCCGACGACGGCGAAGGTCGGCGGCTCTGCGACAGAGCGTTCGGCATGCGCGGTGTAGGCCATCACCACGGCTGAAGGCTTGGGAAGCTCGGGCCCGCCGAACCGAGCCACGCCGTGGCTGCCGATGGACGCCGCCATGCGGGCGCCGGCCGAACTGCCCCACAGCGAATAGCCGCGCGTTTCGACACCAAGAGCGGCCGCGTTCTGGAAGATGAAGCCAATTGCGGCAGCGAGGTCCTGGGTCGCCACGGCACTGCCTTTGCCCGCCCGGTATTTCAGCACGAAGGCGTTCAGTCCCGCCCGGCAAATCTCTGTGGCATAGGGGAAACCCTCGTGTACCGAGCCGACATAGGCGAAGCCGCCACCAGGCGCGATGACTGCGAAGGGCGCATTGGGCTTTCCACGCGAAAAGAAAAGGCCGGCATGGGACTTGGTAGGGTCCTCGCGCTTCTCCGCATCCGAATAGATGTCGAAGAATATCCGCCGACCCTGGCTCGCATCGTCGATCATGCGGTTGAGAGCGCCGACCGTGGCGACCGTATCGACATGGCTGTGGTACGGAAGCAGGCTTCCGAGAGCGCCGAGCTTCGTCCGCAGGTCATAATCCCGGTCGTCCCACGGCAGAAGGCGAAGGGCGAACCCCTCGAACGCGGGATGCGCGAGCAGTTCGGCTATCGTGCTGTCGGCACCGAGACGGGCGTATCGCTTTTCGTTGCCGCCGGACTGCTGGGCCATGGCGATTCCGGGCAGCACCATTAGCAGCGGCAGGAGAAGGCACTCCCGACGAGAAGCGTCACTCATCGTACCTCCCTCCTGCCTAAATTGCGCATTCTCCACCGGTTGCCGGACTCGATCAGCTTCAAGCCGGTATATGTGACGACAATGACGAGTCCGGCGAATGCCGCGCAATGGACGAAGAACCCCGCGACCGATTCCTCGAAGTTCCACCAGTCCAACGTCATCCGCATGGTGAGCTTCCCGCCGAGGCCGAGCACGGTCCCGCTCCAGATGCCCTGAAGTGCAATCCCGAACGCAATCGCGCGTAGAACGAACGTTCGCAACGCGCTCGGCTTCCGGATTCCGAACAGGTTTCGCGCCACGCCCATCAGCATCGGCCAGCGCAGGCCGAGATGGACCGCCACGACCACCAGCACCCAGTATGCGGCGAGGGTATGGATCTGCCGCACGGTAAAGCCGCCCCAGGCCGGCAGAAAGGTCGACAGCACGTTCGAGATCAGCACGCTCGTGACCAGCAGCGCCAGCATGGCGGCAAGCAGCACGAAAGTGACGCCGAGATTGAACACGCTCCGGGGCTCGCGCCGCGTTGCCGGGATCCCCCCGTACCAACGCCGGTTGAAGAAGTTGTGCGCGATGAGGAGCACGAACATCGCCGTTCCCGCCACCTCATGGACCAGATTGCCCAGCCACCAGTAGGCGAACCCGACAAGCAGCAGGCCGGCCGCAAGAGCATCGAGCCAAAGTCGGGAGAGGAAAAACCGGTTCATGACAGCATCCTCCCTCGCCTACTCGACGGGCTTTCCGTCGAAGCGCGGAATGCGATAGCCGGTGTACAGGTATTCGCTCGCTGCCTGGCTCTGGTGACAGGACTGGCAGCGGGCCGTGTTCTCGCTGGTGTTGATGCTCCGGTCGGGCCAGAACCACTGGAACTGCCAATCGCCGGTGCGACGGCGCTCGTCGTAATCGGCACCCCAGTTCGCGCCTTTCTCCATGACGAAGTAGCGGAACACCTTGCCTTCGCGATAGTCGACGAGCACGAAATGCGTACCCGCCGGCACCGGCTGGCGGTTCTTCACCGCCTCGATCGCCGCCGGTGTCGTCATGATGTGCTCCGTCACGTTACCACGCCGGACAGTGGTGTAGTGCTCGAGCTTGTCGATCTCCGGAAATGTAACCCGATTGCTCTCGGCATGCGCTTGCCACCCCACGACGAGCAAAGCGCATGCGACGAAGCTGGCCAAGGCGATCGACTTTGAAAACTTCAACATGAATTCCCTCACTCGGATTTCGCGGAACTGGTACTCGCTATCGTCGATACTGTTCGTCCGTGACCTTCTCCATCCACTCGACCGTCCGGCCGTCGAGCGATTCCGAGAAGGCGATATGGGACATGCCGTTGCTAGCACCGGCACCGTGCCAGTGCTTCACGCCCGGCGGGATCCACACAATATCGCCCGGCCTAATCTCCTGGATGGGGCCGCCCCATCCCTGAACAAGCCCGACGCCCGTCGTGACGATCAGCGTTTGGCCGAGCGGATGGCTATGCCAAGCCGTACGGGCGCCGGGCTCGAAGGTGACGGTCGCACCGCCGATGCGGGCAGGTGCGGTTCCCTGAAAGCGGGAGTCGACGCGCACCGATCCGGTGAAGTTCTCGGTAGGGCCGACAGTGGACGGTTGCGATCCCGCACGCGTGACAGCGATCATGGGATCGGATTGGGCTAACACCGCTGAGGCACAGAGAGCGGCAAAAGCGGTTACTGCGACATTGGATTTCATCTCACTCTTTCAATTTGCCGATTTCCGGGCAATCACGGTTGTCCCGTCAATTCTTGAAAACCTCGCGGGCGACGCCGACCGCGGTGATCGCGTTGGGCCAGCCCGCGTAGAAGGCAAGCTGGGTGATCGCTTCCACGATTTCCGGCTCGGTCACGCCATTGCTCCGTGCGCGCGCAATGTGGGAACGAAGCTGGTCCGGACGGTTGAGTGCGATGAGTGCTGCGACCGTAATCAGGCTTCGGTCGCGCTTGGCGAGACCCGGCCGTTCCCAGACATCGCCGAACAGTACATCATCGGTAAGCTCGGCGAGCTTGGGCGCAATGTCACCCATCAGTTGTTGGGCGCGCGACTGCGGTTGGGCCGGTGCTGCACCCGACGCAGAGGGTGTCTGGCTCTGGGCATGGGCCAAAGTCGGTACTCCTCCAGTTAGAAGCAGACTGGCCGCGACGAGCAAATTCCTGGTGACCTTCTTCAACTCAAGTCTCCTCATTGATCGGGGATTGGTAATTGGCAAAATCCGGATTCCCGTCGGACGCGATACGCCAAGTCAATCCAGCTTCTTCTCGGCGAGGAACTTCGAGACCTGGTCGGCTATCTCGACGTTGTTCAGGTCCGAGAACGGGAAATGCGTGTTGCCGCGGATGCCGATCTCCGGCAGATGAACCACGCTCACCTGACCCCCGTGTCGGTTGACGGTGTCCCGCCAGAGTCGCGCCATCTCCAGCCGGCCGCGCCAGGCATCCTGCGTCGGTACTTGCGTCGGCGTCGCCGGGATGTTGTCGCCGTAGAAGATGACGATCGGCAGCTTCGTCAGGGCCAGAAAGTCCGACATCGGAACCGGCACGCCTTCGAGCGTGTCGAAAGCGGTCGGCACCGGACTCGGCAGTTCGCCTTGCGGGAAGACGAAGCCGCTACCGGGCTCGAATGCTACGATCGCCTTGACGTTCGGCGACTTCATCGCGGCGAGCCATCCCGGGCCGCCGCTCTGCGAGTGGGTCATCAGGATGCCGGGGCCGATTTTGGCGAACAGTGCGGCAACGCCGTCCGAGATCAGGATTGCGTCATAGGGACCGGTGTTGGGGGTCATCGCACGGAAATACTGGTCGAGCGTCTCCGGCTTGCGGTCGAACTGGACGCCGTCGAAATAGTTCGGCCAGATGCCAACGCGGAACTGGCCGAACCAGAACTGTTCGTCGGGTGTCGGCCTAATCGTCGCTTCGAGCGTGCTGCGGCCAGCATTTCCCCGCCGCGGCTGGTCGATGAGATAGGTCGTGAAGCGTCGGCGCAGAAAGATGTTCTGGAAGCCCTCGCGCCCGTCGGCCGTCGTCTCCCAGGTCTTGGAGAACTGCCCGGCTCCGTGCCACATCACGACGGGCAGGCCGCGGGCGTTCATCGGCACCTGGTAGAACGCGTACAGATGGTCGCCGCGAAACGTCTGCCCGGCCGGCTGAAGCGGCTTGAGAGGATCGAACGTGCCGGGCGCGGTCGTCAGTGATCCGCCGACCGCGAAGCTGCCCTGATTCTGGATGACCAGCGGTTCAGCTCTGCCCGTCTGTTGAGCGAACGCCGGCGTCGAAATCAACAGGGCGGAACCCAGCAGAAGTTGCAGTTTAAGAAATCGAATGTCGATGGAAGTCATGAGTCCCTCGCTTGCTGTATCAGCTCGCGACGAACCTAGTATCTCTTCCGATTTTTTATTAGGGACCTTGATCTACTAGGACAGATTAGTCCAACTTATCAATTGACGGGTCCATTGAAGCGACTGACTGGGCCTTCACACCCGAAAGTGTAATGCGGCGTGATGAACGCCAACAGGGAACAAGCTGCTAGCGAAATCAATCAAAGTGAACCGATTGGGAGGATCGAATCTGGCATCGCACTGAAATAGATCAGCACAAGCCAGAGAATTGCACACAGCCCAACTGTGGCCATCAGATCCTGCACGACGCGTATCACATCAGATCTGCCGTGCTTGAACTTTGCAGTGTGCACAAGTTTGATCATAAAATCTCAACGGCAGTTCCATTCGGGTTACCCATTGGAAGATCGCTTAGCACGGATAATTCCACTCAACGAACAGTGAAGTTGTGCCGGCTGGAAACACTCAATACGAACCAGGTGAGAAGGCAGAATTTGTCGTCGCAAAATAATAGAACAGTACAAACAAAAACATTACATAAAGCACCGCTGCCACGACTAGACCCTGCATTCTAAGTTACTTTCCTTGGCGAACTTTTGGCCAGCCGTTCAATTTTCTTTATTCGGCGTTGCACGCCCGCCTAGCGCTACGACTTGACCAACTTGTTCTCGCCGATTGCACCGAGAGCATTCACTCGATCATTCTTTTTCAGCCAATCAAGCAGTGCGCTAAGTTGCCGATCGCGCTCTCGTACACGCTGCTCATTACTTCCATCCCAGCGATACCAACCTGCTCCTGCCGATGCACCTATCTGACCGCTCTCAGCCAATTGCTTCAGGACTGGCGACGGTGCGAAGTGGGAACTGCCGGTCGCATTGTGTATGTATTCCATCACAGCCAGCACGGTCTTTTTGCTGGTCGACAGATCCTCCTGCATCATAGGGCCCCAAAGTGCTAGTCTTGGCCCAATGCTCAGCCGCACAGCTGTATCGATGTCCTGTGCCGAAGACACACCCTCTTCCAAGATTTTCTGCACTTCTGCTTTCAAGGCATACTGGATTCTATTGATTATGAATCCCGGACACTCCCTGCAAACGATTCCAACGTGATCAATGGATTCAAGGAACTTTAGCGCGCGCTCGACCAACTCTGGCGCCGTAAAGTCAGCCGTAATGATTTCCACAGCCTGGATCAAATGCGCCGGCGCCACATAGTGAATGCCGATCACTCTCCGTCGTCCGGGAACAGTCGCGCAAATCTCACTCAGCAGAAACGATGAGGTGTTGGTTGCGAGCATTACATCTTCGGCGCAAATCGCATCAAGCTGATGGAAGAGTGCACGCTTCGCCTCAAGATCTTCATGTATGATCTCATGGACAAGCGTCGCTCCCCTGACGCAATTCTCGAGTGAATCGTGCAACTTGATTCGGCCAAGGATTTCGTCCTGAGCACTCCTTGATTCCGCGAGATGACCGAGGATGGGTCGCGCACGGTCCGCAAACCCGTCACGGCTCTTCTGGCTCTGATCATAAAGGCCAACGCTATAGCCTCGGGCGGCACACAATGCTGCGATTGCCGTCCCCATCAGCCCGGCGCCAACGATTGCGATCGTGCCTTTTGCGGTCATTTGTCGTCCCTTCGTCGATTTTCCTGATGGATGGACTCCGCCAACTGGCGGCGATTTCGACTGATTGTACCAAAAATTACTCTAGTGTCCAATTTTGGAACACTTTATATTTCAATACTAGGCGATCATCCTGATGCTCAAATCAGGCTTCGGACATAGGCACGATGCACACCCTGACCCTCAGTCTCGCCTGCGGCGACTATGACCGAACACGCGCCGTGTTTGACGGCCGCGCGCCTATCGATGGCTGTACCATCATTCCACTTGCAATGCCTCCGGAAGAGGCGTTTCCGCGAGCGCTGCGACATCAGTCGTTCGATATCACCGAGCTTTCCATGGCCAGCCACATGACACAGGTCGATCGTGGCCAGAATGGCTATGTAGCAGTCCCGGTTTTCCTCTCCAGACTTTTCCGCCATTCCTCGATATACGTTCGGCGCGATCGGGGAATAGAGCGTCCCGAAGATCTCAAAGGTCGAATTGTCGGGGTGCCGGAATACCAGATCACGGCCGCTGTCTGGGTGCGCGGCATTCTCCAGGACGAATACCGTGTCCGCCCAAGCGATTTGCGCTGGCGTACTGGGGGCCTTGAGCAGGCGGGACGTACACCCAGTGTCTCTCTGAATCTGCCCGATCAAGTTGAAGTAGCGCCTATTCCCGGCGACGACACCTTGACGGCTCAGCTCGATCGGGGCGACATCGACGCTCTTGTATCAGCCATGCCGCCCTCTTGCCTGAAGACCAACCCTGCGGTCGGACGGCTGTTTTCGGACTATAGGATCGTCGAGACAAATTACTTTATGAAGACCGCCATTTTCCCGATCATGCACCTCATCGGGATACGCAAGCGACTTGTCGAAGAGCATCCATGGCTTCCCTTCAACGTGTTTCGCGCCTTCGCCAAAGCCAAAGAGCTTTGCTACACGAGGCTTGAGACTCTCGGCCACCTCTATACGACTTTGCCGTGGCCGGTGGACGAGCTTGAGCGGACCCGCGAGATCTTGGGACAGGATTACTGGCGGTACGGTGTCACCGAGAATCAAAAGGAAATCGATGCTCTGGCCCGCTATCTCCAAGAGCAGGGGCTTACGACCAGCCGCCTGACGGCAGAGGATCTGTTTCATCCGTCAACTTTCTCGATGCCCAAGCTATAGCGACCAGGGCGCGCCGCAAATACTCGAAAGAGTGTGGATCGCCCCAAGGACAGCGACGAATGGATAAGCTCGTAGGCCAGTCTGTACCTCGCGTCGAAGACCCCCCATTGTTGCGCGGAGCGGGTCGTTTCGTGGACGACATAAAGCTCCCCGGAATGCTGGAAATCGCCTTTGTAAGAAGCCCGCATGCGCATGCGGCGATAGGCCGGATCGACGTTAAAGCGGCGCGGACCTATCCAGGCGTCCGAGCCGTCCTGACTATGGATGATTTGCGCCCCCACCTGACGGACGATCGACTGGTCGTCGCACTTCCAAGCCCGGCCTACCAGCTTGATGTACACCGGCCAATTCTGGCCGACCGTGAAGTGACATACGTCGGCGAAGCGATCGCCGTCGTTGTCGCTGAAAGTCGCGGTGTTGCCGAAGACGCTGCCACTCTCGTCGAGATCGAGTACGAGCCGCTATCGGCTGTCGCCGACTGCCGCTCGGCCCTGACCGAAGGCGCACCGAGGGTGCACCGAGGCCACCCGCATAATCTTGCAGCGAAGTTCACGCTCGGCTACGGCGATATTGACCGGGCGTTTTCGAACGCTGCCCACGTTTTCAGGGAAGCCCTATGGCAGCATCGTGGCGGGGCGCATCCCATCGAATGCCGGGGAGTCGCTGCGGTGCATAACCCGCATGACGATGTCCTGACGCTGTGGTCGTCAACCCAAACACCACACACGGCGCTTCGTCATATTTGCGATCTGCTCGGACGTTCCGATGATCGCGTGCGTGTGATCACGCCCGACGTCGGCGGCGGCTTCGGGCCAAAGCTGATCTTCTATCCCGAAGATCTGATCATCCCACTCGTCGCGCTACTTCTTGGAGAACCCGTCAAATGGATCGAAGACCGCCACGAGCACTTCGTGGCGACGACTCAGGAACGCGATCAGTACTGGGACGTAGAAATTGCAGTCGATCGAAATGCGCGGATATTGGGCGTGCGCGGCAAAGCCATACATGATCACGGTGCCTATACGGCACGTGGGCTGACCGTGATCCAGGGTGCTATGTCGGCCCTTCCGTTGGCCTACGATATTCCTGCGTACTCGATCGAGGGACTGGCTGCACTTACAAACCTGGTGCCAGTCACTCCGGTGCGCGGTGCAGGTCAGCCTCAAGGCGTTTTCGTGATGGAGCGCCTGCTTGATCGAGTGGCGCGAGAGCTCGATCTCGACCGAGCCGAAGTCCGGCGCCGCAACCTCGTTCGGCCAAGTCAGATGCCATTCGGCCGACCGTTCGCGACACGTGGCGGCGTACCCGTTTCATTGGATACCGGCGATTATCCAGCCACAATGTCGACGGCGATTGAGAAGGCAGACTGGGCTGGGTTTCGAGCGCGCCAGAAGAAGGCACTTGGCGAGGGTCGCTATATCGGTATCGGAATCGCAAACTATGTCGAGGCGACCGGCCGCGGCCCTTACGAATCCGTATCCGTAAAGATCGATCGTAGTGGAAAGGTCCTGGTCGCAACCGGTGCCGCCGCTATGGGCCAAAGCACCAAGACGATGCTAGCCCAGATCGTGGCTGATGAACTGGGCGGCGATATGAGCAACATTTCTGTCGTGGCCGGAGACACCGGCGCAATTTCCCAAGGGATTGGCGGGTTCAACAGCCGACAAGCTGTGATGGCCGGCTCTTCTGCAAATGTCGCTGCCGGCAAATTGCGGGACAGGATTCTGAATCTCGCGACAAAGCTCTTGGAAGCGCCTCGCAGCGACTTAACAGTTGAGGGCAACGCCATTTTCATCGCCGGCACAGATCGCCGCATCACGTTTGCCGATCTGGCCCGGCAAGTCAGCGGCCTTCCAGGATATCGAATGCTTGACGATCACGGCCCGTCGCTATCTGTCACCGAGCATGTTCAGATCGATCCGATGACCTACGCCAATGGCTGCGCTGTCGTCGAGGTTGAGGTCGATACCGGAACGGGTGGAGTGGTAGTTCGGCATGTCACGTTTGCACATGACTGCGGCAGAATGATCAATCCGCGCATTGTGGATGGTCAGATCGTTGGTGGAATCGTGCACGGCATCGGAAACACCCTGTTCGAGTGGATGAGGTACGGCGCAGACGGCCAGCCGCTCACAACGAATTTCGCGGACTATTTGCTGCCGACAGCAACCGAAATTCCGCCGATTGGTATCGTGCACCTCAGCAGTCCGACGCCGCTCAACCCTCTCGGCATAAAAGGCGTTGGCGAAGCGGGTGTGATACCGATGAGCGCCTCCATCGTCTCGGCGATCGAGGACGCGTTGACACCGTTCGGCGTCCAACTTTCCGGCAGCCCGGTTACACCCAGCGTCGTTCTCGCGGCGATCCACGGGGTGCCGTCGTGGACTGAAGCCGAACCGCAGTCTGTAGTAAACTGACGGTCGTCCTAGAAGCCAGAGGTTCCCCGTAGGACTTCGCTGCTGACATTCAGAATGACGTCATCCACTGACGGCTGCTCTCGGATTAGGCCCTGCTCCCAGCAATATCGGATGAGTGTCTTCAAGTTCTCCCGATTGCGTGGCGTCAAACCGTACTCCCAGGGATCCGGGCCCATCAGGGCGACTTGCTCTTCCCACGCACTGGTTCCCCAAGCCAGGGGCGCTACCCGCGGATTCCGGAAGCGCTCGTAGCCGATGCGCTTTGCCTCGTTGAACGCAAATGCGATGTTCGGCGCGATCCAAGGATACTTCTTGACCAGTTCTTCCCGGATCAGGACGAGATGCATGATCGGGAAAATCTCACGGCGCTTGTAGTAGTCCACTTCCGCTGACTTGAAGTCGGGAATCAGGCGGCGAATATTCTTGTTTCCTGCGAGAAACGATTGCGGGTAGCCAGGCGCAATGAGTGCATCGATCTCGCCAGCTACGAGCATCCTGTCCAAAGACCCAGGCTCGGCGCGCTCCATACGAAGTCCTGCCTGCGGCGTGAACGGAATATCCTCGTCACGATCAGTGACCCACGTGATCTCCTGGTGTGGAACGCCGTACTCGTCGCCGAGTATCCCCCGGACCCAGACCGCCGCGGCCGGCTGAAAGCCGCTTTCCACCCCGACTTTTCGTCCAGCAAGCTCCGACGGCTTCGTTATGCCCTTGTCCGGATTCACGAAGATGAACCCATGCCGGAAGCGACGATGCGGAAAGACGGGCAGCGCGATATAGGGGTGCCCTCTCTCGCGCGCCATGAAATATGCGCAAGCGTTCAGCTCCCCGACGTCGCACTCGGCATTCCGCCCGAGCCGCCATTGCCGGTCCCGAGAAGTCGACGCCGAGAGCACGGTGACATCCACGCCTTCGGGACTGACCAGCCCATCGATGAGTGGCCGCGTGATCTCATAGTCGCCGCAACTCAAAGAGACATGGATTTTCTTCGGCATCGGCGACCTGGCTAGATAGGGGTTTTCGAGACTTTTCCGTCCTTGTGCACATACCAGCGCTCGCTCGTGATCGGCTTACCGGCAAGTCTAGCCGCCATCCAGTCGGCGACGAGCGTGGTCGGATACGGTCCGAGGTTTGCGGACGGAACATAGCCCACCGCATGACGGGACTCCTGGTAGACCACGAACTGCCGAGGGCAGTTCATGCTTGCCAGCATCCTGTCCGCATTTTCCAGAGGGCAAAGCTCCTCGTGCTCACCTGCCAGGGCAATATACGGCACACGGATTTTCTCGGCATACCCTTCCCAGGTTAGGCTGCGCCGGAATTCGTCGAACTTTGCCTCGTCTGTATACCCGGAAATGTACATGAGACGACGCTTGTAGGTCGGTGAAGCTGCCTCGACCATTGTCTTCTGCCCCGGCTCGAAGCAGATCGACGATACGGCACAGGCCTTAAGGCGTGGCTCGTTGGCAGTAATGGCAGTGCAAATAAGGGATCCAAGGCTGTTGCCGAAGATTCCAATCTTGTCCTTGTCGATCTCCGGTCTCGCGATCGCCCAGTCGAGCAGCTTCGGAGCCAATTCGATGAATCCGGCCAGCGAAAATTTATGCCCCAGTATTCGAGACTCGGATTGTCCGGGTCCATCGACCACAAGCACTGCCATGCCACGCGACAGCCATCTGTCGTTCGACAAGGACACGAAGATTTCCTTGAACGTATCCAGTCCGGGGAACGAAACCACTAGCGGAAGCCGGCCGCCCGTATAGCCGGGAGGAAGGTGGAACCAGGCCGGAATTTTGCTTTGGCCGAACGGGATCCAGACTTCTTCGACCTTGTGGGCTGCCAGTCGGGCATAAGACGTATAGCACTCGCGCTTGTTCTTGTTGCAGTTCACGTTTGTTGCGTTGACCGCATTGTGCGGCCATTGCGCAGCCCCCCACTGAATGGCCGCCATGAAGTAGTTGTCGCGAGCGGTGACAAGCTCTCCAGCGTCTTCAGCGGCAATCGCCTTGGCCTGACGGCGACGCGCCGCTGCTTCAAATGCAGGACCTATGTCCGCAAATTTCTTGACGCCCTGACGGATCGCAGCGAAGTCTGGATTTGATTCGATGCCGCATGCGCCATTGAAGTACAGCGAGCGCGGCTGGTCCCAGTCGATCCCGACAGAGCTGATCACGTTGTCCAGGACCCAACGCTGGTCTACCCAACGGCGCGAACTCGGTGCCTCGGCATTCGCGTCAATCTGAATTTCGCTCGACATATTCACCTTCCTGATTGTTCATTCTGAGATCGAGGTCTGAACCAATTCCGCTGTTACTCGCCCAGATGGATTTTCGTCCAAATGCTGTAATTCGATCCGGCGAGGCACTTCATTGGACCGTGCCGCCGTCTCGGATCGCACGTGCGTCGGCTTGAGATGCCCACCTGATCAATGCGAACATCATCGCCGTTGGCAATACGATACTCACGACCAGAGCAGACGTCCCGGGGACAAGAATTATAAACCCGGCAACGGCAAGCAGAACCCTAACCGTCCAGTGAATCCGTGACTGCCGAACAGTACCGGCAACAGCATAGCTGATGACCAAGACGCTTATGAATGCGGCGACAAGTGTCGCTACGATATCGCTGGTCGCGCCTTCGAGAAGAAGTTCAGGTCGTACGACGAAAAGAAAGGGCAGCAGGAAGCCGGCATAAGCAAGTCGACAGCCGTAATATCCAACACGATCGGCATTTGCGCCAGCCAGTGCGGCGCTAGCCATTGCAGCTACGGCCATCGGTGGAGTAATCGCAGACATGCATGCGAAAACCAGCATGAACATATGTGCTGTCATTACCGAAAGCTTGTAATCGGCAATCAGCACCGGCGCCACCAATGCCACACCCATGATGTATACGGCAGCCGTTGGCAGCCCCAGGCCAAGAATGATCAAGAGCACCGCAGCGGCGATGATTACCAGTGCGAAATTTCCGCCGGAAACGACTGACAGGATAAAGCTAAACTTTCCAACCAAGCCGCTCATATCGAGATACCCGATTGCCATGCCGGCAGCAGCACAAGCAGCGGTCAGTCCGCTAATGCGAACAGCAGTCTCGATGCAGCATTCGAGTAGCGCGCCAGGCGTCACCCAGAGCTTTCGATCGGGCGTCAGATAGCTGGACAAAATTCCGATAACCGAGGCGCCGGCCGCGACAATCGTCGGCGAGTATCCTGCTTCGATCAGGTACAGCAGCGCGAAGACGGGGAAAATCAGACGGAAGTCGCGCCTCAGGACTTTCGCAAGTGGCGTCACGTCGCCTTCCTGAAGCTGTCCTTCGCGCAGATAGCTTGACTCATGGTGCGTGATCGCCAGGACACCGAGATAATAAAGAATAGCGATGCCAGTTGCGGCCAATGCAATCGAGCGGTAGGGGATCCCCGTGTACTCGACCATGAGGAATGCCACCGAACCCATCACGGGGGGCAAGATGGCACCGCCGCAGGACGCTGCGGCTTCTGTAGCCGCGGCACGCGTTGCCGTCGCGCCGCTACGACGCATGATGGGAATCGTGATCGGCCCGGTTGTCATGACGTCAGCGGTCGGACTGCCCGAGACTGATCCGTAGATCCCGCTTGAAACGACGCATGCCTTTGTTGCGCCACCTTTCGTCCGCCCCACGAGGGCGCTGGCCAAGTCAAAGAAGAACTGACCTCCACCCGCACGATGGTAGATGCTGCCAAAGAAGACGAACAGGAACCCATATGTCGCAGCGACCTCGACGGTCACCCCAAACAGCGCATCGTCCGACACGGTTATCCGACGCGCGTAGTACTCCAGACTTATCGGGGTGTGCCCCAGAGCGCCGCCAAGATGCTCGCCGTACGCCACATATGCGAGCAGAAGTACGCATGTTCCGGTCAAGCCCCAGCCTACAATTCGACGGCAAGCTTCGATGACGAAGACCGTCATGACCACGCTCATCGCGACTTCCAGCTTGGAAATTCGCGTGACGCCCTCGATCATCGTTTCGTAGAACCGCCAATTAAAGATGAAGTAGCTACTCGCAAGAATTGCACCGATCGCCCACACCCAGTCGATCCAGTTTCGGTCGGTCCGGCCGGTATGTGCCGATGTCGTCAGAAAGACGATCGGAAGCATGCCGGTCAGGAAAATTGCGTCGTGGAGATGCAGGCTGGAAATCGAGAAGAAGGCGTATCGGAAAATATACACCGCCATCATGACGGAAATTATCGCGACCAGTATACGCGCGGGGCCATCCAACTTCACCGACCGGCCTTCGTCGATATAGCGGAACACCAATTGACGGAATGAAGTCGCACTGGTCATTGATGTCCACCGAAACGTCGAAAGCGGTTTACTTATTGCCGACTAATGAAGAATGGCCCCACGACGAAGTCGCGGGGCCATCGTCTTCATCTCACTTCAGAACCCCAGCTTCACGGAAGTACCGCTCCGCGCCCGGATGATAGGGGACGCTCCGCGGCTTGCGGGCAAGTTCCTCGAGCGTTACCTCGCTATACGAAGGATGGATCGACCGGAATCGGTCGAGCCGGCTGCCGACGGCCTTCATGTACTTGTAGACCGCCTCTTCGGATACGGATGTCGCCGCGAGCATCGCAAGATCGATGCGAAGCGTCTTAACGTCCTCATCGAGGAAGCTGTAGAAGCCCTTCGGAAAGGTAACGATCTCGAGATCGTATTCTTTCGCGACCGCGCTTAGATAGCTATCCGGTACCTTCAGCCAAACGAGCGGCCGGCTGCGCGCGACTTCATTGATCGCCTGGAACGGCTGGAATGCTGCGCCGATCTGCCAGTCGATCTTGCCATCCTTGAGTTCGTCGACGCCGCGCGCACTGGGGAGATACGCGACGCGCGATCCCGACCACTGCTTCTCGATGGATTCGATCGATGCGCCACCCTGCTTCAGGAGCGAGTCCGCGATGATATTCAGATAAAGCGTTCCACGGGCGCTTACGGACATCGTGCCCCGAGGTTTCTTCTTGGCATAGTCCTCAAGCGTCACGACGCCGGCCTTCTCGGCCCAGGCCTTCTCGGCGATGAAGAAGAACTTCGTGCCTGGCAACCCGTTGAAGACGAAGGAGAGCTTCCCCTTCATCGGCTGCTCGAAAGGCGGCTGGCCCTCGAGGGCAATCGGGATCTCCACGTTCGTCACGCCCAGCGACAGTTGGGCATCATTGTTCATCAGATCGACAAGGCCGCCAGCCCCCGTGTTCGGCCTGAATGTCATCGTGGAACCGGGGTAGACGTCCCGGACGATGGCATTCAGGGCCTCCACGACCGCCCTACCAAACCCCGTTGCCGTCGCACCCGAGGTCGTAATCGAAATCGGCTGGTTGTCCTGGAAATCTGCCTTCGCGGGATAGCCACTGAAGATGACGGCCGCCGCAGCGAAGCCTGCAAGTATTTTTTTCATTTCCATTGCCCTCATCTGGACCCCTGCCCCCGAGCCGTTTCGGTGCGGGTGTCGTTTCTGGAGTAGCCATCTAAACTGTCTCATTTTATGATATCGTGCCAAAAAAAGAACGCAACAACAAATACGCATAACCCGGTTGAAATTCCATGCGCGCTCGAATTGCGCGCTTTGTGGAGGAGTTTGGAATGTCTGGCCCGAATACTCGAACGGCAGATGCGTATGTGCTGGAGCATTTGGGGTATGACGGCCTCCGGCGACGTGTCCGCGACATACCACCCCCGCCTCCGGGTCACGTCCTGATCCAAATGCGGGCTGTATCGCTGAACTTCCGGGACATCAAGATCATCAAGGGCACCTATGGGCGCGCGCCCAGACTCCCCCTTGTTCCGCTCTCCGACGGCGCAGGCGAAGTGATCGAGATCGGGCGCGACGTCACCACGCTCTATCCCGGCAGCCGCGTCGTACCTGTCTACATGCAGGGTTGGTACACCGGCCCCCAAACAAGCGAGCGCACCGGTTGGTTTTCCAGAGGCGGTGATATAGACGGAACCGCCATCGAGTACCTCCTGTGCCACGAGAACGATGTCCTGCCGATCCCCGAGGCATTGTCATACGAGCAGGCAGCATGCCTTCCCTGCGCAGCAGTGACTGCCTGGCATGCCCTCGTATCTGTCGGCCGCATGAAGGCCGGCGAAAGTGTCCTTGTCCTCGGCAGCGGTGGCGTTTCGGTATTTGCGCTCCAGTTCGCACGGATGCGCGGCGCACATGTTCTGGCGACAACCCGACATGAATCGAAGGCGGCTCGCCTGCGCCAACTCGGCGCGTCACAAACAATCAGCACCGCCAGTTTCCCTGATTGGGAAACTGAAGTACTGAGGTTGACGGACGGTCGAGGCGTCGATCACGTCGTGGAGGTCGGCGGAGAAGGTACCATCGGAAAGTCAATAAAGGCGGTGCAGCCGGGCGGTCAGATACATGTAATCGGCAATCTGACCGGCGCGTTTCCGCCCAAGGATCTGATCGCGAAGGGAGTGAGCATAAAATCGATCACCGTCGGATCCCGCGAGATGCTTGCCGAATTGATGCGCGAATTCGACGTTCATCATGAATCACCGATCATAGACCGGACCTTCCCGTTCTCGGAGCTTCGCGAAGCCTTCACTCAGCTCGAAAAGGGCGAGCACTTCGGCAAGATCGTCGTTTCGCTCTAGCCACCCAGATCGGCAGATGGCCACACGCGCATGGTTCGCCGGACGTGGCGTCAATAATTGTCCGGGCGCTATGCGCGAATGCCGATTTTGAAGTTGGCGTCCTGCGGCCCCTGCAGTCCGCGATGTGCGACATGGATCCTTTCAAATCTTTCCGCAAGGTTGGTCGGCCAGACGGAGCCGCGCCGGACTTTCGGATCGACGTGAAGCAGCAGAATCTCCATCGTCGCGGCGCGATCGCCAGTTCCGATGTGATACATCGCGTGCAGGAGGTGCAGGAGCTTGGCACTTCGATCTACAAGGCGAGTCGTGATCCGCACGTCATCGCCCAGCCGAAGCTCTTTCTCATATCGGATGTTCGCTTCGAGTGCGAATACCGTTCCGCAGCCTGATTCGGTATACGCTTTTCCTGCGCCCACTTGCTGCAGAAAAACCTCTGTCGCGCGGTCGAAAACGACCATGTAGTAGGCGACGTTCATATGCTGGTTTGCATCGACCCAGTC
Organism: Tagaea sp.; assembly: GCA_965279525.1. Taxonomy (GTDB): domain Bacteria; phylum Pseudomonadota; class Alphaproteobacteria; order CACIAM-22H2; family CACIAM-22H2; genus Tagaea. Next base: position 144,427 of record CBDIIB010000003.1, on the reverse strand, counting down.
AGCGAGAACTTTCTCTCTGCATCGATCAAATGGCGCGCTCAGGTCGAGCGGCGGATAACAATCGTCGCCGGCCAAGCTATTTCCTTCGTGCGGCCAGAAAGCTGTTTAAATCGCGGGTCTTTCGAAACCAAGTGCCGGATGCCGCTCTACTTCGCGGCATCCGGCCTGGTTGACGTCACTTGCCGGTTGTCTTCCAGACGTCCTTGTAACGCGGGATCTGATCGGGGATCCACGTAAAGCCCTGCACCGTATCTCTGCGCGCGAGATACTGGACCGCGAAGAACAGGGGTACGTATGGCAGATCGTCAACAATGATCTGCTGGGCTTTGGAGTATAGCGGCTTGCGCGCGTTTATGTCGGTCAGGGCGCGCGCCTGGTCGAGTAGCGTGTCGAGTTCCTTGCTCGAATAGCCCGTCGTGTTCTGTGCCGCGTTTGTGTAGAACAGAAACCGAAACAGGCCATCCGGATCCGGGCGCTGCGTCCAGTTCATGGGTGTGAAGTTGATCTGCCGGCGAACCGTCCGCGGATAGAACTCCGCACTCGACACCGGCTCGAGGGTCACAGTGATGCCGACTGCCTTAAGCTGGTCCTGAATGACCTCGGAAATCTGGGAGTCCGGCGTCCGCTGCGGCGAGGCGAGCGCGATCGACAGACCATTCGGATACCCGGCCTGCTTCAGAAGCTCGCGCGCCTTGTTCGGATCGTAGGCGAGAGATTTGACATCCGGGCTCTGCCACCAAAGGCCTTCCGGCGTCGGAGACTCCGAGATCGGGGCTTGTCCCAACATGACGATGTCGACCAGCTTCTTACGGTCGATCGCATGAGCGATTGCCCGGCGCAGCAAGGCATTGTCGAAGGGCGGCTTGTCGATCTGCCACTGTAGGGAGTACCAGCGATTGGCAGGGGCCTTATCAAGCTTGATGTCGCGCGCAGCCCGGAGCGGGATGACGTCCTGCGCCGTGAGTGTCGGGATCAGATCGATCTCACCGGTTCGCAGGCGCTGCAAGCCGACGACCGATCCTGCGATATTCTGCAGAACGATCTTGTCGAGATAGGGCTTTCCGGCCTCCCAATAGTTCGGGTTCCGCTCGACCACCAACTGATTGCCGCGGACCCATTCGCGCAGAATGAAGGGGCCGCTCCCGACCGGCTGGTTGCCGAAATCGTCTCCTGCCTTCTGGGCGGCAGTCGGCGAGACCATGTAGCCCTCGCGCTGCCCAAGCAGACCCAGCAGACCAGGATCAGCGACCTTCATGTTGATCGCGACCGTCAGCGGATCCAGAACGCTCACTGAATCGACGGATGCCGACAGGGCTGGGCGCTGCGGCGACTTGGAGTCCGGATTCAGTCGCCAGTCGAAATTCCACTTCACCGCTTCGGCATCGACCGGCGTACCGTCCTGGAACTTTACGCCGGGGCGCAGCTTGAGGACGAGGCGCAAACCGTTATTTTCGTACCGCCAGCTCTCCGCCAGCTCCGGTTTCACCGAGAAGTCGGTGTCCAAGCTCACCAGCGTATTGTAGAGCAGATAAAGGATATCTCGTTCCGACAGGTCGTTGGAACGCACCGGATCCAGGGTCTGCATGCCTTGGTAATGGCCCACGGTTAAGGTGCCACCCCGTACTGGTGTTTGTGCCTGCGCGAGGCAGGCCATCGAGCCCCCGGCCATAAGCCCGAGGACGAAGACTCGGAAGCCGCGATTCATTCCCATACCAGCCCTCCGTGCTATTGTTCCAAAAGTGGGATTATTAATTATTAGATGACGGTATAAGGCCCTCGTCAATATGTCAATGCGTCGACTGGTGAGCTTGGAAACGGCCCGTTGCCGTGAGCGCCGAGGAGCAGATGCTGCGACGAGATGCTACCGACACCAAATGAGGCCAAGATAGCCTGGTCACTTCAGTCAGCGCGGATGATTCAATCTCGGTAAATATGGCGCTTGTGCAAGTCTGCGGCGCTGGGTCTCAGTTCCACATTCTTCATAATGCCGATGTAAGTGCACCCTCGAATTTCGGACTGGGCCAGTCGCACCCTTTTCATGGCTTCCACAATGCGACTAGTATCTGGCGTGCCGAAATTTGAACATCGAGGGGTCGGAAATGCGAATTCTGGTAACTGGCGGAGTTGGTGTGAATGGCGCGGTGGTCACGCGCAAGCTGCTGGACCGCGGCATAACGCCGGTCGTGGTGGATCGGCGGGCTGATTTCTCTCTCGTGAACGACATCAAGGACCGTTTTGAATTCTCGGAGCTCGACATCACGGACTTCGCCGCCGTAACGAGTTTCGTATCGGCGCAAAACATTGACCGAATCATCCATTTGGCAGCGTTCATCGATCCGAATATGGACAGCGAGCCCTACCGGTCGTTCATGGTGAATTCGCTGGGTACGGCCAATCTTCTCGAAGCTGCGAAACAGTCCAACATTAAGCGTTTTGTCTATGCCAGCACCCGTGCCGTCTATGGTGAATTGCCGGAGAATGTTGGCAGCGCAGACTATCAATTGATCGCCGAGGATCATCCAAAGCGCCCTCTCCTCTCTTATGATTCGACCAAATTGGCGGCAGAAAATCTCGGCCAAGTCTACCGGACCGTGTTCGGCATCGAGTTTGCCGCATTGCGTTTTTCCGCCATATACGGCCCTGGAAAGCAGGAGCGGCACGGCAAGATGTCGTTGCGCAGCCGCCTCGTCGAAGACCCGTTCATCGGTCGGCCGGTGCATCTGCAAAAAGGCGGCGATCAGATCGACGACCTGATCTATGTCGACGATGCGGCAGAAGGCATGGTCCTTGCGGCCTTGTCGGACAAGCTGCCGGGATCCGCCTACAACATCGCGAGCGGAAAAGGCCGGACGCTTCGTCAGTTCGCCGATGCAGTTCGTGCTTCAGTCCCTGGCGCAGTCATTGAAATCGGTCCGGGTCTCAATCCGCTCGGCTTCTCCGTCAACCGCGCCGGAATTTTCGACATCCGGCGCGCGGAAGCCGATTTCGGCTTCAAGCCCAAATACGATCTGGATACAGGCGTAAAAGACTATGTCGACTCGCTGCGACGGCTCGCAAAGTAGTTTCCGTCAGGGCACCGGTCATCCCCGGTGCCCTGGCTGAGCCGCTTCGATCAGAGCCCGAAGGCGCACAGGCGTCACGGGCAAATCCAGAATCCGAATGCCGAGCGGCTTCAGGGCATCCTCGATCGCAGATACGATCGCGGCAGGCGCAGCAATCGTCCCGCCCTCTGCGGCACCCTTTACGCCAAGCGGATTCAGCGGGCTTGGCGACTCCATGTGCAACAACTCGATGCGCGGGATCAGATCCGATGCCGGCAGCAGGTAGTCGCCGTACGTCACCGTCAGCGGCTGCCCACGGTCGTCGTATCGCATCCATTCATATAGCGCGTTGCCTATGCCATGGACGATCGCCCCGAGAACCTGCCCCTCGACGATCTGAGGGTTGATGACGCGTCCGCAATCATGGATCGCGACATACCTCGTGAGTTCGACCCCGCCCGTTTCGCAGTCCACCTCGACTTCGGCGACATGGGCACCACACGCAAATGGCGTACCTGCAACCTGGAAGTCCGATGCGGCGTACAAGCCGGGTGCAATGCCGCCGGGAAGCGCAAAACCGATCGAGCCATTCACGGCCTTTGCCAACTCGCCCAATGAACGCGACATCTGGCGCACGCCCCGCACATGGGCAACGCCGTCGCGCAGCTCGATATCCTCCGGCGCTGCCTCGAGGAGCACCGATGCAATTTTCTTCGCCTTCTCAGCAACCTGAACCGCTGCGGCATAAACCGAGTTTCCCGCCGTCACGGTCTGACGGCTCGCGAAAGCGCCAATCCCCAAAGGACTGAAGCTCGTATCCCCGACCATCACGTCGATCAGTTCTTCGCCTATGCCGAGTTCCCGACCGACAATCGCGGCAAGCATGGACTTGGTGCCCTGACCCTGCGCGGTGGCGCCGCTCGTCACGAGCACGCGGCCGGACGGGCCGATCCGGACCGATGCACTCTCGAATGGTCCCCGCCCGGTCAATTCCACGTAATTCGAGAGTCCAATTCCAATCCAACGACCCTTCTCGCGCGCCGCAGCCTGCCGAGCGGGAAAGTCGGCCCAGCCGGCAGCCTCCAAGACGCGCCTCTGGCACTCGGGATAGTCCCCGCTATCGTACGTCATCATTCTGCCGTCACGCATCGGGACCGGTGTCGTGAATGGCATCTGATCCGCCCGTATGAGATTTCGGCGACGAACTTCATCGCGCGTTATTCCGACAGTTCCCGCAGCTCGGTCGAGCATGCGTTCCATCACATACGTTCCTTGCGGCCGACCGGCGCCGCGCGTCGCGGCGGTCGGCACCATGTTTGTCAAACAGGACGTTACCTTCATTTCGTACGCCGGCAGCACGTAGGAACCGATCAGATTCGTCGCGGCATTCTGGGGAATCGAACTGCCATACGGCGTGCAGGCACCGTGGTCATGGATGAGGTGGCCCCTGATAGCGAGAACCTTGCCTTCCTTGTCGAGCGCCATTTCGACCGACCAATGCTGGTCGCGTTCCATGACGGTCGCCTGAAAGTTCTCGCGCCGGTCCTCGATCCATTTCAATGGATAGCCAAGCAGCATCGACGCTGCAGGAACTGCAAGCTCTTCCGGGTGAAAAACGGCCTTCGGTCCAAACGCTCCGCCGACATCGGGGGCGACGACACGAACCTGACTTTCGGTCAGGCCCAGCATCTGGATCAGAACGGCCTTATTTCGATGAGGCATCTGGGTGCTGTCCCAAACATCCAGCGATCCAGTCCCCTCGTCGTATCGCGCGATGATGCCGCGCGGCTCCATGGAGTGACCGCCACCCTTGTGCAGCAGGAGTTCTTCGGTAAGGACATGCGCCGCCCGCGCGAACGCAGCATCGACGTCGCCATACTTGATGACCGCTTCCGCAACCACGTTGTCAGGGCAGTCAACCCTCGCCTTCGGAGACCCGCTTGCAATGCCGGCAACAATATCGACAACCGCCGGCAATGCTTCGTACTCGACATCCACCAATGCCGCGGCATCCTCTGCCAACGATCGGCTCTCGGCGACGACCAGTGCGATCGGTTCCCCCACATAGCAAGTCTCGGCCGATGCAAGCACCGGAGGATCAACGACAAAGCGTATGGCACCGGACGGCATCGCGAGCGCAATTCGATCCTGAGTGAGAAGCGGCCTGATATCGTCATAAGTCAGAACGGCATGGACACCAGGGGCCATCTTCGCGGCCACAACGTCCACATTTCGGACAAGTGCGTGCGCCATAGCGCTGCGGACAAATGCGACGTGAAGCGTGCCGGGAAGGTGCATATCATCGATGAAGCGCCCCTTTCCCCGCAGCAACGCCACGTCCTCATATCGCCCCCCAGTCTGCGCCTTGCCGAAAGCCATTTGTCCGTTCTCCATTGCCAAATCACCCGGGTCGCAACCCTGGAACACTGCCACACGCATTCAATTCGAAAACTTCCCGAAAAACCCCAACATCTTCACACCGTCGACTTCCGAGTGCTCGCGTACTCTCCCCAACGACGGCGCACCTCCGCCGATTGGTAGTCCTGCGCCGCCGACATTTTTGGCCAACCCGGCGCACCGAGCCAAAGCCGCAAGAGGTGCCGACGGCGAGCCTTTTCCGGAAAATCTTCGAATGCCGCGCGTCCGTGAAGTATCGTTCGATTATTCAGGAACTGCATGTCGCCGGGCTCGAGATACATGTTCGTCATGATATCCGGGTGATTGGCGAACGCGTTGAATGCCTGGATTGCGGCCTCCTCCTTCGGACTGAGACTGACCATCCCGGCCAACACGGGCCGCCGGATATACCCGGGGACATAGAAGCAATTCAGCCAGCCATCCGTGTAAGCGTAAACCGGGACACGGTTCGGACTGACCAGATCGTAGCCCGCTCCTTGCGCATCGTTGTCGGTGCCACGTAGAAAGAAGCCTTCATAGAGCACTTCCAGAAGCGAAGGACAGTGCTCGAAAAGCAGGTTATGTACCGTGTGGGCACTCGCCAACCGGGATGCACCACCAGCTTTTGCCATTGTTATGCTCAGCATCGACACGATATCGGATGAATCCGTATGGGCCAACTGAGCGCCGGCCGAATGGTATCCGCGGCGTCGGAATACATCTGGTTGCTCGTCGCTCAGGTCGATGATGTCGCCTAACCGATCACCTTCGTGGCTCTGCGCTTCGGCCCGTCCGAAGTGAGCACCAATGCCCCAATAGATGCGCTTGAGATCTTCAATGTCATATTTTTCCGCCGGCAAGCCGCGGATGACGATGAATCCACGTCCTGTCGCGATCTCAGACTGAATCGTCGAGAGTTTTCCGTTAAGAGACTCAAGCGGGAAATCCGCCGCCGTGACTTTGTCCCAAGGAAGGCACTGCGCTCTTACTCGCGCCAGGCAGTCGTCGATCTCTCTCAAGGTTAGGTCCGACAAACGGAACACCCAGTCAGATTGCTGGGCTAGCTCCTTTGCCGTCCACACCGAACGGCCATTGGGCCTATGAAGCGCCTCACTATCCATTTTCCGCGTCATATCGATCTCCCAACTCGGTGCCGAAGCACAACCACATCAACAACGCTCATCCTGGTCAGCCCACACTCACGAGCGAATTCTCGGAACGGCCACGCCGTTTCGACTGTTCCCGGCCGGAAATCGCAAATCCGGCCAGTTCGACCGATCGGTCGCCACTAAGCTCACTACTGTTCCAAACTTTGTACCCGCCGTACGAACCCAATCTATCTCCGCTGCACATGACTTAGCCCTTCATCGGCTTTGAAAAGGCGCGGCTACTCCGAAGGTCCCGCTACCGATTCCAAGGTGGTTGAAAGACAAATCATTACCGAATTCCCATTTTCTGGATTATTCTTGATTTTGGGATGGGCGCGAGCGAAAATTACGCTCCCGTGATGAGAATTAAAAGCGAAATGACAACACATCTGCTGACCACGCTGAACCGAGATCGACTTGAGCGGCACTATCGGGATGGGCTATGGAAAAGCGACACGTTCTATTCGCTTGTCGCAAACCGAGCCAATGCGTCACCCGATAAATTCGCCATCCGGGACCGTTCGAGGCGGCTGACCTACAGGCAACTCGTTCGCGAGGCCGATTCACTCGCTCGAGCCCTGCAGTATCGCGGCATTTGCGCAGGGCAACGCGTCGCCGTTTGGGTCGCAAGCCGTATCGAAGTGGCCATTGCCGTCCTCGCTTGCTCGCGTAACGGATATATTTGCTGTCCTTCACTGCATCGCGACCACACCGTGAGCGATGTCGCGGAACTACTCCAGAAGATCCGGGCTTCGGTTCTCATCACGCAGCGCGGGTTCGGCGCTGATAGCGACCGGAACGACATCGTTGCTCGAGTGACGACAATTCCATCCATCCGCCACACATATGTTCTCGGGCAAATCGACGAGCATGGCGGTGATCCGCTCTCGCTGCCGTGGTCGGCGGATGCGGCCGCCGAATTGAATCCGGTTCCGCCAGACAATGACCCAGATAGCGTCGTCTATCTCGCATTCACGTCCGGGACCACTGGCGCTCCCAAGGGCGTAATGCACAGCGACAATACTCTGCTCGCCAATGCCAGAACGATTTCAAGCGATTGGTCCATCGACGCGAATTCGAACGTCTACACGCTGGGAACACTGAGCCACAATCTTGGCTTTGGCGCGATGATCATGACCTTGATCGTCGGTGGCGAGATCATCGTCCATGACCTTCCAAAAGGTGCGAGCCTTCTGGACAGATTGAAGCAGACCGGCGCTACGTTTCTTTTCGGAGTGCCGACGCATGCGATCGATCTTCTATCGGAAATGCGCAGCCGGACGGCAGTCAAACTCCCGAAGCTCGCCGGATTCCGCGTATCCGGTGCTTCGGCACCCAGTTGGGTGATCAGCGAACTTCTGGGCTACGGCATCAAGCCACAAGTTGGCTATGGAATGACCGAGACTTGCTCGCACCAGTACACTCACCCGAGCGACGAAGCAAAGCTGCTTACCGATACTGTCGGCCGCGCCTGCAAGGGATATGAGATAAAGATCTGGAACGCCGAAAATTCGGCCGACGAAATGCCCGTCGGCGAAATCGGCGAGATCGGCGGCAGAGGTGCCAGCTTGATGCTCGGGTACTTCAACGACCAAGCAGCCACCGAAGATTCGTTCAATGTCCATGGCTGGTTCATGACCAACGACCTGGGCTGGATCGACGGGAATGGCTATCTGCGAATTACCGGCAGGAAGAAGGATGTGATCAACCGCGGCGGACACAAGATTTTTCCCGCAAAGCTCGAGGCGATTGCATCGCAGCATCAAAGCATCGAGCGCGTTGCAGCCATCCCGGTATCCGATGAGCGGCTCGGCGAAAAAGTCTGCCTTGCCGTCGAGTTCCGTAACGGAAAGAAGGCCACACCAGTCGACATTCTTGAGTATCTGAACCTGGGTGGACTTTCGAAATATGATATGCCGGAGTACTTCCTCGAGCTCGAACGGATCCCGCTAACCGCTAGCGGAAAAATTCGAAAAATCGAGATTGTCGAAGCGGTCAAGTCGGGCCGAGAACACCCCGTCGCGATCCGTCGGGCCCAATAGTCCGATCGGAAATTCTTAGACGTGCGAGTGAAGGAAACATGCGCGCCATAATCGTCGACGCTTTCGGGCCAATCGAGAACTTGCGCTTGGGAACGATGCCCGACCCGGTTCCAGCCTCGGGCGAAGTGCTGGTACGCACCCACGCGACCACCGTCAACTATGTCGATCAGTTGGTGATTACCGGAAAGTATCAGTTTCTTCCGAAGCCGCCATTCGTTCCCGGCAAAGGTCCGGCAGGCGTCGTAGTCGGACTTGGTCCGGACGTGAAGAAGCTGAAGATCGGCGACAGGGTCCTCGCGATGGCAGAAATCGGTGGATACGCCGAGCTCGTCACCGTTTCGGAATCTCAATGCTACGTTCTGCCACCGTCGATGAATTTCGCCGAAGCGTCATCGATGGCAGTCGCCAACGACACCGCTTGGTTCGCACTGAAGGATCGCGCCAGATACAAGGCTGGAGACACTGTTCTTGTTCTTGGCGCCTCGGGTGCCGTGGGAATTGGTGCGATCCAGATCGCGAAGGCCATGGGTGCCTTCGTGATGGCCGGCATCTCGAACCCCGACAAAATCCCCCTTGTGCGTGCGGCCGGCGCCGACTCAATTGTCGATCTGGCGCGACCGGACCTGCACGATAGCCTGCGAGCACAGGTTCACGAGCTTACAGGCGGGCGAGGCGCAGACATTGTTCTCGACCCCCTCGGCGGGGATATCTTTGACGCGGCGATCCGGGCACTTGCTTGGTGCGGTCGCCTGGTCGTCATTGGATTCGCGGCTGGGCGAATTCCGACGCTCAAGGTGAACTACGTTCTATTGAAGAATATCGAAGTGACGGGACTGCAAGTCAGTGACTACCGAAAGAAGCGGCCCGAGCAAGTCGAGACATGCTATCGGGAACTATTCGATTGGTTCCAGACGGGAAAAATTGCGTCCTTGCCGATGACAAAGTATCCACTGGAGGAATTCCAGGATGCTCTGCGGGCGGTTCGGGATCGTAAGGCGTACGGTCGAGTCGTCGTGGTTCACGACAAGGACGAACCATAACATTGCGTTTCGCTAACCGCTTCCGAGCTCTCTGGTTGCCGAAAACTTTCGCCGCCTGAGCGGCAATGCGCGCTTCCGCCGAACTGGCTGGCTTTTCTTGGCTGCGTCCGACTCCGCCTCAAGCCTGGTAAGCAGCGCAATCGCATAGCGCGCCGAGCGTTCGACCATGTGTTTGCAACGCTGCACGATGTCGTCCGCATCGCGACGGACGGCAGCATCTACAACGCCGCGCATGATCTCGAGCGTTTCCTTGCCCCGCTCCGGCCCGGACGCTTCCGCAGTAAGCGCCCGCAAATAGCTTATCCGAGCCCGAAGATTGCGAAGTATGGAGCGGGCAACCTCGTTGCCGGCGCCTCGCATCAGGATGTCGAAGAAGCGATCTATCGACTGGACGTAATTCGTCACCGGCTTTCGGCTCATGTCGCGTTCGATGGCATCGCACGCCGAACGCAGAGCCTCGATGTCCTTGATGGCTGCGCGCTCGACAAACAGTCGTGACAAAGTCGTCTCTAGGGCGAGCCGGACTTCATAGATCTGCCTGGCCTCCGACGGGGACACTGCGGCGACCATAAGTCCGCGCCGCGGCACTCGCTCGACCAACCCTTCCGCCTCGAGCTGCCGAAGCGCCTCCCGGATGGAAGTCCGGCTGACACCCGTCTCGGCACAGAGCATGCGCTCCGTCAGCTTCTGCTGCGGCTTGTAGTGGATGCTCAGGATCGCGTTTCGGATCTTGACTGTCGCAAGCTCCCGCAGACTGGGAGGGGTTCGCCCAATTCGCAATGATCTATTACCATTCCTTCCCATTCCATCCGGTCCTTACGTCCAGGAGGCGCATTTGCCGTACGCTCATCGACGCAAGATACCAGAAGGAAGTCGCAATTGAAGACGGCTATCCCTGACCGCGGCCGAAGAGTCTTGAAATATAAGCCCGAATCACACTCCACAAGAGCTTTCCAGCCGACAGACTTTCGACTGGGGGCGGCGGAAGCGCTGATGCGGACTCCACTGGAGTACCGGTGACCGCGACACTTTCCGCATCGATCTGAGCCCGGAGGCGGCGAGCGAACTCGGACGTGATCTGGTTCGCAAGTTCCTTGATCACACCGGATGCCCGACCATACTGGGCGACTGCTCCCGTAAGCGACAATGTCGTGTGGATGGTCACGAGTGAGCCAGCCGGTGATGGGTCCAGCCCAAAGCGGACATTCGCGTTCGCAGCCCCACGTCCCTTTGCATCATTACCGCGCGCATTCGCCAATGCACGATGGCTTGTCGGATCCATCTCTGTGAACTTGACCGTACCTGCGAAGTTCATCGTGACGGGGCCAAGGCGAACGGTAACTTTTCCTTTGAATGTCGTTTCATCGACAATCTCGACCAGCTCCGCGCCAGGCATGCACTTCACCATGTTGGGAATGTCGAGCAACACAGCCCATGCCCGATCCGGCGGGAGCGGTACCTCGAACGAGTTTTCGAATTCCATAGCTTTTACTCTGCTCCTTTGGCTCCCGACGCGAGGGCACGACGGAGTACTTGATCGACCACAGCGGATGCTCAAAATTAGCACCAATTCCAATTTCGGTACAGTTGGCAATTGACACATTTATTGCCCGCTGATATTGAAAATTGGACATTAGATGAAGTTCTGAACTCTCCGAGGGCTGACCTCTGAAACAATTTGGGACACACTCGGCGGTGAGCCTTTTCGAGGCGGCGTATGGCGCCGCACCCGGGTTGCTCCGCACAACTGGAATTTACCGAGATAGGCGCATCGGCAAGGCAAGGCTCACGAGCACGCTTCCGTCCCTCACAACCCCAGCCATTTCGGAATTTGGTCAATGCTTAGCTTGATTGTCCGGCGCCTATTGCTTGGCATCCCAAACATCATTCTGATTTCCATGTTGCTGTTTTTTGCGATTCTGGGGGCCTTGGGAAGCCCGGCGACACTCATGCTGGGTCTCGATGCTACGCCCGAGCGGATACTAGAGCTCGAGCGCCAGTACGGCTTCGATCGCCCGCTATACGTGCAGTACTTCGACTGGATGTGGAAAGCTCTGCACGGCGACTTCGGCCGGTCCTATGCGACGAACCAGCGCGTCGTCGACGCACTCTTGCCGCGATTCCTGCCCAGCATCGAGCTTGCTTTACTGGGCATGGTGGTTGCAGTGACAACCTCTGTTGTCTTCAGCAGCATCACGGTCGGGAGCACGGTCGTCCGACCTCTCGTGAACATACTTAGTCTAATCGGAATCACGGTTCCGAACTTCATGCTCGGAATCACTCTTACTTACATCTTCTCGGTCGTACTGGGCATTCTTCCCACGTCTGGGTGGGCGCCCTGGTCAGCGGGCATCGGCGAACATCTGCTCCATCTCATCCTGCCGGTGTTGACTGTTGCCGCTTACTACTTCGCTTCGTTTGGACTCGTTTACCGCGCCGAATATCGGGCAACGTCCCGCCGCCTCTACATCCAGGTGGCGCGTGCAAAGGGGCTTTCCGAGAGTGCCGTTTCTTTCAAACACATTCTGCCGAATTCCATCCTGCCGGTAATCACGCAAGTCGGAAGCAGTCTTGGCCAGCTCGCCGCAGGCGCGCTCGTTGCCGAGACGGTGTTCTCGATCCCCGGCGTCGGCACTCTCTTTACAAGTGCTCTGCTGTCGCGCGATTTCCCCGTCTTTCTCGCGATCGGCATGATCACGATCATAAGCGTCGTCATACTGAACCTTTTGGCTGACTTGCTCTATGTCGCCGCGAATCCCCAGATCAGGCTCGATTGACAATGCAGAACCGCAACGCGCTGATTGGACTGTCGATCGTTTCATTTGTGGCTGTAATGGCGATCGCCGCGCCATGGATCGCGCCGATCGATCCGTCCTCGACAAGCGTTCGCCTTTTCGAGACTCCTTCGACCCAGCACTGGCTCGGAACCGATCAGCTTGGGCGGGACATCTTCAGCCGAGTTCTCTACGGGGCGAGAGTATCCCTTCTGATCGGCGTCGGATCGGCAATCGTCGCGGGACTGATCGGCGTTCCCATCGGCTTGGCTGCCGGATATCTCGGGCGAACCATCGATCTGGTCGCGATGCAGTTCATCAATCTGTTCATCGCACTTCCCGGTCTCGTGCTTGCTCTCATCATCATCGCGATGACGGGAGCAACGATGCTCAACATCATCTTGGTGCTCGGCTTTGTCGCCTGGCCCGGCGTGGCGCGCCTGGCCCGAGGTCAGACATTCGCAATTCGTGAATCGGTATACGTCGAGGCGGCGCGCGCTGTGGGCGGCGGAACGGCATGGATCATCGTTCGCCATATCTGGCCAAACATCTTCCGCCTGGTGGCGGTACAGCTTGCGACCGTCGTGGCGTTCTCGATCTTCACGTCGTCAAGCCTCAGCTTTCTTGGCCTGGGCGTGCCGCCGCCGACCGCCGACTGGGGTGGAATGGTGCGTAGCGGCGTCGACTACCTGACCATCAATCCATTTATGAGCTTGGCGCCCGGATTCGCCGTCGCGTTCACTATTTTCGGCTTCTACATGCTGGGCTATCGAGAGGAATAGTGGATGGGCCGGAATGCTCTACTGGAAGTCGACGACATTTCGGTGTCGTTCCAATCGCCACAAGGTGCGATTCATGCCGTCCGGAATGTGAGTTTTCAGATAAATCCGGGCGAGATCGTCGCTTTGGTCGGTGAGTCGGGTTCGGGCAAGTCCACAACCGGGCTGGCGACAATGCAGCTCATTCCAACTGCGACGATCTCCGGAAGCATTCACTTGAAGCGGAAGGACGGCACGCAGGCCGACTTGCTGGCACTGAACGCGGCGGAGATACGCAAGGTCCGCGGCAACGAAGTCGCGATGATCTTCCAGGAACCTATGTCTTCGCTCGATCCGGTATTCACGATCGGCACGCAGATGTGCGAAGCCGCTCGCGTGCACCAACGTCTTTCCTATCGGGAAGCGCATGCGGCCTCGATAAAGGCGCTCGAAGCCGTCGGAATGCCGGACCCGGAAAAGTGCATGAGCACCTTCCAGCATCGGCTTTCTGGCGGGATGCGTCAGCGCGTCATGATTGCCATGGCTCTGGCGAGTCGACCGTCACTGCTGATAGCCGATGAACCGACAACCGCGCTGGATGTCACCATCCAGGCACAGATTGTCGAACATCTGAAGCGCATCCAGAAGCAGACTGGCATGGCAATCCTGTTCATTACCCACAATCTCGGCCTCGTCGCGGAGATCGCAGACCGCGCCATCGTCATGTACGCAGGCGAAGTCGTCGAGTCGGGTACGGTCAACGAATTGTTCACGCGCCCGCGGATGCCCTACACGTCTGGCTTGCTGAAATCTCTTCCGCGTCTCGGCCGCAAGAAGTCGCTTGGGACACCGATCGAACCGATTCCCGGGAGCCTTCCAAGCCCGCTCGCACTGCCAAGTGGCTGCAAGTTCCATCCCCGGTGCAGCCAGTTTGTCGGTGGTGTGTGCGACACCTCGGTTCCGGAGCTGGAAGCTATCGAGCAGGGGCATCAAGTGCGTTGTGTACGTTGGCAAGACATCGCGAGGGCAGCTCAATGACTTCAGAGACGCCGCCTCTCCTGCGTGTCGAAGGTCTCCGGAAGTGGTTTGACATCACCCGTGGCGTCTTCGGGCGCAAGATCGGCCAGGTCAAGGCCGTCGATGACGTGTCATTCACGGTTAGATCGCATGAAGTTCTGGGGCTGGCGGGTGAGTCAGGATCCGGCAAGACCACGATCGGCCGCTCCGTTCTTCGCCTCGTCGAGCCAAGCGCCGGCCGCATCGTGTTCGACGGCGTCGACGTGACTGCACTCAAATCGTCCGATCTGCGCCAGTTCAGAAGGCGTATGCAGATCATTTTCCAGGATCCGTTGGCGGCTCTCAATCCGCAGATGACGATCGAAGAGGTTCTGAGCGAGCCACTGATTGTCCAGGGTATCGGCCGAAGCGCGGTAGAACGGCGAGACAGGGCAGTTGAGCTGCTCGACAGCGTCTCGCTTTCGAGTGACTACTTGAAGCGTCGGCCCGGCCAGATGTCTGGCGGCCAGCGGCAGCGGATTGTCATCGCGCGTGCGCTTGCCGTGAATCCTGAATTCATCGTTGCCGACGAGCCCGTATCCGCGCTCGACGTGTCGATCCAAGCCCAGATCATTGCATTGCTGATCGAACTGAAGGGGCGGCTGGGACTGTCGATGCTCTTCATTTCCCACGATCTTGCGGCAATGGAGTACATCTCCGACCGGATTGCTGTCCTTTATCTCGGGCGAGTCATGGAAATTGGTCCGAGCACGGAAGTTTGCAGCAATTACAAGCATCCCTATACGGAAATGCTGATCTCGGCCGTTCCGCAGCCTGAACCCGGCTATCAACGCAAGATTTTCCCGACAGGCGAGATTCCGAGTGCGGCAAATCCGCCGAGTGGCTGCGTGTTCCGCACACGGTGCAGCTATGTGCGCCCCGAGTGCGCGCAGATCGTTCCGACGTTGCGGAAAGTTGGAGAGGATCACTACACGGCGTGCATTCGGGACGACTTGTCGCTGACGAGAGTCCTCGCATGATTGCTCCGAGCGAGATTTCGTCGCAGAGTACTGGTTTAGGGAATGTCGGCTAGACATGAAACCAGCGCCATTCACATATCACGCACCGACGAGCCTGAGCGAAGCGGTCAACCTGATTTCGACATTGGCGCCCGACGACGGGCGGATAATGGCGGGCGGCCAGACGCTCGTTCCGATGATGGCGTTTCGTTTGGCGCGCCCCCGGCACGTTATCGATATCAACAGGATTCCGGAGTTCGGGAAAATCTCGATCGAGAATGGCGCACTGTCGATCGGCGCGACGGTACGTCACAATTCGCTGGAGCAGCCGCTTCCGGGCAGCGGCCAACTTGGCCGCCTTCTCTCGGCAGTTGTACGCAACATCGCCCATGCGCCCATTCGCTCGCGGGGCACGTTTTGCGGCAGTATTGCCAACTCGGATCCCGCCTCTGAATGGTGTCTTGTTTCGACGACTGTCGGCGCAGAAGTCGTGCTTGTGAGCGTACGCGGCGAGCGGATCATTCCGGCGCAGGACTTCTATACGGGCATCATGGCCAACAATCTGGCCGAAGATGAAATCATCGCGAAGGTTCGCATACCCCTTCTTACCGATGATACGAGATTCGGTTTTTACGAAGTAAGCCGTCGCAAGGGTGACTTTGCAATGGCAGCATCCCTCGTGCTTTACCGACTTTCGAGCGGACAGGCCCTGGATCCGCGGATCGGCGTCGGCGGTGTCGAAGCTTTTCCAAGACGTATCGCCGCAGCGGAAGCCGTACTCGGGTCCGGTAAAGTCGGAGCCGATCTGTTCCGACAGACCGCTGTCGCAACCCAGAATGCGGTCGAGCCGCTCGATGACGAAGAATTTCCCGGCCCGTACCGCCGTGAGCTGGCGCAAGCCGTGGTCCAGCGCGCTTTGGAAGGCAGCATCACATGACAGACGCGATTGATGTGACGCTTTCGGTCAATGCCCGCGAGTACCGGATCAAGGTGGAGCCCAGGCGAACCCTCGCCGACGCGCTCCGCGAGGAGTGCGGGCTGACCGGCACCCATCTTGGATGCGAGCACGGCGTTTGTGGGACATGTACGGTCAGCATGGATGGGCAACCTGTACGCTCCTGCCTGATGTTCGCAGTCCAGGCTCAAGGGTCGAAAATCGTTACCGTCGAGGGCCTGGCGACAGGTACAGAACTCCATCCGCTCCAGAAGGCATTCATCGAGCATCATGCCCTTCAATGCGGATTCTGCACGCCCGGCTTCCTGATGCTTGCTGCTGCGGAGCTCGGGAAAAACCCGGATCCGAGCGATGAAGAATTGGCTGATTTCCTGTCGTCGAACCTTTGCCGCTGCACGGGATACAAGAACATCCTGGCTGCCGTCAAAGCTGCGGCCGAAGAAATGCGGGCCGGAGCGCGCAAATGACCGGCCACACCGCTCCCATTCAACGAAATGAGACGAAAGTCTTCGGCAAGCGGGTAACTCGGCTTGAGGACCTTCCGCTTGTAAAAGGTCAAGGGCGCTTTGTTGCCGACCTTTCGTTTCCACATCAACTTCACATGCGCGTGGTCCGGTCGCCTATTGCGCATGGCACGATCACCCAGATCGACATCGACGAGGCGCTTAAGGCACCGGGTGTGGTCGCAGTATGGACGCATTCGGATATCGCTTCATACCCGCTGATCGATTTCCGTGACCCGGCGGCGGAGGCCCTGAAGCCCTACCGTCAGCCACTGCTTGCCAAAGATCGGGTACGCTATGTCGGCGAGCCGATCGCAGCGATATTCGCCGAGACTGCATATCAGGCAGAGGACGCTGCCGACCTGGTTGTGGCAGAGATCGAAGATCTTCCGCCGCATATGGACGCCCGGTCTGAAAGTGGCAGCTTCGCTCCTGGCATTTCGACAGAGCCGATCGTGCTGCGCCAAGGATTTGGCGACATAGCAAATGCATTCTCAAATGCCCACTGTGTCGTGGAACTGGAGCTATCGATCGGACGGCACTCCGGTGTGCCGATGGAATGTCGCGGAGCCATCGGAAGATACGATGCGGCCCAAGACGTGCTCGAACTGTGGGGCGCCGCCAAGGTACCGCTTCGCAACCGCGAAACGATGGCGCGCTACTTCCAACGTAGCTCGGCATCGGTGCAACTCTACGAATTGCATGTCGGCGGCGGCTTTGGCGTTCGAGGCGAGCTGTACCCGGAGGACTTCCTTGTTTGCGCGGCGAGCCTGGCGCTCGGGCAACCAGTCAAGTGGATCGAAGATCGCCGAGAGCACCTCATGGCGACGAACCAGTCGCGCGAGCAGCACCATCGGGTTCGTGCGGCAGTCGACTCCGAGGGACGCATTCTCGCCCTGAACGACGTGTTCTTTCACGATCAAGGCGCGTACGTGCGAACCCATGGCGCGCGTGTCGCCGATCTGACGATCGGCATGCTTCCGGGGCCTTATCATGTGCCCGTGTATCAATGCGCCGGTCATTTCCGCCTGACGAACAAGACCCCGGCGGCAACCTATCGCTCGCCGGGCCGCTACGAAGGTTCGTTCGTCCGGGAACGTCTTGTCGACGCCATTGCTGCAAAGCTCGGTCTCGATCGGATAGAGGTTCGCAGGCGCAACCTGATACCGAGCTCGGCGATGCCGTACACGCGGCAACTTGGTGCACTGGGCACCGACATCGTGCTCGACTCCGGTGATTATGCTGGCCTGCTGAAGACCTCTCTCGAGCGATTTGGCTGGGACGACGTGCAAAAATCTCTTGCCGAACGGCGTGCGCGCGGAGAGTCGGTCGGTGCCGGCGTTGCGATCTTCCTCGAGAAGAGCGGCATGGGACCGTCCGACAGCGCGACAGTCAGCGTCGATGTAATGGGCTTCGTGGAAGTGGTTACCGGCGGTGCTTCTGTCGGGCAGGGCTTCGAAACGGCCATGGCGCAGATCTGCGCCGAAGCGCTGGGTGTCGACTATCGCCGCATTCGCGTCGTCCATGGGCAAACAGACAGGATTCGGTTTGGGATCGGCGCGCATGCTTCTCGTGCTACGGTGATGACCGGCAATGCAGTGCATGCTGCCGCGTTGAATGTCCGTGACCTTGCGCTCAAGCACGCATCCGAGCTGATGCAGGCACCAGTCGACTCGCTGGACATTGTCGACGGCAATGTCGTCCGGAAAGACAGCGTGAGCGGGCCGACTCTTTCACTCGGGCAACTTTCGCGGCAATTGTCGCCGGGCCCGGACGCTATCGCTCGGGGTACGAACGGTCTTTCGTGTGAAGGATGGTTCTATGCCGATCACATGACGTATCCCTACGGTATCCACTTGGCACTAGTGCGGGTCGACGCCGCGACTGGTCAGGTCTTCGTCGAGCGATACATGGTGGCAAGCGATGTCGGACGCGCGGTCAATCCGATGATCGTCGAGGGCCAGATCGTCGGTGGAGTCGCACAGGGGCTTGGCGGCGCTCTCTACGAGCAATTCCGCTATAGCGACACGGGCCAACCTCTTTCGCTGAACTTCGCCGAGTACCTGATCCCAACCGTGCATGAAGTACCGGACGTCGAAGTCCTTATCGCCGAAGACGCGCCTAGCCCCCTCAATCCGCTCGGCATCAAGGGCGCTGGAGAAGGCGGTTGCACAGGTGTTGGCGCAGCAATAGCGTCAGCAGTCGACGACGCCATCGGAATGCCGGGAGCGATCACGTCCCTGCCGATCACGCCTGCGAAACTGAAGGCCATCCTGACGAACGGACGCAACAGCCCGATTGGCAGCCAGTCATGAAAGCAGCACCATTTCAATATTACGATCCGGCGACTGTAGCCGAAGCAATCCAGCTTCTTGGCAATCTGGAAAATGCGAAAGTTCTCGCAGGCGGCCAGTCGCTGATGGCAATGCTGAACATGCGATATGCGCAGCCGGATCACGTCGTCGACATCAATCGCATTTCGGATCTTTCATACATCCGCGAAGAGAACGGTGCGCTGGTCATCGGGGCCATGACCCGTCAGCGTGATCTGGAGTTTTCCGAGATCGTTCGCAGAGTTTGTCCCATTCTGCATGAGGCCATCCTTCACGTCGGCCATCGGCAGACACGCAATCGCGGTACCATCGGCGGGTCGCTGTGCCATCTCGATCCGTCGGCCGAGCTTGCGGCGATGGCGGCACTTCACGATGCGACACTGACGATCGCCGGCGGGCGCGGTACCCGTGAGCTGACGTTTCAAGACTTTGCGCTTGGTTTCATGACGCCTGCGCTGGAAGTCGACGAAATTCTGACGACGATAAAGATCCTGCCCTGGCCTGTTGGGCACGGATACGGATTCCTCGAGTTCGCGCGCCGGCACGGCGATTTTGCCATTGCATCGGCAGGTGCCCTCCTGACCGTCGATGCAAACGGCATGATCAACCGAGCGGGCCTTGTTGTCGGTGGTGTCGCGGCCGTTGCAGCCAGGGTGCCGGATGCCGAGAAGTGCCTGCTTGGCAATCCTCCGACCGAAGCCGTCTTCCAGGAGGCGGCACGCGCCTGCAAGTCGATCGAAGCGTTGGATGACATCCACGCACCTGCCCCTTATCGACTGCATTTGGCCGAAACGCTCGCGCGGCGGGCACTCGCCAAGGCTTCGAGCAGATTGCAATCCCGTGGAGGGCGATGAGCATGGATACCCGCAACATCGTCGTCACGGTGAACGGCGTCCGCCACGAAGTAAGCGTGGACACGCGCCTGACCCTCGCGGACTTCCTGCGGCATCAGCTCATGCTCACGGGCACACACCTTGGTTGCGAGCACGGCGTCTGCGGCGCATGCACGGTGCTGTTTGACGATCGCTCGGCCAGATCCTGCCTGATGCTGGCCGTTCAGGCCGACGGACACGAAATTCGGACCGTCGAAGGAATTGCGCCGAATGAGATGGACCTGCATCCCTTGCAGGAAGCCTTCCGGAAGCATCACGGGCTGCAGTGCGGGTTCTGCACACCTGGCATGTTGACGACCCTGCTCGAATTTCTTCAGGACAATCCTGATCCGACCGAGGCTGAAGTCCGCGTCGCGATTTCCGGCAATCTCTGCCGTTGCACGGGGTACCAAGGTATTGTCGACGCGGCGCTCGATGCGGCCAAATCGATGCGCGGCGGTGCATGAGCGCGGGGTATCGGAAGTGAACGATCAGATGCTCCGCCAGATCGCCGAAGCCGCCGGTTTGGGGCTGGCTTTCGATTTGTTCCCTGACGACATTCGCGTAGCGGTAAAGCAGGTCGAGAAGCAGCGCCAGGCACTTCGTGACGAAGTTGCGTGGACGGAGGAGCCTTGGCCGCCCATGAGGGTCCCGAGCGGTGAATGACGAGTTGCATTGGCTCGGTATAGCGGAACTTGGCGAGGCGATTAAAGCTCGCAGGGTTTCGCCGGTCGAGATCGTCGACTCGCTGCTCAAGCGCATTGGCAGCCTCGACGGGAAGCTGAATGTCTTCGTGACGCTCGATCCCGACTTTGCCCGCAGCCGCGCGCGGCAGGCCGAGCAGGAGATCATGTCAGGGAAGTCGCTCGGACCGCTCCACGGGATTCCGATCGCAATCAAGGATGTGATCGACGTCGGTGGGCTTCCGACCACTTGTCAGTCGAAAATACTTGCAGGCAATGTCCCTGACTCCGATGCGACTTCGATTGCTCAACTGCGGCACGCGGGAGCTGTCATTCTGGGGAAGGTTGCGACCTATGAGTTCGCATTGGGAGGGCCCAGCTTCGATCTGCCGTTTCCACCGGCACGAAACCCGTGGCATCTCGATCATAGCACCGGCGGCTCGTCGTCGGGATCGGGCGTGGGTCTCGCGGCCGGCCTGTTTCCCGGCGCGCTCGGCACGGATACGGCTGGCTCGGTTCGTAACCCGGCCAGCGCCTGCGGCATTGTCGGACTGAAGCCGACATATGGCCGAATTTCGCGCAAAGGTGTGTTTCCGCTTTCATTCACGATGGATCATGTCGGCCCGATGGCAAGGCGCGTTGCCGACGCCGGACTTCTCCTTCAGGCCATGGAGGATCATGACTCCCTGGCCGCCGCTGGCCGGTCACGCAGTGACGATCGCTTGGCGGACAGTTTGAAGCCGGCGGCCTCCGGGCTTCATGGAAAGCGCATCGGATTTGTCCGTCACTTCCATGAGCGGGATATGCCGGCAGATCCGGAAGTGGCGGCGGCGCTGGAAATGGCCGCGCGTGTCTTCACCGGAGCCGGCGCGGAGTTGGTCACGGTTACCCTCCCGCCACTCGATGAATTTTCGGCCGTGAATCGGATCATCCTCCAGGCTGAAGCTTGGGCGGTGCATTCCCGATGGCTACGGACGCGGCCCCAAGATTACGCGAAGCTAACGCGTCAGCGCCTGCTGGCAGGGGCATTCCTGAGCGCCGAAGACTATGTCCAGGCGCAGCGCCGCCGCGGCCGCATGATCTCTGCAATAGAGGCAGTATTTCGGGATGTCGACTTGCTTTTATGCGCGAGCGCGATGGATCCGCCGTGTCGGATCGACGATGCGGAAGCGGTTGCGAGGACGTATCCCCGTCAGGCAAGGACCCCGTTCAACGTGACCGGTCACCCGGCTCTGGCCATGATGTCCGGCCTTTCGGCCAATGCCTTGCCGCTTTCACTGCAGCTTGTGGGGCGATATTGGGACGAAGCGAGCGTGCTTCTGGCCGCCTCTGTCTTCGAGAATGAAACCGCCCTGTACAAGCAACGCCCGCCGTTGGACTAGTCGGTCCTTTCGTGCGGCCATCCCGTCCAAGTACACGGACCGTTCAGGTAGATCGCGGACAGCCCCAACTTGCCGGAGCCATCCGCGACGCTGCCCTGACGCAGAACGCTTACTCGGCGTATCCGTAGTACCACTTGCGGAGATCCCGATACGTAATCGGCTTGTACTTGGGGTTGGGGGGATTGTTCGGCCCCCGGCAGGTCGGCAAAACTTCGATAAGGGCGTCGGCGCTGGGGCCGAAGAATACCGGGATCGAGTAGCGATCAACATTGTTCGTATTGATCACCCGGTGCTTCGTCGAAAGGAACTGATCGTTTGACCAGCGGACGATGAGGTTGCCGGTATTGACGAGCAACGTACCAGGAATGGCTTCAACCAAGCGCCAGTGTCCGGACGGCATCCGCACGGCAAGCCCGGACACGTTCGCCTGAGCGAGGAACGTCATCAAGGAGTTGTCCGTATGGGGCGCGATGCCGTACTGCCGGTCGCCGATCACCTTCTGCGGCGGGTAGTGCAGCAGCGAGAGATTTACGTGCGGCACTTCGAAAAACTTATCGAAGAAGTCCAAGGGAAGCTTCAGCGCCGTTGCCCAAAGCGGGAGAAACTCTTTGCCCAATCGCTCTGCGGCCGCCTGGTACTTGAGCACGACGTCCTTGAAGCCTGGCAGATTTTCCGGCCAAACGTTGCGCTCGACCTTCGGGTCTGTCTCCCGGATGATCGTGAACTTCGAATAGAGATTCGTCTTCGCATCCTTGATGATGTTGACGTTGGCGCGGTTGGATCGTTCCTCACCACCACCCTGATAGCCCGTCTTGTGACTGTCGACGTCCACATACGGCACCCGATCTTTCACTTCGGACGGGAGCGTATGGAAGCGCCGCGATTCAGCGAAGACCTGCTGGACGAGTTCTTCGGGAATACTGTGCCCCTTCAGATAGAAGAAGCCGATCGTCTCGGTGATTTCCTTTAGCTGTGCCGCGACGCGTTCGCGCCCGCCCGGCTCGCCCATCAGGTACGGAGACATGTCGAGAACCGGGATCTCCTCTTTGGAGTCCGGATAGTCCATCAGCCTGAGTTCTTCTTCCTCGCTCAGCTTCGTTGTCGGGCTTGCCTGTGCCGCGGCTGCGGTCTGAACTGTGGTCATGTGTCTTTTTCCTTCCCTGATTTGCCTTAGCTTACGCGATTCATTTTTGGCATACCATCACACAAATAATATATTTATAAATATTTGATATTAATAGATTTAATCTGAATTAATAAAAACACTAAAAGGCTACTTCTGTTCGAGCCGCGTCCCTGGCAACCCAATTCGAAAGCGACGCTCAGGGCCCATTGCCAACGATTGTTCCAGGCGGCAGTGAGCGTGCGTACGCTGCGATTTCGCCTGGTCGCGTGAACCAGACTCTGTCTCGAAGCGGGTGATTGACTATATGGAGAAGCGCCTTGCGAAGCTGAGCGTAGCGAAACGGCTGCCCGACAACGAACGTATGAAGGGAGATGCCGCAGACTAATGGTGCCTTTTCCGCGAAGCCCAGCATCGTATCGAATTGATCGGTGATCATCTGCCCGAAATCGGTTGCCGATTGCATGCGACTCAGCATCGTCGGGCTGTCGTTAATCTCGATCGGATAGGGCACCGAAAGAATCGGACCGGAACGCGTGCGCATCCAGAAAGGCTGATCGTCAGCCGGCCAGTCGAGCAGATAGCTGTAACCGGCCTCTTTCAGCAGATCAGGCGTCACGGCGGTTTCGGAAATCCACGGCCCCATCCAGCCTTCCGGCCGCACGCCCTGCCCGCGCGCCAACCCTTCGGTTGCCTCCCGGATAAGCCGCGCCTCATTCACCTCATCCAGATCGCCCTGGCGTTCCGAATTGGTGCGCCCGTGCCCGACAATCTCGTCCTTTCGCGCGCTGATGCGCTCACCGATTTGCGGGCATCGGTCGTAGACACTGGAGTTGATCAAATGGCACATCGGCAGCGCCAACTCGTCTGCCAGATCGAAAATGCGCCAGATTCCGACGCGAAGTCCGTATTCACGCCAGGCATAGTTCCGCGGATCCGGCGGCGGGCCGAGCGACGTCGGCGTATGCCCCATCGTTCCGCCGAACGCGAAATCCTCGATGTTGAGCGCAAGATAGAAGGCCAGCCGTTTGCCGTCCGGCCAGTCGAAGTTCCGCCGCTCGAAGATCGGCGAATAGTCGAAGCGACCATGGTGCGGCAACTTCATCACCGCCCCCTAAGCCTGACAATCCGGAAACATGCCCATACGCCCCTTGAGTCGCGATGATCGATCTACCAGTGCTGTGCCAATTTTGCTACATTCCGATATTCCCGGCAAGTCCTTATGAATTGAGCTTCTCCATCGACATTCTAAAGCGCGTTTACTGTGTTCCAATTTTCGTACAATATAAACACTTGTTCGACTGGACAGGGCGACAGGTTTCGGGAGGCCATTTGACCATCGTATCGGATCAGTCACAGCGCATGTACGACGTGCTCATCGTAGGGGGTGGCAATGCAGCGATGTGTGCGGCAATCAGCGCGCGACGTGGCGGCGCCACAGTCCTTGTCCTCGAGGCCGCGCCAAAATTCTACAGGGGCGGCAACACCAGACATACGCGCAACATGCGATGCGCGCACGACTCCGCAACCGACACGCTTACCGGACCATATTCCGAGGAAGAGTTCTGGACCGACCTCCACCAAGTTACGGGCGGCCAGACCGACGAGGAACTCGCCAAACACATGATCCACGAATCCAAGGAGATGCTCTCCTGGATCGCCGAACAGGGTGTCCGCTTCCAGCCGTCGCTCGGCGGAACCCTGAGCTTGGGCAGGACAAATTCTTTCTTCCTCGGCGGCGGCAGAGCGATGCTGAATTCGCTTTATAGGACCGGCGAAGGCTTGGGCGTCGAAGTGCTCTACGACGCCGAAGTCGTCGGCATCGAGATAAGAGACGGCATGTTCCTCGCCGCCCACGTGAAGCAGGACACCAAGACAAAGAAGATCCGCGCAAGAACGCTGGTCGCTGCGGCTGGTGGATTCGAGGCCAATATCGAATGGCTGAAACAGTATTGGGGACCGCCGGCGGACAATTTCCTGATCCGCGGCACGCCATATAATCGTGGAACGGTGCTGAAGATGCTGCTGGATGCCGGCGCACACACGGTCGGCGATCCAACACAATGCCATGCGGTCGCGATCGATGCTCGTGCGCCGAAATTCGATGGCGGCATCATCACTCGGCTTGACTGCGTCGTCTTCGGCATTGTCGTCAACAAGCTCGCACAGCGTTTCTATGACGAAGGCGAGGACTTCTGGCCCAAACGCTACGCGGTTTGGGGCCGGCTCGTGGCGGCGCAACCCGATCAGATCGCCTACATAGTTTTCGACAAGAGTTCGTCCACCCTGTTCATGCCTTCTCTGTTTCCTGCCATTGAAGGGCAGACGATCGCGGAGTTGGCCGGAAAGCTGGAACTCGATCCGGCCGCCTTGGAGAAGACGATAAACGACTTCAATTCGGCGGTTCACCCGGGAGCGTTCGACTCGACCGTCCTGGACGACTGCCGCACCGAAGGCCTGTCGCCGGCGAAAAGCCATTGGGCGCGTACTCTCGTGACGCCACCGTTTTATGCCTATCCGGTCCGGCCGGGCATAACCTTTACGTATCTCGGCACGAAGGTCGACAGGAACGCCCGCATCCTCATGCAGGACGGAAAGCCGTCCGCGAACATGTTCGCTGCCGGCGAGATCATGGCTGGAAACGTCCTTGGAAAAGGCTATGCGGCCGGCATCGGAATGACGATCGGAAGCGTGTTCGGTCGCATCGCAGGTCGGGAGGCCGCCAAGCGTGCAAGCAACTGAAACGATGACACCCACACTCATGGAAGCGGATCGCCTGATGGTGATCTGCAACTCCTGCCGCTATTGCGAAGGCCTGTGTGCGGTATTTCCTGCGATGGAGATGCGCAGAAGCTTCACATCCGGCGATCTGCGGTACTTTGCAAACCTTTGCCATGGCTGCGGCGCATGCTTCGACGATTGTCAGTTCGCGCCACCGCATGAATTCAACGTCAACGTCCCCAAGGTGATGGCTCAATTGCGCGTCGAGTCGTATGCCCATTACGCTTGGCCACCTGGCTCAGGTCGCCTGTTCGAGCGCAACGGGTTCGTGATTGCGCTCGTTGCAGCACTGAGCCTCGCGGGATTCATCGCCGGTTTCGTGGCTTGGACGGCTCCGGGCACGCTCTTCGGCACGCATATCGGGCCGGGCGCCTTCTACAAGCTGATGCCCCACAACACGATGGTTCTGATATTCGGTGCTGCGTTCTTGTACGCTTTGTTGGCACTCGCGATGGGCCTTCGTGCCTTCTGGAGCGAAGGGATAGCTGCAGACGCCAGCGCCTACGCGAAAGCGGGACATGATGCCGCCACACTTCGCCATCTCGGCGGTGGTGGCGCCGGCTGCCATGATGGCGGCGAGTCGAAGAGCGACAACAGGCGGCTCTTTCACCACTTTACGCTATACGGATTCCTGCTCTGCCTCGCGTCGACCTCGTCGGCCACGCTCTATCATTACCTGCTCGGAATGGAGGCGCCCTACCCTTGGTACGACCTGCCCGTCGTACTCGGAACCCTGGGAGGCCTCGGCCTTCTCATCGGCCCGGCAGGGCTTCTGCTGGAGAAGTCCAAAAGGGAGCCGACGACCCAGGACGGGAACTTGAGAGGCATGGATACGGCATTCATCGCGATGCTGTTCATGACGAGCCTGACCGGGCTGGCGCTTCTGGTTCTGAGGGAAACCCCTGCGATGGGCATCTTGCTCGCCATCCATTTGGGCGTGGTTTTCGGGCTTTTCCTGACATTGCCCTACAGCAAGTTCGTTCACGGCCTCTACCGCTATTTGGCGCTCGCGCGCTACGCGCAGGAACGGAAGGCCGGCCACAAATAGGCCAAGCGGATGTCCGCCGGAGGCCCTGACCGGCAGGTGTCCAATTGCACATTGCATGGTAGCATGGACTTGGGTATGCAGCCTTTCTGACGGCTTCTCAACCGCCGAGCCGGTCCAGAGTTTTCAAACAGCCAAGCGACGCGACGACAGAATGTCACTACGCTACGACGATATTGGAAATCGGCTCAAAGCCTATCGGATGGGATCCGGTTTGAGCGCCGACGAGATTGCCAAACAACTCGGCATTTCCCGTACGGCGCTGTATCGGTTCGAGAAGGGCGAGCTCGCCAAAATCGAAACGCTGGAGCGACTCGCCGAATTGCTCGGCGTGTCCATTCCGACGCTGCTCGGCGTCGGGATCGAGTACATCCCGTCGGCGGTCGGATACTTCGAGCGGCTGCGCCAGATCGAAGAGACGGCGGAGCATATCGTCGTCCTGTCCGGGCCGATTTCGTTTCTGCTCGGATCCGAAAATTTCCTTCCGACCCTCCTGGATGTGCTCACGGAGAACATCGGGAGCACGGTCGAAAGCAAGACCCAGGCATTGAGCGACATCAAGCAGATCATCGAGATCCTGCGCGAGCGCAAAGAGCTCTATCGCCGCCGCCGTCCGACGATCGTGAACATGATGTCGGCACTGGAGATCGAGCGCTTCCTGCATCACGGATTCATCGGCCGTGCAGGATTGCCAGAAGCAGAAGCCCAAAAGCGGAAGCAACTGGCACGGGCCGAGATTCAGCATTTTGCGGCACTCATCGACCAACATCCGATCGGCATTCAGGTCGGAATCGTTACGGATACGCTGCCATTCACAGGCTTCCAGCTGTTCAGGCAACCCGACCGGAAGCTGCTGGTCCTCAGCCCGTTCCGACTTGGCAGCGAGCCGAATATTCGAGTGGGTGTCGCCACGATCACTTCCGCCCCGGATGCTATTAATCTTCACGAAAAGTCGATCGACGAAATGTGGCGGCGTGCGCTCAAGGGGCAAGCTGCAGCGGACTGTCTACGCCGCATTCTTGCAAATGATGGAAGGCCGGAAGAGCCGGTCAGATCAACGAAGCACGCGCCTTCGGATGAATCAAAGCCGCGAACGCGGCGGAAAAAGGAATCCGGGTAGGATTTGCGCGCTACTTCGAGCGGCGCGTCTTGGTCGGCTCAGCCAATAGCTCGCCCAACGTGACCTTTAAAGCCTTGGCAATGCCTTCGAGCACATCGATCGAGGCGGCATACTTTTCAGACTCGATCAGACTCACGTAACTCGTCGAGATCTCGGCCTCGAAGCCGAGCTTCTCCTGGGACATCCTGCGTTCGGCGCGGAGCCGTCGCATGTTTTTCGCAAGAATTTCCCGCGCTTTCATACCGCGAGGGAAACCCGTTGGCATTCGCGTTTCTATTAAGTATACTTAATAAAGAGTATGCTTAATACTTCAATCGTATGAGGCGACATGTCCAGCGGCGATCTGGCGTACTGGCGCTCCCGCGGAATCCGCTTCAACCCGGGCGTCGAGACCGAACCTGCATCTCGGCCAACTGGCCGCCCCGAGATGCTCCGGATCGCACCCTGGCCGATGCCGGTGGTCCTCGGCGAGCCGCAGCACGACGGGGAACGGCTTGTCTACGAGTCGCTCCTCTGGGATTCGCCGGAGATGGCCGGCTTCGCGGCCTATTCCATGCCCCTGCCCCTTTCCGCGACCCACCGCCTCGAAGCGGACTTCGTCGCAATGACCCCGCACGGTCTTGCCCTGCTCGAGGTCAAGGGCGGCATCGTCCGGGTCAACAGCCGGCCGGGGCCGAGCGTGCGCTGGGCACATGAGACGCGATCCGGCCGCCCGACCGGCGGGCACGTGATGCCGGCCCAGCTCTACCGCCTTGCCGAGACCTTCGACGTGACCGCCCAGGCCATGACCGGTGTGGCATTCGGCGGCCAGATCGCCCAAATGCTGGTCTTCCCCCATACGTCCCGGGGGATCGTCGACCAGAACCTGCTCGCCCGTCTCGACGCACCCGGCCGGGACTTCGCCCGGATCGTCTTCGCCGAGGACCTTGCCCAGCATGGGATTTGGGCCCTGGTCGCCGACGAACTCGCCAGGCCCGGCCGCGGTCGGCGCTTTGGGGGAGCAGAGGAGGTCAAGCGCCTGCGAGAATGGATCGTCGGCGAGCTCGATGTGCAGCCGGGTCCTGGCGCGCCGATCGAGATCCCGATCCTCGATCCGCACCGGTCGTCCTTGACGGGCTTTACAGTCGCCCCGCCGCGCGAGGACGGCGAGCCACCCCTCGACCGGCAGCCGATCTCGATCGAGGAGGTTCGCCGGCGCCTGTCGTTCCCGGCGACAGCCGCCTCCCCAAGGCCGAAGCCCAGAACCGGCCGCTGGCTGAAGCGGGCCGGGATTGGTCTCGCGGTCGCCATGGCCGCGATCTACTGGATCGGTCGGCCACCCTCGCAGCAGACGACGGCTCAACCGTCCGTCGTCCCGCGACCGGCAATCGCGACCGCAGCCGCCCCGCGCCCCTCACCGACCCCGGACTCGTTCCAGGCGGCCCTGACCCGCGCCGCCGCAGAGCCGGACCGGCGTGTTGCGGCGGGTGGCAGCGACTGGGTCCGGGTCCTGGGGCCAGTCACCGGACGGCCGGGCTGCCAGCTCGCGGAGATGGCCTATGGCGGGCAGACCTATAACGTCGTCGCATGCCGGGACGGCGAGCGCGGGACCTGGCGCTATTGAGCGGCACTCGCCCTACTGCGCCGAAGCTCGCGGTCGTAGCGTCGACCGGACAAGCCGCACCACCATCGGAGGAACGGCCGGCGATCGAGCTGCGGTTCGTTGAATCCGGCGAAGCCTACGAGCGCGCGAAGGCCGTCGCCGATCGGCTGGGCATCTCCGTTCGCGACTATCTGCTCAGATGCATTGCCGAAGGCCATCTCGTCCTGGCGGCGCGCACGGTGGATGAAACCGACCTCGACCGGCCGGCATTCGAGCGCCGGCCGAAATCCGGTTTCTCGCGCGTAGACGTCGAGGCGGAGCTACGCAAGCTCAGACAGCCCCCGTTCAAGGAGGATTGATGCTCGACAGGAATGAAGCGGCCCGTGAACTACTGGCGATCCATCAGGAAACCGAAGACTTGCCAGCGCTGCAACGTCTCGCCAGTCGGATCGAAAGGATCTCCGAGCTGCACAGCCGGGCATCCCCCAATCTGAAACCGATCACCGCGAGTGAGGCACTGATGCTTGCACAAGGATCCATGCCGATCGAACACGAACTGCACCGCATCTCGCGTGTCGAGTACACCCTTGTCTGGTCTAATGCCTATAGCGAGATGTTTGGCAAAAACTCTGACTGGCTGCTCGAAATTCAGAACCTGTTCGAGTGGGCTCGCACACGCTGCGAAGAGGCCGGGGAGATCGACTTCGACTACGTATTCACGCCGCGTCTAGGCAGAAAGGGGGCGTGGGTATCAGGCGTGCGCTATTGAGGTTTTCTGCCGACCATCTATCGATTCCAATTGGCTTGATGACCAAAGGATCAGCATCTTTACGGATGCTACCTAGGGAATAGGACTCAATTGGATCGCGGTTCGATTCCACCACGGCGCGCCATTGCCTGATACGACGGTCAACGTACCTCATCAGGCTACACGTCACTTCTTCGAGAAGACTTCTTTGGCAACCGAGAGTGCCGTTACCGCACACGGCCAGCCGGCGTAAAACGCAAGATGCGTGATCGCCTCGACAAGTTCTTCTTCCGTGAGCCCATTCTTGTGTGCGATAGCGAGATGGGACCGGAGCTGCTCCGGGCGATATGCCGCAATAAGCGCGCCGACTGTCACCAGGCTGCGATCCCGCTTGGAGAGCTGGGGCCGCTCCCAGATGTCGCCGAACAGTATGCCGTCGGTCAACTCGACCATTTTTGGCGCGATGTCACCGTATAGTTGCTGCGCGCGCGTGTGCGGTAGATCGGATATCGACGACACCGTTTGCTCAGAGCTCTTGGTCAAATTTGTCATCCTCGCCTCAATGAAACTTGGACGACTTCAGGACGGCGCACATCCCAGTCGTCCTGACAGAAGCGGTGCTCAGGTCGATATGATTCAAGCCTCCCGACCGTTCTGGGAGCGAACATTTCGAAAGGATAGCGAGTTTGGCATTTCGATCCTTCGATGACATGTCCCCTCGGCAGGTGACTTGGTTCCCGACGATCGCCTGCTTAGGCTATCCTCTTTGAAACTCTTGAAGTGCTGAGACTACTTAAGCCTCCATATCGTCGTTATAGGAACGGACGTCCAATCAGCACGAGCGGATTCCCGCTGCCAGATCGGAGATGCGCCATGTCGCTCGTCAAGAAAGTCCATCATGTCGCCTATCGCTGCAGGGATGCGAAGGAGACGGTGAACTGGTACCGAAAATATCTCGACATGGATTTCATCCTTGCGATCGCCGAGGATGAAGTCCCTTCGACTAAGGCGCCTAACCCGTACATGCACGTCTTTCTCGACGCCGGAGACGGAAATGTTCTGGCGTTCTTCGAAATTGTCGGCCAACCGCCTATGGATCGTGACCGCAACACGCCGTCCTGGGTGCAGCATCTCGCGCTGAAGGTCGACACGATGGAAGCACTTCTCGCGGCGAAGGTACGGCTCGAGGCCGACGGCATCGAGGTCGTGGGTCCGACGAACCACACGATCTTCAAAAGCATCTACTTCTTTGACCCCAATGGCCATCGGCTTGAACTTGCGGTCGATTGCGGTACGCCCGACATGTACAAGCGTCTGGATGCGGTAAAGTGGGAGATGCTCGAGGAGTGGAGTAAAACACGGCGCGCGCCGAAACACGCCCAATGGATGCACGAAGAGCCTGGTGTCTGATCGCTTCGACGTAGAGCTTCGCACAGGGACCGGCGTCGCCCCGTCAAACCAACGTGGGCGACGGCAAGACACGCCCGCTGCACGCTCCAAAGCCGATCCGGTAGTCGTGCCCGCGTGCATATCCCTGCAGCGTCACGACATCTCCGTCTTCGATGAACGTGCGGCTTGCTCCGTCGTCCAGTCGTAGCGGTCGTTTGCCGCCCTGGGTCAGCTCCAGCAGGGAACCCTGGCTTCCATCCGTCGGCCCCGAGATCGTGCCCGAGCCGATCAGGTCGCCCGTCTCCATCTTGCATCCACCGATCGCATGGTGCGCGATCAGCTGCGCGGACGAATAGTACATCTCCCGGTAATTGGTCCGACTTACCGTGGTCGGCGTGTGCGCGCCGGCCGGCGTCAATTGGACTTCGAGATTGATGTCGAAGAGCATCGGGCCGGGCTCTTTGAGATACGGCAGCAGGGGACGCTCGCGCGGCGGCGTCGGGGTCCGGAACGGTTCCAGGGCGGCCGTCGTAACGATCCAGGGACTGATCGTCGTTGCGAAAACTTTCGACTGGAACGGGCCGAGCGGCTGATACTCCCAAGCTTGGATATCCCGCGCGGACCAGTCGTTCAGGAGCACATAGCCGAACACCATCTCGTCGGCCTGTGCGACGGAGAGCGGCGCCCCCATTTCCGACGGCAACCCGATGATCGCGCCCATCTCCAACTCGAAATCGAGACGGCGGCACGGGCCGAACACCGGCAGATCGGCGTCCGCAGGCTTCATCTGACCCAACGGGCGCTTTATCGGCGTGCCATCGACGACAACCGTCGACGCGCGTCCGTTGTACCCGATCGGGATGCTGAGCCAGTTCGGCGGCAGCGCGTTTTCGGGTCCTCGGAAAAGCGTGCCCACATTCACGGCGTGGTTCTTGCCGGCGTAGAAATCCGTGAAACCGGATACTTTGATCGGCAGATGCTGCACGACTTCGGACAGCGGTCGAAGGGCCTTGGAACGCAAGGAACCGCTACCGCTCAGGCGCGGATCGCCGCCGTCGACCAGTAGGTCGGTCAGACGATTACGGACTTCACGCCAACTGTCGCGGCCCCGCGCCATGAACCCGTTCAGGGCGGATGCCGCGAACACTGACGTCCAATCGCGGCCGAACCATCCTTCGCTCTCGAGTACCGACAGATCGAGGACGCTGTCACCGATGGCCACCCCACAGCGCGGAGCTTCGCCCGCCGGGCTGAAGACGCCGCAAGGAAGGTTCCGGAGCGGAAACTCGCAGTCCGGGGTATTCGCAGTTTCAAGCCAGCTCTTCATGTCGGCAGCGATCATCCAATGCCAGGCCTTTGAGGAAGTCGGCATGGCCATATTGCGGGTTGTAGCCTTCGGCGATACCACACCTATTGCCAAGCTCCGCGGCATCCAAGTCGCCTCGGCGGGGGACACGAAAATCAGCCGTCTGCAGCCCTTTTCGGGCCATATCGGCGTTGAATAAGTCCCGAAAAAACCTTATTATATCAATAATTAACGGGGAGGTCGCCGTGATCGAGGACGTCATTCTGGAAATCGGCAAACCGCGATTCTCAGCACGGCTTTTTGACGACGTTAGCCGAGCACTGAACCTGCGGCAGATGGTGGCATATCGGTTCGACCCGATCGGAAAAATCGAACTGCTGTTCGCAGCGAGCCGGGATGGCGAAGAAGCGATGCACCGTGCCATTCGTGACTATTCGACAAGCCTCCATGCGAGGGATCCAATCCGTCGTCACTTTCAGGTACAACCCGAACGGCAGTTCCGCGTCCATCATGTCGAGGCCCGGACGATCTCCGACACGTCGTTCCGCCAGAACCTCTATGTGTCGCAGCGCATGGCGAGCAAGACCGCCATTGTCATCCGCCGACCGGCCGACGCCATCGCAATCGGATTCTTCCGAGGCGACGATGCCGGCGAGTTCTCCGGTCGGCAGTGGGATTTCTTGAATCAGTCCGCTGCCGCTGTGGCCGCCGTCGTGGAGCGGCATGTCGATCTCTGCCGCGAATCGCCCGTCGCCGATTGGGCAAGCCGCCTCGAAACCGTCGCGTGCAGTCAGCCCCTTTCGCGGCAGGAGATCGTCGTGTGCAGCCAGATCCTCGATGGCTATTTCAACGAAGCGATCTCGCTCAACATGGGGATCTCGATCCACTCGGTGATCACGTACCGACGGCGCGCCTTCGCCAAGCTGCGGGTCGGCACGCAGAACGAGTTGTTCAATCTCCTCGTCCGCGGGCGCATGAACTAGCGTCCAGTCCGCCGTGTCGCATCCGGAGGCGACTTGCCCGGGCAAGCCTCGCCTGTAGTTTTTATCCCTGATCGAACGGCAAGGCCTCGGGCAATCTCCTGTCCGATCCGTTTAGGAGTTTTTATGGTCTATTGTGTGATTGGCGGTGCCGGTTTCATTGGTCGGCGTGTGGTCCGCTCGCTTGCTGCCAAAGGGCACGAGGTCGTTTCCCTCGATATCGATCCGGCACGACATTTCGACGATCTCGGAAGCCAGGTGCGGTCCATCCGCGTTGACCTCGCCCAGTTCGAGGACGTCGTGAGCGCATTCGCCGACCACCGGCCTGAAGCGGTCATCAATCTCAGCTACATGCGCGAGACGTTTCCGCGGCCTGCCATGAAGGTCAACGTCCTCGGTATGGACAACTGCTTTGAAGCGGCACGCGTGTGCGGCGTCGAACGCGTGGTCTATTCGAGTTCCATTGCGATTCATGGACGCCAAGCGCCTTACGGCAAGCGGAAGATCACCGAAGAAGACGCGCCATTCCCTATCCGCCAATATTCCGTCCACAAGGTCTTCAACGAGTGGCAGGCGAAGGAATATCGCGAAAAGCACGGAATGTGCATCGCAGGCGTCCGGGCCGCCCACGTCGCCGGCGTCGACAAGCTCATCGGTTCGGTCGATCACGTCGAGTGTATCGTGAAGCCGGCACTGGGACAGAAGGCGGAGTTCGAGTTCCGCGACCAGATGCGTTGCGTCATCCACGCCGACGACGCCGCCGAGGTCTTTGTGCTGATAGCACTCGCGCGCGCACCAACGCATGCGATCTACAATTCCGGTGGCGAAACGCTCAGCCTCGGCGACATTGCCGGAATGGTCCGGGGCGAAATCCCCGATGCCGAGATCGCCTTCCGGAACGAGACCGGCGGAGAGGCGCAGTCGACAGCTTACCTGTTCGACAACGGTCGCTTCGTCAGGGAGTTCGGCTTCGCGTTCATGCCTTATCGGGAACGTATCCAGCAGATGATCGAAGAAGTGCGCAAGAGGCCGTCGGGAAACTGACCTCGACGCCAAGGCGACTCGTCACGCACGTTTGCCGGCCATATGCCGCACGGCGGTATAGGCGAAGACGATCGCAGCACCGATATTGATTCCGCCCCCGGGGTAGAAGCCGCGCATCACCGGCGAGATGTCCTGCCCCGAAGCGTAGAGACCCTCGATCGGGCGGCCATCGGAGCCGACGACCTGGCTATCCGCCGTCGCCTTCAAGCCGATCGCCGTGCCCAGCGTCGACGGATAGATCCGGAGCGCCACATAGGGCGGATTGCCGATCGGGCCGAGATTTGGGTTCGGCTTGACCGATGGATCGCCGAGCATTTTGAACCCGAAGGGGGTGGTCCCGCGCTTAAAGTCCGGGTCGACGCCCGTGCGCGCATATTCGTTGTTTTTCCGAACCGAGTCCGCCAACCCCTTCGGGTCGACGCCAATCTTTCCAGCAAGCTCTTCGATGCTCGAACCGACGGCGATGTAGCCGCTCTTTTCGTAGGGGCGAAGCGACGGGCGATACGGCCGAATCATGCCTAGCCCCCAGCGCCAGACGAACTTCCGGTCACAGATGAAATAGAACCGGTTTCCATCTGCGACGCCGTTCTTGAACATCGCGGCACCGATGTCGTGGTAAGTCGACGACTCGTTGACGAACCGCTTCCCGCTTGCATCGATGGCAATCAGGCCGGGCTTCCCCCGGTCGAGATAGCCGTAGAGGATCGTCTCCTCGCGACCATCCGGATGCTTCAGGACAGATGACGGCTGCCAAAGGCCGGAACCGACGACATTGTCGTCGATCACGGCGCCGGCTTTCCGTGCCGCATTGATGCCTTGGCCGATATTCCCGATCCAGCCGACCGAGTGGTCATGCGGATGGTTAGGGCCGAGCTCGCGCCGCATTTCGGCGTTGTGGGGGAACCCGCCGGTCCCCAGAAAAACGCCACGGTGAGCGCGAATGCGATGTTTTCCGCCGTCATGATCTACGACCGCGCCGATCACCTTCGAATCTTCCACGACCAACTCGACGATGGACGAGCGGATCCAAATCTCCGCGTCCATCTTGCGCAACGTCAATAGCATCCTTGCGACAAGGGCATTGCCGGCGCCGATATCAGTTCCGCGCGAGTAGCGGAGCCGATCCATCGCATAGCGCGCAACCGTCGACATCACGGAGACGAAACCGCCAATCGACCGGAATGGGTTGAGGAAGTCGTCGACCTTGCGCTTGTCGATCGACATCCCGCCCAGAAGCATAAGGCGGTGGATTGGCGGGCGGAGAAGCTCGAAATCCCGTCCGAGTTTCCGACCGTCGAATCGGCGCGGTTCGAGTGTTCGTCCCTCGAGAACGCCGCCCTCGGTCTCTGCGTGGTAGTCGGGCCACTTCACGTAGTCGTAGACGACCTCGGTGTCCTGCTGCAGCTCCGCGATCGCCTTCGGGCCAGCCTCGAGGAACGCTTCGACAAGATCGGCCCGGTAGTAGTTCCCAAGCTCGTTGCGCAGGTAGGTTCGCGCCTTCTCGACCGAATCCTCCGCACCCGCCGCCTTTGCCTGATAGGTATTCGGCACCCACGCAAACCCACCCGACGTCGCCGTCGTCCCGCCAATGACCGGCATTTTCTCGCAAATCAGGACACGGAGCCCCTTCTTGCGGGCGAAGATCCCGGCCGACAGTCCGGCCACACCGCTTCCGAAGACCAATAGATCGGTCTCATGGTCCCAGTTGCCGCTTGATCCGATCATATTTACGTTCCTTGTCCGGTCCGTCTCCGGATCTCCGGAGATAGGCTTGGATTTCAGGTTCAGACGCCGTCGCCGTGCTTCGCGTCGCTCGGTGCCGGCGGGTCTTCGACGAACACCTCCCGGACGAGCGCCGGATCGACCTTGATCGAGACCCCGGCCCGCTCCTGCGGAAGGAGCATCACCGAACGGGCATCCCTGCCGCCCCAACCACGATTCATCGCCTCAAGGATGTCGGCAAGCGCCAGATTGGCGATCCGCATCGGTACACGAAGTTCGCGGCCAAGTTCCGTCGCGAGTTTCAGGTCCTTCTCGACGATCTCCAGCGAGGCATGCGGCGGATCGAAATTTGCCGGGAGAAACTCGTCGGCGAGGCCGTCGAACGTCCTGCGCCGCCCGATCGATCCCTGCCGGATCGCCTTCCACAGCCCAAGCGGTTCGGCACCCGCCTTGACTCCGAGCACGAAAACCTCAGCGAGAGCCGCCTGCATGGCTTGGCTGGCGCTGTTGTGGACGAGTTTCGTCACGAGACCGGCGCCGATGGCACCGACATAAGTCGGCTTATCGCCCATCGCTTTGAGGACGGGCCGAAACCGATCGAAAACCGCCCGGTCGCCACCGACCCAGAATGCCATTCGTCCGCGCTTTGCGCCAAGCGCGCCACCGCTGATTGGGGCATCGAGCAAGTGGCAGCCCTTCTTCACGAACGCCTCGTTCAGCTTTTTGAGCAAGCCAATCGAGTTCGTAGAGGTTTCGAAGCACGCGCCACCCTCGCGCATGCCTTCGAGTATGCCGTTGGGACCGACCGTCGCCGCCTCGATCGCCTCGAGGCTCGGCAGGCAAGTGAACACTACGTCGCTCCGCGCCGCAGTTTCCGCCGCAGTGTTCGCCCATTGCGCCCCTGCGGCGAGCTGCTCGGAAGCGGCGTCAACGCGAAGGTCGCTTATGACGATCCTGTACCCGGCGCGAAGCAGGTTCATCGTCATGGACGCGCCCATCACGCCGATCCCGATGAAACCGACGACGGGCCGTGTGCCGGACATTACGACGCGACCTTATGAGGCGCTTCACCGGAGGCCCGGCACGCTGCACCCGCACCCCGCACCACGTCCGCGATGAGTTCGGGATCGTCGACCGTCGTGCCGCGCCAGGCGACGTGGCCGTCGGGCCGAACGAGGACGAGCGGCATCTCGTAAAGGGCAGCGATGCTGTCGTCCTTGATCCGCTCGACGGCGAACGGAATACCGCGGCGGGCGAAGGCGCCGGCAAGCTTCTCCGTCTCAGGCTTTTCCGAGAAGGTGAGGAGGACGAACTTGGTCCCGAAGAGATCGAGGATCGACCTTCCGTCGGCAAGCCAGGCGTGGGGTGCCCGAGAGCCGGAGCGCGCCGTCGGCACGTAGATACGGAAGTCGTCCGGAACCGGCGGGGTCCCGTCGGGAATGCAGATCGGAGAGCCGTCGTAACGATGCCCGATCTGCAGGCCGAGCGACTCCCACTCCACACGGGTCGACTCCCGTAGTCGCCCGCCGACGCTTTCACGGAGGCTGCGGCCTTCGTCGGTGTCATCAGCGATCGCGCGGGTATCCGGAACGTCGCGCCACGCGTTGTAGTTGGAGGTCGAGAAGCGGAGATTGCGTGCGGCGATCGGACGCCGCTCGGCTTCGTAGCTGGCGAGCAGTTCGGGGCCCGCCCATCCCTTCAGCACGGCATCGAGCTTCCATCCGAGATCGAAAACCTCCTGCATCCCGGTGTTCATACCCATTCCGCCGGTCGGTGATGTCGTATGGGCGGCGTCGCCGACAAGGATCACGCGGCGGTCGAGGAAACGCTCCGCGAGCAACTCGCTCCGGCGCCACGGAATTACCGAGTCCACCTTGTAAGGGATATCGCTCGCCCCGAGTGCGCGACGTACCCAGTAGTCCGCGTCGAACGTATCCAGGTCCATTTTCTCTTGGGACCCAAGGACGGTGATACGCCAGACCGCATCGCCATCGACGACGGTCATGTTGCCCCAAGTTCCCTCCGCATCCGTGAAGATGTAGCGTTCCGCTTCGCCCATCCGGTGCTTCTTCGCGAGGCCGGGAGCGGTGATCAGGATGTTGATCGAATAGCTGAGAAGGCGGCCCTGCATCTCGATGCCCAGAGCGGTCCGGATGCCGCTTCCCGCACCGTCGCAGGCAAGGAGATAGTCGGCGTGGATCTCGAGTTCTTCGCCCGTCGCAAGGTCCGTCACGTATCCGACAACCGAGTTGTCGTGTTGGACAAAGCGATTGAAGCGATGGCCGTAGCGGAAGTCATTGCAGGCATACCCGCGTGCCGCGTCCGCGAGGATCGGCTGCATCCACGATTGCGGACAGCGCTGCTTTTTCTCTGGCGTTTCCGGCGGGGTCGGCGATTCCCGCATGCTCGGGTACGGCTCTTTGGCAATGAGATGGCCGTTGAGCGACGTGCAGAACACCATCGAGAGCTCGTAGTCCGCCGGGAAGCCGGCATTGCGGATCCTGTCCGCGATCCCCCATTTGCGTGCGAGTTCCATCGTCCGGACGATGATCAGGCCGGTCCGGGGATGCGCGACGCGCCCGTCCCCCTCGTCGACCACAAGGGTCTTGATGTTCCGGGAGCCGAGCTCGATGGCCATGCCGAGACCGACCGGACCGGCGCCGACGATCAGGACAGGGACATGGATCGACTTCGCCACATCGTGCTGCCGGCTGTTGGCCTGTGTCATTTCTCCCCCCATTTTCTCCTGCCGCATTGACTAACTAAGTCACCGGTCGTATTAATGTCGAATTGAATTTGGAAACTCGGGATATTGATATGGCGAATGGCGTGGATCTCAATCTCCTGCGTGTATTCGCGGCAGTTGACGCCGAGCGCAACGTGTCCCGAGCAGCCTCGAAGATCGGCCTGACGCAGCCGGCGATGAGTAACGCGCTCTCGCGGCTGCGTCGCGTCTGCGACGACCCGCTGTTCGTGCGAACCCCCTCGGGAATGGAGCCGACGGCGCTGGCGCTCGAAATGGCCGCGGCGGTGCACGAAGCCCTCGCCCATTTCGAGCGAGCGTTCGGTGGCCCGGGCGAATTCAATCCGCAGCGGGTCATCCGCCGTTTCCGGGTGCTGATGTCCGACGCCGGCCAGATCGTCGTCCTGCCGACCCTGATGCGTGCTCTTTCGTTGAGCGCGCCGGGCATCACGATAGAAGCGGTCCAGATCCCGCGTGAACAGGTCGTGGAATCGCTCCAGAACGGTTCGGCTGACATCGCGATCAGCCACCTGTCCTCGCTGCGGGCCGGGATCTATCAGGAACCACTGTTCGACGATTCGTACTGTTGCGTTGCCTCCGCGAAGCATCCCGTCTTGCGGGGGTCGATCAGCGCGCAACAGTTCGCGAGCGCGAAACACGTCGCGATCGCATCGGGAAACGCAGAAGCGCTCGTCGAGCGGACCCTGTCGAAAAAGCGGCTGACCCGGGACATCGCGCTGATCGTGACGCAGTATCACATCGCCATCGAGGTCGTGCGCGCCACCCGCCTGGTCGCGACGGTGCCGCTCCGCTCGGTTCGTTCCCGGACCGATGTCCAAGTGATGGCGCACCCCTTGAGCATTCCGAAAGCGCAGATCCGTGTTTTCTGGCACCGGCGCGTCCACAACGATCCGGCCAACCAATGGCTGCGGAAGTTCCTTCGCGAGACGCTCGTACCGAAGAACGAAACCTCCCCCGCCCCGGAGAAGAAAAGTGAGTGATGTGACCAAGCGGCTCGACGAAATAGAAGCCCGGATCGCGATCAGCGAACTGCGTTCGGCATACTGTTGGTACACCACGCGTGGCGATCGGGACCTCGTCGTCGACCTATTTGCCGAAGATTGCATCTTCGAGAACCACCGCGCCGAAGGCGAACAGCCGGC
Source organism: Tagaea sp. (assembly GCA_965279525.1). Taxonomy (GTDB): domain Bacteria; phylum Pseudomonadota; class Alphaproteobacteria; order CACIAM-22H2; family CACIAM-22H2; genus Tagaea. The sequence goes on along the minus strand of CBDIIB010000003.1, from coordinate 103,738 downwards.
GCTCGCGACGGGAAAGACCGCGCTGCGCGCATATCTCGGCAAGATGGCGCCGGGGCGGCGAATCCCCGTCGTCATGAATGAGATCCTGTCCGTTGCGGGAGATCGGGCATCCGGCACATGCGTCATGCAGTCCTTCGGTGGCGATCCGTTCTGCGGGCATTACATCGACGAGTTCGTGAAGATCTCTGGCTCGTGGAAATTCTCCGTCCGCCGCTTCTTCCCGTATTGGCCAGTCTTCAAGCCGGACAAGACCCGACGGATCCCATAGCGTCGTTACAAACCCTCGTCTTCCGTCCGGATTTCTGAGCGGATGAACCCAGCGAGATAGTCGGTAACGGTCACGGGATCCTCGATCATCGGGAAGTGCCCGGTATCGCCCATCACCTTTATGTCGACGGCGGTCGACAGGCCGGACAGTTTGCGCATGATTGGCGTCTCCGCCGTCGACGTCATGTATGTCCTGCCGAAGCCTGCCTGGAACTGCGTCGATTGGATGAGCAGTATCGGAACGCGCACGGCGCCCCAGGCACCATTCCCGACGGATGCCTCCCAGCGAATCGAGTCGATCAAGATCTGCGCGCCAAGCCCTTCATCGACGCACTTCGCACGTTCGACCACGCGATCGATGACACTCTGCTCGACTTTCTCCGAAAACATCGCGCGAAAGGTCCGATCGACGAAACCTCGGATCCCGTCGCGCTCGAGCGTTCCCTTGAGTTCGGCGATCTGGCTCTCCGGATTGCCGACATAGATGCTTCCGTCGACGAATGCGAGGCCAGCGACGGCCTGTTTCGACTGCCGATAGCACTCCCGAATGACTTTCGTGCCCAAACTGTGACCGACGAAGACCACGTCATTGAGTCCGAGACTTTCGACAACCGCGTTCACTTCCGTCGCGTACGTCGCGATAGTATTCTCCGCGAGCGGCTTTGAAAGGCCGTGGCCGGGCAAATCGACCGCGACACACGCGAAACGGTCTGACAGTTCGAAGATCGTCGCATCCCAATCGTCGAGAGAACATCCGAACCCGTGGACGAACACGAGGTTCGGCCGCCCCCCGCCAACGACCCTGAAATTCAGATTCCCAGGCATCGGGCCGACAACGTCATCGGCCAATTTGTCCAAGCGTGGGATCATGCGACGCGCCGTCTCTCAAATTCGGGAACGCGGGAACACGCCATCAGACAAGACCCACCGTCTTTCGCCTGAGGAACTCGTCGAGGCCAGCCCGGCCGCCTTCGTAGCCGATGCCGCTTCGTCGGTATCCTCCAAACGGCGCGCCCGGATTCGTCCGGCTCGCGTCGTTGACGTAGACGGTTCCGCTCTTGAGCTGCGCCGTGACCCGGATGGCACGCCGCAGATCGGCGGTGTGGACGTAGTTTGACAGGCCGAATTCTGTGTCGTTTGCCGCCATGACCGCATTCGACTCGTCTGCAAACGGCATGATCGACATCACCGGCCCGAAAATCTCCTCTCGGATGAGTGCACTGTTCGGATCCACGTCCTCGAACACGGCCGGCTCGACGAAGAAGCCATCGGAGAACGGACGCGACAGCGCGGGGATCTTGCCGCCCGAGAGCAGCTTCGCTTCCTTCCGACTCGTCGACGCCTCGATCAACGCGACGATTCGGTCGCGGGCCGCCGCCGAGACGACCGGCCCCATCGTCGTCCGTTCGTCGGTTGGATCGCCGAGCACGATCCCCCGAGCCTGTTCGACCAGCGCTGCCCTGAACGACGAGTAGACACTCTCGTGGACATAGATCCGCGAACCAAAGGTGCAGGACTGTCCGGCATTCGAAAGACCTGCGCAGACGACCTTTGCGGCGAGGCGAATATCCGCATCCGGGAAGACGAGGTGCGACGACTTGCCGCCGAGTTCGAAGCAGAACGGCTTCACCAGTGGCGCGCCGGTCCGCATCATCGCCGAGGCGGCGCGCAGCCCTCCGGTGAACGATATCTTCTCGACGTCTGGATGGGCGACGAGGGTCTCACCCGCCTCGACGGCGCCGGGAACGATATTCACGACGCCGGCGGGAATTCCAGCTTCGACGCAAGCCTGCGCGAACAACAGAGGCGTATACGGGGTTATTTCCGAGGGTTTGACAACGACGGTGTTGCCGGCCGCAAGTGCGGCCGGAATCTTCATCGTCAAAGACAGCAGTGCCGAGTTCCAGGTCAGGACGATGCCGACGACGCCGAAGGGCTCGAACCGGGTGTACTCGAAACGGCCTGAGTCGAGCGACGCCGTGACATCCCCGCCGATCTTGTCCGCCCAGCCTTGGTAGGTTCGGATCCAGTCGACGGCAAATTTGTGGCGCGCCGCGAACGAGCGCGTCGGCATGCCGACTTCTGCAGCCGCAAGCGTCCTGAACTTCTCTTCCCATGCCTCGACGACATCGGCCAGTTTCCCGATTCGTGTCCGGCGCTCGGTCGGGCCGATCGATTCCCAAAGCGGTGCCGCGCGCTTCGCGGCGGCGACGGCCTGCCGAATTTCCTCCGCCCCGCCGAGCACGACCTTTCCATTGACCTCTCCAGTCGCCGGATAGACATGGCCGATCTCCCCTCCGCTTCCGGCCGGGAGAAACGCGTTCTCGATGAATATCTCGTTCTTCAACACTGGCCGCTTTCCGTTCGTTTTGGTTCGTCCGCCGATCGTACGGCCCCGTCCGATCCGTATCGGAGGGGTGCCCGCGCCAGCAGAACCTGCCGGGCACCCCGCCGTCTCAACTCGTTACGTGAGCTTCACCGACTCAAGCCGCGTGGTGTACGGATCGCCTGCCGGACGGACCCATTCGGCGACCTTGCGCGTCGCGGCCCATTGCGAGTTCGACCACGGTCCCGTCCCGAAAAGGAAGTTGTCGTAGCAGAACTTATGCATCCGTTGGGCGATCCCGATCTGCTTATCGGTATCGGTTTCCGCCCGCATTTCCGCATGCATGGCATTCAGCTCCGGCACGTTGTCGGTTGAGCCCCATTGCGCGCCGGTAATGAGCCAGCCGGCCGTCGTCCGGAGATCGTTCTCGAAGGAGATCGACTGGATTCCGGCGCCGGAAAGCTGCCGGTTGACGAGACGGCTAATGTAAGTCGATGCCTCCAGCATGACGATTTTCGGCTTCAAGCCGATACCGCCCCAGTAGCCAGCGACCGCTTGCGCGATCTCTGGAAGATTCGCGTAGGACCCCGACGGATAGGCCATCAGGTCGAACTCGAAGCCTTCCAGCCCCGCTTCCTTGACCAGACGCTTCGCACGATCCGGATCGTACTTCCGTACGGCGAACTGCTTGGCGTCAAAGCCCTTGCTCGCCGGGAAGACATGCGCGTTCGGACTCGGCGTACCCTGGCGAAGCAGGCCGCGCACGATTTCGTCCTGGTTGACGGAGATCGTCAGCGCCTCGCGAAACCGAACGTCGTTCCACGGCTTCAGGCCTCGCTGGAGGTCGAAGTAGTTGATCTTCATGATCGCCGTCTCCGATGCCCGGAAGAGCCTCAGGTTGGAGTCGGCGGCGATCTGCATGCCTTGGACGCCGGTAATCCCGTCGATGATGTCGACTTCACCGGCGCGGAGCTGGGCGATTCGCGTCGTCACTTCCGGCACGACACTCATCCGGACGGTCTTCACGTTCGAGATCCGGTCCTTCCGGTAGTGCCGCTCGTTCGCCTCCATCTCGATGAAGGCGCCGATCTGGTTCCGGACGAGCTTGAACGGTCCTGTCCCCATTGGCTGGGTCCGGAACGCCTCGGCGCCGACCTTTGTAAAGTGTGCCTTCGAGGAGACGTTCCACCAGATCGTGAACTCGGCCGTCCGCATCGGGGTCGGGTTGAAGAGTTTCATCACGACCGTCCGCCCGTCGGCGGCGGCGACGGACTCGATTTGCCGCTTCAGGCCGGGGACTTGTGGCTGCGGCGGATTGCGCGTGCTGAACGCTTCCCACGACCACGCGACGTCCTCAGCCGTCACGGGCGAGCCGTCCCAGAACAGGGCGTCGCCCCGGATCTTGAAGGTGACGGTCTTGCGGTCGGCGGAGACGTCCATGCTTTCCGCGAGATCGAGTTCGAGTTGCCCCTTGTCATCGAACCGGAAGAGCGCGTTGTAGAGCGAATAGCCAATCGGACGCGCAAGTCCGCCGCCCTGGAAGAAAGGGTCGACGGACTGGTCCGTCAGCGACGTCAGCGCGATCCGCAGCGTTCCCGTCGGTGCGGCATTGGTGCGCGTCGGCACGAGCGATCCCCCGACCGCGAGCGCCGACGTGGCGGCGGCGCCGATGAAGAGTTCGCGTCGGTTGAGGCTGGCGATCAGGTTTCCTGGATTGGACATTTCGCTTCTCCCTTTTGCGGTCTCGTTGGCTTTTTGTTGGTGTGGATGCTATTCGGCGAAATGGCACGCGACGCGATGGCCGGTGGCGATCTCGCGAAGGGCCGGCGCTTCGGCAGCGCATCGGTCGGTCGCCGCCGGACAGCGGGTCCGGAACCGGCAGCCGCTCGGCGGATTCATCGGGTTCGGCAGGTCGCCGCGGATCCGGCCTTCGAGGTTCGGATTTCGCGGGTCGGGCGGAAGGGAAGCTTCGAGAAGCCCCTGCGTATAGGGATGTTTCGGCGTGCTGTAGATCTCGCCGGCCGGCGCTGCCTCGACGATCGCGCCGAGATACATCACGATCACGTCGTCGCTCATGTAGCGGACGGCGCCGAGGTCGTGGGCGACGAAGACGTAGGCGACGCCGCTCTTGGCCTGAAGATCCTTCAGCAGGTTCAGGACCTGCGCGCGGATCGAGACGTCGAGCGCAGAGACGGGCTCGTCAAGCAGGATCAGTTTCGGGCTGGTCGAGATCGCGCGCGCGATCGCGATCCGCTGCCGCTGTCCGCCGCTGAACTCGTGCGGATAGAGCGCTGCCGCCGAGGTCGGAAGCCCGACGGACGTCAACAGCGCGTCGAGTCGCTCACGGACGACGGCGTGGCGGCCGAAATTGACCAGAACCGGCTCCATGACCGATTCCTCGACCTTGTGTCGCGGGTTGAGCGAGCTGTAGGGGTCCTGGAACACCGCAGAAACCGCCCGCCGGAACTCGCGCTGGCCTTCGCGGTCCAGATCCCAGATCCCTTCGCCGAGAAAATTGACCTCGCCTTCGGTCGGCGGCTCGATCCTGAGGATCATCCGGCACAAGGTCGTCTTGCCGCATCCAGACTCGCCGACGATCCCGAGCACTTTTCCCGCACGGATGTCGATCGAGACCCGATCGACGGCCGTGAGCGACCCGAACCGCTTCGTGACGCCTTCGAGCCGCATGAGGGGAGCGCCGGGCGCAGGTGCCGTGCCGACAGTCGTGGCGGTCATGCGGCGCCTCCGGCGGTCAGCCGCAGCCGCTCGTGGACGGCCCAGCACGCACTCAGGTGACTTGCGGAAACGGCGACGTCGGGCGGGACTTCCTGCCGGCATATGTCGCTCGCCTCGCGGCACCGCGGCGCGAACGCACAACCCGGTCCGAGCTTACGCACGTCAGGAGGCTGGCCGTCGATCGAGAACAGTCTCCCGTTCTCGTCGGTTTCGACGTTCAGCGAGCGCATGAGCGCCTTCGTGTACGGATGCGATGGCCGCTCGAACAGCTCGGCGAGCGGGGCCTTCTCGACCACCCGGCCGGCATACATGACCGCGACGTCGTCACAGACCCGCGCGATCACCGCGAGGTCGTGGCTGACCATGATCATGCCAAGTTGGTACTCGCGCTGCAGCTCCCGCAGGAGCTTGAGGATCTGGAGTTGGATCGTGACGTCGAGCGCCGTCGTCGGTTCGTCGCACAGAATCAGGGCGGGATGGCACTCCAGCGCCATCGCAGTAACGACCCGCTGGCGCTGACCACCGCTCAACTGGTGGGGATAGCTTGCGACCCGCGACTCCGGCGCCGGTATCCCGACCCGCCGCAGAGCAGCGACAACCTTCTCCTTTAGCGTCGCCTTGTCCCGGATGTTCTGGTGCTGGCGTAGCGGCTCTTCGAGCTGGTTCCCGATCGAGTAGACCGGATTGAGCGACGTCATCGGATCTTGGGTAACGACGGAAATCTGAGCGCCGCGAATCTGGCGCATCTCGTCCTCGGAAAGCTTGAGGAGATCCTTTCCGTTGAACAGTATCTCGCCGCTTTCGATGTTCCCGGCAGGCTTGGCGACGAGGCGGACGATCGACATCAGCGTCACGCTCTTGCCACTCCCCGACTCACCCACGATGCCGAGCGTGCGGCCGCGCTCGACAGTGAGCGACACCCCGTTGACGGCCCGGCTGACGCCGTTGCGTGTCCGGAAGGTCGTCGTGAGGTTCTTCACCTCGAGAAGCGGGGCTTCCTTTGTTTCTTGAGCGGTCATAGCTGGCGGAACCTCGGGTCAAGTCGGACGCGCAGCCAGTCGCCGAGAATGTTGATCGACATGACGACGAGGAAAATCGCGATCCCCGGAACGGCGACAAGTGAGGTCTGGAAGCCGATGAAGTTCTTGCCGGAAGCAAGCATGCCGCCCCATGTCGCCTGCGGCGGCGGGACACCGAGCCCGAGGAAGCTCAGCGACGCCTCGACGACGATGGTCGCGCCGAGCTGGAGCGTCGCGAGGATCACCAGAGGATTGACGATGTTCGGCAGCAGATGGCGGAACAGGATGCGCGCGTTGCTGCAGCCCGCCACTTTCGCAAGCTTGACGAACTCCATCTCGCGCAGACGTAGGACCTCGCTGCGAAGGACGCGCGCGTAACCGGCCCAGCTCATGAAGATCAAGGTCAAGATCAGGTTCTGCGTGCTCGCACCGACAGCACCGACGACCGCAATAGCGACCAAGAGGAAGGGAACGGCGATGAAGACCTCGCACATGCGAGATATTACGTTGTCGATCACGCCGCCGAAGTAGCCCGACAGAAGCGCGAGGAACGTCCCGATCGAGCCGGCGCCGACGACGACCGCAAAGCCGACGAGCAGCGATATCCTGGCGCCACTGATCAACCGACTCAGCACGTCGCGGCCAAGATCGTCGGTTCCGAGAATGTGCTCGAAGGTACCGCCGAGGAATACAGGCGGCAGGTGTGAGTTCATCAGCCGGACGGTATTCGGTTCATGCGGCGAGATGAGCGGGGCCAGAAACCCTACCACGATCAAGGTCGCGATGATCGCGATGGGAAAGACCGGCGCGCCGCGGAGCGCGTCTCGAACGGCCGGCATGGAGATAGCGTTGGCCATCAGCGGCGGATCCGGGGGTCGATGAATCCGTAGAGGACGTCCACGGCGAGATTCAGCAGCACGATCCCCGACGAGGAGATGAAGACGATCGTCTGCACGAGAGGATAGTCACGCGACTCGATCGCCTGGATCGACAACTGGCCGATCCCTGGCCACGCGAAGATGTTCTCGACGATTACGGAGCCGCTTACGAAGAAGACAAGTTGAAGCGAGAACATCGTTATGATCGGGAGCACCGCATTGCGGAACGCATGCTTCCACACAATCACGTGTTCGGGCAGGCCCTTCAGGCGGGCGAGCCGGATGTACTCGGCATGGAACACGTCGAGCATCGACGACCGGGTCATCCGCGTCAGCGAAGCTAGCGAGAACCACGCAAGCGCGATCGAAGGCATGATGAAGGATTGCCACTGTCCCATGCCGGATGTCGGCAGCCACCGCAGGTTCACCGCGAAGATCGCGATCATGAAAATCGCGATCGCGAATGACGGCGCGGCTTGGCCGATCATCGCGAGAACGTTTGCCGCCTTGTCAACGAGGCTTCCGGCACGCACCGCGCCGTAGACCCCGATCAGGACGCCGCCGGTTGCCGCGAGAAGTGCCGCGAAGAACCCGAGCTGGGCGGTCCGAGGGAGCCGCTCAAGATAGACCTCGATGGCGGGCTGGCCGAACCGAAACGACGTGCCGAAGTCGAGCGCGAGGGCACCCTTGAGGAAGAGCCAGTACTGGGTGAGCAGTGGTCGATCCAGTCCGAGCGTCTGGCTGAGGGCGATTCGGTCCGCGGGCGTCGCGTCGGGCGGGATCAGCAATGACGCGGGATCGCCGCTTAGCCGAGCGAGCACGAAGACGACAATACTTATGCCAATGATCGTCGTGATTGCTTGGGCGAAGCGCGAAAGTAGATACCGAGTCATGCCTGCCCCGCAGACGCGCCAAGGCGCTCACCCGCAATGCGGCCAAGGACAGGCGCAGAGTCGCTTCTTGTTTCAGCGTGCGTATCGGAAATGGGGGGCATGTCAGGGCGCTGTCAGGGGGACGGGGCGGCGGTGAACGTCACACAAGGCCCCTACTCTGGGTGCCTCTGTATCGGTTTACTCTTCGCTACGGCTTGAGCGCCCAATCGTGGCGCACCTCGATGTTTCCTCCGGCGAGACCTCGGTTGGGTCTTCGTGTCGTTTTCGTGCGTGGTCTATGCGAGTGGCGCGGACGTTAGGAGCAATCCGGCGCCGTGTAAACTTTCTTGATAATGGTGATTTGATAAATCAGTTTGGTGAATATACCCGTCCGTTCCTTTGCGAGTATGAGTTCTGCTCGGAGCCCTGAAGATCGGATCGCACTTGGGTGGATTTTTCCGCAGTGGCCCGCCCCGGCCCTTGCTTTTGCACCTGCCTGGCCCTCACTACCTCAGCGGTCGACCTCTCCTTCCGATCAACTTGCGAATTTCCAATAGCCGCTTGCTCTGATTTTGGCCTCGAGTGTGCCACCTCGGACATCGGCCTGATTGGGTGGACACACCGGCCTGTGCTTGAGGCCAGCTTCGACTCTAGCAAATTGGCCGACTTCGTCAGCGATGCGCGAGTATTCAAACCGAGTTTTACTTGTAGGGCTGGCTACGCCTCTCCAGCCACACTCCCTGCATTTCGGCAATCAGTGTCCTTGCTCGGGCCTCTGTTTAGCTTGCCGAAGCCGCAGCACGACCTCCTTTGCCGAAGACAGATGGTTGCTTGCCGACAGTGCGGCCGAACCACCGCCAACAGAGCCTTGGCTGGAAGAGTTCGACTTCGCATCTGTCGCGCCATGCGCGGCACTGTCCAAGATACGATGCTGCTGCTCCGTGGCGGTTTGCGCGCTCCGTAGGGGCGCATCTTCGCGCGCGTTCGCCCGCTGTGAAGTACGTTGGCGAACATCGTACCGATCTAGAATCCGATTTACACCACTCTTCCAAATCTTCTGGACATCGTTGTAGATCTGATTGCGATCGCCATTATGCCAAGGATTTGGCGAGTGAGCCGATGACGCAGATTCGAGGAGGGTTATTGAGCCGCCAATCGGGCGATATGCACGAGCCTGTCGGCCATCTTGCACAAAGAATCTCCCAGTTGCGTCTGGAATTGTCGCGCCTAGCCCACTCTTGGCCAACTCGACAACGGCAGCTCTGCCAAGCGACTTCGGGCTTTTGTCATACTCGTACTTCATCCCGATCGGGGCATCTCTGAAGCCGGCAAATGTCCGCCAGAGACGCTCAAGCGCGTCGGTTTTCTCGCGAGTTGCAAGAGCCATAAGTCGATACATCCCCCTCAACTGCATGCGCCTTCTGTCGACCACTTCAAGCTTGGCGCCTTCAAAATTTTCGATGTCGGAGACGATCCGCTCATGCTCCGTCGCAAGATGACCTTTTAGTGTTCGAGAAAAGATATTGCCGTCAGTGAGATTTCGGATCTGATCCGGAAATTCCATCGCATTTGTACTGATTACTGACGTCAAAACCTGGGATCGGAGTTTCTCGAAGGATTCCATCAGTTCGCTCTTTTCCGTTCGGATCGGCAATAGGATGTAGGTTGCTACTTCATCGAGCTGATGAAGCTCCTCGAGAATACTCTCGGCCAGATCAAGCCCCCATCTCCGCAGTATCTCCAATGTCTTTGCGACATCGTCATCCGGACGAGGACGGCTCACGAGATGCGGCAAAAGTGAAATTATCCGATCTACCGCCTCAAGCATGAGGCCGTGATCGATCCATGCAATTGGATCCGGATCATCGATGATTCTCCGTCTCTGCCCTAAGGTCAGCAGCCCAACTGCTTCACGCTTGCTAGCGGCTTGTCCGCGATGGCGTTGCACAGGCCGATCACCGGCATCGAACGCCTGCTTCTCAGCGGTAAATTCTGGCAACTCGAAATCCCTCGGCCCACGCTGGCGCTCTGCAAGAATTCGATTGAAAATCGTGGTTGCTATCGAACGCAGGTTTGGGAACCACTCCACGTCTAGATAGAGTCGATACTTTCGGAATTTTTTCGCGCGGGAATCCCAAATTTGAGCTTCCCGGATGGCCTGCTCACTCGCATTTCCGTGATCAAAGTGAACATGAAAATTCCTCTCGATGCCCAGTGATCTTTTATCGGGACTATGCACAGCGGCAGACCATGGAATCCCATACCGATCGAAAGCCGCAGCACCAATCTCGAGCACCGCTCGCCGCCGCTCTGCCGGCGTGAAAATTTCGGGAAGCGGCAGTATGACCCGATACTGAATTCGAGCGTTTTGATGAGGCAAATTCGATTCAATTTTGTTCCATGCGAGTGCCCGTTCGCGCGGATCTGCGCCGAGACTTCCCACACGGGACGGGATGCCATTGACCTCCTCTACCCGGCTCTTTCGGCGGGCATCTGGGCCGACTTCATCATCAATGTATCGCTGGTGGCGCTTTGCGGCCCCTGGACGAGCTGCAAAGCGATTGGCGATCCGCATTGCCTCGGCCTCGGCAGCCGGGCCTGAGATAGCCCGAAGACGCTCTGTCATCTTGCCGCGTTCTATCAACCAGACCCGATTCCGCCGGTCGTACCAAGCCCCCTGTTCTCGTATCTCCTTTCCCTCCCCGCGGCGAGGCCAGAGCACTACGGTCTCCCCCGACCTTGCCGATGCAGGCCGATTGAACGTCCGCGGCTTCCGGATATACGACCCCGCAAGGTAGACGCGAACCTTTGGACGCTCAGGGGCCACCTCGATGGGCTTGCCATGGCTTTTCGGAGCCGATTTCGGCAGTCGATACAGCAAGCATTCATGTTGGCGAGGACTGCTACCGCAGATCGCCAAGAATAGCTCGTCTCGCCCTTCGTCAAGCCGCCCGGGCGGATCTAACTCATCCCAGACGCTCCAGTGCTTGCCCGCCATGCTTCTGACCTCGTCGATGCGAAAAGTGGTATTGCGCTCGACCTATCTACCGGCAAGCGACAGGACGCTTGCGGCGCCGACTTGCGGATGCGCCACCAGGACCTGATCGCGCAGGTTACCCCCGCGGTTTTAAGAAACGCCGCGACACTAAGACGTCCACCAGCGAGGGCAGCTCGTCGAGCGAGCATCGAGTGGCGGAATCGCGTCTGGAAGTCGCGCCGCATTCTAGCGCCGGCATCTTAAGAAACAGCGCGCGCACCCGGCCGGCCAACATGCCGGCAGCCGCCGCCGGGCGCGCCATCTCCGAGTCGTCAATCCGATTCCTCGCGAGTCAAGCGAGCGGAATTCGAATTCCGTAGCTTCCCGATTTCTAATCCATATCAATGAAATAACCCCGAAATCAGAGGCCCCTTTTTGAAGTGGAGTCCAGCGTTCTTAAGACGGTCAGGGGAGGCTTTTCGTCACCGGCCGGGCATCCCGCCCTGCCGAGCCGCCGACGGAGGTCTCAACATGGATGTATCTCGCGATCTCAAGTTCCTCGCCGACCAGCTTGCCCAATGCGGACTATCGCTCGACAAGCCTGCGCCAACGGATCCCGACCTGGCCCGGGTGTACCGTCTCGGTCGCCAGACCAAGAAAGTGATCGATGACCTCGGCAGTCGAAAGCCAAAGCTCATCGCTGCGGTTTCCACCGCACTCACGAAACTTTCGACGAACCTCCCGACCGGCGTGTTGCTGAACACCGTCACCAAGGCTGGCGTGACAATTGAGGCGGCGACGGATCACTTCGACAAGCTTCGCGCGAAGAACCTGACGAAAGAGCAGGTCGAACGGGTGCTCGCCGGATTTCCGGAACTCATCGATCGGATTATTGCAGAAACCCCGCCCCAGGCGACCACTGGCGGCGAGGGAAATTCGTCCGTGGATTCCCCGCAGACTGGCGCAAAGAAGCGGAGGGATACGAAGCCCAAGGATGACGGAACTGCTTCGTAACTGGAGGCGGCCTTCAGTAAGGACCGGGAATAGACAAAGACAGGGCAGATTCCGCCATGGAACCAAAGCATCGACTTCACGCGATTCGGCCGACTGACGCCCCCGAAAGCGTCGCGCAAGCGAGCATGGCGGATATGGTGCGCCATCTCGCGGTCGCGATCTCGGAACTCGCGGCTGCGAATCTCGAACTGGCGCGTCGCGAATGGCCGATCGATAGCGCGGAAGCAGCATCCCGCCTGAAGTGCAAAGTCGACACGCTTCGTCGGATCCCCGTCCAGCAACTCCCCCGCTACAAAACCGGGAAGGAAGTCACGTATCTCCCGCACGAAATCCTTCAGTACATGGTCACCTACTGCCGCGTACAACCTCGCCCCGAAAACCTGCTTGCCTCGCCCCGCCGCCGTCGTCCAGACTCCGTTCTGGACGGAGGTCGGGGGCGCGATTCCCACAAAGGAAAAGCGTCATGAAACAACTCAAAGCCCGAACTCTAAACGGCGTCCGGATCCGGCCAGAGATCATCAAAGGATCTCAGACCGGGAAATGGATTGCCGACATACCGGCACACATCGCCGGCACGAAACGCGAGCGCCTGTTTTTCGTTTCGCTCGCGCAGGCAGAACAACACGTCACCCAACGGACACGTGATCCAGGAAGGTCGCCGCAGCCCATGTACCTTCAGCAGCCCTACGGCATGCCGCAGGTTCCCGGACTGTTGCCGGTCTTCTCGGCCGGGTATCCCGTCCCGGCCATGCCCAACGTCCAGATCCCGACGATCGAGACGTTGGTGCGCGATTGGATCGCGCACTCTTCGCAAAAGGTAGCCCTTGGGCAGAAGCGTCAGGCCAGTCACTGTACCGACTTATATAGGCTGGCTCCCGTTCGCACGTACTTCGGGATCACGTTGATCACCGCGGTCGACGACGACCTCTGGGGCAAGTACCTCGTCAAACGTCTGGGGACTGACGGTATGGCCCCAGCCACGGCTCAAGGCGAAACCTCGATCATGCGTAAGCTCCTTTATTACGCCACTGTAAAGCATCGGCCGTGGTACCACGCGCCGAAACTCACCGGCCTCACGGTCGATGGTGACGTCGAGGAGCGTTTCACGCAATCGGAAGTGGTCAAGCTCATCCAGGCTGCGGAGCCGAAATATCGGCCCCTCTTCTGGCTGTGGGGCGAGACCGGTCTTCGTCGCAGCGAAGCCCTGTCCCTCACCTGGAGCCAGATCGATCTCCAGAAGGGCACGGTGACGGTGCGCCGGGTCCGCAAGGCGAAGTTCCAGGGGAAGTCGGCCTATTCCCTTCGTACGGTCGGTATACCTGAACCGCTCGCAAAGCAGTTTGCGGCGGAACTGGCCTACCGAACGACACAGGGAACGGTGAAGCCCGACGACTTCGTTTTCGTCGGGCGCAGCGGGGACAAGCCGCTGGCGAACACGCAGCGTCTATTTGCCCGTGCGGCGAAAAGGGCGGGGCTGGTCGACGCCGAAGGAAACCAGCGGCGGGTTTCGCCGCAGCGCTTCCGCAAGGCCGTGGCGACGTGGCTGATGAGCGACCCGACGATGTCGGAGATCGACGCGCAGGCCAAGCTTGGGCATGCGCCGGGATCGACGGTGACACGGAAGCACTACTCAAGGCCTGACGAGGCTCGGCTGCGCAGGACGACGATCAATCTGCCGGTCGAGCCGCTGCCAGTTACTGCCAAAACCGTGGCAGTGGATGGCAGTGAGGCCGAAACGCCACTGCCAAAGGGTGTCTAAGATGCTGATAGGATGGTCGGAGCGAGAGGATTCGAACCTCCGGCCCCTAGCTCCCGAAGCTAGTGCTCTACCAGGCTGAGCTACGCTCCGACCGATCGGGGCCGTCGGTATAGCCTTCCTTTCCGGGGACCGCAAGGGGGCTGCCGGGCGGGTCCCGGGAGGGGCCTAGTAGGCGCGTTCGATCGCGAAATCGACGAGATCGACCAGGGCCCGCTTTTCCGGCCCGTCGGGGAAGATGCCCAGCGCGTCGCGCGCGATGCGCCCATAGTGGCGGGCGCGCTCGATCGTGTCGTCGAGCGCCTTGTGCTTTCGCATCAGCTCGATGGCGTGCGGCAGGTCCTCGTCCTTCTGGTCGAGCTCCTCGAGCGTGCGCCGCCAGAAGGTCCGCTCGGTCTCGTCGCCGCGCAGGAACGACAGCACGATGGGCAGCGTGATCTTGCCGTCGCGGAAATCGTCGCCGACGTTCTTGCCCATCTCGGCGGCCGTGGCGGCATAGTCGAGCACGTCGTCGACGAGCTGGAACGCGATGCCCAGATTGAGGCCGTAGGTCTCGAGCGCGTCCTCCTCGGCCTTGGGCCGTTCGGCGACGGCGGCGCCGACGCGGCAGGCGGCGGCGAACAGGGCGGCGGTCTTGGCGCGGATCACCTCGAGATAGGCCTGCTCGGAAGTTTCGGTGTCGTTGGCGGTGGTGAGCTGCAGCACCTCGCCTTCCGCGATCACGGCCGAAGCGCCCGACAGGATCGCGAGCACGGCAAGCGAGCCGTCCTCGACCATCACCTGGAAGGCGCGGCTGAACAGGAAGTCGCCGACCAGCACGCTCGCCTTGTTGCCCCACACGGCGTTGGCGGTGGCACGCCCGCGGCGCAGGTCGCTCTCGTCGACGACGTCGTCGTGCAGGAGCGTGGCCGTGTGGATGAACTCGACGCACGCGGCGAGCTTGATGTGGCGCGCCCCGCGATAGCCGCACATGCGCGCGGCGGCGAGCGTGAGCATCGGGCGCATGCGCTTGCCGCCGGCCGCCACGATGTGGCTGGCGAGCTGCGGGATGAGGTCGACCGACGAATGCATGCGCTGGACGATCGTGTCGTTGACCGCCTTCACGTCGTCGCCAACGAGGGCGACGAGGGCCTGCAGCGCGTTCTTGGCCGGTTGCCGGCTGCGCCCGCGTTCGCCTTCGAGATTCACGACGACTGCCACGGCCCGCCCCCTTTCGCGCACGCGATTTCCGATTGCCCGCCGATCTCCGGCTTGACCGGCACGGGCGCCCGACGGAGCATAGTCCGCGAGCGGCAGGAATCAAGCGCCGCAACGGGTCCGGAGACGCCAGAAGCGATGCGGGAAATCCTGCGCACCAACGATGCCGTGCTGCTCTCGTTCGTCGAAGCGCTGCTGACCGACGCGGGCATCGGCTTTGGCGTGCTCGACGCGCACACCGCATCGGTCGAAGGCTCGATCCTGGCGATCCCGCGCCGGGTCGTGGTCGACGACGCGGACGAGGCCGCGGCCAAGGCCCTCGTGGACGGAGCACGCGACGGCGTGCCGGAATGAGCCTCGCCACGACCGACGACACGCTGCTGGGCGGGCGCGTGACCCTGCGCCAGCCCGCGACCGGCTACCGCGCGGCGATCGATCCCGTCCTGCTCGCGGCCGCGTGCGGCGACGATGCGCGCACGGCACTCGACCTCGGCTGCGGTGCCGGTGCCGCGAGCCTTGCGTTGATGGCGCGCGTCCCCGCCGTGCACGTGACCGGCATCGAGATCGACGCGGAACTTGCCGCGCTCGCGTCCGCCAACGCCGCCGCCAACGGCTGGGCCGGCCGCTTCGCGGCCTGGACCGGCGACGTGGCGACGTTCGGGCAATCCGGCTTCGATCTCGTCCTCGCCAACCCGCCCTATCTGGAGGCCGCGCGCGCCGATCCCTCGCCCGATGCGACCAAGCGGCGTGCCGACGTCGAGGGCACGTTGCCGCTGGCGGGCTGGGTCGCGGCGGCATTGAAGGCGCTGAAGCCGCGCGGCACATGCGTGTTCGTCCAGCGCGCCGACCGGCTGGCCGACCTGCTCGCGGCATTCGGCAGCGAGGCCGGCGACATCGTGGTCTTCCCGCTGTGGCCGCGCGCCGGCGTGGCCGCCAAGCGCGTGATCGTGCGCGCGCGCAAGGGCGTGCGCACGCCGATGACGCTTGCCGCCGGTCTCGTACTGCACGAAGGCGAGCGTAGTTATACGCAAGCCGCCGACGCGATTTTGCGCGACGGCCGGGCGCTCGCACTGGTATAGACCGCGCTGATGGATCTTCGCGCTTCCCTCGAAAAACTGGTCGGCCGCACGCCCACGCCGAGCGTGGCCGTCCTGCGCCTGCAAGGGCCCATCGGCACCGGCGGAAGGCGTGGCCTGTCGATCGAACGCCTCGCCCTTCCGCTCGAGCGCGCCTTCTCGATGACCGGCATTTCGGCCGTGGCCCTCGTCATCAATTCGCCCGGCGGCTCGCCCGCACAGTCGGCGCTGATCGGGGCGCGCATCCGCGCGTTGGCCGAAGAAAAGAAGCTGCCGGTCTACGCCTATGTCGAGGACGTCGCGGCGTCGGGCGGCTACTGGCTGGCCTGTGCCGCCGACGAGATCGTGGCGGACGCCAACTCCATCGTCGGCTCGATCGGCGTGATCGCGGCAAGCTTCGGCTTCGAGGACCTGATGCGCCGGCTGGGCGTGCAGCGGCGCCTCTACACGGCCGGATCGCGCAAGTCGATGCTCGACCCGTTCGGCCCCGAAAAGGAAGAGGACGTGGCCCGCCTGCGCGCATTGCAGGACGAGATCCACGCCAATTTCCGCGACTGGGTCAGCGCCCGGCGTGGCGCGCGCCTCGCCGCCGATCGGGAAATGCTGTTTACCGGCGAGTTCTGGACCGGCACGAAGGCGAAAGCCTTGGGCCTGGTCGACGCGCTTGGCGACGCACGCAGCGACCTGCGCCGGCGCTTCGGCGAGAAGGTGCGCTTTCGCGGCGTGCCCGTGCAGGGCCGCTCGCTGCGCAGCCTGCTCGGGCTCTCGGCCGCCGACGCGGGCTGGCCTGAAGAGATGGTGGACTCGCTCGAGACGCGGGCCCTCTGGGCGCGCTACGGTCTCTGAGCCATGGGCCTTTCGTTCGGAAAACTGTTCCTGCTGGTTCTCGTGCTTGCCGTCGTGTGGTTCGGCTGGCGCTATTTCCGCATCCGCGAGAAGGAACAGGAAATCGCCGCCGAGCGCATGCGCCAGGGCGGCGTGGTCAAGGCGGCGCTGAAGGAAGAAGCCGAGACGATGGCGCCGTGCCGCGTGTGCCGCGCCTACGTGGCCGCCCGCAGCGCACCGTGCGAACGCGCCGACTGCCCGCAGCGCTGAACCGCAAAAGTTAGCTGACGGCAGTTGACGGTCGCTTGACCGTCGCTTGGACCGTCTCCTCGACCATGTCTTTGATGGTCTTCGGCTTTTCGCTGGTAAGTTGACAGGTGACGGTTTCATTTTCGCGTCTCATGTATGCTGTAAAGTTTCCTTTTTACTAGTCTTTATATCCTATAGCAGTTCGCGAAGAATTGCAACCTTCGCATCCCCTCACCCTAGCCCTCTCCCGCGCGCGGGAGAGGGGACTCGACCGGCGCTGTCCCCTCTCCCCTCCGGGGAGAGGGCTAGGGTGAGGGGTGGCCCCTACACCTTCTCCATCGACCCCAGCAGGTCCGCGATCTTGACCGTGGCGAAGTTCGAGAACGTGTCGGACACCGCGTAGGGCAGCACGATCTGGTCGCCGTGGCGCATGGCGCCACACGTATAGACGACGTTGGGCACGTAGCCTTCGCGCTCGAACGGCTCGGGGCGGATCAACGGTTCGCGCGAGCGGGCCAGCACCTTGGCCGGGTCCGTCCGGTCGAGCAGCACCGCGCCGATCGCGTATTTGCGCACCGGCCCCACGCCATGCGTGAACAAGAGCCAGCCTTCGTCGAGTTCGACCGGCGAGCCGCAGTTGCCGATCTGCACGAACTCCCACGGATATTTCGGCTGCAGGATCGCCACGCCGCCATTCCACACGAGCAGGTCGTCCGACAGGACGAGATGGAGGTTCTCGTTGTCCTGGCGCGCGATCATCGCGTACTTGCCGTCGATCCGGCGCGGAAACAGCGCCATGCCCTTGTTGCGCGCGGCCGTACCGCTGAGCGGCGTCAGCCGGAACGAGACGAAATCGTCGGTCTCGATCATTTCCGAACGGATGGCACGGCCGTTATACGCCGTGTAGGTGGCGCGGTAGGTCGCCTTGCCGTCTTCCTCGCAGCGCACGAAGCGCGCGTCCTCGATGCCGTTGGACTGCGCCTCGGTCAGCGGGAAGATCACGCGCTCGCTGATGTCCTCTTCCGTGCGGAACGCCACGTCGACGATCTCGCCCTGCGCGCACGCCACGCGGCGTACGACCTCGGGGATCGAGGCGAGGCGTGCCGTCGGCTCCAGCGTCACGCGGCCGTCGGCGTCGATCGAGCCCGCGCGGAACGTCAGCGACGAGATATGCCCCTCGCCCACCGCGCGCAGGCTGAGGATGAAGCGGCATCCGCCGGCGGGTGCCCCCGTCTGGTCAGGATGGGGCACGATGCTCGGGTTGAACAGGGCCGAGGCCTCGAACGAGTATTCGTGCATGAAATAGGCGCCGACGAGCTGGCGCTGCTCGATCGAGAACGCCGCGTGGTCGCGCAAGGCCACTTCCATCTCGTCGGCGCGCGTCTCGAAGATGGCCGGCAGGTTGCGGTGGCGGCCCTCGAAATTCTCGAGCACGTCGCGCAGCTGGCGGGCCGTCGTCTCGGGATCGAGGGCGAGCACGCGGTCGACGATGTGGTTGGCGCGCGTCTTGTCGGTGGGGTTGAGGTCGCGCGGCTCGATCGCGGGCCGGAACCGGCGCACGACCACGCGCCCGGGATCCGGACGCAGGAAGAGTCCCTGGCGGGTTAGGAATTTGACTTGCGACAATGTGCGCTCCGGTTCTCTCCCGAAAGGCGCCGGATCGGCGCCGATCGTCAGGCAAGTCTCGGCGCGAACTTCGTCCGGTTTTCGCCGAGGCGCGCGATCTGGCGGATTTCCGTCAGAGCGAGCAGATATGAAATGACCGATTCCCCGCCGCAGTTCGCATTCGGCCGGTCGGGGTGCAGCCCGTCGCGGCAGGCACCCGTTTCGGGATCGACGAGCGGCTGCGACAGGTCGTTGGCGCCCGCGAACCAGGCGAAGGCGCGCATGGCGGCGGCGAGCCACTCGCCGTCGCCGTCGGCGCGCCACGCGGCATGGCAGGCCGCGATCGTCGCGGTCGCTTCAAGCGGCTGCTGGTCGAACGCATCCGGCGTGGCGCGGTCGATGCCGAAGCTTTGCGTGCCCACCGGGCGGAAGACGCCCAGCGGGCCGGTCTGCCGGCGCACGAGCCAGCGCAAACTCCGCAGGCCCGCCGCGACATGGCCGTTGAGGCGCATTGCCGTGCCCGAGACGATCAGCGCTTCGGCGAGCCTCGCGTTGTCGTAGGCGAGGCTCTCCTCGAACCACATCCATTCGTCCGTTCCGACCTGCTCGACGAGGGCAAGCAGGCGGTCGGCCAGCACGCGGCGCAGCCGGGCGGCACCCGAATCGCCCGCGAAACGCGCGCAATAGGCGTTGAGACCAAGAAGCGTGAATGCCCACGCGCGCGGCGAGCCGAACGCCTCGACCGGGGCCAGACCCTCGGCGAACAGGCCGGCGGCCCAGTCGCGCCGGGCAAGGCTCGTGTCGGACCGGGCACACTCGCCCAGCGCCCACAGCGTGCGCGCATGGCTGTCTTCCGAGCCGGACTCTTCCAGCCAGTCGCGCCCGAAGCCCATGAAATTGCGGAACCGGCGCGTGACGGGGTTCCACGCATGCTGGACGAACGCGGCGAAGCGCGACGTGTAGATCGCGGGCATGCGCGTCTCGCCGGCCATGCCGAGCCGGCAGGCAAGCAGCAGCGCGCGCGCGTTGTCGTCCACGCAGTAGCCGTGCGCGCGGTTCGGGACCGTATGGACCGCATGCTGGTAGATGCCGGTGTCGTCGCACATCGCATGCAGGTGGCCGAAATTCGTCTCGGGCAGCCGGGTGCTGCCGCGTGCCGGCTCGGCGATGTCGGGGCGCGTTATGACGCGCAGATGGCCGCGCCGCGCGCTTTCGAACATGGCGACGTAGCTTTCCGCCGTGCGCTCCCACGTCATCGAGCGGCTGTCGGCATAGGCCTGTGCGCGCATCGCGTCGCGCCGCGCATCGTCGGTAAGCAGGCCGGCGATCTCGTTTCCGAGTGCGGCAGCATCGGCGAAGGGCACGAGCACGCCCCTGCCGCCCGCCAGCAGTTCGCGCGCGTGCCAGTAGGGCGTCGAGACGACCGCCTTGCCGAGGCCGAAGCTGTAGGCGAGCGTGCCCGACGTCATCTGCGCCTCGTTGAGATAGGGCGTCACGTAGACGTCGCAGGCCGAGATGAAATGCAGCAGCGTGGCGCGGTCGACGAAGCGGTCGAGGAACAGGACGCTGTCGCCGATGCCAAGGGCGCGCGCGCGCGCGACGAGGCTATCGCGGTAGGCCTCGCCCTCGTCGCGCACAAGGTTGGGATGCGTGGCGCCGAGCACCACGTAGACCGCGTCGGGGCGTCCGGCGAGGATCGCCGGCATCGCGTCGATCATGTACTCGATGCCCTTGTTCGGGCAGAGCAGGCCGAAGGTGAGGATGACGGGCCGTCCGCCAAGCCCCAGTGCCAGCTTGGCGCCGTCGGGCTCGGCGAAGCCGAAATCGGGAATGCCGTGCGGGATCATCTCGATCCGGTCGGCGGGTGCGCGATAGACCGTGCGCATCAGCTCGCGCGCCTTTTCCGACATCACGACGACCTTCGCCGACATCTCGACGATGCCGGACAGCACCCGGCGCTGGGCGGGCGTGGGCTCGGACAGGACGGTGTGCAGCGTCGTGACGACCGGCACGGAAAGGCCGGACAGCAGCGTCAGCACGTGCGAGCCCGCGGCACCGCCGAAGATGCCGAACTCGTGCTGGAGCGAGACGGCATCGTAGCCGCCGGCATTGATGAACTCGGCGGCGCGCACGTAGTCCGCAAGGTCGCTGTCGGCGACCTGGAAACGCACGCTTGCCGGATAGTCGTAGGACTGCGCGTGATCGGTCATGGCGACGATCGCGGTGTCGATGGCGTGGCCGCGGCCACTGCCAGCGACGGCCTGCTGCAGGTCGGACGTGAACGTCGCGATCCCGCACCGGCGCGGCAGCGAATTGCCCACGAACGCCACGCGCGCCAGCCGGTTCGCCCCCGGCTGGCGGGCATGCGCCGCGGGATCGCGCGCGAGTGCCGCCGGACCGTGCTCGGGCGGGGCCATCAGCCGGCCCAGTCCGTCCGGGCGGTCGGCAGCGCGCCGGACAGCTCGACATGTGCCACGCGCGCGCCGGGCGCCATCTTGCGCTCGGAGAAGCGCACGTCGATGCGCCTTCCGTCGACCGTGACGATCTGGATGTCGCGGCGCCCGAACACGCGGCTCAGCGCGTTCGCCGACGCGCGGATCTCCCCGCTGCCCGAAACGCCGATCTTGGGCTTGAGGAAGCCGTCGATCTCGTAGCTGGCGCTGTCGACATGTTCGCCGCCTGCCGTCAGCGTGCCTTCGCCCGCGATCTTGCCGAGATATTTCATGTTGTCCCTTCAGCTCTTGGTTTTTGCGGGCGGCGCGGTCTTCTTGGCGGCCTGCGACGTCGTGATGAAAGGTGCTGCCGAGATCTTGTTCTTCGGCGCCTTGGGCTTGCGGAGTTCGCGGCTGCTGCGTTTCTGGCCTTTGGCCATGTCGTTCTCCTGACGGGAAAAAGGATCGCGTCCCGGCGCCGTCGCGGGCGTCGGGTGGGACGTTTCGTTGGATTTCAAGGCGATTCCGGCCCATGGGGCCCGTGCCGCAGATATGGGCGGAAGTGCCGGCCGTTACAAGGGCACGGGCTTGTGCTGCCGCCCGTCCGGGCGCATCCTTCGCACTTCATCCTGCCCCCGGAGGATCAGCCCCATGCTTCGTCGCGATTTCCTCGCCCTTGGCAGCGCCGGTCTTGCGTTCGGCGCGCTCGCCCCGGCCGCCGCTTCGGTGCCCGCCGGCTTCAAGCTCACCTATTTCAACGTGCGGCAGCCCGGCGGCGGGCGCGTCGGCTCGCGCGACGTGACGGCGGCCGGCGACGGCACGTTCTGGTTCTGCGGCCAGCGCAACGGCACGCTGGGCCGCCTCGACCCGGCGACCGGTGCGGTGCGCGTCGTGGCACTGGGCCAGGGCTCGGCCCCGCACGGCGTGGTCCGTGGCCCCGACGGGGCGGCCTGGGTTACCGACGGCGGGCAGAACTCGATCGCGCGCGTCGATGCGAAATCGCACGAAGTGAAATTGTGGAAGCTTCCCGAGCGCTTCGGCTACACGAACCTCAACACCGGCGTGTTCGACGCGAAGGGGACCTTCTGGTTCACCGGCCAGAAGGGTGTCTACGGCCGCTTCGTGCCGGCAACCGAGAAGATGGACGTGTGGGAAGCGCCGCGCGGTGCTGGTGCCTACGGCATCACGCGCACGCCGCAAGGCGGCATCTGGTACGTGTCGCTCGCCGGGAACCATCTGGCGCATATCGAGGACCTCGACACCGGGCGCGTGCGCGTGCTCGACCCGCCCACACCCAACCAGGGTGCGCGTCGCGTGTGGAGCGACCGGGCCGGCCGGCTGTGGATCAGCGAGTGGAACAGCGGAAACGTTTCGATGCACGATCCGCGCGACGGCTCGTGGAAGGCCTGGCGCCTGCCGGGCGAACGCCCGCGCACCTATTCGGTCTGGGTCGATCCGTCCGACAAGGTGTGGCTGACCGATTTCGCGTCCAATTCGATCGTGCGCTTCGATCCGGCGAACGAGCGCTTCACCGCCTTCCCGTCCGACACGTCCGACGCCAATGTCCGCCAGATGGACGGCATCGACGGCGAGGCCTGGGGCGGGGAAAGCGGCAACGACCGGCTCGTGCGCATCCAGTACGGCGCTTGAAGGCAGGCTTCGTTTTCGCGTTGGCGGTCCTGGCGCTGCCGGCCGCCGCACAGGACGGACGCGCGCTGTTCGCCGAGCGGTGCGCGTCGTGCCACGCGATCGAGGCCGGAGCTGCGGACAAGCCCGGCCCGAATCTCGCCGGCCTTGTCGGCCGGCCGGTCGGCGGCGATCCGCAGTTCGACTATTCGCCGGCCCTGCGCCGCGCGCGCGCGCAGGCACCGGTGTGGGACACCGCCGGGCTCGCGCGTTTTCTCGACGATCCAGATGCGATGTTCCCCGGGCTCTGGATGGGCGCCAACGGCCTGCAGGATCCCGCCGCGCGCGCCGCCCTCGTCGCGTTCCTGGCCGCCCCACGCCAGTAGAATAAATACTACTGTAGTCCAGTCGATAACTTTGCGATGATACCCGCAAGGATTGTCGGGGAGGACTAGAACGCGTGGCGCGCGAACCGTTCGACGACGGCGCATCTTCGTTTGCCGCCCGGCTGCGCGAGCCCGCGATGGCGGCGCTGTTCGAGGACTGGTGCGCGATGCGCCGCGAAGCCGGCGGCCTGCCGCGCTACCGCCAGTTCGACCCGTTCCGCTTTCCCAAGATGATGCCCAGCCTGCAGGTGCTGGAGCGCGATCCCGACGGGCGCTTTTTCCAGCGGCTGGCGGGCGCCAAGGTCGTCGAGAAACTCGGCGTCGACAACAAGGGGCGCTATCTCGACCAGATCGTCGAGCCGGCGCATTTCGAGGAGCGGCGCGGCCATCTCGAGCGCGTGCTCGCCACGGGCCTGCCGGCCGCCGCGCGCGGGCTCCTGTCCCGCCCGACGGCGCATTGAGCGGTGCCTTCAAGCGCCTGATGCTGCCCTTCGCGCGCGACGACGGGACGGCCGGTCTCGTCGTGTCGCTGGTCGCCTATGCGCGCTCCTACGAGATGCACGACATCAAGCAAGGCGACCTGATCCAGATGCTCTGGGCCGGGCCCGAGGACGTGGCCTGATCAGGCCTTGCGCGTCGCCAGCAGGAGCCCGCCGAACAGCGCCATCATCGACAGCGCGTGGTAGGGCTGTGGTGCTTCGCCGAGCCAGGCGATCGACAGCAGGCTCGCGAAGACCGGGATCAGGTTGAGGAACAGTCCCGCCGTCGCCGGCCCCGCCAGCTCGACCGCGCGGTTCCAGAAGAAGAACGACAGCAGCGAGGGGAATATCGCCACGTAGCCGATGGCACCCAGCGTCGCGGCACCCGGCGCGAAGCCGCGTCCGGCCACCGCGACCTCCCACAGATAGAAGGGCAGCAGCGAAAGCGCGCCGAAGAAGACCTGCACGTAGAGCAGCCCGACCGGGCGCAGCTCCTTGGGCCGGCCGCGCAGCAAGAGGCTGAACACCGCCCAGCACAGGCACGCGACCAGCACGAGGAGATCGCCGCGGTTGAAATCGAGCGCCAGCAGCGCGGCCGGTTCGCCGCGCGCGATCAGGATCGCCACGCCGACCGCCGAGATCGCCATGCCGGCCGCCTGGAAGCGGTTGAACGGATCGCGGAACACGAGCCAGCCGAGGCCGGCGATCATCATCGGCATCGCGGCGAACACGACGGTCGCGTTGATCGCCGTCGTGTGTTCGAGCGCCAGATAGACGAGCGTGTTGTAGAGCCCCACGCCGATCACGCCCGACGCGGCGAGGTTCAGCCATTTCGCGCGCACCGCCGGCCACGCCGCGCGCACCGCACCGAGGCCGAACGGCGTGAGGATCGCCAGTGCCAGCGCCCAGCGCCAGAAGGCGAGTGCCACCGGCGGGACCGTGTCGACGACCGCGCGCCCGACGACGACATTGCCGCCCCAGAACGCGCAGGCCAGCACGAGCAGCAGGACGGGCGAACGGTAGACGGTGTTGGCATTCATCGCGCGAACATATTGGTTCCGGGTGCCCGGCACCACGGCATACAACGATGCACTAGCCCGCGGAAAGATGCCGCGAATCCGGCGCCCCGTCGCCGAGCAGCCAGCGCCACATGCGCGCCCGGCGCGAGACGGGCGGCGGCGGCGGGACGACCGCGAAGGCCGAGTCCGAAAGGGCGTTGACGACGACCTTGCCGTCGCGATCGACGACGAACGCGTCGCCGGCGTTCAGCACGATGTCGCGCAGGTCGCCATACTGGGTGATCCATAGAACGCCATCGGCGCAGGCGATGCGCGTGCCGCGCGCGTCGGCGAGCACGGCATGGCGGCCGGCGGACAGCGAAAGCCGGTACGGGGTCTGGGACTGGAACATGGCGGTCTCCTGTCGTATTGATGCGTCTGTCGCAACGATGTGATATTGTTTTCCAAAGTCAGATGGGCGACAAACGATCAATTCTCACTCTATTGATGCGTGTGAAGCATGAATAAACTTCCCCCGCTCGACGCGCTGCGTGGCTTCGACGCCGCGGCACGCCATCTGAGCTTCGCGCGCGCGGCAGCGGAGCTGTTCGTCACGCCGTCGGCGATCAGCCGGCAGATCAAGACGCTGGAGGACGATCTGGGCGTGCGCCTGTTCGCGCGCACGACGCGAAAGCTCGACCTGACGCCGGCCGGCGAGACGCTGGCGCGCACCGTCGCCGAAGCGTTGCGGGCGCTTGCCGCCACCGCGGCATCCCTTCGCGGCGGCGGGACGCGCACGGTCACGCTCACGGCGAGCACCGGCATCGCGTCGCTGTGGCTGGTGCCGCGGCTGGCCTCGTTCCAGAAGCTGCATCCCGACGTCGACGTGCGGCTGTCGGTCAACAACCGCACGCTCGACCTGCAGCGCGAGGGCATCGACCTGGCGCTGCGCTACGGGCCGGCCGACGCGATCCCGCCGGGTGCGGAGAAGTTATTCGGCGAGGAGGTGTTCCCGGTCGGCAGCAAGGCGGTGGTCGGCGTCCACGCACGCCGGCCGATGACGGCCAAGGACTATGCCGGCGCCGTGCTGCTGTCCTATGACGGGATCGGCGCCACGCCGGCGCGCGACTGGGGCAGCTGGCTTGCAGCACTCGGCTTCGCCGACGTGAAGCCGCGCAGCGTTCTGAGCTTCAACCACTACGACCAGACGATCCAGGCGGCGGTGGCAGGCCAGGGACTTGCGCTGGCGAGCGGACCGCTGGTGCGCGGGCTCCTCGAGACGGGCCAGCTCGTGGCACTTGCCGGCACACGGCGGCGCGTCGAGGCGCGCGCGTATTTCCTCGTCCGCGCGGCCGCAACCTCCCGGCCCGAGGTCGAACGCTTCGCCGCCTGGCTGCTCGCCGAAGCCGCCGCGACCTGAGCCGTCAGCGCAGCTTGCCGCGCGCGGCCACCGGCCAGACCGCGACGAGCTTGCCGCCCGACACGACGAAATAATCGTCGTGCAGGTTGATCGTCGTGTCGCCGTGGCCGGGGATCAGGTGGATCTTGTCGCCCAGCTTCGGGCGCGGGGACGCACCGGGCCCGGTGCGCGCGAGCTTGCCGTGCTCGTCGCCGCCGAACGTGAACTTCCAGCCGGCAAGGTCGCGCGGTTCCGGCACGCCGCCGTCGATCGACATCGTCTTCAGGCCCGCGTCGACGACGAAGCGTTCTTCCGTCGGCAGGCTCATCACGGTCGCGAGCACCGTCAGCGCCTGCTCGAACGGCGCGTAGGGCCCGCCGTCGGCCCCGCCTGCGTTGTAGTACTGGCGGTCCATGAAGATATAGGTGCCGCACTGCCATTCGGTGTAGCCGGCCTTGGCCTGGAACTCGAACGTGCCCGTCCCGGCACCCGAGATGATCGAGGGCACGAGCCGCGCGTCTGCGAAGGCCGCACGGAACGCGGCGAGCTTCTCGTTGGCGGCGTCGGCGGCACCGCGGCGCTGGGCCCAGCCGGCGACGTGCTGGATCGAGCCGTGATAGGCCTGCAGCCCGTCGAAGCGCAGCCCGTCGGTGTGCGAGACGACTTGCCCGAGTTCGGCGGCCGCACGCGGATCGGCGATGCCGGTGCGCGCATGCCCCAGATCGCAATCGACCAGCACGCCCAGCGTGACGCCGGCCGCGCGCGCGGCCTTGCCGAGCCAGGCGACTGCCTCGGCGTTGTCGGCCACGGTGCGGATCGTCGCCAGCCGGGCAAGGCCGGCAAGCCGTGCGGTCTTGGTGCGCCCGACGATCTCGTTGGTCACGAGGATGTCGGAAATCCCGCCCGCGACCATCACCTCGGCCTCGCCGACCTTCTGGCAGCACAGGCCCACGGCACCCGCCGCGACCTGGCGCCGGCCGAAGACCGGCGATTTGTGCGTCTTGGCATGCGGGCGCAGCGCGATCCCGGCCGCTTTTGCGGCGGCCGCCATTTTCGCGATGTTGCGATCGACCATGTCGAGATCGACCACAAGGGCCGGCGTGTCGAGATCGGCGGTTTCGGTACCCGGCAACGGCTGCTGCATGACTCTCCTCGAATCCAGTCGGGACTTTGCGCCGTACGGCCGCCGGTTGCCAAGCGGGCGTTGATTCCGCACGGCAGCTTTGCCACATTGCGCAGGAACGCGACGACCCCGCCCGAGGAGCCAGAAAACAATGAAAAACCTAGCATTTGCCGCGACGATCGCCGCCGTGCTGTCCGCCGGCACGGTCCAGGCCCAGAACGCCCCCGCCGTCACTTTCGACGTCGGCGGCAAGTTCGACCGCTCGTTCAACCAGGCTGCATACGATGGTGCCGAGCGCTTCAAGAAGGAAACCGGCGTCCAGTACGCCGAGTTCGAGGTGCGCAACGCCGCCGAGCGCGAGCAGTCGATCCGCAATCTCGCCCGCCGGGGGGCTTCGGTCGTCGTCGCGGTCGGCTTCAACAACCGCTCGGCGGTCGAGACCGTCGCCAAGGAGTTCCCGAACGTCAAGTTCACGCTGATCGACAGCGTCGTCGACCTGCCCAACGTGCAGTCGATCGTCTTCCGCGAGCACGAGGGCTCGTTCCTCGTCGGCATGGCGGCAGCCCTCGCCTCGAAGACCGGAAAGGTCGGCTTCGTCGGCGGCATGGACATCCCGCTGATCCGCAAGTTCTACAAGGGCTACGAGGAAGGTGCCAAGTACGCCAAGGCATCGACCGAAGTGTTCATGAACATGACCGGCACCACGCCGGCCGCGTTCAACGACCCGACGCGCGGCGCCGAACTCGCGCGCGGCCAGTTCGACCGCGGCGCCGACGTCGTCTATGCGGCGGCGGGTGCCACGGGCCTTGGCGTCTACCAGGCCGCCAAGGACGCGCGCCGCCTTGCCGTCGGCGTGGACAGCAACCAGAACCACCTGCATCCGGGCACGATGCTCACCTCGATGATCAAGCGCGTCGACGTGGCGGTCTACAACTCGATGATCCAGGCCCGCCAGGGCACCTGGAAGGCCGGCGTCAGCGTCCTGGGTCTCAAGGAACAGGGCGTGGGCTGGTCGGTGGACGAGCACAACCGCGCACTCGTGTCGCCGGACATGGAGAAGCGGATCAACGAGGCGCGCGAGGCGATCATCGCGGGCCGCATCCAGGTCACGGACGTCACGGCACAGCGCTAGACGTGATGGGCTAGACGCGATGGAAGGCGTGCCCGCCCTCGCCCTTGCCGGCATCGACAAGCGCTTCGGGGACGTGCACGCCAACCGCGCGATCGACCTTGCCGTCGCCAAAGGCTCGATCCACGGCATCGTGGGCGAGAACGGCGCCGGCAAGTCGACGCTGATGGGGATCGTCTACGGCTACTACCGGCCGGACGGCGGCACCATAAGCGTCGACGGCCGGCCCGTCGCCATCGCCTCCCCGCAGGATGCGATCGGCGCCGGCATCGGCATGGTCCACCAGCATTTCATGCTGGTCGAGACCTTCACCGTGCTCGAGAACGTGCTGCTCGGCGCCGAGGGAGGCGCCCTTCTCGCGAGCGGCGAGGCCGCCGCACGCGCGGGCCTTTCGAAGCTGATGGCGGACTATTCCCTCGACGTCGATCTCGACGCCCGGATCGCCGATCTCGACGTGGGCACGCAGCAGCGCGTCGAGATCCTGAAAGCGCTCTATCGCGGGGCGCGCATCCTGATTCTCGACGAGCCTACGGCCGTGCTGACGCCGCAGGAGGCCGAAGGGCTTTTCGCCCTGCTCGCGCGCTGGCGCGACCAGGGCAAGACGGTCGTGCTGATCACGCACAAGCTCCAGGAAATCCTCGCGATCACCGACCGCGTGACGGTCATGCGCCAGGGCGCCGTGGTGGCCACGCGGCCGACGTCCGCGACCACGCAGGAAGAACTCGCCGAACTGATGGTGGGGCGGCGCGTGCTGCTGCGCGTGGCCAAGACCGAAGCAAGGCCGGGTGCGGAAGTGCTGCGCGCGGAGAACCTGCGCCATGTGGACGCGCGCGGCGTGGAACGCCTGCGCGGCGTGTCGTTCGCGGTGCGCGCGGGCGAGATCGTGGGCATCGCGGGCGTGGCCGGGAACGGACAGAGCGAATTGATCGAGGTGCTGGCGGGCCTGCGCGCGTTGCAGGGCGGGCGCGTCCTCTACAAGGGCGAACCCCTGACGGCACCGGGCCACGCGCAGGCCTGCAAGGCCGCGCGCGCTTCGCACATCGCGCACGTGCCCGAGGACCGGTTGCGCATGGGGCTCGTCGCAGGCCACGCGGCAAGCGAAAGCGCCATCCTTGGCTATCACGACGACGTCGAGCTGGGCCCGGGGCCCATGCTGTCGGCGCGCGCCGCCACCGAGCGCACGCGCCGGCTGATGGCGGAATACGACGTGCGCCCGCCCGTCCCCGCCCAGCGCAGCGGCGATTTCAGCGGCGGCAACCAGCAGAAGATCGTGCTCGGGCGCGAGATCGACCGCGACCCCGACCTGCTGATCGTCGGCCAGCCGACGCGCGGGGTGGATATCGGCGCCATCGAGTTCATCCACCGCCGGCTGGTGGCGCTTCGTGACGCCGGCAAGGCGATCCTGCTGGTGAGCTGCGAGCTCGACGAGATCCTCGGCCTTGCCGACCGCATCCTCGTGATGTTCGACGGCCGGATCATGGGCGAACTGGCGCGCCACGAGGCCGACGAACGCAGCCTCGGCCTGCTGATGGCCGGTTCCCACGCGGCGGCGGCGGAATGAGCGGCATTCACCGCCTGCCGCCCTGGGTCGACTGGGGCCTGCTGCCGCTCGTCAACCTCGTCGCGGCGGGGCTGCTGTCCTCGCTCGTCGTGCTGGCGATCGGGGTCAATCCGCTCCAGGCACTCGCGATCCTCGTCAACGGCGCCGTGGGTTATCCCGAAGCTCTGGGCTACACCCTCTACTACGCGACGAATTTCGTGTTCACCGGCCTTGCCGTCGCGATCGCGTTCCATGCGGGCCTGTTCAACATCGGCGGCGAAGGACAGGCCTATGTCGCCGGGCTCGGCGTGGCGCTGGTGTGCCTGTTCCTCGAGGGATTGCCCGGCTTCGTCGCCGTTCCGCTCGCCATTCTCGCGGCGGCGGCGTTCGGTGCGGCATGGGGTGCGGTCCCCGGCTGGCTGCAGGCGCGCCGCGGCAGCCACATCGTCATCACGACGATCATGTTCAACTTCATTGCCGCAGCACTGATGACCTACCTGCTGTCCAACGTGCTGCTCGACCCCACCCACGGCTCGCCCGAAACGCGGCGCTTTGCAGGCCACACCACGCTGTGGTCGCTCGGCGAGATGGCCGGCTGGTTCGGACTCGAGGCTCCGCGCACGCCACTCAACGCCGCGTTTTTCCTGGCCCTCGCCGCCGCCGGCCTCGTGTGGGTCTATGTGTGGCACACGCGCGCGGGCTACGAGCTGCGCACCGTGGGCGCCAACGAACAGGCGGCACGCTATGCAGGCATCGATCCCGCCCGCACGATCGTCGTGGCCATGGCGATCTCGGGCGCACTCGCCGGGCTGATGGCGGTCAACGAGGTGCAGGGCGCCCAGCAGCGCCTGCTGCTCGCCTTCACCGGCGGCTACGGCTTCGTGGGCATCGCGGTCGCGTTGATGGGCCGCAATCATCCGGTGGGCATCTGCCTTGCCGCCCTGCTGTTCGGCGCGCTCTACCAGGGCGGTGGCGAACTCGCCTTCGAGGTGCACGCCATCAGCCGCGACCTCGTCATCGTCATCCAGGGCCTGATCATCCTGTTCTGCGGCGCGCTGGAGAACATGTTCCGCCCGGCGCTCGCCAGGCTTTTCGCACGCGCGCGGCCGGCCTGATGGAAGACCATTTCGCCCAGATCGTCTCGCTGCTCGCCTCGACCGTGCGTCTGGCCGTACCGCTCGTGCTGTGCGCGCTGGCGGGGCTGTTCGCCGAACGCTCGGGCCTCGTCGATATCGGGCTTGAAGGCAAGATGCTGGCCGGGGCCTTCGCGGCCGCCTGCACGGCCCACTGGCTCCAGTCGCCGTGGCTGGGACTTGGCGTCGCCGTCGCGGTCGGCTGCGCCTTCGCGCTGGCGCATGCCTTTGCCTGCGTCACGCATCGCGGCAACCAGGTCGTGACCGGCATGGCGATCAACGTGCTGGCCGCCGGGCTGACGGTGGCGCTTGCCTATGCGTGGTTCGACGAAGGCGGCAATTCCCCTGCCCTCGCCGACGCGCTGCGCTTCCGCCCCATCGAGCTGCCCTTCGCGTCGGCGCTTGCCGGCGTGCCGTATCTCGGCCGGTTCTATTCCGGTCTCCTCTCGGGCCACAACGCGCTCGTCTACCTGACCGTGCTGCTGGTCCCGGCCGTGTCGTTCGTCGTGTTCCGCACGCGCTTCGGCCTGCGCCTTCGCGCGGTCGGCGAGAACCCGCACGCGGTCGATACCGCCGGCATCTCGGTCGCGTGGCTGCGTTACCGCGCGATGCTCGCCTGCGGCGTGCTGTGCGGCGCGGCCGGCGCCTATCTCGCCATCGCGCAGTCCGCCTCGTTCCAGCGCGAGATGACCGCCGGGCGCGGGTTCCTCGCCCTCGCCGCCCTCATCTTCGGCAAGTGGATGCCGGTGCCCACCGTGCTCGCCTGCCTGCTCTTCGCCTTCGCCGACGCCGCCCAAGGCCGGCTGCAGGGCGTGTCGCTGCCGGGGATAGGCATCGTTCCCATACATGCGATCCAGGCCCTGCCCTATATTCTCACGGTGCTGCTGCTTGCCGGATTCGTCGGCAAGGCGGTCGCACCCAAGGCGAGCGGCATCGCCTACGTGAAGGAGAAGTGAGCGTGGCAAGCCCGCACGACGCGGCCGCCTACCTGAAGACGAAGCTGGGTGCCAGGCGCCCGCGCGTCGGCATCGTGCTGGGGTCCGGTCTCGGGCCGCTTGCCGGGCAGATCGAGGATGCGGTCGCCATTCCCTATGCCGACATTCCGGGCTTCCACGTTTCAAGCGTGGCCGGCCATGCGGGCCGTCTGGTCGCGGGCACGCTTGCCGGCGTGCCGGTCGCGTGCCTGCAGGGGCGCGTGCATCTCTATGAAGGCGTCGAGCCGGCCGCGATCAAACACCCGATCCGCACGCTGAAGGCGCTGGGCGTCGACCGGCTGGTGCTGACCAACGCCGCCGGCAGCTTCCACAAATCGAGCGACGAGGGTTCCCTCGTCCTCATCAGCGATCATATCGCGTGGGCAGGTATTTGCCCGCTCGTCGGCCCGAACGACGAGGAATGGGGCCCGCGCTTCTTCCCGATGACCGACGCCTACGACCCGGCCTTGCGCGCCGTGTTGCGCAAGGCGGCAGGATCGCTCGGCATCGGCCTGCCCGAAGGCGTCTATGCCTGGTATCTGGGCCCCAATTTCGAGACGCCGGCCGAAATCCGCGCGCTGCGCACGCTGGGCGCCGACCTCGTCGGCATGTCCACGGCACCCGAGGTGATGGTGGCACGCCACTGCGGCCTGCGCGTGGCCGCGATCAGTGCCGTCACCAATCTGGTCGCCGGCATGCGCGATGGCCAGCACCTGTCGCACGACCACACGCAAGCCGTCGCCGCGCGCATCGGCACCGATCTTTCGGCGCTGCTGCGCGCCGCCCTGCCGGAGATCGCGTCCGCATGACCGACATCGACCTCGCCCGCCGCGCGCTGCCGCTCGTCGACCTCACCAGTCTCGACGATTCCGACGACGCCGCCTCGACGGCCGCGTTGTGCGCACGCGCCGTCACGCCGCACGGGGCGGTCGCCGCGGTCTGCGTGTGGCCGCGTTTCGTGGCGCAGGCGAATGCCGAACTTGCGGGCACGAACGTGCGTGTCGCCACCGTCGTCAATTTCCCGTCGGGCAGCGAGCCGCGCCCCGACGTGCTGCTCGCGGTGCGCAAGGCGCTGCACGACGGGGCGGACGAGATCGACCTGGTCTTCCCCTATGTCGAGTGGCTGCGCGGCGAGAAGGTGAAGGCCGCAACGATGGTCGCCGCCGCCAAGGCGATCTGCGGGCCCAAGGTCCCGCTGAAAGTGATTCTCGAAGCCGGCCACTTCACCGACATGGCGCGCCTGACGGCCGCGTGCGCCGAGGTGATCGATGCCGGCGGCGACATGCTCAAGACCTCGACCGGCAGGATCGCGGCGGGGGCCAGCCCCGAGACGGTGCGCGTGCTGCTGGAAGCCGCGCGCAAGGCACCGCGCGAGATCGGCGTGAAGGTCTCGGGCGGCGTGCGCACGCTTGGCGACGCGCGCGCGTATCTGGAACTCGCCGACCGAATCCGGGGCGCTTCGTGGGTGCGGCCCGAGACGTTCCGCCTGGGTGCTTCGGACCTGCTTGAAGCGCTCCTCGCCGTCCTCGACGGCCGGCCGGGCGGCTGAACCGATGCTGCCGCAGGAACTGATCCGCAAGAAGCGCGACGGCCACCGGCTCGAGGATTCCGAGATCGAGGCGCTGGTCGCCGGCATCGCCGACGGCAAGGGCCTGGTCGACGCGCAGGTCGGCGCGCTGGCGATGGCGATGTTCCTGCGTGGCCTGGACCGCGGCGAGTGCGTGGCATTGACGCGCGCGATGGCGCGCTCGGGCGAAATGCTGTCGTGGAAAGGCGAGAACCTGACGGGTCCGGTCGTCGACAAGCATTCGTCGGGCGGCGTGGGCGACAAGGTCAGCCTGATGCTCACCCCGTGGGTCGCGGCGTGCGGCGGCTTCGTTCCCAAGATATCGGGCCGGGGCCTCGGGCATACCGGCGGCACGCTCGACAAGCTGGAAAGCATTCCGGGCTACGACGCCAGGCCCGACAACAAGCGCTTCCGGCGAACGGTGCGCGAGGTCGGCTGCGCCATCGTCGGCCCGACGGCGAATCTCGCCCCGGCCGACAAGCGGCTCTACGCGATCCGCGACGTGACCGCGACGGTCGAGATGATCGGCCTGCTGACGTCCTCGATCCTGTCCAAGAAGCTCGCCGCAGGCGCCGACGCGCTGGTGATCGACGTCAAGTTCGGCTCGGGCGCTTTCCTCGCCGACTACGGTCAGGCGCGCGAACTGGCGCAATCCATCGTCGAGGTCGCAAACGGTGCTGGCCTGCGGACGCGCGCCCTGCTGACCGACATGGACTCCCCCCTCGGATCGAGCGTCGGCAACGCGCTCGAGGTTCGCGAGGCGATCGCGTATCTCGCCGGCACGCGCGACGCACGGCTGCACGAATGCACGCGCGCGCTGGCCGTCGAACTGCTCGATCTTGCCGGCATCGCGCCCAGTGACGAGGCGGCGAAGAAACTCGATGCGGCACTTGCCTCGGGTGCGGCGGCCGAGCGTTTCGCGCGCATGGTCGCGGCACTTGGCGGACCCTCCGACCTGATCGAACGGCCGGATGCGTATCTTGCGAAGGCGCCGATCGTGCGTGCGGTCCATCCGGTGCGGCCGGGCTTCGTTTCGTCGATCGCGACGCGCGCGGTCGGCGTGGCGGTCCTCGAACTGGGCGGCGGCCGCACGGACCCGGCGGCGGCCATCGATCCGACGGTCGGGTTCGTCGAGCTCGCACCCCTCGGCGCCGAAGTCGGTTCCGGCCGGCCGCTGGCGCTGATGCACGCGCGCGACGAGCGCAGCGCCGACCATGCGGCGCACACGCTGCAGGCGGCGTATACTGTGGCCGATGCCGCGGCACCGGCCGGCCCGGTCGTGCGCGAAACGCTGGGAGCCTGAACATGGCGCGCGCCTTCGTGCTGGTGATGGACTCGTTCGGCATCGGCGCCACGCCCGACGCCGCGCGCTTCGGCGATACCGGTGCCGACACCTGGGGCAGCATCCGCAAGGCGCCACGCGCCCAAGGTGCCCAATCTCGTGCGCCTCGGCCTCGATGCCGCGCACGCCACGGCGACCGGCACGCCCTATTCCGGCCCCGCCCCGGAAGCCTGGCACGGGGCGGCGCGCGAGCTGTCGCGGGGCAAGGACACGCCGTCGGGCCACTGGGAAATGGCCGGCGTGCCGGTCACGTTCGAATGGGGCTACTTCCCCGAGACGGTGCCGTGCTTCCCGGCTGAACTGACCGATGCGCTCGTCGCGCGTTGCGGGCTGCCCGGCGTGCTGGGCAACCGGCATGCCTCGGGCACGCAGATCCTCGACGAGCTGGGCACGACGCACATCGCGAGCGGCAAGCCCATCGTCTACACGTCGGCCGACAGCGTGTTCCAGATCGCGGCGCACGAAACGCATTTCGGCCTCGCCCGGCTGCTCGATGTCTGCAAGGCCGCGTTCGAACTGGTGCGGCCCTGGAACATCGGCCGCGTGATCGCGCGCCCCTTCACGGGCGAAGCGCCCGGGTCGTTCAAACGCACCGGCAACCGCAAGGACTATGCGATCTCGCCGCCCGAGCCCACGCTGCTCGACAAGCTGGTCGAGGCGGGCCGCGAGACGATCGCGATCGGCAAGATCGGCGACATCTACGCGCATCACGGCACGAAGCGCGAGGTCAAGGCCGACGGCAACGCCGCCTTGATGGACCGCACGCTCGAAGCCATCGCAAGCGCGCCCGACGGCAGCCTGACGATGACCAACTTCGTCGATTTCGACACGCTGTTCGGCCACCGGCGCGACGTGGCGGGCTATGCCGCTGCACTGGAAGCGTTCGACCTGCGCCTGCCGGACGTGCGCGCGGCCCTTCGCCCCGGCGACGTGGCGGTGCTGACGGCCGACCATGGCTGCGATCCGACGTGGAAGGGCAGCGACCACACGCGCGAGCATGTGCCGGTGATCTGGTTCGGCCCCGGGATCGGCGGGCGGGATCTGGGGATCCGCGACAGCTTCGCGGATATCGGCCAGTCCCTTGCCCGCCATCTCGCCATTCCCGCGCTTTCGCACGGGACCGCGTTCGGCTGAACGGCTACTTCGCCTTCAGCGCGTCGCGGATTTCCTCGAGCAGGACCTCGCTGCGCGTCGGCCCCGACGGGGCCTTGGGCGGCTCGGGCTTCTTCAGGCGGTTGACCTGCTTGACCAGAAGGAACACCGCGAACGACACGATGATGAACTTGATGCAGGCATTGATGAACAGCCCGTAGTTGAGCGTCGCCACGCCTGCCTTCTGGGCGGCATCGATGCTGGGGAACGGACCGGCAGCGGAAGTCGACAGCACGACGAAGTAGTTCGAGAAGTCCACGCCGCCGATCAGCACGCCCAAGGGCGGCATCAGGATGTCGTTGACGAGCGAGCCGACGATCGCGGTGAACGCCGCCCCGATGATGACGCCCACGGCAAGGTCGACGACGTTGCCGCGCGAGGCGAAATCCTTGAACTCCTGCAGGATCTTCATGTGCCGATCTCCTTGCCGTCGATGCGTTCGACCGCGACGATGGACGGGCGCGGCGGGATGCCGGGCCGGAAGTCGGGCCAGCGCGAGGACGGCGTCTCGAACGTCGAGCCGCGCGCCTCGCCGGGATGCTGGATGGCGAGGAACACCGTGCGGCCGTCCGGCGTGAAGCACGGGCTGCACACTTCGGCGCCGGACGGTGCCGCGTAGAGACGCTTTGTGACCGCGCGCCCCGGGCCTTCGGTATCGGCGCCGAACGCGCCGTCGGGGCGCGGCGGATTGGCCTGCGTGGGCATGCCGTCCGTCGAGATCCAGATGCGCCCCCTTGGGTCGAAGCCGATATTGTCGGGTGCGGCGAGCCAGCCGTCGGCAGACACGCCGGGACCGTATTTGGCGCCCGACGCCGGGTTCGCCGGATCGCCGCCGAGGATGAACAGGTCCCAGCGGAACACGTCCGCCGCGTGGTCGGCCCTCGCCCCGCGCCCGCCGGGCGGGATCAGTTCGACGATCTGGCCCGTGCGGTTGTCGACGCGCGGATTGGGACCGTTGACGCGCGTGCGCGCGTCGGCGGCGTCGGCGGCGGCGCGCCGCTCGTTGTAGGTGCAGGCGATATACGTGCGTCCCGTCACCGGATTTGTCTCGACGTCCTCCGGGCGGTCCATCGGCGTGGCGCCGACGAGGTCGGCCGACCGGCGCGCCTCGATCAGCACGTCGGCCTGGCTTGCGAAGCCGTTGGCCGGCGTCAGCGGCCCCTGCCCGAAGACCAGCGGCAGCCAGCGCATCGTGCCGTCGGCCTCGAACTTCGCGACCGACAGCGTGCCCTCGTCGAGCAGATGGCGGTTGGCCGCACGGTTCTTGGGATCGAACTTGCCCGCCGTGACGAAGCGGTAGACATATTCGAAGCGCTCGTCGTCGCCCGAATAGACCGCCACGCGCCCGTCGGGGCAGACCACGCAGGTCGCCCCCTCGTGCTTGAAGCGGCCAAGTGCCGTGCGTTTCACCGGCGACGAGTTCGGGTCGTAGGGGTCGTATTCGCACACCCAGCCGAAGCGGTTCGGCTCGTTCCACGACTTCTCGACCTGGAAACGCTCGAAATGGTTGGACCACGGCGCGCCGTTGAAGGCCTGCACGCCATAGCGACGGTGATTGCGCGCTTCGGGCGTCTTGGCGGCATCGCCGCCGAAATAGCCGTTGAAGTTCTCCTCGCCCGTCAGCACCGTGCCCCATGGCGTCGTGCCGCCGGCACAGTTGTTGAGCGTGCCGATGACCAGCGTGCCGGTCGGATCGTCTGCGGTGCGCAGGCGCGGATGGCCGGCCGCCGGCCCCGCCACGCGGAACGCCATGCCCGACATCGACAGGCGCCGGTTGTAGCGGCCCTGGACGACCTTCCAGGCACTGCCTTCCTTCTTCACCTCGACGACCGACAGGCCGTGCGCGGACATCTCGACCTCGCACTGCTCCTTGTTGATCGCCCCGCGCGTCGCCACGCCCGGGAACATGAGGTTGCTGTTGCAGTATTCGTGGTTGACGCACAGCAGCCCGTGCGTCGAGTTCTTCGAACCCAGCGGCAGCGGCATGAAAGCGGTGAAGTCGCAGTTGTAGCCGAACTGGCGTTCCTGACCGGCACCGGACTGTTTGAGCGGATCGAAGGCGGGCGCGTCGGCGAACAGCGCATCGCCCCAGCGAACGACGACCTGCTCGCGATAGCCGTCGGCTACGCGCGATTTTTCGTCGTAGATGCTGGGCGCGTCCTTGAAGGTCAGGCTCGAACCGCGCGACTGCGCGCCGGCCGGTACGGCTGCCAGCACGCCGGCGGCGGCAGCGCCCATCAACGCGGCGCGGCGCGAAAGCCGCGCGTCGGCGATTGCCGAAAACGTCTCGGCCATCGGCCGCGCGACACCGAAATCTTCAGGTTCGAGATCGCCGTTCGGATCGTGCATGGTTCCCTCCCTGTTTTGTTACAGAAAGGTTACATGCCGTCCGCGCGGGTTGGAAGCCCGTTCCGTCAGCCCGGCCAGGGCAGCGAATAGGTCTTCACGTTCGTGAACGACTTCATCGCTTCGACGACGCCTTCCTTGTGCCCGTTGCCCGAGTCCTTGATGCCGCCGAACGGCGACATCTCGATGCGGTAGCCGGGAACTTCCCAGATATTCACGGTGCCGACATTGAGCTCGTGGATGAAGCGGTTGATGTGGTCGAGCCGCCACGTGCACACGCCCGACGACAGGCCGTAGCGCGTGGAGTTCGACACGCGGATCGCGTCGTCGACATCCTTGACGCGCACGACCGGGATCACGGGACCGAAGGTTTCCTCGTGCACGAGTTCGCAGTCGTAGGGCACATGGTCGACGACCGTGGGCGGATAGAGGGCGCCGCGCCGGTCGTTGCCGTGCAGCAGCTTCGCCCCCTTGCCGACCGCGTCGATGACGCGCCGCTCGAAGCTGGCGGCCGCGCGCTCGTGGATCACGGTGCCGATGTCGGTGTTCGGATCCATCGGGTCGCCGCATTTGAGCTTCTTGGCGTGCACGAGGATGCGCTCGACGAGCGCGTCGGCGATGCTCTCGACCGCCAGGATGCGCTTGACCGCCGTGCAGCGCTGGCCGGAGTTCTTGGTGGCCCCGGCCACCGCAAGCTCGGCCGCCTTGTCGGGATCGGCGTCGGCCAGCACGATCAGCGGATCGTTGCCGCCCAGTTCCAGCACCACGCGGCGATAGCCCGCTTTCTGCGCGATCATCTTGCCCACCGGCACTGAGCCCGTGAACGTGACGAGATCGATGTTGGGATCGGTGATCATCGCGTCGCCGAGGTCGGCCGGCGTTCCGGTCACGACCGACAGCATCTCCGGCGGCAGGCCCGCCTCGTAGAGGATGTCGGCGAGTGCGAGTGCCGTGAGTGGTGTCAACTCCGTCGGCTTCAGCACGATGCGGTTGTTGGTCGCGATGGCCGGCGCCAGCTTGTGCGACACCATGTTGAGCGGGTGGTTGAACGGCGTGATCGCCGAAATCGCCCCCTGCAGCGGCTCGCGCAGCGTGTGGATGCGCCGGGCCTTGCCGTGCGGGGTGATGTCGCACGCGAACGTCTCGGCATCCTCGCGGATCGCGAGCTGGCCCGACAGCGTATAGACGTCGTAGGCGCGGCCCACTTCGTAGTAGCTGTCCTTCAGCGACAGGCCGCTTTCCGCCGTGATGAGGCGCGCGAGCGGTTCCTTGCGGGCCGCCAGCAGCTCGGCCGCGCGCATCAGGATCTTCTGCCGGTCGTAGCGCGTCAGCTTCGAGCGGTACGCGGCGGCGATGCGGAAGGCTTCGGCCGCCTGTGCCGCCGACGCGCGCGCGGCCGTCCCGACCAGCGCGCCGTTGTAGGGGTGGAACACCTCGAACGAGCCGTTGTCGCCGGCGACCTTCTTGCCGGCGATGCGCAGGCTCTCGTGGCGGACCTCGATGGGGGAAATCGCGTTCATGCGGGCACCTCCGCCGCGACCCGGTTCAGTGCCAGGTCGAAGGCATCGAAATTGCGATGGCGGTGCGAAGCTTCGACCGCGCAGCGCCTGTTGGAAATGAGCGGGACCTTCTGCTCGGACACGCCGCCATGCGAGCGCAGCGGCTCGGTCAGGCCCGAAAGATCGTGGCGCGAAACGCTGGTGCCGATCGTCTTGTGGCGCGTCGAGACGACGACGATCTGGCCCAGCCGGTCCGGCGGAAGCTCGAAGCGCTTCGCCGCGTCGTCCTTCGACAGGGCGCTTTCCACGCCCGGCATCGCGGCGATCTGCTTGCGCACCGCTTCGGCATCATGGCTGGCCGGCAGGTAAACGACCGCGAAGGAACCCAGCGCCCCGTGATGTACGACGTAGGGGTCGGTGATCGGCAGGATGACGCGCGCCACGTCCTTGCCCAGCGACGCGTCGAGCGCGTCCTGCAGGTAGAGCACGTCGGGCTTGCCGGTCTTGTCGTGCTTGGCGTTCATGCCGTGGTCGGCGGTCAGCACGATGGTCGCACCCAACGCGTCGAGGCGTGCCAGATAGGAATCCATCATCGCGTAGAAATCGTCGGCGACCGGCGTGCCCGGCGCATGCTTGTGCTGGATGTAATCCGTCGTCGACAGGTACATGACGTCTGGGCGCATCGTTTCCATCAGCTTGACGCCGGCGGCGAACACGAACTCCGACAGGCCGGCACTGTACACGTCCGGCACGCCCATGCCGACGAGCGCGTTGACGCCCTCGATCCCGTTGTCGGCCAGTGTCGTCTTGTCGGATTTCTCGGACGAGAAGCACACGGCCTTGCCGGGCGCCATCGCAACACCGTGCCCGAGCAGGGCTCGCAGCTTGTCCTTCGCCGTGACGATGGCGAGCGTCTTGCCCTGCTTCTGGAACGCCTGGAACAGCGTGGGTGCACGCAGGAATTTCGGATCGTTCATCATCACTTCCTTGCCCGTTTCCGGATCGAGGAAGTAGTTGCCCGAAATGCCGTGCACCGACGGCGGCGCGCCGGTGACGATGGAAAGGTTGTTGGGGTTCGTGAAGCTCGGCACCACGCATTCTGCCAGCAGGTTCGTGCCCTCGGCCATGCAGCGCTTGAAGAACGGGGCGCGGCCCTTGGCGACGGCCTGCTCGATATAGCCGGGCTCCGAGCCATCGACGCACACGACGACGATGGGGCGGGTGGGCGAGGCGTAGCTGCGCCCGTTGAGTTCGATGCGTTCCATCTTCAGGCCGCCTTTCGCGCGGGCGCGCCGGACGCCACACCCATCTCGGCCATCACGGCGGCGATGGCGGCAAGGGCACCCTTCATGTGGCTTTCGTCGAGCCGGCCGATGCAGCCGATGCGGAACGAGTCCGCGACCGTCAGCTTGCCCGGATAGATCACGTAGCCCAGCTCCTTGAGCCGGTCGTAGAAGCTCTGGAACACGAACTTGGGATCGCTCGGCATGTGGATCGTGACGATGATCGGCGCCTGGAGCGCGTCGGGCAGCAGCGTGACGAAGCCCATCTTGCGCATGCCTTCGACGAGGACCTTGCAGTTGCGCGCATAGCGCCCGCCACGGCCGGCCACGCCGCCTTCGGCCGCGTGCTCGTCCAGTGCTTGCGAGAACGCCATGATCGCGTGGACCGGCGGGGTGAAGCGCCACTGGCCGGTCTTCTCGAAATTGGCCCACTGGTCGTGCAGGTCGAGCGTCAGGGTCGTGGCGTTGCCCTTGGCGGCGACGATCGCGGCCTTGTCGCACACGACGAACCCGAGGCCCGGCACGCCCTCGATGCACTTGTTGGACGACGCGGCGAGCGCGTCGTAGACCGTGCCCTTGCCCACTTCGATGGCGCCGAAGGCGCTCATCGCGTCGACGAGCAGCTTGCGCCCGCGAGCGGCGACGACCTTGGAGACCGCCTCGACCGGGTTGAGAACGCCCGACGTGGTCTCGCAATGGACGACGAAGACATGGGTGATGGACGCGTCGGCCGCGAGGGCCGCGTCGACCGCCGCCGGATCGACCGGGCGGTCTTCGGGAAACTCGACCGTGGCGGCCGCACGCCCGGCGATGTGGGCCATCTTCGCGGCGCGCACACCGTAGGCGCCGTTGATCGCGAGCAGCAGCTTGCCGCCGCGCGGCACCATGCTGGTGATCATCGCTTCGACCGCGAAGGTGCCCGAGCCCTGCACCGGGACCGTCACGTGGCTGTCGGCACGCCCGGCGAGGGCGGCGATGCGCTTGAG
Organism: Tagaea sp.; assembly: GCA_965279525.1. Taxonomy (GTDB): domain Bacteria; phylum Pseudomonadota; class Alphaproteobacteria; order CACIAM-22H2; family CACIAM-22H2; genus Tagaea. Next base: position 61,547 of record CBDIIB010000003.1, on the reverse strand, counting down.
CATCGAGGCGTTGGCGGCAAGGAACGTCGCGTCGCGCGAACCCCAGTCATGCACCATCGCGGCTTTCGTCGTCTTCGACGTGGTCAGCGGACCGGGCGTCAGCAGCAGCGGGTCGCCGGTTTCGGACTTGCCGGTGGGTGCGATTGCCATGAAGGGCGTTCCTCGTTCGGGGAAAGGATCGCGCAGCATCGCGCTTGCCCTATCCATAGGTCCAATACATAATGGCTATGTTTCAAATCGGGTTTATCTATAGATGAATCTCGTCCAGCTCCGCGCCTTCCGCCTTGTCGCCCGCGCCGGCGGTTTCAGCCGGGCGGCGGAGGCAGCACGCGTCAGCCAGCCCACGCTGTCGGCCCAGGTGAAGGCGCTGGAGCGCACCTATGGTGTCACGCTGTTCGACCGGCGCGGCCGGCAGGTCCGCCTGACGCGTCTCGGCCGGCGCCTGCTCGACGTGGCCGACCGGCTGTTCGATCTGGCCGAGGAGGCCAAGGCGGTGGTCGCCGGCACCGATGCACCGTCGCGCGCGTTCCTGAACGTGGCGGCCGACGGGCCGGCACACGCGTTGGCCGTGCTGGGTGCGCTCGAAAAGCGCGTGCCCGGGCTCGATTTCGCGCTCGCCATCGGCAATTCGGACGAGGTGGTGCGCAGCCTGCTCGCCTACGAGGCGGATATCGGGATCATGGGCCGCGCGGTTGCCGATCCGCGGCTGGCCGTCACGCGCCTGCGCAGCGACCGGCTGGTCGCCTTCGTGCCGGCCGCAACCGCACGCCGCCGCCGCCCGCCGACGCTGGCGGAAGTCGCGGGCCAGCGGCTGGTGCTGCGCGAGCGTGGCTCGGCCACGCGCGAGCGCTTCGAGGCGGCCCTTGCGCAGGCGGGTCTCGCCCCTGCCCGCATCGTCGAGGTCGCCACGCGCGAAGGCGTGCGCGAGGCGGTCGCCGCCGGATTCGGCACCGGCATCGTGTTCGAGAACGAGCTCGGCCCCGATCCGCGTTTCGCCGCATTGCCCTTCGCCGACGCCACACTCGAGGTCGCCGAATATGCCTGCTGCCTTGCCGAGCGTCGCGACCAGCCGCTTTTGAAGGCGTTCGTCGAGTGCGCGCTGGCGGGCTGAAGAATTGACATGGATCAGCGCGGATGGCGGATGGCGGGTCCATTCTCACCCGCATGCTGACCCGGGAAACCCTGACCCGCGCCGAGGCGCGGGTCCCGCGCTACACGAGCTATCCGACCGCGCCCCATTTCACGAAGGCCGTCGGCCCGCTGGAGGTCGCGCGATGGTACGCCGCGATCGGGACCGAAATGCCGGTCTCGGTCTACGTGCACGTGCCGTTCTGTTCGCAGCTCTGCTGGTACTGCGGCTGCAACACCACGATCGCGTCGAAATACGCGAGCGTGCACAACTATCTCGAGACGCTGCTGCGCGAGCTTGGCCACGCGCGCAAGCTGTTGGGCCGCCGCCTGGCGGCCGGCCAGATCCATTTCGGCGGCGGCACGCCGAACGCGCTGTCGCCCGCCGATTTCACGAGGCTGGCGGACGCGCTGCACGACATGTTCGACATCGGCGTCGACACGCGCTTCGACGTCGAGCTCGATCCGCGCACGCTCGATGCGAAGATGGCCGCCACGCTCGTCGCCTCGGGCGTCACGCGCGTCAATCTCGGCATCCAGGATTTCGACCCGGCCGTGCAGGCGGCGATCAACCGCATCCAGCCGGTCGCGGACGTGGAAGCGCGCCTGGCCGACCTGCGCGCGGCGGGACTGCCGGAATTCGGCGTCGACCTGCTCTACGGCCTGCCGCACCAGACCGAGGCGACCATCGCCGCGACAGTGGATACGGTCGCCGACATGGGGGCCGCCCGCGTGGCGCTGTTCGGCTACGCGCATGTCCCATGGATGAAGCCGCACCAGAAGCTGCTCGAACCGCACGGCCTGCCCGACGGCGAACTGCGCATGAAACTGATGACCCGCGCGCACGCGCGACTTGCCGCGCGCGGCTACGAGCGCATCGGCATCGACCATTTCGCGGCGCACGACGACGAACTTGCCGTGGCCTGCCGCGAAGGACGGCTGACGCGCAACTTCCAGGGCTATACGACCGACCGGTCCGAAACGCTTCTGGCCTTCGGCCCCTCGGCGATCTCGGCGTTCCGCGAAGGCTACGCGCAGAACCACACGCGGCTCGACGAATGGCGCGCGACGGTCGAAGGAAAGCAGCTGCCCGTCGCGCGCGGCGTGACGCTGACGGCCGACGACCGGCTGCGCCGCGAGATCATCGTGCGGCTGATGTGCGACATGGCGGTCGACGTGGCGCCGCTGGCGGCCACCCACGGGACCGACGGCGACACGGCGGAACTTTTTGCCGGCGAATTCGCGCGCGTGGACCGGTTTGCCGCCGAAGGCCTCTGCGTGCGCGAGGGCACGCGCATCGGGATCCCGCCGCAGACGCGCAGTTTCGCGCGGATCGTCGCCTCGGCGTTCGACGCCTATCTCGACGGCGGCGAGGCAAAGCACTCGGTCGCCGTCTAGGCACGGCTTGACTCTCCGGTCCTCCGCCCCGCACCATCGGGCCGAACAGTGGAGGTCCCCGATGTCGAAGTTCAGCACCGCCTGTGCGGCAGCCCTTGCCCTTGCCGTCCTCGCCGCCCCGGCCGATGCCGCCAAGCGCGACAACACGATCCGCTTCGCCTACGACCAGGTGCCGGAGAACGTCGACCCCTATTTCAACAACGTGCGCATCGGCGTGATCATCGCCCACCACGTGTGGGACACCCTCATCTACCGCGACCCGAAGACCAACGAATACAAGGGCCAGCTCGCCACCGCCTGGCGCTGGATCGACGAAAAGACGCTGGAGCTGGACCTGCGCGCCGGCGTCAAGTTCCATAACGGCGAGGAGTTCGACGCCGACGATGTGGTGTACACGCTGAACTTCGTGTCGAACCCGGCCAACAAGTCGACCACCCAGCAGAACGTCAACTGGATCGACAAGGCCGAGAAGGTCGGCAAGCTGAAGGTCCGCATCCACCTCAAGCGCACCTTCCCGGCGGCAATCGAGTATCTCGCCGGCCCCATCGCGATCCACCCGAACGAGTACTACGCCAAGGCCGGCCCGCAGGGCATGAACGAGAAGCCCGTGGGCTCGGGTCCCTATCGCGTGGTCGAGCATTCGCAGGGCAAGCTGCTGCGCCTCGAGCGCAATCCCGACTATTTCAAGGACAGTCCCAAGCCGCAGCCGACCATCGACAAGGTCGACATCCGCTTCATCCCCGACCGCCAGACTCAGGTCGCCGAAATGCTTTCGGGCGGCCTCGAGTTCATCATGAACGTCGCCCCCGACCAGGCAGCGCCGATGAAGGCGGTGCCGACGCTGACGGTGGAGAGCGGCGAGACGATGCGCATCGTCTTCCTGCAGATGGCCTCGACCGAGAAGTCGCCCGTGCCGCAGTTCCGCGACCCGCGCGTGCGCCTGGCGATCAACCACGCGATCGACCGCGCGGCGATGGTCAAGAACCTCGTCGGCGAAGGGGCGCGCGTGCTCAACACGATCTGCTTCCCCAGCCAGTTCGGCTGCACGGACGTGGGCGCGCCGGTCCACGCCTACGATCCGGCCAAGGCGAAGGCGCTGCTTGCGGAAGCGGGCTTCCCCAACGGCTTCGACGTCGATCTCTACTCGTACCGCGAGCGCAACCAGGCCGAGGCGATGATCGGCTACCTGCGTGCCGTCGGCATCCGCGCCAACCTGCGCTTCATGCAATACGCCGCGTTCCGCGAGCAGATGCGCGCGAGCACGGCCGGATTCGCGCACCAGACATGGGGCTCGTTCTCGGTCAACGACGTGTCGGCCAGCACGCCCGTCTACTACAAGTTCGAGGACGACGACGTGACGCGCGATCCCGAAGTGCGCGACCTGCTGATCAAGGGCGACGGATCGGTCGATCCGCAGGCCCGCAAGGACGCCTACCGGCAGGCGCTGGCGATGATCGCCCAGAAGGCCTATGCGGTCCCGCTCTATTCGCTGACGACCTTCTACGTCTATTCGAAGGATCTCGCCTTCACGCCCTACCCCGACGAACTGCCGCGCTTCTGGGAAACGCGCTGGAAGTAACGGCAAGGCGCGATGCTCGGCTTCGCCGCACGGCGGCTTTTCGTCGCCGTCGCGGTGGCCTTCGCGGTCTCCGCGATCAGCTTCGTGCTGCTGCGCCTGTCGGGCGACGTCGCCCTCGCCATCGCCGGCGAGGGTGCGCGCGCCGCCGACATCGAGATGGTCCGCCAGACCTACGGGCTCGACCGGCCGCTGCTCGTCCAGTATCTCGACTGGCTCGGCCAGACCCTGCGCGGGGATTTCGGCAAGTCGCTCTATTTCAAGACCAGCGTGATCGATCTCGTGATCGACAAGCTGCCGACCACGCTGGTCCTCGGCGTGCTTGCGCTGGCCTTCGCGCTTGTCGTGTCGTTCCCGCTGGGCGTGCTCGCCGCCCTCTATCCCAACAGCTGGGTCGACCGGATCTGCCTTGCGGTTTCGGTCGTCGGGCAAGCGCTGCCGAACTTCTTCTTCGCGCTGTGCCTCATCCTGCTGTTCTCGATCACGCTGCGCTGGCTGCCGGTGTCGGGCTCGGGCACATGGCAGCACTTCGTCATGCCGACGGTGGCGCTGGGCTATTACGCGGCCCCCGCCTTCATGCGCCTGATCCGGGCCGGCATGATCGAGACGCTGGCGGCCGACTACGTGCGCACGGCGCGCGCCAACGGCCTTTCGCCGGCAAGCGTGGTGTTCAAGCATGCGTTGCGCAACGCGATGATCCCGGTGGTGGCGCTGGCGGCCGTGCAGCTCGGCTTCCTGCTCGGCGGCTCGATCGTCATCGAGACGATCTTCGCGCTCGACGGCTTGGGCTATCTCGCCTACCAGAGCATCACCTACAAGGATTTCCCGACGACGCAGGCGGTCGTGCTGCTGCTGTCGATCGTCTATATCGTGCTCACGCTGGCGGCCGATCTCGTCAACGCGTGGCTCGACCCGCGCCTGCGCGTCGCCTGACATGGCCGACATTCCCGCCATCGCCGAATTCGTCGTTCCCACGCATGGCCAGATCCTGCGCCGGCGGATCCTCGGGCATGCGGGCCTGATCTTCGGCCTGCTGCTGCTGGCGGCTTCCTTCGCGGCGGCCCTGCTCGCGCCGTGGATCGCCCCGCACGACCCCTATTTCCAGGACCTCTCCGCGCGCCTCGTCCCGCCGATCTGGCACGAGCGCGGCACGTGGCTGCATCCGTTCGGCACCGACAATCTCGGGCGCGACTATCTCTCGCGCACGATCTATGGGGCCCGCGTCTCGCTGCTGATCGGCTTTTCGGTGATGCTCGTCTCGGGCCTGATCGGCACGACGATGGGGCTGCTCGCGGGCTATTTCGGCGGCAAGACCGACATGGCCGTCAGTTTTCTCGTGACCACGCGCCTCGCCATGCCGGTCGTGCTGGTGGCCCTTGCGGTCGTCGCCCTCGTCGGCGGATCGCTGGGCGTGGTCATCCTCGTGCTCGGCCTGCTCAAGTGGGACCGCTTCGCGGTGGTCATGCGTGCCGCCACCCAGCAGGCACGCAGCCAGGACTATGTCGCCGCCGCGCGCGCCGCGGGTGCCGGAACCCCGCGCATCGTGTTGGGCGAGATCCTGCCCAACATCCTGCCCCAGCTCGTCGTCGTCGCCACGCTCGAGATGGCAAGCGCCATCCTGCTCGAAGCAGCCCTGTCGTTCCTTGGCCTTGGCGTGCAGCCGCCGCTGCCGAGCTGGGGGCTGATGATCTCCGAGGCGAAGGCCTACATGTTCTTCAGCTTCTGGATGATCGCGATCCCGGGAACGGCTCTTGGTCTGCTGCTGCTGGCGATCAACCTCGTCGGCGACGGGATCCGCGACGTGGCGGCCCCGGAGGGGCGCGCATGACGGCCCTTCTGACGGTCGACGGGCTGACGGTCGATATCGCGGTGCCCGCGGGCACGCTGCATGCCGTGCGCGACGTCACGTTCTCGGTCGAGAAGGGTGAGACGCTGTGCCTGGTCGGCGAGTCCGGCTGCGGCAAGTCGATGACGGCGCTGGCGCTGATGGGCCTGCTGCCGCGCGCCGCCACGCGGAAAGCGCGCCGGCTCGAGTTCGCCGGGATCGACCTTGCCGGGGCCGGGCGCAAGGTGGTCAACGATCTGCGCGGCGCGCACATGTCGATGATCTTCCAGGAGCCGATGACGGCGCTCAACCCGTCCTACACGATCGGCAACCAGATGATGGAGGTCTATCGCCGCCACAAGGGGGCGAGTGTGGCGCAAGCGCGCGAGCGCGCGGTGTTCCTGCTCGGCAAAGTCGGCATCGCCGCGTCGGGCGACCGGCTCGGCCAGTATCCCCACCAGCTTTCCGGCGGCCTGCGCCAGCGCGTGATGATCGCGATGGCGCTGATGTGCGGCCCTGCCCTGATCGTCGCCGATGAGCCGACGACCGCACTCGACGTGACGATCCAGGCGCAGATCCTGCTCCTCCTGAAAGACCTTCAGCGCGAATTCGGCATGGCGCTGGTGCTGATCACGCACGACCTTGGCGTCGTCGCGCGCGTCGCCGACCGGGTTGCCGTCATGTACGCCGGCGCGGTCGTCGAGCACGGGACGACGACCGACGTGTTTGCCGCCCCGCAGCATCCCTACACGCGTGCACTGATGGATTGCATCCCCGTGCCGGGCCGCACGCGGGCCGGCGAGCGGCTGGGCTCCATTCCCGGCACGATCCCGGCCCTGATCGGCACCGTCACGGGCTGCGCTTTCCGCGACCGCTGCGCGCTTGCCGTTCCCGAATGTGCGGCCGAGCCGCCGCAAAACCTCGAGGGCGATCACGGCTGGGCCTGCGTGCGGGGGGCCGCGTGAGCGCGCTGATGGAAGTATCGGGCCTGCACCGCAGTTTCGCGGTATCGCGCGGGCTGTTTACCCCTTCGCGCACGCTCCACGCCGTCGACGGCGTGGATCTGACGCTCGAGAAGGGCGAGGTGCTCGGCATCGTGGGTGAATCGGGCTGCGGCAAATCCACGCTCGCGCGCATGCTGCTGGGCCTTCTTCCGCCCACGTCGGGGCGCATCTCGATCGACGGCGTCGACATCGCCACGCTCGGACGCGGGAGGCTTGCCGCGCGTGTCCAGCCGGTGTTCCAGGATCCCTACGGCTCACTCAATCCGCGAAAGCGCATCGCCTCCATCGTGGCGCTGCCGCTGGCCGTACACGGCATGGGCGACAGCGCCTACCGGCGCCGGAAGGCGATCGACATGCTCGAACGCGTCGGCCTGCCCGCGCGCTTCGCCGACAGCTATCCGGGGCAGCTTTCCGGCGGCCAGCGCCAGCGCGTGGCGATCGCGCGCGCGCTCGTCATGCGCCCCGAGATCGTGGTGTGCGACGAGCCGACCTCGGCGCTCGACGTGTCGGTGCAGAGCCAGATCCTGAACCTGCTGATGGACCTGCGCGAGGAGTTCGGCCTCACCTACGTGTTCATCAGCCACAATCTCGCGGTCGTCGAGCATATCGCCACGCGCGTGGCGGTGATGTATCTGGGCCGCGTCGTCGAGCTTGCGCAAACGGCCGAGATCTTCGCGCGCGCGCGCCATCCCTACAGCCAGGCACTGCTCGCCTCGGTGCTCACGCCCGAGCCGGGACTTGGCGTGCCGGATACCGGCCTCGGCCTCGCCTTCCCCAATCCGCTGGACCCGCCGGCCGGTTGCGGCTTCAATCCGCGCTGCCTCTACGCCAAGCCGGTCTGCCGGACCGCGATCCCGGCAACAATCGCCGACGGGCCGGCACAGGTCGCCTGCCACGCCTACGCCCCCCTCTACAGCAAGGAATTCGCATGAGCCGCGAGACCGCCATCGCCAATGCCGAGCGCTATTTCGACGACGGCGGCTACAAGGCCGATCTGGCACGCCGCGTGGCAATCAAGACCGAGAGCCAGAATCCCGATCGCGGCCCCGAGCTTGCGCAGTACCTGACCGGCGAGATGGTACCCACGCTCGAGAAGCTCGGCTTCACGTGCCGCATCCTCCATCATCCGCGCGCCAAGGGGCCGTTCCTGATCGCCGAACGCATCGAGGACCCCAAGGCCACGACCGTGTTCGGCTACGGGCATGGCGACGTGATCCGCGGGCTCGAGCCGCAGTGGCGCGAAGGGCTATCGCCCTGGGTTCTGGCCGACGAGGGCGACCGCTGGTACGGGCGCGGGACGGCCGACAACAAGGGCCAGCATTCGATCAATATCGGGGCGCTTGCCGCCGTGCTGAAGGCCCGCGGCAAGCTCGGCTTCAACGCCAAGTACTTGATCGAGATGGGCGAGGAGACCGGCTCGCCGGGCCTGCGCGAGGTGTGCGAGGCGAACAAGGAACTCTTCAAGGCCGACGTGCTGATCGCCTCGGACGGCCCGCGCCTGTCCGCCGAACGTCCCACGCTGTTCCTGGGTTCGCGTGGTGCCTTCAATTTCGATCTCGAGATCGACGCGCGCGCCGGCGGGCACCATTCCGGCAACTGGGGCGGGCTCATCTCGAACCCCGGCCTGCAGCTTGCCCACGCGCTTGCCTGCATCGCCGGGCCGACCGGCCAGATCCGCCTGCCCGAATGGGTCCCCGCCGAACTTCCCGCGAGCGTGCGCCGCGCCCTTGCCGACTGCGAGGTCGATGGCGGCTCGGATGGCCCGCAGGTCGAACCGGGATGGGGTGAACCTGGCCTCACACCGTCCGAGCGCGTGTTCGGCTGGTGCTCGTTCGAGGTGCTCGCCTATCGCACCGGCAATCCGGAAAACCCGGTCAACGCGATCCCGCCCAAGGCGTGGGCACGCTGCCAGCTGCGGTTCGTCGTCGGCATCGATCCGGCCAACATCCTGCCGGCCCTGCGCAAGCACCTCGACCGACACGGCTTCCCGATGGTGAAGCTGTCGCCCACGCGCGAGGAGATGTTCCACGCCACGCGCCTCGATCCCGAGCACCCGTGGGTGAATTTCGCCGTGGCAAGCCTGAAGCGCACGACGAATGCCAAGCCGGCGGTGCTGCCCAATCTCGGCGGCTCGCTGCCCAACGACATCTTCAGCGACGTGCTGGGCCTGCCGACCGTGTGGGTCCCGCACTCCTACCCGTCGTGCTCGCAGCATGCGCCCAACGAGCACATCCTGCCGGCGGTCGCGCGCGAAGGGCTGCGGCTTATGGCCGGGCTCTACTGGGACATCGGCGAGAAGGCCGGCGGGCCCTCGTGAGTTTCGCTCAACCGGTCGATAGCTAATCTCGTTTGGCAGCGGCGGCAGCGCCCGCCATCTTCTCCTTCGCAACAAGGAGAAGACAAATGCCGCTCGTGCGCATCGACGTTCCCGAAATCATGCCGCAGGCCACGCGCCGCGCGGTCGCCGACGGCGTGCATGCCGCCCTCGTGGAAGCCATCAAGATCCCGGCAGACGACCGCTTCCAGATCGTCGCGGCGCACAAGGCCGACGGCCTGATCGCCGATCCCGGCTACATGGGCATCGCGCGCAGCGGCGGGTTCCTTTCGGTGCAGGTCTATTTCAGGCGCGGCCGCTCGCAAGACCTGAAGCGCGCGCTTTACGCGGCCATCGTGCGTAACCTCGTGCGCGATGCCGGCGTGCGCGCCGAAGACGTGTTGGTCGTGCTGACCGAGAACGATCCGGTCGACTGGTCCTTCGGCAACGGGATTGCCCAGTACGCCCCCGGGTGACCGGCACGATTGACAGGCGAGGCGCGCGCATGGCGTTATATCCGGACGGATATAACGAGGAAAGTCCATGCGCCGCCTTGCCTGTACGCTGTTCACCGCCTTTGCCGCCTGCCTCGCGTCGGCGGCAAACGCGCAGGGCCCGCTGGTCTATGCCGCGGCTTCGCTGACGGACGCACTCGAGGCGATCACGCGCGAACTGCCGCTGCCGGCGCGCTATTCCTTCGCCGCGTCGTCGATTCTCGCCCGCCAGATCGAGAACGGCGCCCCGGCGGACATCTTCGCCTCGGCCGACGAAGATTGGGCCGATTATCTCGCCACCCGCGGGCGCCTTGTCGCCGACAGCCGCGTCTCGATCCTGTCGAACCGCCTCGTCCTGATCGTGCCCGCCGATCGGGCCCGCGACGTCGTGCTCGTGCGCGGCATGGATTTCGGCGCGCTTCTCGGCCGCGAGCGCCTTGCGACCGGCGACCCCGCGCATGTCCCGGTCGGACGCTACGCGCGCACGGCTTTCGAGTGGCTTGGCGTGTGGCCGGCAGTCGAGCCGCGGCTCGCGCGGGCGGCTTCCGTGCGGGCCGCACTGGCACTCGTCGAGCGGGGGGAAGCGCCCTTCGGAGTCGTCTATGCGACGGACGTCGCCGCCAGCCCGCGCGTGGCGGTCGCGGCGATGTTTCCGGCCGAAAGCCACGCCGCGATCGCCTATCCCTTCGCGATCGTGGCCGGCCGCGACGGACCGGCCGCGCGCGCCTTTCTCGCCGAGCTGCAGTCCCCGGCGGCTTTGGTGATCTTCCGTCGCTACGGCTTCGCGGTCGAGTAGGCATGGCGCCGTTCAGCGATACCGAGCTTGCCGCCATCGGCCTCAGCCTGCGCATAGCGCTTGTCGCCGTCGGGTTCGTGCTGCCGCCGGCGATACTGGTCGCGTGGCTGCTCGCGCGCTGCCGGTTCCCGGGCAAGGCGCTCGTCGACAGCCTTGTCCACCTGCCGCTCGTGCTGCCGCCGGTCGTCGTCGGCTATCTGCTGCTGCTGCTGTTCGGCGTGCGCGGCCCGCTGGGCGCCTGGCTCGATGCGGCGTTCGGCATCCGGCTGGTGTTCACGGCACAAGGGGCGGCCCTCGCGACGGCCGTGATGGTCTTTCCGCTGATGGTGCGCGCGGTACGCCTGTCGGTCGAAGCGCTCGACCCCGGCCTCGACGAAGCCGCGCGCACGCTGGGTGCCGGCGCGCTGGACCGTTTCGTCACGATCTCGCTGCCGCTGATGCTGCCCGGCGTGCTGTCCGGCGCGATTGTCGCGTTTGCCGCCAGTCTGGGCGAGTTCGGCGCAGTCGTGACGTTCGCCTCCAACGTGCCGGGCGAGACGCAGACCCTGCCGCTGGCGATCTATGCCGCCACGCAAGCCCCGGGCGGCGAGGATACAGCCACCCGCCTCGCGGCAGTATCTCTGACGCTGGCACTGGCCGGCCTGCTGCTGTCGGAGTTCCTCGCGCGCCGCGTGCGCCGGATGCTGGGCCGCTAGATGCTCGAACTCGATTTCCGCATGCGGGTCGGCACGTTTCCACTCGACGTGAAGCTAGCCGCACCCGCAGGGGCCCTGGCGCTATTCGGGCGGTCCGGTGCGGGCAAGACATCCATCGTGCGCGCCATCGCCGGCCTTGCCCGGCCAGCCGAAGGGCGCATCGCGGTCGGCGGGAACGTGCTGTTCGACACGACTGCGCGCATCGACGTACCGGCCGAACGCCGGCGCGTGGGCTACGTGTTCCAGGACGCGCGCCTGTTCCCGCATCTGTCCGTCGACGGCAACCTGCGCTACGGCCTGCGGCGCGCGCAGGCCGGAAGCGCGCCGATCGGATTCGCCGCCGTCGTCGACCTGCTCGATATCGCCCCCCTTCTCGCCCGGCGCCCCGCCACGCTCTCGGGCGGCGAGCGCCAGCGCGTGGCGATCGGGCGCGCCCTGCTCGCCCAGCCGCGCCTGCTGCTGATGGACGAGCCGCTCGCCTCGCTCGATGCCGCGCGCAAGTCCGAAGTGCTGCCCTATCTCGACCGGTTGCGCCGCGAACTCGACATCCCGATCGTCTATGTCAGCCATGCGCTCGACGAGGTCGTCCGGCTCGCCGACACGCTTGCGCTCGTCGATGCCGGGCGCATCGCCGCGTGCGGGCCGGTCGGCGAGATCACGGCGCGCATCGATCTCAATCCGCTCGCCGGGCGCTTCGAGGCGGGGGCCGCCCTCGACACGCGGGTCGTGGCGCACGATGCGGCTTTCTCGCTCAGCCGGCTCGGTTTCGACGGCGGCACGCTGACCGTCCCGCGCGTCGATGCGCCGCCGGGTACGGCCATCCGCGTCCATATCCGCGCCCGCGACGTCATCGTCGCCACACGGCGGCCCGAAGGGATATCGGCGCGCAATATCCTGTCCGGGCATATCGTGGCGCTCGAACCGGAACCGGGCGCCTATGCCGAGATCGCCATCGCCGTCGGCAGCGTCCGGCTGCGGGCCCGGCTGACGCGCGCGGCGGTCGCCGAGCTCGACCTTGCCGTCGGCGTTCCGGTGCACGCGATCGTCAAGGCGGTGGCGATCGACCGACCGGGCTCGGCACGAAATTCGAGTGGACGGGGACCGGCCTGACGCCTAAACAAAAAGACCCCGCCCGATCGAGGAAGCCGCATGGATCTGAAGAAATACATCCGGGATGTCGCCGATTTCCCGAAGCCCGGAATCCTGTTCCGCGACATCTCGCCGCTGCTGGCCGACGCCGGCGCCTGGCGGGCGGCGATCGAACGGCTCGCGGCACTTGTCGCGCCCCATAAACCGGCCCTGCTGGCCGGAATCGAGAGCCGCGGATTTCTCGTCACGGCACCGCTCGCACTCCACATGGGTTGCGGATTCATGATGGTGCGCAAGCGCGGCAAGCTGCCCGGCAAGACGATCCCGCATACATACGCGCTCGAGTATGGCGAGGACACGATCGAGATCCAGGACGAAGCCGTGAAGCCCGGCACGCGCGTCGTCGTGCTCGACGACGTGCTGGCCACCGGCGGAACGCTGAATGCGGCCATCTCGCTGCTGCAGAAGACCGGGGCCGACGTGCGCGGTGCTGCGTGCATCATCGAGCTCGAGTTCCTCGAAGGCCGCAAGCGCCTGCCCGTGCCGTTCGAGAGCCTCGTCAGGTACTGAACCCCGGAGGGTGTGCGCGGCATGTCGCTCGACTCACTCAGCTGGATGACGGGCAGCTGGATGGCGGGCAGCTGGATGGCGGTCGGCTGGATTGCGGGCGGCCTTGCGATCGGTGCGGCAGCCGTGTGGTGGTATTCGAACCGCCGGATCGCCGTACTCGAAGCAAGCGAAAGCCACCTGCGCGACTTCGCCGAGGCGAATGCCGACTGGTTCTGGGAGCGCGACGCGCAATACCGCTTCATCGCGTTCACGCCCGGCTTCTCGGCTGCCGGCTTCCGGCCCGAAGAGTTCCTCGGCAAGACCCGTCTCGACGTCTGCCCCGAAGGCACGGACGAGGTCGTCTGGGCGCGGCACAAGGCCGAGATCGCCGAGCGGCGTCCGTTCCGCGATCTCGTCTTCAGCCGGCGCAACGAGTCGGGTGCCCGCGTGTGGTTCTCGATCTCCGGGCGGCCGGTCTTCGACCGCTATGGCGGGTTCACCGGCTATCGCGGCACCGCGCGCATCGTCACCGACGCGATCCAGCGCGAATCCGAACTGGCGGAGAAGACGCACGAACTCGAACTGGCACAGGAGCGTCTGCTCGATTTCGCCGCCGCGACGTCCGACTGGCTGTGGGAGCAGGATTCCGACCTCCGCTTCACGTATTTCTCCAAGCCGTTCTCGGCGCGCTCGCCGGACGGGACGATCGAGGATATCGGCCGGCGGCTGCCGGAGCTGCCCGGCTGCTCGGCCGATCCCGCGGCGATGGCTGCCCAGCAGGCGCTGATGGAACAGCACAAGCCGTTCCGCGATTTCCGCCTGCGGCGGACGGGCGAGGACCGGCAGGTGCAGACGATCTCGTTCTCCGGGCGGGCGATCTTCGACACCGAGGGCCGCTTCCGCGGCTACCGCGGAACGGCGAGCGACGTCACCATCGAGGTCGCGGCCGCCGACCGCGCGCGCATGGCCGAGCGCCAGCTCTACCAGGCGCTGGACGGACTGGGCGCCTCGCTCGCCATCTTCGATGCGCACGACGTGCTGACATTCCGCAACCGCGCCTTCTCCGCGTCCGTGAGCGAGGCGGCAACACTCGGCCCCGGCCTCACCTTCACCCAGATCCTCGACGGGCTTCTCGCGCGCGGCCTGGTCGACACCGAAGGCGTTCCGGCCGACGACTGGCGACGCTGGCGCCTGGCGCGCCATCAGGCACCCGCCGACGCGATCGACGTGCGCTTCACGAACGGCAAGATCATCCAGATCCTCGAGCAGCGCACGCCGGAAGGCGGCATCGCGCTGATCGGTACCGACGTGACGCAGCTGCGCCAGCGCCAGCGCCAGATCGAGCACCAGTCGCAGATCCTGACGCGCGTTTTCGAAAGCATCGACGAAGGCATTCTCGTCTACGACAAGGATGCGTGCCTCGCGATGTGGAACGAGCAGGCGGTGGGCATCATCGGGATCGAGACCGAACTGCTCCATATCGGCCTGCCGTTCGTCACGTCGATCGAGCATCAGCTGCGGCGCGGCGATTTCGGGCCGTGCGACGACATCCCGGCCGAGGCGGCGCGCCGGCTGCACGTCAACAGCACGCAAGGCTCGACCAGCGAGGGCTGGCGGCCGAACGGGCGCTATATCCGCGCGCAGCGCACGCTTCTGCGCGACGGTGGCTGGGTGACGCTGTTCGTCGACCTGACCGAGCGCCGGCGGTTCGAGGACGCGCTGCGGGACGCGAAGGAAGCCGCGGAATCGGCGAACCGCTCCAAGTCCGATTTCCTCGCCCACATGAGCCACGAGCTGCGCACGCCGCTCAACGCCGTGATCGGCTTCTCGGAGATCATCTTCCGCGAGATGTTCGGGCCCGTGGGCGAGCCGCGCTATGTCGATTACGCGCGCGACATCCACGCGAGCGGCACGCATCTTCTCAACGTCATCGGCGACATCCTGGACATCGCGAAGGCCGAGTCCGGCAATGCCGAACTCGACGAGCAGGCGGTCGATCTCGGCGACATCGCGGCGGCCAGCGTGCGCCTGATCGACCCCCGCGCGCATGCGGGCCAGATCCGTGTCGAAACGCGCGTGGCCCCGGACCTGCCGAAGATCGACGCCGACGCGCGGCGCCTGAAGCAGGTGCTGATCAACCTGCTGGCGAACGCCGTCAAGTTCACCCCGCCCGGCGGTCGCGTGACGGTCGAGGTCGATCTGGCGCCCGACGGAGGGGCGCGCCTCGTCGTGCGCGATACCGGCATCGGCATGAAGGCGGAGGACATTCCCCGCGCCCTCGAGCCGTTTTCGCAGGTCGACAACGCGCTGTCGCGCCGCTTCGAGGGAACGGGCCTTGGCCTGCCGCTGTCCAAGAAGCTCGTCGAGCTGCATGGCGGCAAGCTCGCGATCGAAAGCACGATCGACCGGGGAACCACCGTGACTGTCACGCTGCCGCCCACCCGCACGCTTCGGGTCTGATAGGTCAGGTCCGCGCGCGCGCCGCCGCCCATGCGGTCACCGCCCCCATCGTGCGGCGCAGGCGCGCCACCATCGGTGCGGCACGCGCGGCGTCCCACCGGTAGGGTGGTGCCTCGTCCATGTACGAGGCCATCGCCTTCTCGAGCTGGAGAGCGTGCATCTTCGCAGCCGGCTTGCCATA
Source organism: Tagaea sp. (assembly GCA_965279525.1). GTDB lineage: Bacteria > Pseudomonadota > Alphaproteobacteria > CACIAM-22H2 > CACIAM-22H2 > Tagaea. Next base: position 46,038 of record CBDIIB010000003.1, on the reverse strand, counting down.
GAGCCGCGTGATGTAGCCGCCCTTGAAGCGGCCGTCGACGACAAGGCTCATGCCCGGCCCGTCGAGTGCGGCGCGCGCGCAATCGGCAAGATCGGGATCGGCGGACGTGCCCGCGGCCGAACCCAGATTAAGATCGGGGAGCCGCCCTTCGAACAGGCGCGGCACTTCGGCCGGAATCGAATGGCCGTCCCACAGCACGGCAATACCGTGGCGCGCGACGATCGCATCGAGCTCGCCGGCAAGCGCTTCGTGGTAGGGCCGCCAGTAGCGCGCGACGCGCTCGGCCTCCTCCGCCTTGTCGGGCGCCTGGCCGGTCCGGTAGACCGGCTGATTCGCGAACGTGCCCAGGGGGACGAGCTCGGTGTTGTCGCGCCCCGGATAGAGCGGCGTGCCGGAAGGATCGCGGTTGAGATCGACCGCGTAGCGCGAATGCGTGGCGACGATCAGGCCGGCCCCGAGCTCGGCCGTGAAACCGTAAAGCTTCTCGACATGCCAGTCGGTGTCGGGCATGGCGAGCGCTTCGGGTGTCAGGCGGGCCGCGATCGCGTCGGGCAGATACGTGCCGGCGTGCGGCACGCTGATCAGCAGCGGGGTCGTGCCGGGCACAAGTTCGAAGATCGGTTTCAAGGGACTTCCTTTCCGGCAGCGCAGGCTTCAAGAATAGGCGCTTCATCCGAGGACGCCAGCCCCATGCCGAGTTTTTTCGCCCCCCATGCCCTGCTGCCGACCGGCTGGGCACGCGATGTCCGCTTCGAAGTCGATGCGCGCGGCTATCTCGTTTCGGTCGCCGCCGGAAAGAACGCCGACGGTGCTGCCCGGCTGCCCGGCCCCGTGCTGCCCGGCCTTGCCGACCTGCACAGCCACGCCTTCCAGCGCGCGATGGCGGGCCTCGGCGAGCGGGCGGGCCCGCAGAGCGACAATTTCTGGGCCTGGCGCGACATCATGTACCGCTTCATCGGCCGCCTGTCGCCCCGCGACGTCGAGGCGGTGGCAACCCAGCTCTATGTCGAGCTTGTCCGCCACGGCTTCACGAGCGTGTGCGAGTTCCACTACGTGCACAACGATCCCGACGGCCAGCGCTACGACGTGCCGACCGAGCTTGCCGACCGGATCGTCGCCGCGTCGGCCGCGTCCGGCATCGGCCTCACGCTGTTGCCCGTGCTCTACCAGGCAAGCGGCTTCGGCGGGATGGCCCCCAACGAGGGGCAGAAGCGTTTCGTGCTCGACGACGACGCCTATGGCGATCTCGTCGAGCGGCTTGCCCGCCGGCATCGCGGCGACCCGCAGGTGCGCGTGGGCATCGCCCCGCACTCGCTGCGCGCGGTGACACCACCTGCCCTGAAGGCTGCACTTGCCATGCTGGACCGACTGGATGCCGACGCCCCCATCCATATCCACATCGCCGAGCAGCCCAAGGAAGTGGCCGACTGCCGCGCCTGGTCGGGCACCACGCCGGTCGAATGGCTGCTGGCCAATGCAAGCGTCGACAAGCGCTGGTGCCTGGTCCACGCCACGCATGTCACGCCGGCCGAGATCGACGCGATGGCCCGCAGCGGTGCGGTCGTCGGCATCTGCCCGGCGACGGAAGCCAATCTCGGCGACGGGCTGTTCCCGCTCGGCGCCTTCCTCAAGGCCGGCGGCATCTTCGGCGTGGGCACGGATTCGAACGTGTCGACAAGCCCGGTCGAGGAGCTGCGCTGGCTCGAATACGGCCAGCGGCTTTTCCACCAGAGCCGCAACGTGACCCAGTTGCGCGAGGGCGGGTCGACCGGCGCGTTCCTGTTCGAACGCGCGCTTGCCGGTGGCGCGCAGGCGGCCGGGCGCAAGACCGGTGCATTGGCCCCCGGCCATCGCGCCGACTTCGTCGTGCTTGACGAAGAACACCCCGCACTCGTCGGCCGCGCACTCGACACGCTGGTCGACGCGTGGCTGTTCTGCGGCAACGCCAATCCGGTGCGCGATGTCGTGATCGGCGGCGAATGGGTCGTACGCGAAGGCCATCACCGCCACCAGGAGCAGGCCGCGGTCGATTTCGCGAAGACGGCGCGAAAGCTGATGGCATGACGGCGGACGCAAGGCGTTTCGCCCCTGCCGCCGCGCGCAACCGCGAACCGATCCTTGCCGTCCTGCGCGAACATCTTCCGGCGAGCGGAACCGCACTGGAGATCGCGTCGGGCTCGGGCGAGCATGCGGTCGCGTTCGCCGCCGCCTTCCCGTCACTGGTCTGGCAGCCGAGCGACCCCGATCCCGCCAACCGCGCGTCGATCGCCGCGTGGATCGCGGCAGAGGGAACGCCCAACCTGCTGCCGCCGATCGACCTCGATGCGACCGCCGAGATCTGGCCGCTCGCCACGGCCGATGCGGTCGTGTGCATCAACATGATCCACATCGCCCCTTGGGCCGCGTGCCTCGGGCTGCTGCGCGGGGCGGCGCGCCTGCTCGCACCGGGCGGGCTTCTCTATCTCTACGGGCCGTTCAAGCGCGACAGCGCGCACACGGCCCCGTCGAACGCGGCGTTCGACGAAAGCCTGCGTGCGCGCGATCCGGCGTGGGGGATACGCGACCTTGGCGAGGTGAGCGAAGCGGCGGCAGGTTTCGCACGGCCGGCGGTCGTCGCCATGCCGGCCAACAACCTATCCGTCCTGTTCCGCCGCGTATGAGACGTCAAGCGGGCGCAGGTCGACGGCGACGTCAAGCCGGTGGACGCCGCCGCCGAGGATGACGCCGCGGATGGGCGAGACGTCGCCATAGTCGCGCCCCCAGCCGAGCACGACATGCTCGTCCGACACGACGAGGTCGTTGGTGGGATCGAGATCGATCCAGCCCGCCCCCGGCACGAAGACGCCGACCCAGGCATGGCTTGCGTCCGCCCCGATGCGGCGCGCCTGGCCGGCCGGCGCATGCGTGCGGATGTAGCCCGACACGTAGCGCGCGGCGAGGCCCATGGCGCGAATGCAGGCGATCATCACGTGCGCGAAATCCTGGCACACGCCGCGGCGCAGCTGCATGACCTCGCGCACGGCGGTCGCCACACCGGTGGCACGCGCATCGAACGTGAACTCGGACTTGATCCGCCGGTTGAGATCGAGAAAGCAGGCCAGCACCGGCCGGCCGGCGGCGAAGGACGGTGCCGCGAACTCGCGCACCGCATCGTCGACCGCGACGAGCGGGGATTCGCGCACGAACTCCACCGCCATGGTCTCCGCCGGCAGGCCGCCGCCGTCGAGGGAATCGCGCACGAGTTCCCACGCCGGCGTGCCGGCCGCATCCGGCGGTGCGGGAAAGCTGACATCGACGGCACAGCGCGCGTCGACGACGAGTTCGGCGTGCGGCTCCTCGAGCGACATATAGGTCGCGAGATTGCCGAAATAGTCGGTCGTGTCGTGCACGCGCACGGGGGCGGGCGTGGCGATCACGGTGGTGCGCAGCACCCGCTGGTGCGGCAGGGCGCGCGGCGTGAGCCGCATCACGTGGTAGGAAAGATCGACCGGCTCGGCATAGCGATAGGTCGTGCGGTGGACGACGTCGTAGATCATGCGCCGTCCCCGCCAACGGGTGCGATCTCGTAGCCGATCGACTGCACGGTCTCGACATGGCTGAAATAGGCGCGCGTGATCGCCTCGGAAAGATCCGACAGGCGGCCTTGCGTGCCACCCAACAGGTCGTCGAGCATCGCCATCGATTCGCGCTCGATCGTCGAGCCGACGCGCTCCACGTCGAAAAGTTCGACGGCCGTCAGGGCCGCGCGCGCGATCTTCTGCTCGGGCTGCGACAGCGGGCGCACGTCGCGCCGGGCGAGATTGTCGAGATGGTCGGCGACGAGGCGGAGCTGGAAGGCGACCGAGCGCGGATTGGTGTCGTCGCACAGCAGGAGGTCGAGCACGGGTGCGGGCTGGACGGCCGCCATGTAGCGCGTGCGGTAGGTGATCGAGCTGTCGCAAAGCTCGAGCAGCAGGCGCAGCCAGGGTTCCGAGCCGTGGCCCGACGCGGCGAACACGTCGCGCACGACCGAAGCGCCGTGCGCCGAACGCTCCAGCCGCCGGCCCAGATCGAGGAAGCGCCAGCCCGAACCGCGCGTCATGTTCTCCGACGCCATGCCGTGGAAGGCGGCGCACACGCCGATCGTGTGGTCCATTCCTTCGAGCAGGCGGTCGGCATCGCCCGGCTGGCCTTCGAGGCGCAGGCGCGCGTCACGCAGCAGGTCGTTGACGACATTCCACATGTCGGCCGAAAGCCGGTCACGCACGGTTGGCGCGATGCGCTGGATGGCCTGGAACAGGTGCGAGATCCCCTGGTCGGAGCCGCACGCGTGGCCGAGCGCTTCCATCATCGAACGGCCGTCAGGCAGCCCGCCCATCGTGCGCTCGACGAGGCCACGGTCGCCCAACATGCGCGCGAGCGCCTGGAACTCGGCCAGTTCGCGCGCCGAAGCCCCGCCGGCAGGAACGCGCATCAGGCTCGCGCGCATCAGGCGCGCGGCGTTGTCCAGCCGCTCGGCATAGCGGCCGAGCCAGAAGAGATTGTCGGCCACGCGGCTCTGCAACTCGCCCGCCGAGCGGCGCAGCGGCTCGCGCGCCGCCTGGGCACGCGTGCCCACCACGACCGGGGCAAGCTCGCGCTCGATCACCCAGGTGTCCTTGGCCGCCCCGCCGCGCTGCATCGAGATATCGATGCCGGTATCGTCGGCCGACACGCGCGTCATGCCGCCGGGCATCGGCACATAGGTGCCTTCGTGGCGCACCAGGAAGCAGCGCACCATCAACGGACGCGGGATCAATCCGGTCGGCGACCACACCGGCATCGCCGATTTGTGCATGCGCGCCTGTGCCACGTAGCGGTGCGGACTGGCGCGCAGGCGCTCGATGAACGCCTTGCGTTTTCCCGGCTCGACGTCGGAGCCCACGACCGACGGCTCGAACCCGTCGCCGGCGAAGCACGGGCGGAAGACGTAGTCTTCGATGCGCTCGACGACCTGGTCGAATACGGCGCGCTGGCCCAGCCACCAGGTCTCGACCGACGGCATGCCGAGATCCTCGCCCAGCAGCTTGTGCGCCAGCCCCGGCAGGAAGGGGAGGATCGCCGGTGTTTCGACCACGCCGGCGCCCAGCGCGTTGGCGATGGTGACGCTGCCCGCGCGCACGGCATCGACGAGGCCGGCCACGCCGATCGCGGATTCGGGGCGCAGCTCGACCGGATCGCAATAGTCGGCGTCGAGCCGGCGCAGGATCACGTCGACCTGCTGGAGACCGCCGAGCGTCTTCAGGAACACCTTGGCGTCGCGCACGGTGAGGTCCGCCCCCTCGGCCAGCGTCAGGCCGAGCTGGCGGGCGAGATACACGTGCTCGAAATAGGTCTCGCTGTAGGGACCGGGCGTCAGCAGCACGATGCGCGGGTTCTCGCGATGCTTGGGTGCCAGTTGCGCAAGTGCCGACTGCCAGAGTTCGAAGAACGGTCCGAGCCGGCGCACGGTCGAAGCCTGGAACAGCTCGGGCAGCGTGCGCATCAGCACGTTGCGGTTCTCGAGCGCATAGCCCGCACCCGACGGTGCATTGACGCGGTCGGCGCACACGCGCCAGCGCCCGTCGAGCCCGCGCGCGATGTCGGCGGCATAGAAATGCAGGAACGGAGCACCATTGGCAGGCGTCACGCCGTGGCACGGGCGCAGGAACGCCGGATTGGTGTGGACGAGGGCCGGCGGCAGCAGCCGGTCGCGGATCAGGCTCTGCGGGCCGTAGATGTCGGCAAGGATCCTGTCGAGCAGCGTGGCGCGCTTGACCAACGCCGATTCGATCCCCGCCCACTCCTCGGCCGGGATCGGCAGCGGCAACAGGTCGAACTGCCAGGGCCGCTGGGGCCCGCGCGTTTCGGCAAAGACGTTGTAGGTGACGCCGTTCTCGTCGTACTGGCGGCGCGCGCGGTCCATGCGCTCGGCAAGTGCGCCGGCCGGCAGCGTGCGCAGGGCGCCCATCAGCGGCTGCCAGTGCGGCCGGATCTGCCCCGCACCCGTGACCATCTCGTCGAAGGGCGGCGGCTTGTCGGCTGCCGGCTCGGCACCGGCAGCAGCGGTCAGGCGCGCTTCCTCCATCGACTCCTCGGGCTGGTCAGGGCAATCGCCAAGCTTGCGGGCTAGCCACGTCGCAGGTCAAGGGTCAGCGGGAAATCGGGGTTCGGGGCGGGGTCGCGCGGCGTCATGCGGCCGGGCGTGTGGCCGATGTCGAAGAAGCGCGCGCGCCGGCGTGCCTCGGCCTCGTTGGCGTTGACCGGGAACTTGTCGTAGTTGCGCCCGCCGGGATGCGCCACGTGATACGTGCACCCGCCGACCGAGCGCCCGGTCCAGCCGTCGTAAAGGTCGAACACCAGCGGCGCATGCACGCCGACGGTCGGATGCAGCGCCGAGGACGGGTTCCACGCGCGGAATCGCACGCCCGCGACATACTCGCCGTCGGTGCCGGTCGGATGCAGCGGAACGCTCACGCCGTTGCAGACGATCTTGTGGCGCGAATCGACGAGGTTGCGCACGCGCACCTGCAGGCGTTCGAGCGAGCTGTCGACATAGCGCACCGTGCCGCCCGGCCCGGCTTCCTCGCCCAGCACGTGCCAGGGTTCGAGCGCGTGGCGCAGCTCGATGTCCACGCCGCGATAGGCGACCGAACCCAGCTTCGGGAAACGGAACTCGCAGTGCGGATCGAACCACTGGTCGTCAAAGGCATAGCCCGCATCGCGCAGTGTCTCGAGCACGTCGGACAGGTCCTCGCGCACGAAATGCGGCAGCATGAACCGGTCGTGGACGCGGTTGCCCCAGCGCACGAGACGGTGCGTGTAGGGCTCCTCCCAGAAATGCGACACGAGGCTGCGCAGCAGGAGCTGCTGGACGAGGCTCATGCGCGCGTGCGGCGGCATCTCGAAGGCGCGCAGCTCGACCAGCCCGCGCCGTCCGCCCGAATTGTCGGGCGAATAGAGCTTGTCGATGCAGAACTCGGTGCGGTGCGTGTTGCCGGTGAGATCGACCAGCACGTTGCGCAGGACCCGGTCGACGGTCCACGGCGCGATGCCCGCCGTGTCCTTTGCCGGAAGCTGCGACAACGCGAGTTCGAGTTCGTGGACCTGGTCTTCGCGCGCCTCGTCGACCCGCGGATGCTGCGAGGTCGGCCCGATGAACAGGCCCGAGAACAGGTAGGAAAGGCTCGGATGGTTGTGCCAGAAGCGCAGCATCGAGCCGAGCAGGTCGGGCCGGCGCAGCCACGGCGATTCCGCCGGCGTCGAGCCGCCGAGCACGAAATGGTTGCCGCCGCCGGTCCCGACATGGCGGCCGTCGACCATGAATTTCTCGCTGCCGAGGCGCGTCTGGCGCGCTTCTTCATAGAGCGTCGTCGTGCGCTCGACGATCTCGCTCCAGGTGTGCGCGGGATGGACGTTGACCTCGATCACGCCGGGATCGGGCGTCACCGAGAAGCTCTCGATGCGCGGATCGGACGGCGGCGCGTAACCCTCGATCAGCACCGGCTGGCCGAGATCGGCGGCCGTGTCCTCGATGCTCGTGATCAGATCGAGATAATCCTCCACCGTCGGGCAGGGCGGCATGAAGACGTGCAACAGGCCGTCGCGCGGCTCGATGCACATCGCCGTGCGCACGACCCACGAGGCCGAGCTCTGCGGCTTGACCGTGCCGCGCTCGCGCCGGCGCAGCTCCTCGACCAGCTTGCGGTCGCCCGCCGAACGGTCCGCCATCGGCCGCCCGCCGGGGCCGGTCGCCATCGCACCCTGATGCGCGAAGCCGGTGCGCGGCACGTTGCCCGACACGGCGAGCGAACGCTCGCGCCGGTCGCGCGCGGGAAGCGGCGGCAGCGGCTCGAACGGGTCGCGCTCCCAGTGGTAGGGATAGTCGGCCGGGGCAACCCACGGCACGCTGTCGAGCGGCAGGCGGTAGCCCATCGGCGAATCGCCGGGGATCAGGAACATGTGCTGCGGGCGCACGAACCAGAAGCCGCTGGTCCATTTGCGCGCCCCGCCCTGCCAGCCGCGATGGATCGGCAGGGCCACGCCGACCGGCTCGTCGAGGCCCTTCTCGAAGATGCGCGACAGGCGCGCGCGTTCTTCGGGATCCTTCAGGTTCGACTTCAGCGGATCGACGTTCATCGGCAGGCGCTGCTCGCGCCACAGGTAATACCAGGCGTCCTCGTAGGCGCGCTGGGCGAACTGGTCGGGAATGCCGAGGCGCTCGCACAGGCGCTGCGCGAAGCGTTCGGCATGCTCGTAGTTGACGTTGGACTTGAGCGTGTCGTCGGCGATGAGGGCGGGGTCGCGCCAGATCGGCTCGCCGTCCTTGCGCCAGAAGCAGCCCAGCGCCCAGCGCGGCAGCTGCTCGCCCGGATACCACTTGCCCTGCCCGTAATGGAGGAGTGCGCCCGGCGACCAGAGCCGCTGCAGACGCTTCAGCAGATTGCCGGCCAGCCGGCGCTTGGTGGGCCCGAGGGCGGCCGTGTTCCATTCCGGCCCGTCCATGTCGTCGATCGACACGAAGGTGGGTTCGCCGCCCATCGTCAGGCGCACGTCGCCGCGCGCGAGGTGGCCGTCGACCGTGTGGCCGAGCGCTTCGATCTTCTCCCACGTCTCTTCGGTATAGGGCTTGGTGACGCGCGCACTCTCGGCCACGCGCGTGACCTTCATCTCGTGGATGAACGTGACTTCGCACTTCTCGATGAGGCCTTCCACGGGTGCGGCCGAAGACGGTGCGGGCGTGGCGGCGAGCGGGATGTGTCCCTCGCCCGTCATCAGGCCCGACGTGGGATCGAAGCCGATCCAGCCGGCACCGGGAAGGTACACTTCCGTCCACGCGTGCAGGTCGGTGAAGTCGATCTCGGTGCCCGACGGGCCGTCGAGCGCCTTCTGGTCGGCGACGAGCTGGATCAGGTAGCCCGACACGAAGCGTGCGGCGAACCCGAGATGGCGCAGGATCTGGACGAGCAGCCAGCCGGTGTCTCGGCATGAGCCCTTGCCCAGCGACAGCGTCTGCTCGAAAGCCTGCACGCCCGGCTCGAGCCGGATGATGTAGCCGATGTCCTTCTGCAGGCGCTGGTTGAGGCCGACGAGGAAGTCGATCGTGCGCTCGTGGGACTTGGGAACCTTCGCGAGCCACTTGGCCAGCAGCGGCCCCGCCTTCTCGGGCTTCATGAAGGGTGCGAGATCCTCGAGCAGGCCCTCCTCGTACTTGAAGGGGAACTTCTCGGCATAGGGCTCGAGGAAGAAATCGAACGGATTGACGATCGCCATGTCCGCGACGAGATCGACATCGACCGTGAACCGGTCGGTCTTCTCGGGGAACACGAGCCGGGCCAGCCAGTTGCCCTGCGGGTCCTGCTGCCAGTTCAGGAAATGGGGCTCGGGCTGGATCTTCAGCGAATAGGACAGCACCGGGGTCCGCGAATGCGGGGCCGGGCGCAGCCGCACGATCTGCGGCCCGAGATTGATCAGCCGGTCGTAGCTGTAGGCGGTCCGGTGGTGCAATGCCACGTGCAGGGTCATGAGCGTGCCGACTGTCGCGAAAAAAGGGGGAGACGGATGCGGCGCAAGGTGCGCCGTATCGCCATGCGTTGCAAGTGTACCGGCCCTGCCTGCAAGGCGCATGCAAACCGGCGCTTGCGCCGTGCAATGGCCGCGCCACCCGGCTAGATTGCCCTGATCGTGCAGGAACCCTCGCCCCCGCTCGCGCGTCCGCCCCTCTGGCTGCTCGTCGGCATCAGCAGCTGCGGGCCGTTCGCGCTCAACGTCTTCATTCCCTCGCTACCGCGCCTGGCGGACTCGTTCGGGGCAAGCTACGGGACCGCCCAGCTCGCCCTGACGCTGTTCCTGGTGGGCGTGGCACTCGGCCAGCTCGTCTATGGTCCGTTTTCGGACCGCTACGGCCGCCGCCCGGTCCTGATCGTCGGGCTGGTGATCGGCCTCGCCGGCAGCCTTGCCTGCCTGTTCGCGCCGTCGATGGAAGCGCTGCTTGCCGGTCGCTTCGCCCAGGCATTCGGCTCGTGCGCCGGGCTCGTGCTCGCGCGCGCGATCGTGCGCGACCTGCATTCGCGCGACCGTGCCGCCAGCGAGCTTGCCTACGTGACCATGGGCATGTCGCTGATGCCGATGGTGGCACCCTCGATCGGCGGCCTTCTCGACGAGCAGTTTACCTGGCGGGCGAGCTTCGCGGTCATCCTCGCCTTCGTCGCGATCGTCACCGTCGCGGCTGCCCTGCGCTGCCCGGAGACCAATCGCTACCGGATCGCCAGCGTCGAACTGGGACAGCTCGCGCGCGGCTGGACATCGCTTGCCCGCAGCCCCGCCTTCGTCGGCTACACGCTGGCCACGACGTTCAACACGATGTCGTTCTTCAGCTTCCTTGTCGCGGCCCCCTACCTCATGGTCGGCGTGCTCGACCGGCCGCCGTCCGAATACGGGTTCTGGTTCGCGGGCTGCGCGCTCGGCTACCTCCTCGGCAACTTCGCCACCGGGCGCTATTCCCAGCGCATCGGGCTCGACCGCATGGCGCGGCTCGGCAACCTGCTGACATTCCCGGGGCTCGTTTTCGGCGTCGTCTGGGCCTTCTTCTTCGAGCTCCAGGTCTGGGCGCTCTTCGTGCCGATCTTCGTGCTCGGCTTCTGCCACGGCCTGTCGCAGCCCAACCTCATCGCAGGGGCCATCAGCGTCAATCCGCGGCTGGCGGGATCGGCGTCGGGGCTGCTGGGTTTCGTCCAGATGTCGCTTGGCGCCGTCGCCACCTTCGCCATGGGGCACCTGCAGGACGACACGATGCGTCCGCTCGCCGTGATGATGCTGGCCTGCGGCGTCGCCTCGATGGCCCTGCACGCGATGGCCGTGCGCGCCATGCAAGCGGAAGCGGCACACGCGGCGGAGCGCGTCGGTTAAGGGTTGCCAGCAAGCCGAACCGCGCCTAAATACGTTTCATGGCCGATGGAATGGACGAGAAACGGCGACTCGAACTCCAGAACACCCTCAACCGGTGCGGCACCATCACGGCGATTTTCGATTCCCGCATGGACTCGGTCAACTGCAAGGCCTTCCACGCGATCCGCGAGATCATGGACATCTACCTCGCCGCCGCGATCCGGCAGATGGTTGCCAATGTCGATTTCATCGACGAGGGCATCAAGCTGAAGGACGAGGAAAAGAAGAGCCTCGAGGACGTCATCACCAAGATCTTCGGCGATCTCCAGGCCAAGCCGCCCGCACCTCCTGCCGCCTAGCCGGGCTGCCGCCTAGCCGGGCTGCCGCCTAGCCGGGCTGCCGCCTAGTTGGGCGCGCGCAAGGCCGCCGGCTTGACGCGCCAGACGCGGCACGCCGTCATTCCCTGATGCTCGAAGACATAGACCGCCGGAGGCCGTGCCGCGAGTTTCGGGTGGTCGGCAAGCAGGTCGCTGCCGGCGGCGGCAGCGCCATAGACGCGCCCCGCGACAAGCGCCCGGCCGCGATGCTGCTCGAACTGGCCGAAATCATGGACGCGGCAGGCGGCCGACGCCTTCTTGTCGAGCTCGGCGATCTCGTTCAACGGCTTGGACGTGCGCAGATAGACCGGCCGTTCGGGCGGCGGTGCCGGAACCGGCCGGGCGATCGCCGGGGTCGGACCGACCGCATCGAACTTGCGGTTCAGATGGCGCTCGTTGGTCCGCGAGGGGTCCTGCGCCACTGCAGGCGGGGCCAAGAGGGCAAGGCACACGACGAGGATGGCGAAAAGCCGCATCCCGCGATCATAGGTGCTGGGCGGTCCGGGCGCCACTTGGCGCAAGCCGCTGGTCTGGCGTAGTATTTGCGCCATGGATGTTGAATCGATCCGGCCGGGGCAGCGATTCGTCAGCCAGGAGCTCTATTCCTGGGTCGTCGAGGCGGTGTTGCGCGAGGGCTTTACAGTGCCGCATGCGCGGCTTCGCGCCCTTTATGACCCGGAGATCGTCCGGGTTGTCGCCTGCCCGGTCCTGCTGAACCCGGCCCGATTCCGCCCCGACCCGCACTGATCTGAATCGGAGCGTCCGTTACTTCGGAATTGACTTCGTATTTATCTTGTATTTTAATAAATTACATTTTGTTTTGGTGGGAATCATGTACCCCAGCGGCTATGCAGAGACAGGAGAGTTGAGGGAGCGCCGCTATCTGGTCGCGACGCTGCTCTACGACGCCTGGCTGCCGCGCGCCCTCGAACGCCAGCTGCCCGATGCCGAGCGCAAGGCGTTCTACTGGAGCGGCATCTATGGCGCACCGCGCACCCGGATATCCGAAGTCTGGGTGCAGGCCCGCCAGCAGCGGCGCGCACCCGAGCCGCAGGCCGATTTGCAGCCCACCATCACCGTGACTATGGCGCCCGATCCCGGCCGCATGTCGCGCCTGTTCGGCGCGATCGCCCGCTTCGACACCTCCGTCGACCCGGCCTACGCCAAGGCAATGGCCGACGCGTTCCTCGTCTATGTCGGCTCCCAGGTCGCCATGCGCGTGCTGGAGAACCTGAAATTCGCGGCCGGCTTCGCCTAGCCCCTGCATTTGCACGTCCCGGGATTTCGACCTAGGTTGAGAAGCGTTCTCAATTTTGGCCAGTCCGCTGTGACCGACACGCTCGTATCCACGACACCCCAGCCGCCTCTTGCACCGATGCGCGCCACGCGCCGTCTGCCGGCTGTCGCCTATCTGGCGCTTGCCGCGGCCGGCGCCGTGCTGCTGCCGCTTGGCGCCGTGGCGGCGAACCTGCTGCTGCCCGCGCGCGGTGCCTGGGCGCATCTGTGGTCGACGACGCTGCCCGACATCCTTGCCAACACGATCCTGCTGCTTGCCGGCGTGGGGGCCGGCACGCTGGCGATCGGCGTGGCGTGCGCGTGGTTCGTCACGATGTGCCGGTTCAGGGGCAGCCGGATCCTCGAGCTTGGCCTGCTGCTGCCGATGGCGATGCCGGCCTACATCATCGGCTACGCCTACACCGATTTCCTGCAGTTCGCCGGTCCGCTGCAGACGACCCTGCGCGAAGCCTTCGGCTGGCGGCGGGGCGACTACTGGTTTCCCGACATCCAGTCGCTCGGCGGCGCCGTCGCGATGCTGGTGCTCGTGCTCTATCCTTACGTCTATCTTCTCGCGCGCGCGGCGTTCCTCGAACAGTCAGTCTGCGTGCTTGAGGCAAGCCGCATGCTCGGGCGCGGCGCATGGGGCGCCTTCGCACGCGTGGGTCTGCCTCTGGCACGCCCGGCGATCGCGGCCGGCGTGGCGCTGGCGCTGATGGAAGCGCTCGCCGATTTCGGCACGGTGCAGTATTTCGGCGTCGACACGTTCACGACGGCGATCTACCGGACCTGGTTCGGCATGGACAACCGCGTGGCGGCCGCCCAGCTCGCCACCGCCCTGCTCGGGTTCGTGCTGCTGCTGATCTGGCTCGAGCGCCATTCGCGCGGCGAAGCGCGCTATCACCACACATCCCGCCGCTACCGGCCAATTGCGAAACTGGAACTGCGCGGGGGTGCCGCACTTGCCGCCGGCACGCTTTGCGCCCTGCCGATCCTGCTCGGCTTCGCGGTGCCCGCCGCGATCCTGCTGCATATGAGCCTGACCGTCGGCGACCCGTTCTTCGGCTGGCGCTTTCTCGAGTACGCACGCAATTCGTTCGCACTCGCCTCGAGCGCTGCCGTCGCGACGGTCATGCTCGCGATCGGACTCGCCTATGCCCAGCGCCTGACCGCACACCGTTCGGTCCACATGGCCGTGCGACTGGCGACGATGGGCTACGCCATACCGGGATCGGTGATCGCCGTCGGCGTGCTGCTGCCGCTGGCCTTCGTCGACAACGCGGTCGACGGCTTCATGCGCGCGAATTTCGGCCTGTCGACCGGTCTCATATTTTCAGGCTCGATCGTGGCGCTTCTCTATGCCTATGCCGTGCGGTTTCTCGCCGTCGGCTTCGGGCCCGTCGAGGCGGGCATCGGCAAGATCACGCGCTCGATGGACGAGGCGGCACTGAGCCTGGGGGCCGGACCCGCACGCATCCTTGCGGGCGTCCATGCGCCGATCATGTGGGGCTCGGTGCTGACGGCGGCGACGGTGGTGTTCGTCGACGTGCTGAAAGAGCTGCCGGCCACGCTGATCGTGCGGCCCTTCGGTCTCGACACGCTGGCCGTGCGCGTCTACCAGCTGGCATCGGACGAGCGGCTGGCACAGGCATCGACCGGGGCCGTCGCGATCGTCGCGGTCAGCCTCGTGCCGGTCGCATTACTTTCCTGGATGGTCACCCGTGCCCGCCCCGGCGGGCCGCGCGGATAAGTATTAAAAGTTGATTTAGTAATTTAATTATATGTAGCTTCTGGTGTGTTTTTCCGATCCAAGATCTGCCTGGAATGAAGACGAGCCTGCGCAAACGGCCATCCGTCGTCCTCGACGGACGCGTCCTTGTCGACTTGGCCGCGCCGGCCTGGACCGCCGCGGAGCCGGTCCCCTCTGTCTTCGAATTCGCGCATGCCTGCGGGTCCAACGGCGCGCTCGTCGACGCGGCGGGAAGGCGGCAGGCCGTGCGCGTCGTCGCGGTGCTTTACCTGGGCGGCCGGATATTCGCCGCGCCCGGTGAAGGCGCCGCCCGGTTCGGCGTGCTGCTGCGCGCGCGCCGGCGTGCGGCACCCGGAATCTACGACCTCGACATCCCGGGAAACGGGCTGCCCTATCTGCGCGACGTTCCGGTCGCGCTGCTGCCGCCCGCGCGCGCGCGGACGCTCGGCGGAAATCTCCTGTTCCTGGTCGGCTGAAAGCCGCCATGCGGCCGTCATGTCCGGCGCATATGCTGCGCCACGATGTTGCGCGGCCGATGCCCTGTGGTAACGTAACTGCAACATTCGAGAGGGGATCGATATGGACGGATCGGGGCGCGAAACGACGGGCACATTACCGCCCGCGGCCGCAAATGCGATCGCGCGACATGTCTCCGGCCGCTCCCTGACGCGCGAATTCTATGTCGACGACGCGCTGTTCGCCGCCGACGTCGCGCGCATCCATCACCGGCACTGGATCTTCGTCGGCTACGCGTTCGAAGTGGCCAATCCCGGCGACTGGATGACCTACTCGCTCGCCGGCGCCGAAATCGTCGTCGCGCGCGGGCAGGACGGCGTCATCCGCGCCTTCCACAACGTGTGCCGGCATCGCGGCTCGAAGGTGTGCCTGACCGAGCATGGCCATTCGAGCGTGCTCGCGTGCCCCTACCACAAATGGACCTACCGGCTCGACGGCAGCCTGATGCTGGACACGAAGAAGGAGTTCGGCATCGACCGGTCGGAGCTGGGCCTGCGCCCGATCAAGCTGATCGACGCGGGCGGCCTGCTGTTCTTCTCGCTTGCCGACAATCCGCCCGACTTCACCGACGCCGCCGACACGATCCGGCGCAAGATGAAGCCGCACGCCATCGAGCGCGCGAAGATCGCGCACACGATCGAATACGTGGTGAAGGCCAACTGGAAGGTCGTCTTCCAGAACAACCGCGAGTGCTATCACTGCCCGGCCAACCACAAGGAATACAACACCGCCGCCTACGACGTGCAGCGCGACATGGCTGTCGTCGATCCCACGCTGATGCCCGGCATGGAAGCGATCATCGAAGCGGCGAACGCGCGCTTCGCGTCGCTCGGCCTCGACACGGGCGACGTCAGCTCGAACATGACGGGCGTGAACTGGCGCTGCCACCGCACGCCGGTGCGCGAGGGCTTCGTGACGCAGAGCATGGACGGGCAGATGGTCTCGCGCCTGATGGGCGACATCAAGGAGCCCGACAGCGGCACGCTGCGCACCACCGTGTTCCCGAATTTCTGGCAGCACACGAACTGCGACTTCGCCGCCGCGGCACGCCTCACGCCCATCGGCCCTGGCGAAACGCACGTGCGCGGCTACTGGCTCGTCGACGGTGCGGCCGTCGAAGGCAAGGACTACACGCTCGAAAAGCTCCTGCCGATCTGGGACATCACCAACAAGCAGGACTGGAAGATCTGTACCGACCAGCAGGCGGGCGTAAGCTCGGCCGGCTACGTCCCCGGCCCCTACTCCACTTTGCGCGAGCGGAACGTGACCCATTTCGACGACTGGTACATCGGAGAACTGCGTGGCTGATCTTCCCGGCCACGCGCGCATCGTGGTCATCGGCGGCGGGGCGATCGGTTGCTCCATCGCGTATCACCTGGCAAAGCTCGGCGAGCGCGACGTCGTCGTGCTCGAGAAGGCGGCCCTCACCCACGGCTCGACATGGCATGCCGCCGGCCTTGTGGGCCAGCTGCGCTCCAAGCGCAACCTCACGCGGCTCATGCAGTATTCCGCCCAGCTCTACGCGAAGCTCGAGGCCGAGACCGGCCAGGCAGTCGAGTGGAAGCCTGTCGGCAGCCTGCGTCTCGCCTCCTCGCAGGAGCGCTGGAGCGAGATCAAGCGCATGGCCACGACCGCGCGCAGCTTCGATTTCGAGATGCACACGCTGTCGCCCAAGGAGGCGCAGGACAAGTTCCCGCTGATCTCGCTCGACGGCATCGTGGGCGCGGTGTTCGTGCCCAACGACGGCTCGGTCGACCCGTCGAGCCTGACGCACGCCTATGCCAAGGGCGCGCGCGCGGGCGGCGTGAAGTTCGTCGAGAACGTCCTCGTGAAGGGCTTCGGCACGACCGGCAACCGCATCACCAGCGTGCGCACCGACAAGGGCGACGTGACGTGCGAGATCGTCGTCAACGCCGCGGGCATCTGGGCGCGCGACGTGGCCGCGATGGCGGGGGTCAAGGTCCCGGCCGGTGCGGTCGAGCACCAGTATCTGATCACCGAGAAGCGCGCCGACATGCCCAAGGGCCTGCCGACGCTGCGCGATCCCGACAAGATCTTCTATCTGAAGCCCGAGCCCGGGGCGCTTGCCATCGGCGGCTGGGAACAGGGCACGCCGACCTTCGGTGCCAAGGGCATGCCGTTCGATTTCGGGCGCGAACTGCTGCCGCCCAACCAGGACCGGCTCGAAGCCTTCCTGCTGCCGGCCGCCGAACGCCTGCCGATCCTCAACGAGATCGGCATCCGCACCGTCATCAACGGGCCGATCCCGATCTCGCCCGACGGCGAGCCGATCATGGGTCTGGCGCCCGAGCGCGACAATTTCTACGTGGCGTGCGGGTTCACGTCGGGCATCGCGGCTTCCGGCGGTGCCGGCAAGGCGATGGCCGAATGGATCGTCGCGGGCGAACCGTCGATGGACCTTTGGGCCTTCGACGTGCGCCGCTTCGGCGCGCACCACATGTCGGCCAAGTATCTTGCCGAGCGCAGCGTCGACAGCTACTGGCGCTACTACCAGATCCACTATCCGATCGAGGAACTGGAAAGCGCGCGTGGCGGACGGCGCAGCCCGCTCTACGGCCTGCTCAAGGAAAAGCGCGCGGTCTTCGGCTCGCGCTTCGGCTGGGAACGGCCCAACTGGTTCGCCCCCGCCGGCATCGAGCCGGTCGACCGGCCCTCGTTCGAGCAGCGGCCCAACTGGTTCGCGCACGTGGCCGGCGAGTGCAAGGCGGCGCGCGAGCGTGCGGTCGTCATCGACCAGAGCTCGTTCTCGAAGTTCGAGTTCACGGGTCCCGGCACGTTCGCGGCCCTCCAGCGCATCGCGGCCAACGACCTCGACAAGCCGGCAGGCGGCCTCGTCTACACGCAGCTGTGCAACGCGCGCGGCGGCATCGAGGCCGATCTCACTTTCGTGCGGCTCGACGAGAACCGCTTCTACATGGTGACGGGCAGCGCCTTCGGCGTGCGCGACATCGCGTGGATCCGCGGGCATCTGCCCAAGGACGGCTCGGTCCACATCTCCGATGTCACCTCGGCGCGCGCCACGATCAATCTCGCCGGCCCGCGCTCGCGCGACATCCTGTCGGCGGTCACCGACGCCGACGTGTCGAACGCGGCACTCCCCTACATGACGGCGCAGGAGATCCGCATCGGCTTCGCGCCCGTGCAGGCCCTGCGCGTGACCTATGTGGGCGAACTGGGCTGGGAACTGCACATGCCCGTCGAATACGCGCAGCATGTCTACGAACTGCTGAGCGAAGCCGGCAAGGCGCACGGGCTGGCCGATGCCGGCTACCGCGCCATCGATTCGCTGCGGCTGGAGAAGCGCTACCTCTATTGGGGGGCCGACATCACGCCGGACTACACGCCCTACGAGGCGGGCCTCGGCTTCGCGGTCGCACTGGGCAAGAAGTCAGATTTCATCGGCCGTGCCGCGCTGGAGAAGGCCAAGGCCGAAGGCCCGAAGCGCAAGCTGATCACGCTGACGGCGGACGCACCCATCCAGATCTATGGCGGCGAGTCGATCGTCCATGCCGGCAAGGTCGTCGGCGTCGCGTCGTCGGCCGGCTGGGGCCACACGATCGGCAAGGCGATCGCGTTCGGCTACGTGCCGGCCGAAGCCGCCAGCCACGCGGACTACGAGATCGAGGCCTTCACGAAGCGTTGGCCGGCAAAACGGATCGACGGTTCGGCCGTCGATCCCAAGCGCACGAAGATCCTCGCCTGAAGATAGGCATCTAGAGCGCTTCGATCCCGGCGATCGCGACGTCGGCCAGCGGGGCAAGTGCCGCCCGGTGTGCGGGATCGCGCGCGACCGCCACCGCATAGGCGCCCGAAGCACCGGCCAGATGCATGTCGTTGAGGGAATCCCCGACCACGGCGACTTCGGAAGGCGCTATTCCCGCCACCCGCGCGAAATCGAAGACCGCGGCCGGATCGGGCTTGGGCGCGCTCGGCCCGTCATAGCCGGTGACGAAAACGAAGGCATGCGCGACGCCGAGCGCCGACAGCTGCTCGAGCGAAGATGCGCAGCTGTCGTTCGTCGCCACGCCCAGCGAAAGCCCGCGCGCGCGCAGCCGCGCGACGGTACCGGAAAGGTCGCCAAGCGGCGTGACGTTGTCGATGATCGCATGTGCGAACAGCGTGTCGAGGCGGACGGCGTCGTTGTCGGCGAAAGGCAGGTCGCGCAGTTCGCGCCAGCGCCGCGCGATCGCGGCATTGGGATTGTTGGCGAAGAAGGCGTCGGCCGCGAAGGTGCCGCTCGCCTCGTTCCAGCCGACAGCCTCGCAAAGGCGGATGGCGAGTGCTTCGTCGCCGCCGGCGAAATCGCGCGCACCCACCTTCATCGTCTTCGACCAGGTGCGGTCGAAATCCACGAGCGTCCCGTCCTTGTCGAACAGCACGCCGCGGATATGTCCGGGCAGGACGCTCACCGCGCGCGCCAGGCCTGCGTGCGCCGGGCGAGCCACTCGGCGAGCAGCGAGTGCAGCACCTTGGCCGCCGCCGACGTCGCGATGATCGTGCAGCCCATCGCCGCCGCCGCCGCGGTGAAGCCCGCCTCGTCCATGTTGATGATCGAGACCGAGGCAAGCTTGGTGAACGGGCCGTAGAGGAAGACGACGGCCGACACCGTCGTCATCGCGTTGACGAACATGTAGAACCACACGTCGAGCAGCGCCGGCGACGTCACCGGCAGCGTCACCTGCCAGGCGGTGCGCCAGACCGAGATCTTGAGCGAGGACGACACGCTCTCGAACTCCGGGTCGAGCTGCTTGAGCGCCTGCAGCGTCGTCAGGTGCGCCACCGTATAGAAGTGCGCGATCGTGTTGAGCGTCAGCAGGCCGATCGTGCCGTACATGAAGACGAGCGGGTTCTTCGGCGAATTGAAGAAGAAGATGTAGGCAAGGCCGAGCACGAGGCCCGGCACGGCCAGCGGGATCATCGCCAGCAGGTGCACGACACCGCGCAGGAAATCGGCACCGCGCGTCTTGTCGACGAGCCAGGCGCCGAAGGCGATCACGACCGACCCGATCGTGGCGACGAGGACGGCCATCGTCAGCGAGTTGAAGTACGAGCTCCAGCCCGACGCGTCGGCGTTCGCGAAGGCGTAATTGCGCATCGAAAGCGACATGTTGTAGGGCCAGTACGTGATCAGGCTCGCCCAGATGCAGATCCCGAGCACGACGAGGATGCACGCTGCGATCGTGGCGCAGAACACGAAGAGTGCCACGTCGCGCGCCTTGTTCTTCTGCGGCTCGAAGGGGACGGCGCGCGCACTCAGCAACGCCACCTGGCGGCGCGCGACCCAGCGGTCGGCGATGAAGGCGAGCACGGCCGGGATCAGCAGCACCATGCCGACGACCGCACCCATCTCGAAATTCTGCTGGCCGATGACCTGCTTGTAGACGTCGGTCGACAGCACGTTGAAGCGCCCGCCGATCACCTTGGGGATGCCGAAATCGGTCGCGACCATCGTGAAGACGACGAAGAACGCGCTGACGATGCCGTACTTCACGCCCGGCAGCGTGACGGTCCAGAAGATGCGGACGGGCCCGGCGCCCAGCACCTCGGCCGCCTCGTAATGGCGCCGGTCGGCGATGGCAAGGGCGGTCGACAGGATCAGGAAAGCGTGCGGGAAGCAGAAGAAGACCTGCGCGATGACGATGCCGATCGGGCCGTAGACGCTTTCGCCGAACAGCATGAAGCGCGCGATGCCCTGGTTGCCGAACAGGTAGATGAGCGCGATCGCCGGCAGCAGCGAGGGGGCGAGGATCGGCACGAGGCCGAGTGCCCGGAACACGTGCTTGCCGGGCATCGTCGTGCGCCGGATCGCATAAGCGTAGACGAAGGCGAGCGGCACCACGATGCACGTCGCCAGCAGAGAGACCCACAGCGTGTTCCACAGCGAAACGACCAGCGAAGGCGTGCTGAAATAGCGCACGAAGTTGGCAAGCCCGACGAACGCGCCGTTGCGGTCGTGGAAGCTTTTCTCGAACAGCGTGGCAAGCGGCAGCACGAGGGCCACGAGCAGGAACGCGCCCGCACAGAGCAGGGCAGCCCGCTGGCTTATCGCGTCCCGGTCGAGGCTGGTGCGCAAGGCGGTTCTCTAGCCGGGGAAGACGCGAAGCCGGTCGGCCGGCAGCGCGACCTTGATGCGCGCCCCGGTGGCCAGCGCATGGTCGCGCAGGAGGTTGGCGGAGAAATCGGCGCTGATCGACATGCCCTTGGGACCGGCGAGCCTGGCGCGACTGAAGGCCCCCATGAAGACGAGTTCTTCGACCGTGACGTCGACGCGGTTGGGCGTGGCATCGCTCACGCCGCGGACCATCACGTCCTCCGGCCGCACGCAGACGCGCACGTCGGCACCGGGATTGAGATGGGCGGGCGTGTCCGCCGCGATCTCGACGCCGCCCGAAACGATCTTTCCCGGTTCCGCCAGCTTGGCGCGCAGGAAATTGGTCGTGCCGACGAAATCGGCGACGAACGGCGTCGACGGGACGGCATAGACAGCCGCCGGCGTGTCGAACTGCTCGACCTGGCCTGCGTTCATCACCGCGATGCGGTCGGCCATCGTCAGCGCCTCTTCCTGGTCGTGCGTCACCATGATGGTGGTGACGCCGAGGCGGTGCTGGAGGGCCCGGATCTCCTGGCGCAGATAGACGCGCACGCGCGCGTCGAGGGCGGAAAGCGGCTCGTCGAGCAGCAGCAGGCCCGGCGAGATGGCAAGCGCACGGGCGAGCGCCACGCGCTGCTGCTGGCCGCCGGAAATCTGTGCCGGATATTTCTTCGCTTCACCCGGCAGGCCGACGAGGGTGAGGAGTTCGTCCACGCGCCCGGCGATCTCGGCGGCACCCTTGCCGCGCCCGCGCAGGCCGTAGGCGACGTTGTCGAAAACGGTGAGGTTCGGGAACAGCGCGTAGGACTGGAACACGATGCCGAAATCGCGCTGGGAAGGCGGCAGCCACGAGATGTCGCGCCCGTCCTGCACGACGCGGCCGCTGGACATCGTCTCGAGACCCGCGATCATGCGCAGCAGCGTGGTCTTGCCGCAGCCCGAGGGGCCGAGGAAGCATACGAACTCGCCCCGCTTTACGGTGAAGCTTGCCTCGCGGACGGCCTGGAACTGGCCGAAGCTCTTGGTGACCTTGTCGACGACGAGATAAGGCGTATCTGACATTTGCTGCGCGCGACCGGGTCCCCCCGCGCCGCTAGGCGCGGGGGGTTGCCGGTTTCCGTTGGACGTTATTACTTGGGAGCCGACTTGCCGTCGAAACGCTTGGTCCATTCCGCAAGCGTCTTGTCGCGGTTGGCCGCCATCGCCGCGAAGTCGATCTTGAGCAGACGCGTTTCGGTTTCGGCCGGATAGTTGGCAGCCGAGCCCTTCGCGGCCGGGTGGGCGACGATGTTGTAGTACTTGGCGTAGATGGCGTTGGCTTCCGACGAGGCCGAGAAATCCATCAGCTTCTGTGCGGCAGCCATGTTCTTGGTCGCCTTGACGATGGCCGAAGCCTCCATGTCCCAGCCCACGCCGTCCGTCGGCACGACGATGTCGAGCGGGGCGCCCTTGGTCTTTTCGGAAGCCGCGCGCATGTCGAAGCTGATGCCGATCGCGTATTCGCCACGCGCCGCCTGCACGCAAGGGGCCGAGCCCGAGTGCGTATAGACGCCGACATTGTCGTGGATCTTGTCCATGTACGACCAGGCGGCCGCATCGCCCATGAGCTGCTGCCAGGCCGCGACCGTCAGATAACCGGTGCCCGACGAGGCCGGGTTCGGCATCACGATCTTGCCCTTGTAGGCCGGGTTCAGCAGGTCCGCCCAGGTCTTCGGCGTCGGAAGG
Source organism: Tagaea sp. (assembly GCA_965279525.1). GTDB lineage: Bacteria > Pseudomonadota > Alphaproteobacteria > CACIAM-22H2 > CACIAM-22H2 > Tagaea. Next base: position 23,399 of record CBDIIB010000003.1, on the reverse strand, counting down.
TTCTGCGCCTTGGCGACGGCGGTGTTGAAGCACACCGCGGCCGCGAACGCGTCGATGCCGTGCCAGGTGAAGGGTGCCGCCTGGTCCTTGAACAGCGGCTTCAGGGCGTCATAGCCCTTGGGCTTGTAGTCCGCGAGCAGGCCCTGCTGCTCGAACGCGAGCAGCGAGGTGACCGCGAGACCCCAGATGGCGTCGGCGCGGGGATTGTCCTTCTCGGCGAGGAAGCGGGCGGTCAGCGTGCCCGTGGAGTCGCGGACCCAGGCGATCTCGACATCGGGGGTCGCCTTCTCGAAGGCTTCCTTGAACGGCTGGAGCTGCTCGTTCTCGATCGCGGTGTAGACGGTCAGACGCGTCTTCTGCTGCGCATCGGCCGTACCCGTCGTCAGCGCAAGGGCCGCCATGGCCAGCGCCAGCGCCGTTCCGCTCATCACAGTGGTCTTGATCATCTTTGCCTCGCCTATTTTTCTGGGTGGATCGCTCTTGTCGTGGATCGACGCTTTCCCGCGCTCTGCCAGACAAGCCTGCCGGATTTCTAGGTCCGATCTGTTGCAATTATATGTCCATCCGCAGACTAAACCATATGCAACACGCCGCAGAAGCGCATGATCCTTACCGGCCGGGGCGACAGTAAACTGCCCCGGTCGCCAAAGAAAACAGGAATATCCGTTTTTTTCCAATTCTCTAGCATATGGAGCCCTACATGCCCGACGTGACGCTCTCCGAGGCCACCACCATCGCCACGGCCGCCCTGGCCGAAGGAAGGCGCCTGACGCTGGCCCCGCTGACGGTCGTCGTCCTCGATGCGGGCGGACATGTCGTCGTCGCGATGCGCGAAGACATGTCGGGAATCCTCCGCTTCGAGATCGCCTACGGCAAGGCGTGGGGATCGCTCGGCATGGGGTTCGGGAGCCGGGAGCTGACCGAGCGCGCCGCCAAATCGCCGTCGTTCCTGGTGGCCCTATCTGCGGCAAGCGGCGGCCGGGCGATACCGTCGCCGGGTGGCGTGCTGATCTTTTCGGCAGACGCAAGCGTGATCGGTGCCGTCGGGATTTCCGGCGATACCGGCGACCGCGACGAAGCCTGTGCCCTGGCCGGGATCGCCGCTGCAGGGCTTGCCGGCGCACCGGGGCTGGCCACGCGCTGACGCGATCGACTGTCTGATCTATGGCAGTCCGGCCGGAACTGTCGTAATTTCTGTGTGTCCCTGGAACCAAGGCAGCGAAGCTCCGAACATGAAATCACGGATCAGCGACCTTTTCTTCCAGGCGGCGGCCCGCCGGCACATATCGCTGAAGGCGATCGCGCGCATCGCCGGCTGCAGTGCCATCTCGATCGAGCGGCTCAAGTCGGGCGAGACGCGCAAGCTCGACATCGAGACGGTGTATCGGGTCGCCCGCACGCTTCCCGACGCCGACGAGTTCCTCCAGGAGGTCCTGCCGGGCCTGTCGTCCGGGAAATCGATTCCCGAACTCCAGGACATCCGCTCGCAGATCGGCGAACTGCGCGAACTGGTCGTCAAGGGCGGACGCCAGCCGGCACCCTTCCGGCCGGTCTGGTGCCTCGACGACGGAACCTGCGTTCCGGTCGTCGACGACTTCGCCACCACGGCCCGGCGCGTGGCCGGCATCCCCGCGGGCGACCGGGGCGACGCGGTCGGCTTCGTGTGCCGCGGCTATGGCTGGGTCGCCGTGGGCGAGCAGGACGGCTTCGGCATGGTGACGTTCAACCGCACGCATGTCGACGCGCGGGCCTGCGTCAAGGCGCTCGCCGTCCTCGAGGACATGCCTTACGACCGCGTGCGCATCGACGCCGGCGACGAGCCGCCGGTTCTCGAATCCATTTCCGACGCGCGGCGCATCCTCGAACGGCGCATCCGCGCTTCGCGGCGCACGCCGGCCGAATGGATCGACGAGGAGGTTCCCGTCGGCGAGGCCGACGGGCGGCTGCGCAGCATCCTCGAATCCCGCTTCTTCGAGGATCCGCTTTCCCATCTCGTGCGCATGCTGCGCGACGGGGAAAGCTCCCTCTTCGCCGTCCGCTCGGGCGAGGCGTTCTGCTTCCATATCGGCTCCAAGTTCAACGCGCCGACCCAGTCGGAAATCGGGATGCGCGTGCTCGACCGCACCAACCACATCCAGTATTCCGCACTGGTCGACCGCCATATCGTGAAGGCGTCGAGCGGCGACCGGCCGACGGTGTCGCGCATCGGCGTCGATTTCGGTTTCCGCAAGACCCTCTACGAGCGGCTCGCCATGCCCTTCCGGCTCGACGGCCGCCATTTCGTGCTGACGACGTCGAAAATCCTCAAGGATTCGGTATCGCCGAGCCTCAACTGAGGCGGCACGTCCGGCGATCCGCGTGATCGCCTTCTCCACAACACGACAGAACTGCCCGACGGAAGCCTCGCTATTGAAGCGTCAGGTCGCGCACTGATTCCGTGGCGGCGGCCCGACGTTCGCGCCTGACCTGGACCGGTCCGTTGCCTCCCCCTCCCAACGGAAAGGACGGCCCCATGGAATTCATCGATGCTTTCGAACCCGACAAGTCCGCGTGCGAGCGGAAATTCGCCTTCCGGAGCTGGGCCCGGATAAACGGGAGCTTCGAGACGCTCGGCTATCGCGTCTCGGTCTCAAGGAACATGTCGGACATCCGAAATTTCTGGGAGCGCCTGCCCGACGAGAAGCGTGCGGCCATCCGGATGCCGCCGGTCCAGGACGTCGCCTATCACCCCGATGTCGGGCCGGCCGACTTCGTCGCCTTCATCGCCACGCGCCACGGCGAGAACCGGCCGTCGGCGATGGTCGGCGCCCGCCGGATCTGGATCGAACGCTCACTCAAGGAGGAGATGGAGGATCTCACCTTCTGGTACGGCGAGCGTGCCCAGGAGATGCGCCGCGAGGGAAGGCGCTGCGAAGTGACGGCACCCTCGGCCAGCGAGCTCAACTCGGACCATATCGCGTGGATGGGCGGCGGCATGAACGTGTCGGGCGATCCACTGATCTATCGGGCGATCGTGCGGGCCTCGCTGTTCTTCGTGGCGACCCACTGGCGCTACAAGGCGACGGTTTCCATCGTCGAGCGCTCGACGTTCCGCATCCACGGCTTCGACTGGTACGGCTTCCGGCGCAACGAACTGGCGGTCTATCGCGACGACAACGAGTTCCTGCTCGCGACGATGCCGCGCCGGGAACTGCTGGCCGAGGCGCGCGATCCGGCGTTCGCCGACGTGTCCCGGCCGCTGCTCGGGCGCCGCCAGCGGCCCGCATCGGTGGAGGAGGCCGTCGTCCATGCGCTGGAGCGGGTGCCGCAGGTCGCGCACGCGCCGTGATGCCGGCCGGTTGCCGCAGCGGAGCGGAACGCTTCGCGGCGGCAACCGCCGGTTCACTGTCCGCATCGATTGCCGCGCGCGGCGCCAGTCAGGCTTTCCGATGCCGCCGCCGGCGGAAAAGCAGTACCGGGTGCGGGCACGATCGCCGGATCGGCGATCGGCCCGTGAACGCGAAGCGGTATGTCGAGCGCCAGGGCGCCGGTCGTCGCGCGGTCGGAGCGGACCAGCATGTCGAGCTTGCGCGCCACCGGATCGAACGTGCCGCGCGCGGCAAAGCTGCCGTCCGCGGTCTCCAGCCGCACCGGGCCGATATGTCCCTCGCCTTTGCGCAGCGTCGCCACACCGAGGAGGCAGCGCAGCGCGATGCCGTCGCCCGGCTTTCGCAGCAATGCGCGCAGATCGGTCGACGCGGCCTCCACAAGGGCGCGCTCGATGATGCCCTCGCGCATGTCGATCTCCAGACGGCCATCGGCACGCGCCAGTGCCGCATCGAACGTGGCTCCTGCCATGGCGAGATCGAACGACGCGTCGAGCCGGCCGTGCAGCGGTGCGCCACCGGCAGCAGGCGACAGGACAAGTCCGGTCATCTGCTCCGCGCGGGCGTCCGTCAGTCGCCCTTTCATCCGCAACGCGCCATCGCGCGCACCGGCCGCCCGGAGATCGGCATCGAGCGCAAGCGCGCCGCCGCCAAGCCGTGCGCTGGCTTCCGGCAAGGCAAGCACACCCGGGCCGCCGGTCGCCCGCACTCGAATGTCCTGCAAAATCACGCGCCCTTCGTGGTGCAGCGACGCGATGGCGAGACGAAGTTCGATCCGTGCCGCGTCGGCCGCCGGATCGGGCCGGAATCCCGCACCCTGATTGCCGGCATCGGCGAGCACGGACTTGAGGTCGAAGGTGGCGAAAGCCAGATCGAGATCGATCGCGTCGCTGGCGCCGCGCGCACCCTCGCGCAGATGCAGGTGCCGCGCGTCGAAGCGGTTGCCGGCGAGGTCGCCGCGCGCCTCACGCAGGCGCCAGTCGTCGCCGCTGCGGCTGAAGGCGCCGGCAATCTGCAAAGGTGCGCCGATCGTGTCGGCGGCACCGAAAAACGGCTGGAGCGCGCCGGCCCGCTGTGCCGCAAGATCCAGACGGCCTTCGGCACCTTCAAGATCGAGCGGCTCGACCATCGTGCCGTCGAAATCCAGGCGCAGGCGCGATGCCGCGACCTTCACGACCAGCGCGAACGGACGCGACGCATCGCGCAGATCGTCGAACGAGGCGCCGACGACCGCCATCCGGGCCGCGATCCCCTGATAGCTTCCGGCGAGGTCGAGATGCACCGGTCCGCTTGCCCCATCGGCACGGATGCGCACATCGTCGAGGCCGACGACGAGCCATTTGCCGCTTCCGGTTCGATAGCGGATCTCACCCCCGACGAGGCTGAAATCGATCAGGTCGGGGAACTGCCGCCGGTTCTTCGGGATCAACGCGAGGCCCTGCGCCGGAACGCCAGGCGCCGCATCCGCGCTGCCGCTTGCGGTGTGCCAGTTTCCGCGTCCCTGCCCGTCGCGCGCCAGCACGATGACCGGCCGTTCGATCGCAAGCCGGCGGTAGACCAGCTTGCCGGACAGCAGCGCCGCACGGTCGATCTGCGCATCGATTGCCGCGATGGAAACTATCGCATCCGGTCCGGAATCGGCCACGTTGGCGATCTCGAGGCCGCGCAGTCGCACGGAAATCGTCTTGCCCCAGACGAACCGAAGTTCCGCCAGCGCCACGCGCCGGTCGAGCGCGTAGGCCGCGATCCGCTCGACGGTGGCCCGCGGGTACAGGACGACGGCGCCCGCAAGTCCGACGCCGATGGCCGCAAGGAACGCCAAGCCCCAAAGGACGAATCGCCTGACCGGCAACCGGATCACCGGCGCACCCTTGTCCCCGTCGGGGCAGTCGCATAAGCCATTGATCTGCCGTCTCCGGAGTTCCGTTCCGGCAATCGGCCTAGACACGGCGATTCCGGATAACTAATAACCGTCGACCGGATGCCGGGTTAGCTCAGCGGTAGAGCAGCGGTTTTGTAAACCGAAGGTCGGGGGTTCAATCCCCTCACCCGGCACCGGCGCGCAACCATCATGCCTTGAGCAGTTCAGTCGCGGCATCCGTGGCGATCCGGCGGGTCGTCGCATAGGCCGCGACGAGACCTTCCAGTGCCACGATCCCCTGGCGCAGCATCACGTGCGTCGCGATCTCGGTCTCGCGCTTCTCGCGTGCGCGCATGTCGTCGAGCACCAGCACGTAGGCCTCGTTGAGCGGCTGGAGGGCGAGCGTGTCCTTCGCCTCGAGAACCTCGTGCAGCTTGTTGCGTTCGCCGCCAGCCATCCCTTCGGACGTGGCTTCCGCGATCTGGCGCGCGTCCTGCTCGAGCGTGTCGAGCGCTTCGACCTTCTGCTCCTTGGACAACTTCGGATCCGCCACCACGTCGCGCGGTTCCTCGAAAAAGGTCGCCGGCTTGGCTACCTTCGTGTGGATGGGTGTCGTCTTGCTCATGCCGGATCGCTCCCGTGCCGACGACCGGCCGGGTGGCGCGGTGCGGTCGGACATGCCGATACTTGCGAACTGGCCGCGCGATCCGGCAGGATCGGAATCTACCTAACGCGGACGATTGGTCCGCGCATGCCAGCCGTGCATACAGCCGGCCTCTACCGAATAGTCTTTTGAATACATATGTTTGGTATTTTTTGTGGATAGCCGAATAGCCGAAAGTATATCGGCGACCGTCGGATGTTGCATTGCAATATGCAATGGGAAAACCTAATTCCCGGTCTCCAGACGATCCTTGGAGACAGTCCCCGGATGAACGGCCCCATCGACGCGGTCCAGGCAGGGCAGGTGCCCTTCGGCGGACGCGAGCCCATGATCGCGAGCATCCACGCGTACTGGCAGTCCAAGTGCGCCGGCCGGCCGATGCCCGCACGTCGCGACATCGACATGGTCGAGATCGACCGCGGCATCCTGCCCTACCTGATCCTGCACGACATCGTGCGTGCGACCGACGATTCGCGCCCGCGCTACCGCTACCGGCTCGTCGGGACGGGCATCGTCAATGCGATCGGTGCTGAAGTGACCAACCGGTTCGTCGACGACGTCCTGTCGCCCAAGCGCCTGGGCAACGTCGTCGACTGGCTCGACGCCGCCGAGCGGACCGGCACGCCGATGACGCTCGACTTGCCGCTCGCCTATCCCGACCGCGATTTCCGGGGTGCGCGCCGGATCGTGCTGCCGCTGTCGGACGACGGCGACAGGCCGGACATCCTTTTGTGCTGCGTGGCGCTGCGCTGACGCCGGACGCCGCAGGTCAGGCGCGCAGTTCGCGGCCGATTTCCAGCATCGACATCAGCATATTCACCTGCTTGCCGTCAGCCGACAGCGGCAGGAGCAGGATCTCGTACTGCCAGCGCCGGTAATCGATCAGGAAATCGCGTGCCGCCAGATGCGGACGGCCGGAGGCGACGACCGCGTCATAGCCCTCGCGCATGAAGGCCGCGCGGTCCGGAAACGGATAGTCGGCGAGCGTCAGGCCGGTCATGTCGCGCTTGAAGAATTCGGCGTTGCGCGGCGCATCGAGCCGGAAGCGGTAGTCGCCGCCCGGCTCGACGTCGATCAGCGAAAGATGCCCGATCGCCCAGGGGATCTCGACCGGATCGATATCCGCGCGCGCGGGCATTGCCCGCGTTCCCGCTTTGGCGAGCCAATAGTCGTGGAGACGGCGCAGCCGCTGAGGGCGTATCGATTCCGGGTCGAACGGCTGGGACATCTCGTGGACTCTCGTGTCGGCGCAGCCCCGTTCCCTGATACCGTTCACGCACGCGCCGTGCCGATAGAGACTAGTGCGACATCCGGCCACTTCAATTCGAAATCGCGCCCGCCGCGTTGCGGGACAGGGCCACCGCCCGTCCGATGGCCCGGGCAAGGGCGTCGAGCGTGACCGGCTTGGCGAGATAGTCGTCCATTCCGGCCGCGATATAGTTCTCCCGGTCGCCCGACATCGCGAAAGCGGTCAGCGCCACGATCGGCACGCATCCGCGCGCGTCGCCCCGCGCGCGGATGCGGCGGGTTGCCGTCACGCCGTCCATCCCGGGCATCTGCACGTCCATCAGCACGAGATCGAAGGCGTCCTGCTCGATGCGCGCGATCGCCTGCGCGCCGTCGAGAGCGAAGACGAAATCGTGACCGAGACGGTCGAGCAGATGGGCGATCACGACGCGGTTCATCTCGGTGTCTTCCGCGACGAGGATGCGCAGACGCCGTCCTTCGGCGCGCACGCTGGAACGCGGCTCGGCGTCGGCAGGCGCGGCCCCCGTGCAGGCCTCGATGTCGAGGGTGAAAGTCGATCCGGCACCGGGCGAAGAGACCACCGAAATGTCTCCGCCCATCAGGCGGGCGAGCTGGCGTGCGATCGCGAGCCCCAAACCCGATCCGCCGAATCGCCGCGTGATGGAGCCGTCCGCCTGGCTGAAACGGGAAAACAGCGTCGGAATCACGTCGGCCTCGATGCCGATGCCCGTGTCGGCGACCGCTATCGACAGGCGCTGGACGCCATCCGCCCGACGCACGCCCAGCGCGATGTCGACGCGGCCGGCCGGCGTGAACTTGATCGCGTTGCCGACGAGATTGAGCAGGATCTGACGCAGGCGCGCCGGATCGGTGCGCACGAATGCCGGCATGTCGGGCGCCACGTCGACCGACACGCGGATGCGCTTCTCGGCGGCCGCGGTCTCGAGAAGTGAGACGACCTGCTCGACGATCTGCACGGGATTGCAGTCCGTCGCCTCGACGCGCATGGCGCCTGCGTCGAGCTTGGAGAAATCGAGCACGTCGTTGACGACGCCCATCAGGATATCGGCAGAGCGGGCGATGATGCCGACATAGCGGCTCTGCGTTTCGTCGAGGCTGGTCTCGGCCAGCAGGTCGGTCGTCGAGACCACGCCGTTCATCGGCGTGCGGATCTCGTGGCTCATCGTGGCGAGGAAAGCCGACTTCGCGACGTTGGCGGATTCCGCCTGCGCCTTGGCGCGGCTCAGCTCGCCGACGAGAGCGGCGTTGGCGTCGTTGGCATCGATGAGCTGGCGCTGCTCGCTCGCGAGGCGGTCCGCGATCGCGACCAGTTCGGCCCGCTGGCGGCGCTGCGTGCGGTCGACGCGCCAGACGTAGAACGAGAGGACGGCGTGGAGCACCAGCAGTGTCGGTGCCAGCGAGACTGCCAGCAGCCACAGTCGCGCGCGCGCGTCGGAAACCACGGCGGTCTGGTCAGAATAGAACTCGAAGACGCCGTCGACCGTCCCCGGAGCTCCGAAGATCGGCACGTAGGTACCCAGGATGTATGCATCCGTCCGGGGTCCGTCGAACGCGTTCATCCGCTCGCGGAACGTAAGCGCGCTGCCGATCGTGCCGCGCTTGGCTTCCTCATAGGGCGGCTGGGCCGTCTTGTCCTGGCCGATGTCGGCGAACTCGGATGAATAGATCGCGCGCCCGTCGAGATCATAGATCTTGACCTTGACGATGTCGGTCCCGGCGAGGAAGGCGCGCAGCAGCCCGTCGATGCGGCGCGTCTCCGATCGCGCGCGCAGCGTCTCGTCCGACTGCGCCGACTGGCCGAGGATCGCGTCGCGGATCTGCGGCCAGACGGAGTTGGTGAAACCCTGGGCGACGATTTCGGCGGCATGGGTGCCCGCGCGCACGAGTGCCGCCTCGGCAAAGCGGTTCGCCGAATGGAGGATTGCCGCGAATGCGAGGAGCATCGCGAAGAACGCTAGGATCGCAAAACGCCTGACCATCCCCGAACGCCGTCCCGTCCCTTCGTCTTCTATCGTCCGGCCGCGCGATACCAGGCGATCGTCCGGCGTATCCCTTCGTCGAGCCCGACCCGGGGCTCGAATCCGAGGATCGCCTTCGCGCGCGTCGTGTCGGCCACTTTACGTGCTTCGCCCGCCGGCTTGCCGGTGTCCCAGCGCACCTCGGGCGACATGCCCGAATGCGCGAGCACGCTCGCCACGACCTCGCGCACCGCATAGCCGCGCCCGCTGCCCAGATTGACCGGCCCCGCACCCAGGCCGCGCTCGTAGGCCGCGAGCAGGCCGTCGACGGCATCCTCGACATAGAGGAAGTCGCGCACGGCCGATCCGTCGCCCCAGACCGTGAACGGATTCTCGCCCGAAAGTGCCCGCGCGATGAGGGCCGGCACGACGAGTGCCGTCTTCGGATCGAAGTCGTCGTGGGGGCCGAACGTGTTGACCGGGCGCACGACGGCGATGTTGGTCATGCCGTACTCGATCCGGTAGGCCTCGATCAGCTTCTCGACGATCCGCTTGGCCCAGGCGACATACTCGTTCGCCGGATGGGGATTCGCCGACCAGGTCAGGTCCTCGCGATAGAGTTCGAGCGGCGGATAGACCGATACCGTGCTGACATAGACGATGCGCGCGATCTTCGCCCGGCGCGCTGCCTCGAGCATGTTCATGCAGATGAGCGTGTTCTCGCCGAGCATCGTCGCCGCGCGCGCGATCTGGATGGCGATCGACCCGCGCCTGCCGGCGAGATGGAACAGGCCGTCGGCGCCTGCCGCCGCCCGATCGGCGAAATGCCTGTCGGTAAGGTCGCCCGCCATATGCTCGACGGCTTTGTCCCCGCCCGGAAAGCCGGGCGGCGCTTCGCGCGTCGACACGGTGCGCACGCGGGCCCCCAGCGCCAGCAGCCGCGGAACCAGCGTGCGGCCATAGAGCCCGGTGGCACCGGTCACGAGGACCGTCTTGCCGGCATAGAGCGATGCGTCGTTGGACAACCCTGTTTCCCCACTCCTCGACCGGTGCCAAGCCTAGCAGTTGGCACCGCGATTGGCACCCGCCGCAGCAGGAAGGATTCCTGCGCGGAACGATTCCCAAGCGCCGCGCCAAGGGCTAGTCTCAGCGCCATCATGTTCGCAAAAGGCCCCCTGCAGATCCGCCACGCCGTCGTCACGATGCTCGACGCCTTCGTCAAGACGGTGGAGGCCGAGGTCGAGCGGCGCGGCGGCAACATCGGTGCCGACGACGTCACGCGCATCGCCGAGGCGATGAAGGTGTCGGGCGAGATGGACAATTTCTACCGGGCGGTCTTCTCGCAGATCGTCAGCACCATCGTCGACGCCCAGCAGGTCAACCGGCGGACCAACTCGTTCGGCCGCCTCGTCGTGCATCCGCTGTCGGACTTCTTCCAGTCCCAGCAGCTCGACCGGGGCATGCTGCACAACTTTTTCTTTTTCATCCATTCGCTCGTCGGCGACGAGGAGAACGAATGGAACGCGCAGTGCACGCTCATCGTCGACGAGATCCGCGAACGCGCCGGCGAGGCGTTCACGTGGGACGAGTTCTATGCCGACCCGCGCGCGCAGACGATCTTCTGGCAGATGCTGGTCAAGATCGCGAAGGCTTTCAAGCGCTTCGACACGCGCCGCGAGTGGTTCTTCCGCATCATGCAGCACAAGCAGACATCGATCAGCCTGGGGCCGAACAAGTACGTCCAGCTCGGCGACGGCCTCGACGTCGCCCAGTTCACCAAGGCCGACTTCCTGACCGTGTTCGACAATCTGTTCGCCCCCGTGCGCAACCTGCCGCTCGAAGCGGTCGTGCGCTTCGAGGCGGCCACCGGCGTGACCCCGACGGCCGCTTTCGACGATTTCTTCCACGAAATGGCCCTTTACAAGGCGAATGGCTGATTCGTCGGAGGATTTACGGTTTCTTAATTAATTTGGTTCAAATTTTAGATATGTTCAAGCTATCACCCCGTCTCCGGACGTCCGCCGCCGTGCTCCTGCTGGGCATGGCCGTCGCCGCCTGTTCGGATCGCACGCCGAGCATCCAGGGCAGCCCGCCGCTCAGCGCGGTCCCGACCAAGGTGAAGAACTTCACCGACCCCTATACGACCCATGTCGGTGCCGGCATCTTTGGTGCTGCCATCCTGCTCGGCCCGAATTTCCTGCCCGGCCGATGCGAAGGCATGTACCTGACCGGCGATCGTGCGCTGCTGTGCGACCAGCTCGTCCGCTTCAACGGCGAACCGCCGGCCAAGGCGGACCCCAACGCCCGCTACCGCTGCATCCGCACGCTTGGCGGTGCCACGGAATGCACGGAAACGGCCGTCCGGCCGGTGGACCTGTCGGCCCCCGCCCCCTGACCGCCTATTTGGGCGGCGCCTTCTCGGTCTTCACGACGGCGGACGGCGGCGTCCAGACGGTTCCCTGAAGCGGCTTGCCCGGGCCTGCGTGGAAGACGCGCTGGTTTGCCGCATTGATGTTGTCGGCGTCCTTGTTGACCTTGGGCGGCGTGCTGTTCGGCCGCGGATCCTCGGCCAAGGCAGGTCCCGCCAGGACGAGACCGGCTGCAACGACCGCAAAAGCGAAACGAAACATCATCGTCATTCTCCCGATCCTCGTGGCCCCGTTCCCTTCCGTCGATCCGGGAACGTGGTAACGTCGCGACCGAATTTAGGGCTGGGAATAAGGTACCACAATCCGGACGGGATGGGTTTCTTGGAATTTTCGAACGATATCCAGCGTCTTGTCGCCGAGTACGGAACACTCGTCTACGCGGTCATCTTCGTGTGGACGTTCTTCGAGGGCGAGACCTTCGTCATTTTCGCAGGTGCCGCCGCCCAGCAGGGCACGCTGCATTTCTGGATCCTGCTGCTGACGGCGTGGTTCGGCAGCTTCGCGGGCGACCAGATGTGGTTCTGGCTCGGCCGGCGCTACGGCACGCGCATCCTCGAAAAACGGCCGAACTGGCGCCACGGCGTGGACGGCGCGCTCGAAATGCTCAAGCGCTACGACACGTGGTTCATCCTGTCGTTCCGCTTCATCTACGGCGTGCGCAACTTCGCGTCGTTCGCGATGGGCATGGCGCGCGTCAATCCCGTCCGCTTCGCGGTCCTCAATTTCTTCGCCGCATTCGTCTGGGCATTCTCGTTCGCCGGGTTCGGTTACGTCTTCGGCCATGCGCTCGAGGCGGCGATGGGCGATATCGCCCACAACTTCCTCTACATCATGCTCGGCGTATTCGCGTTCTCGGCGTCGATCCTCTATTTCGTGCATCGCCGCCAGGCGCGAAAGGCGGCCGCCGCGGCCGCAGCCGCGCAAGCGGGCAACCCGCCGGACAAGCTCGCCGCCGACTAGGACGCGGCTTCGCGCGCCGGTGCGATCAGCGCCAATGCCAGGGCCGCGACGACGCACACCATCGCCAGAAGTTCGGCCCAGCCGATCGGCTCGCCGATCAGCAATGCCGACGACAGGACGCCCACGACCGGGACGGCCAGCGTGCCGATCGAGGCGACCGACGCCGGCAGGATCTCGAGCGTGCGGAACCACGCCCAGTGGCAGAAGATCATCGGCACGGTCGCCGCGTAGGCGACCCCGGCGAAACCGGTCACGGTGAAGCCGCCCTTGGGCAGGATGGCGCCCGGGGGGCCGAAAATCTCGAACTGGAGCATGCCGAGGATCAAAGGCACGCCGGCGATGGCGAGCTGCCAGGCCGTCAGCGACACCGCCGACATCGCGAAACGCTGCGCCTTCAGCAGCACCGTTCCGGCACCCCACGCGATCGCCGCCGACAGCATCAGCGCCAAGCCCGCAAGCGAGTTGCCAAGCGTGTCGCCGGCCGGCAGCGCCAGCAGGCCGAGACCCGCGATGCCGATGGCAAGGGCGAGCGTCTTTCGCGCCGTGAACTTTTCGCCGGCGAACGCGGCACCGAAGACGGCCGCCCATAGCGGCATCGTGAAGGCGACCAGCACCGCGCGCCCGGCCGACATCAGCGTCAGGGCATAGGCCGACGTCACCTGCCAGACCGCGATGTTGAGCACCGCGGCGAGCGTGAGCATGCCGATGCGCCCGCGCGGCAGGCCCAGCGGGATGCCGCGCGCGAGTGCCAGCGCGAACAGCCCTGCCGCCCCCACATAGACGCACGCGACGCGGAAGGTCCACGGGCCGAGCTCGCCCACGGCGAGCTTCATCGCCGGCCAGTTGGCCCCCCAGAAGACGGCGAGCAGGACCAGCAGCCAGAGGCCTTCCTTGCGTGCGTTGGCACCTGTCATCGCAGCGCTTGCTATCCGGCCTTGCGGATCTCGAAGACGAAGACGCCGTCGGCTTCGGACGAACTCACGAGCGTGGCGTCGGTCGCGCGCACGAACGCGTCGAAATCCCGCGCGGCACCCGGATCGGTCGCCAGCACGCGCAGCGTGCCGCCGGGCGGAATGCTGCCCATCGCCTTCTTGGCACGCAGCACCGGCAGCGGGCAGTTCAGTCCCTTGACGTCGAGTGTGGTGACGGTCATCGCGGTCTCCGGAAAACGCGGCAAACCTTACGGGTTGTCGCGCAATCCGGGCAAGCGGTACATTCGCGACGATGAACGAGCTTCCCGTCCACCAGACCGTGGCTCTCTGGGGTTTCGCCGCCGGCCTCGCCTTCGGCGCCGTCGCCCAGCGCACGAACTTCTGCACGATGGGCGCCCTGTCCGACATCGTGTTCCTCGGCAACCACAACCGGATGCGGGCCTGGCTGCTCGCCATCGCCGTCGCCATCGCCGGCAGCCAGGTCCTGCATGCCGGCGGCCTTGTCGACCTCGGCAAGTCGATTTACCTCGCACCCACATTCGGCTGGCTTGGCGCCATCGTCGGCGGGCTGATGTTCGGCTTCGGCATGACGCTCGCCGGCGGCTGCGGCAACCGCACGCTCGTGCGGCTGGGGGCCGGCAACCTCAAGAGCCTCGTCGTGTTCCTCGTCCTCGGCCTCTTCGCGTACATGACGCTGCGCGGCCTGACGGCGGCGTTGCGCGTCGCGGTCATCGAGCCGGCCGCCATCGACCTGCGCCGGGCGGGCCTCTCAGCGCAGGGCCTGCCCGATCTTGCCGCGCTCGCCGGATTGCCGGCGAACATTGCGCGCGCCGCCATCGCCGGGGCCGCGATCGCAGGGCTCCTTTACTACTGTTTCAAGGACGCGGCGTTCCGCGCCAGCACGCGCGACATCGTCGCCGGCATCGCCGTCGGCTTGATCGTCGTCGCCGGATGGGCGATCACCGGCATCGTCGGCAACGACGATTTCGATCCCGTGCCGCTCGCCTCGTTCACGTTCGTGGCACCCATCGGCGAGACGCTCGTCTATGCGATGACGTGGACCGGCTCGAAGATCGGCTTCGGCGTCGCAAGCGTGCTCGGCGTGGTCTGCGGCGCGTTCGTCGCCGCCAAGGCGTCGGGCGAGTTCCGTATCGAAGGCTTCAACCAGACGGGCGATTTCCTGCGCCATCTCGCCGGGGCGGCCCTGATGGGCACCGGCGGCGTGACGGCCCTTGGCTGCACCATCGGCCAGGGGATCACCGGCGTGTCGACGCTGGCGGCGGGCTCGGTGCTGGCCCTGGGTGCGATCCTGCTCGGCGGGCTCATCGGCTTGCGCTATCTCGAGGAAGGTTCGTTGGGCGGGGCCTTGAAGGCGATCGCGGCACGCGGATGATGCCGCCGCGCTTCCCGGTCTCGATCAAGGGCGTGGTCGCCATCGACGGGAAGTTCTGCCTGCTGCGCAACGAGCGCGAGGAATGGGAGCTGCCCGGCGGCCGGCTCGAAGCCGGCGAGGATCCCGTCGCGGCGTGCGTGCGCGAGATCGACGAGGAGCTTGGCCTCGCCGTGCGCGTGACGCGCATTCTCGACAGTTGGCTCTACGACATAAAAGGTGCTGGCGAGGTGCTGATCGTCACCTATGCCTGCGCGCCGCTTGCCGGCGTGACCCCGCGCATCAGCCACGAGCACAAGGCCCTCGGGCTGTTCGCGCCGGACGAGATCGCCGGCCTCGCGATGCCCGAGGGGTACAGGCGCTCGATCGCCGCGTGGTCCGCTAAGGCGTGATGCGACGCCCGGCGGCCGGCGGCAGGAACTTGTCGGTGTAGACGTCCTGCGGGTTGACCTTGCCGCCCAGGTTGTAGGCCTGCGCCACCGTCTCGACCGACTTGGCCAGACGGTCGGCGGGAACGGCCGACAGGCCGTTGCGCTTGACGTTGTCGGTGAGCATCGTGAGGTCGCGCACCATCTCGAAGCGCTCGAGTTCGATCGCCTCGTTGAACAGCGGGTCGCGCTGCTTGAGCTGGGCCATGCCGGCCTTGGGGTCGGCAAGCGCGTCGCGGATCCCGGCGATCGACGCGCGCACGAACTTGCGCACCGTCTCGGGGTTCTTCTCGGCGAAGGACTGGCTGACGATCAGCGCCGAACCCAGCAGGTCCACGCCGTATTCGTTGTAGCGGTAGACCATCAGGTCCGAAGTGGGCACGCCCGCCATCTTGATGTTGAACACGCTGGTCGAGATGAAGCCGGTGACGCCGTCGACCTGCTTCTGGACGAGCAGCGTCTCGCGCAGCTGCGGCGTGACGGTCTGCCAGACGATCTTGGAGCCGTCGATGCCCTGCGCACGCGCGAAGGCCGGGAACAGCATGCGGCCGGCGTCGGCTTCCGGTGCGGCGAGCTTCTTGCCTTCGAGGCCCTTGGGATTGGCGACCGTGCCCTTGCGCAGGATGACGGCGGCGAGCGACTGGTCCATCACCAGCAGCACGCCGGTGATCTTGTTCGCGTTCGCCGGATTGGCGTTGAACGGGATGACGGTGTTGAGATCGGCGTAGCCGATGTCGTAGGCGCCCGAAGCGACCTTGGTGACCGTGTCGCCCGATCCGAAGCCGCGATCCATCGTGACCGCGAGGCCTTCGCGCGTGAAGTGGCCCTTGTCGAGCGCCATCGAGAAGACGGCATGGTTGCCCTGCAGCGCCCAGTCGAGCGCGAACTTGACCGGCACGGGTGCCTGGGCCGATGCCGGAAGTGCGGCGAACGCCAGCAATGCCGCGGCGCCAAGCCGCGCGAATGAACCGATCATCTGGATCTCCCCGTTTCGGATTCTTGACCGGCCGGAGACTGCCAGTCCGGCAGGTCCAGCGTCAACGCGCCGGGACGGCCCGGGGCCAGAAGTCTGGGGATTAAAGGCGCGGCATCGCCGGCGTGCCGAGGGCGGCCAGCATGTCGGCCTGCGCGAGGATGAGGCCGGCCGAGACCGGCGAAGGCCGCAGGATGTCGTGGACCATGCGCTCGACCTTCGAGCACGACGTGCGGCACGTCGATTTCTCGTTCTCGGTCGCTTCGCTGATGCAGGTCCGGGGACAGCTCATCGGGGGGCTCCTTCGATGGCCCCGACAATCACACGGAGTTAGTGTGTAAATCGTTGATCTGGATCAATTGGCCCGGATTTCAGATTATATGAATTAAATCAAATATTTATCGTTTCAGGCCAGCAGCTTTTCGGTGACGACGCGCGGCTCGGCGACGCGCGGAAGCACCTTGGCGCCGATCAGGGCGCATGACGCGAGCAGCGATTCGCGCGCCACGTCGCCCGCCCCCAGCATCAGCGAAACGCGCGTGAGGCCGGCGGCGGCGAGTTTCTCGAGATGGCGCACGAGATCGTCGGGCGTGCCGACGACCGCCAGGCCCAGCGCTTCGAGGGCCGGCAGCGAGACCGGCCGTTCGATCAGCGGCACCATCCAGCGGAACGAGGCGAACGCCTCGTTGGTCTCGATCTGCGTCTTCAGCAGCGGGCCCGACCCGTCGAGAATGTGGCGATAGGCCCAGGCGAGGCCGGGGCCGGCAAGCCGGCGCGCCTCGGCGCGGTCCTCGTGCGCGAATGCGGCAAGCGTGAACGAGGACTGGCCCTGCGGATAGCGCTCGCGATAGCGCTGGAGATTGACGGCCGCGATCGGCCACGGCTCGTAGGGACCGCACTGCGCGTCCATCCCCAGATCGGCCGCAAGATCGAACGTCGGCGCGCTGATGCACGCCATCCAGCCGCGCACCAGACGCGCGTTGGGTGCCGGATTGACGGGCTCGCGGATGCCGTTGCGCTCGACCTCGCCGCGCATGACGATGTTGCGCAGTTCCCCCAGGCCTTCGAGCATGCGGGCCAGCGCCTCGGCATAGGGCACGCCGAAGCCGGCAAGTTCGACCGGCGTGACGCCACGCCCGATCGACCACATCGCGCGCCCGTTCGAAAGCAGGTCGAGCGTGGCGAGCATTTCGGCCATGCGCAGCGGATCGCGGATCGGCATCGGGAACACGCCGAAGCCGAGCTGGAGGTTCTTCGTCTCGCGCGCGAGGGCGGCAAGCAGCATCTCGGGGCTGGACGCCTTCGAATGGTCGCCCTGGAAATGGTTCTCGGCGATCCACACGCCCGCGAAATCGGTGCTGTCCGCCTGGCGGGCGAGGGCAAACGAATCTTCGAATGCAGGTTGCGGATCGCGTCCGTTCGGTGTCGCGAAATTGAGGGCGATGTCGACGAGCATCGGGGAGTCTTACCCCCGATCCCAATCAAACTAAAGGCCGTGTTTAGAATCGTTGGGTTGTGCGCGGCAAGGCCGGGCGAATACACCCTTTGTGCGCCTTGCCATCGTCCGGCGCACTCAGCATACTCGATTGAACTGAATGGAAAGTTCAGAGAGGAACTCCCCCCGATGATCAGGCCGATCCGTCTCGCGCTGCTGGCGATCGCCACGCTCGCATTCTCGCTCCCCGCCTTCGCCCAGACGCCGGCCCCTGCCAGCGGACGCACGCTGGCCGCCACCTGCACGGGCTGCCACGGCCCGGCCGGGCGCAGTGCGGGCGAGATCCCGTCGATCAACGGGCGCACCGAAACGCAGCTTGCCCAGGCGATGCTCGATTTCAAGAACGACCGCCGCCCGGCGACGATGATGAACCGCCACGCCAAGGGCTTCAGCGACGCCGAAATCGCGGCGATCGCCAAGGAAATTTCCGCCAACTGGCGCTGAGGGAGTCCGACATGAAACCGATCGTCCTTTCCCGTCGCGGGTTCACGGGCTCGCTGCTCGCCGCTTCCGCCCTTTCCGCCTGCGCCGTGCAGAGCGAAGCGCCCGCCAAGGCGCGCGTCGTCGTCATCGGCGGCGGCTTCGGCGGCGCCACCGCCGCCAAGTTCATCCGGCTCGAGGATCCCGGCATCGCGGTCACGCTGATCGAGCCGAAGTCCGAGTTCCAGACCTGCCCCGGCTCGAATTACGTGCTGGGCGGCCTGAAGCGGATGTCTGACATCACGCACACCTATGCGGCACTGACAGGCCGGCACGGCGTGCGCCACGTGCGCGACTTTGCCGTCGCCATCGACCCGGTCGCGCGCAGCGTGCGCACCGCCGGCGGCCAGACGTTCACCTATGACCGGCTCGTCGTTTCGCCGGGCATCGACCTGCGCTGGGGCGCCATCAACGGTTACGACGAGGCCGCCTCGCTGCGCATGCCGCATTCCTGGCAGGCCGGTCCGCAGACCGTGCTGCTGCGCCAGCAGCTAGAGGCGATGCCCGACGGCGGCGTCGTCGCGCTGTCGATCCCGGGCAACCCGTTCCGCTGCCCGCCCGGGCCCTACGAGCGCATCTCGATGATCGCGAACTACCTCAAGACGACGAAGCCGCGCTCGAAGATCCTCGCCCTCGATTCCAAGGACGCGTTCTCCAAGCAGCCGCTGTTCCAGGACGGCTGGGCCGCCCTCTATCCGGGCCTGATCGAATGGGTGCCGCTGGGCAAGGACGGCAAGATCGTCGAGGTGATCCCAGGCGAGCTCACGCTCGTCAGCGAATTCGGCCAGCGTCACAAGGCGGCGGTCGCCAACGTGATCCCGCCGCAGTTCGCCGGCAAGATCGCGCGCGACGCAGGCCTTGCCAACGACACGGGCTGGTGCCCGGTCGATCCGTTCACGTTCGAATCGACGCGCCACAAGAACATCCACGTGATCGGCGACGCGTCGATCGCTGGTGCCATGCCGAAATCGGGCTTCGCCGCGTCGAGCCAGGCCAAGTTCGTGGCCCGCGCCATCGCCGCGTCGATCAACGCGCAGCCCGCCGAAGCGCCGGTCTATGCCAACACCTGCTATTCGCTGGTGGGGCCGGACTACGGCATCTCGGTCGCGGACATCTTCCGCGCCACACCGCAAGGCATCGTCGCCGTGCAGGGGGCGGGCGGCGTCAGCCCGCGCACGCCGGCAGACGCATCGGCATTCCGCCACAACGAGGCGGTCTTCACGCACGGCTGGTACGCGTCGGCCACGCGCGAGATCTGGGGCAGTTGAAGCCCTAGCGAATCGTTCCCGTCGCCAGCGCATGCACGACGCCGCCTTCGACATGGCGGCGCAGTGCGGCGCATGCGGTGCTTGAATCGCGCTTCAGCGCGCAGTCCAGCATCTGCCGGTGCTCGCCCGACGCGATGTCGCCGCGGTAGCTGAGCGCGGTCATCTGGTAGCGCAGGTAGCGGTCGAAGACGGCCGCGTGCGCCGCGATCAGCGCCTTCGACCCGCACGCCGAGATCAGCGACTGGTGGAACTGCCAGTCGTAGCGCTTCCATGCCGCGGTCGCTTCAGTATCGCCCGTCGCCATGCGTTCTTCGAGGCGGGCGAGCTTGTGGTGGGCGGCGACGACGCGCCCTTCCCATTCCATGTCGCCCGCCGCGAACGACTGCTCGAGCGCGTGGCACTCCAATAGCTGGCGCAGCGCCGCGATCTCGCGGAGGCTCGCGACGGACACGGGCGCCACGTGGAAGCCCTTCTGGCCTTCCGCGACGACCAGCCGTTCGGACGCGAGGCGGTTGAGGATCTCGCGCAGCGTGCTGACGCTGGCGGCATAGCCCGATTTGAGCGCGTCGAGCTTCAGCTTCTGGCCCGGTGCGAGTTTGCCCGACAGGATGTCGGACCGGATGCGCCGGTAGGCGTTGTCGGCGACGGTCTCGGCCCCGGCATCCTCGTCCGGTGCATACGCCGCACCCGGTTCGAGCAGGCCGCCGGCACGGGTGTGCGCGAGGCAGCCGTCGATATGCGCCTGCAGGATCGCCACGGCGGCGTCCGCATCGCGGCGCAGCGCGCAGTCGAGCAGTGCCTGGTGCTCGTCCGCGGCGGTCGCACCACGGAAGATCACGGCGACCATCTGGTAGCGCAGATAACGGTCGTAGACGCCGGCATAGATGTCGAGCAGCGTCTGCGAGCCGCAGCCGGCGATCAGCGCCTGATGGAACTCGCGGTCGTAGCGCTTCCACTGCTCGGTCACGCCGCGCTCGCCGGCGAGCATGCGTCGCTCCATCGCGACGAGCTTGTGGTGGGCGGCCGCGACTGCCCCTTCCCACTCGACGTCGCCGGCCGCGAAGCACAGGCGGATCGCATGGATCTCCAGCAGCAGGCGCAGCGAGGCGATCTCCTTGAAGTCCGCCATCGACACCGGCGCCACGCCGAAGCCGCGCTGGCCTTCGGCGACGACGAAACCGTCGGACGCGAGGCGGTTCAGGATCTCGCGCAGCGTGCTGACGCTCGCCCCGTAATCCTGCGCAAGCCCGTCGAGGCGCAGCCGGCGGCCCGGTGCCAGGCGACCGAAAATGATGTCGGCGCGCAGCCGGTCGTAGATCTTCTCCGCGACGGTCGATGTCTGGAACTCGATGCCCATGTCCGTCCCTGTCCAAGGATGGCCGGAGGCTACAACAATGGCACGAGTCCACCGAAACTACGATAAAAATGAAAATCTATGATGAAACGAGATTTTTAGATTGAAACTTTGTTCCTCATATAGAATATTCCGACGCTCAGACGCATAACGCGCACTTCCCCGTGGAGGAGACCCCAGATGACGCTGACCCCCAACAGGCGCACCTTCCTTGCAGCCGGTACGGCCGCACTCGCCCTTTCCGCCTCCGGCGCACGCGCGCAGGCCAAGCCGACGCTGCGCTTCTCGGCCGTGTTCTCCGAGCAGGACATCCGCGCCGAGATGATGAAGCGCTTCACCGCCGCGGTCGGTGCGGACTACACGGTGCAGAACTACTACGGCGGCAACCTGTTCAAGCAGGGCACCGAGCTCGTCGCCATGCAGCGCGGCAATCTCGAGATGGGCAACATCGCCCCGCAGGACGTGTCGAACCAGATCCCGGCCTGGTCGATCATGACGGCCGCGTACCTGTTCCGCGACGTCGACCACATGAGCAAGGTGTTCGCCAGCGACGTCGGCCAGCAGATGAAGAAGATGGCCGAAGACCAGCTCGGCATCCGCATCCTCGCCCCCACCTATTTCGGCTCGCGCCACGTGGGCCTGCGCGGCAAGAAGAAGATCAACACGCCGGCCGATCTCGCCGGCGTCAAGCTGCGCATGCCCGGCGGCGACGCGTGGCAGTTCCTCGGCCGCTCGCTCGGCGCCAACCCGGTGCCGATGGCGTACGGCGAGGTCTACACGGGCCTGCAGACCGGTGCGATCGACGGCCAGGACAATCCGCTGCCGAACGTGCAGAACATGAAGTTCTACGAAGTGAGCGGCCAGATCGTGCTGACCTCGCACCTCGTGGGCTTCGACCTGCTCACGGTTTCGAGCAAGGTGTGGAAGGAAATGAGCGGGGCCAAGCAGGCCGCGTTCCAGGCCGCCGCCGACAGCGCCGTCAACTGGAGCAACGCCGAGCACGCCAAGAAGGAGAAGGAACTCGTCGACTTCTTCAAGGCGCAGGGTCTGGACGTCTACGCGCCCGACCAGGCCGCGTTCCGCGACCACGCACAGAAGATGTACCTCGCTTCCGACCTCGCCAAGAGCATGGCCGGCCGGCATGGTGCAGAAGATCAACGCTCTCTAACGCAACCGGCGCGCGAGGGGGCCTTCCCGGCCCCCTCGCCGTCACCCGGTCCGGCACGTCCATGAATTTCCCCGCAGTCTACCGCTGGCTCGAGCTGCGGGCCGAGAACGTCGCGGCCGCGATGCTCGCGGTCATGTTCCTCGCCTTCCTCGTGCAGATCGTCTTCCGCTACGCGCTCGATCTGCCCGTCGGCTGGTCGCACGAGCTCAGCGTCGTCATGTGGATCTGGCTCGTCCTGTGGGGGTGCGGCGTTCGTCGTGCGCGAGAGCGACGAGATCCGCTTCGACCTGATCTACGGCGCCGTCGGTCCGTCGACGCGCCGCATCATGTGCATCCTCTCCGCCGTCTCGCTGGTCGTGCTCTACGCCATGTCGCTGCCGGCGGTCGTCGACTACGTCATGTTCATGCGCGTCCAGCGCACGGCCTACATGAAGATCCGCTTCGACTGGCTGTTCTCGATCTACGTGCTGTTCGCGGTCGCCGCGATCGCCCGCTACATGTGGCTGGGTGCCTCAGGCAATGCGCGGCAAGGCGCCGGAAGCCTTCGATCCCACCAAGGCGAGCTCGGGCGTATGAATTTCGCGAGCCCCTTTTCGCTCTGCCTCGTGGCCATCACCGGCCTGTCGCTTCTCGGCCTGCCGATCGGCCACGCGATGATCGCCGGTTCGGTCTTCTACCTGTTCCTCGCGGGCCAGGACATGGGCACCGTCGCCGAGCAGTTCCTCAACGGGATGTACACCAACTACGTCATCCTCGCCGTGCCGCTGTTCATCCTCGCCGCCGAGCTGATGAACATCGGCAGCATGACCGAGCGCCTGCTCGCCTTCTGCAACGCGCTGGTCGGCCGCTTCCGTGGCGGCCTCGCCCAGGTCAACGTGCTGCAGAGCCTGATCTTCGCCGGCATGTCGGGTTCCGCGATCGCGGATGCCGCCGGCTCGGGTCGCGTCATGCAGAACATGATGACGCGCGACAACCGCTACACGCCGAGTTTCGCGGCGGCGCTGACCGCGGCCACGGCCGTCATCGGCCCGATCATCCCGCCGTCGATCCCGATGGTGATCTACGCGCTCGTCTCGGATGCTTCCATCGGCTACCTGTTCATCGGCGGCGTGATCCCGGGCCTGATGATGGCGGCGGCCCAGATGATCATCGTCGACCGCCAGGCCAAGGCGAAGAAGTTCCCGGTCGAAGCGCCCGTCCCGATCCGCGAACTGCCCGGCATCACGCTGCGCGCGTTTCCCGGCCCTGATGATGCCCGTGGTGCTGCTGGGCGGCATCTACAGCGGCATCACGACGCCGACCGAGGCCGCGGCCGTGGCGGCCGCCTATGCGCTGCTGATCTCGGCGCTGCTCTACCGCAGCCTCACGGCACGCGATCTCTATGGCGCCGTCGCGCACAGTGCGC
>CBDIIB010000002.1:0-459239 GCA_965279525.1 Tagaea sp. | reverse complement strand
CGCCGTGCCGTAAATTTTATCGTTATGTAACAGTTACATACGACGGCCAGACGGCCCGGGGCCTGCAGTTTCTGCCGGGCCAGGGTGCCGATCCCGGTCGAAGACCGGTAATATTTGCCGTCGATCTGCGGTATGGGAATCCGCTGCCGGACACTCTTGCGGCCCTGCCGGGGGCCGCCTACAACCGGGAAATCGTGTCATTCCAAGGAGCTTCCATGTCGCCTGAAGAGATCGCCGAGACGACCGCGCGCATCCTGATCGAGACCCGGGCGATCCAGTTCAACGCGACGAAGCCCTATATCTTCGCATCCGGCCTCGCCAGCCCTACCTACTGCAACTGCCGCAAGCTGATCAGCTTCCCGCGCGCGCGCAACAAGCTGATGGACATGGCCGTCACCACGATCGAGCGCAAGGTCGGCTTCGCCGGCATCGACGCGGTCGCCGGCGGCGAGACCGCCGGCATCCCCTATGCCGCGTGGATCGCCGAGCGGCTCGAGCTGCCGATGCTCTACGTGCGCAAGAAGCCCAAGGGCTACGGCATGAACGCGATGATCGAGGGCGACCTTGCCGAAGGCCAGAACGTGCTGCTGGTCGAGGATCTCGCGACCGACGGCGGCTCGAAGATGCTGTTCGTCAATGGGCTGCGCAAGGCCGGTGCGAAAGTCGCGCACGCCTTCGTCGTGTTCCACTACGGCATCTTCCCCGAGGCCATCGCCGGGCTGAAGGCCGAGGGCGTCGACCTGCATGCACTTGCCACCTGGTGGGACGTGCTGAAGGAGACGGAGAAGCAGAAAGCCTATAGTGCTTCCGATCTTGCCGAGGTGCGCAGGTTCCTCGAGGCACCCGTGAAGTGGTCGCTGGCGCACGGCGGCGGCGACGGCACCAAGAAGGAAGCATAGCCCCGATGCGCCCCGTCGCGTTCCTCGCCGCCGCCCTCCTCGCCCTTGCGGGCACGGCGCAAGCGCAGGTCCGCGACACGCTCACGATCGGCATCACGCAGTTCCCGGCCACGCTCCATCCGATGATCGATTCGATGGCGGCCAAGAGCTACGTGCTCGGCATGGCGCGCCGGCCGCTCACCACCTACGACAAGGACTGGAAGCTCGTCTGCCTCATGTGCGTCGGGCTGCCGACCTTCGAGAACGGCGGGGCGAAGCGCGTGGCGCTGGAAGGCGGCAAAGAGGGCGCTGAAGTCACCTTCCGCATCCATCCGGACGCCAAGTGGGGCGACGGCAGGCCGGTCGTCGCGAAGGACGCGGTGCTCGCCTGGGACGTCGGCCGCCATCCGCGCTCGGGCGTGGCCAGCGGCGAAGGCTACCGGCGGATCCTGAAAGTGGAGACGCCGGACGACAAGACAATCGTGTTCACCAACGACCGCGTGACGTTCAGCTACAACGATTTCAGCCAGTTCGACCTGCTGCCCGACCATGTCGAGCGCGCGCGGTTCGAGTCCGATCCCGAGACCTACCGCCGGCGCACCGCCTACGACACCGAGCCCGCGAACCCGGCCCTTGCCAACGGCCCCTACCGCATCGTGGCCGTGCAGCCGGGCGCTTCGATAACACTCGAACCCAACGCGCACTGGCATGGCCCGAAGCCGCATTTCCGGCGCATCGTCGTGCGCGTGGTCGAGAACACGGCCGCGATGGAAGCCAACCTGCTGTCGGGCAGCATCGACTATGTGGCGGGCGAGCTCGGCTTCACGCTCGACCAGGCGCTGGCGCTGGAAAAGCGGCAGGCCGCGCGCTTCGATTTCACCTACGTGCCGAGCCTGCTGTACGAGCATGTCGACCTCAACCAGGAAGTCCCCGCGTTCAAGGACAGGCGCGTGCGCCAGGCGCTGCTGCTGGCCCTCGACCGCGAAGGGCTGGTGCGCCAGCTTTTCGAAGGCAAGCAGCCGGTCGCGCGCTCGTTCGTCAATCCGCGCGATTCGATCTATGCGCCCGACACGCCCGCCTGGCCGTTCGACCTTTCGCGCGCCCAGGCGCTGCTTGCCGCCGCCGGCTACGACAGGATCGTCGACGGCGTGCGCCAGAACGCGGCCGGCGAGCGGCTTTCGTTCGAGTTCGGCACCACCGCCGGCAACCGCATCCGCGAGACCGTGCAGCAGGTGCTGCAGAGCCAGTGGAAGCGTGCCGGCGTCGACGTGCGCATCCGCAACGAACCCGCGCGCGTCTATTTCGGCGAGACGCTGCGCCAGCGCCGCTTCCAGATGGCGATGTACGCGTGGTTCTCCTCGCCCGAAGCGGTGCCGCGCACGACGCTGCATTCCGAGAGCATTCCGACCGAAGCGAACGGCTGGGCCGGGCAGAACCAGCCAGGCATCCGCAGCGACACGATGGATGCGGCCATCGACACGGTCGAGCGCGAGCTCGATCCGGCGGCGCGCAAGATCATCTGGGCGCGCATGCAGGCCCTCTATGCCGAGGAGGCATGGGTGCTGCCGCTCTATTACCGCTCCGATCCGTTCGTGGTGCCCAAATGGCTCGTCGGCATCGAGCCCACGGGCCACCAGTATTATTCGACGCTGCGCGTCGAGCACTGGCGCCCGCGATGATCCGGCATGCAGGCCAGCGCGCGTTGCAGGGCCTGCTCGTGCTGCTCGCGGCAAGCTTCGCGATCTACATGCTGCTGGGGCTGATGCCCGGCGATCCCATCGACCTGATGGCCTCGGGCAACCCCAACATCACGCCCGACGACATCAGGCGCCTGCGCGAACTGCACGGCCTCGACCGGCCGCTTGCCGCACGCTATTTCGACTGGCTCGTGGCCCTGCTGCACGGCGATCTCGGCTACAGCCGCATCTTCTCGAGGCCCGTGCTCGCCACCGTGGGCCCCTATCTCGCCAACACGGCGGCGCTGATGCTCGCGTCGTTCATACTGGCACTCGCCATCGGCCTGCCGCTCGGGCTGCTGGCGGCGGCACGCCGCGGCGGCTGGCTCGATGCGGCGATCAACGGCTTTGCCTTCGTGTCGGCGGCGGTGCCCACCTTCTGGCTCGGCCTTTTGATGATCGTGCTGTTCGCGGTCGTGCTGGGCTGGCTGCCGGCAAGCGCCCTGCCCCCGCCCGGCGAGGACGGCCTCTGGCAGCACCTGCAGGCCCTCATCCTGCCGGTCGCCACACTCGCGCTCGTCGAGGCGGGCGAATATGCGCGCCACATGCGCGCGGCGGCGAGCGAAGCGCTGGCGCAGGACTGGATCCGTACCGCGCGGGCCAAGGGGGCGTCCGAGCGCCGCGTGCTCGTCGGCCACGTGCTGCGCAACGCGCTGGTCCCGGTCGCGACGGTGGCCGCACTCGGCTTCGGCGGGCTCTTCTCCGGTGCCCTCGTCACCGAGACGATCTTCGCCTATCCGGGCATGGGCAAGCTCATCTACGACGCGATCCTCGCCAGCGACTTCAACCTCGCCCTCGCCTGCCTGCTGATGGCGGCCCTGCTCGTCATCCTTGCGAACTTCGCGGCCGATCTCGTCTATGCGGCCCTCGATCCGCGCATCGGTTTCGCGCGCGGC
This sequence comes from Tagaea sp., assembly GCA_965279525.1. Classification (GTDB taxonomy): domain Bacteria; phylum Pseudomonadota; class Alphaproteobacteria; order CACIAM-22H2; family CACIAM-22H2; genus Tagaea. Next base: position 455,729 of record CBDIIB010000002.1, on the reverse strand, counting down.
GGCGGCGACACATGAACCCACGCATTGCCTTCGCCGCCGCGATCCTGCTGCCGGCCCTGCTGGCCGCCCTGTTCGCCCCGCTGCTAGCCGCGGCGACCGGCTACGACGAAGGGGCCGTGGATCTCATGCAGCGTTATGCGCCCCCGAGCCTTGCGCACCCGCTGGGCACCGACGAACTTGGCCGCGACGTGGCCATGCGCCTTGCGTTCGGTGCGCGCGTGTCGCTCACCGTCGGCATCGCCGCCGCACTCGCCGCCGCGAGCCTCGGCACGGCGATCGGCCTTGTCTCGGGCTATGCCGGCGGGCGCGTGGACGCGGTGCTGATGCGCGTGACCGATGCCGTGCTGTCGTTGCCGGTGTTGCCGGTCCTGATCGTGCTGGCGGCGGTCGATCCCGCAAAGCTGGGCCTTCCCGATGCCGACGCCGCCGGGCTGTGGCGGATCGTCGCCATCGTCGCGGCGTTCGGCTGGCCCAAGGTCGCGCGCCTCGTGCGCGCCGCCACGCTCGCCTTGCGCGCGCGCGATTTCGTGCGCGCGGCGCAAGCGCTGGGTGCCTCGCCGTCGCGCATCGTGCTAGCGCACATCCTGCCCAACTGTGCCGCCCCCATCCTCGTGGCGACCGCCCTTGCCGTTGGCGGCACGATCCTGTTCGAGAGCGTGCTGTCGTTCCTCGGCCTTGGCATCCAGCCGCCGCTGCCGAGCTGGGGCAACATGCTGACCGGCGCCCAGGAGACGATCTGGCAGGCGCCGTGGCTGGCGCTGTGGCCGGGCCTCGCGATCCTGCTGACGGTCGCGGCGATCAACCTCGTCGCCGACGTGCTGCAGGACCGGCTCGACCCGCGCCGCTAATGCGACATCAGCACCGGCAGCGTCATGTGGTCGAGGACGTGGCGCGTGGCGCCGCCGAAGATCGCCTCGCGCGTGCGGCTGTGGCCGTAGCCACCCATCACCAGCAGGTCCGCACCCAGATCGGCGGCCCGGTTCAGCAGCGCGTCGCCGACCGTCAGGTCGCCGGAGTAGGTCGGGCTCGTGCGCACGTTGACGCCGTGGCGCGCGAGATGAAGCGCGATGTCGGCGCCCGCGTCGCGATGTGCGGCACCCGGCGGGTCAGCCGACAGGACCGTGACATGCTCGGCCCGGCGCAGCAGCGGCATCGCGTCGGCCAAGGCGCGCGTGGCCTCGCGGCTGGCGTTCCACGCGCACAGGATGTGGCGAAGCTCGGTCTTGTACGTCCCGACCGACGGCAGCAGCAGGATCGGCCGGCCCGAGCCGAACAGCAGCGCCTCGATGGTCCGCGCCTGGTCCGCCGCCGCGTCGCCGGACGCCTGGCCGAGGATCGTCAGGTCGACGTGGCGCGCATGGGCCATCAGCATCTCCTCCGGAAGGCCCTCGACGGCGCGGAACTCGATGTCGATGCCCTCGGCCCGGCCGACGGCGGCGACCGTGTCCGCCATGGCCTGCGCCCGCACGGCCGCGTGTTTGCGCCATGCGTCGAGCACCAGTTCGCCGACCTCGGCGCGCACGCGGCCGGGCATCTGCGGCGCAAGCTGGACCATGAGGGCGACCAGATGGGCGCCGTGGCGGCGCGCGAAGGCGGCCGCGAAGGCAAGGCACGTATCCGATCCCGGCGCATCGTCGATCTGGACGACGATGTCCCGGATGCCTTCACCGGACGCGACGAGGTTCGCCTTTTCGAGAGTGGCTGTCGGGCACATGGCGTTCTCCTTCGGGGAATGACGTCCGGATCGTGGCCCCGCCGCCTTGCCCGCGCCATGATCCAGGTCAATTCTCCCGCACGCTGGCATCCGATACCGGAATGGGCTAGCAAGGGCTTGAGGTTGCAGGAGCAATGACGATGGTAGTGTCTTCCGGGCCGGTCGTGCCCGTCATCCTCTCCGGGGGTTCCGGCACGCGGCTGTGGCCGCTGTCGCGCGAGCTCTATCCAAAGCAGCTCCTCGCTTTGGCCGGGCCGCGCACGATGATCCAGGACACGGCCGCGCGCGTGGCCGCAGCCCCGTTCGGGGCGCCCATCATCGTGTGCAACGAGGAACACCGCTTCATCATCGCCGAGCAGCTGCGCGCCATCGGCATCGCACCGCGCGCCATCCTGCTCGAGCCCGTGGGCCGCAACACGGCCGCCGCCGCCGCCGCCGCCGCGCGCCTGCTCGACGCGGGCGAGACGATGATGCTGCTCCCGTCCGACCATGTCGTGCGCGACGAAGCCGCCTTCGCCGCCGCCGTCGCGACCGCGCGCCGGGCGGTCGCCGCCGGCAAGCTCGTCACGTTCGGCATCGAACCGCAGGCACCCGAGACCGGCTACGGCTATATCCGCAGCGGCGCCGCCCTTGCCGGCATCGACGGCGCCTTCGCGGTCGAACGCTTCGTCGAGAAGCCGGATCTTGCCACCGCCGAAGGCTACCTCGCGCAAGGCGGCTGGGCGTGGAACTCCGGCATGTTCCTGTTCGGCGCCGGCACGTTCCTTTCCGAGCTTGCCGCCTTCGAGCCGGCGATCGACGCGGCCGTGCGCGAAGCGCTTGCCAAGGCCACGCGCGATCTCGATTTCGTGCGCCTCGACAAGGACGCGTTCGCCAAGGCCCCGTCGAAATCGATCGACTATGCGGTGATGGAACGCACGAAGCGCTCGGCCGTGGTGCCGGCTTCCCTCGGCTGGTCGGACGTGGGGGCGTGGAACGCGCTGTGGGAACTGGGGACGCGCGACGGCGACGGCAACGTCGTCGAGGGCGACGTCGTGGCGGCCGACACGACGAACTCGTACCTGCGCAGCGAAGACAGGCTCGTCGCCACCGTCGGCGTCGACAACCTGATCGTCGTCGCGACCAAGGACGTCGTGATGGTCGCGAGCAAGGACCGCGCGCAGGACGTCAAGAAGATCGTCGACCGGCTGAAGGCCGAAGGCCGCCCGGAAGCCACGGCGCATCCCGTCGTCTACCGTCCGTGGGGCACCTACCAGACCGTCGATCTGGGGCCGCGCCACCAGGTCAAGCACATCATGGTGAAGCCGGGGGCGAAGATCTCGCTGCAGAAACACGCAAAGCGCGCCGAGCACTGGGTCGTCGTCAGCGGGCACGCGCGCGTCACGCGCGACGAAGACGTGCTGATGCTGCGCGAGAACATGTCGGTCTACATCCCCGTCGGCTGCGTGCACCGGCTGGAGAATGTCGGCGACGATCCCTTGCGCATCGTCGAGGTGCAGTCGGGCGGCTATCTGGGCGAGGACGACATCGTGCGGCTCGAAGACAGCTACGGACGCAAATGACCATGGCCGTCACCGCCCGCGATATCGATGAAGCCGCCGCGCGCATCAAGGGCCACGTGCTGCGCACGCCCACGCTGCGCTCGGGCACGCTGTCGGAGATCGCCGGCGCCGAGATCTGGATCAAGTTCGAGAACCACCAGTTCGTCGCCTCGTTCAAGGAACGCGGTGCGCTCAACAAGCTCGCCCAGCTGACCGCCGACGAACGCCGGCGCGGCGTCATCGCGATGTCGGCGGGCAACCACGCGCAGGCCGTCGCCTACCACGCCAAGCGGCTCGGGATCGCCGCCACCATCGTGATGCCCAAGGCCACGCCCAACGCCAAGGTCGCGCGCACGCGCGATCATGGTGCGCGCGTCATCCTCGAAGGCGACACGCTGGCCGAAGCCGCCGCGTTCGCGCGCGATCTGGCCGCGCGCGAGAACCTCGTCTTCGTCCATCCCTATGACGATCCCGCGATCATCGCGGGGCAAGGCACGCTCGCCCAGGAGATGCTGGCCGACGTGCCGGAGCTTGACGCCCTCGTCGTTCCGGTCGGCGGCGGGGGCATGATCGCGGGCTGCACGATCGCGGCGCGCGCGATCAAGCCCGCCATCGACATCTACGGGGTCGAGGTCGAGGCGTTCGCCGCCGCCGCCCAGCGCAAGGCCGGCGAGGCCGTGCACACCGGGGGCCCGACCATCGCCGAGGGCATCGCCGTCGCCGACATCGGCAAGCTGTGCTGGCCGACGATCGAACGCGACGTGCGCGAGGTGCTGGTCGTCGACGAGCTGGAGGTCGAGCGCGCCATCGTTCTGCTGATCGAAATCGAGAAGACTGTTGCCGAAGGTGCGGGTGCCGCCGGCCTTGCCGCCGTGCTCGCCCATCCCGACCGTTTCAAGGGCCGCAAGGTGGGCCTCGTGCTGTGCGGCGGCAACATCGACACGCGCGTGCTCTCCAGCGTGCTGCTGCGCGGGCTGGCGCGCGACGGGCGGCTCTTGCGCCTTTCGATCGACATCGCCGACAAGCCGGGAGCACTGGGCGATCTTGCCCACCGCATCGGCACGGCCGGCGGCAACATCGTCGAGATCGAGCACCAGCGCATCTTCACCGAGAAGTCGGCCAAGAGCGTGATGATCGAGACGATGGTCGAGGTCGTGGACCGCGAAGCGGGCGAGAAGCTGATGACCGACCTGAAGTCGGCCGGCTATCCGACCCAGCCGCTCTAGCCGGGCCGCTCTAGCCCGGCAACACGGGCGGGGCGTATTCGCGCACGAGTTCGGGCATGCGCCCTTCCTCGACCGCGTGGCATGCGACCCTTGCACCTGTCTTCGCCGCGCGAGCGACCGGCACTTCGGTGCGGCAGCGGTCGTTGGCGAACGGACAGCGCGGATGGAACGTGCAGCCCGACGGCGGATCGATCGGGTTGGGCACTTCGCCCGCCACCGGCGTGCGCGGGCGGCCCGACATGTCGAGATCGGGGATCGCGTCGAGCAGCATGCGCGTATAGGGATGCTGCGGGCGCGTGAAGAGTGTCTGCACGTCGGCCACCTCGACGAGCTTGCCCAGATACATCACGCCGACGCGGTCGGAGATGTAATAGACGACCGCCAGATTGTGGCTGATGAAGAGATACGTGAGGCCGAGCTGGCGCTGCAGGTCCTTCATCAGGTTCAGGATCTGCGCCTGCACCGACACGTCGAGCGCCGAGGTCGGCTCGTCGCAGACGAGGAACTCCGGGTTCGACGAGAGTGCCCGCGCGATCGAGATGCGCTGGCGCTGGCCGCCGGAGAACTCGTGCGGGAACTTCTCCTGGTCGGCCGGCGACAGGCCGACCTGGCGCAGCAGTTCGTCGACGCGGGCCCGGATCGCCACGGGATCCTTCATCAGCCCGTGCACGACGATCGGCTCGGCGATGATCTTGCCCACGCGCCAGCGCGGATTGAGCGAGGCGAACGGATCCTGGAAGATCATCTGGAAGCGCTTGCGGATGCGCTCGATCTCCGACCTTGAATCCAGGTTCGCCATGTCGGTGCCGTCGAACACCATCGAGCCGCGCGTCGGCCGGTAGAGCCCGACGACGAGGCGCGCCACGGTCGACTTGCCGCAGCCGGACTCGCCGACCAGCGACAGCGTCTCGCCCTTGCGGATCTCGAAATCCACGCCGTCGACCGCGCGCAGCATCTGGCGCGGCACGCCATCGATCAGCCGGTTGAGCAGCGGCTTCGACACGTCGAAATGGCGCGCCAGATCGCGCGCGACGACAAGCGGTCCGGAAGCGGGCGCGTTCATTGGGCGGCCGCCTTGCTCTGGCTGTCGTAAAGCCAGCACGCGACCCGGCTTTCACCGACCGCGATGGGCTCGGGGCGTTCGCTCCGGCAGCGGTCGAACACCTTCGTGCAGCGCGGATTGAAGGCACAGCCCTTCGGGATCGCGGTCAGGCGCGGCATGGCGCCGTCGATCTGGGCGAGACGCGCCTGCTGGTTGCCGAGCTTCGGGATCGAGCCCATCAGCCCTTCGGTATAGGGATGGCGCGCGCGCTGGATGACATCGCGCACCGGGCCGACCTCGGCAATACGCCCGGCGTACATGACGGCCACGCGGTCGGCCGTCTCGGCGATCACGCCCATGTCGTGCGTGACCAGCATCACGGCCGTCCCGTGCTCGCGGCACAGGCGCTTGATGAGCGTGATGATCTGCGCCTGGATCGACACGTCGAGTGCCGTCGTCGGCTCGTCGGCGACGATCAGGCGCGGATTGGCGCACAGCGCCAACGCGATGACCACGCGCTGGCGCATGCCGCCGGAGAACTGGTGCGGATAGTGGTCGATGCGCCGCTCGGCCGCCGGGATGCCGACATCCTGCAGGAGCTGGATCGCGCGCTCGCGCGCCGCCTTCTCCGGCATGTCGAGATGGGTCGAGATCGTCTCGGTCAGCTGGCGGCCGATCGTGTAGAGCGGATTGAGCGAGGTCAGCGGGTCCTGGAAGATCGCGCCGATTTCCTTGCCGCGCACGCGGCGCATCTGCTCGTACGGCAGGTTGTCGATGCGCCTCCCGTCGAGCAGGATCTCGCCGCCGGCGACCCGGCCGGGCGGCTCGAGCAGGCCGATGATCGCGGCCCCGGTCAGCGACTTGCCGGCACCTGACTCGCCGACCACGCCCAGCACTTCGCCGGGTGCGATCGAGAACGAGATGTCGTCGACGGCCACGAGCGTGCCGCGCCGCGTCGGAAACTCGACGCGCAGGCCTTTGACTTCGAGGAGCGGGCGTTCGGCGGCCATGGTCAGCGGAGCTTGGGGTTGAGCGCGTCGCGCAGCCAGTCCCCGAGGAGATTGACCGCGAGCACCATGATGACGAGGGCGAGCCCCGGGAAGACGGTGATCCACCATTCGCCCGAGAACAGGAAGTTGTTGCCGATGCGGATCAGCGTGCCGAGCGAAGGCTGGGTCGGCGGCACGCCGACGCCGAGGAACGACAGCGTCGCCTCGGTGATGATGGCGAGTGCGAGATGGATCGTCGCGATGACGAGCACGGGGCCGAGCACGTTGGGGAGCACATGCTGCAGCATGATCGCGACCGGATGGCGGCCGATGACGCGCGCGGCCTGCACGTATTCCTTGCTCTTCTCGACCATGCACGAGCCGCGCACCGTGCGCGCGTACTGCACCCAGCCCGAAAAGCCGATGGCCAGGATCAGCACGTAGATCGCGATCTCGTGATGGAGATCGCGCGGGATGACGATGCGCGCCACGCCGTCGATCAGCAGCGCGATCAGGATCGCCGGGAACGAGAGCTGGACGTCGGCGATGCGCATGATGACCGCGTCGACCGTGCCGCCCAGATAACCCGCCAGCAGGCCCAGCGCGATCCCCAGCACCATGGCGAAGACGACCGACAGGATGCCGACCAGCAGCGAGATGCGGCTGCCGAACAGGATCGTCGAGAACACGTCGCGCCCTTGCGTGTCGGTGCCCAGCGGATACTGCGGCAGGCCTTCGGGCAGCCAGGCCGGCGGCAGCGAGGCGTCCATCAGGTTGAGCTGGCGCAGGTCGAACGGATTCTGCGGCGAGATCAGCGGCGCGAAGATGGCGCCGGCGAAGAACAGCACCGTCACGATCGCCGAGATCACGACGACGGGCGAGCGTTTGAAGCTGAAATAGATGTCGGAATCGAGCGCCCTGCGGATCGCGTCCATGACTGCCGCTACCTTCCCGTCAATGGCCATGGCCGCCCGCCGCCGCACGGTCGACGCGCAGGCGCGGATCGACGGCGTAGTACAGCAGGTCGACGATCAGGTTGATCACCACGAAGAAGAACGCGATCAGCAGCAGGTAGGCCGCCATCACCGGGATGTCGGCCGAGCTCACCGACTGGATGAACAGGAAGCCCATGCCCGGCCACTGGAACACGGTCTCGGTGACGATGGCGAAGGCGATGATGCCGCCGAGCTGCAGGCCGGTGATCGTGATCACGGGGACGAGCGTGTTCTTCAGCGCATGCCCGAAATTGATCGCCCGGTTGTGCAGGCCGCGCGCGCGGGCGAACTTGATGTAATCCGTGCGCAGCACCTCGAGCATCTCCGAGCGCACGAGGCGCATGATCAGCGTCATCTGGAACAGCGCCAGCGTGATCGACGGCAGGATCAGCGCGCGCAGGCCGGTGGGCGTGAGGAATCCCGTCGTCCACCAGCCCAGCGCCACGGTCGTGCCGCGCCCGAAGGACGGCAGCCAGCCGAGCAGGACCGAGAAGACGAGGATCAGCAGGATGCCGATCAGGAAGGTGGGAAGCGACACGCCCACGAGGCTGACCGTCAGCAGCAGGCGCGAGATCCACGTGTCGCGGTTGAGGCCGGTATAGACGCCCATCGGCACGCCGACGACGAGTGCCAGGACGGCAGCGCACGCCGACAGCTCGAGCGTGGCCGGCAGGCGTTCGCGCAGCAGCTCGGTGACCGGGCGCGCGAGGCGATAGGAAATGCCGAACTGGCCCTGTGCCGCATTGACGAGGAAGTTGAAGTACTGGACGAAGAACGGCTTGTCGAGACCGAGATCGGTCACGAGGCGCACGCGCGTCTCTTCGGTGAAATCCTGGCCGAGCATGATCGACACCGGATCGCCGACATAGGCGAACAGCGAAAACGCGACGAAGCCGACGGCCATCATCACGAGAATGGCCTGCAGCAGGCGGCGGATCACGAAGGCGATCATCGGCGGGGGGTGATGTCCCTTGGAAAAATGGCCGGCTCCGGTCCCGCAGGACCGGAGCCGGCCGGACGTCGACTTATCAGTTGACCTTGACCCACTTCACTTCGAGCTGGTTGTCCGCGCGATGGACCAGGTCGATGTTCGAGCGGGTGGCCCACGGGATCATCTGGTGGTGCAGCGGGATGTGCGGCACGCGCTCGTGGTAGAGCTTGTTGAACTCGCCGATCAGCTTGCGGCGCGCGTCCTGGTCGAGCTCGGTCTTGACCTTGTCGATGACGCGGTCGAAGTCGGGATCGGAGAAGCGGCCGTGGTTCCAGCTGCCGTTGCCGGGCTGGCCGTCGCGCGTGCGGATCAGCGCCTGGATCGAGTAGAGCGCGTCGTAGGTCGGAACGCCCCAGCCGAGCAGGTAGAGCGACGTGTCGTCGCGCTGGACCTTGGGGAAGTACGTGGCCAGCGGCTGCGCGTTGAGGTTCGCCTTGATGCCGATCTGCGACCACATCGCCACGAGCGCCTGGCAGATGGCCTCGTCGTTGATGTAGCGGTTGTTCGGGCAGTCGAACGTGACCTCGAACCCGTCGGCGTAGCCGGCTTCCCGCATCAGCTTGCGCGCTTCTGCGAGGTTGAACGGATAGCGCTTGTCGCCGTCCTTCGAATAGCCGTTGACCGCTTCGGGATAGAGCGAGCCGGTGTTGACCGACGAGCCGCGCATGACGCGGGTGTGGATCGCGTCGATGTTGGCCGCGTGGTACATCGCCAGACGCACGCGGATGTCCTTGAAGGGGTTCTTGCCCTTCACCGACGAATAGAGGAGTTCGGCGCGGCTGGTGTCGAACGAGATGAAGATCGTGCGGACTTCCGGCCCGTTGACGATCTTCAGGCCCGGCGCCTGGCCGAGCTGGCCGACGTCCTGCACCGGGGGATCGAGGATGAAGTCGATCTCGCCCGAACGCAGGGCCGCCGTGCGCGTCGCGGCCTGCGCGATCGGCTGGAAGACGATCTCGGTCACGTTGCCTTCACGCGCGGCGTTGTTCCACCAGTTGGGGTTCGACGCCAGGACGGTACGCACGTCCGGCTCGCGGCTGCGGACCATGAACGGGCCCGAGCCCATCGCGTTGCGCGCGGTGAAGAACTCCTCGCGGGCGACGGCGTTCTGCGGGCGCGTGGCGTTGTTGGCCTCGCTCCATTCCTTGTCCATCATGAAGACCGACGGGATCTTCTGGATCAGGATCGGGTCGGGGATCGTCGTGACGATGTCGACCGTCAGATCGTCGACCTTGACCGCCTGGGAGATCGTGTCGGTATAGATGCCGTACTGCGAGAACTGGTGCTTCGCCCGGGTGATCGAGAAGACCACGTCGTCGGCGTTGAAGGCGTTGCCGTTCGAGAACTTGACGTTCGGGCGCAGCGTGAAACGCCAGCGCAGCGGCTCGACCTGGCGCCACGAGGTGGCAAGGCCGGGTTCGAGTTCGAGCTTCTTGCCGCGCTGGACCAGCGGCTCGTAGATCTGGCGCAGCAGCAGCGTGACGTTGCCGGCGTTCTGCGAATGGGGATCCATCGTGTTCGCGTCGCCCGAGACGGACATGCGGAAAGGCTTGGCCTCCGCCCGCTCGGCCGCAAAGCCGCACGCCATTGCGCCCGCCAGGGCGGCAAAGGCCATCGTGCGGATCGTGTGGTTGGATGACATCGGTTTCTCCTCCGTGCATTGTTACGGGCGGCCTGCGGGGGGACGAGGCACCTTTCGTGCCAGTTCTTCTCGAACGACCCCCGCCGCGATACCCGGTGGACCTGTGGGCAATCTTGGTAATCGTTCCCGCGACCGAATCAATCGAATTTTGATGCCGGATTGGGCAGAACCCGGAACGGGAGGAGAACGGCCTTCGCAGGACAGCCGCGGCGGTGGTACGATAGGATCGTCTGAATTCGAGGAGCAACCCGACATGAACGACTTGCGACCGCGCGGAAATTCGCTTGCAGCGCGCGACATTGCCGCTCTGGTGCATCCCTACACCAACCTGCGCACGCACGAGACCGAAGGTCCGGTCGTCATGGCCAAGGGCCGCGGGATCTACGTCGTCGACGACAACGGCAAGGAATATATCGAGGGTCTGGCCGGCCTGTGGTGCGCCTCGCTGGGCTTCAACGAGCCGCGCCTGGCCGAAGCCGCCCAGCGCCAGATGCGCGATCTGCCCTACTACCACATCTTCGCCGGCAAATCGCACGAGCCGGGCATCGTGCTCGCCGAGAAGCTGAAGGAGCTCGCCCCGGTCCCGATGTCGAAGGTCTTCTTCGCGAGTTCGGGCTCGGAAGCCAACGACACGGCCATCAAGATCCTCTGGTACGTGTCCAATGCCGCGGACAAGCCGAAGCGCAAGAAGATCATCAGCCGCGAGAAGGCCTATCATGGCGTGACGATCGCGGCGGCCTCGCTGACCAAGCTGCCGATCAACCAGCGCGACTTCGACCTGCCGATCTTCCCCGTCGCCTATGCCGAGACGCCGCATCACTATCGCGGTGCCGAGCCCGGCGAGAGCGAGGACGCCTATTCGACGCGCCTTGCCGCCAATCTCGAGAAGCTGATCCTTGCGGAAGATCCCGAGACGATCTGCGCGATGTTCGCCGAGCCCGTCATGGGTGCCGGCGGCGCCATCGTTCCGCCCACCGGCTATTTCCCGAAGATCCAGAAGGTGCTGAAGAAGTACGGCATCCTGCTCGTCGCCGACGAGGTGATCTGCGGCTTCGGGCGCACCGGAAACATGTGGGGCAGCCAGACCTACGACATGCAGCCCGACATCCTGACCTGCGCCAAGGCGCTGTCGAGCGCCTATGTGCCGATCTCCGCCGTGATGGTGTCCGAGCCGGTCTTCCAGGCCATGCAGCGCCAGAGCGACAAGATCGGCAGCTTCGGCCACGGCTACACCTATTCGGCGCATCCGGTGCCCGCGGCCGTGGCGCTCGAGACGCTGAAGATCTACGAGGAGCGCGACATCGTCGGCCATGTCCGGCGCGTCGCCCCCCGCTTCCAGGCGGCCTTGCGCGCGCTTGCCGAGCATCCGCTGGTCGGCGAGGCGTCCGGCGTAGGGCTCATCGGCGGCCTCCAGCTCGTCAAGGACAAGGCGACGAAGACGTGCTTCGCGCCCGCCCAGGCAGTCGCCCCGCTGGTCGCCAAGGCGTGCGAGGCGGCCGGGCTGATGGTGCGCGGCCTGTTCGACAACCGGGTCGCCGTCTGCCCGCCGCTCATCATCACCGAAAGCGAGATCGACGAGCTCTTCGTGCGGTTCCGCAAGGGCCTCGACGACGGCCATGCGGCGGCCAAGGCCAAGGGCCTGCTGGACTGACCGGACCGGGATTCCGACGATGCGCAGGGATTACGACCGCTATTTCTCCGACGCCACCGGCAGCCTGAAGGCCGAAGGGCGCTACCGCGTCTTCGCCGATCTCGAGCGCAAGTGCGGCCAGTTCCCGCACGCCGTCTGGCACGCGCCGCACGGGCCGGTCGACGTCGTCGTCTGGTGCTCGAACGACTACATGGGAATGGGCCAGCATCCCGCGACGATCGAGGCGATGGCCACCACGCTGCGCGCCAACGGTGCAGGGGCCGGCGGCACGCGCAACATCTCGGGCACCAATCACCAGCACGTCCTGCTCGAGGCGGAGCTGGCGGGGCTGCATGCCAAGCCCGCCGCCCTCGTCTTCACGTCCGGCTACAACGCCAACGAAGCGACGCTGGCAGCACTGGGCAAGCTCCTGCCGGACGTCGTGATCCTGTCCGACGAGCTCAACCACGCCTCGATGATCGAAGGCATCCGGCATTCGGGTGCCGAAAAGCGCGTCTTCCGGCACAACGATCCGGCGGATCTCGAACGCCATCTGGCGGCGATCGATCCCGCACGCCCCAAGGTCGTCGCCTTCGAGAGCGTCTATTCGATGGACGGCGACGTTTCGCCCATCCACGCGTTCTGCGACCTCGCCGAACGGTACGACGCGATCACGTATCTGGACGAGGTCCATGCGGTCGGCCTCTATGGCGCGCACGGTGCGGGCATTGCCGAGCGCGACGGCGCGCAAGGTCGCGTCGACATCGTCCAGGGCACGCTCGCCAAGGGCTTCGGCGTGGTCGGCGGCTATGTCGCCGGTTCGGCCGCCCTGTGCGATGCGGTGCGCAGCGTGGCGCCCGGCTTCATCTTCTCGACCTCCATGCCGCCGGTCATCGCGGCAGGTGCCCTCGCCGCGATCCGCCACCTCAAGCGCAGCACCGTCGAGCGCGCCGCACTCGCCGAGCGCGCGGCCCGGCTCAAGCGCCTGCTGGCCGAAGCCGGCCTGCCGCTGATGGCGTCGTCCACGCATATCGTGCCGCTGCTGGTCGGCGACGCGCGCGCCTGCAAGCGGGCGTCCGACGACCTCCTCGAGCGCCATCGCATCTACGTCCAGCCGATCAACTACCCGACCGTCCCGCGCGGGACCGAGCGCCTGCGGCTGACGGCCACGCCCTTCCACGACGATGCGCTGATGGACAGGCTGGTCGACGCCCTGATTGACGTCTGGGCCAGATTGGAGCTACGCAAGGCCGCATGAAACGCCCCGCCATCCTCGCCTGCGCGACTGCGCTGGCCTTCGCCCTCGCCGGCTGTGCCGCGGACTCCACGCGGACTTACGGGTCGGCGTACCCGTCCTATGATCCGTCCCTCCCGCTCCAGGCCCGTGCATTCGGCCCCGTGCAGGTGGCGATGAACGGCGGCCCGTTCTCCGGCGCCGACATTGTCGGCGCCATGAACGCGGAGCCGAACCTGCACGGCCTGACCTTCGCGCCGGATGCCGGCGCGGCCCGGGCCGGCTACCGGATCACGCTCGATTTCGCGCGGAACACCTCCAATCCGTGCAATACCGACGCGGCCAATTCGATGCCGTTCGATGCCGGCGCCTCTTCCCTCCGTGTCGTCGCGGGCTTCTGCAGGTACGGCAGCCTGCTGTCGCGCACGACCGGCATGGCGCCGCGCCCGGCCCGCGCGGACGACGCGCAATTCCGTCGTTTCATGAGCGCGCTTGTCGTCGAGCTGATGCCCGCCTTCAAGCCCTGGGGCGTCGAGAACGGCAGCTGCCCGAACTCGCCGAACTGCTAGCGCACGGGCCCCCGATACGGCATCCTGCGCCGTCGTCCGAAACGGGGAACCCAATGGATCCGAGAAGCGTCAAGACCGCCGAAGACGCGGCGGCACTCATCGCCGCGCGCAAGATCGACAACGTCAAGATCGGCGTCTTCGACGTCGACGGGATCATGCGCGGCAAGTACATGTCGCGCGAGAAGTTCCTGTCCGCGCTGACCGGCGGCTTCGGATTCTGCGACGTCGTGCTCGGTTGGGATTCGAACGACCAGCTCTACGACAACGCGAAATACACGGGCTGGCACACGGCCTATCCCGACGCGCCCGTCCGCGTCCTGCCCGACACGTGCCGCGACATCCCGTTCGAACCCTCGACGCTGCTGTTCCTTGCCGAGTTCGCCGACCGGGCCGAAGCCGTGTGTCCGCGCGGCACGCTGCGCCGGGTGATCAAGTACGCCGCCGACATGGGCCTGACGGCGTCGGCCGCCGCCGAGTTCGAGTTCTTCGTCTTCGACGAGACGCCCGATACGGTGCGCGAGAAGAACTACAAGAACCTCAAGACGATCACGCCCGGCTACTACGGCTATTCGATGCTTCGCAATTCGGTGCACGCGGATTTCTACCACCACCTGCTCGACACGATGCGCGCGATGGACGTGGCGATCGAAGGCCTGCACACCGAGACGGGTGCCGGCGTGCTGGAAGCGGCCATCGGCGTGGACGGCATCCTTGCCGCGGCCGACAAGGCAGCGCTGTTCAAGACCTACACCAAGATCCTCGCCCAGCGGCAGAACCGCATGGCGACCTTCATGGCGAAATGGTCGCACGACTGGCCGGGCCAGAGCGGACACCTGCACATCTCGCTCAAGGACAAGAAGGGCAAGTCGGCTTTCCACGACCCGAAGAAGCCGCATGGCATCTCCGACACGATGCGACATTTCATCGGCGGCCAGCAGATGCTGATGCCCGAACTGCTGGCGATGATCGCCTGCACGGTCAATTCCTACACCCGCCTGATCCCCGGCTTCTGGGCGCCGACCGCGTCGATGTGGGGCGTGGAAAACCGCACGACCGCACTTCGCGTCATTCCGGGTTCGGCCAAGTCGCAGCGCGTCGAGTATCGGGTGGCGGCCGCCGACATCAATCCCTATGTCGCCTTTTCGGCCGCATTGGGTTCGGGTCTGTGGGGCATCGCCAACAAGATCGAGCCGACCAAGCCCGTGCAGGGCAACGCCTATGCGGTCGAAGCGCCGGCCAAGCTCCAGCTGCCGCGCACGCTGGGCGATGCCGCAAAGCGGCTTGCCGCTTCCAAGGCCGCCAAGGAACTGTTCGGCGAGGCATTCGTCGAGCACTACGCGGGGACCCGCGACTGGGAGCAGCGCGAGTACAACAAGGCGATCACCGACTGGCAGCATCAGCGCTACTTCGAGATCATCTGAGGAATACCGCGATGAAGACGCTGAAGACGATCAGCCCGGTCGACGGCCGCGAATACTGCACGCGCCCGCTGGCGAACGCCGCGCAGATCGAGGCGACACTGGCTGCCGCCCAGAAGGCCAAGGACGGCTGGCGGCGCACGAATCTCTCCGAGCGCGTCGCCACTCTCACCCGGTTCGTCGACGCGATGCTCGTCCATCGCGATGCCATCGCCGAGGAGCTGACCTGGCAGATGGGTCGGCCGATCTCCCAGACGCCGGGCGAAATGCGCGGCTTCGAGGAGCGTGCCCGCCACATGCTGGCGATCGCGCCCGAAGCGCTCGGCGACATCGCACCTGCCGCCAAGCCGGGCTTCACGCGCTTCGTGCGGCGCGATCCGCTGGGCTTCGTTTTCGTCGTGGCTCCGTGGAACTACCCCTATCTCACCTCGGTCAACGCGGTGATCCCGGCCCTGGCCGCCGGCAATGTCGTGCTGCTCAAGCATTCGCACCAGACGCCGCTGGTCGCCGAGCGCTATGCCGAGGCCGCCAAGATGGCCGGCCTGCCCGCCGGCGTGTTCCAGATCCTGCACACCGACCACGCGGATGCCGCACGTATCGTGGGCGATGCCCGGGTCGACTTCGTCTGCTTCACCGGCTCGGTCGACGGCGGCAGGGCGATCCAGCGCGCGATCGGCGAACGCTTCATCGGCGCCGGCCTCGAGCTGGGCGGCAAGGATCCGGCCTATGTGCGCGCCGACGCCAATCTCGCGCACGCGGTCGAGAACCTCGTCGACGGGGCCTTCTTCAATTCCGGCCAGTCCTGCTGCGGCATCGAACGCATCTACGTGCACGAAAGCCTCTATCCGGCGTTCGTCGACGGTTTCGTCGAACTGACGAAGGGCTACAAGCTCGGCAATCCGACCGACAAGGCGACGAATCTGGGGCCGATGGTGCGCGCGAGTGCGGCGGATTTCGTGCGCGGCCAGATCGCGGAAGCGGTCGGCCAAGGTGCGCGTTCACTCGTCGACCCGAAGCACTTTCCGGCCGACAAGGCGGGCAGCCCCTACCTCGCCCCGCACGTGCTGGTCGACGTCACCCACAAGATGCGCGTGATGACCGAAGAAAGCTTCGGTCCCGTCATCGGCATCATGAAGGTCTCGTCCGACGACGAGGCGGTGGCGCTGATGAACGACAGCGCCTACGGCCTGACGGCGGCCCTCTGGACGATGGACGCCGCCGCCGCCGAGAAGCTGGGGGCCCTCATCGAGACCGGCACCGTGTTCATGAACCGCTGCGACTATCTCGATCCGGGTCTCGCCTGGACGGGCGTCAAGGACACCGGCCGGGGCGCCACGCTGTCGGCGCTGGGCTACGAGCAGCTGACGCGCCCGAAATCCTTCCACCTGCGCACGACGCTTTAGGGAACGCTTCGACCATGACGATCAAGGGCAACTGGAACTATCCGACCACCGTCTGGGCCGGTCCCGGCCGCCTCGACGAACTCGCCGCCGCGTGCAAGCGGCTGGGCATGTCGCGTCCGCTGCTGGTCACCGACGCGGGCCTCGCGGCCTCGCCGATGGTCGTGCGCGCGCTGAAGCTTTCCGGTGCCGCCCTGTTCGCCAAGGTCAAGGGCAACCCCACCGGCCGGAACGTCGAAGACGGGCTGGCGGCCTTGCGCGCCGGCAAGCATGACGGTGTGATCGCGTTCGGCGGCGGCTCGGCGCTGGATGCCGCAAAGGCCATCGCGCTGATGGCGGGCCAGAAGCTCCCGCTGTGGGACTTCGAGGATGTCGGCGACAATTTCAAGCGCGTCGATCCCGACGGCATGCTTCCCGTGGTCGCCATCCCGACCACGGCCGGCACCGGCTCGGAAGTCGGCCGCGCCTCGGTCATCACCAACGAGGCCGACCACGAGAAGAAGATCATCTTCCATCCGAAGATGATGCCCGGCATCGTCATTTCCGATCCCGAGCTTTCCGTCGGCCTGCCGGCGCACATCACCGCAGCCACCGGGATCGACGCGTTCGTGCACTGCTTCGAGGCCTATTGCGCGCCCGGATTCCATCCGATGGCCGAGGGCATCGCGCTCGAAGGCATGCGGCTGGTCAAGGACGAGCTGCCGCGCGCCGTCGCGGACGGCACAAACATCGAAGCGCGCGCGCGCATGCTGGCCGCCGCAAGCATGGGGGCCGTCGCCTTCCAGAAGGGTCTGGGCGGCGTGCACGCGCTCGCCCATCCGATCGGGGCGCTCTACGACACCCACCACGGGCTTACGAACGCCGTGCTCCTGCCGTTCGTGATGCAGCACAATCGCAAGGCGATCGAAGGGCGGATGGGCCTTGTGGCGCGGGTTCTCGACCTGCCGCGGGCCGACTATGCGGCGGTATTCGAGTGGGTCCTCGCGTTCCGCAAGGCGCTCAAGATCCCGCATACGCTGGCGGAAATCGGCGTCGATGCCGCGCGCGCGGTCGAGATCGGCACGATGGCCGCCCGCGACCCCTCGGCCGGCGGCAATCCCTGCCCGGTCGACGCGCCGGCGCTGGAGCGGGTCTTCCGCCGGGCGGTCGCCGGCACCCTGGATTGACGGCCGAGCCTTAACCCTGCGTTAGCGGTTTCCGCGGTAATTTCGCGGCCAGACGAACGCAGGAATTGACGGAAAATGGCCAAGCTGGATCTATCGGACGACGACTATTTCGCGATCGAAGACGCTCTTTTGAACAGTGCGCGCGGCCGGGCTTTCCTGCGCATGCGCGACGAGCGCCAGCGCGTGGTCTCGATCGACGAGGCCCGGCGCATCGCCGCCTCCTTCCGCGAATGGACGCTCAAGCAGATCGGTGCGGCAAAGGAGACGCAGAGCCTCGACGTGCTGCGCGCCGAACTGCAGAGCATGGCGTCGCATATCCAGACCGCGAAGACCGAGATCGCCTCGATCTACAACAAGGATCCCAAGGTCCAGCAGGCCGGCAACCGCATCCACTCGGCGACCAGCGAACTCGACCAGATCGTCGCGTCGACCGAGCAGGCCACCTCCGACATCCTCAACGCCGCCGAGCGCATCATGGAAATTGCCGGGACTTTGTCCGGCGAACAGGGCGAAGCCGGCCAGATCCTCACCGACCAGGCGACGGAAATTTTTACGGCCTGCTCGTTCCAGGACATCACCGGACAGCGTATATCGAAGGTCGTAAGCACCTTGCGCTACATCGACCAGCGCGTGGCGGCGATGGTCAACATCTGGGGTCCGGAGAACATCAACATCGCGCAGTCGCGGGCCGACGAGCAGGCCGACCAGCGCATGGACGCCCATCTGCTGAACGGCCCCTCGATGCCCGGCCAGGGCCGGACACAGGACGAGATCGACGCCCTCCTGGCAGGTGCCGCGGCATCGGCCGTACCGGCCGCGCCCAAGCCCCCGGTACAACCGGCAGTGCCGCCGGAGACTGCAGATGTAGCACCTGCGCCGATCAAGGCCACCGTCGTTCCGCCGCCGGCCCCGAAAGCGGCACCGGTCCCGGTGCCGGCCGCCGCAACGAGCGGCGTAACCGCGTCGCAAGCCGATATTGACAAGCTATTTGACTGATCCGTACTGGCCAATCCGGCCGGAGCGTCGTAAATAGGACGCCATGGAAAATACGGATACGCCTGCCGTACCTGCCGCGGACCCGCACGCTGTGCCCAATCCAGGCGCGGAAGCGGTTCCGCCGCCAGCTGCCGGCGATGCGAATGTCGAGGAGTACGATGCCGAGGGGCAGGACGCGCTGCATATATTGCCGCTGCGCATCATCCCGCTCGAGACACCGGGCCTGCGCCGGCTGCGCCTGATCAAGAACGTCCGTCTGGATTCCGTCGTCGAGCTCTACAAGGACCAGGGCCACAAGTCCGCCCAGGTTCCGCTCGATGCGCTGCACAGCGTCTTCCAGAGCTACGCCGAACCGCTGCGCAAGGACATGCCGCTGCTGCAGAGCCTGAGCAGCATCCCTTCGTTCGACGTCTATACGCTGCGGGTGGCGCTTCGGGCACTCAATCTCAGCATCGACATGAAGAAGGAGCTGCAGCTCTCCGAAGGCAAGCGCAAGGAACTGACCGAACACATGAAGGTGTTCACCCATCCGCTGATCCAGCAGATCTACGGATCGGCCGATTTCGTGGTGAACGACGTCTCCGACATCATGAAGCTGATCGCCTCGCCCAACCGCGAGGACGCGCTCAAGAACCTGCGCATGATGTCGCAGAAGCTCAACGTGCCGCTGACCGAGATCCCGCGCTTCCTCGAGGACTATGGCGACACGTTCCTTTCGCTCGCCTATTTCCGTTCGTGCCTCGACCTCGTCGTCCCGCAGGTCCAGGGGTTCCTCGACTGGCTGAAGCCGCTCGAGGAAAACCAGATGATCAAGCAGGACCGGATGTCCAAGCAGATGCTGGACAAGGTCAAGGAGTCGCTGTCGGGCGTCATCATCTCGCTGACCGGCCGCTTCGAGGCGTTCAACCGCAAGAGCGCCGACTTCTGGAAGGACATCAACGCCGACAGCTTCGCGAAGATGAAGGACCTGGTGTTCTCCAACCACCGCTCGATCGGCGGCGTGCTGTGCGGCCTGTCGGTCAAGATGCAGCTGTGGCGCGACCGTTTCCCGACGGCGAGTGGCGGCCCCAACAAGCGGCTCGAGTTCGTTCGCTCCGAGATCGTCCCCGGCATGCAGCTGATCGACGAGCTGGAAGCCGCCGCGCGCAAGCGCGGGATCTGATCGTCCTCATCCGGTCCGCGTCTAGAGTCCGCGCGTCAGCGAGACCATCGCCGCGTTCTGGCCGCGGAAGGCCACGCGTTTGGCATTGGCGATGACCGGCGTCATGACGCCCGACAGGGTCTTCAGCGCCGTCGGCACCGGCGAGGATGGCGTGACCGGACCGGTGGCACCCATCAGGGTCTTGAAGGCGCCGGGCAGCGCGAAGTGCCCCGCAAGCGACGTGCCCATCAGGTCGAATTCGCTGCCGCCGAGCAGTTCGCGGAACGCGTCGTTCATCCACAGGATGTTGCCGTCGACCGTACCGACAAGCACGACGGCGACCGGCATCGCATCGAGGATTTCGGCGAGCCGGCCATCGTCGGTTTCCGAGTCGTCTTCTGCGGCGAGCGGGATCGAGACGAGGAACAGGCCGCCGCCGAGCGCCGCGATGCCCATCCGGCCTTCGATGCGATGGCCGCACAGGATCGTGCCCTCGCACGCGACGACCGTGTCGCGACCGTCGACAAGGGTGCCGAATGTGCCGGCGAGTGCCGCCGGCAGACCTTCCGGAAAGGCCGTAGCACCGACGCCGGCATGTTCGAAATTGGCGAAAAACTGTGGGGAGGCCCAGACGACGCGGGCAGCGGCGGGATCTCTTCCGGCGAGCCGCAGGACGGCCACGCATCCCGATGTCTCGAAGTCGCCGGACGCCGCCATACATTCCCCCTTCGCAAGCGCGAAGAGGAAAGTTTAGCGTCCGGCTGGGTTCAAGCCAAGGGAAGCCTAGGCGGCCTCGGCGCCGCCACGCTTGATGGCCAGCAGGCGGCTCACCTCGAGCAGCACCAGAAGCTTGCCCTTGAGGCGGTAGATGCCACCCGAAACCTCGCGCCAACGCGGGTCGAGGGTATTGGGGTTGCGCTCGTAGGTGTCGGCCGACAGCGCCAGAACTTCGCCGACATTGTCGACCATCAGCGCGTAAAGCTCGCCCTTGAAGTCGACGACCACGTTCATGCCCGGCTTGTCGCTCTCGCGCTTGGGGAGCCCCAGACGGCGGCGCACGTCGAACGCGGTGACGATACGGCCGCGCAGGTTGAGGGCGCCGGCGACTTCCGGCGGCGACAGGGGCACGCGGGTGACGCGCTGGGGCCCAAGCACGTCCTGGACGGTCAGGACCGGGATGCCGAAGAGCTGGTCGGCGACCATCATCGTGACGAAGTCGTTGGCGACGTCGGCCCCGACGGCCTTCACGGCGTTCGAACGGTCGGCGGAAACGAGGGAATTGCTCATCTGATGTCTCTCCTGTTTCCCGGCGCCTACTGGGCCGCGGCGACGCGGTTGTTGGCGCTCAGCTCGTTCAGCGAAGCCAGCAGGCCCTCGCGGTCGAGCTTCGGGATGAAGTCGGTGAAGCCCACGCGGCGCGCGCGCTCGATGTCCTGCGGATGGGTGTGCGAGGACAGTGCCAGGATCGGCGTCTCGCGGAAGCGCTCGGTCTTGCGCAGCGCCTCGGCGAACTCGAAGCCGCTCATGCCCGGCATCTCGATATCCGAGACGACGATGTCGAACTCCCGGCCGGCCTCGCACATCGCCAGCGCCTGGGTGCCCGTGTCGGCGGTGGTCACCTCGTAGCCGGCGACCGACAGGATCGGCTGCAGCAGGTTGCGGAAGAACGGGCTGTCGTCGACGAGGAGCAGGCGGCGCACCTGGGTTTGCCCGAAGGGCGAGTCCGACTTGCCGAACCAGTCGCCGAAGGCGAGCGACAGGTAGTGCGCGGTGTCGATGACGTCGGTCGCCTTGCCCGAAATGATGGCCGAGCCGACCATGCCCGGGCGGACGTTGTTCATCTCGACCTCGAGGCGCTCCTCGACGATGTCGACGATCTCGTCGACCATCAGGCCCATGTTCCGGTTGCGGTCGGCGAAGACGAGGATCGACTGCCGGCCCTCGCTGCGGATCGCGTAGGACGGATCGATCGTCACCAGCGGCATCAGCTTGCCGCGGTACTGAAGGACCGGCTTTCCATCCGAGAACTCGATCGTCGTCGCATCGGTCTCTTCGAGACGCGCGATGAGCGACAGCGGCACGGCCTTCGGCGCCTGGCCGCCGGCACGGAAGACCAGCAGGGCGATACGCTGCCCCTCGGTCTTCGCGCGTTCGTCGGACTGGGCCGCGGCGGCCTGCTCGCCCATGTTGGCCGATTCGCCCGAGGCGGCGGCGATCCCGTTGGGATCGAGGATCATGATGACCGAGCCGTCGCCCAGGATCGTGTTGCCCGAGAACATCGAGATGTCGCGCAGGATGGGGGCGACCGGCTTGACGACGATTTCCTCGGTGTCGAACACGCGGTCGACCATGATGCCGAACGTGTAGGTGCCGACCTGGGTGACGACGATGAAGCTTTCCGAAGCGTCGATGCCGCGATCCTCGCCCAGCTTCAGCATGTCGTGCAGGCTGACGAGGGGCAGCAGGCGGTTGCGCAGGCGCAGGAACGGCGAGTCGTTGACGCGCTCGATCGTGGTTTCAGAACCCGCCGTGGCGCGCACGAGTTCGAGCACGCTGATCTGGGGGATGGCGAAGCGTTCGCCCGAGCATTCGACCACGAGAGCCGAGACGATCGCGAGCGTCAGCGGGATCTTGATGACGAAGCTCGTCCCCTTGCCGCGCTGGAACTTGAGCTCGACCGTGCCGCCGATCTTCTCGATGTTCGTGCGCACGACATCCATGCCCACGCCGCGCCCCGAGACCGAGGTGACGACGGCGGCGGTGGAGAATCCGGCCTTGAAGATGAACTGGGCGATCTGCTGGTCGGTGAGCGATGCGGCTTCCGCTTCGCTGCACACGCCGTTCTGGATCGCCTTCTGCTTGATCTTGTCGATGTTGAGACCGCGGCCGTCGTCCGTGATCTCGATGATGATGTGACCGCCTTCGTGGAAGGCGTTGAGGTTGACCCGGCCCGTTTCCGGCTTGCCTGCCGCACGGCGTTCCTCGGGGCGTTCGAGCCCGTGGTCGGCGCAGTTGCGCACGAGATGGGTGAGCGGATCCTTGATGAGTTCGAGCACCTGCCGGTCGAGCTCGGTATCCTGGCCGTGCATCAGCAGGTCGATCTTCTTGCCCAGTTCGTGGCTGAGATCGCGGATCAGGCGCGGCAGCTTGGACCAGGCGTTGCCGATCGGCTGCATGCGCGTCTTCATGACGCCTTCCTGCAGCTCGGACGTGACGTGATTGAGGCGCTGGAGCGGGCCGGAGAACTCGCTGTCCTTCTGCGAACGCAGGATCTGCAGGAGCTGGTTGCGGGTAAGCACGAGCTCGGAGACCATCGTCATCAGGTTTTCGAGCACGTCGACATTGACGCGGATCGACGAGGCGGCGACGGCCGATTCGACCACGTCGCCGCGCGGCTCTGCCTTGGCGACCGCCTTTGCCGGGGCCGGTGCCGCGGCGGCGGGTGCGGGAACGGGCGCGGGTTCCGGGGCCTTCTGCGCGGCAAGCGCATCTGCGTTGGCGGCGGTCCTGTGGGCGGGAACCGGCACGAAGCCGTGCTCGTCGGGCTCGGGTTCGGCGGAGGGTGTGGGGGCAAGGGCCTGGAGCGGCACCGCGACGGCCGGCGGGCCGTCGGCCGGCGTCGTGCCGTTCGCATAATCGTTGAGGCGCTTGATCAGGTCGGCATCGTCGCCTTCGGGCTCGGCTTCGGTCTGTTCGAGGACCGACAGCAGGCTCTTGATCCGGTCGAGCGCTTCGAGAATGAGGGTGACGGCCTGTTCGTTGGGGATGAGCTTGCCGTCGCGGATCTTGTCGAGAAGGTTCTCGCCGGCATGGGCGACTTTCTCGAGACGCGGCAGGCCGAGGAACCCGCACGTGCCCTTGATGGTGTGCATGATCCGGAAGATGCTGCCGACCAGGCCCGGATCGTTCGGGTTCTGCTCGAGCTTGACGATTTCCGTATCGAGGACGCCGAGATTTTCGTTCGTCTCGGTCAGGAAGTCGCGCAGCAGATCATCCATTTTTCTCTCCGTCCTCATCCCGGGCCCGTCCGCGAATTCGCCAAGCGAATGGACAAGTTCACCGTCAGGAACCGTTTTAACCTTACCGGAGTTACCGAACCGTTTACGTTGCTACGTCAATCGGGATTTAATCTACTGCGTTGTTTTGACGCAGATATTCACCGGGATTCGGCCACGATTTCGCGGACGAACCGGATGTGGAGCCGCAGATTGAACAGCATGTCGGCATATCCGGACGGGACTTTCAGGGCGCCGGCAGCGGCTTGTAGTACGTCCAGCTCCGACAGGAGTGCCGCCCGCTGCAGCGGCGTCGTGGCCGCGCGCAGCTCGGATTCGATCCGCCGCAGCGTCTTGTACTTCGAGAAGATCTTGGCCCGGACCTGCCAGCGGTAGGCCGGGGGTGCGATGCGCGCGAGCGGGATCATCAACGTGACGAACGGGATCAGCATCACGAGGCTGCGCTCGACAAGCACGGCCGCCCAGAACGGCAGATAGCGTGCCAGGAAATTGGGGCCACGCTCGATAAGCCGTTCGGAGTCCTCGTGGAGCGGAAAGTCGGCATAGCGCGTCGTCGGAAACGCGCCGGCGGGCGCGAAGATCTGCCGCGGCCCGTGCACTTCCTTCGCCGCCTTGACGAGCAACTGCACGAGTGCGGGATGGAAATCCTCGCGCGCGACGATCTGCGCCACGGGGGCCAGCAGGATCGTGTCGTTGTTCGGCACGTCGCGCGCGAGATCGAGAGCACCCGCCGGCAGCGTGATCGACGCCAGAAACGGGAAATTGTGACGATAGGCCGCGTGACGCTCGAAACTGTAGAGCCGGTGCTTGCCTTCGGCCAGCAGGTCAACGAGGGCAGCCGGCGCACGAGCGGCGACGAAGAACGCCGCGTCGATCAAGCCGCCGCGCAATGCGGCGAACGAATCGTCGGTGCCGATCTGACGCGCGTCGACATCGCGCGTGACGTCGAGCCCGTTGGCGCGCAGCACCTGGCGCACGAGGATCTGCGTGCCCGAGCCGTCGCGCCCGATCGCGATGCGCCGTGCGCGAAGATCGTAGAGCCTGTCGACATCGAGGTCGGTACGAAGGACCAGCCAGACCGGCTCATAGAAGACCGACGCCAGCGCCACGAGCCCCGGCGAGCCTTCTTCCGAACCGACTCCGCCCTGCATCAGCCCGACCTCGACCGGCGTCGTCCTGTCGGACAGGCGGTGCAGGTTGTCGACGGCACCGGCTGTCTCGACGATCTCGAGAATGACCCGGTCCTTGGCGAGGACCTCGGCATAGCGTCTTGCGAATTCGAGATATGATCCGCCCGGCGCACCTGCGGCGAAAACGATCCGGTCGGGCGGCGGCGGCGCCACGAAACGGAGCGCCACCGCGAATCCGGCGACGACGAGCAGGACGATCGGCAGATAGACTTTCAGTGCCTCGCGCATCGGGTCCGGTTCCTAGGGATTGCCAAGTTCGAGTTCGAGCGCATGCAGGCCGCGCACGACGAGATTGTCCGACCAGCGCAACGTCTGCGGCGCAAGTGCCATGTGCGGCAGACGTGCCAGCAGGCGCGGGAACGCGATGCGCGCCTCCAGCCGCGCCAGCGGCGCACCCACGCAGAAATGGATGCCGAACCCGAACGCCAGATGCGGATTGGGCTCGCGCCCGAGATCGAATCGATCGGGCTCGGCAAACACCGCCGGATCGCGGTCGGCCGCGGCCAGCATCAGGAAGATGCGGTCGCCCGGCTCGAACGTCGCCCCCTGCCAGTCGAGCCTGTCGCGCGCCACGCGCACCTGGGCAAGGCTCGGGCCGTCCCAGCGCAGCATCTCTTCGACGGCACCCTCGACGAAAGCGAGGTCGTGCGCTTGATCGCGGAAACGCGCCATCTGCTCGGGATGCGTCAGCAGCGACCACAGGCCGTTGCCGATAAGGTGGGTCGTGGTCTCGTGGCCGGCGAACAGCAGCAGCACGCATGTGGCGACGAGTTCCTCGCTCGACATGCGCGCATCGCGGTCGGCGGCGCCGATCATCCACGAGGCGGCATCGTCGCCCGGATTGACGCGGCGCGCGGCGACGAGATCGCCGAAATATCCTTCCATCTCGCGCGCGGCCGCCTCGGCGCGTTCGTACTTGTCGGGGGTCGCGCGCGCGGTCAGCACGAAAGCACCCAGATCGTCCGACCAGCGCTTGAGCAGGTCCACGTCCTCGAGCGGCACGCCGAGCAGGTCGGCGATGACGGTCGCAGGAAGCGGATAGGCGAAGTCGCGGATGAAGTCGATCCGCTCGCGTCCGGCGAACGCGTCGATCAGCGCATCGACGCGGCGCGCCACGAGGGGGCCGAGTCCGTCGATCGCGCGCGGACTGAACGCCTTGTTCATCAGGCCGCGCAGGCGTGTGTGGTCCGGCGGATCGACGAAGACGGCCCAACGCGTGACCATGGCTTCGAGGTGCTCGACGCGCGCGCGCCGGTCGGGCGGCATGTGACCGAAGAACGGGCCCATGCGGTCGGCCGAAAGGCGTGGATCCTTGAGCAGGGCCTTGCAGTCGGCATGGCGCGTGACGACCCAGCCACCGAGAGCGGCAGACCGGAAAACCGGCTGGACGCCGCGAATCGCCGCAAGCGCCGGATAGGGATCGGCAATGAAATCGGCTGCGCGCGGGTCGATATCCAGTGGCATCGCCGGCCAGCCTAGCAAACCCTTTTGCCGGCGACATCCACGACCCTGCGCCCTGCGGAAGGCAGCCATGCGGAGCCAAATACCCGCATCGCTTGACTTATTGCACCGCACAACGCATAACCCGTGTCGCGCCGCCTCGTGCGGCCTTTGGTTTCCGGCTCGCGTGAGCGCGATCGACGAGTTGATCGCGACCCGCCGGACACTCCAAGACACCTCGCCCGGACACGCACGGGCGGTCCCAGAACCGGATAGCCCCGTGGCACACGGCATCGACCCTTGCGAGGGCGACCGCCGCGCGACTGTCTATATTCGACGAAAAGAGAACTCAGTGACTGAAGTCATCCAGAACGACAACACCGCGATCCAGACCGCGACCCCGACCCCGATCCACATGCCCGCCGGCCCCACCTTCGACACGCTCGGCCTTTCCGGCCCGATCCTCAAGGCGGTTCTCGCCGAGGGTTACACGACCCCGACCCCGATCCAGCTGCAGGCAATCCCGCAGGTGATGGCCGGCAAGGACCTCCTCGGCATCGCGCAGACCGGCACCGGCAAGACCGCCGCCTTCGCGCTCCCGATCCTCCACCGTCTGATGGCCAACCAGCAGCGTCCGGGCCGTGGCCTGTGCCGCGTGCTCGTGCTGTCGCCGACGCGCGAACTCGCCGGCCAGATCGCCGACAGCTTCCGCGCCTACGGGCGCGAACTGCCGATCCGCGGCGCGGTCGTCTATGGCGGCGTCTCGTTCGGGCCCCAGGCCCGCCAGCTGCAGAGCGGCGTCGACATCGTCGTCGCCACGCCGGGCCGCCTGCTCGACCATCTGAGCCAGGGCACGCTGCGCCTCGACAAGACCGAGATCTTCGTCCTCGACGAGGCCGACCAGATGCTCGATCTGGGCTTCATGCGCGACATCCGCAAGCTGATCCCGCTGCTGCCCAAGGATCGCCAGAACCTGTTCTTCTCGGCCACGATGCCCAAGGAAATCGGCAATCTCGCCGACGAGCTGCTGCGCAACCCCGTGCGCGTCGCGGTCACGCCCGTCGCCACGACGGCCACCCGCGTCGAGCAGAAGGTCGTGTTCTGCGACGCCGCCAAGAAGCGCCAGGTCCTCGTCGACCTTCTCAAGAAGGTCGCGACGAGCCGCACGCTCGTCTTCGCGCGCACCAAGCGCGGCGCCGACCGCGTGGTCGAGCATCTCGAGCGCTCGGGCATCCCCGCCCAGGCGATCCACGGCAACAAGAGCCAGGGCCAGCGCGAGCGCGCCCTCGGCGCCTTCAAGAACGGCAACTGCCGCGTCCTGGTGGCGACCGACATCGCGGCACGCGGCATCGACGTCGATGCCGTCGGCCACGTCATCAACTACGACCTGCCGAACGTCGCGGAAAGCTACGTCCACCGCATCGGCCGCACGGCGCGCGCCGGTGCCGACGGCACGGCGATCTCGCTTTGCGATCCGTCGGAGCGCAGCTTCCTGCGCGACATCGAGCGCCTGATCCGCAAGCAGATCCCGCGTCTGGAAATGCCGGGCGAAGCCCCGGTCCGTCGCGCGGCCTGATCCAAACTTCTTGAGCCTGATCCGCCGCCGGACCAAACTGTCCGGCGGCGGCATCCGGATTGCGTAGCGCGAAACACCGGTCCGCCTCTCCAAGGAGGACCGGATGCGCCCGCTCGACGACAAGACCGCCGCCGCCAACGCCGAACTGCTCGATGTCGCGACCACGTCGGCCGACCGGGCGCGCATGGTGACGCTCGCGGGGCCGCAGATCGCGGTCGTCGCGCGCACCCACCTTCCTTTCGACAGCGAACCGTCGCACCTCGTGCGCGGCCTTTCGCAGGGCAAGCGCGCATGAGCGCCCTGCCCGCCGATCCCACGCAAGCCACCCTGGTCGAGATCGCCGACGCGATCGGCGCACGCAAGATCTCGTCGGTCGAGATCACCACGGCATGCATCGCGCGCGCGAAGGCCTGGCAGCCGGCGCTCAACGCCTTCATCGCACTCGATGCCGACGCCGCACTTGCCACCGCACGGGCGGCCGACGCAAAGCCAGGATCGGGCAGGCTTCACGGCGTGCCGCTCGCCCACAAGGACATGTATTACCGCGCCGGCCGGACCGCGACATGCGGCTCGAAGATCCGGCGCGACTGGAAACCGTCCGTCACGGCCACGGCACTTGCGCGTCTCGACGCCGCCGGTGCGGTCGATCTCGGCACGCTCAACATGGCCGAATTCGCCTTCGGCCCGACCGGCCACAACTATCATTTCGGCCACGCCCGCAACCCGTGGAACACCGCGCACATCACCGGCGGCTCGTCGTCGGGGTCCGGCGCTTCGGTCGCGGCACGGCTCGTGTTCGGGGCGCTGGGCTCGGATACAGGCGGATCGATCCGCATGCCGGCCTTCTGCAACGGCCTTGCCGGCATCAAGCCGACCTGGGGCCGCGTCAGCCGGCATGGCGCCATGACGCTTTCCTGGACGATGGACACGGTCGGCCCGCTCGCGCGCACGGTCGTCGACTGCGCACGCCTGTTCGGTGCCATTGCCGGACCCGACAGCGAAGATTCGACGGCAGCGGGCGAGCCCGTGCCGGACTACGAAGCGGCGTGCGCCCGTCCGGTCAAGGGCTTGCGGCTGGGGCTCGCGACCGGCTATTTCGACGAAGACCTCCATCCCGACATCGCGAAGATGCTGGACGATGCGGTCGCCGTGTTCACGCGGCTCGGCGTTTCGGTCACGCGCGTCAGGATCCCCGATCTCGAGGCGGTCAACGCGGCCGGCGCCCTGGTGACGGTGGCCGAGGGTGCTTCGGCGCACCGGCCCTGGCTCGAGACGCGGCTCGACGAATATTCGCCGCAGGTCCGCGCACGCCTGCTGCCGGGCCTGGTCGTGCCGGCGGTCGCCTATCTCGACGCGCAGCGCATCCGCGCGGCGACGCTGTCGCGTTTCCTTTCCGACGTGTTCGACAAGTGCGACGCGGTGCTGGCACCTGTCTGCGCCGTTCCGGTCCCGACGATCGCGGCGACCGACGTCGCCGACAGCGACGCGATGCCGGCGACGCTGGGCAAGCTCACGCGCCTGTCGCGACCGTTCAACGCGATGGGGCTGCCGGCCCTTTCGGTCCCCGCCGGGTTCGACTCGCAGGGATTGCCGATGGGCCTGCAGCTCGGCGGCCGGCCGTTCGACGAGCCCACTTTGTTCGCGTTGGGGGCCGCGTTCGAGCGCGAGACACAATACCACCGCACGGCGCCCAAGGTTCCGGGCTGACGTCCTATTTCGGCGCGACCGTCGCGATCACGGCTCGGCCGGCGGCGATGCGGACTGCCGGGCTGCCGTCGAACCGCAGCGCATGGCCGGCGGGAACCGTGTGCGCCACCGTGTCGAGGACAAGCGCCAGATCGCTTTCCGGCGCGTAGACGACGTGGACGCCCGGCACCAGCACCGCAGCCGTTCCGGCCGGTGCGACGAGCAGTCCGCCGGTCGCGAAATCGCGGCGGACGATCAGGTTGACGACTTCGACCGGCCCCTCGTCGAGGACCGAATCGATCCGGGTGGCGCCGTCGAATCGGACGGGTACGAAGGGCGTGCGGACGTCGATCTCGCCGCCATCGGCCGCCCGCAGACGAAGGCCCCGCCCCTTGACCACGACCTGCAGGCGCTCGAAACCGGCCATTTCGGAAAACGGTCCCGGTTTGCCGATGCCGGTGCGCCCGAACCGCCAGACGACGGTCTCCCAGTCGCCCGGCCGGCCGCCGGCACGATGGGCGGCCGCGATATCCATCGTCACCCCCTGCCCGTTCTTCCACGGAAAGGCGATGAAACGGTCGGGAGAGATCGCGAGCGGCGGGAGCATGCCACGACACAGTGCCGCATCGATGCCCGGCCGTCGAGCAGTAGACCGCGCGGCGGCGAAATGGTCTTCTGGGGTCCTGCCATGAGCCTGCCAGCGAAGTTCCGCATCCTGCCCTGCGGCGATGCAGCCCTGACGGTCGAGTTCGGCGATACGGTCGATTCGGCGATCAACGCGCGCGTGCTCGGTTTCGATGCCGCAGTGACGCGCGCCGCCGTCGCCGGCGTGCTCGAGACGATCCCGACCTACCGCTCGCTGTTCGTCCGCTACGATCCGGTCGCGGCCGGTTTCTCCGAACTTGCCGCCAGCCTGCGCACGATCGCCACGCACGCGCAGCCGCAGCCGGCGAACGGCCGGCGCTGGCGGGTCCCCGTCGTCTATGGCGGCGAGGCCGGCATGGATATCGACGCGGTCGCCCGCCGGCACGCCATCACCACGCGCGAACTGATCGCCCGCCATGTCGCCGGCGATTACCGCATCTACATGATCGGCTTCACGCCGGGTTTCGCCTATCTGGGCGGCCTCGATCCCGCGATCGCCACGCCAAGGCGCGACGCGCCGCGCGCGGTCACGCCGGCCGGCGCCATCATGATCGGCGGCGTGCAGGCCTGCATCCAGTGCCAGGCCGCCCCGAGCGGCTGGCACGTTCTCGGCCGCACGCCGATGCGCAACTTCCATCCGGGCCGCGATCCGATGTTCCTGATGGGCACCGGCGACCAGGTCAGCTTCCACGAGGTCCCGGCACGCGAATGGCCGGCGCTCGAACGGGCCGCCGAGCGTGGCGAACCGGTCGGCGAACTGGTGGCGGCATGACCGCCCTGTCCGTCGAAGAAGCCGGTCCCGCCACTTCGGTCCAGGATTCCGGTCGGTTCGGCGCGCTGCGATACGGACTTTCGTCGGCCGGTGCGATGGACCGCTATGCGCTGGCTGCCGCCAACGTGCTTGTTGGCCGTGCTGCGAGCGCCGCGGCGATCGAGGTCGGACCGTTCGCCGCCCGCTTCACCGCGCGCGGCGGTATGGTGCGGGTCGCACTTTACGGTGCCGAGCGCGCGGCGACGGTCGACGGCCGGGCGGTTTCGCTAGCGCAAAGCCTGCTGCTGCAGGACGACGAGACGCTGGTGCTGCGCGCTGCGCGCGGCGGCACGTTCACCTACCTTGCCGTCCAGGGGGGCATCGCAGGCATGCCCGTTTTCGAAAGCATGTCGGTCCATGCACGCGCCGGGCTCGGAAGCCCCATCGCACGCCCGCTTGCCGCCGGCGACCGGCTCGAAGTCGCATCGGCCGAAAGCACGCAAGGCGAGCGCCGGTTGCCTGTCGTCCCCTTCGATTCCGGCCCAATCCGGGTCGTGCTGGGGCCGCAGGACGACTATTTCGACCCCGCCGAGATCGCCGCGTTCCTCGCCGCTGAGTGGCGGGTGGCGCCCGCCTCCGACCGGATGGGCTACCGGCTCGACGGCCCGCCGATCACGGCAGCGCGCGGCCACAACATCGTTTCTGACGGTATCGCCAACGGCCAGATCCAGATTCCCGGCGGCGGCCATCCGCTGGTCCTGCTGGCCGATCGCGGCACTACCGGCGGGTACCCGAAGATCGCCGGGATCGTCACGGCCGATCTCGGCCGGTTCGCCCAGACCCCGCCCGGACGGGCACTGCGTTTCGCGGCGGTCGGCGTCGACCACGCCCGGCAGCTCGCGATCGCGTGGCAAGCCGCACTCGACGGACTTGCCGCACGGGTGCTACCCGTCACGGGGCCGTTGCCGTCCAG
Source organism: Tagaea sp. (assembly GCA_965279525.1). Lineage (GTDB taxonomy): Bacteria > Pseudomonadota > Alphaproteobacteria > CACIAM-22H2 > CACIAM-22H2 > Tagaea. The sequence goes on along the minus strand of CBDIIB010000002.1, from coordinate 423,758 downwards.
CGAAGCGCTCCTGGCGTCCAATCTGGCCGGCGGGGCGGTCAGCGCGCTCGACACCGATACCTGGTCCCACTCATGAGGAAGCCCCGATGATCGAAGTCGACCTCAACAGCGATCTTGGCGAAAGCTTCGGCGCCTGGACGATGGGCGACGACGGGGCGATGCTCGATGTCGTCACTTCCGCCAACGTCGCCTGCGGCTTCCATGCGGGCGACCCAGATACGATGCTGAAGACCGTCGAGAACGCGAAGGCGCGCGGCGTGGCGATCGGCGCACATCCCGGCTTCCACGACCTGCAGGGCTTCGGCCGCCGCCAGATCCAGGGGCTGACGGCGCGCGAGATCGAAACCCTCGTCGCCTACCAGATCGGCGCCCTTCAGGCCGTCGCGACGATGGCCGGCCACCGCGTCACGCACGTCAAGGCGCATGGCGCACTGTCGAACATGGCGATGGTCGACATGGCCATGGCGACGTCGCTTGCCCGGGCGGTGCGCGCGGTCGATCCTTCGCTGATCTTCGTCGTCATCCCGCTGACGGCACTGGAACGCGCCGGCGAGGCCGCGAACCTGCCGCTCGCCCGCGAGATCTATGCCGACCGGGCCTACGAAGATGACGGAACCCTCGTCCCGCGCAAGAAGCCCGGCGCGGTACTCCACGATCCCGAGACCGTGGCGGCACGGGTCCTGCAAATGGTCCAGGAGCGCGCGATCGTCAGCGTCACTGGCAAGCGCCTGGCGCTTTCCATCGATACGGTCTGCATCCACGGCGACTCGCCGGGTGCCGTCGCGATGGCGCGCGCCGTGCGCCGCCGGCTCGACGAGGCCGGTATCCGGATCGCGTCCTTCCGCAAATAATGCGGATTGGCTATTGTCTCGGAATCGACACCCGCCCCTCGTCTGGAGACCGAAATGACGCTCCGCATCAACTCCGTGGCACCGGATTTCGCCGCGACGACGACACAAGGTCCGATCGAGTTCCACAAATGGATCGGCGACGGCTGGGCGGTCCTGTTTTCGCACCCCAAGGACTTCACGCCGGTCTGCACGACCGAGCTTGGCTACATGGCGCGCATGAAGCCGGAGTTCGACAAGCGCAATGTCAAGATCATCGGCCTCAGCGTCGATCCGGTCGACAACCACTCGAAATGGGCCAAGGACATCGAGGAAACGCAGGGTGCCGCGGTCACCTATCCGATGATCGGCGATCCCGAACTGAAAGTCGCCAAGCTCTACGACATGCTGCCCGACGCGGCGGGTTCCACGTCCGACGGACGGACGGCGGCCGACAACGCGACGGTCCGCACGGTTTTCATCGTCGGGCCGGACAAGAAGATCAAGGGCATGCTGATCTATCCGATGACGACCGGCCGGAATTTCGACGAGGTCCTGCGGATGATCGACTCCATGCAGCTTACGGCCAAGCACCAGGTCGCCACGCCAGTGAACTGGAAGCGCGGCGAAGACGTCATCATCGCTGGCTCGGTCACCGACGACATGGCGAAGGTCAAGTACCCGGCCGGGTGGAAGGCCCCGAAGCCCTATCTGCGCATCGTTCCCCAGCCGAAGGATTGAACGGGCGATCATGGCGCTCAAACCGGTACTCTCCGAGTTCATCGGAAGCTGCGAAGCGATCGTCGCGCGCGAGGACGATGTGGCTGCGCGCGTCGACGCCATCGCCCCGCTCATGCAGAAGCTGACGCGACGGGCCGACGAGTTTCTCGAGCCGGCCCATCTCGTGTCCGATCCCGCACACTATCGCCGCAACGCGATCTATTTCTGTCCCAACGAAGCCCTGTCGCTGTTCGCGATCATCTGGCTGCCCGGCCAATGGACGCCGATCCACGATCACGGCAGCTGGGGTGTCGTCGGTGTCGTGCGCGGTTCGCTCGAAGAGCGCGCGTACATGTGCCCGACCGGCGAGATCTGCGGCAACGCCGGCATCGTGCTGCGGCGCGGCGGCGTGGTGCTGCTCAATCCCGGTGCGGTCACCAGCTTCGTGCCCAATCCCGACCATATCCACGTCACGGGCGTGGACGCGGCCGCGGAAGCCTGCGTGAGCCTGCATCTCTACGGGCGGAACATGAGTTCGTTCCATATCTATGATCTGGCTGCCGGGACGCGCCACCTGATCGATGTGCCGCATCACGCGGTCAAGCAGTAGTCCAGCACGCAAAATTTATTTGTATTCTTAGAGGGAAGCGTTTTCAGTCAACTCGGCTGTATTTCATATTCGATTTTTATTCGGGTAATTCTTAATTGTATTACTTTTCTGACTACAAACGAATCCGCCGTTTGACGCTTGTGTAAAACCGGCGCTACCGTCAGGCACAATTTTGTCGAGGATTGCGCCATGCAACTGAAAGTTTCCGGACTGCCAATCAAAGCGAAACTGATGCTGCTTGCCGCAATTTCTGCGCTTGGCTTTGCTGCCATCGGCCTCGCGATCGCCTACCAGACCCGGGTCAACGAAGCGGCCACGGTTGCGCGAACTGCCACCGCCCATCGGCTCGCAAGTTTCCAGACACTCGACGACTCGCTTGCCGAAGCCCGGCGTTTCCAGCGCGACATGATCATCCGTCGCGACCTTTCGATCGGCCGGCGCGCGATCGAAGCGAATCGGCAGGCGCGGACAGCGGTCCAGTCACTCGCGGCGGAGTCCGATCCGGCATTCGCAGGTGATTTCACCGAGATCGGCGGGCTTGTCGACCGCTATGGCCGCCAACTCGACGAACTCGTCACGCTGATGCGGCGGATCGGGCTCAACGAGAACGAAGGGCAGCAAGGCGCCATGCGCCGGACGATCCGCGATGCCGAAGGTGCCCTGAATCAGCTCGGCCTCGACAAGATCGTCGTCTCCGTCCTGCAGCTTCGCCGGCACGAGAAGGATTTCCAGCTGCGCGAAGCAAAGGCCAACGCCGACCTTCACGCAAAAGAGCGAGAGCGCCTCAAGGAACTTCTGGCCGGATCCGGACTTCCAGAAGAGCGGCGAAAGGAGCTCGCCGGACTGGCGGACGCATATGCGGAGGCCTTCGACGCCCTGGTCGCGTCGATCGGCGCCCGCAACGCGAAGATCGCCGAGCTCGACGGGAGTTCCGTCTCCCTCGATCCGCTCGTCGCCAGGCTTCGCGATGCGGAGGCCAGTGCCGCAGCCGTCGCCAGCGAGAGCATCGACGCGCAACTCAAGACGGTCGCCGAGCTTCTCTGGCTGGCGATCGCGATCACGCTTGGCACCGTCGTCGTCGTCGGACTTCTGATCGGCCGCTCGATTTCGGCACCGATAACGAGCCTGACCCGGGAGATGGAGCGTCTGGGCCGGGGTGAGACCGAGATTTCCGTCCATACCGAGGGTCGCAACGAGATCGCCGAAATGGGCCGCAGTCTCTTGATATTCAAAGACAATCTTGTCGCCCAGCGCCGCCTCGAAGCCGAATCCGCAGCCGGCCAACGCGCGCAGATCGAGCGCGCCCAGCGGATCGCGGAACTCACCGACGAGTTCAAGGAAGGCGTCGGGGAAACACTCGAGGCTACGGCGCGTGCCGCAGGCGAGCTGGAGGCGACAGCCCGGAGCCTCGAGAAGATCTCGACCGCCGCGCGCGAGATGTCGGTCAACGCCGCCGCCGGCGCCAACGAGGCCTCGACGAACGTCCAGACCGTCGCTTCGGCGGCGGAGGAGCTTGCCGCCTCGATCCGCGAGATTTCCCGGCAGGTGGCGACCTCGAGCGAAAGTGCGGGGCGCACGACGACGCTCGCCGCCGACAGCGAGTCCCGCGTGCGCGAACTTGACGAAGTGGCCAAGCGTATCGGCGACGTGGTGAAGCTGATCAACTCGATCGCCTCGCAGACCAACCTGCTGGCACTCAACGCCACGATCGAAGCCGCGCGTGCCGGTGATGCCGGGCGCGGTTTCGCCATCGTCGCCAACGAGGTCAAGGCGCTCGCCGCCCAGACGGCGAAGGCGACCGAGGAGATTGGCGCCCAGGTCTCGACGATACAGAGCCGTACATCCGACGTGGTCGGCGCCATGTCCGAGATCGGCGGCGCAATCCGCGGGATTTCCGAGATGACGGCCGGCGTCGCCTCGGCGATCGAGGAGCAGACGGCCGCGACCCAGGAGATCGGGCGCAATGTCGAGCAGGCGGCCGCCGGTGTGGAAGAAACGAACCGGGCGATCGCGGGCGTGCGCAATGCCTCTGAAGAGACCGGCATGGCCTCCGGCGGCGTTCTCGACGCGTCGGCCCAGGTCGCGGCGCATGCGGACGCACTCGGAAAGCGCGTCCGCGCCTTTCTCGAAGCGGTCCGCGCCGCGTGACGGCGGCTTCTACTTCAGCGTCTGAAGGTAGGCGATGACGTTGGCCCGGTCGGCATCGCTCTTGAGGCCGGCATAGGCCATCGTCGTGCCCGGCATGAATTCGCGCGGATTGAGCAGGTAGGGGCCGAGCTTGTCCGGCGTCCAGACGAGGTCCGGATCGCGCTTGGCGGTCGAATAGCGAAAGCCTTCGACCGAGGCCGCCTTGCGGCCGACGACACCATGCATCGTGGGGCCGAGCTTGCGCGGCCCCTCGACGGTCGCGTTGTGGCAGGTCGCGCAGACGCGCTTGAAGACGCCTTCGCCGGCCGCGGCATCTTGAGCACTCGCCGGCAGCGAAACGGCAAACGAAAGAGCGAGGATCGCCGAGGCGAGGATGGAACGATTGTTCACGGCGCAGGAACTCCCTAGCTGGACTGTCCCGGTTCGGACGGAGTGCCGGGAAACTAGGCCGGGATTCGGGGCAAATCAACCCCTGCCGAAAGCGGCGCTCAGCCGATCGAGCCGACCCTGCGACACTCCGCCTCATGTCCGGGTCCGACCGCGACGATAGGCGGCCGGCCGTTGCCGCAGGCATCTTCTGCATGCCTGCATCGCGGGGCGAAGGCGCAGCCGACCGGCGGCGAGGAGAGATTCGGCGGTGCGCCGGGGATGGCGTCAAGCTTCGCACCGCGCATGGCGCCGTGCACCGTGGACGCCAGCAACCCGCGCGGATAGGGGTGCGCCGTCCGCCCGATCAGGTCACGGGCGGAGCCGCGCTCGACGATCCGTCCCGCATACATGACCGCCATCCGGTCGGAGACCTCGACCGCGACGCCGATATCGTGCGTGACGAAGATCACGCCCATGCCGAGTTCCTTCTGGAGTTCGCGCAGCAGCAGCAGGATCTGAATCTGGACGGTCGCATCGAGCGCAGTCGTGGGCTCGTCGGCAAGCAGGAGCTGCGGCTTGCAGGCGAGCGCCAGGGCGATCATCGCGCGCTGGCGCATGCCGCCCGACATCTCGTGCGGATAGGCGTCGAGCCGGCGTTTGGGCGACGGGATACGCACCCGGTCGAGCATCTCGAGGGCGCGCGCCAGTCCGGCATCGCGCCCGACATTCTCGTGCCGCATCACGGCCTCGGCGATCTGGTCGCCGATCGTGAAGACCGGATCGAAGGCCAGCATCGGCTCCTGGAAGATCATCGACACGACGGAACCGCGATACCGGCGCAGCGCCCGCTCGTCGAGCGAAAGCACGTCGTGCCCGGCAACCGTCACCTTGCCGGTCAGCGTCGTGCGCCGCTCGGGCAGCAGGCGCAGGAGCGCCTTCAACGTGACCGATTTCCCGGACCCGGACTCGCCGAGCAGACCGAGCACTTCGCCCGGTTGCAGCGTCAGGTCGACGCCGTTGACGGCGTGGACGGTGCGGTCGGCCGACCGGAACAGCACGCCGAGCTGCTCGACGCTGACGAGCGGCGTCACAGGCCCCTCCCCGCGCGCGAATGGCCCGAAACGCCGTCGCTCATGTGGCAGGCCACGAGATGGGCCGCGATGGTGCGTGCCGGTGCGAGTTCGGGAACCTTCAGCTTGCAGACATCCTCGGCGAAGGGACACCGCGTATGGAAACGGCAGCCGGGCGGCGGATTGATCGGGTTGGGCGGATCGCCCGCGATCGGCGCTTCCTGCGTGCGTCGATCGGGATCCATCGACGGCATCGCCGAAAGGAGTGCACGCGTATAGGGGTGCTGGGGGGAATCGTAGATCGGGCCGACGGGGCCGATCTCGACGATCCGCCCGAGATACATGACAAGGACGCGATCGGACATGTAGCGCACGACGTTGAGGTCGTGGCTGATGAAGACATACGTGAGATTGAATTCCGACTTCAGGTCCTGAAGCAGGTTGAGGACCTGTGCTTCGACCGACTTGTCGAGGGCCGACACCGCCTCGTCGAGGATGACCAGGCGCGGGCGCAGCGCCAGGGCGCGCGCGATGTTCACGCGTTGGCGCTGGCCGCCGGACAGCTCGTGCGGATAGCGCCGGCCGAAAAGATCGGGGGCGAGGCCCACACGGGCAAGCAGGTCACGCGCACGCGTCGTCGCCTCGCCCGACGGAAGCCCGTGGACTTTCGGACCGAACGCGATCGAGTCGACGATCGTGAGCCTTGGATTGAGCGAAGCAAACGAATCCTGGAACACCATCTGCACGTGGCGGCGCATCTCGCGCATCGTAAGCCCGTCCTGGGAACCGACCTTGAGACCGTCATAGACGAGCTCGCCCGAGTCCGGATCGAGCAGGCGCACGAGCAGGCGGGCGGTCGTCGATTTCCCGCAGCCGGATTCGCCGACGATGCCCAGCGTCTCGCCTTTCGCGACGTCGAAATCGATGCCGTCGACCGCCTGGACGACCGCTGTCGTGCGGTTCAGAAGCCCGCCGCGGATCGGAAAATGCTTGAACAGGTCGCGGACCGCCAGCAGTGGCTGCGCGGGGCCGCCGACATCGGACAGTTCGGCGGTCTCGCTCACAGCTTCACGTCCATGGCCGAACGTAGGCCGTCCGAGAACAGGTTGAAGCAGATCGAGACAGCGAAGATCATGGCGCCCGGAAGAGCCGCCACGAGCGGCTGGGCGTAGATCGCGGTCCGCAGCGTGTTGAGCATCAGCCCCCATTCGGCTTCCGGCGGCTTCGTGCCCAGTCCGAGGAACGACAGGCCGGACGCGAGGATCATCGAGACCGATACGAGACCCGTCGCGTAGACGAAGACCGGGCCCAGCACGTTTCCGAGGATATGGACGCGGATGATCGTGAATGCCCCGGCCCCGCTTGCCCGGGCCGCGTCGACGAAATCGAGATTGCGGACCTGGGTCGTGACGCTTTCGGCGACGCGCGCGAGCGGCGGAATGAACACGACGGTCAGCGACACGATCGAATTGAAGATGCCGGCCCCCAGCGCGCCGGAGATCGCGATGGCGAGCAGCACGGACGGGAACGCGTAGAACACGTCGATCGTGCGCATGATCGCCATGTTCGTCTTGCCGCCGGCGAACCCGGCGAGCACGCCAAGAAAAGTGCCGATCACGAATGCGTTGAAAACCGGCAGGATGCCGATGAACAGCGAAAGTCGGCCGCCATAGATCAAGCGCGTCAGCATGTCGCGGCCAAGCTCGTCGGTTCCGAGCGGGAAGCCGTCGGTGCCGATGGGCCGCAGGCGGCGGATCATCGAACCGCGGTAGGGATCGTGCGGCGCGATGTAGGAAGCGAAGATCGCCGCCAGAAGGATGATGGCAAGAACGGCGAGGCAAGCCATCGCGACCTTGTCGCGCGAAAGCCGGCGCAGGACGTTCGCCCAGTATCCGCGCGAGGGCGCCGGGGCCTGGCCGACTGCGTTCTCCGCCAATGATGCGTTCGCAGACATCGTCAGCCCCGCTTGATGCGCGGGTCGAGCCAGGTCTGCACCAGGTCGACCAGCAGGTTGAGCGAGACGAAGAACATCGCCAGCACGAGTATCGTGCCCTGCAGCAGCGGCAGATCGCGCTGCAGGATCGCGTTGCCGAGCAGGAAGCCCGTTCCCGGCCAGGCGAACACCGTCTCGATCAGGATCGAGCCACCGAGCAGATAGCCGAGTTGCAGGCCCATGACGGCAAGGCCCGTCGGCGCAGCGTTCTTGAGGATGTGCGCGAAAATTCCGCCTTCCGAAAGGCCCTTGGCGCGCAGGGCCTCCACGAATTCCTGCGAAAGGATGTCGGAGACGAGGGCCCGCACCGAACGCGCCACGATCCCGAGCGGTATGACCGACATGGTCAGCGCCGGCAGGATCAGATGGCGCACATGCTCCCAATTCCAGAGCCAGTCGGCCGAGCCGCCGGGCCCCGCCCCGGTCGCCGGCAGCCAGTTGAGCTGCACCGAAAACAGGATGACCAGCACCATGCCCAGCCAGTAGTGCGGCAGCGATATGCCCGCGACCGCAAGCGCGCTCGCCGCGCGGTCGATCCACGTCCCGCGATAGTAGCCGGCGACAAAGCCGAGCACCGATCCGACGAGGAAGCCGAAGGCCGCCGCAAGTACTGCAACCATGAAGGTATTGCCCAGCGCCCGCCAGACTTCGGGGGCGACTGGACGGCCGGTCGCAATCGAATATCCCAAGTCGCCGTTGATCGCGCGCCAGATCCACAGGCCGAACTGGTAGGGCAGCGGCTTGTCAAAGCCGTATGCGCTGCGCAGCTGCTCCTGCATCTCCATCGATGCGTCGGCGGGAAGCACCGAGACGAGCGGATCTCCCGGCGCGATATGGACCAACCCGAAACAGACGAGGCTCACGCCCAGTCCGATCGGCACGACGTAGAGGATGCGCTTGAGAAGATACTCGAACATGGGATGCGGAGGAGCGCGGGCCGTCGAAGCCGGCCCGCGCCCGTCCCGTTCAGTTCATCGTGATCGGCGAGAAATCGACGAACCAGCTCTGCGGCGGCACGAAGCCCTTGATCTTCGGGCTCATCGCGCGCGGCCCGACGTCGTGTGCGACCCACAGGAACACCGTCTCGTCGACGATCCGCTTGTGCAGCTCGGCAAGTGCCGCATCCCGGCCGGCAGCGTCGAACGTGGTCCTTGCCTTCGCGACCAACCGATCGAACTCCGGATCGTTGACGAAGCCCCAGTTGTTCGACACCGGCGGCGCCATCTTGCTTTCGACGAAGCGCACGAAGGCGAAGAACGGATCCATCGCGGCGAACGAGACGTTCGTCGCGTGTGCGCCGCGTGCCGACGCGTCCTTGGCACCCAGACGCCAGTTCGTGAACAGCGTGTTCCACTCGATCACGTCGAGCTCGACGTCGAAATAGCAGTCGCGCAGCGCCTGCTGGAGATACTCGTTCATCGGGAGCGGCTGCATCTGGCCCGATCCCGAAGCCGAGACCTGGATCTTGACCTTCAGGGGCTTCTGCGCTGAATGGCCGGCTGCGGCCATCATGCGCTTCGCCTCGTCGGGCCGGTAGCCGATCTTGAATTCGGGATTGCCCCACCACGGATGGCCGGGCGGCACCGAGCCCACGGCTTCGGCCATCAGGCCGCCGAGCAGCTGCTTCATGTCGGTGCGGTTGACGCACAGGTTCGCCGCCTGGCGCACGCGCTTGTCGGCCCAGGGCGAGCCCTCGATCATCGAGAACTGCCACGGCCACACGTGCGGCTGCTGGTTCGCGTAGATCTGGAAGCCGCGCGACTTGATCTGGGCGACGGCGTCGGGCGACGGCGCTTCGGCCCAGTCGATCTGCCCGGCGAGAAGGGCAGCGGTGCGCGCGTTGGTCTCCGGCATCGGCAGCAGCACCATGCGGTCGACCTTCGGCACGCGGGCGGCATTCCAATAGGCATCGTTCTTGACGAGTTCGAGCCGCTCGCGCGGCACGAAACGGACCATCTTCCAGGGTCCGGTCCCCGACGCGTCAGCGGCGAAGGCGGTCCATGCCTGCTTGGCGCGCTCGCCCGCGTCGGTCACGCTGGCCGGCACGGCAGCGAGCTTTGCCGACCAGTGCGCCGGGCTGGCGATGAACAGGTTGGTGAGATTAATCGGCAGGAACGAGTCCGGCTCGCTCGTCGTCAGTTCGACGGTCAATGCGTCGATCTTGCGCGCGCTGCGCAGCGTCGGCATGCGGCTGGCAGTCACGCCGACCTGGCTCGCGTCGAAATGCGGCGCTTCCCGGTCGAGCACTTTGCGCACGTTCCAGACGATGGCGTCGGCGTCGAATGCGCTGCCGTCATGGAATTTCACGCCCGGACGCAGCTTGAACGTCCACTTCGTCCGGTCCGACGCGTCCGCGGCCCAGTCAGTCGCAAGACCAGGAACAAGGACGGACGGCTTTTCGGCGCTCGACAGGTCCCACAGGACCAGGGCGTCGTACATCGTGAGACCGGTGAAACGGTTGCCCTCGAAACCCTGGTCGGGCTGGCCGAGCGTGCGCGGGATGTCGGCAGCGGTCATTCCGATGCGCAGCACCGTCTGGGCGCCTGCGGGCTGAACTCCGGCAAGCAGACCGAAACCGAGCGCCGCGGCCGCAAAAAGCCTGTTTTTCATGCGATGTCCGCTCCAGATATGGGGGGTTACGAGTTGCTGTGTTTATGGCGGTATGGCCCAGCTGCGGCGACGTCCGGAGCTACCTCGCCATGAAGACCTGCGAGAAGTCCTGGAACCAGTTCTGCGCCTGGACGAAGCCTTTCACGCGCGGGCTCATCGCGCGCGGATTGACGTCGTGCGTGACCATCAGGAACAGCGCTTCGTCGACGTACTTCTCGTGGATCGCCTGCAGCACCTTGTTCAGTTCGACCGCATCGAACGTGTTGCGCACCTTGTCGAACAGCGCGTCCATCTCGGGGTCGGCGTAGTAGCCCCAGTTCGTCCCGGCAGGCGGCGCCAGTGTGCTCTGCAGGTGCCGGATGAAGCCCGTGAACGGATCCTGAATGAAGTAGGTGTAGTTCATGCCCGTCGCCGCGCGCGAAGACTCGTGCTTGGCGCCCGCACGCCAGATGTTGATCAACGTGTTCCAGTCGACGACCTCGAACGTGATCTTGATCCCGACATCGGCGAGGTTCTGCTGCACGAACTCGTTCATCGGCAGCGGCTGCATCTGGCCCGAGCCGGAGGGGGCGATCAGGATCTTCGTCTCGAGCGGCTTGCCCGGGCCGAACCCGGCTTCCGCAAGAAGCTTCTTGGCTTCCGCGACGTCCTGGCGAAGCTTGAATTTCGGATTGCCGAACCACTGGTGGCCGGGCGGGAAAAAGCCCTGCGCCGGTATCGCCATGCCGCCAAGCAATTCTTTCATGCCCTCGCGATCGATCGCGAGGTTCGCCGCACGGCGCACGCGGATGTCGTTCCACGGGCTGCCCTCGGCGCGGCTCAGGTGCCACGTCCAGTTATGCGGATAAGCGTTGGTGACGATCTGTATGCCGGCCTGCTTGAGCGAGGCGACGGCATCGGGCGACGGTGCTTCGATCCAGTCGACCTGGCCGGAGCGCAGGGCGGCCGTGCGCGCGCTCGCTTCGGGGAGCGGCACGAGGACAAGCCGCTCCAGCTTCGGGATGCGGCCCTTGTCCCAGTATTCGGTGTTCGGGATCATCTCGACGCGCTCGCGCGGCACGAAGTTCACGACCTTCCACGGGCCGGTACCCGACGGCGTCTTGGCGAAATTCTCCCAGCTCTTGCCGACCTTCTCGAACTGCGCCGGGCTCGAGAACATGATCCAGGCGATCTGGTAGGGCAGCGTCGCGTCGGGCGTCTTGGTGACGATCTCGAGCGTCAGCTTGTCGACCGCCTTGTAGCTGGCTACCGCAGGAATGCGGCTGCGGCCCTGTCCGGACTGGCGGGGGTCGAAATGCGGTGCCTGCTGGTTGAGCAGTTTTTCGAAATTCCAGACGACGGCGGCGGCATCGAACTCGGACCCGTCGTGGAACTTGACGCCCGGCCGGAGCTTGAACGTCCACTTGGTCTTGTCGGTCGGGTCGACTGTCCATTCCGTCGAAAGTCCGGGTACCAGATCCGAAGCCTTGTCGGATTTCGACAGGTCCCAATTGATCAGCGCGTCATAGACCGTATAGCCGAGGAATCGCATGCCCTCGCCGCCCTGGTCGGTCTGGCCGGTGGTCAAGGGGATGTCGGAGGCGGTCATGCCGATGCGCAGCGTGCCTTGCGCATGTGCCTGAGAAAAAGCCAGCGCCACAGTTACGGCGGCAGCCACAGCCATCAGTCTGCATTTCATCTCGAACCCCTCCATTCGGTAGACGGGAGAGGAGCAAGATCGATGCCAGCCTCGCGCGGTGCGTCCGGCTAGCGCCAGCGCCGGAGCATCAGGGTCGTCCCGCCGAGGATGACGCTGAGCGCCAGATAAAGCGGCATCCGGTCGATGTCGTCGAGAAAGAAGCCGGCAAAAAGCGGCCCGAGCGATGCCCCGATATCGCGATAGGTCGAGTAGACCGACTGCGCGCCGACGGTATCGCCCGGATTGCGCTCGGCGACCATCGCGGCGGCGATCGTGTTGGTGAGTCCGCGCACGACCGTCACGGCGACGGCACCGGCGTAGACGTAGCCGAATGCGATCGAGCCGAGTGCCAGCGCCATGATGGTCCCGAACACGAGCATCACGTTCGTGGCCCCGAAGCGGTCGGCAAGCCGGCCGCCAAGCGGCGCACAGAAGCTTTCGACGATCCACCTCAGCGAAAAAACGATGCCTGTCGCGACCGCCGGAGAAAACGCGGTCACGCTGTCCTTGAGAAGGAGCGTCACGGAGACGATGAAGATGCCGTCGACGACAAACCCCTGGGCAGCGGCCCAGACGTCGATCCGTCCCGGCAGCGGCATCAACAGCGCACGATGGCGCGGTGGACGGATCTCGACGGGCTCCAGCGTCAGCGCCAGCGGGATGCAGGCGAGCATCACGAGCGTCACGATCGTGAACAGCATCGGCACGCCGATCCGGTCGACGGCGAAACAGCCGGCCAGCAGCGCGAACGTGATGGTGACGCCTGTCACCGCCCGGCTGGTCCCGATGCGGCGACCCGCCTGTTCCGGCACGCTGGCCGCGTAGGCGAACGTCACGAGATTGATGGCTGCGAACGACAATCCCCATAGGAGCCTGCCGCCAAGCTGGACCCACTGGCCAGGTTCGATCGCGAAGATCGCCGTCGAGACGATCGCGCCGATTGCCGCGAACGTCCCGGCCCGTCGCGCGCCAAGCCAGGCCGTGAGACGCGCCAATTGCGTATAGGCGAAGATGCGCACGATACGGTTCGCGGCCAGCAGCAGACCCGCCCACGCCAGATCGATGCCGAACGCTTCCGGCATCAGCGGAAGCAGGGCATAGAGCAGGCCGTCCCCGGACATCGCGATGGCGAGCAGCCACGACGGCCGCGCCATGCCGGCCGCGGGAATCGGACGGGACTCAGGCAGCACGCGAACGTCCGATCCGGATCACCGTATTCAGCCTTTCAGCGCGCGGAAAACACATGCAACCAACGGCAACATGTCACCGATCCGTCATGCGATCAATTTTCACTGCGATCGCAGTGACTTCCACAAAAATTATCTCTCGCCCATTGACGGGAGGGTAGCTGCGTGCGTCTAATTGCTCCGTTATTCGGGATTCATGGACCGATTAACGGAACAAATGGCCAATTGGCCGGAATTGCCGCAAGGCTGGGGAGAGAAATGCCGCGACCGACCGTTGCCCTCCCGAGGGGCCAGGGCGAAGCCGAATTTTCGCTGACCGCCAGCCGCGCGCTCCAGGTTCTCTCGGCGTTCGATTCGAACCGCTCGGAGATGGGCGTGAGCGAAATTGCACGCACGCTCGAACTGTCGCGCACCGCCGTCCAGCGCCTTGTCCAGACGCTCGAGATGCACCAGTTCCTCGAGCAGAATCCGCGCAACAGGAAGTACCGCATCGGCGTCCAGGCGTTCCGGATCGGCAATCTCTTCGCGCTCGGCCGGCAGCTCGAAGTCTTGGCGCGCCCCGACATGGAAGCCTTGGGCGCCAAGACGACTTTCACCGTCTATCTCTCGGTCCTGCGCCACGACACGATGGTCATGACCGCGGCCGTCGAGGGTGCGGGCCCGATCCGGTACTATGCCCAGGTCGGCCAGCGCCTGCCGCTGCACAGCACCGCGACCGGCAAGGTGGCGCTCGCACTGCTCCCGACGGACGCCGCGACGCGGCTTCTCGAACAGACCGGGATGCGACCGGTCACGCCGAATACGGTGACCGACCGCAACGCGCTGGTCGCCGATCTCGCCGGAATCCGCGCGCGCGGCTATTCGATCAACTGGGAAGAAAACACGCCTGGCGTCGGCTCGATCGCGGCACCGATCCTCGACCAGACAGGCGGGCTGCTTGCGGTTCTGTCCATCGCGTTCGCGACCAGCCAGGTCGACCGACGCCAGACGGCGGCCCTCGGCGTGCAGGTCGCGCGCACGGCGGCGGACATCACGGCACGCGCACGGGAAAATCCGCTCACCGCAGCGGCATGACGGTTTTGCAGACGACGGAGAAAACGATGGCCAAGCCCGCAACCAAGAGCCGCCTGCTGAAAGAGGCGGAGTACGATCCGAGCAACTCGCTTGCCAAGAAGAGCGGCTGGCCCGCGCAGACATTCCATGTCAGCCATCTGCGCGAGGAGGATTTCACCAACGAAGGGTTCCGCGCCTACACGATGGTGCGCGACCTTGGCTTCGCGAAAGCGACCGGCGGCATGGTGCAGGCGCACGTCAACCGCCGCGCACGCCCGTTCAACGCGGCCGAGGTCTCGAAGCCGCACTTCCACGACACGCTGTTCCAGATGGTCTACATCCTGAAGGGCTGGGTGCGCAGCGAGTTCGAGGGCCATGGCATCATCGAGATGCGCGAGGGCAGTTCGTGGATCCAGCCCCCGGGCATCAAGCACTGCGTACGCGACTATTCGGACGATCTCGAGCTTCTCGAGATCATCCTTCCCGCCGAGTACGATACGGTGAACATCGCCGGACCGGTGACGGAAAAGCCGTGACCGGGCGCCTCAAGAACAGGAGAGCCCTCGTCACCGGTGCCAGTGCGGGAATCGGCAAGGCCTGCGCCGTGGCGCTCGCGCGCGAAGGGGCCGCCGTCATCGTCACCGGTCGCCGGCAGGCGGCTCTCGACGAGGTCGCGGCCGCCTGCCGGCAATCGGGCGTCGATGCCGTCGCGATCGCCGGCGACCTCGACGATCCCGCTTTCGTGCGGCGACTCGCCGACGCGGCCGCTGACGCCGACATCTTCGTCAACAACGCCGGCATCCTCACCTATGCGCCGCTGCTCGACACGAAGATGGAAGACGTGGAGGCGATGTTCCGCACCAACGTCGTTTCCGCTTTCGCCATCACCCTCGAGATCGCGCGCCGGATGGCCGAGCGGCGCGACGGCCATCTCGTGTTCGTGACCTCCGGTGCCGCCCGCAACGTCAACCAGTTTGCCGTCGTCTATGCGGCGACGAAGCATGCGCTCTCCGCGTTCGCCAAGGGCTTCCGTCTCGAACTCAAGGGTTCCGGCCTCAAGGTCAGCGAGATCGCACCCGGCATGGTCGACACCGGGATCCGCGAAAGCAGCCGCCATCCGGAGGTCGTCAAGTCGCTTGCCGCACGCAAGTACAAGCCGCTCACGCCCGAGGACGTCGCCGAAGGCGTCATCTTCGCCGTGACGGCGCCTGCGGGCTGCTGCCCGGACCTGGTCGAACTGCGGCCGAAGGACGCCTGACGGATGGATCTCGGCCTCAAGGGACGCCGCGCACTCGTCACCGGTGCCTCGCAGGGGATCGGGCGGGCGATCGCCGAATCGCTGGCGCGCGAAGGCTGCCATCTGCATCTGTCCGCGCGCAGCGAAGAAGCACTCGCTGCCGCCGCGATGGAGCTGCGCAGGAACTTCGCGGTCGAAGTCGATGTCCATCCGACCGACCTTTCCCGACGCGGCGCCGCGGCGGAGCTCGCGGTGATCTGCGGAAACGTCGACATTCTCGTCAACAACGCCGGCAACACGCCGCGCGGCGACATCCTGTCGGTCGACGAGCAGACATGGCGCGACGGGTGGGAACTGAAGATTTTCGGCTACATCAACATGACGCGGGAATTCTATCGCCAGATGTGCGCGCGCGGCAGCGGCGTCATCGTCAATGTGATCGGCATCGGCGCCGAGAAGCTCGAATACGCTTATGCAGCCGGCGGCGCCGGCAACTCCGCGATCGCCACGCTGACACGCTCGGTGGGCAGCGTCAGTCTCGACTATGGCGTGCGCGTGATGGGTGTAAGCCCGGGATGGGTCGAGACGGAGAAGGCCAAGCGGTCGCTGCGCAAGCGCGCTGCCACCGAGCTTGGCGACGAGGCGCGCTGGCAGGAGCTGGTCGTCGACTGGCCGCGCGGGCGGCTTATCCAGCCGGCGGAGATCGCCGACGTCGTCGCATTCGTCGCCTCGGATCGTGCCAGCGCCATGTCGGGTCACATCGTCACGGTCGATGCCGGCTTCGCCTCGCGCGGCTATCCGCCGCCCAAACGGCAGACCCCGCCAGGAGAACCGCGCCGATGACCGATGCGACGCTGATCGTCAATCCCGTCAAGCACAAGCTGGCAGCCGGCGAACCCGTCACGATGATGTCGCTGCGCCAGCTGCGCACGCCCGATGCCGCTATGATCGTTCGCGAGTGCGGCTTCGATGGCTTCTATGTCGATCGCGAGCACGGCATGTTTTCCGATGCGGAGACGGCCGCACTTTGCGCGAGCGGCCAGATGATGGGACTGATGCCGGCCGTGCGCGTGCGCGCCAACGCTGCCGCGGATATCGGGGGCGCACTCGATGCGGGCGCCCTGTGCGTGATCGTTCCGCACGTCACGGGCGTGACGGACGCCGCCCGCGCGGTGCACGCCGCCAAGTTCCCGCTGCAGGGCGGACGTTCGATGGCCGCACTCGGCCCGACGACGCGATATCGTTCACTTCCGGCCGCGGAAGCCATCCGCATCGTCAACGACATCACGATGGTCATCGCGATGCTCGAAACGGCCGACGGCATCGAGGCCGCGAACGAGATCGCCGCGGTGCCGGGGATCGACGCGCTGATGATCGGACCCAGCGACCTGAGCGCCGAACTCGGCATTCCGGGCGAAGTCCGTCATGCGCGGATCCGGGACGCCTATCATGTGGCCGCCAAGGCCGCGCGCGCGAACGGCAAGCACTTCGTGGCCGGCGGTGCCGGCGGCCCGGAGGCCGGCGAGATGGCGGCCCTGGGTGCGCGCATTTTCATGGGGGGAACGGACATCGGCTACATGATGTCCGCGGCAAAGACGGCCGCGGCATCGCTGCGAAAACAGGGGTCGACGACGGCCTGATCTTGCAACTGCCAAAAGGCCGCGCCGTCGACGACGGGGCAGGCCGTGAAAAAGGGAGATACGCCATGAAACGCGCATTGGCTGGACTACTGTGTGCAACCGCCCTGCTCGCCGGACTGTCGGGTTCTGCCGACGCGCAGACCTACCCGGCACGCCCGGTCACCATCGTCGTCGCATGGCCGCCGGGCAGCGGCATCGACGTGATGGTGCGGCATATGAGCGAGGCGTTGCGCGCCGAACTCGGTCAGCCGATCATCATCGAGAACCGCGGTGGGGCAGCCGGCGTCATCGGCTCGCAGGCCGTCGCCAACGCGGCGGCGGACGGCTACACGATCCTGTTCACGTCGTCGGCGCTGAACATGGTCGCCGCGATGGGAACCAAGACGACCTACAACGTCCGCGAAAGCTTCGTGCCGATCGTCAACGTCGCCTGGACACCCTCGCTCCTGCTGGCGCATCCGTCGCTGGCGCTCAAGACGCCGCAGGATCTCGTGGCGCTCGCCAAATCCAAGCCGGGCCAGCTCTTCTATGCGACCGCAGGGCACGGCGCACCGTCCCACTTCGTGACCGAGATGTTCCGGGCACGCACCGGGATCGACGCGGTCGGCGTGCCCTTCCGCGGATCTCCGGAAGCGATGGTCGACCAGATCGCCGGACGCGTGCACTTCTCGGTCGCCAACTCTTCCACCGCCCTGCCGCAGGTCCGCCAGGGAACCGTCACGGCGCTTGCCGTGACCAGCCGGCAGCGGCTCGCGGCAGCACCCGAGATCCCGACCATGATCGAA
This sequence comes from Tagaea sp., assembly GCA_965279525.1. Lineage (GTDB taxonomy): Bacteria > Pseudomonadota > Alphaproteobacteria > CACIAM-22H2 > CACIAM-22H2 > Tagaea. The sequence continues at coordinate 405,831 of CBDIIB010000002.1, read as the reverse complement.
CAGGGTTTTCCCGATTTCGCCGCCGCCAGCTACTGGAACGGCCTGCTCGGGCCCAAGGGAATGCCGATGGCCGCCGCCGAGCGGATGGCGGCCGCCGTCAACAAGGTCCTGACCAACAAGGAAGTCCTCGAGCGCATGGCACCTTCCGGCAACGAGATCGACGGCAAGAGCACGCCGGCGACTTTCGCCGAACTCATCCGCAAGGACATGGACATCTGGGCGGACGTCGCGCGCGTCGCGAAGATAACGGCCCAGTAGACACCCGAGACGGCCCGGCACGGGCGTGCCGGGCCGGTTCCCCGACGAAAGACCTCCGATGGCCTTGCGTCCCCGAAATCCGACCGACCTCCTGACGGGCCTGCTCTTCGTCGGGCTCGGCATCATGTTCGTGACGGTTTCCGGTGACTACCGGCTCGGTACCGCGCGGCAGATGGGCCCGGGCTATTTTCCGACGGTCCTTGGAATCCTCCTGACCCTTCTGGGAGCCGTGCTGGCGCTCAAGGGCCAGTTCGGCAAGGACGGCGCACTTGAGCGCTTCTCGTGGCGGCCGTTGCTGGTCGTCGTCGCCGCGATCGTCGTGTTCGGCCTGACGGTCCGTGGGGCCGGCCTCGTGCCAGCGATCGTCCTGCTGACGATCACGAGCTTTGCCGCCAGCGATCGCTTCCGCCCGACGACGGCACTTGCCCTCGCCGCGGTGCTCGCCCTGTTTTCCTGGAGCGTCTTCCGCTTCGGCCTCGGCCTTCCGTTGCCGGCGTTCGGCACCTGGTTCGGGATCTGAGGCGGCACGATGGATGTCGTCGCAAACGTGATGCTGGGTTTCGGCGAAGCGCTGTCGCTGACCAATATCGCGTTCTGCTTCGTCGGCGTGCTCCTGGGCACGCTGATCGGCGTCCTCCCGGGCCTCGGGCCCGCCGCCACGATCGCCATGCTGCTGCCGATCACATTCACGCTGTCGCCGACCAGCGCGCTGATCATGCTTTCCGGAATCTACTATGGCGCACAGTATGGCGGATCGACGACGGCGATCCTCATCAACATTCCGGGCGAAAGCTCGTCCATCGTGACGGCGATCGATGGCTATCAGATGGCCCGCAAGGGCCGCGCCGGCGTGGCCCTTGCCACCGCCGCGATCGGCTCCTTCTTCGCCGGGACGGTTGCCACCGGCGTCATCATCCTGTTCGCCCCGCCACTTGCCAAGGTCGCACTCAATTTCGGTCCTGCCGACTATTTCTCGCTGATGGTGCTCGGGCTCGTGGGCGCCGTCGTCATCGCGTCGGGATCCCTGCTGAAGGCCTTCGCCATGATCCTGCTCGGCCTGCTGCTCGGACTCGTCGGAACCGACGTGAACAGCGGCCAGCAGCGCTTCACGTTCGACACGACGGACCTGTCGGACGGGATCGGCTTCGTCGGCATCGCGATGGGCATGTTCGGCATCGCCGAAATCGTCCGCAATCTCGAGAACCAGCATGTCCGGACGATGGTCGCCGAGAAAGTCACCAATCTTCTCCCGACGCGCGAGGATTTCCGCCGGATGCTCGGGCCGATCGTGCGCGGCACGGCGCTCGGCTCGATTCTCGGGATACTGCCCGGCGGCGGCGCGCTTCTCGCGTCTTTCGCTTCGTATTCGGTCGAGAAGAAGATCGCTGACAATCCGGCTGAGTTCGGCCACGGCGCCATCCAGGGCGTGGCGGGACCGGAAAGCGCCAACAATGCCGGCGCGCAGACAAGCTTCATCCCGATGCTGACGCTCGGCATCCCGTCCAATCCGGTCATGGCGCTGATGATCGGCGCGATGATCATCCAGGGCATCAGCCCCGGCCCGCAGGTGATGACAGCGAAGCCCGACCTGTTCTGGGGCCTGATCGTGTCGATGTGGATCGGCAACCTGATGCTGCTCGTCCTCAACCTGCCGCTCATCGGGATGTGGGTCCGGCTGCTTGCCGTTCCGTATCACCTGCTTTTCCCGGCGATCCTCGTGTTCTGCGCGATCGGCGCCGTCAGCCTCAACAACTCGATCTTCGACCTCTGGGTTCTCGCCGCGTTCGGGGCCATCGGATATGTCCTCTCGAAACTCGGCTGCGAGCCGGCGCCGATGCTGCTCGGGTACATCCTCGGGCCGTTGATGGAGGAGTATCTCCGGCGGGCCATGCTGCTGTCGCGCGGCGATCCGATGGTGTTCCTGACGAGTCCGATCAGCGCGACGATGCTGGCATTCGCCGCCATCGCGCTTGCCTTCGTCGTCAGCCCGAACTTCCGCAAGACCCGCGAAATCGCCCTCAAGGACTGAACCGGAAAGACATATCGATGCTCAAGGGCCGCACGGCACTTATCACGGGTTCACTCGACGGGATCGGGTTCGCGATCGCCGACGCGCTTGCCGCGAAGGGCGCCAGCATCATGCTCAACGGCTTCGGCCCGGCCGAGCTGGTCGGCGAGCGCACGCGGGCCCTGCGGCGACATGGGGGCGAGGCCGACTATCACGGCGCCGACATCTCGAAGCCGGCACAGATCGAGGAGATGGTTTCCGCCACGGAGCGCCGCTTCGGCACCATCGACATCCTCGTCAACAACGCGGTTACGCGACACTCGGCCGAAATCGAAAATTTTCCCGCCGACAAATGGGACTACGCGATCGCCGTCAACCTTTCGGCACCGTTCCACCTCATCCGCCTGACAATGGCGGGCATGAAGTCGCGCCGATGGGGCCGAATCATCAATCTTGCCTCGACCTATGGCGTGATCGGCACCCCCCGGCGCGTCGACTACTGCGCCACCAAGCACGGCCTAGTCGGCCTGACGCGCACGGTGGCGCTGGAAGGAATCGCGTACAACGTCACCTGCAACGCGCTCTGCCCCGGTGCGGTCGACACGCCGAACATGCGCAAGGTCCTTGCCGAGCGCAGCGCCGCGTCGGGAAAGACGATGGAAGAGACGCTGGACGCGTTCTGGATCGGCCACCAGCCGTCGCGGCGACTGGTGGCACCCGAGAAGGTCGGGGCACTTGCCGCCTTCCTTTGCAGCGATGACGCCGGTGACATGACGGGAACGCCGATCGCCATCGACGGCGCCTGGCTGGCCGGCACATGAAAAAGGAATCAAGCATGAGCCTGACCGGAAAGACCGCGATCGTGACGGGCGGCGCGTCCGGCATCGGCCTGGCGTCGGCGCGACTGCTCGCGCGGAACGGCGCAAACGTGGTCCTCGCCGACCGGAACGGACCTGCGGCCGAGGCGGCTGCGGCCGAGATATCCGACCGACAGGGGACCGCACGCGCCCACGAACTCGATGTCGGCGACTCGGCACAGGTCGCCCGGCTCGTCGAGGATGTACGATCGACCTTCGGACGGATCGACATCCTGCTGCACGCCGCCGGGATCTACCCGAAGAATCCGCTGCTCGAGATGACCGACGAACAGTGGCGGCACGTGATGCGGATCAATCTCGACGGGACGTTCTACGTCACGCGCGATGTGGCCCGGGTCATGGCGGACCAGCGATCCGGAACGATGATCCTCATGACGTCCGATCGTGGCGTGCACGGCAGCATTGATTTCGCGCACTACGCCGCCGCCAAGGGGGGCATGATCGCGCTCGCCAAGAGCCTTGCGCTCAACATGGGCAAGTACGGCGTGACCGTGAACGGCATCAATCCGGGCATGACCGATACGCCGCTTGCCCGCGGGGGCAATCCGCAATGGCAGGAAAAACAGGCGCTGGACGTGCTCGGAACGCACAGTTTGCCCGAGGAGATCGCCGAGATCGTGCTATTTCTCGCCGGCACTGCCGGCCGCTTCATGACCGGCCAGATCGTCTCGACCCGCATGCGCCACGGCGCCTGAACCGCACCTTCGAGGATTCCGCGATGCCCGACGACGCCGTGACCGCTCCCGCCCCGAAGACTGAAGATGCACGCTCGGCTGCGGCCGATGATTCCGCATTCGCCGTCATCTTCTCGCTCAGCTTCTGCCACATGCTCAACGACATGATGCAGTCGATGGTGCCGGCGATCTATCCGATCCTCAAGGAATCGTACGCGCTCGACTACGCGCAGATCGGCCTCATCACGCTCGCCTTCCAATGCACGGCCTCGATGCTGCAGCCGATCGTCGGGTTCACCACGGATCGCCGGCCGATGCCCTATTCGCTGGCCATCGGCATGGGATTCACGCTCTGCGGACTCGTGATGATGTCGCAGGCATCGAGCTATCCGTCGATCCTTGCGGCAGCCGCCCTGATCGGCGTCGGCTCGGCCGTCTTCCACCCTGAGGCCTCGCGCGTCGCGCGCCTTGCATCCGGCGGGCGGCACGGGCTTGCCCAGTCGCTGTTTCAGGTCGGCGGCAACACCGGTTCCGCGATCGGTCCCCTGCTTGCGGCATTCATCATCGTGCCGCAGGGCCAGGGCAGCATCATCTGGTTCTCGGCCGCTGCTTTCGTCGCGATGTCGATCCTGTTTGCCGTCGGCCGGTGGTACGCCGAGCGCCGCCGAGCGGGCGCCGTCGCCGGCCCGCGCGCCAGAAAGGTGGCCCCGAGCCTTCCGCTGCCGAGGAATCAGGTGATTCTCGCGGTCGCGGTCCTCGTCGCTCTGCTGTTCTCGAAGACCTTCTACACCGCGAGCCTGACGTCCTATTACACGTTTTACCTGATCCACAAGTTCGAGGTATCCGTCCAGTTCGCGCAGATCGCCCTGTTCGCGTTCCTGACGTCGCTCGCACTTGGCACGCTCGCCGGCGGCTGGATCGGCGACAAGGTCGGGCGGATCCCGATCATCTGGTTCTCCATCCTCGGCCCCCTGCCGTTCACGCTGGCGATGCCCTATGCCGGGTTGCCAGTCACGCTCGTCCTGTCGCTCGTCATCGGCCTGATGATGTCCTCGGCCTTCTCGGCGATTCTTGTCTACGCGCAGGAGCTGATGCCCGGCCGCGTGGGCATGGTCGCGGGCCTGTTTTTCGGTTTCTCTTTCGGTCTCGGCGGACTGGGAGCGGCGGCGATCGGCCGTATTGCCGACTATACGAGCATCGAGACGGTCTATCTCATCTGCTCGTTCCTGCCCGCGATCGGACTGCTGACGGCGTTCCTGCCGCGCCAGCCGTCGCGCGCAATGGCGGCCTAGACGTCGAAGAAGACCGTCTCGCCTTCGCCCTGCAGACGGATGTCGAAACGGTAGACGATCTGGCCGTCGCGCGTCGTACGGGCGGCAATCAGGGTCTTCTGGAGATGCGGCTCCGCGACGGCTTTGAGCGTCGGGTCGGTCGCGTTCGCGGCCGCCTCGTCGGAAAAGTACATCCGCGTGTGAAGGTGGATGTTGATGCCGCGCGCGAACACCAGCACCGTCACGCAAGGCGCTTCGGCCTTCGCCTGCACGACACCAGGCTTGACCGTCTCGAAGAACCATTCGCCGGTCTGGAAGTCGCTGACCGCGCGCCCCCACAGGCCGGGCAGTTTTCCGCCAGCGTCCGCCTGCCAGATCTCAAGCATGGCATCCGTCACGATCGAGCCCGCACCGTCGCGTACGACGCCTTCGATCCGGATGCGTTCGCCCTTCGCGGCGGAACCGACCAGTACGTTGGGCTTTTCCTGCGTCCGCACGGCGAGGCCGGCGACCGATGGCCAGGTACCGATATGGACGTAAGGACCGGCCGTCTGCGACGGGGTTTCCTTCAGCGGCTCGACCGGCATGTCAGTTGCCCTCCAGGCGGTTCTCGAAGAACGTCGAGCGTCGGCCACGAAGGACGATGTCGAACCGGTAGGTCAGATGGTCGAACGGCCCCTGGTTTTCCAGATCGAGCCTTGCGACCAGCATCTCGATCGCGGCCTTGTCGGCGATCGTGTTGACGATCGGGCATTTCGCGATCAGCGGGTCGCCCTCGAAGTAGAACTGCGTGATCAGGCGCTGCGCGAAGGCCTGCCCGAAGAGCGACAGGTGGATATGCGCCGGCCGCCAGTCCGAGCCGTTGTTGCGGAATGGGTATGGCCCGGGCCGGACCGTACGGAACGCATAACGCCCGTCGGAATCGCTGAGAACCCGGCCACATCCGCCGAAATTCGGATCCAGCGGTGCGACATAGCCATCGCGCACGTGCCTGTAGCGTCCACCGGCATTGGCCTGCCAGATCTCGATCAGCGCGCCAGGCACCGGCCGGCCGTTCTGGTCGCTGACGCGCCCGTGCACGACGATGCGTTCGCCGATCGCCTCGGCGCCGGTACCGAAATTCGAGATGAGGTCATGATCGAGCGGATCGAGCATGTCGTGTCCGAAAACCGGCCCCGACAGGTCGACCGGCGAAGGCGGCAGCGACAAAAGCGCCCTTTGCGGACTGCGCAGGGCGGTCGACCTGTATCCGGGCGAAAACCCCGGTGGATGCCATGCTCGGTCGCGGCGGTAGAATTCGCCAGTCTCCATCGTCATTCCCTCCCGCTTCGTCTAGACGCTGGCGAGCCCGAGAATGGCGCGCGCTTCGGTGGCCGTTGCGGGCCGCCTGCCGTATTCCGCGCAGAGCGTCGCCACGCGCGCGACCAGGGCCGCGTTCGAAGGCGCCAGCGTGCTCTCGTCCATCCGGATATTGTCTTCCAGACCGGTGCGGCAGTGCCCGCCCAGTTCGAGGCTCCAGCGGTTCAGCGTCAATTGGTCGCGCCCGATGCCGGCACCCGTCCACGTCGCGTCGGGAGCCAGGCGCTTCAACGTCGCCACGTAGAACTCGAACGCCGGCCGGTCGACCGGCATCGCGTTCTTGACGCCCATGACGAACTGCACGTGCAGCGGTCCGACGATCTGGCCCGATTTCCCCATCTCGGCGGCCTTGAACACCATCGACAGGTCGAAGGCCTCGACCTCCGGCTTGATGCCCAGCCGCTTCATCTCGCCCGCCAGCCATTCGACCAGGTCCGGGCTGTTGTCGTAGACGCGCGTCGGGAAATTGACCGAGCCGGTGGCAAGGGAAGCCATGTCGGGCTTCGTGCCCAGCATGCCGCCGCGTTCCTTGCCCGCACCCGAGCGCCCACCGGTGGAGAGCTGGACGATCAGGCCCGGGCAGTGCTTGCGCAGTCCCTCGACGAGGCGTGCGAACCGCTCGGGATCCGAAGTCGGCGTGCCGTCGTCGTTGCGCACGTGGCAGTGCGCCAGCGTGGCTCCGGCCTCGAACGCCGCGTGGGTCGATTCGACCTGCTCCGGGATCGTGATCGGAACCGCCGGATTGTTCTTCTTCTGCGGCAGCGATCCCGTGATCGCCACCGTGATGATGCAGGGCGTGGTCATTCGAACTCCGGGTGGACGAAGGCGCGCGACTGCGCGGCGAGGCGGATCGGGGCATTCGCGGCGCCGTAGCCCGAATAGCCGCGGCGCTCGACGATCTCGAAGAAGAATCCCCCTTCGAGGACCGTCGTGTAGAACTGGTAGAATTCGCTCGTGCCGTCGCGGTCGTAGAGGATGTCGTTCGCGCGCAGGCGGTCGATCTCGGATTCGCCCAGATCGGTGCGTGACTCGAGATCGTCGTAGTAGTTTTCAGGGATCTTGAGGATCGCAACGCCGTTCGCGCGCAGACGTTCGACGGTCGCGAAGATGTCGGCGCTGGCGAAAGCGATGTGCTGCACGCCGGACCCGAATTTCTCGGTAAGGAAGCGAGCGGCCTGCGTCTGGCGGCTCTGCGACGAGTTCAGGATCAGGCGCAGCTCGCCGCCCATCGATTCGATCGCCTGGCTCTGCACGACGCCGCCGGGGTCGACGACGGCCTGCGTCGGCGTGCGGCGGGTCTCGAACAGCGACGTGTAGAAAAGCAGCCACGTCAGCACTTCTTCGTACTGCATGGACTGCGAGACATGGTCGAAGCCGACGATACCGGCGTCCGGCGCGGCGGGCGCCTCGACCTTCTCGAAATCGACATCCCACAGGCGCGACAGGCCGCCACGCTCGTCGATGAAGTGCACGAGACTGCCGCCGAGGCCCCGGACGGCGGGAATATTGAGCTCGCCCGGTCCGACCGCCTGCTCGAACGGGCTGTCGAGCAGTTTCAGGGCGCGTTCGACCGTTGCCCCGGCGTCGTCGACGCGCAGCGCCATCGCGCAGACCGACGGCCCGTGGACGAGTTGGAACGAATGCGCGAATCCCTCGCTCTCGCAGTTCACGACGATGTTCGCATCGCCCTGACGCCAGCGCGTCACTGCCTTCGACCGGTGCGTCCCTGCCTTTGCGAATCCGAGCCCGCGCAGCAGCGTCTCGAAGGCCGGCGCCGTGCCCTCGTCGATGGCGAATTCGACGAACTCGATCCCCTTGCAGTTGGCGCGCGGCGGCAGTTCCGGCAGACCGGGGATGGCGATGCCGCTGCGCCGGCGCATCTGGTCGAGCATCTGGACGAGTGCACGCTGCCCGTCGATCGCCACGCTGCGCGCCGATCCGGCGCGGAAGCGGTCATTGAAGATTTCGAGCGAAAGAAGCCCGTCGAATCCGGTGGCCTGCAGCGCATCCATGAATGCGTCGACCGGAAGATCGCCCTGCCCGGGGAAGCAGCGGTAGTGCCGGCTCCACGACAGGAAATCCATCTCCAGCTTCGGCGCATCCGCCATCTGGACGAGAAAAATCCGGTCCTTCGGGACCGAACGGATCGTCGACAGGTCGGTGCCTCGGGCAAGGATGTGGAAACTGTCGAGGACGAGCCCGACATTCGGATGGGCCGCCCGGCGCACGACTTCCCACGAGTCGCGGTAGTCGTTGATATGCCGGCCCCAGGCAAGCGCCTCGAAGGCCACTCGCATGCCGCGCTTGGCCGCACGCTCGCCCAGCTCATGGAAATCGGCGGCCGCCCGCTCGATACCCCCCAGTGCGTCGGGCGACACGTTGCTGCACACCATGAGCAGGTCGCAGCCAAGTTCCGCCATCACGTCGAACTTGCGCTCGGCGCGCGCGAAAACGCGCGCGCGCTTGGGCTCGGGCATTCCCTCGAAATCGCGGAACGGCTGGAAAGCGACGGTTTCCAGTCCAAGATCCGCGACCATCGTGCGCACGTCGCGCGGCGAGCCGTTGAAGGACAACAGGTCATTCTCGAAGATCTCGACGCCGCGGAAACGTGCACCGGCAATCGCAGTCAGCTTTTCGTCGAGCGTGCCGCTGAGGCATACGGTTGCGATCGCTGTCTGCATCGAAATCCTCCGGGCCGGAACGACGGAGCATCGCGCGGAACAGAAAGTAACGTCCAATACCAAGAATTGCCATATCCGTGACATCAAGTTATTTTCGGGCGCCACAAGAGGGGGAAACCGTTGCTGACGCTGCGCCAGATCGAGGTCATCCGCGCCATCATGGTCACCGGCACGATCGTCGGTGCCGCTCGCCTGCTCAACGTGTCGGCACCCGGCATCAGCCGGCTGATGAAATACACCGAACAGGCGATCGGCCTGCGGCTATTCGACCGTCGCAGCGGCCGTTACACGCCCGCACCCGTCGCCAACGCCATCTTCGAGCAGATCAATGCCACGTTCAAGAAAGTCGAGGATCTCCAATTCACCATCGCGAACGTCAAACGCGGCCGCTCCCAGTGGCTGCGCATCGGCTCGGTGCCGAGCATCGCGAACGTCATGGTCCCTCGCGCGATCCAGCAGGTTCGCCGGAAGTACGCGAACCTCCTGATCGACATCAACATCCTGAAGATCGAGGAGGCGATCGACTATCTCCTTCTCGACAAGGGCGATGTCGTAGCCATGAGCTATCGGTTCGATCACCCGAGCGTGGAGTTCGAACCCCTCGCGACAGGCGAGCTCTTTTGTATCGTTCCCCTGGATCACGTGCTGGCACGCCGCAAGTCGATCTCGGCGGCCGAGATCGTCCGCCATCCGCTGATCGGCATCGATCCGGCCGATCCCTATGGCGGTATCATGGCCGAGATATTCGAGCGCCAGCGCCTGACATACGAGATTCCGATCAAGGCCCGCTTCGGCACGACGGTCTGCGCCCTGGTCAAGGCGGGTCTCGGGATCGCGGTCATCGACCAGTTCACGATCGCACATGACGGGGTTCCGGGCGTGAAGGTGCTGCGCATCGAGGAGCCGACGACCTTCCAGACCTATGTCGCGACGAAGGCGGGCCGCCCAGCGACGACATTCGCGCGCAATTTCATCGAGCTGCTCCGACGCGAGATGCACGGCGTGGTGCGCAAGTCGCCCGCAGAATCTTCAGCTCGTCTCGGCCAGCGCGCCACCCAAGAATAGCTGACCCACGCGTGGATCGGCGAGCAGTGCAGCCGCACTGTCATGCATCCGCGTGCGCCCCTGTTCCAGGACGATCCCGTCATCGGAAATCGCAAGCGCGCTCTTGGCGTTCTGCTCGATCAGCAGGATCGTCACGCCACGATCGCGCAACCCCCGCAGGATGGCAAAGACCTCCTGGACCATCAGCGGCGACAGGCCGATCGATGGCTCGTCGATGAGCACGAGCCTGGGGTCGAGCAGCAGGCCGCGCGCCACTTCGAGTATCTTCTGCTGCCCGCCCGAAAGCGTCGAAGCCTGGGTATCGGCCTTCTGGCGCAGGACCGGAAAGCGGTCCATAGCCGCCTCGACGCGGGCGTCGAGATCCGTGATCCCTTTTATCGCGACAGCACCCAATTCGAGATTGTGGCGCACCGACAGCTCTGGAAAGACGTTGCGGCCCTGCGGCACATAGACGATGCCGCGCGCCAGAAGCCCGGCTGGGTCGAGACCCGTCACGTCCTCGTTCTCGAAGAGAATTCGCCCGGACTGCACGCGCAACAGGCCAAAGACGGACTTGAACACGGTCGACTTGCCGGCACCGTTCGGGCCGATCACCGTCGTGATGGTGCCCTTGCGCACGGTGAAGCTGGTGCCATGCAGGATCGTGATCGGTCCGTAACCGGCCACGACATTGTCAAGGGTCAGGATGCCGGGCATGCTCATCCCCCCAGATAGGCTTCGATAACGCGCGGATCGCGGCGGATATCTTCAGGAAGTCCTTCGGCGATGACGCGGCCTTCCGCCAGAACGATCACCCGCGAGCACAGCGACATCACGAAATCCATGTTGTGCTCGATCACGACGAACGTCGTACCGATCTCGCGGTTATACGCCGCCAGCCGCTCCTTGAGACCTTCCAGCATCGTCGGGTTGACGCCGCCGGCAGGTTCGTCGAGCAGGACGAGCCGGGGCGTAGCCATGAACGCCATCGCGGCGTCGAGAAGTTTCTGCTGGCCGTAGGAAAGCCGGCCGGCGCGCTCTCCGGCAAGATGCCCGAGCCGGAAAAAGCCGATCATCCGGTCGGCTTCGTCTCCAAGACCTGCGTCACGCCGGCCGAACAGGCGCGAAATCAGCGTCCCGACATGCTCCTGACCCGCTAGGATCAGGTTCTCGCGGACGGTCAGTTCAGGGAACACCTGGAGGAGCTGGAACGTGCGACCGACGCCGAGCCGGTTGAGTTGCGGCGGGTCGAAACCGAGTATCGACTTGCCATCGAGTTCCACCTCGCCCGCAGTGGGCGGGATCTGGCCAAGGATGCAATTGAACAGCGTCGACTTGCCCGACCCGTTGGGACCGATCAGGCCCAGAATTTCGCCCGAACGGACGTCGAACGACACGTCGTCGACGGCAACGATCCCGCCGAAACGTCGCGTGAGATTGCGGACCGACAGTACCGCCTTCACTTGGGCCTCCGGATCCGCGCGATCGCGCGATCGGCAAGTCCGAGGATACCCGTGGGGCACGCGATCAGGAGCAGCAGCACGGTGCCGGCGAAGATGATCAGGTAGAGTCCACCGGTGAAACGCAGCCATTCGGGCAATGCGATCCCGAGAAGCGCTCCCACGAAAGGCCCCAGCATGTAGCCTGCACCCCCGGCGATCACCATCAGCACGAGGAAAAACGACGCGGACAGGGAAAACGGGCTCGGATCGATGAACTCGACCAGTGGCGCATAGAGGGCACCCGCAAAGCCGCCATATGCCGCACTGATCGCGAACGCGAGCAGGGTATAGAGGCGTGTGTCGATACCGAGGCTTGCCGCGCGCAAGGGATTTTCACGCAATGCCAGAAAAGCGCGCCCCCACGGGCTCTTCAGCAGCCACCACAGTGCGAGCGCCAGAAGCAGGGTCGTGCCGACGACGAAGCGATGGAAAGCGAGCGCGCCGTCGGTCTTGAATCCGAAAACTTCCGGGCGCGGGATGTTGCCGATGCCGAACGTGCCCCCGGTCAGCCATTGCTCGTTGCGCATCACCAGCCATACGACGGTGGCAAAAGCGAGTGTGACGAAGCCGAGGTAATGCGCGCGCACGCGCAACGCGGGAAAACCGATGACGATGCCAGCAAGGAAGCAGAGCATGCCCGAAATACCGAAGGCCGCGATCCACGGCACCCCGGCCTTGGTGAGCAGCGCCGTCGCATATGCGCCTATCCCGAGGAACGCGGCCTGGCACAGGGCCTTCAGGCCAGCATAGCCAAGCACGAGATTGAGGCCCATCGCCGCGACGGTCATCACCAGCCACAGCGACAGGACGTATGTGCCGTAGCGGCCCATGCCCGTCGGAACGAACCACAGGACGACTGCACCGGCGACGAGGCACGCGAACACGCCGTCAAGCGCACCGAACCGTCTGTTCATACCCGCCGCTCCTCGCGGCTGCCGAACAGGCCTTCCGGCTTGAGCAGGATGATCGCGACAAGCAGGACGAGCGGCACGGCACTACGATAGCTTGTCGAAACATATGAGGCGGCGAGCGCGTCGATGACGCCGACGAGCAGCCCGCCCCACAGCGCCCCTCGTACCTGGTTGAACCCGCCGATTATCGCGGCAATGAACGCGGCAAGCCCGATGACCTCGCCGTTGGAAAACTTTGCGAGATAGATCGGCGCCACGAGGAAACTCGCGACTGCGGCGAGCCCAGCATTGATCAGGAATGTCAGCAGGATCATCCGCTGGACCGGGATACCCAGAATGAGCGCCACGGATGGATTCTGCGCGGTCGCCTGCATCTGGCGGCCTGTCCGAGTCCGGTTCACGAACCACTGCAAGAGACCGATCGCCAGGAACGCGACGGCGACGACAACGATGTTCTGCCATGCGATTGAAATGCCGAAGGCCGAGAGATTTCCCTCAGGTGCCAGCGACGGAAAGACCTGCGCTTCGGCCGAGAAGAAATCCTTGGCCCCTTCTTTCATCAAGATCGACAGCGCCATCGTCGCGAACGCGAGCGGCAACACGCCCTGCGTGATCATCGGATCGACGATCAGTCGCTTGAAGCCGAAACCGAACAGCAGCACGAACGCCGCAAACCCCGCGACAACCGCCAGCCACAGCGGCAGTCCGAAGACGAGCGTGCCGGCCAGCACGAAGATCGCCGGCAGCATGACGAACTCGCCTTGCGCGAAATTGATCGTCTGAGACGTCTGCCAGACAAGCGTGAAGCCGATGGCGGCGAGCGAGTAGATGGCGCCCGTCGCAAGGCCGGCCATCAGGATCTGGATGAATTCGGTCATCGACAATAGGGTTTCCGGGCCACCGTATCCGGGAACGCGATCCCGGATACGGCGTGCGCCTGCGGACGCCTAGGGATTGACCATCGGCAGCTTGACGTTGATGACCTGCTTGCCGCCTATCACTTCGCCCAGGAAGCTCTCGCGATCCAGATCGCCGTTCCTCTCGATCTTCGTCGTGATCAGGATTCCAGGCTCCATCTGCGTGGTGATCGTGGCACCCCGCAGCGTATCGGCCACGCCCTTCTTGTCGAACTTGCCCATCTTCTCGGTCGCCCACTTGACCATGTAGACGGCCATGTAGCCTTTGAGGCCGTTGTGATCGGGCGTGGCGTTGAACTTCTCGCGGAACTGCTTGCCGAATTCCTGGAAAGCCGGGATCGGCGCGTCAACCGACAGCCCGACATGCCCGCGTGCCCCGTTGGCGGCATCGCCGGCCAGTTCGATGACCTTGGCGCCGAGCAGTGTCGTCTCGCCGACAAGCGGCTTGTCGATCCCCTGCTGGCGGGCGGCCCGCAGAAAACGCGCACTTTCGTCCTCGTTGAGATAGACGAAGACCGCATCGGCACCCGAGTTCTTGATCTTGATCGCGTCGGCCGCGAAATCGGCCTGACCCTGCTCGGTCGAAACGTCTGCGACCACTTTGATCCCGCGCTTGGCAAGCTCTGGCATGATCGCGTCGCGACCTCCCTTGCCGAAGTCGTTGTTCACCCAGATGATCGCGAGTGACGAAGCCTTTACCGTGTCCTTCAGGTAGTTCGCGATCTTCGGCATTGCGGCCGACTGGCTCAGCGACGTGCGGAAGATATAGGGATTGCCTTGCATTGTGAGGCCGGCGGCCTCGCCACCGACGATCTGGGCAATCTCGGCCCGCTGGGCGATCTGCATCGATGCACCGATCGGGCCGGAGAAGACCGGGCCAAGAACGACGTACGTATCCTCGTCGATGGCGCGCTGGACCGCCGCGCGCGTGTTGCCGGGATTCGTCTGGGTATCGTAATGCACGAGCTGGATCTGGCGGCCGAGAATGCCGCCCTTGGCATTGATGTGTGCCGCCGCCAGTTCGATGCCGTTGCGCCAGTTGGTGCCCGCACTGGCACCCGCCCCGGAAAGCTCGACGACATTGACAAGCTTGACGGTCTGCTGAGCCGTCGCCGGCAACGCAAGAGCGGTCGCAAGTACGGCGCCAAATATCCACTTTTTCATCGTTCTCTCCCTCGAACTTTTATGTCGTGCGCGCCGGTTGTCCGGTCACGGTTTCACGGGATCATGTTCGCCGATCACAGCGTGCGTAGGCAATCGACCGTCGCACCGTCAACAGGCAGCAACTGTCGGCAAACCAGATGCCATGACCGCGAGCATAACTGGATAACCAATTTCTAAGATATACGAAACATGATGTTATCTGCTGGGGTCCAGGCCCAGCGGCCGGCGGGCGGGCAGATTGTGGAGCCGATCGAGTTCCTCGATCCGGGACACGGTCGCATCGAGATCGCGCACCAGTCCGTTCGCCAGAGAATAGACCCAGCCATGCACGGCCAGTGTCTGGCCGCGCGTCCACGCCTCGTGCACGAAAACGTCCGATGCGACGTTGCGCACCTGCCGGATCACGTTGAGCTCGCATAGCCGGTCGAGCATCGAACGTTCGTCGAGGATCGCGTCGAGCTCCTCGCGATGCGTGTGTCGCAACTCGCGGATCGGGTGCAGCCAATGATCGACGAGTCCGCGCCGCTGCCCGTCCACCGCCGCCTTCACGCCGCCACACCCATAGTGACCGACGACGATGATGTGCTTGACCTTGAGGACATCGACAGCGAATTGGAGGACCGAAAGGTAGTTGGCGTCCTGCGGCGGCGCCAGGTTCGCGACATTCCGGTGGACGAAGAGCTCGCCCGGATCAAGCCCGACGATCTCGTTGGCCGGCACCCGGCTGTCCGAGCAGCCGATCCAAAGATACTCGGGCGCCTGCTGGCGTTCGAGCCGGCGGAAGAAGCCGCCGTCGGCGGACATCATCCTCTGGGACCATGCGCGGTTGTTCGCTTTCAGATGATCGAGCATCAGGCGCTTATAGCGGCGCATCGCGCGCAGGACAATCCGCTTGCTCCGGAGGCGGGCAACATGGTTGCCTGATTTCCCATATCCTGAACGTCAAATCCGGTTCACGCCCGCATGAATTCCCGCCGTCTGGATCCCGGTTCCGCGAAGCTGTCGCTCTGGCGCGCCATGATGCGCGGCGACTTGCTGGAAATTCCTGTCGTAGCGATGGATCGCGTCGCCAGCGGGCACGAACTTCTTGCCCGCGCCGCACGCGGCAACGACGCGATCTACGGCGTCAATACCGGATTCGGCAAGCTCGCGAGCGTGCGCATCCCGACCGACAAGCTGGCCGAGCTGCAGGTCAACATCGTGCGCTCGCATTGTGCCGGCGTCGGCACGCCGCTCGATGGTCCCGTCGTCCGGCTCGTGATGGCGTTGAAGATCGCCAGCCTCGCGCATGGCGCATCGGGCGTGAATCCGGCCACGCTCGAACTTCTGGCGCAGATGCTCGCGCGCGGCGTGCTGCCGGTCATTCCCGGCCAGGGATCGGTCGGGGCGTCCGGCGATCTGGCGCCGCTCGCGCATCTGGCCGCCGTGCTGATCGGCGAGGGCGATGCCGTGCTCGACGGAACCGTCATGCCGGGTGCCGCGGCCCTTTCGCGAGCGGGCCTGTCACCGGTCGTGCTGGGCCCGAAGGAAGGCCTCGCACTCCTCAACGGCACGCAGGTCTCGACGGCGCTGGCACTCGCCGGCCTGTTCGCGATCGAGGAGTGCTTTGCATCCGCCCTCGTGACGGGCGCCATGTCGGTCGACGCGGCGGCGGGCGCCGACACGCCGTTCGACGCGCGCATCCAGGCGCTGCGCGGCCAGCCCGGCCAGATCGACGTGGCAAACGTGCTGCGCGCCCTGATGGCCGACAGCGAGATCCGCCGCTCGCATCTTGCCGACGATCCGCGCGTGCAGGACCCCTACTCGCTGCGCTGCCAGCCGCAGGTGATGGGGGCCGCACTCGACGTCATGCGTGCCGCGGCCGGAATGCTGGAGCGCGAGGCCAATGGCGTCACCGACAACCCGCTGGTAATGCAGGATACCGGCGAAGTGCTCTCCGGCGGGAACTTCCATGCCGAGCCCGTCGCGTTCGCGGCGGACATGCTCGCACTCGCCGCCGCCGAGATCGGCAACATCGCCCAGCGCCGCTGCGCGATGCTGGTGGACCCGTCGCTTTCCGGCCTGCCGGCCTTCCTGATCCCGAAGCCGGGACTGAACTCCGGCTTCATGATCCCCGAGGTCACGTCGGCGGCCCTCGCGTCGGAGAACAGGATGCGCGCGGCGCCTGCGTCGATCGACTCGATCTCCACGTCCATCAACCAGGAAGATCACGTTTCGATGGCGGCCCATGGCGCACGGCGCCTGCTTCCGATGGCGGCCAATCTTGCTAATATCGTTGCGATCGAGGCGTTGATGGCCGCACAGGGCATCGAGATGCGCGCCCCCCTGCGCCCCGGCCCGCGCGCCAAGGGTGCCGTCGACAAGGTCCGGAAGATATCGGGGTTCCTCGATGCCGATCGCTCGCTCGCGGCTGAGATCGTCCGGATGGCGGCCCAGATCGCCGACGGCGGCTTCACCGCCGATCTGCCGGAAGTAAGGGCCGTCCTGCCTTCGACGGATTGACGCCACCTGGATTGCCGGATGCCCGTGGCCCGAATGTTGCTTAAAAAGCGGGCACAGAATTCCGCCGCCAATCCAAGGAGATCACCCATGCGTCTTTCGCGCCGTTCCGTTCTGGCCGCCGGCCTTGCGATGCCTTTCGTGCGTCCGGCATCCGCCCAGCAGAACCCCACCGTGATCAAGATGGGTGCCCTCAAGCTGATCCACTCAATCACGCCCTATTTCTATGATCGCTTCACGCCGGCCGGATACAAGATCGAGGTGATCCCGTTCGAAAGCCCGACCGAGGCGAAGAACGCCGTGGTCACCAAGTCGGTCGAGTTCGCCACGTTCGGGATCGCCGCCGGAATCCTCGGGGCGGCGGCGCGCGAGCCCGTGACGGTGTTCGGCTCCGCCTGCAACAAGGGCATGGCGGTCGTCGCGGGCAAGGATTCGCCCATCGCCAATCTCAAGGACCTGCGCGGCAAGAAGGTCGCGATCTGGCCGGGCTCGACCCAGGAAGTCTTCATCCTCGAGCGCCTGCGCATGGAAGGCATGACGATCAAGGACATCCAGTCGGTCCGCGTCAGCTTCAGCGAGATGCACACCGCGCTCGCGCGCGGCGACGTCGACGCCTATGTCGGCGCGGAACCTGCACCGGGCGTGTCGGTCAGCTCCGGCGTGGGCAAGATCGTCGAGTACCCCTACTCGACCGCGATGGGCAGCCTCAACATGATCCTCGGCACCCACACCGACATGCTGACGGCCAAGCCCGACATGGTGCGCATGATCCTCGACATCCAGCGCAAGGCAAGCGGCTTCGCGATGGCCAACCGCGAGGAAATGATCTCGATGTCGATGGCCAAGCTCGGCCAGAAGCGCGAGGCACTCGAGGTTTCGGTGCCGAACGTGGAGCTCAACTGGCAGATGACGCCGCTGATGGTCCAGCAGGTGAAGACCTATTCCGAGCAGATGCTGGAGCTGAAGCAGATCCGCGCGCTGCCGAACTACGACACGTTCATCAGCACGAAGTTCTCCGACGAAGTCGCCAAAAACGCCTGAGCACCGGCGAATAGATATGCACGGCTTTGACGCAAGACGCGCGCTGCTTGCGGCGGCGATACCGGGCCTTTGCCTATTCGGCTGGTGGCTCGGGACGCTCAACTCGCCCCACGGGCTGATCCCGCCGCCCAGGGAGGTGGCGGTGATCATGCTCGACGTCGCGGTCGGGGGTGTCTACGACGATGCGTTCAGCAGCACGCTGCTGACGCACCTGCTGGCGTCGGCAAGCCGGGTCTACGGCGCGTTCCTGATGGCGGCGGCATTGGCGCTGCCGCTGGGCATGCTCATCGGGCGTCTCCCCCTCGCCCGCGACCTGCTCGATCCGATGTTCCAGCTCCTGCGGCCCGTGCCGGTCACGGCGTGGCTGCCGCTGTCGATGATCGTCTTCGGCCTCGGGCCGCGTTCGGCATTCTTCCTCGTCGCACTCGGCGCGTTCTATCCGATCCTCGTCAACACCATCTTCGGCGTGCGCAGCGTCGAGCCGCGCCTGTTCGAGGCGGCCTCGATGCTGGGGATACGGCCGGCCGCCATGTTCTTCAAGGTCGTGCTGCCTGCATCGATGCCCGGCATCTTCACGGGGCTGCGGCTCGGACTCGGCTTCTCGTGGGTCGTCATCGTCGTCGGCGAGATGACGGGCGTACAGACGGGCTTGGGCGCCATGATCATGGATGCGCGCCAGCTGTCGCGCACCGAGATCGTCATTGCCGGAATGATCGTGATCGGGATCGCCGGTTATCTCTCCGACAAGGCTGTCCAGATGCTCGGCAAGCGTCTGCTGCGCTGGAGCCCACAACATGGCTGAACTGATCCGCGTCGACTACGTCACCAAGCGGTTCGACGGCCCGGCCGGCGAGATCGTCGCGCTCGAGCGCGCCAATCTCGCGATCGACCAGGGCGAGTTCGTCTGCCTCATCGGTGCTTCGGGTTGCGGCAAATCGACATTGCTGCGGATCGTCGCGGGCTTCGAGGCGGCGAGCGAAGGCCAGGTCCTGATGGCCGGAAGTCCGGTCGGTGGGCCGGGTCCGGACCGGGGCATGGTCTTCCAGGACTATGGCCTCTTCCCGTGGCTGTCGGTGCGGCAGAATATCGCTTTCGGCCCCGCGGCGCGCGGCCTGCCGCGCGCGAAGGTCACCGAGATCGTCGACCGTTTCATCGAAGTGGTGGGACTGCGCAAGTTCGCCGACGCCTTTCCGCATCAGCTTTCGGGCGGCATGAAACAGCGCGTGGCGATCGCCCGGGTGCTCGCCAACGACGCGCGCGTCGTGCTGATGGACGAACCCTTCGGCGCGCTCGACGCGATGACCCGCGAACGGCTGCAGGACGAATTGCTCGAACTCTGGGCAAAGACGGGACTTACGGTCATCTTCGTCACGCATTCGATCGAGGAGGCGATCTTCCTCGCCGACCGGGTCGTGGTCATGTCCCCGGGGCCCGGACGCATCGTGTCGGATAACCGGATCGGCCTGCCGCGTCCGCGCGACGTCTCCTCGCCCGAGTTCAACGAACTGCGGCGCGTGCTGTCAGCACAGCTCCATTCCCATCACGGCAAGGCGGCAAGTGCTGCATGACGCCGGGGACCGGTGACGACTGGGCCCGCCTCTCGCGCCCGGCGCGCGATGCGGCCTACAACAACACGGCAGCCGTCAAGGAAAGCGGGCGCATTCTCGCCGAGCGGGCGGCGGCCTCGGCCGAGTTCCGCGCCAGACATCCCAAGGGCCTCGACCTTCCCTACGGTCCGCGCGAGCGAAACCGCTGGGATCTGTTCCCCGCCGCCTCGGCCGATGCGCCGTGCCTGGTCTATATCCACGGCGGCTACTGGCAGCGCAACAGCCGGGAAGCGATCAGCGTGCTGGCCAAAGGCGTCATGGCGCATGGCTGGGCGGCGGCATTTCCGGGC
The DNA here is from genome assembly GCA_965279525.1 of Tagaea sp. Taxonomy (GTDB): domain Bacteria; phylum Pseudomonadota; class Alphaproteobacteria; order CACIAM-22H2; family CACIAM-22H2; genus Tagaea. The sequence continues at coordinate 385,727 of CBDIIB010000002.1, read as the reverse complement.
TACACACTTGCACCCGATGCGACGCTGACCGAAATTGTCGCCGAGATCCGCGCGGCGCTCGACTGGATGGCGGCCGAGGGGCCGGCACATGGCATTGCGGGGCCGATCGTCCTGAGCGGCTGGTCGGCCGGTGGACATCTGACGGCGATGGCGCTCGACCACGCCCGCGTCTGCGCAGGCCTATCAATCTCCGGCGTATTCGAGTTGGGCCCGATCCGCGACACGTATCTCGACGAGAAGCTGAAGCTCACCGACGTCGAGGTCGAAACGCTTTCACCGCTGCGCCTTCCGGTGGTCGCCAAGCCGATGGTGTTCGCCTACGGAACGGCAGAGTTGCCGCGACTGGTCGCCGACAGCCGGGCGATGCACGCGCGGCGCGCGGCGTCCCATGCCGCAGGCAACCTCGTCCCCGTCCCAGGTGCAGATCATTTCACGATCCTGGACGAGCTCCAGTCGCCGGATGGCCGCATCACCCGCGAACTGCTCGGACTTCCGGCCGCGCGATGACGGGTCAGGAAAGCTCGCGCACCATCTTGTTGAAAATCGCATAGGCAAAATCGATCCGATCTCGGGCGGTTGCGACGAAAGCGCCCGGTCCGCCGATCACGTGGTCCTCGTAGTGTGCGCGCAGATTTGTCAGCCGCATTGCCGGCCCCGACCCTTCGGACTGGATGGCAAGCGCGTTGATCGTGATGCCGGCCGCAACCGCGCGATCGCGGGCCGCGGCCGCGGGCATCAGGCCGCGCATGTCCGGTCCGTCGCCTGCGATGTCGATCTTCGCGCGCGCGGCACGGAAAGGAGCGTCCCGGATCAGGTCGGTCGCGACCGCGAGCCCGTCGCCGATCGCGTTCCAGCTCTGGAAATGCCGCGGGGCGGCGACAAGCAGACCTGCAAAGCGCTCTGCATCCTCGGGACCCGCGATGCGCATCCACGGCACGATGACCTGCGGCGCACCAGGCGAGCCCCACTCGCCGTAAGCGACAGCGATCGAGCGCGTCGGCAGACGTGCGATCGCCTGCAGGATCTCCGGCCGTTCGAGTGCCGATGCCGTCCCTTCGCGCTGCAGCCGGTACTCGTCCGCGTCGATCGAGCCCGAACCGTCATTCAGCAGGACGAGCAACATGTCGACATCGCCACCTTGTGCGGGCGCGCGCGACGGGATTCCGGCCAGCGCGCCGAGCATCCCCATCCCGAAGTTCCGACGAGACAGCTTCATGATACTCCCGAGTATCGCCGCCCGATGCCCTTGACGTCCAGTACGGCCCGGGGATCGATCGCGGTCGAGAGACTATTCCCGGCCTGCCGGCGCCTCGCGCTTGTCCTGTGCCGCGGCAAGCGCCAGTCGGGCGAGCTCGGGCAACGACTTCGCCCCGGTCCGCTTCATGATCTCCGAACGATGGTTTTCGACCGTGCGCTGGCTGATGGCGAGATCCGCAGCGATGTTCTTGCTGGGATGGCCAGCCAGGACCATGTCCATGATCTGGCGCTGGCGGCTGCTCAGGCTGGAGACCTGATCGCTTGCGCTCGTCAGCCAAGCCGCAAGCTTGTTCGAATCCTTCGACCGATCGAGAGCCCTTTCCACGCTTGCGGAAAGATCGGCAGCGCCGATCGGCTTCTCGACGAAGTCGGCGGCACCGGCCTTCATCGCTTCCACGGCCATCGAGATATCGCCGCCACCCGTTATCATGATCGCCGGAAGCCGGCTGCCGGCGGCGCGCAGATGCTGCAGAAGCTCGAGTCCGCTCATTCCGGGCAGATGGGCATCCACCAGCAGGCAGCCTTCGCCGCCGGGGCGGAATGCCGCCAGGAACGACTCGCCGCTGCCGTAGTCCTCGACAGCATGTCCATCCGCCTCGAGCACACTTCGCAATGCGCCGCGCACGCCATCGTCATCGTCGACGACGTAAACGACCGCACGTTCCGGACCGCTTGCGCCCCTGCCAGTCGCTTGCGGTGCTTCGACGTCGGGCGTCAGACCGCCCAGCTGTCGCTGGATGGCCTGCACCAGTTCCTTCGTCTTCACCGGTTTGTTGAGAAGAATGCAGCTGTGTCGCGCGATATTGCTCAATGCTCCGGTCGAAATGTCGCCGGTCAGGACAATCGCCGGCACGAGCCGGCGAAGGCTCTCGCGGACCTTCGCGATGGTCTGAAGTCCATCGAGACCGTTCGGAAGATTATAGTCGGCCAGGACGATGTCGGGATGCGCCTTGCCGGTCTTGACGAGCCCGAGTGCGACGACTCCATCCGAGGCGGTGACGACCCGATGGCCTTCCTCGGCAAGCAGGAGTTCCAGCAGATCCCGTACTTCCGGATCGTCCTCGACCACGAGAACGGTGCCGGTTCGCCGGGCTTTCGGACTTTCTTCGGCAGCCGCGTCACGGACGCTCGACGCGATGCCTGCAGGAACCGAATCGCCCTTCGTCGGAATATCAATCGCGAAGACGGAGCCTCCGCCCAATCTCGAGCGCACACGGATCTTGTGCTTGAGGAGCAAGCTCAAACGCTTCACGATCGACAGGCCGAGGCCAAGGCCGAGACTTCTCTGCCGTGCGACATTGCCGAGCTGATGGTACTCTTCGAAGATCGCTTCGAGCTCCGTCGCCGGGATGCCGATGCCCGTATCCCAGACTTCGATGCTCAACAGGCCGGCCCGACGGCGGCAGCCCACCAGGACCTTGCCACGCTTGGTGTATTTGAGCGCGTTCGAGACGAGATTGCGGAGCATCTGCTCGAGCAGGTGCCTGTCGCTCGCGACCAACACGCCGCACCCGACGACCCTGAGCTTCAATCCGTCGGATTCCGCCTGGTCCGCGTACTCCTCCCGAACCCGGTCGAGGAGTGCGTCGACCGGAAACCGGGCGATCTCGGCCTTCACGATCCCGGCTTCGATCTGGTTGATGTCGAGGAGCGTATTGAGCATGCCCGACATCGTGGCCAGCGCTTCGTCGAGCCGCACGACAAGTTTCTGCATTTTCGTCGCGTCGGCAGTTTTCGCGAGCAATCCCTGGAGCAACGCGAGCGTCTGCAGCGGCTGACGAAGATCGTGGCTTGCCGCAGCAAGAAAGCGCGACTTGGCGATATTCGCTTGCTCGGCCTGGTGCTTCGCCGCCTCCAGTGCAAGTGCGATAAGTTTTCTCTCCGTTACGTCCGTGAACGTGATGACCACGCCCTCGACCGCGTCGTCCGGCGCGCGGCACGGCAGGACCCGCCGGATGAACCAGGCACCGCTCGCAGCACCGATCTCCCGTTCGATCGGCGTCAGGTCCGCCAGCACGGCATGTGCGTCGGCCAGCAGCGTCGCATCCGAAGCCAGCGACTGCAGATCGGCCAGCGGCCGCCCGATATCGTCCGGAACCACACGGAAGAGCGCCGTCGTGGCCGGCGTGAAGAGGCGGATGTTCAATGACGTATCCAGAAAGATCGTCGCGACATCTGTGCTGTAGAGGACGTTCCGCAGATCGTTCGCCATCGTGCGTCGATCAGCCGCCTGTCCCATCTGCGCCAGCGGCACCTTGCCAATCGACGGGGACTTTGTGCCGCGCATTGCAGTCATCGATCCGTGTAGGTCGGCGCGCGGAATGTCATTCGAGGAAAGCTATCACGCATCCGCGCCCCGAAGGCGTAAATCGAGGGTCCGGTCGCGTGAACTGGGTATAGGTAGATTCCGATGCTCGCCCGGAGACCGCATCGAGGTCTAGATGGTTGCCCGGTTCGACGTACGGCGATGTGGAACCGTCATTCGATTCCCGTCTCGAGGGCGAAAAATGCATGCATCTGGCTCGGTCATCGCCGTTTTCGCCGACCATGGGGCCGCCGAGGTTGCCGTGCGGCGCCTCACGCAGGAGGGGTTTGCGGTCGATTCCCTCAGCGTTCTCGGGAAAGCCTACGACCGGGGCGACAAGGCCGTCGGCTTTTTCGACACCGGAGGGAAAGTCCGCTTCTGGGGCGAACGCGGTGCGTTCTGGGCGCGTCTTTGGAGCCTGTTTTCGGGTGGCCTGTTCGTGACCGTGCCGGCCGTCGGCCATGTCATCGTGCTCGGGAGCCTCGCGACGAGGGCGATGTCGGCCGTCGACGACGCGAACCGCACCGGCGGATCGAATGCGATCGGAATCGCGCTATCCGGGATCGGAATCCCGAGCGACAGCGTGGTCCAGTACGAGTTCGCCGTGAAGGCGGACGGATACATCGTCATTGCGCATGGCACCAGCCCGGATTTCGCACATGCGCGTGGCGTGTTCGTGGCGTCCGACGCGGCACGGATCGACACGCATGCTGCCGTCATCCGGGCCGACCCGATCGCGTTCCTGTCCGCCTTCGGCCCCTGAGTAGTTTCCGGGGCTGGCCGCCGACCGGACGCCGCGCGATATAAGCGCGCGCGAACCCCGGGCTGGCCGGCGGCACGCCACCCACATCAAGGAATTCCTGCAATGTCGCTCGGCACCATTCTCGCCATCATCCTCGTCATCTTCCTGCTCGGCGGTTTCAGCGGCCGCTTCGGCGGTTACGGGTACGGATTCGGGCACGGCGGCGTCGGGGTACTCGGCACGATCCTGATCATCGTGATCGTCCTGATCCTGCTCGGGCGGATCTGAAAACCCTAGGTAGATTCCGATCCTACCGCGCCAGGCGACAGACTCATAAAGTCGCAGCATCAGGCCAAGCCCGAGACCGGCTTGTAGCCCGAAAACAAACAAACAATGAAAGGGAGAAATCCCGATGTCGATCCTATTCGGACATGCGCGTACAGCGGGTGCCTTCGCGGCCGCGATCGTGGCAGGCCTCGCCGTGGCAGCCTGCACGCCTCAGAGTTCGGCACCCATGCAGGTCAAGGCGACCAATCCAAGCGTCACCTACACCTACACAAGCGATTCCGAACTCATCCAGGCCAACCAGAGCGCTTCGATGTTCTGCAACCGCTATCAATCGGTACCGCAGACCGTGCGCTTCGCCAACGAGGCGAACGGCGGCCGCAGCGTCGTATTCGACTGTGTCCCGGCCGGTCCGATGGCTCCCCAGATGGCGCAGGCCAATCAGAACCTGTCCTACACCTATCGGACGGACCAGGAGCTTCTCGATGGGTCCCGCAATGCCCAGCTTTACTGCTCGAACAGCGGACAGCAGCAGACTGTCTCGAACATCGGCATGAACGCGAACGGGTCGAAGACGGCGACCTTCCAGTGCATCCCGCGCTGAAATCCGCGCTTTCGAACCAACCGGAGACAGAACATGAATCGGACAAGGAACTCGGCGGTGCTTCTGGCACTGCTTCTTACACTCGCGGCATGCGGGAACACGACCGGTGATCGCGCCGCATCCGGTGCCGGCATCGGTGCCGGCGTCGGCCTGCTTGGCGGGCTGATGGTCGGGGCACCTCTCGAAGGCGCACTGATCGGCGGCGCCGTCGGCGGTGGCACCGGTGCGCTGACCAACGAAAAGCAGATCAATCTCGGACGACCCATCTGGCGCTGAGCCAGCTGCATCCCAACATCAGAGAACGGAGAATCCAATGACATCGCATTCCACGATCGCACGCGCCTTCGTCGCCACGCTCGCACTCGCAATGGGAGCCGCCTGCACGCAGCAGCCGGCTGCAACTGCATCGGCACCGGTCGCCTCGGTCGCCGGCCCCGAACTCGCCGGCGCCTGGTACGAGATCTATTTCGACACCAACAGCACCGAAATCGGCGACCGCGGCCGGACGATCGTCCGCAACGTCGCTTATGTCGTGACGAACAACTCGACCACCCGCGTGAACGTCATCGGCAAGACCGATCGCGTCGGCACCCAGTCGGCCAACATGATCCTGTCGCAGCGCCGTGCGGACACTGTCCGCAGCGCACTGATCGCGGCGGGCGTGCCCTCCGGCCGTATCGACACGACCTGGACCGGCGAGACCAAGCAGGAAGTCGCCACGGCCGACGATGCCGCAGACCGTCGCAACCGCGTCGTCGACATCACCGTCGTGAAGCTGTTCAACTGATCGGCTTCGCCGGTCCGTCGCCACGACGGGCCGGCAACGCCACCTGCCACGACGGAAAAGCCCGGCACGCATGCGTGCCGGGCTTTTCCGTCTGTCCGCCTGATCGGTACGTTATTTGACGATCAGGTTGTTATGGACCTGCTTGACGCCGTTGACGCCGCCGGCGACCCAGCCGGCGCGCGACTTGGCGGCCTGCGTGTCGACGAAGCCGCTCAGCTGGACGACGCCCTTGAAGGTCTCGACGTCGATCTGGGTGAGCTTCAGGTCCTTGTCGGCAATCACCTGGGAGCGGACCGTATTGCTGATCACCGAGTCGTCGATATATTCGCCGGCGCTTGACGTGGTGCTGGTTCCGGCACAGCCGACGATCGAAAGTGCAAGCAAGCCCGCAAAAGTGGCATTGAGAACCGATCTTGTGTTGATCATGACTTTCTGACTCCAGTTCTGGCTGTATGAGTTGGGCACTATTTCTTTCCCATCGTCTCGCGGATGCTGTCCTTCATTCCGCCGATGGCATTCTGGACGGCACCGTCCGCCTTCTCGATCTTGCCGGCCGTCTCCGTCTTCTTGTCGCCGAGAAGCTTGCCGGCCGCTTCCTTGATGCCGCCGGTGATCTGCTTGAGCGAGCCTTTGATGCGGTCCTTGTCCATCGACTGTCTCCACGTTGTCGTTTCGATTTGATGCTCAGCCGTAGTGCCGAGGGCCGTGTCGTCCGGCCAGGCGCCAGACGGCATATGCCACTGCCGGAAATGCGGCGATGAGCAGCATCCACGTCAGCTTTTCGCTGCCCGTCGCGGCACTCCACGCGTGCGCGATGCCACGACCGGCATCGGCGATCAGGTTGGCGACGCCGAACGGACCGTATTCCATTTCCATGTGATGCCCCTTTCGAGTGAAGCGTCCCATTCCGGCGACCATAGGCGTCGGCGATGGCGGGCCGGAAGGATCGGAATCTACTTAGAGAAGCGCGTCTAGGTAGTTTCCGAGTCTCGCGGTCGGCTGCCGCGGACGGCTACTGTCCGGCGAGCAAACCAAAGGAACGCCAGAATGACCGAGGACACTTCGATTACGACCGGAACCCTGATCGCCGCCGACAAGGTCGAAGGCACCAACGTCTACAACGTGGCGGGCGAGAAACTCGGCAGCGTCGACGACATCATGATCGACAAGGTCTCCGGCCGCGCGATCTACGCGGTCATGTCTTTCGGCGGCTTTCTCGGCATGGGCGAGAAATACCATCCGCTCCCCTGGGCGACGCTGAACTACGACGAGGCGAAGGGCGGCTACGTGGTCGATCTCGACAAGGAAAAGCTCGTCGGTGCGCCGACCTATTCGACGGGATCGGATTTCGAATGGACGCCCGATTACGGGCGCACGGTGGACGACTATTACAAGGCGCCGAGCTACTGGCGCGCGCCGGAAAAGAGCTGATGGACGGCCAGTCCGCCACACGCCGGCCGCCGGCCTTCGCGGGCGCGCATGCACCCCGCCCGCTCGCCTTCGATCCGTCGCGTTGCGAGGGTCTGTCCGTCAAGCTCCTTCTCTCCCACTGGAAGAACAACTATGTCGCATCGGTCAACGGGCTGAATCTCGTCGAGGAGCATCTCGATGGCGCGTTGCGCGACGTCGATTTTCCGCCGGTCCTTTATTCTGGACTGAAGCGCGAAGAACTCCATCGCACCGGCTCGATCGTCCTTCACGACTGCTATTTCGGAAATCTCGGCGGTGACGGCAAGCCGGCCGGGACGATCGTCGACGCACTCGCTGCGGCCTTCGGGACCTTCGCGAATTGGGAGGCCGAGTTCCGGCGGACAGGCCTGTCGCTTGCAGGCGGGTCAGGCTGGTGCGTTCTCGTCTACAATCTCCATACCCGGACGCTGCGCAACCATTGGGCCAGCGATCACACGCAAGGCATCGCCGCCGGCGTGCCGCTGCTGGTGCTCGACATGTACGAGCATGCATACCAGATCGACTATGGCGCTGCCGCACCGAAGTACGTCGATGCGTTCATGCGCAATATCGACTGGCAGGAAGTCGAACGGCGCTATGTCCGGGCCCTGACCGCACAAACCTGAAACTTCGAATCCGAAAATCGGAAAAGGAAACTAGAATGAACCCGACCCAGATCGCCGGTGGCGCACTCTTCGCACTCGGCGCCGTCCTCCTCTGGCTTGCCTATGGCGAGTCGAATGCCCCGCTCGATGAAGTGACGATGGCGCTGACCGGTCGCCACACCGACCGGATCGTCTGGTACATGGTCGGCGGTACCGTTTCGATTGTCGGCGGCGCGCTGATGACGCTGTTCGGTCGCCGCATCTTCTGATGGGAAGACCCGACGAAGCGATCTGGCCGACATTGACCGAAGTCGAGGCCGCACGCGAAGACGCGACGCGGCTTCTCGCCTGGAGCCGCTCGCTTCCCGCGGCCGACAGCAGCGAGCGACGCGGTCTCCTCGGCCGGATCGTGCGCTATCTGCCGCACGCCGTCCGCAGCACCAGGGCTCCATGACGGCTTGCGTAAACGAGCCAGAAGCGCCTCCCCATTTCGGCTCTCCCGTCCACAGATACTGGCAGATCGGCGGCGCGGTCTTCTCGGGCGAACGGCGCTGGCGGATGCGCGGTCTTGCGTTGCTGCTCGCCGTGCTTGCGGTTGCACAGGTCGTCGTCCAACTGCTCCTGAACGTCTGGAGCGGGGCGGTCTTCAACGCGATCGAACAGCGCGACACAGTCGGCGTGCTGCATCAGGTCGGCGTGTTTGCCGCTCTGGCGACGTCGTTCCTCGCCCTTTCGGGCTACAACATGTTCACAAAGATGCGCATCCAGGTCGAGTGGCGCGCCTGGATAACGAACCGACTCGTTTCTGACTGGCTCGCACAGGGGCGCAATGCCGAGCTGGCACGGATGGGGCTGACGCACAACAATCCCGACCAGCGGATATCGGAGGACGTGCGCATCGCCGCCGAGGGTGCGGTCGATTTCGCGGAAGGCATTTTCCGCGCGACCCTGCAGCTCATCAGCTTCGTCGGTGTCCTCTGGACGCTCTCCGGCGCGCTGAAGATCGCCTACCCGCCCTATGTCGACATCTCGGTCCCCGGCTACCTCGTGTGGGCGGCCTTCGCCTATGCCGCGGTCGGAACGGCGCTGACCTATCTGCTCGGCCGGCCGCTCGTGACTCTCAACCAGGAGAAGCTCAGCAACGAAGCCTGCTTCCGGCTTGATCTCCAGAAGATCAGCGAAACCGGCCCCGATGAAGCGCTGCCCGACTGCACCGACGACGACCGGCGCAGACTGGGCGACAGCTTCGCGAGCGTAATCGTCACGTGGCGCCAGCTCATGCTGCGCACCCGGAGCCTCAGCTTCATGACGTCCGGCTACGCGATCCTCGCGACCGGCATTCCGGTCCTGATCGCCGCACCGGACTACTTCGCGTACGTCATCACGCTGGGCGGCCTGATGCAGGCGACCGCGGCCTTCATCACGGTCCAGGATACGCTGAGCTGGTTCGTCAACAACTATGCCCGGTTTGCCGACTGGTCGGCCAGCGTGCGCCGGATCTCGACGCTCCGCACGGCGCTCGACGAACTCATGGCGCGCGACGCGCCGGCGCCGACGGATAAATAGCGCAGGCCTCGAAAGCTGGCGTGCCGACGATGAAATTGGTGAGAACTATTGGGAGCTTTGGTTAACTTGACCTAGGCTATAGCTTGAAGATTCGTACGGCACGATCGACTTTCACTTCCTAAAAAGTCGCCGTCATGAACAAGGCTATCGTTCTCATATCCAGTCTTCGTCAGCGAGAAGATGAGCGTCAGCGCGGCGCACGAATTGGCAAAGAACCAAGGCTGGGGCGCATCCGGATTGGCGAAAGATATCTGCCGGGCCTCAACGACCGTACAGGGCGTTGACGTATCCGGTGATCATGTCTGGCAACAGTGACTCAGGGCTGGTTGAAGTCCAGCTGACGATGCGGCTCCGCCCCTCAAGGCTGCTTGACTGAAGCTTGTCTCCTGTCTGGCCGTCGAGCACGGAAACGCCGACGGATGCACGGCTAGGTATACCGGACCACGCCGTTGCACGGTGCTCCCAGTGGGCAATCACGGGCATCACGATATAGCCAAATCCCCCCTTCTTCGCGGCGTCCACTAACGCCGTTCTGTCGGCGGCGTTGGATGGCGCCATGTCCACTTTCTGGGCGTATCTAGCGAACGCCGCCGCCACCTGCTGGGCAACCATCTGCCCGGAACCGAGATACGGCTTTCCGCCATAGGCGCCATCAGCTGGGATGGCGATAAGAACGGCTTTCGCCTTGTCGAGCGTGACGCCGCTAAATTCGGCTCCGCCGGTATCCTGCCTATTGTAGGCGGCCGAACAGGCGGAGAGAACCAAGAAGGCGGACAAGGCCAGAACGAGCGACGACTTCCCGGACATACCGATGTTCCCCTCTTTTTGCTAAGGGTGCAATGCCGCATATCTTTTAGGTTGCAGATTTATGCAGACTATTCACCTCATGCGAACCCAGTCAAGCGCCGAAACAGCGATTGGGGTACTGCTCGCTGGCAATTGGTTCACACGGCTCACATATGGAACAGCATCGGCGGCGGCGCCGACCACGGCTCCCAAGGAGGGCTCGAATTAGATTCCCGATTCTGCCTGGAAGCGCTGGCGTCCCCACGGGGAGGGGACTAAAACGAATTGAAAACCGTTGTATCATCTATATTACTGGGTTTCTAGACGGTTATATTGGTGGTAGTTATTGGTGGAAAAAGAGGTTTTTCCATGCCGATAGAGCTTAGGCATCGAACTTATTTCGCATATCTAGACGTACCGGCCGACGTTCGCAAACGGGCGCGCCGCCGAGTCTTCCGGCAGACCCTTCAGACTGATAGCAGAGCTGTGGCACTCCGCAGGGCGGCGCCTCTAGTTGCCCAATGGAAAGCGGAAATTGCACGGCTCCGGGAAGAGCCAAATCACAACGACTCAAAATTCTGGCGCGATGCACTTCGGCGAACAAAGACGCCGGAAGACCGAGCGCGGGTCCTAGAGCAGATTGACGCTGTGGCATGGGACATCGGCGCTTCCAACGTTGATCAAATTGGCGATAGGCCATCGACTAATCCTGAAGCAATTCAGTTCTTCGCGGCAGCGACCGGCGCAATTTCTGCAACCGACGAATATCTCGATGAGTGGATTGGCTCCCTCCAGGTCAAAGGCAAAACAGCGGCCATGCGTCGCGCTACCATAGCAAGGCTGACTGTCAAATTTCCGAACATACAAGACATCACACGCAAAGAGGTTCGGCGCTGGGTTCCTGAGCTGCTGCAATCGATCGCGCCTGCGACCGTAAAACGCCTAATGAGCGATTGCCGAACGTATTGGGCATACTTGGAAGCCATTGAAGCCGCGCCGGAAGACAGCGCTCCGTTTGATCGCCTAGGCCTTAAGGTCAAATCGGCTTCTTGGCTTCCCTATAGCCCCAAAGAGGTTGCGCTGTTGCTATCCACCGCAGCGCCAGACCCGCAGCTTTGCGACCTAGTGCGACTGGCCATGTATAGCGGCGCACGCCGTGAAGAGCTTTGCAGCCTAAAGGTCGAGAATATTCTTCGTGACCGGTTTGAAATCATTGATGCAAAAACAGAAGCTGGAATTCGAATCGTACCCATTCATAGTGAGTTGAGTACAACCATTAAGCGCCTAACCAAGAAATCCAAGGACGGATTTCTAATCTCCGGTTTGGTTCCGAATAAGAATGGTGATCGTGGCGACATCCTTGGAAAGCGATTCACGCGACTTAAGCGATCCCTAAATTTTGGACCGCGCCATACATTCCATAGTTTTCGTGGAACTGTTATTACGCTTCTAGAGCGCGCCGGCGTCCCAGAAAGCACTGTCCAAGATATAGTTGGGCATGAACGATCCACATTGACGGGAAGCACATACAGCGGAAAATCGACGTTAGAAATGCGGAAGCACGCAATCGAAAAGCTTACATATCCGGCCATCACTCAAAAATAGCACGCAAGAGTGCAGACCCGCCTGTAAAAGCAATATTCAAAGCAAATGCTGATCCAATTATCGTCGAGTATCCTAGCAATGCGCCAGAGCCTGACTCATATCGCTTTGGATCGCGCATTATAACTTCCATCGTAACTGCAACACAAATGAACATGCCTACCGGGAGAAATAGGAGCATCGCGATCAGCTCAACGAAGGTGTGCATTTGCTTTTCTCCCTCTCCACTTCATTTTTGCACCTATCAACAAACCATCCCGCTTCTCACTCTTATACTTTTCTCTGATATCGACTAATTCTTTGTACTCTTCTTCTTTCTTTTTCTGATTTGCGTCGATACGGCGTGCATAGATGAATATGCTTCCAAGTGTGCCGTATGCCGCAACAACGCCGTTGGCAAGATCGCCATAGCTTGCTTCGGCCTGCATGGCACGATAGATGCCATTGCTAAGTCCGATCACATAGGCGCCAACTAGAAAAATTATCATCATTCCTAGCAGCGATTCACCAGGCTCAATCAATAGTCGCTTGACCCAATTTGAACGCGCTTCTGCGTAAGCGCGGCTCTCGGAATCAGTCGCTCTAGAAAACTCCGCATCGAAGGCACTTAGCCAGAGACTTTCAAACTCACGCTCACTATCTGCATTCCCCGCTACCTCGCTCGCATGCCTTGCGGCGGTACTTTCAATCGGCGTTGCATTGTTTTCGGCACTATAAGCTTTCAAAAACAGCAATTGAACTTGCTCTGCTTTATCCTGCTCCACTTGGCGTTCAGTTTCGGCCCGTTCTTCGCGGGCGATTTCTTGCGCCTCCCAGTCTTTCTCTTGCTCTGCGAGTTCCTTTGCAGTCCATCTGGTTTTCCATTCCCGGAATGCCCGATCTTCAACGCTCTTCCGAATTTTTTTCGAAATTATCGTGACGATGGCTGTTCGAAATTTTTTTAGCCCCCTGTCATCAGGCGCTGGGGAACATGCAAGTGGTGCCCTACTATCTAATTCTTGCTTGTCGTCACCGATTTGCATTTTTCATTTCCGAAATTGAAAATTGCGAGAACTTTTTTTTAAACACCAAAAATTACATAAAATCGCTTCGGCGATCTAGAGGCTTCCAGCCGAGCGGGACGGGGGGCGTCCCCCAAAGTGGGTAGGGCCACAGAATTATTAGCGCTCACAGTTAGCGCTAGACGTTCTATCGCCTATGAGCATGGCCTCTACGGAAAATTGAAGCTGACTGTATCGGCGATACATCCGACATATTGCACGTCCCATATGCCATCGAGCCGGTTTACCCAGCAGGCGTCTTGGTGCGCCTATGCGACAAATGACGACCGGGCAGTAAGATTGGCCGGAGAAGTCGTAACGTCGCTTTGCCGTTTCAGAGCACGTAGAAATTGGCAGAAAGGCAATTGCGCGAGTAGCGTACCTTCCGTATCATTCCTCACATCGCTCGTTGAGAGGATTGATACAATGGTCAAAATCTCCAACACTTTTGTCGCCTACCTTCGTGTTTCGACTGCCAAGCAAGGCCGCTCGGGGCTTGGCATCGAGGCTCAACGTGAGACCGTGCGGCGCTTCGTTGCCGACAGAAGCGGAAGGATCGTGGCGCCAGAGTTTGTTGAAATCGAAACAGGAAAGAGAAATGACCGTCCGGAGCTAGAACGGGCAATGCGGCGATGCCGTGCCACCGGGGCGACCTTAATTGTCGCGAAATTGGATCGCCTCTCCCGAAATGCGGCCTTCCTAATGACCCTCCGAGATAGCGGCATTGCGTTTGTCGCGGCCGACCTTCCCGAGGCGAATACAATGACCGTCGGGGTAATGGCAGTTGTCGCTCAGTACGAGCGTGAAGCCATTTCATCTCGCACTAAGGCCGCACTTGCCGCCGCGAGAGCAAGAGGAACAGTGCTTGGCGGGCACCGCATTGGCGCTGCAAAAATATCGGAATACCAGAAAATCGGTGTTGCGGCGGCACAAGAGAAAGCGGCTCAGCGCCTTAGCGATGTAGCCGACGACCTTCGCGCTCTATCTCGCGAGGGACTTTCTCTAAGAGCCATCGCCCGTCGGCTCAATGAGCAAGACTTGAAAGCAAGTCGAGGAGGCCAATGGACGGCGGCTGGGGTGCAAAGAGCTCTTGCGCGGATATAAAGCCACTTCTCAAAGCAGCGTTACATGGCCAACTGTTGCGCGCAAGGAAGGGACAAATCCGCAATTGACCCATATTTTCTAAGCTTATATTGCAGCCATGAAGGCAAGTGCGCTTTTCTCGCTCGTTATTTTCCTCCCCTTTAGGGGAGGAAAATGTGACGACGAAAAGTAATTCAGATGTCACGCCATATTTTAGAGCCGTGACTAACCTAAGCGAAAATTCTCTTGGCTTAGGCTCTTGGTATCACGAGATACCAATCATTCTACCTTTCCTGGCCCGTGCATAATCCAGTTCCAGATATTGAGACGCTTCGAGCATTCTTGTAGTAGCTCACTAAGAGCGCTGCGCTTCTCGTGAGTTCAGGCGATCAATTGCAGATGCAATTTCTGCATATTTCTGATACAATCTAGAGCATTGAAATGGAGGTGCGTGCGGAGCAAAGGCTCAGCACTGACTAGCAAAAGGAGGACAGGTACGAACTATGCGCAGAAGACATGATGACGCTTTGGAAGTTCCGCAAATCTCCCGGCCAGAAATAGACCGTCTGATTTGCCGGTATCAAAATCTCGAACTTGTGCGGGGCTCAATTCTCCGCTGCGTCACGGAATGTGGCGATCCTTTGATTTTCGTAGAATGCAGAGCTTGTCCATCGGCTCAAGTTCCCGATTGCTTGCCAAGCATATGCTATCAAGAAACGACATATTTCTTGGTACCGGAGTCACGACTCCCAGCGGACTTTGAAAGGAAATGTTGCAAGCAATCACTGGGGGCGGAAATCATCGCCAACGGAGATATTCATACTCCAAAGGCCAGAGCTTGGCCGACTGCCGAGCAAGTTTCGGATATCATCAAAAGTTATCGCTATAAAGTTATGGAAGAAGTTTCGCGAGAAAATGCAATACGCCTTTTAGCTGACGAGCGAAAACCCACTGCCGACCTCTATGCAAGCTCCGCGCGAATAACCGACGACACCCCCATGCTTGTGGAAGGACTCATGCGCGAGCGAGGGGTTTCAATTGTGTTTGGGGATTTTGATGAATTTAAAACGACTCTCGTTTTGGACTTAATGGCGCACGTGGCCACAGGAACATCTTGGCAAGGCAGATCGGTCAAGCCGTTCCCCGTTGTTTGGTACGCTCTGGAAGGGGTCGAAGAAATCCCTGTACGTCTTCGCGCCCTTGAACAGAAGCTAAAGCGCATGAACTCCCCGTGGGGTGACGACGGGATACCGCTTACAGTTCTAGATCGGATTCCATCGGACCCAATAGAATGGAGATACCAAATTGAAGGCATACGAGAGCGCTGGAATCGCGTTCTTGACGCCCGCGAGGAGTTGGGAGAGCTCCCGACCAAGACACTTCAAGATCGGGAAGGCGAAGAGTTTGCCATGCCCATCTATCGATCTCTAGTTGACGAAAACGCTAAATGCGTCGTGGTCATCGATACACTGTCAATGGCGCTGGGCGGTGAAGATGAAAAGGGCGCCGGGTCGGTAGAGTTTATCCAGCGATGCTTAGACTTACTAAAAACTAGAGACGATCTTCTTTCCAGCGATCAAGATGCGCCAACTTGGCCCGTCGCAACGCATGTCGTCGTTATTCATCATCAGACAAAGACTGGGCAGGATTTTGCTGGGCATCGCGCCATCGGGGCAAACACCCAAGGGCTATATCGTGTCCACCGTTCTGGCAGCATGGCCGATTTAAAGCGTCCATACTCCGGCCAGTTTACTCCGCTCAGAGTAAAGGGAATATCCCGGCCTTCACCGATTAGATTCGACGTTGAGGTTGTGAAAGTCGCCGACACTCGACAAACAGCGGCAATTCTCAGAGATGGGACGGCAAGTATCCCACCTGAGCTTGAGCCGATTGTCGTCGCGCTTGTGAAGGCCGGAGGAACTAAGGGGCTGGATAGTGCAACTCTCAATTCCTGCTTGGACAAGGTGGCAAGAAATCGAACATCACGTGCGCGCTACAAGAACCGCCTGATTGATGCCGGCATCCTCGAACAAATCGACGCTGCCGACGGCAAAGGCTCAAGCTATCGCCTCAGCTCCGCGACGGGCGCACATTTATGAAGTCTCGCGAATGACATGGGTGGAAATCATTGGTGGAACTGCTGCGAATTTTTCTTATAAATAATTGAAATATAATAATAATAATTCGCTGGCGTCCCCACGGGGATTCGAACCCCGGTCTGCACCGTGAGAGGGTGGGAACAATAGATTTCTGGACAACCCGGAACTCAGAGAAACTCAAATAATTCAGCATATATCGTTACTTCCTGTTCAACCTTGTTCAGCATCGTTCCAACCCGTATAGTAGCCATATTGTAGCCAAGTCATTTTGAGGGCTCGGTGCCTCGAAAAGTCAAAGACACGACGCTCGATACTCGAACCGCACGAGACAGGCTCAAGGCACGTCCCGAGCCCTATTGGCGGCTGCTTGAGCAAGGGCTTCACCTAGGCTATCGCCGGCATCGACCTTCCGGTGTGTGGGTGGCGCGACGGCGCAAGGACGACGTCGGGCCTGGCTCAAAATACATCGAAAGCAAGCTCGGCCTCGCAGACGATGCTGGGGACGCGGACGGGGTTAGGGTGCTGAGCTTTACTCAAGCGCAAGGAGCGGCCCGCAAATGGGCTCGGGAGGCCAGCATTGCAGCGATAGGCGGGGTCGATGCTAGCCTCCCCTACAGCGTCAACGACGCGCTCGATGCTTACCTGTCCCACTACGTGACCGAAGGCGGAAAGGCCGAACGGGCAGCGCGGCGGGCAATAGAGACATTGATCCGCCCGGTGGTTGGCCAAATCCTGCTCTCGAAGCTGACCCACGCTCATGTGAAGCAGTTCCGAGACGGCCTCGCCGAGACTGGCCGGCGCTTTCGGACTAAGCCCGGCGCCGCCCCACGGTTCGAAAAGCTCGCGAAGGGCAATGCTGAGCAGCTTCGAAAGCGTCGCGCCACGGCCAACCGGATTTTCACGTTCCTTCGTGCCGCCCTCAATCTAGCCCTGCAACAGCGACGGGTATCGACCAACGCCGCATGGATAGGCATTAAGCCATTCAAGAACGTTGATGAGCCTCGAGTGCGCTATCTGTCCGATGCTGAGGCCCAACTCTTGGCCAATGCAGCGGCGCCCGACATGCGCCGGATGATAACTGCCGCGCTGCTCACAGGTTGCCGGTTTGGCGAACTCGTCCGTATGCGCGCCGGGGATTTCGATCAGGAAACCGGATCGCTCAATGTTCCAGTTTCAAAAAGTGGCAAGCCTCGCCATATCGTCCTGACCGACGAAGGCAGAGCCTTTCTGACTCGTGTTGTCACAGGCAAGGCACCCACCGCACTAGTTTTCCTTCGTACCAACGGCCAACGCTGGAACCCAACCGATCAAGCCCGTCCTCTACGCGCAGCCAGCAAAGTCGCGAAAATATCACCCTCCGTCAGCTTCCATGTGCTCAGGCACAGCTATGCTTCGCGCCTGGTACGGGCCGGCGTCCCCATGGCGGTGATTGCCGCCCAGCTTGGGCACGCAGACCTCCGGATTACGGCGCGCCACTACGCGCACCTATCGCCTGGCTATGTTGCCGATACCGTCCGCGCGGCTTTCGGCTCGATGGGCTTGGAAGACATTCAGACTGGCAATGTCGCATCGATCAACGATGCGCGCACTAAGCAGCCCGCGCACGGCGGCTCCGCGAAAGTCGTAAAGATAAGGAATGAGCGATGAGCAGCGAAGCACACAGCGCGGTTGATTGTCGAACAGTCGGAGCAGCAATGCTCGCTCAATTGAACGCAACCGGCCTTCTATTCAAGGAAATCGATAAGGCCAGCGTTCGCGTCGATCGCGAGCGTATGAATGCCGCCTATTACACCGTCGCGAAGGTGATCGATGAAACGCTAACGGCACGCTCGAGGGCTTAAGTAGACCTTGAAATGCCGATAGCAACTAGTTCGAGGGGATAGGGCGGCCGCCCGATAAGCGCGTACCGCACGCACTTCCCCATCGCACCATGCGGAGCGCCAGCGGATGTACGAATAGTGAAAGTCTATCGCGAGCTCTGTGAAATCGAAGCCGCGGGTTCGGCTGATATCCTCCTTCTGCTGGAGGAAGACCTCAGTGTAGGCGCATCGTTCCGGAAGCTCTCAAAATATAAGCGGCGGCACCTTGCAAGCTCGCTATTTGAGCTCGGACGAATCTACGAACGGCGAAAATCACCGACTCTTCTCATCGGCAGGAAATCCCGGGCCGCACGCCAGCTCTCCGAGCTTCGCAAGTACGTGGCGTTGGTTCGAGCTCGCCCTGCTACGGCTGAAGGGCGGATCGGATTGTATTTGCTTAGAGCGTGGCTAAACCGAAAGGATATCGACCCATTTTGCGTGTTTGCAATCACGAACACAGGCGAGGATTTTGAATTTGAAGCAGTCAAAAATTCGCTGCTCACTAGTCCTCCGAGCCGTCAAGTACTCAAAAACATTCATCATCTATTAAACGATGTCCTGAAACGGGGTGCTCGACTGACAAACGATTCGCGGGGCAGATTTGCACCTGATGATGTTGCAAGGCAGTTTGTGTTCGCATTTTCCAAACATTTTCAGAGCGTGACCGGAATGGATCCGCTTTGCTCCAGCCCAGATAGCCACGACAGAAGCCTTTTCAATCTCCTACTTTTCACATTTGGAGAATGCCTCGTACCGCCCATTTCCTCGTCGAAACTGAAGCTACTGATTTCGCAGCTTCGAGACGCGTGACGTAGGCAAGATATCTGAAAGTGTGACATCTTATTGATATAGTTATAAATTGTATTATTCAAAAATAATAGCAAATACTATATTATTTTCAAATACTTATAGGATTTCATATTCGGCTAAGTGATTGGCAGATCAGGCCAACGCTCTGCATCGTCCCTTCCCGGCCAATCACGGCCGCAACTTGGAAGGACAGTCAATATGGCTCCCGCCAAAATCGATCCGACCGCGATGCAGATGCCCACTGCTGTTGCTTACTCAGGCCTGTCCCGCACCCGGCTGTACTCGCTGATGGGTGCCGGCGAAATCGAAGCGGTGAAGGTCGGCAAGCGGCGGCTCGTGCTGCGCCGCTCGATCGACGCTTTCATTGAGCGTCAGCCGAGGGCCCCGCTCGCCGCGTAGCCAACGAAAAGCCCGACAAGCGCTGGAGGCGCCTGCCGGGCTCGATTTCGTCAGATGCAATTCCCCGTTCGAAAAGGAATTATCCCAATGTACCCGAACCCCGCTGCGGCGTGCAATGCCGCTTACTCCCATGGCCCGTTGTTCGACTGGGCCGACCGTCGCCAGCGCGCCGAGCTTCCCCTGTCTGCGAAGCGCCTCACCCAGCGGTTCCGGATGGCTCCCGCCACGGCCCGTACCGTCTCCGAGTTGGCCTTTGGCGTGGGAGGTGTCCTTTGATCCGGATGCGTCTCTATCTCGAGGTGGAAATCCTCGACAACCCCGAAGCGCCGAGCATCGTGACCCTCAAGGGCCGCGATGCCTGGGCGCTCCTCGAACTGCACCGCGCTGGCGCCGAAGGCTGCACGCCTTTGACCCACGTGGGGCCCCGTTGGTCCGGCTACGTCTACAACCTGCGCAAGGCGGGCCTGATGATCGAAACTAT
Organism: Tagaea sp.; assembly: GCA_965279525.1. Taxonomy (GTDB): domain Bacteria; phylum Pseudomonadota; class Alphaproteobacteria; order CACIAM-22H2; family CACIAM-22H2; genus Tagaea. The sequence continues at coordinate 365,968 of CBDIIB010000002.1, read as the reverse complement.
TCACGAAAGCCACGGAGGGCAATTCGCGGGCCGGCACGCCCGGTACGTCCTCCGGTCCCACGTCCGCCTTCTGGGCGAACCGATGCAGGTGGCGGCATGAAGACCCTCCTGACCATCCAAAAGTCGCCGCGGGAGCGTGTTGTCGTGTCGTTCACCGATTTTGGCAAGAAGCGGTCGATCGATCTCCGCAAGCACGCGCCCTATTTGCCGGATGGAGGATGGGGGCCGACACGCATGGGGGTGCGAATCGAGTTGAAGGATCTTCCGACGCTCGTGAAATCGCTCCGCACCATCGAGGCTGCCGCTCGGAAAGCCGGCCTGATCGGTGCGGACGATGCAGCGGAGGCGTCGTAGTGGCTCGGGGTAGGCGTAGGTCAAATGCGACGGGGCGGAACGATGGACCGGAACAGTACTATCCCCTCGCGTACTCGGTCGCGAGGTCGCCGGCTTGGCGCAGCCTGAGCGGCCCGGCGCTCAAGGTCTATTGCGAGCTGAGGTGTCGCTACAACGGAAGTAACAATGGGGATCTGTCGCTGTCGCTCGATGAGGCAGCGCGCTTGCTGCACATCGGCAAGGCAACTGCGAAGCGGGCTTTTGAGGAGTTGTCGGAGAAGGGGTTCCTCGTGCTTACCCATCGCGGCCGGTGGTGCGGCCGAATGGCGGCGACTTGGCGCGTGACGGACCGGGTACACATTGGCCAGCCGGCCACCCGCGACTGGCTGCGCTGGACGCCGAAGACCTCGGCAGGGAAGCCGCGCGGTTCTGAGGCGGACCACAGGAAGCCCGTTGCGGTTCCCGACCGGACCTCTGGAATGCTTTGTGGTCCGCTGGAGCACCCGTCAGGGGTCTAAAATGCCGCGTAGTGGTCCGGATAAGAACCGCCTTTACTCCCCATGTGAGGGGGATTGAGATGCTGAGAAGCAAAGCTACGGAAGTTGACCTGAAATCAGCCCCTCAGAGTCGGCGCGGGTTTTGACTGTCGACGTGACTGAGGCCAAGCATGCCGGTTCCGCGATATCCCGCTCAATGCTCTACAGCCCACAAACGGCATGCAATGGCCGTGGGTCTCGATTTCCTCTTCATTGTCGCGCTATGGCTCGGATCGATATCAATCTGGCCGAGTCCATTAGACGCGATTCTGTGAGTCGGTTTCGAATTTGGCTAGGGGGCTCAAGGAAAGGCCCGGCTACCCCATCTAGCGCCTGTCTTTCGACCTGGGCCGGCATGTTTTGGCAGGGCATCGGCATCGCTTCACGTTAACAGCACTTGGATCTCGGGATTCATCCCGCTTCTCACCAGACGATAGTTGGTCGCTACCAGAATGCGATTGGTACGTTTCCTAACTCCGCCAATTCAAATGCGGGACCGTCTGAAGTTCCGGCCTTCTACGGCTTGAACGCAGGCGAATTGAGAGCAGTACTTAGGCCGTCATGAAGGTTGTGCGTATACACGCGCACGCATAGGCGGCTAGTCCGCGCAGACGCACGGACTGGCCGCCGCCGCGGATGAGGAACTCAACAATGCAATTGGAGTAACGGTCGGCAAACCCACGTCAAAAGCTGGCCAAACCTCCGGCAAAGCTGCCGCAAAGCTCCGTCAAAATGAACCTGTATTAAGTGATTAGAACGACTTGGAAGGCTATGGCGCGGAAACTTTTACGAACCGAGAACCAACACCTTTGTTAAGCTCGGACGGACGTTCGGCAACGAAGTTCAGTCGGCGCAGACGTTCGGATTGGCGACCGGCGCGGTGACGAACTCCACAAGGCACTTGGAATAGCGGTCCGCGAAGCCGTAACTGGAAATTCCGCCATGTCCCTTGGTGTTCTGCATCTGGGGGATGATGACGAACGAGGGCTGATTGCGCTTCGCCAGCTCGGATGACGCGAGTGTAGCTATTTCCTTCCAGTGGGTGATGACCTCGTCGTCGGTGAAGTAGAACGCGGCCACGCGGATATTCGGGCGAAGCTCGCTGATGAGGGCCCGCATGATGTCGCTCTGCCGATCGAGCGATTCCCGCGCGTTCCAACCGGGGGCGAACACGATGGCGGCGTCCGCACCGCCGAGCTGGCCGGCCGCGAGCAAGGCCATCGTCCCGCCGGCAGAGTGCCCGGCGACGACCACGAACCGATAGCCGAGGGTCCGCATCTGCTTGAGTGCGTCGTGCGTAAGCCGCAGCCTGTCGTCTCGGTTACTGTGAATGTCCGCGAGTTGCAGTTGGTAGACATCGAAGGATGCGTCCCCGAAGTCCTCAACGACACGGGGGGCTTCATAGTCCCGCCCGTGCCGTCCGCGCGCGACTGAGCCGTGAAGATAGAGAACAACGCCCTTCGCCTTGGCTGACCCAAGGGGGTGACCGAGCGAGACGAGTTCGGAATTTCCACCTGACGGCGCTGCCGTCACGAGCTTGTCGGTCTGGCAACCGGACAGCAGCAGGGCAGCGACCAGAAAAAGACGGCGCATTGACGGTTCCTCCGAGTAGAAATTGAACCTACGCTTCGAAGTACCCTACCAGTGGAAATTGTGGCTACTCGGAGTGCTGGGTGGAAAACGCGATTAGGCGCGTTTCTTGGAGTCGGTATCGATTTGGCTGGGGTGGTAGCGGGCAGCGGGTCTCCCCCACCCTGCTGAACTTCGGGCCGCCATTGCGGGCATAGTGTGGGCTGTCGCAGGGATTGCAGCGTACTTGCATCAAGCCTGCAGCGGCCAAATGACCTCAGACTGGCACCAAAGTGGCACCGGCCCCCAGCGGGAACGTGGATACAGATCGCGCTCAAATCGTCCGCAACCCGTCCGCATCTCACCCGCAATCTGCCGGCATATCGTTGGCTTGGGCTTAGGCTAGCCGCCGAAGGCCGGCCGCAGACCGTCAAACGCGGAATAGCGACGGTGGCCAACACAGCCGGCAAAGCTCGCGCGCCCGCACCTGTATACGCGTATACGCGGGATAGACCTGAGCCAGGTCCGAACCCGTGCCTGGCCCGGCCCGATTGCTGCCGATCGGTGAATCGACCAGCGGTTGCCAAATCGGGTCGGGTTAGGGTCAAATCCGGTGCGGTCGAAGCCGGATGCCGAGGCAAGTACGGCCGCTGTAACCAGAGGAAACCCCCCGAGCATGCGTTGGGTCGCAACTTCCGAAAAAGACACGGCCAGTACATCACTCGAAAAGAGCCTCTGGGACACGGCCGACCAGTTCCGGGCCAATTCCGGCCTCAAGGCCCAGGAGTATTCCGGACCGATCCTCGGCCTGATCTTCCTGCGCTTTACCGAGGTCCGCTTTACGGCCCAGCGCGCAAAGCTCGAGAAGGCCAGCACCTCGTCCCGCCGGGGAAGCCGGGTCGACGAGGCGGCCGCCTACCATTCCGAAGGCATCCTCTATCTCGGCCCCGAGGCCCGGTTCGACTATCTGTTGAAGCTGCCGGAGGCGGCCGATATCGGCGCCAAGGTCAACGCGGCCATGCGCGCGATCGAGAAGCACAATCCCCAGCTCGCCGGCGTGCTACCCAAGACGTACAACCTCTTCACCGGCACGCTGCTCAAGGAACTGCTCAAGAAGGTTTCCGAAATCCCGGCCAGCGTGGATTTCGACGCCTTCGGTCGCATCTACGAATACTTCCTGGGCGAGTTCGCGCGCACCGAGGGCCAGAAGGGCGGCGAGTTTTACACACCCTCCAGCATTGTCCGGCTGCTGGCCGAAATCATCGAGCCATTCCATGGCCGCATCCTCGACCCCGCCTGCGGGTCCGGCGGCATGTTTGTTCAGTCAGCCCGATTTGTGGCCGAGCACCAGAAGAACCCTGCCGCCGAACTCGCCATCTGCGGTGTGGAGAAGACCGACGAGACCGGCCGCCTGTGCCGCCTGAACCTTGCCGTACACGGGCTGGAGGGCGACATCCGCCACGGCGGCAACGTGAACAGCTATTACGACGACCCGCACGCAGCCACCGGCCAGTTCGACTTCGTCCTCGCCAATCCGCCCTTCAACGTCAACGCGGTGGACAAGGAACGGCTCAAGGACATGGTCGGCGCCGGCCGCCGGTTCCCGTTCGGCCTGCCAAAGCCCGACAACGCGAACTATCTCTGGATCCAGCTTTTCTACTCGGCGCTCAACACCAAGGGCCGCGCCGGCTTCGTCATGGCCAATTCGGCGTCAGACGCACGCTCCAGCGAACAGGAGCTGCGGCAGAAGCTGATCGAGGCTCGGGCGGTGGACGTGATGGTCGCCGTCGGCCCCAACATGTTTTACACGGTCACGCTGCCCTGCACGCTGTGGTTCCTCGACCGAGGCAGGGCCAAGACCAAGCGCGCCGACACCGTCCTCTTCATCGACGCCCGCCACATCTACCGGCAGGTGGACCGCGCGCATCGCGACTGGACGCCCGCGCAGATAGGCTTCATCGCCAACCTCGTGCGCCTCTATCGCGGCGAAGCACCGAACCTGACCGTCGGCGGCGAAGAGACCGCGAACAAGCTGAAGGAAGTGTTCGGCAAGAAGGCTGCCTATGCCGACATTCTCGGCCTGTGCAAGGCGGCAACGCTCGAGGAGATTGAGGCGCAAGGCTGGTCGCTCAACCCTGGCCGCTATGTAGGTGTGGCTCCGGGCGACGAGGTAAGCGACGAGGACTTCAAGACGCAGATCGAAACGCTGAACGAGGAACTGGAAGCCCTCAACGCTCAGGCGCGGACGCTTGAGCAGACCATCGCCACGAACGTTGCGGCTATATTAGAGCTGTAATGATGGAGACTTGGCCAAAAGTGAAACTTGCTGATTGCGTGAACCTACTCGCCGGCTTTCCGTTTAAGAGCGAGCATTTCACCGACAAACCTGACGATGTGCCGCTCGTTAAAGGCGAAAACGTCAGTCAGGGCCGCATCCTATGGGAGATTTCCAAACGCTGGCCAGCGTCCGACTGGGAGAAAATGGAGAAGTTTCATCTGCTCCCCGGCGACGTGGTTGTCGCGATGGACCGTCCGTGGATCCCCGCTGGCTTGAAGTGGTCATTCATTCGAGCAGGCGACCCAAAAGCGCTATTGGTTCAGCGCTGCGCCCGACTTCGCTCCAGCAACGGACGCCTTGACCAGAGCTTCTTGCGCTTCGTGATTGGTAGTTTCGGCTTCGAAAGTTACGTAAGGCCAATCACAACCGGCGTAAGCATTCCGCACATCAGCGGCCAGCAGATTCTTGACTTCGAGTTCACGCTCCCGCCCCTACCTATACAACGCCGCATATCAAGCATCCTGTCGACCTACGACGAGCTGATCGAAAACAGCCAACGGCGCATCAAGATTCTGGAGTCGATGGCCCGCGCCCTCTACCGCGAGTGGTTCGTCAACTTTCGTTTTCCCGGTCACGAATCCACTCGCGGTGTACCGCCCCCTCTCGGCGACATTCCAAAGGGGTTGGAGATAAAAAAGCTGGGGGAAGTGGCGGAAGAGATGCGCCGCAACGTGCCCAAAGGCGAACTCAAGGAGCCGAAGCCCTACGTCGGCCTTGAACACATTCCGCGCCGCTCAATTGCTCTCAACGCTTGGGAAACAGTGTCAGAACTCGGCTCCAACAAATTGGAGTTCAAGAAAGGCGAGGTCCTATTCGGCAAAATACGGCCATATTTCCACAAGGTCAGTGTCGCTCCGTTCGATGGCCTTTGCTCCGCAGATACAATTGTCATCCGTGCTCGCCAGCCCGAGCACTACGCCATCGTAGTTGCGTGCGTCTCAAGCGACGCATTTGTTGCCGAGGCGAGCGCGACTGCCAACGGCGCGAAGATGCCGCGCGCCAATTGGGATGTGCTGGAGAGATTCCCTATATTGATTCCGAAAGGCGATGTCGGCGAAAGGTTCACCAGACTGTTTTCCGGAATCATCGATCAGCAACAGGCTCTCATCTTTCAAATCAAGAATCTCCGCCGTGTCCGCGACCTCCTCCTGCCGCGCCTGCTCTCTGGTCAGATCGAAATGTCCAAACTCTCCCAATCGGTGGCCGCATGAACGCCCAAGACCTACCACTTACCCAACTTCTCGATGGCGCTAAGCAGTTCATCGTGCCGATCTTCCAGCGTGACTATTCCTGGGGCACGAAGCACTGCCAGCAGCTCTGGAACGACATCTTGCGGGTCGGAGGTGACCCGGCAACCCGCGCTCACTTCTTGGGCTCAGTGGTCTACATCGCCGCCGAGGACAATCAGGCCGCTATTCCGCGCTGGCTGTTGATCGACGGGCAGCAGCGGTTAACTACCGTTACTCTCCTGCTCACTGCGCTGCGCGATCACCTCAACGCCCACCCGACAAATGATGACGCCCTACCGTCGGCAGAGGAGGTGGAAGACCGCTTCTTGCGCAATCGCCATGGCAAGAATGAGCGGCGAAGCAAATTGATGTTACGCCGAGCCGACAACGAAGCCCTGCTTGCCCTAGTTGCGAAGCAAGCACTCTCAGAAACTGCGGCCGAGTCTGTACGCGAAAACTATGCCTTCTTCCGAGACCAGATCGCCGAGGCTGACGCTGCCAAGGTGTATGCCGGCATTGCCAAGCTGGTAATAGTCGATGTCAGCCTGACTCGCGGCCACGACGACCCGCAGATGATTTTTGAGAGTCTCAATTCCACGGGGCTAGATCTGACGCAGGCCGATCTTATCCGTAACTTTGTGCTTATGCGGCTAGAAGACGAATTGCAAACTCGGCTGTACGAGGATTATTGGCGCCCCATCGAGCTTGCGTTTGGTAACCGCTATCGTAGCGATTTCGACAAGTTCTGCCGCGATTTTCTGGTCCTCAAGCTGCAACCGAGCAAGCAACTACGCTCCGATGCGATCTACCAGCAGTTCCGCAGTTACTTCCATTCTGAAACCACCGCCAGTAAGGTGGAAGATGTGCTTGCCGAGCTGAAGCGCTTTGCGGACTACTACGTACGCTTCAGCCTTGGTCGCGAAGGGGACCCGCAGTTTGCTGCGGCGGCCGGCCGACTTCGTACGCTGGTGGAAGTCGCCTCGCCCTTAATGCTGCGCTTGTACGACTGCCATACACGCACCAATGCCTTCGACAGCCGTGCATTCGGTGAGGCAATCGAATTACTCGAAAGCTACGTTTTCCGTCGCTCGGCTTGCGACATGCAGACGCGCAGTTTGTACCAAATCTTTGCTGGCATCGCCTACAAGATCAGTAACGCTGATCCGTTGCAGAGCCTGAAAGTGGCCTTGTATCGAGGCGGAAAGAAGCGCCGCTTTCCGACCGATATCGAGTTCCGCGACGCGCTGGAAACGCGAAATGTTTATGCAATGCGCTCTTGCTCCTACTTGCTCGATCGACTTGAAAACGACAGCAAGGAGAAGATCGATACCAGCGACTTTACGATCGAACACGTCATGCCCCAGAACGAGAACCTGTTGCCACCCTGGCGTGAGATGCTTGGATCGGACTGGAAGCAGATACAAGAAGCTTGGCTTCATCGCCTCGGCAACTTGACTTTGACCGGCTACAACTCCGAATACGGAGACCGTCCCTTCCACGAAAAGAAGACAATACCGAAGGGATTCAACGATAGCCCACTGCGCTTGAACCGATTTATCCGCGAACAGGCTTGCTGGACGCCAACTGAAATCGAGGCGCGCGGAAAAGCTCTCGCTCAACAGGCCGTGAAGATCTGGCCAGGCTTATCTGTAGACATGGACGCAGTGCGTGCCTCCGAGTTGGAAGAGCGGCGCGCGGCCGCTGCCCAGTATAGCGTCGAGGCGATTGGGTTTGATCCCGAGGCCCGTGCACTGTTCGACGCGATACGACCACATCTGTGTGCTCTAGGCGACGATGTAGTAGAACTGTGCGGGGCAAAGAGCGTGGTGTATCGCGTATACGACCATTTCCTCGAAGTTCTCCCGCGCAGCCGCCGTGTTTTGCTGGTGCTGAACATGGAGTTCGACGAGGTCGACGACCCATCGGGAATCGCACAAGATTCGTCGGGCAGCTCATTCATCACGAATGCCAGCGAATCGGGTGATGTGACCTTCTCGCTTCGAGAATTAACGGAAATCCAGTCTGCCATGCATGTCGTGAAGCAGGCCTATGAACGGGTAACGGAGTAGACGTGTCGCACGCCTACACCGAGGACCAGCTCGTCGAGCAGCCCGCCATTGGGTTGTTCTCGACGCTCGGCTGGCAGTCGGTGTCGGCGTTGGAGGAATCCTTTGGCACGGACGGCACGCTCGGACGCGAGACCAAGGGCGAGGTCGTGCTCACGGACCGGCTGCGCGCGGCACTCAGCAAGTTCAACAATGGTGCGCCCGCTGAGGCGATACAGGCGGCCATCGACGAACTGACCCGCGACCGCGCGACAATGAGCTTGGAGGCCGCCAACCGCGAGGTCTACCGGTTGCTGAAAGACGGCATCCCGGTATCAATTCCCGACCGCGAGCATGGTGGGCAGAAGACCGAGCGGCTGCGTGTGGTCGATTGGGGGAAGCCGGAGCAGAACGACTTCCTGCTGGTCAGCCAGTTCAGCGTGGTCGGCAGCCTCTATACTTGCCGGCCTGACCTCGTCGGCTTCGTCAACGGCCTACCGTGGGTCGTGATCGAGCTCAAAAAGCCCGGCGTGCCGGCCCGCGCCGCCTTCGACGAGAACCTGACCCACTACAAGCAGCAGATCCCGCAGCTCTTCTGGTTCAACGCGCTGCTGATCGCCAGCAACGGGACCGACAGTCGCGTCGGTTCGCTCACCGCCGATTGGGACCGGTTCTTCGAGTGGAAGCGCATCGAACGGGAGAACGAGCCGCGCCGCGTCTCGCTTGAAGTGATGCTGCGCGGGACCTGTGACCGGAACCGCCTGCTCGATCTCGTCGAGAACTTCACGCTGTTCTCCGAGCACAAGGCAGGACTGCTCAAGATACTCGGCCAGAACCATCAGGTGCTCGGCGTCAACAATGCCGTCGCCTCGATGCTCGAGGCGCGCAAGCTGGGCCATGGCCGCGGCGGCGTCTTCTGGCAGACGCAGGGCAGCGGTAAGAGCTTCTCGATGGTCTTCTTTGCCCAGAAGGTCCTTCGGAAGCTCGTCGGCAACTGGACCTTCGTCATCGTGACCGACCGCGTCGAACTCGACGAGCAGATCGCGAAGACCTTCAAGGCCGTGGGTGCCGTCGCCGGTGCGGAAGGCGACGAGTGCCATGCGACGAGCGGCGCGCATCTGCGCGAGCTGCTGACCGGAAATCACCGCTACGTCTTCACACTCGTGCACAAGTTCCAGACGTCCGAACTGCTCTGCGACCGGGAAGATGTCATCGTCCTGACCGACGAAGCCCATCGCAGCCAGTACGACACGCTGGCATTGAACATGCGCGCCGCCCTCCCGAAGGCGATGTTCCTCGCATTTACGGGGACGCCGCTGATCGTGGGCGAGGAGCGGACCAAGGAGGTATTCGGCGACTATGTCTCGATCTACGACTTCCAGCAGTCGGTCGAGGATGGTGCAACGGTCCCCCTCTTCTACGAGAACCGCACGCCGGAGCTCCAGCTCACGAACCCTGACCTGAACGACGACATCTATCGGCTGATCGAGGAGGCCGAACTCGACCCCGAGCAGGAAGCCAAGCTCGAACGCGAACTTGCGCGCCAGTACCAGATCCTTACTCGGGACGATCGGCTCGAGGCCGTGGCGAAGGACATTGTCGCCCACTTCCTCGGCCGGGGCTTTGCCGGCAAGGCGATGGTCGTCTCCATCGACAAGGCGACGGCTTTGCGGATGCACGACAAGGTTCGCAAGCACTGGGCGGCGGAGACCACCCGGGTCCGCAAGGAGTTGGCAGGCAAGAACCTGGCGCCCGACCGGCACGCGGAACTGACGGCGCGGCTCGACGCATTGACAACGGCCGACATGGCGCTGATCGTCTCGCCGGGCCAGAACGAGATCCAGCAGATGCAGGCGCTTGGCCTGGATATCGCGCCGCACCGGAAGCGGATGAACGAATCCCAGCCGGGGCTGGACGAGAAATTCAAGGATACCGGCGATCCGCTCCGCCTCGTCTTCGTCTGCGCGATGTGGCTGACCGGGTTCGATGCACCGAGCTGCTCGACCATCTATCTCGACAAGCCGATGCGCAACCACACCCTCATGCAGACCATCGCACGGGCCAACCGGGTGTTTCCCGGAAAACACAGCGGCCTGATCGTCGACTATGCCAACGTCTTCGCTTCGCTCGAGAAGGCGCTTGCGATCTACGGCGCCGGCAAAGCGGGGGCAAACCCCGTTCGCGACAAGAAGCTGCTCGTCGAGGAATTGCGGAAGGCGATTGCCGGCGCGACCGCGTTTTGTACCGGGCATTCGGTCGACCTAGAGAAAATCGAAGCCGTAGAGGTGGGCAGCCTCACGCGCCTCCAGTTGATCCAGGACGCGATGAACCGACTGATCTCCCCGGACCCCGTCCGTCGCGAGCTGTTCGGGCACGAGCGGCTGGTCGCCACTCTTTACCGGGCGATCAAGCCGGATCCGGTCGCGCTGGGGTTTGCCAGCCGGGTCGCGTGCCTCACGACGCTGGCGGAATCGATCCGTGCCAAGCTGAACCCGAACCCGGCCGATATCTCCGAGGTAATGGGAGACATTGCCGCCCTGCTCGACCAGTCCATCACCGGCCACCAGATCCGGGATCAGGGCCCGCCCGCGCTCGATCTCTCGAAGATTAATTTCAAGGCGCTGGCGGACCGCTTCAAGGCGTCCAAGAACAAAAACACCGACATCGAGGTACTCAAGGCCGCGATCCGCGCCCAGTTGGAGAAGATGATCCGGCTGAATCCGACGCGGACGGACTTCTCGGAGAAATTCGAGGCCCTGATCGACAGCTACAACGCCGGCAGCCGAAGTATCGAGGAACTCCTGGAAGAGCTCCTCAAGCTCTCCCAAAGCCTCTCCGAGGAGCAGGAAAGGCATGTCCGCGAGAACCTGACTGAGGAAGAGCTCGTCATCTTTGACATCCTGACCCGCCCCGCGCCCGAGCTGACCACCGAGGAGCGCGCCGAGGTCAAGAAGGTCGCCCGCGCGATGCTCGAGCGCTTCAAGGCGCTGCTCGTACTCAACTGGCGCCAGAAATCGGCAGCGCGGTCCCAGGTCAAACTGATCATCGAGGACACGCTCGATGCCGGGCTACCACGGGCCTATTCGCCGGAGATGTATCAAGAGAAGTGCGCTGCGCTGTTCGAGCATGTCTACGAGCGCTACCCGGAGCGGAATGCCGGGGTCTATGCCGATAGGGCTTAATTGATCCCAAAGTCACACGGGTCGAATTGAAGGGGCTCTGCGATGAAATACGTGCTCAATGGCGCAGACCAAGCGTTTTTAGGTGCTGCAGCATCGATGCTGGCAAAGATTGTAAAATCGGATGCGATTTCCGCGGCCAAACTCGTAAGCGTTGCCAAGTTGCAGCATGCGCTTTCGAGACTTCCAAGGGTTACGTCGGCTCTAACCGTTGAAGTTACGGTGACTGGGCCACGTCGGAAGTTCGGGAGAATAGAGACATGGCACTATTGGGACATTCGACTTTCAGATGGTGAGTTGCATTTGGGCAGTGGTGGTCATTTCTATGACCCGGGTACCGGTGGCGACTCTTTCACCAGTTTTTCTTGGTCAATTTCACCAGAAAGCAAAAGCGAGTTTAGAGACTATCGTGCCCATCTTAGTGCCGTTCCCGATTTAATGTCGTATCCAGACGCCATCAACTTCATCGATTTCAGTGAAGGCAAATACCGCGTCGGGGTTGAGGATGCCGACAATCCTCTCTTGGAGGAGTCTGACGAAGATGACGACGAATCGTTAGAAAGTTCCGAATTGATCGAGTTGTCGGTCACACCAATTGATCGGTTAGAGGAAGAAGTAGCCAAGGAGATTGACCAACATGAGGTCATGCTCCGAGAGCCAATGTTTTCTGAAGGCGCGGAACACTGCGACATCTGTCGCCGTAAACTTTTAGACTGCGGCCTCTATGTTGATGGCCATGTAAAAGATAGCCCTTTATGGGCAAGCATGTGCATCCCCTGCTTCAGAACTACTGGGCGTGGGATTGGATGGGGTGTGGGCCAGCTATACGCGAAGCAGCAGAATGATGACTGGAGGCTTGTTTTGGGCTTCCCGCCACTTGAGGCATGACCGCCAGAATTGACCACTTCAGATGCCAAGCTATTTCAGCCGGCATCTCCTTCCGCGCTGAATGTCGCAGTTGTCTTATTGACGCGAAGTTAGGTAGGAAGCTTTTGTGATGAATACGTAGCGGGGGGCCAAATTTGAGATGAAAGGTCAGGAAAGACTCTTGCCTTCTGCGCTTCATCAGACAGTTGCAGCTTCAAGACATCACCAGCGCCACACGTTGGGCACCTGAATTTTGACCGTACACTCCGAATTGTGGGGTTTCCTTGCATACGAGCCGCCAACTCCCTCCCGGGAATTTCTATTCCTACACCACATGGCGCGCATACATATTCGAGACGAATACCTTGATTTTGAGTCTCATCGAACGACATGTCCCAAAGACGACCAAGCGGAACGCGGCATGCCGTTGAACGTAGGGTGTGTTCCGACCATGTATTTTCCAGTTCGTGGCCGAGCAACCGAAGTTGCCGTGCCCAAGCGGATTCATAAGCAAGCGCTTCGATGCGTCCAGCCAGTCGAACAAGGGCAACCATTGAAAGCAGCTGCCCAGATTTAACTGCTGCCCTACGTAGCTGGCCGGGCTCGGCACGGCCGCCATAAGCCACTTTGAGATGATTGTGAAATCGCGATTCAGGATTGCTAGTTTGGCCGACATAAATCGGGCGATCTGCAGCTACCAGCGCATAGACCCAATAACCGCGTTCTAAAAATCCAAAAATTTGACCGCGAGCCTTCTCTCTGAACTCATCGATTTCGGCGCGTGTCAGTTTTAGATCAAGGTTGCCCATGCGAGACTTCATGTGACACCTAAATGGGGCTGTAGACTAAGAATTCAAAAGGTACATGAATAGAACTCACGCCTCAGCGGACGACCTCAAGATTGGCCACTGCTTTCCGGAGGCTAGATCAGGATGACGCGGCTCGGTTTCAGGTAGCCCATAATTGTCGCGTAACTCATCGATGTAATTGAGCCAGTGCGCCGCTACGTCCCTTGCTCCTCCATCTGTCGTCAGAGAAAAGATGCTTTTCCGGAACTCTGCTGACGGAACTGGCACTAAGCTGTAGGCATTAGCGTATCCGGCAACAGGTACTTTTTCAGTCACGACCTCCTTGACCAATTGCCAGTTGAATATTGAGCGGCCTTGCCGCTCGTAATTCAATATCAGCAGTAGCCCTTCGGCATCAGGGTTCTCAGAAACAATCCCAGCCAGCATGGCTGCACTTTCTGCGGGTGTACCATTTTTTATCAATGAATAGACGTACGCCCGCAGTTCAGGCATCGCTGGAAGTAGCTCACCGAGCCTTTTCACGAAATGAAATATATCAAATGTCATCGCGCCCGGTCGAAAGGCAGAGTTGGCTACATTACCCGCAATCAGATCAACCAAACGCCGCGCGGAAGACAGCGTCTCGAGTGCCATCACGCTGTCCCACCATTCATTTCGGCGGTAGAAGCGTTGGTCAATTTCGGCGAGCCGAAACAAGAATTCTTCCGCCTGCGGCGATGGTGCATAGGCGAACGCGCCAACCATATCTTGCAGAGCGTAGGCTTGGCGCAGAGCCTCGGGCAGTTCGATCACCAAGGGCATCGCCTCTAGTGGACTATTCGTGAAGGGGATTAGACGAAGCCAAACGCGGAGATACCAGCCCTCGCTCTGCGTCAGAATCCATGGATCTCGCTTTGACGCCTCTAGCGTCTCGGCAATGCCTGCATTGACATCAGCGACATCGATCTCTTCGCCTGACAGTACAAGACTCAGAAGCAAATCCGGTCGAGCGGATTCGTGTACTCGACCAGGGGCAAGCGACAGAACCTTGCGAATTGCCTCTCTGCGCTGGCCATGAGGCAGGCGGAGCGCAATGACAGCGAGTGAAGCTGCCAACCGTAGCTTAGGTACGTTCGCCTCATCCGCGATTAGGCGATCGATGACAGTGAAGATCACCTCCGCTTCATCGCATGTCACATCGGGGTTAGATGTGCGCCGCTCCCGTTTCGCTTTGACTTCAGACCAGTCTATACTCGGACGGAAGCGCTTCTCCTCTGGTGGTTCGTTTGCCGTGCGCCATCGGTAGGCGAGCACTCGAGCCGCGCACTCACCGAATTCTGGCTCCTCGAGATACTCCGCCACAATGATGGCGGCATCAGGAGCATCAATCTCCATAAATGCTCGCTGATACTCATCCATATGCGGATGTCTCGCTTCACGCACGGCCGCTGTATCTCCCCAGCCATCTGCCTGCGCCTGCTCACGGTACTTTCGGAGTCGCTGCAAATTATCGTCGAGCATCTCTTTGACAAGCGGCAGAAGCTGCGCGTCAGGGAAACGGCTTGCAAGATCCACAATGGCGGCCTTCTGCCAGCGAGGCGCGTTCGTGGACGCATGGATATGCTTGACCCAATCTATAGTCAGATTTTGAACGGCACGCAGGGAATCCAAGTCGAAAGGCCTGTCGCGATTGTCGTCTCCACTCCTGCGACTGGAAAAGAGTGAAGCAAGCCGCGCCATCTGTTCTGTGTTGAGATTCGGTGAGCGTTGGACAGTTGCTGCCACCAGACTTGTGCCAGGCGTGTGCCCAATACGACGCTGAAGCCCGCTGTAGGCTCGGCTCGCAGCATGATCAGTGAGCACGTGCGGTACCAGATCGAGAAGCGCGTCGATCATACTTCCAGTAGCCCTCGGGCCGAGGACCGAAGCGGCAGCATCCGCTCGAATGCTGTCAGTTTCGGGGTCCGCCAAGGCAAGACGCAGAAGATCCTCGTCCTCCACGATGAGCCTCGACGAAGCAAGAATGTCATCCGCCCTGTAAAATAGTGTGAGGCCGTTCCTGACGCGTACGAGTATGCCCTCCGCAATGGCAGCCTGATAACCATCGCGGAGCGTATGAAGGAGATGCAGCAGCTCTTCTCTATTTTTATCAATCTCCACGGTACTGACGATTCTGGTCAGCTCGGCGCCGTGATCCTCTTTGCCAAGAGTGTTGGCGATTAGCCGCAAGCGCCCTTCGACCGAAGTTGCTTCTGCCACGAGGCGCTTGCGCGTGCCTTCAATTCTTTCCTTCACATATTCGTCATCGACGACGTCTATCAAGTTACGACGCGCGATCAACTCTACTGTCGCTTCGTCGGCAACGCGTAGAATCTCTACCACATGGCGGTCAGCACGACGAAAGGTCAAAGCGTCGACCACAGATGCTCTGACTTTTGGAACTGGATCATCTTTGGCAATACTTGTAGCGAGGTCGAGCCCATCCATCCTGCCCCGCATAGCAATCTCATGCAGCAATACTTCGCGTGGCCCTTCGGCCAACGCCTTGATTCTCTCCGCCGCGCCGTGACCAAGAGAAGAAGTTCGGAACCGCCTGCAGTTCCGCAGCGCCAAAAGACTTGTTTGCTTATCCTCATTGGTGATGAGCGGCCAAACTACGTCGAGGAACTCAGCGCGACCTGAGACCAGCATAAATCGGAGTGCACGATCGATTTTTTTAGGCGAATGCCAACGCTTCACCAGCGCCTGTATCGAACTCGCCACTTGCGCCCACACTTCATCGGTACACCGGAAGATCATTTCTGCGGCGAGGATTGGGTCGACCTCGAACGCGGCCAAAATAGCCTTGCCGCATGCCACGCGGCCATCTCCACTGCTCCGAGACATGCGTTCAACGGCAAAAAGGATTGCCTCTTCCCATGCCGGATAGTCGAAGATTTCGGCCTGCAATGCAGCACGCCTCGCCACTATCTCGATATCGCCCAAGATTCTGTGCTCGACAATATGCGACGCGTAATACTCTTGGATTTGCTGATGCTGGAACGACACACCTGGCGTGTCGCCCGCGCGCATTAGCACGTGGCGACTGACCAGCACTTCGAGAATGGCGCTAGGTTCCGGCCTAACCGCAATCTGGCCATCCTGCACCAACGCTGCCGATACTCCAGACACACACCGCAACGCGCTTGGTTCTGCAATTGCCGTGCTCGCGGCGCGCGTAGCGAATCCAGCCAACTCGTCGAGATACGACTGATGAAATCCATGCGTTGCCGCGTGAATCTCCTCGGCGCTATCTGGGTTCGCCTCGTGCGCAGTCACAAAATGGCGCAGCACCTCCTCTTTCGTGGTCGGGAAAGGCGCGCCGACCGGCAATCCAAGCAGTGCCGCCAGATAGAGCGGTATGGTCACCATCTCTCGCACGCCAGCCGTACGCCATGCTTCATCAATCAGCCGTGCACCCTCGTCCCCGCGTATCGCACGGGCAATCTGCAACTGTTGCTCATCGTTGAGCGGAAGAAGATCGACGCGCGTACCTGAGAACGGCACGCCAAACACCTGATTGCGTGGTTTGCGTGCTGAAATGACCAAACTGATCTTTGGCTGCTCAGCCTGCAGCGCATTCACCTGATAGCGAGCGCGCTTGCGCGCATCCGCATCCAGCTCGTTCCAACCGTCGAGCAGGAGAACCGTGTTGGTCTGCGCAGCAACTTTGCGGAAATCCTCTTCGGAAATCCCGGTAAATGATGGGCGCTTGAGGATGGATGCAAGGAGCGTTGAACCCTCGGTGGACCATTCGTTGAGCAACACCACCAGCGGCACGCCGCACTTATTTCCAATTATGCCTGAAGCGATTTGAAAGAGGGTTGACGTCTTCCCCATACCGGGCCCTGCAACGAGCACCAGGTCATCAAGTTTTGTCACTATGCTTGCAAGTGCATCGGTCGTAACAGGCGCCTCTATGCCTTCAACGGCGAGGGTCAGGGGCACCGAGCTCTGCGGCCACTTCGGATTGGCTCTGAAGATATCCAAATCCGCTGCCGCCGCCGCCCGCAGCCGCTCTGCAAGCTCAGCGTCGGTGACAATGGTAGGCGCGCTCGCAGCTACGCCGGCAACCACGCGACGCCTGGAATCCTCTGAAGCCTGCTCCTTCCATTTTTGGAGCAAACTTACAGGGTATTGAATAACATCAGTGTCGATCAGCTTGGCGTGGTTCTGGCAGAGCCAGATTCCGTTGTCAGCGGACGATCGAACGGCCGGCAACATTTTCTCATCGTAGCGAGGTCCGCCCGGCGCAGCGGCACAGATATGCGCTGCAACGCCGGTGCTGAATTCACCTTTGCCGTCCGCGGTTGCTCCTACTGTGTGAACGTGACAGCCCGGAAACGAGCAAACCCAGCCCGCACGCTTCGCGATCTGGATCCTCGTCCTCTCCGAAAACTCGTCTCTTTTTCTGGCCACCGGCATGGCTAATCAACTTCGCCGACCAGCTTCACGTAGACCTACTTGGCGCCCAAACCCTGATATCAGCCAAATAGTAGCCAGACCGGTTTTATTGTTAACTATTTTTGACTTAAGTGCTGGCGTCCCCACGGGGATGCGGGGATGCCAACCTCAATAGTGTAGAAATCCTTTGATTTAAAGCTTTCTTCGACCCATCCTGTGTGGACAACCTGTGTGGATGGGGCATGTATCTCAAGAAGCGGCACAGCACGTGGTGGGCGTTGCATGACATCCCCCGCTCGCTGCGAAAAATCATCGGCGCACCACGGTTCGCAGCAAGCCTCGACACTCCCGACAAGGAAGTAGCGCGCCGCCGTGCTGCCCCGTTGGAGGTGCGGTGGCGAGCGGCAATCGTGCGCGCGCGACGTGGCACGCCAGATGATCCAATCGCGCAAGATGCCGCCTATTGGCAGCGGGTGCTGAGCAAGGCGAGCACCGAAGACGAGCGTGAGATTATCCGCGACATGATCGTCAACATCGCCTCCGAGCGTGCCGACGACGAGGCGCGGCGCTCTGGTATTGTTGAAGTCAATGACCCCGCATACGACGAAGCGCGTGATCGAAGCGGTGCAACGCGATTCGCCGGGCTTGCACTCGGCTCACTTGTGCCCCTCGATCATCACTTAGACGAGTTCATTGCGACACTCACGAGTGAGCGCAAGTCGAAGGACCAGAAACGCTCAAGCATTCTCAAGTTCCAAACCCGGTTTCCTCTTGCACAGGACATCGCGCACAAAGGGCTGCAGCAGTACGTCAACGACGCAGCGACGGAAGGCACGGCCCCCGCGACGATCCGGCGGCAGCTCTCTGAATTGCGGACCTACTGGAACTATCTCGCCTCCCTAGAAATCGTGCCTAGATATCCGCCGCCGTTCGATGGCCTCACGGTTCCCACTCTCTCCGGCAAGCAACAGGGCCAAACAACACGGCGAGGCTTTGAGCCTGCGGAAGTCATCGCACTCCTCACCGAAGCAAAGCAGCGGGGCGACGAACAACTGGCGGCGTTGATTCAACTCGCGATGTACTCAGGTGCGCGCCTTGAGGAACTCTGTGCGCTGCCGCTGGCGAAGGTGGGCAAGACCGCGTTCGAGATCGAAGACGCAAAGAGCAAGGCCGGGTGGCGCAAGGTTCCGATCCACAAGGCGCTCGCGCCGGTGGTCAAGCGGCTTCGCGCGAGTAGCAACGACGAGTTCCTCTTGTCTGGCCTAAGCGGCTCCAACAAGTACGGCGACCGAAGCCCCGGCATTGGCAAGCGCTTCGGCCGCCTCAAGGCGGAGATGGGCTTCCCTGAGACGAAGGTGTTTCACTCGATCCGCAAGACCGTCTCGACGCTGCTAGAGCAAGCGGGCGTTCCCGAGAACATCGCCGCTGATATCCTCGGTCACGACAAGCCAACGATGACGTATGGCCTCTATGCCGAAGGGTCGTCCCTCGAGCAGCGCGTCCTGGCAATCGCCAAGCTCAAATATCCGCGCCCACCTCGGGCAGCGCGCAACTAGCTGTCCACCAACAATGCTGGAGTTGAGCGGACGAACACGGCCCCGCCCCGTTCGGGGGGCTGCTAACCACGCTTCTTCCAGAGTTCAGGGCGACGTAGCTCCTCCTTTGCGACGTAGTACTCGTAATCAACAATTGCCTCCTCCACTTCCGGCAATAGCAAGCCGTGATGCTTTGTCGCCGTGCGCCACTCTTCTGGCGTGGCAATAACTTGCGTTCCTTGGAGCAACTCCCGAAGGCCGGGGGCCATGGCGCGCCCGACCGGGGGAACCGCTCGATAAATTCTATGGGCGTGATCGAACTTGATGTAGGTCACCCAAGCGCTGCACGCCTGCCGTATTTGCTCTGGTGTCAGCCCGAGCGCGGTCAGCTCGGCAACAACCTGTTCCTTGAGCGCAAGCTTCTCCGGAAAGCTCATGCCGCCCATGCGGCCCTCGCCCGCGAGAACACCAAGAACCGTTTTCCCAAGTACGGCCCCGATGCTCTTGAGTTGTTCTACTGTTGCGGCGGCTTCACGTACCTCGCGCTCTAGCTTGGCTTTGAGCGGCCCGATGCCAAGCTCGGCGAGGTCCGGCAAGCGAATGAATACGCCGCACGCAAGTGCCCCGACGACAACGAACGTCGCTGTCAGTCCGCCCGCATACCAAGCAGCGAGCGGGGCGGCTATGAGGGTGTAGAGGCTCAGACCGATAGTGGCTGCGTGCTTCATTCGACACCTCCAACAGCACTCGGGGGCCGCCTTGCGACGACCCCCGAGCTGAGCGAATGACGGTTCTCACTGGGCTGGCTTGCCGCCGACTTGGTGCCCGGCGGTCCACTTGAAGGACGCCGAACACTGACTGCGGTGGGCCAACAAGCGTCCCGACCGAACATCGTCGAACAGCCCCGCGAGGGCGCTTCCCTAAGTAAGCCGGTCCCGAGTTGTCTCTTGCGAGGCTCTCGACGGCTTGCGCTTTTGCGGGCTTGGGCGGTGGTGCACCCAAGGCTCAGCTCTGCTCTACGCACCATGCCCCCAACTGGGACGCCTCACGAACGCACCACCGTGCGCGCCGTGAGACTGGGGTTTAAAGAAACGCCTCAAGTGAAGCCTTCCCTTCTACCCCCTCTTTTGGGGCCAGCAAAACTAACGCCCAACCCCGATTCGCCCCAAGCGCCACGATGTAGCAAATCTGCATATAGTGCTTCGGCAGCATCCGCCCGCCGAACGCGGAAAACACATGTGGGGTCAGGCTTCTGTGGCTCACTTTGTCTACTCTGCTGTTCAATTTGAACAGCGGGGGGAAGACAGTACGGCGTGTCAAAGGGTTATCGATCAGAACGCCTCAGGCTCCGCCTCAGGCCCCGTCCATTCCCCCCGTAGCTCCGCCGCGAGCTGCCGCACCTCCTCGAGGATTGCCCGCCGCTCCTCGGGATCGCTCACACCGCGCACCGCCTTGCGTGCTGCCTCGAGGTGACCGCGCGCGTCCTTAGGGAACAACGAGGGAATAGCGTGCGGTGTCGGTGGTTCAACACCTGCGCGCCTTGACCCCTCCGGGTTTTCCATCAGTGCGGCCACGCGGGGGTGCTCGCGCTTGATCCACATCCAGATAGTGGTGTGTGCCGCGAGGCCTCCAAGGTCTTCTGCAATCTTCCGGGTGGGCTTGACCTGGCCCGCTCGGGCACGCCAGCGCCCTTGCTCCATATAAAGCTTGAACACTCGCTTGCGCTCCCTCGGCTTCATTGGCAGCCCGTGCCTGAGGTTCGCGGTGGCGGCGGCAAAGCGGGCATCGGCCTCGCTCATGTCCTCAATGGTCACCGCGATAGCCTCTAGCTTTCGCCGGTCGCTCCACTCCTTGACCATCGAGAGCCGCCGCTTGTGCGCCTCGAGGCGGTGCCACCCGTCGATGAGGAACAGAGCGCCATTGATGCGGGCGAGGCGTAGCGGGGGAAACGCCGCACCGACGCGCATGGCGGTAGCGTACTCGTGGACCTTGCCGCCATCGATCCTAGCCCGCACCTGAAAGCTCGGATCGGCGGTGATCGCGTCGGGAGGCACGAGGTGGATCTTAAGTCCCACCTCGGTTGCACGTGATTCTGTCTGATGTTCCATGTGTGTCGTGATTCGCTGTCGTGGTTTGAGTGATGAAAGTGGCCGCCGCTCTACCGCAAGTCCCCGAGGGCCGCCCGGTATTGTCCCTCAAGTCGGTGCTCGCGCGCCTCCGCTGCTTTCACGGTGGCGACGATGCGTCCCGCAGTGGGACCGATGGCAGCAAGCGCGCGGTTCGCGAGGAGCACTGATGTGCGAACGGGGAAGTCGAGGTAGACACCTCGCACCCGCTTGCCTCTCTGGTCCCAGTAGGTCGCCACGCCGACACGCCCCAGCTTTCGCAGGCATCGGGCGAGCTGGATGACGAACGCGCCGTTGCTCCTGAAGCGGTGCCCCTCGGTGCCCTGCATCAGCACGAGCGCGGCGACGACCTCGAGGACCACATCGAAGGGGGCCGCCTCGGCGATCTGCAGGACCGCCTTGGCTGCCTTGAGGTCCACCATATTGGCAACGCCCCTGCTCTCCGCCGCCGCGATGATGGCGCGGGACTGCTCGCCGAGCCGCTCCCACCGCTCCGCCGTGATCTTGATGGCATCGTGGTTCCGCCATCGGGCGATGACGTCACGGGCCGCCTCGCGATAGGGGCGCAGCTCGAGGCTCGACACGGGCGTCTGCTCGGGGTGGCCCTGCCGGCGCTTGCGGGCAACATGGTTCTTACAAAGGGGACCGAAGCGGCTACGCGCCGCCCGGCACCCCGGGACTGAGCAATGCATGGGTGAGTTCCTTTCGGTGAAGCGGTGCCCGGGGGGTACCCCAGACAGACGCGCCAAAATTCAAGAAGGGGATTTCCGTGACGCGGATCGCGGCAATCGAGCTGCGGAGGCCGCTGGAGAGGCGGCCCCAAAAGCGCAGCCCGACTACGGCCGGCGTGCTGGTGGCCCTAGGTTGACTCCGCAGGGCGACTGCGAGCCGCCTTGAGTTCGCTCTCAAGCTCCGCCACGCGGTGGCGCAGGGCGAGGTTGCCCTCCCGCTGGATTGCCAGCTCGGTCGCGAGGAGACGAAGGCCCCACCGCAGCCGCTTTCGTGCCCACATCGGGGCTGGCCCGTCCTTCAAGGCGTCGAGGCATTCGTTGAGATCGATCGTGCGCCGCCGTGACAGCTCCGCGAAGATCGCGCTGGCGCGGTTGCGGTCCTCGTAGGCTCGCCGCAGTAGCTCTTCGGGGACGAACGTGAACGGCCGCGCCTTCATTGCCTCGGCCAACGCCCGTAACCTGGCTGCGTCCTCCGGGTAGAACGCATAGTCCCGGTTCCACGTCTCTGCATCGATGTGATGCGTCTCGTAGTCGGGCACGCCGTCCTCGCCGATGAACGGCTCAACCCAGACGATGCCGTCGGGGAACTGGGCCGGATCGACCGGGCCTTGCTGTGGCGTGCGCTGGCGTCGGTCGAGGAGCGCGGCGAGGGGCGACGGGGTTGCCTCGCTCACGCGCGCCCCCCATCCCGCGCCGCGTCGGACGCATCCGCCCACGGCGCTCCGCACTCCCCGATGCTCGCCTGCGCGGCCCCTGCCGGCGCACAGCGCGCGAAGCTCGGCAGCGGCTCGAAGGCCTGCCGGAGTGCCGCAGCGTTGCCGGTGCTGGCGAGCTGCGAGAGGTGGCGCGTGAGCTGGTCGAGGGCGAAGCGAACGAAGACGGACTTCGGGACCGCCGCACCGATGGCGCGTGCTCCGGTGACGGTGAGCCATTCGAGTTGGTCGAGGGCGCGCGGGTCGAGCGAGAACCCGCGCGCGGTTGCGCTGGTGACGTGGGGCATGTGTTGGCCTTTCGATTGTGAGGTGTGTTGGGTGTGCAAAAAGAAATGCCCACCCATCCTCGACGCGCGCGGCGCTCCCTCGGGGCGCACCGGGGGCGACACGGCGGAGGACGGGCGGGCGAGGATGTGGCGGGCTGCGGCCGGCACCCGGGAGCCACGGCACTTGATCGCCCACGACGACGACCAAGTAGGGTGGCTACATCGGGCCGACTGCAAGGGCAGCAGAAGGCGTCCTTAGGTGCTCCCTAAGGTTCCCCCTAATAGGGCTGCAACGGGGGTGGGGGCTATAGTGCGGGCTAAATGGGCGCCTTGGCTAAAGTGCGGCCTAATTGCTCATGGCTATTGTGAGGGGAAACTGGGGCGACGGCTAGGCGGCCGAGTATTTCGCCACTGCTCCCACTGAAAGCCCGACCGCCTTGGCGACAGCGCGCACCGACGTGCCGGCCTCACGCATTGACGCGATCTTCGCGGCGACCTTGGGGTCAACCTTGGGCCTCCCAATGGGACGACCGCTCTTGGTGCGCCCGGTGGCGCGCACACGGGCGATACCCGAGAGGACGCGCTCCCGGATCATGGCCCGCTCCAACGTGGCGAACACGGCGGCCATCTCCAGCATTGCACGGCCGTGCGCGGTAGACGTGTCCATGCTCTCCTTGAAATAGAACTGAGCCACGCCGCACGCATCCAGCTCGCTCATGTTCCGCGTGACTTCCATTGTGGAGCGGCCCAACCGGTCCACCGACCAGAACACGGCTATATCGAAGCGGCGCTTGCGTGCGTCACCAAGGAGAGCGTTGAGGCCCGGCCGCTGCTCACGGCCCTTCGCTCCGGATATACCCGCATCCTCGTAGGTGCCGACGATGCCCCAGCCGCGCAACGCAGCGAGGCCCTCTAGGTCGCGCCGCTGGTTCTCCGTCGTCTGATCCTCGGTAGAGACGCGCAAGTAGATCGCCGCGCGCTTGCCCTTGGCGGTGCTCTTGATCGTCGCAGTCATGGCCGTTCCTCGCATGCTTGGTTGCAGGATCGGCCAAACTCTAGACGAAGAACTGTTCATAAATCAACTGTTTTACGAACACACACATTGACGCTATCGCCCCATTGATCGGACTCACTTTTTTGCCGGGGTCGATGATCGGGGTTTGTGAACACCGCCAGCGCAGCCGCGTGTGCTGTGCCGAATATGCGTGCTGTAGTTGACCCCGCTCAGCTAGCGTTGCGGTGCCCACGCGCCGATGGGTACTCAAGTTGAGAGGTGCGATCAATGCGTATCGACGCACCCGAAATTTAAGCGGACCTCCTCGTCTTTCTCGACGCCAGGACCGAGTTGGATGTCACCCACGCGGCGGACTGTGAGGAAGCCCAAGCCTCGCCTCTGGTGCTTCGCGCACGCTGACCGACGGCTCGGTGATCTCGCGCCACGGTGATCGGGCCTGACGATTCTCCCTCGGCCACTCCTCCTGCCGCAGCCGACACGGAGACGGCGCTAAGGCAGCACGAGGAAGGACGCTCTTTTGCTCGCACTGGGAGGGTGGCCAAGACCGAGGGGCACGCGGCACGCCATGGTCAATGCGCCATACTGCCCACCAAGCGAACGCATTGCCTGACTAGGGTGGACCAAGCGGGTACCGGAGGGGGGATAGTCGAAAACGAGGACGCTACGTATGCCGTTTTGCATATGCGCTTAAAACATTTGGTACCTCTCACCTCACCACCTTATTTACGCTAATCACCGACAGATTCAACCATCGACCAAGCTAGCTCGCCACTTCTTCTGAACCCTCGTCGTCCTTATGATTCATCTCAAGTTCAGCCAACGCTTCATCCATCTGAAGTTCAGCCAACGCCGCCTCACCCTCGTTGAACGTAATAATGTCTGGCGGCAGACCAATGCAGACAAACGGACACGGATTTCCAACCCCTCTGCGAAGACGCTCTTCTAGCTTGGACCAGTGGGTTGTCGCCTGCCCGAATTTATTGGAGACAAAATTCGAAGTGAATGCGTCTCGAAACGTCATCGGTCGCTGCCTAGAGGCAATCTTGGCGTTGATAGCTCGACGTTGCTTTGGCGTCGGCTCATAATTCCATTTTACTAAGTCCTCGAAGGAGGAAATCTGCCGCTCGGCAAGGAAACGCTGCACAATATCCTTCATGCTCGAGTGCAGTGCTTCACTACGCGTAACGATAATTCCCAGAGAAATAGCCCCGTCGGCATGAAGGCGTTTAAAGTTCTCGAGATCACGGTCGAAGAACGTGTCTTTGGTGTTCCACTCAATCTCAAGCGCAATGCGAAAGTCTTTGCCATCGACAGAAACCGTCTTCACATGATCGACGATATGCGATTGCGGCTCCTGAAGGTCTACCATTTCCAGCGCGCTTTCGGACTCCCCCATGGCTATGGTTCGTTGAACCTTAAAGATGGCCTTTGGCCAGCCCGCGCCTGAGAGTGCCCGCCGAAGTCGCTGTGTTCCCTTAGCTTCACCGCCGCCACCGGCAATGATCTCTTCTACGGGCACTAGCGCCGTTTCAAGAATATCTGCAAGCTCGCGTGATACGCCCGCAAAGTCTCCTGCCAAAATAGATGAAGCATGTCCGCTGTATTTGATCTGGAAGCCCCGCTCAGTTCTAAGTCTTTCCAGCACGGCCTCTCCTTTCCGCGACTCGACCACAATCCCAGAGAGCATACCAGAACGCGCCCATTGTGCTCCAATTGGGGCTCAATTGAGCTGACAGGCCTGCGGTGCTGAATATTTGGCCGCTAACTTAAAAACGTCGACTTGGATCTTGATTTTCCAATGGGTACTGCTAGGTTCGCGCCTAGTTGATATTCAATTTTCGAGTGGGGATGTTAGTGCGCGCGATTGACCTTTACGCTGGCGTCGGCGGTTGGAGCCTTGGTCTAAGGCTGGCGGGAATTGAGGTTGTCGCTTCTTACGAGTGGTGGCAACCCGCGCTCGATACTTACAGCGCGAACCTTCGTGCATCGGCAACGAAGACAAATATCCGCGAGCTTCATCTCTCGGCGCTCCCCAAGAATATTGATCTTGTGGTCGGGAGCCCGCCCTGCACCCAATTCTCCTACTCAAATCGGGGCGGAAGTGGCGATATCGCTGATGGTTTTGTCGACATTGTGAAGTTTCTAGAGGTGGTCAATTATCTAAAGCCAAAATATTGGGTTATGGAGAACGTCCCTCGTGTCGCAAAGCTTCTCAAAGAAGGATTCAAAGACAAAAAGCATCCTCTTTATAAATTTCGTAGCTTAGAGCCGACAGTAGACGTTTTTGATTTCGCTGACTTTGGACTTCCGCAATCAAGGCAGCGTTGCATAGCTGGAACAATTCCATTCGATCTCATCCGTGAGTATCGATCAAAGATTCAGACGCGCACTCTTGGAGATGTTGTTCAAGGCGACGTCACTAGCGCTGAGCTAGTTGATCCTGTCTGGAGCAAAGTTGTGCCAGCTTCAAAGGTCACAGAATTAAGAGCGGAAGCTGCTTTGAATGCTGAAGAGCTGAGAATGAATAAAGATTCAAAGGTTCGGCACCCAATTTACAACAAGATGGCGTTTCCGGATCGCCTGGATCGTGCTGCTAGGACAGTAACGGCAACCTGCACGCGCGTTTCCCGCGAAAGCATTGTCATTGAAGCGCCCGATACTCCCGGAAAGTTCCGACGCCTGACCATTCGCGAGCGTGCGTCTCTTCAGGGCTTCCCCATTACATATCAGTTTTTTGGTCGTACCTTCTCGGAAAAGGCAAAGATGGTAGGCAATGCAATCCCTCCAACATTTACTCTTCTTGTTGGTCTTGCTGTCGGTAAGCATTCGCCAGAGGCCTTCAATGGATTCAGTTCCGTTACGGACAAAATTTTGATTCCAGACAGGCTCGCACCCGAAACAAAAGTTGATGGAGAGGGGCGGACATATCCGCATAACAGATCATTTCGTGCGGCAATGCCGTGCCTGCACTTTAAGAGTGGCATGAGGTTCGAACTTTCAAATAGCTTCGAGAAAAATAGGGTCACATGGAGGATGCGCTACTTCTTCGGCCCGTCGAAGGCGGTTATCGAGGTACCTCTCACAGGCCGGGCAACAACAGAACTGCTCAAGTGGGCGGCGCTCAAACCGACCCAGAAAAAGATTGCGGCCAGCATTCGCGACTTCGAGCGGCGAGTTCGTGAATCGTCCCCGCAATCTCTTCAATCAGTTTGGAGCAGAATGACAACGGGCGATGGCCCCTATTTATTCGTTGATGAACTTGATGAAATAGCCGCCAGCGGAATTGAAAGTCTTGAGCAGGTTAATCGCACCACAAAGTCAAAAGTCGTCGACTCGTGTCTTCTTGCAATCTCGCGCGTATGTAACGTTCCGCTGGATAAACTACCAAGTTCGCGTAAGTTGGCTGGCTATAGCCGTCAAATCATCGCTGGCCTTTTTCTCGGCGACGCATTCAACAAACTCGCGTGGCATAGATCGACCAGCGCGATTCAGAAAAGGGACACGCAGCCTTTTCCGCGTAATGCGAAGCCATCTAAAATCGCCCGTTCCGGTCGGGGCTAATCGTTGAGTAACTGCTTGCTCGTGCAAGGCAGCAGAAGATTAGTCCTGCGTAAATGTAATGCGTAAGTTGGCTGTGTGGACTGGCTGTATGGACGAAAATTCGAATGCTAAATAAGTTATTGGAATTATTGCAAAAAAATAAAGCTTTCTGCGCTGGCGTCCCCACGGGGATTCGAACCCCGGTCTGCACCGTGAGAGGGTGCCGTCCTGGGCCTCTAGACGATGGGGACCCGCTGCGACGAAGCGAGGGTTTAGCCCATCGCAGCGCGCGAATCAAGCAAGCGCGGAACGGGCTGTTTTGATGAACCCATCGACGTCTTCGGGCGTCGAGGACCATGCCGCGACGAGACGCAGCGTCTGCGTTCCCGGCCCGAACCAGCGATAGCTCCGGTAGCCGGCCGCCTCTGTCGCGGCAATCGCCTTTTCGGGCAGTTCGATGAAGATCTCGTTCGCCTCGACGCGGTGGACGAGCCTTGCCCCTGGCAGCGCCTGCAGGCCGGCGGCAAGGCGCCCGGCCATCGCGTTCGAATGGCGGGCGAGTTCCAGCCACAGACCACCGCCGAGATAGGCGTCCATCTGGGCGGCGAGGAAGCGCATCTTCGAGAAAAGGTGCCCCGCGCGCTTGCGCCGGAAGGCGAGCGTCTCGGCAAGGACGGGATCGAACACGACGATCGCTTCGGCCGCCATGCAGCCGTTCTTGGTGGCGCCGAACGACAGGATGTCGACCCCGGCCTTCCACGTCGCGTCGGCCGCATCGCAGCCGAGAGAGACGAGCGCGTTTGCAAAACGCGCCCCGTCGACATGCACCTTGAGACCATGGCGGTGCGCCACCTCGGCCAGTGCCGCGGTCTCGGCCGGCGTGTAGACTGTCCCCGCCTCGGTCGCGTTGGTGAGCGATAGCACGGCCGGCTGCACGTGATGGACGCTCCCCTTGCCCGCGGCACCGAGGGCCGCATCGAGGCCGGCGGCATCGAGCTTGCCATGCGCGCCTTCCACGCCGACAAGCTTGGCGCCGCCCGTGTAGAATTCGGGCGCGCCGCACTCGTCGTCGTCGACATGCGCTTCCGGATGGCAGTAGACCGCACCCCACGGCGGACACGCGGCGGCGATCGACAGCGCGTTGGCGGCGGTACCGGTCGACACGAGGAAGACCGCGCACGGACGGCCGAACAGCTCGGCGATGCGCTTCTCGACGCCCGCAGCCAACGGATCGTTGCCATAGGGCATCGCGGTGCCCGCGTTGGCGCGGCCGATCGCCTCGAGAACTCGCGGATGCATGGGTGCCGTGTTGTCGGACGCGAAGTTCATGGAGCCCTCTGGGAAACATTCATGCGCACCGCACCGGTGCGCGGATCGACGACGACGACGTGGTCGGGGCCGTCGGGCGCGCGGACATGGATGGCAAGCAGTTCGCCGGCGGCGGCGATCGACACGATCTGCGAACCAGGCGGAAGGTCCAGGGCGATCGTGCCCGGGGCGCCACCGGCGGCGACGGCAACCGGCGGCGCTGTCGGCCGCCCGGCCGGACCGCCCATGCCCGCGACGACGAGATAGACGAGAAAGCCGAAAGCGCCCAGGCACAGCGTGCCGAGCGCCAGAACAACCGCTTTCAGTGCGCGCATGGGTGGATTTGTGCGTGCATGTCGGGTACCAAGTTCGGCATGGAATCCGGCTCCGAGAGTTTCGAGACGCGCGTGCCGCCCGGGTTGGCGGGCGAACGGCTCGACCGTGCGCTGGCGGCACTGCATCCGGCCGGACTGTCGCGCAGCCGCCTGAAGGCGCTGATCGAGGAAGGCCGGGTCCGTGTCGCGGGCGCGACGATAACGGAGCCTTCGCGCAAGGTCAAAGCGGGCGATCCGATCGAGATCGACATACCTGCCGCGCGCGCGGCCCACCAGGAAGCGCAGGATATCGCCCTAGCCGTCGTGTTCGAGGACGCGCATCTCATCGTGATCGACAAGCCGGCCGGCCTCGTCGTCCATCCGGCCCCCGGCAACGCCGGCGGAACGCTGGTCAACGCGCTTCTGGCACATTGCCGCGGCTCGCTGTCGGGCATCGGGGGAGTCGAGCGGCCGGGTATCGTCCACCGGCTCGACAAGGACACGAGCGGCCTGATGGTTGCCGCCAAGCACGACCGCGCGCACCGCCATCTCGCCGCCCAGTTCGCGCGTCACGACGTGGAACGCCTCTATGCGGCCATCGTGCGCGGCGTGCCGCGCCCGGCCGAGGGCGACATCGAGGGCGCCATCGGCCGCGATCCACGCAATCGCAAGAAAATGGCGATCGTGTCTTCGGGCGGCAAGGCCGCGCGCACGCACTATCGCACGCTCGAACGCTTCTCGGATCGCGCGGCACTGGTCGAGTGCAGACTGGCCACGGGTCGCACGCACCAGATCCGCGTTCACCTGACGGGCCTGGGCTGCCCGCTGGTGGGTGACGCCACGTACGGGCGCAAGCCGCGCACGCCGGCCGACCCGCTGGATGCCACGATGGCCGCCTTCCCGCGCCAGGCACTCGACGCGTTCGTGCTGGGCTTCGAGCATCCGGAGACGGGCGAAAGGCTGCGCTTCGAGCGGCCCTTCGCGGACGATCTCGAAGCCCTGCGTGCCCGGCTCGCGTTGCAGGCAAAGCATCTGGGCATGCGGCGATGACGGCAAAGAACCTGCCCGCCCCCAGCAATGAAGGCAGCCTGCGCCGCTATCTCGACGAGGTGCGCAAGTTCCCGATGCTGGCCCCCGACGAGGAGTACATGCTTGCCAAGGCGTGGCGCGAGCGCAACGACACGGACGCCGCCCACCGCCTCGTCACCTCGCATCTGCGGCTCGTCGCCAAGATCGCGATGGGTTATCGCGGCTATGGCCTTCCGGTCTCGGATCTCATCTCGGAAGGCAATGTGGGCATGATGCAGGCGGTACGCCGCTTCGAGCCCGAGCGCGGTTTCCGCCTCGCGACCTACGCGATGTGGTGGATCCGCGCGTCGATCCAGGAGTACATCCTGCATTCCTGGTCGCTCGTGAAGATGGGTACGACCGCAGCGCAGAAGAAGCTGTTCTTCAACCTGCGCCGGCTCAAGGGACAGATGAAGCAGATCGACGACGGCGACCTGCCGCCCGAAGCGGTGGCGAAGATCGCGACCGATCTCAACGTGCCCGAGCAGGACGTGGTCGACATGAACCGCCGGCTCGCCGGCCCGGACGGCTCGCTCAACGCGCCTGTCCGCGGCGACGGCGAAGGCGGGGGCGAATGGCAGGACTGGCTCGTCGACGAGACGGCCAGCCAGGAAATCAAGCTTGCCGACGACCAGGAAGCGCGCCGGCGCCGGGCACTGCTCGAGAAGGCGCTGGCCACACTCAACGCGCGCGAGCGCGCGATCCTCGTCGAGCGGCGCCTGACCGACGACCCGGCACGCCTGGAAGACCTCGCGCAGAAGCACGGCATCAGCCGCGAGCGCGTTCGCCAGATCGAAGTCCGCGCTTTCGAGAAGCTGCAGAAGGCCGTCAAGGCCGACGCGGCCAAAGGCCGCTGATCGGGACGCGGCCAAAGGCCGCTGATCAGTTCTGGCTGTTGACCGGCGGTTCCTCGCGCACGCCGTCGCCCCATTCGGCGATCAGGTTCTGCTGGCGGCGCTGGAGCTGGCGCAGACGCGCCTCGGCCCGGTTCTCGTAGATGGAATTGACGACGAGCGGGAAGAGCCAGCACAGCGCGTAGGCGAACACGGCCGCGGCATAGACCGAGAACCATGCGAACGGGTTGCCGAGGATCTCGCGCCCGCCGGTGCGCCCGGCCGACGCGAGCCCGTCGAGCAGGAAGGGCAGCATGGCGCCGGCACTGAGCGTGCCCACGGCAATGGCGTCGTGCTTCTCGCGCGAAGGATCGGTGACGGCGGCGGCGAGCGTGGGCAGCATGCCGGCGACGACGAACAGGCACAGCCATGGCACGTTCCAGCCGAGCCACGCCAGCACCGCGAGCACGCCCACGCCGGCAGTGGCCAGCGTCATCGGGCTGCGTTCGGTGGATTTCTTCGGCTTGGGTTTCTTGGCCATCAGAGGAGCCTCAGCAGCAGCGAGCCGATGCCGACCACGCCCGACAGGCTCGCCGCGGTGAGGGCGGCCGTCTCCTTGCCGGTGCGCAGCGCATAGGCGGTGCGAATCTTGGCACCGTTGCGCAGTTCGACGATCTCGATTTCGGCGGCGGCGTAGGCTTCCTTGGCGGCATCGAAGCCCCAGTTGTCGACCTCGCGCATCTTCTCGTTGTCGACGAGGTCGAGAAGCTGCTTGAGATCGCCCTCCTCGGAGACCTTGTTGAGCTGGCCGATCTGCGACTGGCGCAGCGGCAGATGGCGCAGGCCGTCGACGAACTGGCGCACGAGTCCGGCACACCATGCCGTGAGTTTCGGCACCGACGGGGGCCCGAACTTCTCCTGCAACTCGGCGAGCAGGCGTAGGATCGAAAGCCCGCCCTGCACGTCCACCTGCTCGGGATTCATCAGCGCCTTGATCTGCCCCGGATCGGCACCGGCGTGCACGGCGAGGAACGCGGCGATGTGGCGGTCGATCGGCTTGCGACTGGAGCCGGCGGCCGCCTCGAGCGCTTCGAGAACGTGATCGGGCTCGGAGATCCAAAGCCCGGCCGCCATTTCCGAGAAGCACGGCAGGTTGGGGTTGAGCTCGTAGAGGCAGCGCTCGATGCCGTTGCCGGGTGCCGGATCGTCGATCCATTTCGACAGCCGCTCGACGAAGCCGTTGGGCGGATGGTGCTTGCCGCCGGCCATCTTGTGGAAATGGGTCCAGGCGCCCAGCACGCGCGCGCGGATCATGTCGGCGTAGATCGGGCCCATGCCGGGCTTGCGCATGGCGGCGGCGAGCGCGTTGCCCAGCCCGTCGAGCGTGACCGAATAGCCGCGGAACCGAACCGGCGCCATCGGATCGAGCAGGATGCACGCGCGCGCGACGATGGTCGCGTCGTTGAAGGTCGGGTTGGGATCGCCCGTCGGCTCGTTGACGGCTGCCTGGATGCGGTCGTGCAGCTTCTGGTCGCCCAGCGTGTTGCGCACCCACATGGCGATGTTGCCGTTGCGCAGCTCGCGCGCGGCGGTCTCCCAGCGCTTGCCCATGCCGTGCGCCAGATCGCGCGCGTTCTTGTACTCGCGCCCGCCGAACCTGAAGCCCTTCGCCGCGCGCAGCAGCGGCGGCACGGTCTGCGTGGTCTGCTGGCGCTTGCCGTCGATCCAGCCGCGCAGCATCTCGACCGTCCAGCGGTCGCCTTCCCAGTCGTTCGTCAGGCCGCGCATGGCGTCCATCAGCACGGCGGGCAGCTTGTTCATGTCGGCGAAGGTGTCGAACGAGCTGCGTTCGATGCGCCGCGAGATCGCCTCCTCGGGATCGAGGCCGCCGCCGGGCATCGAGCCCTGCGCGAAGGCCATCACCGTCATGCCGAGCGCGAACATGTCGTCGGCGCGCGATCCTTCGCCGCGCGCTTCCGGATCGGCCATCGCCCCCTCGATCGGCTCGAGGGCGGCCGGCTGGTCGTAGCCGGGCGGAACGGCAAGGCACGGCCCCAGCACCACGCGCGTGCGCGCCTGGTCGAGCCAGTACAGGTTCTGCGGGCGCACCGCGCGATGGATCACGTTGCGCAGGAACATCTCGGCGAGCGCGCCGGCGAGCGGGCTGATGAGATGGCTGATGATCTTGGGTGGCGTCCACGCATCGCGCGGGCCCGACTGGTTCCACAGCGGGCCGCCTTCGGGAAAGTCGTAGATGAGCGCCAGGCGCTTGCCCGTGGTGCCCGGCCAGTCGACGAGGCCGAAATCGTAGAGCCGCAGAAGCCCCGGCCGGTCGATCGACTTCATCGCCTTGGCGCCTTCGAGGCGCGCGGGCAGCTCGTTGCTGCAGACCAGCGCCACGCGCGGCAAGCCCGGATCGCGCGTGTCGGTCGCCACATAGGCGCGCACCGTCGCCGACGACATCTCGGTGATCGGCGTCGAGGGGAAGATCTGGAAGCGGTTGCCCAGCGCGACGCTCGGGCCCGACGGACCAGCGGGTGCTTCCTTGTCTTCCGGCTCGATGATGTTGGCTGGCTCGGCCATGAACGGACGGTTTCTCCTCTCGTCGCCGGACCTTCGAATCGAAGGCACGGCAAGAGCACACGAAGTCTACACCGTTAAGGATTCACAAACCGTTAACTAGGCCAAATTGCCTATATTATCAATTGGATCCGGCCACCGCCTGCCGGAAGGCCTGCGCCTAGGCGCCGCCCCGCCCCGGGAATTCGTCGCGCACCCTCTCGCCCCATTCGGCGACAAGATTCTGCTGATGGCGCAGGAGTTGGCGCATGCGCGCCTTGGCCCGCGCTTCGTAAATCGTATTCAAGGAATTCGGAAATGCCCAGCTAATCGCGTAGGCGAACAGCGCCGCCGCATAGACCGCGAACCACGCGAAGGGACTGCCCAGAATGTCGCGCCCCGCCGACTGGCTGGCCTGCATGAGTCCGTCGAGCATGAACGGAAGCATCGCGCTGACGCTGAGCGTGCCCACGGCAACCGCTTCGTTCTTCTCCCGGGTCGAGTCCGCGATATAGGCGGCGATCGTCGGCATCAGGCCTGCCACGACGAACAGCCAGAGCCACGGCACGTTCCAGGCGAGCCACGCGATGACCGAAAGGACGCCCGCCGCCGACGTCGCGGCCGTGACGGGGTTGCGCCCCGGAGCGACGGTTTTGGGTTTCTTGGCCATCAGAGAAGCTTCAGCACGAGGGCGCTGACCCCGATGACGCCGGACAGGCATGCGGCCGCGATTGCCGCGGCCTCCTTTCCGTCGCGCCGAGCGGCTTCCGCTCGCGCCGCTCCGCCGTTCCGGATCTCGATGATCTCGACTTCGGCATTCACATACGATTCGCGCGCGGCGTCGAAGCCCCGACTGTCGGCTTCGCGCATCTTCTCGTTGTCGACGAGGTCGAGGAGTTCCGCCAGATCGCCCGATTCCGCGACCTTGTTGAGCCGCATGAGCTGGGCGGCGCGCAATGGGAGGTGATTGATCTCGTCGACGAACCGGCGCACGAGCCCGGCACACCATGCCGTGAGTTTCGGCACCGACGGGGGCCCGAACTTCTCCTGCAACTCGGCGAGCAGGCGCAGGATCGAAAGCCCGCCCTGCACGTCCACCTGTTCGGGATTCATCAGCGCCTTGATCTGCCCCGGATCGGCACCGGCGTGCACGGCGAGGAACGCGGCGATGTGGCGGTCGATCGGCTTGCGGTTGGAGCCGGCGGTCGATTCGAGCGCTTCGAGAACGTGATCGGGCTCGGAGATCCAAAGCCCGGCCGCCATTTCCGAGAAGCACGGCAGGTTGGGGTTGAGCTCGTAGAGGCAGCGCTCGATGCCGTTGCCCGGTGCCGGATCGTCGATCCATTTCGACAGCCGCTCGACGAAGCCGTTGGGCGGGGCGTGCTTGCCGCCGGCCATCTTGTGATGGTGCGCCCATGCGCCCGGCAGGCGTGCGCGGATCAGGTCGATATAGACCTGGCTCATGCCGGGCTTGCGCATGGCCGCCGCCAGCGCGCTGCCGAACCCGTCGAGCGTGATCGAGTGGCCGCGGAAGCGGATCGGCGCCATCGGATCGAGCAGGATGCACACGCGCGCGACGATGGTCGCGTCGTTGAAGGCCGGATCGGGGTCGCCGGCAGGCTCGTTGACGGCTGCCTGGATGCGGTCGTGCAGCTTCTGGTCGCCCAGCGTGTTGCGTACCCACATGGCGATGTTGCCGTTGCGAAGCTCGCGCGCGGCCTGCTCCCAGCGGACGCCGAGATTGTGTGCAAGGTCGCGCGCGTTCTTGTACTCGCGCCCGGCGAACCGGTAGCCGATCGCAGAGCGCAGGAGGGGCGGTGCCGTATACGACATCTGCTGGCGCTGGCCGGAAATCCAGCCGCGCAGCATCTCGACCGTCCAGCGGTCGCCTTCCCAGTCGTTCGTCAGGCCGCGCATGGCGTCCATCAGCACGGCGGGCAGCTGGTGAATATCGGCATAGACGTCGAACGAGCCATGCTCGATGCGCCGCGAGATCGCCTCGTGGGGTTCGAGCCCGGTGGCGGGCATCGAACCCTGCGCGAAGGCCATCGCGGTCATGCCGAGCGCGAACATGTCGTCGGCGCGCGATCCTTCGCCGCGCGCTTCCGGATCGGCCATCGCCCCCTCGATCGGCTCGAAGGCGGCCGGCTGGTCGTAGCCGGGCGGAACCGCAAGGCACGGCCCCAGCACCACACGCGTGCGCGCCTGGTCGAGCCAGAAGAGGTTCTGCGGGCGCACCGAGCGGTGGATCACGTTGCGCAGGAACATCTCCGAGAGCGCGCCGGCAAGCGGGCCCAGCACGTGGCCGATGATCCTGGGCGGCGTCCACTCGTCGCGCGGACCCGTCCGGTTCCACAGCGGGCCGCCTTCGGGAAAGTCGTAGATGAGCGCAAGACGCTTGCCCGAGGCGCCGGGCCAGTCGACGAGGCCGAAATCGTAGAGCCGCAGCAGCCCCGGCCGGTCGATCGACTTCATCGCCTTGGCGCCTTCGAGGCGCGCAGGAAGCTCGTTGCCGCACACGAGGGCAACGCGCGCCAGGCCCGGATCGCGCGTGTCGGTCGCGGCATAGGCGCGCACCGTCGCCGACGACATCTCGGCAATCGGCGTGGCGGGAAAAATCGAGAAGCGGTTGCCCAGCGCGACGCTTGGGCCCGACAGCCCGGCAGGCGCCTTTTCTATCGCTTCCGGCTCGACGGCATTGGCTGGCTCGGCCATGGACGGACGCTTGCTCCCCCCTTCTTGCCGGCTCCCTCGATCGGGAGCTCGGCAAAACCGGGCGAGTCTACGCCACCAAAAATCGATAAATCGTTAATTATTCCAATGACATACAATGATAAGCCGGAACTCAGCCGGCGAACGGATCCTCGACGAGGATCGTGTCGTTGCGCTCGGGGCTGGTCGACAGCATCGCCACGCGGCAGCCGATCAGTTCCTCGATACGCACGATGTACTTGATCGCGGCGGCCGGCAGATCGGCCCACGAGCGCGCTCCGCGCGTGGATTCCTTCCAGCCGCGCATCGTCTCGTAGACCGGCTTTGCCTTGGCCTGCAGATGCGAGGCGGCGGGCATGCGGTCGTAGCGCTGCCCGTCGATGTCGTAGGCCACGCACACCTTCAGTTCGTCCATGCCGTCGAGCACGTCGAGCTTCGTGAGGGCAATGCCGCGAAGCCCGCCCACGCGCACGGTCTGGCGCACGAGCACGGCATCGAACCAGCCGCAGCGCCGCGGCCGGCCGGTGACGGTGCCGAACTCGTGACCGCGCTCGCCCAGCCCCTTGCCCACCGCATCGGTGAGTTCGGTCGGGAACGGGCCCGAGCCCACACGCGTCGTGTAGGCCTTGGTGATGCCGAGCACGAAGCCCGTGTTCTGCGGCCCCACGCCCGAGCCGGTGGCCGCCTGCGCCGACACCGTGTTGGACGACGTGACGAACGGATAGGTGCCGTGGTCGACGTCGAGCAGCGCGCCCTGCGCGCCCTCGAACAGGATGCGCTTGCCCTTGCGGCACGCCTGGTCGAGGAACGGCCACACCGGATCGGCATAAGGCAGGATCTGCGGGGCGATCTCGGCGAGCGCCTTTTCCAGCGCCGCCCGGTCGACGGCGGGAAACCCCAGGCCCTTGCGCAGCGCGTCGTGGTGGCGCAGCAGCTCGTCGAGCTTGCCCTTGAGCGTGGCGGGATCGCCCAGATCGCACACGCGGATGGCGCGGCGCGCGACCTTGTCCTCGTAGGCCGGCCCGATGCCGCGGCCCGTCGTGCCGATCTTGTCCGCACCGCGCGCTTCCTCGCGCAGCTTGTCGATCTCGGCATGCAGCGGCAGGATCAGCGGCGCGTTCTCGGCGATGCGCAGGTTTTCGGGGCCGACATGGACGCCCTTCTCGCGGATCGAGGCGATCTCCTTGACGAGATGCCACGGATCGACGACCACGCCGTTGCCGATGATGCCGAGCTTGCCCGGCCGCACGACGCCCGACGGCAGCAGCGACAGCTTGTAGACGACGCCGTCGATGACCAGCGTGTGGCCGGCATTGTGGCCGCCCTGGAAACGCACGACGATCTCCGCGCGCTCCGACAGCCAGTCGACGATCTTGCCCTTGCCTTCATCGCCCCACTGCGAGCCGACGACGGTGACGTTGGTCATGTTTTCGTTTCCCTATAAGGCGATCGGTTTGCCGTCGCGCAGCACATGGGTGCAGCCGAGCCGGCGCGCTTCGGCGGCCGGATCGGCGACGGGGGCAAGGCCCTGGACGATGCGGGTACCCGCGGCGCGAAGCGTCGCGAGCGTGGCCGGCGACGTGCCGAACGGGGCGAAGGTGCGCGGGCTCGTCTCCGGAAACGGGATCGCGCGCAGCACCGTGTCGGTGAAGAGCGTCACGCCCGTCGCGGTCTCGCCGGCCCCTTCCATCAGGTCTTCGCCGGCAAGGTAGCGTCCGCCGCGGCCAAGCTCGCCGCGCACGCCGCGCGCGAAGATCGTGAAGGAGAGCCCCTTCTGGTATTCGAAGCCGCGCCGCTCGACGGCATCCACCGTCAGCGACAGATCGGGCAACGCCGCGCGCAGCAGCGCCACCGCTTCGTTGAGGCGGGCCACTTCCTTGCGCGCGGTCGGCGGCAGGTCGAGCGCGTCGAGCTTCGCGAGTGCTTCGGGCACCGGCCCGCTCGCCGCGATGAGGCCGGCGAGAAGCGGGCCGACCTTGCCGCCGCGCGCGATCACGGCGGCCGCATCCTTGCGGTCGAGGGCGGCGCGCAGGTCCGCCGCCACGCCGGGCGGCACCTGGCTCCAGCCGATGATGGCCGGCACCAGATAGGGAATGGCGAGATCGACCGACACGTTGGCGGCACCCACTTCGGCCAACGCGGTCGCCGACATCGCGATGATCTCGGCGTCGGCGGCGGCCTGGTCCGCACCGATCAGCTCGGCCCCCACCTGGCCGAACTGGCGCTCGGGGCGCAGCGTGTCGCCCTTCACGCGCATGACCTGGCCGGCATAGGAAAGACGCAGCGGGCGCGGCTCGCCCTTCAGGCGCGTGGCCGCGATGCGCGCCACCTGCGGCGTCATGTCGGCGCGCAGCGCCATCATGCGCTGACTGTCGGGATCCATCAGGCGGAAGCAGTGGCGCGACATGCCGGCCTGGCTGCCGGCAAGCAGCGAGTCCTCGAACTCCACCATCGGCGGCTTGACGCGCGCATAGCCGAAGCGCTGGAACACCTGCGTCACGCGCCAGACGATGTCGGCTTCCTGATCCGCCTCGGGCGGCAAGGCATCGCGCAGGCCGGCGGGCAGCAAGGCCCGGGTGACGAGTTCATTCATGCGAATCCCCGTGAGAACCCCGCACGGGTTCGCGCCTGATTAGCCGTTTTTGCGGTCCCAAGCCAACCGGAATTCCGGTTGACGGGAGTTGACGGGAGGCGACGGCAGTTGACGGTCAACTGCCGCAACCCCCTGTTCTGGCTCGAAAACCATACAGCGGAGTTTACAGGTGACGCGATTTGCTTGACGCAAACTTCGCCGAAATCAGGGGTGGGACCGCAAAACGTGTTCATTATCCTAGTATAGGATAATTTGGTTTAGGAGGCAAGCTGAAATCAGGCCCGCACTCGACTTTTTCCGTCACTGCCGCTCAGTTTTTTCCGTCATGCCCGGGCTTGTCCCGGGCATCCACGACTAGGGATGCATCGTCTCGGACTGTCGTAGTGCTGCGACCGTCGTAGCACCGTTTTGTATTATCGCGATTGCCGTGATATCCGGCGATCCATGGCCATAGCAATTCACAGCCGGTTCGACGCAGCCGACTACCTCGACGACCCGGAAACGGCCGCCGAGTATCTCGCTGCGTGCCTCGAAGACCCGAACCCTGCCGTGTTCGCCGCAGCACTCGACGACGTCGCGCGTGCCGCCGCCAATGTCGTGGATGCCCGGGACAAGCCCGGGCATGACGGAAGCATCTAGTCTTAGGAAGAACCCCTCTCCCGCTTGCGGGAGAGGGCCGGGGTGAGGGATTCAGAACGTCAGCGCCCGTGCCCGCAGCACCTGCGACAACGCACGCACTTTGGCTAGCACCGCTTCGCCGATCGGCTGGTCGACGGCGATGAGGCGGATCGCTTCGCCGCCGCGCGTCTGGCGGCCGAGGTTGAACGACGCGATGTTGATGCCGGCATGTCCTCTCTTGAGAAAATTCTATATTAGTAAAGTTAAGAATGCTTTTTGTTTTCAGTGAATTATACTATAGGTGGTGTACCCAATGGCAAGAAAAACCAAAGCCAAAGTTTGCATAATTGAGTCCGTGGGATTCCTCGAAGAGCAATCCCATAAGGAAGGAGAGATCATCTCCCGTACATTGCGATTGGCAGGCAAAACGTCCGCGTACATCTACGTAAGAAACAAAAAAGAACTTGCCGCCGCCATTCAGGACTTCGGCAAATCAAGTTTCCGATATTTACACTTGTCGTGTCACGGCAATGAGGGTGAATTTTGGACCACACTCGACTCGCTGTCTGATAAAGATCTCGCCAAAATAATCGCTCCTCACGTCAACGGTCGCCGCGTATTTATTTCCAGCTGCCTTGCGGCAAACCAAAAGAATAAATTTGCTAGGCACTTACTCAGGAACAGCAAATGCCTCTCTGTCGTCGCCCCAACTCAAATCATAAACTTAAGTGACGCGGCAATTTTCTGGACAGCTTTTTACCATCTGATGTTTAAAGACAATAAAGATAGAATGGGGCGCCAAAACATAGAAAAAAACCTCCACAAATGCAGCCGTCTAATTGATGAGGAGTTTAGATATTACTTTCGCGATGAGGGCGCCATTCGCAGCAAGCTTTTTTAGAAAATTAGAACTTCAGCTTAATAAGCCATGAGCACTCTGCGCGCCTATGGCGGCGATACTTCGTCGAATATATAAATCTGGCCTGGTAATTCAGTACTTGGCTTCCACTTAGCTACTTTGCCATCAAACCCTGCCAGCTTGGCTGCTCGCGCCATATCAAAAAGATACTCTTCGCTGGGGATAAAACTACCAAGCTCCACAAGTTTGGCGCCAACCTGCGTAAGTCCAAAAGTGCCAACCTCTAGCTTCTTCTTCGGATCAGGATCACGAATGATCACGCATCGATCAGCGATCTTTAGAGCCGCCGTAAACTGATCTGGAAGGGACGAATGAATGCTTCGGGTAAACAATCCACCGAGTCCCGTTACTATCCCTAGCTCCTGAAGATAGAGCAGTTCCTCCAAACCAATTCTTTCCTTAAATACGTCGAAATGATTCCATTTTACCTGCTGAACATATTCAACAATAAAGCGCCGATCGAAAACATATTGGCCAAGCTTCTCGACTAATTCCGCATCCTTTCTTGATAGCCCGCCAAGTAGATTTATCAAACGAATTGGATGGGTTCCCGGACTTACGGTCTCTTCGGTTAAAAGCTTCGCCCAAATTTGCCGCAAACTATCATCGTCAACATTCTGAGCTTCATGCCTCCATCGAGATAGCCATTCTTCGGAAACATCTTCATTGGGCGCATCCCCACTTCGATCAGAAGCATAGGCCTCAGCTAGCAAACCAGTCTTCACAAGATTAATCTGCTTTCGCAAATGATCGGCGACTATCTGTCGCTCACCATTTTCAACTAAAAACCTAATCAGGTCTGTCGGCGACGCGTTAAGCTTTGAGTCTTGCGATTGTGGCAGTGCCTCCAATGCCCCAGATTTCCCCACTCGGGCTCGCCCTCCCCTAATTTCCTCGGCGTCTTTCTCCGCTTGAACGAGGGCGCGCATCTCATAAGCCTTTACGTCAGCAGTTGCGTACCCCTCCCGACGAAGTCTCCACGCGCTAAACAATCCCGCAGTCGCCCGATCTAGCGACTTCCAAACTTTCTCTAGAAGTTTGCTTGAAACATCTATTTTTAATTCGATTGGCACACCTCCGGACTTCTTCTCATCCAGGGTACCTTGATTGCCGCTTGAGTCACCCATCTGCACATCTCGTAAGCGAGTTCAGATCAACAACTAAAATATCTTAAAATTGTAGTCATAAGTCAATTTGGTTGAAGTTATAGATTCTGGCGACGGTTCGAGAGCCTAAGATTTGCGTGATGGCGATGGAAAGAGGACATAAGTTCGACGCGACCGACTATCTCGACGAACCGGAAACGGTCGCCGAGTATCTCGCCGCGTGCTTCGAAGACCCGAACCCCGCGGTGTTCGCCGCAGCACTCGACGACGTCGCGCGTGCTGCCGCCAAAGTCGTGGATGCCCGGGACAAGCCCGGGCATGACGGAAACATCCAGTCTTAGCCCCCCTCACCCTAGCCCTCTCCCGCTTGCGGGAGAGGGCTAGGGTGAGGGTGTCAGAACGTCAGCGCCCTTGCCCGCAGCACCTGCGGCAGTGCACGCACCTTGGCCAGCACCGCTTCGCCGATCGGCTGGTCGACGGCGATGAGGCAGATCGCTTCGCCGCCGCGCGTCTGGCGCCCGAGGTTGAACGACGCGATGTTGATGCCGGCATCGCCGAACAGCCGGCCGATCGAGCCGATGAAGCCCGGCTTGTCCTGGTTTCGTACATAAAGCATGTGCGGCATGAACTCGGCCTCCAGCGGCACTTCGGCGATCTCGACGATGCGCGGCTTGGCGTTGCCGAACAGCGAGCCGGCGATCTGGCGCACGTTGCCTTCCGAGACGACCGTCACGCGGATCAGCGTCGGATAGTCCGACGCGCGGTCGTGGCGCATGTCGGTGAAGGCAAGGCCGCGTTCGCGCGCGACGGCGGGTGCGGAGACGGTGTTGACGCTTTCGAGCTGCGCGCCCAGGAAC
The DNA here is from genome assembly GCA_965279525.1 of Tagaea sp. GTDB lineage: Bacteria > Pseudomonadota > Alphaproteobacteria > CACIAM-22H2 > CACIAM-22H2 > Tagaea. The sequence goes on along the minus strand of CBDIIB010000002.1, from coordinate 323,828 downwards.
CCCGCCAGCACGCACGCGGTCAGCGGCTTGGTGTTGAGGTTGGCGACGGCGCCTTCGTATTCGATCGACAGCGACTTGACGTTCTCGTCCTGCAGCTGGCCCAGATACGAACCCAGGTTCGTGGCGAGCTGCATGTAGGGACGCAGTTTGGGCGCGTCCTCGGCCGAGACCGACGGCATGTTGACGGCGTTGGTCACGGCACCGGTCAGCAGGTAGTCCGACATCTGCTCGGCCACCTGCAGCGCCACGTTCTCCTGCGCCTCGCTGGTGGACGCACCCAGATGCGGCGTGCAGATCACGTCGTCGCGCCCGAAGAGCGGGTTTTCCTTGGCAGGTTCCGTCAGGAACACGTCGAGGGCCGCGCCCGCGACCTGGCCCGATTCGAGCGCGGCCTTCAGGTCGGCTTCCACGACCAGCCCGCCGCGCGCGCAGTTGATGATGCGCACGCCCTTCTTGGTCTTGGCGAAGGCCTTGGCGTCGAGGATGTTCTTGGTCTGCTCGGTCAGCGGCGTGTGCAGCGTGATGAAATCGGCGCGCGCCAGCAACGTGTCGAGATCCACCTTCTCCAGCCCCAGCACCTGTGCGCGTTCCGGCGACAGGAACGGATCGAACGCGATGACCTTCATCTTGAGGCCATGCGCGCGGTCGGCGACGATCGAGCCGATATTGCCGGCCCCGATCAGGCCCAGCGTCTTGCCGGCCACTTCCACGCCCATGAAGCGGTTCTTCTCCCACTTGCCGGCCTGGGTCGACTTGTCGGCGGCGGGAAGCTGGCGGGCGAGCGCCATCATCATCGCGATGGCGTGTTCGGCCGTCGTGATCGAGTTGCCGAACGGCGTGTTCATCACGACGATGCCGCGTGCGGTGGCCGCCGGCACGTCGACATTGTCCACGCCGATGCCCGCGCGCCCGATGACCTTCAGATGCGTGGCGGCCGCCAGCAGGTCGGCGGTCGCCTTGGTGGCCGAGCGGATCGCCAGCCCGTCATAGTTGCCGATGATCGCCTTCAGCTCGTCGGGCTTCAGGCCGACCTTCATGTCGGTCTCGATGCCGCGCTCCTTGAAGATGTCGACGGCACGCGGGGAAAGGGCGTCGGAGATGAGGACCTTGGGCATGTGAAACTCCTCGCGCGATTTCCCGCGCGTCGAAAGGAAACGGAAAAGGGATCAGGCGGCCTTGGCGAGCCCGGACTTGGCTTCCGCGAAGGCCCATTCGAGCCAGCCGAACAACGCTTCGAGATCGGACGTCTCGACGGTTGCCCCCGCCCAGATGCGAAGCCCCGGCGGCGCATCGCGGTAGGCGTCGATGTCGTAGGCGACCTTCTCGGCTTCCAGCAGCGAAACCATCTTCTTCGAGAAGGCGGCCTTCGCATCGGCATCCAGTGCGGCGACCGCCGGGTCGTTGATGACCAGACAGACCGACGTGCACGAGCGGATCGCCTTGTCGGCGGCGAGGAAACCGACCCACGGCGTCTTCGCGGCCCACGTCTCGATCGCGGCGAGGTTCCCTTCCGAGCGTTTCACGAGCGCATCGAGTCCGCCGAGCTTCTCGGCCCAGATCAGGCCGTCGAGCGCGTCTTCGACCGCGAGCATCGAGGGTGTGTTGATCGTCTCGCCCTTGAACACGCCTTCGATCAGCTTGCCGCCCTGCGTCAGGCGGAAGATCTTGGGCATCGGCCAGGGCGGGGTATAGGTGGTCAGGCGTTCGACCGCGCGGGGGCTGAGGACGAGCATGCCGTGCTGGCCTTCGCCGCCGAGCACCTTCTGCCAGGACCACGTGGTCACATCGAGTTTGTCCCACGGCAGGCGCATGGCGAAGGTCGCCGACGTGGCGTCGCACAGCGTCAGGCCCTTGCGGTCTGCCGGGATCCAGTCGCCGTTGGGCACGCGGACACCCGACGTGGTGCCGTTCCACGTGAACAGCACGTCGTTGTCGAAATTGACGGATTTGAGGTCGGGCAGCTTGCCGTAGCCGGCTTCCAGCGTGCGCGTGTCCTTGAGCTTCAGCTGCTTGACGGCATCCGTCACCCAGCCCGAACCGAACGATTCCCACGTCAGCAGATCCACACCGCGAGGGCCGAGCAGCGACCACATCGCCATCTCGACGGCACCGGTATCCGACGCCGGCACGATGCCGATGCGATAATCCGCAGGGATGCCGAGCACGCGGCGCGTGCGTTCGATCACGTCGACGAGCTTGGCCTTGCCGAGCTTCGAGCGGTGCGAACGCCCGAGGGCGGCGTCTTTCAGGTTTTCAAGGGACCATCCGGGGCGCTTGGCGCACGGGCCGGACGAAAAATTGGCGCAATTGGGACGCGTGGTCGGTTTTGTCATTTGAGCTCTTCCTTTCAGAAGAGCCGGGACCCGTTGGGAGGTCCTGGCCCGGGGCCGCTTGTAGGGAGTCGACCGGCAGCACGCAATCAAAAAGTGAGGACACCCTCGCGACCGTTCGCCGCATCTGGCCTAGAATGGCGGGCATGAACCGCATCGTCATCGACAGGGGCATGGCGATTCTCGGGCCGCACCGCTGGACATGTGCCATCGGCAAGGGCGGGATCGTTCCGGCAGCGACCAAGCGCGAAGGCGATGCCGGCACGCCCGCCGGCGTCTGGCCCCTGCGCGCCGGATTCTGGCGGGCCGACCGGCTGGCGAAACCGCCCGGCCCGCTCGACTTCACGCCGATCGAAACCGACATGGTGTGGGACGACGATCCGGCTCTGCCGACCTACAACACCCTCCAGCGGCGCCTGGTGGCCGACCATCCCGAACGCCTGATGCGCGACGATGGCGTCTACGACATCGTCGTGCCGCTCGGGTTCAACGACGGCCCCGTCGTTCCGGGTCGCGGCAGCGCCATCTTCCTGCACGTCGCGCGGGAAGGCTACACGCCGACCGCCGGCTGCGTGGCGCTGGCGCGCGACGACCTGCTCGCCGTCCTCGCCGCGCTCGATCCGGACCCCGAGATCGACATCCGGCTCGGATAGGACCAGACTTGCCTGCAGAAGAACGACAACCGGAGGAACGACCATGCGCCTCTCGACCCTTGCCGTCGTGCTGACGGCCGGAATTTCCGCCGCCGCCCTTGCCCAGATGCCGCAGGTACCGGTCGCGCGCGCCGGCGGAATGCTTCTCGACCGCGACGGACGCGAGATCGGCACGGTGGCGCTCGTCGAAGGGCCGCGCGGCGTCGCGATCAACATCCAGGTGCGCGAAGGCGGCCTGCCGCCGGGCCGCAAGGGCATCCACATCCATTCGGTCGGCACATGCGCCGACAACGCGGCGGGGTTCGTCGCGTCGGGTCCGCATCTGGGTGCGCCGGGTCTCGCGCACGGCCTGCTCAACGCGACGGGCGACCATGGCGACCTGCCGAACCTGATCGTGCATCGCGACGGCTCGGTCGAGGTCGAGATGTTCACGACCCTCGTGTCGATCGGCGGCGCTTCGGGTCGCGGCACGCTGCTCGATGCCGACGGGGCCGCCTTCGTCGTGCACCAGAACCCCGACGACCACACCAGCCAGCCCATCGGCGGTGCGGGCCCGCGCATCGCCTGCGCGGTCATCCAGCGGCAGAACTAGACCGCGTCGGCGCGGATCACGAGGCGGACATCGCACGCACCGCCGGGAAAGCGTCGTTCGACCAGCTCGGCAAGCCCGCCGCGCACGCGGAAATCCGCGCGCCGCGTGCGCGCCGTGCCGGCGGCGCCGTCTTCGGGTGCCGTCATGGCCGCACCCCAGCGCGCGACGGCTGCGGCATAGCCGCGCTCGAACGCCGCGCGGCAGTCGGGCGGGCTGTCCAGCGCCTCGATCTCCGCCACGCGCCCGGCGGCGAAGCCGGCCATCGTGCTTGCGCCACTGCGCTCGACCATCACCGCATCCATGCCGCCGCAAAGGACGCCGGTGAGCGCTTCGGGCCCGGCGAGCGCAAGTGCAGCCGGCTTCGGCATGCCGAGCGCGAAAAGCGAACCGCTCGCCGCGCGCTCGCCCGCCGCGCCGTCGAAGGCGAGCAGCAGGCAAGGAACGAGCAGCAGGCGGAACATCACAGCACCTTGCCGGCGAGCGCCTGGAGCGCATCGCCCGTTACGCGCACGCCGATCCACTCGGGCGTCTCCTCGGCACCCAGCGAGCGGTAGAAGTCGCGCGCCGGCTTGTTCCAGTCGAGCACGACCCACTGGTAGCGCGCACAGCCGCGTTCGAGGGCACGCGCCGCACCCCACGCAATCAGCGCCTTGCCGATGCCGGCCCCGCGCGCGTCCTCGTCGACATAGAGGTCTTCGAGATAGAACCCCGGCGTGCAGGTGAACGTCGCGAAATTCTCGTAGAAGATCGCGATGCCGACAGCACGGCCGTCTTGCGCTTCGGCCAGCGCCGCTTCGATGCGCGGCTGCTTGCCGAACAGCGCTTCACGCAAATCGGCTTCGCCGGCCGTCATCTTGTCGGCCAGCTTCTCGTAGACGGCAAGCGCGCGCACGAGCCGGTAGACGGCCGGCATGTCGACCTGGGTTGCCTTGCGGATGCGGAAATTTCCGGTCATGCGTCGCGCACCCGCTTGACGAGGATGATGAGCGTCACCGTCATCACCGCCTCGTCGCGCTGGTTGAGCGCCGTCAGGTGGAACTTGAGGATGCCGCGGTCGGGCTTCGATTTCGACGGCACGATGTCCCTGACCTCGCCCCGGCTACGCAGCGTGTCGCCGACATGGACGGGCTTCAGCCAGCGCAGCTCGTCCATGCCCGGTCCGCCCATCGAAGCCGAGCGGATGAAGCCGGTCTGATAAAGGAGCCGGAACGCGACCGCGAGCGTATGGAAGCCCGACGCGATCAGTCCGCCATAATTCGATTTGTGCGCCGCGTCGGCGTCGATATGGAAGGGCTGCGGATCGTAGGCGAAGGCGAAATCGATGATGCTCGATTCCGTGAACGTGTAGCCGCCGCTCTCGAAGCGGTCGCCGACCTTGAGTTCATCGAGGTAGTAGTCCTGTCGCGGTGCCGTCATCGTACGTATCTCCCAGACGGGGAGACTAGCCGTGCGGCGGTGCCCCCGCCAGTGCCACGCCTGCCCTGTTCGCGACTCCCAAGGCGTCCGATCGACGATCTAGCTGGCGAGGGCTTGCAGGCTGCCGAAGCCGGCTTCGCGGGCGCGCACGATCAGCTGGGCGCGACTTTCCACTTCGAGCTTGGCGAAGACGCTCGTGATGTAGTTCTTGACCGTCTTCTGGCTGAGCTCGAGCTCGGCGGCGATCTCCATGTTGCTCAGCCCGCGCGCCATCAGGTCGACGAGCTCGCGCTCACGGCGCGTCAGGTCGCCGAAAAACGGCGAGTAAGACGCCTCGGCCGAGATGAACGACCGGATCTCGTCGATCCACTGCCGCCAGCTCGATTCATGCGCGAGCAGCAGGTGGTTCTGGCTGCGGATCGGCACGAACTGCGCTTGCGGAATGAGGCTGGCGAGAAAGCGGCCTTCCTCCATCGGCACCCACTGGTCGTTCATCGAGTGGGTAACGAGGGTCGGACAAGTCACCTGACGCGCAAATTCGCCGACGTCGAGGTCGTACAGAATGCGGAAGCGAGCCGCGAAACTGCTCGAGGAGACCGAGGCGCGGGCAAATTCGTGGAAGGCGCGATAGTGCTCGGGCGTCGCGTCGGGCAGGAACTGCAGGGCGATCATCTGGCGGATCGCCGGGCTCACCAACTCCCAACCAAACTCGACGAGTTTGGCGATGCTCTCATAAACCTCGCGCACATGCGGGGCAGTCGAGCGGCGCATCGGGCCCATTGCGTAGCCGCCATGGATCACGAGGTGGCTGACGCGGTCCGGATGCTTGGCGGCATAGGCGAGCGCCACCGCCGAGCCGCCGCATAGCGCCAGCAGCGAGAACCGCTCGAGCTTCGCCGCGTCGACCACGGCTTCGAGATCGCGCAGCGAGGCCTCGAACGACATGTCGCCGACGTCGCGGTCGGAAAGGCCACAGCCGCGCGGGTCGTAATTGATGTATGTGTAATGGCTTGCAAGGTCTGCCGCATAGTGCCGCCAGACCGTGCTGTCCTTCTCGAAATCGAGATGGCTGAGCGAATTTCCCGACTTCACGATCGGTGGACCGTTGCCACGCTTTGCAAACGCAATGCGGGCGCCGTCGCCTGCAGATGTGCAGAAGCGGACGCGTTGGCGAAGTCCGGTCGTCGTGCCCATGGGCGCTCCCCTTATCCGAATCCCCGACGCGACCCGGTCGCTGCGCCGAATGGCACGCGCAGAAGCGCTTTCCACACGATTGTAGGCGCTAACGCTATCCGCGGTTGCGGAGGTAATACGCACCGTCCGGGGTGTCAATACGGGTGGCGCATGGTCCAACTGAACATCATTGAATCCCAGTAGATTGGGCAAAATCTCTGTATGACGTTGGCGCCTAATGGTCGCCGGAAATCCGGGACGGAGAGAGCTGGAAAAGGAATTCCGAGAACCGAATCATACGTTCTCCGGCAGCCCGGATCCTGACCTCGTCGCAAGTCGGCAGGACGCTTGCAGTGATGTCATCCAGCTCTTCGCCAACGCTGATCAGCCGCTTGGCGATGGCGCGAATCAGATCGACGTCCGGCGGCATCGCCGCGGTCAGATCGAGGCGACTCAGCTCGTCGAACAAGGCGCGCATTCGGCATGCAGCGCATCGACGGTTGGTGAGACGACATCGCGCTTCATCCCCAGGAGAAGGCCGAGCAGCGTCACCATGCAGGCGCACGCCGCGCGCTGCTCATCTTCGGGAATCAGCCGAGGAGAGAGCATGACGCGCGGCGATCTTCGACCGGTCGCGGCTCGCCTAGAGATCGCGAGCACCCAGTCGACCGGTCCCGCTCACCTCGGCTGCCTTGTCCGCCCGCTTCGGCAACGGGAGGAGCATGCGCACCTCGCGCCGATACTGGCGGTAGCGCTCCCCGAACATGCCGATCAGGTCGCGCTCCTCGAGCGCGATGCCGATGAATATGTAGCCGGTCGTCGCGATCGCGAAGAACAGATGACCGACCGTCATATCGGGCGTCGACCAGAACGCGATGAGGAAACCGAGATAAAGCGGGTGTCGCACTAGGCGGTAAAGGCCCGGCGTCTTGAAGGCCATCTCGCCGACGTCGCGACCCTGTGCGGCATTGACCACTTGTTTCAGTCCGAACAGCTCGAAATGGCTGATCAGGAAGGTGCTGGCCAGCACCGTCGCCCAGCCGAACCAGAACAGGGCATGCAGAACCTGTCGCGCGGCGGCGTTGTCCACCGTCCACACGATTCCGATGATCGGCCGCCAGTGGTAGAACAGGCCGACGAGAATCACGCTGGCCAGCAGGACGTACGTGCTGCGCTCGAGCGGCTTGGGGATGATCCGCGTCCACACACGCTTGAAACCCTGGCGAGCCATTACGCTGTGCTGGATCGCGAACAAGGCGAGAAACAGCACATCGACGATCAGCGCTTCGACGAGCGGAGCGCCGGCGCCGCCGACATCGATCGATTTCGGCACGATCAGGTTGCCGACGAAGCCGATCGCGTACAGAAACGTGCCCAGAAAAAAGGTATAGGCCGCAACTCCGTAAACCAATCCGAAGACTCTCATGATCAGGGTTCCTTTACCGTACGACGAACGAAGGGACTGGGGAGGGGTTGACGCGTGCGTCGGCGATGCGAAGCGCGATCGCGGCGGCGACCGATTCCGGATGAGTGAGCGGCCCCATATGCCCGGCACCGGCGATGACCTGGAGCCGGGTCATCGGCAACGCAGCTGCGAGGGCTTCGACGATCAGGCGGCTTGGGTGCAGCGCGTTCTCGCCACGCAGCAGAAGCACCGGAAAATCGAGTTTCGAATAGACGCTCAATGGCGTCGGTTCCTCGAACAGGGCGTGGAAATCGAGCGGTGCCTTGGGCATCCAGCGGGTGAGAGCCTGCTTGACCGGCGGGTGCAGTGCTGCCCAGGCGTCCGGCCCGCCCCAGTAATCGATGAAATTGTGCGCGGCGTCGCGGTAGTCGCCGCGCACGACGGACGCGGCGATCTTCTCGCTGATCCCGGCGATCTCGGCAAAGGCGTCGGTGGCGCCGTCGATCTGCTTCAGCAGATGGAACGCCGATGGCTCGTAGAGTACGAGGCTGGCGACGCGCTCGGGCCGTACTCGCGCGATATGGAGGGCGAGTGCCCCGCCATAGGAGTGGCCGACGAGGTGGACCTTGCCGTCCATGCCGTCGATGAGGGAAAGGCTGCTCGCGGCTTCGTCGGCGAGGGCGAATGCGGTCTCGCCGGGCCACGGCCCGATCTTCTCGGAGCCGAAATACATCGGCGCGGACAGGTCGTAATCCGGACCGAGGGTAGTCGCGAGCGGCATCCATTGGCGGGGGCCGGCACCCGAGCAGTGCAAAGCGATGACGAAGTCCCGGCGTCGAGACGCCGGTTCCAGGAAGGTGTCGAGCATGGAGCCGGTGTAAGTTCCGGAGCCGCTCCCGTCTCGGGATCAGGGTCCCAAACCGGTCATATCTTCGTGCGGCTGGTTTCCGAATAGGGGACCGGGGCCCCTAAATGCGACCGCCGTCACACATGGCGACCAACCCTCGCCGACAGGATCGCCTTGATCTCGACTTTGACGGTGCCCGGCAGCCTGATCGTCGCTCCCACCTTGTCGAGCGGGCCGCTTGAATTGAAGATTGAAGCGGAAGGCGGCGGCACTCTCGACTAGAGCGCCCGATGTCTTTCAAGCACCTGCGAAGCGACGTAACGTGACGCCAAGCCAGGATACCGGTCGCATAGCTAGGACAGCAACGCCTCGGCCTGGGCGGCTTCCCAGCCGATCATCGCGAGCTTGCGCGGCCGTCCCCAGTGATAGTGGCTGATCGCCCCCGACTTGCGGATCACGCGATGGCACGGCACGAGCCACGAGATCGGGTTCGCCCCCACGGCCGTGCCGACCGCACGGCTTGCGGATGGCGAACCGATGCGAAGTGCTATGTCGTCATAGGCAACGAGTTGGCCCGGCGGGATGGTCAGCAGCGCCTCCCACACCTTGATCTGCCAGGGCGAGCCGTAGAGCACGATCTTCAGGTCGTCGCCCGGCTTTCGCGCCGGATCGAACAGGCGCGCGGCGAGCTTGCCCACCGCGCGCGCATCCTCGCGATAATCGGCCCCCGGCCAGCGCGCCTTCATGTCGGCGAGCGCTTCGCCCCGCCCGTCCTCGCCGGGCATGGCGAAGGCAAGGCCGCAGATTCCGCGCGCCGTCGTCATCACCAGCGCGTCGCCGAACGGCGATTGTGCCCAGCCCCACGCGATCGCCAGCCCCTCGCCGCGCCGCTTGAACTCGCCGGGCGTGACCGACTCGTAGGCCACGAACAGGTCGTGCAGGCGCCCCGGCCCCGACAGGCCCGCCTCGAGGCTGGCGTCGAGCACCGAGCCCGCCCCCGCCAGGCACTTCTTGGCGCGGTCGAGGCTGAGATACTGGAGGAACTTCTTCGGGCTGACCCCGACCCAGCGCGTGAACAGCCGCTGGAAATGGAAGGGCGACAGGCCGATCTCGGCTGCCACGCGATCGAGATCCGGCTGGTCCTCGACGCTGCTCTCCAGGAAGGCCAACGCCTTCTCGATGCGTTCGTAATCGTTCATGACGATGAAAATAGGGAGAAGCGGAGCCGCGAACCACCCGGAACTTGCGGCCTCAGCCCGGCCCCGGTTCCTTTTCGACTTTCAGGCGCGGCACCACATGCTCGCGGAAAACATCGACGATCCGGTGCATCAGCACGAATTTCAGGTATTCGCGTTCGACCACGTCCTCCCACGGGACCATCGCGGGATGCAGGCGCCGGGCCTCGTCGCGCTGGGGACCGTACTGCCAGCCCTGCTGGATGCGGACGGCGAGCCAGTGGCCGTGGAGATCCCGGACGCTTGCCGAAGGCGCTTCCAGCAGATACGCGACCGCACCCGCGAAACTCTCGCGCACCGAGGGTCGCGCGTCCGGCCAGCGCAGATAGACCTCGCCGATCGTCTTCCCGTAGGCGCGGATCGCGTCGTAGCAGATGCGGGCGAGCGATTCGTGGTTCATGGCGCGAGGACCGGCAGCAGCGAGGCCACGAGCAGGATGGCCATCGTCCAGTTGAACCACCGCACCGTGCGCGGGTCCGAAAGGAACCGGCGCAGCCAGACGCCGAACAGCGCCCAGGTCGAGACCGTCGGCAGGTTGACGAGGCCGAACGTGAGGGCGACGACGGCCACGCTGAAGATGTAATCGTCGGCCAGCGTATAGGTCGCGACGGCCGAGATCGCCATCGCCCAGGCCTTCGGATTGACCCACTGGAATGCCGCGGCGGCAAGGAACGTCATCGGCCGGCCGGATTCGCCCGCCTCGCCGATCGTGCCGGCATTGGCGATCTTCCACGCGAGCCACAGCATGTAGACAAGACCGACGACTTTCAGCGCCGTGTGCAGCCACGGCAGCAGCGCGAAGAGCTGGCCGATCCCGAGACCCACCAGCAGCACCATCAGCATGAAGCCGAGCCCGATGCCCAACATGTGCGGGATCGTGCGCGCGAAGCCGAAATTCACGCCCGAGGCGAGCAACATCATGTTGTTCGGCCCCGGCGTGGCCGAGGTCACGAACGAGAAGACGAGCAGTGCGAGGAACTGGTCGAGCGGCAGCATCGCCTATGTGCCCGTCTTCGCGCGCGCATAGACATGCGGGTCGGCGCGTTCCATGTAGCGCGCCGGATCGGCCAGCGGCGTGAAGCCGTAGCGCTGGTAGAGCGCATGCGCGTCGCGCGTCGCCAGCGACCAGCGCCGGAAGCCCTGCAAATCGGGATGCGCGAAGATCGTGTCGAGCAGGAATTTCGACAGGCCGCGGCCGCGCATCGCCGGCTCCACGAACACGTCGCCGATGTAGCCGAACGTGGCGCGGTCGGTCATCACCCGCGCGAAGCCGACCTGAATGCCGTCCGGCGCGTAGATGCCGAAGCACATCGCACCGTCGAGCGACCGATCGAACACGTCGCGCGGAATGCCGGCGGCCCAGTAGGCACCCGAAATCCAGCCATAGACGCGATCGCGGTCGAGCCGGGCCGTCTCGTCGCTGACCGAAAAGCCGTCGGGTCTGGTCCAGACGCTCAAAGCCGGTACTCGTAGTAGCGCACGCCCGACAGCGGGTTGTCATTGTAGGCCGGGATCTCGACGAACCCCATCGCGCGGTAGAGCTCGATCGCCTCGGCCAGATGCGGCAGCGTGTCGAGCCGCAGCGCTTCGTAGCGCCGCTTGCGCGCCTCGTCGACGATCGCCGAAGCCAGCCGGCGGCCGAGGCCCCGCCCGCGCGCCGACGGGCGCACATAGAGGCGCTTCATCTCCGCCACCGTGTCGCCGACGAGCGCGCGCAGCGCCACGACGCCCGCCGGCTTCCCGTCGGCTTCGGCCAGCAGGATGCACCCCTCGGGGTTCGCGTACTTGCCGGGCAGGCCGGCAAGCTCGGCCTCGAAATCCTGGAAGCAGAGCGACACGCCGAGGCCCTGCTGGTACTCGGAAAACAGCGTGCGGACCGTGTCGATGTCGCCGGCACCCTCGGCATAGCGCAGCAGCATCACGTCAGACATGGATCGTGCCCTCGAGAAAGAGCTTCGCGGTCCCCGCCATGATCGTGCGTGCACCGGCGTGTTCGCAATGGAGCGTGCCGCCACGCGGGCCCACCTGCCGGGCGAGCAGTGTGGTCTTGCCCAGCCGGGCCGACCAATAGGGCACGAGCGTGCAGTGCGCGGACCCGGTGACCGGATCTTCGTCGATGCCGGCAGCGGGCGCGAAAAACCGCGAGACGAAGTCGCAGTCGTCGCCCGGTGCGGTCGCGATGGCACGCCCGCGCCGCGTGGCCATCAGCGCGCGGATATCCGGCTTCAAAGCCCGAACGCTCGCGGCGTCTTCATAAAGGACCATGTAGCGGTCGACGGATAGCTGGACCGAAACCGGCCTGCCGCCGAGTGCGGCACCCACGGCCGCACCCTCGTCGCATGGCTCCAGCCCGCGTGCCGGAAAATCGAGCGCGAAGCGTTCGCCGGCGCGCGAAACGGACAGCACGCCGGATTTGGTCGAGAACCGCACGTCCGCGCGGCCTGGTTCGAGTAGCGTCAGGATGACGAAGGCGGTGGCGAGCGTTGCATGCCCGCACAGCGGCACTTCGATCGCGGGCGTGAACCAGCGAAGCGCAAAATCGTCGCCCTCGCGCACGAAGAAGGCGGTCTCGGCAAGATTGTTCTCGGCCGCGATCGACTGCAGGACGGAGTCCGGCAGCCAGGATTCCAGCGGCACGACGGCGGCGGGATTGCCGTCGAACACGTGGCTGGCGAAAGCGTCGACCTGGTAGATCGGCAGGCGCATGGCGGATTTCTCCCTACTTCGCGGCCGCGCGCATGGCCTGTGCCAGTGCCGCATCGTCCGGCCGGCCGCTTGCCTCGAGTCCGGCGATCACGCCGGCGCGGTCTTCGGCATTGCGGTTCTGCGACATCTTGAACTTGCCTTCAAGGCGCGTGATCGCGATCTCGAATCCGACGATGCCGCCCAGCATGCGGTCGACATAGTCGTCGTCCTGCGCGTCGAGCGTCCAGCCGTGGCGTTCGTACTGGCGCGCGAGCCCGTCGACGAGCGGGCGCAGGCGCTGCCTGTCGTCGAAGGTCGACGGCACGCCGTAGACATGCGCCACCGCATAGTTCCATGTCGGCACGCTGTTGCGGGCGCCCACGTACCAACTGGGCGAGACATAGCCGTGCGCGCCCTGGAACACGGCCAGCACCTCGCGCTTGTCGCGCGCGCAGGCGGACAGCACGTCGCCAAGCGGATTGGGACCTGCGAGATGGCCGACGAGCACGCCGCGCGCGGCGTCGTGCTGCAGCGGCAGGTGTGCCGCGACGGGCACGCCGTCGTCACCGGCCGCGACGAGAACGGCAAAGCCGTTCTGCGCGATCAGTGCGGCAGTCGCGTCGTCGCCCGGGCTCGCGAAGGGGGGCGGAATGTACATCTGTTCGGGACCCGCGAAGGCGGAGCCGCGGCGGCGCTGCCGCCGCGGCCCGGGTTCAGTGGCCGGGGTTCAGTTGAGCCAGAAAGGCTTGCCGGCCTCGCGCTCGACGTCGCCGCGGCTGAGACCGAGATCGGAGCGCATATAGTCGCTCATCTCGGCCAGCTGGTGTCGCTGCGTCGCACGCTCCTGCCAGACATAGAGTTTCTCGAAGGCCGTCAGGAGCACGCGGTCGAGCGTGCGAACGAGGGCAACGACGAGCGGACGCAGGTTCCGCACGGTTTGCTCGATCGGTCCGGTTTGCACGATTGTAGCCATACAAGCCTCCTCTTTGACAGCCAATGTCTCTAAAATTGTTACCGCGAGCAACATCGCATTGACACAATATGGGGTCAATCAATACATTGTCATGATGACAAATTGGATCCCCGCGATCGCCACCCGCGTCGGCCCCCGCTATCTCGCCATCGCCGACATGCTCGCCGCCGACATCGCGGCCACCCGCCTCAAGCCCGGCGACCGCCTGCCCACTCATCGCGATCTCGCCTGGAAGCTCGGCGTCACCGTCGGCACCGTCACGCGCGCCTATGCCGAGGCCGAGCGGCGCGGGTTGATCGCCGGCGAAGTCGGCCGCGGCACGTTCATCCGCGAGCGCATCGGCGACGCGCTCAACGTGATGCCCTCGCCGGCACCGACGACCGACGACTATGTCGACCTGTCGCGCAACCTGCCCGCCATCGTCGGCCCGGCCGCCGGCCTGATCGCGCGCCACATGGCCGATCTCGCCAAGGAAGACCTCTCGCCGCTGCTGGCATACGTGCCCAACGCCGGACTTGCGGCACACCGCGAGGCGGGTGCGGCATGGATCGCGCGGCGCGGCATCGCGGCCGATCCCGCGCGCGTGGCCGTGGTTGCGGGCGCGCAGAACGGCATGATGCTGGCAATCGCCGCCCTCGCCCGGCCCGGCGACGTCGTGCTGACCGAGGCGTTGACGTTTTACGGGATGAAGTCGATCGCCAACCTGCTCGGCGTGCGGCTGGTCGGCGTCGAGCTCGACGACGACGGGCTCGTGCCCGAAGCGCTGGAGGCCGCCTGCCGGCAGCACGCGCCCAAGGCGATCTACACGCTGCCCACGTTCCAGAACCCGACGACGAGCCTGATGCCGATCGAGCGGCGCCGCCAGATCGCCGAAATCTGCCGGCGCTACGGCGTGGCGATCATCGAGGACGACATCTACGGCTTCCTCGACGAATCCAACACGCCGCTTTCCTCGCTGGCACCGGAACTGGGCATCTTCATCACGTCGCTGTCGAAGTCGATCGCACCCGGCGTGCGCCTCGGATATCTCCACGCGCCCGAGGCGATCGTACAGCGCGTGTCGGCGGCGATCCGCGCCAGCGCCTACATGACGACGCCGATGGTCGGCGAGATCGCCGCGCGCATGATCCGCTCGGGCGACGCGCTGAAGGCCGCGAGCTGGCAGAAGGGTCTCGCCGAACGCCGGCAGGCCCTTGCCGCCGAAATACTCGAAGGTCACGACTTCACCGCCCATCCTGCCGCTTTCCAGGTCTGGCTCAAGCTGCCCGAGCCCTGGCGACGCGAGGAGTTCGTCGACGTGGCGCGCCGGCGCGGCGTGGGCGTGGCGCCGGCCAATGCGTTTGCCGTCGGACGTGCACCCGTGCCACACGCCGTGCGCATCGCACTGGCGGCACCCGACACCGACGATGCCGTGATCCGCGCGCTCGGCACGCTCGTCGAAATTCTCGAAGAACCGCCCGAGGGCAGCCTGCCGATGGTGTGAATCGACGATGCTCGATTCGCATCCAAAATCAGGCGTGAAATCCGGACCATGCCGTCAGTCCGCCCTACTTTGCAGTACGTCCGGATGCCCTGCGCTTCGCGCATGCATCGTGCACCGCAAGGTTTAGCGCGCGAATGTCCTACGACATAAAAACGCAAGCATGATCAGGTTTCCCTTGAGAATATTGTAGTGTGCGCGAAATATCGGAGGGTCACTTCTCCGACGTCGGACACAGCGCAATGGCCAAGTGGATTCCCCAGATCACGACACGCCCCGGCCCTCGCTACATGGCGATCGCCGAAGCGATCGCGGCCGACATCGCGAGCGGCCGGCTGCGCAACGGCGCACGCATGCCTACGCATCGCGGCCTTGCGCGCCTGCTGCAGGTCACCATCGGCACCGTGACGCGCGCGTATGCCGAGGCCGAGCGGCGCGGGCTGATCGCCGGCGAAGTCGGCCGCGGCACTTTCGTATGCGCGACGTCGGTCGAACGTTTCGGGGTCGTGAAGCCGGCCGACGGGCACGTCGAATCCTTCATCGACCTGTCGCGCAACGTGCCGGCCGTGACCGAGACGGCCTGCGCGATGATCGAGCGTCACCTCGCCGCGATCTCGCGTACGAACGCCTGCGCGCTGATCTCGAACGGACCGACCGCCGGCCGGCCCGCGCACCGCGAGGCCGGGGCCGAATGGATCGCCCGGCGCCTCGGCAAGGCCGATCCGTCACGCGTCGTCATCGTGAACGGCACGCAGCACGGGCTGATGCTCGCATTGGCGGCGCGCACGCGGCCCGGCGACGTGGTGCTGACCGAGTCGCTCGCCTTTTACGGGGTGAAGTCGGCGGCCGACATACTCGGCGTGCGCCTCGCGGGCGTCGAGATCGACGCCGAAGGGATCGTGCCGGACTCGCTCGAGGCCGCCTGCCGCCTGCATGCGCCGCGCGCACTCTACACGGTGCCGACCTTCCAGAGCCCGACCACCAGCGTGATGCCCTTCGCAAGGCGCGAGATGGTCGTGGCGATCTGCCGGCGCTACGGCGTGACGATCATCGAGGACGACATCTACGGCTTTCTCGACGAGTCGAGCGTGCCGCTGGCAGCGCTGGCGCCGGAGCTGTGCGTCTACGTGACGTCGCTGTCCAAGTCGTTCGGCGGCGGCCTGCGGCTCGGCTATCTCTACGCCAGTGAAGCCGTCGTCGAGCGTGTCGCCGCGGTCGTGCGCGGCACGACGATGTCGACGATGCCGCTGGCGGCCGAGCTGGCCACACGGCTTGTCCGCGACGGCGACGCGCTGCAGTCGGCGAAGTGGCAGCGCAACCTCGCCATCCGGCGCAGCGATCTGGCCCTGCGTATCCTCGCCGGCACCGGCGTCATGGCAAGCCACGGCGCTCCACAAGCCTGGCTGCCGGTCCCCGAGCGCTGGAACGGTGACGAGTTCGCCGAGGCGGCCCGCGCGAAGGGCGTGGGCGTGACGCCGGGCAGCGCGTTCGCGATCGGCCGGTCGAACGCGCCGCATGGCGTGCGCATCGCGCTGTGCTCGCAGGAACACGACGAGACGGTCGCCCAGGCGCTGGGGACCATCGCCGGAATGCTGGGTGCCGGAAGCGGCCACACGCCGGTACCCGGCCCCGCCTTCGCCCACGCCTGAACGACAATCTCAGAAGAAATTTTGCGGCGAGCGGCGGCCCGGCTTGCGCTAATATCGTAGCGTTTCGATATCCAAGTATCCCTTGGTTCGGATGCTGCGATGATGATCCTGAAATGGACGCCCGCGATCGTGTCCCGTCCGGGCCCGCGCTACATGGCGATCGTCGACGTGCTGGCCGACGACATCGCTGCGGCACGCCTGAAGTCGGGCGATAGGCTGCCGACGCATCGGGCACTCGCCGAGCGACTGGCCGTCACTGTCGCCACCGTGACCCGCGCATACGCCGAAGCCGAGCGGCGCGGCCTCATCACGTCCGAGGTCGGTCGGGGCACGTTCGTGCGCGAGACGACGGTCGATTCGCCCGAAGCGATCCTCGCCAGCCCGATCCCGGGCGAGACGTTCGTCGACATGGCGCGCGACAGGCCGGCTGCCGCAGGCCCCGCACTCGCCGCGATCGCGCGCCACACGGTCGCGATCGCCACAGGCGGCGGGGCGGCGATGTCGCCCGGCGAGACCGCCGGCGGCCACCCGGCGCACCGGGAAGCGGGTGCCGAGTGGCTGGCCCGGCGCATCGGCACGCTGGCGGATCCCTCGCGCGTGCTGCTCGCGGCCGGCACGCAGAACGCGATCCTGCTCGCCATCGCCGGCGTGGCCGGGACCGGCGACACGGTGCTGTGCGAAGCGCTGACATCCTACGGCGTCAAGGTGGCCGCAGGCATCCTCGGGGTGAAGCTGTTCGGCGTGGAGATGGATGCCGACGGCATGCTTCCCGACGCTTTGGCTGCCGCCTGCCGGCGACGGGCGCCCAAGGCGGTGTATCTGTCGCCGACATTCCATACGCCGACGACCGCCGTCATGCCGCCCGAACGGCGCCGGGAGATCGTCGAGATCTGCCGGCGCGAGGGGATCTTGATCGTCGAGGAAGACTGCTACGGTTTCCTCGACGAGACGACGGTCCCGCTCGCCAGGCTGGCGCCCGAGCGCACGACATATCTTTCGTCACTTTCGAAATGCGTCAGCTCGGGCCTGCCCGCCGCCTATGTCCATGCACCCCTGAAAATTCTCGAGCGCTCGCTTGCCGCCCTGCGCGCGACGACGCACTCGACCGTGCCGCTGGTCGGCGAGATCGCGGCACGCATGATCCTGGCGGGCGACGCGGCGACGGCGACGGCGTGGTACCGGGACCTCGCCCGGCGCCGCGGCGCGCTCGCCCGCCTTCTTCCCGACCAGGACCGGATCCGGATGCGCGAAGGCGCCCACCAACTGTGGCTCCATCTGCCCGCGCACTGGCGGCGCGACGATTTCGCGGAAGCGGCACGACGCATGGGTGTCGGCGTCATGCCCGGCCGCGCATTCGTGCCCGACGGATCGGCGCTCCCCAATGCGGTGCGCGTGAACTTCTGCGCGCCCGATACCGACGGCGAGGTGCGCGTCGGCTTCGAGCGGCTGGCCGGGCTCCTCGCGCGCGGCTCCTGACCTAGCGGCGCGAGAACGGGTGCGCGTGGTTGAGCGGGCCGTGCCCGCCGCCGAGCCCGGGTGCGGTCTCGATCGCGCGACGCACGTATTCGCGCGCGCGGGCGACCGCGATCTCGAGATCGAGGCCCTGCGCCAGACCCGTCGCGATCGCGGAAGCGAGCGTGCAACCCGTCCCGTGCGTCGAGCGCGATTCGATGCGCGGGGACGTGAAATCGCGCACGCCCGTATCGGTCGCCAGCACGTCGACGACGGTGTCGCCCGGCATGTGCCCGCCCTTCAGCAGCACGGCCTGGCAGCCGAGCGTCAGCATCGCCTGTGCCGCATGGCGTTGATCGGCCAGCGTGCGGATATGCATGCCCGAAAGCGCTTCGGCTTCCGGCAGGTTGGGCGTCAGCACGCGCGCGAGCACCAGCAGGCGGCGCTTGAGCGTGGCGACCGCCTCGGGCTGCAGCAGCGGATGCCCGCCCTTGGCGAACATGACCGGATCGACGACGACGGGAGCACCCTTTGCCGCAGCTTCGCTTTCGAGGATGTCGGCCACCGTGTCGATCGTCGCGGCGTCGTGCAACATGCCGGTCTTGATCGCGTCGGCCCCGATGTCGCGCAGCACGACGCGCATCTGCTGGGCGATGAAGCCAGGCGGGACCGGCATCACGCCGTGCACGCCGTTCGTGTCCTGGGCCGTGAGTGCGGTGATCGCGGTCGCCGCATAGCCGTCGAGCGCCGTCACGGTCTTGATGTCGGCCTGGATGCCGGCACCCCCGCCCGAATCCGAGCCCGCGACGATCAGAACGCGCCCGCGCATCGCCGCTATTCGCCGGCGTTCTTGCGCGACAGCACGCGCCGGTCGAGATAGCGCGGATAGTCGGGTGCGGCATCATGCGATCCCGGAGCGGCCGCCTCGCTCGACTTGGTGCCGCCGGCAAGCGTGCCGCCGGCCGCGACGAGGGCCGCGACCACGTCGTCGACAGCCTGGGTCACCAGCTGGGGATTGCTTGCCTCGGCCATCACGCGCACGAGCGGTTCGGTGCCCGAACGGCGGATCAGCAGGCGTCCGTCCTTGGCGAGCACCGCCTCGGCCGCGACGATCGCCTTGCGGACGGGTGCCGCATCCATCGGCGGGGGTCCGGCGAAACGGACATTCTTCAGGAGCTGGGGATAGGGATCGAACACGTGCGCGATTTCCGAGGCGGGCTTGCCCGACTGCACGATCGCCGCAAGCACCTGCAGGCCCGCGACGAGGCCGTCTCCGGTCGTCGCGTAGTCCGACAGGATCACATGACCGGACTGCTCGCCGCCGAGATTGGCGTCGAGCTCGCGCATCATCTCCAGCACGTGGCGGTCGCCGACCTTGCTGCGCTGGAGCTGCATGCCCTGCCGGTCGAGCCAGCGCTCGAGCCCCATGTTCGACATGACCGTGGCGACGACGTTCTTGCCGCGCAGGCGGCCGTCGGCCTTCCAGTCGCGCGCGATGCAGGCCAGCACCTGGTCGCCGTCGATCGAGTGGCCACGCTCGTCGACGAGCTGGATGCGGTCGGCATCGCCGTCGAGGGCAAGGCCGATATGCGCGCCGTGCGCCACCACCGACTGCTGCAGCATGTCGATATGCGTGGCCCCGCAGCCACGGTTGATGTTGAGGCCGTCCGGGTCGACCGCGATGGGCACGATCTCGGCGCCCAGCTCCCACAGCACGGTGGGCGCCACGCGATAGGCGGCGCCGTTGGCGCAATCGACGACGATCTTCAGCCCGTCGAGGCGCAGCCCCTTGGGGAAGCTCGACTTGACGGATTCGATGTAGCGGCCGGGTGCATCGTCCAGCCGGCGCACGCGGCCGAGCTTCTCGGGCGTCACGCGACCGCCCGGATCGTCGAGGATGCGTTCGATCTCGGCCTCGAGCTCGTCCGACAGCTTGTAGCCGTCGGGGCCGAAAAGCTTGATGCCGTTGTCGTGGTGCGGGTTGTGCGAGGCGGAGATCATCACGCCGAGATCGGCGCGCAGCGAGCGCGTGAGAAGGGCGACTGCCGGCGTGGGCAGCGGCTCGAGGATCACCACGTCCATGCCGATCGACACGAACCCGGCGGTGAGGGCCGGCTGGAACATGTAGCCCGAGAGCCGCGTGTCCTTGCCGATGACCACGCGGTGCCGGTGGCCGCCCTGGCGCAGGATCTTGCCCGCGGCGATCGCCACCTTCATGGCGATTTCCGCCGTCATCGGCGCCACGTTGGCGAGACCGCGAATCCCGTCCGTCCCGAAAAGCTTGCTCATGGGGCGCTTATAGGCGCTGGGCCGGGGGGCGTAAAGTCACGAAGGATTTCGAAATCTTTCGACCGCCTGCCATACCGCAAGGGCCTGGCGCGTCGCCGCCACGTCGTGGACGCGCAGGATGTCGGCCCCGCCCGATACCGCGGCAAGTGCGGCCGCGATCGAGCCGGGCAGCCGTTCCTTGGGCCGTTCGCCCTTCGACAGCGCCCCGATGAAGGCCTTGCGGCTCGCCCCGATCAGCACCGCCGTTCCCAATTCGCGAAAGCGTCCGACATCGGCGAGGATCTCGGCATTGTGGGCGACCGTCTTGCCGAAGCCGATGCCGGGATCGACGGCGATGCTCTCCGCGGCGATCCCCGCCGCCCGGCATGCGGCGATGCGGCCGGCCAGATACGTCGCGATGTCGCGCGGTGCGTGTTCGTAGGTCGGGCTCGCCTGCATTGTCCGGGGCTCGCCCTGCATGTGCATCAGCACCACGCCGACACCACGCGAGGCGACGAGCGGCAGGCTTGCCGGATCGCCGGTGAGCGCCGTCACGTCGTTGACGATCGCGGCACCGGCATCGATGGCGGCACGCATCGTGCCGGCATGCGTGGTGTCGATCGACACGACAGCCCCCGCCTTCGCGAGTGCTTCGATCACCGGCACGACGCGGCGCATTTCCTCGGGCTCGGGAACCGGATCGGCACCCGGGCGCGTGGACTCGCCGCCCACGTCGAGCATGTCGGCCCCCTCGTCGCGCAACCTGAGGCCGTGCGCGATGGCAGCCGCCGTATCGTAGAAATCTCCGCCATCCGAGAAAGAATCCGGCGTGGCGTTGACGATGCCCATCACCAGCGGACGGGAAAGCCCGAATCGTTCGAACCGGCGCATGGCCTAGGAATAGCCGATCCGAGGGCGGCGTTGTGTCTGAAATGCGATGAAGAAAGGACCTACGGGGATGCTGCTAGCGAACACGACAGTTACCATCGCCATTGCCGCGATAGCCGCCGGAACGCCGGCGGCGCCCACCGTTCCGGGTTCCGCGATCTACCCGCCGACCCCGCGCCACACCTACTTCGTCTCACCGGCGAAGTTCCTCGACAATCCGCGCGAGACGGCTCGAGTGCGCGAGCCGGAACCCGTATATGTGCGGCACTGCCACATCCCGCTGAAAAAGCGGGCGAGCGACCGGGATCCGCCGGAGCGCTGCACAGTCACCGTCATCCGCCGATAATCCCGGTCGCGCCGATCAGGCGCCCGGCTGGGGCTGGGGATCGAAGCCGCCGGCGGGCTTGGTGCCGGAGGACGGGACCGAGCCGCGCCGGCCGCCGGGCTTGGCGGAGGGCGGCGGATCGTCGGCCGTCGGGCGCACGATCGGCTCGCCGCGCAGCAGGGCCTTCACCTCGTCGCCCGACAGCGTCTCGAATTCGAGCAGCGCCTTGGCGAGCTTGTGCAGGTCGTCGACGCCCTTGGTCAGCAGTGCGCGCGCCTTGGCCTCCGCCGTCTCGATGATCCGGCGCACTTCCGAATCGATCGTGTTGGCGGTGACTTCCGACATGTTCTGCGTCTGCGTCACCGAATGGCCGAGGAACACTTCCTGCTCGTTGGCCGAATAGCGCACGCGCCCGAGCTTCTCGGACATGCCGTATTCGGTCACCATGCGGCGCGCCACGCTGGTCGCCATCGAGATGTCGCCCGAAGCGCCGGTCGTGACGTTCTCCTCGCCGAAGATGATCTGCTCGGCCACACGGCCGCCGAAGGCCATCACCAGACGGGCCTCCATCTCCTTCTTCGACTGCGAGTACTTGTCCCGCTCGGGCAGGCTCATCGTCAGGCCCAGCGCGCGGCCGCGCGGGATGATCGTCACCTTGTGGAGCGGATCGTTGCCTTCCTCCCACAGGGCGAGCAGCGCGTGCCCGGCCTCGTGATAGGCGGTCAGTTCCTTTTCCTTCTCGGTCATGACCATCGAGCGCCGCTCGGTGCCCATCATGACCTTGTCCTTGGCATCCTCGAGCTCGGCCATCGTGACCATGCGCTTGCCGCGCCGGGCGGCGAGCAGGGCCGCCTCGTTGACGAGGTTGGCGAGATCCGCACCCGAAAAACCGGGCGTGCCGCGCGCGATGACCTTGGGCTCGACGTCGGGTGCGAGCGGCACCTTGCGCAGATGCACCTTCAGGATCTTCTCGCGGCCGAGCACGTCGGGATTGGGGACGACGACCTGACGGTCGAAGCGGCCCGGGCGCAGCAGTGCCGGGTCGAGCACGTCGGGGCGGTTCGTGGCCGCGATCAGGATCACGCCTTCGTTCGCCTCGAAGCCGTCCATCTCGACGAGCAGTTGGTTGAGCGTCTGCTCGCGCTCGTCGTTGCCGCCGCCGAGGCCGGCACCGCGATGGCGGCCGACCGCGTCGATTTCGTCGATGAAGATCAGGCACGGCGCGTTCTTCTTGCCCTGCTCGAACATGTCGCGCACGCGGCTCGCGCCCACGCCGACGAACATCTCGACGAAGTCGGAGCCCGAAATCGTGAAGAACGGCACGTTGGCTTCGCCCGCGATGGCGCGCGCGAGCAGCGTCTTGCCGGTACCCGGCGGGCCGACGAGCAGCACGCCCTTGGGGATCTTGCCGCCGAGGCGCTGGAACTTCTGCGGATCGCGCAGGAACTCGACGATCTCTTCCAGTTCCTGCTTGGCCTCGTCGATGCCCGCGACGTCCTCGAACGTCACGCGGCCGACCTTTTCGGTCAGCAGGCGGGCCTTCGACTTGCCGAAGCCCATCGCGCGCCCGCCACCGCCCTGCATCTGGCGCATGAAGAACACCCACAGGCCGATCATGACGAGGAACGGCGCCCACGAGATCAGGATCTGGAGCAGCGGATGCATCGGCTCTTCGAGCGGCGCCGCCGAGAACGACACATTGGCCTTCTGCAGGCGCTCGACGAGCGAGGGATCGTTGGGCGCATAGGTGACGAAGCTGCGCCCGTCGGGCTGCAGATGGCCGCGGACCTGCGGGCCGGAGATCGTCACGTCGCGCACCTGCTGGCGCTCGACCATGTTCAGGAACTCGGAATACTGGATCTGGGCGGCATTGCCGCGCGGGCTCGACCCCTGGAAGAGATTGAAGAGCGCGATCAGCAGCAAACCGATGATCACCCACAGCGCCAGATTTTTGCCGAAATTATTCAAGGACTTGGCCTCGCTGAACGACTAGCTGCCCGCCGGCTCCACGAACGGACCGGCGAAGAGCGGGCCAGCCAATGCATGCCGGGGACGGAAACGGATGCCCACGGTATCAAGCGGATAGCGTGGACGTCCATAAAAGAGGTGGGGTACCGCGACCACCCCGTCAAGGTCCCGTAACGCCGGAAGGCTCGCCCGTGCTGCCGGCGGCACGCGTCTGGCCGCCTTCTCGCGCAGCTCGCGCGGCAATCCAGCCCAGCCCTTGTCTCCCAATGCGCCCAGAACGAGACCGGAACCGGAACGAAGGCGTGCCTCGAACCGGCCGTCCCAGCGGACCGGCAGGCCCGCTTCGAGGGCGACTGGAGGCTCGAGATCGGCCGCCTCGCGCGCGACGAGCAGCCTGCCGTCTTTCACGGGTACCAGCCGACAACGGCCAAGCGTGCGCGCGGACACGCTGCCCGCCTCGCCAAGGGCGCGCATCGTCGTCTCGACGCGTGCGCCGCGCGGCGCATAGTCGCCGCCGCCGACGGTGCGCGTGACGCGCGCGAGGACGGCACACGCCATGTCGAACGGGACCTGCGCCAGGGCCGCCCGGTCGACGAAGGCGAAACCCGCCGGATCGAGCGCCACGCCGCCTGCCAGAAGGCGGGCCAGTTCCGCTTCGCGTGCCGCGCGCGCCTGCGCACGCGCTTCGAACGGCATGTCGGGCAGGTCGCCGGCAAGGCGCAACGCCGCCCGCGCGAAGCGCGGATCGCGGTTGCTCGGGTCTTCGAACCAGTCGAGCCCGCGCGCGCGGCAGGTTGCCAGAAGGTCGTCGTGCGAGAAGCCCAGCAGCGGACGCACGAGGCGCATGTGCGTGCGCTCGACGATCGCCGACATGCCGGCAAGCCCGTCGGCACCCGAGCCGCGCGCGTCGCGCAAGGCGGCCGTCTCGCGCTGGTCGTCGACGGTGTGGCCGAGCAGGACATGCCAGATGCCGGCGCGCGCGCACGCCTCTTCGAGCAGTGCCATGCGTGCGTCGCGCGCCGCCGCCATCACGCCGGTCGCGGGCTTGGGGCCCTGCCAGTGCCGGCATTCGAACTCGACGCCGAGGGACGCGGCGCGCGCGGCCAGCAGCCGCGCTTCGTCGGCGGAGTTCGCGCGCAGGCCATGATCGACATGAAGGGCGCGCACCCGCCCGCCTTGCGTTTTCGCCCAATCGAGGGCAAGTGCGAGCAATGCGGTCGAATCCCCGCCGCCCGACCAGGCGACGGCGACATGCGGGTTCGATTCGAAGGGTCCCAGCCGCGCCATCGCCGCGGCGAACGCGGCCGGCGGAACGGGCGTGCCGGCGCCGGTCACGGCACCTGGCGGCCTAGCCGCACGTCAGGCGGGTGCGTTCGCGCTGGGCGGCGATCTTTATCGACTGGGTGGCGGCGGGATAGCGCCGGTCGAGTTCGGCAAGCGTGCCGCAGGCATCCGCCTTGCGGTTGAGCTGGCCGAGCGACTGGCCCAGACGCAGCAGACTGTCTGGCGCCTTGGCGTTCTGCGGAAAGCGGCGGAACTGTTCGGCGAAGGCGGCCGACGCGTTGGTCCAGTCGCGCCGCGCATAGAACGTCTCGCCCAGCCAGTACTGCGCATCGCCGGCAAGACGGTGCGTGCCGTTGGCCGATACAAAGCCGCGCAACGCGCTTTCGGCACGGCCGAAATCGCCGCGGTCCTGCACCGCCTGCTGGTAGAGCCCGTAGGCGAATTCGTACTGCGTCTCGGGCGGGCCGGCGGGCAGCGTGACGTTTGCAGCGGCGGCGGGCGCCCCGCCGGCCTGTGCGGCCTGCGGGTTCGCGGCCTGCGGTGCCGTCGGCGGGCCGCCGGGAACGAGCTGGATGCGCGCCTCGCCGGGCCGGACGACGGGTGGCGAGGACGGCGTGGTCGGTGCGGTGGCGGCCGGTGCGGCCGCGGCATCGGCGGCAGGAGCCGGCGCCCCGCCCTTTTCGATCTGGCCAAGGCGGAAATCGACGTCGCCGACGAGCTTGTCGAGCCGCTGCTGGGCGACATTGATGCGGTTGAGCGCCTCCTCGATGCGACCCGTGAGGTCGCGCATCTGGCCCTCGAGGGCAGACAGGCGGATATCGGTCTGCTCGACGAAACCGCTCGACGGCGTGTTCCCGGCTCCCGGCGCCATCTGCTGGGGGGGCGGCGGACTGACCGGCTGCACCGCACCGCTCCCGCCACCGCCGCGCGCGAGATTGCGCTGCATGACATCCATGTCGCGCTGCAGGCGGTCCATGCGGTCGATCAGCGGGCGGAGGTCTTGCGACTGGGCGCGGGCCGGAGCCGGCATTGTCCAGGCGGCGGCCACGGCAAGCGCGGCACAAAGGGCGAATCGGCGGATCATGGACGCGGAGTTTAAGGTCCGCGGACGAAATAAAGGCGCCGGATACCCCTCACCCTAACCCTCTCCCGCCGGCGCATTGCGGGAGAGGGCGGGGGTGAGGGGTTCCAGCATCACGCGGAGCCGAGGACGGCCGGACGCTCCTTGCCGTACGAGATGAATGTCACGCGACTGGCGTCAATGCCCTGGGCCAGAAGATAATTTCGTGCTGCAACAGCCCGCCGCTCGCCCAGTGCGATGTTGTATTCCCGGGTTCCGAGTTCATCGGCATGGCCTTCGATGGTCATCGTGACCTGCGGATTCCGTTTCAGCCAAGCAGCCCATCCCTCAATCGCTTTACGAGATTCCGCCCGCAGCTCCGTCTTGTCGAATTCGAAAAAGACCCGATCGCCGATTCCCATTCCCCAGTTGGGGCTCTGGATGCCCGGGCGAATACTCGGGCGACTTGGTGTCGAACTATCGGAAGCTGAACCAGCTGAATTTTGCTCGCTGCTGCACGCTCCGAGCAACAAGGCTACGCCGAGCATCGCGATCAGGCTTTTGGACATTTCCCCCTCCCCCTACAACCGGACGGGACGTCCGGTCATATTGCAACCTTCGGAAAGATGGCGGGCGGTTTGAGGGCGGAATATAGGCGATATAAGGACGAAACATCCCTATAAGGACGAAACATCCCTCACCCTCTCCCGCAAGCGGGAGAGGGATTGGGGTTCGCTTCAGTTCACCAGCATCACGCCGCGGCGGTTCTGGCCCCAGGCCTGTTCGGTCGAGCCGAGGACCTGCGGGCGTTCCTTGCCGTAGGAGACCGTGGCGATGCGGCGCGCCTCGATGCCCTGGGTGATCAGGAAATTACGTGCGGCGGCCGCCCGGCGCTCGCCGAGCGCCAGATTGTATTCGCGGGTCCCGCGCTCGTCGGCATGGCCTTCGATCGTGACGGAGACCTGCGGGTTCTGGCGCATCCACCCTGCCCAGCCTTCGACCGTGCGGCGCGCGTCGGCGCGCAGGTCCGAGCGGTCGGAGTCGTAATAGATGCGGTCGCCGACCTTCGCGGCGAGATCTTCCTGGCTGCCCGGGCGGACCGCGCCGGCGCCAAGGGCGCCCGAACCCACGCCGGAACTGCCGATGCCGCTGCCGGGCGCGTTGGCGACCGCCGGCACGCCGCCGGTTCCGGTCACGCCGCTGCTGTTGGTTCCGGTCGTGTCGCACGCCGCAAGCAGCGCCAAGGCCGCGACGGCGGCCAGCATCTTGATACGCATTTTCCTGATATCCTCCGGTTGGACGCCGCGCCTTTTCGCCCGCGAATCGGCGTGCATGCAACCTGCATCGTAAAGATGTCCTGCAGGCGGCCGGAGTGCGGCGCTTTTGCGGCAGCGTGCTTTCAGTGGACGCGAACGACGACCCGGCGCAGCAGCGCCGAGGCCCGTTCGTCGGGTCCCAGTGCGCCGGCGGCCTCGGCGCCGTACGACATCGTGTCGATGCGCAGCGCCTCGACCCCGCTGCCGGTCAGGAAGTCGCGCACGGCGGCGGCCCGCCGCTCGCCGAGCCGCTCGTTGTGGGCCGCCGAGCCCACCGCGTCGGTGTGGCCCTCGATCGTCACGCGCGCCTGCGCCACGCGCGCAAGGCGTTCGGGCAGGTTCGCCAGCGCCTGGCGCGCCGCGGGCGTGAGGGCGGCGCTGTCGACCTCGAAGAAGACGAGATAGACGCGCTGTTCGGGCTCGGCCGGCGGCGGCGGGGTGGTCGACGCGCACGCGGCCAATGCGGCGGCGAAAGCGAGGATCGTCAGATGGTGGCGCAGCTGCATGGGATTTCCGGGCCTGTTCGGTTGTTCCTCAAACGAAAACGCCCGCCCGGGTTTTCCCGGACGGGCGCTTCGATACCAGTCGTCGCTCGGCGGCGGACCGCCGGCGGACTTAGTTGACCTGCATCACCGCGCGGCGGTTCTGCGACCAGGCCGCCTCGTTCGAGCCGAGGACCGCCGGGCGTTCCTTGCCGTACGAGATCGTCGCCACGCGGCGGGCGTCGATGCCCTGCGAGACGAGGAAGTTGCGGGCCGCGGTGGCGCGACGCTCGCCCAGCGCGATGTTGTACTCGCGCGTGCCGCGCTCGTCGGCGTGACCTTCGACGGTCACGGTGACCTGCGGGTACTGCTTGAGCCAGCCGGCCCAGCGCTCGATCGTGCGGCGGGCTTCCGGACGCAGTTCCGACTTGTCGAAGTCGTAGAAAATGCGATCGCCGACGTTGCGGACCAGATCTTCCTGCGAACCCGGACGCGGGCCGGCCGGTGCAGCCTGGGCAGCCGGTGCCGGGGCTCCGCCGGCAGCGCCGGCGCCGCCGGTGGCGGCCGTGTTCTGCGGGGCGGTTTCGCACGCAGCCAGCAGGGCGACCGCGGCAAGCATGCTCATCAGCTTAAAGCGCATTTAATCGAACTCCTCTTTCTTCCTACCCACGTCTCGGGATGTGGCGTGTCGGTATGTGGCTTGTCTTCTGACCGCAGCGGATCATCGTCGTTCGCAGTGCGAAAACCGCATTTTGCGCAGGCGTCATACCCGAAGGCAGGCGAAATGCGCATAGACGGTTTGTCGCAAGGCGTGCACCGAAGACGCGTCCGCTTTGGCAAAACCGAGCGGAATATAAAGGCCGGGTTGTTACAAATCAAGGATGGTCAAGGCAGTTCAAGGCAGTAGCGGCGACCAGGCGGGGTCCGAACCGTCCGCCGGCGTGATGATCTCCCGTTCGTTGTAACCCGTTAGATCAATTGAATAAAGTCGTGGATTCCCGCCCTGTCCGCGGGCATCCGTGGGGCCTTGGCGAAAATACATCACTACGCGGCCATTCGGCGCCCAAGTGGGGGCTTCGACCAGGAACGCGCGGGTCAGCAGGCGCTCGTCCTTGCCGTCGGGGCGCATCACGCCGATGTAAAATTCGCCTTCCGTCTGCTTCGTGAAGGCGATGAGATCGCCGCGCGGCGACCAGACGGGCGTGGCGTAGCGCCCCGTGCCGAAGCTGATGCGCTGCACGTTCTCGCCGGTGGCCGTCATCGTGTACAACTGTTGCGTGCCGCCGCGATCGGAGTTGAAAACGATCTGGCGCGCGTCGGGCGAATAGGACGGCGAGGTGTTGATCGACGGATGGTTGGTCACGCGCAGCACCTGGCGCGTGCGCAGGTCCATCGAATAGACGTCGGTGTTGCCCTGCTGGGACATCGACATGATCACGCGGTTGCCGTCGGGCGAGAAGCGGGGCGCGAACGTCATCCCGGGGAAATCGCCGACCACTTCGCGCTGGCCCGTGTCGATGTTGTAGAGATAGACGCGCGGCCGGACGATGTTGGGATTGCTGGGCGACGGCACGTAGGCGAGATACGTGATCTCCTGCGCTGTCGGCGAGAAGCGCGGCGTCAGGACAAGTTCGCGTCCGTCGGTCAGGAAGCGGTGGTTCGCTCCGTCCTGGTCCATGATCGCCAGGCGCTTGACGCGCCGCTGCTGCGGACCCGATTCCGAGATGTAGACGACGCGCGTGTCGAAATAGCCGTCCTCGCCCGTCACGCGCTTGTAGACCGCGTCCGACACGATGTGCGCGATCCGCCGCCAGTTCGCGGCCACCGTCGTGTAGACGCGGCCCTCCATCTGGCTTTCGCCGTAGACGTCCCACAGGCGGAACTCGACGCGCAGGCGCCCGTCGCGCTGCGTTTCGACCGTGCCTTGCACGAGCAAAGCGGCGTTCAGGCTGCGCCAGTCGGGAAAGCGCGGCGGTGCCGTGCGCATCTGGGCCGGCGTCTGGATGTAGGCCTTCTGGTCGATCGGGCGGAACAGGCCCGAGCGATCGAGGTTGCCCGAGATGACCTTGGCCATCTCGCGCCCCGTCGCCTCGTCCGGCCCTTCGCCGAAGAAGTTCGACACCGCCGTGGGGACGGGATCGACGCGTCCGCGCGTGATGTCGATGCGCACCTGCGCGGCGGCCGGTGTCGCGGCGGCAAGGGCGAGACCGCCGGCGAACATTGCGCGGCGCGACATCGGGAAGCTGGAGCGGTCGATCATCGTCATCGGGGAAATCCAATCGGATGCGTCGGTGAAGTTCTAGAACGATTCGGTCGTCAGCGTCTCTGGCCCAGCATTTCGGCGGCCTTGAAGGCGAGCGTCAGGTTGCCGTTGGTCATCTGCTGGGCGTTGTTGGCGGGCATCGGCAGCGGCGAGGCGCGCAGCACGGCACGGCGCGCACCCTCGGCGAAAGCCTGGCGGAACGGGCCGTCCTCGCCGGTCGTGCGTTCGATCTTCACGTCCTGGACGGTGCCGTCGGGCAGCACCCAGACGCGCAGTTCGACCGCGAAGGTCTCCACGCCGCGCGCACCGGCATCGATGTTCCAGAACTGCGACACGCGCTGGCGGATCGCGTCGGTCTCGGTCATCGACAGCGGCAACAGCGGATTGCTGGGCGCGTTCGATGCCGCGCGCGCGGTCTGCTGGGGGGCCGGCGGTGCCGGCGTGGGGGCCGCAGCGGGTGCTTGCGGGCGCGGACGCGTGAGGTCGCGCAGCACGTTGTCGAGATTGAACTGCGGCGGCTGCTGGCGCGGGGCCGGTGCGGGCGGGGCCGGCGGCGCCACGGCGACCGGGCGCGGCGGGGCCGGCGGTGCGGGGGCCGGCACGGGTGCCGGCGTGGGCTCGACGCGCGGCGCCGGCACCGGCAGGGGCGGCGGCGGTGCGGGTGCAGGCGCCGGGGGTGCGGGCGGTGCGGGGGCCGGCGGTGGCGGAGGCGGCGGCGGCGGGGGTGGTGCCGGCTGCGGACGCGGGGGCACCGGTGCCGGCGGCGCCGGCGTTTCGGCAGGCGGTGCTTCGACCTTGGGCGGTGTGGGGGCCGGCGGATCGGGGCGCGGCGGCGGCGCGTTGGTGATCGCGGCAATGGGGAGGACTTCGAATATCAGCGGGGCATCTACGACTTCCACGCGCGGGCGAAGAAGGCTCAAGGGATCGAGGATCGCGAACGCGAACACCGCGACATGGAGGGCGCCCGAGGCGACCATGCCCCAGCGCATGTCGCCGCCGGCCATCTCCGGCTCGTGCCCGCCCGCTGCCGCGATCGCCGTCATCGCTTCCTAGCGCCGCGGTGCCGGCTGGCCGGCGCGCGCACCGGTCGGCACTTCGGCGACAAGCGCCACTTTCGTGTAGCCGGCAGCGGAGATCGCCCCCATCACTTCCAGCACGCGGCCGTAATTGATCGCCTTGTCGCCGCGCACGAAGATGCGCGCCTCGTTGTTGTTGTTCGTGATGGCGCGCAGGCGCGCGATCAGCCCGTCGAGCTCGAGCTCGCTGTCCATCAGGAAGACCTTGCCGCCGGAATTGACGCTGACCACCAGCGGCTCGTCCTGGCCCGACGCGCGGGCAGCCTGCGTCTGCGGAAGGTCCACCTGCACGGTCGAGGTCAGCAGCGGCGCCGTGATCATGAAGATGACGAGCAGCACCAGCATCACGTCGACGAACGGCGTGACGTTGATCTCGGCCACGAGGCGTGCCCCGCGGCGCGATGTCCCGCGGCGTCCCGACTGCATCAGGGGTCCGGCCATGGCTCAGTTCTTCTCTTCGAGCTGGCGCGACAGGATCGCGCCGAACTCGGAGGAGAACGTCTCGAGCCGGCCCGCATAGCGGTTGAGCTCGGTCGAGATCTTGTTGTAGGCGATGACCGCCGGGATCGCGGCGATGAGCCCCAGTGCGGTGGCGAACAGCGCTTCGGCGAGGCCCGGTGCGACCGACGCGATCGACGTGTTCTTCGTGACGCCGATCGAATGGAACGAACGCATGATGCCCCACACCGTGCCGAACAGGCCGATGAACGGTGCCGTCGAGCCGACCGAGGCGAGGAACGTCATCTGCTTTTCGAGCCGGTCCATCTCGCGCGACAGCGTGACCTGCATCACGCGCTCGATGCGCGCCTGCAAGGACGCGCGCATCTGGCCCGCGGCGACCAGCCCCTTGGCGGCCGTGCGGCGCCATTCGCGCATCGCGGCGCCGAACATTGCGGTCATCGGATCGGCGGGCTGGTTGCCCACGCGGTCGTAGAGATCCTCGAGCGATCCACCGGACCAGAACTGATCCTCGAACTGGTTGGCGGCCGCCTGCAGCCGGCGCAGGCGCAGCCACTTGTCGATGACGATGGCCCAGGTCCAGAAGGACGCGATCACGAGGACCAGGACGACGAACTGGCCGACCAGATCGGCGTGCAGGAACAGGGCCCAGGGCGTGAACTCCGGCATGCCGGTGCCGGCCAGGGCGGTCGCTTCGACGGTACGGTCCATTTCTCTGCTTTCCTGGAAAGTTCGGGTTGTCTCAGGCTTTCGTGACGACAATATGGCGCGAAAGGGCGGTGCGGACGGCTTCGGGCATGCGGGTCGGCTGCCCGCCAGCGAGTTTCAGGCATGCCAGCTTGACCGAAACGCGGGCAAGCTCGGCTCCGTCCTCTTCCCGCCGCACGATCTGCATGCCGTCGGCGGTGGCCCCGCCGACCGCGACGATGGTCGATTCGACGACGAGCGCGTCGTCGAGCCGGGCGGGCTTCAGATACTCGACATTGACCGAGCGCACCGCGAAGGCGACGCCCATTTCCTCGGCCATTTCGCGCTGCACGATGCCGGCATCGCGCAGGATCTCGGTGCGCGCGCGCTCGGCGAATTTGAGGTAGTTCGCGTAATAGACGATGCCGGCGGCATCGGTATCCTCGTAGTAGACGCGGGTGCGGAAGACATGCGGCGCGTTCATGGCCCCTCGCCTTCGATCGGGAGCCACGAAATCGAGCTGCACCTGGGCACCGGCCGGCGGGGTCAGGCCCAGATGGCGCCAGCCCTTCTCGCCCAGCACGCGCCCGCGCGGCGTGCGCAGCAGCAGGCCTTCCTGGATCAGGAACGGCTCGATGACTTCCTCGATCGTGTCGCGCTGCTCGGCCAGGGCCGCCGCCAGCGTTTCCACGCCGACCGGACCGCCGCCGTAATTCTCCGCGATGCACGTCATGTAGCGCCGGTCCATCGCGTCGAGACCGAGGAAATCGACTTCGAGGCGG
Organism: Tagaea sp.; assembly: GCA_965279525.1. Taxonomy (GTDB): domain Bacteria; phylum Pseudomonadota; class Alphaproteobacteria; order CACIAM-22H2; family CACIAM-22H2; genus Tagaea. Next base: position 291,080 of record CBDIIB010000002.1, on the reverse strand, counting down.
GCGAGTGCGGCGTCGGCCGCCTTGCGGTCGATCGTGGCAAGGCCCGCGACGGCGGCGAAATCGCGCACGCGGCGCAACAGCCTGCCGGCGATGCGCGGCGTGCCGCGGCAACGCTTGGCGATCTCGCGCGCGCCATCCTGCGCCAGCGTGCAGCCCAGCACGCCGGCAGCGCGGCGCACGATGGCTTCGAGCTCGTCGGGCGAATAGAACACGAGGCGCAGCGGGATGCCGAAACGGTCGCGCAGCGGCGTGGTGACGAGGCCCGCGCGCGTCGTCGCCCCCACCAGCGTGAAGGGCGGCAGGTCGATGCGCACCGAGCGCGCCGCCGGCCCCTCGCCGATGATGAGGTCGAGCTGGAAATCCTCCATCGCGGGATAGAGGATTTCCTCGACCGCAGGGGCGAGCCGGTGGATCTCGTCGATGAAAAGGACATCGCGCGGCTGCAGGTTCGTCAGCAACGCCGCAAGGTCGCCCGCACGCGCGATGACAGGGCCCGACGTGGCGCGGAAGCCCACGCCCAGTTCCTTGGCGACGATCTGGGCAAGCGTGGTTTTGCCCAGCCCCGGCGGCCCGTGCAGCAGCACATGGTCGAGCGCTTCGCCGCGCCCGCGCGCGGCCTCGACGAACACGCGCAGGTTCTCGCGCACCTGGCGCTGGCCGACGAAATCGTCGAGCGACAGCGGCCGGATCTTCTGCTCGGGCGCGTCCTCGGCGATCGCTTCGCGCGTCACGTCGCGCGGGGGCACGGCATCTTGCTTGGGCTTGCTCATGCGCCCAGCTCCGACAGGCCGGCCGGGATCAGCGCTTCGACGCGCGCCCCCTCGCCCAGCTTCTTGACCGCCTTGTTGACTGCGGCGACCGCCTCGGCGCGCTTGTAGCCGAGATTGACGAGTGCCGAGACCGCGTCGGCCGCGGCCCCGCCGGCAGGTGCCGCACCGGCAACCGAAATCCCGCCGCCGGCCTTGCCGGCCGCGAGCGCCAGCCCGAGGGCGGCGACCTTGTCCTTCAGTTCCGAGGCGATGCGCATGGCAAGCTTCGGCCCCACGCCGTCGGCGCGCGTCAGCGTGCCCTTGTCGTCGACAAGGATCGCGGCCGCGATCTCGCCGGGCGCCAGCGCCGACAGCAACGCGAGGGCCGCCTTCGGACCCACGCCCTGCACGCTGGTGAGCAGGCGGTAGCAATCGCGCTCTTCGGGAACGAGGAAGCCGAACAGCTCGAACGCGTCCTCGCGGATACTGGTCTCGATGTGCAGCAGGCACGCCTCGCCCGCGGCCGGCAACGCGGCCAGCGTGCGCGACGACGCGCGCACGAGATAGCCCACGCCGTTCACGTCGATGACGCAGTTGTCCTTGTTGCGTTCGTCCACGCGGCCCTTGAGCTTCGCGATCATGGCGCACCCGCCATGACCGTGCCCTTGGCCCACGCGTTGCGGCTGGCGGCGTGGTGCGCATGGCAGATGGCGATGGCGAGCGCGTCGGCGGCATCGGGGCCTGCGAACGACACGCCGGGCATCAGGCGCTTCACCATCATCTGGATCTGCGCCTTGTCGGCGTGCCCCGCACCCACGACCGCCTTCTTGACTGCGTTGGCGGCATATTCGGCCACCGGCAGGCCCTTGCGCGCGGGTGCAAGCAGCGCGATGCCGCGCGCCTGACCGAGCTTCAGCGTGGACGCGGGATTGACGTTGACGAAGGTTTCCTCGACGGCCGCTTCGTCGGGCTGCCAGCGCTCGAGCACCTCGATCAGCCCGTCATGCAGCTGCACCAGCCGCTCGGCCATCGTCGCCGTGCTGTCGCTGACGATGCGCCCGTTGGCGACATGCGTCAGACGGTTGCCTTCGGCCTCGATCACGCCCCAGCCGGTCGTCCGAAGGCCGGGATCGATGCCGATGAGGCGCATGCCGCTCAGGCCGCCGAAAGCTTGGCGAGGACGGCGTCCGAAACCTCGAAATTCGCGGTGACGGTCTGGACGTCGTCGTTGTCCTCGAGCGCTTCGACGAGATCGATGACCTCGCGCGCCTGCACCTCGTCGAGCGGCACGCTGACACTGGGCTTGAAGACGAGGGCAGCGGATTTTTGGTTCGCCGAACTTCGCTTCCAGTGCCGAACGCACCGCGCCGAACGCATCGACCGAGCAGGTCGCGACATGCGCGTCGGCGCCGCTTTCGACGTCGTCGGCACCGGCATCGATGGCGGCGTCGAGGAACGCGTCGGCGGCGATCTTCGCGGCCGGAAAGACGATCTGGCCGACGCGCGCGAAATTGTACGCGACCGAGTTGGCTTCGCCGAGCGTGCCGCCATGCTTGGAGAAGATCGTGCGGATTTCCGGCGCCGTGCGGTTGCGGTTTTCGGTCATCGCCTCGACGATGATCGCGACACCGCCGGGGCCGTAGCCTTCGTAGCGGAACTCCTCGTAGACCACGCCGTCTTCCTGGCCCGAGCCGCGGCGGATCGCGCGGTCGCATCGTGTCCTTGGGCATGTTCTCGGCGCGGGCCGCGATCATCGCGGCCCGCAGGCGCGGATTGGCGGCGGGATCGGGCGACCCGTTGCGGGCCGAAACGGTGATCTCGCGGATGATCTTGGTGAATATCTTTCCGCGGCGGGCGTCCTGCTTGCCCTTGCGGTGCATGATGTTCTTGAACTGGGAATGGCCGGCCATGTCCTGAAGTCCCGCTCGGATCGCGTGCGAATCGGCTAGATATAAGGGATTCAGCGTGAAATCTATACCAAACCTAGCCGGCAGTCACGGTTTGTTCCCGTATGCCTCTCATCCCGGCATCGCCGGAATGAGCCTGCCGCCGACGCGCACCGGCGCCACGCGCGTGGCGAGGCCGTTGGGGCCGAGTTCGGCGTAGATCGCGCACAGCGTGCCCTCGCCTTCGGCCGGTGTCAGCCGCTCGCCGGGCAGCTTGCGCACGAAGCGCTGCACGGCGGCTTCCTTCTTCATGCCGATGACGGAATCGTAGTCGCCGCACATGCCGGCGTCGGTCTGGTAGCCGGTCCCGCCGGTCAGCACCTGCGCGTCGGCCGTGGGCACGTGGCTGTGCGAGCCGACGACGAGCGATGCGCGCCCGTCGCAGAAATGGCCGAGCGCGTATTTCTCGCTCGACGCCTCGCCATGCACGTCGATCAGGATGGCGCCAATACCGCCGGCGCCAAGCTTGTGCTGGCCCAGAAGCGTTTCGACCGCCGCGAACGGATCGTCGAGCGCGTCCATGAAAAGGCGCGCCATGACATTGACGACGACGATCGACTGGCCGCCCGACAGGCGGTAGACCCCTGCCCCCTTGCCCGGCGTGCCCTTGGGGAAGTTGAGCGGCCGCAGCAGCTTGGGATCGCGGTCGATCGTCAGCATCAGCTCGCGCTGGTCCCACACATGGTTGCCGGTCGTGATGCAGTCGACGCCGGCGGCATAAAGCTCAAGCGCGATCTTGTCGGTGATGCCGAAACCGCCGGCCGCGTTCTCGCCGTTGGCGACGACGAAATCGAGGCCGAGCGACTTGCGCAAGCCCGGCAGGTGGCGCGCCACCGCGTCGCGCCCCGAACGGCCGACGATGTCGCCGAGGAAAAGCAGCTTCACCACGGCCACCACGACATCCAGCCCTGGGCCTTCTTGTCCGTCCGCATCGACAGCGCTTCCTTCTCGGTGACGACCCAGTCGAGCTTCTGGTCGTGGATGGTGGTCGGGATGCGCTCGACGCGCTGGACCGAATAGGCGAGCCCGACCGTGCGCATCGGATGGAAGTGCCGCTGCTGGAGGATCGTGCGGTCGTAGAACCCGCCGCCATAGCCGATGCGGTTGCCCTCGCCGTCGAAGGCGAGCAACGGACAGAGCAGCATGTCGGGATCGATCTCGGGGCTCGTGGATCTGGGCTCGCTCATGCCGAAGCGGTGGGTATCCATCTCGTCGCCGGGCTGCCACCGGCGGAAGATCAGCGGTGCCCGCCGCCGCACGACGACCGGCAGGGCAAGCCGGTGGCCGCGCTGGTGGAGTGCGTGGAGCAGCGGCATGGGGTCGAGTTCGGCGCCGAAGGGCCAATAGCCGGCGACGACGGCATCGTGCGCGAGCGGCACCTTTGCAAGGAAGCGGTCGCGCACGGCGCGCGCGGCACCGGCACCATCGATCGCGTGGAAACGCTCGCGCCGCTCGCGCGCGGCCACGCGCAGCTCGGCCTTGGCGTCGTCGAGTTCCTCGTTGCGGGGCGGGAGCGCGGTCACGGACTGAGGCGGCCTTGCGACTTCCGATCGGGGGCATCAGGGGCGGGGGTCGTCAGGGAAGGTGGACGGAGCCACAGTGGCCGTCGGCGTTGCTTTCCTCCGTGGCCCGCTAACAGCAGGTGGGGGCCATATGTCAGCACCAAGATGCCGATAGGGACAGCCCCCTAGGAGTTATTATCGCCCCGGGGAATACGCGTGCCTGAACGCACCCCGCAGCCCCGTCCAAGGCGGAACATAGGCTCAATGGACCGCAAGGGCAACCGATGCAAAAGAGACAAAAAAAGGGCCCCGCCGCAAGGCGGAGCCCTCCGAGTTGGGGTAGGTCCACGCCGGTGGAGACTACCCGGCCCGTCCGGCGCAAGCCGGACGGGCGAGACGTGCGAGGTGCCTAGCGCTGGCCCTCGTAGGTGTAGATGTCGCGGTCCTTGGTTTCGGGCACGAACAGCAACCCGATGACGCAGGTGCCGAGCGCCACGACGATCGGGTACCAGAGGCCGTAATAGATATCGCCGGTCTGGGCGACCATCGCGAACGACGTGGCCGGCAGCAGCCCGCCGAACCAGCCGTTGCCGATGTGGTAGGGCAGCGACATCGAGGTGTAGCGGATGCGGGTCGGGAAGAGTTCGACCAGGGCCGCCGCGATCGGGCCGTACACCATGGTCACGTAGATGACCATGATCGTCAGGATGATGACGACCTTGAACGGCTGCGGACGGAACACGTCGAATATCCCCGTCACCTTGACCTTGTCTGGGTCGTTCGCACGCGGATAGCCGGCGGCGTAGATCGCCGCGGTGGCCGCCGTGTTGAACGCCGTGGCCGCCGCCCCTGCCGCTGCGCCCAGTTTCTCGGCGTCATAGGACGGGACGACGACCGGGCCGATGGCGATCTGCGCGTTCGATCCCGGCGCACCCGCTTCGGTCTTGTAGGCGACCGAGTTGCGCGCCAGGAACGACTTGGCGATGTCGCACGAGCTGGTGAACTTCACCGTTCCGGTCGGGTTGAACTGGAACGAGCAGTCCGCCGGATCGGCCGTGACGACGACGGGCGCGTTCTTCTGCGCTGCCGCCAGCGTGGGGTCGGCCGTTTCGGTCAGTGCCGTGAACAGCGGGAAGTACGTCACCGCCGCGATCAGGCAGCCGGCCAGGATAATCGGCTTGCGGCCGATCCTGTCTGACAAGGCCCCGAAGACGATGAACCCGCCCGTCCCGAACACCAGCGACCAGGCGATCAGCACGTTGGCCGTGAACAGGTCGATCTTGAGGATCGCCTGCAGGAAGAACAGCGCGTAGAACTGGCCCGTGTACCAGACCACCGCCTGTCCGGCGACCAGGCCGAGCAGGGCGAGCAGCGCGATCTTCGCGTTTTTCCACTGGCCGAAGGCTTCCGAGAGCGGCGCCTTGGAGTGGGTCCCCTCTTCCTTCATCTTCTTGAATGCCGGGCTTTCTTCCATCTGCAGCCGGATCCAGACCGAGATCCCGAGCAGGAAGATCGAAACCAGGAACGGGATGCGCCAGCCCCATTCGGCGAACTCTTTCTCGCCGAGTTGCAGGCGGACCGTCAGGATGACGATCAGCGACAGCAGCAGGCCGAGCGTGGCCGTCGTCTGGATCCAGCTCGTGTAGAAGCCGCGGCGTCCCTGCGGAGCGTGCTCCGCGACGTAGACGGCCGCACCGCCATATTCGCCGCCCAGGGCGAGGCCCTGGAGCATGCGAAGCGCGATGAGGACGATCGGCGCGATGACGCCAATCGAGTTGTAGCTGGGCAGGCAGCCGACGAGGAATGTCGAGGCACCCATGATGACGATGGTGATGAGGAAGGTGTACTTGCGCCCCACCATGTCGCCCAGACGGCCGAACACCAGCGCGCCGAACGGGCGCACCAGGAAGCCGGCGGCAAACGCGAGCAACGCGAAGACGTTGCGCTGCGCCTCGGGGAACGCACTGAAGAACTGCGCGCCGATGACCGCTGCGAGAGATCCGTAGAGATAGAAGTCGTACCACTCGAAGACGGTGCCCAGCGAGGATGCCAGGATGACCTTCTTCTCTTCGCGCGTCATAGGCGCGGGGGCGGCAACGGCCGCTGCATTGGCGCTCATTCGCAAGAACTCCCTTTCCATATCCGGTGATGCCATTGGATATTCTTCGCTCGGCACGCATTCGAAAGCCTACCGTTCAGGTGGACAAGACTCTGGATGCGCGTAAAATTGCAACGACACGAAATGCGGTCGTCGTATAACTTTTCCGTAAACATTCGAGCGGGAGCCGGATGGAAAACATCAAGCCGATGGCTCTCACGGCCGCGATGGTGCTGTTCTCGGCGGTCGCCGCGCACGTGCTGCTGCAGAGCGCGTCGGTCGCGACGATCTCGCTTCTGTTCGTGCCCTCGGTGCTTCTTTCGGCACTGCTGTGGGGGCCACTTCACGCGCTCTTCGCGGTCACGCTTGCGGTCGCGGTGGTCCGGTTTTTCCACTATCCGCCGATCTACGACTTCGGCGTCGAAGAGCCTGAACATGCGCTCGACATCGTCGTCTTCGCGCTTGTCGCGACGGTGGTGGGCGGTGTCGCCGACTGGGCACGCCATTCTGCGGACAGCGCCAGGCAGCGCGAGGCGCGCATGCGCCAGCTCTATGATTTCAGCCGGCGCGTCGCGACGGTTGTCGATTACGCCGAGTTGCCGCAGCTCGTCGTGCGCGAGATCCACGGACTCGCGCGGGCTCCGGTCTGCCTCTACCGGCCGGTCGGATCGGCACTCGCCGAGGTCGCGGTCACGGGCGGCGACGCACCAGGGCAGGCACAGCTCGCCGCAGCGACGGCGATGTGGGACGAATGGAAACAGACCGGCCGCACGGTACGCACGCGCCAGGTCGAAGGCTGGTGCCTGCGCGCGATCGGCCATGGCAATGAACCATCCGGACTGATCGCGATCGGATCGGAAGGGTTCCTGGCGGAGATCGAGCCATTGTTCGTCGATGCGCTTCTCGCCTTCGTCGCGAACGTACTTGTCCGCTCCGACCTTGCCTCGCGTATCGACGAAATCCGCGTCGACCAGCGTGCCGAAACGCTGCGCGAGGCGATCTTGAGCTCGATCTCGCACGACCTGCGCACGCCTCTGGCCGCCATCCTGGGTTCGGCGACGACGCTCGAACGATACGGTGACCTCTGTTCGCCCAAAGACCGCGCCGACCTCAAGGCGACCATCCGCGAGGAGGCGACGCGTCTCGACCGGCTCATCGCGCGCATGTTCGACCTGACGCGCATCCGCGCGGGGCGCCTGCAGCCCGTCATCGAGCCAGTGGATCTCGTCGACATCGTCGACGTGGCGTTGCGCCAGAACCGCCGCACGCTCGAACGCCATCGCGTCGAGGTAAGCCTGCCGGCCGACCTCGCGATGCCGAGCGCCGATGCCGTCCTCCTCGAGCAGGCGCTGGCCAACATCGTGGAAAACGCCGCCAAGTACGCGCCCGCCGGCTCGACGATCGAGGTGGGAGCGGCAGCCGACACGCCAGACCGCGTCGAACTCTTCGTGCGCGACCACGGGCGCGGATTCACCGCCGACCAGGGCCGCCACATCTTCGACCGGTTCTACCGCGCGTTCGACGGGCAGGGCGAACCGCACGGCAGCGGCCTCGGGCTTGCGATCAGCCGCGCCTTCGTCGAGGCTTGCGGCGGGACGATCGAAGCGACAAGCGCTGGTCCGGGCCAGGGCACGGTCGTGCGCATCCGCCTGCCGGTCGCGAAGTCACGCGTCTACGCGGACGAAGACGAAGCCGCATGACCAAGTCGCGCAAGATTCTCGTCGTCGACGACGAACTGCAGATCCGCCGTTTCCTTCGAACGGGGCTCTCGGTCCAGGGCTTCGAGGTGATCGAGGCGGATTGCGGTGCCGAGGCGTTGCGCCTGGCCCCGATGTCGGGTGCCGATATCATCGTGCTCGACCTGCAGCTCGGCGACATGGACGGGCTCGAAGTTCTGCGTCGGCTGCGCGAATGGTCGTGGGTGCCGGTGCTGATCCTGTCGGTGCGCGACCGCGAGGCCGACAAGGTGAAGGCGCTGGAACTCGGCGCCGACGACTACATGACGAAACCCTTCGGCGCGGCCGAGTTCGTGGCGCGCGTCAACGCGCTCCTGCGCCGTATTCCCGAAATAGCGGTACAACCGCGCTTCGCGGTCGGCGATCTCGCCATCGACATGGCACGCCGGCAGGTCTTCGTCGCGGACACGGAAGTGAAACTCTCGCCCAAGGAGTACCGGCTGCTGCAATTCCTCGCCCGGCACGCCGGCAAGGTCGCGACGCACCAGCAGATGCTGAACGAGGTGTGGGGCCCGGGCCACGCGGAGGATTCGCACTACCTGCGCATCATCATGCGCAAGCTGCGCAACAAGATCGAGACGGATGCCGCGCGCCCGCGCTACATCGTCACGGAGCTCGGCGTGGGCTACCGGCTGCTCGCCCCCGACCAGTACGAGGCGGCGTCCTAGGCCGGCTTGCGGAACACCAAAGTGTGCCAGCCGGCCGTCGCGATGCGCCCGCGGAACGCCAGGCGCCGGGCGAGATAGGCCCCCTTCACCCAGGCTTCCTGGTCGGCGAGCAGCCCCGACAGCACGAGCGTGCCGCCGGGCTTCACCGCGCGCGAAAGCGAAGTCGCGAGCTGCGTGAGCGGGCGGGCGAGGATGTTGGCAAGCACCAGATCGAAGCGCGCGCGCGTCGCACCCAGCTTCGCGAACCCGGCCGAGTGGACGACACGCACGCGGTCCGCGAGCCCGTTGTCGCGCATGTTCTGGCGTGCGAGGCCGACCGAGTCCGCGTCGATGTCCGAGGCAAGCACCCGACAGGGCTTCGCGCGCGCCGCCCCGATCGACAGGATTCCGGAGCCGGCCCCCAGATCGAGCACGCGCGCGAACCGCCGGCGCCGGGCCAACGTGCCGATGGCCGTCAGGCACCCCTTGGTCGTCGCGTGCTCGCCCGAGCCGAACGCGATCGACGCGTCGAGGGCGATGGGCCAGCAGCCGGCGGGCACGGCACGGTCGACATGGCTGCCATAAACGTAGAACCGCCCGATCGACAGTGGCGGAAACGAGGCACGGTTCTCGGCCAGCCAATCGCGCTCGGGGATCTCCTGCACCTCGAGAACGGGCACCGGCCGGCCGAGCGACTTGGCGGCGGCGAAGATCATCGGTGCCAGCCGGCCAAGCTCGGGCTTGGCATCGAAGAACGCCTCGACGAGCCACGGCCCGTTCGGCGACGTCTCGAAGGCGGTGAGTGCTCCCGCCTCCTCCTCGATCGCCTGAACATAGGCGGCCTGGCTGACCGCGTCGGCCTGGAAGACGAGACGCCAGATCGTGCTCATGCTTTCTCCACGAAGCTTTCCATGACGTGCTTCAGGCCGCTGTGCTCGAACTCGACTTCGAGCTTGCCGCTTTCGGCGGCGACGACGCGGCCATAGCCGAATTTCTGGTGGAACACGCGCATGCCGGGTGCGAGGTCCGACTTGCGCCCTCCGATCTCGGTCGCACGCCCCTCGATCACCGGCGAACGCCGGCTGCCGAAACCGAAGCCGCGCGACGGCTCGGCCGCGAATTGCGGCCCGTCGCCCCACAGGCCGGGCTCGCTCTTGACGTCGACGCGCTCGGGCGGGAGTTCGGCGACAAACCTTGACGGCACGCTCGACTGCCACATGCCGTGGATGCGCCGGTTGGCCGCGAACGTGACGAAAGCGCGCCGGCGCGCGCGCGTCAGGCCGACATGCGCGAGCCGCCGCTCCTCTTCCAGCCCGCCCTCGCCCTTCTCGTCGAGCGCGCGCGGATGGGGGAACAGCCCTTCCTCCCAGCCCGGCAGGAACACCGTGCCGAATTCGAGGCCCTTGGCGGCATGCAGCGTCATCAGGCTGGTCATGTCCGAAGGTGCGGCTTCCGCGTTTTCCATCACGAGGCTGACATGCTCGAGGAATGCGGGCAGGTCGTCGTATTCCTCGAGTGCGGCGACGAGTTCCTTGAGATTCTCGAGCTTGCCTTCCTTCTCGGGCGACTTGTCCATCTGCCACATGCGCGTATAGCCGCTCTCGTCGAGCACCGTCGCGGCAAGCTCGGCATGGTGCGCGCGCTCGACCTGCGCGCGCCAGCGCGCGAAATCCTCGACCACGCGGCGCACCGCGTTGCGCGCGGCGGGCTTGAGCTCGTCCGTCGTCACGAGCGTCTTCGGCGGCGGCCAGCAGCGGCATGGCGGCGCGCGCGGGCAAGCCGCTGGAGGAGCTGGACCGTCGTGTCGCCGATGCCGCGGCGCGGCTTGTTGATGATGCGCTCGAAGGCGAGATCGTCCTCGGGCTGCACGATGACGCGGAAATAGGCGATCGCGTCGCGGATCTCCTCGCGCTCGTAGAAACGCGGGCCGCCGATCACCCGGTAGGGGATGCCCAAGCGTGATGAAGCGTTCCTCGAACTCGCGCGTCTGGAACCCCGCGCGCACGAGGATGGCGATGTCGCCGAGCTTCTCGCCCGCACGCTGGAGGGTCTCGATCTCGTCGGCGACGAAGTTCGCCTCCTGCTCGCCGTCCCAGACGGGCCGCACCGTCACGCGCTCGCCGCCCGCCTCGGCCGTCCACAGCGTCTTGCCCAGCCGCGCGCGGTTGTGCGCGATGAGGCCGGAGGCCGCGGCCAGGATATGCTCGCTGGAGCGGTAGTTCTGTTCGAGGCGCACGATCTTGGCGCCGGGGAAATCCTTCTCGAAGCGCAGGATGTTGCCGACCTCGGCCCCGCGCCAGCCATAGATCGACTGGTCGTCGTCGCCCACGCAGCAAAGGTTGCGCGACTGCTGGGCGAGGATGCGCAGCCACATGTACTGGGAAACGTTGGTGTCCTGGTATTCGTCGACCAACATGTAGCGGAAGCGCTTGTGGTACTCGGCCAGCACGTCGGGACGCGACTGGAAGAGCGTCAGGTTGTGCAGCAGCAGATCGCCGAAATCGCACGCGTTGAGCGTCTGGAGCCGCGCCTGGTACATCGCGTAGAGCTCGACGGCACGCCCGCCCGCGACCTCGGCCGACGGATCGGTGCCGACCTTGTCGGGCGTCAGGCCGCGGTCCTTCCAGCGCTCGATAACCGAATGCACGACGCGCGCTGGCCATTTCTTGTCGTCGATGTTCTCGGCCGCAAGCAGCTGCTTGATCAGCCGGATCTGGTCGTCCTGGTCGAGGATCGTGAAGTTGGGCTTGAGGCCCACATGCTCGGCGTGCCGGCGCAGGATGCGGGCCGCGAGCGAATGGAACGTGCCCAGCCACATCGCCTCGACGGAATCGCCGACGATGGCGGCGATGCGGCTGCGCATCTCGGCCGCCGCCTTGTTGGTGAAGGTGACGGCGAGGATCTGGTTGGCGAAGGCCTTGCGCGTGACCATCAAATGGCACACGCGCGTGATCAGCACGCGCGTCTTGCCCGTCCCCGCCCCCGCCAGCACCAGGAGCGGTCCCTCGGTCGAGGTGACGGCATCCAGCTGCGGCGGATTGAGGTTGCGAAGATAGGCCGGCAGCGCGGCCGATTCGGGCAAGGTCTCCATCCGCGCGCTGTATAGCATGCAAGGCCCTTGGCGAAACCCGCCCGGGCATGGACAATGCATGTCATCGCAGGCGGGGCCGACCCGGCCCCGCGATGCCGATCCGGGAGGCCGACATGCGCTTCGCCCTGCGTCCGCTCGCCGTCCTGTTCGCACTCCTTATGGTGCCGTTCCCGGCCTTGGCCCAGACATCCACGCTCGACGGCACGTTCGGTGCGGTCATGCGCCTCAAGACCTTCGTGCCGGCCGAAGCGCGCACGGCCGCCACGCTCGGGCGCGAACGCGAGGGCACGGCCATCCTGATCGACGGGACGGGTCTGCTGTTGACCATCGGCTACCTGATGGTCGAGGCGTCGGGCGGCGAGGTGCGCTTCCCCGATGGCCGCACGGTGCTGGCCCAGGTGGTCGGCTACGACCATGACACTGGCCTTGGCCTGATGCGCGCGGCCGAAGCGCCGCGCGGCGTGAAGCCGCTCGCCCTGGGCCGGTCGTCCGACGTCAAGGCGCGCGATCCGGTCGTGATTGCGGCCTTCGGCGGTGCGGAAGCCGCCACCCCGGCCTTCGTCGTGTCCAGGCGCACTTTCGCCGGCAACTGGGAGTACATGCTCGAACAGGCGATCTGGACGAGCCCGCCGCATCCGGCGTGGAGCGGGGCCGCCCTTCTCGACACCGACGGCAAGCTGGTCGGTGTCGGTTCCCTGATCGTCAACAACGCGGGTGGCGGCGAAACGCCGCTGCCGGGCAACGTCTTCGTGCCGATCGACATGCTCGCCCCGATCCTCGCCGACCTGATCGACGACGGAAAATCGTCCGGACCGGTGCGCCCGTGGCTGGGCATGACGGTCGAAGCGGTTCGTGGCCGGCTGTTCGTCGTGCGCGTGACGCCCGAAAGCCCGGCCGAGAAGGCGGGCATCAAGCGCGGCGACGTGGTCGTCTCGGTCAAGGGCGCGCAGCCCGACACGCTCGACGAGCTGTTCCGCGCGCTATGGGCGCAAGGGCCGGCCGGCACGACGCTGGAATTCGACCTGCTGCAGGACGGCAACGTCAAGAAGATGGCCGTGCCGTCCGCCGACCGGCGGACGCATTTGAAGCTCAGGTCGTCGCTTTAGAACGTCCGGTCAGACGAGGCTGATGAACCGGCGCTGCAGCCAGGCCGACGCGAGACCCAGCACGATCCAGAACGCGGCCGCGGCACCCAGCGAGGCAAGCGCGAACTGCTGGGCAAGGGCTGCCGGCAGCCCGCCTTCGCCCAGCGTGCCCGACTGCGCGAGCAGGCCGATCAGGCCATGCGCTTCGCCGGGTGCGCCGAACAGGTGGGGGGCCGCGACCAGCGCCACGCCGAGGAGCCAGTCGGTCGTGCGCCGGCCGAGCACGGCAAGCACGATCCCGCTCAGCGTCGCCGCCGCCGTGGCCAGCCACCAGACCTGGCGGGCGAAGATGTCGCCTTCGGCCATGCCGGGCAGCGCCGGCGCGAGCCCCATCGCCGGTGCGAACGAGAATGTCAGGAAGCCGAACAGGCCGACCAGTGCGCCGACGCGCCAGTCGAGCCGCGTGGCGCGCACGCTGCGCAGGATCAGCAGGGCGCCGTTTGCCAACAGGCCGAAACCCACACCGGCAAGGATGTTGAAGACGACCGACCAGCCGGCACGCGCCATGCCCTCGGGCGACCAGGCTTCTTCTTCGGCGGCGGCTTCGAGAACTTCGAACGTCTCGGCCTGCGCGATCAGCGGCCAGACGCCGACGGACTGCACGGCCGCGGCGAGAAGGCCGGCAACGAGACCGGCCAGCAGGCCGACCCAGAGGAGACGCGAAACCATTTCAGGGCCTCCCGCTCAGTGGCAGGGGAAAGCGAAGCTGTGGCGCGAATCGTGCGCCGCATTGTGGATTTCCATCGCACCGGCAAAGCCGACGGCCGCGACGACGAAGGCGCCGAACGCCATCGCGACGAGGGCGGCCGTGACGGCGCGCGCGCGGACCTGCGCCGATGGTTCGAGTGTCGTGGTCTGGTCGATCATGCGGTAGCCCCCGGGAAACGGACCCTGAATTCCTAGCCGTTCGCCCCGTCTCCGCGCAAGGGCGGCATTGAAACCTGGCGCCCGGCGGCCTCGGGACGGGCCAGACCGGCGTGTGCGCGGGCAAATCCGTCGATTCGCACCCGGTCTTCGGGTGCGAACGGCACCGACCGGCGCCCGGCCATGTCGACATGCAGCGACAGGAACTCGACCGTCGCGGCGATCGTGCCGGTCGCCGCGTTGCGCATCGTGTGGAAATAGTGGATGCGCTTGGCGTCGGCCGCGAGCAGCACGGTCTCGACCGCCAGCTGCTCGCCGGGCCGGAGTTCGCCCAGATAGCGGATATGCCCTTCGACCGCGAAGAACGACCGGCCCGACCGGCGGCGCCAAGCCTCGCCGAAATCCATCGCCTCGAAGAACGTGTCGGTCGCGTTGTCGAACGCGAGCACGTAATAGGCGACGTTCATGTGGCCGTTATAGTCGATCCATTCGGGCCGCACGGGCTCGACATGGCGGTCGAACGGGGCGGGAAATTTCGAAGCGTCGATCATGCGGCGCGCACCCTAGCGCAACCCACGGCACGCGCAACATCGGCATGCTATCGTCGGCCGGCGATGCCGGTCCGCTTCCTCGAATTCCTCAACGCGCGTGCCTCAACGGTCCTGGCGCTCTGCCTGTTCGTCGGCATAGCGCTTCCCGATCTTGCCGCCATGGCGCGGCCCGTCCTCGTCCCCGCCGTCACGTTCCTGCTTGCTTCGGCGATCCTGCGGATGGACTGGACGCGGCTGGCCGAGCCGCTGCGCCGGCCCCTGCCGGTCGTGCTGCTGACATTCCTGCTGATGGTCGCGATGCCGGTGCTGACGGCATGGGTGGTGTCGCTCGTCCCGCTGCCCGAGGCGCTGCGCATCGCCATTCCGCTGTTCGCGACCGCGCCGATGCTCGTGTCGGTCACGGCATATGCGTTGATGCTGGGCCTCGACGCGCGGCTGGCGCTGGTCCTGCTCGTCGCGACGTGCCTGGCCCTGCCGGTCGTGCAGCCGCCGCTGGCGGCCTGGCTTCTCGGCATCGACATCGAGATCGGTGCCGGCGCCCTGATGATGCGGCTTGCCGCCTTGGTCGGCGGCGCCTTCGCCGCCGCATGGCTCGTCCGCCGGATGCTGGGCGAAGCGGCCGTGCGCCGCTACGACGGGGCGATCGGCGGGATCGGCGTGCTGGTGCTCGTGCTGTTCGGCTTCGGTGCCGTCGACGGGCTGGCCGACCGGCTGCGCGAAACACCGTCGCAGGTCGCCCTCTACATGGCAGCCGCGTTCGCGACCAATTTCGGCCTGCAGGGACTTGCCGCATTGCTGCTGGTCCCGCTCGAACGCCTGTCCGGCCTGACGCGCGGACAGACGCTGGCCGCGTCGCTTGCCGCCGGCAACCGCAACTTCGCGCTGCTGATCGGCGCCATGGGCGTGCCCACGCAGTCCGATCTTTTCCTGTTCTTCACCTGCCTGCAGTTCCCGATCTACATGATCCCGGCCCTGCTCGGGCCGCTCTACAGGCGGGCACGCGTCACACGCTGAAGTACTTCGCCTGCGGATGGTGGAGCACGATGGCCGACGTGCTCTGCTCGGGATGGAGCTGCCATTCGTCGGACAGCGAGATGCCGATCTTCGGTGCTTCGAGCAGCTTCAGTATCTGCTCCTGGTCGGCGAGGTTCGGGCACGCCGGATAGCCGAACGAGTAGCGCGAGCCGCGATAGCCCTGCTGCAGCATCTTGTCGATGTCGCGATCGTCCTCGCCGGCAAAGCCGAGTTCCGCACGGATACGCTTGTGGACGTATTCGGCCAGCGCTTCGGCCAGTTCCACGCCCAACCCGTGCAGATAGAGATAGTCCTGGTAGCGGTTCTCGGCGAACCATTCGCGCGCCACGTCGGACGCGCGCTGGCCGACCGTGACGACCTGCAGGCCGATCACGTCGAGCTCGTTGGCCGTGCGGTCGCGGAAGAAGTCGGCGATGCAAAGGCCGCCCTCGCGCCCCTGTCGCGGAAAGGCGAAGCGCGCCACTTCCTTCGTGCCGCCCTCGTCGACAAGCACGACGCTGTCGCCCTCGGAATAGCAGCGCCAGTAGCCGTAGACCGCCTGCGGCTTCAAGATCGCGTCGGCTTCGACCAGGTCGAGCATGCGCTTGAGGATGGGCTTGAGTTCGAGTGCGGCCCACGCCTTGTATTCCTCGAGACTCTTGCCCGCCTTCCGGAAGCCCCACTGGAACTGGTAGAGCATCCGCTCGTTGAGATACGGGATCAGCGTCTTGACCGGCACATGGTCGAGCGTGCGCGGGCCCCAGAACGGCGGTGCGGGGATCGGCGCCTTGGCGGCAAGTTCCGCACGGCGCAGCTTCAGTTCCTCGACATCGACAGGCCGCATCGGGCGCGCGTCGGCAGCCTCGCCCAGCTTGCGCGTCGTGTTCGACGGCCGGCCGGCGCGCTTGGTCTGGATGGTCTTCAAGTGCCCGTCGATCTGGTGCGTGACGACCTTGTCCATGAGGTCAAGCCCGTCGAACGCGTCGGACGCATAGGCCACGCGCCCCGCCCCGTAGGCGGCCACGCAGTCTTCCTCGACGTATTTGCGCGTGAGTGCGGCACCGCCCAGCAGGACCGGCACGTCGAGCCCCTCGCGCGTCATCTCTTCGAGATTCTCGCGCATCACGACCGTCGACTTCACGAGCAGGCCCGACATGCCGATGCAGTCGGCCTTATGCGTCTTGGCCGCCGACACGATGTTGGCGATGGGCTGCTTGATGCCGAGATTGACGACCTTGTAGCCGTTGTTGGTGAGGATGATGTCGACGAGGTTCTTGCCGATGTCGTGCACGTCGCCCTTGACCGTGGCGAGCACGATCGTGCCCTTCTGCTGGCCCTCGACGCGCTCCATGAACTTCTCGAGATAGGCGACGGCCGCCTTCATCGTCTCGGCCGACTGCAGCACGAAGGGGAGCTGCATCTTGCCCGAACCGAACAGCTCGCCCACCACCTTCATGCCGTCGAGCAGGAAGGTGTTGATGATGTCGAGCGGCTTGTGGCTCTGCATGGCCAGCGCCAGATCGTCCTCGAGCCCGGGCTTGTCGCCGTCGACGATGCGCTGCTTGAGCCGGTCCTCGACCGCCTCGTGGCGCTTGCGCGCGACCTTGGCTTCGCCCTTGCGGTTCTCGAAAAGCGCGATGAACGCCTGCAGCGGGTCGTAACCTTCGCGCCGGCGGTCATAGATCAGGTCCTCGGCGACTTTCGTCTCTTCCTCGGGGATCTTGTGAAGCGGCATGATCTTCGAGTGGTGCACGATCGCACCGGTCATGCCGCGCTTGACCGCATGGTCGAGGAACACGGAATTGAGCACGTGACGGGCCGGCGGGTTGAGCCCGAACGACACGTTCGACAGGCCCAGAACGATCTGGCAGGCGGGCAGCTCGCGCGCGATCGCCTCGATGCCGTCGAGCGTTTCGACGGCAAGCCGGCGATCGTCCTCGCTGCCGGTCGCGACCGTGAAGGTCAGCGGATCGATCATCAGGTCGGACTCGGGCAGGCCGAAGCGCCCGCACGCGAAATCGCGCAGGCGGTGCGCGATGGCGAGCTTGGTCTTCATGTCCTTGGCCATGCCGGTCTCGTCGATCGTCAGCGCGATGACGGCCGTGCCGAACCGGCGCGCCAGTTCCATGCGCTTCTCGGCCGGCTCCTCGCCGTCCTCGAAGTTGATCGAGTTGAGGATCGCCTTGCCGCCATAGAGCTTGAGGGCACTTTCCAGCACGATCAGCTCGGTCGAATCGACGACCAGCGGTGCCGTCACCGAGCCGCGGAAGCGGCTGACGACCTCGCCCATTTCCTTGACCTCGTCGCGACCGACGAAGGCGGTGCAGATGTCGAGCGCGTTGGAGCCTTCGCGCACCTGTTCGCGCGCCATGTCGAGGCAGCCTTCCCAGTTGCCCTCTTCCTGGAACTTGCGCCATGCGCGCGAGCCGTTGGCGTTGCAGCGCTCGCCGATCGAGAAATACGCGTTCTCCTGGCGCAGCGGCACCTGGTGGTAGAGCGAGGCGACCGACGGGACCCAGACCGACTTGCGTGCCTTGGGCGCGGGGCGATGGCGTCCGCCGTCGGCACGCCGGCGCAGCATGGCGTCCAGGGCCGCGATGTGGCCGATGTCGGTGCCGCAGCAGCCACCGACGATGTTGATGCCGTCCTCGGCGACGAAGCGCTCGATCCACTTGGCCATCGCGTCGGGGGCAAGCGGATAGTGCGTCTTGCCGTCGACCAGCTCGGGCAGGCCGGCATTGGGCTGCACGGTGATCGTGCCGGTCCAGTTCTCGGCGATCCACTTGACGTGTTCGGCCATCTCCTGCGGGCCCGTCGCGCAATTGAGCCCGATCGAATGCACGTCCATCGCGTGGATGACGGTCGCGGCGGCGGCGATGTCGGCACCCACGAGCAGCGTGCCGGTCGTCTCGACCGTCACCTGCACCATCAGCGGCACGTCGCGGCCGTATTCGAGGCGCGCGCGCTTCGAGCCGTTGATCGCGGCCTTGATCTGCAGGGGATCCTGGCAAGTCTCGATCAGGATGCCGTCGCACCCGCCGTCGACCAGGCCGCGGGCCTGCACATAGAGCGCGTCCTCGAGGGACTGGTAGTCGATATGGCCGAGCGTCGGCAGCTTGGTGCCCGGCCCGATGGAACCCAGCACGAAGCGCGGATTGCCGTCCTTCTTCGCGAACGCTTCCGCCTCTTCGCGCGCATACTCGACGGCGAGCTTGTTGATCTCGTGCGTCTTGTCGCCGAGGTCGAACTCGTCGAGCGTGATCGGCGAGCCGCCGAACGTGTTGGTCTGAACGATGTCGGAGCCGGCTTCCAGGTACGAACGCGCGATCGAGCGCACGAGGTCGGGCCGCGAGAGCACGAGCACCTCGGTGCAGTTCTCCTTGCCCCAGTAGTCCCGCTCGACGTCGAGCGTCATCGCCTGGACGCGGCTGCCGGTTCCGCCGTCGCACAGCAGCACGCGGTCCTTGAGGGTATCCAGAAGATGGGGGCGCATGGCGTTGGTTCCTTCAGGCGGCTTTCACGGCACTCGCGACGGGCCTGAGGCCCAGCACGTGGCAGATCGAATAGGCGAGGTCGGCGCGGTTGAGCGTGTAGAAGTGGAAGGTCGACACGCCGTGCGCCTGGAGCCGGCGGCACTGCTCGGCCGCCACCATCGCGGCGACGAGGCGGCGCGTGTCGGGATCGTTGTCGAGCCCTTCGAAGATATGGGCGAGCCACAGCGGCACCGAAGCCCCGCACATCTTCGAGAATTTGACGACCTGGCCGAAATTCGTCACCGGCAGGATGCCCGGCACGATCTCGGCGCTGATGCCGCGTGCCGCACAGCGGTCGCGATAGCGCAGATAGACGTCGGTATCGAAGAAATACTGCGTGATCGCGCGCGTGGCGCCGGCATCGAGCTTGGCCTTCAGATAATCGAGATCGGCTTCCGGCGACGGCGCGTCGGGGTGCGCCTCGGGATAGGCGCCGACGGAAATCTCGAAATCGCCGATCTTCTTGATGCCGGCGATGAGGTCGTTCGCATAGGCATAGCCGCCGGGGTGCGGCGTATAGCGCGTCTGGCCGGCCGGCGGGTCGCCGCGCAGCGCCACGATGTGGCGCACGCCCGCTTCCCAGTAGGCGCGCACGACATCGTCGATCTCGGCGCGCGTCGCGGCCACGCAGGTAAGGTGCGCTGCCGGCTTGATCTTGGTTTCCTGCGCGATGCGCTTGACGACCGCGTGCGTGCGCTCGCGCGTGGTGCCGCCGGCCCCGTAGGTGACCGACACGAAGCGCGGACCCATGGGGGCGAGACGCTCGAGCGATGTCCAGAGCTGCTTGTCCATCTCCTCGTTCTTCGGCGGGAAGAACTCGAAGCTGACATTGAGCTTGCCGGCCAGGCGGTCGTCGCCGAACAGTCGGTTTGACATGGAATGCGCTTCCTTCGTGCTCAGTGGGTCGTGGGAATCGCTGCGGGCTTGTCGGCGGCCCACAGGCAGACGGTCAGTTTCTCGCCCGGCAGGGCGACGGTTTGGGCGGGATCGAGGCCGGCGGCGCGCAGCCAGCCTTGCACTTCCGCATCGGCGAAACCCAGCCGCCGGTGCGCGTGCTCGGTGCGCAGCGCATCAAGCTCGTGGGGGGCGAAATCGGCGATGACGATCCGCCCGCCCGGCTTGAGCACGCGCGCGGCTTCCGCGATCGCGAGGGCCGGGTAGTCGGCGAAATGCAGCACCTGGTGGACGGTCACGGCATCGAACGCCGGATCGCGCCACGGCAGCCTGTACATGTCGCCCTGACGGACATGGACGTTGGCAAGACCGGCCTTGGCGAGATTGGCGCGTGCGATGCGCAGCATCTCGGCCGACTGGTCGATGCCCACGCCGCGAGCGCCGCTCGTCCCCATGAGTTCGAGGATGCGCCCGGTACCCGTGCCGATGTCGAGAATTTCAGTGCCGGGCCCGGCCGGCAGCAGGGCCGCGAGTTCGCGCTCGACCTCGTCGTCGCGCACGTGCAGCGAACGGATCCGGTCCCAGCCTCCGGCATTGGCATCGAAATAGGCGGCGGCACGCTCCGCGCGCACGCGCCGGACGGTCGCTAGCCCCTCGCGGTCACGCAGCAGCTGCACGTCGTCCTGCGGCAGCATGTCGGCGAGCCGGCGCACGAGGCCGTTGGCCCTCGATCCTTCGGCCATCCGGTAGAAGACCCAGCTGCCCTCGGGTTGCCGGTCGAGCAGGCCCGCATCGCACAGCAGCTTCAGGTGCCGCGACACGCGCGGCTGGCTCTGGCCGAGAATGTGGACAAGCTCGCTGACCGTCAGTTCCCCTTGCGCGCACAACGCCAGCAGCCGCAACCGCGTGGGTTCGGCAGCGGCGCGCAGGCCATCCAGGAGAGCGTCGAGTGTCTGGGTCACGTCATATCCTCAAGATCAAACATAAAGACATGCTTATATCTTTTAGTCAATATTACAGCCGTTGTGGAAACGGTCCGGCGTGTGTGCCTATTCCGCAACATCGCCGCGTTAACCTTTGCGGCCCCGCCCCGGGTACTGGTCCTGCCGGACGGCGCTGTGATAACAATCACTGCTTCCTGATCGAATCGATGGAAATCATCGGATCAATCAAGAAGCCGTGCGGCATTCACGCTCTCGTAAGGCTTCGAGCGTATCTTGCGCGGAACAGCATTCAGCTTCGAAGGGTATCGCCGTCCAGATGTCCGCCTCCCGCTCCACCCGACGCCCTTTGTGGCTCCTGATCTCGCCATTCCTTGCGGTTTTCCTGCTGCTGGCTCCGGTTGCACAGGCCGATGGGCGCAACGTCGCGCAGGCCAACAATGTCCAGGCCGGCGACGAGATCTGGGATCCGCTCGAGCCGATGAACCGCTACTTCTTCGAGGTCAACCGCTTCCTCGATACGATCGCGCTGAAGCCGATGGCCGCATGGTACGGAATGCTGCCGCAGGGCGTGCGCACCGGCACCGGCAACTTCCTCGGCAACCTGCGCAATCCGTGGACCGCGATCAACGACGGGCTGCAGGGCGAGGGCAACCGCGCCGGCACGGCCGTCGCGCGTTTCTTCATCAATACCTTCATCGGGTTTTTCGGCGTTTTCGATCCGGCTGCGGACATGGGCTTCGTCCAGCATGAGGAAGAGTCTGGCCAGACGTTCGCGCGCTGGGGAACCAACGACGGCCCTTATCTGATGCTGCCCGTCTTCGGCCCGTCGAACGGGCGCGATGCCGTCGGCCTGGTCGTCGACGCGTTCCTCGATCCGTTCAATCTCGTGACCCGCGGCGCCGATGCCAACTGGGCCTCGCCGGCGCGCGGTGGCCTCACCGCCGTCCACTACCGCGATGCCAACCGCCAGCAGATCGAAGACGTCGAACGCTCGGCGACCGACCTGTACGCCACCGTGCGCCGGATCTCGGTCGAACGGCGGCGCAGCGAGATCCGCAATGCAGCACCCGGTTCGAGCCCGCCGTCGCCGCGCATGACGGAGTACGAAGGCATCGGCGGCTCGGGGCCGCGCGCCGAAGTTCCGCGCTGAGGCGCCGGAACGATGATCCGGCGCAATTTCATCGCGGCACTTGCGGCAGTCGCCAGCTTCGTCTTTGCGGCACCGGTCGGCGCTCAGAACGCCGTTCCCGAAGCGACTGCCTTCATCGATTCCCTGGCGCAGCGCGCGATCGTCGGGCTGACGGCCAAGGACATCGACAACGCCGACCGTGCCGCGCGCTTCCGCACGCTGTTCACTGAAACCTTCGACGTACCCACGATCGGGCGCTTCGCGCTCGGCACGCCGTGGCGGACCGCGAGCGAAGCCGACCGCACCGAATACCTCAAGGCGTTCGAGGATTTCATCGTCGCGTCCTACGCGACGCGCTTTGCCGACTACGGCGGCGAAGCCATCCGCACGACCGGTTCGCGCCGCGGCGACGACGGAGAAGTGTTCGTCTCGTCGGAGTTCGTGCGTGCCCAGGGAGCACCCGTGCGCGTGGCCTGGCGCCTGCGGCCGAGCAACCCGGGCGGCTGGCGGATCATCGACGTCATCATCGAGGATGTCAGCATGGTCATCACGCAGCGCGACGACTTTTCGTCGACGATCCAGCGCAACGGCGGGCGCCTCAGCGCGCTGATCGAAGCGCTGCGCGGCAAGACAGGGACGCCCGGCAAGAGCTGAGCCGGGCCCGTTGCGGGCCTCAATCCCTGGTCAGCGGCTTGTACTTGATCCGGTGCGGCTGGTCGGCGTCCGCACCCAGGCGGCGCTTCTTGTCGGCCTCGTAATCCTGGTAGTTGCCCTCGAACCAGACGACCTGGCTGTCGCCCTCGAAGCTCAGGATGTGCGTGGCGACGCGGTCGAGGAACCAGCGGTCGTGGCTGATCACCATGACGCAGCCCGAATAGCCGAGCAGCGCTTCTTCAAGTGCGCGCAGCGTGTCGACGTCGAGATCGTTGGTCGGTTCGTCGAGCAGCAGCACGTTCGAGCCGGCCTTCAGCATCTTGGCGAGCTGCAGGCGGTTGCGTTCGCCGCCCGACAGCTGCCCGACCTTCTTCTGCTGGTCGGCTCCCTTGAAATTGAACGACGCGACATAGGCCCGGCTCGGCACGTTCCTGCCGCCGATGACGAGGATGTCGTCGCCGCCCGAGACCTCTTCCCAGACGGTCTTGTTCGCATCGAGCGAATCGCGGCTCTGGTCGACATAGCCGAACTTGACCGTGTCGCCGATCGTCAGCGTGCCTGAATCCGGCTTGTCCTGGCCCACGAGCATGCGGAACAGCGTCGTCTTGCCGGCACCGTTCGGGCCGATGATGCCCACGATGCCGCCGGCCGGCATGCGGAAGTCGAGCTTGTCGATCAGCAGCACGTCGCCGAAGCCCTTGGTGAGCTTCTCGGCGTTGACGACCGTGTTGCCCAGGCGAGGGCCCGGGGCGATGGCGATCTGCACGCTTTCCGGCGCCCGGTCGCGTTCTTCGGCGACCAGCGCGTCGTAGGCCTGGATGCGCGCCTTGTTCTTGGCCTGGCGGGCGCGCGGGCTCGACTTGATCCATTCGAGCTCGCGTTCGAGCGTCTTCTGGCGGTTCGTCTCCTGCTTTTCCTCGAGCGCCAGCCGCTTCTGCTTCTGGTCGAGCCACGACGAGTAGTTGCCTTCCCACGGAATGCCCTTGCCGCGGTCGAGTTCGAGGATCCAGCCGGCGACGTTGTCGAGGAAGTAGCGGTCGTGCGTGACGGCCACGACGCAGCCCGGATACTCGTGCAGGAAGCGCTCGAGCCAGGCGACCGATTCGGCATCGAGATGGTTGGTCGGTTCGTCGAGCAGCAGCAGGTCGGGTTTCTGGAGCAGCAGGCGGCACAGCGCCACGCGCCGGCGCTCGCCGCCCGAAAGCTTGGTCACTTCCGCGTCGCCCGGCGGGCAGCGCAGCGCATCCATCGCGATCTCGATCGTGCGGTTGAGATCCCACGCGTTCGCGGCGTCGATGGTTTCCTGCAGCTCGGCCTGTTCGGCGAGCAGCGCGTTCATCTCGTCATCGTCGGTGACTTCGCCCAGCTTGTTCGACACTTCCTCGAAGCGGTCGACCATCGTCTTCAGGGGGCCGAGCCCCTCCATGACGTTCTGGGCCACCGTCTTCTTCGGGTCGAGATGCGGCTCCTGCTCGAGATAGCCGCAGGTGGCGCCCTCGGCGAGGAAGTGCTCGCCCCCGGTATCCGGATCGCGTCCGGCCATGATCTTGAGCAGCGTCGACTTGCCCGACCCGTTGAGGCCGAGCACGCCGATCTTGGCGCCCGGCATGAAGGACAGCCAGATGTCGTCCAGAACCTTCTTCCCGCCCGGATAGACCTTGGCGAGACGCTTCATCACGTAGACGTACTGGTAGGCGGCCATCTTTGGATCGTCCTTCCGAATTTCAGCGCCCCGGAAATAGCACAGCCGGCGACGGGCGATCAAGCGCGAAGGCTCGCGCGCTTCGCGGCGTCCGTGCGGAATGCCTCGAGCGATTTCTCGATGTCCTCGCGCGCCACGTCCCGGGTGATGAAGACAAGCTTGGTCCGCCGGTCGTCGTCCGGCCAGGCCGGCAGGCGCGCCGGCGGGTGGAAAAGATGCTGCACGCCATGCAGCACCACGGGCTGTGTTTCGCCCGCGACGTTGACGATGCCCTTCATGCGCAGCAGGTCGGGGCCGCGCGACTGGGCAAGGCTGCCGAGCCACGCCGCGACCATGTCCCATTCGAGCGGTTCGTCGATGACCAGGCAGTGCGCGCGGATGCGGTCGTCGTGCCGGTTGATGTCGTGCGCGTGATCGTGGCCATGGTTGTGCCCGTGCGCATGATCGTGGTCGTGGTGATGGTCGTGCCCATGCTCGTGGCCGTGCGGCGCCGATTTTCCGGCCGCATAGGCTTCTTCGTTGAGCCAGCGGCGCACGTCGGCGGTCTTGGTCGCGGGATCGTAGAGACCGGCATCGAACAGGGCGGCCGGATCGGCCTTGCCCATCGTCGCGACGATGACGGGGGCACCCGGATTGATCGTGGCAAGGCGCGCGCGCAGATGCGCCACGTCGTGCGCGTCGGCGATGTCGGTCTTGGTCAGCACGAGCCGGTCGGCGACGGCGATCTGCTTGACGCTCTCGAACTGGTCGTCGAGCTCGCGCATCGCATTGACCGCGTCGACCGTGGCGACCACGCCGTCGAGCCGGTAGTAGGCCGCGAGGATCGGGTCGTCCATCAGCGTGTGCAGGATGGGGGCCGGATCGGCAAGACCGGTCGTCTCGATCACGACGCGCTTGAAATCCGGCACCTGGCCGCGCACGCGCTTCAGGTAGAGGTCGCGCAACGCCACTTCGAGGTCGCCGCGCACCGTGCAGCACAGGCAGCCGGCGTTCATCTTGACGAATTGGGTCGCCGCACCCGGATCGACATGGTTCAGAAGCTCGCCCTGCACCAGCAGGTCGTCGAGACCGATCTCGCCGAACTCGTTGATGATGACGGCGGTCTTGGCCATGCCGGGGTGGCGCAGGAGCTGGCCCAGAAGCGTGGTCTTGCCGCTGCCCAGGAAGCCGGTCAGGACGGAAATCGGGATCGGCGTCCAGCCGCCGGGGGCGTTCGGATCGGTCATGGCGTCTCGATAGCATGGGCCATCGCGGGGCGCTATCCTGTGCCGGCATGGACAGGAACCGGCTTTCCCTCAACGATCTCGCGACGGCGGTGCTTGCCGGGACCGGCCTTTTCGCGGCGCTCTACTGGAGCCTGACGCGCGGCGGCCACGAAGCCGGGTTCGCGGGCGTGCTCGTCTCGGCCGCGGCAGGCGTGGCACTTGCCGCCGGTCTCGTCGCGCGGGCCGCACGCCACAAGCTGGCCAAGCCGCTTGCCGACGCGATCGACGCGCACCGGCTCGACACCGAGCGCCTTTCGGCGGCCCTAGCCGCGCAAGCGGGTGCGGACGCCGAACTGGCGCACGACCGGCGCTGGCTCGAGGCGATCCTGCGCGACCTCAACGAAGCCGTCGTCGTCGCGGCACCCGATCATCGCATCCTGCTGCTCAACGACCGCGCGCACGACCTGCTCGCACCCTGCGGGCCGGTCGGCCTGCAACGCGACCTGACGACGCTGGTAACCTCGGAGGCACTCGCGACGGCGCATGCGCGCGCGGGCGAAGGGGGGAACGTTTCGTGCGACGTGACGCTCTGCGACGGGCGCGGGCCCTATCCGGCCCGGCTCGGCTGGGTGCGCGGGGAGGACGGTGCTCGCGAGGCCTACGTCCTCTCCGTCTCCGCACCGGTCGCCTCGTCTTCGGCCGCCGCCGCACCGCGCCCGGAATTCTACGATTTCGACCTTGCCCGCCTGAAACCGGCCGGCGGGCGCGTGGGTGCGCGCAAGCTCTCGGCACTCGCCTATGTCGTGTTCGATCTCGAGACGACCGGCCTCGACACCGCCAGCGACGCGATCGTGTCGGTCGGCGCCATCCGCGTGCTGGGCACGCGCATCCTCGCCGGCGAAAGCTACACGACGCTCGTCGATCCCGGCCGCCCGATCCCGGCCGCCTCGACCGTCTTCCACGGGATCGACGACAAGGCGGTCGTCGGAGCGCCGTCGGCGGCCCAGGCCGCGCGCGCGTTCAAGCTGTTCGCCCACGACGCCGTCCTCGTCGCCCACAACGCCGCCTTCGACCTCGCGTTCCTGCGCCGCGCTGCCGCGGCGGCGGGGATCGAGATCGACAATCCGCCCTTCGACACGCTGATGATCGCGCGCTGGCTGTTTCCCGACCTTGCCGACCACAGCCTGGACGCGCTGGCGCGCCGGATGGGCGTGGAGATCGGCCGGCGCCATTCCGCCCTCGATGACGCGCGCGCGACGGCCGAGATCTTCGTGCGTCTCGTCGAGATCTGCGAGCGGCGCGGCATCGAAAGCTACGACGCGCTGGTCGAGACCTCGAACATGGCGCTCGAGATCCACGCCGCGGCGCGTCTGTTCGGCGGCGAGGCGCTTGCCGGCCCGCTTGCGCGCAGGTAGCGTCAGGGGATCCGGGCTTTCCGCAGACGCCCGGTCAGGCTTCATGCCCAAGTCTGCCATCCGTGAGGATTGGCAAAAATGGGCAATTCAGGAAATTCCGGAAGCGGCAGCCGTCGGCCTGCGCACCGCGTGATGCTGCTGAATGCAGCCGATATGGCGCGCGTGCTGACCCCGGCTCGCGCGCTTTCGGCACTGGCTCGGGCCTATCGGGCGGCCGGCAACGGCATGCCGGCCGACGCGCGCGCGATCGGCTTCGAGATCGACGGCGGGACGATCCACGTCAAAGCAGGAAACCTGCCCGGCGTCGCGTCGGCCTTCGTCTCGAAGACCAACGTGAACCGGCCCGGCAATCCGGCGCGCGGCCTGCCCACCGTCCAGGGGCTCGCACTGCTGGTCGATCCATCGACCGGACGGCCGCTCGCCGTGATCGACTCGGCAGCACTTACCGGCATTCGAACGGCGGCAACGGCGATGCTCGGCGCGACGTGCGCGCTCGCGCGCCCGCCCCGGTTCGCCGCCGTGATCGGCTGCGGCGCGCTTGGCGCACACGTCGTCCGCCACATCGCCGCGCGATACCCGAAATGCGGGATCCGCGTATTCGACAGCAATCGCGCCCGTGCGCGCGTGTTCGTCGCCCGCGCCCCGCGCGGCACGGTCCTCGCTGCCGGCGTCGCGGAAGCACTCGACGGAGCCGGGCTCTGCATTACATGCACGACCTCGGGAGAGCCGGTCATCGCAAGCACCATGCTCCACGGGACGGCCTTCGTCGCCGCGATGGGCGCCGACAATCCGGGCAAACGCGAAATCGACGGACCGACGATGCGCGCCGCGGCGATCTTGGCCGACGATCCCGGCGCATGCGCGACGGGCGGCGAACTTCGCCACGTGCTCGCAGAAACGCCCGGCTTCGACACGGGCCGCGTCATATCGCTTGCCGCACTCGTCGCGGGACGCGCGCGGCTGCCCGACGCGCCATTCGTGGTCTTCGATTCGACCGGTAGCGGCCTGCAGGACGCGGCGGCCGCCTGGGCCGCATACCGTGCCGCCCGGCGACTTCCCGGCACCCGCTGGCTCGCCTTCGCCGCCCGGTAAGCGCCGGCCGTCAACCCAGCAGGCGGCCCGGTGAAGTCGGCGCGCGTGCGGGTAAGGAACCCGTCGATCGACTGAAGGCCGGCGACGAGACGCGCCCGCTCGGCCTTGGTCAGCTCGTCCGGCTTCACGAACGTGTCGGGCGTGCGGCCGGCCCGCGCGTCGGCCAACTGCCCGCGCAGCAGGAAGAACGTCACCGCCTCGAACGCCTGCACCAGTCCGTCGGCTTCCGCCGGCTTGAGCACACCGGCCTCGCGAAGTGCGGCGATGCGCGCCAGCGTGCCGGTCTCGACGACGCCGTGGGCCAGCGCTTGGAGGCGCACGGCCGCGACCAGCGGCATCGTGCCGTTGAGCTTGAGATCGATTTCGCCCGCATGATCGCCCGATCCTTGCGTGGCGAGGCGCCCGAGAAATCCGAGCGCCACATGCAGGCGCCGGTCTTCGCCCAGCATCGCCTGCGCGAAGCCCGGCGTGCGCTTCAGCGCCGCGGCGACCTCGGCGCGCAGTTCGATCGCCGGCTGCGGGTCGCCCCAGATCGGCTGGAAGTCGAAGAAGATGTCGGCATAGAGAAGGGCGGCCGGCGTGCGCCTGGCGATCCACATGCCGACCTGCTCGCGCCACTGCGTTGCGGTCTTGCGCCAGAGCGGGTTGGACGCCATCACGAAACCCTGGCAGAGCGGGAACCCTACCTCGGCGAGCATGTCGCCGAAGCGCACGGCAACATCGATGAACCAAGCGTCGATCGCGTCGTGCCGGTCGTCGGGATAGTCGGCCAGCATGAAGCCATGGTCCTGGTCGGGACCCAGGAAACTCTCGCCGCGCCCGCCCGAACCCATGATCAGCAGCGTGAACGGCACGGGCGGCGTGCCGCTTTTTTCCATGCAGGCGCGCAGCACCATGCGATGGATGTCGCGGTTGATCTCGGTGACGATGCGCTGGATGTCGGGTGCGGGCAGGCCGTCGTCGAGCAGTGCCTGGGCGAGTTCGACCTGCGCGCGTTTGGTGGCGCGGTGGTCGTCGATCCCGTCCTCGAGTGCGCCCAGCACGTCGAGTTCGCGAAGCACGCGGGCACCCGCAGCACCCAGCGCATCGGCCCTTGCGACAAGGCCGAGCGGTCGGCCGTCGGCATCCACGATCGGCATGTGGCGCCAGCCGCGCCGGCGCAGCCGGCCGACGACGCGATAGAGATGCTCCTCGGGACCGACCGCCACCGGATCGGGCGTCATCACCGATGCCAGCGGTGCGCCCGGATCGGCCTTGAACGCGACACGGGTGACGATATCGCGTTCGGTCAGCAGGCCCGTGAGGCGGCCGTCGCCGTCGACCACGAGCAAGGCCGAACTTCCGCTGGCGGCGAGGACCGCGACCGCTTTCCCGACGGTCTCGGACTGTCGGCATACCGGGGCCGGCTTCATCGCTTCGCCGGCATTCCCGAGGAAAAGTGCCAGTGCGGTGCGCGGGGCCATTGCGGGCTCGGTCTCCTAGGCGACCGGAACCACGCGATCCTGGTCGAGCGGTTCGCCGGCAAGCAGCGCATCGCCGGCAAGATCGGCCGCCACGCGCTTGCGTAGCCGGTCGGCAAACGCGACGAGCCCGAAATGGACGGCGTTGTAGACGACCATGTAATCCCCCGACCGGTTCTCGCTGAAAACCGGCAAGGTCTTGAAAACCGCCTTGGCCGTCGGGACCGCAAGTTTCGCCGGGTCGAGCGGCAGCTTCAGGTCGCCGAGGCGCGCGCCGAATGCCGTCTCGAGGTCTGCCCAGCCCGTGGGTCGATGGTCCGGCAGCGGATACTCGCCAAGAATTGCGGTGTACAGGGCCGGCATCCGGTCGGCGAGGTCGGCATGGCGGTCCGGACGCGCTGCCGCCATCCGCCCGAAGGCCAGAAGGGTGATGTCCGCGCCCAGCAGCCCGAAGGACTCCCAGCGGCATTTGCGGAACACGTCATTGAAGCCCGGATCGGCGAAATAATGTTGCCCGAACCACGCTAACGTATTGCGCGAGAACTCATAAGTCATGCGTTGGGCCAGATAGGACGTCTCGCCACTGAGGAACCGCCGCAATTCCGACGGGTCGGCGATCGGCTTGGCGCGAAGGGTCCGGAAAAGAGATGAAAACATGCTCATTTGCCTACGATCTGGGACCCGGACGATCCCATGGATTTGAAACTGTTGTCTAGTTCGCGAATCCCATGTTAGACCGATTATCAAGTGCGCCGGAACGTGCGCGCGGAAGAACAAGGAACACGCCGGTAAACTTACACAAAACTCGCCGTACCGGGGGTCCATCGGACCAGCCGGTCCCCCCCTGGTAACCAGCAAGCCGCGCAAAAAGCGGCTCGGGGGCTTGGTACTCCGAATCCGCACCCATCTGCGGTCGAAGGTTCCGGGCCTGCGCAACGAGAGGAGACCACGAATGAGCAAAAAGCTTTCGCCAGACGAGATGAAGGCCTATTGGGGCAAGACGTCCGCATTGATGTGGACGCTGCTGGCCCTCTGGTTTTTCTTCAGCTTCGTCGTGCATTTCTTCGCCCCGCAGCTCAACAGCATCCGCATCCTGGGTTTCCCGATCGGGTTCTACATGGCCGCACAGGGCTCGCTGATCGCCTTCGTCGTGATGTGCTTCTGGAACGCAAGTGCCCAGAACAAGATCGACGAAGAATTCGGCGTGAACGACGAATAAGAATCAGGCAAGGAGACCAACCATGGCCGGTGCCGCCGCAAACAGCAGCTTTTTGGGCAACCTGGGGAAGATCTACGGGATCTATACCGGGACGTTCATTGGCTTCGTCATTGTCATCGGTATCCTCGAGTTCTTCGGGGTACCCGACAAGATCCTCGGTTATCTGTTCGTCTTCCTGACGATCGGCGTCTACGCGCTGATCGGCTGGCTGTCGCGAACCGCGGAAGTGTCCGAATACTACGTTGCCGGACGCTCCGTTCCCGCCTTCTACAACGGCATGGCGACCGGTGCGGACTGGATGTCCGCCGCGTCGTTCATCGGCATGGCCGGCTCGCTCTATTTCGGCGGTTACGACGCGCTCGCGTTCGTGCTCGGCTGGACGGGCGGTTACGTGCTCGTGTCGATCCTGATGGCGCCTTACCTGCGCAAGTTCGGCCAGTTCACGGTGCCGGACTTCTGCGGCGCACGCTTCGGCGGCAACACGGCCCGCTCGCTCGCGGTCATCGTGCTGATCACCGCGTCGTTCGTCTATGTCGTGGCGCAGATCGTCGGCGTGGGCATCATCACGTCGCGCTTCCTCGGCATGGACTTCAAGGTCGCCTGCTTCGTGGGCCTCGTCGGCATCCTCGTGTGCTCGATGCTCGGCGGCATGAAGGCGGTGACCTGGACCCAGGTCGCCCAGTACATCATCCTGATCATCGCCTACCTCATTCCGGTGATCATCATGTCCGCTCAGGTCACCGGCGTGCCGGTGCCCCAGCTGATGTACGGCCAGGCGCTCGAGAAGATCGAAGCCCTCGAGAAGACCCTCGGCATCGCGAAGAGCCATATCGCGCCCTTCG
Organism: Tagaea sp.; assembly: GCA_965279525.1. Lineage (GTDB taxonomy): Bacteria > Pseudomonadota > Alphaproteobacteria > CACIAM-22H2 > CACIAM-22H2 > Tagaea. The sequence goes on along the minus strand of CBDIIB010000002.1, from coordinate 259,648 downwards.
CGGACGCCCGGGGCAACTTCAGCATGACGTCGGCGATCAACTACTTCGCGCTGATCCTCTGCCTCATGGTCGGCACGGCTTCGCTGCCGCATATCCTGATGCGCTACTTCACCACGCCGTCGGTCCGTCAGGCCCGCGACTCGGTGGGCTGGTCGCTGTTCTTCATCTTCCTGCTTTACTTCACGGCACCTTCCTACGCCGCGTTCGCGAAGCTGGAAGTGTATCAGGGCCTCATCGGGTCGCCGGTCGCCTCGCTGCCCGCTTGGGTCGCTTCGTGGGGCAAGCCGGGTCTCGCACTCGTCGGTGCGTGCGATGCGGCCAACGCGGCACAGATCTTCCCGATCTGCGCCGGCGTGACGGGCAACGGGGACGGAATCCTCCAGCTTTCGGAGTTCCGCATCCATCCCGACGCGATCGTGCTCGCCACGCCGGAAATCGCCGGCCTGCCCTACGTCATCGCCGGCCTGGTGGCCGCCGGTGGCCTCGCGGCAGCGCTGTCGACGGCCGACGGGCTCCTGCTCGCCATCGCCAACGCGCTCTCGCACGACATCTACTACAAGATGATCGACCCCCAGGCCGACACCAAGCGCCGTCTCGTCATCAGCCGCGTGATCCTCGCGGTCGTTGCCGTGCTCGCCGCCTACGTGGCCGGAACCCTGGGTGCCGACATCCTGTTCCTCGTGTCGTGGGCCTTCTCCATCGCCGCGTCGGGGCTGTTCGCAGCCCTCGTGCTCGGCATCTGGTGGAAGAAGGGCGGCGATGCCAGCGGCGTGTGGTCCATGCTGGTCGGCTACGCCGTCGTCATGTTCTTCCTCATCACGACCGAGTTCTACGGTCTGGCGATGAAGGGCATGCTCGGCGACATCGTGACCATCGTGAAGGTCCGCGGTCGCGACGTGGCCTATCTCTGGGGCATCAACAACATCTCGGTCGGCATCTTCGGCATCCCCGCCTCGTTCATCGCGGGCTGGATCGCCGGCAAGATGACGCCGGAAGCCAGCCCCGACATGCAGGCGTTCATCGACTCCATCCGCGTTCCGTCGGGTGACGTCGTCCTCGCCCCCGGCATGGCGGCCAAGGAGTAACTCGAACTCTGCCAGGCGCTCCGGCGCCCGGCGGAACGGGGCGGGACCTTCCGGGTCCCGCCCCTTTTTATTGAAGGAACCCGCACGCGCATGACGGATTCGAACTTCTTCCTGAGCTACCTGCCGTTCTGGATCGTCAATTACGGTCTGGCGATCGTGCTGTGGTCGTGCATCGGCCGGTTCCTGCTCGCCTTCTTCGTGCCATCGATGCAGCCGACGAACTACATCTGGCGCTGTTTCGTGATGCTGACCGAGTGGGCGGTCCGTGCTACCGCGGCGATCACGCCAAGCTTCGTGCGTCCGTTCCTGCTGCCGCCGCTCGCGGCCTTCTGGATCTATCACCTGCGCGTCGCCTCGTTCCTCGTCATGTGGCAGGCCGGCCTCGTGCCGACCGTGTCGCCCGGCTGAGGGCAGGCTCCATGACCCGCCACCAGCTCTTCGCCGTCGTGCTCGGTCTTTCGACCGTCAACGGCATGTTCTCGCCCTATCTCGATTTCGTGCTGGCCCTGTCGCCGCTGTGGATGCCGAACTGGCTGCCCGGGTCGCCGGGCGTGCTGTTCTACGTCTCGAGCATGCTGACGGCGACAACGACGCTGCTCGCCTCGGGCATTCCGGCCGCCCTCGCCGAGCGCGCGGTTCCGGGCCTGCGCGACGGGACGGGCTCGATGGCCATCTGGGCGCTTTCGGCCTTCGTCTTGACGGTGCCCGGCCTCGTGCGCCTATTCTATCTCTTCGCGGGCTAGCGGGCCTGCCGGCGCCGCGCACGCGCGGGGACAATCCCGATGGAAGAACTCGACCGCATCCGGTGGGCCGCCGTTCAATCGGTCGGCCGCGGCTGCCTGTTTGCCCTGCTGGCGATCGGCATGACGATGTTCGGCCTGATAACGTGGCCGGTCCTCGCGTTCCGCAGCGGGGCGATCCTGTCGATGATGATGCTGGCGGTACTGGTGCTGCGCGGCGAACTTGCGGGCCGGCAGGATTACCGGCGCACCGAAACCTGGCTGATGATGGGCCGGCAGCATGCGCTGCCGGAGAGCCACGCGGCGCGCGTGATCCTCGGCATCCTGCGCGAGACGTACCGGCGCTTTGCGGTCTATGCCGCGGTGATCGCGGTCACCTGCTGGTCGCTGATGTTCCTCGCGACGGCCCTTCAGCCGCCGGGCGCACCCTGGGTGTTGACGTAGAGGGCGTAGAGCGACTGGCTCGCCGCCATGAAAAGCCGGTTGCGGTGCCGGCCGCCGAAACACACGTTGGCAGCACGCTCGGGCAGATGGATATGGCCGATGGCGGTCCCGTCGGGGGCGAACACGCGCACGCCGTTCAGCCCCGGCACCATGCCCCAGCCCGCCCACACGTTGCCGTCCACGTCGCAGCGAAATCCGTCCGGCGTGCCCTCGCCGCAGTCGCCGAACGGCCGGCCCTTGGCCAGCGCCGTGCCGTTCTCGACCACGTCGAAGACATGCAGCTTGCGCGGCCGCGAGGCGGATTCGACGAGATAGAGCAGCTTCTCGTCGGGCGAGAAGCACAGGCCGTTGGGGCCGATGATGTCTTTGGCGACGATTTTGGCCTGGCCGGTTTTCGCGTCGAGCCGGTAGACCGCCATCGGCAGCTCACTGGGCGCCGCTTCACCCTCGTAGAAGCCGCCGATGCCGAACGTGGGATCGGTGAACCAGATCGAATCGTCGGACTTCACGATCACGTCGTTGGGCGAGTTGAGGCGCTTGCCCTCGAACCGGTCGATCAGCACGGTGATCGAGCCGTCGGGCTCGGTGCGCGTCACGCGGCGCGTGAGATGCTCGCAGGTGACCAGCCGTCCCTGCCGGTCGCGCGTGTTGCCGTTCGAATTGTCCGACGGCTGGCGGAAGGTGGCGACCGACTTGCTCGCCTCGTCCCAGCGCAGCATGCGGTTGTTGGGGATGTCGCTCCACAGGACATAGCGCCCGTCGCCGAACCAGACCGGCCCTTCGGCCCACCGGCAGCCGGTCGCCAGCTTCTCGATGCAGGCGTTGAAGATGCGGTATTTCTCGAAGCGCTTGTCGAGGATCTCGATCGCCGGATCGGGATAGGTTTCGGCCTGCGTCCACATCTGCGCGTCACTCCCCTTGTCGGTTGCCGCCGTCCGGGCGGCCAACCCGGACTTTGCCGGGCGACGGAGTTTCGCGCGGAACGCCCGGCCGCGCAAAGCGCATTTCCGGTCAGGCCGCGCGCGCGGGGCCGCGCGCAAGGTCCGCGCGCACGACGTTCAGCCGGGCGAAGCGACCGCGATACTCTGCCGGCGTCATGCCGTTCTGCCGCTTGAATATCCGGCGGAAGAAGGCCTGATCCTCATAGCCGACCTTGTTCGCGATGCTCTGGACGGTATCGTTGCCCATCTCCAGCATTTCCTTCGCGGCCGTCACGCGCAGCATCTGGATATACGCGCCGGGCATGAAACCGGTCGCCGCCTTGAATCGGCGGATGAAGTTGCGCGCACCCATGGCGGCGCGGCCGGCGAGACTGGCGATGGGCAGTTCACGCGCGTAGTTGGCGCGGACGAACTCCTCGACCTCGCGGATGCGCTCGTCGGAATGCGGGCGGGCTTGCGGCAGCGCCGCGTAGCCGGACTGACAGCTGCGCGGCATGCTCAGACAAAGGGATTTCGCGGTCTGCAACGCCACTTCGCGCCCGCAGAATTTTTCGACGAGATAGAGACTGACGTCGGCGGCACCGTAAACGCCGCCACTGCACAGCACGCGCTCGTCCTCGGTCACGAAACGGTCGGGGTGCCACCGCACCGCCGGATAGCGCTGCCGGAAATTCTCGGCGACGCCCCAATGCGTCGTCGCGATGCGTCCGTCGAGCAAGCCGCTTTCGGCCACGAAGGCGACCGCCGAGCAGATCCCCACGATATAGGTCCCCTTCGCGTGCCAGCCGCGGATCCAGTCCATCAGCCGCCCGTCGCGCAGCACGTCATCCTGAATGTTCCAGCTCGATGCCGAAATGACGACGATATCCGCCTTCGCCACGTCGCCGATCGCGCACTCGGCCGCCATGGACATGCCGCACATGCCGCGCACGATTTTCCCGTCGAGCGAGGTGACCTTGACGCGGAATCGCGGGCGCTGGTCGAGACCGCTCAGCCAGTTCCAGATCACGCCGGCCGACGAGAATATCTCGATCGGCGCGATGCCGGTCGACGCGAAGCCGCCATCGAGCAGCAGGACGGCGACATCGATGATGTCGTCCGACATGTGATCGGGCTGGGCGAATTGCAGCGCGCTGGCAAGGCTTCGGTCGGCGGACATTGCGGGGCTCGGTCAGGGTTCGGTCACGGGACATTCGCGATCCCGAGTTCCGTCAGCCAGATGCATTATTGTCATTGTAGAGAGGTGATAATGACATTCCTCGATGACGCGTCAAGATGCCGGCGAAGGACCCTCCCAAAGTCCGAGCACGGCCCTGTCCGGGTCGCCGATCAACGCGATGCGGGCGTGGCGATGCACGCCGGGCGCCCCGATGTCGAGCGGCCGCACCAGGACTGCCCCGCCGTTCGCCGCGGCACGCGCGGCCGCTTCGTCGACGGACGGAACGCATATGTAGGACGTCCAATGCGGGCGCATTCCGCGCATGCGTGCCGCCTCGCCGATCCGGTAAAGCGAGGCGATATCGCGTCCCCCCAGCGACAGGCGATGGAAGACGCCGCCGTTCGCCCGTGCGGTCCGACTTTGCCATCCGAACATCGCCGCATAGAAAGCGGCTGCGCGTTCGACATCGTCGCTCGCCAGGTCCTGCCAGACGAAGGTTCCGGGTTCCATCGCCGGGAAACAGCCGGGGGGCGCGACCGGTGCAGCCAAGCGGGGCAGCACCGGCCGCCGATCCCGTCAGGCCGCCGTCACGGGGCCGATGACTCTGTGTACTTCGCTGATCTTCGTGGCCGGGAAGCCGCTGAGCTTGGCGTGCTCGCGAATGGCCGCCTCGTTTTCGGCGATGTAGATGCAGAACGTCTTGTCGTCGACGACGAAGGATTCGACCCACTGCGCCTTGCCGACGAGTTTGGCGAGCGCGTCGTTCGACGTTGCCGCCGCCTGCTTCAGGCCCGTCCCCTCCAGCTTGTTGACGCCGGGGATATCACGCTCGATCAGGTAACGTTTCATCGCAGTCCTCGCTTGGTCGGGTTGAAGGACCGCGAGGATCGGCGAAGCGCGCAAGCACCGCCAGCCGGTGAAACTGCCATTCATGGCGGGCGATCGGGACATGCGCCGGTGGGCCCGGCAGGATTCGAACCTGCGACAACACCGTTATGAGCGGCGCGTTCTGACCGCTGAACTACGGGCCCCTTCCGGGATGCGGTACAGCCCGTTCTAGCCGAGGGGCGGCTCCCCGCCAAGGGTATGAAAAATCCGCCACTTTCCCCGTCCGGCGCGGCAGGATGGGGGAATGGAAAGCTTCCGAATCGCGTCCGGCCCGCTCGTTGCCGAGCTGATGCCGGAACTGGGCGGGCGCATCGTCGCCTTGCGCCTCGTCGACGACCCCGCCCGGCCGCTCGACGTACTTGTCCCGCTGGTCGGCCCCCCCGTGCTGCCGCCGCGCTGGCCAAAGGCGGGTGCTTACCCGCTTGCCCCCTATTCCAACCGCATCGCCGACGCGCGCCTCGCCTTCCGCGGCCAGACGCACGACCTGCCGCCGCACCCGGATGCGCTGCCGCATACCGTGCACGGCCATGCCCACCGGACGCCGTGGCAGGTGGCAGAGCAGGGCGCCGACCGCGCCACGCTCGTCTACGAGCATGACGGCACGGGCGAATGGCCGTGGCGCTTCATGGTCGAACAGCGCATCCAGCTTTCGGGCACGCGGCTGACCGTCGCGTTCGCGTTCGCCAACCGCGACGCGCGGCCCGCCCCGGCCGGATTCGGCTGGCATCCCTATTTCCCGATCAAGGGCAGCCCGCGCATCACCTTCAAGGCCGGTACTTGCTGGGACCAGAGTGTCGACAACGTCGCAACTGGCAAGGTCGACCGACGGTCCCCCGCGGACTCACCGGTCGATCTCGATCCGACCGGCACCACGCTCTATTTCGGCGAATGGAACGGCAGCTGCGCGTTCGAGACCGGGACGGGCGTCTCGGTGCGCCTGAGTGCCGATCCGGTGCTGTCGCACCTGGTGCTGCACCGGCCGGCCGGCATCGACTATATCTGCGTCGAACCGGTCAGCCACGTCGCCGACGGCTTCAACCTCGCCGCACGCGGGATCGCGAACACGGGCACGCGCAGCCTCGACCCGGGCGACATCCTCAGCGGTGGCGTGACGATGGACGTGGCGCGGACGAGCTGACACCCGTCCCGCTCACGTAGGGCCGCTCACGTATCCAGGAACGAACGCAGCTTGCGCGACCGGCTCGGGTGCTTGAGCTTGCGCAGCGCCTTCGCCTCGATCTGGCGGATGCGCTCGCGGGTCACGTTGAACTGCTGGCCGACCTCTTCGAGCGTGTGGTCGGTGTTCATGCCGATGCCGAAGCGCATGCGCAGCACGCGCTCCTCGCGCGGCGTCAGCGTGGCAAGCACGCGCGTGGTGGTCTCGCGCAGGTTCGCCTGGATGGCGGCATCCACAGGCAGGACGGCGTTCTTGTCCTCGATGAAGTCGCCCAGATGCGAATCCTCCTCGTCGCCGATCGGCGTCTCGAGGCTGATCGGCTCCTTGGCGATCTTGAGGACCTTGCGCACCTTCTCGAGCGGCATGCCGAGCTTCTCGGCAAGCTCCTCGGGCGTGGGCTCGCGGCCGATCTCGTGCAGGATCTGGCGGCTCGTGCGCACGAGCTTGTTGATCGTCTCGATCATGTGCACGGGGATGCGGATCGTGCGCGCCTGGTCGGCGATCGAGCGCGTGATCGCCTGGCGGATCCACCACGTGGCATAGGTCGAGAACTTGTAGCCGCGGCGGTACTCGAACTTGTCGACCGCCTTCATCAGGCCGATGTTGCCTTCCTGGATCAGGTCGAGGAACTGCAGGCCGCGGTTCGTGTACTTCTTCGCGATCGAGATGACGAGGCGCAGGTTGGCCTCCACCATCTCCTTCTTGGCGCGCGCGGCTTCGCGCTCGCCCTGCTGGACCTGGCTGACCGTCTTCTTGAACTCGCCCGTCGGCAGGCCGGAGCGTTCGGAGATTTCCGACACGTCCTTGCGCAGCTGCTGGATCTCGTTCTTGTACTTGGTCGTGAACTTCTTCCAGCCCTTGCCGGTGAGGCGGCTGACGCGCCCGAACCAGCGCGGGTCGACTTCCTTGCCCGAATATTTCGACAGGAACTCGTCGCGCTTGACGCCGCATTCCTCGGCGAAGCGCAGCAGGCGGCCTTCGGCCGTGATGAGCTTGCGGTTGAGGTCGTAGAGCTGCCCCATCAGCTGCTCGATGCGGGTGTTGTTCAGATGAACGTCCGCGAGCTGCTCGATCAGGTCCTGCTTGAGCTTCTGGTAGTGCTTCTCCGAGACCGGGCTGAACTGCTTGCCGGCGAGAAGCGCTTCCATGCGCTTTTCCTGCATACGGTAGAGCCGCTTGTAGACGCCGGCGAGCTTCTCGAGACGCTCCAGCACTTCGGGCTTGAGCTGCTGCTCGAGGGCCGAAAGCGAGACGTTCTCTTCCTGGTTGTCGGCATCGGCCGCAGGCTGGCCTTCGCCGCCCTCGGCGCCTTCGGCACCCTCGGCGGGTTCGGCTTCGTCGGGGTCGGCGACGGCGGCCGCCACGACGGCGGGAATGCCGCCCGGCGTGGCCGCACCCGGGCCGCCGCCGTTGGTGGCGTCCAGATCGATCACGTCGCGCAGCAGCATCTTTCCTTCGACCAGCGCGTCGCGCCAATGCACGACCGCGCGCATCGTCAGCGGGCTTTCGCATAGCGCCGAGATCATCTTCTCGCGGCCGGCCTCGATGCGCTTGGCGATGGCGATTTCGCCCTCGCGCGACAGGAGCTCGATCGAACCCATCTCGCGCAGGTACATGCGCACCGGATCGTCGGTGCGCCCGATCGAATCGGCGTCGATGTTGCCGCGCTTGGTCTCTTCTTCCTCTTCCTCGGGCTCCTCGCCGCCCACGCGCGCGGGAACCGGGGCCTTGGGACCGGAGGATTCTGCCGAGCCGTCGGCGTTGGCGCCGCCTTCCTCGTCCTCGCCTTCCTCGTTCTCGACGACATTGACGCCCTGCTCGCTGAGCAGCGCCAGCGTGTCCTCGATCTGCTCGGAGGAGACCTGGTCGGGCGGCAGGACGGCGTTGATCTCGTCGTAGGTCACGTAGCCGCGCTCGCGCCCGCGGGCGAGCATCTTCTTCACGGCGGCGGCGGTTGCGTCCATCAGGGGCCCGTCGGGAGCTTCTTCGCGCGGAGCGGCGGCGGGGGCGGGCTTTACCTTGGACGACATCTTTGATGGCCTCGCGCGGGAACGTACTGGAAAAACGTCGGTGACCGGTCGGCGTGACGCGCTCGTCGCGGGCGCGCGTCCCTGCCCAATTGAAACTCTTCCCCTACCCTATGGCGCCTACCCGTCGTCCTCGGGCGCCAGTTGGGCGACCTGAGCCCGGAGGTGGGCCGCCTGCCCTTCGACCCGGGCCAGGTTCTCCACCGTCATGTCCTGACCGAGTACGAGCTCGCTTTCGCGCAGCTCGCCTTCCATCCGGCGGCGGGACAGAAGCGCCAAAAGGTGGCCAAAACCGGCCCGCGCCGCTTCGGGGGAAGCGGTCGGATCGGCAAAAGCCCCGTGTTCGTAAAGGGTTGGCCGAGTCAGCTGGAGGGCATCCTCGGACAATCCCACGCGGGATAAGTGGGCAATCAGCGTGGCCGTGTCAAGCGGAGTCTCGCCCCCGGCCGCCTCGTGGGCGCAATCCACCAATGCCTGGCGCACACGCTCCAGCCGGCGGTCGGTTAGGTCAACCAAAGCAACGGCTTCCGCCTCCGCCATCAGCAGGCCCGGATGGTTGATCGCGGTCGCCAGCAGGACCTGTTCCTGGCGCAGGCGCAAGAGGCCCACGTCCCCCGCCGAACGGAGCGTGCCCATGACCGGTCCCGATCCCGGCCGGACCCAGGGCTTGCCCCCGGCCTGACGCGGCACGAAGACCGGCCGGCCCAGCGCGCGAAGCTTGGTGTAGATCCAGTCGCTTTCGTAGGCGCGCCGGACGGTCGGATCGACAATGCGCACGAGCCGCTCGCGCAGCTGGCCTTCGAGGGCCGCGCGCCTGTCCGGGCTGTCGATCGCCTTGCCGGCGGTCTCGGCCGCCCAGACCACGTCGGCAAGCCCCTTGGCCTGCGCCAGCACATTGTCCATCGCCGCCGCCCCGTCGCGCTTGATCAGGCTGTCGGGGTCCTCGCCGGGCGGCAGGGTGGCAAAGCGCAGCGCGAAGCCGGGCTTCAGCAGCGGCAGCGCCACTTCGGCAGCCTTCAGCGCCGCGCGCTGGCCCGCCGCATCGCCGTCGAGACAGACGACCGGCTCGGGATGGATCTTCCACAGGGCCTGGATCTGCCCGTCGGTCAGCGCCGTGCCCAGCGGCGCGACCGCCCCGCCGAAGCCCGCCTGATGGAGTGCGATCACGTCCATGTAGCCTTCCGCGACGAGGGCCTTGGCCTTGCGCTCGCCCACCGCCACGCGCGCCTTGTCGAGCGCGTAGAGATTGTCGCGCTTGTGGAACAGCGGCGTGTCGCGGCTGTTGAGATATTTGGGCTTGCCGTCGTCCATCACGCGGCCGCCGAAGGCGATGACGCGCCCGCGCCGGTCGGTGATCGGGAACATCACCCGGTTGCGGAAGAAGTCGAACGGATCGCGCCCGTCGTCGGGCTTGCCGATCAGGCCCGCTTCCAGCAGCAGGCCGGTCTCGAGACCTTGCGCCTTCAGCGCCGTCTGCAGGTGTGCCCGCCCCTCGGGCGCGAATCCCAGACGGAAGCGGTCGATCGTCTCGTCCGACAGGCCGCGCTCATGCAGATACGCAAGTGCCCCACGACCTTCCGGAGCGCGCAGCTTCTCTTCGAACCATTTGCACGCGGCCTCGACCGCATCGCCCAGCGTCTTGGCGCGCTCGGCCTCCTGACGCTGTTGGGGCGAGATGCGCGGCACGTCGAGCCCGGCCTCGGTCGCGAGTTTCTCGACCGCCTCGAGAAAGCCGAGATGGTCGATCTTCATCGTGAAGCCGATCACGTCGCCATGGGCGCCGCAGCCGAAGCAGTGGAAGAAGTTCTTGTCGTCGTTGACGTAGAAACTCGGACTCTTCTCGTTGTGGAACGGGCAGCACGCCTTGAATTCGCGCCCCGCGCGCGCGAGCTTCACGCGCCGTCCGACGACGGACGACAGCGTCAGCCGGGCGCGCAGCTCTTCGAGGAAGGAGGGCGGAAAGGCCATGCCGGGCGTGCCAAATCCCGTTTGAGAGCCAAAGACTTATCCCCGCAATCAACAGACAGTTCGACGGGCTTCGGCGGGAGCGGGAAAGTAGGCCGCGACTCGGGAGCGGTCAAGCAGCCTCGGCCGCCAGCGCCTTTTGCACGCTCGCGCGCGCGGCCATCCGCGCGCGGTGGGCCGCAATCTTCGGGAATCGCGCGATGTCCACGCCGTCGGCCTCGATCCACTGGGCGAGCGTGAAGAGATAGGGGTCGCTGATCGAGTAGCGTTCGCCCGTCGCCCATGGCCCCTTGAACAGGTGGTCCTCGACCAGCGCCCAGCAGTCGCCCACCGACTGGGGCACCTTGCGCTGCATGGCCGCGATCGCCGCCGCGTCGCCGGCGTCGACCCAGCGGTAGCCGCGCATGCGGTGCGCGTGCGCCACGTGGAGCGAGGAACACAGATAGCTGTTGATCGACTGGACTTGCGCGAAGGCGAACGGATCGTCGATCGGTGCGAGCCCCGCCCTCGGGAAAAGCTGTGCCACATAGACCAGCATCGCCGGCGTTTCGGTGAGGACGCCCTGCGGCGTGACGAGTGCGGGCACGCGGCCTTTGGGATTGACCGCGAGATACGCCGGCGAGCGCTGCTCGGCCCTGGAGAAATCGATCTTCTTCAGCGCGAATTCGGCGCCCGCATCTTCGAGTGCGATGTGCGTGGCAAGCGCGCATGTCTGCGGCGTGAAAAAGAGCGTGAGCATGCTAGCCGCCGAGCAGCTTCTTCACCGCCGCCGATGCCGCGCCCAGATCCATCTGGCCGGTGAACTTGGCCTTCATCGCGGCCATGACCTTGCCCATGTCGCGGATCGTCGTGGCCCCCGCCTCGGCGATGGCGGCCTTCGCGGCTTCCTCGGTCTCGGCCGCCGACATCTGCTTGGGCAGGAAGCCTTCGAGGATCGCGATCTCGGCGGCTTCCTTGGCGGCGAGCTCCGGCCGGTTGCCCTTCTCGTAGAGGGCGATCGAGTCGCGGCGCGAGACGATCATCTTCTGCAGCATCGACTGGATCTCGCCGTCGGGAATGCCGTCCATGTTGCCGGTGGCGCGCGCCTCGATGTCGCGCTTCTTCATCTCGGAGATGGCCATGCGCACGGCTTCGAGGCGCAGCGTGTCCTTGGCCTTCATCGCTTCTTTCAGGGTCTCGGTAAATCGTTCGCGCAATGCCATGGGAATTTCCTTCGTCGGTTCAGGAACGCGCCAGACCGAAAGCGGTCTTGCGCAGGATCTCTTCGGCGCGCGCCCACACCGCCTGGCGCCAGCTCGCGTCGTTGGGGGCAAAGGCGTCGCGCATCTGCGTCTTGATGCGGCGCGAATCCTCGCCAGCGAGGTCGGCATATAGATGCAGCCAGTTGTCGGCGCGCACGGCATCGAGCACGTCGTCGAGCGGCAGCGTGCCGTATTCAAGCGCGATCGCGGTGAGTTGCGCGTGGGGGAGGAACCGCACGAAGCCTTCGCCGTTGGTGCCGAATAGCTGCGCCGATGTCGACGTGCCCATCCCGGTCGAGGTCAGGTCCGAGCCGTACCAGTCGAGGGCGCGCGCGAAACCCGCATGCGGCTCGGGCAGTGCGAAGATCAGCTCGCCATAGCCGCGCGGCCCAAGGCCGGTGTGGAAATCGACGATGGCGACGTGCTTGGCGCGCTGGAGCCAGTCGCGGAACACCGCCGCGATGACGCGGTGCGACCAGGTGGGTGCATGCCCGCCGAAGAACACGCCCTCGGGATGCGAATACTGCCCGCCCGAGATCGCCGCCTGCAGGGCCGCCGGCCCGAAACGCTTCGAATAGTCCGCGAACACGGCCTTGGAGGCCGCCTGCGACGCCGCGGTCCATTCGGCAGGTGCGATCGACGCAGCAAGTTTCTCGTACCCCGGATTCTCGGGGTAGGGGCCGATATGCGTGACGAAGTTGCGGTTGAGGTCGACATTGTCTTCGTTGACGCGCCGCAGCCACGCGAACCCATGCGGGTTGACCGCATGCAGGTGCAGCTGGGCAATCCCCGGCGGCAGTTCGCGGTAGGCGCCGGAGGAAAACCAGCCGGTCTGGCAGCCCGAGCCGCAGAACCCCTCGATGCCGTGCGTGGCCGAGATCGTCACCAGCACGCGCTCGGCGTCGGTCGGGCCAAACCACAGCGCGTCGCAATAAAGCTGCTCGCCGCGGGGGCCGCGCAGCGGGTTCTGGAACGACCGGAAACGCTCCGAATGGCCGCGCGCGGCGGCCAGAAACCGCTCTCGGGCGCCCAGATAGTCGCGATCGAAGAACTCGTTGACGCTCATGTCGATTCCGGCACGTCGGGGGCCTTGAAACGGGGCGTAACTTTGACCCCGGCGGGCGCGAATTGTAAAGCGCCGGACCCGGCGACGCCTTTACAGGAAATCCGAATGCCCGCATGCTTGACCGCATGGAACGCGCTTTTCGAACCTTCATGGCCCTCGCCGTCGCGTTCGGCCTCGCGGCCGGAATCGCGGCCGGCGCGCGCGCCCAGCCTGCGGAAAAGCCGGCTTCGGAAAAAGCCGACGGACGGCTCGACAGCCTGTTCGACCGCCTCCAGAACACGCAGGACGCCGGCGAAGCCCGCCGCACCGAAGCGGCAATCTGGCAGATCTGGCTCGAACCCGGCGACCCCGCGGCAGGTTCACTGATGAAGCTGGCCCTCGACGCCCAGCAGCGCGGCGACCTGTTCGGCGCCTTCGCGCTCTACGACGCCATCGTCAACCTGCGCCCGGACTATGCCGAAGGCTGGAACCGGCGCGCCACCGTGCTCTACTTGCTCGGCCGCTACGAGGATTCGCGCAAGGACGCCGAGCGGACCGTGGCGCTGGAGCCGCGCCATTTCGGGGCGCTGTCGGGCCTCGGTCTCATTGCCGCCGCAAAAAACGACGACGATGCCGCGCTCGACGCGTTCGAGCGCGCCCTTGTCTTCAACCCGCACATGGCGCAGATCCGCGCCCAGGCCGACGTGCTGCGCAAGAAGCGGCGCGACGGCGCGATTTAGGAGTACACGCAATGCTGATCAAGCGGACCCGCGGCTGGGAAATCCCGGAGCGCGATGCCACCCCCGAGAGCGTCTATACCCGCCGCCACGTGCTGGCCGCCGGTGCGGGCCTTGCCGCCGGCGCCATCGCGTCCTCCGCCCATGCCCAGGCCCCTGCCGGCGACGATCCGACATCGAGCCTCTATCCCGCGATGCGCAACATGCGTTATCGCGTGGAACGCGAGTTGACCGAGGAACGCATCGCGACGACCTACAACAACTTCTACGAATTCGGCACGTCCAAGACGATCTGGCAGGCCGCCCAGAAGCTGCCGATCCGCCCCTGGCAGGTGAAGATCGAGGGACTGGTCGAGAATCCGCGCACGGTCGACGTCGACGACATCTTCAAGGCGATGAAGCTCGAGGAGCGCGTCTACCGCTTCCGCTGCGTGGAAGCCTGGGCGATGACCGTGCCGTGGAGCGGCTTCTCGCTCGCCTCGTTCGTCGAATGGTGCAAGCCGCTGTCGGCGGCGAAATACGTGCAGATGGAAACGTTCAACAACCCGGCCGTCGCCCCTGGCCAGCGCGCCACCTGGTATCCGTGGCCCTACACCGAGGGCCTGACGATCGACGAGGCGACCAATGAACTCGCCTTCATCGCCACCGGCATCTACGGCAAGCCGATCCCGCGCCAGCACGGCGCACCCTTGCGCCTGATCACGCCGTGGAAATACGGCTTCAAGTCGGTCAAGTCGCTCGTGCGTTTCGTGTTCACCGACAAGCAGCCCAAGACCTTCTGGGAGTCGCTTGCCGAGAAGGAGTACGGGTTCTGGGCGAACGTCAATCCGAAGGTCCCCCATCCGCGCTGGAGCCAGGCGACCGAGGAGCTGATCGGCAAGGGCGGCCAGCGCGTGCCGACCCAGCTTTTCAACGGCTACGGCGATTTCGTCGCCCCCCTTTACGCCGACCGGCAGAACGAGCGGCTCTGGGCCTGAACGGGCTTCCCGCGCGGCCCGGACCTGCGTACAAGACGGGCATGCCCGACTCGCTTCCCGCCGGCACGTCCGCGACGCGCCGCGCCCTGCCCATCGACACGTTCGACAACCGCACCGGTGGCGACGCGCTGTTCCGCGCGGTCGGCCATCCGCTGGCGGTCGAACCGGCAAACGCCCTCGTCGCGAAGCTGAAGGCGGCCGGCAAGGTCGCGGTCTACGACCCGTTCGGCGCGTTCGCCACGCTGACAGCCCTGCAGGATTTCGCCGGCGTGTCGTTCGTCGGCCTCTACGGGCGCGACCACCAGCATCTTGGTCGCAAGGTCGGCGCCTTCACGGTCGCACCGGTTTCCGCGATCGCGAAAAGCGGTGCCGCCTGCGTGCTCGTCGCGGCGTTCGACGCCGACCCGCTCGTGGCGCAGGTGGCACAGTGGCTGCCGAAGGGTGCCAGCGTCGTCACGCTCGACGCGATGCGCATCCCGGCCGAATTCCTCACCGACAAGAAGCGTTATCTCTCGACCTATAATTTCGTCACCAACCTTGTGCTGTTCTGCGAAGGGCCCGGGCGCCACACGCGCATGGTCAGCGCCAACTACTGGGCCGGGTATGGTGCCAAGAACGTACGCGCCTGGCTGCGCCTGTTCGCCGCCGACGGCACGGTGCTGGCGACATGGGAAGAGAAGCTGCACGAAGGTGTGGCCGCGTTCGTCGTCGACAGCCGCGACGTGGCCAAACGCTTCGGCCTCGGTTCATTCGAGGGCCAGCTCTTCATCCACATGATCGACGTGACCGGCCACGATGTCCTCAAATACGCGCTCGATTTCTGGTCGGACAGCGAACTCACCTGCACGCACGACGCCAATCCGTGGCCGTCGGACTACTACGCCGGCATCCCCGCCCCCGCCGCGGGCGAGCGCGTGCGCGTTTGGGTACAGAACTGCCATTCCTGCGCGATCCCGGCCGACGGCGTGAAGTTCTCGGCGATGGGTACCGACGCGTGGGTCCCCATGCCCGCGCCGATCCCGGCTTTCGGCATGCGGGCGGTCGACGTGGGCGCGTTGCTGCCCGGGCTTGCCTGGCCGCGCCAGATCGAGATGGATGCCGGCAAGTTCGTCGTGCGGCCGCGCTATGAGGTGGAGCGGGCCGGCAAGCGCCACGTCGCGCACGCCAACGTGGAACGCAGCGACCTCAAGCCCGATCCGCAGATCGCGACGCTCGGCACGGATTTCGGCAAGGGTTTCATCCTGCCGGCCCCGATCCTGCCGCAGGGCGAGTTCACGAGCGTGGCGCTGCCCACGCCGATGGCCCGCGGCCAGGCAAGCCTGCCGCTGGTGGCGCGCTTCTATGACGCGTCGGGTGCTTCGGCCGGCGAGAAGTTCCTCGGCAATCTCGCGCGCGATCATGCCTGCGCCGTCGAGACCGACGGGCTGAAGCTGGCGTCGGGCTATGGCCATATCGAACTCAGCTACGATTTCCGCGACGGCGGGGCCGGTGACGGCTGGATCCACGCGCTGTTTCGCTACGCGCGCAAGAACGCGCCCGCGCATGGGGCCGACACCAGCTTCGGCAGCCACATCTTCAACACGGCCCTCGTCTTCAAGAACGAGCCGCAATCCTATATCGGCCGCCCGCCGGGCCTGACGACGCGGCTGTTCCTGCGCCTGGGCACCGATGGCCACGACGCGCTCTGCCATCTGATCTATCCGGCGTCGACGCCGTGGCACGCGACGTCGGACACGTCGCTCGAACTGCACGACGCGGCCGGCACGAAGATCGCCGAATCGAAGCTCGCGATCCCGTGCTCGGGCTCGAAGCTGTGGCGCACGGGCGAGACGTTCTCCGCCGCCGATCTTGCACGCGCCGGCAACGGCGGCTACGTGCTGATCCGCGACCGCACGTGCCGGCTGTTCGGCTATCACGGGCTGGCGGCATCCGACGGCCGCTTCAGCCTCGACCACATGTTCGGGTTCTAGGCGAGCGCGACGGGCCGGTCCGGAAAAGCCAGTTCGCCGCGCGCGCGCCACTCGTCCTTGACGTAGTTGACGATGATGGATTTGCGCACGCCCGCGATCGGGCGGCGCCTGAAGCCGTGCCACGTGTCGCTGCCGGGCACGAAGATCAGCCCGCGATTGAAGGCGCCCGACGCGGCCCCGAGATGCCTTTCCGGCGTCTCGTAGATGTCCGTTCCCCAGCCTTCGGCCTGCGGCACGTCCGAAAGATAGAACAGCATCGTATAGAGCTTGGCGCCGATGTCGGTGTGCGGCTCGAGCCAGAAGCCGTCGGTATCCTGGCAGAATTCGATGCGCAGGTAGCCGCCGGCGAGCGGGGCGCCCGTCAGCTTCGCGAGGGTCGCGACACTGGCGGCGTCCTGGAACGAGGCGGCGAACTCGGCTGCGGCCGCGTGCCGGCGCTGGAAATCCGGCGAGAGGAACACGCGCGTCGAATTGTTGGTCTCGCGCCGGCCCAGCGTGTCGCCGGCCGCGGCGACCGGGACGGGCAGGCCGGCCAGCCCCCGGGCCATCGCGGGCGGCAACGCGTCCTCCAGCAGCCAGTGGCGATAGGGAGCCGCCGCGAACTTCGCGCGCGCGGTGAGGTCGGAAATATCGAGACGTGTCATGCGGGGCACCGGCAGGTTCGATTCGAGGGGGACCGCCTGCATGCCACGGCGGGAGCCTGCGGGAATTGATCCGGATCAATCGCCCAAACCGTTTTCGGCAGTTACTTGACTTTGTCAATCAATCACCGGAACCTGTCTCGGCCATGCCCCGCCCCGACACGAACGACCCGGCGATCGCCGCGGTCCGCCGGTTCACCCGGTCCTTCACGCGCCGCATCGGCGTGCTGCGCAAGGGCCTTTATGCAAGCCCCTTCTCGCTGGTCGAGGCGCGAGTCCTCTACGAGATCGCACACAATGCCGGCACCAGCTCGGGCGAGATCGCCCGCGATCTGGGTCTCGACCCCGGCCATCTGAGCCGCATCGTGCAGGCCCTGTCCCGCCGCGGCCTCGTGCGCAAGAGACCCGCCGCCAGCGACGCGCGGCGCCTCAGCCTCGAACTCACCGCGCGCGGCCGCACCGCCTTTGCACGTCTCGACAAGGCCTCGCAGGAAGAAGTCGCCGGCCTTCTGGCACCGCTCGATGCCGGCGCGCGCGCACGTCTGGTCACGTCCCTTGCCACAGCCGAGCGCCTGCTCGACGCCGATGCACCGGCACCCGGTGAATTCACGTTGCGCGACCACGAGATCGGCGACATGGGCGCGATCGTCGCGGGGCAGGCCCGGCTCTATGCGCGCGAATATGGCTGGAACGGCGAGTTCGAGGCACTGGTCGCCGAGATCGTCGCGAAGTTCGTGCGCGAATTCGATCCCGCGCGCGAGCGCTGCTGGGTCGCCGAACGCGACGGCGAAATCGCCGGCTCGATCTTCCTGGTCAAGGAGTCGGACAAGGTCGCCAAGCTGCGGCTATTCTATCTGGAGCCATGGGCGCGCGGCAGCGGCATGGGCACACGCATGCTTGGCGAATGCATCGCCTTCGCACGCCGTGCGGGCTACGCGAAGATCGTGCTGTGGACGAACGACTGTCTCGTCGCGGCCCGACGCCTCTACGAAAAGGCCGGCTTCACGCTGGTCGAGAGCGAAGCGCATCGCAGCTTCGGCAAGGACCTCGTCGGCCAGTCCTGGTCGCTCGACCTCAGGTGATCCACCGGCGGCGGGGTATCGGGCGGTGTCGCGACCATCAATGCCGTTGGTCCGTCGTGTAGCACGGCTCGCCCATGATTCAGGCGTTCACCCAAGCGGTTGCCAAAGAAGAATGCATGACACGGACCGGAATCCGCTCCGATCGTCCACCCCGCCGCATTGACAGGGTGGCCCGGTTCCTGCAGCATTTTGCACGCTTAACGAGGAGGCGACACAGGGGTGACAACCATGAAAAACCGCGAGAAATCCACAAACTCCACGATCGAAACGCTGCTGGCCGCGCGCACGTTCAATCGCCGCTCGATGTTCAAGGCCGCCGCCGCGGCAGGCGCATTCGCGGCCGTCGGGCCGGCGATCGTCGCCAACGCGCAATCGTCGTCGGGCGAGCTGACGCTACTGCACTGGGACGACGAACTCCCCGATCCGGTCATTCCGGATTTCGAGAAGAAGACCGGCATCAAGATCAACAAGGTTCCGTTCTCGCAGAACGAAGAGCAGATCAACAAGCTCCAGGCGACCGGCGGTTCCGGCTTCGACCTGTGCCAGCCGACGCGCGACCGCTCGCCGCAGTTCAAGGATCTTGCGATCCTCCAGCCGTTCGACACGAACAAGCTGAAACTCGACGTCCTGCTCCCGTCGATGCTCGAAGGCTCGACGAGCGTGTGGACGTGGGACGGCAAGCTCTACCACGTCCCGCATTGCTGGGGCTCGGAAGCCATCGCGTGGCGCACCGACCTCACGAAACTCGACTACAAGACCCTGAGCTTCGGCACGTTGTGGGACGACGAGTACCGCGGCAAGGTGCAGGGCCGCCCGCACTCGCTGCTGCAGAGCATCGTCCTGTGGTGGGACCGGACCGGCAAGCTGCCTTCCAACCGCGGCCTCGACGCCTTCAAGGACGAGGCGACGATGAAGAAGATCTACGACGAGGTGCTGAAGTTCGCGATCTCGAAGAAGCCTTGGATCAAGCAATTCTGGGATTCGGCCGACAACACCAAGTCGGGCTTTCTCGAGAACGGCTGCGTCATCGGCCAGACCTGGGACGGTCCGGTCCTGTCGCTCAAGAAGCAGGGTCGCCCGGTCTCGTATATGGCGCCGCAGGAAGGCGCCATCACGTGGCTCGACGGCTGGTCGCTCACCAAGGGTGCCAAGAACATCGCGCAGGCCTACGAATGGCTCAACTACTGCCATTCGCCCGAAGTGTCCGCGAAGGTCGCCGACGGTTCGGGCTACAACGCGGTCGCCAAGGGTGCGGACGCGCTGCTCTCGGCCGAGGCGAAGAAGAACTTCGCGGAAGCCTATCCGGACGACGCGACCTCGAAGCTCTGGCATCGTCCGCCCGAGCCGTCGTGGTTCGCCGAACTGCGCACCCAGTACGCCGAAAAGTTCAAGGCGGCCTGATACACCGGTTGCCGCCGGCCGGGGCACGTCCCGGCCGGCGGCTTTCCGATTCGAACAGGCAGTCATGACAGCCGCCGTCCAGCTCGACCGCGTCAGCGTGCGCTTCGGCGATTTCACCGCCGTCGACGACGCCAAGCTCGCCATCGCACCGGGCGAGTTCTTCTCGTTCCTCGGCCCCTCAGGCTGCGGCAAGACGACGCTTCTGCGCACCATCTCCGGATTCATCGAGCCTTCCGCCGGCCGCGTGCTGATCGCCGGCAAGGACATGCGCGGCATCGGCCCCAACGTGCGGCCGACCGCGCTCATCTTCCAGAACCTCGCCCTCTTCCCGAACATGTCGGTCACCGACAACATCGCCTACGGCATGCGCGTGCGCGGCGTGACGCGGCGCAAACGGCAGGAGACGGTCGAACGCCTGCTCGACCTGATCGCGCTTTCCGACCAGGGCAACAAGCGCATCGACGAGCTGTCGGGCGGCCAGAAGCAGCGCGTGGCGATCGCACGCGCCCTAGCCGTCGAACCGCAGGTGCTGCTGCTCGACGAGCCGTTGTCCGCCCTCGATCTCAAGCTGCGCCAGCACATGCGCAACGAGCTGCGCGCGATCCAGCGCCGCGTGGGCATCACGTTCGTCTACATCACGCACGACCAGGGCGAAGCGCTCGCGATGTCGGACCGCATCGCGGTCATGAACCGCGGCGTCATCGAACAGGTGTCCGACGGGCGCACGCTCTACAACCACCCCGAGACCGCGTTCGTCGCGTCGTTCGTGGGCGAAAGCAACATCCTGCCCGGCCGGATCGCGGATACCGACGGCACGCTCGCGCGCGTCGAGACCGAGATCGGCGTGCTGCCCGGCCGCAACATCCGCAACCTGCGGGCGGGCTCGCCCGCGATGCTGTTCCTGCGCCCGGAGCTGCTCGTTCCCTCGACTGACGGGATTGCCGCCCGCGTCACCGACGCGGCCTTCGAGGGGACCGGCACGCTGCTGTCGCTGGAAGCGGCGGGCGGGCGGGCACTCACGGTCCTGCTGTCGGGTGCGGCCGCGCGCGACATCCCGCCCAAGGGCACCGGGATCCATATCGCCTACAAGGCCGAGGACGCGCTGATCCTGCCGCCGGACGCGCCAGGCGATGCATAGCTCGGTCGGCCAGATCGTCATCTATGCGCTGCCGGTGGTGGTCATCGCGGCGTTCGCGCTGCTGGCCGTTTATGACCGCCGGCGCGCCGGCCCTGCCGTCGGCCCAGGCTTCGTCGCGATGAACGGCTGGCCGGTCGCGACGTTCCTCGTCGTCTCGGTCGGGCTGTGGACGGTCTTCATGATCGTGCTGCCGCTCCTGTCGATGATCGACCTGTCTTTCCGCCCGAGACTGCCGCCACCGCAGTGGGGCAGTCCGCGCGACATCTACACGCTCGAGAACTACCGCTATTTCCTGTTCGGCTCGACGACATCGACCGCGTCGTGGAACACGACGCACTTGAAGGCGTTCGGATTGACGATCTGGGTGTCGATCCTGATCACGATCCTCGATTTCGTCGTCTGTTACCCGGTTGCCTTCTACATGGCCCAGGTCGCCAAGCCGGCCCGCCTGCGGCTCTTCATGCTGATGCTGATCGCCCCCTACTGGGTCAACGAGATCCTGCGCGCCTTCGCCTTCCGGCTGCTGTTCGCGAGCCAGGGCGTCATCAACAAGGCGCTGATGGGGGCCGGCATCACCGACGGGCCCATCGATTTCATCGCGGCGGACGTCGCCCTCTATTCGGGCCTCGCCTATGCCTACCTGCTGATGATGATGTTCGCGCTCTACAACGCGATCGAGACTTTGGACAAAAACCAGCTGGAAGCCGCCCGCGATCTGGGCGCTCCCTGGTGGCACATCCACTTGTTCATCGTGCTGCCGCACGCCAAGCCCGGCATCGCGTCGGGCGCCACGCTGGTTTTCATGCTGACGGCGGGGGCACTCGCCGCCCCGCTCGTGCTCGGCGGACCACGCACGTTGTGGTTCACGCCCATCGTCTATGACCGCTTCTACCAGGCGTTCAACTGGCAGCAGGGGGCGGCCTACGCGCTGATCCTGCTCGTCGCGTGCGTCGTGTTCGTGCTGCTCGTCCTCAAGGTCTTCAAGCTGCGCCTCGGGGAGATCGCGAAATGACCTCGCGCGCGATCCAGAAGGCGATGCTGGCCTTCTACATCGTCGTCTTCTTCGCCTACCTGTTCGGGCCGCTGGTCGTGATGGGCGTCACGGCCTTCAACACGCCCGCCTATCCGACCTTCTATCCGATCGAAGGGTTCACGCTGGACTGGTTCGCCAACCTCGCCCGCGACCGGGACATCGTCTACGGCCTCAAGAACAGCGTGTGGATCGGCTTTCTCGTCGTCTGCGTTTCGGTCCCGGTCGGGCTGGCCGGCGCCATCCTGCTCACGCAGGTCTATTCGCGCGCGCAGTCCTTCTACTATCTCGTCGTCGTGTCGCCGGTGCTCACGCCGGGCGTCATCATCGGCATCTCGACGGTCGTTTTCTGGCGCCATTTCACCGACACGACCGGTCTCAAATTCATCTATGACGGCACCGTGCTGACAGTGCTGGCGCAATCGAGTTTCATCGCCGCCTACACGATGCTGATCTTCCTTGCCCGCCTCGCGCGGTTCGACCGCACGCTCGAGGAGGCCGCACTCGACCTCGGTGCCTCGCGCACGCAGGTGTTTTTCCACGTGCTGATCCCGTTCATGGCACCGGCCATCGGTTCGGCCATCGTCATCGCGTTCCTGTCGTCGTTCGAGAACTACAACACGACGACCTTCGCGATCCTTGCCGACAAGACGCTGACGACCGTGCTCGCCGGGCGCATCCGCGTGGGCACAACCCCCGCCTTGAGCGCGCTCGCCGTCTCGATCGTGGCCGTCACCGTCGCGGGCGCCATCCTGTTCGAACTCGTCAAGCGCCGGGAACAGAATGTCGCCGCGCGCCGGGCAGCCGCCGCCGCGCGCAGCGAAGCCGCCGAAACCTCGGCAATGCCCGCCCGCGCGTGAAGATCCGCCCCGCATTCAGGAAAGCGCCATGACCCTCAATTCCCACGACCTGCTCGACCGCGCCAGCCTCATCCACCAGCAGACCGACCTTGCCGCCTATCGCGACAATGGCGGCACGATCATGAAGCGCGGCGACGGCATCTACGTGTTCGACGAAGCGGGCAACCGCTATCTCGAGGCGATGGCGGGCCTGTGGTGCGCCTCGCTCGGCTTTTCGGAAAAGCGTCTGGCGGACGCGGCGTACCGGCAGTTGCTGGAGCTGCCCTATTACCACACGTTCTTTGCCAAGAGCCACGTGCCGAGCGTCGAGCTTGCCGACCGGCTGCTGTCGATCGCTCCCAAGGGCATGTCGAAGGTGCTGTTCCAGTGTTCGGGCTCGGAAGCCAACGACGCGGCGATCAAGCTCGTCTGGTATTACAACAACGCGCTCGGGCGGCCGCAGAAGAAGAAGATCATCGGGCGCGTGCGCGGCTATCACGGCAACACCGTCGCCACCGTCAGCGTGTCGGGCCAGCCGCACATGCAGAACGGGTTCGACGCGCCCCTGGCGCAGTTCCGTCACACCGACAATCCGCACTATTACCGCTTCCACGAGGCGGGCGAGAGCGAGGAGCAGTTCTCCACGCGCATGGCGGCCAATCTCGAGAAGCTCATCCTTGCCGAAGGGCCCGAGACGGTGGCGGCGTTCTTCGCCGAGCCGGTGCAAGGCGGCGGCGGGGCCATCACGCCGCCCAATGGCTATTTCGCGAAGATCCAGCCGATCCTGAAGAAATACGACATCCTGTTCATTGCCGACGAAGTGATCTGCGGCTTCGGGCGGACGGGCAACATGTGGGGCAGCGAGACCTACGACCTGCAACCCGACATGATCTCTTGCGCCAAGGCGCTGTCGGCGGCCTACCAGCCGATCTCGGCGCTGATGATCTCGGAGAAGATCTACCAGTCGATGCTCGACCAGTCGGGCAAGCTCGGCACGTTCGGCCACGGCTTCACCTACGGGGGCCATCCGGTGGCGTGCGCGGTGGCGATCGAGACGCTGAAGATCTACGAGGAGCGCGATATCGTCGGCCATGTGCGCAAGGTCGGCCCTGCCATGCAGGACGGGCTGAAGGCGCTGGAGAGCCATCCGCTGGTCGGCAACGCGCGTGGTGTGGGTCTCATCGCGGGCATCGAGATCATGGCCGACAAGGCCAAGCGCGTGCCGTTCGATGCGGCGATGAAGGCCGGCATCGTCGTGCAGGACGAATGCCAGAAGGCCGGCCTGGTCGTGCGCGCGATCGGCGACCGCATCGCCTTCACGCCGCCGCTGATCATCACGAACGCGCAGATCGACGAGATGCTGGCGATGCTGAAGAAGGGTCTCGACGCTGCCCTGCCGGTGCTGAAGCCCGCCTAGGGGGCCGCGGAAACGGCCGGCCAGTGCGCGTCGGCCTTCGCGATGAAGCCCGGCACGTCGCCCAGCCACGTCCGCCGGATCGAGTTGCTGTAGTTGAGATAGAGGCGCCCTTCGACGATCGACCAGGCTTCCGCGTCGATCGGCGCCTTGTAGCCCTGCGACATGCCGTAGGCGCACCAGCCGCCATAGCGCGGCGCGTAACGTTCCGGATCGGCGGCGAACGCGTCGCGGTTGGCGGCCGTCACGAACAGCCAGCGCGCGTCGTTCCAGTCGAGATAGTGCATGTTGGCGCCGCGTCGCGGACGGCCTTGCGTGAAGTAGGCGACCGGATCGTAGCCGCCGATGGCGAGCCCGCCGCGCGCGTTGACGGTATCGGCGGCGGCCGGAGCGGCGGCGAGGCCGAGCAGCAGGGCGAGGAAGGAGCGGCGTTCCATACTTCCTGATTCGTAAGGCGAGGCCCGCGCGTTACGAAAAAAAACGCCCGGTGCCGAAGCACCGGGCGAGTTGAACAGGGAGGCTTCACGTCTGGGAGACGCAGGGTCCGGAGGGGACCCCGTCCGGACCCGAAGGCCCGAACCCGCCGAAAAGATGGTCCTCGGCTCGACCGGCGTCGCGCGACGAAAGATTTCGCGGCGCAACACCAATATGAAATAGATAGTCTAAAGAATGCCTTAAAAAATGGCATTTAATGCATGCGTGGCATGAAACGTTCGCATACCTACGATTTGGCCGCTAAAACTGTGATTCTGCGACCTTTTGGACGAGGTAATCGCGGAAAACCGCGATCCGCTTCGAGCTGCGGAGTTCCTCGGGATAGACGAAATAGGCCTCGTAGGTCGGCCCTTCGAGTTCCGGCAAGACCTGGACGATCTTGGTGCTCTGCTGGGCGATGTAATCCGGGAAAGCGGCGATGCCGATGCCGTTCTCGACCGCGCGCAGGATGGCGGAAACGTTGTTCACCATCAGGGCCGGCGTGCGCTTCTTGCCGCCGGAGGTTCCCACCTCGAGCAGCCAGTTGACGTTCGGGAACGGCGGGTTGGGATCGTCGCCGTAGACGATGATCCGGTGCTTGTCGAGATCGGCCGCGGTCTTCGGCGCGCCGTACTTCTTGAGATATTCCTGCGACGCGAACACGTGCACGTGCACCGACAGCAGGTGGCGCTGGATGAGGTCGGCCTGGCGGGGCGGATGCATGCGGATGGCGCAGTCGGCCTCGCGCATGCCCAGATCGAGCTCGCGGTCGTCGACGCGCATCGAGATCTGCACGTCGGGGTACGCGTCGGAGAAATCGCGCAGGCGCGGGGCAAGCCACACCGAACCGAAGGCGACCGTCGTCGTGACGCGCAGCAGGCCCGAAGGCCGCTCCTTGGTCTCGGCGAGCTGGGCTTCGACCATCGCGAGCTTGTCGAAAACCTCGCGCACGGTGTTGAAGAGGAGTTCGCCCTGCTCGGTCAGGATGAGGCCGCGCGCGTGGCGGTGGAACAGCGGTGCGCGGACCGATTCCTCGAGCGCCGAGATCTGCCGGCTGACGGCCGACTGGCTGAGGTTCAGCTTCTCGCCCGCATGCGTGAAAGATCCGGCGGCGGCAACCGCATGGAAGATGCGCAGCTTGTCCCAGTCCATCGCCGACATTGCGGCTTCCCTTCGTCTTGTTATTCGGCGGCGGCCTGGTGGCCGGCCTCCGCATGCGCGATGAACTTCTCGGCCTCGAGGGCGGCCATGCAGCCCATCCCGGCGGCCGTGACGGCCTGGCGGAACACCTTGTCCTTCACGTCGCCCGCGGCATAGACGCCCGGGATGTTGGTCGCGGTCGAATCGGGCTTGGTCAGGATGTAGCCTTCGGCGTCCATGTCGACCTGGCCCTTGAACACTTCGGTCGCCGGCACGTGGCCGATGGCGACGAACAGGCCGTCGATGTCGAGCTGCGAGAAGGCACCGGTCTTGAGGTTCTTGAGCTTGAGGCCCGTGACCGCCGGCGGCGTGCCCGCGCCCAGCACTTCCTCGACCGCCGAGTTCCACACGACTTCGATCTTGGGATGCTTCAAGAGGCGTGCCTGCAGCATCTTTTCGGCGCGCAAGCTGTCGCGCCGGTGGATCAGCGTCACCTTCGTGGCGTGGTTGGTGAGGTAGAGCGCTTCCTCGACCGCCGTGTTGCCGCCGCCCACGACCGCGACCTTCTTGCCGCGGAAGAAGAAGCCGTCGCACGTGGCGCAGGCCGACACGCCGGCCCCGCGATACTTCTCCTCGGACGAAAGGCCCAGCCAGCGCGCCTGCGCGCCCGTGCAGATCACGATCGTGTCGGCGATGTAGGTGTCGCCCGAATCGCCGGTCGCCACGAACGGCCGCTTCGAGAAATCGATCTTCATGACCAGATCCTCGAGCATCAGCGTGCCGATATGTTCACACTGTTTATACATCTGCTCCATCAGCCACGGACCCTGGATGGTCTTGTCGAAGCCGGGATAGTTCTCGACGTCGGTGGTGATCGACAGCTGCCCGCCGGGCTGCATGCCGCGCACCAGGATGGGCGCGAGGTTGGCGCGCGTGGCGTAGATCGCTGCGGTGTAGCCGGCGGGGCCGGAGCCGACGATCAGCATCTTCGTGCGGTGGGTCTGGGGCATCGGACTCGTCCTGCTATGCGTTTGACGCAAACCTAGCAGGCATGTCCAAGCTGCGAAAGGCGCCTTGCGCGTTATCCCCAGCCAAATCGTTCGCGCAGCAGGCGGGCCGCGCGGGCCGTGTCGTCGGGCGGATCGTAGGCCCAGGTCGCGTAGCTTCCGTCGAAGGGCCGCGTCAGGCCCTTGCGCTGCATTTCGGCTTGGAAAGCGGCGATGCGGCCCGACCGGCCGGTCAGGGCGGCGACGAAGACCGGCTTGCCGGTCGACAGCGCCTCGCTGGTCATCGAGACCGAGTCTTCGGTCACGACGATGGCATCCGCGCACGCGAGCAGTCCGATATACGGATTGTCGCCCGCCCCGTCCCACGCATAGCCGCCGACGGAAGCGACGGCTGCGCGCAACGCGGCGGCGGCGGCGGGATCCGTGCGGCGCGACGGCGTCAGCGCAACGCCGATCCCCGCTGCACCCAGCCGCGCGATGCCGGCGGCGATGCGCGCCACCGCCTCGTCGCTCATGCGATAGCGCCGCCAGCCGTTCGATCCGCCGAGCAGGAAGGCCACCAGCGGGCGCTTCAGGTGTGCGAACGCAGGCATCCACTGCGTGCGCGCCGCATCGAGCTTCTCTGGCGTGACGTGGTGGAGGGCCGCCACTGTCTCGATCACGTTGTCGCCCTGCACCTGGTCGTGCCACGGCGCCACGACGGCATCGAGCCAGCCCACCGGCACGCCCGGCCGCTGCACGTGCAACGCGGTGACCTTGCCGCCGCTCGCCCGCTTCATCGCGACACCGATGGGCGCGCAGCGCGAACCCAGCGTGATCGCCACATCCGGCCACGGCGGATCAAGCCGCGCGGACGCGGCATGCAGCTTGGCGAACGGATCGCCGACGAGCGCCGGCTCGGGAAGCCACGTGAACGGAAAGCGGAAGCGCACGTCGCGGAACTCGTAGGCAAGGCCGAGTGCTTCGGCGAGGCCGCGGCACTGTGCCTTCATGCCCACCTGGCCGGGGCTGATGATCCACGCTGTTCGGGGTTTCATATCGGGGTGTTTTGGCCCGCCCGCCCGTTTCGCGCAATTTCTTTAGCCATTCGCTTTGCTTTCGGCATGCCGTTTGCTAATAATATTTCAACATCACGACAGGACGGACATACATTAATGCGCGGCCACAAGCTCGACGACGTCGATCGCCAGATCCTCCACGACCTCCAGAACGACGGCCGGATGACCAACGTGGAACTGGCACGGCGCGCCGGTGTGTCCGCCCCGCCCTGCCTGCGCCGCGTGCGCGTGCTCGAAGAAGCGAAGATCGTGCGCGGCTACCATGCCGACATCGACCCGCTGGCGCTGGGATTCGGCGTGACGGTGTTCGCGAGTGTGAGCCTGAAGAGCCAGGCCGACGCCGACCTGCGCGCGTTCCAGGACCTGCTGCAGTCCTGGCCGATGGTGCGCGAGTGCCACATGCTGACCGGCGAGACCGACTTCCTGCTGAAGGTCGTGGCGCACGACTGGGACTCTTACGAGAAATTCCTGACGAGCCAGCTGACGGCCGCGCCCAACGTGGCGACGGTGAAATCCGCGCTGACGATCCGCACGACCAAGATGCAGCCCGGCGTGCCGATCGACGCGAAGCGGCCGTAGGTTTTCGCAGCAAACTTCGCTTGACGGGAGTTGACAGCAGTTGACGGCAGTTGACCGTCAACTGCCTAACCCGTTGATATGAGGCCGATGAGACGAGGCGACGGCAAAAAATCACGTCTCATGTAGTCCGTCCAACCTGCACGAATTCTTCCGGCCTCGACCTGCCGGCATGGTGGGCTTATTCACCATGTCAAAGAGCGATTGGGGAATTATTCTAAGCGACTCTCCATGAATTACAACCCTTTTATGCACTCCTATAAATTGCACAATCGTACAAAGACCGGATCAGACCAACTCGAAGCGCAAACGACGCCCGACTGCCGTCGCGGCCCGCTGGATCGTGTCGAGCTGGACACGGTCATTCTTCGGGTCGAGCAGGCGGTCAAGCTGCGCGCGGCTGGTCTTCATGCGCTTGGCCATGTCCACCTTGCTGATGCGACCTGCCGTCATCGCCTTCTGCACCTGCCAGGCAATCACGCGCTTGATGGCGTGCGCATTGACGGCGTCCGCGATGCCTTCCTTATCCAGGAAGTCTTCAAAGGAGGAACCAATGCGGGGATTTTTGCTCACGTCAGAGTTCCTTCTTTCGATCCAGCGCCAGATCGAGATCCTGCTTCGGTGACTTCCGCGATTTCTTCACGAATGCATGGAGCAGAACCATGAAGCCGTCCGCAGAACAGAAAATAACCCGGGAAATCCTGCCGTCGGATATGCCGCTTCGAATTTCCCAAAGACCTCTTCCGAGCGGCTTGCAAAGAGGCATGCCAATCGGCCATCCGAATTCCGCCGCCGCAATATCCGCCCCGACAACCTTTCGGTCTTCGAGCGAAAGATCCTTGAGCCAGTCCCGCACGGGCTCGCTTCCCGTTTTCGACCGATAGAATTTCGCCGGAAACTTTTTAAGACCATCGACCATCGGCCTACGCGTTCATGTACCGCATAAGGTACATGATGTCAAGATGCTTCCCCGACTTCCGCAAGTGTTGCGCCCTCGTAGCCGAGTGCATGCAGGACTGGATTTTCATCGTGCGTCGAACGCACGTCTTGCGGCGTCTGTGAATCGACATTCCGCGCGAACATGTTAGACTCCCCTAATACAAAGAATCGCAAAAAATACGGGAGATGACGCCATGGCGACCAACTGGAAAGAACGCGGACTGCTTGAGCTCTATCGCGACGATCCCGAGCGCGCCGACGCGCTCGTGTTCGGGCGGCGTGGCGTGCTGCGTGGCGCCGGTCTCGCGACGATGGGGGCGATGCTCGGCGGCACGATCCCGTTCGGCGGAGCGATGCCCGGCGGCCTGATCCCGGCGGCGCTTGCACAAGGTGCGGCGGCGGCCCCGAAGATCCTGAAGATGGACGGCAAGGCCGAACTCGTGATCCTCGGCGACCGGCCGCTGGTGTGCGAGACGCCCGAGCACATGCTCGACGACGACATCACGCCCAACGACAAGATCTTCATCCGCAACAACGGCACGCCGCCCGACCCGTTCGCCGGCGACGTCAATTCGTGGGAGCTGGTCGTCGACGGCGAGGTCGAGCGCCCGCTGAAACTCACGCTCGGCGACCTGCGCAGCCGCTTCCGGCCCGTCACGCTCGCCCTGCAAATGGAATGCGGCGGCAACGGGCGTTCGGCGTTCGAGCCCAAGGCGAGCGGCAACCAGTGGGGCAACGGCGCCATCGCCAACGCGCGCTGGACCGGCGTGCGCCTCAAGGACGTGCTGGAGGCCGCCGGCCTGAAGTCCACCGCGAAATACACCGCGCATTTCGGGCGCGACTTGAACCTGCAGGGCGACCCGACGCGCCAGGCGATCAGCCGCGGCGTGCCGATTTCCAAGGCGATGGAGGAACACACGATCATCGCCTACGCGGTCAACGGCGGCGCGATCCCGCAGGTCAACGGGGCGCCCCTGCGCCTGATCGTGCCGGGCTGGCCGGGCTCCGCTTCGCAGAAATGGCTGAACCGCATCCAGATCCGCGACAAGGAGCATGACGGCCAGGGCATGACCGGTACCAGCTATCGCGTGCCCATCGTGCCGATGGTGCCCGGCGACAAGCCGGACCCGAAGAACTTCCGCATCCTCGAATCGATGCCGGTGCGCTCGATCATCACCAACATCGCCAACGGCACCGAGCTTAAGCCGGGCACGCGGCGCATCCGCCTGCGCGGCCATGCGTGGGCCGGCGACCATTCGGTGGCGGAGGTCCATGTCTCGGCCAGCTACGGGCAGAACTGGCGGGCCGCGCGCGTCGCGGGGCCCGTGAACAAGTATTCGTGGCAAACTTGGTCGACGGAACTGACACTGCCGACCGCCGGCTACTACGAGTTCTGGGTGCGCGCCACTGACAGCACCGGCCGCAGCCAGAGCCATGCGGCGGCGAACTGGAACCCGCAGGGCTATGGCGGCAACGTCATGCACCGCGTGGCGGTGCTCATCCCGGCATGATGCGACTTGCGATGCTCTCCCTGGCCGTGCTGCTGATCGGCGGCACGGCCGGATACTCCGCGCGCGCCGAGGACCGCGAGCCCGAGGAACCGACCGTGTTCCCCGACGGCAAGCACCGCGACGACGTGTTCTATTATTGCACCGCGTGCCACGGCTCGGCGCTGGTCAAGGCGCAAGGCCACAGCCGCCAGCGCTGGGCCGAGGTGCTGGACATCATGGTCCAGCGCCACAACATGCCGCCGCTGGAAGGCGAAGCGCTCGACGAGACGCTCGACTATCTCGCGGCCGCCTTCCCGCCGCGCGGGCGCTCCGCCCCCAGCCCGTTCCTGAACCGGCAGCCCGCGCGTTAGGTCGAGCGACTCCCCGGCGGGTCGTTCCAGAGCGTGTCGTGCGGCAGCACGGCGGGTTCGCCGTCGGCATCGCGCGCATGCAGCGTGCAGAACAGGATCATGTCGACCGTCTCGCCATCGGCCGCGAGCGGCAGATAGATCCGCTCGCCCGCCATGCGCGTGCCCTCGATGCACGGGACAAGATCGGTGCGCCAGCGCGGCACGCGGTTGGCGCAGACGGCGCGCAGATTGGCAAGGGCGGCCGGGATGTCGGCCGTCAGCGACTGGTTCGAGACGAGATCGCCCGTGAGATCGCGTCCGAACTGCGCGACCATGCCCGTGCCGATCAGCCGGTAGCGGAAATCCGCCCCGTCGGGCAGCGAAGCGGGCAGCACGTCGAGCAGGCCCAGCCTGCCCAGCCACGGCCGGAATTCGGACGGGTCGAACGCGGCACGGGCCGGCAGCGCCTCCATCACACGCTTGGATTCCCACAGAGCGTGCAGCCGGGCGAGCGTCGGATCGCAGCGGGCAAGGATCTCGTCGCCGTCGAGGATGGAAGTTCCGTGCGACATCGGCAGCTTCAATAGCGCGTTTCGCGTGAGCGCGGAATGGACATGCGGGCGGGGGCACCCTATGTCGTTGCCGGCATGAACATCTGGTCGATAGTCGGAATTGCCGCCGCCACGCTCGTCGCCGGCCTCGCCTTCTGGGCGTGGACGCCCGATCTGCCGCGCGCCTTGCTGGAAAAGCGGTATCTGGCGAAGCCCACGGACATGGTCGAGGTCGCGGGCACGCACCTGCATGTGCGCGACACCGGCCCACGCGAAGCACCCGCGATCGTGCTGCTGCACGGCTTCGGGGCAAGCCTGCACACGTGGGAGCCGTGGGCGAATGCGCTTGAAGCCACGCACCGCGTCGTGCGCTTCGATCTGCCGGGCTCGGGCCTGAGCGGGCCCGATCCGACGGGTCTCTATACCGAGGCGCGCAACCTCGAACTGCTCGCCGCCCTGCTCGACCGGCTCGGCCTGCGGTCCGCCGCACTTGTCGGAAATTCCATCGGGGGCCGCATCGCGTGGCGCTTTGCCGCCGCATACCCGGCGCGCGTGACCAAGCTCGTGCTCGTCTCGCCCGACGGGTTCGCCAGCCCCGGCTTCGCGTACGGCAAGCCGCACGCGGTTCCCGTCGCGATCGAGGCGATGCGCTTCGCCCTGCCCGCCTTCCTGCTGCGCATGAGCCTCGCCCCCGCTTATGGCGATCCCGCCGCGATGACCGACGAACTTGCCAAGCGCTATCACGACCTGATGCGCGCACCCGGTGCGCGCGCCGCGATGATCGCGCGCCTGCGCCAGACCGTGCTCGCCGACCCCGCCCCGCTATTGCCGCGCATCGCGGCCCCTGTCCTGCTGGTGTGGGGAGAAAAGGACGCGATGATCCCGGTCGCGAACGCGCAGGATTATCTGCGACTGCTGGGAAACGCACGGCTCGTCACGTTCCCCGATCTGGGCCATGTGCCGCACGAGGAAGCGCCGGCGCGCACGCTGGCACCGGTGGCGGCGTTCCTGAAAGAGTGAATCCGCTGCGCTATCCTGCCGCGCGGTCGCGGCCAGCCTGCTTGGCGCGGTAAAGGGCGGCATCTGCGGCGGCGAGCAGGCCGGCGGCATCGGTGCCGGGGCCGGGTACCATCGCGGCGATACCGATGCTGACCGTAACCTTGCAGCCTTCGCCGCGCGGATGCGGCAGGCCGAGGGCGCGCACCGCGTCGAGCGTGCGTTCGGCATAGGCGCTTGCACCCGCACCGTCGGCGCCCGGCAGCACGACGGCGAATTCCTCGCCGCCAAAACGCGCGGCGAGGTCGCCCGCACGCCGGCCGGCCCGCGCGATGGCGCCCGCGATCGCGCGCAGGCACGCATCGCCGGCCGGATGGCCGAGCGCGTCGTTGTAGTTCTTGAAGTGGTCCACGTCGATCATCAGCAGCGCCATCGGCGTCGCCGCACGCTCGGCCCGGCGCCATTCCGCCGCCAGCATCTCGTCGAACCGCCGCCGGTTGGGCAGGCCGGTCAGCGCGTCGGTCACCGACATCTGCTGCAACTCGTCGCGCAGATGCAGCAGTCGCCCGTAGATCACCGTCATCTCGTGCAGCATCGCGGCGAACACGACGCCGGCGGAAAGCAGGCTGTTGAGCCGCGCCATGTACCAGCCGAGCGTGAAGCGCGCCTGGGCATAGAGCGTGAGCGACACGTCGAGCAGCGAGGCGAGCAACGCCACCGCAAGCCAGAGCTGGACGAACGTGCGGCAGCGCAAGCCCAGCACGATCCAGCCCAACGCCACGACGTTGATCGCGACGATCGCCGGCCCGATGCCGTTGCCGATCAGGTCGCCGCGGCCGCCGACGATCACGGTCGGCAGCAGATGCTCGCCCGCCGTCGCGAGCAACGTCGCTGCCGCGACGAGCCCCAGCACGCCGGCGAACGCCGCGAGCGCCACCGGCACGATCCGCTCCCGCCGGACGGGGGAAGGTGCCGCACCTTCGACCGCGGCATAGAGGGCCACGAGTGCGGGGAACCCGCCGTGCCAGGCGATCCACAGCCACACGGCGCTCTGCGTGCCGGCCCCGAGCATGCCGCCCGGCGTGACCACGCCGGGAAAGACGAGCATGTGCGGGACGACGATCGCGGCGGAAAAGAGGTAGGCGCTTGCGAGGAACGCCGCGGGAAGCCGCCCGGTCGCGAAGAACTGGCCGAACAGCAGGTAGGCGGTGGCAAGCTCGATCAGGCTGACGGCTGCACCGAACGACGGCAGGAAAGCCGGCGTGCCGAAGAGCGGCGTGCTCGCCCAAGGCACGCTTGCCAGTGCGGCGGCACCGAGCACGAGTCCGAATGTCCGCGCGGCGCGAAGCCGTGTTGCGGTCGTCACCGTACCAAGGATCGAATCGTCGACGGACGGCATGATGCTGCTTCGGGTGCCGGAGGGGACGGTCACGCTATCCCCATCGAATACATCAACACCGTTTACGGATTGCTAAAGCCGATCCTACATATGAATTCAAAATGGACCTTTTGCCGAACGGCTACCCCTTCACCGCACTCGCCGTCAGCCCGGCGATCACGTAGCGCTGCACGGCGATGACGAAGACGAGGATCGGGGCGAGCTGGGCGCTGGCCGCCGCGAACAGGATGCCCCAGTCCACGCCTTCGACCGTGCTCAGGATCTCGGCGATCACCAGCGGCGTGGTGCGCGCCTCGCGCGTCGTGAAGATGAGCGCGAAGAAATATTCGTTCCACGCGAACACGATGACGAAGATGGACGCCGCGACCAGCCCGTTGGTGACCAGCGGCAGCACGACGCGCAGCAGGATCTGGCGCAGGTTGGCCCCGTCGACGAAGGCCGCCTCTTCCAGTTCGCGCGGGATCTGGTCGATGAAGGCGCGCAGGATCCAGGTCGAGATCGACACGAAGAACGCCGAATAGAACAGCATCAGCACCAGATGCGTGTCGTTGAGCCTGAGCCAGTTGATGACCGGGAACAACGGCAGCGTGACGATGATCGGCGGCATCATGCGCACGACGATCATGAAGAACGCCGACGCGGTGAGGAAGCGGCTGGAGAAGCGCGCATAGACGTAGCCCGCCAGCAGGGCCGCACTGACGGTCACGAGCGTGGCGCCGGCCGTGACGATCAGGCTGTTGAGCATGTTGGGCAGGAAGGCGGGCCACGCCACCCACAGGCGCTGGTAGTTCTCGAGCGTCGGCGTGAAGACGAATTTGGGCGGGATCGCGAAAATCTCGAGCGGCGGCTTGAACGACGCCAGCACGATCAACGCGATGGGTGCGATCGACCACGCAACCGCGATCGCGGCGAGCGACAGGCGCACGGCCTTGGCGGCGGGCCTAGGTGCGCGCATGGCCGAACATCCGCTTGTACATCTGGTGCAGGTACGGCAACGCGATCACCAGCGAGATCGCCAGCATCGCGATGCCCGTCGCCGCCCCCACGCCGAACGAGTGGTAGCGGAACGCCTCGCGGTAGAGATAGACCGCGAGCACTTCGGTGAGGCGTGCGGGGCCACCCTCGGTCAGCAACCACACCTCGCCGAACACGCGCATCGCGGTGATGTAGCGGAACATGAGGGCGATCAGCAGGGCCGGCATGATCGCGGGAAGTTTCACATAGCAGAAGGTCTGCCAGGCGCTCGCCCCGTCGATATGGGCTGCTTCCACCTGCTCGCCCGGGATCGTCGTGACGGCCGCGTAGAGCAGCAGGAACGTGAACGGCGTGTGGATCCAGATGCTGAGCACCGACACGAGCACCAGCGCGTCGAACGGGCTGCCCGTCCAGTCGAGCTGGTCGAGGCCGATCTGCTGCAAGGCCCAGTTCGCCATGCCGATGTCGGGTTCGAACACGTAGCGCCACATCACGACGGCGCTGACTTCCGTCACCGCATAGGGGGCGATCAGCAACGCGATCAGCACGCGCTTGCCCGGCATCCAGCCCGCGAGCAGGAACGCGAGCCCGAGGCCCAGCGCCATCTCGCCATAGACGACGATGTTGACGACGACGAAACGTGTTCCACGAGGCGCGCCAGAAGGTCCGGTCGGCGAAGATCTTCGCGTAGTTGGCAAAGCCCCACGAAGGTGGGCTCCGCCGTCATCGACCACTGGTTCAGGCTCATCCACCCGACATAGACCGACGGCAGCAGCACGAAGGCGACGAGCAGCAGCTGCGCCGGCGTGAGCATCAGGTAGTGGATGGGCCGCAGGCGCGTCATGCCGTCGATACTAACGTGTGCCGCTCGTCGGACGAAACCGCCTCACGCCTTGGGCAGAAGGGGCTCGATGCGCGCGCGGGCCGACTTCATGCCGTCGAGCGGCTCGGCCTGGCCGAGCATCACGCGCTGGACCTCTTCCATGAAGATGTCCATCGCGCGCGCGGCCTGCTCGAAGCCGGGCAGCACCAGCACGGCCGTGGGCAGCGCCTTGCGCTCGAAATCCGAGAACGGGGCGAGCTCGCGCACCTTGGGATCGTCGTAGGCCGAGAAGCGCACCGGCCCGTTGCCGTTGACGGCCGCGCGGATCGTGCTCGCCTTGCTTGAGACTTCCTTGATGAAGCTCCACGACGCGGCCTTGTCGCGCGCGTTCTTCGGGATCGCCAGCGCCCAGACCGACGTCTTGGCCGGCGACAGGCCGGGCTTGCCGAGCGACTTCAGCAGCGGGATGTTGCCCACCTTGATGGCACCGGGATACTTGCTCTGCTTGGGATCGTTGTAGTTGAGGAAGCGGCCGAAGGGCTGGTTGGTGATCGCCGCACGGCCCTGCTGGATCGCGGTGATCACTTCCTCGGTCTTGAAGGTCATCATGTTGCGCGGGATCACCTGCTTGCGATACCAGTCGCGCAGCAGCGTGATGGCGCGCACCGCCTCGGGCTCGTCGGCGCGGAACTTGTAGTCGTTCGAGATGAAATTTCCGCCGAAGGCGCGGATCACGTCGCCGATGCCCGACGGATCGTCCATCGACGTCGCGAAGCCGTTGACGCGCGTGCCGTCCGGCCGCACGAAAGAGCACTTCTCGGCGAACTCGATCACGTCCTCGAACGTCTCGGGGGCGCGGGTGATGCCGCGCTCCTTGAAGATCTCCTCGTTGTAGAACAGCCCGTGCGTGGCGTGGCGATAGGGGATGCCGATCGTGCGTCCGCCATAGGTGTGTGCGGCGCGCATGCCGGCGCCGATCTCGGCGATGTCCTCGATCGGATCCTTCGCCTGCCAGGGGCCCAGATCCTCGAACAGCGGGGCGATGTGCGGGCCGCCGAAGCGCTCGAGGATCAGCGCCACGTCCACGCCGCCCTGCGACAGCGAGGCCTCGCGGTAGACGCGCTCGTGCACCGCCTCGACGCCGAAGGTCAGCCATTCGACCTCCATGCCCGTCTGCTGGCGCCACGCGGCGGTCGAATCGCCGCCCTTGGCGTCGCTGATCGCGCGCTGGTGGACCGCGTGGCACATCACCACGAACTTGCGGGCCTGGGCGTGCACGGGCATGGCGCCGGATGCGAGTGCCAGCGCACCCGCGGATCCGGCCAGGAAATTGCGGCGGTCGAGCGTCATGTGGGGGTCCTCCGGTTTTCTTTTTTCATTCCGAGATCGGCTGGCGTTCGAAGATGTGCTTCCGCGCGGCACCGATATGGCTTTCCATCTCGGCGCGCGCGCGCTGGGCATCGCGGCTGCGGATCGCCTCGAAGATCGACCAGTGGTCGGCGCCGATGCCGCGCAGCCGCGCGATCGGGTCTTCGAGGCCGAAATTGCGCACCTGCACGCGTCCGAACCCGATCAGGTTGGGGATGCGTTCGAGCGTGACGATGAAATAGGGATTGCCGGTGGCGAGCGCCACGGCGCGGTGGAATCTGAAATTGAGATCGGCGGCAAGCTCGGGCGTGCCGAGCACCAGCATGCGGTCGGCCTCGCGCAGCGCTTCCTCGATCCCGTCGAGCGTCGCTTGCGTGTGCATGCGCGCGGCAAGCTCGGCCGACTGCGCTTCGACGGTGATGCGGAATTCGTAGAGCCGTTCGAGATCGCCGATCGTCTGTACGGCGGGATAGACGAGTGCGCCGAACTCGGGCCCGCGCACCACCACGCTGCCCGAGCCCTGCAGCGAGCGGATATAACCCGCCTCGCGCAGCCGCTGGAGCGCGCCGCGCACCACGACGCGCGACACGCCGAAGCGCGTGCCGAGCTCCGCCTCGGTCGGCAGCTTGAAATCGCGCGGAAACTCGCCGCGGTCGATGAGCCGGCGCAGCTGGTCGAACACGCGGCTGGCCAGCGTGCGGCGCGCGCCCTCGACCGGCTCTTCCTCGGCCGGCGGGACGGAAGGCAGGGCGCGCAGGTTCGCCAAGCTCAGAACTCGACCGGATCGGCGACGAGGCCGACCGGCTTTTCGCCGCGCGTCGTCAGCCGGTGCATGCGCCGGCGGCCCTGGCCGGTGAAAGCCTCGCGCCGGTGCATCGTGGCGCGGTTGTCCCATACGACCAGATCGTCGACCTGCCAGGTCTGCGACCAGACATTCGCCGGCGAGATCGCGTTGCGCCACACTTCGTCCAGCAGCGCTTCGCTTTCGGCCAATGTCAGGCCCGGGACATAGGCGCCGAAGCGCCGTCCGAGATAGAGCGCGGCGCGTCCGCTGGTGGGATGCACGCGCACCATCGGGTGGAGCGGGCCCGGCATCTCGCGCGGATCGTCGATGTTGAGATGGCGGTAGCCCGGCCGCTTGCCGCCCTGCGCGTTGTGGCTCGCCTGGTGCTTCAGCTTCAGCATCGCGAGGCGTTTGCGCAGCTCTTCGGGCAGCATCTCGTAGGCGCGGTACATGTTGGTGAAGCTCGTGTTGCCGCCGGCGGGCGGCACCTCGCGCGCCAGCAGCATCGTCAGCGCCGACGGCGTTTCGGTGAAGGCGAGATCGGTGTGCCAGTGCAGCTCGCCGTCACCATGCTCGCCGACCGGCTTGCCGTCCTCGGTGACGTTCGAGATCACCGTCACCAAGGGTGCGTCGGGGATGTAGACCGGGCGCGAGCGCGTGTAACTGGGCGACGGCAGGATGTCGCCGAAGCGCGCGGCAAAGCGCGTGAAGGCCTGGTCACTGAGCTTCGTGCCGCGGAACCGCAGCACCAGATGCGTGTCGAGTGCTGCGCGGATCAGGTCAAATTGATCGTCACCAAGGGCATCGAGGTCGACGCCGGAAATGTCGGCGCCAAGTGCTGCCGACACCGGATTGACGGAAATCTTGGCCGATTGGATGTCCAGCAGGGTCACGGGCGCGGCACCTCGGGCAACGGGATCTGGAATCGGGAGGTGACGAATTCATATGCTGGAGTGCAAAAAGAGTCAAATTTGTATTTTTCCGGAAAATGGACAGGGGAGCGGCCGACATCCTACGGTCGCCCGCATGACCCAGAATTTCGCCCCCGACCGCGCCCACACGATCCGCGATTTCCGCCTCGAATCGGGCGCGATCCTTCCGGAGGCGAAGATCGCGTTCGTCTCGTATGGAACGCTCGCCCCCGACGGACGCAACGCGGTGCTCGTCACGCACGGCTTCACGTCGAGCCACCGCTTCACCGACACGCACGGGCCGTCGGGCGAAGGTTCGTGGGGTCCGCTGGTGGGGCCGGGCAAGGCGATCGACACCGACCGGTACTTCGTCGTCAGCTCGAACATGCTGGGCTCGTCCTATGGCTCGAGCTGCCCGCGCGACATCGATCCGCGCACCGGGCGCGCCTACGGCCCAGATTTCCCGCGCTTCTCGCTGCCCGACATGGTCGCGGCCCAGCGCGCGATGCTCGAAGCGCTGGGTGTGAAGCGTCTCGCCGCCGTCGTCGGTCCGTCCTATGGCGGCTTCCAGGCGTTCACGTGGGGCGTGCGCCATCCCGATTTCGTCGACGCGATCGTGCCCGTCATCACCGACCTGCGCGCGCCGCGCGATGCCGGTGCCGACGAGCGCCTCGTCGCGCGCTTCGCACAGCACCCGAACTGGAACGGCGGCCACTATTACGCCAATGGCGGCATCGATTCCGCGATGGCGGAGCTGCGCGTCGAAACGCTTCTCAAATACGGCGCCATGGAAGAACTCGCCGCAGCGTTTCCCGATCCCGCCGCGCGGCGCGCGGAGATCGACCGGCGTGCGGCGCAGTGGGCCAAGGAGTTCGACGCCAATTCGCTGGTGGCGCTGATGCGCGCCTCGCAGGCCTACGACGCGGAGCCCGAACTGGCGAAGATCCGCGCACGCGTCCTCTACATCCTGTCGCGCACCGACCGGCTGTTCCCGCCGGCGCTGCGCGAGCCGGTGATGGCGAAGCTGGCCGCCGCCGGGGTGGCAGCCGCGTATTTCGAGATCGACAGCGAGTTCGGCCACCAGGCATCGGGTGCCGATGCCGGGAAATGGGCGCCGACGCTGCGCGCGTTCCTCGATGCGCGATAATCGGGCCCATTTTCTCCCTTAAAGTCATGATATATAAAGTCATATTATGATAATGAGAATCATTTGCATTATAATTTTCCACATGTTACTTGTGCCGCGATGACAACCCAGACGACGTCGCCGCCTGTCCAGCAACCCGCACCTGCCCCGGCCGACCTGCGCGCGGTCGACAGCAAGGTGCTTCTGGCCGGGCGCCAGGAGCTGAGCATCCTGCATGGCGGCGAGGCCTATCTGCTGCGCGTCACGAAGAACGGCAAGCTCCTGCTGACGAAGTAACACCCCCACGACCGTCCGCCAGCCAGCCAGCCGACATCCAACGTCGGGAAGCCAGCCAGCCCAGGTCCTCACACGAGATCGAGGATTGAAGCCCATGGCCAGCCTGCGCCGCACGTTGCTTTCTACCGCCGCCCTCGCCCTGCTGCCGTTCGCGGCAGGCGCCCAGAACGCCGTCACGCCGCTCGACGCCGTCGTGACGAGCGCCACACGCACCCAGACCATCGCGGGCGATGCCGCCACGTCGGTATCGGTCGTCGACCAGGAAGAGATCGAGCGCCGCCAGCCGCAGAGCATCGACGACCTGCTCAAGGACATGCCCGGCGTCGACGCCAGCGGCGTGCCGCGCAACACGGTGAAGCAGATCACGATCCGCGGCCTGTCGGACGAGCGCGTCGTGATGCGCGTCGACGGCGTGCGCAACAACTTCTCGGCCGGCCACCGCGGCCGCCTGTTCATCGACCCCGACCTGTTCAAGCAGGTCGACGTGGTGCGCGGCCCCGGCTCGCTGCTGTTCGGCAGCGGTGCGGTCGGCGGCGTGGTCAACATGCGCACGATCGAAGCCGAAGACATCCTGAAGCCCGGCGCCACGCTCGGCGGGCGCGCCAAGGTCGGCTACCACACCAACAACTCGCAGCGCCTCGCCAGCCTCACCGGCGCGATGAAGAGCGGCGGCGCCGACATCCTGGCGAACGTGACGCGCCGCTCGAACGGCAACTTCCACGACGCCAAGGGCACCGACATCCCGTGGTCGAACGACCAGATCTACAGCGGCCTGTTCAAGCTCGGCTATGACATCGCCCCGGGCAACCGCATCGGCTTCTCGACGATCCAGTTCCACGACGACCACACGATCCCGCTCGACGCCAATCTCGGCAACTCCACGGCGAACTCGACGATCACCGACCGCGACACGCGCCAGCACAGCTACGCGGTCAACTGGGCCTATGCCGCACCTTCCAACCGGATCGTCGACCTCAAGGTTGTCGCCTACCGCAACATGATCGACATCTTCGAGAAGGGTGTCGGCGGTGCCGCAAGCACGATCAACCGGCGCGACGACACCAACCTCGTGACCAACGGCTTCGACATCCAGAACACGTCGCGCTTCGAGATCGGCAGCATCGACAGGCATGCGCTGACCTACGGCGTCGACGGCTATGTCGACGCGCAGGAAAGCCGCCGCAACGGGGCGCCGCGCGCCGACTATCCGGAATCAGAGCAGCGGATCTACGGCCTGTTCGTCCAGGACGAGATCGACTTCGGCAAGTGGGCCACGTTCACGCCGGGCATGCGCTACGACAAGTTCACCCAGGAATCGAGCGGCAACGCGATCCGCAAGGACGTCGACCATTTCTCGCCCAAGGCCTCGATCGCCGTGCACGTGACGCCGTGGATGTCGCCTTACATCTCCTATGCCGAAGCGTTCCGCGTTCCCTCGTTGACCGAGGTCTATATCAGCGGCCAGCACTTCCCGGGCAACAACTGGGTCGTGAACCCAAACGTGCGCCCCGAGACGTCCGAGAACAAGGAAGGCGGCGTCAACCTTCGCTTCTCCGACGTGCTGCTGCCCGGCGACCGGCTGCGCGCGCGCGGCGCCTATTTCGTCAACGACCTCACGGATTACATCTCGGAGGTCGTGACCGCGACGACGTCGACCATCACCAACGTCGCGTCGGCGCGCATCAAGGGTGCGGAAGCCGAAGTGCGCTACGACGCGCGCACCTGGTTCGGCTCGGTGGGTGCGACGGCACTGCGCGGCGACAACCTCGTCACGAACCAGCCGCTTTCCGACACGCCGGCCGACAAGGCATCGCTCTCGCTGGGCTACCGCTTCCTCGGCAGCGGCATCACGATCGGCGGGCGCACGGTCGCCACCGCCGCCCAGAAGCGCGTGCCGTCCGGAACGCCGACGACCGGCGGCTACGCGGTGTGGGACACGTTCGCGAGCTGGCAGCCGACCGACGAAGCGCTCAAGGACCTGCGCGTCGATTTCTCGGTCGACAACGTGTTCGACAAGGTCTACCGCCGCTCGAACTGGAACTCGGCGACGCCGGCCCCGTTCTACGAAATCGGGCGCAATGCCAAGCTCGCCGTGAGCTTGCGCTTCTAGACATGCGACAGTCGGCCGCCCTCGCCTCGGACGGCAGCGGGTTCCACCCGCGGGCGGCCTTCTTGTCCCTTGTCGGTCACGGGCTGGCGTTCGGCGTGGCGGCGGCTTTCGTCGTCGCACCGGCTCCGCCCGAACCGGCACCGACCTACGCCGTCCTCTTCGAGATGCCCGCACCGCCGGCACAAGCCGCCGCACCGGCACCGGCACCTGAAGCGGCCGTTGCCGAACCCGAGCCGCCGGTCGAGATCGAGCCCGAGCCGCTGCCCGTCATCGAAACGACGGTCGCCGAGATGGCACCGGCCCCCGTTCCTGCGAAGCCGCCCCTTCCCGCAAAGCCGGCGCGCCCGCGTGTGCCGCGTCCGCCCAAGCCGGCTGCGGCACCGGCGGTCGCCGAGGCACCGCCCGCCGTCGAAGCCGCACAGGCCGAAACATCCGCGATCGCCGAAGTTCCGGCCGAAACACCGGCCCCGGTCGCGTTCACCGCTTCGCTTCCCGCCGCGACGGCCCCGGCACCCGCGGCACCCGCCGCCGTTCCCGTCGTCACCGACGCGCGCTTCCGCGAGCGTCCGCAGCCGCCGGTCTATCCGCGCCGCGCGGTCGAACTGGGCCAGCGCGGCACGGCCGTGCTGCGCGTCCTGGTCCAGCCCGACGGCTCGTCATCCGAAATCGTCGTCTGGCGCTCGTCGGGCATCGAGGTTCTCGATGCCGCAGCGCTGGGTGCCGTGCGCCTCTGGCGTTTCGAACCCGCCAAACGCGACGGCGACACGATCGTCGCCTGGGTCGAGATACCGGTGCGTTTCGAACTCAACTGAAGGAGTATCCCATGCTGTCGACTTCATCCGATCTCGCGTCCCGCTGGCAGGCACTTGCCGCCGAGCGTCCGTCGTTGCGCATCTACGATGCCGCCCGCCTGCTTGGC
Organism: Tagaea sp.; assembly: GCA_965279525.1. GTDB lineage: Bacteria > Pseudomonadota > Alphaproteobacteria > CACIAM-22H2 > CACIAM-22H2 > Tagaea. The sequence continues at coordinate 216,414 of CBDIIB010000002.1, read as the reverse complement.
GAACCCGAGGCGGCGCTACTGCAGATCGAAGCGGGCAGCGAGGTGACGCGGCTGGTGTCCGACTGGGCGACATTGCTGCCGGCCGTCGGCACGCTGGGCCGCGTGATGGCGCTGACGCGCAACGCAAGCTGCGTGCACGAGCGCCATGGCCCTTATCTGAAGGTCGAGGCGAACGGGCCGATGGGCCTGGCCCTGGGCGAGGATATCGACCTGCGCCTGTTCCTGCGCAACTGGGTCTACGCCTTCGCGGTGCGCCCCGAGGCGGGTTCCAAGCGCCGCCCGAGCCTGCAGTTCTTCGACGCCGCCGGGCGCGCGGTCCACAAGATACATTGCACCGAAGAAACCGACATGGCCGCCTACGACGCGTTCGTGCGCCGGTTCGCGGCACCCGCCGACGTCGCTGCGCCCTCGTTCGTCGCAGTCGCTCCCGCAGCACCAGACCGCGCCGATTCCGAGATCGACGTCACGGCCCTGCGCACGAGCTGGAACGCGCTTCGCGACACGCACGATTTCTACGGCATGCTGCGCAAGCTGCGCGTCGGCCGGCTGCAGGCGCTGCGCCTGGCCGGCACCGACCTCGCCCGGCCGCTGGGCACAGGTGCCGCACGCCGGGCACTCGAAGCGGCGTCGGCATCGAAGGTGCCGATCATGGTGTTCGTGGGCAACGAAGGGTGCATCCAGATCCACAGCGGCCCGGTCGACCGGCTCAAGCAGATGGGCGACTGGTTCAACGTGCTCGACCCGTCGTTCAACCTGCACCTGAAGGAATCCGACATCGACAGCGTCTGGCTCGTGCGCAAGCCCACCGACGACGGCATCGTCACGTCGCTCGAGGTCTACGACGCGGCCGGTACCCAGATCGCGACGTTCTTCGGCAAGCGCAAGCCCGGCATCCCCGAAGACCTGCGCTGGCGGGCCCTGGTCGACGAAGTCGCCGTCGCGGAGGCGAACTGACGATGCGCGCGGTCCTCGCCCTCGTCGCGTGCGCCCTTGCCGCTGCCCCCGTCGCGGCCGAACCGCCCCGGCGCGTGGCCGTCGCGGGCAGCGGTCTCACCGAGATCGTCTACGCGCTGGGGGCGGCGGACCGGCTTGTCGCGGTCGACACGACCAGCCAGTTCCCCGCCGCCGCGCGCCGCCTGCCGCAACTGGGATACTTGCGGGCACTTGGTGCCGAAGGGATCGCCTCGGTGCGGCCGGACGTGCTGCTCGCGGCCGAAGAAGCCGGCCCGCCGGCGACGATGGCGCAGCTGACGGCAGCCGGCGTGCGGGTCGTGCGCGCGGGGGACGGCTACGATGCCGCGTCGGTCGGCGCACGCATCCTCGCGATCGGCAAGGCGCTGGAGCTGGAAACACAGGCGGCGGCACTGGCCGGTGCTGTCGAAGCGGATTTCGCAAGCCTCGCGCGCGACGTGGCGGGCCTCAAGCGCAAGCGCGTGCTGTTCGTGCTGTCGGCAGGCGGCGGTGCGCCGATGGCCGCAGGCCGCGAGACGGCGGCGGCGAGCATCATCGAACTTGCCGGCGCCACCAACGCGGTCGATGCCTATCGCGGCTACAAGCCGCTGTCGCCCGAAGCCCTATTGGCCGCCCGCCCCGACGCGATCCTGGCGACCGACCAGACGATCGCGGCATTGGGCGGCCTTGCCGCGTTCCAGGCACTGGCGCAGTTCGCAACGCTTCGCGGCACGCAAGTGGTCACGCTCGATGCGGTCTATCTGCTGGGCTTCGGCCCGCGCACCGCGCATGCGGCACATGCGCTGGCGCGTGCACTTCATCCGCAGGCCGACCTCGCCCCGCTGCCGCCACGCGCCTGGCTCGCCGACCGGCCGTGAGCTGGCGGATCAATCTCCTCGCGATCCTGGCACTGGGCAGCATCGCCACGTTCGCACTGGGAACGGGGCCGCTCTACCTGCCGCCGGGCGAAGTCGCGCGCGCACTCGCGGGCTGGGTTCTCGGCTGGCGGGATGTCGACGCGCAGGCCGTCGCCGTCGTCGCGGTGCTGCGCCTGCCGCGCGTGCTGCTTGCCGGGACCGTGGGCGCGGTCCTCGGCCTTGCCGGTGCGATCATGCAGGGGCTGTTCCGCAACCCGCTCGCCGATCCGGGCGTGCTGGGCGTTTCCAACGGGGCCGCGTTCGGGGCGGCCCTCGCGATCTTCCTCGGGCATGCGGGCGGCGCCATGCTGCCACTCGCCGCGTTCGTGTGCGCGCTCGTCGCGGCGTTCGGGGTGGAGCGGCTCGCGTCCACCGGCGGTCGCACGCCGGTCGCGACACTCATCCTTGCCGGCATCGCCGCCAACGCGCTGGCGGGTGCGGCCACGGGCATCATCATCTATTCGAGCGACGACCGGCAGCTGCGCGACATCACGTTCTGGATCCTCGGCAGCCTCGGCGGCGCCACGTGGGAGCGGCTTGCCCTCGTTGCCCCGGCCGCCCTGGCCGTGCTGTGCCTGTCGCCGCTGCTGGCACGCGGGCTCGACGCGCTGATCCTCGGCGAACGCGAGGCCGGACATCTGGGCATCGGCGTCGAACGGATGAAGCGGCTGGCCGTGGTCGGCGTCGCGGCAAGCGTGGGAGCGGCCGTGTCGGTCGCCGGGCCCATCGGCTTCGTCGGCCTCGTCGTGCCGCATCTGGTGCGCCTGGTCGCGGGCCCGCTGCACCGCTTCGTGCTGCCACTGTCGGCGGCCGGCGGGGCAGCACTTCTGATCGCGGCCGACACGCTGGCGCGCGTGGCACTCGCACCGGCCGAGATGCCGGTCGGCCTCGTCACCGCGGCGATCGGCGCTCCCTTCTTCGCCGCCATGATCTGGCGCGAACGCCGGCGGCTGGCGGCATGATCGCGGCAAGCGGCATCGTGGTGGCGCGCGGCAATCGCCGCTTGCTCGACCGCGTGGATTTCACGGCCGCGACGGGCGCACTCGTCGGCATCGTCGGGGCCAACGGTGCGGGCAAATCGACCCTCGTGCGCGTGCTGGCCGGCGAGATGGCGCCCGACAGCGGCACGGTTACGTTCGACGGCATCGACCTCGCGCGGATGGACCCGCGCGATCTCGCCCGTCGGCGGGCCGTGCTGCCGCAGCATGCCGCACTGGCCTTCGAGCTTCCGGCACTGGATGTCGCGGCGCTGGGCCGGCTCGCACATCCCGGCGGCACCGATCCGCGGCGTGTGGCCAGCGATGCGCTGGGTGCCTGCGGCGGCGAACTTCTGGCACAGCGCAGTTACTCGACCTTGTCGGGCGGCGAGCAGCAGCGCGTGCAGTTCGCCCGCGCACTCGCCCAGCTCGACGCGCGCGACGGCCCCACCGGCCCGCGCGCCCTGCTGCTCGACGAGCCGACCGCCAGCCTCGACATCGCGCACCAGCAGTCGATCCTGCACCGCGCGCGGGCCTTGGCCGGTGCGGGCCATGCAGTCGTCGCCGTGCTGCACGACCTCAATCTCGCGGCCCGGTTCTGCGACCGCGTGGTGCTGATGGCCGCCGGGCGGGTGCTCGCCGACGGCCTGCCCGAGCAGGCGCTCGCCGCAGACCTGCTTTACCGCGCATTCGGCGTCGCGATGCGACACCTGCAGTTGCCGGAAGGCGGCATATTCATATTGCCTACCAACGAGTTGGCCTGAACCGGCCTGCGGCGGGATGCCGCGCCGGCGGCGGCCCAGATTCATCAACATTTAATGTGTATTCGATTAGTCTCCCGCCCAAGACATCCGGGGGACGACATGAAAATCTCGACAAAGCTTTCGATCATTCCGGCCATCTCGGTGGTCGGACTGGCGCTTCTTGCCGTCGTGGCGCTGCTGATGAGCCAGGGCCAGATGCGCGACGATGCCGGGCGGCGCAGTGCCGCCATCGTCGACGCGGCGACCAAGATCGCGGCCAAATACGAGGCCGACGCGCGCGCCGGCACGATTGGCGTCGACGCGGCGAAGGCTACCGCCCTCGCGGCGATCAAGGCGATCCGCTATGGCGACGACGACTATGTCTGGGTCCAGGATGCGGCACCCAACGTCATCATGCATCCGTTCCGCCCCGACCTCGAAGGCAAGAACGTCGGCGAGGTGAAGGACCCCAACGGCAATTTCCTGTTCCGCAACTTCGTCGAGACTGTCCGCAAGAGCGGCTCGGGCTTCGTGCCCTATCTGTGGCCCAAGCCCGGCCACGACAAGCCGGTCGAGAAGATCTCGTTCGTGCGCGGCTTCGAGCCGTGGGGCTGGATCCTCGGCTCGGGCGTCTATATCGACGACGTGAATGCGGCGCTGCTGCGCAACGCCCTCGAGTTCGGCGCGATCGTGCTGGTGCTCGGCGGCATCATCTTCGCGGTCAGCTATGCGCTGGCGCGCTCGGTTTCGGGCCCGCTGGGCAAGATGGTCGGCCTCGTGGACGAGGTCGCAAAGGGCAATCTTGACGTGACGGTGCCCGACACGGCGCGCAAGGACGAGATCGGCCTGCTCGCCGCGGCCCTTGCGATCTTCCTCGAGACCGGGCGCGAACAGCGCCGCCTCGAGGCCGCCGCCGCCGCCGAACGCGCGAACAAGGAACGTCGTACCCAGACGGTCGAGGACCTGACGGGCGAGTTCAACGCCGCCGTTTCCGGCGTGCTGCAGACCCTGTCGGCCGCCGCCGAGGAGATGCAGGCGACCTCGAAGACGATGACCGACACCGCCGAGACGACGCGCAAGCAGGCCGAGCAGGTCACGCAGTCGGCCACGCAGAGCTCGGCGAACCTTTCGACGGTGGCCGGCGCCACCGAAGAGATGCTCGCGACCGTGCGCGAGATCGGCCAGCAGGTCGAACAGGCGACCCGCATCGCCAGCGACGCCGTCGAGGAAACCGGCCGCACCGACAAGATCGTGGCGAGCCTGGTCGAAGCGGCGAACCAGATCGGCGACGTGGTCAAGCTCATCAACGACATCGCCGGGCAGACCAACCTGCTCGCCCTCAACGCCACGATCGAGGCGGCGCGCGCGGGCGATGCCGGCAAGGGCTTCGCGGTGGTGGCAAGCGAGGTCAAGAGCCTCGCCAACCAGACCAGTCGGGCGACCGAAGAGATCGCCGCCAAGATCAAGGCGGTCCAGGGTGCGACCGGCGAGGCCACGGGTTCTCTCGGCAAGGTCTCGGAGATCATCGCGCGCGTGAGCCAGATCTCGTCGTCCATCGCGGCCGCCGTCGAGCAGCAGGGGGCGGCCACGCAGGAGATCGTGCGCAACGTCCAGGACGCCAGCAACTCGACGAAGACCGTGACGCAAGCCATCGCACAGGTGACGCAGGCCGCCGTCGAGACCGGCTCGGCCGCCAACGAGGTACTCGAGGCGTCCGGCGATCTCGCCCGGCAGACCAACGAACTGCGCGGCGAGGTCGAGGCGTTCGTCGAGTCGATGCGCACCGCCGGCGAGCGGCGCACGTTCGAGCGCCATGCCTGCGACGTCGCGGCGCGCATCGAGGTCGGCGGCAGGTCCTACGAGGGCCGGCTTGTCGACATCTCGGGTGCCGGCTGCCGGTTCGCCGGCGAGATCGACGCGCTTCCCGGTGCCCCGCTGCGCGTGTCCGTGTCCGGCCAGACCGAGACGCTTACCGGTCGCCTTGCCCGGCGCGAGCGCGGCTTCGTCGGCATCTCGCTCAGCCAGAACGACACGATCCATCGCCTCGTCAAAACGATCGTCGCGACCGGAAAGGCCGATCTCGCCGCCTAGACCTTCATGTCGGCCACGAGATCGCGCCACTCGGGGTTCGTGCGCGCGATCATCCTGAGCCGCCACTCGCGCGGCCAGCGGCCGATTCGTTCGGCGAGTGCCATTGCCGCGGGAATGTCGTCGAGCCGCTCGAACCAGAGCAGGCGCAGCGGCGCCAGTGCGGCAAGATTGCCGGTGGCCCCGATCTTGAGAGGCGCGCGCCGGTTGCGCGCGGCGATATAGACGTAGAAGGCCAGATCGTCCGTCGGCGACAGGAGATCGACCTGGACCGCACTCTTCTTGCGGCCGGGTCTTGTCTTCTTCGGTCGGGTGGATCGGACGGCCATGCAGGCTCCAGCGAGTCACTTACCATGGTAAGTTGGTCACCGTAAAAATTGCAATCGTTAGAAATTTCATACAGTTGTAGTAGTTCATACAAACACCAGCATTCTGCGATGACTTGCTGTGGAATCCGCATTTTTTCTTGATATCTCCGATATCCACTCGACATACTCGGGCACCGCAGTTCCGGAGATTCCCCCGAGCAATGACAACATACAGCCGTCTGGTCGTGACTCTCGCCCTGCTTCTTTCCGCCGGGGCCGCGCATTCCGCCGAAGCCGGCGCACCATCTCTCGACGGGAGTTCGCTCGGCCTCGTCTGGATGCTGCCCTTCGTGGCGATCTTGGCGGGCATCGCGCTCGGGCCGCTGCTGGCCGCACACGCCTGGCACGCCCACTATGGCAAGTACGCCGGTGCGTGCGCCCTCGCCTTCCTCGTGCCGTGCGCCGCGGTGTTCGGCATCGAGACCGCGCTCTACGAGTTCATCCACACGATGCTGATCGAATACGTGCCGTTCATCGTGCTGCTGCTCGCCCTCTATGTCGTCGCGGGCGGCGTGCGCCTCAAGGGTGCAATGGTCGGCACGCCTGCGGTCAACACCGCGATGCTCGCGGGCGGCACCGCGATCGCCAGCATCATGGGCACCACGGGGGCCTGCATGCTGCTGATCCAGCCGATGCTGCGCGCCAACGCCTGGCGCCGGAACAACGCGCACGTGTTCGTGTTCTTCATCTTCCTCGTGGGCAATATCGGCGGCGCGTTGACGCCGCTGGGCGATCCGCCGCTGTTCATCGGCTTCCTCGAAGGTGTGGACTTCTTCTGGGTGACGACGCGGATGTTCGTGCCGATGCTGGTCCTCGCGGTGCCGCTGCTCGCCGCATTCTGGCTGCTCGACAGCTACTATTACGCGAAGGAGGATCCGCCGCCGGCCGGCCACCTTGCCGAACGCGAACCCTTCGGCATCGAGGGCAAGGGCAACTTCGCGCTGCTCGCCGGCATCGTGGCCGCCGTGCTCGTGTCGGGCATCTGGAAGGCGGGCTGGGACATCGAGATCTTCCACACGAAGGTCGCGGGCGAAAGCGTGCTGCGCTCGGCCGCCCTCGTGGTCCTCGCAATCGTCTCGCTCAAGATCACGCGCGACGAGAGCCGGGCGCTCAACGGCTTCACCTGGGGGCCGATCGCGGAGGTCGCCAAGCTCTTCGTCGGGATCTTCGTGACGATCGTGCCGGCCATCGCGATCATCCGTGCCGGCCAGGACGGCGCGCTGGGCGGCCTGATCGGCCTGCTGAATATCGACGGGCAACCGGCGAACGCCACGTATTTCTGGGTGACGGGAATCCTGTCGGCCTTCCTCGACAACGCGCCGACCTATCTGCTGTTCTTCAATCTCGCGGGCGGCGATCCGCAGGCGCTGATGGGGCCGCTTGGCACGACGCTGCTGGCGATCTCGTGCGGCTCGGTCTTCATGGGCGCGCTCAGCTATGTCGGCAACGCGCCCAACTTCATGGTCAAGGCCATCGCCGAGGAGAAGGGCGTGCGCATGCCGTCGTTCTTCGGCTATATGGGCTGGTCGTGCGCGTTCGTGCTGCCGCCGCTGGCACTTCTCACGGTGCTGTATTTCTAGAAAACGGACGACTTGACGCGCGCGTTTCGGGCGGCGAATGTCGGCGCCATGATGAAATTTCCCAAAGCGCACCTCGTTGCGGCGATCGTGCTCGCCGGTCTCGCATTTTCCGCTCCGGCCCATGCCGCCGACGGCCTCGACGGTGCCGCCCTGTCGGCCTGGTGGGCGGTCCCGTTCGCCGGCGTGCTGCTGTCGATTGCGGTATTGCCGCTGCTGGCCCCGGCCATCTGGCATTACCACTACGGCAAGATCGCGCTCGGCTGGGCGCTGGCGTTCGTCGTCCCGTTTCTCGCCACGCATCCTTTCGGCACCGTCGTCGAGACGATGGCCCATGTGATGCTGGCGGAGTATGTCCCGTTCCTGATCCTGATCGGCGCCCTGTTCACCATCGCCGGCGGCGTGCTCGTGCGCGGCAACATCCACGGCAGTGCGGCGACCAACACGACCCTGCTGGCGATCGGCACGGGCATCGCGAGCATCACCGGCACGACGGGTGCCGCCATGCTGATGATCCGGCCGGTGCTGCGCGCCAACGACGATCGGCGGCACAACGCGCATGTCGTGATCTTCTTCATTTTCCTCGTCGCCAATGTGGGCGGCAGCCTGACGCCGCTGGGCGATCCGCCGCTGTTCCTGGGCTTCCTCAAGGGCGTCGATTTCTTCTGGCCGACGGTCCATCTTTTCGCGCCGATGCTGCTCGTGACGGCGATCCTGCTTGTCGCGTTCTATGCGCTCGACACGTATTTCTACCGGTTCGACACGCACCTGCCGCCCAAGCCCGATCCCACGCCCGACAACCGCGTGCGCCTCGACGGCACGTTCAACCTGCTACTGCTCGGCGGTGTCGTGGGTGCCGTCCTGCTGTCGGGCGTGTGGAAGCCGGGGATCGAGTTCGTCGTGCTCGGCACGCACGTGCCGCTGGAAGGCCTCGTGCGCGACGTGATCCTGATCGGGCTCGCCGCCTGGTCGTTCGCCGCGACGCCCGCCGAAATCCGCGAGGGCAACGATTTCTCGTGGGGTCCGATCCTGGAAGTCGCCAAGCTCTTCTTCGGCATTTTCGCCACGATCGTGCCCGTCATCGCGATGCTGCGCGCCGGCCCCGACGGGGCGTTCGCGGGACTGGTGGCGCTGGTCACTGGTCCGGACGGCAAACCGAACGACGCGATGTATTTCTGGATGGCGGGCGGGCTGTCGAGCTTCCTCGACAACGCGCCGACCTATCTCGTGTTCTTCAACATGGCCAGCGGCGACGCGGTCGAGCTGATGGGGCCGCTGGCCTCGACGCTGGCGGCGATCTCGGCCGGTGCCGTGTTCATGGGGGCCAACACCTATATCGGCAACGCGCCCAACTTCATGGTGAAGGCGATCGCGGAAGCCGGCGGCGTCAAGATGCCGGGGTTCCTTGGCTACATGATGTGGTCGGGGATTTTCCTGATCCCGTGCTTCGTGCTCGTCACGTTCGTCTTTTTCCGCTAGCCGCCTCCGCGGCCGCGACGCGCGCAAGCGCGAGCAGCGCGTCGCGTTCGTCCGCCGTCGCGGTCTTGCAGCGCCGAACCGTGCGGCAGGACGCGCATTCGTGCACCAGCGTCCAGGCACCGCCTTGCGTTTCCACGCGCAGCGGCCGCATCAGGCCGCCACACTCGGCTGCGCGGTCGCCCGGATTGACGTCGACATGGCGCGACCACAGGCAATGCGGGCAGTGGTTCGTATAGCCGTCGCCGGTCACCGTCCGCCCGCAGTTGCCGCAGGCGAAATCCTCGATCCGGCGCTGGAAGCGTTTCGTCACAGCCCCGTCGCGTAGCGCGCGAGACCGAATGCGGCCCCGGCGAGCACCAGCCAGTGGATCGCCGCACCAAAGCGCACGAGCGCCACGAAGGCGATCGCCGCGACACCCAATGCCACGAAGTCGACGACGCCCGGTGCCGGCACGAACACCGCCTGACCGAGAAAGACCGCGAGGTTCAGCACCACGCCGACGACCGCCGCCGTGATGGCGCCAAGGGCAGCGGACGCACCCTTGTTCTCGTGCAGGCCCTCGATATACGGGGCACCGGCAAGGATGAACAGGAAGCTCGGCAGGAACGTGACGTAGCTTGCCAGCAGCGCACCCGCCACGGCCGCCGCGAGCGGGTCCGCGAGGCCGGCGTTCCAGCCGGCAAAGAAGCCGACGAACTGGAGCACGAGGATCAGCGGTCCCGGCGTCGTCTCGGCAAGGGCAAGGCCGTTGAGCATGTCGGCCGGCGTGAGCCAGCCATAGAAATTCACGGCCGCATCGGCGACGTAGGGCAGCACGGCATAGGCGCCGCCGAACGTGACGAACGCCGCCTTGGTGAACAGCTCGGCGATGTCGAAGAACGGGCGCGTGCCCATCGCCAGCAGCACGAGGCCGACCGGGACGGCCCACAGCACCGCGAAAATCGCCCCGAGCTTCACGAAGCGCCGCGTCGGGTTGGCGGGAAGGACGGCCGACGGCTCGTCTTCGTCGGCATCGGCGCCGTGCCCGCCGGCGGCAAACGGCGAGGGTGCCGCCCCGCGCGCGGACAGCCAGCCGATCACGGCCGCCGCCGCGACGACCCACGGAAAATCGATCGAGACGAAGTGGATCGCGACGAAAGCCGCTGCGGCAAGAGCCACCGCCTGCCACGTGTGGAGCGATTTCCGGCCGATCCGCCAGACCGCGTGGATGACGATCGCGATGACGACGGGCTTGAGCCCGTCGAAGATCGCGCCCACGAAGCCGGTCTCGCCGTGCGCCGCCGCGATGTAGGAAAGGGCAAGCATGCACAGCACGCCCGGAATGACGAACAGCGATCCCGCGACGACGCCGCCGAGCGTGCCATGCAGCCGCCAGCCGATATAGACGGCAAGCTGCGTGGCCTCCGGCCCCGGCAGCAGCGTGGCGAAGGACAGGCCGCGCAGGAACGCGCGCTGCGCGATCCAGCGTTTCCCGTCGACGAGATCGTGCTGCATCATCGCGATCTGGCCAGCCGGGCCGCCGAAGGACAGGCAGCCGAGCCGGAACCAGTAGGCGAGCGCCTCGCCGAACGACGGGCGCGCCGATGCGGCGGGGCCGGACGAGGCGGGTGCGGAAGCGTCGGGCATCTCGTTCATCCCTTGGGCGGCCAGTTGTGGGTTTCGCCTTGTGCCTTGCGCGCCCACGCATGGAGAGCGTCGTACAGCACGAAGCCCTGCGCAAGCATCGCATGGTCGTCGGCGGCATGGATCGCCGACAGGCCGAGCGAGGCCGCCAGCAGCCCGGCCGATTCCGGCGCCAGCTCCGGGCGTCCGGTATCGGCCCCGCGCACGATGATCGCGAGGTGCGCCAGTGCGGGGTCCGTCAGGCCGTACTTCTTCAGGAACGCGTCGAAGCTGCACAGCGGGCCGTCGTGGGTGAGTTCCACGCCCGGCACGTCGTAGGGGATCGCGTCGAGCCGCTTGGCCTCCGACAGGACCTTGCCCGACGCCACGAACAGGAACTCGGGCGCCTTGTCGATGAAACGTGCGACCAGCCAGGGGCAGGCCACGCGGTCGATCTTCGGGCGTTCGCGGGTGATCCACCTCATGCGGATTCTCCCTTCTTGGAGCCAAGCGGGTTACCCATCGCGCGCCATCCGGCGATGCCGGTGTCGAGATAGCGCGCCCGGTAGCCTTGCGCGCGTAGCGCCGCGGCCGTGTCCTGGCTGAAGCTGAATCCCAGCACGCAATAGACGATTATTTCGCGGTCGCGCGGCAGGCCCGCCTTGGCCCCGTCGGGTGCCGCCGGATCGACGCGGAGCGCGCCGGGCAGGATCTCGGTCGATGCCGCGTAGGTGGGGCCGCGCCGCGCATCAACGAACACGCCGTCGATCCGCGCGAGGTCGTCGAGCGTCACCGCATGCGGGTTCTTCGCCGGTTCGGCATTGCGCCAGCGGCGGCCAGCCTGCGTCCAGTCGATCGCGCCGAAATACGCGTCGACATAAGCGCCCGCCTTGGCACCGTAGTCCATGTGATAGGCGTGCTCGTACATGTCGAGTGCGAGGATCGGCGTCGCGCCGGCAAAGCCCATCGTGTGGTCCGCACTCCACTGGATGGCAAGGCGGCCGTCGCGGTTCTCGCGCACGAGAACCACCCAGCCCGAGCCGCCGGCAAGCGCCTTGGCGCAGGCCGCGAAGCGTAGCTGCCAGTTCGCGAACGAACCGAAATCCCGGTCGATCGCGGCGGCGAGATCGACGGGCGGCGGCACGGGCGCGCCGATCGCCTCGAAATAGACCTCGTGGAGAAGCATCGAGTTGTACGCGACGACCTCTTCGCGCTTGAGGCCGTTCCACTCGAACACGGCAGCACCAGGATCGAGTGCTTCGAGCCGCGCCGAAATCGCGTTGAGCCGCTTCACGGCACCCGCATAGTTGTTCTCGAAATGGCTGACGATCAGCTTTTCGCTGTAGCCCGGATAGGTCTCCGGCTTTGCGCCCAGCGGCTTGATCGAATAGCGGTTCGTCGATTTGGCAAGCGTCATCGTCCGTCACCTCCCGGCAAGGACCCGTGCGGGTCCCCCGAAAGGCAGTGCTTGGACGAGCGGGTCGTCTTGGGAAAATGGCGGGGCGACTGCCGGTGGCCCCGCGCGGAAAATCGTATACGCGCGTCAGCGCGCGAAATCAAGCGCGAGTTCGCAGGCGCGCTACTTGAAGCGGACCTTGATGATCTCGTAGGCCTTGTGGCCGCGCGGCGTGGTCACTTCGACCTTGTCGCCCGCCTGCTTGTTGATGAGGGCGCGCGACAGAGGCGAGGTGATCGAGATGCGGCCCTTCTCGACGTCGGCCTCGTCGGCGCCGACGATCTGGTACGTCGACTCCTCGTCGGTGTCCTCGTCGGCCAGCGTCACCTTGGCGCCGAACTTGATCTGCTTGCCGGTCAGCGAGGCCACGTCGATGATCTCGCCGCGGCTCACCTTGTCCTCGAGCTCGCCGATGCGGCCCTCGATGAAGGACTGGCGCTCACGCGCGGCGTGATACTCGGCGTTCTCGGAAAGGTCGCCATGGTCGCGGGCTTCCGCGATCGCCCGGATCACGGCCGGCCGCTCGACCGACTTGAGGTTCTTGAGCTCGGCTTCGAGGCGCTCGTAGCCCTCGCGCGTCATCGGAATCTTGTCCATCGTGCCCGTACTCGAACTCCGTCTCTCCTCCGGCTTCCGACGCCAGCCGCCCGTTTCGCAACGCTATCCAGCCTCGGCGACCCGGTTGGGATCGGCCGTCCTGCATGACCCGCGTTGCTCGGGGGTTGCCGTCAGAAGGCACCTTTAAAGTACGCTTGGAGCGGCGCCACTTCAAGACTGCCGGCGCGCAGGGCCGTGATCGCTTCGGCGGCCGCGCGGGCACCAGATACGGTAGTATAGTAGGCAATACCACCCATTAGGGCCGCATGGCGCAGGCTGAAGGAGTCCGACACCGCCTGAGCACCTTCCGTCGTGTTGAAGACCAGGTGGACCTGGCCGGACTTCATCGCGTCGACGATATGGGGTCGTCCTTCGAGCACCTTGTTGACCAGCGTGACCTCCAGACCGTTCTTCTGGAGGAACGTGGCGGTCCCGCCGGTGGCCATGATCCGGAAGCCGAGGGCCGCAAGTTTTTTGGCGGGCCCGACGATCGCCTTCTTGTCGGCATCGCGCACCGAGATGAAGACCGTGCCGTTGACGGGCAGCTTCTGCGAGGCCCCCATCTGCGCCTTGGCGAAGGCGTGGCCGAAATCGGCGTCGATGCCCATGACCTCGCCGGTCGATTTCATCTCCGGCCCCAGCAGCGTGTCCGAGCCCGGGAAGCGCGCGAACGGGAACACCGCTTCCTTGACCGCGACATGGTCGAGCTTGCGCTTCTTGAGCTTGAACGAGGCGAGGCTCTCGCCCGCCATGATGCGCGCGGCGATCTTGGCGATGGCAACTCCGGTGGCCTTCGCGACGAACGGCACCGTGCGCGAAGCACGTGGATTGACTTCCAGCACATAGACGCGCCCGTCTTTGACCGCATACTGCACGTTCATCAGGCCGACGACGCCGAGCCCCTTGGCAAGCGCCACGGTCTGGCGCTCGATCTCGTCGAGGATCTTCTTGGGCAGCGAATAGGGCGGCAGCGAGCACGCGCTGTCGCCCGAATGGATGCCCGCTTCCTCGATATGCTCCATGATGCCGGCGACATGCACGCCCTCGCCGTCGGCGACCGCGTCGACATCGACCTCGATCGCTTCCTGCAGGTAGCTGTCCACCAGCACCGGGTTCTTGCCCGACACGCGCACCGCTTCGGCGATGAAGCCGCGCAGCTGGTCGACCGAATGCACGATCTTCATCGCGCGCCCGCCCAGCACGTAGCTCGGGCGCAGCAGCACGGGATAGCCGATCTTCGCGGCGACCTCCTCGGCCTCCTTGGCCGAGAACGCCGTGCCCGAGGCCGGCTGTTCGAGTTTCAACTTGTCGAGCAGCTTGGCGAAACGCTGGCGGTCTTCGGCAAGGTCGATCGCGTCGGGCGTGGTGCCCAGGATCGGGATGCCGGCATCGGCAAGCGCGTGCGCCAGGCGCAGCGGCGTCTGGCCGCCGAACTGGCAGATCACGCCCAGCACCTTGCCATTGGTCTGTTCGCGCCGGACGATCTCGATCACCGTCTCGGGCGTCAGCGGTTCGAAATAGAGGCGGTCGGCCGTGTCGTAGTCCGTCGATACGGTCTCCGGGTTGCAGTTGACCATGATGGTCTCGTAGCCGGCTTCGCGCAGCGCATAGACCGCGTGCACGCAGCAATAGTCGAACTCGATGCCCTGGCCGATGCGGTTGGGCCCGCCGCCGAGGATGACGACCTTGGTGCGGTCCGTCGCCTCGTCCTCGCTCTGCGGCCCGTCGATCGAGGGCGTCTCGTAGCTCGAATAGAGATAGGGCGTCTTGCTGGCGAACTCGGCCGCACAGGTGTCGATGCGCTTGAAGACGGGCACGACGCCCACGCCGCGGCGTGCAGCCGACACGTCGGCCTCCGGCTTCTTGACGAGCTGGGCCAGGCGCGCGTCGCCGAAACCCATCTGCTTGACGCGCGTCCAGCCTGCCGCGTCCTTCGGCAGGCCCTTCTTGCGGATCTCGGCTTCCGCCGTCACCAGATCCTCGACCTGGCGCACGAACCACGGATCGAAGCTGGAGATACGGCAGATTTCCTCGACCGCGAAGCCGAAGCGCAGCGCCTGTGCGATCACCAGCAGCCGGTCGGGCGTGGGGCGTGCAAGGGCGGCGACGATCGCCTCGCGGATCTTGCCGGCATCGTCGTCGGGGATGTCGATCTCGTCGAGACCGGTCAGGCCCGTCTCCATCGAGCGCAGCGCCTTCTGCAAGGCTTCCTGGAAGCAGCGTCCGATCGCCATCGATTCGCCGACCGACTTCATCGACGTGGTCAGCAAAGCGGGCGTGCCGGGGAACTTCTCGAACGTGAAGCGCGGGATCTTGACGACGACATAGTCGATCGTGGGCTCGAATGCGGCGGGTGTGACACCCGTGATGTCGTTGTCGAGCTCGTCGAGCGTGTAGCCGACCGCGAGCTTCGCCGCGATCTTGGCGATGGGAAAGCCGGTGGCCTTGGACGCGAGGGCCGACGAGCGCGACACGCGCGGGTTCATCTCGATGACGATCATGCGGCCGGTCTTGGGATCGACCGCGAACTGCACGTTCGAGCCGCCGGTATCCACGCCGATCTCGCGCAGCGTCGCGATCGACGCGTTGCGCATGATCTGGAATTCCTTGTCGGTCAGCGTCAAAGCGGGTGCCACCGTCACGCTGTCGCCGGTATGGATGCCCATCGGATCGACGTTCTCGATCGAGCAGACGATGATGCAGTTGTCCTTGCGGTCGCGCACGACCTCCATCTCGAATTCTTTCCAGCCCAGCACGCTTTCCTCGACCAGCGTCGAACCGACGGGGCTGGCGCGCAGGGCGCCGAACACGATCTGCTCGTATTCCTCTTCGTTGTAGGCGATCCCGCCGCCCGTCCCGCCCATCGTGAAGCTGGGGCGGATGATCGCGGGCAGGCCGACGGCGGCAAGGGCCGCCTTCGCCTCGTCCATGCTCTTGACCAGCATCGACTTGGGGGTTTCGAGACCGATCTTCGTCATCGCGTCGCGAAAACGCAGCCGGTCCTCGGCCTTGTCGATGGCGTCGCGGTTGGCACCGATGAGTTCCACGCCGTATTTTTCCAGCACGCCCGTGTCGGCAAGCTTCATCGCGACGTTGAGCGCCGTCTGCCCGCCCATCGTGGGCAGCAACGCATCGGGGCGTTCCTTCGCGATGATCTTCTCGACGATCTCCGGCACGATCGGCTCGACATACGTGGCGTCCGCCAGCGACGGGTCGGTCATGATCGTCGCCGGGTTCGAATTGACCAGCACGATGCGGTAGCCCTCGGCCTTCAGCGCGCGGCAGGCTTGCGTGCCCGAATAGTCGAACTCGCACGCCTGCCCGATCACGATGGGCCCGGCCCCGATGATGAGGATCGATTTGATGTCGGTGCGCTTGGGCATGAGATCAGGCTGCCTTCGGGTTGGCCATCAGGGTGGTGAACCGCTCGAACAGGTAGTGCGCGTCCTGCGGGCCGGGGCTTGCTTCGGGGTGGTACTGGACCGAGAAGGCCGGGCGGTCGGTGCAGCGCAGGCCTTCGTTCGTCTTGTCGAACAGCGACACGTGCGTGACGACCGCATTCTTCGGCAGCGTTTCGGGCAGCACCGCGAAGCCATGGTTCTGCGACGTGATCTCGACCTTGCCGGTCTCGATGTCCTGCACGGGATGGTTGGCGCCGCGATGCCCGAGATGCAGCTTCGTGGTCTTGGCACCGAGAGCCAGTGCCAGAAGCTGGTGGCCGAGGCAGATGCCGAAGATCGGCACGCGCTTGTCGAGCAGCGCCTTGATCGTGGGAACGGCGTACACGCCCGTCGCCGCCGGATCGCCGGGGCCGTTGGACAGGAACACGCCATCGGGCTTGTGGCGCAGGATGTCGTCGGCCGTTGCGGACGCGGGCACGACCGTCACCTTGCAGCCGGCCTGGGCGAGGCAGCGCAGGATGTTGCGCTTGGCGCCATAGTCGACCGCGACGACGTTGAAGCGCGGCTTGGAAAGCTTGCCGTAGCCTTTGCCCAGAACCCACGCCGTCTCGTCCCACGAATAGGACTGGCGCGTGGTCACTTCCCTGGCGAGATCCATGCCTTCGAGGCCGGGCCACGCCTTGGCTTCGGCGACCAGTGCAGCCGCGTCGAGCTTGCCGTCGGGGGCGTGCACCAGCGTGCCGCTCGGTGCACCGGTGTCGCGGATGTGGCGCGTCAACGCGCGCGTATCCACGCCGGTGATGCCGGGCAGGCCGTTCGACTTCAGCCACGCGTCGAGATGGCGCGTGGCGCGGAAGTTCGAGGGTTGTGTCACGTCGGCGCGCAGCACGAGACCGAGAGCGGCGGGTGTCACTGTCTCGATGTCTTCCTCGTTCGTGCCGACATTGCCGACATGCGGGAAGGTGAAGGTGATGATCTGCCCGGCATAGGACGGATCGGTCAGGATTTCCTGATAGCCGGTGATCGAGGTGTTGAAGCACACCTCGCCGGTCTTCTTCGCCGGCGCCCCGATACCGTGACCCCAGAAGACGGTGCCGTCGGAAAGGGCGAGAGCGGCGGTGGCACCCGCAGGCGGGGTATTCGGTGTCGGGCGTTTGCGTGCGGTCATGGAAGCCCCCGTCGATGAAACCGGCATGGGTCTAGGGGCACGCGTGCCGGCGGGTCAACCCCGCTCTCGGGGCGTATAACACTCTGTTCCAGAACGGATATTCATCCCGCATGCACTGGCGCTGCCGAATCGGATGGCGAATCCGTCATCATTTTGTTATCCATTCGGTACAGTCTGTACCATTTGCTACAGGACCCGCATGACCCGCCAGATCGCCGAACGCGCCGACCTGCTGCCCAGGCTCGCCGAGGTGTTCCGCACGCATGGCTATGCCGGGGCAAGTCTCGGCGCCATCGGGCGCGCGACCGGGCTTGGCAAGGGCTCGCTTTATCACTTCTTCCCGCGCGGCAAGGCGGAGATGGCCGAGGCCGTGCTCGCCGAAATCGACGCGTGGTTCGCGGTCGAGGTGCTGGGGCCGCTCAACCATCCCGGCGATCCGCGCCGCTCGATCCGCGAGATGTGCCGGGCCGTCGAGGCGCACCAGAAATCCGGCAAGCGCGTGTGCGCATTCGCGCTCTTCGCGCTCGACGACACGCGCGACCGGTTCGCGCCGACCTTACGCAAACATTTCCAAGTCTGGATCGAAGCACTGGCGCGCGTGCTGGTCGTCGCCGGTCGCGGCCCCGCCGCCGCTCGGACCGAGGCGGTCGACGCGATCGCGTCCATCCAGGGGGCCATGGTGCTGGCGCGCGCGGCCGACGATCCGCGCGTGTTCGCAGGTGCTTTGGCGCGCGTCGAGGCGCGGCTGCTGGGTTAGGCGAGTGCCGCCGGCTTCGGTCCGCCGGTGGTCCAGTCGATGAGTTCGACCGTGTGCACGACGGGCATGTCGGCGGCTGCCGCGATCTGTGCCATGCAGCCGATGTTGCCGGCCGCGACGAGCGTGGCCCCCGTCGCCTTCAGGTTCGCCACCTTGCGCGCCTGCAACTGGCCGGCAAGTTCGGGCTGCATCAGGTTGTAGGTGCCGGCCGAGCCGCAGCACAGATGCCCCTCGGCCGGATCGCGCACGTCGAAACCCGCATCGACGAGCAGCTTGCGCGGGACCGCCCCCAGCTTCTGCCCGTGCTGGAGCGAGCAGGCCGAATGGTAGGCGACCGCGAGCTTCTCGGGCGCCTGCGCCACGACGCCCAGTTCGGCCAGCAGTTCGCTGACGTCGCGCGTGCGCTTCGAGATCTCGGCGGCCGGGCCTTTGAGTTCCGCATCCTCGCGGAACATGAAGCCGTAATCCTTGACCGTCGTGCCGCAGCCCGACGCGTTGACGACGACGGCATCCGGCCCCTGCCCGTCGCCGAGCTTCATCCATGCGCGGATATTGGCGGCCGCCGAGGCGTGGCTCGCGTCGAGCTTGCCCATGTGGTGCGTCAGCGCCCCGCAGCAGCCCGACCCCTGTGCGACCGAAACCTCGCAGCCCAGCCGCGTCAGCAGCCGGATCGTCGCCTCGTTGATCTGCGGAGCGAGCACCTGCTGCGCGCAGCCCTGCAGGATCGCCACACGCTTGCGCAACGGCCCTTGCGCCGGAAAGACCTGCGGCAGGTCCACGTTCGAAGGCGACGGGATGTTCGCCGGCGCCATCGCCAGCATGGCGCGCAGCCGCACGAACGGCCCGGTCTTCGGCAGCAGGAACGCGAACGGGCGCGCGAGCATGGCGCCCACCAGCGCCACGCGGAACCGGGCCGGGCTCGGCAGCACGTAAGCGAGCACGTTTCGCAGCAGCCGCTCGTGCCACGGGCGCACGAAGGTCTCTTCGATGTGCGCACGCGCGTGATCGACGAGATGCATGTAGTTGACGCCCGACGGGCACGTCGTCATGCACGACAGGCACGACAGGCACCGGTCGACATGCTTGACCGTGCGCGCGTCCGCGGCACGCCCCTTCTCGAGCATGTCCTTGATCAGGTAGATGCGCCCGCGCGGGCTATCGAGCTCGTCGCCCAGCAGCACATAGGTCGGGCACGTCGCCGTGCAGAAGCCGCAATGCACGCACTTGCGCAGGATCGTCTCGGACTCGCGCGTGTCCGCGTCGGCAAGCTGGGCAAGGGTGAAGCTGGTCTGCATCGCGCGCTCAGAACCCCTCGAACATGCGGCCGGGATTGAGGATGCCGCGCGGATCGAACTGCGCCTTCACACCCTTGTTGAGTGCGGCGACACCCGGTGCCGCGGGCTGGAACACAGGCACGCGGGCGCGCAGTTCGTCGGATGCGCGCATCAGGGTCGCGTGGCCTTCGGCGTAAGCCGCGCGCAGCTTCGCGCCACCGGCGTCGCCGGTCGCAGGCACGGCGAGCCACACGAGGCCGCCGCCCCAGTCGAGGAACCAGTCGGCATCCGGCACGCTGGCGGCGGCGGCGGGGCCTTGCGTGGGGGCAACCGATACGCGCCACATCGCGCGCGCGGCATCGGGCAGCAGCGGGGCCACGTCGCGGATCTCGCGCCAGAGCCTGACGGTGCGCAGCGAGTGCAGCTCCTCGACCGGGCCGAACGCGCCGAGGCTGACGCGCAGCGCTTCGCAGCGTGCCGCGACCGACACGGCCGTGCCCTCGACGCGGATCGCGGTGACGCTGGCAGCGGCACCCGACACGTGATCGACGCCCGAGCGCTTCGCGACTTGTGCCGGCAGATAGGCGGCACCCGACACTTCCCACGGGCTGTTGAGCGCATCTGACATCGCGACGACGGCTTTTGCCGGATCGAGGCCGAAGACCAGCACCGTGCGTGTCTTGGGGGCCGCCGGCATCACCTTGACCGTCACGCGGTCGAGCACGGCAAGCGTGCCCATCGAGCCGGCAATCAGCTTGGGCAGGTCGTAGCCGGTGACGTTCTTGACCACGCGCCCGCCGGCCTTGAACTCCTCGCCGCGTCCAGACACGCCCGAGAAGCCGAGGAAATGGTCGCGCGCCGAACCCATCTTGATCCGGCGCGGGCCGGCGAGATTGGCGGCGAGCGCCCCGCCGATCGTCCCGCCCTCGGGTGCAAGCCCGTAGAGTGCGCCGAAATCCGGC
This sequence comes from Tagaea sp., assembly GCA_965279525.1. Taxonomy (GTDB): domain Bacteria; phylum Pseudomonadota; class Alphaproteobacteria; order CACIAM-22H2; family CACIAM-22H2; genus Tagaea. The sequence goes on along the minus strand of CBDIIB010000002.1, from coordinate 196,097 downwards.
GGCTCGAAGGCGAGCATCTGCGCGCGCTGTTCGAGCAGCAGCAGGATCTCGCGCATCGGCGTGGCCGCCCCGCAGGTGAGGACGAGTTCTTCGGGCTCGTACTCGATGCTACCCGAAAGCGCCGACACGTCGAGCCTGCGCGCCGGTCGCACCGGCCGGCCTAGGCCGGCCTTCGAGCCGGTCCCGACGATCTCGAGCGCCTCGCCCTCGGCAGCGGCCCAGGCGACGGCATCGCATAGCTCGGTGGCGTTCGTCGGCTTCAGGACCATCGCGTTCAGAACCGCGGCAGGTTCGGGAACGGAACCTGACCCTTGTGCACGCGCATCTTCCCCATCTCCGCACAGCGATGGAGCTGCGGGAAGACCTTGCCGGGGTTGAGGAGTGCCGCCGGGTCGAACGCGCATTTGAGGCGCATCTGCGTGGCGAGGTCGTCCTCGTCGAACATCGTGGGCATCAGGTCGCGTTTCTCGATGCCCACGCCATGCTCGCCGGTGAGCACGCCGCCCACTTCCACGCACAGGCGCAGGATGTCGGCACCGCACGCTTCGGCCGCCATCAGCTCGCCGTCCTTGTTGGCGTCGAACAGGATCAGCGGATGCAGGTTGCCGTCGCCGGCATGAAAGACGTTGGCAACACCCACGCCGTGGCGCTTCGCGATGTCGGAAATGCCGCGCAGCACTTCGGCCAGCCGCTTTCGCGGGATCGTGCCGTCCATGCACATATAGTCCGGGCTGATGCGCCCGACCGCCGGGAAGGCCGCCTTGCGGCCGGCCCAGAAACGCATGCGCTCCTCGTCGGACTCCGAAATGCGGCTCGACACGGCGTTGTTCTCGCGCGCGATGCGGTCGACCGCGGCGATGAGTTCGTCCACTTCGGCCTTCGGCCCGTCCAGTTCGACGATCAGCAGGCTCTCGACGTCGAGCGGGTAGCCCGCGTTGACGAACGCCTCGGCCGCGTGGATGGCCGGCTTGTCCATCATCTCGATCCCGCCCGGCACGATGCCTTCGGCGATGATCTGGGCAACGCAGTTGCCGCCGTCTTCCAGCGTGGGGAAGCCCACGAGCACGGCGCGCGCGGTCTCGGGCTTGCGCAGCAGGCGCACGGTCACTTCGGTGACGACGCCCAGCAGCCCTTCGGAACCCACGATCACGCCGAGCAGGTCGTAACCGCCGGCATCCAGATGCTTGCCGCCGAGGCGCACCACGTCGCCCGCCATCGTGACGAGTTCCACGCCGAGCACGTTGTTGGTGGTGAGGCCGTATTTGAGGCAGTGCACGCCACCCGAATTCTCCGCGACATTGCCGCCGATCGTGCAGGCGATCTGCGAGGACGGATCGGGCGCGTAATAGAAGCCCGCATGTTGTACTGCCTGCGTGATGCCGAGATTGGTCACCCCCGGCTGCACGCGGGCACAGCGGTTGGCGAAGTCGATGTCGAGCACCTTGTTGAACTTGGCCATGCCGAGAAGCACGCCGTCTTCCAGCGGCAGGGCGCCGCCCGAAAGCCCGGTTCCCGCCCCGCGCGGAACGACGCGGATGTTGCCGGCCTGGCAGTACTTCAGGATCGCGCAAACCTGCGCCACGGTCGACGGCAGGACCACGACCATGGGAATGGCGCGATAGATGCTGAGCCCGTCGCTTTCGAAGGCGCGGCGTTCCTCGAGCGCGTCGATGACACCCTCGCCGGGCACGATTTCGCGCAGGTCGGCGACGATCTGCGCGCGCCGGTCGAGCACGGCGCGATCCGGAGCCGGCATGGTCAGCATGGGGTTCGCTCCCGGGAAAACCGCCCCGACTTTAGGGTGCCGCCGCACACGCATGCCACAAAGAAAAACCGCGCCGGCAGGGCCGGCGCGGTTTCAGATCCACGGCGAAGAAGAAGCCTGATCAGCCCTGGCGGGCCTTGAAACGGGGGTTCTTCTTGTTGATGACGTAGACGCGACCCTTGCGACGGACGATCTTGCAGTCCTTGTCGCGCTTCTTGGCCGACTTGAGGGAATTCACGACCTTCATGATACGACGGGTCCCGGTGGCTGAAATTGGCTCCGCCCGGGACACCCCGGCCGAAAAGAGGCGCGACCATACGGGCGCACCGCCCCCCTGTCAACCCGTCCGAAACCGCATGCCCGGACAGTTATTTAGTCCAATCCGGCAGTTTTCCGGCGTGGTGGACAGGCGGGGGACACGCTGCATAGGATGCGCCCCCTGCCTTGTTCCGCCAACCTCGTTTCCGGCTGTCCCGACCCCCGCATGCGAATCCGCCGATGATCGAATGGATCGAAAGCCACGGAACGTGGTTCTACGTGATCACGTTCTTCTGGACGTTCCTCGAAGGCGAAACGTTCGTGATCTTCGCCGGATTCGCGGCCCAGCTCGGCATCCTGCGGCTCGATTACCTGATCGCCTGCGCATGGATCGGCAGCTTCTGCGGCGACAATCTCTATTTCTTCCTCGGCCGGCGCTATGGCGAGCGGCTGGTCACGCGCTTCCCGAAGATGCGGGCCGGCACCGACCTCGCCCTCACCTGGCTGCGGCGGTTCGACACCTGGTTCATCCTCAGTTTCCGCTTCATCTATGTCGTGCGGAACTTCAGTTCGTTCGCCTGCGGCATGAGCGGCATCTACTGGCCGCGCTTCATGATCCTGAATTTCATCGCGGCCGGCGTATGGGCCTGCACGTTCGCGGGTGCCGGCTACCTCTTCGGTGCCGCCTTCCAGCACCTGATCAAGGACGTGGCGCTTGCCTTCAAGCTCGGCATGCTGTGCCTGTTCACGACGGTGATCTGCCTTTCGGTTTTCATGCACCGCAAGGCCAAGAAGCATGCCGCGCGCGTCCAGGCGCAAAGCGGACAGACACCGCCGGGCGCGTGACGGATCCCGATCGGCGGGTGAACCTGTCGTTGAAATACTTACTTAAAAATTAACCAAACAATCTCCTCAAAATCTCGCGTCGTAATTGAAATCATTGAATTGTTTCTGACTACAATTGATCTACCGCAGGATTAGCCGCACGGGCCGCTGATAGCGTGGGTGCAACATCGTCAATCGGTTTGCATCAACCCGACAGGCCCCCGGCACATGAACGTGATGTCCCCCGCTCACCGGTTTCTCGTTCCGCAGGCCCGGACACTCGAAGTCCCGCGGATCGAACTGATCTTCGCGCTCGGGGCGGCGATCGACTTGCTCGACCCCGTCCTCGGCGCCCACCAGAAACGGGTGGCGATCATCGCCGCCAATCTTGCCAAGGAACTCGGCCTTGCCGACGGCGAGATCGCCCGCGTGATGCAGGCCGGGCTCCTGCACAGCGTCGGCGCGCTCAGTCGCGAAAACTGGAAGAACCGGTCCGAGACGGGGGCGCGATTCCTCGAGATCTCGCCGCTGACCCGCCGGCTAGCACCGCTCGTCGCCTGCTATCGCGAGCCGCTGGCGCGCCTGCGCGACTACGGCACGCTGCGCGCCCCCGACGCACTGCTTTCCCAGGTCCTCAATCTCGCGAACTTCATCGACGACAGCGTCGATCCGGCCGCCTTCATCCTCTCCCAGGTCGCCGCAAGGCGCGCCGACGCGGCCGCCCACGCGCACGCCCATCTCGACCCGTCCCTTGCCGACGCGTTCCTTCGCGCCAGCGAAGCCGACTCCTTCTGGCTCGACGCCTCCAGCATCGACCTCGACGCGCGCATCCGTGCGCGCCTCGCCGGCGAATCGGGGGCGATCGCGGACATCGACGGCCTCCAGGATTTCGGACGCCTCTACTCGGTTATCGTCGACGCCCGCTCGCCGTTCACCGCGACCCACTCGTGGGGTGTCGCTTCCGTCGCCTCGATCCTCGCGACCATGACCGGGTTCGACACGGCCGAAGCCATGCAGATCGAAGTCGCGGCCCAGCTGCACGACATCGGCAAGCTGGCCGTGCCCAGCGAAATCATCGAAAAGCCGGCCGGCCTGACGGCCGCCGAATTCGGCAGCGTGCGCAGCCACGCCTACCACACCGGCACGCTCCTCGAGCGCATCCCGGGCATGTCGCGGATCGCCGACTGGGCGCGCGCCCACCACGAGAAGCTCGACGGGACCGGCTATCCGCAGCGCCGGCCGGCGAGCCGGATTCCGGCGCAGGCACGGATCATCGCGGTCGCGGACCGCTTCGTGGCGCTGACCGAGGACCGGCCCTATCGCGCCGGGATGCCGGGCGCGCACGCGCTTGCCCTGCTCCAGACCGATGCGGAGCGCGGCGCGATCGATCAATCAATAGTTAATACTCTTAATGATAACTTCGATACGATCGACGCGGTCCGCCGCCACGCGCAGGACGAGGAGCGCCGCGAAATGAAATCGGTCCTGCGCAAGGCACGCTGACCGGGTCGAAAGAAGGAGGGGGACAGTCAAGATGGCAAAATACGATTTCAAGCCGACGGGCAAGGAGCGCACGTTCGGCGAAGACGAGGTGATCGTCAGCAAGACCGATGCCAAGGGCAGGATCACCTACGGCAACGAGGTCTTCCTGAAAATCTCGGGCTATCCGGAGTCGGAGATCGTCGGAGCGCCGCACAGCATCCTGCGCCATCCGCAAATGCCGCGCTGCGTGTTCAGGCTGCTGTGGAACAAGATCGAAGCCGGCGACGAGATCTTCGCCTACGTCATGAACATGGCGAACGGCGGGGACCATTACTGGGTCTTCGCGCACGTGACGCCGAGTTTCGATGCCGAAGGCAAGATCGTCGGCTACCACTCGAACCGGCGCAAGCCCTCGCCTTCCCAGATCCAGACCGTTTCGGCCCTCTACCGGTCGCTCCTCGACATCGAGGAGCGGAACTCCGATCGCAAGGCCGGCATGGAACAGTCCTACGAACACCTGAACGCACTGCTCAAGTCGAAGGGAGTCAGCTATGACGAATTCGTCTTCTCTATCTAAGGCGATCTTCGCCGCAATCCTGGCACTGGGTGCCGGAATCGCCGCGTGCGTCGTGGTCTGGCTCGACTTTCGCGTCGCGGCCCTGGCACTTACCGCCCTCTCGGCGCTTGCTGCGGTCCCGACACTCGTCTTCGTGCAGCGGGCAAAGACGAGCGTGCGCGGCATCAGCGACATCGCGCGCGCATCCGCCAAAGGCAATCTCGAACCGCGCCTGATCGGCATCCGCGAAGGCGGCGAACTGGGCGAGTTGTCGAACTCGATCAACTCGCTGATCGACGCTTCGGACGCCTTCGTGCGCGAGGCCGCCGCGGCGATGGACCATGCCCGTCAGGGCAAGTTCTTCCGCAAGGTCCTCGAGCGCGGCATGCTCGGCTCGTTCCGGCGGGCGGCACGCATCATCAACGCCGCGAACGAAGCGATGCAGGAAAAGCTCGTCGACAACCGCAAGCTCGCTGTCAGCTTCCAGGGCGAGGTCAGCGCGGTCGTGCAGGCGGTCGCCAACTCGGCAGTCGACCTGCGCACGAACGCGGAGTCGATGGTCAAGATCGCGGAAGACACCCAGCAGCGCTCAATGGCGGTTTCCGCCGCTTCCGAGGAGGCGACGACCAACGTGCAGACGGTCGCATCCGCCGCCGAAGAGCTGTCGGCTTCGATCCGCGAGATCTCCTCGCGCGTCGGCGAGGCCGCCGCAGTCGCGACGAAGGCGGCGCACGAGGCCCAGGCGGTAGACGCGACCGTCGCCTCGCTGGCGGCGGCAACGAGCCGGATCGGCGAGTTCGCAACGCTAATCCGCAAGATCGCCGAGCAGACGAACCTGCTTGCGCTCAACGCGACGATCGAGGCGGCGCGTGCCGGCGATGCCGGCAAGGGTTTTGCCGTCGTGGCGTCGGAGGTCAAGGGGCTCGCGAACCAGACGGCGCGCGCGACCGAGGACATCTCCGGCCAGATCGACGCGATCCAGCGCTCCACGACCCAAGCGGTTGCCGCGATCCGCGGCATCGCGACGACCGTGGCGCAGGTAAACCAGGCGACCACGGCAATCGCCGGAGCCGTCGAGGAGCAGAACGCCGCGACGCAGGAAATCGCGCGCAGCGTCAGCGAAGCATCGGCCGGCACCAGCATGGTCACGTCGAACATCACGGCGGTCTCGCAGTCGACCGAGAACGTTCGCGAGTCCGCCCAGACGGTGCTGGCGGCGGCCTCGGGGCTCGACCGGCAGTCCGAGGAGATGCGCAACGCCGTGGCGAGCTTCCTTGCCAAGACGAACCGGCGGCAGTATCCGCGCTATGCCGTGGACATCCAGGCAAGCGCCGTGGACTCGATGGGCAAGGCCTTCGCCGGCCAGGTTGCCGACATCTCGGAAGGCGGCGTGGGCTTCAGGACGGCGACCCAGATGCGCATCGGCGAGAAAGGCAAGCTGCGCATCGATGGCTGCGGCGACGAACTGCCCTTCGAGCTCAAGTACCACGAAGGCAATACGCTGCACATCGAGTTCGTGTTCTCCGGCGGCATGCCGTCGGGCTTCGCGAGTTTCCTGCGCGCGCGGACGGCCACCCTCCACGCGATGGAGTGAACGTCAGCCCGGCTTGCGCTCGGCCAGGAACCGGCCGACGCGCAGGTCGCCGGCGGCGATGGCGGCCAGCCGGCGCTGCCAGAGCTGGGCTTCGTCCATCAGCGATTTTCCTTCCGCCGGACTGAGCTGGCCGCGGTCGACGATCGTCTCGATGCGCGACCAGCCGTCGAGCACGACCGTCCGGAACGCGTCGGTGAAATCGTCGGCAACCTTGACGGCCAGTCCCGCCGCCTCGATCTGGGCCGTGAACTGCGCGATCGTCGAAAGCCGGGGTGCCGTCGCCTCGCCGAGGCGGTAGGCATCCAGCGCATCGCCCAGCGCGTCCTCGCGCGCGACGGTCCAGTCGACCACGACGATCCGGCCACCCGGCTTCATGCCATGCACGAGGCGGGTCAGCAGCTTGGGCTTGTCCGAAATCAGCGAGAAGACGTTGCGCACGATCGTGCCGTCGTAGCGCTTGGGCTTGAAACTGCCGTCGACCACGTCGAGCAGGCCGATGGGCGCCTTCTTCTCCATGTTCGCGGCGTGCGAGAGGTTGTTGCCCGCGCGCGCGAGATCGAGCGAGAGGTCGTAGCCCTCCATCCAGGCGCCATAGGCCTTCGCGATGGCGCGGGTACCGGCACCCAGCCCGCATCCCAGATCCATCGCGGTGTCGCCTTCGTTGAGGGCGAGCGGGCGTGCCATCTCGACCGCGAACTGCTCGCCGCCGGGAAACGTGAAGCCGTCGCCCCAGATGAGCTGGGCGACCTTGATCCGCTCGGGCGGCCACTGGTCCTTGACGACGACCTTGCCGTCCATCGGCGGCCGGACCGGATCGGGATGCTTGACCTCGGCCGCGCTCGCGGCCGGCACCGACGCCGGCGCCGGCGCCTTGGATTGCGCGCGCGGCTCGTATTCGTAGCCTTCCCACCAGGCGTGCAGCTTGGCGCGCATGGCGGAACCGGGCGGTTTGCTGTCTTTTTCGTCCTGCGACAAAGGGCGCCCGGCCTTCCTCAGTCGGTGGCGCGGATGCCGTCGCGCGTGGGCGCGAAGCGCGGGTTGGCACCGCCGCTTCCCAGACCCAGCCCGATCAGCTCGCCCAGCGTGTCGAACGTCAGCACGACGAGGTCGCCGGTCGGGTTTTTCGCCACGACGCGGTAGCAGCCGTCGACGACCGACATCCGCTCGAACCCCACAAAGCCCATGTCGAGAAGCGTGTCGGTCATCTTGGTCGTCACGTCGCGCCCGAATCCGTCGGATTTGCACGCGAGGCCGTCCTCTGTCGTCTGGGCGACGACGGATCCGGCGATCAGGCAGGCGAAAAGGACCGTCAGCGTTCGCATTGTCCTACGATCATAGCATGCTTCGGGCCTGCCACATCGCGGTCGCCGCGACGGCAAGGGAACCGGCCAAGCACCCGAAAAATATGCTGCGACGGCTCAGGAAATAGACACCAAGGGCTAAGGCCGCCGCCGCCAGCCGCGCCACGAGCGGCACGCCCGCCAGTTCGCCCCCCGGAAACACGATCAGGCGGACGACCAGGGCGGCCAGCACCGCGTAGGCCACGCACGCGAACCACTCGAAGACCCGGCCCTTTGGATCGACCCGGCCGCCGATCGCCACGCCGAATCCGCGCCAGAAATAGGTCGCGGCCGCCGCCACGCCTGCCGCGAGAAAGGCCTGGCCGTCGCTGAACTCGAAGCCGCTCATCGGCCGGCCCTGCGCGCGCGGCGGGTGAACTCCGCGGCGATCGTGCCCCCGGCAAGCCCGGCGAGAAGCAGGCCCCATTCCGGGGACAGCATGTGAAGCGGCGCACCGAGAGCAGCGCCCAGCACCAGCGCATAGAGCCGCGCGCGGTCGCGCAGGTCCTGCAGGAACAGAAGCATGAAATAGAGCGGGTTGAGGAAGACGAGCGCCAGCGTCAGCGGGCGTGGCAGCAGCTCGGCCGCATGGAAGCCGATCGCCGTACCGGCGAGCGAGGCGCTCCACAGCATGATCGAGCAGCCGAGGAACCAGCCGAGACGGTCTTCGCGCGCCAGACGCGGGGCCGTCATCATGGTCATCGCCCAGCACGTGACCGCGACATAGTTCGCCGCAAGATAGAGCCGCCAGACCGGCCGGCCTGGCATGTGGACGACCGGCATCATCACGACCGTCATCGGTGCCAGCCGCATGTTGGCAAGCGCCACGGCAAGTGCGATCGCCAGCAGGCCCGATCCGGCGAGATAAAGCTCGGTCACGGCAAGCTGGCCGGGCAGCGCCCAGGCCGTCAGCGTGTTGAAGAGCGCGTAATCGAGCCCGAGCCCGTGCGCGCTGACGAACGATCCGAACCCGACATAGGAAGCGCCCAGCACGAGCGAGGGCGCCAGGGCAGCCGCGCGAACGCCCGCCCTGAAGGCGGCACGCGGGCCGAGCGGCGGCGGCAGGTCGGACTCCGTCATACCCGGAATCTAGCGCACCCCGGCCGCCACGCGCACTAGCTGCTGTCGCGTTCGATCAGTTCGCATCCAAGATCGACGATCCGGGGCTCCGGCATCATCCCGTCGAAACGCGCCTCGAGCATCCGGGCGGTCTCGTTGCCGATCGTCTCGCGCGGCGGGCGCAACGTGGTCAGCGACGGCCGGCAATGCGCCGCGAAATCGAGATCGCCGAAGCCCGCGAGCGCCACGTCGGCGGGCACGCGCACGCCGCGCTTCTGGCACTCGAACAGCGCGCCCAGCGCCAGCACGTCGTTCGAGAACGCCACGGCGTCGATGCCGCCTTGCGTGGCGAGCATCGCCGCGAACGCGGCGGCACCGTCGCCCACGTTCGAGGCGCGCGGCAGGTCGATCCACGCGGCGGCGGCGAGCCCCGCACGGTCAAGCTCGTCGCGCACGCCCGCACAGCGCGCGGCGGCGCGCGTATCCTTGTCGAGGATGGCGCCGATGACGCCCACGCGCCGGCGCCCGCGCGCCAGGAAGTGGCGGGCCACGCGCCGCCCGGCGGCGTTGTGGTCGAAGCCGACCGCCATGTCGAACGGCCGGCCGACGACATCCCACATCTCGACGACCGGCAGGCTCGCGCGCGACAGGATCGCGGCAGTTCGCGGACCGTGCGCGAAACCCGTCAGCACGAGTGCGGCCGGGTTCCACGCGAGCATCGCCTCGATCAGCGTGTCCTCGCGTTGCGGGTCGTAGTCCGAGCTGGAATCGAGGACGGCAAGGCCGCGCGCGTCGAGCCTTGCGGCGAGCGCATCGACGCTCGCGGCAAAGAACGCGTTGCGGATCGACGGGACGACGACGCCGACGATCCGGCTTTTCGCGGCCGCCAGGCCGCCGGCCATCAGGTTGGGTACGTAGCCGAGCCGGTCGATCGCATCGCGTATGCGCAGCGCGAGCTCGCCCGATACCGAATCCGGTTCGCGCAGCAGCCGGCTTACCGTGATGGCCGAGACACCCGCGAGCTTCGCCACGTCCGACATTGTGGCGCGGCCGGCCCGCCTTCGCGTGCGCGGCGGTTTCGCAGGGTCGGTCTCACGCGCCATGGGCGAGGGCCTCAGTACGGGCCGGTCGGTGCTGCCGGTGCCACCGCCTTGCCGCGCAGCGCCGACAGGAACTCGGTCGCACGGCCGACCATCATGCCGATGTCGGATGCGACCGCGACATAGCTGTAGCCCATCGCGAGGAATTTCCCGACCATGTCGGGATTGGGGCCGACGATGCCGCACGGCATGCCGAGGCGCCTTGCGTGTGCTGCGGCATCCGCCAGCGCCTTCTGCACGGCCGGGTTGGCGATGTCGCCCAGATGGCCCATGGCGCCCGACAGGTCGCCGGGGCCGACGAACAGCGCATCCACGCCGGGCACGGCCGCGATCTCGTCGATGCGTGATGCGGCTTCGGGCGTCTCGATCTGGCAGATCACGCAGATTTCGGCGCCGGCCGTCTTCAGATAGTCCGGCACGGTGCCGTAGCGCGAGCCGCGATGGACGGCGGCGATGCCGCGGATCCCGTCGGGCGGATAGCGCGTGGCGGCGACCGCGCGCTTGGCTTCCGCCGCGTTCTGGATCATCGGGAACATCAGCGTCTGGGCACCTGCGTCGAGCGCACGCTTGACCATCACCGTGTCGTTCCAGGGAATGCGCGTGACGGCCGAAGCCGGCGTGCCGGCGACCGCCTGCAGCGTGGCATGCGTGCGCTCCCAGTCGAGCGGGACATGCTCCATGTCGACGACGAGGAAGTCGAAGCCCACGCAGCCGAGCGCTTCGGCCGTGACCGTGCCGCCGGACATGACCCAGGTGCCAACCATCGGCGGCTTGCGCATCAAGTCGCGCTTGAACGCGTTCTTCGGCATGTCCATCAGAATATCTCCGGTTCGGGAACGGCGGGACCGTGGGCGAGGAAGTCGAAATCCGCACCTTCGTTGGCCTGCCCGATATGCCGCTCGAGCAGCACGCCGTAGCTGCGCGCATAGCGCTTGGGCGGGGCCTTCCATTCGGCGCGGCGGCGGGCAAGCTCGGCGTCGGACACGTCGAGATGCAGGCGGCGCGCGGGCACGTCGAGTTCGATCATGTCGCCGTCGCGCACGAGCGCCAGCGGTCCGCCGATGCGCGATTCCGGCGCCACATGCAGCACGCAGGTGCCGTAGTGCGTGCCGCTCATGCGCCCGTCGGAAACCCGCACCATGTCGCGCACGCCCAGCGCCAGCAGCTTCTTCGGGATCGGGAGCGCGCCCCATTCGGGCATGCCCGGCCCGCCGATCGGGCCGGCATCCTGAAGGACGAGCACGCTATTGGCATCGACGGGAAGTTCCGGATCGTCGATGCGCGCGGACATGTCGGCATGGTTGCGGAACACGACGGCCGGCCCGCGATGCCGGGCGAGCTTGGGGTCGGCGGCGGACGCCTTGATGACCGCACCGTCGGGCGCAAGATTTCCGCGCAGGATCGCGAGCGGCGGGCCTGCGGAGACCGGCCGGTCGAGCGGCCGGATGACGTCGGCATCCCAGATCCTGGCGCCGGCGATGTTCTGCCCGAGCGTGCGGCCGTTCGCGGTGAGGCAATCGAGCTGCAGCCGGTCGGCGAGTTGCGCCAGCAGGGCCGGAAGGCCGCCGGCGAAATAGAAATCCTCCATCAGGTTCTCGCCCGCCGGGAAGACGTTCGCGAGAACCGGCGTGCGCCGCCCGTGCGCGTCGAACGCGTCGAGACCCAGATCGAGCCCTGCACGGCGCGCCATGGCGACAAGATGCACGACCGCGTTGGTCGAGCCACCCAGCGCCATCAGCGCCACGAGACCGTTGCCGAAGGCCGCCTGCGTCAGGATGTCGGTCGGCTTCAGATCCTCCCAGATCATGCCGACGATCCGCTCGCCCGCGTCCTGCGACATGCGCACGTGCGCGGAATCGGCTGCCGGGATCGACGAGGCGCCGGGCAGCGTCAGCCCCATCGCGTCGACGACCGAGGTCATCGTCGAGGCCGTGCCCATCGTGTTGCAGGTACCCACCGAACGCGTGATGCGCGCCTCGAGATCGACCCAGTCTTCCTGGGTGATCTTGCCGGCGCGCAGCTCGTCCCAGTATTTGCGCGTGTGGGTGCCGGCACCCACCTTCTGGCCGTGCCAGCGCGAGTTCGACATCGGCCCCGCCGGCACGTAGATCGCCGGCAGGTTCATCGACAGCGCGCCCATCACGAGACCGGGCGTGGTCTTGTCGCAGCCGCCGAGCAGCACGGCCCCGTCGACCGGGTGCGAGCGCAGCAGCTCCTCGACTTCCATCGCCAGCATGTTGCGGTACATCATCGTCGTCGGCTTGACGATCACCTCGCCCAGCGACAGGGCGGGCAGTTCGACCGGGAAGCCGCCGGCCTGCCACACGCCGCGCTTGACCGCCTCCGCGCGGTCGCGAAGATGGATATGGCAGGGCGACATCTCGCTCCAGGTGTTGACGACCGCGATGACCGGCCGCCCCATGAAATCCTGGCGGCGGAAGCCCATCTGCTGGGTGCGCTGGCGATGCGCGAAGGCGCGCATGTCCTCGGCCAGATACCACCGGGCGCTGCGCAGGTCTGCGCGCGTCCGGCGCGGCGAATTTACTTCGCTCATTCCTTCCCCCCGGCTTTCTTTCGACTTTATGTTAGCGTTGTCAAAACTAATTACCAGAGCAAAAACATTATTGACAGCCGAATTTCGATAGTAGATGTTAGCGATACCAAAATGCGTAGGGTGGATCAACACCCACGCCAATAGGGAGGAGCGGTCGCAAAGCCCCCGTGTCCGAAGTTGTCCTCACCAAGGTTGTCAAGGCATACGGCACCACGCAGGTCATCCATGGCGTGGACCTGACGATCGCGTCGGGCGAGTTCTGCGTGTTCGTTGGCCCGTCGGGCTGCGGCAAGTCCACGCTGCTGCGCATGATCGCGGGCCTCGAGGGCATCACCGACGGCGAGGTGCGCATCGGCGGCACGCTCGTCAACGACCTGCCGCCGCGTGAGCGCGACATCGCGATGGTCTTCCAGGACTACGCGCTCTATCCGCACAAGACGGTGTTCGAGAACATGGCTTTCGGCCTGCGTCTGCGAAAGCGTCCGGAAGCCGAAATCCAGCAGCGCGTCGGCGATGCCGCCGGCATCCTGCGCATCGATCACCTGCTGGAACGCAAGCCCGGCCAGCTTTCCGGCGGCCAGCGCCAACGCGTGGCGATGGGCCGTGCCATCGTGCGCAACCCCAAGGCCTTCCTGTTCGACGAGCCGCTCTCCAATCTCGACGCGCAGCTGCGCTCGGAGATGCGCGTCGAGATCAACAAGCTGCACAAGCGTCTGCGCAACACGGTCATCTACGTGACGCACGACCAGGTCGAGGCGATGACGCTGGCCGACAAGATCGTCGTGCTCTCGGCCGGCCACATCATCCAGGTCGGATCGCCCGACGAGATCTACAACCGCCCGGCCGCGAAGTTCGTCGCCGGCTTCACCGGCTCGCCGCCGATGAACTTCCTGCCCTGCACGATCGAGACGGGCGGCGGCGCCGTCCTGCTCGATGGCGGCGTTCGTCTCGACGTGCCGGCGCCGCGCCGGGCATTGTGCGCGCGCCATGCCGGCCGCACGCTCGATTTCGGCATCCGGCCCGAGCACATCGTCGTCGCCCCTGCCGGCAATCCGGAACTGGGCGCCGTGCGCGCGCAGATCCAGCTCGTCGAACCGTTGGGCTCCGACACGCTCGGCCTGCTGAAGATCGGCACCGGCGAAGTCACCGGGCGCTTTTCGCCCGAAGCGGGCCTGACCGCCGGCAGCACGATCGACGCCGGCATCGTGCTCAACAAGTTCCACCTGTTCGACCCCGAGAGCGGGGAAGCCATCCGCGGCGACGGCTGGTAAGGCCTCGCCGGCCACAAGAAGCCAACCAAGGGAGAAACGTCCATGAGCCTCTACCGTTCCCTCATCGCCGCTGCGGCGCTGGCATTTGCCGCCGCACCGGCGGACGCGCAGCAGACGACCTTGCGCATCTTCGTCGGCGGCCAGCAGCGCCCCGACGTGATGCGCCAGATCCTCGACGCCTACCAGGCCCGCACGCCCGGCGTGCGCGTCGAAGTCGAGATCGGCGGCGCCACGTCCGACCAGCAGCAGCAGTATCTCAACACGGTGCTGACCAGCCGCGACGCCGCGATCGACATCATGCTGATCGACGTGATCCGCCCCGCGCAGTTCGCGGCTGCCGGCTGGGCCGAGCCGCTCGACGCCTATCTGGGTGCCGAGAAGGACGCGCTGATGGCGCGCTACCTGCCGGCCTATCGCGAGGCGAACATCGTCGGCGGCAAGGTCATTGCACTTCCCTACTTCGCCGACGCGCAGTTCCTCTACTACCGCACCGACCTGCTGGAGAAGTACAAGCTGCAGCCGCCCAAGACGTGGGAAGAGCTGACGGCCGCCGCGCGCACCGTCATGCAGGGCGAGAACAACGCCAACCTGCGCGGCTTCGCGACGGCGGGTGCCCCCATCGAGGGCACGGTCTGCACGTTCCTGGTCCCGATGTGGGGTGCCGGCGGCCAGTTCCTGAACGCGCAGGGCAAGCCCGACGTCAACTCGGCGCAGGCCCGCAAGTCGCTCCAGCTCTGGACCGACCTCAAGGCCGCCAACGTGACGCCGCCCAACCTTGCCGAGGTCGTCACCGACCGCATCCGCGTCGATTTCCAGGCCGGCAACCTGCTGTTCGCCATGCAGTGGGGCTATGCCTGGAACCGCTTCCAGAACGACCCGGACAGCACGGTCAAGGGCAAGACCAATGTCGTGCCGCTGCCGGGCTTCGCGGGCAACCAGCCGGCCACCTGCATCGGCGGCTGGCAGATCGCCGTCTCGGCCTTCTCGAAGAACAAGCCGGCGGCCGTCAACCTGCTGCGCTACCTCTCCTCGCCGGAAGTCTCGAAGATGCAGGCGATCCTCGCTTCGCACCTGCCGGTCTTCGCCGAAGTCTACCAGGACGCCGAGGTGCTGAAGGTCAATCCGTGGTTCCAGTTCGCGCGCAACGTGGTCGTCACCGGCCGCTCGCGTCCGGTCAGCCCGGACTATCCGGAAGTCAGCGAGATCATCCGCACGAACATGAACGCGTTCCTTGCGGGTACGCGCACCGCCGACCAGGTGATCGCGGACATGAACTCGCGCCTCGCGCGCGTCTATCGCTGAAACGGGAGCCGGCGCCGCCCGAAGGGCGGCGCCGGGATCCTTCACCATGGCGAGCGCGAAACGCTACAGGCTCAGCAAGCTCGAACGGGACGAACGGCGTCTCGGCTACGCGCTGCTGGCCCCGGCAGCATTGCTGCTGCTCGCCGTCGTCGTCTATCCGATCGCCGAACTGCTCGCCAACTCGCTCTATTCCTTCCGGCTGACGCGGCCGGGATACCGTTTCATCGGTCTCGAGAATTATGCCTTCGCGCTGTTCGAGGACGACCGCTTCCTGCATTCGGTCCTCAACACGGTCATCTTCATCGTCGTCACGGTGCCCGGCGCACTCGTCATCGGGCTGGGTCTCGCCCTGCTCGCCAACCAGCCCTTCCGGGTCAAATGGCCCGTGCGCCTCGGCCTGCTGCTGCCTTGGGCGCTGCCGCTGGTTTTCGCCGGCCTCATCTTCCGCTGGTTCTTCGACTACCGGCAGGGTTTCGTGAACTGGCTCATCGTGCTTGCCGGCTTCGATCCGCCGCAATGGCTCTCCGATCCCCAGCTTGCCTTCGTCGCCGTGTGCGTCGCGATCGTCTGGAAATCGTCCTCGTTCATGGCGCTGATCCTGCTCGCCGGCCTGCAGACGATCCCGAAATCGCTCTACGAGGCGGCCGAAGTGGACGGCGCCAGCCGCTTCCAGCAATTCATCGAGATCACGCTGCCGATGCTGAAGCCGGCCATCGTCGTCGCCCTCATTTTCCGCACGATCACCGCCATCCAGACCTTCGACATCCCCTTCGCGATGACCAATGGCGGCCCCGGTACGGCGACCGAGACGATGGCCATGTACATCCACAAGACGACGATCGACTTCCTCGACCTCGGCTACGGCTCGGCGCTCGCCACGCTGATGTTCCTGATCTCGATCGTCGCCACGTCGGTCTATCTGCGCCACACGAAGCGCGACACGGGGAACCGCTGATGCTCGCGAAACTCGGCCACCGCAAGACGGTCTGGCTCGCCGCGGCGATCGTCGCGGCAAACGGCTTCTTTCCGGCGATCTGGATCCTGTTCACGTCGCTGAAGACGGAATCGGAACTGCTGCGCTACCCGATCACGATCTTCCCGCACGATCCCACGCTGTTGAACTACGTGCGTGTGTTCGTCGACCAGCCGATCCTGCTTTTCTTGTGGAACAGCCTAGTGGTTGCAGGACTGTCGACGGTGCTGTGCATCTTCGTCTCGGCGCTCGCGGCCTATGCGATCGTCCGCCTGCGCATCCCGGGGCGCAACATCGTGTTGTCGGTGCTGCTCGCCGTGTCGATGTTTCCGCTCATCTCGCTGATGGTGCCGCTGTTCCAGACGATGCGCACGCTGGGCTGGCTCAACACCTACCCCGCCCTCGTTTTTCCCTATGCCGTGCTGTCGATGCCGGTGTGCACGCTGGTGATGGCGAGCTTCTTCCAGGACATCCCCGCCGACCTCGAGAATGCCGCGATGATCGACGGCTGCTCGCGCCTTGGCGCACTCTGGCACGTCGTGGTGCCGCTCGCCGCCCCCGGCGTCTTCACGGCTGCCATCCTCGCCTTCGTCAACGCGTGGGACGAGTTCCTGCTGGCGCTGACGCTGTCGAGCCGCGTGACGAGCCGGACCCTGCCTGTGGGCATCACGCTCTATCAGGGCGAGTTCGCTTTTCCGTGGCCGATCATCTCGGCCGCCCTTATCGTGGCGATCGTGCCCGTGTGCGTGCTGATCGCAATCTTCCAGGAACGCGTCGTCTCCGGCCTCACGGCAGGCGGCGTCAAAGGCTGAGAGTCCCGTCGTGCAGATCGATTTCACGAAATTCGTCCGTGCCCAGACTCTGGCGCGCGCAACCGACACCAAGGCCGCTCTCGTCTTCACGACCGAGATCGGCCGACTTGCCGTCGCCAAGCGCGGCGGCGACTGGCGCCTGACATTCGGTACGGCGACAAAGCCGGACTACGGCCTGGTCGAGACCGGCGGCTTCGCGGCCCCCGCCTGCCGCGAGACGGCGCCGGGCGTCTTCCGCCTCGGCGACGAGACCGAGTGGCTCGAGCTGTCGGGCGATCCGGTGCGCGTGCGCTTCGGGCGCAAGGGCTGGCTCGACGATCCGCTCGGTTCGCTGACCGACGAACATTTCCGCGGCTGGACCCGCCTGCCCGCCTTCGCGCGCGGGCCCGAGGGCTGGCTCGCTTCGTTCGCACTCGATTCCGGCGAGCCGGTCTACGGGCTTGGCGAGAAGTTCGGCCCGCTCGACCGGCGCGGACAGTTCGTCACCAACCGCATCGAGGACGCGCTCGGGGTCAATACCGAGCTTTCCTACAAGTCGATCCCGTTCGCGTGGGGCCTGAAGGCCGCCGGCGGGGCGTGGGGCGCCCTCGTCAACACGCCGGCCCATGTCCACCATGCGGTCGGCTACGGCCAATGGTCGCACCGCAGCTACGCGATCTTGTGCGAGGACGAGACGTTCGACCTGTTCCTGTTCGCAGGGCCAGATCCCGCACATGTCATCGGGCGCTGTTCAGAGATCACCGGCAAGCCCGCCCTGCCGCCGTTCTGGTCGCTGGGCGTGTGGTTGAGCCGCGCCTACTACCGCACCGAGGACGAGATCCTCGACGCCGCGCGCGAATGCCGCGAAGCGGACTTTCCCGCCGATGTCATCACCTTCGACGGCCGCGCGTGGATGGAAGTAAGCACGCGCGCCACGCTCGATTTCGATCCGTCACGCTATCCCGATCCCAAGGCCTCGATCGACAAGCTGAAGGCGCGGAATTTCCGCATCTGCTGCTGGGAATACCCGCTCGTCTCGATCCACAACGCCGAGTATGCCGATCTTGAGAAGCGCGGCCTGTTCCTGCGCGAGCCCGACGGCAGCCCGCATGTCTACCAGTGGGACGTCACGCCCGGCACATCGCCGTTCGGCAACGTGCTGACGCCGTTGCCGCCCTCCGGCATCCTCGACTTCACGAATCCCGAGGCGGTCGCATGGTGGAAGGCGCGCCACGACCGGCTTTGGGCGGTCGGCGTCGATACGATGAAGACCGATTTCGGCGAGCAGGTCATGGATCACGTCGTCGCGCACAACGGCGACAGCGGCCGGCGCCTGCACAACGTCTATCCGCGGCTCTACAACCAGGCGGTCTACGAGGCGACTGCGAAGGCCAAGGGGGCGGCTGACGCGTGCGTGTGGGGTCGCGACGGCTGGATCGGCGCGCAGAAATTCCCGGTCCAGTGGGGCGGCGATCCGCAGACCGACTGGGAGGGGCTGGCTGCCTCGATCCGGGGCGGCCTGTCGTACGGCCTGTCGGGCGTGCCCTACTACTCGACCGATGTCGGCGGCTTCTACGGCTCGCGCCAGCCCGATCCGGAGCTTTATCTGCGCTGGGTCGCCGCAGGCGTCTTCTGTTCGCATTTCCGCTTCCACGGCATCGGCATCCGCGAGCCGTGGAGCCTTGGCGCGGAAGTCGCGCGCCATGCGCGCGCCTGGATGGGCCTTCGCTATCGCCTGCTTCCCTATCTGTGGGGCTGCGTCGAGATCGCGGTGCGCACCGGCCTGCCGGTGATGCGCGCGATGGCGCTCGCCTTCCCGAAGGACCGTGCCGCGCGCGCGTTCGAAGAACAGTACATGTGCGGCCCCTCCCTGCTCGTGGCGCCGATCCTGAAGCCGGGCGGTGCGGTCGATGTCTGGCTGCCGGAGGGCGACTGGTACGATTTCTGGACCGGCGAGCGGATCGCCGGCGGCCAGCAGCTTCGCGTCGAGAACGTTCCGCTCGACCGGCTGCCGGTCTATGTGCGGGCGGGCCACATGCTGGCGCTGGGGCGCGATGTCGCGCACACCGGCGAAATCGACCGGCGCAATCCGATCGCCGAGATCGTCGCCTTCGGCATGCCGAGGACGGTGCCCGTCGTCGGCGACGGCCTGCTGACGCTCGAGGCGGAAGGTGCCGGGATGGCGCTGGGCGGAACCCCGGACGCGCGCGTGCGCGCACACGATTGCACGGCCGCGCGCGCCGGAACGCGGATCGTGTTCACGCGATAGGCGGCGCGGCCGCACGTTTCACTTGCTGTATGACGTCCTTGCGATGTCTATTCCGCGCCATGACGTCACCTGCCGGACAGTCCCTCGCGATCGGCCTTGCCGCCGGTCTCGCCGCCGCCCTGGTCGGTGCAAGCTGGCAGGTCGCCACCCGATTCGGCGTTACCGCCGTGCTGCCCCCGCTCGACCTCGCACTTCTCCGCTACGGCGTGCCGGCGCTTGTCCTGCTCCCGCTCCTGCTGCGGCGCGGCCTGTGGCCGACGGCGAGCCCGCGCTGGCTCGCGGCCCCCATCGTGCTCGGCGCCGGCCTGCCGTTCGGGCTGGTCGCGATGTTCGGCGCCGGCTTTGCACCTGTCGCGCACATGGGGGCCCTGCTGCCGGGCACGATGCCGATCTTCACGGCCCTGATGGCCGCGATCTTCCTGGGCGAACGCCAGAGCCCGCGCCGTCTCGCCGGCTTTGCCGCCATCGTCGCGGGCGTGCTGGCGATCGCCGGCGATTCGCTGGCCGACATGGGTGCGGCGACCTGGCGCGGCGACTTGCTGTTCGTCGCGGCGGGTGCCATCTGGTCCGTCTACACGGTCGCCTACCGGCGCAGCGGACTAGATCCGTGGCATTCGATCGCCCTCATCTCGCTTTCTTCGCTGGTCGTGGCGATCCCGCTACGCCTGTGGCTTGCCGGTGCCACACTTCCCGACGTGGAATTCTCGGCAGGCCTGACCCAGTTCGTGGCGCAGGGCCTTCTGGCGGGTCTCGGCGGCACGTGGACCTTCACGCTGGCAATCCGACATCTGGGTGCCGCACGTGCGGCCCTGTCCGGGGCACTTGTGCCGGTCCTGTCGGCGCTGGGCGGAGCGGTCCTGCTCGGCGAGACGCCGACATTGGCCGTCGCTTTCGGCATCGCGCTGACGATCCTCGGCACCACGGCGGCGGCATGGCCCGCCGCCGCCCCTCAGGCCGCCGCAGGCCGATAGAGTTTCACGGCATTGTCGTGGAAGGCCTTGCGTGCGAGTTCCGCGCCAAGCACGCCGGCGATCAGCTCCATGTCCGCCGGTTCGAAAGGCCGGCGCGCGCGCGTCGACGGCAGGTCGGACCCGAACATCAGCGAGTCCGGATTGGCGGCCGCGATCTTCTCCATCGCGTCTTCCGGATCGACGAGCACGCGTCCGAACCCGGTCGCCTTCACTTTGGCACCCGCCGCGGCGAGATCGACGAGGCGGGCAAGGCCGCCTTCGCTCATGCCGAGATGGTCGACGACGAGTTGCGGCAGCTTGGAAAGCGTATCGACCTCGGCCGGCCGCAGCTTCGCCATGTCGGCATAGAGCTCGACATGCCAGCCGCAGAGCCGGTGGATGCGCCGCCCGAAGCTCGCGATCGACGCGAAGGATTCCGAGCCGCCGCGATAGACATTGAAGCGCACCGCGCGCACGCCGGCGGCGTCGAGCGCCACGATCTCGTGATCGAGCGTGCTGGCCGGGATCTGCGTGACGCCGACATAGGCCGGCCCCAGTTCGGCAAGTGCGGCGAGCAGATAGTCCTGGTCGAACGCCTGAAACGATCCCGACACGACCGCCCCGCCGACGATGCCCAGCGGCTTCGCCGCCGCGAGATAGTCGGCCGCGAGATAGGCGTGCGGAACGTAGCCTTCGTTGGAGACGAGCGGGAAACGCGGATCGACGATGTGGAGATGCGCGTCGTAGACCGGACCGGAATAGCCCTTCATTCCGCCCCGCCGGTTTCCATTCTCGAATAGGCGAACATCACGCTGCCGGAGAGTGTCGCGCCCGGCTCGAGGACCGCGACGCCGGTATCGGTGCGGCCCTTGGCCATCAGGTTCATGCCGTCGTTGCAGTTGCTGACAGGCTCGACGCAGAAGAAGTTCTTTCCGGTCGGCACGAAGACGACGAGATGACCGAAGACGGGATCGGCCGTCATGTCGAGCCGGATGCCCCATTCCGGCCAGTCGACGCGTGCATTGCCGCTCCAGCCGGCAAAGCAGTTGTCGACCGCGAGCGGTGCGACGAGGCGCCCTTCCGCGAAGTTCCATGCCGGCGGGACGGGGTCGAGGGCGACGGGCATCATCGCTTCGTCGTTGCGCCAGACCGCGTTGGTCGCCGTCGTCAGGCGTGTTCCCGCGGCGCGCGGGAAATAGGGATGCAGGCCGAAGCCTGCCGGCATCGGCGAACTGCCGGCATTCGACAGCTCGAGGCCGATTTCCAGCCCGTCGGCCCCCAGCGTGAAGCGCTGGCGCGCCCGATAGGCGAACGGCCACTCCGACGAGAGCAGGTCGTGCGCCGTGTGTTCGAGGACAAGCGTGGCGCTCGTCGCGTCGGCGGTCTCGACCGTCCACGCACGCTGCCAGCCATTGCCGTGGATCGAATGGGGATGGCTTCCGAAATTTGGGGCAAGACGGTAGCGCCGTCCGCCGAACTGCAAGGTGCACTCTCGTATGCGGTTGGAATAGGGAGCGAGCACGTAGCAGCCGGCAAGCCGCACGTCGCGTGCGGCCAGCCCGGCATCGGGTGTGCGGCGCATCAGATCCACGCCACCCGCCCAGTCGGTCCGGAACCCGACGATCGATCCACCGATTTCCGGCGCCAGATCGAGCGCGAAGGGGCCCGAGCGGAGCGTCAGGAGGCGGGGCGTGACGGGTGAACTGGTTTGCGGCACGATCCGGACCTGTCGGCGATTCGAGGGCTTGCCTCGGGACAATAGCCGGATTCGGGGAGAAAACGCATGCGGCACGACGCCATCTATCCGAGCCTGAAGGATCGCGCGGTGTTCGTCTCGGGCGGCGGATCGGGCATCGGCGCGTGTTTCGTCGAGCATTTCGCGGCACAAGGCGCACGCGTGGCGTTCGTCGACGTGGCCGATGCGCCCTCGCAGGCGCTTGTCGCGAAGATCGCCGCGGCGGGCCATCCGGCCCCGTACTACCGGCGCTGCGACGTGACCGACACCGACGCCTACAAGGCGGCGATCGAGGGTGCTGCGGCGGCGGTCGGCCCGCTGCGCGTGCTCGTCAACAACGCCGCGCGCGACGACCGGCACAAGCTCGAGGACGTCACGCCCGAATACTGGGACAAGTGCCTTGCGGTGAATCTGCGCCACCAGTTTTTCGCGATCCAGGCCGCGGCACCGATCATGGCGGCGGCCGGCGGCGGGTCCGTCGTCAACATGGGCTCGGTTTCGTGGATGCGCTCGCGCGACATCTTCATCGGCTATGCGACGTCGAAATCTGCGGTCAACGGCATGACCCGCTCGCTGGCCCGCGAACTCGGCGGGCGCGGCATCCGGGTCAACTGCCTCGTGCCGGGCGCCATCGTCACCGAGCGCCAGACAGCGCTATGGCGCAATCCCGAGGAGGACGCCCGTTTTCTCGAGTTGCAGTCGCTCAAGTTCCGACTCGGGCCCGAGCATTGCGCGCGGATGGCCCTGTGGCTCGCGTCGGATGATTCCGACGGCTGCACGGGTCAGAATTTCATCGTCGACGGTGGCCTGGTGTGACAGGCGTCACTGCGTCGTCGGGGCCGGCCGGCCGATAACGCCGCATGGACGAAGTGAAGGAATTGCTGCTGGTCTGGACCATCGCGCTGGTCCTGATGGCGATCGGGATCGGAGTCGCGCAATATGCGACGGGCGAAACGCACCCGGCGGCAGTAGCCAGCATCCCGCGCTAGATTTCCGCCACGAATCTCGCGGTTGCACAATTTGACCCTGTCCAATAGGTTGGGGCGGACAAATTTTGTGGCGGATCAAGTCCCTTGAGCGAACAGCAGAAGAAGAAGAAATCCCTCTCGCCGATCCTGGATCAGATCGTCCACGGCGGTTCGTCGGTGGCGCTCAACCTGATCAAGGTGTCCGCGATCGCCAAGGATCGGCAGATGTTCCGGCAGCCCAGCCTGAACAAGACGATCATCTTCAAGTACCCGAATTTCGAGCAGCAGATCGCGGATGCCCCGCCGCCCCCGGCCCCGGCAGCCGCCAAGCCCGGTGCCGCACCGGCAAAGCCCGCGGCCGCCCCCGCCCCGCAACCCGAAGCGCCCAAGGCCGACCGCCCCATCGAGACCGCGATCTACGTGCCGCACGACGCCAACGAGATTCCGGCGGGCGGCTATGGGATCTATCTGCGCCAGCGCGAATTCGTGAAGCTGCTCAAGCACCATGTCGGCGTCGATTTCGAGGAAGGCCAGGCGAACGTCTCGTTCGAGCGCGATGTCGAGATCCTGCGCACGATCGATTCGATCCCGTCGCTCGATCCGTTCCTGCTCAAGAGCGCGCTGCAGAAATACATCAACGAGATCCATCCGGCCTATTTCGCGATCTCGGAGGAAGAGGAAAACGGCATCAAGTCGCTGATCGCCGAGAAGGTCAACCCGATCGTGGCGCGCGCGCTCGGTCTCAAGAGTGCCGCCGACGTCAACGAACGCTCGCAGCGCTTCCTGCAGGCGCTGTGGGACCCGACGATGCCCGAAGCCAAGCTTTTCGTTTCGGCCTTCGGCATCTCCGGCGACCAGGCCCAGCAGATCTTCGAAGGCTGGAAGGGCGTCACGTTCTACGAGCACACCTTCAACAAGAACCTGCAGTCGGTCGCCACGGTGCTGCGCTGGCTGAACGGGCCGGACGCGACCCCCCTCGACATGCGCGAGTTCAAGCACTTCAAGGAACAGCAGGACATGTTCCGCCAGGCGGTCGTGCGCAAGCTGCGCAACCTGATCGCCAACGTGAACGGCATTTTCGGCGAGTACACCGACTGCCACGGCAAGTTCCTCAACGGCGGCGATCCCAAGCCGTTCCGGAACTTCCTGGCCGGCGTCTACCGCCGCTACTGGGTGCTCGGATATTGCTCGATGGCCGTGCTGCACACGGTCAACATCCACGAACGCTATATGCAGTCGGCGATCAAGAACCGGCTGCTGTTCGAGCAGATCGAGGAGATGCTCAAGCGCATGGACGCCTCGCTGTCGAGCCAGGCGAACGTGCAGGGTCTCTAGATCAGGCACCCGTCTCGCGCGCGGCGACGATCTCGATCTCGACCTTGAACTCGGGCCGCGTGAAGCCCGAGACCAGCATCAGCGTCGAGGCGGGCGGCTCGGAGCCGGCAAACCAGCGGTCGCGCGCCGCCATGTAGGGCTTCAGGTCCTCCCGGTCGATCACGAAGGCGTTGACGCGCACGACGTCGCCGCGCCCCATCCCGCCGGCGGCCAGGATCGCGTCGAGATTCGCGAAGATGAGATCGCACTGCGCGTCGATGCCCGCCGGCACGCTGCCGTCCTTCGCGATCGCGAGTTGCCCGGAGGCAAACAGCATCCGGCCGGGGGTCGCGATCTCGACGGCGTGGACATAGCGCGCGAGGGGGGCGGCGAGTTCGGGCGGCAGATGGCGTTTCATGGGCGGTTCGTCGGCTCCTAGCAATGGGCGGTCGGCTCGACTATATAACCTGACCGGGCTGCAGGGAGCGACGAGACGATGGGCAAGGCATGGCGCTGGTGGCTCGACATGACCACCGAGGACTTCCGCGGGCTCGATGCCGAGCGCACGGTCGCCCTGCTGCCGGTGGCGGCGGTCGAGCAGCACGGGCCCCATCTGCCCGTCGCGGTCGACGCGACGCTCGCCCGTGGCATCGTGGCACGCGCCAGCGAACTGCTCGACGACGGTTTGCCGGTCCTGATCCTGCCGCAGACCGACATCGGCAAGTCGAACGAGCATCTCGCCTTTCCGGGTACCCTCTCCTTCTCGGCCGAGACGCTGATCCGCGTCTGGACCGAGATCGGCGAATGCGTGCACCGGGCAGGTATTCGCAAGATCGTGCTTTTCAACAGCCATGGCGGGCAGCCGCAGATCATGGACATCGTCACGCGCGACCTGCGCGTGCGCCTGAAGATGGCCGCGGTCGCGGCATCCTGGTGGGCCTACGGCATGCCGGAAGGGCTGTGGCCGGCACAGGAAGAGAAATTCGGCATCCATGCCGGCGGCGTCGAGACGTCGATGATGATGCATCTGGCTCCCGCACAGGTCCGCCGCGACAAGATCGCGGATTTCAAGCCCGGCCAGATCGACTTTGCCAAGGAGTTCAAGCTGCTCGCCTACACCGGCAAGAGCGCGCTTGCCTGGCAGACGCAGGACCTGCATCCGTCAGGTGCCGTCGGCAATGCGGGCGATTCCGACGCCGAGCGCGGCCGCAAGGTCGTCGAGTTCGCCGCGCAGCGCCTGGCCGACCTGCTTGCCGAAGTCTCGCGCTTCCCGCTCGACCGGCTGAAAGACTACGCCTGAGGTCCATGCGATGCCGCGCTTCCGCGACCAGTCCCTGATCCCGACCGAGGCGGTCCGCCTCACGGCACTGGGCGAACTCGCGCGCGGCGAGATGAGTCTCGGCGTGCTGTCGGCCGCCGTGCGCGGCTTCGTCTCGCGCCTGATGGGGCCGTCGCTCGACGTTCTCGGCCTGTCGATCGAACAGCTTCGCTATGAGGGAATGATCGAGCCGCGCGGCAAGCGCGCCGGCCCCGGCCAGAGCCTGACGGCGGAAACCGAACTGGCGCTGACGGCGAAGGGGCGCGAGACGCTGCTCGACCTGCTGCGCAGCCCGGTACGCGCACCGATGACCGACCTGTCGAAGATGGTCGTGGCGCTCAAACTGCGTTTTCTCGACCTGCTCGACGCCGAAGACCGGGCAGCCCAGCTCGAACAGCTCGTCGAGATGTCCGAGACCGAACTGGCACGGCTGGCCGATCTTGCGGCGCGCGGCTACGAAGGCATGCTGGGCGACTGGCTCGCCCAGGACATCGCCGAGGCCGAGCGCTGGCGCGACTGGTACAAGGCGAAGCTTGCCGCCCTATAGGAGCTGCTGGCCGCCGGTGACGAAGATCTCGCTGCCGGTCACGTAGCCGAAATCGGGTTCGCACAGCCGGTGGATCACCGCCGCGACTTCGGCCGTCGTCCCCATCCTGTGCATCGGAATGCGCGTGATGAGCGGCTCGTAGTCCGACGAGATCATTTCGGTCGCGATCTCGCCGGGTGCGACAGCATTGACGCGCACGCCCAGCGGAGCGAACTCGACCGCCATCTCCCGTGTCAGGCCCGAGAGCGCCGCCTTCGAGGTCGAATAGGCCGAACCGGCAAACGGATGCGCGCGATGTCCGGCGATCGACGTGATGTTGACGATGGCGCCCTTCGCACGCGCAAGCGCACCGGCAAAGCCGCGCGCGAGTTCGAGAGGTGCGAAGAAGTTGAGCTCGAAGACCCGGTGCCACCCTTCGATCTCGCCATGAAGGATGCCCAGGCGCTCCTTGTAGGGGGTCTTGGGGCTGACGCCGGCGTTGTTGACCAGCGCATGCAGCGGGCCGTCGCCGATGAACGCGTTGACATCATCGATGAAGCGCTGGCGGTCGGCAGGCAGCGAAAGGTCGCACGGCACGTGGTGCGCCCAGTTCGGATCGACCCGGCAGTCCTTCGGGATGTCCTCCCGCGAACAGGTGATGAGACGCCATCCCTGCTCGGCGAAGCGCTTGACCGTGGCGTGGCCGATGCCCTTCGAGGCGCCGGTGAGGACGAGGGTTCTTGAACTCTGCATGCCGGGCGAAGTCTAGCCGCGCGACCGGCCGGGCGCTAGCGCACCGAGACCACCTTGAACGGACGCGCGACACCATCATGCTCGGTGATCGTGACATACTCGCCAGGCACGAATGCATGGCGGTCGAACTTGAAGATCGGCTCGTCGTCGGCATCGCCGGCCGAATAGGAGAAAACCCAGCGCCCGCGCGCATGCACGAGCAGGCCCCGCTCCTCCTCCGCCCCGTGCCAGAAGCGGCGTACGCTGCACAGCGCCTTGTCCGCCTTCCAGCCGTCGGCGTCGAAATGGCCGGTCGCATCGAGGGGTGCGGCGAACTCGTAGCCGCAGCGCGGATCGCCGTCCGGATGGTCCTTGGTGCGGGCAAGTTCGAGGCGGATGTGCTTGAGCGTCATCGATGTGTGTCCTTCAGGCGACCGGCTGCTTGCCGGGATTCTCGGGATGCGTGTTGCTGAAATGCTGCATGACGAGCTTGAGTCGGGCGGTACCGACCAGGTCGTTTCGTGCCGTCGCCTTCTCGAGTTCGTCGAGGATCATGCGCTTGAGCACGCGGCAGCCATCCGGCTGTTCGACGAGCCAACTCCCCATCTCGAGTGCCGCCATTTCCGACAGGTGTTCGTGCCTGGCGATGGCGCGTATTTCGTCGGCCGTCAGTTCCGACAGCGAAAGACAATCGACCCATGTCAGCATGGCGCTCCCCCCGGGCGCCGATGCGCGACCGGCCCTAATGGGCCATCAGCACCGGCAAATCGGCATTTTGCAGCATGTAGCGGGTCACGCCGCCGAATACGAGCTGGCGCAGCCGGCTGTGCGTGTAGGCGCCCATGACCAGCAGCCCGCAGCCCACGCGACGCGCTTCGGCGAGCACATGCGGGCCGGCCTGGATCGTCGGCACGTCGGCCCGCGCGAGATCGATCTTGATGGCGTGGCGCGCCATGTAGGATTCGAGCGGCTTCGTGTCGTTCTCGGCCACGTTCTTGCCGGCGACGATGCACACGACGCGCGGCGCACCCTTCAGGAAAGGCAGGCCGGCGGCCAGCGCCCGGGCCGCCTCGCGGCTGCCGTTCCAGGCAAACGCGACGGGCTTGTTGAAATCGATTTCGCCCGCGGGCGGGGCGATCAGCACGGGGCGGCCGGTCTCGAGCAGTGCCGTCTCGAACGCCACTGTCGAGGCGATCGCCTCCTCGTCGGCGGGACGCGGCAGAACGATGAGGTCGGCGAAACGGCCATGCCGGGCGATCGCATCCTCTTCCGAACCGACCGGCTCGACGAGCGAGCTGTCGACACCGGCGGACTTCGCCTATTCCTGATAGTGGCTGCGTGCCGTCTCGCTGCGCCGCTTCAGATCCTTTTCGGCTGCGGTGACGATCTGCTCGACCAGCGCGCCGGAAGCACCCTCCCCGACGAACGGGATCGAATCGCGTGGATCGCCCGCCGCATGCAGCGCCTCGACATGCCCGCCGAACTTCCGCACCACGGCGGTCGCGGCGGCAAGCGTGCGCAGATCCGAGGGAGCGCCCGCCAGCGGGGCAAGCATGACCTTGTAGCTCATCGCGACCTCCGTTCGATTCCTCGCGGCCTGGAATTGCCGCTGCACGCATCCACGATATTCGACTTCTGAAAAAACTCTATGCCTATTGCCGAAGCCGGTCTTTGACTTGGGTCAACGGCGCAAAAGCCATGCGCGCGCCGCATCTGACGTATCGTCGGGCATGCGGCTTGCGTCGATCCGGTGCCAATCGGCCGCATCGCGCGACCGCGAACTCTGCTCGCGGACAATATCGCCGTCCGCGTCGGATGCATCGCCGATTCGCCGCGAAACCCGTGCGAGCCGCACTTCTTCCGGGCAGTCGAGCCAGATACCGTCGAACGGCGCCCCCGCGGCGACGGCCGCACGCTCGGCATCGGCGCGCTCTTCGGCATCGGCATAGACGGCGTCAAGAAGCACACTATGGCCGGCGACGAGTGCGGCACCGGCGCGCGCGTGCAGGCTCGCATAGACGTCCCGGCTGGCCGCCTTCGTATAGGCCGAACGCGGCAGCCGCGCTTCGGGCGGCAACCCGGCGAGCCGCTTGCGCTCGACATCCGAACGCAACACGACGGCACCCGGGGACGCCCCGATCGCGGGCGCAAGTGCCTGCGCCAGAGCAGACTTGCCGGTGCCGGAAAGTCCGCCGACGGCAACCAATCGCGGTGCCGGCGGGTGCAGGAAGCGGTCGGCCATCGCGAAGCAGGCCGCCGCTTCGGCATCGGCTCCGGCAGCCGCGCGCGTCTTGGCCTTGATCGCGGCCCGAAGGCTCAAGAACAGCGGGAGGAGCGCCAGCCCCGCTTCGTCGGGACGTCGGCCGAGATACCGCGACAGCGTCTGGCACGCGAAATCCGCGCGGCCGACGCGCAGCCAGTCGACGATCAGGAACGCAAGATCGAAGAGCGTGTCGATGCAGGAGATACGGTCGTCGAACTCGATCGCGTCGAACGGGACCGGCCGGCCGCCGACGGTCGCAATGTTCCGCAGATGCAGGTCGCCATGGCAGCGGCGAACCGCACCTTCTGCCGCGCGGTGCTGGACGAGCGATGCGCCGTGCGCGATCGCGGCGCGCGTGTCGCGGTCGAGCGCTTCGACCGCCGCCGCCGGAAACAGCCCGGACAGATCGGCGTGATTGCCGGCCGCCGTCCAGGCAAGATCGGCGACGCCTCCGCGTCCGGGCGTGCGCTCGGCGGCCTCGTGGAAGGTCGCGATCGCGTCGGCAAGTTCGCGCACGTCCGCCGGCCCGATCCTGCCGGCGGCAGCGCGCGCGTCCCACAGGCCGTCGTCGGGAAAGCGGCGCATGACGACGACGCGGTCGATCTCGGGCTCGTCCGGGTCACCGAACGCCAACCCTGATTTCCGACGCACGATCGGTCGCGTTTCAAGGTAGAGGTCGGGTGCCGTCCGCCGGTTGACCGCGAGTTCGGCCTCGCACGCGGCCCGCCGGCGTGCGGCAGTCGAAAAATCGAGATAGGGAAAGGCGACGGCCCGCTTGAGCTTGTAGGCCAGGTCGCCGGCAAGGAACACGGCGGAGATATGCGTGTCGATCCGACGCACGCCGCCGGGCGGATTGCCGTAGGTCGCCGGATCCGACAGGAACGCGAGCGTTTCGGCCTGGTCTTCCGGCATCACGCGGCGGGTACGCGCGCATGCTCGACGATGCCGTCGGGGTCCATATGCGCCATGACGTCGGCGCCGGGGAACGCCGCTTCGATTGCCGCTTCGACCGAGTCGGCAGCAGCGTGCGCGCGAAGGAGCGTCAGCGCCCCGTCCATCTCGAGATGAAGCTGGACATGGATGCTCGACCCGTTGGCGCGCGTGCGCAGGTCGTGCACGTCCTTGATGTCGGGGTGGGCGCGCGCGATCGCCACGATGCGGGCCCGCGTATCGTCCGGCAGTTCCCGGTCCATCAGGTGGTCGAGCGAGGAACATCCGATTTTCCAGGCGCCGTGCAGGATCCAGGCGCCGATGGCGAGGCCGCAGACCGGGTCGACGATCCGCGCGTCGAGCCAGATCGACGCGACCAGCGACAGCGCCACGCCGCCATTCAGCATGAAATCGGACATGTAGTGGAGCCGGTCGGCGCCGACCGCGACCGAGCCCGTGCGGCGAACGACGTGTTTCTGGTACTGCACCAGAATGAAGGTCAGCGCCATCGACAGCGCCATGACGCCGATGCCGATCGCCCCGTTCTCGACTGGAACCGGCATCCACAGACGATGGACGGCTTCGGAGAACAGCAGGAGTGCTGAGCCCGCGATGAAGGCCGACTGGACGAGGCCGGCGACGGCCTCGGCCTTGCCGTGCCCGAAACGGTGCTCCTCGTCGGCGGGCGTGAGGGCATGGCGCACCGCGACGAGATTGACGAGCGAGGCGGCGACATCGAGCAGCGAATCGAGCAGGCTCGACAGTACCGAGACCGAATCCGTCAGCACCCATGCGATGGCCTTCGCGACGATCAGGACCGTCGCCACGACGACCGACGCATAGGTCGCCCGCCGCATGAGGGTGGCACGCGTCTCGGCATCCACCCGGATTTCCGCGTTCGCCATCGTCAGCGCCTCAGGGGAAGAGGCGCGCTGTCGACCAGCCCGCCCCCGCCCGCTCGTAGACGATGCGTTCGTGGAGGCGGAACGGCCGGTCGTGCCAGAACTCGATGTGCTGCGGCACGATGCGAAAGCCGGACCAGTGCGGCGGCCGGGGCACGTCGCCGATCGCATACCGGATTGCGTACTCGGCAACCCGTTTTTCAAGCTCGAACCGACCGGCTAGCGGACGCGACTGGATCGATGCCCACGCGCCGATCTGGCTGCCACGCGGTCGCGTGGCGAAATACTCGTCCGCTTCGGCATCGCTCACCGTCTCGACAGGTCCCTGGATCCGGACCTGGCGGCGCAGGGTCTTCCAGTGGAACAGCAGGGCAGCCTTGGGATGTGCCCGCAGTTCGGTTCCCTTGCGGCTGTCGAAGTTCGTATAGAAGACGAAGCCGCGCGGATCGTAGCCCTTCAGAAGCACCATGCGCAGCGACGGCATGCCGTCGGCGCCCACGCTTGCCAGTGCAACCGCATTGGGATCGTTGGGTTCGCTCTTTCCGGCATCGGCCAGCCACTCGCCGAACCGGGCAAAAGGGTCGACCGCCGGATCGAGTTCAGGCACGGGCTTGGCGACATCGTTCATGTGTCCTAGATAGACCCGCGGGCAGGTCCGGTCCAAGTGCGGATTGGAATAGGCCGGCCGGCCATACGTTGTGCTCGGGCGGACGGATTTTCGCCCGCACCGTGCGAATCGCTTGCAGGGAGTTCAAAAGATGCGCGCTCTCAAGATTTTGTCCGTCGGCGCCTTGGCGCTTGCGCTGGCCGCCTGCCAGGATGGCGGCGGCAAGGAAACGGTCGGAACCGTGCTTGGTGGCATCGGCGGCGCCGTGATCGGCTCGCAGTTTGGCGGCGGCAGCGGGCAGCTTGTTGGCACGGCGGTCGGAACGCTGGCTGGCGCCTTCCTCGGGCGCGAGGTCGGCAAGTCGCTCGACAAAGCCGATCAGACGCAGGTCCAGCGCGCCACACAGCGCGCCGAGACCGCCCCTATCGGACAGCAGATCACCTGGAGCAACCCCGACTCGGGCAATTCCGGCGCCGTGACGCCGACCCGCGAGGGGCGCGACCAGTCCGGCAGCACATGCCGGGAGTATCGCTCGACCGTAAATGTTGGCGGCAAGACCGAGGAAGCCTACGGGACCGCCTGCCGTCAGGCCGACGGAAGCTGGAAAATCGTCAATTAGGCCACCTGACACGGGTTTTCGGTCGCAAGCCCCGCCCCCTGCCACCGCCGGGGGGCGGGGCTTCGTCGTTGAAAGGCCGGACGGTTCGTGTAGGATGCCCGCGATTTCGCGAACGCACACACGGACTTTCCCAAGATGAATCAATCGCATGGTCTGATGGCCGGCAAACGCGGACTGGTGATGGGCGTCGCCAACGACCGCTCGATCGCCTGGGGCATCGCGAAGGCGGTCGCCGCGCAGGGTGCCGAACTGGCTTTCACCTATCAGGGCGAAGCGCTCGAAAAGAGGGTGCGCCCGTTGGCCGAGCAGCTCGGCGCTTCCAAGGTCGTCTCCGCCGACGTCACGAACGCCGCCTCGCTCGACGCGGCCTTCGCCGAGATCAAGAAGGACTGGGGCACGCTCGATTTCGTCGTGCATGCGATCGCCTATTCCGACAAGGACCAGCTCAAGGGTCACTATGTCGACACGACGCGCGAGAACTTCCTCAACACGATGGACATCTCGTGTTTCTCGTTCACCGACGTGTGCCGGCGCGCCCTGCCGTTGATGTCGAACGGTGGTTCGCTGCTGACCCTCACTTACATCGGCGCCGAGCGCGTGACGCCACATTACAATGTCATGGGTATCGCCAAGGCGGCACTCGAGGCGTCGGTGCGCTATCTCGCGGCCGATCTCGGCCCCAAGAACGTGCGGGTGAACGCGATCTCCGCCGGCCCGATCAAGACGCTGGCGGCCTCCGGCATCGGCGATTTCCGCTACATCCTCAAATGGAACGAACTCAACGCGCCGATGCGCCGCACCGTCACGATCGACGAGGTCGGCAATTCAGGCCTTTATCTGCTGTCGGATCTCGGTGCCGGCGTGACCGGCGAGACGCTGCATGTCGACAACGGCTATCACGTGGTCGGCATGATGGCGACCGAGTCGGCCGGCGAGATCGCCGAACTGCTCGCCGGCTTCAAGAACAAGGGCGGATGAGCGCGAACGCCTTCGGTTCGCTCTTCCGCTTCACGACCTGGGGGGAGAGCCACGGACCCGCCATCGGCGTGGTGGTCGACGGCGTGCCGCCGCGCCTGCCCCTCGCCGAAGCCGACATCCAGACGCATCTCGACAAGCGCAAGCCCGGCCAGTCGCGTTTCGTGACCCAGCGCCGCGAACCCGACCGTGTCGAGATCCTTTCCGGAACCTTCGAAGGCATGACGACCGGCACGCCGGTCTCGCTGATGATCCGCAACGAGGACCAGCGCTCGAAGGACTATTCGGAGATCGCGCGGACCTTCCGCCCCGGGCATGCGGACTACACGTATTGGGCCAAGTACGGCATCCGCGACTATCGCGGCGGCGGGCGCTCGTCGGCGCGCGAGACGGCGAGCCGCGTGGCGGCCGGTGCCATCGCGCGCAAGATCCTGGGTGCCGGCGTCAACATCCGCGGTGCCGTCGTGCAGATCGGCGCGCGGAAGATCGACCGCCAGCGCTGGGACTGGGCTCAAGTTCCGCAGAACCCGTTCTGGTGTCCCGACCCGGTCGCGGCCGGCGAATGGGAAGTCCTGCTCGATGCCACGCGCAAGTCCGGCTCGTCGATCGGAGCGGTCGTCGAGATCGTCGCCGAAGGCGTGCCTGCGGGCTGGGGCGCACCGGTCTACGGCAAGCTCGATTCCGATCTTGCCGCGGCGATGATGGGCATCAACGCGGTCAAGGGCGTGGAAATCGGCGACGGATTCGCTGCCGCCGAACTGACCGGCGAAGAGAATGCCGACGAGATGCGCAGCGGCAACGACGGCCCGATTTTCCTGTCGAACCATGCCGGCGGCATCCTCGGCGGGATTTCCTCGGGCCAGCCCGTCGTCGTGCGTTTCGCGGTCAAGCCGACCAGCTCGATCCTTTCGGCCCGCCGCACGATCGACATCGAAGGCGCCGATACCGAGATCGTGACGAAAGGCCGTCACGACCCCTGCGTGGGCCTGCGGGCCGTCCCCGTCGGCGAGGCGATGATGGCCTGCGTGCTGGCCGACCACATGCTGCGCCACCGCGCGCAGTGCGGCTGACGCCGGCGGTGGTCGGTACACGTCCCCCGGTCGATCCGCGCGATGCCGCCGCACTCGCCGGTGCGGCCCTCGGGAATGCCGACCTGCCCCTCCTGATCGTGCGCCGGAGCCGGCGGATGGCCGGCCTCAACCTGCTTTTCGGCTCGCTCGGCTTCGGCCTTGCCGTCGCCTCGACCTGGACGGCGTGGCAGGCGGGCGAGGACCTTCTCGGACCGCTTTTCCTGCTGCTGCTCGTCGCCATCTATGGCGTGCAGGCAGGCCAGCAGTTCCGCGACGACAGCCCGAAGCTGGTCGTCGAACGCGCCGGCCTGACGATACCCGGCGTGATCGACGAAACAGTTCCGTGGGACCGGATCGTGGAGATCGCGACGACGACGGGCCTGCGGTCGCTGGGTGGCGGGCGCGTCGACATCGTCGTCGACATCGAGATTTACGCGCGGATGAAGCTTGGTGCGCGCTGGCTGGGCGATCCGATCGTCCGGCGCGCCGGACAACGCCCAGCCTTCAGCATCATCGGCTCGGTCCTCGACACGGATACGAAGACGATCTTCGCCGCCTTGCGCCGGCACTGGCCGAAAGCGTCCTGAATGGATCGCCTGCAGGCTCTCGCCGGACTCTTCGGCCTGCTGGCGATCGCATGGATCCTGTCGGAAAACCGGCGCCTCGTTTCATGGCGCCAGACGCTCGCGGGACTCGCCGCAAGCTTCGGCTGTGCGGTGCTCTTCCTCAAGGTCCCCTATGTCGCCGAGGCGTTCGGCCTGCTCAACTTGCCCGTCCAGGCGATCGCCGACGCCACGCGCGCGGGCACGTCCTTCGTGTTCGGCTATCTGGGCGGCGGCGCCCTGCCCTTCGAGGAGCGCAGCCCCGGCGGCGCCTTCGTACTGGCGCTCCAGGCGCTTCCGCTGGTGCTGGTGATGAGCGCCCTCACCACGCTGCTGTTCCACTGGGGCATCCTGCCCGCAGTCGTGCGCGTCATTTCGGCGGTCCTCGCGCGCACGATGGGCGTCGGCGGTGCCGTCGGACTTTCGACGGCTGCCAACGTTTTCGTCGGCATGGTCGAGGCACCGCTCTTCATACGGCCCTATCTGATGCGGCTCACGCGCGGCGAACTCTTCATCGTCATGGTCGGCGGCATGGCCTCGATCGCCGGCACGATGATGGTGCTCTACGCCAGCGTCGTCGCCCGCGCGGTGCCTGACGCGTTCGGCCACATCCTGATCGCCTCGCTGCTGTCGGCCCCGGTCACGATCCTCGTCGGCCGCATCATGGTGCCCGACGCGGCCGATGCCCGCACGCAGGGCGAACTCGGTCCGCTCGAGCCGGTCGCGCAAAGCACGATGGACGCGATCGTCAAGGGCACGGTCTCGGGCCTCGAACTGCTTTTCAACATCGTGGCGCTGCTGATCGTGCTGATCGCCCTCGTGGCACTCGCAAATTCGGCCCTTGGCCTGCTGCCGACGGTGTTCGGCGCACCCCTGACCCTCGAGCGCACGCTCGGCTGGATCATGGCGCCGGTCTGCTGGCTGATGGGCATCCCGTGGGACGAAGCGCCGACGGCGGGCGCCTTGATGGGCGCCAAGACCGTGCTCAACGAGTTCATCGGCTATATCCAGCTTGCCGGCTTGCCCCAGGGGGCGCTTTCGGAACGCTCGCGCCTGATCATGCTCTACGCGATGTGCGGCTTCGCCAATTTCGGCTCGCTCGGCATCATGATCGGCGGGCTTTCGACGATGGCGCCGGAACGGCGCGGCGAGATCGTGGCGCTCGGCCTCAAATCGCTGGTCGCGGGCACGCTTGCGACCTGCATCATGGGCGCACTCGTCGGCGTGCTCGCCTAGAGCTTCCGGGCGGCGACGAGGAACTCGCGGTTGCCCTCGGGCCCGAGGAGCGGGCTCGGATCGATCCCCAGCACGGTCCATCCCTGCGTCGGCAGCCATTGCGCGATCCGCGCGCATACCTCGTCGTGCAGGGCCGGATCGCGCACCACGCCACCCTTGCCCACCCGCGCCGGCCCCACCTCGAACTGCGGCTTGATCAGCGCCACCAGTGCCGCCCCCGGTTTCGCCAGCCCGAGTGCGGCCGGCAGCACGGTCTCGAGGCCGATGAAGCTTGCGTCGCACACCACCATGTCGGCCGGCTCGGGGATCTCCGTCGCCGTCAGGTGGCGCGCGTTGGTGCGTTCGAGCACGACGACGCGCGGATCGTTGCGCAGCTTCCACGCCAGCTGGCCGTGCCCGACATCGACCGAATAGACCTTCGCCGCACCGCGCGACAGCAGGACGTCGGTGAAGCCGCCGGTCGAGGATCCCACGTCGATGGCGACGGCACTGGCAGGGTCAAGCCCGAAGCGGTCGAGACCGTGCGCGAGCTTGACGCCGCCGCGGCTCACCCACGGATGCGGCTGGCCGCGCACCTCGATCGGCGTTTCCTCCGGAATGGCCGTGCCCGGCTTGTCGAGACGCTTCTCGCCCGCATAGACGAGCCCGGCGATGACGAGGGCCTGTGCCTTGGCCCGGCTTTCGGCAAGACCGCGTTCGACGAGCAGCTGGTCGAGCCGCTTGCGGCTCAAGCGGAAGCCGGCCGGCTGGCTTCGTCCGCACGGCCCAGCGCGCCGAGCGCCGCAGCGACGATCGCGGCGGCATCGAGGCCTGCGTCGGCGTACTGGCGCGTCTGCGTATCGTGTTCGATCGGCCGGTCGGGCAGCACCAGCGGGCGGATCTTGAGCCCGCGATCGAGAAGGCCCGAATGTGCCAGCACATGCAGCACGTGCGAGCCGAACCCGCCGATCGAGCCTTCCTCGACCGTGACCAGCACTTCGTGTTCGCGCGCCAGCCGGAGCAGCAGATCGGCGTCGAGTGGCTTCAGGAAGCGCATGTCGGCGATCGTCGTCGAAAGGCCACGCAGCGCCAGCTCGTCGGCCGCCTTTCGGCATTCCGCAAGGCGCGTGCCGAGACTGACCAGTGCCACGGCCGTGCCTTCGCGCACGATCCGGCCCTTGCCGATTTCGAGCGGCGTGCCGCGTGCGGGCAGCGCCACACCCACGCCTTCGCCGCGCGGATAACGGAAGGCCGACGGGCCGGAATCATGGGCGGCGGCCGTCGCGACCATGTGGGCAAGTTCCGCCTCGTCTGCCGCCGCCATGATCACCATGTCGGGCAGGCAGCCGAGAAAAGCCAGATCGTAGGCACCGGCATGCGTTGCGCCGTCGGCGCCCACGAGCCCGGCCCGGTCGATCGCGAAGCGCACCGGCAGCTTCTGCAGCATCACGTCGTGCACGACCTGGTCGTAGCCGCGCTGCAGGAACGTCGAATAGATCGCGCAGAACGGCTTCAGGCCCTCGGCCGCCATGCCGGCCGCGAACGTGACCGCGTGCTGCTCGGCAATGCCCACGTCGAAACAGCGCTTCGGGAAGCGCCTAGCGAACGCGTCGAGGCCCGTTCCCGTGGGCATCGCGGCCGTCACGGCGACGATCTTCGGATCGGCTTCGGCTTCGGCGATCAGCGCATCGGCGAAGACCTTGGTGTAGCTGGGTGCGGCGGCCTTGGCGCTGCGGGGCTTGGCCTGCAACGCCCCCGACGGGTTGACCATGAGGTCGAACGTGTTGACCGCATGGTAGCGGTCGGCGGCCTCGGCGCCGAACGGGTGGCCGCGCCCCTTCTGCGTGACGACATGGATCAGGACCGGCCGGTCGTCGCGCGAGTCGCGTACGTTGCGCAGGACGGGCAGCAGATGGTCGAGATTGTGGCCATCGATCGGGCCGACGTAATAGAAGCCCAGCTCCTCGAACAGCGTGCCGCCGGACACGATCCCGCGCGCGAACTCCTCGGCCCGTTCGGCAGCTTCGAAGAACGGGCGCGGCAGATGGCTCGCCACTTCGCGCGCTAGGCTGCGCAGACCCAGATACGGCTTGGACGAGATCAGGCGCGAAAGATAGGCGCTCATCGCCCCTGTCGGCGGGGCGATCGACATGTCGTTGTCGTTGAGGATGACGATCAAGCGCGTGCGCGTGGCGCCGGCGTTGTTCATCGCCTCGTAGGCCATGCCGGCCGACATCGAGCCGTCGCCGATCACCGCGATGGCGTGCCGCCGGTCGCCGGCGAGATCGCGCGCCACCGCCATGCCGAGCGCCGCCGAGATCGACGTAGACGAGTGTGCCGCCCCGAACGGGTCGAATTCGCTTTCGCTACGCCGCGTGAAGCCCGACAGGCCGCCGCCTTGGCGCAGCGTGCGGATCCGCTCGCGCCGTCCGGTCAGGATCTTGTGCGGATAGGCCTGGTGCCCGACATCCCAGATCAGCCGGTCGCGTGGCGTCTGGAAGACGTGGTGCAGCGCCACGGTGAGTTCGACGACTCCGAGCCCGGCACCCAGATGCCCGCCCGTATCGGATACGGCCGCGATGGTCTCGCGTCGCAGCTCGTCGGCCACCCGCTTCAGGTCAGCCGGTCCCATGCGCCGCAGGACTTCGAGATCCGCCGCCCGGTCGAGATGCGGCGTGGCGCCCGAATTGTGGCCGAGATCCGCCATCGCGCGGATCAGCTCTGTCGCCGCACGGCCCAGCGCGTCAATGCGCGAAGCCTGTCTGCCTTGGAATCGAACAGGTCGAGATGGCGCGCGGCCTGGTCGGCAAGCAGCTGCGCCTGACCGCGTGCGCGCTCGACGCCGAGAATCGACACGAACGTCGCCTTGCCGCGCGCCTCGTCCTTGCCGGTCGCCTTGCCGGCGGCCGAAGCGTTTCCCTCGACATCGATCAGGTCGTCGGCGATCTGGAAGGCGAGCCCCAGATCGTGCGCGAAGGCGACCAGCGTATGGCGCATGTGGACAGGCGCCTTGCCGAGGATGGCGCCGGCCTGTGCGGCAAAACCGATCAGCGCACCGGTTTTCAGGCGCTGGAGACGCGTGATGGCGCCGATATCGAGCTTCTGGCCCTCGGCCGCGAGATCCATCATCTGACCGCCGCACATCCCTTCCGAACCCGACGCCAGAGCCAAAGCGAGCACCAGGTCGGAGCGCACGCCGGCATCACCGTGTGTCAGCGGCTGGGACAACACCTCGAAGGCCCGCGTCAGGAGCGCGTCGCCGGCCAGGACCGCGGTCGCCTCGTCGAAGGCCTTGTGGACGGTGAGCCGGCCGCGGCGCATGTCGTCGTCGTCCATCGCCGGCAGGTCGTCATGGACCAGCGAATAGCAGTGCACGAGTTCGACCGCGCATGCCACGCGCAGCGCGCAGGCTTCGTCGACGCCGAAAAGGCCGGACGTTTCCATCACCAGGAACGGGCGCATGCGCTTGCCGCCGCCCAGGCACGCGTAGCGCATCGCTTCGTGCAGGTTCGCCTCGTAGCCTTCGCCCTTGGGCAGGAGTGCGTCGAGTGCATCTTCGATGCGCGCGGCGTTGGCCGAAAGCGCAGCCTCGATCGGTTCGTTCATGGCGATACGGGCCTCGGACGGATTGTCAGGTCGCGTCGAACGGTGCCGTGCGAGCCTCGCCGCCGGCGATCTGGATGCGCTCGATGCGGCTCGCAGCCTCGGCCAGTTTGGCCTCGCAGTGCTTCTTGAGGGCCGCCCCGCGCTCGTAGGCGGTCACGGATTCGTCGAGCTTGCCCTTGCCCTGCTCGAGCGTGCGGACGATCTCCTCGAGTTCCTTGAGGGCGTCCTCGAACGAGAGCTTGGCGATGTCGGCATGGGTCGATGGGGCGCTGGGCATGGGCGGATGGCTCG
Source organism: Tagaea sp. (assembly GCA_965279525.1). GTDB lineage: Bacteria > Pseudomonadota > Alphaproteobacteria > CACIAM-22H2 > CACIAM-22H2 > Tagaea. The sequence continues at coordinate 156,335 of CBDIIB010000002.1, read as the reverse complement.
CAAGGGCTGTTCGACCCGAGTTATAGGCCGCCGCCCGGCCCTTCGCAACGAGGGGCGCCGCTCGCCCGACCGGGGCCTAGGACAGCCGGTTGATCCCGTCGAAAGCGGCCGTTTTGTAGCATTCGGCGAGGGTCGGGTAATTGAAGACCGTCCGGACGAAATAATCGACCGTGCCTTCGAAGGCGAGCACGGCCTGGCCGATATGGATGAGCTCGGTCGCCCCCTCCCCGATGATGTGAATGCCGAGGAGCTGGCGCGTGTCGACGTGGAACAGCAGCTTCAGCAGACCTGTCTTGTCGCCGATGATGGCCCCGCGCGCGATCTCCTGATAGCGCGCCTTGCCGACCTCGTAGGGAACGCCGGCCTGGGTCAGTTCCTCCTCGGACTTGCCGCAGGTCGATATCTCCGGGATCGTGTAGATGCCGTAGGGGAACAGCTCCGGGACCGCCTTGGCCTCGATGCCGAAGGCGTGGCACGAGGCGACGCGTCCCTGCTCCATCGAGGTGGATGCAAGCGAGGGAAAGCCGATCACGTCGCCGGCGGCGAAAATGTGGGGAACCGACGTGCGGTACTGTTCGTCGACCGTTATTCGCCCGCGATCATCGGCCTTGAGCCCCGCGGCTTCGAGGTTGAGCATCCCCGTGGCGCCCGTCCGCCCGATCGAATAGAGCGCCTTTTCGGTATGGATCTGCTTGCCGGACTTGAGCTTGACGTGGACGCGGGCACCCGTTTCGGCATTCTCGGTATATTCCAGTCCTTCGACTTCCTCGCCCAAACGCAGCGTCACGCGGTTCTTGCGCATCTGGTAGACAAGCGTGTCGATGATCTCGTGGTCGACGAAATCGAGCAATCGCTCACGCTTGTCGACGACCGTCACGCGTACGCCGAGCGTCGAGAACATCGTCGCGTATTCGCAGCCGATGACGCCGGCACCGATGACGCAGATGGATTTCGGCATCTTCGCCAGACCGAGGATGTCGTCGCTGATGATGATGTTCTGGCCGTCGAACGGGATGCTCTTCGAACGGGTCGCCACGGTACCTGTCGCGATGATGATGCGGCGTGCGCGCACTTCACGCCGGCCGCGCCCGTCGATCCCGACGAGCTCGACGGTCTCCGGGCCGGTGAACCGCGCTTCGGCGACGATCAGCTCGACGCCGTTTCGCTGCATCTGGTGCCGAACGACATCGAGCTCGGCCTGGATGACCGCGGAAGCGCGGAACAGCAGGTCCTCCATCGTGATGTTCTGCTTCACCTGGTACGAAGCGCCGTAGACGTTGCGCTCTCGGAAGCCCGACAGGTGCATCACCGCTTCGCGCAGCGTCTTGGACGGGATCGTGCCGGTATTGGTGCACGCACCGCCGACGACGGCCTTGTGCTCGATCACCGCGACGCGCTTGCCGAGCTTGGCTGCCTGGATCGCGGCGCGCTGGCCGGCGGGGCCCGAACCCATCACCAGCAGGTCGAAATCGTAGTCGGGATTGTCGGACATCCGTGTTCTCCGGTCGATTTTCAGCCCTGCAGCAGCGTTTCGGCGAGCAGCAGGATATCGGTTTCCATCTGGTCCTTCACGGACCGGTAAAGGTCGCGGATCGACACGATGGCCACGATGCGGTCTTCCTCGACCACCGGCAGGTGGCGGAAGCCCTTTTCGGCCATGATGTCGAGCGCGCGCTGGACCGTCGTTTCGGGCGCGATCGTGATCGGGTCCGGCGTCATCACCTCGGATACCAGCGTGGTGGCCGGATCCTTCTCCTTGGCCACGACGCGCGTCAGCGCATCGCGTTCGGAAAAGATCCCGACGAGCCTGCCGTCCTCGACGACCATCAGCGCGCCGATGCGCAGGTACGCCATCATGCGCGCCGCCTCGACGACCGTCGCCGACGGCTCGAGCGTGGCGAGGCTCTGCTCGCTGACGGCATGGGGGACGACGGTGCGGTCGGTGTGGATCATCAGAAGAACAGTTTCTCGAGGTCGACGGAGGAGTCCTGCCCGATCGTGTCGAAGTTCACCTTCAGCCACTGGTCGGCCTTTTCGCGGCCGAGCTTGCGCAGTGTCTGGAGGAAGTCCCAGTCGAGATTGTACTTGGACGACACGCCGAACGCGGCCATCTCCTCTTCGGCCTGGACCATGTGGAAGAACATGCGCCGCAGGCCCGAACGCCCGGTCAGGCGGTGCCGGTCGAGCAGGCGCGTCACGAAGGCGATCGTGCGCATCTCGCGCATCATCGTCGCGTTGAAGCTGATCGAGTTCATGCGGTCGGCGATGCCGCGCGCGGTCGTCGGAAGCTCCTCGATGCGGATCGGGTTGATCTCGATCAGCAGGATGTCCGAGGCGCGGCAGTTGTAGATCAGCGGGAACATCGCCGGATTGCCCATGAACCCGCCGTCCCAGTAGTGCTCGCCGTCCACCTCGACGGCCTGGAACAGCTGCGGCAGGCAGGCCGACGCGAGCAGCACGTCGGCCGTGAGTTCGTGGTTGCGGAAGACGCGGATCTTGCCGGTGCGCACGTTGGTGGTCGAGATGAAGAGCTTCACGCCCTCGCCCTCGCGCACCTTCTCGAAATCGATCATCTCGTTCAGCGTCTTGCGCAACGGATTGTCGCCGCTCGGGTTGAGCTGGTAAGGCGACAGCATGCGCGTCATCAGGTCGAAGCCCTGATAGAGCGGAGAGAAATCGAGATTGGCGGAGCTGCCCATCATCCGGTCGAAGATCGACGGCTGGAAGATCGAGAACCGGCCGGACTCGGCGATGTGCTCCCAGAAGCGCGCCAGGAGTGTGCGCGCCGCGTCCGGTCCGCCCGCCGCCATGCCGGCGACGACGACGGCACCGTTCATTGCGCCGGCCGAGGTGCCCGAAATGCCCTCGATGACGAGGCGGTCGTCCTCGAGCAGCCGGTCGAGCACGCCCCACGTGAAGGCGCCATGCGCCCCACCGCCCTGCAGGGCGAGCGTGATGTTCTTGCGGCCGTCAGCCATGGACCCCACTCTCCGTCGGACAGTCTAGCAGAGAGCGCGCCGCGGTCTGCATAAATCGTTGATCCGGCTCGATTCCTAGCTTTCCATCAGAGCCGCGACGTGGGCTGCGGCAGACGCGGCCAGCGCTTCGAGGTCGTAGCCGCCCTCCAGCGCCGAGACGATGCGCTCGCGCGAATGGCGGCGCGCCACGTCCATCAGGGCGCGCGTGACCCACGCGAAATCCGTCTCGTCGAGGCGCAGGCTCGCGAGCGGATCAAGCTCATGGGCATCGAACCCGGCCGAGATCAGGATCAGTTCGGGCGCGAACGCGTCGAGCGCCGGCAGGATCTTGGTCTCGAATGCCGCGCGGAAGGCGTGCCCGTCCGAGCCGCCGGCAAGCGGCGCGTTGACGATGTTGCCGATCCCGCGTTCGGCGGCGGCCCCGGTGCCCGGGTAGAGCGGCCATTCGTGGGAAGACGCATAGAACAGGTCCGGGTCGCGCTCGAACATGTGCTGCGTGCCGTTGCCGTGATGCACGTCGAAGTCGATCACGGCGACGCGCCGCAGCCCGTGATGCGCGCGCGCGTGAAGGGCCCCGACCGCGACGTTGTTGAAGATGCAGAAGCCCATCGCCTGTGCCGCTTCCGCGTGGTGGCCGGGCGGGCGCACGGCGGCGAAGGCGTTGCGCGCCCTGCCCTCGCACACCGCGTCGACGCCGGCAATGACCGCACCGGCGGCGCGAAGTGCCGCATCCTCGGAGCCCGGCGAAACGATCGTGTCGCCATCGATCTGGTGGCGGCCCATCGGGGGAATGGAGCCGAGGACAGCTTCGACATAGGCACGCGGATGGACGAGGCACAGCGAGTCGTCCTTGGCGCGCGGAGCGACCACACGTTCCAGGCCCTTGAACCGGTCGTCGGCAAGTCCTGCCAGCACGGCCTCGAGACGGCGCGGGCTCTCAGGATGATAGGCGCCAGGATCATGGTCGAGGCACGCGGGGTGGGTGACAAGCTGGGTCGTCATTCCGGGAGCCTGCTCATGGACGGTCAAAAAGGGCGGCACATGCGTTTTCGGCAGGCTGCGCGGAACCGTAAAGATACCCTTGACCGTAAACGCAGCCGATCGAACGCAGATACTCGGCCTGGGCCGGCGTCTCCACGCCTTCGGCGATCGCATCGATCTCGAGCTGGCTCGCGAGCTGGACGACGGAGCGGATGATCTCGGCGGTCTTTCGGTCCTCGAGCATGGTGCTGACGAAGCTCTTGTCGATCTTGAGATAGTCGATCGGGAATTGCGACAGATAAGACAGGCCGGAATAGCCCGTCCCGAAATCGTCGAGACTGATCGCGGCACCCAGCGCCTTTATGCGGGCGAGCGCCTTGTGCGCGTCGCGGTTGACGATCAGCGTCGTTTCGGTGATCTCGACCTTCAGCCGTTCGGGCGGCAGGCTCGCTTCGGTCAGGATCTCGGCAAGCACGTCGGCAAGACGGTCGTCGGCGAAGTGTGCAGCACCGAAATTCGCGGACAGGAACACCGGCCGCCGGCCGGCCAGCGCCAGCCGCCGGTTCAAGGCGGCGAGCATGCGCGCGGATTCGCGCATCACCATGAGATCCAGCGCCTCGAGCAGACCCGCGCGTTCGGCCGAGCCCAGCAGGGTCTCGGGCCCCAGCAGGCCGTGCTGGGGATGGTGCCAGCGCACCAGGGCTTCGAACCCGACCGTCACGCCATCGTCGAGGCGCACGATCGGCTGGAGAAAGGGGACGAGTTCGCCGCCGTCGATCGCGCGACGCACCTCGTGCTCGCTCTTGATGCGCGCGATCACGCGCGCGGCCTCGTCGGTGGAGATCGGCATCTGCGCTTGCGGCAGGGTCGACGTCGCCACGCGCAACCGGTGGATCAACGTGCGCAGCAGGATGCGCATGAGTGGCGAGGCCTTCTCCAGTTCGCGCTTGATCTGGCCACGCTCGACGACGATGACCTCGCAGTCCTCCACGACAAGAGCCGCTGCGGAACGCGGTGCGTCGTCGACAAGTGCCATCTCCCCGAAAATCTCCCCCGGCCCGAGGACCGCAAGCCGGGTCCGCTCGCCGGCGAACTCGACGAAGATCTCGACCGCACCTGTCTCGATTATGTATGCCGCATCCGCGACATGCCCTTCGTTGAAGAGCAACCGACCGGCCGGGAAACGTCGTCTGTAGACGGAGTCGGACATCGCGGGCCGTCAGGTGGAATGAACGGAGCTTGCGGCCAGTTTTCCCACGATCCCCGGCGGCTGGGAAGGCCTGCCGGCAGGCTTTCGGGGCCGGAATCGTGATAAATTACAGCCTGTAACCGACGGAGACCTTCCTTTGATACCGGTCGGGCCCTAAGTTCGGACGCCAATCGGGCTGCCTTTGCGGCAACCTGCAACGTGATTCGCTGGCTTGGAAGTTGCTTGGCCCAAGCTACCGGTAAGCAGATGTCGAACGTGGAGCGGTGGCGCAGATGCGCGTAGTCGGACAATTGGCCCTGGTTGCGGTTCTCGCCGGCGGCGTCGGCGGCGGTTGGTATTATTACCAGAGCCAGACCGGAACGGCGGCTGCCGGGCCGGCGCGCGGTATCACGGCCGCCCCTGTCGTCGAGATCGACAAGCCGAAGACGATACGCGTCGTCGAACGGGTCGAGGCGGTCGGCACGGCGCGCGCGAACGAATCCGTCGTCATCTCGGCCAAGCAGGCCGGCAACATCGCCCGGATCAATTTCCAGGAGGGTCAGACCGTCAAGGGCGGTGCGGTCCTGGTCGAATTCGAGAGCCGCGAGCGCGCCGCCGATACCGAGGCCGTCCGCGCCGAGATCCAGCAGGCCCGCGCCGTCGCCGACGAGATCCGCCAGCAACTCGACCGCACGCGTGCGCTGCGCGCGACCGGCAATGCGCCGGAGGCGCGCGTCGACCAGCTCGAAAGCCAGCTGCGGGCCGCCGAAGGCCGTATCCGGCAGAACGAATCGCGCCTGCGTGCCGCCGACGCGCGTTTCGACGACTTCCGCATAACGGCACCGTTCGAGGGTCGTGTCGGTCTGCGGCAGGTCAGCATGGGTGCGCTCGTGCAGGCTGGCACGCAGATCACGACGCTCGACGATGTGCGCACGATCAAGGTCGAGTTCTCGGTGCCCGAGCAGTATCTTGGCCGGCTGCGCCAGGGACTGTCGGTGATCGCCCTCACGCCCGCCTTTCCGGGCCGCGAGTTTGTCGGCGAGGTCACCGCGATCGACACGCGCGTCGATCCGGCCACGCGCGCCGCCCGCCTGAACGGCACGTTCGACAACGCGGATTTCAGCCTCAAGCCCGGCATGTTCCTGACGGTGTCGCTTGCCGTCGCGACGCGCGAGGACGCGGTGATCGTGCCCGAGGACGCGCTCGTCGCGGAAGGCGTCCGCCAGTTCGTGTATGTGGTCGTCGACGGTCGCGCGCAGCGCCGCGAGGTCAAGCTCGGCGTGCGCATGCAGGGCCAGGTCGAGGTCTCCGAAGGGATCGCGGTGACGGATACCATCATCGTGCGCGGCCTCCAGCGCGTGCGCCCCAACCTTCCCGTCACGACCCGTCCTTACGAGGCAGCACCCAACTCCTAGCCGCTCCCCCTTCTCAAGCCAGGAACGCCCCATGGTCCTGTCCGACATCTCGATCAAGCGCCCGGTTTTCGCGACCGTGCTGAGCCTCCTGCTGGTGGTTCTCGGAATCGCCGCCTTCCAGAAGCTCCCCGTGCGCGAGTATCCGGCGATCGATCCGCCGATCGTGTCGGTCACGACCGTGTACAAGGGGGCGGCCAACCAGGTCGTCGAGACCCGCGTCACCGAGATCATCGAAGGCGTCGTCGCCGGAATCGAAGGCGTCAAGGCCATCACATCGAGCAGCCGCGAAGAACGCTCGCAGGTCTCGATCGAATTCCGTCTCGACCGGGACATCGATGCCGCTTCCGCCGACGTGCGCGACCGCGTGGCGCGCGTGCGCGCGCGCCTGCCCGAAGGTGTCGACGACCCCATCATCGCGAAAGTCGACGGCGACCAGCGCGCGATCGTCTGGTTCACGCTCAATTCCGATCGTTTCAGCCAGCTCGAGCTGACGGACTTCGCCCGCCGGAATCTCGTCGACCGCCTCTCGATCGTGCCGGGCGTGGCGCAGGTCAACATTTCGGGCGAGCGCCGTTTTGCCATGCGCGTCTGGCTGGATCGGCGGGCATTGGCCGCGCGTGGCCTGACCGTCGACGATGTCGAGATCGCGATCAAGCGCCAGAACGTCGAACTTCCCTCGGGACGCATCGAATCGACCCAGCGCGAGTTCACGGTGAAAACCGACTCTCGCCTGGGCACCGTCGAGCAGTTCAACAGCGTGGTCATCGCCACGCGGCAGGGCTACCAGATCCGGCTCGGCGAGGTCGCGAAGGTCGAAGTCGGCTCGGAAGACGAGCGTTCGGGCCTGCGCGCCAACGGGCGCACGGCGGTCGGCGTCGGCATCCTGCGCCAGTCGACCGGCAACACGCTGTCGGTCGCGAAGGGCGCCAAGGACGAGATGAAGCGCCTTCAGGAGAGCTTTCCCGAAGGCATCGACGTGCTTATCGGCTACGACGAATCCGTCTTCATCGAACAGTCGATCTACGAGGTCTATCACGCGCTGGCGATCGGCATCGGCCTGGTGATCGGCGTCATCTTCGTGTTCCTGCGCTCGTGGCGCGCGACGATCATCCCGACGATCGCGATTCCGGTGTCGATCATCGGATCTTTCACCGTGATCGCGGCACTCGGCTACTCGCTCAACGTCCTGACGCTGCTCGCCTTCGTTCTGGCGATCGGCATCGTCGTCGACGACGCCATCGTCGTGCTCGAGAACATCCACGCGCGCATCGAAAAGGGCGAACCGGTCCTGCTTGCCGCCGTCCGGGGTGCCCGCCAGATCACGTTTGCCGTGCTCGCATCGACTCTGACGCTGATGGCCGTGTTCGTTCCGATCTCGTTCATGGACGGCAACACCGGACGGCTCTTCACCGAGTTCGGCATCGCGCTTGCGGCGGCCGTCGCGTTCTCGGCGCTCGTGGCGCTCTCGCTGTCGCCGATGATGTGCTCGAAGCTGCTCAAGACGCACGAAGGCGAAGGCAAACTCTACCTGATGACGGAGAAGGTTTTCGTCGCGATCAACGAAGGCTATCGCTGGCTGCTGGACCGCAGCCTGCGCGTACCGGTCATCGTGCTCGCCGGCGGCCTGATGGTATCGTGCCTCGCCTATGTATTCTTCACGGCGATCCCCAAGGAGTTCGCCCCGACCGAAGATCGTGGCGTCGTCGTCATCCCGCTGACTGCCCCTGAAGGCGCTTCGTACAGCTACACCGCCGAAGCGGTCATGCAGGTCGAACGCATCCTCCGACCCTATATCGAGGACGGGTCTTCGGCCGTGATCATGGCCAACATCGCTCCGGGCTTCCAGCGGCCGGCACCGGTGAATTCGGGCCTGCTGTTCCTGCGACTCAAGCCATGGGGCCAGCGCTATTCCGGCTCGGAATCCGGGGCGCCGAAGCCGCCCGGCCCCGAGCGCAAGCAACAGGACATCGTGCGCGAGATTTTCCCGCGCATAGCCGGACTGCCGGGCGTGCGCGCCTTCGCGCTCAACCCGCCGTCGCTGGGCCAGCGCGGCTTCCAGCCGCCGATCCAGTTCGTTCTCGGCGGCACCGAGTACGAGACGCTGCGCGGCTGGCGCGATCTGATGATGGCGCGGCTGGGACAGGACCCGCGCTTCCTCAACGTCGACTCGAACTATCGCGAGACGAAGCCGGAATTGCGCGTGCGCATCGACCGCGCCCGAGCAGCCGACATCGGCGTTTCGATCGACTCGATCGGTCGCACGCTCGAGACGATGTTCGGCTCGCGCAACGTTTCGACCTACGTCGATCGCGGCGAGGAATACAACGTGATCCTCCAGGCCCGGGTCCAAGACCGGGCCACGCCGCAGGATCTTGCCAGCATCTTCGTGCGGTCGGCGACCACGCAGCAGCTGATCCCGCTCTCCACGCTCGTCACGCTGACCGAGGCGGCCGGACCGGCCGAACTCAACCGCGTCGACCGGCTGCGCTCGATCACGCTGACGGCATCGCTCGCTCCCGGCTTCACGCTGGGCGAGGCGCTGACGCTGATGGAGAAGTACGCGGCCGAAGAACTCCCGCCCGAGGCGCGCATCAGCTATCGCGGCCAGAGCCAGGAGTTCAAGGAATCCGCGGCCTCGCTCTATTTCACGTTCGGGCTGGCGCTGCTGATCGTGTTCCTGGTGCTCGCGGCCCAGTTCGAGAGCTGGATCCATCCGCTGATCATCATGCTGTCGGTCCCGCTTGCGGTGACCGGAGGGCTGGGTGCTCTCTATTTCACGGGCATCTCGCTCAACGTCTACAGCCAGATCGGCATGATCCTGCTGATCGGATTGATGGCGAAGAACGGCATCCTGATCGTCGAGTTCGCCAATCAGCTTCGCGAAGAAGGCCAGTCGATCCGCGATGCGGTGCTGAACGCGTCGGTCCAGCGCCTGCGCCCCATCCTGATGACGTCGATCGCGACGGCTGTCGGCGCGGTTCCGCTCGCCAGCGCACACGGCGCCGGGGCGGAAAGCCGCGAGGCGATCGGCTGGGTGATCATCGGGGGCGTGTCGTTCTCCACGCTGATGACGAGCTTCATCGTGCCTTCGCTCTATCTGCTGCTGGCCGGCTTCACCAAGCCGATCGGCGCAATCGCGATGAACCTCGCCCAGCAGGAACGCGCGCACGATACGTCGCATCCGCAGCCGCACGCGGCCGACTAGGCGCTGCCGGTGGCCGATTTCGACGTCGCGATCATCGGGGCCGGCATCGTGGGCGCCTCGTGCGCCTACGCGCTGGCGCCGACCCATCGCGTGCTGCTGATCGAGACCGAGTCCCAGCCCGGCTACCACACGACCGGCCGGTCCGCGGCCCTGTTCGAGGAAGCTTACGGCCCGCGCATCATTCGGCAGATAACCTGCGCTAGCCGCGGGTTTCTCGAGGCCCCGCCCCCCGGATTCTCCGAGCACCCGCTGATGACGCCGCGCGGCGCGCTGTTCATCGCCGCCGCCGGCAAGGACGCATCGGTCGACAAAGGCCTCGCAGAGGCCCTGCCCGGCACGGTCGTCGAGATCGACAGGCAGGCAGCACTCGAACTCTGCCCGCCGCTCGACCCGGAATGGCTCGATCGGGCGCTCTACGACAGGGCGGCGATGGACATGGACGTTCACGCGATCCATCGCGGCTATCTCAAGGGCTTCAAGGCGTCGGGCGGCGCACTCGTCTGCGATGCCGAACTCCAGGGTCTCGACCGCGCCGCAGGCAAATGGACGCTTCGCACGAAGGCCGGCACGTTCCGGGCCGCGCACGTCGTCAATGCAGCCGGCGCCTGGGCCGATCGGGTGGCCGAACTTGCCGGTGCGCGGAAGATCGGAATCGTGCCCAAGCGGCGAACCGCGTTCGTCTTCGAAGTTCCGGTTCCTGCGGCAGCACTTGCCGCCTGGCCGATGGCCTGCGAGATCGACGAGACCTTCTATTTCAAGCCGGAAGCCGGCCTGATGCTTGCGTCCCCTGCCGACGAGACCCCGTCGGAGCCCTGCGACGCCCAGCCCGAGGACATCGACATCGCCGAATGTGCCGAACGCGTCGAGGCTGCGACGACATTGGAGATCGCCCGGATCCGGCGCAAATGGGCGGGCCTGCGGTGCTTCGTCGCCGACAAATGTCCGGTCCTCGGTCCTGACGACAGGGTCGCCGGCTTCCACTGGGCGGCCGCCCCGGGCGGCTACGGCATCATGACGAGTCCCGCCGTCGGCCGGATCGTCGCCGGATTCATCAGGCAGACGGGGCTGCCGGACGACATTGCCGCAATGGGCGTTCGCCCGGCAGAGTTTTCGCCCGTGCGCCTGCAGACTTGAGCCGGGCGACCTGGCGTACTAAACCTCGGCAGATGGATCCAAAGCGACTTCAAGCCAACGCCCGCAAGGCCACTGCCCTTTTGAAGGCGATGGCAAACGAGCGGCGCCTGACGATCCTGTGCCATCTCGCCGGCGGCGAACGTTCGGTGGGGGCGCTGGAAGCCCTCCTCGACCTGTCGCAATCGGCCCTGTCCCAGCACCTTGCCCGACTGCGCGCAGACCGTCTCGTGCTGACCCGGCGCGAGGGCCAGACCATCCACTACCGCCTCGCCGGAGGCGAGGCGAGCGCGATCATGGCGACGCTGCATGCCATCTATTGCGCGCCGGGCAAATCCGAAATTCGGCGGCGACCGGCCCGAGCACAGCAACTATAATGCGGTTTCCCGCAGATCCGTCCCGCCGTCGTGCCGAGTCGCCACCCATGTCCCGCGTGATCCTTGTCCTGATGCTGGTTTTTCTGGCGATGCCTTCGGTCGCGCAGGAAGCGCCTGACGTCCGGGCCCCTGGCCGGATGAACGCCCAGGCGTTCCGCGACGTGCCGGCCGAAGCGACGCTCCGTGTCAGGCCTTTCGACGACACGCGCGACAACCGCCGGCTCAAGCAGCAGATCGAGCGCGCCCTGGAACGCAAGGGGCGTCATATCGACGATCGCGCCGGCACACTTTCGATGAATTTCGAGACCGCCGTCCAGCAGATCGGGCGGACCGGGCCGCCGGCCGGCATCGGCACGCTGCAGGCCGACAGGGACGATGCGCGCGTGCGCCTCAACCTCTATTCCTCGCAAGAGGACAGCCTCGTCAATCCGCGCCGGTCTGAAGGCGGCGGATCGGGATCGGTGCAGTTCCAGCTGACGCTCAGCCTCGACGATGCACGAGGTGCGCGGCTCTGGCAGGGAACCGCGACGCTGCTGGGATCACCGACCGACGAGCAGGCCGCTTACGGTTCAATGGCACGCGTGCTTCTCGACGAGCTCGGCCGGACGGTGCGCCAGAAGCCGTTCCGGATCGAGTAGGCAGGGGCAGGCGCCTCATGGCCGAACACACCCACGACCACGGCGGACATGTCCACGCGCCGAAGGATTTCGGCAGGGTGTTCGCGATCGGGATCGCCCTGAATATCACGTTCGTCGTGGCCGAAGCGGCTTTCGGGATATTCGCCAACTCCATGGCCTTGCTGGCGGATGCCGGCCACAATCTTTCCGACGTCCTCGGATTGGCAGTTGCATGGTCGGCGACATTGCTTGCACGGCGGCCGCCGTCCGCGCGATTCACCTTCGGCCTGCGTGGTGCCTCGATCCTTTCGGCGCTGTTCAACGCCGTCTTCCTCCTCGTCGCGGTCGGTGCCATCGCATGGGAAGCGGTGCTGCGCTTCGAACGGCCGGAGCCGGTCGCGGGCGGGCTCGTCATGGCGGTCGCAGCGGTCGGCATCTTGATCAACGGGGTCACGGCCTGGATGTTCGCCGCAGGCCGGCGGCAGGATCTCAACATCCGCGGGGCCTATCTGCACATGGCGGGCGATGCGCTGATTTCGGCAGGCGTCGTCGTGGCCGGGGCGATCGCGATGGCGACCGGCTGGCTGTGGGTCGACCCGGCCGCCAGCCTTGCCATCGTCGCCGTGATCGTCTGGGGTACCTGGCAGTTGCTGCGCGACAGCGTTGCGCTCTCTCTCGGCGGCGTGCCGGCCGGGGTCGATCCGCAGGCCGTGCGCGACTTCCTCGCCGCCCGGCCCGGCGTCGTGGCCCTGCACGATCTCCATATCTGGGCCACCAGCACGACGCAGACGGCGCTGTCCGCCCATCTCGTGATGCCCGGCGGCCATCCGGGCGACGCGTTTCTCGCGGCACTCGCAACGGAACTGCGCGCACATCATGCGATCGGGCATGCGACGGTGCAGATCGAGACCGACCCGACGGCCTGCCCGCTCGCCCGCGACTGCGTGGCCTGACTTCGCGGTTTCGACTTGCCGTCCGCACGATGCTGGTTTAACGCCAATCCATGCTAAGCGCCTCCATCATCGATCGCGTCGCCGCCTTGATCGCCGAGGTCTCGGATATCGCGATCCTTCCCCGTTTCCGCACTCTTGAAGCGTCGGACATCGCCCTCAAGGGCCCCAACGACTACGTCACGGCGGCTGACATCGATGCCGAAGCGCGCCTGACGCCTGCCCTGGCGGCGCTACTGCCCGGTAGCTGTGTCGTCGGCGAAGAGGCGGTCGCCAACGACCGGGCGATCCTCGACAGGCTCGGCGAGCCGGCACCGGTCTGGATCATCGATCCGCTCGACGGAACGGCGAATTTCGCCGCAAGCCGCACGCCCTTCTGTTCGATCGTGGCGCTGGCCGTCGGCGGCGAACCGGTTGCCGGATGGATTTACGAGCCGCTGACGCGCGACCTGCTGGTCGCGGAGAAAGGCGCCGGCGCACGCTTCAACGGCGCGCCGGCCCTGTTGAAGGCAAGCGACGACGTCGCGATCTACGGCAAGACGCTGCGCAAGCGCGCCGAGGAATCGGGGCGCTTCGGGCACTTCATCGACGATCGCTGCGCTGGTGCGGTCTATCTCGATCTGGCGCGCGGCCGGCTCGGCTTCGCCTGCTTCACGCGAACGCTGCCGTGGGACCATGCCGCCGGCGCCCTTGCCGTGACCGAAGCCGGCGGCCATGCCGCGTTCCTCGACAATGGCGGCACCTACGACGCGCGCCGGCATGTCGGCCCGCTGCTGCATGCGACCTCGCGGATCGAGTGGGAGGGTGCCGCGTCGGCGCTCCGCGGCTAGATGCGCCACATGGCGATCGCGGCATAGAGCACGAAGCAGACGGCCACCCAGGGCATGTTCCACGTGCGGAAGATCGACGGATCGCGGTCGATGATGCGCGCCATCAGCATCGTGCCGCCCGAATACGCCGACAGCGTCGCCGAAAGGCACCAGCCGACCTGAAGCGACAGCACGAGCTCGAGGGGTGTCATCGGCATCCGCGCCATGCCCATCACCGCTCCGCCGGCAACGGCACTGGTGACGAGTGCGACGACCCCGAACTGGGAACCGACGACGATGAACACCACGATGGCGAGCGCCAGGACGGCGCCGTGCGGCTGCCAGGCATCGAGCCATGCCGATACGCCGAGATTCTGCAGCAGGACCGCCAGCGTGACGCCAAGGAAGCTCGCAGACCCCAGCACGATCTGTTCGCCGCGCGTGTCGGGGACGAACCGCTCGACATGCCGGCGAAGACGCCGGCCAGTTGCCACGAACGCGGGGCCGGTGCCCAGTCGCGCATACTGGACATAGAACCAGCCGAACGCGAACAGGGCCGCGAACCAGCTGATCGCCTCGACCATGCCGATGCCGAACAGCGCCTTGGCCCCCAGCACCGTCGACACTAGTCCGACGATGATGCCGAGCATCGGCAACGCATCGCGCGCGGGCGGCCGTGGCCCGGGTTGCGGAATCGATCTTCGCCGGGACGGCGGCCATTTGATCCGGTCGACTGCCCATCCCGTCGCCAGGAACAGCGCCGCGATCGCGAACGCCGGCGGGCCGATATCGAACCACGTCACCGACGGAATCATCGACAGCGTGAAGGCGACCGATATCGCCATCGGCGACCAGACGAGCATCGAGAAAAACCCCTGGAGCAGGGCGACGTTCATCCGTTCTTCGCGTATCCCGACGACTTGCGCGTCGCCGCCGGCCGCCGCGAGCGTGTTCGAGCGCTTGATGAGCGTGCCGAGCAGCGTGATGGCACCCATGTTGAGCGCGATGCCGAACCCGTGCCCGCCGAGGGCTATCGCCAGAAAGCGCCAGCTCGGCGACTGGCGAATGAGCCAGTTGCCCGCGCGCCGCACCGCGCGCGATGTACGAGCCGCATCGCGCAGCAGGCCGAGCGAAGTCAGGAGCGCCACGAACATCGTCGCGCGATCGAGGCCGGTTCCGAGGATCGCACGCCAGTCGGCACCGATCGCGACGACCGCCATCGCCGAGGCGATGGTCGCCGCCAGGAACGCCCGTTCCGTTGCCCGGGTCGCCGGAAAGGCGGCCGCAAGCCAGACAAGTGTCAGGAGCAGTGCAGCCGGCCGAAGGGGCGCATAGCCGACGATGCATTGGAGCAGGACCGTGGCGGCAAGGCATACCGGCAGCCAGCGCGTCAGGAACCGGACGGAAATCTTCACGTGCACGCCTCACTTTCGCTTGCCTTTGCACGCGCTGGCAAGCGAACAGGCGAGGTCCTATATTGTCGGCCGGGCGCCGGCGAAGCAGGGAGCGAAGATCTGGAACAGTTTGCCGCTTACCTCGCCGCCGACGGATTCGTCGAACCGCTGCGCGAAGAGCTTGGCGACGTCGAAGCGGCCTACGGTCGTCTGCTTGTCGCACCCGGCCCGCCGCGTGCGGCCGTCTGGGCCCAGAACATCTGGCTGGAACCCGTGCGCCTGCCCGCTCCGTCGATCGGACAAGCGGCAAAGGCGCTGCGCGCGATCCAGCGCAACTGGGTGCTGCATGACCATGCACATCACCGTCGGGCCGCCCTGATCGCGGGGGAACTGCCGAAAGTCTCCGCCAAGCCGCTGGTCTTCGGCAGTCCTGTTCCGGCAGCACCGCTCGGCGCCTGGATGCTGCTCGATCCGCAGACACTGCTAGCCAGTGCCCGCTGTTCGAGCCCGTTCCCCGACGGCGAATGCCGCTTCGTCGAGGATCGCTCGGGCCCGCCCAGCCGCGCCTACCTGAAGCTCTGGGAAGCGCTGACGCTGGCTGGCGCCATGCCCGGACCGGGCGACCGCTGCGTCGATCTTGGGGCCTCGCCGGGCGGCTGGACCTGGGTGCTCGCCAAACTTGGGGCAAGCGTGCTGGCCATCGACAAAGCGCCCCTCGACCCTGCGGTCGCCGCTTTGCCGGGCGTGGAACTGCGCCAGGCCAGCGCCTTCGGGCTGGCACCGGCCGATGTGGGGCCGGTCGACTGGCTGTTCAGCGACGTCATCTGTTATCCCGCCCGCCTGTTCGAACTGGTCGAGCGCTGGCGGGCGAGTGGGCTTGCCAAGCGCATCGTCTGCACGATCAAGTTCCAGGGTGCCACCGACCACGAGACGGCCCGCCGCTTCGCCGCGATACCCGGCGGCCGCCTGCGTCACCTCTTCCACAACAAGCACGAGCTCTGCTGGACGTCGTTCTGAACTCAGGCGTGGCTGACGTCAGGCCCCGCCAAGCGAGGCAAGCGTCCGGCGAAGCCCTTCCTCGAGTGCCGTGCCCGGCTCCCAGCCGAGCGCCTTGAGTTTCGCGGGATCGCACAGCGACAGACGGATATCGCCCGGCCGGGCCGGGGCGAATTCCGGCTCTGCCGACGATCCGGCAAGCCGCTGCAGAACACGCGCAAGATCCACGATGCGTGTCGAAACACCGGTACCGACATTGAAAACCGGCGCATCCGTGCTTGCGGCCGTCAGTCCTGTCCGCAATGCGGCGACGACATCGGCCACATAGACGAAATCCCGCGCCTGCCCGCCGTCACCCTGGATCCTGCAGGGCACGCCCGCACGGACGCGATCGGCAAAGATCGAGATGACGCCGGAATACGGGCTCTTCGGATCCTGGCGCGGTCCGAACACGTTGAAGAACCGGAAGCCTGCGCTCGGCACGCCGTGCACCACGCCGCCGACCCGCGCATGCAGCTCGCAGCCGAGCTTGTCCGCGCCATAGGCCGAAAGCGGGCGCGGGCGTGCGGTCTCGGCGAGCGGCAGATCCGGATTGTCGCCATAGATCGCCGCCGACGAGGCGTAGACCACCGGCACCGGACCGCCCGCCCGCGCACGGCGCGCGGCATCGAAGACGTGGATTGCCGCTGTCAGGTTCGTCCGGTGCGTACCTGCCCAGTCCTCGTTGCCGCGCTGCACCGATGCGATCGCCGCAAGATGGACGATCGCGTCCGTGCCGGCGCAGACGCGCGCGACGACGGCCGGATCCGCGACATCGCCTTCGACGAACTCGGCACGCGCGGCCACATTGGCGCGCCTGCCCGTCGACAGGTCGTCAAGCACGCGCACCGCGTGCCCGTCGGCAAGAAGCGAATCGACGAGATGCGAGCCGATGAAACCGGCTCCGCCGGTGACCAGATAAGTAGACATGGCGTATCCTTGTTCAGCCGCGCTTCACGGACGGATTGATTTCGACGAAGACGAGATAGGGAAGATTCGCGATCTTCCGCAGCATGATCACATAGGCGATCAGGAACGTCGTGGCGGCCGACAGGAAATATCCGTAGCCATACCAGGCGAACCCCGCCCAGAGCGTCAGCGCCGTCGTCGCGGCATTGAGCAGCAGGAAAAACACCACGATCTTGAGCGCCAGGCGGCGGAGGTCGAAATAGGCGAAGACGATCAGCACGAACAGCAGCAAGGCGTGGAAAAGGGCGCCGAGGACGCCGAACCGGAACATGGCGAGCTGCGCGAAACCCAGCCCGAGCGCTTCGAAGAGGACCGGTGCCAGAAGGATCGCAAGATAGCTGAGCGCGCCCTGCAGGACGACCAGGACGCGGAATCCCTCGCCCACGCTGTCCATCAGCTCGATCTGTGCAGCCCGCAGCCGCGTCCAGGTACCGTGCCGCTGGATCTCGCGGAAAAAAGCGAGATAACGCTCGAAAAACGAGGTCTCGACGATCAGCACGAACAGCGCCATCGCCGGAAGGATCGAAAGATAGGCGAGAAACATCGCGCTGTCGTAGTTGGGATAGGAAACCAGGACACCTGCCTCGATCTCTCGGTCCGGCGAAAGCCACATCACCCATTTGTCGATCCAGATCGCCGCGTTGTAGCTGAACGATGTCGCCGCAAGATCCCAGTAGCGCCTGAAATAGGCGAGGAACGCGAACGGCCGGACGACCGGATAGGGATATTCGGCGAAAATCCGCGCGACGAGCGCAAAGAGCACGACTGCAAGGCCGATCGTGAATCCGGCCAGAAGGCCGACCGCGCCATGACCGGAAAGCGATGCTCCGCACACGAGGCCCGTGAACATGCCGATGATGAAGCTGTAAGTGATCGAGCGGAAATCCTTGAGCGTCGACAGGAATACGGCGGCGATCCAGAGAGCACCTGTCAGCAGATAGCCCGCGATGGCAACCAGCCGCACGCCCAGCGGGGCTTCGACCGCGAAGCCGTAGAAGCCCAGCGCCAGCGGGCCTTGCGTGGCCAGCATCAGCGCGAACGCGCCTAGAAGCATCCCCGGTCCTTCGGTGACGTCCCGCACGTAGATCCGGTCCGCCAGATAGCGCGTCACGATGATCGAGATCGGGCCGGCGAAGATCAGCGAAAACCCGAAATTGTAGATGATGATGATGCGGAACAGCGCCACTTCGGCACTCTGCGATACGCCGTCGGCGATCATGGAAAGCGTGCCGAGTGCCAGGATCGTCACGAGCCACGGACCGGCAGCCACGAGCGTGGCGTGCATGAAGGCGCGCAGCGACCCCATCACGTCGTCGGACCGTGCCAGTTCGCGCAGCGAAAAGCCGATGCCTGCCATCAGGCCGCCTTCGCGCCGGTCGGAACGGCCGGCGCATCGCGATAGGATTCGTAGAGCTCCCGGTAGACGGCGTCGATCGTCTTCTTGTTGTAGAGCAGTTCGACGCGCCGCTTTATCGCAGCCGAGCAGCGCGCGTGCCATGCCTTGTCCTTGAGGAGGCGCGCCAGTGCACGCCCCGTCGTCGACGGATCGGCAAGCGGCGTGACTTCACCGCCCGGGCCAAGGTCCGGACGTTCGCCCGACCTGCCTTCGATCATCTCGCGGCAAGCGCCCACATCGGTCGCGACGGTCGGGACACCTGCGGCACCACCCTCGAGAATGACCAGCGGCTGCGCCTCGGACACCGACGTCAGCGCCAGCGCGTCGATCTTGCCGAGCCAATCGGTCAGCTTCTGCCGGCCCATGAACCTGAGCGTGCCGTCGAGCTTCAGCATGCGCGCGAGATCCTTGCATTCCGCCGCATATGCCGGATCCTCGTCCTCGGGGCCGAGGATGAGAGCCTGTAGATCCGGCACCTCGCGGTGCGCGACTGCAACGGCGCGGATGAACGTCTTGATGTCCTTGATCGGCACGACCCGGCCGATGAGCGCCACGGTCGGCGCGCGCCCCGAATCCTCGCGCGGTACGGCCGAATAGGCGTCGTAATCGATGCCGTTCGGGATGATGCGCAGCCGCTCGGGCGGCGCCCCGTCGCGCCGCTGCATCGCCTGATTGCCCTCGTAGAGCGTGACGATCGAGCGTGCGGCAGAATAGAGACACTGCGAATACGAAACGAACGTATCGATCCACAGATCCTTCAGGTCGCGCCGCTCGCGTTCGACGGCAAGTGCACGCGGCCGGTTGGACGACAGCCAGTCGGCCATCGTGATCTCGATGCGACGTTCGTTGGTGTAGATTCCGTGCTCGGTGACGAAGCAGGGCCGGCCCGTCTCGATGGCGCCGCGCGCGGCCATCAGGCCCGCATAACCCGTCGAGATCGTGTGATAGACGCGGGCCTCGGGAAGCGGCGTCAGCAGGCAGGCGAACAAGCCGCCCAGCTGCGCACGCCAGGTCCAGAAATAGTCGAGAAACGAGCAGTCGGGAACCGTCGCCTCGTACATACGCACGAGCGTGTTCCAGGCCTCGGGCGAATTGAGAAGTGTTTCCGCGCCGAGATCGGCGCGCCGGGGCGCAAGGATCGACAGTATCTGGCCGAGATCGTCGATCGATCCCTGGTTCTGGATCGAAAGCAGCGTCGGCTCGAGTCTCCTGAACAGCCTGCGAAGGCCGCGGGCGGACGACGGCCCGGCTGCCGGCTGCTGGAGATAGACGTGCGTGAGGCCGACGACGTTTTCCGCGATCGGATACTTGAGCGCACGCTCCTTGCGGTCGGCGAGCAGCGCCACGCAATGGAACCGCAGGTGCGACTGCGCGCGGATCAGGTCGTTGACCCAGGTCGAGACACCGCCGGACACATACGGATATGTGCCTTCAAGCAGCAGGCACACGTCGGCAGGATTGCCGTCCCGAGTGAGGTCCTTGCCCGGCTCGAAATCCGCCATCCGTCAACCCGGAATCCAGAGCCGGGCCGCCTCGCGCAGGCGCGGATCGGCGGTCTCGTCGCCATCGAGCAGAGGGACGATGCGCAAGGCGGCCTCGCGCAGCCTCGCGAAGGCGCCGATCCGGAACAGGCATTCCAGGTACCAGACCGCACCCGCGGGCTTCAGCCGTCCGCCGTTGGCCGCCTTCGCGAGGAGGTCGGCAGCGGTCCGGTATTCCCCCATGCGCACCAGAAGCCGCCCCATTCCGAGTTCAAGTCGCCCGTCTTCCGGCGCGAGTTCGAGCGCCTGGTTGTAGAGATTGAGCGCACGGCGCTGGTTTTCGGCTTGCCGGTCGTTGTCGAGCAGACCGGTGAAGGCATAGTCGTCGTAATGTCGCGCGGCGGCAAAAACCAGCGGCAGGTCGTGCGGTCGGCGCGCGAGTTCGTTCTCCAGATCGAGCGAGCGGCGAAGGAACCGCTGCTCGATCTGCGCCACGGCGGTCGCCGCCTGTACCCGGATGGCCGCTTCGGGATGCCCCAGGGCGTTCTTCAGTGCAGGTGCGAATCCTGGACGGAAATAGGTGGCGATCAGCGCCAGCAGCGCCTGCTTCTGGCTGAAAGTTCCGAATGCGAGAATGTCGGTGAACGACGCGACCGACCGGGACGCGGCTTCATCGTCGCGCGCGTCCGAGACGATCTCCTGGAAAAGCGTGCGCGCGCCCTCGACCTGCTGCTCGGGGAACAGGGCCGCGTACCACTCTTCGAAGCTCGTCGTGCTTCCACGGAACCAGGCATAGAGCAGGGCGCACAGCACGCTGCCCGCGGCGCCGAACGGGCCGGCCATCGTCGAAGCACCGACCGCAAGCCACGGCAGTCGCAAGTCGCGCGCGCGCTGGGCGACGGTCCGGATCCACATGAGCCCGATGGCCGCGATGCCGGCATGGATCGCGATGACGTGGCTCAATCCGATCGTGTTCCCGGCCGCCGCGAACCATGTGTAGCCGGTCGCTGCGGCCACGATGCTGCCATACAGAAAAGTCTCGACGATCGGGACCGATCCAGCCACGTCCGCCAGTTTGGCGAGCATGGCGGCATGCTCGCGGTCGCGCCGGCCCCCTCGCCTGTCGTCAGGATGCGAACCGCTCACGGCGCCGCTCCGGCCGGGCCGATGTCCTGCATTGCGGACTCGAACCGGCGCGCCTGGGCATAGGCCGTGCCGATCCACTCGCACAGCAGCCGGAAATTCTCGATCGACGTCACGGAAAGATCGAGGAACCCCATTTCCTCTATCTTCAGCATGCCGATCACCTCGCCCGAATCGACGTTGAGCAGCGGCCCCGCCAGCAGGCCTTCGCCGGCGAGGATGCGCTCGTCGTCGGCCACGGCCGCCACGAGCGTGCGGTGCGATCCGACGACCGCCTGGAACAGCCGCGATTGGCCATCGAAAGCGCGGGCATAGACGGTCTCGGAATCCGCCCAGCCTTCGCTCATCACCAGATCGAGCGAATCGCCGGCAAGCAGGAACAGCGAGAAGCGCCGCGGACTCATCACGGTGAGGACCAACTCCGACACGCCAGCCTGGACGTCCTCGGTCGCCATCCGCTCGATGCCTTTGGCCGCATTATAGATCGCGAAGACGGTCCGCAGCTGCCCGGCCACGCGCGCTTCGAGGTTCTCGCGCCGTGCGTCGAGCTTGCGATAGGCGGCCGCGATCACCTCTTCGCGTTTGCGCGACTGGAGGACTTCCTCACGCAGCAGGTTGCGCTCACGCCGCACGCGCCCCTGCAACTCGCCGAAGACGACCGCCGCGACCGCCCACAGGAGCGGCTGCAGGGTGGCCGCAAGTAGCCACTGGTAGAGATCCTCGTCGAACCGCTGAGGCGGGAGATTCCCCACCAGCAGTGCCGCACTCGCGGCCGCGGCCGCGACAAGCCCCTCGGTCGTCCCGTACTGCACGGCACAGAGAAGCACGATGATCCAGAACGGATGCGGCGAGAGTCCTGCGTACCGGTCGAACGCGAGAAAGACGAAATCGACAGCCAACACGACGATCAGGAAAGCGGCTATCTCGACGATTGCCGCGCGGCGCACGCCCAGGAGGACCGGCGCAGCGCCGACCTTCGGCACTGCAATCCTGTCGGCGGCGCGCCGTCGGGGGGCGGCGGTGGGTTTCACATCCGCCACTGCGCGAAGCCCCCGAAGGTCGAGAATTCGTTGGCGTCGCGGCCCACGCCCCGGCCATAGCCCGCACGAAGGCCGCCGCTGAAAGCGCCGTCATCGAGCCATGAAATCCCTAATCCGAGGAGCGGCCCGCCGCGGCGGCCGTATCGGTCGTAGGCTGGGCCTGCCGACAGATCGGCGACAATCGGCAGATTGCCCTCGAAGTCGCGCCGCCAGTCGATCGCATAACCGGCCAGGAGGGCGTGGACTTCGCGATAACGCAGCGGGACCGGCCGGAACTCCGAGCCGGTGCTGGCGGGATCGGCGCGGGACGCGATGCGCCACGGATACTCGCCGTCCAGCACATAGGAGAGCGCACCGCCGCGCATGAAGCCATCGAGCGGCAGACGGATCTCGCCGTCGAACGTCATCGAGCGGGCTCCGTCGGCCAAGCCCGGCATGCCGTACCGGTTGCCGGCGAACCGGGCACGCGCGGACATGCCGAATAGCCAAGGTTGGGAATACTGGACGAAGGCACGGTCGCGCGTTCCGTCCGCGACCATGCTTTCGGTGAAATCCCAATAGGGCCGCGCGAGTTCGATGCCGGCCGCAACCCGCGCGCGGTCGAAGGCATAGTCGCGCGTGAACCCGATGCCCGCTGTCCGGGAATTGGCGAAAAGCTGGGCGTGCGACCGCGTGCCGTTCTCGGCCTCGTGCTGCAGGCCGAAAGCTCCCCGCTGGCGGGATCCCTTGAAGCGGTCGGAAATCCCGTCGGGACGGCGGACGGAAGGACTGTCGACGAAGGCCTGATCGAAGGCCGCGGTCGCACGCCACGCCGGAGAAATCGGAAGCTCGGCAAGCGTGCCAACCATGTATCGCTTTTCGCCCGAACTTGCCCGGCGATAGTCTGGTTCCACACGCACGAATCCGGCGGTTTCGCGCGACAGGGCCGCACGTGCTGCCGCGAGATCGGGGTTTGCGGGATCTAGTGCTATCGCCCGGTCGAGAAGCTCGTTCGCACGCCGGGTCCTGCCGATCTGGAGTTCGAGGCTTGAAGACTGGGCAAGCGTCTCGACATCGGCCGGATCCTTCGCCTCGAGGCCGGCCAGCCGGCGGCGCGCGATATCGGGGCGACCGGTCTGTGCCTCGAGTGAGGCCCGCAGCCGCTCGAGCCGGCGCTCGCCGCGCTCGGTAACGATCGCGTCCGTATCCTCGGCTTCGGCGACCGGTGCGGTCTCGGAAAGGCGGAATACGACGACGATGCCGCCGGATTCGCGCCGTGCTGCGACGACGCTGCCTTGCGTGCCCACGAACAGGAGGGAATCGAAGCCGGCATCCACGTTCTCGATGAACCGCGGCAGTTCGCGTACGAGAACGCCGGTGTCGACGGGCGCGATCGGGCGCGCGAAACGAAGGATCGCTTCGCGCCCGCCCGTCTCGAACCTGACCTCCAGCTCGCGCGATGGCACGAGGCGGACGTTCGCGAGCGGGCCGTCGACGCTCCATGTCATGTCGAGGCGGACCGGGCCTTCGGCCTGCGCGAGGCAGGCGGCCGGCCACAGCAGTGCCGCGAGGGCGAAACGGCGCATGCCGGCGATCATGAGCCGGCCCCCAGCACGCTGCGCGCGAGGCCCGTCCGGCCAAGCTCCAGCAGCACGCCGGCATAGTCGGCGCGCAGATCGCGGTTGCGCGGCTGCTCGCGCAAGAGACGCCCGTAAAGCGCCACCGAATCCTCCGACCGGCCGAGCCGGTGGTAGAGATAGGCTTGGACAGCACGCGCCGCGAACGGCGCCGGCGACAGCGCGTCGATCGCCGCCAGCGCGCGCTCGTGCTCGATCCGGGCGGCGGACCGATCCTTCAGACGATAGAGCGATTCGCCAAGATAGTAATGGGCTTCCCAGTCCGCGGGCGTGCCGGGCACTGCGCCGGCTAGATAGCGGGCGACCAGAACCCGCGCGCGGTCGAAATCGCCGTCCGCAAACGCGAAGAACCCGACCTGCCGCTGCGCGTCCCGCTGTGCAGGATCGAGCAGGAAAAGCCGTTCATAGCCCAGACGTGCGAGATCCGCGCGGTTGCCGGCAGCGCCAAGTTCGGCAAGCCGACGCGCATTCGCGGGGTCGCCCTCGCGCGGAATGCGTGCGGCGAGGAGTCGTGCGAATGCGCTCAGGTCGGCGGGCGTGCCGGCGGCCAGATAGGCTTCGGCCGCCAGCTGGGTCGACGGGCCACCGATCCTGCCTGGCACCGCCGCGTCGGCCTCGAGCACGCTGGCGGCACGGCGCGGGGCACCGGCATTTACCAGTGCACGGGCCCAGTCGATGCGCATGGCGCCGGCTGCCGCGCGTGCCTGTGCCTCGATCCAGTCCAGCTGGGCGGCCTCCGGGCGCGGCCCCATCAAGAACAGGGCCTGTTGCGCGTCAGGCGATGGCGCGGGCATGCCGACCGCAAGGCGCTGGAAGATCGCCAGGGCCGCAGGCTTCGCGGAAAGGTCGAGCAGGCGGAATGCGACGGCACGCTGCGCTTCAGCCGTGAGCGACGTGTCGGCCGCACGACGCGTCAGCAGAGCAAGGAGTTCGTCGCGCAGGCCGCCACGCTCGAGGGCGGCCTCCAGCGCGTCCGTCCATTCGCCGCCAAGTTCGGCAGCGGCACGGCGAAGTGCGGGGAGATGGACGGCGGGCGGCGTGCGCTCGATCAGCGCGAACGTCGCCTCGCTGCGCGTGGCCGGGGCAAGATCCGGCCGTCGCGCGACATCGAGAAGGACCGGAACGGCCAGATCGAATCGCCTGGCGTCCGCCGCTGCCGTCACGAAGGCACCGAGCCATTCGGCAGGGGTCGAACGCGCGCGCCGCGCGAGTTCGGGCAGCACTTCGTCCCACGCGCGCGCGTCGATCAGCGCGTAGAGCGCTTCTTCGCGCGATGCCGGCACGAGCGACGTGTCCGCGAACCGGTCGCGCCAGTAGCCGCGCAACTCGGGCTGCAAGCGCGGATCCCGACGCGCCGCAAGGGCAAGCGATGTCCGGTAGAGTGCTTCGACCTCGTCATTGGCCAACAACGGTCTCAGGGCGCGCGCCTCGTCCAGTGCCTCGCCCGCCTGTCCGGCGGCAAGCGCTGCCTGCGCCAACCGGAGTCGGGCGATCGGCGTGGGGCCTTCGAGAGCGCGCAGGCGGCGAGCGGCGGCGAGCTGGAGTGCGGGCGAATTCGCATCTCCGCCGATGAAGAAAAGATCGGTCAGGACCGGGCCCGGCAACGCGTCTGGCGCGCCGGATCCGAGCCAGCGCGCGACCACATCGCCGCGCCCGGCCTGCGCCATCACCAGAGCCCAGCCCGTCGCCACGGCGAGCGAGTTCGGGCGCTGCTGGCGAAGCCGCTCGAATATGGCAGCACCCTCGGGTGCCCGCTTCAGCAGCAGGTAGAGCTGGGCCAGATCACCGATCGCGGTTTCCGGCAGGGACGGATTGTCGGCCAGGCGCGACAGCAGGCCGAGTGCCTCGCCGGGCAATTCGACGCCCGCGAATACCTGGACGAGGGTCAGCGCGTCGTCGAGCGGCAGGCTGGCGGATGCCAGCGCGCTACGCGCCTGTGCGGCCGCGCGTGCACGGTCGTCGATCGCAAGGTAGATGCGTGCGGCAAGAAGCGGGCGTTCGGACAACCGCTCGGGTCCCGCCGCCGCGGCAATGGCGCGCAGGAACTCGGTCTGGCGCCTGTCAAGCGCCTGCCCGGCGAGCGACTCGATCTGCGCAAAAGTTAGCGCGGCGAGATCGACCGAGCGAGCCAACGCCATGGCGGCATCGACCCGGCCGGCGACGAGGCCGACATCGATCAGGTCGCCGAGTTGTACGGGGGCGTAAGCGGACAAGCCACGCGCGAGCTGGCGATCGAAGAGATCGGCAGCAAGTGCTGCGTCCTCGGCGTCAAGGGCAATGCGCATCAGCGCAAGGTTCGTGAGACTGTCCGGCCCGATCCGGCTGGTGACCGGTTCGAGTGCTGTGATCCCCAGGCGCGGCAGGCGATACCCCGAAAATGCGCCGATCACGGCCGCGACGTCCGTCGGCGCCGCCCGGCGCGCCAGATGCGCGCGCGCGCGCGACACCGCACCGTCGTTGTCGCGCGCCTCCAGCGAAGCGATCAGCCAGAGATCGAGCATGGCCGAATCAAATCTGTCCGGCATGCGTGCCACGAGCGCGGCCAGCGTATCGATTGCGGACTGGAACGCCCGACGGCTCGCGAAGAGTTCAGCCAGATCGACGAAATCGTCCGGCGACGCGTCGGGCAAAGCGATCAGTCGCTCGAGGATCCCGATCTGCGCGTCGGTTTCGCCCGCGAAATTGTAGAGGGCTGAAAGTTCGCGCAGATCGGCCGGCGTGGGTTCGAGCCGGACGATCTCGAGGAGATTGGCGCGATACTCGGCCTCCCGCCCGGCCCATCGAAGATAGAGCGACATCAGCCGACGCGCTTCCGCCGCCTCGTGCCCTTCGACACGACCCGCCGCGATCAAGTCCGAAATAATCGAGATCGCGCGATCAAGCTCGCCGCGCTGCGCGTAAAGACGCGCGAGCGGAACGACCGTATCGAGCAACGGGCCTGCCTCTACGAGGCGCCGCTCGAACGCCGTACGCGCCTGATCGAACTCGCGGTCGCGCAGATGCATGACCGCGCGTTCCCGCACGGTGGGCACGATCAGCAGGCTTGCGAACAGGCTGGTGCCGACGAGCGCTGCCGCCAGCGCGAGTTGCCCCCCGGTGCGGGCATGCAGCGCACTCATCGCAGCGGCCCCGCGATGCGCACGCTGACGGCAGCACCCGGCGTCGCGTCGAGCGCGAATGCAAGCATGCCCTCCGCGTCGGCCGCGACCTCGCGGCCCGCGCGCGAATCTTCCGAGATGCGGTAGCGGGCCGCCGGCTCGACACGCCAGCGCATCGTCCCACGGCCGAAACCGGCTGCCTCGAACGCGAAGCCTTGCGCGTCGACCTGCAGGTCGCGCACCGGCCAGCGCGAGTCGAAAAGCGACGGCCGCGACCGACCGGCGTTTTGCGAAAGGGCGACGACGGGCTCGGCTGCCGCCGGATCGAGCGCCACGTAGAGCGCGCCGGCATCCCGGCGATATCCCAGCACGCCGTTTGACCGGACGAAGTCGACCGCCATCGAATCAAGGGGCGGGTCGAAACGCAGGGTCTGGAGTGCGCCGCGCGAGCCGATCCGCCAGACGTTGATGTCGAGCTTCTCGACACGCGTGTCATAGAAACCTTCTGCGATCGCCGCGTAGTGCGAAGTGAAGATCGGAGCGACGTCGCGTGCGCGGACATACTCGATGTTGTCGAGCAACGCCTTGAGCGACGGCTCCTTCTCCCCGGTATAGATGTGATAGTAGAGATTGATCGGAACCAGCCGGCGCGGACTTTCGGTCCGCTCGAATGTCTCGACCAGCGCCCGGTAGCCGAAGAAACGGTCCGTCCAGAGATCGGTATAGGTATTCTCGTTGGAAGCCGCCGAATAGATCTGGCGCTCTTGCCCGACACGTCGCCCGATCGGCGAAACATAGGAAACCGAATTGAACTCCCGGTCATAGCGCGTGTCGCCGCCATTGATGTTGCGCAGGCCCCCGACGCGGGTCGCCCGCAGGACCGCTTCATACGGCAACGTATTGCCGGACCACTGGACGATCGGCACCGTCTTGCCTGCCGGCGCCAGCGTGGCGATATAGGTTGCTGCATCCACGATCTCGAAGCCGATGTCGAACGGCGTCTTGGCAAACGATCGCGGCGTGTTGTAGCTGCCGATCGTCCCGTACTGCCCATCGAACTCGGTGCCGTCGTCGCTGTCGCCGGCCGCTCCGGCCAGCCGACGCATGATGCGCTCATAGATCGCCACCAGGCGCGAGGGCTCCGACCTGCAGCCCGGATAGCGCCGGAGGAACGGGCGCTCCTTTGCCGCCGTGTCGGGGACGTCGAAAAAGCCCCAATCGAGCGGATGGGTCCAGGTATGGCTCCCGGCCTCGACATGCTGGAGCGCGAACATCTGCCGGGCGATCGACCGGGTCTCTTCCGATCCGCACCAGTCGGGGTGAAGGTCCGCGACGACCGGACCGATCGTTACGGGCAGATCGGGAAACCGCTTCAGTACCTCGTCGAGAATCACTTCGGAGGAAAGCTTGCGCGTCCGCCGCCACGGCACGATCTCGGTGACGTTGCGCCAGCCATCGCCGTCGACATGGCTGAAGAATATGCGTCGGCCGACCAGCGTCGTGACATCGGGTACCGGCCCGCCCCCGGCACCAAGCGCGGCGGTCAGGAACTCGAACGGGTCGATGCGCCACTGGCGCCGGCGCAACTCCGGCTCGAAGAAATGCGAGTAGCCGAAACTCGCGAGGCCGCCGCCCGGTGCGAGCATCACGACGTGGCTCTCGGTGTCCGGCTGGCCGCGGCGGCGCAGCACGAGCAGCGAGCGCGTCCGCGCATCGAGCGGCCGCCACACCGGATAAGGTGGCAATACGCGGTCGAGCGGCCGCTCGTATTCGACAAGGGCCGTATCCTTGCGCAGGACCTCGACGTCGAACGTCAACCGGACGAAATCTTCGCTGAGCCGGAAGCCGGCGCGCGCGAACACGCGATTGCCCTCGGCGATCGACACGCTGGGAGCGCCGTCGCGTCCGCGCAGGAAAGCGGCATCGCCGAACTGCACGAACCGCAGGCCGCGCGCCGTCGCCGCCTCGATGAAGCCGAATGCGGCGCGCGCGTCGGGCACGGTATCGGCCTCGAGCCAAGAAATCACCGCATGGACGCCGTCGAACGCGGAAGCGTCGGGCAGCGGTCCGGCGACATCGACAGGCTCGACCACATAGCCCAGCCGGTTGAGCGGCATCTCGAGCATCAGGTGGGCGAATGTCTCGCGCCAGCGCGTCGTTACCGACGAATCCCAGAGAACGAAAACACGGCGCGGCTGGACCTGGGCGTCGACCCGCGCCGGCGCAAGCAGACCGGCCATGCATAGAATCAGAATCGCAAAACGCTTCATCGCGGTTCCGGCACCACGCGATCAAGAGCGACCGTCGCGACATAGGGCGCGAAGCCGAGTGCTCGAACCTGTGCGTAGATCTCCTTGATCTTGGCGGCGTCGTCCGGCGTCCAGTACTCGAGTGCCAGCACGCGCAGCTTGGGCGTGCGTCGGCGCGCGTCGACAAGCTGGGCGACCTGCGCCGCGCGTTCGCCGGCAGGTGCCATACGCGGCATCTTGTTCGGAAAATCCCACGCCGTGACGAGCGATTCGGCAAGTACCATGTCGATCGCGGTCTCCACGGCGGGCAATATCTCGTAGCCGCGGTTGAGGACGATCGCGATCCGCGGGTGGCGATTGCGGATCGCCTTGACCAGCTCGATCGTCGCCAGCGTCGCTCCGGCAAATTTCGTTCGGTCGCGCCGCTCGAGATCGATCGCGGTGTCTGCCGTATCCAGGAAAACGCCCTGAAAGCCGCGCGCCAGAATCGCCGGCACGAGCTCATCTACGATGCGCTTGCGCCAGCGCGCATCGCGCACATCGACGGCGAATGCGCCGGGCCATGTCGGATTCTCGTAGACGAGCAGCCCTTCGCGTTCGACTTCGGCGAAATAGCTGCGCGTGCGATGCACTTCGCCGATGCTGAGATAGCCCAGAACCTGCGTGCGGCGCGCCGCGATCGGCTCGATGTCGGGATGCCGGTCGGAATCGAAAACGACCATGCGATGCTCGGCGAACGCTTCCGGCGGCGCATTCGCACCGTAGTAGACGGCCCATCGGAAAGGCACGTCATTCGCACGCGCGAACCCGAAGAGCGCAGATAGCACGAGCAGGGCTCCCAGAATCGGCGTCGATGCGCGGGGAAGGATGCGCAAAGCGGTCATGTTCCGTATCTTGGTGTGGATCGCGTTCGATCGGGCCGCGAATCGGATGGAAGTTTAGCACTAAGTCCATGGACTCGCGCGCAAATGCATGCCTCGCGAATATTGCATTTTGCACATCCTGCACTTCGGCACGGACATTCGTTTTGCATTTTGCAAACCATCCGGCTTTTGTCGCCATATCAGCGGCGGCCAATTCGACACGTCGCATGGAAATAGATCAATGAAGGCAATCGACGATGCTCGACCGACTTGATTTAAAATCCCTCGGCGGTTTTTCCGGCAAGATCCGACATGCGACAGGAATGCGGTTGGAGGACGTGCGGGCCTTTACGTCGCGCCGGCGAGCGACTAGATTCCGTTTCGATAGACAGCTCTACTTGAAGTGACGGAAATCGATGTTTCGCAACAAGAATGACGGATTCAAGATCGGCGACCGTTTCGTCGCGATCGGGCGTGAATCGATCAGTTGGGAGATCGAGTTGGTGTTCCAGGACCCCAACAAGATCCCGCATGCGCGCCTGCGCAGGCTCGACAATGCGTCGATCCAGCGCACGTTCTCGTTCGCGGCCCTGATGAATCCGGACATGTTCCGGCGCAGTGAAGTCGCGGCGACCGGCGCCTGAGTTTCAGCCTTCGGGCCGGATGACCCGGCAACCGGCATTGAGATCGCGCAGTCTGGCGCAGATGTCGCGCGCGCGCGTCTCGCTGAGCGGGCCCGCCTGCACGCGCACGACCTGCGCGCCGTCAGGCATCGTGAACGGCGGCGCAAGAAGATCCGTGCCGGCCAGAAGCTCGCCGAACTGCCGCGACAGGCGGCGGAACTCGCGCTGTGCCAGATCCGGCGTCGGAACGGTCGCTAGCTGCACCCGCCAGGCGTCGCCGCCGATACCGGTCGCTGCGGCCGCAGACATCGTACCGCCGGGCGTCGTCGGCGAGAGCTGGCCCGAGACCCGCATGAATTCGAGATGTGCGCGCGCGCGCCACTCGCCGCCCTGGGCGGCCTGACGCAGCAGTCTCTCGGCGCGCGGAAGATCGACGCCCACGCCGTCGCCGTTGGCGTACATCGTGCCGAGCGCGTATTGCGCCGGAGCACTTCCGGATTCGGCAAGTGGGCCAAGTTCCTGCAATGCGGCGGCCCAGTTTCCACGTTTGATCGCATCGAGACCCGACCGCAGGTCCTGCGCTGCCGCGCCGACGGCCCAGATCGACAGCACGATCGTCAAGACGGCGATCTTCAAGCGCGACATCCCGAATCTCCCGGAGGCGGACATGACGACCGCCGAATCGAAGCGACTCGGTGAATTTACACGATTGTATGGAGATCGCGCAGCTCTCGAATGGCAAACACGCGGTTGCGGATCGCATAGTTCCGGTCGTGCTCGCCCAGCGGCGCCAGGTCCCAGTCCCAATTGGCGTCGGCCGGGGGCGGCACGAACCCGCAAAGCGCGTCGTCGGTCTCGATTGTCCGGCCGTCCCGGTCGAGATAGATGCGCGACCGGTCCGCGATCACGCAGACCGGTGCCCGAAAGCCCTGCAGATGCGCGAAATGCGCGGCAACGATCCGGCCGCCATAGGCCGCTGCCGCCGCCTCGGTCCAGCCACGGCGATGCTCCAGCCAGTCGACAGGGGCGATCGGTAGTTGGGAGGCGAGATTGAGCGAAACGACGAAATCGACAGAACCGTCGTCGAGTCCGAAATCGCTTCCCGGGTCGGGCGGCATGCCGGAAGGCCCGGCCGCAAGCCCGCGTGCAACGCCCGACAGGTCGGCGACGACATGCTCGACATTCGCCAGCCGCCGCGTGCGCCAGCGCACCGTCGGCAAGTGCACGACATCGACCAGAACGATCCTCTCGAATTTCGCGACCAGGACATCGAGCGGCAGGTCGGCAAGCAGGCCCGAGCCGAAGACCAAAGCGGTCCGCCTGCCGGGTGCCGCGTGCGCGGCTTCGGCGACAATCCGCCGCGTGTTCTCAAGGTGCGGCGCCCATGCCCGCTTGCAGCGGCCATGGCGCGACCAGAGCCGCACGGCACCCTCGCGATATCCAAGCGCATCGGCCCAAGGTTCCGCGCGCGTGAGCCGGTAGAGCAGCATCTCGGCCAGCATCACGTCCCCCGCGGCTTGGCGCGCGCCGTCGGTGTCGCGACAAGCGGATCGTCGGGCCAGACATGCCTTGGATACTGGCCCTTGAGGTCGCGCTTCACGTCCTTGTAGGTGCCGCGCCAGAATCCGGCCAGATCCTGCGTCACCTGCACGGGCCGGCGGGCGGGACTGAGCAGATGCAGGACTACCCGTACCTTGCCGCCTGCAAGTGCCGGCGTGTCGCGGCATCCGAACATCTCCTGCAAGCGGACGGCGAGCACCGGCGGATCGACGGAATAATCGAGCGCGATGCGGTTGCCAGTCGGCACTTCGACATGCGTGGGGGCAAGCGTGTCGAGCGCCTTTCGCTGCGCCCAGTCGAGGCTTGCAAGCAACGCGTCGCCGATGTCGAGATCGGCAAGATGCGCGCGGCGCGATGCCTTGCCGAGGAACGGGGCCAGCCACGTCCCGAGCGTTGCCAGCAGGGCTTCGTCCGACCAGTCGGGCCAGGATTCGCCCGCGACGCGGCGCAGCAGCGACACGCGCTGGCGCAGCATCTCGCCGGCCTTCGTCCAGGGCAGGCAGGCGAGGCCCATCGCGCGGATGCCGGCGATCATCGCGGCCTGTCGTTCGTCGTTACCGAGATCCTTTGCCGGGCGTTCCTCGATCAGCAGGGCGCCGAGCCGCCGGCGCTCGACCGCGACGATCGCCTCGGTACGCGCGTCCCACTCGACGATCCGTTCGCGCACGATGCGATCGGCGAAGTCGGCTTCGATTTCCGCGCGCGTCACCGGCAGTGCCGAGAAGATGCGCGCCTCGCGTGCGCCGCCGTCGAGTTCCGCGGCGACGATCCAGTCTTCCGCCGCGATCGGTTCGGGTGCCGCGAAGAAGGCGCCCCGCCCGTTCGACAGCAGAAAGCTGGCATTGGTACCCGACCGTCGCCTGCCGATGCGATCGGGATAGGCGAAAGCGAGCACCGAGCCGGCGGCCGAAAGCCCATCCTCGCCCTTGACGTCGAGCCGCCGGCGCCAGACGCGCGCCGCCTCGCGCACGCGTGCGACGGCACCCCGGTCAATGCTCGCGCCCGGCGGAAGGCGGCTCTCGGAATCGCGCCGCAGGATCTCGAGACGCAGGCGCATGTCCGCCTCGCGGCAGCCGCGCAGGATGTCGCGCTCTTCGACGAGGGCGGCAATGTCGGCCGCGAGACCGGCCCGGCCCTGTGCCTTCGCCGCCAGCATCATGTGGGCTAGGCGCGGATGGGCGGCAAGATCGGCCATCGCGCGTCCGTGCGGCGTGATGCGCGCACCGACATCGATGGCGCCCAGATCGGCAAGCAGGGAGCGCGCCTGCGCGAAGGAAGCGGCCGGCGGCGGATCCAGCAGTGCGAGCGTCGCGGGATCGGCGATCCCCCAGGCCGCTAGTTCGAGGGCGAGCGGTGCCAGATCCGCTTCGGCGATCTCCGGCCGGTCGAAAAGGGCAAGCTGGCGGTGCTCGGCTTCGCCCCACAGGCGCCAGCACGTGCCCGGTCCCAACCGGCCCGCGCGCCCGCGGCGCTGCTCGGCGGAAGCCTGGCTCACGCGGACTGTCTCCAGCCGCGACATGCCGCTGCGCGGATCGAAGCGCGGTGCACGCTTCAGGCCGCTATCGACGACGATCGTGACACCGTCGATCGTCAGCGACGTCTCGGCGATCGACGTCGCGAGCACGATCTTGCGCCGGCCCGGCACGCTCGGCCGGATTGCGCGGTCCTGCACCTCGGCCGGCAGGTCGCCATAGAGCGGCATCACGTCGACATCGCCGCCAAGGCCGTCAAGGCGTTCTGCCGTGCGCCGGATCTCGGCCACGCCGGGCAGGAAGACGAGCGCGTCGCCGGGCCCTGCAGCAAGTGCGCGGCGGACCGTGCGTGCGGTCGCATCGACGACGTCGCGCAATTCCGGCCGCTCCTGCCATTCGACGCCCACGGGAAAGGCACGCCCCTGCGACGACACGACGGCCGCATCGCCCAATAGCCTCGCGACCGCGATACCGTCGAGTGTCGCCGACATCACGAGAAGGCGCAGGTCGGGCCGCAGATTGGCCTGCGAGTCGAGCGCCAGCGCCAGCCCCAGATCGCTTTCAAGGCCACGCTCGTGGAACTCGTCGAACACCACGACCGCAACATCCTCGAGTGCGGGATCGCGCTGGATGCGGCGCGCGAAGATTCCGTCGGTCACCGCCTCGATGCGTGTCGAAGGCCCCACGCGGCTGTCGAGGCGCACGCGATAGCCCACCGTCTCGCCGACATTCTCGCCCAGCATCTGCGCCATGCGCCGGGCCGCCGCGCGCGCGGCGATGCGCCGCGGCTCGAGCACCAGGATCTTGCGCCCCTTCGTCCATTCGGCGTCGAGCAGCGCCAGCGGCACCTTGGTCGTCTTGCCCGCCCCGGGCGGGGCTTCGAGAACCGCGTTGGGCCGCTTTGCGAGTGCGGCACAAAGCTCGCCGAGGACCGCGTCGATGGGCAGCGGCGCGTTCATTCCCACACGGGCGCGCCCGGCAGTTGCCGGCGCAGGCGCAGCACGGCCTCGGGCTTCAATCCGGCGCTTTCGGCGAACTCGACCAGCAGCGCCTCGTTCTCCAGCACGAAGTCGAGCACGCCGCCGAGGAACTCCGGATCGCCGGCGCGCGCGCGCAGCTCGTCGACCGAAAGGCCGGCAAGCCCCATGAAGCGGCCCAGCCGTTCTTCGTCGCCGGCAATCCAGCCGAGCGCCTGGATCGCGACCGTCTCGGCGGACTGCATCTGCGGGCGGGACTCGCGAATCGGCATGGCCGCACTATACCGCCACGAACAGGCGGTAGGAGGCCCCGCCCGCCGAATAGAGCCGTTCGAGTGCCAGTCCGCCTTGATGCGAGGCAAGCACGCCGCGCAGGCCCGAATGCGGAACCAGTGAGACGATCCGGTTGAGCGCCAGCAGCGTCTCGCGCGCGGCGACCGGCCGGACAGGGACGCGCGCGGTGAGGTCTTCCTCAGCGGCCACGCGCAATCCAGCCGCTTCGAAGGCAGCCAGCCACCGCGCATGGTCGATGAATCCAGGTGCCTGCCAGCCGGCCATGAAGCGCGCCGCATCGCCGATGTCCGCCCCGATCTCGCGTACGTCGTCGACGACGACGACACGACCGCCGGGCGCAAGGCTGCGCGCGAGGTTGGCAAGACTGCGGGCCGGGTCGGGCGAATGGGCCAGCGATTCGATCGCGACAATCAGGTCGTAGGCACCATCCGGCAGCGGATCGTCGTAGCTCGCCACCCGGAATCGGCAGCTTGCCGAGAGTCCCAGAGCCTCGGCCATCCGGGTCGCGCGTGCGGCCTGGGTCGGCGACAAGGTCAGACCTTCGCAGACGGACCCGAACCTGCGGGCGAAATGGAAGCAGGTGCCGCCAAGGCCACAGCCGGCATCGAGGACGCGGGCCGACGGAGCAGCCGCAACATGTGCGGCAATGCGTGAATGTATGACTTCGGCCGGCACCACTTCGGGGTCGTCGCTGCGCAACAGACGGTGAACCGTCGCCCGGGCATAGCCGCCATCGCCCCCGAACAGGCGCGCCCACGCGCCGTAACGCGAAAGCCGGTCGTAGTAGACGGAAAGGGGACCGTTCGGGCTGGACATTTCCAGCATTCGTAACATTTATATGCGCCATGCCAAGCACCCGATCGGCACTCGGTTTTCTCGCCATCCTCGCGTTCCTGGCCGCCTATGTCGCGCTGGCGGTCACGCTCGGCGGGATGCTGCCCGGTCACTGGGCAATCGATCTTGTCTTCTATCTGGTGGCGGGCATCGCGTGGGTCCCGCCGGCCGGCCGGCTGCTGCGCTGGGGGGCCGGCGGCCCGTTGTGATAGATTGACCCATCCCATGCAAGACGGCTCTGCCCCGACACAGGTCACGATCCGCTCGGCCCCGCGAACGATCGACGGGACGGATGCGTGGAATCTCGTGCGTCAGCTGCTTGCTGCCGGAACGCCCGATGGCCGCGCCGGCCCGCTGGCGCTGGCGAAGGATGGCGGCTGGCAATGCGCAGGCAAGTACACGCCCGACGCCGAAAGCGTTTTCGAGATTTTCCTGCCGCTCGTCGCGGCGCGCGCGAGTGCGAAGCGCACGATGGTCGTGGCCCTGCTTGGCCAGAGCCTCGACGGGCGTATCGCCACGCTCTCGGGTCATTCGCACTACGTCAACTGCGAGGCCGCCCTCCTCCATCTGCATCGCGTGCGCGCCCTCGCCGATGCGGTGATCGTGGGGGCCGGTACGGTCGCCCTCGACGATCCGCAGCTCACCGTGCGGCGCTGCGAGGGCACGACGCGTCTTCGCGTCGTCGTCGATCCCGACGCGCGTGCACCCGCCGGGCGCAAGGTCTTTACCGACGGCCGGGCCCCCACGCTGCTGGCGCGCTGTCAGGCCGGCGATTTGGTGGACGGCGCCGAAACTCTGCTCGTCCCGCGCAAGGGCGATGCGATGGATCTCGACGCCCTTCTCGACGCCCTCTATGCGCGCGGCGTGCGCCTGGCACTCGTCGAAGGCGGCGGACGGACGGTGTCGCATTTCATGACGTCCGGGCGCGTCGACCGCCTGCAGCTCGCCGTGGCACCGATGGTGATCGGCTCCGGCCGGCCGTCGATCGCATTGCCGCCGATCGACCGGCTCGACGATGCCCTGCGCCCGCCCACGCGCCGTTTCGCGCTGGGCGCCGACACGCTGTTCGAGTGCCGCCTTGGCGACTGACCGCGCGCACGCCTTCTGGATCTCGGGAGCCGGGCGCTGCGAACTGCGCGAGACCGAGCTGGGACCGCTTGCACCGGGCCATGTCCGCATCCGGACGCGATACTCCGGCATCAGCCGCGGCACCGAGCGGCTGGTGTTCGAGGGCGCCGTCCCGCCGGGCGAGCATGCCCGCATGCGCGCCCCGTTCCAGAACGGCTCCTTCGCCTTCCCGGTCAAGTACGGCTACTGCGCTTCCGGCATCGTTGTGGCCGGTGAAGGGCATGCGGCGGGCACGCGCGTGTTCGCGCTCCACCCGCACCAGGACCTGTTCGATGTTCCTGCGGCAGCGGCGATGCCCGTATCCGACGGCGTCCCCGACACGGCCGTTCCGCTCGCGGCCCATTTCGAGACGGCGATCAACGCGCTGTGGGACCATCCGCCGCGCGTCGGCGACCGTGTCGCCGTCGTCGGCTTGGGTGCGGTCGGCCTGTGCCTGACCCGCCTTCTTGCCGCAACACCGGGGATCGAGCTTGCCGGGATCGATCCCTCGCCCGCCGCGCGCGCGCGCGCGAACGTCGCGGCGGAAAGTGCGGGCGACTGCGATCTCGTATTCCATTGCTCGGGCACGGCGGCCGGTCTCGAGCGCGCGATTGGCCTTGCAGGTTTCGAGGCGACGGTCGTCGAGCTTTCCTGGTACGGGACGCGCGAAGTGCCCGTCGCGCTCGGCGGCGCGTTCCATTCGCGCCGTCTCACGCTTTCGGCATCGCAGGTGGGATCGGTCAGCCCGGCCCGGCGCGCCACGCGCAGCCATTCGGCACGGCTGGCTCTCGCACTCCGCCTGCTTGCCGATCCGGCCAACCGCATCGACCTCGGCACGCCGGTGCCGTTCGCCGAGTTGCCGCAGCGCTACGCCGGATTGCTCGCGGCACCCGACGCTTCGCCCCTTCCCCTCGTTTCGTACGGATAGAAAAATGTACAGCCTTACCGTCCAGGACCACATCATGGTCGCCCATTCCTTCAAGGGCGAGATCTTCGGGCCGGCCCAGCGCGTTCACGGCGCCACATTCGTGGTCGAGTGGGAACTGCGCCGCAAGCGCCTCGACGCCGACGGTCTGATCGTCGATATCGGGCTGATGCGCCGCACGCTGCGCGCAGCACTCGACGAGCTCGACTACCGCAATCTCGACGATGTCGAGCCACTCAAGGGAACCAACACGACGACCGAGTTCCTCGCCGGGCTGATCTTCGAGCTGCTGAAGGGGAAGGTCGCCGCGGACTCGCTCGGGCCCGCGACCGCAAGCGTCTACGCGAGCATGAAGGTCCTCTTGCGCGAGTCACCCGTCGCCTGGGCTGCCTACGAGGCCGACCTGCCGTGAAGTTGCGCCTGATCGTGCCCGGGCGCATCGATCAGGCGACCGGCGGCTACCGCTACGCCGCGCGCATGCTCGGCGAGTGGCGGGCCGCGGGCCATGACGTGGCGCTCGAGGAACTTCCCGGCCGCTACCCAGATGCCGATGACGCCGCAAGCGCCGCCGCGCGCGCGTGCCTTGCCCGACGCAGGTCGGGCGAGACGCTGCTAATCGATGGTCTCGCCCTGCCGGCCTTCGCCGATCTGCTGCCGGTCGCAAATTCGATCGCCCTCGTCCACCACCCGCTTGGCCTCGAAACCGGGCTGGCACTAGCCGCTTCGCGCACCCTTCTCGCGCGCGAGGCAACGATGCTGCGCCGGCTCGACGGTATCGTCGCCACGAGCCTTGCGACCGTGCAGGATCTAGGTGCCATGGGTCTCGATGCCGCCCGCATCCGCGCGGTCGATCCCGGTACCGATGCGGCCCGCCGCCCCAGAGCGCGCCGGCGCCCGCCGACGATCCTGACGGTCGCCACGCTGACGCCACGCAAGGACCACCGGACGCTGCTGCGCGCGCTCGCCCGACTGCGCGACTTGCGCTGGACAAGCCTGTGCGTCGGCTCGACGACCCGCGACCCGCACTGTGCTGCCGGCGTGCGCGCCGACATCCGCGGCCTCGGCCTTGGCCGGCGCGTCCGGCTTGCCGGCGAGACCGACATGGCGGGCCTCGCCAGCTACTACCGCGCGGCATCGGTGTTCGCGCTTGCCTCACGTCACGAAGGCTACGGGATGGCATTCGCCGAAGCACTTGCCCACGGACTGCCCGTCGCGGGCGTGCGCGCCGGTGCGGTCCCGCTCGTCGTTCCGCCGCGCGCCGGGCTGCTGGTACGGCCCGCCGATCCGGCAGCACTCGCCCGGGCGCTGCGCCGGCTGCTCGGTCCGGCCGGACGACTATATGCCCGCAATGCCTCGGCACTCCGCTTCCCCGACTGGCGCATGCAAGCAAACCGGCTCTGGGCGGCGATCGAAGAGTTCGCACCATGACCGGCTTCTCCGCCGACTGGCTGGCCTTGCGGGCCGGTGCGGATGCAGCCGCGCGTAGCCGCAGGCTTGCGATGCGATTTGCCGGCACCCTGAAGCCGCGTGCGCACGTCGTCGATCTAGGTGCCGGACGCGGTGCGTTGACCGGCTGGCTCGGTCCGCTGCTGCCCAAGGGCATGCACTGGACACTTGTCGACGGCGATGCGCGCCTCCTGTCGCTCGCCCCCCGCGTGCGCAAATGCCGCCGCTCGCTCGGCGGCCGGTTCCCGCAGGCGGACGCCTATGTCTCGACGGCCCTCATCGATCTTGCGGGCCTCGCGTGGCTTGCCCGGCTCGTGCGCCATGCGCGTGGCCGGCCGCTGCTGATGCATCTGGCCGTGGATGGCCGCCACGAATTCTCCGTGCCGCATGCGCTGGACGGCGCGGTCCTCGGCGCGTTCGCGCGACACCAGCGCCGGGTAAAGGGCCTCGGCCCCGCACTCGGCGCACAGGCGCCGTTCGCATTCGCGCGGATCGCCGCGCGTGCCGGCTATCGCGTGACGATCGAGCGATCCGACTGGCTTGTCGG
This sequence comes from Tagaea sp., assembly GCA_965279525.1. GTDB lineage: Bacteria > Pseudomonadota > Alphaproteobacteria > CACIAM-22H2 > CACIAM-22H2 > Tagaea. Next base: position 116,614 of record CBDIIB010000002.1, on the reverse strand, counting down.
CGATCGTGAATTGCTGGCGGCCCTCGTCGAGGGCATCGCGCAGGCTGCCGTCGAGCAGGAACCGTCGCTCGACCTGGATGCCTGGCTACGTGCGCGCCGGTCGCAGATCGCGCGCGGCGGGCTCAGCTTGCGCGTGGGCCATCGCGACGTGCTTGCCATTCGGCATAGACGTCGCCCGACGCCTCATCCGGCGTGAGGGCGGCCAGCCACGCGCGCATCGTGCGCGCGTCGGCCCATTCGTCGAGTTCCAGACGGTGGCTTTCACCGGTCGAGCGGTTGAAACGGTAGTCGCCCAGTGCCGCGATCCGGTCGATGCAGGCAAGTGCCGCCGACTTCGCCGCCGGCACATACTCGAACGACAGGGCCGGAACCGGCTGGCTCAGGCCGGCAAGCACGCGCGCCTCGGCACCTTCGACGTCGATCTTGACGAAATCGGGCAGGCCTTCGCGCGCGATCAGCGCGTCGAGCGTCGTCGCCGCGACCGGGATCGACCGGTTCCAGGCGACGGAATCGAACGCGCGGGCCCCGCGCACGTCGCGCATGAAATCGGCGCTCGCGGTCGCCAGCGTGGGATGGCGGTCGCTCAGGTGCAGGGCGACGGTGCCTTGCGTGGCGTCGAGCAGCACTTCATCCACGCGCACGGCCGGATCATCGACGAATATCCGGCGCAGCAGATCGGCATATCGCGGTTGCGGTTCGATGGCGACGACGCGGCTGCCGAGCCGCCGCCAGCTCGCGACCCGGTTGCCGACATGGGCGCCGACATCGAAGGCCAACCCGCCTTCGTGCACGAACGCGCCATAGAACCGGTCGAGCTGTGCCGCCCGGCCCGGGATGCCGTAATAGACGGCGAGCGAGCGAGCCAGGCCGAACAGGCCGGCGATCCGGCCGGCGACCGGCTCGGGTTCGCGGCTTGCGGCATTGCGCCAGAGCCAGAGGCAGTCGACCGCGAACGACCAGAGCAGGGCGGCAAGCCCCGTCGCGGCGGCGATGCCGGCACCTTCGAACGGGGCAAGTGCCGCCAGCAAGGCCAGACCCTGCACGACGCAGACGATGCGCCGCCGTTCGCTGTGCGGCAGGGCCGCGGCAAGAAAGGGATAGCGCCAGCCGGCGGCGACAAAGAGATAGCGCGGCAGGCCGAGCGCCAGGACCCAGAGCCCCGCGTCGCCGACGCGGGCGGCAAGGATCGACAGGACGAGCATGAAGGCGGCGTCCGCTTCCATGTCGAACCGGGCACCGAAGCGCGAGGCCAGACCCTGCCGTCGAGCGAGCAGCCCGTCGACGCCGTCGAGCGCCAGGACAACGACGCCCGCCGTGACCAGGATCCACCGGCCTTGCGCGTCGGGCACCTGCCCGCAGGCGATGCCGGCGAGCAGGCACACGAATGTCGCGCGGGCGTAGGTCAGCGCGTTCGCGGCACCGAAGCGGTCGTGCGGATGGTCGGCAAGACCGAAGCGGACGGCGAACCACAGGAGCAGGAAGGCCGCGAACGCGACGACCGAACCCGCCATGTCGAGATTGAGGATAGCCTGCGCCGTGACAAGAAGCGCGCCGCTGACCAGCGTGGTCTGCGAGTGGCCGGTGGCCCGGTTCATGGCACGCCGCCGAAATCCGCGAGAAAGTCCTTCAGGAAGTCCTCCATGCCGCGTGCGGCGATGCCGGGCGGTGGTTGCAGGCCCGGCAAATAGCCGCGCCGCATGAACGGCGCGATCAGTTCGGACGCGCGCGAGAATACATGGATCGGCACCGAGAAGTCGCCTGTCCGCCGTGCGGTCGTCAGCGGCGGCTGGTGGTCGCCCACCACGATGAACAGCGTGTCGTCATCGGTGCGGTCGGTGGCGAAGCGGATGGCCGATTCGAGCGAATAGGCGACGGCGGCGACATAGGCTTCGTCCTGCTCGAACACCTGTCCGCGACGGACCGGGAATTCCTTGACCGGCAGGCCGTCATAGGCCCGTTCCGAAGCGAGCTTCGACCAGTCCTCGACGAACGCGGGGATGCGTTCGAACGGCGTATGGCTGGAGGCGAGAACGATCTTGGCAAAGAGCGGGGCCGGCTTCAGCTCGGTGCGCGCGAAACGGTCGAGAACCCACTGGTCGGGCAGCGACTCCCACGCGAACCGGGGGCCGCGATATTCGAGATCAGGCTGGATGCGGATCGTACCGAAGCCGAGGAGCCTGCCCTCGGGCCAAGGCTGGTCGATGCGCGGCATCAATGCCAGCGTGCGGTAGCCGGCCTGCGCGAATCGGTGGGCGAGCGTGCGCACGTCGGAAACGAGCATCACTTCATAGGCGTCCTGTGCGGCAAGCCGTACGCCCGCCAGCATCGTTCCGTGTGCCATCCACGAACCGCCGCCGGTGATCGGCGAGCGCAGCAGGCCGGTCGCGCGCGCGAAGCCGGCGGTTTCGAGACTCGCATCGAGGCGCGCACGCAGCGGATCGAGCGCTGCGGCAAAGGTCGCTTCGCGTGCGGTCACGGCCCCGTAAGATTCGATGAAGACCAGCACGACGCTGCGCCCGGCAAGTGGTGCGAAGTCGCTGCGCGCCGGCAATGCTGCCTGTGCGGCATCGATCCGGGCCCGATGCTCGCCGCGCAGGCCCTCGGCGCGGAGGACCGAATCGGCTGCCGCGAAAACGGCCCTGCCCGCATCGACCGAAACGGGCGGGCGCGGATCGGGCGAGGACGGCGCCTTCGGCATCGTCCACCAGCCGGCGACGAGGGCGGCGAATCCGAGCGCAAGTCCCGCCCAGCCGCGCAGCGCCATGGCCCGCCACAGCGTGCCAAGGGCCACGCGTACGCCAGCCAGCGCCAGCAGGAGTGCGAGCGCCATGCCGGCAACGAGCAGGCCGAATTCGACCGGCGGCGTCGCCTCGTAGAGCAGCTTCACGAACACCGGCACGAAGCGCGAATCCACCGCCACGTTGAGATCGCGGCCGAAGAACCACGGGATCGCGATGCCGAGCGCGCGCAGGACGAAGACCGCAAGGCCGACGATCGCGCCAAGCCAGAGTGCGAATTCCGGCGGGCGCGGCTCGCGCGCGACGACGGCGAAAAGGACCAGCAGCAGGACAAGCTCCAGCGACACCGCCGACGGCAGGAGCTGGAGCCGCTGCTCGACGAAATCGCCCGACGAGAAGAGCTGGTTGACGAACGCCATCGCCAGCAGGATCGCGAAGATGCCGGGAGCCCGGCGCGAACGCGGCTTCAACGCCTGGCTCCCACGCGGATGATCGGCTTGGCGGCAGGTCCGGCACCGCGGGCATAGACATCCATCGTGCGCGCGATGGCGTCGGCCGGATGGCCGGGCGGACCGAAATAGGCGCGCAGGTTAAGCCACGGATAGCGCGAGGTCCAGCCGAGCCCCGCCGCCCGGCGCGCGTATTTCCACGCCCGCCCGGCCGCACGGCGGAAGGCGAGATGGCCGTAACGCGCCGCCATTTCTGGGTGTGCACGCAGGAAATGCACGAGTGCCAGCGCGAAATCGTGGTGCGCCTGATGGCCCTGGCCGACCATGATGCGCGTTTCGTCGGCTGCCGGTCCCCACGTGACGACATGGTCGAAGCGTGCGATCGGGGCAAGCCGCGCCACGCGCAGCGCAAGTGCAAAATCCTCGACGAACACGTCGGGATCGCAGCCGCCGGCCCGCTTGACCGTTTCGGTAAGGAACAGCGTGGGCGAGGTGCCCGATACGCCGTGGCGGATCACTTCGCAGACCGCATCGGTGGGCACGACGGCTTGTGTCGCGTCGGCGGCCGCTTCGTCGAAGCGGATTTCGGATTCATCGCGGTAGAAGCCGATCTTCGCGAACACGCCGCCGGCACCCGTCGCTTCGGCGACCTCGATCAGCCGGCGCGTGGCGTAGGGGGCGAGCACGTCGTCCGAGCCGACGAGCTTCAGCCAGGTCTGCGTGGCAAGGCCGATCCCGGTGTTCGTCGACGACGACGGGCCGCCGTTGGGCTGCTCGACGATCCGGCAGTTGGGCCAGTCCTTCGTCAGCTCGCGCACGATGGCGACCGAGCCATCGCGGCTGCCGTCGTCGACGAAGATGAATTCGCGCGGACGGTCGGGAACCTGCCGCCAGATCGCGGCGATCACCGCGGGCAGGAACTTCTCCTTGTTGTAGACCGTGCAGACGAACGAGACCCCGGACATGGGCCGCACTCCTAAACCCGCTTGCCCGCAGGCGCAAGTCGGGCGACTGTGCCGCCAGCCATGCCGCGCGTGATTCCCGAACTCGACCTTGACGACCGCGATCTCGACTGGCGCTTCGTGCGCGCCAGCGGGCCGGGTGGCCAGAACGTGAACAAGGTCTCGACCGCCGTCGAGCTGCGCATCGATCTGGGCCGCCTGCGCGTGGCGCCCGAGTTCATCGAGCGCCTGCGGACCATCGCCGGCCGGCGCGTGTCGGGGGCAAGCCTGCTGCTGATCGACGCCTCGCGCCACCGCACACAGGAAATGAACCGCAAGGACGCGCTCGAAAAGCTCGCCACGCTGCTGCGCATGGCCCTGCACCGGCCCAAAGCCCGCAAGCCGACCCGTCCGTCCAAGGGATCGAAGCGCCGGCGCCTCGCGTCGAAGGCAGCCCGCTCGACGATCAAGGCCAATCGCGGTGCGATCGAGATCGACTAGAGCCGGGCGAAGGCGGCGGCAATCTCGCCCGCCAGCCGCGCATTGTTCCGGGCAAGCGCGATGTTCGCCGCAAGACTTGCGCCTTTGGTGACCGCATTGAGGCGGTCCAGCAGATAAGGCGTCAGCGCCTGCCCGCCGATTCCCCCGGCCTCGGCCGCGCGGATCGCCTCGGCGATCGTGCCTTCCATCGTAGCCGCGTCGAGGGCGTGTTCGGGCGGGATCGGGTTGGCGACCAATACGCCACCGAGACCCAGGCGGAATTGCGCATCCAGCAATGCGGCGATCTCGCCGGCGGACTCGCAGCGCCGGTCGACCGGCCGGCCGCTGCTGCGCGCATAGAAGGCAGGGAAATCGCCAGTCCGGTAGCCGAGGACCGGAACGCCGAGGCTTTCGAGAAGTTCGAGTGTCCGGGGGATGTCGAGGATGGATTTGGCACCCGCGCACACCACTGCCACAGGCGTGCGGCCAAGCTCGTAGAGATCGGCCGATACATCCATCGTGGCCTCGACGCCGCGATGCACGCCGCCAATCCCGCCGGTGGCGAAGATCCGGATCCCCGCCATCGCCGCGATCGCCATCGTCGCCGCGACGGTCGTGGCACCGCTGCCGCGCCCCGCGACGAGGGCCGCGAGATCGCGCCGCGAGACCTTCGAGATTTCCTTGTCGGTCGCGAGCCGTTCGAGGGCGGCGGCGTCCAGCCCCACGCATAGCCGCCCGTCGAGGACCGCGATGGTCGCCGGGACGGCACCTTGCGCGCGCACTTCGGACTCCAGCGCCCGTGCGGTTTCCAGATTTCGCGGCCACGGCATGCCGTGCGCGACGATGGTGGATTCGAGCGCCACCACCGGAGCGCTCGCCGCCAGCGCCGCCGCGACCTCCGGCGAAACCGCGAGGTCGGGCGGTGCTGCCATGGGATCAGGCCTTGTGGATCAGCGACCAGATCTTCTGCGGCGTGGCCGGCATGTCGATATGCGCCACACCATATGGCTTCAGCGCGTCGAGCACCGCATGGATGACCGCCGGCGGTGCGCCGATCGTGCCCGCTTCGCCCGCACCCTTGACGCCCAGCGGGTTGTTCTTGCACGGCACCTCGTTGTACGAGAAGTCGATCGTCGGCATCCGGTCGGCGCGCGGCATCGCATAGTCCATGTACGAGCCCGACAGCAGCTGGCCTGTCTCGGGATCGTAGGCGCAGTTCTCGTAGAGCGCTTGGCCGATGCCCTGGATCGTGCCGCCGTGCACCTGGCCTTCGAGCATCATCGGATTCATCACGTTGCCGAAATCGTCGACGATCGTGTAGCGCTGGAAACTGACGGCACCAGTATCCGGATCGATCTCGATCTCGGCGATGTGACAGCCGTTCGGGAACGTGGCGCCCGGCGGCAGGAACGTGCCGTCGCCCTGGAGGCCCACCGGCTGGTCGGCCGGCAGCTTGGCCTTGTTGTGCGCGTTGTAGGCCAGATCCTTGACCGTCAGCTGCTTGTCGGTTCCGGCTACCTTGAACGTGCCGTCGGCGAACTCGATGTCGGCTTCGGCAGCCTCCATCAGGTGGGCGGCAAGCTTGCGCCCGCGCGCGATCACGTCCTTGACCGCGAGCGTCACGGCCGAACCCGTCACCGCAAGCGCGCGGCTGCCGCCGGTCATGCCGCTGTAGATCGTCACGTCGGTGTCGCCCTGGATGACGCGCACCTTGTCCATCGGGATGCCGAGATGCTCGGCGACGAGCTGGGCATAGGCCGTCTCGTGGCCCTGCCCGTTCGACTGGTTGCCGACCTTGACGATGGCCCCGCCCGACGGGTCGAACTGGATGTTCGCCGTCTCGTCGCCGCCGCCGCCGCAGATCTCGGTGTACATCGCGATGCCAAGCCCGCGCAGCTTGCCGGCCTTCTTGGACGCCTCGCGGCGCGCCTCGAAGCCCTTCACGTCGGCGCGCGCGACCGCATCGTCGAGATTCTGCACGTAATGGCCGCTGTCGTAGGTGTTGCCCAGCGCCGTCTTGTACGGCATCGCCGAGGGCGGGATGAAGTTGCGCCGGCGGATCTCGTCGGGGGCGATCCCCAGCTTCTTGCCGACCGCGTCGATCATCCGCTCGACGACATAGTTTGCCTCGGGGCGACCGGCGCCGCGGAACGCGTCAACGGGTGCGGTGTTCGAATAGACGCCCTTTACCTCGGCGATCGCCGCCTCGAACGCGTAGACGCCGACCAGCATCGAATTGCCGGCACCGGTCGCCACGAAGGTGCTGTACTGCGAGCAATAGGCGCCGAGATTGGCGTAGGTCGACACGTGGATTGCCGACATCTTGCCGTTCGCGTCGACCGCGACGCGCGCCTTGGCGATGTTGTCGCGCCCGTGCGTGTCGGCAAGGAACGCCTCGCTGCGGTCGGAAATCCAGCGCACCGGACGCTCGAGCACGCGCGCGGCATGCAGGCACGCGACGTATTCCGGAAAGACGAAGATCTTCATGCCGAAACCGCCGCCGACATCGCCGGTGACGACGCGCAGCTTGCTCTCGGGGATCTTGAAGATCTCGCCGGCGATCACCTTGCGCATGCCGTAACCGCCCTGCGTGCTGCAATAGAGCGTCAGGCGGTCTTCGCCGCGCGCATAGTCGGCGATGGCGCCGCGCGGCTCCATCGAGTTGGGCACGAGGCGGTTATTGACGATGTCGAGTTCGACGACATGCGCGGCCTTGGCGAACAGCGCCTTGGTCTTGGCCTCGTCGCCGATGACCCAGTCGAACGCGACGTTGCCCTTGACGTGGTCCCACACCTGCGGGGCGCCGGGCTGGATCGCGGCGCGCAGGTCGCCCGATGCGGGCAGCGGGGCATAGTCGATCGCGACGGCTTCGGCCGCATCGCGCGCGTTTTCCGGGGTGTCGGCGACGACGAGGGCGACCGCCTCGCCGGCGAACCGCACGCGGCCGCGTGCAAGTGCGGGCCGGTCGGGTGTCTTGACCGTGGTGCCGTCGCGGTTCTTGAGGGGCGCCATGCAGGGCACGTTGCCCACGCCGGCCTTGGCGAGATCGTCGCCGGTGAACACGCCGAACACGCCGGGCATCGCCATGGCAGCGGCGGTGTCGATCGAGCGGATGTCGGCATGGCCGTGCGGACTGCGCACGAACGCGGCGTAGGTCTGCCGGGCAAGGACGAAATCGTCGAGATAGCGGCCGGCCCCCTTCAGAAGGCGGGCATCTTCCACGCGACGCGGCGTCTGGGCCTTGCCGAAATGACTCATCTTTGGCACCCCTTGGAAACTCGGACCCGGACTCTGGCAAATCGTGCGGCCGGGCGCAATCGGACTAGAATGCCCGCCGCATGGAGCCGATCCACCTCGTCAGCGCCGGGCGCGATGCTGAAACGGCGCTGTCCGGCGGCGGGCCGCTGACGGTCGTCGCCGCCTTCGCGCGGAGCTTCTATGTCCGCGACGGAGCAGGCCAGCTCGCCTGCATCGGCGGCCGGGGCCTTGGCGACGGCCCGCTGAACGCGCTTGGTGAGCGCCCGCCCACGATCCCGTCTATCGGAACAACGCTGGATCCCGGGCGTTTCGACCGGAAACGGCTGGTCCGCTGGCGCCCGCCACCAGCCGGGCCGTGGCGCCGGGAAGGGCTGCGGGCGCGACTGGCCGCGATCGCCGCAGCCGGCCCGCGCGGCCTAGCGAGCGCCATCCCGGCGATCCTCGGCTCGCCTTACGACAGTCCCGATCCGTTCATCGCGGCATCCATCGGCCCGCTGCTGGCCTTGCGCGACTGGATCGGCGGACCGCCGCCACCGGCACTCGCGCAATTGATCGGGCTCGGCCCGGGCCTGACGCCTGCCGGCGACGACGCGCTGGGCGGGGCCGCGATAGCACTGCGCGCGATCGGACGCACGGAACAAGCTGACCGGCTCGCCGTCTGGCTCGAAACGGCGGCACCTTCGGCGACCGGTGAAATCGCCTGGGCGCATCTGCGCGCGGCGGCGCGCGGCGAAGGATCGGCCGCCCTGCACGCCGCCCTTGCGGCACTGGCGCAAGGCGCAATACCCGATCTCGCCGCGATCGACGCGATCGGCCACAGCTCGGGCTGGGACGCGCTTGCAGGCGCCGTCGCGGTCCTAGCGCAGGCGTGAGATCGCCAGCGCCAGTTCCGCCGCGCGCGCGTTGGAGGGGGCAACGAGGATGCCCGCCTGTTCGAGCTTGCGGACCTGGCTTGCCCGGTGCTGGGGATCGAAATCGGTGCCGACGACCGAGGCGACGACCGCCGGCCGGCTCTCGCCTGCCCCGCCCACGACGCGGGCGGCAGCACCTGCCGGATCGGCGTGCGCGCCGAAGCCGATGACGATGTCGATCAGCACGACCGCCACGCCCGATTCTTCCAGTGCCTGCGCCATCGCGGCATCGCGCACCGTGGGATCGATCATCGGATGCGGGCGGCCGACCGTGTATTCGTCGGCACCATAGTCGATGAAACTGTGGCCCGACGCCGGCCGCTGAGGAAGTGCGCCAGGAACGGGCGCGTTCGACCAGAAGGCCTCGTCGGCCCCGCGCATGACGAGCTGGGCCTCGGCGCACAGCGTGCCGCCGCTGTAGATGCCGCGCACCCAGCGGCGCGCAGGTGCAAGCTGCTCGCGCGCCTCGGCCGCGCGCGCATCCACATCGTAGCTCGAATCCACGCCTGTCCCGCCGAGCGCGTCGGCGGCGGCCGCGGCGAGCGTGGGAGCGAAGCGCGCGTTGGCCGGCATGCCCGTGCCGTCGGCACCCAGGAAGCAGATCGTGAAGCGCTTGGGGCTGCGGCCCACGCGCGCGAGGACGGCGTCGGCGACCGCCTTGGCCGGCGGTTTCGAGACGATGACGATATGGCGTGTGGCGGGGTCGGCTTCGAGCGCGTCGATCGCCGAAAGGGTCGTGAGGCCGCCGATCTTTTCCGAAAGGTCGCGCCCGCCGGTGCCGATGCCGTGCGACACGCCCGCCCCGCCGCGCGCGATCAGGCAGGCGACCTCCTGCAGGCCCGTTCCAGCCGCCGCGATGATGCCGATGTCGCCCTTGGGCACCTGGTTGGCGAAGGCGAGCGGCGTGCCGGCGATCATCGCCGTGCCGCAGTCCGGCCCCATCACCAGGAGCCCGCGCGCGCGCGCCTCGAGCTTCAGCGCAAGCTCGTCCTCGTAACTGACATTGTCGGAGAAGATCATCGCATGCAGCCCGCGCGTCAGCGCCTTGCGCGCCTCGGCCGCCGCGAACGCGCCCGGCACCGAGATGAGGGCGAGGCTCGCCCCACCCAGACCCGCGATGGCCGCATCGAGCGAACGCGGCCGACGCTCGCCAGTACTCCGCTGCGCCACGTTCGGGCGCGCGAGCAGCGCATCCGCCTCGTCGAGGGCGGCCGCGGCACTGGCAGCGTCCGCCGCCTTGACCGCGACGATCAGGTCGTTGGCGCCTGCCTTGCGGCCCGTGTCGTCGAGCAGGCCCGCATCGTCCATGATGCGCACGTTGGTCGGCGTGCCGATCATCAGTGCCGCCGACGTCACGCCCGGAAGTGCGGACAGCGTCTGCGACAGGCGCATCAACGCGACAGAGTCGAGATAGAAGCCCTTGCGGACGCGGTTGGCGACGTTCGACATCACGCCACCCCCATCGACTTGGCGATGGCGGCGAGTGCTTCCTCGAAGCAGCGCAAGGGCGCCTTGACGGTGCCGGCCCCGACCTGGCCGATGCCGGGCTTGCAGTGCGCGATGCCGGTATTGATCGTGGGCGCGATCCCTGTCTCGACGACCTTGCGCACGTCGATGCCGACCGGCACGCCGGCGAAATCGAGGCCGGGGATCGTCCAGTCGGGGTTGCGGCCGACCGCGATGTCGTACATCGCACGCGTGATGTCGAGCGCGTCGGCTGCCGACCCTGCGCCCACGAAACCCGCCACGGCCGGCGAGGCCGCCATCGCGAATCCGCCGAGGCCGACGGTCTCGACGATGGCGCTGTCGCCGATGTCGGGGTTGGCGTCGGCCGCGGTGTAGCCCGGGAAATAGAGACCGGTGGGCTGTTCGACCGGGGCGACATACCAGCGGTCGCCCGTGGCCGCCACGCGGATGCCGAAATCGGTGCCGTTGCGGCACATCGCCGTGACGATCGTCGAGTTCGCGAGGCCCTTGGCCGGATCGGCGATCGACTTGCCCATCGCCATCGCGACGTTGAGGAAGAACTGGTCGTTGCCACCGATGAACTCGTAGACGCCGGCGAGCTTCGCGCTGTCCGGCACGGCACGCGCCAGCCACGGCGCCATCGCGCGCACGAACAGGCTGGTGCACGCGACGTTGCGCTGGTGCATCTCGTCGCCCATCGTGAGGCCGCGCGCGATGACGTTCTTGAGCGCGAGGCCACCCGACAGTTTCAGCGCCGCCGCGATTGCCGGGGCGAGATCGCTCGCGAGCCAGCGCAGGCGCTTCAGCACGTCGGCATCGTTGCCGCCGAAGCGCATGACCTTGCCCAGCCCCTCGTTGAGCGTGCAGTAGGCGCGGTTCCCGAAAGCGCGGTTCTCGACGATCATCACCGGCATCGAGCGCGTGATCATGCCGGTCATCGGGCCGACGGCATCGAAATGGTGGTTGGGCTCGAAGCGGATGCCGCCCGACGCGGCGAGCTTGTCGGCGGCGTCAAGATCCGGTGCCCAGCCTTCGAGCACGATGGCGCCCTGGATGGCGCCGCGCAGCGGCCCGCACATGCGGTCCCACCCGATCGGCGGGCCGGCATGCAGGATCATCCGGTCGCCAAGGCCCTTCAGCACGTCGCCCGCCGGGCGCACGTCGATCAGGACCGGGTCGGCCTTGAGGAATTTCTCGAGGGCAGCGGCATTGGCCGTCTCGATCGCCGGCAGCCGGTCGAGTTTGGCGAGCAGGCTCGCCCGGGCGGCATCGCCGCGCGCGGGCGGCTGCCAGTCGATGTCGACGACCGGCACGCCGGCCGCCTGCAGGTCGCGCGCGAAACTCTCGAGCCCCAGATTGACGACACGCAAGGGCACGTTGAGCAGCGAATCGACGGTCATCGGCGGGGTCCTTTTCGGCGGCGGGGCGAGTGAAACCTGCCGCACACCTATTTGCAACAAAACCAGAAAAACCGTCTTAAGCTTCTGATTAAGATCAGATATCTGGATTTCGAAAATCGATGCTATTCTCGTTCCATGACCGATCCGAAAGCCAGACTCGCCGCCGCCCTCGCCGAACGCTTCGGCGAGACGTTCGAAGCACCCGACACCGCCGGGCTCGACACGCTCGCCCGCATGGCCGACCACCGCACGATGCGCGCCTATGCGCCGCGCGACGTGCCGCGCGAACTCGTCCGCACGCTTTGTGCGGTCGCCCTCTCCGCCCCGACCAAGAGTGACCTGCAGCAGGCCGACATCGTGGTCGTTTCGGACGCGGGCGTGCGCGCGAAGATCGACGAATGGTGCGGCGAGAATCCTTGGGTGAAGGCGGCCCCCGTCTTCCTCGTCTTCTGCGCCAACAACCGCCGGCAGATGCGCGTGCACGAACTGCGCGGCCACGAATTCGCCAACGACCATCTCGACGCGTTCTTCAACGCCGCGGTCGATGCAGGCATCGCACTGTCGGCGTTCGTGACCGCGGCGGAGGCGGCGGGGCTTGGCACCTGCCCGATCTCCGCGATCCGCAACCGGGCCGCCGACGTGTCGGCCCTGCTCGGCCTGCCGGACCGGGTGTTTCCGGTGGCCGGCCTGTGCGTGGGCTGGCCCGCGCATCCCGGCGGCATTTCGCCGCGTCTGCCCACGGCCTTGCGCGTGCACGAGAACCGCTACGACGAGGGCGATCTGGACGCCGCCATCGCCGCCTACGACGAACGGCGCAACCGTACGCGGCCCTTCGCCAAGCAGCGCGATTCGGCGCGCTTCGGCACGGCACCTTCCTATGGCTGGTCGGAGGAGAAGGCGCGACAATACGCCACGCCCGAACGGGCCGACTTCGGCGCATATGTCCGGAAGATCGGCTTCAGGCTCGACTGACCGGGGCCGGGCCTGCTAATCGGAAATCCGCCATGACCGACACGATCGCCACGCTCCCGTTCGACTATGCCGCCCTTGCGCGCACACCGCTCGCGCGCGAGCCGTTCCCCTACGCCGTCGTGCCGCATTTCGTCCCGGCCGGCACGGTCGACCGGATCGACCGCGACTGGCCGCAGATCGGCAAGCCCGGTGCCTTTCCGGTTTCGTCGGTGAAGCTCGGGCCTGCGACGCGCGCGCTCGTCGAGACGCTCGAGGGTGCCGAGTTCCGCAAGGCGGTCGAGGCGAAGCTCGAGATCGATCTTTCCGGCCGCCCGACGATGATCACGTTCCGCGACCGCTGCCGCGCGCGTGACGGGCAGATCCACACCGATTCCGTCACCAAAGTCGTCACGGTGCTTTTCTACCTCAACAAGCGCACCGGCGGCTGGCAGGACGACGGCGGCAAGCTGCGCATCCTGCGCGGACCCGGCAATCTCGAGGACTACATTACCGAGATCCCGCCGGTCGACGGCACGATGCTGATGTTCCGCTGCACGCGCAACGCCTGGCACGGACACCATTCGTATGAAGGCCCGCGCCACGTGCTGCAGTTGAACTGGATGGTCGACGAGGCCACGAAGCAGCGCGAAGAAGGTCGGCACAAAGTGTCGGCGTTCCTGAAGAAGCTCAATCCATTCGGCTGAACGATCGTATTCTATAATACTATTGTATAGTTGTACTCGTCATTGAAGAGAAATCTTGCGCGTGCTATTTCGCGCGCATGGAAGAAGTCCAGACGAAACAGTCTCTGATACCACTTGATATGCAGGCGATCGGCTTTGCGCCGCTCGTCCGCGAGCCGTTCGAGTTCGTCATCGTTCCGAAGTTCGCGCCTGGCAGGACCGTCGAATGGATCGCGAGCAACTGGCCGGACCTCGGCAGGTCCGGCGGAGTCCCCGTCGAGTCCATACCGCTCAACCAGGTGATGCGCACCGTCCTCGAATCTTTCGAGTCCGAGGAGTTCCGGGATGCGGTCGCGACCAAGCTCGGGGTCGATCTGGCTGGCAAAAGGCGGGTCATCAAGCTCTACGACCGCTGCCGGGGTCCCGGTCCGATCCATGTCGAGGCACCGCCGAACATCGCGAAGGTCCTCTTCTATCCGAACGTCTCGTCGGGCACCGAGTCCGACAGCGACTCCTGCGTGCGGTTCACGCGCGGGCCGGACTCCCTCGACGATTTCGTCGCCGAAATCCTGCCGGTCGCCGGCACGCTCGCGGCCTTCCGCTGCCGCCCGAACGCGTGGCACGGCCGGGCGGCCCATTTCGGACGCCGGAACATCCTCGAGATCCGCTGGCAGGATTCCTGAGCGCGGCGCTCAGTGCTTGATGTCGCCGGGCCCGAGCAGCTCGGGCTTGGTGATCGGCTTCACGGCACTCTCGACCGTCGGTATCTCGCGGAACTCCGCGTCCTCGGGACCCGCTCCCAGCTCCTTGAGCTTGCGCGCCGCCGGGAAGACGCGCGATTCGAGCGAGCCGACCGAACGGTTGTAGGAATCGACCGCCTTCTTGAGCCCGTCGCCGACATTGGCGAAGTGCCCGGCCATGTCGGTCATGCGCTTGAAAAGCTCGCGCCCCTGATCGGAAATCGCGCGCGCGTTCTCGGCAAGCTTCTCCTGCCGCCAGCCGCGCTCGACCGCCCACAGCAGCGACACCAGCGTCGTCGGCGTGGCGATCAGCACGCGGTCGTTGGCAGCATCGTCGAGCAGGCTCGAATCAGCCTGCACGGCCGCCGAGAAGAACGACTCGCCCGGCACGAACATCACGACGAACTCGGGCGCGTCGGAGAACTGCTCCCAGTAGGCCTTCTGCGACAGACGCTGGAAATGCTCGCGCACCTGGCGCGCATGGTCGGCGAGATGGCGCAGGCGGCTTTCCTCGTCGCCGGCTTCGACGGCCGCGAGAAACGCGAGCGTGGGTGCTTTCGCGTCGACCACGACGACGCGGCCGGCCGGCATGCGCACGACGAGATCGGGGCGCAGGCGCTTCTCGCCTTCGGCCGTCGCCTGCTCGACGAAATCGCAGTACTCGACCATGCCGGCGAGCTCGACCGTGCGGCGCAGCGTGCGCTCGCCCCAGCGACCCTTCACATGCGGCGTCTTCAGCGCGTGGACGAGGGCACGCGTCTCGCGGCCCAGGTCGCCGATCTGCTTGACGAACGCGCCGTCCTTCTCCGCGCGGTCCTTGCCCATCTCCTCGACGCGCTTGTCGAACTTCGCCAGCGTCTCGGTCAACGGCGAGACAAGGCCCTTGATCGCGGTCTCGCGGATCGTCTGCTCTTCCTTCAGACGCTCGCGCTCAGCGGCAAGTGCATCGGCCGTCAGCGCCTTGAAATGGTCGGAGAGCTGGGCGCGCGCCTCGGTCAGCAGCTTGAGCTTGTCGGCCGACTGCGCGCGTTCGGCCTCGAGCTCGGCTGCCAGACGCGCGTTTTCGGCCCGCATAGCGGAGAAATCGCCCTGCACGCGCGCGAGGTCGTCGACCAGCGGCGACAGGCGCTTGAGTTCCCCTTCGGCCGAGCCGAGGGCCCGCGTGGCGGCATCGAGGCGCTGGCGCAGGTCGGCCTCGACGGCGGACGCGGCGACGAGCTTTTCCTTGTAGATCGCCTCGGCCGCACCGGCATCGGCGGGACCGCGGCGCAGGAAGAAGATGGCGGCGGCCCCGAGCAGGAGTCCGGCAACCAAGGGGAGAAGAATGTCCATGTCCGAAGCTACTCCGAAGCCCCGAGTCGCCGCTAGACCGCGCGGCGGGCCTTGAGGGCCGCGACCAGCGTGCCGTCGTCGAGATAATCGAGTTCGCCGCCCACCGGCACGCCGTGCGCGAGCCGCGTGACCTGGACGGGCGATTCCTTGAGCCGGTCGGCGATGTAATGCGAGGTCGTCTGGCCCTCGACCGTGGCGTTGAGTGCGAGCACCACTTCGCGCACCTGGTTGCCCGCACAGCGTTGGACGAGGCTTGCGAAGTTGAGGTCCTGGGGCCCGCGCCCGTCGAGGGCCGACAGCGTGCCGCCGACGACATGATAGACGCCCTTGAAGCCGGCGGTGCGTTCGATCGCCCACAGGTCGGCGACCTCCTCGACCACGCACACGAGACCGTGGTCGCGCCTTGTGTCGGCGCACACCGCGCACGGGTCGGTCGTGTCGAGATTGCCGCACACATGGCACGACACGACGTTCTCGGCCGCGTTGGTCAACGCCTCGGCGAGCGGGCGCAGCAGCTGGTCCTTCTTTTTCAGGAGCTGCAGGGCGGCACGCCGCGCCGAGCGCGGCCCCAGCCCCGGCAGTTTCGCCAGCAGCTTGACGAGCTGCTCGATTTCCGGACCGTTCATCGCGTCAGAACGGCAGCTTCATGCCCGGCGGCAGGTTGAGCCCGCCGGTCATCGCCTTCATCTGCTCGGCCGATTCCGCGTCGACCTTGGCGCGCGCGTCGTTCAAGGCCGCGACCAGCAGGTCCTCCAGCACCTCGACTTCGTCGGGACTGACGAGCGTCTTGTCGATCTTGATGCGCTTGACCTCGCCCTTGCCCGACATCGTCGTCTCGACCATACCGCCGCCCGCGCGCCCGGTCACTTCCATGGCCGCGAGCTTTTCCTGCATCTCGGCCATCTTGGACTGCATCTGCTGCGCCTGCTTCATCAGCGCGCCGAGATTCTTCATGCCTCGTACTCCGGTTCGAAACTGTCGGGAACGATCCAGGTGTCCTCGCCGTCGCCCGCCGCATCGTCGCCTGCTTCGACCGGCGGCGACACGAATTCGGGGCCGGCGACGGCCGGCTGGTCGGCGCCGCGCACAGCCTCGATCGTCGCACCCGGGAAGGCGGACAGCACGGCGGCGACGAGCGGATGTTCGGCGGCGGCCCGCTTGCGCGCTTCGCGCGTTTCCAGCGCCTGTTCGGCAAGCGTCGGGGCGCCCGGCTTGTCGCTGCTGAGCGTGATCAGCCACACGCGCCCGGTCCAGGCGCGCAGCTTCTCGGCAAGCTCGGTGGGCAGCGTCAGGTTCTTGGGTGCGTTGGGATAGGCGATCTCGATGCGGCCCGGCTCGTAGGCGACCAGACGCGCGGAACTGTAGAGCTGGCCGTAGAGCAGCCCTTCGCGCTTTTCCTGCACGAGGGCGACCAGTTCGGCATAGCTCTGCGGCACCGGGCCGGCCTGGGCCACGGCCGCGACCGGCGATGGCGCCATCGCCGTTGCCGCAAGACCGCCGGCGATGGCGCGAGGTCCACCCCCGCCGCCATTGCCGCCACGCGGCGCGCCTGTCCCCGGGCCTTCGGCACGCGTCAGCTTCTCGACCAGATCGCCGGGGGCCGGCAGGTTCGCAGCATACGCAAGCCGCACGATCAGCATTTCAAGGGCGGCGAGCGGCTGCGGGGCGTGCTGCACCTCGCCCAGACCCTTCAGCAGGATCTGCCAGGTACGCGCGAGCACGGGGATGGCGAGTTTCTCGGCCATCGCGCGTCCGCGCACGCGCTCGGTTTCCGGCAGGCCCGCCTCGTCGATCAGCGTCGGAGCCACTTTCAGGCGCGTGAGCAGGTTGGTGACCTCGAGCAGGTCCTCGACGACGACCTTGGGCTCGGCCCCATTCGCGTAAAGCTCGGCCACGCGCGCGAGTGCGGCGGCCGCGTCGCCCTTCAGTATTTCCTCGAACAGGTCGAAGACCTGCGCGCGGTCGACGAGACCGAGCAGGGCCTGCACCTGCGCTTCGTCGACCTCGCCTTCGACGGCCGCAAGCGCGCGGTCGAGCAGCGACAGGCCGTCGCGCGCGGAGCCATCGGCCGCGCGCGCCAGCAGGGCGGCGGCGCTGGCCGAGATGCTGCGCTTCTCCTTGACCGCGATGCCGGCAAGATGGCGGGCGAGCGTGGGCTGGTCGAAACGGCGCAGGTCGAAGCGCTGGCAGCGCGACAGCACCGTGACCGGCACCTTGCGGATCTCGGTCGTCGCGAACAGGAACTTGGCGTGCGCGGGCGGCTCTTCCAGCGTCTTCAGCAGCGCGTTCCACGCGTTCTTGGTCAGCATGTGGACTTCGTCCACGATGTAGATCTTGTAGCGCGCCGAGACCGGGCGGTAGCGCACCGCCTCGATCAGTTCGCGCACGTCGTCGACGCCGTTGTTGGAGGCGGCGTCGATCTCGATCACGTCGAGATGCTTGTCCTCGGCGATGGCCACGCAATGCTCGCACACGCCGCACGGGTCGATCGTCGGGCCGCCCTTGCCATCCGTACCGATGCAGTTGAGCGCGCGGGCCACGATGCGCGCGGTCGTCGTCTTGCCGACGCCGCGCACGCCGGTCAGCATGAACGCGTGCGCGATGCGGCCGGTCTCGATGGCGCTGGCGAGCGTGCGGACCAGGGCTTCCTGTCCGACAAGGTCGGACAGGCGCGCGGGCCGGTATTTCCGAGCCAGGACCTGGTAGGGGACGGTCTCGGAATCGGCCATTCGCACGCTTGGTCGGAAGGGACGGGAAAAGGGTGGGAGGCTGGACGTCGACCCGGGCGGAGACTCGTTACGGCTGCTTCCTTCCGGACCTGACCGGGTTGGCGAGGCGCTCGTCCGCCGCCAACCTCCCGCCCCGTATATAGCCGTTCGCCGGCCCCGCCGCCAGCCTCAAGGCCGGCGACGGAGATTGCGTTTCGGGCAGCCCGAACGCACAGTGATTCCAGAGGGAAAGGGCTAGATTCGGGATGGTCGAAGGAACCTCTGACTGGGTGCAGCCGGCGCTCGTTTTTCTGGGCGTCGTCGCGGTCGTGCAGCCGGTCGCCGCGCGCCTGCGCTTCAGTCCGATCCTCGGCTACCTGCTGGCCGGCATGGCGCTGGGGCCGCACGGGCTGGCGCAGATCGCACCGCCCGGCTCGGCGCTGGGCTGGCTCGTGGTCGGCGACACCGCGGCGGTCTCCGCACTTGCCGAACTGGGTGTCGTCTTTCTCCTTTTCATGATCGGCCTCGAACTGTCGCCCGAACGCCTGATGGCGCTGCGCCGTCTGGTCTTCGGGCTGGGTGCCGCGCAGGTGGCGATCTCCACGGCTGCCATCGGCGCGTTCGCATACGCGTTCGGGAACCCGGCCCCGGCGGCCCTGCTACTGGGGGCGTGCCTCAGCCTGTCCTCGACCGCCATCGTGCTTCAGGTCCTGGCCGAACGGCGGGAGACCGGGACGCGCATGGGGCGCGGCGCGTTCGCGGTCCTGCTGTTCCAGGACCTCGCGGTCGTGCCGATCCTGTTCGCGCTCGGCATCGCCACAGACGACGGATCGGATACGGGTGGCGCACTCGCCATCGCCTTCCTGAAGGCGGCAGCCGCGGTCGCGGCGATCCTCGTGGCCGGGCGCTATGCGATGCGCCCGCTACTGCGCGAAGCGGCCATCGCACGGCGCCCGGAGCTGTTCATGGGCGTGTGCCTGCTCGTCGTCGTCGGCACGGCGGCGGTGACGGGGGCGGCTGGTCTGTCGATGGCGCTGGGAGCCTTTCTTGCCGGCGCCATGCTCGCCGAAAGCGAGTACCGGCACGAGATCGAGATCCTGCTCGAACCATTCAAGGGACTGCTGCTGGCGCTGTTCTTCCTGTCCGTCGGCCTCGACATCGATGCCGGCGCCATCGCCGGCAATGCGGCCTGGATCCTCGCGTCGGCAGCCGGCCTGCTGGCGGTCAAGGGCACCATCGTCTTCGCCCTGGCGCGCGGCTTCGGATTCACCTCGCACGCCGCCGCGCAGATGGGGCTCCTGCTCGGCCATGGCGGCGAGTTCGCGTTCCTCGTCGTCGGCATGGCGCTTGCCGCCGGCCTGCTGCCCGGTGCGACCGCGCAGTTCATGCTGCTGGTCGTCGGGTTGTCCATGCTCGCGGTCCCGCTTCTCGCCCGCCTGGGCGGCCGGATCGCGGCAAGGGCACCGGCCGAAGCGCCGGGTGCGGACGGCGGCGGCCCGCGCGAACGCCACGTCGTGATCCTGGGCTTCGGACGCGTTGGCCGGCAGCTTGCCAGCATCCTCGACGCCGAGAACGTGCCGTACGTGGCACTCGACGCCGACGCGCAGGCGGTCACACGCGCGCGCGCCGAAGGAATGCCCGTCCATTTCGGCGACGCGATCAATGCCGAAGCCCTCGCCAGGCTCGGTGCCGGCGAAGCGCTCGCCCTTGTCGTCACGCTCGATTCCCCGGCCGCCGCCGAACGCGCGATCGCCGCCGCAAGGCGCGACTGGCCGGACCTGCCCGTGCTTGCCCGCGCGCGCGATGCCGTCCACGCCGGACGCCTGCGCGCGGCCGGGGCCGCGTCGGCGATTCCCGAGACGCTGGAAGCCAGCCTGCAGATCGCGGCACGCACGCTCGAGATCGCCGGCGGCACCGCCGAGGCGATCGCCGCGCGCATCGACCGCGAGCGAACACAGTCGCTCGCCGAGATCGACCTGAACCGGATCGGGAACGCGCCATGACGGTTCCGCCCGCCACGAAGTGCACGACGGGCGCGCCGCACTCCGGTATATCCTGACGCCGACATGGAAAAGCCCAACTTCTACGCCCGCCTGCCGGTCGACCGGCGATCCGAACGCCGCCGCGACGCGGACTTCGTTTCCGAACGCCTTGCCCACCCGGCGGCACGCCTTGTCGTGGTCTGGCGCACGCGCAATCTGGTCCGGGCGGGAGACACGCCGGGAGCCCGGTTCCTCGAAACCGGCCGGCTTGCCCATCTCGATGGCCCGCGCATCTACCTTGGCGATCTCGACGGCACGCCCTATTTCGCACTCGACGTGAGCGCCCTCGAAGAAGCCGACCTGCCCCGCCATGTCGATGACCCGGCCACCAGCTTCGTCGACCTGCGCAGCATCGGCGCCTTCCTGCCGCGCGACGAGGGCGGGCTGCTCGCCTATGCGCGCGGGCTCGCCTGGTGGCATGCGCGCCACCGGCATTGCGGCGTGTGCGGCGCGCCGACAGCCCCGGAAGCCGCCGGCCACGTGCTCAAATGCACGAGCACGGTGTGCGGGGCCGAACATTTCCCGCGCAGCGATCCGGCGACGATCATGCTGATCGTGTCGGGCGACAGATGCCTGCTCGGCCGCTCCGGACGCTTCCAGGCGGCGATGTATTCCACACTCGCCGGGTTCGTCGAGCCGGGCGAGAGCCTGGAAGACTGCGTGCGGCGCGAGATCTTCGAGGAAGCCGGCGTGCGCGTGGGCCGCGTCACCTACCATTCCTCGCAGCCCTGGCCGTTCCCCGCGTCGATCATGCTGGGTTTCTACGGCGAGGCGCTGACGACGGAACTGACGATCGATCCCGAAGAACTGGTCGACGCCATGTGGGTCACCCGCGAATTCCTGCGCGGACCCCACGACCCGGAGAAATTCCGCCTGCCCCGCGCCGATTCGATCGCGCGCCGGCTGATCGAGGACTGGATGGACGGAAAGGCCGGCCTGTGATCGCCGACCGCTACGGCAACGCGCTGTCGACGAACGCCGCCGCCGCGGCCGCCTATGTCGCGGGCGTCGACGCGCTGTTCGCCGCCGACGTCGGCGCGGTCGAGGCGTTCGAGCGCGCGATCGCCGCCGACGCGGATTTCGCGCTGGCGCACGCGGCCCTCGCGCGCACGCATCAGGTGTTCGGCAATCGCGGCCCGGCCAAATCGGCGATGGCAAGTGCGCGCGCCCTCGCACCGAAACTCTCGGGGCGCGAGGCGAACCATGTGGCGGCCCTCGGCCTCGTGCTCGACGGACAGGGGCCGCTGGCGCTGGACGCGATCCGCACGCACCTGCGCGAATGGCCGCGCGACGCGATGGCGCTCAGCCCGTGCGTGGGCGTGTTCGGTCTCTACGGTTTCAGCGGCCTGTCGAACCGGGCGACGAGCCTGCGCGCCCTGCTCGACGGCCTGTCGCCCCAGTACGGCGAGGACTGGTGGTTCCTGGCCATGCAGGCTTTCGCGCATGTCGAGACCGGGGCGGTCGACAGCGGGCGCGAGAAGATCGTCAAGGCG
This sequence comes from Tagaea sp., assembly GCA_965279525.1. GTDB lineage: Bacteria > Pseudomonadota > Alphaproteobacteria > CACIAM-22H2 > CACIAM-22H2 > Tagaea. The sequence continues at coordinate 95,021 of CBDIIB010000002.1, read as the reverse complement.
CTGGCGAAGAATCCGCGCGACGCGCACGGCATGCATATCCTTGCCCATGTCCACTACGAGGCCGGCGAAGTCGCCGAAGGGCGGCGCCGGCTCGCCGACTTCATCGTGGGCTATCCGCGCGCGGGCCTCCTGCACTGCCACATCAACTGGCACCGGGCGCTGTGGGCGCTGGTCGCGGGCGACACGACCGAGGCGTGGAAGCTCTACAACGAAAGCGTGGCGCCGGATTCGATCTGGGGCCCGGCGCTCAACGTACTGACCGACGCCGCCTCGTTCCTGTGGCGGGCCGAACTGATGGGTGCCAAACCCCCGGCCGGCGAATGGGACCAGGTCGCCTCCTATGCCAAGCGCGAATTTCCACGCCCCGGCCTCGCCTTCGTCGACGTGCACGCCGCCCTCGCCGCCGCGATGACCGACGACGGCGCCGAGGTCGAGGCCCGTGCGGCGGGCACGCGCGGGCCCGCCCAGCCGGTCGTCGCGCTGGCGGCCAAGGGCTTCACGGCCTTCGTGAAGAGGGACTGGCAGGGTGCCATCGACGCGTTCGGCGCCATGCTGCCCGACCACGAGCGGCTGGGCGGCAGTCGCGCGCAGCGCGATCTGTTCGAGGAAACGCTGCTCGCCGCCTATCGCCACGCCGGCAAGTCGCCGGACCCTGCGACGCTCGCAAGGCGGCGCTGACGACTCATCCCTGCAAACTGCGCCACATTTCCTTGTCGCGCGCGGCGGTCCAGATGCGCGGATGCGCGATGCCCTTCGCCTCGTCGTAGGCGCGGGACACGCAGAACGGCATGCAGTGGTCGAAGATCACCCACTTGCCGTATTTGGGCGCCATCGCGCGGTAGGTGTCGGCATAGACCGTCTTCAGGTCTTTCTTCGCCTTCACGCCTTTCTTCGCGTGGGCGAGAAGTTCCTGCACGAAAGCGCGTGTACCCTCGATGGCGCGGCGCGAGGCGGCGGCATTCAGCATCGCCTCGCCGCGACCGGGGACGAGTTTCTGCGGCTTCAGTGCCAGAAGTGCATCGAGCGTGGCCGGCCATTCGGCAAGTTGCGCATCGCCGCAATAGGGTGTGGCCCCTTCCTCGACCAGATCGCCGGAGAACAGCACCTTCTCTTTCGGCAGCCACACCACGCTGTCGCCACGCGTGTGCCCGCCGCCGCCGGGCTGCAGGATGTCGACCCGCTTGGTGCCGAGCCATAGAGTCATCGACCTGTCGAACACGATGGTGGGCCAGGTCAGGCCCGGGACCGTGCCGGCCGCGCGGAACAGGCGCGGGAAGCGGCCGACTTCCGATTTCCAATCCTGCCGGCCGCGCTCCTTGATCATCTCGAAGGTCGGGCGCGAGGCGATGACGTGTTCGGCCCTGTAGCCGCTCGCCCCCAGCACGCGCACCGCGTGATAGTGCGTCAGCACCACGTATTTGACCGGCTTGTCGGTCACCTTGCGGATGTGACGCACCAACTCGCGTGCCATCACGGGCGTGGCGCGCGCGTCGATCACCATGCAGCAATCGTCGCCGACGACCACGCCGGAGTTCGGATCGCCCTCGGCCGTCAGGCAATAAGCGCCGTCGGCGAGGCGGACGAACTTCTCCTTCTTCTCCTCGAGATCGGCGGTCGACGCGAAAGCCTTTGCCATGGTGTCAGCTCCTCATATTCCCAGATACGCGGCCTTGACGCGCTCGTCGGCGAGCAAGGCGGGGCCGCTGTCCTGCATGGTAATGCGGCCGGTCTCGATCACATAGCCGCGATCGGCGATGGCAAGTGCCGCCGCCGCGTTCTGCTCGACGAGGAAGATCGTGACGCCGTCGCCCTTCAGCCGCTTCACGGTCGCGAATATCTCCTGCACCAGCAGCGGGGCAAGGCCCATCGACGGCTCGTCGAGCAGCAGCAGGCGCGGGCGCGACATCAGGGCGCGCGCGATCGCCAGCATCTGTTGCTGGCCGCCCGACAGCGTGCCGGCGGGCTGCTTTCGCCGCTCGGCAAGGATCGGGAACATCGCATAGGCGCGCGCGATCCCCTCGGCGATCTCGGCCTGCGGGCGGGTATGGCCGCCGAGTTCGAGATTGTCGACGACACTCATCGGGCCGAAGACCTGCCGGCCTTCCGGAACCTGCGCGATGCCGAGCCGCACGCGGCCGGCGGCCGGCAGCGTCGAGATGTCCCGGCCGGCGAACCGGATGCGGCCGGACGTGGCCGGCTGCACGCCCGAGATCGCGCGCAGCAGCGTCGTCTTGCCCGCCCCGTTGCCGCCGACGAGAGCGAGGAGTTCGCCCTCGTCCACGACAAGATCGATGCCCTTCAGCGCCTCGATGCGCCCGTAATGCGAGACGAGGCCGGAAATCTCGAGCAGCGGCGCCGTCATGCGACGATGCCCCCGGCTTCGCCCAGATACGCCTTGATGACGTCGGGGTTGCGGCGCACTTCGGCGGCCGTGCCTTGCGCGAGCATGCGGCCATAATCGAGCACGAGGATGTGGTCCGACACGTTCATGACGAGCTTCATGTCGTGCTCGACGAGCACGACCGTGATGCCCGAGGCCGCGATGCGCCGGATCAGATGCTCGATCTCCTGCGTTTCCTTCGGGTTGAGGCCGGCGGCCGGCTCGTCGAGCAGCAGCAGGCGCGGCTCTGCGGCCAGCGCACGCGCGATCTCGAGCCGCTTCAAGGCGCCATAGGGCATCGCGTCGGCGTCGGCATGGCGCCAGTCGGCAAGGCCGACATGGTCAAGCAGCGCTTCGGCACGTTCGCGCGCGTCGCGCGTCTGGTGCACGATCCCGGGCAGGCCGAGCAGCGAGGCGACGAGGCCGGTGCCGACATGCAGGTGCCGGCCGACCATCACGTTCTCGATCGCCGTCATGTTGAAGAATATCTGCAGGTTCTGGAAGGTGCGCTGCACGCCCATCGCGGCGCGTGCGGCGGTCGGCAGCCCGGTCACGTCGCGGTCGGCGACGAAGATGCGCCCCGCCGTGGGCGCGTAGACGCCGGTGACGAGGTTGAACAGCGTCGTCTTGCCCGCCCCGTTCGGCCCGATCAGCGAATGGATGGCCCCCGCCTCGACCGCGAACGACACGTCGGCGACCGCTTTCACGCCGCCGAAGCTCTTCGACAGGTTCTCGACGCGCAGCAGGCTCATCGCGGCCTCCGGCGGCGGATCAGGTCGGCAAGGCTGGGCACGAGACCTTTGGGCAGGAAGACCATCGTCGCGATCAGCACGGCGCCGAAGGCGAGGTGCTTGTAATCCTGGAAGTCGGCGACCGCCTGCGGCAGCACGGTCAGCAGGGCGGCACCCACGACGGCACCGAACGTCGACGCCATGCCGCCCAGCACCACCATCGTGACGAACTCGATCGAGCGCAGGAAGCCCGCTTCGGCCGGCGTGACGAACCTTTCGACATGCGCGAACAGCGAGCCGGCGAGCGACGCGAAGACCGCGGAAACCACGAACACCATCGCCTTGTAGCGGGCCGTGTCGATGCCGGCGGTCGCGGCGGCGACTTCCGAGCCGTTGAGTGCACGCAACGCCCGCCCGACGCCCGAATCGATCAGGTTGCGCGACAGCCAGACGGCGACGAGCAGCACGCCGCCCGTCGCCCAGTACCAGTCCTCGATGCGCGTTATGCGCCAGTCGCCCAGCGACAGGGCGAGGACCCGCGTGCCGTCCGGTCCGCCGGTCAGCCAGATCTCGCGGTTGATGACGATGAAGATGATGATGCCGAGGCCCAGCGTGGCCATCGCCAGATAGTGGCCCTTGAGGCGCAGGATCGGGCGCGACACCGCGAAGGCGATGAGTGCGGTGCCTGCCGCGCCCAGCGCCATCGCGAGGAAGCCGTTGAGTTCGTAGCGGCGCGTGAGGATCGCCGAGGCATAGGCACCCAGCGCGAAGAAGCCGGCATGCCCGAGGCTGATCTGGCCGGCATAGCCGATCAGCAGGTTGAGACCGACGCACACGATGGCGTTGAGCCACACCTTGGTCGCGACGTCGAAATAGAAGCGGTTGGGAAGGACGAGCGGCAGCAGAAGCACGACCAGCGCCAGCGCCAGCAGCCCTGAATTGCGCCGGATCAGGTCCGCCATGTCAGACGCGCTCCGTGGCCGCACGCCCGAACAGCCCCTGCGGGCGCACGAACAGCACGGCGAGGATGACGGCGAAGGCGACGGCGTCCTGGTAGCCGGAGCTGACATAGCCGCCGGTCATCGCCTCGGCGAGGCCCAGCGCCAGCCCGCCCGCGATGGCGCCGTAGGGGCTCCCCAATCCGCCCAGGATCGCCGCGCAGAAGCCTTTCAGGCCCAGCATCACGCCGATGTCGTAGCGCGTCAGCGTGATGGGGGCAGTCAGGATGCCGGCAAGCGCGCCAAGGGCCGCCGACAGCGCGAAGCTCGCCAGCAGGATGTGGCGCACCTCGATGCCGACGAGCTGGGCGGCCAGCCGGTTGTGCGACGTGGCGAGCATCGCCTTGCCCAGCCGTGTGGAATCGAAGAACCATTTGAGGAACGCCACCACCGCGACGAGCGAGCCCATCACCCACAGGCTCTGCGGCTGCAGCGTGGCCCCGGCGATGGCGATGGGCACCTCGCCCGAGAAGGCCGGCAGCGAATGATCGCGCTTGCCGATCGCGACCTCGACCGCCCCCCTGATGAAGATCGAGGCCCCGATCGTGATGATGATGAGTGCGACGACCGACGCCCCGCGCGCCGGCTCGACAGCGAACTTGTGGAGTGCGACGCCGACGATCGCGGCGAGTGCGAGTGCCAGCGGGATCGCGGCCAGCAGCGGCAGGCCCAGCTTCGTCGTGAGATAGACGGCCGCCATGCCGCCGATCATCACGAACTCGCCTTGCGCGAAATTGATGACGTGGCTGGCGTTGTAGATGATCGCGAAGCCGATCCCGACCAGCGCGTAGATCGAGCCGCGCGTCAGTCCGGAGAACAGGAACTGCAGGAACTCGTCCAAACGCGCACCCCGGAAATGAAGCTGCCCGCCCCGGACCGATGCAGGGGCGGGCAGCGTCGATGGATCCCCCTCAGTACAGCAGGTGCCAGGTGCCGCCGCGCACCTCGACCATCTTGAACGAGCGGATGTCGAGCCCCATGTGGTCGGTCGGCTTCATGTTGAAGATGCCGTCGGCGCCGATGAAGTTGGTCGTCTTCTCGATCTCGTCGCGCACCTTGGCCTTGTCGAGCGAGCCTGCGCGCTTGATCGCCTCCACGGTGATCATCAGCGCGTCGTAGGCGTGGCCGCCGAAACCCGAGACCGCCTCGTTGTTGTAGGCCGCCTTGTAGGCGGCCGTGTACTCCGTCGTGACCTTCTTCTGCGGATCGTTCGCCGGCAGCTGTGCCGCGACGAGCAGGGCCGCGACCGGCATGCGCATGCCTTCGGCCGCACCCTGGCTCTGGTCGATGAACTGCTGGGAAGCGACGCCGTGGTTGAAGTAGAAGCGCACGTTCTGCATGCCGAGCTGGCGGTAGTTGCGCGCCGTGATGACGGTGGGCGAGCCGAAGCCGCAGCCGATGATCGCCTGCACGCCCGCGGTGTTGCGGATGCGGGTGAGCTGCGGGGTCATGTCGGTGTCGGTCGCGGCATAGGTCTCGTCGGCGACGAGCTGGATGTTGTAGCGCGGCGCCAGCGCCTTGGCCTCCGCCCGGCAGGACTGGTCGAACCCGCCCGAGCCGGCGAGGATCGCTGCCTTGGTCATGTTGTCGCGGCGCATGTCGTCGTACATCTTCTCGACCGCCATGCGGTCGGAATGCGGGGTCTTGAAGACGAAGCGCTTGACCGGCTCGACGATGGGCGTGGCGCCGGCAAGGCTGACGAGCGGGATCTTCGCTTCTTCGACCAGTTCGACCATCGCCATCGTCTCGCCGGTGGTCGACGCCCCCAGGATGAAGTCGACCTTGTCGTCCTCGATCAGGCGGCGGGTGAAGGTCACGGCCTGGCGCGGATCGCCGGCACTGTCATAGAGCTTGAGCTCGAGTTGGCGGCCGAGGACGCCACCGGCCTTGTTGATCTGCTCGACATAGAGCCGCAGCGTCTTGGCCGCCGGGTCGCCGAGGAACGAGGCACCCCCGGTGACGGCCAGGATCGCTCCCACGCGGATCGGCGGCTGCTGGGCCGCCGCACCGAAGGTCGTCGCAAGGATTGCCGTCGCTGCCGCAGCGCCGAGTGCTGCGCGTCGCGTGAACAAGGCCATCATCTCCGCCTCCCCTGTTTTATTTTCATTGACCGTGCGGTCAACGATACTGGGCTTGGCCCTATCTGTCCACAACCGGGCGGGGCCTGTCAAAGTGCGGCACCGCTGGTCGGGGCTGGACCATTGCCCTATCTTTTCGGGAATGATCCTACGCACCGCCATCTTCCTCGCCCTCGCGATCGCCCTTCTCGCCCCGCCGCCGGCCGGCGCCCAGTCGCTTGAGGCGCTGGAGCGCGAGATCGTCGGCCTGTTCGAACGCGCCGCCCCCTCGGTCGTGGCGATCTCGCTGCGCCGGGACAACGCGGCCGCGCGCATCGGCGACCGGATGCGCTCGGGCGACGGGGCGGGTTCGGGGATCGTCTGGGACACGGCCGGTCACATCGTCACCAACGCGCATGTTCTCGAGGGGCTCTCGGAAGGGCGCGTGCTGTCGGTCACCTTCGACGGGGTCAAGCGCTTGCCGGCGAGTGTCGTGGGCATGGCGCCGGAAGTGGACCTCGCGGTCATCCGGCTCGACCGGGCCGACGAGCCGCTGCGCCCCATCGCGCGCGGCACGTCGACCGACCTGCGCGTGGGCCAGCTCGTCTTCGCGATCGGCAATCCGTTCGGCCTCGACCGGTCGCTGACGCAGGGGATCATCTCGGCACTCGACCGCAAGCTGCCGACCGTCGCCGGACGCGAGGTCGCCGGCGTGATCCAGACCGATGCCGCGATCAATCCCGGCAATTCCGGCGGCCCGCTGCTCGACGCGCGCGGCCGACTGATCGGCGTCAACACCGCCATCCTGTCCCGCAGCGGCACGTCGGCCGGCGTCGGCTTTTCGGTCCCCGTCGACACGGTCAACCGCATCGTGCCGGCCCTGATCCGCGACGGCCGCGTGCCGCGCCCCGGGATCGGCGTCATCATCGCAAGCGAGGACGAGGCCGAGCGGCTCGGCGTGGACGGCGCCGTCGTCCTGCAGATCGCCCCGAACACGCCGGCGGCGCGTGCCGGACTGCGGCCCGTCGATCCGGAAACGAGGAAGCTGGGCGACGTCATCGCGTCGATCGACGGCATGCGCGTGCGCAACGTGCCCGATCTTGCCGTGGCGCTGGGCCGTGCGGGCGTGGGCAACCGGGCCACGCTCGAAGTGCGCCGCGACGGCCAGACGCTCCGCCTTGCCGTCGACGTGATCGATCTCAATCCGCCGGGGCCGATGGTGCCGCGGCCGGCGAGCCGCCAGCCCCAGCCTTAGCGCTAACTCTAGCCGCGCCCGCGATAGCCGGCGACACCCTGGTCGGGCAGCCACACGCCCTTGGGGAGTTTGCCGGTCTGCCAGAACACGTCGATCGGCATGCCGCCGCGCGGGAACCAGTAGGCGCCGATGCGCAGATACTTTGGCGACAGGACCGAGACGAGTTTCTTGGCGATATCGACCGTGCACGCCTCGTGGAAGGCGCCGTGGTTGCGGAAGCTCTGCAGATAGAGCTTCAGCGCCTTCGATTCGACGAGGAAGCGGCGCGGCACGTAGTCGACGACGATGTGCGCGAAATCGGGCTGGCCGGTGATCGGGCAGATCGACGTGAATTCCGGGGCCGTGAAGCGCACGACATAGTCGGTGCCGACATGCGGGTTGGGCACGCGCTCGAGCACCGCCTTTTCGGGGCCGTCGGGAATACGCGATTCGCGGCCGAGCTGCTTGAGGCCTGCATAGATGTTCCTAGGCATCGTCCGTTCCTTCCGGCGAAAGTCCCTGGCGGCGTTCGAACTCCGCGCGGAAGGCCGCAAGGCGGCCTTCGACGATCGCGGCACGAAGGCCCCGCATCAGGTCCTGATAATAGGCGAGATTGTGCCAGGTCAGCAGCATCGGCCCGAGGATCTCGTCCGAGCGGATCAGATGGTGCAGATAGGCGCGGCTGTAGCGCCGGCAGGCCGGGCAGGCACACTCGGGATCGAGCGGTGCGGGATCCTCGGCGAATTTCGCGTTGCGGATGTTGAGCGTGCCGTTGCACGTGAACGCCTGCCCGGTGCGCCCCGAGCGCGTGGGCAGCACGCAGTCAAACATGTCGACGCCCAACGCCACCGCCGCGACGATGTCCTGCGGCTTGCCCACGCCCATCATGTAGCGGGGCTTGTCGGCCGGCATGAAGGGCTCGGTCGCGGCAAGTGTCGCCTCGCGCTCTTCCTTGGGCTCGCCGACGGCCAACCCACCGATCGCGTAGCCATGGAAATCCATCGCGGCAAGTGCCTTGGCACTTTCTTCGCGCAGATGCGGATAGGTCGATCCCTGCACGATGCCGAAGATCGCGTAGCCCGGCCGCTCGACGAACGCGCCGCGGCTGCGCTGGGCCCAGCGCATTGACAGGCGCATCGAGGTCGCCGCCTCGTCCACCGTCGCGGGCCACGGCGTGCATTCGTCGAACGCCATCGTGATGTCGGAATCGAGCAGGTTCTGGATCTCGATCGAGCGCTCCGGCGTGAGCGAATGCGCCGAACCGTCGTGATGCGACTGGAACGTGACGCCCTTCTCGTCGAGCTTGCGCAGCTTCGACAGCGAGAACACCTGGTAGCCGCCCGAATCCGTCAGGATGGGCTTTGCCCAGTTCATGAAGGGGTGCAGGCCCCCCAGCCGCGCCACGCGCTCGGCGCCCGGGCGCAGCATCAGGTGGTAGGTATTGCACAGCAGGATCTCGGCACCCGTCGCGGCGACCGATTCCGGCTGCATGGCCTTCACCGTCGCGGCCGTGCCCACCGGCATGAAGGCCGGTGTTTCGATGGAGCCACGGCCCGTCGTGACGCGCCCGCGCCGCGCACGCCCGTCGCGCGCCAGGAGCGTGAAGCCGAAGCCGCTCACGACGCCTTCTCGATCAGGCTCGAATCGCCATAGCTGAAGAAGCGGTAGCCCTTGTCGATGGCGTGCGCGTAGGCCGCCTTCATGCGGTCCAGCCCCGCAAACGCGGCGACGAGCATGAACAGCGTGGATTTCGGCAGGTGGAAATTCGTCATCAGCAGATCAGTCGCGCGGAAGCGGAAGCCCGGCAGGCAGAAAAGCCGCGTGTCGCCCGCCCAAGCGCGCAAGCGCCCGTCGGCCTGCGCCACGGTTTCCAGCACGCGCAGCGCCGTCGTGCCGACCGCGACGACGCGCCGACCCTCGCTTCGCGCCGCTTCGATCCGCGCGGCGGTTTCGGCGGTCAGTTCGCCCCATTCGGCGTGCATGGCATGCTCTTCGACGTTCTCGGTCTTCACGGGCAGGAACGTGCCTGCGCCGACGTGCAACGTCAACGCCGCGCGTTCGATGCCCGCCGCGTCGAGGGAAGCAAGCAGGTCGGACGAGAAATGCAGGCCCGCGGTCGAAGCCGCGACGGCGCCATCATTGGCGGCCCAGACCGTCTGGTAGCTTCCTTCGTCGGCCGCATCCGGCGCCGCGCGCTTGATATAAGGCGGCAGCGGCATCGCCCCGTGGCGGTCGAGTGCGGCGAAAAGGGCGGCATCGGCGCACGAGAACCGCAGGCCGATATCGCCGCTCTCGGCCTTGTCGAGCACCAGCGCCGAGAAATCGGGGGCGAACACGATCCGGTCGCCGAGCTTCAGGCGCTTCGATCCCTTCGCGAACGCGCGCCACGTGTCGCCGCTCTCGCGTTTGTGCAGCGTCAGCTCGATCTTCGCCTCGCCGCGCATGCCCACGAGCCGCGCCTTCAGCACGCGCGTGTCGTTGTAGACGAGCAGGTCGCCGCGCTTGAGCAGTTGCGGCAGGTCGCGCACCTGCCGGTCGGCGAGCGTGGCGCCCACCTGCAGCAGGCGCGCGGAATCACGCGGGCTTGCCGGAACCTGCGCGATCAGGCGCTCCGGCAGGTCGAAATCGAAATCCGAAAGCTTCAAGAAAGGCTCCACTCGGCGGCGACGGCGGCGTCGGTTTCGCAGGATGTGCGGCCATGCGCAAGTGCCGCGAATTCCCCTGCCGGCAGCAGCCGGCGCAGCGCCCAGGCCGCCATCGCGCGCACGAGCGGCGACGGATCATCGGCCAGCGCCTTCGCTTCGGCCGCGAGATCCGGTGCCCCGGCATTGCCGATCGCCACCAGCACGTTGCGCACGAACCGGTCGCGCCCGATGCGCTTGACCGGCGAGCCGGCGAATTTCGCGCGGAAGCCGGCATCGTCGAGCCGGACGAGTTCGGCCAGCAGCGGTGCGGTCAGGTCGGCGCGCGCCACGAAATCGGCCTCGCGCGTGGCGGACGCGAACTTGTTCCACGGACAGACCGCAAGGCAGTCGTCGCAGCCATAGATGCGGTTGCCCATGGGGGCGCGGAACTCGGCCGGGATGTGGCCCTTGTGCTCGATCGTCAGATACGAAATGCAGCGCCGTGCGTCGAGCCGGTAGGGGGCGGGAAACGCCGCCGTCGGGCAGGCGTCGAGACACGCGCGGCACGCCCCGCAATGGTCGCCCTCGGCCGCATCGGGGGCGAGATCGAGCGTGGTGAACACCGCGCCCAGGAACAGCCACGAGCCGTGGTCGCGCGACACGAGGTTCGTGTGCTTGCCCTGCCAGCCGAGCCCGGCGCGCTGCGCGAGCGGCTTTTCCATGACCGGGGCCGTGTCGACGAATACCTTGCAGTCGCCGCCGAGCGACGCGCACATCCAGCGCCCGAGTGCTTTCAGCCGCTTCTTGATCGTGTCGTGATAGTCGCGGTTGCGCGCATAGACCGAAAGATTGCCGGTCTCGGTTCGCGCCAGATCCGCCCGCGGATCGCGGTCGGGGCCGTAGTTGACCGCGAGCACGATCACGCTGCGCGCCTCGGGCCACAGCGTCTGCGGGTCGGCCCGCCGGTCGGCATTGGCGGCCATCCAGCCCATATCGCCCTGCATGCCCGCCGCCAGGAACGCTTCGAGCCCGGCCTTGGCCTGCGCCGACGCGGCCGCCGGTGCGAAGCCGACGGCATCGAAACCGAGGCCGAGGGCCTGAGCACGTATGGCGTCTTTCGGGTGCGGGGCTTGCATCGGGCGTGTCATCGGTGGGATTCTCGCACAAATAACGCGATCCGACAGCGGGGCGTCCGAGTTGAGCGACAGGATACGACTTCTTCTGGGCGACCAGCCGGTCGAGATCGCCGGGATCGACCCGACGACGACGGTGCTCGACTGGCTGCGCGGCCCCTGCGGGCGCACCGGCACCAAGGAAGGCTGTGCGGAAGGCGACTGCGGGGCGTGCACCGTGGTGCTGGCCGAGCCCGACGGTGCCGGCAAGCTTGTCTACCGGTCGGTCAATTCCTGCATCCAGTTCGTCGGCACGCTCGACGGCACGCAGCTCTTGACCGTCGAGGATCTGGCGAGCGACGGGCGCCCGCATGCCGTGCAGCAGGCGATGGTCGACACCCACGCCTCGCAATGCGGCTTCTGCACGCCGGGCTTCGTGATGAGCCTGTTCCAGCTCTACCGGACGCATGACGGCGCGCGACCGCCCTCGCGCGAGACGCTCGACCGCGCACTTGGCGGCAATTTGTGCCGCTGCACGGGCTACCGGCCGATCCTCGAAGCGGCGGTGAAGATGTTCGAGCATCCGCGGCCCGACGCGTTCGATGCACGAACGGACGAGACCGTGGCCGAACTCGCGAAGCTCGCGCGCCCGCAGGGCCTCGCCTATGCCGGCCGCTTCTTCGCACCGCACGACATGGCCGAGCTGGTCGCGGTGCTGAAGGCCCATCCCGACGCGCGCATCCTGTCGGGCGGCACCGATCTGGGCCTCGAAGTGACCAAGGCGCACCGGAGCATCGACAAGATCGTCTATCTCGGGCGCGTGGCCGAGCTGCGCACGGTCGCGAAGACCGACACGCATCTCGAGCTTGGTGCCGCCGTCACGTGGAGCGAGGCGACCGGCCCGCTGGTCGCGACATGGCCGGCCCTCGACGAGCTTTTCGCGCGCTTCGCCGGCCCGCCGGTGCGCAATGCCGGCACCGTCGGCGGCAACATCGCCAACGCCTCGCCCATCGGGGATTCGCCGCCGGTGTTCATTGCACTCGATGCCGACGTGGAGCTTGCAGGGCCCGACGGATCGCGCCGGCTGAAGCTCGCCGATTTCTTCCTCGACTATCGCAAGACCGCCCTTTCCCCCGGCGAGATCGTCGCGAAGATCCGCATTCCCCTGCCTGGTCCCGGCCTGAAGCTTGCGGCCTACAAGGTTTCCAAGCGGCTCGACGATGACATCTCGGCCGTCTGCGCGGTGTTCGCCCTGACGTTCGACGGCGACATTGTCGTCGACGCGCGTGTCGCCTTCGGCGGCATGGCGGCGATTCCGAAGCGGGCAGCCGCTTGCGAGGCCGCACTCGCCGGCCAGCCCTGGACGCTCGCGACGGCCGAAGCGGCGGCGCATGCGCTGGCGGCGGACTTTGCCCCCATCGGCGACATGCGCGCGTCGGCCGCCTATCGCGCGAAGGTGGCGGCAAATCTGGTCTTGCGCTTCTGGCACGAGAGTACCGGCAGCGGTGTTTCCGTACGGGCGGTTTCGTATGGCTGAGACATTCGCGAGTACCGGCAAATCCGTCGCGCACGACAGTGCGGCCAAGCATGTGGCCGGCGAAGCGCTCTATATCGACGACCTGCCCTGCCCCGAAGGCACGCTGCATGCCTGGTGCGTGCAAAGCCCGAAGGCGCATGCGCGCATCGTATCGGTCGATCTTTCGGCCGCCCGTGCGGCTCCCGGCGTGCAGGCCGTCATCGCGGCGGCCGACGTGCCCGGGCGCAACGACGTCGGGCCGATCTACAAGGGCGAGCCGTTCCTTGCCGACGGCATCGTCGAATATATCGGCCAGCCGGTCGTCGCCATCGCCGCCACGTCGATCAAGGCGGCACGCGCGGCGGGAAAGCTCGTGAAGATCGTCTACGAGGACCTTCCGGCGATCCTGACCATCGAGGAGGCACTCGAGAAACAGTCATTCGTCGCCAAATCCTATGTGATGCAGCAGGGCGATGCGCCCGCGGCATTGGAGAAAGCCCCGCACCGGCTGAAGGGCGAGTTCCGCAACGGCGCGCAGGACCATTTCTATCTCGAAGGGCAAATCGCGCTGGCCGTCCCGCAGGAAGCGGACGAGATGACCGTGTGGTCGTCGACCCAGCATCCGACCGAAGTGCAGAAGATGGTGGCGCGCGCCCTGGATCTGCCGGCAAGTGCGGTGACCTGCGAGGTGCGGCGCATGGGCGGCGGGTTCGGCGGCAAGGAAACGCAGCCCGCGATCATCGCATGCATCGCGGCCGTTCTGGCACGCAAGGCCGGGCGCGCGGTCAAGTACCGGCTCGACCGCGACGACGATTTCATGATCACCGGCAAGCGCCACGATTTCCTCGTGCGCTACGACGTGGGCTTCGACGGCCAGGGCCGGCTGCTCGCCCTCGACATCATGTTCGCAGCACGCGCCGGGCACGTGGCCGACCTCTCGACCTCCATCGTCGACCGGGCGCTGTTCCACACGACCAACTGCTATTACGTGCCGCATGTGCGCGCGACGGGCCATGCCTGCAAGACGCACACGCAATCCAACACCGCCTTCCGCGGGTTCGGCGGGCCGCAGGGGGTGCTGGCGGCCGAACACGTCATCGACCGCGTGGCACGCGAGCTGGGCCGCGATCCGCTCGACGTGCGTACGCTCAATTTCTTCGGGGCGGCGCCACGCGACCTCACGCATTACGGCCAGCGGGTCGAGGATTTCGCCGCCGACCGCATCGTCGCGGAGCTTTCCGGCGATGTCGGCTATGCCGCGCGCCGGCAGGCGGTCGACGCGTTCAACGCATCAAGCCCGATCCTGAAAAAAGGCATCGCCCTTTCGCCGGTGATGTTCGGCGTGTCGTTCACCGCGCTCCAGTTCAACCAGGCCGGCGCCCTCGTCCACGTCTATACCGACGGATCGATCGCGCTCAACCATGCCGGCACCGAGATGGGCCAGGGCCTGCACACCAAGATCTGCCAAGTTGTCGCCGACGAGTTTGCCGTTCCGCTCGAAAGCGTGCGCATCGCGGCGACCAACACGTCGAAGGTGCCCAACACCTCGGCCACGGCGGCGTCGGCCGGCTCCGATCTCAACGGCAAGGCGGCCCAGCGCGCGGCGCAGGCGATCAAGGCGCGCATCGCCGGGTTCATCGCCGGCCTGCATCGCGTCAGCGAAAGCGACGTGCGCTTCGAGGCCGGTCAGGTGAAGGCGGGCGACAAGTGGCTCACCTTCCGCGAGGCGGTGCAGCAGGCCTACAACGCGCGCATCCAGCTTTCGGCGACCGGCTTCTACCGCACGCCGAAGATCCATTTCGACCGCGCGACGGCCAAGGGCCGGCCCTATTACTATTTCGCCTACGGGGCGGCCTATGTCGAAGCGACCATCGACACGCTGACCGGCGAATACGCCATCGACCGCGCCGAGCTGCTGCACGATGCCGGCAGGTCGCTGAACCCCGCCATCGACATCGGCCAGATCGAGGGCGGCTTCATTCAGGGCATGGGCTGGCTGACGACCGAGGAAATCGTCTTCGACGCGGACGGCCGGCTGCGCACGCACGCTCCCTCCACCTACAAGATCCCGGTCGCGCGCGACCTGCCGCGCGCCTTCCGCACGCGCCTGTGGGAAGGCGGGCGGAACCGCGAGGAAACGGTCCACCGCTCGAAAGCGGTCGGCGAGCCGCCGCTGATGCTGGCGACGACCGTGTTTCTCGCGTTGCAGGATGCGGCGAGTGCGGCCGCCCCCAAAGCCCGTCTCGATGCGCCCGCGACACCCGAACGCGTGCTGATGGCGATCGAGGCCGCGAAATGACCGTGCTGCATCCCGTCGCGTCCGACGACTGGCTGGCGGCATTGCAGCGCCACCGCAACGCGGGCGAATCCTGCGCGCTTGTCACCATCGTCGCGGTCGAAGGCTCGAGTCCGCGCGAAGGCGGCACCAAGATGGTCGTCGCGGCGACGGGCCAGACCGGCTCGGTCGGCGGCGGGCATCTGGAAATGAAGGCAATCGGGATCGCGCGCGCGATGCTCGAAGCCGGCGAGACGGCACCCCGGATCGAGAAGTTCGCGCTGGGGCCAGCACTTGGCCAGTGTTGCGGCGGGACCGTGTCGCTGCTGGTCGAGCCGTTCGTCGTGCAGCCATGGAACGTCTGGATCTTCGGGGCGGGCCATGTGGGCCTCGCCCTCGTCCACCAGCTAGCCGGGCTGCCCGCGAAAGTCGCCCTCGTCGATGCGCGCGAAGCGCAATTCCCGTCGGTACTGCCGGCGAACGCGACGAAGCATGTCGAGCCGTTCCCCGAAGACCGCGTGCGCGACGTGCCGCCGGGTGCGATGGCACTGGTGATGACGCACAGCCACGATCTCGACCTCGTCCTCGTCGAGCGGCTTTTGCGGCGCGGCGACCTTGCCTATGTCGGGCTGATCGGTTCGGCCAGCAAGCGCGCGCGGTTCGAAGCACGCCTTGCGGCCAAGGGTGTGCCGACCGGGGCACTCGTGTGCCCGGTCGGCATCCCCGGCATATCCGACAAGCACCCGCACGCGATCGCCATCGCGACCGCCGCCCAGCTGCTTGCCGTGCGTTCTCAGATCGCGGCGACGACCATGATCTCGACCCAGAACTGCGGGCCGGCGAGCTTGGCTTCGACGGTCGCGCGCGCGGGCGTGTGACCCTTGGCGACCCAGCCGTCCCACACCGAATTCATGTCGGGGAAATAGCGGATGTCGGAAAGCCAGATGTTGGCCGACAGGAGCTTCGTCTTGTCGGTGCCTGCCTGCTTGAGCAGCTCGTCGATCTTCGCGAGGATCTGGGCCGTCTGTTTCTTGGCGTCCGGCACCGGATCGTCGGCGACCTGGCCGGCGAGATAGACGGTCGAGCCGTGGACGGTGCCAGCGCTCATGCGCGGGCCGGGATTGATGTACTTGATCGACATGGCAGGGCCACCTTTCGAAGGAAACGGAAAGGTGGCGTTACGACGAATCCCGCCCGCGATACAAGCCTTACGTGGAACCTTCCTGCCCGCGCGTCGCCCAGCCGGTGAAATGCTGCTCCATCGCGACCGTGATGGCGTACATGATGACGCCCATCACCGCGATGACGAGTAGCCCGGCAAAAACTAGGGGAACATCGAAGCGCGAGGACGCCGCGATCATCAGGTAGCCGATGCCCTCGTTGGACGCGACCGTCTCGGCCACGACCGAGCCCACGAAGGCGAGCGTGATGGCGACCTTCAGCGAGGCGAAGAAATAGGGCAGCGAGCGCGGGATGCCGACCTTCCAGAGGATCTGCGTCTTGCGAGCGCCCAGCGAGCGCAGCACGTCGCGCATCTCGGGCTCGATCGTGGCAAGGCCGGTGGCGACGTTCACGGCAATGGGCAGGAAGGCGATCATGAACGCGGTGAGGACCGCGGGAACCGCACCGATGCCGAACCAGATGACGAGGACGGGAACGACCGCGACCTTCGGGATCGAGTTGAAGCCGATCAGCACGGGATAGAGGCCGGCATAGACGACGCGCGAGGCGCCGATGGCAAGGCCGGTGAAAAGCCCGACGACGACGGCAAGCGCGAAGCCGCCAAGCGTGGTCGCCAGCGTGAACAGCGCGTTGTGCCAGATCGGCCCCCAGCGCTGGATCAGCGTTTCGTAGATCACGCTCGGGCGCGGCAGGATGAAGACCGGGATGTTGAAGGCGACGCACGCGATTTCCCAGAACACGAACATGCCGACCACGGTCGCGACCGGGGTGACGTAGACGATCATGTGGTCCTTGTTCATCGCTCTCTCGCCTTGCCTGTGCCGAGCATCGGACGATGCAACGCCCATTCCAGTCCGGCTACGGCGGTAACCCTTTGACGTTCCGTCAATTTCCGGATTGATCGCCCAAAGTTTAGGCATTCGCCCCGGGGCGGCGCAAGCAGGTTGATAAGGGCCGT
Organism: Tagaea sp.; assembly: GCA_965279525.1. Taxonomy (GTDB): domain Bacteria; phylum Pseudomonadota; class Alphaproteobacteria; order CACIAM-22H2; family CACIAM-22H2; genus Tagaea. The sequence continues at coordinate 77,954 of CBDIIB010000002.1, read as the reverse complement.
GCCGACGGGCTAGCAAGGGGAGATGGGTCCCGACTTCCTCCTGCCAGCCCTGTTGCTGGCCCTGCTGGCCGGTTTTGCCGGCGCTTTCGCGATGGCGCGTCTGCGCCTTCTCGTCGATCGGCCGAACGCGCGCTCGTCGCACAAGACGCCCACGCCGCGCGGCGGCGGCATCGGGCTGGTGCTGGGCACGCTCGCCGGCGGCTGGCTTCTCGCGGCCGGCATGCCGGTCGCCGCCCCCGTCGCGGCTGGCGCCACCATCGCCGCCCTTGCGGGCCTTGCCGACGACGCGCGCCCGCAGGGAGCCGCGATCAAGTTCGGCGCGCAGTTCCTGGCCGCGTTCGTCGCCATCGGCGGCGGGGCGATCATCGAACGGCTCTACGTGCCCGGCTACGGGCCGGTCGAGCTTGGCGCGTTCGGCCCCGCCCTCACCTTCCTGTGGTTCGTGGGCCTCACCAACGCCTACAACTTCATGGACGGGCTCGACGCGCTTGCCGGTGCCACGGGCGTCGTCGCGGCGATCTTCCTCGGCCTTGCCCTGCTGCTGGCGGGAGCCGACCTGCTGGCCGGCCTCGCCTTCGTGCTGGCAGCCGCGTGCGCGGGGTTCCTGGCGCTCAACCTGCCGCCCGCGCGCGTGTTCATGGGCGATGTCGGCTCGCAGTTCCTGGGGTTCGCGTTCGCCGGGCTTGGCGTGTTCGCGGCCGGGGCCACGACCGACGGCAAGCTCGTCTGGCTCGTGCCCCTCGTGCTGATGCATTTCCTGTTCGACACGATCGTCACGGCCATGCGCCGGCTGATGGCAGGCGAGAACGTGTTCGCCGCCCACCGCACGCATCTCTACCAGCGCCTCAACCAGGCCGGTTTCGCGCACGGCAAGGTCGCGGCGTTCCTCGCCGCGATGGCCGCCTTCCAGGGCAGCGCCGCACTGTGGCTCGACGCGAGTGCGGGCTTCGCGATCGCCGTGCCGTTCGCCGTGCAGATCCTCTATGCGCGCTGGGTGCTGGGCCGTTCAGCCGCCGTGTGACGGCGCAATACCGATCGGACGCATGCGCTCCACGCCGCGCGCGGCCGCCAGCGTCGTCTCCTCGCCGTGGCGCGGGGCCACGATCTGGAGGCCCACGGGCAGCTTCGCCGCCGTCAGGCCGCACGGCACCGAGATCGCGGGCAACGCCGCCATCGTGACGAGGAACGTCGGCGCCACCCAGTCGATGTAGCTCGACATCTTCTTGCCGTCGATCGTCTCGGGATAGTTCTGCTCGACCGGGAAGGGCGAGACGGGCGCGCACGGGCAGCACACGGCATCGTAGGTCTCGAAGATCGCCGCCCAGCGCTGCACGAGGGCCGCACGCGCGTGCTCGCCCTTGGCGATATCGATCGGCCCCTGGGCGAGACCGCGGCGGATATTGCCCGAAAGATTGGGATTGAAGCGGTCGACAAGGTGGAGGCGCTCGAGATGCGACTGCACCATCCACTGCCCGCGCAGCTGCAGGAACGCCTCGCGCGCGAAGGAAAGATCGAGCTCGATCTCCTCGACCGTGGCCCCCCACGTGCCGAGCTGGTAGGTGGCCGCCCGGCAGATCGTGTCGATCTCGCTGTCCACGCCGATGCGCGCGATGTCGGACACATAGGCGATGCGCAGGCCTGCAAGCGGCGCGTTCGCCGCGGCGACGAAGTCGCGCCCGGCGATGGAAAAGCCGCGCGGATCGAGCGGGCTGGGGCCGGCGATGGCCGCAAGGAACAGCGCGCAGTCTTCCACGTCGCGCGCCATGGGGCCCGCGACCGCGAGCGCATCGAACGGCTTGTTGGGCGAATGGATGGGTACCAGACCCGGTGTTGGCCGCAGGCCCACCACGCCGCAGAACGCGGCCGGGGTGCGCAGGCTGCCGCCGAGGTCCGAGCCGTCGGCAAGCCCCACCATGCGCGCGGCAAGGGCGGCCGCCCCGCCGCCGGTCGAGCCGGAGGCAGACATGCGCAGGTCCCACGGATTGCGCGTTGCGCCGAACAGGTCGTTGTAGGTGTTGGCCCCGGCCGCGAACTCCGGCGTGTTGGTCTTGCCGATGACGATGCCGCCGGCCGCCTTGATGCGCGCCACGACGGCGGCGTCCTCGGTCGGCACGTTGTCGGCCATCGTGGTCGAGCCGTAGGTGGTGAGGATGCCGGCCGTCGCGTTCACGTCCTTGATGCCGACCGGCACGCCGGCGAGCAGGCCCGGATCGCCGCCGGCGGCGACCTTCGCGTCCAGTTCCGCCGCCCAGCCGCGCGCCTTGTCCTCGGCCAGCGTGCAGATCGCGTTGACCTTCGGGTTCTCGGCGGCGATGCGCGCGAGGTGCGCGTCCAGCACCTGGGTGGCGGTGATCTCGCGGGACTTCACGCGCGCGGCGATCTCGCGGGCGGACAGGCTGACGATCCAGGACTCGGACATTGGGGACGAACCTCGAAGTTGTCGGCAGACAAGTTGGATGGCGGGCGGGGGCTTGCCTCGTCCGGCCCCGTTCCCGTACCGTCCGGCCATGCCCGATTCAAGCACCGTTTTGCCCGACTGGCGCAACTCGACCTGCCCGCACGACTGCCCGAGCGTCTGCGCGCTGGAGGTCGAGCGTCTGGACGCGCACCGGATCGGCAAGGTCCGGGGGGCCCGCGACAACGATTATACGGCCGGCGTGGTGTGCGCGAAGGTCGCCCGCTATGCCGAGCGCCAGCACCATCCCGACCGCCTGACGCAGCCCTTGCGCCGTGTCGGCCCGAAGGGGTGCAAGCGCGACGGTTTCGCCCCGATTTCGTGGGACGAAGCGCTCGACGAGGTCGCCCACCGGCTGAAACAGGTCGCCGCCAAAGACGGCGCCGAGGCGGTGTGGCCCTATTTCTACGCCGGCACGATGGGGCTGGTGCAGCGCGACGGGATCGAACGGCTGCGCCACGCGATGGGCTGGTCGCGCCAGTATTCGACGATCTGCATCACGCTGGCCGACGCGGGCTGGCTCGCCGGGGCCGGCGTCAAGCGCGGCACCGACGCGCGCGAGATTGCGCAGAGCGATCTCGTCGTCGTGTGGGGCGGCAATCCCGTCTCCACGCAGGTCAACGTGATGACGCATATCGCGCGCGCCCGGAAGGCGCGTGGCGCCAAGCTCGTCGTCGTTGATCCCTACCGCACGCCGACGGCCGAGCAGGCCGACCTCCATCTGATGCTGAAGCCGGGCACGGACGCGGCCCTGGCGCTGGGCGTCATGCACGTGCTGTTCGCCGAAGGCTTCGCCGACCGCGCCTACATGGCGAAGTATGCCGCCGGCACGGACGAGCTCGAAGCGCATGTCGCCGACAAGACGCCCGAATGGGCCGAGGCGATCTGCGGCGTGCCAGCCGCGACGATCCGCGAATTCGCCCGGCTCTATGGTTCGACGAAGCGCAGCTACCTGCGGCTGGGCTACGGCTTCGCGCGCCATCGCAACGGCGCTTCGTCAATGCACGCCGCCGCGTCGCTTGCCGCGATCACGGGGGCCTGGCAGCACGAAGGCGGCGGGGCGCTCTACGCGCAGTCGTCGATCTACGGCCTCGACAAGACGATGATCGAAGGCTCGGACGTGATGGACGCGCGCGTGCGCCGTCTGGATCAGAGCCGCATCGGCCCGATCCTGACCGGCGACAGGCGCGACCTTGGCGACGGGCCGCCGGTCAACGCGCTGTTCATCCAGAACACCAACCCGATGAACGTGGCGCCCGAGCTTGCCAAGGTGCGCGCGGGCTTCCTGCGCGACGACCTGTTCGTGTGCGTGCACGAGCAGTTCCTGACCGACACCGCGCGCATGGCCGATATCGTGCTGCCGGCGACGACGTTCCTCGAGCATGACGACATCTATCAGGCGGGCGGCCACACCTATCTCCAGGTCACCAAGAAGGTCGTGGAGCCGCTGGGCGAATGCCGGACCAACCACCAGGTTCATCGCGAGCTGGCGCACCGGCTGGGTGCCAAGCATCCCGGTTTCGCCATGACCGAGTGGGAGCTGATCGACTGGACGCTGAAGGCCTCGGGCTATCCGTCGGCCGACGCGGTCCATGCCGGGCGCTGGCACGACCGGGCGCTGCCGTTCGAGAAGGCGCATTTCCTCGAAGGGTTCGGCCACGAAGACCGGCGCTGGCACTTCAAGGCCGACTGGTCGAAGATCGGCGTGGCCTGGCAGGGCATGCCGGCCTTGCCCACGCAGATGACGAACTTCGATGCCGCCACGCCCGAAAAGCCGTTCCGGCTGGTCGCGGCACCGGCGCGCAGCTACCTCAACTCCACCTTCACCGAGACGCCCGGCTCGATCGCGCGCGAGGTCGGGCCGGCCGCGATGATGCATCCCGAAGATCTGGCCGCCATCGGCGCCACCGACGGCATGCGCCTGCGCCTTGGCAACGAGCGCGGCTCGCTGGTGATCTCGGCCAAGGCCTTCGACGGGCTGCTGCGCGGGACGATCGTGGTCGAGAGCATCTGGCCCAACGACGCGTTCGAGGAAGGGATCGGCATCAACGTGCTGGTCTCCGCCGATCCGGGTTTCCCGGCCGGCGGTGCGGTGTTCCACGACACCGCGATCTGGATCCGCCCGGCCTGAATTGGCACGGAACATGCTTTGGATAAGCCATGTCGCGCGGGGCGTTTCGCCCTGGTGGACAGGTTTCTCCCCAACTTCGGGCCGCTGCCTCCGGGCGCGGCCTTTTTCTTTGGCGCCGGCGCCTAAACGATGAGCAACGACGCGGGCTCGATCGTCTTGAAAAAGCCCGAGACGGTGCGCCCGTCGGCGGACAGCGGCATGATCAGGCGCGTGTAGCCGTAGCGCCGTCCCTCGATCGACACGTAGTCGCGCCGGGCAAGACTCGGCAGCCGCAGCTGCGCGATGCGCACGAGGCTTTCGAAGACGATGCCGGCGTCGGTCTCGTTGAAGAACCCGCGCAGGCCCCGGCCGCTGTCGCCGAAGGCGGACCGCTCGCCGACATAGTTGCCCGCGATGCGCACGCGCACGTCGCGGATCTCCGGCAGGAAATCGAGCAGCATCGTATAGGGCAGCGTGTCGGCCGGTATGTCGGCGATGTCGATCGATGCCGGCAGCGCGCCTGCAGTGCACGCCGCCAGCCACGCCGCATGGCACCTTGCCAGCATCGGAAAGCCGGCGAGGCCGGAAAGATCCAGCTCCTCGTACCGGCAGAGTTCGAGCATCGGCTTGTCCTCACTCATCGACATTTGCTCCCCTGGCATCGTCGGTCGGCGTCGATGCGCCGGTCGGGACGAGAAGTTCGGGCTGGATGCGGCGCCACTCGAACGCGCGGGCGTCGAAAGGCTGGTAGCGGGCGGCGACAAGGCGGTAAAGCGCCTCGAGATCGGGGTCGGTCGGCCCGCCGCGCCGGTCGCGCGCTTCGCCCCACGCGGCGGCGAACGGCTCGATGTCGAGCGCGAAGGCGCGCAAGGATGCGAGTCCCGGCCACAGGCGCCGCCTGAAATCGTCGATGTTACCGAAAGCGCGCAGCGGATCGGCGACGACGGCGTCGAGGCGCATGGCAAGCGTCGACGCCCAGACGACCGCATCGCGCATCCCGTGCGCGATCGCGCGCGCACTCTCGCCCCGCGGCGCGTTCTGCCGGCCGGCGGCCAGGCGCGCCACGGCGCCCACGTCCTGCTGCAGTCCGATCACGGCACGGCACAGCCAGTCGACCCTTGCCGTATCCATCGCGACCTGCGCGATGTCGGCGGCGGCAAGATCGAGCTCGCGCGGATTGCAGCGGTCGCGCACCACGCGCGCCAGGTTCTCCAGCGCCTCGCGCGCGATGCCGTCGGCCGGCGGCGAATTGTCGGAAAGCAGGCCCGGCGCTCCCAATGCATGGCCGATGCGCCGGACCGCGCGGATCAGCAGATGCGGCTTGGGTGCCCAGGACGGGCTGCCATCGATCGTCTCGCTCGGCAGCACGTCGCCGCTGCAGATGCGCCGGCGGTAGCGGATCGCCGCCGGCACGAGCTTCAGCAGCCGCCGGTCGCGCGCACCCTGCGGCAGGCCGAACGTTCCCGCGACCTGGTCGAGATCGATGCTGGCGTTCAGCTCGCCGAGCTCGACGCGGAACACGATCTCGCGATACGTGCTGACCGCGAAATGCGCGCCGGCCCGGCCGAAAGCAGGGTGTTCGAAATCGAGCCGCATCTGTTGGACCAGCGCTCCCATTGGTTCGGCCGGAAAGGCCGGGACCGGCGGAGATAGGACGCGCGCGTCCGGTTTCCAGCACGAAGCCGCATGGCGGCCATTCGCGGAATGGCGGCGGAAATGGTTAATCCTGCGAAGCTGGCGTCGCGGGCCGTTTTGTTGGCATCCTGCCGGCCCTTGCAATCGAACCGGACGGATCAGACATGCCCGACACGTTGCCCTCGCTGAAGCTGACCTACGAAGGCGCGCACAAGATGCTCGCCGCTGCCGTCGCCAAGGCGAAAGCGATGGGCGTGCCGCAATGCATCGCCATCGTCGACGACGGGGCGAACCTGCTCGCCTTCGCGCGCATGGACGGGGCCAAGATCCTGTCGGTCGATTCCGCGACCCGCAAGGCGATGACGGCGGCCTCGAGCCGCGTGCCCACCGGCGGCATGGCCGAAGGGCTCGACATCCGCCTTGCGATCGCCACGCAAGGCAAGCTCCTCAACGTCAAGGGCGGCACGCCCATCGTCGTCGACGGCCACACGATCGGCGGCATCGGCGTGGGCTCGGGCACGGGCGACCAGGATCTCGAGGTCGCGAAGGCCGGTCTTGCGGCGTTGCCGGGGGCGAAGACCGACTTCTAGCCCTAAGCCGCCTGCGGGGCGGGCCGGAGCTTGTGCATCGCCACGACCAGTGCGGCGAGTCCGACGCCGACGATGTCGGCCACAAAATCGGGATAGACCAGCGCGAAGGCCGCCGCGACAAGCAGCGCCCGCTCGAAATTCGTCGCACGCCGCAGCAGATAGCCGTGCAGGCCGGCGGCCAGCAGCAGGATGCCGCACGACGACGTGACGATGGCGTAGGCGATCGACTGCCAGTCGCCGATCAGCAGGATCGCCGGCTGGTAGACGAACATGAACGGCACGATGAAGCCGGCCGCCCCCACCTTGACCGCCGCCCATCCCGACGCCCACAGATCGGCCTTGGCTAGGCTCGCCGCCGCGAACACCGCAAGCGCCACCGGCGGCGTGATCGCCGACAGGATTGCGAAGTAGAACGCGAACATATGTGCCGCCGGCTCGATGACGCCGAGCTTCATCAGGGCAGGGACAAGCAGCGAGACCATGATGATGTAGGCCGGCGTGGTCGGCATGCCCATGCCCAGCACGATGCCGGCGATGGCGGTCACGAGCAGGGCAAGCAGCAGCGTGTTCTGGGCGAGATAGAGCACCCACTGCGTGAACTGGATGCCGATGCCGGTGAGCGAGATCACGCCGATGACGATGCCGGCACACGCACACGCCATCGCCACCGCGAGCGCGTTCTTGGCCCCGTCGATGAGTGCATCAAGCACCGTCCACCAGGTGATGCCGGCGCGCGTGTTCTTGCGCATCAGCGCCACCGGGAAGCACGCGATCGTGCCGAACAGCGCCGAGAGCGGGGCGGAATAGCCCGCGATCATGCCGCCCAGGATCATCAGGATCGGGATGAACAGGTGCCCGCGCTCGCGCAGGACCTGCCCGAGGCGCGGGCATTCCGCCTTCGGCACGCCGAGCAGACCCTGGCGCTTGGCCTCGAAATGCACGGCGCCGAAACACGCGACGTAATAGAGCAGCGACGGAATGATCGCCCACAGCGTCACCTGCAGGTAGGTCGTCTGCAGGAATTCCGCCATCACGAAGGCGGCCGCCCCCATGATCGGCGGCATGATCTGGCCGCCGGTCGACGCGACCGCCTCGACCGCCGCGGCGAAATGGGGCCTGAAGCCGGTGCGCTTCATCAGCGGGATCGTGATCGGCCCGTCGACCATCACGTTGGCGACGGCCGAGCCCGAGATCGTGCCGAACAGCGACGAGGAGATGACCGAGACCTTGCCCGGTCCGCCCGCCTGGCTGCCGGTCAGCGCGAGCGCGAAATCCATGAAGAGCTGGCCCGTACCCGTGCGCTCCATGAACGAGCCGAACAGCACGAAGATCAGCACGAAGGACGCCGAGACGCCGAGCGTGGAACCGAAGATGCCCTCGGTCGTCAGATACGTCTGGTCGAGCAGCGAGCTCAGCGAGATGTTGGTGAAGACGAGGCAGTAGCCGACGAACACCATCGAGGTGATCGGCAACGCCCAGCCGATGCATCGCCGCGTGCCTTCGAAAACCAGCGCGATCGCGACCACCGCCATGATCTGGTCGACCGTCGTCGGCTCGTCGATGTACTGGATGCGGTTGATCAGATAGTCGTGGTTGACCCACAGATAGCCGATGAAGCCGATCGAGCCGGCGACGCACAGCCAGTCGACCAGGCGCGGCATCTTCGGATCGTCCGACGTCGCGAACGGGTAGACGAGGAACACCAGCGTCATCGCGAACATCAGGTGTCCGCCGCGGAAATAGAGCACCTCGGGCGGCGCCACCGCGATGATCCACATGTGCCAGAGCGACATCGCGGCGCCGACGGCGCCGATGAAATAGGCGACCGCGCGCCGGTAACCCGTCGTATCCGTCATTCTCCGAATTCCCCCGGCCCCGATTTCCCCCGGCCCCGTTTTCCCGGATCCCGGAACGAAGGCGGGCGGCCCCGAAGGCCGCCCGCCCGTACCCTCACATCTTCACGCCGACTTCGTTGTAGAAGCGCTTGGCGCCCGGGTGGAACGGCACGCCGATATCTTCGCCCATTTCCTTGGGCGTCATGCGTTCCATCGCCTTGTTGACGGCCGACAGGTCCTTGATGTTGTTCGCGACCGTCTTGAGCATCGTGTAGACGCGGTCCTCGGGCAGCTTGCACGACACGATCAGGTGTGCGGCATAGCCGATCTTGGTCAGGGCCGCCGGCTGGTTCGGGTAGGTGTTCGCCGGCATCGTGACGCCGACATAGCCGGTGTTGATCTTCTTCATCGCGTCGACCGAGTCCTTGAGGTCGAGCACGCGGATCTTGCGCGACGTGGCAAGATCCATCACCGCACCCGACGGGATGGTCGTGCCGAGCGTGAAGGCCTGCGCCTGGCCGTCCTTCAGCATCGAGACCGCATCGTTGTAAGAGGCGAGGAAGTTGGTCTTCATGTCGGAGTAGCTGAGACCGGCCGTCTGCAGGATGTGCTGCGTGACGACTTCGGCCGTGTTGCCGCGCGACTGCACGGCGATCGCCTTGCCCTTGAGGTCCTTGACCGAGTTGATGCCCGAATCCTCGTTCACGACGATCTGGAAATACTGCGGATAGAGCGAGGCCATCTGGCACACGTTCGCCGCCTTGCGCGGGAACGGGGCCGCCCCGTTGACGCCGTCGACGGTCGAGATCGAGTTGCCGAAGCCGACCTCGGCCTTGTCCTCGTCGATGCCGCGCACGTTGGCGATGCCGGCCCCCGGCAGCGTCTGCACCGAGAGGCCCGGGATGGCATTTTCCCAAAGGTTCTTGAGGGCGCCGGACAGCGGCACCCAGACGCCGCCCTGCGGGCCGGACATCAGGCGGTAGGTGTTGCCCTGTGCAAGGGCAGGCCCTGCGGCGGCTACGACGGCCGACGCAAGGAGGACGGGAATCAACCGGCGGATCATGCGTTCTCTCCCTCGAATTCGACGCCCTCTGGACGGGGCTGACGAGGGATTAGAGCATGGGCCGCCCCCTGCCCGTCAATGAATCTCCGGGTCCGCGATCGCCGCCGTTCCGCGCAGGAAATCGAAGTCGCAACCCTCGTTTGCCTGCGTCACGTGCTGGAGATGCAGGAGGCCGAAGCCGCGCTCGTAGTGCGGCTTGGGTGCCTTCCAGGCCGCCTTGCGCTTGGCCATCTCGGCATCCGAAATCTCGACCGACAGCGTGCGGCCCCCGACATCGAGCGCCACGATGTCGCCCGTGCGCACCAGCGCCAGGGGCCCGCCCAGTGCTGATTCCGGCGCCACATGCAGCACGCACGCACCATAGGACGTGCCGCTCATGCGCGCGTCGGAGATGCGCACCATGTCGCGCACGCCTTCTTCGAGCAGCCGCTTGGGGATCGGCAGCTGGCCCCATTCCGGCATGCCGGGTGCGCCCAGCGGACCGGCACTGCGCAAGATCAGCACCGAATCCTTCGTCGCCCCCAGCTTGGGGTCGTCGATGCGCGCGGCCATGTCGTTGTAGTCGTCGAACACGATCGCCGGCCCGCGATGCTTCAGGAGATGCGGCTCGGCCGCCGTCGGCTTGATGACGGCACCGTCCGGACACAGATTGCCGCGCAGCACGGCCACGCCGCCTTCCTTGGCGACCGGGTTGTCGCGCGTGCGGATGACGTCGTCGTTGTAGACGCCCGCCCCCTTGATGTTCTCGCCCAGCGTCTGGCCGTTGGCGGTGACGCAGTCGACGTTCAGCACGTCGCGGATGCGGTCGAGCAGGCCCGGCAGGCCGCCGGCATAGAAGAAATCCTCCATCAGGTACTTGCCGCTCGGCCGGATGTTGCCGAGCACGGGCACGCGCTTGGAGAGCTTGTCGAACTTGTCGAGATCGAGATCGGCACCCACACGTCCCGCCATCGCGATCAGGTGGATGATCGAGTTGGTCGAGCCGGCGAGCGCCATCGCGGCCATCACGGCGTTCTCGAAGGCCTTGGTCGTCATGATGTCGCGGGGCTTGAGGTCCTCCCACACCATGTCGACGATGCGTCGGCCGCACGCCGCCGCCATGCGCGGGTGGCCCGAGTCCGCCGCCGGGATCGAGCCCGCCATCGGCAGCGTCATGCCGAGCGCCTCGACCGCCGAGGCCATCGTCGAGGCAGTCCCCATCGTCATGCAGGTGCCGAAGGAACGCGCGATGCCGTCCTCGATCTCGACCCACGCCTTGTCGTCGATGTTGCCCGCACGCTTCTCGGCCCAGTACTTCCACACGTCGGAACCCGAGCCCAGCGTCTTGCCGTGCCAGTTGCCGCGCAGCATCGGCCCCGCCGGCATGAAGATCGCGGGCAGGTTCATCGACGCCGCCCCCATGATCATCGCGGGCACCGTCTTGTCGCACCCGCCCATCAGCACGGCCCCATCGACCGGATTGGCGCGCAGCAGCTCCTCCACGTCGATCGACAAGAGGTTGCGGTAGATCATCGTGGTCGGCTTCATGAAGGGCTCGCCCAGCGACATCGCGGGCATTTCCAGCGGGAAGCCGCCGGCCTGGTAGATGCCGCGCTTGACGTCTTCAACGCGCGACTTGAAATGATGGTGGCAGGGGTTGGCGTCGGAGAACGTGTTGATGATCGCGATCACCGGCTTGCCGGCGTAGTCCTCGGCCGAGAAGCCCATCTGCTTGGTGCGCGAACGGTGGCCGAACGAGCGCATGTCCTGCGCGCCGTACCAGCGGTGGCTGCGCAGTTCTTCAGGCTTCTTGCGACGCATGGATGTTTCCCCCGGAAATTTATGGCCCGCAGAATGCGTCGGGCTTCCCGCCGCGTCAATCGTTCGGGTAAAAGGATTTACCGGAAGGGGTATCGGACATGCGGAATCTGCGCGTCGACGGCGACCGGCTGTGGGACAGCCTGATGGAAATGGCGAAGATCGGCGCCACGCCCAAGGGCGGGGTGTGCCGGCTCGCACTCACCGATCTCGACCGGCAGGGGCGCGACCTGTTCGCAAGCTGGGCGAAGGCGCTGTGGTGCACCGTCACGGTCGACCGGATGGGCAACATGTTCGCAAGGCGCGAGGGGCGTGACCCCACGCTTCCCGCCGTGATGACCGGCAGCCATCTCGACACCCAGCCCACCGGCGGCCGCTTCGACGGCGTCTACGGCGTGCTTGCGGGCCTCGAAGTGCTGCGCACGCTGGCGGATGCCAAGATCGAGACCGACCGCGCGGTCGAGGTTGCGGTCTGGACCAACGAGGAAGGCTCGCGCTTCTCGCCCGCGATGATGGGGTCGGGCGCCTATGCCGGTGTGTTCCCGGCCGACGAGATCGACGCCAAGCAGGACATCGACGGCATTTCGTTCGCCGATGCGCTGGCGAAGATCGGCTATCGCGGCCCCGCCCCGGTCGGCGGACGGCCGACGGCGGCGTATTTCGAAGCGCATATCGAGCAGGGCCCGATCCTGGAGGCCGAAGGCAAGACCATCGGCATCGTCACGGGTGCCCAAGGCCAACGCTGGTACGAGGTGACGGTCGTGGGCCAGGAGGCGCATGCCGGCCCCACGCCGATGGCGCGGCGCAAGGATGCACTCGTGGGGGCCGCACGGATGATCGACGCGGTCAACCGCATCGGCCACGAGTTCCAGCCCGGTGCGTGCGCCACGGTGGGCTTCATCCAGTCGAGCCCCAACAGCCGCAACACGATCCCGGGGCGCGTGTTCTTCACGATCGATTTCCGCCATCCCGACGACTCGCGCCTGTCGGGCATGGACAAGGCGATGAAGGAACGCTTCGCGAAGATCGCGACCGACGCGGGCCTCGAACTGGAGATCAAGGACTTCTGGTATTTTCCGCCCACACCGTTCGCGTCTTCGCTGGTCGATGCGGTGCGCCAAGGCGCCGCCCTGCATGGCCACAGCGCGATGGAGATCGTGTCGGGTGCGGGTCACGACGCGGTCTACATGGCGCGTGTCGCCCCCACCGCGATGATCTTCGTGCCGTGCGCCGACGGCATTTCGCACAACGAGATCGAGGACGCCAAACAGTCCGACATCGCGGCGGGCTGCGACGTGCTGCTGCACGCGATCCTCGAGGCGGCGAAGGCTTGAGCGGCGATGCATCCAGACTGCTGCGCGAGGGCGAAGCGCATCTGAAGAAGCGCGCGTTCGCACCGGCGCGCGCCGCCCTCGAACAGGCCGTTTCCCTGCTGCCGGCCCTTGGCCCCGCCCATTCGCTGCTCGGGCGGGCGCGCCACGGGCTGGGCGATGCCGCGGGGGCGGTCGAGGCCTACCGCGCGGCGCTGACGCTCGATCCGCGCGACGCCGACGCCGAGCGCCGCCTTGGCAATGCGTTGCTCGATCTTGAACGCGCCGAGGAAGCCGCCGCCGCCTTCCGGCGCGCATCGGCCCTCAATTCGCGGGATTCGGGCTCGCTCTACGGGCTGGGCACCGCCCTTGCCGAGCGCGACGACGTCGCCGGTGCCGCCGCCACCTTCGACGCCTGGGGGCAGCTGCCCACGCCCGCCGGCGTGGATCCGCATCTGAGTTTCGGGGCCATCGCGCGCCAGATCCGGCTCGACGACGCGTTCTTCGAAAGCCTCGACACGTCACCCGGCCCCGAACTGGACGGCGCCTTCGCCGGCGGCGACACGCCGCTGCTGTTCGCCGCCGCCGACGCCGGCTACGCCGCGCGCTTCGTCGACCTGCTCGCGGGCAATCTTGCCGCGCGGGCACCGGGTATCGCGTTGCACCTGCATGTCGTGAACCCGACGCCGGAGAGCGAGGCGAAGGTCGCGCGCGCGGTCGAGCTCACGCAAGGCCATCTCGACATGGCCGTCACGCGCGAGACGGTCGATCTCGCCTGCTTCGCCGCCCCCGGCCTCGACCCGCTCTATGCGGCGAAGACCTATTATTCGTGCGCGCGATTCCTCGCCTTGCCCCGCCTCATCGCACACTATCGCCGGCCGATCCTGGTGTGCGACATCGACCTTGCCCCCACGCGCGATCCGCGGCCGTGGCTCGACGAGCTGGCCCCGTGCGATGCGGGTGCCAACGTCAAGATCCGCTACGATTTCGCCAACCGGCTGCTCGCCACGATGGTCTATTTTGGCGACACGCCGGCCGGCCGACGCTATGCCGACCTCGTCGCCGCCTATTGCCGGCATTTCCTCACCAACCGCGCGGCGACGTGGACCATCGACCAGGTGGCGCTTCACGCGGCGTGGCTGCACATGCGCCGCACCGGCCAGTGGCGGGATTTCCGCGAGTTCGCGCCCGGCATCATGAACTGGATGGACGACACGTTCGACGCCGAGGAAGCCCAGCGCCGCTTCCTGTTCGTCTCGCTCTATTCGAGCGTGCCGAAAATATAGCGCGTCATGCCCGGCCTCGTGCCGGGCATCCACGACTTAAAACGCTCGATGTGCACCCATGCATGTATGCCGTCATTTTATTTTGCGCCATGGATCTTCGAATTCTTCGTTTGCAACCATAACTCTTTTGTAGCCGTCCACTTCTCGACATATGCGCAAATGCCATTCGAAATATCTATCATTGCTGCAAATGCAGGCTTGGCGGCTGCCGGGTATTGATCGACATCACCAATTGAACCAGAAACACTAAGCGAAATAGAATCGGGACTGTCAGTATCCTTCATTGTAGAAAAGACATGTGCTTTCGATAAATGGATATGGCCGGACGTAGCCGCATATACACTCTGAACCCATGACACGTCGCGCCCCTGGCCTTCCCAATATTCGATGAAGTTCTCCCTGATATTCCTGTCGGTTAAGGTGAGCTTGGAAGTTCCCTTCATTTTACTAATCTGTTCTCCTTGAAATATCGCTGCGGCAACCTTCTCTACACTATCAACCATTTTTAACGCATGCAGTCGCAGCAATGTATCCAGATGCATGCGTACCATTGGCGCCATACATAAGAAATTCCGAGATTGGTGCAGAGATATGAAGCCATCGATCAAAGCCAAGGATCGATTCGCAGCACCAATAAAAACAAAATCGGTATGAAAGAAATTCCCACCAGCTGCCTTAAGATTTTTCATGCCATGCTCTAAAATGGTCTTCCTAGAATTCTCAAGCTCCTTGAGAAGTTGATTCAATTGATTGTCCAAGTTTAAATTCCCTCGATCTAATCAAAGCCAGAGATTGCCAAGGTGGATCAGCGCCAAGTAGTACAAATTTAGCCCAATATCTCGCTCGTCGCGTCCATGCGCAGCGAATAGCGCGTCATGTCGGCGCGGTTGACCGAGCGGCCGAGCATGACGGCCTGGCCGGTCCGGCTGTAGACGACGAAGCGCTGGGTGAGGATCGGCGTGCCGGTCGGCATCAGCAGCAGCTCGACCTCCTCCGGACCCGACAGGCCGCCCTCGATCTCCATTCGCACATGGTCGAAGGCGACCATGCGGGCGATGGCACTGTAGATGCCGGTGCGCGCGTCCTCGCGCCCGACGCGGTCGGCGAGCGGCCCGGGCACATAGCGCCAGTCGATCGCGATCGGCGACAGGCCGGTCGAGCGCAGGCGCTTGATCGACAGCAGGTCGGCACCCGGCTCGATCCCCAGTTCGGCCGCGATGCCGGCCGGCGCCCCGGTCCGCTCGAAAGCGAGCAGCGCCACGTGCATGCGCTCCTCGTTGGCCCACATCTTGTTGAGCTTGCGGCCGAGCTGCAGGCGCTCCTCGATCTTGCGCTTGGTGACGCGGGTTCCGGCCCCGCGCGTGCGCTTGAGGTAGCCCGCCTCGACGAGTTCGCCCATCGCGCCGCGCACGGTCACCCGGCTGACCCCGAAGGCCGCAGTCAGCTCGTCCTCGGTATGGAACATCTGTTCCGGGTCCGGCCAGGAATTGACGATCGTCATCAACCGGCTGCGGACCTGGATATAGAGCGGGATCGGCGAGCTGCGGTCGATGCGGTAGAGCGCCGGCCGCAATCTGGGCTTCCTGGACATGCCCGTCACGCTAGCGGGCAGCCCGCCAAAGTTGAAGAAAATTCAGCCGCCCCCTTGGATACGAGCAGCGTCAGGCGGCCGCGGCGAGGCCGACCCGGTCGAGGGCCGCCTGCTGGCGTGCGGCAAGCGTCTTCACGTCGAAGCCGTCGATCAGGCCGTGGAAGGCGCGGTGCCAGTTCACCTCGGCCTTCAGGTGCAGGAAGACCGAGCCGAGCCCGATCGCGGCGCGGTCCATCAGCACGAACTCGCGCGGCGGCTGAACGCCGCCCAAGTCGCGCAGCTCGGCGTGCACCTTCTCGGCCACGGCGCGCCCGTAGACGCCCGAATTCGTCTCGTCGATGCGCCTCAGGCGGTCTTCCAGCAGGGGGGCGTAGACGAACTCGGCCCAGCGATTGAGGCAGCGGATCTTGTCCTTGCCGAGATCCTTGAAGCCCCACGCCTCGTAGGCGTGGACGGCGAGCGCTTCGTCGCCGTCGCGGATCGCGCGGTAGAGGTCGATGACGCCGGCGACGAATTCCGGCCGGAACACGCGCACGCAGCCGAAATCGAGCAGGTTGACCCCGCCGTCGGCGCGCACCGAATAGTTCCCCAGATGCGGATCGCCGTGGATCGTCGCATAGCTGTAGAACGGCACGTACCACGCGCGGAACATGTTCATCGCGATGCGGTTGCGCCGTTCGAGCGGGGCTTCGCGCGCGTCGAGCAGCTTCGTGCCGTCGAGCCAGTCCATCGTCAGCAGGCGGGCGGTGGAAAGTGCGGGCACGCTCGACGGCACCGTCACGCCTTCCTCGTCGGCCAGCATGTGCGCGTAGAGCGCCATGTGCCGCGCCTCGCGCGCATAGTCGAGTTCCTCGCGCAGGCGGGCGGCGATCTCGGCGTGGATCTGGTCGGTGCGGATCGCCGGATCGTAGCGCGCATGGATGGCGAAGATGAGCCGCAGCTGCTTGAGGTCCGCTTCCACGGCCGAAGCCATGTCGGGATACTGGAGCTTGCAGGCAAGCCTCGCGCCGTCCTTGCCGGTCGCGCGATGCACCTGCCCGAGCGAGGCCGCCGCCGCCGCTTCGCGCTCGAACGAGGCGAAGCGCGCCGCCCAGTCGGGGCCGAGTTCGGCCGCCATGCGCCGTTTGACGAACGGCCAGCCCATCGCGGGCGCACTCGACTGGAGCTGGGAAAGTTCGGCCGCGTATTCGTCGGGCAACGCATCGGGAATGGTCGACATCAGCTGGGCGACCTTCATCAGCGGCCCCTTGAGGCCGCCCAGTGCCGCGCGCAGGTCGGCCGCGTGCCGCTCGCGGTCGAGCTTGACGCCCAGCACGCGCTCGGCGCCCAGACGCACGGCGAGCCCGCCCACTGCCGAGCCGACCCGCGCGTAGCGCTTGACGCGCCCGCCCAGCGAGTTGGCTTCGTCGGCCATCAGGAAAGCGCTTCGAGCTCGTCGATGAAGCCCTCGATCACGCCCAGGCCCTGGCGCCAGAAATCCGGATCGGCGGCGTCGAGACCGAACGGGGCGAGCAGCTCCTTGTGCCGCTTGGTGCCGCCGGCGCGAAGCATGTCGAGATACTTCTCGGCGAAGCCCGCGGGCGTCTTGCGGTAGAGCGCGTAGAGCGAGTTCACGAGGCAGTCGCCGAACGCGTAGGCGTACACGTAGAACGGCGTGTGCACGAAGTGCGGGATATAGGTCCAGTAGAACGCGTATTCCGGATCGTAGCGGAAGGCCGGCCCCAGGCTCTCGCGCTGCACGTCCATCCAGATCTCGCCGATGCGGTCGGGCATCATCTCGCCCTTGCGCCGCTCGTCGTGCAGGCGCTTCTCGAACTCGCAGAACGCGGTCTGGCGCACGACCGTGTTGAGCATGTCCTCGACCTTGCCCGCGAGCATCGCCTTGCGGCGCTTGGGCTCCTTGGCGCGCTCGAGGAGCTTGCGGAAGGTCAGCATCTCGCCGAACACCGAGGCGGTCTCGGCCAATGTCAGCGGCGTGTCGGCCAGCAGATGCCCCTGCCCCGCCGCCAGCACCTGATGCACGCCGTGGCCAAGCTCGTGGGCAAGCGTCATCACGTCGCGCGTCTTGCCCTGGAAATTGAGCAGCAGGTACGGGTGCGCCGACGGCACCGTCGGGTGCGCGAAGGCACCCGGCGCCTTGCCGGGCCTGACACCGGCATCGATCCACGCATTGTCGAAGAAGCGCTTGCCGGTGGCCGCGAGATCCTTCGAGAAATCGCCGTAGGCCTCGATCACCGTGTCGCGCGCGCGCGGCCAGTCGAAGCTTTCCTCGTCCGACTGCGGCAGCGGCGCGTTGCGGTCCCAGTAATCCAGCGTGTCGGTGCCGAACCACTTCGCCTTCAACGCATAATAGCGGTGCGACAGGCGCGGGTACGAGGCGCGCACGGCCGACACGAGCGCTTCCACGACCTCGTCCTCGACGCGGTTGGCGAGATTGCGCGACGAGATCGGGCGCGGATAATGGCGCCACTTGTCCTCGATCTCCTTGTCCTTGATCAGCGTGTTGGTGATGAGCGCGAACAGGCGCGCATTGTCGCCCAGCGTCTTGCCGATCGATTTGGCGGCGGCCTTGCGCACCTTGCCGTCGCGGTCCGACATCAGGTGGAAGATCTCGGCCGACGTGACCGCCTTGCCGGCGTGGTCGAAGCGCAGGCCCGCCATCGTCTCGTCGAACAGGCGCGTCCACGCGGCCCGGCCGGCGACGTATTTCTCGTGCAGCAGCTTTTCCATGTCGTCGGCCAGCTGGTGCGGGCGGAAGCTGCGCAGGTCGCGCAGCCACGGCGCATAGCGCTTCAAGGCCGGGTCGGCGAGCTTCGCGTCGAGATCGGCGTCGGAGATGCGGTTCAATTCCAGCGTGAAGAACAGCGTGGCCGACGAGATCGCGTTCACCCGCTCCTGGATGCCCTGGTAGAACTTGGCGATCACGGGATCGGCCTGGTCACCGGCATAGCTGAGATCGGCGTAGCTGGTCATGCGCGCCAGCCGCTCTTCCAGCTTCTCGTAGACGGCGATCGCCGCCCCGAGATCCGCCCCGGTCAGGCCTGCGAGCTTTTCCGAATATTTCGCCTGGAACGCCTTGGCGTCGGCCTCGGCGCTGTCGAGTGCTTTGGCAAGTTCGGGCGAATCCCGGCCTGGGAACAGGTCGGCAAGGTTCCAGACCGGCAGGTCGGCGGGGGCGGCGGCAGCGGAAATCGGGGGCATGGACCTGTCCGGGGCTTGGCGTTGAGCGGGTTCACTAGCATATATGTCGATCGGACCGGCGCGCCAAGCGCCGGCAGGGAGACACGCCGGACATGTTCGATTACGCCAAGTGCCCGAATCTGGTGCGGATGTTCCTCGACATGGCCGAGCGCCAGGGCGACCGGCCCTTCCTGCTCGCCCGCCGGGACGAGAAATGGGTGTCGTGGAGCTGGACGCGCGCCGCCGCCGAGATGCGCCTGGTCGCGCGCGGGCTGGCGGCCCTTGGCGTGGCACGCGGCGACCGCGTCGGGCTGATCGCCGAGAACCGGCCGGAATGGATCATCGCCGATTTCGCGATCATGGCCGCCGGTGCAGTCACGGTCCCGGCCTATACGACCAACACGGTCGAGGACCACCGCTATATCCTTGCCAATGTCGGGGCACGCGGCGTCATCGCGTCGACCGCCGCCCTCGCCCAGAAGGCGATCGAGGCCGCGCGCCTGGCCGGCCCCCAATGCCGCTTCGTCGTGGCGATGGAGCCGCCCGCCGTCGCCCAGCATCCGGGCGTCGACGTGCATGCGTGGGACGACCTGATGAAAACGGGTGCCGCCGCCCCCGACAATGTCGATGCGACCGTCGCATCGCTGGCGCGCAAGGACGTGGCGTGCGTGATCCACACGTCGGGCACGGGTGGCCTGCCGCGTGGCGTGATGCTCCATCACGGTGCGATCCTGCACAACTGCCTGGGGGCGTGGGACGTGCTGCAGGCCCTGCCGCAGGGGCCGGAGACATACTTGAGCTTCCTGCCGCTGTCGCATTCCTACGAGCACACGGTGTGCGTGGGCTTCATGACGTCGCTGGGTGCCACGATCCATTTCGCCGAAAGCATCGAGCGGCTCGGCCCCAACATGATCGAGGTGCGCCCGACGATCATGACGGCCGTCCCGCGCCTTTACGAAAGCCTGCACCAGCGCATCACCGGCGGCCTCAAGCGCGAGAAGGCGCTCAAACAGTGGCTGTTCGCCAAGACGCTGGAACTGGGCACGAAGCGCTACGAGGGCCGCAAGCTCGGCCTTTTCGAAAAGCTGCTCGACGGCGTGCTCGAAAAACTGGTGCGCGACAAGGTACGCGCGCGCTTCGGCGGCAGGCTGAAGGCGTTCGTGTCGGGCGGGGCCGCCCTCAACCCCGAGATCGGCGTGTTCTTCCTCGCCCTTGGCGTGCGCGTCGTGCAGGGCTACGGCCAGACCGAGAGTGCGCCCGTCATCGCCTGCAACCGGCCCTATCAGGAACGCATGGAAACGGTCGGAAGGCCGCTGGTCGGCGTCGAGGTAAGGCTCGGGCCGGATGGCGAGATTCTCGCGCGCGGCGAGATGGTGATGACCGGCTACTGGAACGATCCAGAGGGGACGGCGCGCACGATCGTCGATGGCTGGCTGCACACCGGCGACGTGGGCGAGATCGACGATGCCGGCCGCATCAAGATCACCGACCGTAAAAAAGACTTCATCAAGAATTCAGGTGGCGAGATGGTCGCCCCGGCGAAAGTCGAGGGGACCCTGCTGCTCGAACCCGAGATCGCGCAGGCGATGGTGTCGGGCGACGGGAAGCCCTATCTGGTCGCACTCGTGGTGCCGCATGCCGACGTGACAGCGGCGGCAGGCGGCGACAACGCGAAACTGCGCGCGGCGATCGAGAAGGCGGTCGAGCGCGCCAACGCGAAACTCGCCTTGCCCGAACGCATCCGCAAGTTCGCGCTGGCGCCCGAAGCCTTCACCATCGACAATGCGCAGATGACGCCGACGATGAAAATCCGGCGACACGTGATCCGCCAGACCTATGGCGCCGCCCTGGAGGGGCTATACCGATGAACCGCATCCTGACCGTTTTCGCCGTCCTCGCGAGCCTTGCCGTCGCGGCCTGCGGAGCACCACCCGGCGTGTCGACCATCGCGCGCCTGGCGACCGAGGACCGCACCACCAGCCAGATCACCGAGGACAACCGCATCCTGATCGCCTTCAACAGCGCGGTCGCCAACGAATCCGCCGCCCTGTTCCGCGACGTGTCGACCGACGTCTATCTCGGCCGCATGATGCTGACCGGTGCGGTGGCGCAGGCCCCCTCGAAGGTGCGCGCCGTGCAGATCGCGCGCGGCATCCAGGGCGTCACGCAGGTGGTCGACGAACTGCAGGTGACCAGTGCCGGCGGCATCGGCGCCACCGCCGCCGACCTCGTCATCGAGCAGAAGATCGGCGCCAAGCTGCTGGCGGAATCGGGAATCAAGTCGGTCAATTTCCGCTGGCGCGCGGTCAACGGCACGGCCTACCTGTTCGGCCGCGCCCACAGCCAGGCCGAACTCGACAAGGCCATGGCGCTGACGCGCGCGACCGACGACGTGAAGCGCGTCGTCAACCACGTCCGGGTCCAGCCCTGAACGCACTCGACATCCGGCTGGAGAGCGCGCGCCTCGTCCTGCGCGTGCCGGAAACCGGGGACGCGCCCGACATCCAGCGCTGGTGCGCGGACTGGGAGCTTGCGCGCTGGACAGCGCACATCCCGCATCCCTACACGCTCGACGACGCGCTCGCCTTCATCGCCGACGCGCGCGAGGCGATGGCGGCGGCGCGCACGGTGACGCTCGCCATCGAGCGCGCACACGAACCCGGCGTGATCGGCATGATCGGCCTGACGCTCGACGGGCTGGGCGTGGAAGGCGATTTCGGCTGGTGGATCGCCGGCCCCCACCGGGGCCAGGGCTATGCCAGCGAGGCCGCCCTGGTGATGGTCGATTTCGCCCGCGCGATGGGGGTCGCCCGCCTGACCGCCGGTGCGATGCCCGACAATCTCGCCTCGCAGGGCGTGGCAAGGCGCATCGGCATGCGCCCGGCCGGCCGGCTGATGCGCGCGGCCCCGGCGCGCGGCGCACCCATGGAGACGCTCGAGTTCGTCCTGACGGGTTAGCCGGACGCGCGCCCGAGCATGGCGCGCAGGACGTTGTCGCGGTGCACGAAGTGGTGCCACAGGGCTGCGGCCGCATGCACGCCCGCCAGCACGAGGATCGCGACGGCCGCCGTTTCGTGGACCTCGCCGAACGCCTTGCTCAGGGCCCGGTCCGCATCCATCGGCGACGGCAACGTGAACAGGCCGAAGACATCCACGATGCGTCCGCGTGCCCACTGCTTGCCGAGACCGGCAAGCGGCGTGACCACCATCAGCGCATAGAGCGCGAGGTGCATCACGCGCGCGGCACCTCGCTCGAAGGCCGACGTCGCGGCCGCGGCGGCCGGGCGCACGGCAAGCCGCACGAGGAGCAGCACCACGAACAGCAGCCCGAACGACTGGTGCAGCATCATGCCGAAATCGCGTGAAGCGCCGCGCGGGACTTCTTCGACGACGGCCCCCAGCACGTAGAGACCGACGATCATCGCGGCCATCGACCAGTGAAGGAAGCGAGCGAAACTGCCGAAACTGCCGGGACCGCCGGCGACGGGGACTGCGTTCATTTTTCCACCTCGGTACGAAGAAAGGACAACCCCGACGCCGTCCGGCGCCGGGGTCGGGGCCGTCGGTTCGGGCTCTAGCGCCGCTGCTCGTGGTGACGGCCGGAGTCGCGCTCGTGATGGCCATCGCGCCCGCGATGCCCGTCGCGGTCGCTGCGGCCGCGACCGGCATCCGCCGTCAGGAACGCGCCGGTGTTGCCATCCACGCGCAGCTCCACCCGGCGGTTCTCGGCGTCGAGCGCCTTGACCTCGTAGTTGCCGTCGCGCTTGAGCTCGATCGCGCGGACCGACGGATAGCCGTTCTCGCGCACGCGGGCGTCGACCTCGGACAGGGACAGCTTGGGTGCTGCACCCGCCTGCGAGCGGTCGGCGGCGATGGACGGTGCCGCGAGCAGCGACAGCGCGAGGGCGGCAAGTGCAATGCGGTTCTTCATGTTCGGGTTCCCCTATCTGGTCCGGCAGCGGAAATGCGTCCGGAACAGCGCCAATATGGGCGGGGCAACCTGAACCGGGCGTGAGCGGGCCGTTCATCCGGCGTTCAGCTTCCGCGCGCCACTGTGCGATGATGCGAACGATGATCCAGAAGCTTCCCGCGGCAATCCTGATGGCGCTGGTCCTGGCCCTGCCCGCGGCCGTGCGCGCGGACAACGACCACGACCGCGCGCGCCGCGCGCGCGAAGCGGGCGAGATCGCCGGCCTCGATCGTCTGCTTGCCGAAGTCGCGCGCAACGAACCGGGCAAGGTCATCGACGTGGAACTCGACCGGGAGCGCGGCCGCTACGTCTACGAGATCGTGCTGATCTCGCCCGACGGAAAGCGCCGCAAGGTGAAATACGATGCCCGCAGCCTCGAACGGCTCGAGCGGCACGCACGCTAGGCGGATCCCGGACATGCGCATCCTCGTCGTCGAAGACGATCCCTCGCTGGGCGACCAGCTCGCCACGGCACTTGCCGGTGCAGGCTATGCCGTGGACCGTGCTGCCGACGGCGAGGCGGGCGAATACATGGGCTCGGTCGAACCGTTCGACGCCGTGGTCCTCGATCTCGGCCTGCCGAAGGTGGACGGCCTCACGGTGCTGCGGCGGTGGCGTAAGGCCGGACACAGGATGCCCGTGCTCATCCTCACCGCGCGGTCGGGCTGGAACGAGAAAGTCGAGGGGATCGACGCAGGTGCGGACGACTATCTCGCCAAGCCCTTCCACATGGAGGAGCTGCTGGCCCGTCTGCGCGCCCTGATCCGACGCTCGGCCGGCCTCGCCAGCGCCGAGCTCGCCTGCGGACCGATCCGCCTCGACACGCGCACCGGGCGGGTCAGCGTCAGCGAGCAGCCGGTAGCCCTGACGGCACAGGAATACAAGACGCTCGCCTACCTGATGCATCGCCCGGGCACGATCGTCTCGCGCACCGAACTGACGGAGCATCTCTATGCGCAGGATTTCGACCGCGACAGCAACACGATCGAAGTGTTCGTGGCACGGCTTAGGCGCAAGCTCGGCATCGACGTGATCGAGACGGTGCGCGGGCGCGGCTACCGGCTGCGCGCCGGCGGGGAAGCACCATGAAAGGCATCCGGTCCCTCTCGCGCCGCCTTGCCGCGGCATCGCTGCTCTGGCTGGTCCTGGCACTCGGCGCTTCGGGAGTCCTGCTCTCGGAGATCTTCCGCCATCACGCCGGATCCGTTCTCGCCGACCGGCTGGTCGACGACATGGACCACATCGCCGCGGCGGTCGAAGTGGCGCCGGACGGGACCGCGCGCGTCACGCGCACGTTGCCCGACAGCCTCTACGACCTGCCCTATTCGGGGCGATACTGGCAGATCGAGATCGCGGGTGCCGCACCGCTGCGCTCGCGTTCCCTGTGGGACGACACGCTGCCCAACCCGCCCGACGACCTGAAGCCGGGCGAGATCCACCGGCACCGCTTCGCGGGTCCCGCCGGACAGACGCTCGTCGCGGTGGAACGCAGCATCGGCCTCGACGGGCTCGATCAGCCGATCCGGCTCGTGGTGGCGAGCGACGAGAAGGAAGTGGCCAAGGCGCTCACCGAATTCCGCGGCGTGCTCGCGCTCTCGTTGGCCGTGCTCGGCATCGGGCTCGCGATCGCCGTCGCCCTCCAGATCCACTACGGGCTCGCGCCGCTCCATCGCCTGCGCGCCGCCGTCCTAGCGCTCAAGGCCGGCAACGAGTCCGCCCTTTCCGAAAGCTGGCCGCGCGAAGTCGCCCCGCTCGTCGCCGATCTCAAAGACGTGCTCGCGCGCAACCGGACCCTGGTCGAACGTGCGCGCGCGGAAGCCGGCAACCTCGCGCACGCACTGAAGACGCCGCTTGCCGTGCTGCGCAACGCCGCCGGCGATGGCGAGGACCCGCTCGCCCGCACGGCCCGCACGCAGGCCGGCACCATGCAGGGCCATATCGAGCGCCACCTCGCGCGCGCGCGCGCCGGAGCCGCGGCCACGCAGGTCGGCCTCAGGACCGACACGCGCGCCATCGTGCTGAAACTCGCCGACACGCTGGGGCGTCTGCACCCCGAGCGCACGATCCGCACGGCGCTGTCGGGCCAGATCCCGTCCTTCGCCGGCAGCCCCGACGATCTTGCCGACATCGTGGGCAACCTGCTCGACAACGCGCTCAAATGGTCGCGCTCGACGGTCCGGCTGACGCTTGCCGGCACGGGGACCGGCATCGAGATCGAGATCGACGACAACGGGCCGGGAATTGCGCCCGATACCCGCGCCGCTGCCCTGCGGCGCGGCACGCGCCTTGACGAGACCAAGCCGGGCACCGGCTTCGGACTCGCGATCGCCGACGAGCTCGCGGCGCTCTATGGCGGCAGCCTTGCGCTGGGCGAATCCGATCTCGGCGGACTGAAGGTGACCGTCCGCCTGCCGGCGGCAGCCTGACAGGCGGTGCACGCGCGAGACCGTCTTGACGGGATAGGCCCGTTCGAACGACACTCTAAGGATGCATACATTCCACAAGACGCCGCTGGCCGGCGCGATCCTCTGCCTGTCGCTTCTCGCGGCTCCCGCCGGCGCTGTCGAGCCTTACACGGTCGTGCAAGGCTATGACGACATCGCGCCCAAGGGGCCGCAGGCCGCCCTCGGGCTGGTGATCTGGAACCACGGCGTGCGCGGCAATCACGAACAGGGAACGGCCCCGCCACCGCGCTTCCTGCGCAAGGTGGCCGAGGCCGGCTGGGACATCGTCAAGATCAAGCGCGACCCGATGCAGGAAAGCAACTGGACCACCTCCGGCCTGCGCCACGTCGCGCGCACGGTCGAAGAGGTCGCCCGGGCGCGTGACCAGGGCTACCGGCGCGTGGTGCTCGCCGGGCAGAGCTACGGCGGGGCGATCACGCTCGAAGCCGCAAGGCGCACCGAGGTCTACGCGATCATCCCGTCGGCGCCGGGAACCGGCGTCAGCGCGGTCGAGCTCGGCAGTCCGATGATCAACGCGCAAGGGTCGAGCCAGCTCTACGCGGGACTGACCGACGGCCGATTCGAGCGCGCGATCCCGATCCTGCCCTTCGCCGACGAGTATGCGTCGGGCAGCCCCGAGCGCGGCCGGCGCGCGCGCGAGATCCTTTCGGCCCGCGGCGTGGCGTTCCTGCCGCTCGACGACGGCTCGACCCGGCTCGTCGGGCATGGCGCTTCGGGCACGACATTGATGGATTTCGCCTATGGGGCGTGCGTCGTCGCGTTCCTCGATCCGGCGAAGGCGCCGCAGGCGAAGCTCAATTCGTGCGGTGCCGACGGACTGCCCGCACCGCGCGACATGCTCAAGGAGACCGCGTCGCTGAAGCCGATGACGCTCGAAGCCGGCACGTGGTGGAAATCCTACGAGGGCATCTGGACCGGTGCGTGGGGCGATCCGGTGCTCGTGTCGCTCGCCATCGAGCGCGGCGCCGAGGGGCCGGAACTCGTCTATCTCTACGGCAAGCGCGATTCCGACAGTCTCGATCGCACCTACCGCGCGAAGGCCGAACTCGTCGGGCACTCCGTGGCGGCCAAGCTGCCGCACCAGAACGTCACGCTCGCCTTCGAGATGACGACAAGGCAGGTCGTGCTGACGTGGCGCAACGGGGACCGCAGCGGCTCGCTGCGCCTGCGGCGCTACGAGATGCCGCCCGGCTAGACCCCGTTATAGGCGCGGAACCACTCGACGAATTTCGGCACGCCGTCGTCGATCGAGGTGCGCGGCACGAAGCCGAGGTCCCTGGTCGAGGCTTCGATGTCGGCGAAGCTCTCGGGCACGTCGCCGGCCTGCAAGGGCTGCATGTCGAGAATCGCCTTGTGGTTGGTCGCCCGCTCGATCAGCTCGACATAGCGCAGCAGCGGCTCGGATTTATGGTTGCCCAGATTGTAGACGCGGTGCGCCGAAACCTTCGCGCCGGCGGCCGGCGGGCGGTCGAGGGCGGCGATCACGCCGGCGACGATGTCGTCGATATACGTGAAGTCGCGGCGCATCTTGCCGTTGTTGAAGACCTGGATCGGCTGGCCCGCGAGGATCGCCTTGGTGAAGATCCACAAGGCCATGTCCGGCCGGCCCCACGGCCCGTAGACCGTGAAGAAGCGCAAGCCCGTCGCCGGCAGGTCGTAGAGATGGCTGTAGCAGTGCGCGACCAGCTCGTTGGCGGCCTTGGTCGCGGCATAGAGCGAGACCGGCCGGTCGATCTTGTCGTCGACCGCGAAGGGCAGCTTCTC
Source organism: Tagaea sp. (assembly GCA_965279525.1). Lineage (GTDB taxonomy): Bacteria > Pseudomonadota > Alphaproteobacteria > CACIAM-22H2 > CACIAM-22H2 > Tagaea. The sequence continues at coordinate 50,903 of CBDIIB010000002.1, read as the reverse complement.
GTTGCCGCCATAGACCGACGAGGACGAGGCATAGACGAGATGCTTGATCCCGCCGCGCCGGCGGCACGCCTCGACGACGTTGAAATGGCCCACGATGTTGGTGCGGATATAGACGTCCGGGTTCGTGATCGAATAGCGCACGCCCGCCTGGGCGGCGAGATGCACGACGCGGTCGATGTCGGGGTCGGAGATGGCGGCGGCGAAAGCGCCGTCATTGGCGATGTCGTCGCGCACCATCCTGAAGCCGCGATGCTTCGACAGTTCCGCGCCGCGCGCCTCTTTCAGGCGTACGTCGTAGTACGGATCGAAATTGTCGAAGCCCACGACGCGCTCGCCGCGGGCAAGCAGCGCGCGGGCGACCGAAAATCCGATGAATCCGGCTGCACCGGTGACCAGAACCGTCATGACGCGCGCTTTTACCCGCCCCGGGCGCCAAAATCACGCGCTTTCGTGGTTGCGCAGGCTTCCGCCCTCCGCTAGCGTGACGGCCATGGAAAGAACCCCCGCCCGCAATTCCGTTTGGCAGGCTTGGTGGCGCTAAGCGCCAGCCAACTTCTTTCCCCTTTCAGATTCCCCATACGTCCCTAGAGCCTTGCGCGCCAGCCGCGCGGGGCCCGCCTCCGCGAGACCGCCATGCGCCATGAATTCGCGTCCAAGTCCGGCCTGACCCTCGTCCGCACGAAGCGGCCGCTCGACTACGCCACCGCCCTCGACGGCTTCGCCGAACGGCTCGACCGCGCGCGCGGCGGGCTGTTCTCGTCGGGCGTGGACTATCCGGGGCGCTATTCGCGCTGGGAGTTCGGCTTCGTCGATCCGCCGCTGGAAATCGTCGGGCGCGACCGCACGCTGACCTTCCGCGCGATCAACGAACGCGGCGAACGGCTGCTCGACGTGCTCGATCCCGTGCTGGCGGAATTCGAGATCGTGGCGAAATCCCCACGCGAGCGCACGCTCGCCATCCCGCCCGCGAAGGGACCGTTCGCCGAAGAGCAGCGCAGCCAGCAACCCTCGCTATTCTCGCCGCTCAGGCGCATCGTGGAGGAGTTCAAGGGCCTCGCCGATCCGTTCCTCGGGCTCTATGGCGCGTTCGGCTACGACCTCTTGTTCCAGTTCGAGCCGATCGCCCTTACCCATGCCCGCAAGGAAACGGCGCGCGACCTGCACCTGTTCCTGCCCGACCGGATGTACATCCTCGACCGGCGCAAGGAGACCGCCTTCCGCTATGATTACGAGTTCGTGCGGGGGAGCCTGACCACCGAAGGTGCCGCACGCAAAGTGTTCGAGCCGGTGGCACGGCGCAAGTACGTGGAGCCGACGGCCAAGCCCGAGATCACGTCGGATCTTTCGGCCGAGCAGTACGCCGCGTTGGTGGACGGGGCGCGCGAGCGCATGCGGGTGGGCGACATCTTCGAGGTCGTGCTGTCGCGCCGCTTCGATGCGGCCTACCAGGGCGCCCCCTCGCAGCTGTTCGCCAAACTCAAGAAGGTCAACCCGTCGCCGTTCGAGTTCTTCCTGCAACTCGGCCCCGACCGGCTGGTGGGGACGAGCCCGGAGATGTTCGTACGCGTGGAAGGCTCCCGCGTCGAATCCTGCCCGATCTCGGGCACGGCACGGCGCGGGCGCAATGCGATGGAAGACGCCGAGCGGCTGAAAGCATTGATCGATTCCGAGAAGGACGAGGTGGAACTGACGATGTGCACCGACGTCGACCGGAACGACAAGTCGCGCATCTGCGTGCCGGGCAGCGTCAAGCTGCTGGGACGGCGCCAGATCGAGACCTATGCCGGCCTGTTCCACACGGTCGACCATGTGGAGGGCAAGCTGCGCGACGACGTGACCGGCCTCGACGCGTTCATCAGCCACATGTGGGCCGTCACGCTCACCGGTGCGCCGAAGAAATGGGCGGTCGAGATCATCGAGAAGACCGAGACCGCCCCGCGCGGCTGGTATGGCGGCGCGGTGGGCGCACTCCTGCTCAACGGCGACGTCAACACCGGCATCACGATCCGCACCGTGCATCTCGAGGACGATGCGAAGAAGCGCCAGCACGTGCGCTACCGCGTGGGCGCCACGCTGATCTGGGATTCGGTCGGCATGGAGGAGAACGAGGAGACGCACCTCAAGGCCAACGCGCTGTTCCGCGTGCTCGCCCCGCCGTCAGCACCGGCGGCGACCAATGCCGACAACGCGATCGGTGCCGGCCTCAAAGTGGTGCTGGTCGACAACGAGGACAGCTTCGTCCACACGCTTGCCGACTATTTCCGCCAGACGGGGGCGAATGTCGCCACCTACCGCCACGGGCTGGGGGCCGCCGCCATCCTGGCGATGAAGCCCGACCTCGTCGTGCATTCGCCCGGCCCCGGCACGCCGTCGCAGTTCGGCGTGCCCGCCCTCGTGACCGAGCTTGCCAAGCACGACGTGGCGCAGTTCGGCGTGTGCCTCGGGCTGCAGGGCACGGTCGAGGCGTTCGGCGGCACGCTCGACGTGCTGCCCGAGCCGCGCCACGGCAAGCGCTGGGACATCGAGCATGACGGGACGGGCCTGTTCGACGGCCTGCCATCCCCTTGCGCCGTCGGCGCCTATCATTCGCTGCACGCCAAGGCGGACACGTTCCCGCACGGCGAACTCGACATCCTCGCGCGCACGCCGGCCGGGCTCGTGATGGCGGTGCGCCACAAGCGCCTGCCGATCGCGGCCGTGCAGTTCCACCCCGAATCGATCCTGTCGATGGGCTGGGCCGGCAAGGGCGAGATCGGCCGCACGCTGGTCGACAACGTGCTGGTGAGCCTGGTGCGCGCGCGGGCGGCGAAAGCGGCCTGACGTAACGGAGTTGCGTGGGGCGACTGAACCCGCGCAACTTCCGGCACGGGTCGCCGCACGGGCCCGGAACGTCGTTGCTTTCTTCGTGCCGGACCGGACGCCGATTGTCCGGCCCCCGTCTTTGCACTACCGTCCAGTCAACGAAGGAGCCACGACGCTCCGCGCGACGGGACGGAAAAGACAGCCATGACAGCCAGCGCCACGGCCCTGCTCGACGTTTCCCTCGACGACAAGTACACGGCCAACAGCGGCCGCGTGTTCCTGACCGGCACGCAGGCCCTGCTGCGCCTGACGCTGATGCAGCGCCAGCGCGACCTTGCGGCCGGCCTCAACACCGCGGGCTTCGTGACGGGATATCGCGGCTCGCCGCTGGGCGGGCTCGACCAGGCCATGTGGAAGGCCAAGCGCCACCTTAAAGACCACCACATCCATTTCACGCCCGGCCTCAACGAGGATCTCGCGGCGGCCGCCTGCTGGGGCACGCAGCAGGTCAACATGTACGAGGGTGCCCGGTACGACGGCGTCTTCTCGATGTGGTACGGCAAGGGCCCCGGCGTCGACCGCTGCGGCGACGTGTTCAAGCACGCCAACGCGGCCGGTACGTCGCCCAACGGCGGCGTGCTGGTGCTCGCGGGCGACGACCACGCGGCCAAATCCTCGACCCTCGCCCACCAGTCCGAGCACGAATTCATCTCGGCGATGATCCCGGTGCTCAACCCGTCGGGCGTGCAGGAGTTCCTCGATCTGGGTCTCTATGGCTGGGCGATGAGCCGCTATTCGGGCTGCTGGGTCGCGTTCAAATGCACGGGCGAGACGGTGGACAGCACGGCCTCGGTGTCGGTCGATCCGCATCGCCTGGGCTTCGTGACACCGACCGATTTCGAGATGCCGCAAGGCGGCGTGCATATCCGCTGGCCCGACCACTGGACCGACCAGGAATTCCGCCTGCAGAAATACAAGGTCTACGCGGCCCTCGCCTTCGCGCGCGCCAACAAGCTCGACAGGATCGTCGTCGACAGCCCGAACCCGCGGATAGGCATCGTCACGACCGGCAAGAGCTATCTCGACGTGCGCCAGGCGCTCGAGGATCTCGGCATCGACGAAGCGCTCGCGGCCAAGATCGGCCTTCGCGTCTACAAGGTCGCCATGCCGTGGCCGCTGGAGCGCGAAGGGGCACGCCACTTCGCCGAGGGGCTGGAAGAAGTGCTCGTCGTCGAGGAGAAGCGCGCCCTCATCGAGAACCAGTTCAAGGAGCAGCTCTACAACTGGCGGGCCGACGTGCGCCCGCGCGTGGTCGGCAAGTTCGACGAGAAGGGCCAGTGGATCCTGCCCTCGTCGGGGGAACTCACGCCCGCGATGATCGCGCGCGTGATCGCCAAGCGGCTGGAACCCTTCTTCACGTCCGAGCGCATCCGCGAACGCGTGGCGCTGATCGACGCCAAGGAGCGCAACCCCGAGGGCCATTCCTTCAAGCGCGCGCCCTATTTCTGCTCGGGCTGCCCGCACAACAGTTCGACCAAGGTGCCCGAAGGCAGCCGGGCGATGGCCGGCATCGGCTGCCACTTCATGTCGATCTGGATGGACCGCGACACGACGACCTTCACGCATATGGGCGCCGAAGGCACGCCGTGGATCGGCCAGGCGCCGTTCACCGACACCAGGCACGTGTTCCAGAATCTCGGCGACGGCACGTTCTATCACTCCGGCTCGCTCGCGATCCGCGCGGCGATCGCGGCCAAGGTCAACATCACCTACAAGCTCTTGTTCAACGACGCCGTCGCGATGACCGGCGGCCAGCCGCATGACGGCCCGCTGACGGTGCCGCGCATCACCCAGATGCTGCAGGCCGAAGGCGTGAGCCGCATCGTCGTGACCAGCGACGAGCCGGACAAGTACGGCAGTGCGAAGTTCGCACCCGGCACCACGATCCGCCACCGCGACGATCTGGATGCCGTGCAGCGCGAGCTGCGCGAAGAACAGGGTGTCACGATCCTGATCCACGACCAGACCTGTGCAGCCGAGAAGCGCCGCCGGCGCAAGCGCGGCACCTATCCCGATCCCGCCAAGCGCATCTTCATCAACGAAGCCGTGTGCGAAGGCTGCGGCGACTGCAGCGTCAAATCGAACTGCCTCTCCGTCATCCCCGTGGAGACCGAGTTCGGCCGCAAGCGCGCCATCGACCAGTCGAGCTGCAACAAGGACTATTCGTGCACCAAGGGCTTCTGCCCTTCGTTCGTCAACGTGCTCGGCGGGCGCGTGCGCAAGCCGCGCGAGAAGCGCGACGCCAACGCGGTCGATCCGTTCGCAGTACTTCCGGCCCCGGTCCTGCCCGGCCTCGATCATCCCTACAACATCGTCGTGACCGGCGTGGGCGGTACGGGTGTCGTCACCGTGGGTGCGCTCATCGGCATGGCGGCCCATCTCGAAGGCAAGGGCGTGTCGATTCTCGACATGGCGGGGCTTGCGCAGAAGGGCGGTGCCGTCGTCAGCCACATCCGCGTGGCGAAGTCGGCGGACGAGCTGCATGCCGTGCGCATCGCGGCGGGCGAAGCCAACCTGCTGCTGGGCTGCGACATCGTCGTGGCGGCGGGGGCCGAGACGCTCGACAAGACGCGCATCGGCCTGACGCGCGCCATCATCAACACGAACGAATCCCCGACCGGCGATTTCACGCGCGATCCCGATCTCAAGTTTCCCACGCAGGAGATGACGGACGTCATCGCGCACGCCCTTGGCCAGGGTGCGATGGACATGGTCGACGCCACGAAGCTCGCCACCGCCCTGATGGGCGATTCGATCGCGACCAATCCGTTCATGCTGGGCTTTGCCTGGCAGAAGGGGCTGATCCCGGTCGGGCTCGATGCCCTGTTGCGCGCCATCGAGCTCAACGAGGTGGCGATCGACGCCAACAAGCGCGCCTTCCAGTGGGGACGGCTCGCGGCGGTGGATGCCGCGCGCGTGAAAGAAGCCGCCGCCCCGACGATGCCCGCCGAGCGCAAGATCGCCGTCACGCTCGACGGCATCGTTGCCGCACGGATCGAGCATCTGACCGGCTACCAGGACGCCGCCCTCGCGGCTCGATACGAAGCGCTCGTCCGCCAGGTGGAAGCCGCCGAGAAGGCCGCCACGCCGGGGCGCACGGGCCTCGCCCTTGCCGTCGCGCGCTATTACGCCAAGCTGCTCGCCTACAAGGACGAGTATGAGGTGGCGCGGCTCTATTCGGACGGGAAGTTCCGCGCCGCCCTCGCCCGCCAGTTCGAGGGCGACTACCGCATCGAATTCAACCTCGCGCCGCCGCTGGTCGCCGAGCGCGACGAGGCGACCGGGCATCTCAAGAAGCGCACGTTCGGCCCGTGGATGCTGACGGCCTTCGGCGTGCTGGCGAAGCTCAAATTCCTGCGCGGGACGAAGCTCGACATCTTCGGCCGCACCGAAGAACGTAAAGTCGAGCGCGCGCTGATCGCGGAATACGAAGCGACCATCGCCGAGATCCTCGCCGGCCTCACGCCCGCCAACCACGGCGCCGCCGTGGGCCTCGCAAGCCTGCCGGAGGAAATCCGCGGCTACGGCCACGTGAAGGAAGCGCACCTCGCGAAGGCAAAGGCGCATGGCGAGATCCTGCGCGCCAATTTCCGCAATCCCGCACCGGCGGCACAGGCGGCGGAGTGAGCCGCGTCGCCGGCGTGGATGGGGCGCGCGGCGGCTGGGTCGCGGTCGTCGCCGAGACCGACGGGCGCCCGCGCGAGCTGCGCTTCGTCGAGAAGTTCCGCGACCTCCTCAAGGCCGGCGAGTTCGACCTGATCGCCGTCGACATGCCGATGGGCTTTCCCGATACGGCGATCAAGGGCGGGCGCGACTGCGAGCGTGCCGCACGCGCCGCCCTGCCCGGCAAGACATCGAGCGTGTTCTCCGCCCCGTCGCGCAAGGCGCTGGCGGCCCGCGACTATCGCGACGCGTGTGCGCACAACGGCAACGGCATCGGCCTCTCCAAGCAGGCTTTCAACCTGTTCCCCAAGATGCGCGAACTGGACGCGGTGTTACGCAAACGTCCGGCGTGCCGGATCGTCGAAGCGCATCCCGAGCTTGGCTTCGCAAGGCTCGCCGGTGCCCCGGTGCTGGAAAAGAAGAAGACGCCCGAGGGCCGCAAGCGCCGTCTGGCGTTGCTGGCAGCCAACGGCATGGGCGACATCGCCGACTGGCTCGACCTGCTGCCGCGCAAGCTCGTCGCACCCGACGACGTGATCGACGCGGCGGTCGTGTGCCTAGCCGCGTTGCGCATCGTCGCGGGCAAGGGCGTGTGCCTGCCGGCGAAGCCGGCGACGGACCGGTACGGAATCCCGATGGCGATCTGGCGCTGAGCGATCAGCTGAACACGGCCAGATGGGCGCCCGCCGTGACCTGCAGGTCGATGCCCGCGATGTAGCTGCCGGCGTCCGAGCACAGCAGGACCGCTGCCCCGACCATCTCGTCGGGCCGGGCGGCACGGCCAAGTGCGGGGGCGGCCTTCTTCTCGATCGCCGCCCATTCGGCGGCGTCGGCCCGGCGCCAGCGGTTGCGCTCGGTCGCGACGATGCCCGGCGACAGGTTGTTGACCATCACGTTGTCGGGCGCGCATTGGGCGGCAAGATTCATCGCGAGGTTCCATTGTGCGGCCTTGAGGGCGGCATATGTGGCCAGCTGCGGTTCGGGGCGCGACTGGTTGACGCTGCCGATGGTCAGCACGCGCCCCCATTTGCGCTGGCGCATCGGCGGAATGGCGAGCTGCATCAGCTCGATCGTCGCGGCGAAGTTGATCCGCGTTTCGCGCGCGATCTGCTCTGGCGTGATGTCGGCGAATTCGACGCGCTTCTGGACCGAGGCGCACACGACGAGTACGTCGACCGAGCCGAGTGCGGCGACCGCGCCTTCGAACGCGCGCTTGGGCCCGTCGGCGGCGGCAAGATCGGCCTCGACCGCGTGGGCGGCAACCCCCTTGGCGCGGATCTCGGCGACGGTTGCGGCGGCCGCATCCGGCAGGCCGAAGGCCGCGTCGGCGGCGGCCGAGTGATGCACCGCGACGGAGCCCCGTGGTCGGCGAAGCCCAGTGCAATGGCGCGCCCGATCGACACGCTCGCCCCGGTGATGAGGCAGGTTCGCCCTCGCATGGAGAAGATCGACGTCATCGGTTCCGGATTCCCTTCGTGGGCGTTTCAGGTTCCCGTCGGAACAGGCGCGTCCGGGCGCAGCAGCCCTTCCGCCTTGAGGTCGGACCAGAGCGCGTCCGGAATGGGGCGGCGGAACGCCTCGACATTCGCGATGACCTGCCCGGGCGAGCGGGCACCCTGCACCACGCTCGCGACCGACGGGTGGCCCAGCGGGAAGCGCAGGGCCGCACTCAGCAGCGGCACGCCGTGCGCGCGGCACACGCGCTCCATCGCGCGGACTTTGGCAAGCATGTCGTCCGACGCCGCCTCGTAGGCGAACTGGGCGCCTTCCACGGCACCGGTCGCGAGGATGCCCGAGTTGAGCGCACCGCCGACGACAATGGAAATCCCGCGCCCGGCGCAGAAGGGCAGGAAATCGTCGAGCAGGTCGGTCACCAGCAGCGAATAGGCGGACTTCGTCGCGACCATGAAGCAGTCCAGCGGGATCGCCTCGGCGAACTTGCGGCAGATGCGCCAATGGTTGTTGCCCACCCCGATGGCCGACACGAGCCGCTGGTCGCGCAGGCTCGCGAGCGCCTTGTGGCCGCTTGCGACCGCCTGGTCGAAGAATTCCTGGTTCCGGCCGCCGAGATTCTCGGAATCGATGTTGTGGATATAGAGGATGTCGACCTTCGAAAGACCGAGGCGCTGCAGGCTGTCCTCGAACGACCGCATCACGCCGTCATAGCTGTAGTCGTAGCGATAGTCGAAGGCGAGCGTGTTGCGGAAGATGGTCGCGTCGCCGCGCCCGCTGGCGCGCGGATGGAGCAGCCGCCCCACCTTCGTCGACAGCACGATGTCGGGATCGGTGAGGTTGCGCAGGACATGGCCGAAACGGTGCTCGGCAAGGCCGTGCCCGTATTGCGGTGCGACGTCGAAATAGCGGATGCCGGCGGCATAGGCGGCACTGACGGTCGCCTCGGCCTCGGCGTCGGACACTTCCTGCCCGAAATTCCCGAGCGGTGCGCCGCCAAGGCCAAGCGTGCAGATGGAAAGGTCGGTCCGGCCGATGCGCCGCCGTTCGAGCGGCGGTGCTGCGTGTAGCTCAGGTGCTGAAGGTCGCGACATCGGTCTCCCCGTTCGGGAAACACTATCACCTTCAAATGCCGCTGCCAGCCGAAATGGCGGCCGACCGGCCCGGGATTCCGATGGGGAACCGACGGTCGCGGGCTTCTATTTCGACGCTGTGGATTTCGGCGGCGGCAAGCGGCCATCGACCGCGCTGCGAAGGACCGGCGCCCATTCCCGGGCCCAGGCGACGCGCTCGTTGAAGATCTTGTCGATCTCGGCATTTCTTGTGCGGGCTGATGGCTGCCAGTCGGCGTCTCTCGCGGAACGGACACCCAGTTCACGCGCCGTCGAGAAATGAAATGTGGCAAGAAGATTGTTGCCGCTGACCACCCGGAACCGTGTCACGAGCATGGACTCAGGACCGCTCGAATATCCGCCGGCGCGAAGCCAGCCGACCACATTCTGGCTCAACGGCGACTGGCCCAGAATGACGCCCCAACTCGCGGTCGCCGCAACGACCGTTATGCAGAGCTGGTCTCGTTCCGACCTGAAGCCGTTCTGCATGTACAGCTTCCCGGCATCGCTTTGGCATTGCTGATCCGCCACCCACTCGACGAGTTGCGAGTCGCCATTTGCAACGATCAGCATCATTTCGTTGACCGACTTGTCGTCCGGCCGGTCGCCGGGGCGGATCAGCACGACACGCGCGATCGGCGTGCGCATCGAACCGTCGATCATGTTGGACTTGGCGTCCTCGACGCCGGCAAGGATCCATTCGCCCGGCGGCAACGGGACGACGTGCTGCCCGACCCGTATGCGGTCCGTGAACGTCGTTCCGGGCGGCAGGTCGACGGCACGCGGCAATCCGCCCCCGTCGTTCGTCACGCAGCCGCCGACGACCAGCATCGCGACGGCGGCGATCCACAAGCTACGGACACCCATCATGCCTCCGGTTCCCTCGGTTAATCGTGCAACCTTTCCATGCGGCCCGCATTTTTGCAACCTTCACAGGCTCGCCGTCGGCCGTCGGCGGAAGCGAAACGGGAATCCGGTGGATTTACTACATATGTATTTATAGTTGTATTTAATCTTTTCGTTGGCTTATATCCCTTGCGTCAGAACGTAAGGGGATCAAGCCATGCGACCGGAAGACCGATACGACCCGACGCAAGCGCCCGACTATCTCGGCCCGAGAGAGACGATTCCGCTCTGGCGCTGGCGGCCGGCCCGGATCGTCGCGACCGTGATCGCCAGCATCGTCGCGTGGGAGGCCGGCTGGGCCTGGCAGAACCGCTCGGGTTACGAGATCGAAGTCGTCGTGCAGATGCCGGCCGATGTCGCCAGATGGGGACCGGACCTTTTCATCGACGGCGCGCCGGTAAGGATGAAACTCGTCGTCAGCGAGGGGTTCGGCGAGACGTGGCTCCGTCTGCACGACCCGGTCCGCGTTCCTGTCCGACCGACGAAGATCGTTGTCCAGGGCAGCACCGCTGACGGCAAGCAGGTTATTCCCCTGAACATCCGCGCGCTCGGCAGCAAATGCACCGTCGTCGTCGATCTGCGCGGCCCGCAAGCCACTGCCGGTGCGTGCGTCGGGACCGACATCTACGACAGAGATTGAGGAGCGTGAACATGGAATACGCAAGAGACTTGCAAAAGAAGTTGGACAGGTTGGAACGGCTTGAAGGCGTTCAGGACCGCGCCATCAATGCGGCAAAGGCTACCGGACTGCCGGGCTGGCACAACGGGCCTGCGGATGCGTTTCGACATATCGTCGCCTCGGCTGAAGCGACGCGCCGCTATAGCGCGCCCATCGCCATGACGCTTGGCGAGGAGTACGAGCGCCGGGGAAGCAATAAGGGGCAGCCGGCCGACGAAGCCGGGATGGACCGACGGAACAACGCGATCGGCATCGGGATCGGGACCGACGCCGGCTCTTTCGATGAGATCGTCGCGCGAACGAAAGCGATCTTCGTCGATGCGGCAGCTGGCGGGACGCGGGACGCGCCTGTCTGGCTGGCGAGGGACAGATGGGGCGGCGACTCCAAGGAGGTCGAGCCCGACGAGCGCAAGCTGATCTCGGCATGGGCCGCTGACCCCGACGTGCGTGCCGCCAGAACATTGCAGCGGCCTGTCGAAGATTGGGACCCGGACGACGTGCGGGCGGTCCAGGGTTCGGGCATCTATCTTCGTGAGAATCCCAGACAGGCATCTGCTTTCGCGAAGGTCCGGAACTGGTACGGCCGCGCGCGAACCGATGACGCGACGGGTGCCGGATCGGTTCCGGTGCAAAGCTACCGCCGCGACGACGGCACGCAGGTTTCCGGTCATTCGCGCGCCGCACCGCAACGTGTCGGTGGACCGCAATGAGCGCGAACGCCTGCAAAGTCGTGGATGCCCGGCTTTTGCCGGGCATGACGGAAGGGGTTGTGACCGAGGGTGTCGCCGCAAAGCTTCGTCAACCGAAATGTGGCGTCAACCGTCACCAGCGAGCGAAATCAATGGCATGGCCTGTTGACGGTCAACACCCGTCAACACCCGTCAACTCGCCGCAAGAATGACGAGACATGCGCATGTTACGTCGCATGTCGCATCGCTTGCGTGGCGGATCAACGGGTTGGCGAAGCGACGGTAACATGCCGTCGCCTGGCGTCTCGTCAATCGTGCGTGCCGGTCCCGGTGATGACCTTGAAATTCGGGCGCTGGGGTTCGGCCCCGATCGCGTCGAGGCCGAGGTCGGCGAGCCACGGGCGTTCGATCGACGGCATGCCGAAGAGGTTGCCCTGCAGGAGCTTCACGCCTTTGCGCGCGAGATGCTGGGATTCGGTGACGTTCTCCACGCACTCGGCCACGGTCTCGAGGCCGAAGCCGTCGGCAAGGCCCAGCAGCGTGCGGATGAAGAGCTGGTTGTCGACGTTGTCGGCAACGCCGCGCACGAAGCTGCCGTCGATCTTGACGCTGTCGACCGCGATGGCCTTGAGGTTGCGGAAGCTCGTGTACCCCGCCCCGAAATCGTCGAGGGCGACCTTGCAGCCGAGCTCGCGCACCTGGGCCACGAACTTCGCGGTCTCGTCGATGTCCTGGATCGCGACGGTCTCGGTGATCTCGACGGTGAGGCGGCGCGCAAGATCCGAGCGCGTCTTCAGCGTGCCCGACAAGGCGCGCAGCCAGCTCGGGTCGCCGGCGGTGAGGCCGGAGATGTTGATCGCGAGCTTCACGTCGGGCCAGCGCGCAAGTTCGTTGAGCGCCATCTCGAGCACGCGCCGGTCCAGGAGGCGCATCAGCCCGGTCTGCTCGACGACCGGGATGAACGAGCCGGCCGGTGCGATCGTGCCGTCCATCCGCTGCAGGCGGATCAGGCATTCGTAATGGTCGACCGTGTGGCTGTTGGCGTCGACGACCGGCTGGAAGGCGAAGACGAGGCGCTCGTCCTTCAAGGCCGCCTGCACGTCGGACGAGATCGCGACGAGGCGCTGGTGAAGCTCGCGCTGGGCCGGGCTTGCCGAGAAGATCGCATAGCGGTTGCGGCCCGCGCGCTTGGCTTCGTGCAGCGCGGACTCCGCGCGCGCCATCGCCTCGACCGCCGAGGGGCCTTGTTCCAGGAACATGACCGCGCCGGCCGAGGCCGTCACGTGCAGCGGGCCGTCGGGTGTTTCGATCGGCGAGCCGCGTACGCTCGTGAGCAGCCGGTCGGCGGCAAGGCCGATCTCGGATTCCGGGCAGTGCGTGAGCACGAGGCCGAAACGGTCGCCGCCCGCCCGCCCGATCGTGTCGGACGCGCGCAGCGAGCGTTCGAGGCGCTGGCCGATGCCGATCAGCAACGCGTCGGCCGTCGACCAGCCGAACGCGTCGTTGATGGCCGAGAGGTTGTCCACGCCGACCAGCAGGAAGGCACCCGGCGCCTTGTAGCGCGCGGCGTATTCGATGGCGTGGTCGAGCGATTCGCGCAGGCGCGCGGCGTTGAAATGCCCGGTCAGCGGATCGTAGTTGGCCAGATGCTCGAGCCGCGCTTCCTTTTCCTTGCGCACCGTGATGGCGCGCAGCGTGCCCGAGAGGCGCACGGGCTTGCCGTCGTCGGCGAATTCGGCGCGGCCGCGGTCATGCACCCAGATCAGGGCGCCGCCGTCGCCGCGGATGCGGTAGTCGAGATCGTAGGCGATGCGGTCGACGAAATGCGCCGACAGCGCCTTCAGGCGGTTGGGCAGGTCCTCGGCATAGATGCGCGACTGGAAGACCTGGCCGGTGGGCGGGAAATCGGTGCGCACGCCGAACACGTTTTCGGTGCGCCCGATCCATCCCATCGTGTCCTGCGAGAGATCCCATTCGTACGCGGCATCGCCCGCCGCATCGAGTGCGAGGCCCGCGAGGTCGGATGACGGGATGCGGATCATGCCACGCGCTTCAAGGCGGTCCCCACCATGTCGACCATCTTGTCGATATGGTGCTTCTCGACGATCAGCGGCGGCGACAGCGCGATGATGTCGGCCGTCGTGCGGATCAGCAGGCCCGCCTCGAAGCAGTCGACGAGCGCTTCGTAGGCGCGTGCCCCCACGGCACCCGGGCGGCTTTCAAGCTCGATGCCGCCGACCAGCCCGATATTGCGAAGGTCGATGACGTGGCGCGTTCCCTTGAGCGAGTGGATCGCGTCCTGCCAGTAGCCTTCGAGGCTTGCCGCGCGCTCGAACAGCCCTTCGTCGCGATAGACGTCGAGCGTGGCAAGGCCCGCCGCGCACGCCAGCGGATGGCCCGAATAGGTGTAGCCGTGGAACAGCTCGATGACGCCCTCGGGCCCGTTCATGAACGCGTCGTAGATCGCCTTGGTCGCGAACACGGCGCCCATCGGCACCGTGCCGTTGGTGATGCCCTTGGCCACCGTCATCAGGTCGGGCACGGTCTTGAAACGGTCGGCGGCGAAGTTGGCGCCCAGGCGCCCGAAGCCGGTGATGACCTCGTCGAAGATCAAGAGGATGCCGTGCTTCGTGCAGGTCGCGCGCAGCTTTTCAAGATAGCCCTTGGGCGGGACCAGCACGCCGGTCGAGCCGGCGACCGGTTCGACGATGACGGCCGCGACGGTCGACGGGTCGTGAAGCGTGAGCAGCGCATCGAGCTTGTCGGCAAGGTCGGCTCCCGTCTCGGGCTGGCCCTTGGTGTAGGCGCGCGACATGTCGTGCGTGTGCGGCAGGTGGTCGACATAGGGAAGCTGCGCGCCGAACTGCTTGCGGTTGCTGACGATGCCGCCGACCGAAATGCCGCCGAAGCCGACGCCGTGGTAGCCGCGCTCGCGCCCGATGAAGCGCACGCGCTGGCCTTCGCCGCGCGCGCGGTGGTAGGCGAGCGCGATCTTCAGCGCCGTGTCGACCGATTCGGAACCGGAGTTCGTGTAGAAGACGTGGTTCAGATCGCCCGGCAGCATCGCCTGGAGGCGGGCGGCGAACTCGAACGCGATCGGGTGGCCCATCTGGAAGTTGGGCGCGTAGTCGAGCTTGGCGGCCTGCTTCTGGATCGCTTCGACGATCGGCTTGCGGCCGTGGCCGGCATTGACGCACCACAGACCGGCCGTGCCGTCGAGAATCTGGCGGTTGTCGGGGGTATAATAATACATGCCCTCCGCGCGGGCCATCAGGCGCGGCTTGCGCTTGAACTGGCGGTTCGCCGTGAAGGGCATCCACAGCGCTTCAAGGTTGTTTGGGTCGACGGACTGGGGTGCTGCGGACATTTTCGGGTCTCCGGATGCTCGGAATCGCAAATTAGCACGCTGCGGGAAAGCGTTTCCGGCATTTCGGGCAGGCTGTTCTGTCATACAAGAATTATCTCTAATTTTAGGTTAATGCAAGATTCCACTTGCGTCGGATTTAGTTATAATTTTAGATTAATTCACGATGGTCGCGTCCGCCAACATCATCCTTCTGCCGCCGCCCGAGGCCCGCCGGCCCGAGGGCGCGCGCGTCGAAGAGGGGTCGGACCGTCGCCGGGGAACCGCCCGCGCGGCCGCCCAGCCGGGGGCCGCGTCGGAGTTCTTCCCCTCAACGCCGACCGGGGGTGCGGGCCGCGATGCCGGCGCCACCCCCGGGCCGCGCACCGCCCGTCGCAGCTTCGCCGACGAGCTGGTCGGCGAATCCGGCAAGGCGTCGGGCGCCCTCGCCTTCCTGGTCCAGCGCATCGCGCAGGAGCGCCTGGGCAGCGGCGCCCATTTCGAGGATTGGTCCACTGCCACCGCGGCCTATGCCCGCGTGGCCAACGGCCCGCTCGATCCGTCGGGCTTCGCCGCCTAGAAATCACGCCGACGCTCTGCTATCGAGGTCCCTCGTTTCTCTGCGTGGAAGGACCGGCGGCGATGGCGTTTGCGACGATGTGGGAACTGCTCCAGACCGGCAAGGATGCCGACCTCGCGATCGGCGCGCCCGAGGAAAAGCCGCTGACGCATGCGGGCCTGCGCGCCCTTGCCACGCAGACCGTCGCCGACTTGAACGCGATGGGCATCGGGCGCAACGACCGCGTGGCGATCGTGCTGCCCAACGGCCCGGAAATGGCCGCGGCTTTCCTGTGCGTGGCCACCGGTGCCACCACCGCCCCGCTCAACCCCGCCTATCGCGCCGAGGAATTCGAGTTCTATCTGCTCGATCTCAAGGCCAAGGCGCTGATCGTTCAGGAAGGCGACGCCACGCCCGCGCGCGCCGTCGCCGAAAAGCTCGGCGTACCGGTCGTCGAACTCGTCCCTACCCGCGCGGCCGGCGCTGGCAGCTACACGCTGAAGGCAGGATCCCTCAAGGGCAAGCCCGCCCAGGGCGGCTTTGCCGGCACCGACGACGTGGCGCTGGTGCTCCACACGTCGGGCACCACGTCGCGCCCCAAGATCGTGCCGCTGGCGCAGGCCAACGTGTGCGCTTCGGCCCGGCATATCGGGGCGACGCTGGAACTCAAGGGCCAGGACCGCTGCCTCAACATCATGCCGCTCTTCCACATCCACGGGCTGATCGCGGCGGTCGCCTCGTCGATCGCGGCGGGCGGCGCCACGTTCTGCACGCCGGGCTTCAACGCGCTCAAGTTCTTCGGCTGGCTCGACGAGGTGAAACCCACCTGGTACACGGCCGTGCCGACGATGCACCAGGCGATCCTGACGCGCGCCGAGCGCAACAAGGAGATCATCGCGCGCGCCAAGCTGCGCTTCATCCGCTCGTCCTCGGCCTCGCTGCCGCCGCAGGTGATGCAGGAGCTTGAAGCGGTGTTCGGCGCCCCCGTCATCGAGAGCTACGGCATGACCGAAGCCGCCCACCAGATGGCGTCCAACCCGCTGCCGCCGCGCAGCCGCAAGCCGGGCTCGGTCGGCATCGCCGCCGGCCCCGAAGTGCGCATCATGGACGAGGAAGGCAACCTCCTGCCCAATGGTGCCTTGGGCGAGGTCGTGATCCGCGGCCCCAACGTCACCAAGGGCTACGAGGCCAACCCGGACGCCAACCTCAAGGGCTTCGCCAACGGCTGGTTCCGCACCGGCGACCAGGGCACGCTCGACGAGGAAGGCTATCTGCGCATCACCGGGCGCCTGAAGGAACTGATCAACCGCGGCGGGGAAAAGGTCAGCCCGCTCGAGGTCGACGAGATCATCATGGACCATCCGGCAGTCGCGCAGATCGTCACCTTCGCGATGCCGCACGACAAGCTGGGCGAGGACGTCGCCGCCGCCGTCGTGCTGCGCGAAGGGCAGACCGCCACCGAACGCGAGCTGCGCGACTTCGCCGCCAAGCGCCTTGCCGACTTCAAGGTGCCGCGCAAGATCGTGTTCCTCGCCGAGATCCCGAAGGGGGCGACCGGCAAGCTGCAGCGCATCGGCCTTGCCGACAAGCTGGGTCTGGGGAAATGAGCCGCGTCCTCATCTTCGGCGCCGGGGCCATCGGCGGCTACATGGGCGTGAAGATGGCGGCGGCCGGGGCCGACGTCACGTTCTTCGCGCGCGGCCCCCATCTGGCCGCGATGAAGGCGAACGGCATCAAGCTGATTTCCGAAGGAACGGAAACAGTCATAACCAAAGCGCGATTCACCGACGATCCGGTCGCGGCGGGCGAACAGGATTTCGTGATCGTGGCGCTGAAGGCGACGGGGCCTTGGCCCGGCCGCCGCCGGCCAGATCGCCAAGCTGCTGGGGCAAGGAGACCGCCATCGTCACCGCGATGAACGGCGTGCCCTACTGGTACTTCTACGGCCACGGCGGCCCGCACGACGGCAAGAAGCTCGCCTCGGTCGATCCCGACGGCAAGCTGTGGGACACGCTCGCACCCCAGCGCGCCATCGGCTGCATCGTCTATCCGGCGGCTGACATCGTGGCACCCGGCGTGATCGAGCACACCTATTCCAACCGCTTCGCGCTCGGCGAGCCCGACGGCCGCAAGAGCGAGCGCATCCAGAAGCTCGCCGACCTGATGATCGCCGGCGGCCTCAAGGCGCCGATCCGCCCGCGCATCCGCGACGACATGTGGGTGAAGCTGTGGGGCAACCTCACCTTCAATCCGGTGTCGGCGCTGACGACGGCAACACTCGACACGATCGCGTCCGACCCGGGTACCCGGGCGGTCGCCAAGTCGATGATGCTGGAAGCGCAGGCCGTGGGCGAAGCACTCGGCATCAAGTTCGGTGTGGATGTCGAGAAGCGCATCGACGGGGCCGGCGAAGTGGGCGCCCACAAGACATCGATGCTGCAGGACCTCGAAGCGAAGAAGCCGATGGAAATCGACGCCCTGCTGGGCGCCGTCGTCGAGATGGGCGATCTGGTCGGCCATCCGATGCCGGCGTGCCGCATGGTGCTGGCCCTCGTGCGCCAGCGCGCGCGCATGGCGGGTGTCTATTGATCAGCCCGTGCGTGCGCGTGTGCCGGCTCGGCCCCGACGACAAGTGCGAGGGCTGCGGGCGCTCGGTCGTCGAGATCCGCCAGTGGGCCGGCATGACCCGCGACGAACGCTGGGAGATCATGAAGCGCCTCGCGGCCGAAGGCTTCGTGCCGGCGTCGGCGGTCGGCGAGGCCTAGCGGCTCTCGCGCGGCGTGAAGCTCCTCGCCGAGCCGTACTGCGGCGGCCATTTCATCTCGTAGCCCTGCTCGAACGCCGCATGGCGCGTCCAGTAGGGATCGTAGAGATGGGCGCGCGCCAGCACGCACAGATCCGCACGCCCGGCAGCCAGGATCGTGTTGCAGTCGGCCCATGAGCTGATGTTGCCCACGGTCATCGTCGGGATATCCGCTTCGTGGCGCACGCGGTCGGCGAACGGCGTCTGGAACAGACGGCCGTAAACAGGGTGATCGTCGTCGACCGTCTGGCCCGCCGACACGTCGATGATGTCGGCCCCGTGCGCTTTCAACCGTTTGGCGATCTCGACGGCATCGGCACCGGTGGTGCCGCCTTCCTTCCAGTCGGTCGCCGAGATGCGCACCGACATGGGTTTGTCGGCGGGCCACGCCGCGCGCATCGCGTCGAACACTTCCAGCGGGAAGCGCATGCGGTTGTCGATGGCGCCGCCATATTCGTCCGTCCGCACGTTCGTCAGCGGCGACAGGAATCCCGCCAGCAGGTAGCCGTGCGCCATGTGGACCTCGATCATGTCGAAGCCGGCGCGCTCCGCGAACTTCACGGCACGCACGAAGTCGGCCTTCACCGCGTCCATGTCGGCGCGATCCATCGCCTTGGGCGTCTGGCTGCCCTTCTTGTAAGGCAGCGCCGAGGCCGCGATCAGCGGCCAGTTGCCGTCCGGCAACGGCTTGTCGATGCCTTCCCACGCGAGCCGCGTCGAGCCCTTGCGGCCCGCGTGTGCGATCTGCACGGCGATCTTCGCCGGGCTGTTGGCATGCACGAAATCGACGACACGCTTCCAGCCCACGACATGCTCTTCGCGGTAGAGGCCGGTGCATCCCGGCGAGATGCGGCCCTGGGCACTCACGTCCGTCGCCTCGGCAATGACGAGCCCCGCTCCGCCGATGGCGCGGCTGCCCAGGTGCACCAGATGCCAGTCGTCGGGCATGCCGTCCTCGGCCGAGTACTGGCACATCGGCGACACGACGATGCGGTTGGGCAGCGTGAGGCCGCGCAGCTTGAAGGGTACGAACATCGGCGGCGTGGTCGCGGGCGCACCGGTACCGGCCGCGAAGCCGGCATCGACGCGCGCGACGAAGGCCGGATCGCGCAGCTTCAGGTTCGTGTGCGTGATGCGCATGGAGCGTGTGAGCATCGCGAAGGCGAACGCGACGGGATCGAGCCGGCCGGCATAGCGCTCGACATCCTCGAACCATTCGAGGCTGGTCTGGGCGGCGCGCTGGATCGCGTCGACCTGCGGGCGGCGCGTTGCTTCGTAGGCGGCGAGTGCTTCGGGGACGTTCCTGTGCTTTGCCACCGCCGCCGCGAGACCGATGGCGTCTTCCATCGCAAGCTTGGTGCCCGAGCCGATCGAGAAGTGCGCCGTGTGCGCCGCATCGCCCATCAGCACGACGTTGCCCGACGACCAGTGCGCGTTCGAGATCGTCGGGAAGGTGCGCCAGATCGAACGGTTCGGGATCAGCCGGTGGCCGGCAAGTTCCGCCGCGAACAGCTTCTCGCAGAAGGCCAGCGTGTCGGCTTCGCTCGCCTTGTCGAGACCGGCCCGCTTCCACGCACCTTCCGTGCACTCGACGATGAAAGTCGAGTTCGTCGCGTCGTACTGGTAGGCGTGCACGCGGAAGATGCCGCTTTCGTGCTGCTTGAAGTGGAACGTGAAGGCCGGATGCGGGCGCGTGGTGCCGAGCCACACGAACTTGTTCTTCCGCCAGTCGAGCTTCGGGCCGAAGCTTTCGGCATGCTTCTGGCGGATGGCGGAATTGACGCCGTCGGCCGCAAGGATCAGGTCGGCGTCGGGGAAATCCTCCGGGCCTTTCGCTTCGGTCTCGAAGCGGACCTTGACGCCGAGATCCATCGCGCGGCGCTGCAGGATGTTGAGGAGCTTGACGCGCGCGAGGCCGGAGAAGCCGTGCCCCGTCGACGTGACGACCGATCCCGCATAGTGGATGTCGATGTCGGTCCAGTGCGCGAAGGCCTTGGTGATCTCGGCGTAGCTCTCGGGATCGGCATCGGCGAAGTTGCCGAGCGTTTCGTCGGAGAACACGACGCCGAAGCCGAACGTGTCGTCCGGCCGGTTGCGCTCGACGACGAGGATTTCCGCCGATGGATCGGCCTTCTTTGCCAAGATCGAGAAATAGAGTCCCGCCGGTCCGCCGCCGATGCTGACGATCTTCATATGGCCTGTCCTCTCGCTTGGATGAGGATACTTTAGACCTAAAATAACTCCCGGCAAGCCCCTAGCGGGCCAGCAGCAGCCCCGCCGCATCCCAGAGCAGCTTCATGCCGGTGAGCAGCAGGAACACGTTGCACCAGAAATAGAGATGCCATGCGCGCCGCGATCGGCCGAGAGCTTGCCGGTTGTGATCCAAGGGGCGCCGAAGGAACAAGCCCGGTGCCCGTCTCGCTTGGAGAAAGCAGGAAAGAACCCGGCGCGACAGCGGGGATAGGCGCTACACATGTCTGCCGAACGCGCCCCGAAGGAACACGCCGAAGCGAATGCACGGAACGGGTCCTATCCAACAACCGAACTCGTACCGGCTTTTTGACTGCCTTCCTGCTGGCCTCGTTTTGCTTTCGCAATCCTCTCAAATGGCCGGAGCATTGTATTCGGAGCGTGAATCTCAACGGATGGCCTGATACGATTCGCCGACAGTCGAGTCGGGAAGATGCAATGCGCAGGACTATCGCAGGTTTTGTCGTCGCACTTGCGGGCGGAATCGACGGTGCCGCTATGGCGCAGCCGGCCCCCGCCGTCGACTGGTCAGGTTTTTATGTCGGTGGCTTGCTGGGCGCGACGAATGGCCAGTCCAATGCGAAGACGATTGATGGACCGGGCACCTACTTCAACGCGACCGATGTCAGCCAGTTGAAGCGCGCCGGCGATAACGACCTGTCCCAGTGGCGCCCGTCGGGCGGCCTGGTCGGCGGTTACAGCAGGCAGTTCGGTAAAGTGCTCGTTGGAATCGAGGTGGGCGCCAATACCCTATTCCTGGACAAAAAGTATTCGGTGACCGAGGTTTATGAATCGCTCACCACTGCGCGGTTCACCCTTCAACAATCGGTCTCGGCCGACTGGATGGCGACGTTGCGTCCCCGACTGGGCTGGGCGCAAGACAATTGGCTCGGCTATCTCACTGGCGGCCTGGCGGTGACTAGGCTGACGCTGGATACCACGTTCACCGATACGGCCTTCACCGCGCGTAGCCACAGTTCGGATTCGAAGACGGTGACCGGCTGGAGCCTCGGGCTCGGCGGCGAATATGCGCTGAACCAGGATTGGGCGCTCAGGGGCGAATATCTCTACACCCGGTTTAACAAGATCACCTCGTCGTCCAGTGTGACATCGACAGGTGGTAGCGACACCCTGAACCACTCGGCCGATCTCGATACCCACGGCCTGTTCTTTGGCGTCACCTATCGCTTCAAGTAAGTCGGGCACATGCTAATCCGCAGCTTCATTGCCCTCGCCGTTGCGGCGATGCTGACGATCTTCATATGGCCTGTCCTCTCGCTTGGATGAGGATACTTTAGACCTAAAATAACTCCCGGCAAGCCCCTAGCGGGCCAGCAGAAGCCCGGCCGCATCCCAGAGCAGCTTCATGCCGGTGAGCAGCAAGAACACGTTGCACCAGAAATAGAAGGGTTTCTCGGGGATGCGCTCGTGCAGCCAGAGCCCCAGCCAGATGCCCGCGAATGCCAGCGGCAGCAGGACGAAGCTCGTGGCGAGGTTCCCGGCCGTCATCAGCCCAAGCCCGATGAACGGGCCGAGCTTGAACAGGTTCACGAAGGTGAAGAACACCACGTTGGTCCCGACGAACACCGACTTGTCGAGGCGCATCGGCAGCAGATAGACCATCAGCGGCGGCGAGCCCGCATTCGCGATGAAGCTCGTAAGGCCCGCCATCGAGGCCCAGAAGGCGCCGCGGGCCTTGTTCGGCCGCGTCGGCGTGCCCCCACGGCCGAGGGCGCGCAGCAGCCAGTCCTTCAGCGGAAAGACCACGGCTATGGTGCCGATCAGCAGGCGGATCCACGCCTCGTCGAGATGCCGG
Source organism: Tagaea sp. (assembly GCA_965279525.1). GTDB lineage: Bacteria > Pseudomonadota > Alphaproteobacteria > CACIAM-22H2 > CACIAM-22H2 > Tagaea. Next base: position 28,769 of record CBDIIB010000002.1, on the reverse strand, counting down.
AAGGCGACATAGCCGAGCACGGTCCCCATCACCGCACCCGCCAGCAGGGTCGGCATCAGCTCGCGCGAGTAGTTGCGCCGGAAGCGCCACATGCTGATCACGTCCATGACCATCAGCAGCGGCAGCATGATCGCGGCGGCCTGCGGGACCGGGATCGCGAGCGCCATCAGCGGCGTGCCCATCGAGCCGAGCCCGCCGCCGAAGCCGCCCTTCGAGATGCCCACGAGCAGGAAGGCCGGGATCGCCAGCAGGTAGAAATGTGGATCGGTCAGGATCGGCATGCGCCGACGGCCCTCAGACTTTCCAGTCGGGGTCGGGCACCGTCTGGAAGACAGAGCGCAGGCCTTCGGACCAGCGCCGGCGGATGTCGGAGAAATAGATGTCCTTCTCGTCGAGCCGCTTGCGCACCGCGATCCGGCATTCGTCGCGCCGGATGATCGCGATGTCGATCGGCAGGCCGACCGACACGTTCGAGCGCAGCGTTGAATCCATCGAGATCAGCGCGCACTTGGCCGCTTCGTTGAGCGTCGTCTTGCCCATCACGACGCGGTCGAGGATCGGCTTGCCGTACTTGGTCTCGCCGATCTGGAAATAGGGCGTCTCGGCCGACGCCTCGATGAAGTTGCCGGCCGAATAGACCTGGAACAGGCGCAGGCGCCTGCCCTTGATCTGCCCGCCGAGGATCAGCGAGATCGTGAACTCCGATCCCTGCTCCTTCAGGCGTTCGGCATCGAGATCGTAGACCTCGCGCACCGCGCGCCCCACGAGGCGTGCCGCCTCGAACATCGAGGGGACGTTGGCGAGCGTCTCGGTCCGGTCGGTGCCCATGCCCTCGGTCAGCAGGTTCACGATCGACTGCGAGATCGCGAGATTGCCGGCGGTCAGCAGCGTGATGCAGCGCTCGCCCGGCTTTTCCCAGACATGCATCTTGTTGAAGACCGCGACGTGGTCCACGCCCGCGTGCGTGCGCGAGTCCGAACACAGGACAAGTCCGTCCTCGAGAAGAAGGCCGACGCCGTAGGTCATGGATCTGGTTGCTCCGGAAGCGCGCGAAGCACGCTCAATACGTCAATCCGAAATCTTCCGCAATCGCCTTGCCGAGCGCGAAGTTGCTGTCCACGACCTCGGTCAGGAACTCGTGCAGGCCTTGCGTGAACACGTCGTCGATCTTGCCGAACCGCAGGCGGTTGTACATCTGGTCGGCAAGGCGCGCGGAAAGATAGTCGCGCTGGAACATGTCGCGCAGCTGGTCGAGAAGCTGCGTGAGCTCGCCGAACGACACGCGCAGCGAGCGCGGCATGTCGTCGCGCAGGATCAGCAGCTCGGCGACCCGCTTGGGGCGGATCACGTCGCGGTAGATGCGCCGGTAGGCCTGGAAGGCCGACACCGAGCGCAGCAAGGCGCCCCACTGGTAGTAGTCGACCGCACCGCCCACGTCGCGCGTGGAGGGCAGAAGCACGTGATACTTCACGTCGAGCAGGCGGGCAGTGGAGTCCGCGCGCTCGAGGAACGTGCCCACGCGCACGAACCGGTAGGCGGCGTCGCGCGGCATCGTGCCGTAGCCCACGCCGCGGAACAGGTGGCTGCGCTCCTTGACCCAGTCGAAGAAGGCGCGCAGGCCCATCGCCTCGATCTTGGCGTAGTCGAGCGTGCGCATCTCCAGCCATGTCGCGTTGAGCGCTTCCCACATCTCGGTCGTGATCTGGGTGCGCATGGCCCGCGCGTTCTCGCGCGCGGTCCAAAGCGACGCGCGGATCGAAGACGGGTTCTTGGCGTCCAACGCCAGGAACTCGATCACGTTGCGCGCGTCGATCTTCTTGCCCGTCTCTTCGAACGGAAGCTCGCAGCCGGCGACGACGAGGGCCGGCTCCCATTGCGTGCGCTGGGACATCTCGTCGGTCGCCGACAGCGACATGCGGTAGGAAACGTCGAGGATGCGCGCCATGTTCTCGGCACGCTCCATGTAGCGGGACATCCAGTAGAGCGAGGCGGCGGCGCGCGACAGCATGGCTCAGCCCTCCAGCACCCAGGTGTCCTTGGTGCCGCCTCCCTGCGAGGAGTTGACGACCAGGGAGCCCTGCCTGAGGGCGACGCGCGTGAGACCGCCGGGAACCAGCTTCACGTCCTTGCCAACCAGCAGGTAGGGACGCAAGTCGACATGCCGCGGCGCCACGCCCTCGTCGACATAGGTCGGGCACGTGGAAAGCGCCAGCGTGGGCTGGGCGATGTAGTTGTCGGGCGTTGCGAGGATGCGCTTGCGGAAGGCCTCGATCTCGTCCTTCGTCGATTTCGGCCCCACGAGCATGCCGTAGCCGCCCGAGCCGTGCACTTCTTTGACGACCAGCTCGCCCAGATGCTCGAGCGTGTATTTGAGATCGTCGGGCTTGCGCAGCGAATAGGTCGGCACGTTGGCAAGCTTGGGCTCCTCGCCCAGATAGAAGCGCACCATCTCGGGCACGAACGTGTAGACCGACTTGTCATCGGCCACCCCGGTGCCCACCGCGTTGGCGAGATTGACGTTGCCCTTGCGGTAGGCGTCGAACAGGCCACGCACGCCCAGCACGCTGTCGGGATTGAAGGCGGCGGGATCGATGAACGCGTCGTCGAGACGCCGGTAGATCGTGTCGACCCGCTTGGGGCCGGCGACCGTGCGCATGTAGACGATGTCGTTCTCGACGAACATGTCCTGGCCTTCGACGAGCTCGACGCCCATCTGCTCGGCCAGGAACACGTGCTCGAAATAGGCCGAGTTGTAGGCACCCGGCGTCATCACCACGACCGTCGGCTCGTCCTTGTCCGAGCAGTATTCGGGCGGCAGCGAGCGCAGCGATTTCAGCAGCTCGTCGGGATAGTGGCCCACGGGCTGGACGCGGTTGTACGCGAACAGCTCGGGGAAGATGCGCATCATCGCTTCGCGGTTCTCGAGCATGTACGACACGCCCGACGGCGTGCGCACGTTGTCTTCGAGGACGTAGAACTGGTTTTCCGACACGCGCACCACGTCGATGCCGGCGATGTGCGTGTAGATGCGGCCAGGTACATCGACGCCGACCATCTCGGGCCGGTACTGCGCGTTGCCGACGATCAGTTCCCGGGGGATCTTGCCGGCGCGCACGATATCCATGTCGTGATAGACGTCGTAGAGGAAGGCGTTGAGCGCTTTCACGCGCTGCACGAGCCCCTCGGACAGTGCCGTCCACTCGTCGTTCGTGATGATGCGCGGGATCACGTCGAACGGGATCAGCCGCTCGGGGTCCCCGCCCTCGCCATAGACCGCGAAGGTGATGCCGAGACGCCGGAAGAGCAGGTCGGCCTCGTGGCGCTTGCGGCCGATCTGTTCGGCCGGCATGCGCTTGAGCCATGTCGAAAGCTCGGCATAGGCCGGGCGGACGCTGCCGTCCGCGGCCGTCATCTCGTCGAAAGCTGCCGGCGCCTTCGTCCCCGTTTCGCCCAAAACCGACCTCCCTCGCACGTCCCCGGCCCCGCGTCCGCGTCAGCCCGGACGATGCAACCAACAGGCCAGACTGTGACAAGTCGGCCCGCCCTTGGCAACCGGCGGCCGGCGGAACGGGATGCCGCAGACCCATTGACCGGGTCGGCCGCGGCCCTATTCTGGTTCGAAGTCCTCCCGAACAAGCCGGCCGCCCGAACGTGGATTCCCTCACCCAGCTCACTTTCGGCGCATGCGCAGGCTATGCAGTCGCAGGTTCCCGTTTCGGCCGGCGCGCGCTGGCCTTCGGGGCGCTCGCCGGGACGATCCCCGATCTCGACACGTTCGTGCTGTCGGGCGCCGACGCCTGGTCCGAATGGCGCAACCATCGCGGCGTCACCCATTCGCTGTTCTTCGCGCCCGTCGTGGCGCCCGTGCTGGGGTGGATCACGTGGAGCTATCACAACCGCGCGCGGCCCTTCGAGCCGGCGGGTGCGAGCGACGCGCTGGGCCTATGGATCGCGCTGTTTTTCGTCGCCCTCGTCACGCACCCGCTGCTCGACGTCTTCACGATCTACGGCACGCAGCTCCTGGCCCCGTTTTCCGACACGCGCTTCGCGCTGCCGGGCCTGGGCATCATCGATCCGATCTACACGCTGCCGCTGATCGCCGCCGGGGTGCTGGCGCTGGTGCAGCCCGCGCGACTTCGTTCTCGAATGCTGATCTGGCTCGCACTGTTCGGATCGGTCGTCTACCAGTTCTACGGCGTCGGGCAGAACCAGCGCGTCGACACGATGGCGCGTGCCCAGCTCGCGGCTGAAGGCGTGGCGGTCGCCGACGTGCGAGTCTACACGACGATCTTCCAGCCCTGGCTGCGCCGGATCGTCGTCGACGAGCCGGCGGGGGCGCGCGTGGGCTTCGCGTCGAGCCTGCAGGAAGGCGCCGTCGCCTGGACCTGCTTCGTGCACCGAAGGGACCCTGCGATCGCGGTCCTTCGCACCACGCCGGAGGGGCGCCTATTCGACTGGTTCGCGGACGGCGAGCTCTGGCCGACCGTCGAACCGGCGTCGGACGGAACAAGTGTCGTGCGCCTCACCGACCGGCGCTATGGCGCACCGGGCCCAACGCTGCAGGGCTGGTGGGGCATCGAAGCACCGGTCGCCGCCGACGGCCGCGTGCTTGAAGCGCCACGCCGCATCGACCTGCCGCGCGGCAATCTCGGGCCGTTGATCGGCGAGCTGCTGACCGCGTCGACCGGCACGCCAACCGCGCTGTTCCCGCAGGCCGCGAACGCGGCCGAAGCCGCCGAAGCCTGCGCACGCACCCGCAGTCCCTGATCAGCAGTTCTGCACGACGTACCAGCCGACGAGCCGGCCGTCGCGGCCGCGCACCGGATCGGCATCCCAGCATTCGGCCCACGGCTCGCCATAGCGGGCAAGCCAGAAGATCGGCCGCCGATGCCCCTCGCCGCCCGCGTCCGGCTCGACCGACAGGCGCGCCCGCCCGCCCGACACGTCGCACGACCAGACGAGCGCGCTCGCATCGCGCAGCAGCAAATGGCGGCCCGTGCCGTCGGCATGCAGGGCCGCAACGCCGACCGGCTGGGCGGGATGGTCGCGCGCGCAGGCTTCGATCGCCGGCAGCTCATCCTCGACGCGCGCGAGCCAGTCGAAGCGTGCACCTTGCGCAAGTGCGGGCAGCGCGCCCAGCAGGACCAGCGCAACGGCGCTAGAACGCATAACAGGCCGGCTGTTCGACGCGCAGCACCGATTGCTGTGAAAAGCGGCGCTTGTAGTCGTCGATGATTGCCTGTGCGGGTCCGGCGACGGACGGTGCGTCGGGCGCGATCACGCGCAAGACCTTGCTGTCCTCCGAGCTCGTCCGGCCGGTACGCGGATCGCGCCAGCTTCCGGCGGCGTCGAACAGCGTCATCCCGTCGGGGAAACGCGGCACGATCGACCGGTCGACGAAGTCGCGCCAGTCGGCATCCGGAACGCCACCGCGGCCGAAATAGAGGTCGACGGAAACCCCCGCCGTCAGCCCCGGCGGGCAGGACGGCGCACAACCGGCAACGAGCAACGCAAAGGCGACATGAACCCACCGCATGCGCCGATGATCGCACGTGCACCGGCGTCCGACAATCCGCCCGGGCGCACGCACTTGCCATGGCCGGCAATCGGATCGAAACTCGCCCGGAACGCGGGGAAACCGTATCCATGCCGGCGCACGACGCGGACAGACGCAAGAGCGGGCCGAAAGGCCGCGCAATGGACGAGGCGGCACTGGCGGAATTGCGCGCACTCCTGGGAAATGCATCCCGCACGCGCGACCGGCTGATCGAGAACCTGCATCTTGTCCAGGACCGCTACGGCCATCTCGCGGCCCGCCACCTCAACGCGCTCGCGCACGAGATGCGCCTGTCGGAAGCCGAGGTCTTTGAGGTCGCGAGCTTCTACCACCATTTCGACATCGTGAAGGAAGGCGAGACCCCGCCGCCCGCGCGTACGCTGCGCATCTGCAATTCTCTGTCCTGCGCGATGAAGGGCGCCGAAGCGCTGATCGACACGATGCGCGCGAGCGTGGATCCCGCGAAGGTCCGCGTCGTCCCGGCACCCTGCATCGGGCAGTGTGCGACGGCGCCAGCCGCGATGCTGGGCCAGCGCACGATCCGGAATGCCACGAAAGCCGGGCTCGCCGAGACCATCGCCGCCGGCGACACGAATGCCGCGATCCCGGCCCACATCGCATTCGACGCCTATCGCGCGCGAGGCGGCTACCGGCTGCTGGAGACGTTGCGCGCCGCACCCGACGCGCGCGCGGCCACGTTCGCGGCCCTCGACGCGTCGGGCCTGCGCGGCCTTGGCGGTGCCGGCTTCCCGGTCGCGCGCAAATGGAAAAGCGTGCACGCCCAGCCGGCCCCGCGCCTGATGACGGTCAATGCCGACGAGGGCGAGCCCGGCACCTTCAAGGACAGGCACTATCTGGAGAGCGACCCCCACCGCATGCTCGAAGGCATGCTGGTCGCGGCGTGGGCGGTCGAAGCGCAGCGCATCTACATCTACCTGCGCGACGAGTATCCGGCCGTCCGCGCGATCCTGGGCACGGAAATCGCGGCACTCGAACACGCGGGACTGATCGCACCGGGCCATGTCGAGCTGCGTCGCGGGGCGGGTGCCTATATCTGCGGCGAAGAGTCCGCGATGATCGAATCGATCGAGGGCAAGCGCGGCCTGCCGCGCCATCGCCCGCCTTATATCGCCGAGCGCGGGCTGTTCGGGCGCCCCACGCTCAACCACAATGTCGAGACGCTGCACTGGCTGCGCGAGATCCTCGAGGACGGCCCCGAGAAATTCGCGAAGGCCGGGCGGCGCGGCTACAAGGGCTGGCGCTCGTTCTCGGTCTCGGGCCGCGTGGCATCGCCCGGCGTGAAGGTGGCACCCGCCGGCATCACCGCGCGCGAACTGATCGACGAGTTCTGTGGCGGCATGGCGCCGGGCCACGACCTGCTCGGCTACCTGCCGGGCGGGGCTTCGGGCGGCATCCTGCCGGCACGGCTCGCCGATCTGCCGCTCGATTTCGGCACGCTCGACGCGCACGGCGTGTTCGTTGGCAGCCATGCCGTGATCGTGCTGTCGCAAGAAGACGATCCGCGCGAAGTCGCCGGAAACCTGATCCGGTTCTTCCGCGACGAATCCTGCGGCCAGTGCACGCCCTGCCGGGCGGGGACCGAGAAGATGGCAACGCTGCTTGCCGCCGGCGACTGGTCGGCGGACAAGCTCGGCGATCTGGAAGCCGTGATGCGCGACGCGTCCATCTGCGGTCTCGGCCAGGCGGCGCCCAATCCGGTACGCAGCGTGCTGCGCTTCTTCGCCGACGGGGATGCGCGATGAGCGGCCCGGTGAGCTTCACGCTGGATGGCAAGGCGGTCGTCGCGTCGTCGGACGAGACGATCTGGGACGTGGCGAAGCGCCACGACACCGTGATTCCGCATCTGTGCCATCTCGACCAGACCGGCTACCGGCCCGATGGCAACTGCCGGGCCTGCGTGTGCGAGATCGACGGCGAGCGCGTGCTGGCCGCAAGCTGCATCCGCAAACCCGCCGAGGGCATGAAGGTCGCCACATCCACGCCGCGCGCGACGAAAGCCCGCGCGATGGTGTTCGAACTGCTGGCGAGCGACATGCCCGCACGCGCAGACAGCCCCGACCCCGACGCGCCGTTCTGGCTATGGGCCGAGAAACTCGGCGTTTCCGGCGGCCGGCTGCCCAAGCGCGAACGCCCCGACGACGGGCACGATGCCTCTCACCCGGCCATCGCCGTCAATCTCGAAGCCTGCATCGCGTGCGGCCTGTGCGCGCGCGCCTGCCGCGAGGTGCAGGTCAACGACGTGATCGGCATGGGCCATCGCGGCCACGACACGGCCCCGGTCTTCGATCTTGCCGATCCGATGGGGGGATCGACGTGCGTTGCCTGCGGGGAATGCGTGCAGGCCTGCCCGACGGGTGCGCTGTTCGAGAAAAGCCTGATGGACAAGAGTGCGACGCATCGCGCGATCGTGCCCGAGCGCACGGTCGATACGCTGTGCCCGTTCTGCGGCGTGGGCTGCCAGACGACGGTTGCCGTCGCCGACGACCGGATTGTCCGGGTCGACGGACGCGACGGACCGGCCAACGAGAGCCGCCTGTGCGTGAAGGGCCGCTTCGGGTTCGACTATGTGCGCCATCCCCACCGGCTGACGCAGCCGCTGATCCGGCGCGACGGCGTACCCAAATCGGGCGACATCCGCATCGACCCGGCCGATCCGTGGGCGGTTTTCCGCCCGGCGACGTGGGAAGAAGCGCTGACGCGCGCGGCGGACGGCCTCAAGCGCGTGCGCGACACGCATGGCGGCGGCGCACTGGCCGGCTTCGGTTCGGCCAAGGGCTCGAACGAGGAGGCGTATCTGTTCCAGAAGCTCGTCCGACAGGGCTTCGGCACCAACAATGTCGACCACTGCACGCGCCTGTGCCACGCCTCGTCGGTTGCGGCCCTGCTCGAAGGCGTGGGTTCGGCCGCCGTCACGGCACCCTTTGCAGCGGCAATGGACGCCGACTGCATCGTCGTCATCGGTGCCCGGCCTGAACAGAACCATCCGGTCGCGGCGACGTATCTGAAGCAGGCCGCCAAGCGCGGCGCGCACCTGATCGTCATCGATCCGCGCGGCCAGGCGCTGATGCGCCATGCCGAACATGCCCTTCGCTTCACGCCGGGCACCGACGTGGCGCTGCTGAACGCGCTGCTGCACGTGATCGTGGCCGAGAAGCTCTACGATCCGGCCTATGTCGCGGCACATGTCGACGGTTTCGACGAGCTTGCCGCGCGCGTGGCGGAATACGCGCCCGAGCGCATGGCGCCGGTCTGCGGCATCGAGGCCGCCACCTTGCGCGCCGTGGCCCGACGCTACGCCACGTCGAAGCGCTCGATCATCTTCTGGGGCATGGGGATTTCCCAGCACATCCACGGCACCGACAACGCGCGCTGCCTGATCGCACTCGCCCTGATCACCGGCCAGATCGGCCGGCCGGGGACGGGCCTGCATCCGCTGCGCGGCCAGAACAACGTGCAGGGCGCTTCGGATGCCGGCCTGATCCCGATGATGTATCCGGACTACCATCCGGTCGAGAACGCGGGCTTTCGTGCGGATTACGAGAAGCGCTGGGGCCGCACGCTCGATCCCAAACGGGGCCTGACCGTCGTCGAGATCATCGACGCGATCGACCGGCACGAGATCCGCGCCATGTACGTGATGGGCGAGAACCCGGCGATGTCGGACCCCGATCAGACCCACGCCCGCTCGGCCTTCGCCAAGCTCGAGCATTTCGTCGTGCAGGACATCTTCCTGACCGAGACCGCGTGGCAGGCCGACGTGGTGCTGCCCGCCTCGGCCCATGCGGAAAAGCTCGGCACCTTCACGAACACGAACCGCCAGGTGCAGATCGGGCGGCCGGCCATCCCGCTCCCGGGCGGGGCGCGCCAGGACTGGGAACTGATCGTCGACATCGCGCGGCGCGTGGGTCTCGACTGGCGCTACGCGGACGTCGGCGAGGTGTACGAGGAAATGCGGGCGGCGATGCCGTCGCTTGCCGGCCTGCCCTGGACCCGCCTGCAGCGCGAAGGGGCGGTCACCTACCCCGCCGACGACGCCGATCATGCCGGCCACGACATCCTGTTCGGCGACGGTTTCCCGACAGCCACGCGCCGCGCGCGGATCGTGGCAGTCGACTTCCTGCGCCCCGGCGAGGAAACGGATGCCGCCTATCCGCTCGTGCTCAGCACCGGTCGACTCCTCGAACACTGGCACACTGGTGCGATGACGCGCCGGGCCGCGATGCTCGACAGTCTCGAACCCGTCGCGATCGCCTCGATGAACCGGCGCGAGATCGCGGCGCGCGGACTTGCCGAAGGTGCCACCGTTCGCATCGAGACGCGCCACGGCACGCTGGAGGCCAGCATGCGCGCCGACCCGGACGTGCCCGACGGCATGATCTACATGCCCTTCTGCTTCGGCGAGGCGCCGGCCAACCGGCTGACGAGCGCCGAGCTCGATCCGGTCGGCAAGATCCCCGAATTCAAATACACCGCCGCGCGCGTCGCGCGCGTCTAGGCCGGCACAGGTACGGGCCGCCGCCGGCCCATCAGCCACAGCACGATGGCGACGTTGCCCGCGTTCCAGATCACCCCGTTGAGGAACGCGGCCGCGTAGCTGCCGGTCTGGTCGTAGATGGCGCCGGCCATCCAGCCGCCCAGCGCCATGCCAAAGAGCGAGGCGAACAGGACGATGCCCACGCGCGTCCCCGCCTCGGCGGCCGGGAAATACTCGCGCACGATGATCGCATAGCTCGGCACGATGCCGCCCTGCACGAGGCCGAACAGCGCCGACACGAGATAGAGTGACGTGAGGCCGTCGAAGAAGAGATAGAGGGCGAGCGACCCCATCTGCAGGCACGAGCCGAGCAGCAGGTTGGCCAGCCCGCCGATGCGGTCGGCGACGAAGCCGAACGCCATGCGACTGACGATGCCGACGGCGAACATGACCGACAGCATCTCCGCCCCGCGCGCGGCACCGAAGCCCAGATCGGTGCAATAGGCGACCAGATGGACCTGCGGCATGGCCATCGCCACGCAGCACATCACCGCCGCCATCGCCAGAAGCACGGTCAGCCGTGTCCGGGGGACGGCAAGCGCCAGCCGACCGTCGCGTACGCTGGGCACCAGTGGCGCCACCGGCCGGCGGCGCAGCAGGAACGCCAGCGGCACCATCGTCACGGCACAGACGATCGCGATGCCGAACTGGGTCTGCCGCCAGCCATATTCTTCGAGAAAGGGCTGCATCAGCGGCGGCCACAGCGCGCCCGCGAAATAGTTGCCCGACGCGCACAGCGCCGTGGCCACGCCGCGCCGCCGGTCGAACCAGCGCGAGATGTCGGCCATCAGCGGCACGAACGTCGCCGAACTTCCGAGCATCGCGACGAACACGCCCTGGATCAGCGCGAAGGTCCAGATGTCCTGCACCTGGGAGGCGACCGCCATTCCCGCCGCCATCGTCAGCGAACCGAACAGCACCGGCCACATCGCGCCGAACCGGTCGGTGAGCCAGCCCATGATGATCCCGCCGCCGGCGAACCCCAGCAGCGTCGCGGTGGCGGCGAGCGACACCTCGCCGCGCGAGATGCCGAGATCGGCCTGGATGGCCGGCATGATGACGACCGGCGACCACATGCCCACGCCGCCGATCGAGCCGAGCGTCAGGCAGATGGCCAGCCGGTACCAGGAATAAGGTGAATCGTAGACGGTTGCCTTCATCGCCCCGCAGCCTGGATCGCCGCCCACACGCGCGAAGGCGTGGCCGGCATGTCGATGTGCCGGATGCCGAGCGGCGAGAGCGCGTCGACCAGCGCGTTCATGACGCTGGGCAGGGCACCGGCACAGCCGGCCTCGCCGCAGCCCTTGGCCCCCAGCGGGTTCGTCTTGGCCGGGACCGCGTGCGTGGCGAACGTGAAGCCGGGCACGTCGGCCGCGCGCGGCATCGCGTAATCCATGAACGAACCGGTCAGCACGCTGCCGTGCTCGTCGTAGGCGACGCTTTCCATCAATGCCTGCCCGATGCCCTGCACCACGCCGCCATGCACCTGTCCCTCGACCATCATCGGGTTGATGACGGTACCGAAATCGTTGACCGCGGAATAGCGCACGACTTCGACCGTGCCGGTCTCGGGATCGACTTCGACTTCGGCGATGTGGCAGCCGTTCGGGAAGGCGGACGGCGCCTCCTGGAACACGTGGTCGACGTCGAGCGTAGCCGGCACGCCCTCAGGAAGCTTGAGGCCGGCGCGCAGCTTCGCCGCCAGTTCCATGATGCCGATGGCCCGGTCGGTCCCGGCGATGACGAAGCTTCCTTGCGCGAACTCGATGTCGACCTCGGCCGCCTCGAGCGCCACCGCCGCGATGCGCCGGCCGGCCTCGATCACCTTGGCGCTCGCTTCCACGATCGCCGCCCCGCTCGCCATGATCGACTTCGAACCGCCCGTCCCGCCGCCGGCGATCAGCAGATCGCTGTCGCCCTGCACGAGGCGCACCTTTTCGAACGGCACGCCGAGATTTTCGACCAGCACCTGCGCGAACGGCGTCGCATGGCCCTGCCCGTAATCGAGCGTGCCGGTGACGATCGTGACCGTACCGTCGGCACCGAAGCGGATGCCGCCCATTTCCTTGGTCGGCGGCGCCGTCACTTCGAGGAACGCGCCGATGCCGCGGCCGCGCAGCTTGCCGCGCGCCTTGCTTTCGGCCTTGCGCGTGTCGAAGCCGTTCCAGTCGGCGAGTGCCAGCGCCTTGTCGAGCAGCACCGTGAAATCGCCGCTGTCGTAGCTCATGCCGGAGGGGGCCGCCCACGGCATCTCCTCCGGGCGGATGTGGTTGCGCTTGCGCAATTCGACGCGGTCGATGCCCATGCCGGCGGCGGCGGCGTCGATCAGCCGCTCCATGAAGTAGTTGCCTTCCGGGCGACCCGCGCCGCGATAGGGACCGATCGGCGTGGTGTTGGTGAACATCGTGCGCACCGCGACCTCGATCAGCGGCGTGCGGTAGGGACCGACCATGTTCTTGGCGATGTTGAGCGTCAGCGGGATCGGCCCGACCTGCGTGAGATAGGCGCCGTGGTTGCCGAAGCCGGTGATGCGCGCGGCCAGGAAGTTCCCGTCCTTGTCGAGCGCCAGCTCGCCGGTCACCTCGCCGTCGCGGCCATGCTGGTCGGAAAGGAAGCTCTCCGAACGCTCGTCGGTCCATTTGACCGGACGGCCAAGGGCACGCGCGGCATGGAACAGGCAGACATACTCGGGATAGACCTGCGCCTTCATGCCGAACGAGCCGCCGACATTGCCGGTGAGCACGCGCACCTTGTCGGCCGGGACCTTCAGGATGTCGGTCGCGATCGAGTTGCGCAGGCCGAACACGCCCTGGCTGCCGACATTGATCGTCCACCGGCCGGTCGCCGGTTCGAACTCGGCGATCGCGGCACGCGGTTCCATCGCGTTGACGACGATGCGCGAATTGACCAGCGGCAGGCGCGCCACGTGCGCCGCCTTCGCGAAGGCGGCGGCGACCTTGTCGGCATCACCGAAGTGATAGTCGAGCGCCAGGTTGCCGGGTGCGTCGTCATAAAGCTGCGGGGCACCGGGCTCGCCGGCAAGGCTCGCTTGCGTGACGGCCGGCAGCGGATCGATGTCGGGCTCGACCGCCTCGGCCGCGTCCTTGGCCTCGATCGCCGTCCGGGCGACCACGAAGGCGATCGGGTCGCCGACGAACCGCACCTTGTCGACCGGCAAGGCCGGGCGGGCGGGCTGCAACATCATGTTGCCGTCGCGGCTCTTGAGCGCCATCGAGCATTTGAGCGTGCCGTAGCCGGCCGCCGCGAGATCGGCGCCCGTATAGACGCCGAGCACGCCTGGCATCGCGCGCGCGGCTTCGGTGGCGATGCCCTTGATGACGCCGTGCGCGTAGCGGCTGCGGACCATGACGGCATAGGCCTGGCCGGGCATGTTGACGTCGTCGGTGTAGCGGCCCTCGCCGCGCAGCAGATGCGGATCCTCGGTGCGCGGAACGGGCTGGCCCACGGCGAACTTCGTCAGGGCCATCTTGGTCGCAGGGTCGATCGCGTTCATCGGGAGATTCGGACCTTGTCTGTCGGGGGAAATGCCGGTGCGGGCGCCTTTTTCGGCGCGAACAAGATAGTTCGCTCCGGCCGGCAATGCCATTATCTTGGCACGCAATGAACGGAACCCTGACACGCGTGACGATCGTGACCGGTGCCGCAAGTGGCATCGGCCGGGCGACGGCGCTGGCCCTCGCCGGCCCGAATATCGGGCTTGTCCTGCACACCGGAAGCAACGAAGCCGGACTTGCCGCGGTCGCCGAAACGGCATGCGCGCTTGGCACCAAGGTCGAGACAGTGCTGGGGCCGGTCGGCGTGCGCGCGACGGCCGAAGCTCTGGTCGAGACGGCGGGCAGGCACTTCGGGCGCCTCGATGCGGTGGTCGCGGCCGCCGGACGGGCGGATCGCGGCGGTGCCGTCGATCTCGACGCCGCACGGCTTGCCGGTGCGATGGAGAACTCCGCCCAGGGCTTCCTCGATCTCGTGCAGGCGGGCCTCGGCCTGCTCAAGCGCAGCGAAAGCGCACGCATCGTCGCCGTTTCGTCATATGTGGCGCATGTCTACCGGCGCGACCTTGGCCTGTTCGCCGCATCGGCCGCCGGGCGGGCCGCGCTCGAAGCGCTGGTGCTGAGCCTGTCGCGCGAACTCGCCCCTGACGGCATTGCGGTCAATGCCGTCGCCCCGGGCCTCACGAAGAAGGACCCCGGCAAGGCAAGCGCCCTGTCGGCCGAGGCGATCGCCGGGCTGGAAGCCGCGATCCCGATGGGCCGGCGTGCCGATCCTGCGGAGATCGCCGCCGTGATCGCGTTCCTCGCCTCGCCGGCGGCTTCCTACATCACCGGGCAGATCGTGCGCGTCGACGGCGGGCTTTCCTAAGTGTGCAGCAGCGACGCGGCGGATTTCGCGATCCGCCGGATCGCCTCGTCGAGCGTCTCGTAGGTCTTGGCGAAGCAGAAGCGGATCACGCTTTTCTGGCTTGCGTCCACATAGAACGCCGAAACCGGGATCGCCGCGACGCCGGCTTCAGCAACCATCCGCCGGCAGAACGCGGCATCGTCGACAAGGCCGAGCGGCCCCAGATCGACATTGAGGAAATAGGTGCCCGCACTCGGCAGCACCGAGAAGCCGGCCTTGGCAAGGCCGTGCTGGAGATGGTCGCGCCGGTCCTGCAGGTCCTTGCGCATCGCGTCGAAATGCGCCGCCGGCTTGTCGAGCCCGAACGCGACGGCCGTCTGCAGGTTGGGCGGCGTGGTGAACGTGATGTACTGGTGCGCTTTGGCGAGCACCTTCATCAGCGCCGGTGCCGCGACGACGAAGCCGACCTTCCAGCCCGTGAGGTTGAAGATCTTGCCGGCCGAGCCGATCTTGACGCTGCGCTCCCGAAGGCCCGGAACGGCAAGCACGGAAACATGCTTGCGGCCGTCGAAGATCACGTGTTCCCACACCTCGTCGGAGATGACGACGGCTTCGGTTCCGGCCAGCGCTTCGGCAAGCAATGCAAGATCGGCGGCGTCGTAAAGGCAGCCGGCTGGATTGAGCGGGTTGTTGAAAAGCACGGCACGCGTTCGCGGGCCGATGGCGGCCCGAAGCGCGGCCGCGTCGAAGCGCCAGTCGGGCGGTGCAAGCTTGACGAATTTCGGCACGCCGCCGGCCCGCTTCACGAGCGGCAGGTATGCGTCATAGGCCGGCTCGAACAGCACGACCTCGTCTCCCGGGCTGATCGTCGCCAGCAGGGCGCCGGCGATCGCCTCGGTGGCCCCCGACGTCACCATCACCTCGGCGGCCGCGTCGATGTCGAGATCCTGATGGATCTTGTAGTGGCGCGCGATCGCGGCGCGCAGCTCGGGCAGGCCCATCATCGGCGGGTATTGGTTCCAGCCGTCGATCACCGCTTCGGCCGCCTTGCGGCGCACATCTTCCGGTCCGGGATCGTCGGGGAAGCCTTGGCCGAGATTGATCGCCGCGTGCTGGCGCGCCAACGCCGACATTTCTTCGAAGATCGAAGTCTGGAGACCGGCGAATATCGGGTTCAAGCGTGAAATTTCCTCGCATTCGGGGCGACGGGTCGCGAAGATGCCCAAGCGGCCGTCCCCGGTCAATTCCGTTTGAACTTTGGCCCCGGGGATGGCAATTTGGGTAAGCAAATCGATTCACCATCAAAATTCCGCTTATCCGTTCCTTCTCCAATTTCCGACGGACTCAATGAATCGCAAGACGCCGCGCGACAACGCTCCCGACACCGATCCCGATTTCCAACCCGCCTTCCTGATGCGTTCGGCCAAGCCGGGTGCCGCATCGGCGCGTCCGGCGCCGGCGACCGAAGCGCTGCCGGCACAGGCCGAAGCGCCGCGCGCCGCGCCCCCCGCACGCACGCCGGCCGCGGCACCGGCACCGGCACCGACGATGGCGCCGCCGCCCGTCCGGCAGGCCGGCGAAGGCCCGGTGCATGGCGTCGTGAAGTGGTTCAACCACGCCAAGGGCTTCGGCTTCATCCTGCTCGACGACGGACGCGAGGTCTTCGTGCACTCGAACCGTCTCGACCCGGCGGTCTCGCGCATGCTGAAGCCTGGTCTCGATGCCGAGTTGATGATCGTGCCCGTCGCCAAGGGCTTCGCGTGCCAGGACCTGCTCAAGCTCGCGACGGCGGCGACGCCGGAAAATCTCGAGCGCGTGGGCTGGAAGCCGCAGACCGAAATCAAGCGTCCGGCGCCCGTCGCGCATGAAACCGTGCGCGCCACGATCAAGTTCTTCAACCCGCAGAAGGGTTTCGGCTTCGCCACGCCGGAGACGGCGCTGGGCCGCGACATCTACCTGCCCGGCCGGCTGCTCGAGGCGTCGGGCATCACCGGCCCGCACAATGCCGGCATGCATGTCGAGGTCGACTACGTGAAGACCGACCGTGGGTTCGAGGGCATCGCACTTCGACCGCTTGCGGCACCTGCCCCCCAGCCGGGCGACTACGGCCTGCCGGCCTACGACAACGGCCACGGCGGATACGACCAGCCGAACTACAACGAGCCGGGCTACGACCAGCAGAATTACGACCCGCACCAGCACGGGCAGCATCAGCACGGGCAGCAGGGCCACGGCCAGCAAGGCTACGACCAGCGCCACGACGAGCCACCCCAGCGCGTTCTCGGTCCCGGCGATTTCGTCGAACCCTGGCGGCCGGCATGACGGCCCGGCGACACGCGATGGACGTCCTGCGGACGTGCTTCGGTGTCGCCCTTCTCGTCCTGCTTTTGGCGGCGCCGGCCCGCGCGGTGCCGGTCGATCTCGAACTGGTCCTCGCGGTCGACGTCTCCTACAGCGTCGATGCCGACGAAGCCCAGCTCCAGCGGCAGGGCTATTTCGAAGCGCTCGTCCATCCGCGCGTGCTGCAGGCGATCGCCGGCGGCCCCAACCGCGCGATCGCGGTCGCCTACATGGAATGGGCGGGAAATTTCCACAACCGCATCATCGTCGGCTGGACGCTGATCCGCGACCGGGCCAGCGCCGAGGCGTTCGTCGCGCGCATCGCCGCGTCGCCGCCGACGGGTGCGAGCCGCACGTCGATCAGCGGCGCCATCGATTTCTCGGTGCGCATGTTCGACGACAACGGCTTCGAGGGCACGCGGCTCGTCATCGACGTGTCGGGCGACGGGCGCAACAACCAGGGGCGGCCCGCCTGGGCGGCGCGCGACGACGCGGTCGCCAAGGGCATCACGATCAACGGGCTGCCGATCACCAACGGCAACCCGAATTTCGGCCAGCTGCCCGAAGGCGACCTTGCCGATCATTACCGCGACGAGGTGATCGGCGGGCCGGGCGCCTTCCTCGTGGTCGCCGAAGGGTTCGGCGCCTTCACCAACGCCGTGCTTTCCAAGCTCGTGCGCGAGGTCGCCGGCGAAGCCGGCATCGACGCTCAGTCGGCCGCGGGCTCGAACGTCATCGAAACCCCGTTTATGCAATAGCGCAGGCCAGTCGGCTGCGGCCCGTCGTCGAAGACGTGGCCCAGATGGCCCTCGCACGTGGCGCAATGCACTTCCGTGCGCGTCATGAAGAACTTCCGGTCGGTCGTCGTGGCGACCGCCCCGGGCAGGGGTGCGAAGAAGCTGGGCCAGCCCGTCCGGCTGTCGAACTTGGTGTCCGACGCGAACAGCGGCGTGGCGCAACCCGCGCACACGAAGCGCCCCTTGCGATATTCCTTGTCGAGCGGACTCGTCCCCGCGCGCTCGGTGCCGTGCTTGCGCAGCACGTCGTACTGGGCGGGCGTCAGGATCCGGCGCCACTCCTCGTCGGTCTTCTGCATCGTGGGTTTCCCCTGGCTGAGGTTTACCGACAATAGCGTGCCGCCGCGGGTCGGCAAGGCCCCTTCCTCTTTGGCATATGTTATGCCAATGAGGGATATCAGGGGGACGGTCCAAGGATGGCTGCGGACAATTCCAACGCAATGGCGGCGGCCTTCGCCGCGTTGTCGGACGGGATCATGGTGTACGACGCCGCGCACCGGTTGGTCGCGTGGAACGACCGCTCGTTCGAGTTCCTCAACCTGCCGGCGACGCTCGCGACGACCGGCACGCGGTTCATGGATATTCTTGCCTATCAGGCCGACCGGGGCGAGTTCGGCCCGCACGGGCCCGACGCCGTCCGCGCGATAACCGACCCGGCCAAGCTCGAGGAGCCGGAGAACTACTCGCGCCAGACCAGCAACGGCAGGTTCATCG
Organism: Tagaea sp.; assembly: GCA_965279525.1. Lineage (GTDB taxonomy): Bacteria > Pseudomonadota > Alphaproteobacteria > CACIAM-22H2 > CACIAM-22H2 > Tagaea. The sequence goes on along the minus strand of CBDIIB010000002.1, from coordinate 10,447 downwards.
AATTCAAGCGCAGCCCGATTCCGGGCGGCGGTTTCGTCGTGCTCCTCATCGACGTGACGGACCGGGCCAGTGCTGCCCGTCGGGCTGCGCGCGAGGCGCATCGGCTGTCCGAGGCGATGGAAGCGTTCGGCGAGGGTTTCGCCCTGCTCGACGGCGACGAACGCCTCGTCCTGTGGAACGCGCGCTATGCCGAGCTCTACGCGCCCATCGGCGGGACGCTGCGCGAAGGCGTGCATTTCGAGACGCTGGTCCGCGCCCTGGTCAAGGCCGGCGTCAGCCGCGTGGCGCCCGGCGAAGTCGAAGCCCATGTCGCCGACCGGCTCGACCGCATCCGCCGGCCGCGCGAGGCGGCCGACGTGCAGCGCGCCGACGGAAGCTGGGTGCGCATCATCGACCGCAAGATGTCGGACGGCGGCACGGTCATGATCCGGGTCGGCATCACCGACCTCAAGCGGCGCGAGGCGGCCCTTGCCGCCCTCAACGCCGCCGCTGCCCGGCTGCTGCGCCGGGGCGGCTGGCAGCCGGCCGTCGAGGGGCTGCTGGCCGAGCTTGGCCCCGTGATGGGGGTGAGCCGCGTCAAGCTCGGCCGCAACACGCTGGGCGACGGGCGCTTCGTGCAGGACGACATGTTCGAGTGGACGGCACCGGGCGTGCGCACGCTCGCCGGCAGCGTGCCGGCGGCGGCCCGCCCCTTCGCGACCGATGCCTTCGCCGACTGGCGCGAACGCCTGATGCGCGGCGAGATGATCGTGTGCGACGTCGACCGGCTCGACGCCGAGAAACGCGGCCTGCTTGCCGGCCTCGGCCTGCGCTCGGTCCTGCGCATCCCGGTCATGGCGGGCGAGACATGGTGGGGCACCGTCGGGTTCGACCAGTGCGATGGCGAACGCCACTGGAAGCCGACCGAGATCGACACGCTGGGCGCGGTCGCGTCGTTCGTCGGGCTCGCGATCGAACGGGGGCTGGGCGAAGCCGCCTTGCGCGACAGCGAGGAGCGCTTCCGCGTCGTCGCCGAATCCCACCCGGTCCCGGTCGTCGTGGTCGAGATCGAAAGCGGCATGATCCGCTATGCAAGCCCGCCGACCCGCGACCTGCTGCGCGTCCCGCCCGGCAGCCTCGTGGGCACGCGCGCGGTCGAGCTGTGGCTCGAAGCGGACGACCGGCGCGACATCCTGCGCCGCATGTCGCCGTCGGGGCGCATCGACAATGTCGAATACCGGCTGCACCGGCACGACGGATCGACGTTCCCGTGCGCGGTTTCCGCTCGCCGCATCGTCTATGACGGCGTGGCGTGCACGGTGGGGGCCCTCGTCGACCTCACCGACCAGAAGCGCATCGAAGGCGAGATGACCCGCCAGCGCGAAGCGCTGCACCAGTCGGAGAAGATGGCGGCCTTGGGCTCGCTGCTCGCGGGCGTGTCGCACGAGCTCAACAACCCGCTGGCGATCGTCGTGGGCCAGGCTTCGCTGCTCGAGGCCACTGCGGCCGACACGCGCACGGTCGAGCGCGCGCAGCGCATCGCCGCGGCCGCCGACAGGTGTGCGCGCATCGTGCGCACGTTCCTGGCCATGGCGCGGCGCAAGGCGCCCGAGCGGGCGCCACTTGCCATCGGTGCCGCGATCGACGGCACGCTCGAACTGCTCGGCTACCTGCTGCGTTCGGCCGGCATCGAGGTGGTGCGCGACATCGCGGGCGACCTTCCCGCCGTGATGGGCGATGTCGACCAGCTGAGCCAGGTGCTGTCGAACCTGCTGGTCAACGCCCAGCAGGCGCTTTCCGACCAGCCCGCCCCCCGCCTGCTGCGGGTATCGGCACAGGCGTCGGCCGACCGGCGCACGGTACGCATCGAGATCGCCGACAACGGTGCCGGCGTGCCCGAAGAGCTGCGCACGCGAATCTTCGAACCGTTCTTCACGACCAAGCCCATCGGCCTTGGCACCGGCGTGGGTCTGTCGGTCTGCCGCGGCATCGTCGAGGGCCACGAGGGGACCATCGCCGTCGCCGTGGCGCCGGAAGGCGGCGCGCTGTTCGCGGTCGATCTGCCGGCCGGCGGAGCGGGCCTCGCGCGCGCCATCGAAGAAGCCGAAATGCCCGCCCCTGCCCGCATGCAGGCGCGGCGCATCCTCGTGGTCGACGACGAGCCGGGCATCGCCGCCACGCTTGCCGAGATCCTCGAGACCGAAGGGGCCGTCGTGGACGTGGCGCATGACGGGGCCGAAGCGCTGGCGCTGCTCGGGACCGCCAGCTACGACGCGATCTTCAGCGACCTGCGCATGCCGGGCATGGATGGCCCGGCCCTCTATCGCGAGATCGTGCGCCGGCACCCGCAGCTGGCCGCGCGCGTGGCCTTCGTGACCGGCGACACGCTGGGCAGCGGGCTTTCGGGCGACCTTGCCGCGACCGGCGCCCCGCTTGTCGACAAGCCCTTCCAGCCGCGCGAGATCCGGGCGCTGGCCGCCCGGCTTGCCGGTGCCGCCGACTAGGAGATCCCGATGGCCGCCAAGACGAAGCCCAAGAAGACCAAGAAGACCAACACCTACCGCAAGGGCCAGAGCGGCATGCGGCCGTGGGGCGAATGGCGCGTCGTCGACGTGGGCGACGGCTTCACGGTCAAGCGCATCGTCGTTGCGCCGGGCCAGCGGCTGTCGCTGCAGCGCCATTTCGGGCGCGCGGAACACTGGTTCGTCGTCGCAGGGACCGGCAAGGTCACGCTCGGCACGCGCACGCGGCGCGTGAGTGCGGGCGATGCCATCGACATCCCCGTGCGCCTCGCCCACCGGCTGGAGAATGTCGGCGACGTGCCGCTGACGCTGGTCGAGATCCAGTTCGGCACGCTGCTCGACGAGGCCGACATCGAGCGGCTCGCCGACGATTACCGGCGCGTCGGTGTTGGAGCGAAGGGCCGCGCTGCCTGACTCGAGGGTCCTCCGCGCTGTCGCCATACGATCCGATTCCACAACTTGACAACGAACCGGGCCCACCTATTGTTGCGGCTCGATCATGGTTCTCCGGGTTTCAACGCCCGGAGCTAAGAGGGAACTCGGTGCGGCCCGCTTGGCCAATACCGAGGCTGTCCCCGCAACTGTAAGCGGCGAGCTCTCCGTCCAAAGTCCACTGGCGCCTGTCGCGCCGGGAAGGCCGGGCGGAGCCAGCGTCGACCCGCGAGCCAGGAGACCTGCCTGATCGATTGAACTGTCTTGCGGGCGGGGAGCTCCGTGGGGCGTGTGCCTCCGGAGCAGCATCGCTGCATCCTGGGACCTGCGCGTCACGAGCTTCTCCCCCTGATCACGGGAGATCGAAATGACGCAGGAAAACACCCCAAACACACGCATCGCCGCCTGTCTGGTTGCGGCACTCGTCTGGTTTTCGGTTCCGGCTTCGGCCGAACCGACCCGCTATCCGCTCACGCTCGAAAACTGCCGGACGGACGTCACGTTCAAGGCCCCGCCCAAGCGGGTCGTCTCGGTCGGACAGACCCAGACCGAGATTCTCTACGCGCTCGGCCTCGGCGAGCGTGTCGTGGGCACCGCCGTCTGGTTCGGGCCCGTCGCAAAGCAATACGAAGCGATCAACGCCCGGACGAAGCGGCTGGCCGACAACGACCCGAGCTTCGAGGCCGTCGTCGGCCAGGAGCCGGACCTCGTCACCGCGATGTTCGAATGGCACATCGGGCCCAACGGGGCGGTCGGCAAGCGCGACCAGTTCGCGAAGCTCGGCATTCCTGTCTACGTGACGCCGGCCGACTGCGTGGGCAAGGACAATTCCGGCGCCGGCGACGGCGTGCGCACCGAGCCGTTCACGATGGAGCTCGTCCACCGCACCGTCCTCGAATACGGGCGGATCTTCGACGTTGCCGACCGGGCGGAAAAGCTCGTGGCCGAACTCAAGGCGCGCGAGGCGAAGGCGATCGCGTCGGTCGCCGGCACGAATGCGGCGAATGTGCCCGTGGCGCTGTGGTTCTCGAGCCGCACGATCAAGGGCGAGGCCTTCATGGCCGGCCGGACGGGCATTCCGGCCTACACGTTCTCGAAGCTCGGCGTGCGCAACGTCATCACGTCGGACGAGGAGTGGCCGCTGGTCGGCTGGGAAGGTATCGCGGCCGCCAATCCCGCGGTCCTCGCCATCGTCCGGATGGAGCGCCGGCGCTTCCCCGCGGACGACGTCGAAGCGAAGCTCGACTTCCTCAAGAACGATCCGGTCGCGAGCCAGCTCGACGCGGTCAGGAAGGGCCGGGTCGTGATCGTGGACGTGGGCACGACGCGCGCCGGCCTCGACGCGGTCGACGGGATCGAGGCGCTGGCGAAGGCGCTGGCCGGCTTCGGTGCCATCCGTTGAGCCACGGCGCGCACCAGCCGGCCTGGACGCTGCGCATCGTCGTCGCCGTCGCGACCCTTGCGGCCCTCGGGCTGTCGGTCGCCACGGCGGTGACGATCGGCGAGATGCGCATCCCGCTGACAGTCGCGTTCCACGCGCTCGGCAACGGGCTCTTCGATCTCGGCTACGAGGTGGGTCCGATCCAGCAGGGCGTGATTTTCGACTACCGGCTGAGCCGGGCGCTGATGGCGGCCCTGTGCGGCGGCGGGCTGGCGCTTTCGGGTGCCATCCTGCAGGCACTGCTGCGCAACCCGCTGGCCGAGCCCTATATCCTCGGCATCTCGGCGGGTGCCTCGACCGGGGCCGTCGCGGTGCTGATCCTCGGCGTCGGCGGCTCGGCACTGACCGTGTCGGGCGGGGCATTCCTCGGAGCGCTGCTGGCGCTGGGAACGGTCGGTCTGCTGGCAGCCGGTGCGGGCGGGACGAGCGACCGGATCATCCTTGCCGGCGTCGCCGGCTCGCAGCTCTTCAACGCCGCGACGGCGACGATCGTCACGACGATGGCGAGCGCCGAACAGGCACGCGGCGTGATGTTCTGGCTGCTCGGCAGCTTTGGCGGCGTGCGTTGGCCGGACGTCGCCGTCGCGGCACCGGTGGCACTGGCCGGGTTCGCCGTGTGCCTGTTCCACGCGAAGGCGCTGGACGCGTTCGCGTTCGGCGCCGACACGGCCCAATCGCTCGGCGTGGCGGTCCGGCGCGTGCGGATCGTCCTGCTCGCGACGACGGCCGTGATGACCGCGGTGATGGTCTCGATCATCGGCACGGTCGGCTTCGTGGGCCTCGTGATCCCGCACGCGGCGCGCTTCCTCGTCGGGCCGGGCCACGCGCGACTGCTGCCGGCCTGCATGGCCGGCGGCGCCATCTTCATGATCCTGGCGGACATCCTGTCGCGCACGCTTGTCGCGCAGCAGATCCTGCCGATCGGCGTCGTGACGGCGCTGTTCGGCGCACCGGCCTTCGCCGTGATCCTGCATCGCGCGCGGCGGCGCACATGACGATTTCGGCGCGCGATGTCGGCTGGAGCGCGGCAGGCCGGACGATCGTCGGCGGCGTGACGCTCGACGTGCGGCCAGGCAGCGTCCTCGGCCTCGTCGGGCCGAACGGATCGGGCAAGTCGAGCCTGCTGCGCCTGCTCTGCCGGCTGCGCCGCGTGGCGAGCGGCGTGGTGACGCTCGACGGGCTGGAGATCGACGGCATCCCGCGGCGCGAACTCGCGCGCCGGCTCGCCTTCGTCGAGCAGCAGGCCTCGAGCGAGGTGCAGCTCAGCGTGTGCGACGTGGTCCGGCTCGGCCGCACGCCGCATCGCGCCGCACTCGCGTCGTGGAGCGATGCCGACGAACACGCCGTTGCCCGCGCCCTCGAACGGGTCGGACTGTCGGACCGGCACGAACAGCTCTGGCACACGCTGTCGGGCGGCGAGCGCCAGCTCGTGCAGATCGCGCGTGCGTTGGCGCAGGCACCGAGCGAACTCGTGCTCGACGAACCGACCAACCATCTCGACATCCACCACCAGCTTTCGATCATGGCGCTTGTCCGCCGGCTTGGCGTCACCTGCATCGTGGCGCTGCACGATCTGAACCTCGCATCGCTCTTCTGCGACGAGATCGCGGTGATGGATGCCGGACGGTTGGTCGCCGCAGGAACGCCGGAGCAGGTTCTGACGCCGCAACTGATCCGGCGGGTTTTCGGTGTCGACGTCCGGGTCCGGGCGGATGCTTCGGGGCAGCGCCATATCGAGTATCGCATCGATGTCGCGAACGGGAACCCGGCATGACCGGACCGGACGCCACCGCGCGCGTCACCGCCTACTGGGACGCGCGTGCACCGGCATTCGACGGCGTGGCCTCGCATGTCGCCCGATTCGCGGACTGGCGGCGCGTACTGGAGGCCGCGTTCAGTGCCGGCGGACCAAGGGACGTCGTCGATCTCGGCACCGGGACGGGTGCCTGCGCGCTTGTCGCCGCATCGCTCGGCCATCGCGTGCGCGGATACGACGGATCGACCGGCATGCTCGCGGCGGCGCGGGCAGCGGCGGCACGCCTCGCACTCGACATCGCCTTCGAGACGGCAGTCATCGAAGACCTGCCCGTCGAATCCGGTTCGGCCGACATCGTGACTTTGCGCAACGTGCTGTGGACCCTGCCCGACCCGGCCGCGGCACTCGCCCAAGCGCACCGCATCCTGCGTCCGGGCGGCCGCGTCATCGTGGCCGACGCCCGATGGTCGGTTGCCCCGCAATACAGATCGACATATCCGCCTGGACTTGCCGAGTCGCTGCCGCTGCATGACGGGCTTTCGGAGGACGACGCGCGACGGCTGCTCGCGCAGGCCGGATTCGGGGCCGCGCGATCGTGGCAGCATCTGTTCGCGGAAAGTCCCTATCCGGGCGACGTTCCGACGTTCGTCGTCAGTGCGACGCGGGCCTGAACGAAAAAGCCCGCCGACTCGGTGAGGAGTCGGCGGGCTTGATCTGGTTGCGGGGACAGGATTTGAACCTGTGACCTTCAGGTTATGAGCCTGACGAGCTACCGGGCTGCTCCACCCCGCGCCAAACCGGTCGTCCAAAAAGACAACGCCCGCCGAAGCGGGCGTGTCGGACATGGTTGGAAGAGGATTATCTCGAAGCTTTCGTTCCGGTTTGAAGGCTCGGCGGCGACTTACTCTCCCGCGTCTTGAGACGCAGTACCATCAGCGCTGAGAGTTTTCACGGCCGAGTTCGGAATGGGATCGGGTGGGTCACCTCTCGCTAAGACCACCGAGCCGTCAAACCGGAACGGGCTTCGAGGAGATATGTTGACGTGCGCCTTTCGGACGCAAATCGCATGTCATGTCGAGAATACGAGCTCAGCTCGCGGTTTCCGATCGGGAAACTCGACGCTGCGCGCGACATGGACGACGACTAAGGAGATCAAGCCTATCGGATGATTAGGACCGGTAAGCTAAACGCATTACTGCGCGTACACACCCGGCCTATCAACGTGATGGTCTATCACGATCCTCAGGGAAACCTGGTTTCGAGGTAAGTTTCCCGCTTAGATGCATTCAGCGGTTATCTTTTCCGTACATAGCTACCCGGCTGTGCCGCTGGCGCGACAACCGGTACACCAGAGGTACGTCCATCCCGGTCCTCTCGTACTAGGGACAGATCCTCTCAAGTTTCCTACACCCACGGCAGATAGGGACCGAACTGTCTCACGACGTTCTAAACCCAACTCACGTACCACTTTAATCGGCGAACAGCCGAACCCTTGGGACCTGCTCCGGCCCCAGGATGTGATGAGTCGACATCGAGGTGCCAAACGATGACGTCGATATGGACTCTTGGTCATCATCAGCCTGTTATCCCTAGAGTACCTTTTATCCGTTGAGCGATGGCCCTTCCACGTGGAACCACCGGATCACTATGGCCGACTTTCGTCTCTGCTCGACCTGTCGGTCTCGCAGTCAGGCGGGCTTATGCCATTGCACTCGAAAGCTGATTTCCGACCAGCTTGAGCCCACCATCGCGCGCCTCCGTTACTCTTTGGGAGGCGACCGCCCCAGTCAAACTGTCCACCACGCAGGGTCCTTATCCCGGATAACGGGACGAAGTTAGATATCAGAAAACGCAAGGGCGGTATTTCACCGGTGCCTCCATCAGAGCTGACGCCCCAACTTCATAGGCTCCCGCCTATCCTACACATTCATTTCCTAATACCACTGCGAAGTTACAGTAAAGGTTCATAGGGTCTTTCCGTCTAACCGCGGGTACTCCGCATCTTCACGGAGAATTCAATTTCACTGAGCCGGTGCCGGAGACAGTGGGGAGATCGTTACGCCATTCGTGCAGGTCGGAACTTACCCGACAAGGAATTTCGCTACCTTAGGACCGTTATAGTTACGGCCGCCGTTTACTGGGGCTTCAATTCAAGCCTTTCAGCTCTCCTTTTAACCTTCCAGCACCGGGCAGGCGTCAGACCCTATACGTCCACTTACGTGTTCGCAGAGCCCTGTGTTTTAAGTAAACAGTCGCCACCCCCAATTCTGTGCCACCCGTCAGTGCTTGCGCATAGACGGGTCCCTCTTATCCCGAAGTTACGAGGGCAATTTGCCTAGTTCCTTCGACACCGTTCTCTCAAGCGCCTTGGTATCCTCTACCAGTCCACCAGTGTCGGTTTGGGGTACGGTCTATACGCTGGGGCTATTTCCTGGAAAGCATCAACCGCCCACGGAATCCAGTAACCGCAAACGATCTTACGCTTCCGTCAACACCCAGCAGGCCCTGGAATATTAACCAGGTTCCCATCGACTACGCCTTTCGGCCTCGCCTTAGGGGCCGGCTTACCCTGCGCGGATTAACCTTGCGCAGGAACCCTTGGACTTACGGCGACAGGGTTTCTCACCCTGTTTGTCGTTACTCATGTCAGCATTCTCACTTCCGATACCTCCAGCAGACCTTACGGTCCACCTTCACAGGCTTACGGAACGCTCCGCTACCGCGTGCTTGCGCACACCCGCATCTTCGGTGCCTGGCTTGAGACCCGTTACATTTTCGGCGCAGGACAGCTTGACCAGTGAGCTATTACGCTTTCTTTAAAGGATGGCTGCTTCTAAGCCAACCTCCTGGTTGTTTAAGCCGTCCCACATCCTTTCCCACTTAGCCAGGACTTGGGGACCTTAGATGGCGATCTGGGCTCTTTCCCTCTCGGCAATGGACCTTAGCACCCACTGCCTGCCTGCCGAGCTGTACTCTTCGGTATTCGGAGTTTGGTTAGGTTTGGTAAGGCTCGCGCCCCCCTAGCCCATCCAGTGCTCTACCCCCGAAGGTAATCACTCGACGCTCTACCTCAATAGATTTCGCGGAGAACCAGCTATTACCGGCCTTGATTGGCCTTTCACCCCTAGCCACAGGTCATCCCCTGCTTTTGCAACAGAAGTGGGTTCGGTCCTCCAGTGCGTGTTACCGCACCTTCAACCTGCCCATGGCTAGATCGACCGGTTTCGGGTCTAATCCCAGTGACTATTCGCCCTATTCAGACTCGCTTTCGCTGCGCCTACGCCTAACGGCTTAAGCTCGCCACTGAAACTAACTCGCTGACCCATTATACAAAAGGTACGCAGTCACGGATCCGCACGGCGAACCGCACGTCCCGCTCCCACTGCTTGTAGGCATACCGTTTCAGGTCTCTTTCACTCCCCTCATCGGGGTGCTTTTCACCTTTCCCTCACGGTACTTGTTCGCTATCGGTCGGTAAGGAGTACTTAGGCTTGGAGGGTGGTCCCCCCATGTTCAGACAGGATTACACGTGTCCCGCCTTACTCGAGGATCCCAGCATTTTCTACCCGTACGGGGCTATCACCCACTGAGGCCGCCCTTTCCAGAGCGTTCCGGTTCTTATGCTGTGATCACTGGCCTAGTCCGCGTTCGCTCGCCACTACTAACGGAGTCTCGGTTGATGTCCTTTCCTCCGGGTACTGAGATGTTTCAATTCCCCGGGTTTGCTTCCACACCCCTATGTATTCAGGATGGGATCATCCTTGCGGATGGGGTTGCCCCATTCGGATATCTGCGGATCAACGATCGCTCGCATCTCCCCGCAGCTTAACGCAGCGTGCCACGTCCTTCATCGCCTCTTACCGCCAAGGCATCCACGATATGCCCTTGTCATACTTGATCTTCGTCTTGTCGGACGCTGTCCGGCTTTCTTGCGAAAGACCGGTCAGAGTCAGTGTCGTCGTCAACCCCAGGTCCGTCTAGGCAACTCGCCTGGGGCGCTCAGTATCGCGCGCAGAGTCGAAATCCCCGGATCGCAAAATCCGGAAACCCGAGCAATGCGCGCTCGAATTCTCGATCAGACACGCTAACTCGTTCGTCCCGACGCACCTCCCAATCCTTCGGAGTTTGGGAACTCCTCGAATTGTTTGCGGAGGCGTTCGTACGAACGCATCAACATATCTTCCTCTTCACCATGTCAAACAGCACAGGAGCACTTTCGACGGACAAGTCCGTCGCGTTTGCTCCATCACCAGGTTGCCCCGGATACGGAAACTTCCTTTAGATCCGCGTGGCCTCAAGGCCCGACGCACTCGACAC
>CBDIIB010000001.1:0-17252 GCA_965279525.1 Tagaea sp. | reverse complement strand
GAAAAGCTTGAGGCCGGGGCCGGGCGTTCCTCGACGGCTTCCCTGCCGAAGTGGAGTTCCCTCGCGCTCGACAATGTCACCTATATCCATCCGGATTCCGAGAAGCCTCAGATCCGCGCTCTTTCGCTCGAGATCCGGCGTGGCGGCCGATATGCGGTCGTCGGCCATACGGGTGCCGGCAAGAGCACGCTGGTCGATCTGCTTCTTTGCCTGATAGAGCCGACCGAAGGTCAGGTGCGCCTGGACGGCGCGAATATCGCCGAGTTCGACCGGACGAAATGGCTGGCGAGCATCGGCTACGTCGCGCAGGAGACGTTGATCGTCGACGATACCGTCCGGCGCAACGTCGCTTTCGGCATCGACGACGAGAAGATCGACGACGTGAAAGTCCTGCAGGCGATCTCGATGGCCGGATTGGGACCGGAGATCGCCGGATTGCCGAACGGTCTCTCGGAACGGGTCGGCGAAGCGGGGTCACGCCTGTCCGGCGGCCAGCGCCAGCGACTCGCGATCGCGCGGGCGCTTTACAGGGACGTCGAGATCCTGCTTCTCGACGAAGCCACGAGCGGATTGGATCCCGCGACCGAAGCCGAAGTCCTGCAGAACCTTGTCGATCTCCCGCACGGCGTCACGCTGATCATGATCACGCACCGGCTTGCGACGACGTCGTTCTGCGATCAGGTGTTCGTGCTCTCCGAGGGCGCGCTGGCTTCGGAGGCGGAGTTCGAGCGGCTTGGCAGCGGCATCGTTTCCGCCGGCCGCGTGGACGCGGCAGGCTCGCGGTCCGGCTGAGACGTTCGGTTCCACTTCGATCCACGACCACTGGATAAACTCAAACCGCATTTGGGGAAAACAGGAATGACCCGGCAGATCGAAATCGGATCGCGACCCATCGGCGACGATGCACCTCCCTTCGTCATCGCCGAGATCGGGATCAACCACGAGGGAAGCGTGGAGAAGGCCGTCCGCATGGTGGACGACGCCGCGCGCGTGGGTGCCGAGTGCGTCAAGTTCCAGTGCCATGTCGTCGACGACGAGATGGTTCCGAACGACGTCGTGCCTGGGAACGCGTCTGAACCGATCGGCGACATCATCCGGCGCTGCGCGTTCGACGAGGCGCAGGACAGGTTCCTGAAGGAATACGCGGAGAAGAAAGGCCTGCTGTACATGAGCACGCCGTTTTCGCGGGCGGCGGCCGACCGGCTCCAGGGGATGGGGGTCGCCGCGTACAAGATCGGCTCGGGCGAATGCAACAACACGCCGCTGATCGCCCATATCGCTTCGTTCGGCAAGCCGATCATCCTCAGCACGGGCATGAACGATCTCGCGAGCATCGCCCGCTCGGTCGGGGAGATCCGGCGCCACGGCACCCAGTTCGCGCTGCTTCACTGCACGAGCGTCTACCCCACGCCGTACAGCCTCGTGCGGCTCGGTGCGATCGCGGAACTTCGGGAAGCCTTTCCCGACGCGCCTGTCGGTCTTTCCGACCACACGACCACGATCTATCCGTGCCTCGGCGCGGTGGCGCTCGGCGCCAGCATCCTCGAGCGCCACTTCACGTCCGACAGCGCGTGGCCGGGCCCGGACATCGAAGTCTCGATGACCCCCGGCGAACTGGGCAGCCTGATCCAGGGATCACGGGCGATCTGGGAGAGCCGCGGCGGGCGCAAGAGCGTGCTTGCCGAAGAAGCACCGACGATCGCGTTCGCCTACGCGTCCGTCGTGAGCATCCGCCCCATCGCAAAAGGCGAGGCGCTTGACCGCAAAAACGTATGGGTCAAGCGTCCGGGAACCGGCGAGATCGCGGCCGCGGAGTTCGAGGCCGTGATCGGACGCGTCGCCAACCGCGACATCGCGCCGGACATCCAGATCAAGCGGGACTGGCTCTCTTGACGGTGAAGAAGCGCCTCACGTTCCTGACGGCAACGCGCGCGGATTTCGGCAAGCTCCAGCCGCTGATCGAGTCCGTGTACAGCGACCCGGCGTTCGAGGTCCAGATCCTCGCGACGGGCATGCACCTGCTCGCCGAGTACGGGCTGACGGTCAACGAGATCTACCGGGCGGGGTTCCGGCGGATCCATGCCGTCTCCAACCAGGATATCGGCGACGGGATGGCCGACGCGCTGGCCGGCACCGTCCGCATCGTGACCCGCTACCTCGAGCAGAACCCGACCGATCTGCTGGTCGTCCACGGGGATCGGGTCGAGCCCATGGGGGCCACGCTCGCCGCCTGCCTGCGGAACGTGCGGGTCGGGCATATCGAGGGCGGCGAGGTGTCCGGGACCGTCGACGAGATGCTCCGGCATTCGATCTCGAAACTCGCCCAGGTGCATTTCGTGTCGAATGAGGACGCAAGGGGCCGCCTGCTGCGGATGGGCGAGTCGCCTGCATCGATCTTCGTGATCGGCTCGCCAAGCCTCGATCTGATCTTTTCGGACCGGTTGCCGGCGCTCGACGCCGTCCGGCGGCACTACGAGATTCCGTTCGAGAACTATGTGGTCCTCGCACTCCATCCGGTGACGACGGAGAAAAAGACGGGGTCAGAGGCCAACGCCGTCGCCGACGCGTTGCTGGCCAGCGAGCGCAATGCGGTCGTGATTCTTCCCAACAACGATTCCGGCCGCGGTCTCATCGAGGCGGCGTACCGGAAGTTTGACGGAAACCCCAGGATCCGGAAGTTTCCGTCCGTCCGTTTCGAAAGCTACCTTACGCTTCTCAAGAATGCCGAATGCATTCTCGGCAATTCGAGTTCGGGCATCCATGAAGCGCCCGCTTTCGGCGTTCCGACGATCAATGTGGGCACGCGCCAGCACGCGCGATCCGAAGCCGCATCGATCGTCAACGTACCCGCCCGTTTCGAGGATATCCGGGATGCGCTTGCGCGCATCCGTCCGCACAAGCGGTTCGAACCGTCCTACCAGTTCGGGCGGGGCGAGAGTGCCGCCAACTTCAGGCGCACGCTCGAAGAGGGGTCGATCTGGCGCATTCCGATCCAGAAGAAGTTCCACGACGGCGCCGCGTCGGACTAGCGCGGATCAGAGAAAATCCCATGATCGCCATCATCACAGCGCGCGGCGGCTCCAAGCGCCTGCCCGGCAAGAACATGCGGCAGCTGGCCGGGCGGCCGCTGATCGCCTACAGCATTGACGTTGCGCTGGCGTCGCGGGCCTTCGACGCGGTCGTCGTCACCACCGACGATCCGCAGATCGCGGCTTTCGCTGCCGGCGCAGGCGCCGCGGTGGTCGAGCGGCCACCGGAGCTGGCTGGCGATGCCGCACGCAGCAGCGACGCCATCGTCCACGTCCTCGACGATCCGCGCCACGCCGGGCAAAGCGCGTTCTGTCTGCTGCAGCCGACATCCCCGTTGCGGACGGCCGAGAATATCCGTGCGGCCCTCGAAATGTTCGAGGCGGCTCGCGGGCCTGCGGTCGTCGGCTGTCGCAGGCCGCATCCGCATCCCTACAAGTCGCTGGTGGAGCGGGACGGAAAATTCGTGGCGGTCGAATCGATGGCCTCTTTCGAGGCGCCGGACCAGAGCCTGCCGAAGGCGATCGCACCGAACGGAGCCATCTACGTCGCGGCTTCGGAACCTTACCGCCGCGCGCGCACTTTCTTCGCGCCGCCGCCGGTGTGGTACGAGATGGACGAATTCGAGAGCACGGACATCGATACGGCGCACGACCTTGCCTTCGCCGAGTTCTTGCTGACGACGAACCGACGGAGCTGAAGCCGGAATGACGCGCCCACGCCGCATCCTGCATGTCGCGAGTTTCTACGGAAACGTCGGCGATGCCGCGAACCACGCCGGCTTCTATGTCGGTTTGAAGAAAGCCATCGGTGAATTCGAGGTCGAGCGCCTCGAGATCAGACGCAGCTACTGGGGCGAATGGGCATTCGACGACCGCTTCGTCGACCTTGCGAACGCGCACGACCTTGTCGTCTTCGGCGGCGGGAATTTCTTCGAGCTCTGGGTCGAGAAATCGCGAACCGGCTGCACAATCGACCTGCCGCCCGAACTTGCGGCGAAGATCCGTGTGCCCATGTACTTCTTCGGACTGGGATGCGACCCCTACAAGGGCGCGCCGGAAGCCAACATCCTGAAGTTCAGGCGGTTCCTCGACGGCGTCCTGGAATCCGGGCGCAATCTGGTCACCTGCCGGAACGACGGATCCTGGCGGACGGTGAACGAACAGATCGGCGCTGAATACGCCGCCCATGTCCGCGAAGTGCCTGACGGCGGATTCTTCGTCGGCGCCGCACTCGGCAAGCTCCCTGTCCGCAAGGGGAAGGGACCGACCGTCGGTATCAGTCTTGCGGGCGACATGCCGGAGCTGCGTTTCGGCCGGAGCACCCGCGGATGGTGCGGGCTCGGACACGAAGGCTTCGTCGCGCATATCGCGTCGACGATCGAGCGGCTGGATGCCGGACGCCCGGACGTCGAGTTCGTGTTCTTTCCCCATATCTTCCGCGATCTCGAACTGATCGGTGCTGTCCTCGATCGTGTTTCGGATCGAATCCGGCGGACCAAGTGCCGCGTGGCACCCTATGTGGTCGGCCCGGATGCCCATCTCGAAATCTTCGGCGAGTATGCGCGCTGCGACGCGGTGTTCGGGATGCGATTCCATTCGCTTGTCTGCTCGATAGGAATGGGGAAATCGCCCATCGGCCTGGTGACCTATCCGAAGGTCCTCGACACGCTGGAGGGCGTCGGCCTCGGCGAACTGGCATTCCGTTACGACCTCAATGCGCCCGAGACCCTGAGCGGCCGGATCAACCTGGCGCTCGATGGCAGTCTTGTCGATCCGGCGGTGATCGTAGATGTGAACAAGCGCCTGGCGCAGGAGATGGACGGTGCGATGGGTGCCGTACGCGACTGGCTGGGCGCAAGGTGAAACAAGAATGAAGATCGCGATTTTTCTCGACCACGACATCGTCATCCGGAACTTCATCCACGGCGGCGCCTTCCGGGACCTGGAACGCGAGCACGAGGTCGTCTACGTGCTGCCCGATCCGAGCTTCAAGCGCCGGGTCACGATCGGATTGCGCGAGCTTGCCCTGACTGGCGAGGTCAAGACACTGCCCATCGTCCAGGCGCGGCAATCGGTCTGGTCGCGCATGATGCACGTCAATCGACTGCGCTGGCGGTCGGGTCCGCAGGCGAAGTACCTGCGATTCTCCTCGCGGGTCGCCGTCGGCCGGTTCCATGCCGTCCAGTTCACTTTGGCGGCGTTGCCCGGCGTTTTTCAGGCCTACCGGGCGCTCGGCCGATTGAAGCTCGCCCGGAACCCCAATCGCGAACTCGAGAAGCTGCTCGAGAATGGCGGGTTCGACCTCATCATCCATCCGACCGTGATGGACGGACTGTTCGTCAACGACCTTCTCGACCACAGCAAGCGCTACGGCATCCCGCTCTATATCCTGATGAACTCCTGGGACAACATTTCGACCTGCCGCTACGTGCAGTCGATGCCGGACCGGCTGTTCGTCTGGGGCCAGCAGACGGAAGAACACGCGCGCGACTACCTGGACGCACGCTCTCCGACCGTCGTCCGTTTCGGCGCGGCGCAGTTCGACGTCTATCGCGTGCCGTCACCGCTTTCGCGCGACGAATTCCGCGCGGTCAATGCCCTTCCGGCCGACAAGCGGATCCTGATGTACGCAGGTTCGTCCAAGATCCTCGACGAGTACGCCCATCTGAGCATGCTCGAAGATTGGATCGAAGGCGGTGCGGCCGGCGATCTGCACGTCTACTACCGGCCGCATCCCTGGGGGCTCGGCGGCAAGGGCGGCGGCCGGATACTCGACCGTGCCTGGAAGCACGTCACGATCGATCCCACGATGCGCGAGTATCTCCGGCGCACGAAGGAAGGTTGGGACGGCGTTTACCTCACCGACTATGCGGTGATGCGCGAC
This sequence comes from Tagaea sp., assembly GCA_965279525.1. GTDB lineage: Bacteria > Pseudomonadota > Alphaproteobacteria > CACIAM-22H2 > CACIAM-22H2 > Tagaea. The sequence goes on along the minus strand of CBDIIB010000001.1, from coordinate 11,339 downwards.
ACGCTTGCCCATGTCGATGCCGTGGTATCGCCGCTTTCGACGGTCGTCGTCGAAGCGGCCGTGATGGGCCGCGCGTCGATGTGCTATCTCCCGTTCGAGGAGGAGTCGATCAGCTTCAAGCGGGTATCACCGCTCGCCCATTTCGTGCCGGTCTACGAGTCCCCGGATTTCGTCATCGCCCGGTCCCGCCAGGAGTTCCTGCCGATGATCGAGGAACTTCTCCGGCGCAGCCAGCAGGAAGGCAATGCCGAACGCATGCGCCGCGCGGCCGCCTATTTCGCCGACAGCTTCGAGGAAAGCTACTCGGCGCGGTTGGCGCGTCATGTCGCCGAGTTCCTGGCGGGTCGTCCCGGAAGTGCCACGCCGCGAACGCCATCCTAACGAAAATGCGCTACCTGTTCCTCTATCCCGGCGAGAGCCGCCGCCGCCGTCTTGCCGAACTCGCGGACGGGCAGGTCCCGCGAGATTTCTTCTACGGCTATCTCGGGCTAAAGGCGGCCGGAAGGGATTGCGCGATCGGCGACACGCGCACCGATCCCCCCGGGTTCTTCGCACGCCTCGATCTCCAGTGGGAGCATCTGCGCAACCGCTTCCTCGTCTTCGGAATGTCTCGCCAGCGCGTCCGTGCGCTCGAACCCGCGTTCGCCGGTTCGGATATCGCACTCAGCTTCACCGACGCGTTCAGCCTGTCGATGGGCTACTGGCGGCCGTCGTCGGGCCGCACTTTTCTGGCCGGCGGGTTCCACGGCCTGGCCGACGTCCACGAGCGCGCCCGGGCATGGGCGCGGCCCTTCGTGCGCCGCCGGATCGCGCGCGCGGTCCGCGGCCTTGACCACCTCTTCTTCTTCGGCGAGGTCGACCGGCTGAAAGCCATCGAGATGTACGGGATCGACGTGTCGCGCACGTCGCTGTTCCCGTTCGGTGTCGACACCGATTTCTGGACGCCATCGGCGGACGGAGCCGAGGAAGCGCGCGTCTTTGCTGTCGGCTCCGATCCGCAGCGCGACTATGCGACCCTCGTCGCCGCCCCGACCGCGGCGCGGATGCGGATCCTGACGAGTCTGCCTGTCCGCACGCCGCCTGACGGCCGGGTCGAACTCGTCCGCGGGAACCTCTATGGCTCCCCGATTACCGACGTCGTATTGCGCGACCTCTACCGCTCGGCCGCTGTGGTGGCCGTCCCGCTCCACGACGTCCATCAGCCCAGCGGCTACTCGGTCACGCTCCAGGCGATGGCGTGCGGGCGGCCGGTCGTGCTCACGCGCAACCGCGGCCTCTGGGATCCCGAAGTCTTTCGGACGGGCGAGAACTGCATTCTCGTGCCGCCGGGCGATCCCGTCGCGTTCGCCGCCGCCATCGACCGCCTGATGGCCGATGCCGATCTCCGTCGCCGGATCGGGGCGGCCGCGCGCGCCGACGCGTTGCGCCACTTCCCGCTCGCGCGAATGGACAAGGCGATCGTGGCGCTCGCGGACCGGCTTGCGGGCGAAGCTTCGGCGCGGACCGGCGCAACACGGGGATGAACGCGATGCTCAGACGAATTGCCGACGCGCTGCCGACCGCCTGGCGCGAACGCCTGCGGACTCTCGTCCGCGGGCCGCGCCGGGAAGGCGAGGAATGGCTGCCCTACCGCGTGGCGCTGTTCGACGAACTCGCGGCGCTGGCCGGGCCCGGCCGGTTTGCGGGAAGGCGGATCCTCGAAATCGGGCCGCGCGACGGCCTCGATTCGCGTCGCCTGGCGGGGCTTGCACCGGCCGAACTCGTCATGCTCGACCTGCCCGAAAAGGGCGAGGTCAACCGCGGCTGGCTTGCCGAGATCGCCTGCCCGCACCGCTACATCGAGGCGAACTACCTCTACATGGACCCGGCGGCGCGCGTCGGGCTCGGCCGCTTCGACCTCATCTGGTTCACCGGCGTGCTCTACCACAACGCCGAACAGCTGCGCATGCTCCGCACGCTGTTCCGCCAGCTCGAACCTGATGGCTGGCTTGTGCTCGAGAGTTCGACGCTGCGCGGGCCGCGCGAACTTCGCGACGGTGCTTACGTGCAGGTCCACTGGCCGAAGACCTTCCGCGACACGGGCACGATCACCCACATGCCGAGTGCCGGCGCGATCCGCGCCTGGCTCGATATGGCCGGGTTCGGGACCGTCGTCGACAGCGGCTGCTTCCGGAAGACGAACCCCGAACTGGTCGGCAAGCGCTACGCCGCCCTTGCCCGCAAGGGTGCGGACGTCGATGGCGGCGTCTATTACGCGAAGAGCGGCCTCAACCCCGAGTACCGGATCGGCGACGCGACGTGATCGCGGTGGCGCGGCAATGAAGGTGGCGCTTGGCCACCGCCTCATGGACGGCCCTTGGGGCGGGGGCAACATGTTCGCGCATGCGCTGTCTGCCGGGCTCATCCGCGCCGGCCATTCGGTGCGCTTTGATCTCCGGGATCCCGACGTCGACGCGATCGTGCTCACCGATCCGCGCCGGCGCAATCCTGCGGCTGCGTTCGGCCCCGGCGCCATCCTGCGCTATCTCGCGGTACGGAACCCGGACGCGGTCGTGTTCCACCGGATCAACGAGTGCGACCTGCGCAAGGGAACTTCCCATGTCGACGCGATGCTTGCGCGCGCGAACTACTGCGCCGACGTGACGGCGTTCGTCGGTGAATGGCTGACGGAACTGCCGGTCTGGCGCGCCAACCGGCGCACGCCGTTCCGGATCCTGCGCAACGGTGCCGACGAAACGCTGTTCCACGACCGTGGCCATGTCCCTTGGGACGGACGGGGAGTTCTGCGGCTGGTGACGCATCACTGGGGCTTCCACGAGCTGAAAGGCTTCGACGTCTACGGGGCCCTTGACGCGTTGCTCGACGACCCGGCGTGGCGCAAGCGGATCGCGTTCACCTATGTCGGCAACCTGCCGGCGGGGTTCCGCTTCCGGAATGCCGCCTACAGCCCGCCGCTGGCGGGAGCTGCACTTGCCGACGAACTGCGCCGCCACCACGTCTACGTGACCGGCTCGCAGTTCGAGCCCGGCGGCAACCACCAGAACGAGGGTGCTCGCTGCGGCCTGCCGCTGCTCTACCGCAACAGCGGCTGCATGCCGGAGTACTGCACAGGCTTCGGCGAAGCGTTCGACGGTCCGGGCGATCTCGTCTTGGCGCTGGAACGCCTGATTGCCGACTATGCCGGACTGCGCGCGCGGATGCCCGAATATCCATGGACAGCGGGGCGAATGTGCGCCGATTGGATCGAAGCACTCGGGGCCGCCGTCGAAGGGCGTGCCGCGATCGTCGCTTCGCGCCGGCTCTGGCGGTCGCCAGCGGCATTCCTGCGCTGTCTGGCGGGCATATGAGCATCGTCCTGAGATCGGCGGCGCGTGCACTGCTCGCGCAGGCCGGGCGCTTGCCGGGTCTGCGGCTGCCGGCACGGCCCGTGACCTTCGTCGTCGAACGCAACGACTGGTCGATCCGCTGGGACGGCATCTACATCACGCGCGGCGTCGAGGCCGCGCATCCCGGCACGACCCAGCTTTCCGACCGGCCTTGGCGTCAGGGGGGGCGTGTCGTGCATTTCGGCTCGCACTATCTCTGGAACGCGTGGAGCAAGCATCTCCGCGACGGGCCGGCCTATGTCGTGACGTATTTCCACGGCAAGCCGGAGGACGGACCCGAGGCGGCGCGCGATGTGGAGCGCTTCCTTGCGGGACTTGGCAGGATATCGGCCGTCGTGACTGCGGCAGCGGAGATGGAGCGGCGTCTGCTCGCATGGGGCGTGCCGAAGGACAAGCTGGTCCGCATTCCGATCGGCGTCGATACCGTCCGTTTCATGCCGGCCGACCCGGCGCGCCGGACGGCGGCACGCGCGCGTTTCGGCATTCCTGACGACGCCGTCGCCATCGGCTCGTTCCAGAAGGACGGCGTGGGCTGGGGCGAGGGCCTGGCACCAAAACTGATCAAAGGGCCGGACATATTCGTGCAGTCGATGGCCGCACTCCGGGCGCAGGGCCTTCCGGTCATGGCATTGCTGACCGGGCCCGCACGCGGCTACGTCAAGGCCGGCCTCGCGGCGGCCGACGTGCCGTTCCGGCACGTCTATCTCGAGGACTATCTCGAGATCGCCGACGCCTACGCGGCTCTCGACCTTTATCTGATGACCTCGCGGGAGGAAGGGGGCCCCAAGGCGGTGCCGGAGTGCTTCGCGGCCGGCATCCCGATCGTCGCGGGCGCCTGCGGCATGGCGCCCGACATGATCCGCGACGGGATCAATGGCGCGCTGGTGGACGTCGGAGATGTCGAAGCGTTCGTCGCGCGCGCGCGCGAGGTGCTCGGCGACGCGCCGATGGCTGCGGCGTGGACTGCCGCGGCCCGGGCCGATGTCGCGGCGTTCGACTGGCGAGCGATCGCCGACGCGCATTGGGAAGGGGTCTACGCGCCACTTCTTGGCGGCAGGGCCCAAGTCGGCTGATCGCGCTAGGCGAGCCGGCGGGCGGCGAATTGCCGTGCGTAGTTGTAGGCGCTCCGCAGCGACGACAGGTGGACGCTCGGCCGGAAGTCTCGGTAGTGCGCGCGCAATATCGACCGTGTTCCGTGCGAAACGATGCCGCCCCGATGGACGCCGTTGGAGTCGAAGACGACGACCGATCCCGCCTTCGCCGCCACGCTGTACGCGTCGGCGGCTGCTCCGGTGATCGCTTCATCCATGACCCGGAACTCGGACTCCTGCAGCACCGCGTCGAAGGCGCCGATTTTCATCGCCGTCTTGCGCATGTCGGAATAGTCGTAAAGTGCGTCCTGCGAAGTCGCGGAGCTGCCGATCGCGCGTGCCAGCCGGCCGATCAGACGATGCGATTTCGGGACGAAGGCAAAGGCGCCGTTCTGCGCCGACACGTCGTTCAGGTAGAACATGAACTTCAGGCATATCCCGCGCAGACCGGCGGGATCGTCGCTGTGCCACGCCGTGATCGGCTGGACGTTCGGGAGCTTGAAGTCGGCGACGACGGTCTCGAGATACCAGCCGGCGCCAAGATAGCGTCGGGCGACATCCGCAAGAAACGGCTGGCGGAGGAGTTCCGCGATCGCGGGCACGGTGGAAGCGACGTGCCGGACCTTGACCGGCGAACAGCTCATGAAATAGCCGGACGACGTCGCGTGATGCCGCATCCACTCGGTCCGCTGCGAATCGATCCGCCCGAGTTCTGCGGACAGTGCCGCGAGCGCGTCCGGCCGGACAATGTCCTCGACGATGCAGATGCCTTCGTCGCGGACAAGCCCGACAAGGTCGCGAATGCTGGCGGTGCCGAACTTAAGCGTCGAAATCTTCATCGCAGACAGGGTTCCATCTGGCAGCAGGACCAGTATTTCAGGTTATCCAGATCGATGGCCGGGGTAAAGGATCGGACGGCCGGCTCCGCCTGCGCGGCCGAGTCCGGACTCCTCAGGCCACCGTGCTCTTCCGGTCGATTTCCGGCAGTGCGCGGAACCAGTCTGCCATGCGCGAGATGCCTTCCCGAAGTCCGATCTCCGGCTCGACCGCGCCGAGCAACGCGCGCAGCCGGGTCGAGTCCGCCGACTTCACGAAACGGCCCTCGGGTTTCGTCGTATCGAGCACGGTCTTTGCCAGGCTCCCGGTCACGTCGGTGATTGTCGCAACGAGTTCAGCCATCGTCACGGTCTCCTCGAGGCCGACATTGACGGTCTGGCCTGCGGCCCCCGCTTCGACCAGCCGGCGCAGCAGTCGCGCGCAGTCCGAGGCGTGGAGGTAGTTGCGCCGTTGCTTGCCGCTGCCCCAGATCACGACCGGATTCATGCCGCTCATCACCTTGTGGACAAGCATGGGGATCGCCTGGCTGTTGGCGCCGCGCCAGCGGTAGCGCTCGCCGTAGATGTTGACCGGGCGCGCGATCGCAACGCCGATGCCGGTGCTCTCGGCCAGCATCGTGAACTTCGTCTCGAGGAATCGCTTCGCCCATCCGTAGCCGCTGTTCACGCGCTCGGGGGCGCCGTCGTAGACCGGAAGTTCGGGGAAGGTGTCCGGTCCGTCGTCGCGATGCACGCAGGACGAGGAGACCGCCAATGCGAATGCCGGCCGGTGCCGGGCGAGGGCCTCGACGACGTTGTTCGTCACCCGCTCGTTGTGCAGGCAGATCTCGAGATGCCGACTGGCGCCGTAGCCGACGCCGAAGGCGCGGCTCGCGAGATGGAACACGATCTCGGCGCCGGCAAGAGTTTCGAGCGCCACGCCCGGGCGTTCGAGATCGCCTTCGCGCAACTCGATGCGATCCGCCATGTCCGCGAGATGCGCGTGCAGGCCGGTCGAGAAATCGTCGATGACGACCACCCGCGCGCCCCGGGCGAGAAGGTCTTCGACGAGGAAGGAGCCGATCAGGCCGGCGCCGCCAGTCACGGCGACGGTCCGGCCGGTAAGGTCGATGGTTGGCATCGCGCTCCCGGATATGCTGGGTCGACCGCCGAACCCGGTGCCGACGGAAACGCCGTGGCGTATACGACGTAAGCCGATTTCGTCAAGTGTTACTTGACCCTATTCCCGTTCTGTCGGATTAACCGCTAGGTCGCGGGTCGGCGACCGACTGCAGGAGACGTCCCTTCGATGCGCAAGGACTATATGGCCGTTACGGCCGAGAACGCCGCCCGGGACGAAGTGGCATTCGTGGCGAACTACTGGACCGATGTCTGGCGCCGGATGGGCGGGCCTAACGGCGTGACGCGGCGCGTACCCCGTCAGGAGGAATACCGTCTCATGTCGCCGTTCCTGAAGCGGCTGCCGGCAGGTGCGCGCCTGCTCGATGGCGGTTGCGGGCTGGGCGAATGGACGGCTTTCATGACGCGACTCGGATATCCGACGGTGGGTCTCGACCTGTCGGTCGAGACGATCGCGCAGCTGCAGAAGGTATTTCCCGACCAGGAGTTCCATGTCGGCGATATCCGCGCGACCGGGCTGCCGGACGAGTCGTTCGACGGATATTTTTCGTGGGGCACGTTCGAGCATTTCGAAGACGGATTGGATGGCTGCATCCGCGAAGCAATGCGGATCCTGCGGCCCGGCGGATATCTGTTCGTGCGCATACCGTTCGACAATCTGCGCCATGCCTTCTCGGCGGCGTTCGCAGGCCGCCGTCTCGGCGGACCGGACGGCGACACATCCCGGTTCTACCAATGGCGGTTCACGCGCGGCGAACTGCGGGACGCGCTCGCCCGCAACGGATTCGAAGTCCTCGATGTCCGCGCGATCTCCAAGCGCCAGGGCGTGATCCGCTTCCTGTCGGTCAATTTCGGCCTGCACTGGGACCTGAAGATCACCCGCTATCTCGCCGCCGGCATCGCCCCCTTCCTGTGGGCGGGGCTCATCGGCCACAACGTGATGGCTGTCGCGCGCCGACCCGAGACGCGATGACGGACGAGAAGCGAAGCATCTCGGCACCGAAGAAGCTACTGGCGTTGGGCTACGCGACGGCACTGGGCGCGCATGCCCTTGCGTCGGCTTTCACGTCCGGTGGCAGGGGCGCGCCGCGCGTTTTTTATGGCGGCGCGCTCGCAGGCGATGTCGGCGGTCCGCTGGTCAAGGTAAGCCGGTTGACGCGGTACTTCCCCCAGCATCTCTGGAACTACAATCTGGTCTATTGCCTTTCGAACGCGCCGTACCTGCCTGGGCTCGCGCTCGCCGTGCTGGCGGCGCGGCGAACCCCGATCGTCCACAACCAGAACGGCGTCTTCTACCCCGCCTGGTTCGAGGGCGACTGGAAGGCCGGCAACGCGCGCATGGCACGTACCTACATGCGGGCGGAACACGTCTTCTGGCAGAGCGAGTTCTGCCGTCGTGCGGCGGACGAGTTCCTTGGCCGGCGGCAGGGAAGTGGCGAGATCCTGCACAATGCGATCGACACGGGCCGCTTCACGCCGCCCGAGCGCGCACCGGAAGGCCCCGTCGTGTTCCTGTTGACGGGAAAGATGGACGCGCACCTGTTCTACCGGATCGAGAGCGCGCTTGTGAGCTTCGCGGCGGTCGTCGCGCGCGGCCTCGACGCACGGCTTCGGCTCGTCGGCTGGTCGCCACCTGTCGTAGACGCGCGCGTCCGGTCGCTCGCGGGCCGCCTCGGGATCGCCGGGCGCGTCGAGATGGCCGGCCGGTACACTCAAGTCGAGGCGCCCGGCATCTACCGGTCGGCGCATGTCTACGTTTCGACCAAGCACAACGATGCGTGCCCGAACGCCGTGATCGAGGCGATGGCCTGCGGCCTGCCTGTCGTCTACTCGGTCAGCGGCGGCGTGCCCGAACTGGTCGGTGAAGCGGGCATCGGTGTCGACGTCCAGGAGTCCTGGGACGTGCCGCAGGTCCCCGATCCCGACGCTCTGGCCGACGCCATGCTGCGCGCCGCGAACGACCGGGCCGTGCTCGGCGCGCGCGCGCGCGCGCGCGCCGTCGAGCGTTTCGACATCGCGCACTGGGTCGCACGCCACCGCGCGGTGTTCGAGGATCTCACGCGATGAAGGCATTGCTGTTCCGCGTTGCAGGCTTGCTAGCCGCGCTTTGGCGCTTTCTGCCGACGGGCCTGCGTCGCCGTTTCGCGCTTGGACTGTTCGTCCTGGAAGGGCGTGCCGGCGGTCCGGCCGAAGGCCTGCGAAATCTCTTCGCGATCCAGGACACCCTGGAACTCGCGATCAACGAGCGCGCGACGGCCTTCGGCGGCGGCGAGCATCCCAAGCATCGGCTCACGCGCTATCACGACTTCTTCGTCGAACGCATCCCCGACGGGGCACGCGTGCTCGATGTCGGCTGCGGCTACGGCGCGGTGGCACGCTCGATCGCGCATGCGCGTGCGGCCTGCGACGTTCTCGGCGTCGAGCTCGACGAAGGCCGCCTTGCCGCAGCGCGTGCTGCCGCGAACCCGCCCAACCTTTCCTTCGCGCGCGCCGACGCAACCGTGGCACTGCCACCGGGGCCATGGAACGTCGTCGTGCTGTCGAACGTGCTCGAGCATCTCGAGGCGCGCGTCGACTTCCTGCGCGGCCTCGTCGCGACCGCTCGGCCCGACCGGATCCTGATCCGGGTGCCGCTGTTCGAGCGCGACTGGAAGATGGCGATGCGGCGCGAGATCGGCGCCAACTGGATGTCGGATCCCGAGCATTTCATCGAACACACGCTTGTCGAGTTCGACGCGGAAATCTCGGCGGCGGGGCTCACCGTCGTAGAGCGCCGCACCGTCTGGGGCGAGATCTGGGCCGACTGCCGGCCGGAACGGACCTGATCCGATGCCCCGGATCAGTGTCGTCATCCCCTGCTACAACTCGCATCGCTATCTGGCCGAGACGATCGAGAGCGTGCGTGTGCAGTCGTTCCGGGACTTCGAGATCATCGTCGTTGACGACGGCTCGAATGCACCCGAGACGGTGGCTTTCCTGAACGCGATGCCTGGCGACGTTCGTCTGGTCAGGCAGGACAATCGCGGGCTTTCAGCCGCACGGAATGCCGGTTTCGCCGCTGCTCGCGGAGAGTTCGTCCTTCCGCTCGACGCCGACGATCGGATCGAGCCGCGCATGCTGGAGCTGTGCCTTGCGGAACTGGAGCAGAGTACGGCCGGATACGCCTATACGCAGATATCCGTATTCGGAGACGAACACGGGCGGGTATTCAAGACGTGGAACTTCTTCGAACAGTTGGCTACGAACCAGCTTCCTTACTGCATGCTGATGCGCCGTTCCGTATGGACGCTGGCCGGGGGCTACGACGAGGCGATGCGGGATGGATACGAAGACTGGGAGTTCAACCTGCGGATATCGAAGGCCGGCGTGCAAGGTGTGTTGGTGCCGCTCCCGCTGTTCCGCTATCGCCGGCTTGCGACCGGCATGCTCCAAAGCGTCTCCCAGCTTCGGCACGCCAGGATATGGCGGAGCATTCGGCACAAGCATCCGGATCTGTACGCGCTTCCGTCGCTGTGGCGGCTCTGGCGAATCTGGCGGCGGCAACCATCGACGCACGCGTTGGCCGGGGTATGGATCCTTCTTGTGGCGCAAGCCGTCATGCCCGACCGGCTCTTCAACCGATTCTTCCTCTTGCTGCACCGCCTGAAGGCGTCCCCACGCCATCCCGCGGACCGTTGAGGTCGCCGGCAATGAATCCGAATCCACTCGGGACACAGAGATGAAGTTGCGGCTGGAGATCATTCTGGGCGCGATCCTGCTTGCGATAGTCGGGCCCTTCCGGTTCCACTTCCTGGCGCAGGCGGACGGGCTGCTATCGACCATTGCGCGACGGTTTCTGGCCCACAGATGGGTGGTGAAGCCGGTCCGGTATCATGCGGAATTCTTGCTCGATCGGGAGCGCGACTCGATAACCGACTATGCAGTCCGGACCTACTCCGGCGACGATCTGGGCGGATGGGGAACGGAGACACTGCGCCACGGCGACCAGCATCTTCCGCTCGGCGACCAGATCCAGGCACTTGCACTTGACGATATCGACAAGGCGATCGATCGCCGACGGAACGGGAATTCGAACCCGCTGCGAGTCATCGAGATCGGTACCGGAAACGGCAGGTTGCTCTCTTACATCGCGTCCCGGCACGCGGATGTCGAATTCGTGGGAATCGATCTATCCGTGAGCCATGCGGAGCGCAGCCATCGTGCCCCCAATATCCGGTTTGTCGGAGGGTATGCGCTCGATCTTCTCGAATCCGGCGCGATTGAAGCGCAGATTGCCTTTGCAAATGCGACATTTGCCGTCATGCCTCCGAGGGAGCTCGTTCGGTACATAACGGCACTGACGACATCCGGTGTCCGTGAACTCCTCGTCGTTGACCCGATGAGCCAGATCTACCATCCCGAAAAGTATCCTGGACGTTCCATCCATCTGGCTTCCGGGATGTGGGGCCATGACTATCGCCACTACCTCAAGGATCGCGCATCGTCGATCGAAGTCACATATATCGACTACCGATTGAATCCGCGGCGCCCTCTCCTTCGACTCCAGAAGGTGGTTGCCACGATCAAGGGCTGAGCGACTTGCCCGAATTGCCGGACTTCAGGTCTGCGGCCATTCAAGGTATCGTGAAGTCTCCGGTCGTGCCGTCATCTTCTACCGGCTCCGTATCGGGTCACGTAACTCCAAGGACAGCTCATCGATGGGACGGAAAATCTTGATGCCCGCGTCAGTACGGATCGCGCTTGTGCTGGCGGCCGTCGTGTTCGGTGCGGCCGGGTGCGGATTCCAGCCGCTGCTCGGCCGGTCGTCAGGCACCAGTCCGGTTTCCGACGAACTTGCCGCGATCCGTGTTGCCCCGATTCCCGACCGGTCCGGTCAGCTCCTGCGCAACGCGCTTCTCGATAGCCTG